>DPRR01000020.1 GCA_003538625.1 Ignavibacteriales bacterium
CCAGTTAATTGGGGGTAGGTACAATTAGTTTCTTATCAATCTCCAAAGTAATATTAGAAAGTCACATATGGTATATCCTCAAAACTAACAACTCGTTATTAGTCAATTTTATATCCGAGTAAAAGTTCCAATGCCTTATAAAAGAACTGTCTGTTGCCCAAATTTATAAGAGGTATACTGTCTTGATTTCCTGACTTAAAGAAGAATATTTTCTTTTCATAATTTTGATGTTCTATGAAAAGGTTAGCTGACTTTGTATACATCTTTTTAATCTCATTGAATTTGTACTTAACACTTTCTTCTCCTTTCAGGAAGGTAATGAATCCTATTCCAATTCTTATGTAAGGAATAAACAAATTCTTTTCAAAAGAGAAAATATTAAATTCCAGATACCCATTTTCTTCTAAAACGTTTTCCATATTATCAAGAAGATAGACTGTCCAGTACTTCTCCGCTTCTTTACATACCCAATAATCTGGATAACCATACTTATTGGGATCGCCATTTTTATCATAATAAACACCATTCCCTTCAAATACATATTTTCCAGTTTTAGTATTGATAAATAAAAATTGAAACATTGTATTAGAGTATTCAAAATTCAATTTCCGGACTTCAGATCTACTTATCATGTCAGTTATGTCATTAAAATTTATTTCACTTTTACTAACAATATTATCTCTTGTGTCTTGGCATTTATAATACGCAAACCCATTCACTCCGATAAAATAGCATATATGTTCAAACTTATTTTCACCAGATTTTATAGAGAATAAAAATATAAGAATTACTGTTAAGCTTACAAAGAAAGCTCCTAATGAAAAATTAAAAGGATCTAATGAATTTTCATTTTGCCCCTGAGATCCAATAATGTAAATTACTAATGAAATCCCAAATGCAATTGGAATCCCAATAAGTAAAGTTTTTAAAACAGAAATAAATTGCTGTTTAGGGGAAATTGCTTTTACTCCTTTATATAAGGAGGAATAGCCTCCAATAATTTTGCCAATGCTTTTTGGGAACATGAAGAAATCCACATTTTCATTTAGTTTATCACCCCATGGTGTTTGTTGTGGTGGGATTTGTGCCGTTTCTTGTTGATCACGGTCATAACTTGAATAGAAAGGTTTGAAAGGATTAAATCGAAATTCTTCCTCTGTCTTATATTGTTTTTTTGCACTTTCTTGTTTTTGTTGTTTTACCTGAACATTTTGAACCGTGTCTTGTTTTCCGAATGCACATTTATATTCCAAATCATACTCTTTTTTTAAAGTTGTATCTATAAGCACATCAAAGGCTTCTTTTACTTCAATAAATTTTTGAGTAAATTCTGTGTCACCTGAGTTCTTGTCTGGATGGTACCGGACAGCATTGACACGAAAAGCTTTTTTAATTTGTTCTTGTGTTGCTGTTATATCAATACCCAAAATTTCGTAATAGTCTTTCATTTCATTGAATGTATTTATTTCCACAAGTTGATAGATTCCGTGTTTGTTTAAATTTAAACGGTTGAATGGCTAAGATAATCAATGATTTTAAGCCAGCAAAAGAATATGAATTTGATATTTGGGATGTGAGAAGAATTCCTGAAGAAGTGTGTGGAAAGGAATAATATTATTTGGCCTTTTTATCTCTGATTGCTTTGATCCTCAATACGATCCCGGATCCTTCATTTTCTGAGAATATGGATGGTTCTATCTTAAATGTCAAACAAATTTAAATGAAATCCTTAGAAGGAAAAGTTCCAATGGGGATCAATATACTCGGTAGGAGGCGGTCAACTTCACTTTTAGAAAGTAGGATAACTTTAAATTATATGGGGGGTTTTAAATATTGAGTAAAATCCATCGGTGTTCCTTCACCCATTCCAACGGCAATGAAGAACCATTCACCTTCAATTCCTAAGTTTGTAGCATTATAAACTGTATCATCAGGCATTAACCATAAAACGAGTAGGTTGGGTGAATAACTGTGATTCCGAATAATTCTTTCTATTAATTCATAATATGGTACAATAACTTCCTCTGTTCGGTTATCAATATAGTTGGGGAAAGAAAAACTGATTAATTCTGATTCAATTAAACCCTCTAAATCAAATTGGAAAACTCCGATCGCTTTTATCGGGGTATCATTTTTGCTGCCATACTTGTTTGGCTCGACAGGTAATGAATTGATGTAATAAGTTGATTTACTGCTCATTTCGTTGTAAAAAATTCTTGCTAATATATGGCATTTCAAGCATGTTTCTCTATATTAGCATATATTTAAATATCAACAAATGAGACATATAGCACTTTATTTCCGGGTTTCCACTTCAAGCCAAACGAATGAGAATCAAAAGATACGATTGATTGAGTATGCTGAGAGAAATAGTTATACATACGATCTGTATGAAGAAGTAGAAAGTACCCGAAAAACCCGTCCTGTTAAGCAGGCTTTATTAGCGAAACTCAGAAAAAAGGAATACGAGGGAGTTGTTGTATATAAGTTAGACCGGTGGGCCAGATCAAGTACAGAATTGATTCTTGATACCAAGGAATTATTGGATAAAGGGATTGGTTTTATATCTGTTTCAGACAACCTTGATTTTACCACCGCAACAGGTAAGCTTCATTTTCAGATATTATCGGCCTTCGCAGAATTTGAACGGGAGTTCATCCGCGAACGAACGATTGAGGGTTTGAACCGGGCGAAAAGTCAAGGGAAAATACCTGGTCGTCCAAAGGGAAGTAAAGATTCAAAGTGTCGAAGGAAATCCGGTTATATTCTTCGGGAAGCCATGAAACGCCAAAAGATTGATGAAACACATGGAATCAATAAATCCATAGAATCTTACCTGAATTGAAAAACCTCCCCCAAATAATTCAACGTTCATTTTTTGTTGTAAAAACCCGTCAACCTCCCCTGTAAAAAGGGGGTCAAAAAAACGAACGTTTATTTGGTGTTAATTACCACCGACCTTACAATCTAAAAGTTAGAAATTATTAAATATTCAACATGGAAAAATACAAACCGAAAAGCGATAGTGACGAATTAAATCCGAGTTACTTATTCCAAGGAATCGCCACAGATTTGCTGGTAGCCATTCTGAAAGGACAAATCGATCCCGTTGAGTTGGCTAAAAAAGAATTGAAGAATAGGGGATTGGATGAAGATGGGAAATGGGTAGGGTTTAGGAAATAAAAAGGTTCGTTTAAATTTAAACGAATGTAATATTATGGAATTACCAATAACCCCGTTTGGCCATGGTCAAATCTTCTCTGTTGACATCAATTAGAAGTTCATCATTAGCCTCAATAAAGGGATCATACCAATCAGCTTTTTTTCTGGCCCATTCAATCTTTTGTTTTAATTCTTCATTTAGTTCATTTTTGGAAATAGCAGAATCTTCAAGCTTCTGAATGTATCGACGTATTATTTCGGCTTCTTCATGCCGTTTGGATTTTTTAAAAAGTTCCTTAAAATCAGCAAGTTCTTTATCTTTTCTTTCCTGTAATTCCTTGGCGATTCGTTCCTTTTCTCTTTGGATTGCCCATCGTTTTTCATTTTCAATTCTTTCTTCTCTATCTTTCCATGCCTGATATTCTATGCCTGTGAGGATTGTAGATATTTTTTCTTCGAAAGGTGTTTTACCTTCAGACCATTCCTTTAAATGATAGGATTCACCTAATCTAAATGATAGGATACCAGTTGATTCGTATTTTGAAGTTTCGCCATATTTACCTTTTACAACAACTCTTTTTTCTTTTTCTTTAAAGGAAATCCAATATTGCTGACCAAAAATTGAAATATATGTACTTCCATTTTTATTTATGAAATTATGTCCCCTGTTTTTTAATGCTTTTATTATGGTATCCATTATGCGCAGTGCACGAGCTAAATTATTTGGACTAACATAAATAGCAAGCTTTCCGTAATTACTGTGAATTAATCCTTCCTCCTTATTCATAATTTTATCTTTGTAAAGTCCATCTTTTGCAGCTGCAATAAGTGGGTCAGGATTGGTAAGTCTGTCCGGAACTTTCAAATTGATGTTGGTATCATTTTCTATTTCTGTTTTAATCCTTAAAAGGTGTTGTTGGACTAATACCTTTACACTTTCAACTTCTTCTCTTAATTTTAAATAAAACGTTGAATATCCTGAGAATTCGCCTAATGGTATTTTTTCTTGCGGTTTGTTACCTGGTTTTAGGCTTATCCAATATCTAATGCTGGGTAGTGGAATGTGCAGTTCTGTACATTTTTTTTGAAGTGTGTTTTCAGAAATGTAGTACTTCTGTGATATTGATGATAATTGCTCGCTCCAAACCATCTCATACAATTTTTCACGTGTGATTTGTATATCCTTGACGTAATCTAATTCTTCCATTTTCACAGATTTAAAGTTTTAAAAGATTACGAATCTATTGAAACACTGGTTTTACGGTTTCGTTGAATTATTAAAATATAATCAGTAAAACATTTTAAAATGGAACAGGAAATAAATATTCAATCGCTTTTAAGGGAATTTTTTGAGCCAATTATTGATGATTGTATTACCCGAGCCTTAAATAAATACATCAATGAACTGAGATTTGACAAACCTAATGAAAGTGATGTGCTTGGAGTGGATGAAGCTTCAAAATACCTGAAACTTAGTAAGCCCACAATTTACAAACTCACAATGGATCGTGAAATTCCACATTACAAATTGGGTAAAAGGTTATATTTCCGCAAAGAAGAAATTGATCAATGGATTAATAGAGGGAAAATAAAAACTAAACAGGAAATTAGCGATGAAGCAGATGAGTACTTGTCAAGGAGAGGTCGGAGGAATTAAATTATTCAATTAATTTTTGATAATCTATGAATTTGTATCGGCTAAAGATAGGGACTTGGATATTTTGAATGTTAGAAGAATTCCTGAAGAACGGTTGAAAGGCAAATATTGTTTGGCCTTTTTCATTGATAGCGCTGAACTGCAATATTATCCCAGATCCTTCATATCCAAAGAATTTGGTTGGCTCCAAGATAAAAGCCAAACCCAGATTAAACACAATCCCATGAAGGGAAAGTTCCCAGGGGGTCAACTTATACTGAAAGTTGGAATGCAAAAATTTAGATTGTGGTTTATTTTTTCAGTTTACATATCGGTTGAATAGAAATAACGTATTACAGCCCAACAATGAATTTTAATTACCGTTAGTTCCCATTTCATCCTCAAAATCATCAGTTAAATCCCTACACACTTTTATCAGTTTAAGGGCGTATTTTTTTTCTGTTTCCGACAGACTTTCCAATCCTTCATTCGAAAGTGCTTTAAAACAATCTTGTAAATCGGGAAAAGTGTTTTCGAATCTACAATAACTCATATTTGCCATAACCGTAAAATTATAATAGTGTTTTGAATTGTTGGAACTTTAACGCATCGGATAAGCACCGTTTTATACAGTGCTTTTCCAAAGCTCGTAAGTCAGCCACTCTCGTTCGTTTTCAGGTTTTTGGTAAACCGGTAATCCTCAAAAGAACTGCTCCAAAATTCGTCCGGTGTATAGCTAAGATAATCATTATTAATGGTCTGGCCAAATAATAAATGAGATATTTATGCTGATTATCATTGTTTTATGTAATGGAAAGGATGTATTGGAGGAAGATCCGGTAATTATTTTTTTCATGTTACGAAGGATGTGATGAGGGGATGATGAAGAACGGGTGATTGGAAAATGTTGTTTGGCCCTTTCCATGAATGCGCTGATTTGCAATTGAATTCAGGATCCTTCAGATCCAAAGAATGTGTTTGGCTCTAGCATAAAAGCCAAACAATTTTAAATAAAATACCTAAAAGGAAAATTGTCAACGGGGATCTTTTTACTCCAGCAGGAAGTGCTAATGCTTATTTCACTTGTTTCCAACAAAAAAAGAAAGGGGAAAGAACTGTGGACGCTTTTTGAAGATGATCGATGATTTACAAACCCCTTTATACAAAACCAATCATAAATACAGAAGTTACTTTCCCCCTTTTTAGTTTTATTATAGAAATAAAACCAACCATTAAATCGGGATAAATGTAATTTAAAAAGGTTCCTGTTGTTTATCCATTCGCGGACAAAAATCTCAAAAAGAGGTAAAACGACTATCGTTTTCTCAATTTGGGAATATTGGTTTTTGTTTAGGAAAAATAGGCATCTTTTAACAGGTAAATGTCAGAGGTATTCTAACTTTCTCAATTAATTCTTATTGTATAAACATCCGATTTATTTCGCCTGATTTTACCTTGATAAAATCCACCTGATTGTGGTATCTCCTCAACTAAATCGAACATCTTACAACTTTTGGGTAGTCCTGAAAAAACCAAAGTAAAGTTAAAAATCGTGAGTGGCTCTAATTGAAGCCATGTTGGGTATAAAGTTATATTGAAGGCGTTCAAAAGGGTACTCTTGTGTGTAGAGTTTCTGTCGCACAAATAAGTTGATGGCCAAATTCGTATCAATTGACTTTCAAACCCATTTATAAATTCACAATGGACGATAACCTGTTTTTCGGTTTCACAATCCTGCATGACCTTTTCTATGATACAGGAATCTATTTCGGGTTTATTAATTATTTTTTTTGTTTTGACTTTATCCATTGGTTTTCATTTCAATTCGCCAATATTGGAATGGTGTTTTGGACAAAACTATAAAAATTGTGGTTTACTAACTTTTAATGAATCTGTTTTAAAAATTTCTGCCAATGTAAAATAGAATTGTCCTAATATTTTGTTTTGATTATTTCTAATTTTTGGATGTAAAACACAAAGCAAACACATTAATATTATCTTTATCAATCATTCAAATCAAAAACAATAAATGACAAGAATTAGCTTCCTAAACTACGAAGGTTTCCAAACGCTACAAAAACTTTGCTTGGAATTCAAAACAAATACAAATCCTTGGTTCGAATCTTCCTATCCCGCATTTGTCAATCACGCATTATCAAAGATTGATGACCTTATTCCCTTAATTGCTTATGCCTATAGCTGGATGCCAACCATTCCGACTGTTAATTTTGAGTTGTTGGCAAATGATAAGTACCTATTTGATGAGTTAAAGAGACTTCAATCCGCTTCAGGATATAACCTTTATGAGCTCATGAGGAAATTGATTCCTGCCATTAATAATAGTATTGTTGGAACATCAAAAGTGCTACATTTTATCGCACCTGAAACTATAGCGATAATCGACAGCCGTGTCGCTCGTGCATGGAAGAAACATATCAATTTTGGCGATGTATCTTTTCCTGATACATTTTCAAGGCAAAATGTCAAAACGAGCATTGATAATTATGTCAATTATAATTACTTAATGAATATGTGGCGTGATGATATCAAACAATACGAAAAGGATATTAAGCTACGTGATTTAGAATTCATGTTGTATCGTCTGGGTGGAAACGATATAGATTAACAAACAAAGAACTTATTATATATAGTCACCATTAATAAATATTAATCCAATATGGCATTCTCAACTAAAGTAACATTTGTACCAAGAGATAGCGAAACTCCATCCCTTTCTTATGATATGGTCGATTACGGATTGAATCCCAATGTTAAGGGATTTCCTAAATGGGAGTTAAATGGATTTGTAGATTTTAAATCACTTCACTTTAGGGTATTAAGTTCCGGGACATATATTGATTTTGTATCGGTGTTATCCTTCGAAGAGTTTTTGGTTTTCATTAAGGAACACAAGTTGGGGAAAACCTTAACTCAATTCTCATTAACCGACCTCAAAAAAGTAAGATATAACTGGGTTATCATTGAAGTGTATGAATGGGAATCCGGAATGGGTTAATACGAATTATCTTAGATTGATTAGTAAAAACAATCAACTGTCTTAGCCCCCGATAAATTGGAGAAAATCTACGCAGGAGTTTAGGTCTTTAATCTCCTGCGAAGGTTGAGTTTTTTCAGGCATTTTTAACAAAGAT
>DPRR01000032.1 GCA_003538625.1 Ignavibacteriales bacterium
TTCTTTAAGATTTTATGATGGAATGAATCCAGCTTTAATGGAAAAAGCTCTGCAAGTTATTGGCGAAGGTAGAACTTTCCCGATTTTGTATAACGATGAAGTTAACATAAAAGCTGTTCAGCTTGCACAGGGATTTGATGAAATCACTGCACAACAGTTTGTTCCGTATGGATGCGGTGAATACATTATTGATCATCAAAGTTTTGGAACACCGAGCAGCGTTGTCAATCTTCTTAAAGCTCTTGAGGTTACACTCCATAATGGAATTGACCCGATGACAGGAAAGATTTCCGGATTACAGCTTGGAAGATTTGAGGACTTTAAGTCCTTTGATGATTTGTGGAGAGCTTACAAAACGCAAGTCGAGTTTTTTGTGAGAATGATGGCCGACCAGGAAGTTCTTGAATACAAAATTGCCGGTGAACATTCTCCTTATTTGTATATGAGTCTGTTATATGATGACTGTTTCGAAAAAGGGAAAGGAATGTTTTCTGGTGGCATCAGACATTTAAGTGGAACACTTGAAACTTATGGCAATACCAACACCGCTGACAGCTTAACTGCTATTAAAGAATTAGTTTATGATAAAAAGATCATCTCTAAAGATGAATTGCTGAAAGCACTGGATTCAAATTTTGTTGGTTATGAAAAAATCAGACAGCAATTACTCAAAACTCCCAAGTACGGAAACGATAATGATGCAGCAGATCAAATGCTGGTCAAAGTTCACGAGCATGTTTGTAATTATGTAAAGGATCAGGCTGAGAGAGTCGGATTGCAATCATTTCTAGTCGTTGTTATAAATAATAGCGCAAATACATTGATGGGTCATCAAACCTCCGCATCTGCCGATGGCAGAAAATCTGGTGAACCGATGGCTAACGGAAATAATCCAAGCGGCGGAAGTGATGTAAATGGACCAACAGCATTTTTAAACTCTCTTGTTAAACCTTCACCATACATTCACGCCGGTGCAGTACAGAATATGAAATTTAGCAAAGAGATGTTTACTACTAAAAAAGAAATTCTTAAATCTTTATTGGAAACATTCTTTGAGAACGGCGGACAGCAGGCAATGATAACAGTTGTTGACAGAAATGAACTTGAACGCGCAATGGCGGAGCCGGAAAAATATGGACACGTTTTCGTTAGAGTTGGCGGATTCAGTGCAAAATTTGTTGAATTATCCCGCGATGTTCAACTCGAAATATTAAGTAGGAAATTATATTAATTTTTATGACAGGCTTGACCTTCGACATACACAGATTTTCTCTTAATGACGGTCCAGGAATTCGAACAACCGTTTTTTTGAAAGGCTGCTACTTAAATTGTGAATGGTGCCACAATCCTGAATCACAGTCGTTCAAACCACAGCTTTCATTTAATTCTGAAAAATGTCTTCATTGTTTTGAGTGTGTAAAAGCGTGTCCGAACAATGCACACAAAATAAAAGACGAGAAACATTTTGTAGATTGGAATTCGTGCGATTTGGCAGGAAAGTGTGTAGAAGTTTGTCCCTCCGGTGTATTAAAAATCATTGGAGCCAATACCGATTTCGAGTTCATTATTTCTGAAGTCATGAAGGATAAAAAGTACTACGATAAAACAGGCGGAGGGATAACCATTTCCGGCGGAGAACCAATCGCACAATTTGAATTCACAAAAGAGCTATTGGTTGAAGCAAAGAAAAACGGACTTCATACTGTTTTGGATACCTGTGGATATGGTGAAAAAAGTCACTACGAAGAAATTCTTTCTTATGTTGAACTCTTCTTGTTTGATTATAAGTTGACGGATGAGAAACTTCATAAAGAATTTACCGGCGTTACTAATAATGAGATACTTGCTAATCTTGATTTTCTGTATAACAACGGAGCTTCCATTGTTTTAAGATGTCCATTAATTCCCGGAATAAATGACAATGAAGATCACCTTAAAGGGATTAAAGAGATAATAAGGAAATATCCTGCGCTTAAATCTGTTGAGATAATGCCCTATCATAATATGGGAAGAGATAAAGCAAGTCGAGTTGGAATGGAATACAAATTATCTGAAACAAAAAAGGTTGATGATAGCGACAAACAAAGATGGATGAGTTATTTTTCGGAAGAACAATTAAATGTAATTCTTAATTAGACTAGTACTCAAAAAAATAATAGAGATCTACGATGATTAAACTATTTTCATTTTTTCTATTACCTTTCTCAATTATAATTTCACAAACCAACAACAAAATTACCATCGAAGAATCTATACTTACCAAACTTTTTGATGGCGGATTTTTTACTGAAGGTCCTGCTTATGGACCTGACGGTAATGTTTATTTCAGTGATCTTACTTTCACTTCAGAGACTGAAATGCAGGCAGGAATTATTTGGAAGTATGATTCACAAACAGGAAGTACTTCTGTTTACAGATCACCTAGTGGAATGGCAAACGGAATTGCTTTTGACAATTTTGGATATATGATTGTTTGCGAAGGTGCTGATTACGGTGGAAGAAAAATAACACGGACGGATTTGAGGACAGGCAAGAGCAAAATACTAACAGCATTATTCAATGGTATGCTATACAATTCACCGAATGATCTTGTCATCGACAGCAAAAACAGAATTTATTTTACAGATCCTCGTTATTCGGGTTATGAATCGATTGACCAGCCTTGTTTTGGAGTTTATAGATTGAATACAGAAGGAAGTGTGGAATTAATTGTTGAGGATCTTTTAAATCCAAACGGAATAGCCATCTCTCCTGATGAAGATAAGCTTTATGTTGGATGCAATTTTGAAGGTGATAGTGAAAAGGGTTTATTGCCTAACACAGATATATTTATTTATAATCTTGATGAAAATGGCGAGGTCTCAAATAGGGAATTGTTTCTCGACTATTCGGATGAATATGGGCCTGATGGAATGACGGTTGACAAAGATGGAAATCTTTATATAGCATTGAGAGATGAATCAAATCCCGGAATATATATTTATGATAAGAAGGCTGAACAGATTGATAAAATTTCTCTTCCTCAAGTTCCAAGTAATGTTACGTTTGGAAAAGGAAGTGATAAAAACTATTTGTTTATTACTGCTGGAGGAAGCCTTTATAAAATAAAAGTGTTATCAGAAGGAATTAATTAAGAAGGAAATATTATGGGTAGAAAAATTAAACTCGGAATTATAGGAACAGGATTAGCTGCAAAAATTCTTCACCTTCCTGCGCTTCAAAAGCTAAAAGATAATTTTGAAATTACCGCGGTATGTAATCACACTGAGAAAAAAGCTAAGGAGTTCTCTGAGCTTATTGGTGGTGTAAAATATTATCTCGATCATAAAGAATTATTAAAGGATAAGAATGTTGAAGCTGTTGATATCACATTACCTATTGATCTTAACTACAAAGTAACGTTGGATTCATTGAAGGCAGGGAAGCATGTTTTTCTTGAAAAACCCCTAGCGGGTAATCTGTCGGAAGCAAAAAAGATGCTTGGGCTGGATAAGAAATATCAACTGGCTAAGTTATTGGCTGAGAACTTTCGATACAAAAAGAATTATAATACTGTTAAAGATATTTTGAAAAATAAGTCAATCGGAAAGATCTATGCGGCTCAATGGAATATTTTCTATCAAGTAACGTCCGAAAATGATTATGGTGCAACTAAGTGGCGACAAAAGCCCAGGTATGTCGGGGCATTTATGCTAGATGCTGGTGTACACAACATCGCTGCTTTGAGAATGTTGTTTGGTGAAATCAAATCTGTCGTCGCTTTTACTAAGAGTATTAATCCCTCCATTGGTAAACCTGATACTATGAGTATTCAGATGACATCAAGTTCAAAAGTAAATATCATATATAATCTTTTCTTCACAGTNNGTCAACGATGATATTATCTCTTTGAAGTTGAAGAATGATAAACCGGAAATCATTGATTGTTCTGATAATGGAGGATACGATGAAGAATTTCTTGATTTTTATAGTGCTATTGTAAATAGAACAAAATTAAAATCACCTTTCCTTGAAGGTTATAAAGATATGAAGGTGATCCTTGCAGCCCTTACATCTGCAAGTACAAAAAAAGTAGTTCATCTTAAATGAGTAAATAATATGTTGCGATTTTTTATTTTCTTTCTGGTACTTATCCTTTGTCAGATATCTATCATTTCTCAACCGTCATTGGGAAATAAGGGATTAACCAATTATGTAAATACTTTTATAGGTACATCCAACTTGGGGAATACATTCCCTGGTGCTGTTGTTCCGTGGGGGATGGTTTCCGTCAGCCCGCACAATTCATTAAATGCAGTTACAGGTTACATTTATGGTGAAAAAGATTTTTATGGATACGGAATGGTTCACCTGAGTGGAGTTGGGTGTCCTGAACTTGGTAGTATTTTGATCACAATCACTGATAAAGATTCTGCAATTACTCACGAATTATACAAATGTAATTATTCATCTGAAGAAGCATCACCTGGATATTATTCAGTCCAACTAGATGACAAGAAAATAAAAGCTGAGGTTACTGCTAGCGAACGGGGGGGTATTTTGAAGTTCACTTCATTTTCTGATTCTAAAAAAACGATAGTTGTTGATGTTGGGAGAAGTCTTGGTTTAATCGGAGGAGGAAGAATTAAAATTGTTTCAGATGATGAAATTGAGGGTTATAATATCAGTGGTGGTTTTTGCGGAGAAGCTAACAGGGAAGAAGTTTACTTCGTTGCAAAATTCAGTAAAAATTTCGATGGTCATAAAATTTGGACGAATGAAAATATCACAGCCTCAACTGAAGCTCAAATCGTTGATTCTTCCATCGGCGCATTGCTCAATTTTAGATTCAATGTGAATGAAGAATTACTAGTTAAGGTTGGTATATCATACGTTAGCATAGAAAATGCGAGATTAAATCTTGATACTGAAATTCCTGATTGGGGTTTTGATCGTATAAAGAAAGAGGCACAGAATAAGTGGGAAAAGCAGTTAAACAAGATCATTGCTGAAGACAGCAACACAGAAAATCTCATAAAGTTCTATACTGCAGTTTATCATACCTTGATTCATCCAAATATTATCAACGATGTTAACGGTGAATATCCTTTGATGGGAAGAACAGGAATCGGAAAGTACTCCGATAGAAATCGATACTCGGTTTTTTCGTTGTGGGACACATACCGGACACTTCATCCATTTTACAATATAGTTTATCCGGAAATTCAATCAGAGATAATTAAGACGATGGTTGATATGTATGACGAGTCAGGTTACTTGCCGAAGTGGGAACTAACAAGCATTGAAACATATATGATGGTTGGGGACCCTGCATCAATTGTTATTGCAGACAGTTACATAAAAGGAATAACTGATTTTGATGTCGAGGCAGCATTCGATGCAATGTTAAAGCCAGTACTGCTAAAAGAAAATGAACAGGCTCCTCCGATTCGTGCAGGATATCACGAATTACTTCAGTATGGTTATATCCCGTTTGAACAGGATTGGAGTACTGATTGGTGGGTTTGGGGTCCTGTCTCCACAACTCTTGAATATAGCCTGAGTGACTATGCAATTTCACGGATGGCAAGAAAACTTGGCAAATCAGAACTAGCAGATGAATTTTATAATCGATCACTTTATTATAAAAATCTTTTTGATCCAGTTAGAAAACTTATAAGACCAAAGCTGAAAAACGGTAACTGGATGGAACCATTCGATGAATTTGCGATAGATGGTTCAGGCGATTGGGCTTGGTCAGGTGGTCCCGGCTATGTTGAAGGAAATGCATGGAATTACACCTGGTTTGTTCCCCATGATGTTGAGGGATTGATAAATCTTTTTGGAGGTGAAAAGGAATTCAGCAATAAACTCTATGAGTCATTCAACAACAAACAATTTACGATTAATAATGAACCGGATATTGCATATCCGTATCTTTTCAGATATGTGAAGGGGGAAGAGACTAGAACGGAAGAACTTGTTCATAAAATTATGAATGAAAATTTTGGAACCGATTATAACGGCTTGCCTGGTAATGATGATTGCGGAACAATCTCTGCCTGGTTCATTTTTTCTGCGATGGGGTTCTATCCTGATTGTCCAGCAACAGATTACTACACTATAGGTTATCCATTATTTGATAAGATGACTATAAAACTGAATACTGAATATTATAGGGGTGAATCAATAACAATTGAAAAGCAATCAAAGATTAATAAAACTCAGATCTATCTTAATGGAAGCGAAATTGAAAACTACAAATTGTATCATAATTTTTTCACCGAAGGTGGAAAGTTGTTATTCAAGTAAATAATATTTCATAAAGAAAGTGTTAGAAAAAAAATGAAAAAATATATTCTAATCCTGTTTGCATTATTTATATCCTGCACTACTCAAAATAAAAAGTCGAACAATGTCTATGTTGAAGCATTTCCTAATCTATCATTTGAATTTCCCGTAGACATACAATATCCTAAAGACGGATCTTACAGAATATTTGTGCTTTCACAACCGGGAGTAATTTATGCGTTCGATAATAATTTAGATACAAAAGACAAAAAAATATTTCTGGATATCAGGGGTAAAGTTCTCTATGGTGGAGAAATGGGTTTGTTAGGTCTGGCTTTTCATCCGAACTATAAAGAGAACGGATTTTTCTATCTTGACTATACAACCGATAATCCACGACGAACTGTCATTTCCCGATTTCAGGTATCGAAAACTGATCCTGCCGTTGCTAATCCATTAAGTGAAGAAATTCTTTTAGAGGTTCGACAACCTTATGAAAATCATAATGGTGGACAAATCTCATTCGGTCCGGATGGGTATCTTTATATTTCACTCGGTGATGGAGGTGATGCGGGAGATCCGCATAATGCTGGGCAGGATTTAAATAATCTATTGGGTAAACTTTTAAGAATCGATGTTGATAATAAATCGGATGGAAAAAACTATTCAATTCCAGAGGATAGCCCATTCAAAGGAAATTCTAGGGGTTATAAAGAAGAAATATTTGCGTATGGTTTAAGAAATGTTTGGCGATTCAGCTTTGATAAGGATAAGAAATTATGGGCTGCAGATGTCGGACAAAATAAATGGGAAGAAATCAACCTGATTGAAAAAGGGAAAAATTATGGATGGCGGATTATGGAAGCCAAGCATTGTTATAAACCTGAAACTAATTGTGATACAGCAGGGCTGGTTCTTCCGGTCTGGGAATACGGTCACAACGATATGGGAGGATTTTCCATTACCGGTGGATTTGTTTATAATGGCAAATCAGCGCCAGGATTATTGAACAAATATATCTATGCAGATTATGTTTCGGGTAGAATCTGGCAGCTGGAATTTGTAAACAAATTAGTAAGTAATAAGCTCCTTATTGATTCTGATTTAATGATTGCCACATTTGGAGTAGATGAAAGTAATGAAGTTTATTTTGCTGATTATAAAAACGACGGTAAATTGTACAAGTTCGTAGTTCAAGAATGATAATAAATTATTGCAGAATAAAATATTTATTTAAGCGAGTTATTATGAAATACTATATTTTGAAATACTATTTAGCTGATAACTATCTTGAACGCAGATCGAATTTTCGTGAAGAGCACTTAAGGCTGGCAGACGAATTACAACAAAAAGGCAAACTCCTTTTGGGAGGTGCTTTAACTGATCCAACTGATGAAGCCCTGCTAGTATTTTATGTGAATGATAAATATGTGATAGAAGATTTTGTAAGCAAGGATCCTTATATTAAAAATGGATTTATTTTGAAATGGGAAATAAGGGAATGGAATGTAGTTATTGGTAAAAATTAGCTTTGCAATTTATTCATAAATAATAAATCGTAATTAAGCATTGATGTTTGTGTAATTAAAAGTTCATAAAATAATTATTGGAGAAGAACAATATGGAAGTCAAAATAGAAAATGGTAAACTTATCATCAGCATTGATATGCAGGCACCAACACCCAGTGCTTCCGGCAAAACATTAGTGGTTGCAACAACTCACGGCAACGTAACTACAGATTGTGTTATTGATGGCAAACCTGTGGTAGTTGGTCTAAACGCTTATATAAAAAAATAAATATTTATGGTTATAAGGTTAACAAGAAAACTTGCTGACAAGATAAAAATAAAATCATTACCTGAATATGATGAGGGTTCTGTTATTGAAGAATGGTATGGGCATATATTTATTGCTGATAGGGTTCAGTATATGCTATTCACAAATGCATTTTCATTGTATTCAGTTTTATTCCCAGGTAAAGGAATAAATGATATAAAAACATTTTTTGAAACTGCTTTCCATTATTTGTCTGAAACATTAAAGACAGATGGGTATGGAAATATGGTTGGTAGATTCATCACGGATAAAATTGAAATAATTGATGTATGCAAAACCAACAATCGTGGTATTCTGGGATCAATGAATGATATGATTGCCCATTCCAAATTCTACTTTACCGGTTATAAAATGACTCCAACAGAAATATCAAGAAGATTAAATGAAATGCCTTACAGCTACTTGA
>DPRR01000021.1 GCA_003538625.1 Ignavibacteriales bacterium
AAGAGCCGCTTTTGCGGCTCTTTTTATATTAAAATGTTTTGCAAAAATGATGAAGCAATATTATATTTCGCTCGGATTTTTTAAGAATAAGTTCTTTCAATTTTTATTGCGGGAATAGCTCAGTTGGTAGAGCGCAACCTTGCCAAGGTTGATGTCGCGGGTTCGAGTCCCGTTTCCCGCTCAAAAATCCACTTAAAGTGGATTTTATTTTTTTGATTGGCGCTGTACCCAAGTGGCTTAAGGGGAAGGTCTGCAAAACCTTTATTCGTCGGTTCGAATCCGACCGGCGCCTCAAATTACCAACCATCTTTTATGTTTTACGTCTATATACTACTCAGCAATAAAGATAATAAGAGATATATAGGAATGACCTCTGATATTCAAAGGCGAATCTTTGAACACAATTCCGGACTTGTAAAATCTACCAGAAACAGAAGACCTCTTGATATTGTCCATTATGAAACTTTTGAAACCAAATCTGAAGCTTTATTATTTGAGAAAAAATTAAAAGACAAAAAAGGAAAAATCAATATTCAACTTCTTAAGGAGGATGTAAATTACAGACAAACATTATTTAATAAACCTTAAGGGGAACGTATGCAACCCCGATTCTATCGGGGCGAATTCGACCGGCGCCTCAAATTACAACCTACCATAAAATTATTATCATTGTTTTTCTGCTAAACCCGTTTGCTGTATTATTTTGCAACAAGAATTTTATCGCTCCACTTTTGAGATACTATTTTTCTACAAAGGCTTCAATAATTGTTAATTTAACAAGGATTACTTGGTACAACTTTAGACTAGCTTAACATATAACTTTTAGATATGTGGTTGTTATGTTTAAACTATTTCAATTATTTATACTATCCATTTTCTTAGTCACTTTTTCGTCTGAAATTTCAGCTCAGCAAAATAATGATACTTCCAAAGTGTTGGTTAAATTCAATGAGCCTATGTCGCATGATGGTATTTATAATATTGATAATTATCTTATCCTACGTGACGAAACCACACCTGTAGAAATATTCAAAGTCGGAGTTGTTCCCGGAGATACCGCGGTTGTACTTTTTACTGAAAAATATGTGCCTCAATCCTCTTATACGATAATAATAAATAATCTGAAGGATAAGGCTGGCAATGTAATCAGTGAAAGTCATAAAATGGCATTTTACTGATCATTTTCTCTATTCTTCCCCTCTAATTTGCTTATCTAAATAAATTTATTTCATTATTTTAATGCTTTAACAATCAGATTAAATATGGAATATCTTATTAGTGCTATTATCGGTTATTTGTTGGGTTCAATACCATCGGGATATATCGTACTTAAAAAATCAAAAGGAATTGATATAACTAACGCCGGTACCGGAAATGTTGGGGCTATGAATTCTTATGAAGTGACAAATTCAAAATTCATTGGTATCGTTGTACTGCTAATCGACTTTGTAAAAGGTATGTTATCTGCAGGAATAGTTCTATATATATTTGAACCTTCTTTTTTTGCTGCATCACTTTCAGTGCTATTTGCGATTTTCAGTCACTGCTTTAATCCGTGGTTAAATTTTAAAGGTGGACGAGGTCTAGCAACTGCTGCGGGCGGTTGTTCCATAATTCTACCAATATTACTAATAGCATGGATTATATTTTACATTTTAACCTACCTGCTAAAGAAAGATATTCACGTTGCAAATATATTTGCAACAATATTCTCTCTTATTTTCATATTTATATTTTATGAATTTGCAATAAAGTTTGCTTATCCTAAACCTGTTTTAGTGAATGAATTAATACTTTTTACTTCAGCCGGATTATTGATAATTTTTATAAAGCATATTGAACCATTAAGAGAAATTATTTCTAACAAAAACAAATAAAGCCATGATTACCAAAAAAACTTTTATACTCACCATTGTTGTTTTAACAATTATATTTTCTTCATCATACTTTTACTTAAACTCAAAACTCCGTGGTAATTTTCTTTCTTCTAATAATTCCGGAGATATTTCACTTACATCATTGGAACAAGCAAAAAAATTCAATGATGAAATAACCAATTCAAGAGAAAACATAATAACCAAAACTGTGCAAAAAGTAAGTCCGGCAATTGTTGGAATAAACGTAATAGAAATACGACAATACAGAGATCCATTCAGTTCTTTTTTTGATGATCCATTCTTCAGGCAATTTTTTGGTAACAGAGGAAACTCAAGTCAGAAAGTACAAGGATTAGGATCGGGTTATATTATATCACCGGATGGTTATATTGTAACAAATGATCACGTTGCAGGAAATGCCTCAGAAATAACAATCACAATGACAGATGGCAGCCATCACGAAGCCAAAATTATTGGATCCGATCCTGTCTCCGACATTTGTTTGCTTAAAATAGACGGAGAAAATCTTCCTTATGTTGAGTTGGGTAACTCAAATGATATCATCATTGGCGAATGGGTAATTGCGTTAGGAAATCCATTTGGTTTATTTGAATTGAATGATAAGCCAACAGTAACTGTAGGCGTAATTAGTGCAACAGGAATGAATCTGGAACCGATTAGCGATAGATACTATCTGAACATGATTCAAACTGACGCGGCAATTAATGGCGGTAACAGTGGAGGTGCATTGGTCAATTCAATCGGACAAGTAATCGGAATGAATACACTTATATACACTGCTGGTGGTGTACAGGGAAATATCGGACTTGGGTTCGCTATTCCAATCGATAAAGTTAAAAGAATTGTTACTGAGTTAAAGTCAAACGGAAAAATTGATAGAGATTTTCAGATCGGAATGAGCATTCAATCTATTGATGCCGGTATTATGCGTTATTATAATTTAAAGAGCAACAAAGGAGTAATCATAACAAAAATATTGCCAGATACTCCTGCAGAAAATGCCGGATTAAAAAGTGGTGATATCATAACTGAAATTGATGGATATAAAATTAATAATGAGCAAACCATTTTCGGTGTATTTCAGGAATTTAGAACCGGGCAGGAAATTGAAGTTAAAATAATCAGAGATAACAATGAGTTGACAAAAAAAATGAAACTGGAGAAAAATAAATGATCGATAGATATACACTTCCTGAAATGGGAAGAATTTGGGAAGATAAATTTAAGTTTGATACTTGGTTGAAAATTGAAATACTTGCTTGCGAAGCACGCGCTGAAATGGGTGAAATTTCTAAAACGGATGTAGATGTTATTAAACAAAAAGCAAATTTTGATGTTACTAGAATTCTTGAAATAGAAGAAACTACCAAACATGATGTAATCGCCTTTTTAACTAATGTTGCCGAGTATGTTGGTCCGGAGTCAAGACATATTCATTATGGAATGACTTCATCTGATATTCTTGATACTACATTATCATTTCAGATGAAAACTGCAGGTGAGCTGCTTTTAAAAAGATTATTTGAACTTAAGAATGCATTAAAACAAAGAGCGCTGCAACATAAAAACACTATTTGTATAGGCAGATCTCACGGAATTCATGCTGAACCAACTTCAATGGGTTTAAAGTTTGCTTTGTGGTATGAGGAAACTAAAAGAAATATTGAAAGACTAAAAAGAGCTGTTGAAATAATTAGTGTAGGACAAATTTCCGGTGCAGTTGGAACATTCGAACATCTTTCTCCCAAAGTAGAAGAATATGTTTGCAAAAAAATGGAGTTACTTCCAGCACCAGTTTCTACACAGGTTATCCAAAGAGATAGACACGCCGAATTTTTAACTACGCTGGCAATAATTGGAGCTACACTAGAAAAAATTGCTGTCGAAATAAGACACTTGCAAAGAACAGAAGTACTTGAAGCTGAGGAATATTTTTCCAAAGGTCAGAAAGGCTCTTCTGCAATGCCGCATAAACGTAATCCAATAATAAGCGAGCGAGTAACAGGGTTAGCAAGGATTCTCCGTAGTAATTCAATAGCTGCACTGGAAAATGTTGCGCTTTGGCACGAGCGTGATATTTCGCATTCTTCGGTTGAGAGGATCATTGTTCCGGATAGTTGTATTACTTTAGATTATATTTTGGATCTTATGACTAAACTTATCACCAATCTATTAATCTATCCTGATAATATGATTCGAAACTTAAATCTGACGCGAGGGTTGGTATTTTCACAGACTATTTTGTTAAAGCTGGTTACCAAAGGTATCTCAAGAGAGGATGCCTACAGAATCGTACAGGATTCTGCGATGAAGGTGTGGGGTGATATTAATTTAAACCTTAAAGATGAGCTGTCTAAATCAGATGAATTAATAAAATATATTTCAATAAACGAGTTAAATGAAATTTTTGAAAATAAGAATATGTTGAAGAATGTTGACTTTATATTTAAAAGAACTGTTTTAAGCGAGGAATAAAATGAAAGAAATGAAATGGTTATTTATTGCAGCTTTATTGATGGCTGTAATAGTTTTTCAAAGTTGTGGCGGTAATGCAGAAAATTTAAAAGTAGGTAATCCTGCACCTGATTTTTCATTACAGGATTCTGATGGCAATAATTATACTCTATCCGATTATAAAGGTAAAAGTCCGGTAATCGTATATTTCTATCCGAAAGCTAACTCTCCCGGTTGTACAACCGAAGCTTGCGGAATACGAGACTCATTTACAAGGTTCAAAGAAAACAATATTATAATTTTTGGAATAAGTGTTGATTCGAAGAAATCAATTAAAGATTTTATAAACGATCATAGCTTAAACTTCCCTCTCCTTTCTGATGAAAATAAAGAAGTTAGTAAAGCTTATGGAGTATTGAATAATTTAGGTGTGGATTCCAGAATAACTTTTATAATTGATAAACAAGGCAACATTGCGGACATTATAAGAAATGTTGATGTGGAAACACACGCAGATGATGTTTTTAATTTAGCAGTCCAGCTAAAATAGATTATTATTTTACTGAATCCTTTTTAGCAAACATTTTATAAAGTCCATATCCGGCCATAGTTAAACCTAAAAGACCGCCGGTGGTTTTTAGTACTTTGGAATTGGCAAATTTTTCAAGACTCATGCCGTTGCCAACTTGTTTCATTTCCTCATCCGCATAAATTGAGTTCATAAATTCAACTCTGTCTTTCATGGATTTAAACGCAATAATAAATTCAGTAGAATCATTTAATGGTTTAAATTGAATAGCACACTTATCGGAATCGTTTTCATCAATATCTTCCAAGGGTTCAAATTCCCATTTACCTCTAAAAATGGAATAGTTAACAGTACTTCTTGGTTCGCGTGAATATAACGGATCATTAAATACTATTACCTTTTTACCATTTTTTTCTATTACCTCAATTTCATTTTTCTTGTCAATATTATTTTCAATTTCAGCAAACAAATCCTCAACAGACGCACTTAACGGATCAGAAATTTGTGATTTTCTACGTAATATATCTTTGGATTTAACCATATTGTTCTGTACCTATTTATAGTAATTTACAATCAAAATTTATAATAAAAATCAGCTATTTCTATTAGTCTAATCAGATAATTGTTTGGGAACACATTTTATTTAACCGAGTCTTAATAGCTTGAAACTATAATAGTAATTCCATATTTAGTTAACAATAAATTCATCATATTTATTATGATAAACTTTATCATAATTACGGAAGCTAAAAATGATTAAAAAACACAGTAAAAAAATCCAGAGTATTATTTTAATATTTCTTGTTGTCTTCTCAGGAAGTCTGTTTTCAGGCAATACATTTAAAAACGATGTTTTGAATTCTGGAATAGATACTTTAAACAGTGTTGAACCGGACAGCAAATATAAGATAGAAGATCAGTTAATTACCTCAATCTTAACCAGATATCACTTTAAACAGTTTAACATAAATGATTCCCTCTCAGAAGTAATATTTAACAGATATATTGATGCACTTGACCACGGTAAAAATTATTTTCTGGAATCAGATATTGACTTATTTAATAAACAGAAAGATCAGTTAGATGATAAACTTCTAAATGGTGATGTTCAGTTTTATTATGATGTTTTTAATGTTTATCTGAAAAGATTAAATGAAAGAATTGCGTATGTAGATGATATTTTAAACAATGAATTTGATTACTCCACTGATGAAAAATATGATTATGACCGGGATAAATCTGATTGGGCAAAGAATCAAATTGAATTAAATGAGCTCTGGAGAAAAAGATTAAAAAATGATGCTCTTACCTATAAACTGAATGGAAAAGACTGGGAATTCATCCAAAAGACTTTAAAGAAAAGATATAAAAACTTTGCACAATTTTTAAATCAATATAATTCAGAGGATGTATTTCAGCTTGCTATGAACTCATTTACAGAAGCTATAGATCCGCATACAAATTATTTTTCTCCGGAAACTTCTGATAATTTTAAAATAGATATGAGCCTATCATTAGAAGGAATTGGTGCACGATTACAAACTGATGATGATTATACTAAAATAGTTGAAATCATTCCCGGAGGACCTGCAGATAAGAGCAGATTGCTAAAGGCTGATGATAGAATAATTGGCGTTGCCCAAGGTGCGGATGGAGAATTTGAAGACATTATCGGGTGGAGAATTACTGATGCTGTAAAATTAATCCGTGGTGCAAAAGGCACCGTTGTTAGACTCCAGATTATTAAAGCTGGTAGTGATCTGAATTCAAAACCAATTGAAATTTCTTTAATGCGTGATAAAGTAAAATTGGAAGATCAGGCAGCAAAAGGAAGTGTTTTGGAAATTATTAATGAAGATAAACCTTTCAGAATTGGTGTAATTGATATCCCAAAATTCTATAATGATTTTGAAGGTCAACGGAAGGGTGATGGTAATTACAAAAGCACCACAAAAGATGTAAGAAGAATATTGGATTCACTTAAAACCGAAAATGTTGATGGTGTAATTATAGATTTGAGGGACGATGGCGGCGGTTCACTGCAGGAAGCTATTGAGCTTTCAGGTCTTTTTATTAAAGACGGTCCTGTTGTTCAAATAAAAAATTCTGATGGCAATATTGAAATTGCAAATGACCCTGATCCATCCATTTTCTATGACGGACCGTTAGCAGTATTGGTAAATAGATTCAGTGCGTCAGCTTCAGAGATATTTGCGGGGGCAATCCAGGATTACGGACGCGGATTTATTATAGGTGAACAAACTTACGGAAAAGGTACTGTTCAAAATCTAATTGATCTTAACAGGTTATCATCTCAGAAAAATTTGAATTTAGGTCAAGTAAAATTAACTATAGCAAAATATTATCGTGTTAATGGAGGCAGCACACAAAATCTTGGTGTAGTACCTGATATATCTTTCCCAACAATGATTGATCCTAAAGATTTTGGAGAAAGTTCTGAACCAAGCGCTCTGCCTTGGGATGAAATAAAATCTGCAGAATTTAAAAAGTTTTCTGATCTTAAAAAGTTTATACCGGATTTAAATAATTTGCACACCAAAAGAATAGCCGGCAATAAAGATTTTAGTGATCTGATTGAAGATATCAAGATCTATAATGAAAATAAGAAAAAAACATCAATATCATTAAATGAAGATATAAGAAGACAGGAAAAACAAAAAGAAGAACAAAGAAAAATTGAAAGGGACGGAGCTAATTCGGATAAGAATGAAGCTGAAATATTAGACGGTGAAGTTCCTGTGACTAAGACAAATAAGAAGGATTTTATTCTTGATGAGACTGCTAGAATTATATCTGATTACATCTTGTTAAGTGTTGGTTAAATATATGGTGTAAATCCATTTACAGAATGCAATAATTTGGTTTTGAGTACTGGCATCATCGTTTCATTAAACGGAAAATCTAGTTCAGTTTCACAAAGATAAACCATTGGATCATACAAATTTTTAATGTGTTTTATAAATTCATTGAGTAATGATCTTGGGGAATCACTCACTAACTCAAAAGGTATGGAACGTAATAATTCCAAATCCAGATACTCAACCGGCTCATCAACAGACCAATTTATTGAAAGTTCATAAAGATATATTTTATATACTTTTAACTTGTTATCCGGAACCAGGATATAGCCCTTACCTCTATATTTATTCGTGCTGCAGCAAGGAATTATTTGAATGTTATCGTAAACAAACTGTTTAATAATTTCAGCTTCATTTAACAGTTTAATATTTTCATTCAATCCCCATTTAACAAAATCTATCAGCCTGTCAAGCTGAAAACTAATTTGATGAGCTTTTTCAAGAATGACAAGTCTGTCATCAATAAATGCACCTTTAACTTCGCTTTCAAGCCAGTATTTTGATTCAATGTTTTCCGATAAAATTTCATTGAATTTATTTTGAAGCTGCGATGCAAAATCCATAGCAGGGAATAATTTATTCTTTCTAATATCATTCTGCCAGCTTTTTATGGATTGAAGAAAAGTGTAACGATTAGTCTCCCAATCGGAGCCGCAAGAAGTTATTTTTGTGATATCTAATTTCATCATTGGTATTTTTTTATTTAATACGATTAAATCAAATGTCAGGCCATTATTGTCTGCTGAATAGTTATTAACCAAATTTGTCGGGAGTAAAAAATATAAGTTGGTTTTTCATCAGAAGTTTCGAAAAAGAGATGGAAACGCGGCAGGAAAATAATGCAGGTAATTTTTTCTTTTTTATAATTGACTGAAAAATGAAAAAGGGAAGTAAAATTTTACAATCCTACTTCCCTTTTTTTACATAGTATATTTATTAATTGCTAGATTTCGAACTTGATTCCCTGCGCTAAAGGAAGAGCTGTTCCATAATTAATTGTGTTTGTTTGTCTTCTCATATAAGTTTTCCATGCATCAGAGCCAGATTCTCTTCCGCCGCCTGTTTCTTTTTCTCCGCCAAATGCACCACCAATTTCAGCTCCGGATGTTCCAATATTTACGTTTGCAATTCCACAATCCGAACCTTCAGCGGATAAAAATATTTCTGCTTCTCTCATATTGTTTGTAAATATTGAAGATGACAGTCCTTGAACTACACCGTTCTGTAGTTCGATTGCATTTTTAACATCACCAGTGTATTTAATCAGATATAAAATCGGAGCAAATGTTTCTTCCTGAACTATCTTGAATTGATTTTCAGCTTCTACAATTGCTGGTACTACATAAGAACCTGATTTATAAGATTCACCCTCCAGCACAGTTCCGCCATAAATAATTTTTCCGCCTTCTTCAACAACTTGCTTAAGTGCATTAGTAAAATCTTTAACTGCTCCCTTATCTATAAGAGGACCGACATGGTTTTTTTCATCAAGTGGGTTTCCAATCTTTAATCCGCTATAAGCTTTTACTAAAGAATCTTTTACTTTCTCGTAAATTGAATCGTGAACAATCAATCTCCTTGTTGTCGTACAGCGTTGCCCGGCAGTTCCAACTGCCCCAAACACAACAGCCGGCATTGCCATTTTAAGGTCAACATCAGGCGTCATAATAATTGCATTGTTACCTCCAAGTTCTAGGATTGCTCTGCCAAAGCGTTTAGCAATTACTTCTCCGGCATGTCTTCCAACACTTGTTGAGCCTGTTACAGATATAAGCGGAATACGATTATCATTTAAAATCTTTTCTCCGATAGTAGAACCTTTACCTACTATTAAATTAAAAATTCCTTCGGGTAAGTTATTTTCAATAAGTACTTCTTTAATAATGTTCTGACAAGCAATTGCAGATAATGGGACTTTTGATGATGGTTTCCAAACGTTGACATCTCCACATACTGCAGCTAACATTGAATTCCAAGCCCATACTGCAACGGGAAAATTAAATGCCGAAATAGTACACACAATCCCCAAAGGATGATACTGATCATACATTCTATGATTTAGTCTTTCTGACTGCATTGTAAAACCATACAATTGTCTGGATTGTCCAACAGAAAAATCGCAAATGTCTATCATCTCCTGAACTTCACCCATTCCCTCTTGTAAAGATTTTCCCATCTCAAAAGAGACTAACGATCCAAGATCTTTTTTATGCTGACGTAATTTGTCCCCAATCTGTCTGACTATCTCACCTCTTTTAGGAGCCGGTATTTTTCTCCAAATTAAAAAAGCTTCTTCAGCAGTTTGCATTATCTTTTCAAGATCATCTTCTGAAGCCTGGTAGACTGAGGCAATTAATTCTCCCGTTGCAGGTGAATAAATTTTTAGTTCACCCTGATTAGTTGTCTCATTCCATTTTGTACCTGTCGAGGATCCAAAATTCTTTTCTTTAATACCAAGATTTTTTAAAAAATCCATTTTGCTACTCCTTATATCGTTATTTAATATTATCTATTATTGATTGTAAAGTTATATCGGTCATTTTCTTTTCAATTTCTACCTGAATATCGGAAAACAAATCAAGGAAAAAATAATTTATTTTTTTTGATGAGCTATTTTCTTTTAGATTATCATCGTTAACATTTAAATAGAAAGCTTTACGATCTTCAATTGCACAATAAATTTCTTGTAAATGAATTTCACTAGGTTTCCTTGCAAGTGAAAATCCACCCAGCATACCGCTATCGCTTTTAACTATACCAGATTTGCCAAGCATCGAAAGAAGTTTTCTTAATTTGGATGCATTTATTCCGGTTACTTTTGCAATGTCAGTACTATTTTTAGGTTTACTATCGGTAGCCAGATAGCATAAAGCTTTTACAGAAGTTGAAAGTTTTGTTGAGGCTGACATAATTTTATTAATTGTTACAGTAAGTGTAACATATATAATTAAAAAAAACAAGTAAAAAAAAAGCCGCCCTACTGGACGGCTTTAATAGAAAGAATATTTTCTACTTGACTAACATCATCTTCTTTACTGAATTGAAAGTTTTCAATCCATCTACCGATTTTGCGTCAATAGTATAAATATAAACACCGGAAGCAAGGCTGCTTGCATTCCATGAAACATTATGATAACCAACTTCTTTAACCTGATCGAAGATAACTTCAACTTGTTCACCGAGCATATTGTAAATAGTAATTCTTACATTACTATCAAACGGCAACGCAAATTTAATAGTCGTCGATGGGTTAAATGGATTCGGATAATTTTGATACAATGTGTATTCTTTAGGAGTAAAATCAACATCAACAGAAATTACATTTGAATAAGTAATTGTTCCGTCAAAATCGAGTTGTTTCAATCTGTACTGAACTGTTCCTTGGAAACCATCATATTTAAATTTATCAGTATATGAATAATCCGATTTTTCAGTGGTTGTTCCCTTACCTTCAACGAAAGCCAACTTTTTCCATTCGCCATCCAGCTTACGTTCAAGATCAAATCCCCTGTTGTTAAGTTCAGTTGCAGTTGACCAGATTATGGAAATTTCCTGATCATTTACATTCGCTGCAAATGAAGTTAATTCAACAGGAATAATTGTCGTTGCAGTAACTTCGTTACTATACTGAGAAACACCCAATAAATTGAAAGCTTGAATTCTATAAGTATAAGTTGTTAATGGTGTTCTTCCCATATCATTATATGATACTACATCAACTCCAACAGTATCAATAACTACATAAGGATCAACACTTAAGGTATCGCCGTTCTTTCTTTCAATGTAGAATCCTAATTCATTTGTTGAATTATCTGTCCAGTTTAGTAAAACAGAAAAAGTATCGGCTAGAGCAGTTAAATTTGAAGGAGCAAGAATTTGAAGCAGTCCCGCAAATTCATCAGCGCCAATATCCGGAGTTGATGCATTACGCGGCTGTCCATCAATATCTGTAGTAACTAATGCTATTGGTGTACCGGCAGATTCTATTGGAGTAAGAGTTCCATTAGGAATGTGGAAATCTAAAGCTGAAGTAAATGGAGCTGCTACGTTAATAGAGTTTGCATCCTGCCCAGTTGTATCCTGCCATGCGGAAAATGTTTTAAGTACTTGCGTGAGACTATATCCAATGTTTGCTAATGTACCAGAAACATATAGATCATTGTAATCTGACATAAATGTACCGCTGGCGTTATAAAGTGCAAAAGCTGTTGCAGCGTCATTTTCATTTATCACTATGTTATTCTTAATATTTACAGTCGCAGTTCCACCCCAACGAATGCCCGTTAATCTTGGTGCAGCTGGTTTGTTTATATTATTAAGAACGATTGTATTAGCATAAACATTCGCCTGAGGAATATTATCCTGAAACGAGATCACATCTACACTTGCAGGAACTCCAGTTCCAGTATGTTGGAAATCGCCACCAAGGAAATTATTATAAATATTCATCTGGACTCCAGGTTGCGAAGTAAGCGTTCCAATTCCATACACACCATTGGTCGCTGTAGATGCAGAAATAAGTTTTTGAAGTTTATTTCCATGAATATTGAATGTTCCATTGAATGTATTAAACAGCATTCCCCAAACAACATTTCCGGATGGTGGCGCGTATGGTGATTGAATTATATTTCCAGAAATTTCAGAAGTCGTTCCTGAAGCACCGCCATAGAAAAAGTACACTGGTCTTATGGTACCATATAAATCATTATTTAAAATATGAATTTTGGATGCATAAAGTGAAGAACCACTTGAGCCGGTTATACTAATTGCATAAGCGCCTGCATGACTTTGATCACCTATTTGACAATTCTCAAAAACCACACTATCAGCTACACCACTTGCCTGGCCGTTTGCATAGACACCACGCGTAGATGTATTTGGAAGATTGATTAAATTGAATTTTAGATAAAAGTTTTTGAAAACTAAATAATCAGTATTACCATATATTTGAATACCAATCCTTCCGTTCAAGCTATCATTCATAGCTATTGTAAGATCACGACTTGTTCCACCGTCAGTATTGGATCCGTCAATAGTAATATAACTTGCACCACTATAAGAAATTCCGGAATACTGACTTGGACCTGCAGTAGTTGTGCAGCCAGCAATCATAATTGTAGGAGTTTTAGTAGCTGCTGGTTTAATAGTCAGATTATTAGTAGAAGTAAGATCGCTTCTTGTAATAAGTAAGTTAGCACCTACTTCACTTAAATTATCGTCAATTAAAAATCTTACTGCACTTGTAACGCCAAAGTTATTCAGTTCGGTAATAGCAGCTGCAAGTGTGCTAAATCCCTGTGGATGTGCGCCTTGAGGAATATAATAATCACCGGCAAGGGCATCTGCAGGATTTATACCGGCAAATTCATCCGCACCGATATCTGGTGTTGATGCATTTCTTGTTTGTCCGTCAATGTCGGTTGTTATTCCAACGATAGGGGTTCCTGCTGATTCGAGTGCAGTAACTGTTCCATTTGGAATATGCAAATTCGTGGAGTCTGTAAAAGCTGCAGCTACACTGATAGAATTTAAATCTTTTCCAGTTGCTGTTTGCCATGCAGTTAGATCTGTTCTATTAACACCTAAAAAGCCAACATATGGATTTACACCATTTACGAAGTAATCATTATAGTTAATATTAGTGTAAGCAAGACTGTCGCTTGATGAAAAAACTCCGTAAGTTGTATTTGTCCTTGCAGATCCTGGAAATGAACCCATAGAGTTCTGTAAGATATTATCTCTGATATTTAATAGTGTTACGCCTGTCGCAACACTTATGCCCGAGCTCCTGCCATCATAAGATGTTCCTCTTCCCAAAGTGTTACCAGACATATAAATAGAGTTGAAGTATATCTGAACGTTTCCACCGGAAATTATATATATACCGGATGGTGTATATGTCAGACTGCTAGCATCTCCATCACTTTTAATATTATGTATGAAGTTGTTGGAAATTTCCGTAACAGTTGTTGCATCACCATTGTAACGAATGCCAAAACATCCATAACCGGAAGTGCCGGTATAGTAGAAATCGTGAATATTATTTTTACGAATTTTACAATTGGTTGAGCTTGCACCAAGAGTAACACCATACTGACTAGTATTTGTATTACCCGTTGCTTGACCAAATATTTCATTTCCTGTAATGGTCAAATTATCAACATATGAACATGAGATTCCACCAAGTGTAACGGGCTTTGTAGCATCGCCAATTATATTACCGGAAACCAAACCATTATTTGTGATAAGCCCAGGTGCAGGAAAACCAACAAATTGAATTCCTACTTTAGCATTTTGAATTTTATTATTAATAAATGAGGTATTATTATAACCACCACCTGCATAATTCAAGAACAATCCATAACTGCTTGTTTCGGCAGGATCACTTTCAATTATGCAATTTTTAACTGTTATGTTAGTAGCAGTTTTTGTACTGCTCCACAATACAACACCAATGTTAAAAGTACTGGCTAAATAAGTATTAACAATTGTCAAATCACGAGTTGTTCCACCTACCGTGTTTGAACCATCAAATATGATATAGTCATCATAAATTCCAAATACGTTTATCGCAGTTGCACCAGTTACTACACTGGTTACTCCTGCATTCGGTTTGATTGTAACCGTGTTAACAGCGGTTGGTAAGTTTTCGTTAGCTATATCAATAGTTATTGGGAACGTTTCCCCTACAGAATAATTAGCATCAGTTAATAAGAATCTTGTTGGACCTGAAACTCCACGCAAATTCAAATCAGCAACTGCTGCAGTAAGGGTTGAATAAATACCTTCAATACCATCCGGGAAATTAATTTCAGGATGATCTGCTTTTTTAACATACAAATCACCTGTATAAGGAATACCGTCAACCATAGGAATCCAGGTAGTCTCTTCAACTTCCATCAATTGCTTTGCAGGTGAAGATATTTCTGAATTATTCTTAGTTACGCCACTCTTTTCATTCTGTATTTCAGGCGCAGTAACTAAAACATCAACTTCTTTCATTACTTTATGTACAACTTTTTCGAAATAAATGTTTGTACCAATAAACTTATTGAACGCTGCTGTTCCAACAGTATAATCACCAGCAAGAGCTACGTTACTTACAATGTAACGACTTGGAGTTGTAGGTGGAGTTGATGCTGCCGGAGGGCTTGCTGTAAATCCACTTGCACCTGCTGATGGAAAAGCACCAACGTTTGGTGTAGTAGCTAAATCCTGTGCAACTACATAGTAATAAACTGTATCACCAGTTACTACTCCACTACCAAAAGTGAACTGATAATCGCTGCCAGTCAGATAGGTAGATGTTGCTCCAGTCCAAGTGCCTGCTAAATTTATTTTCCAGTAAAGCACTGGTAATCCGAGTCCGGAGGTTGGTACACCACTACCTACATCTGTTATACTTGAAATTAAAGTTCTACTCAAAGTAGATGCAGTATTTAAAAGCGGAGTGTAAACGATTGTTGGTGAAACCAAATCTAACGATATACCTGTAAATTCATCAGCACCAATATCCGGTGATGTTGCATTTCTGGTATTACCATCGTAATCAACTGTAACTGTTGCAACCGGTGTTCCACCACTTTCCAATTGTGTGGGATTTGCCGGATTTATATGCAAATCATACGGTGTTGTAGTTGCATTTACAAAAGTTGGATATTCTGTAACTGATGCTGATTCTCTCGGAGATACTCTTGATTTATACGCTGAAAGAGTTTGATCAGTATTTGTACCATCATAATAAATAATATTCTTAGCCGATGGTATGCCCGCATAGTATAAATTATTATTAACACTTACCAGATTTGTTAAACCGGTACCACCCTTTCTGATAGCCGTAGCTCGTGTACCTACAGTTACATCAATATCATTAACAAAAATGTTATTGTGCATGTTTAAAGTAGTAGGAGATGTACTACCAATATATAAAGCCGCACTTTGATTACCAGCTACTAAACTTGCATATTTAAGAAATACACTATTGTAATCTAAGTTTACCGTCGTACCGCCAGATAAATATATCCCACAAGCTCCTGCAGTAGTACTTGTTGAACTAGGTGCATTTAAGTCGGATATAAAATTATTGTAAATGTCCAGAGTACCGGCTGATACATAAATTCCATCAACAACACCAGTACCAGTAGAAGTTGTACTTAACCCGTAAATGTTATTATTATATGCCTGACCAGTACCACTTAAATATAATCCATAAATAGTTCCGCCATGAGTAATATTGTAGGCAGAGTTATTATTAACTTGGTTAGGAACTGATGCTAATGCATATAAACAATAGAACGAGCCCGTACCAAGTGGATTTGAAATATTTGACAATATGTTATTACTCATAATCTTACTGTGTGCAGCATAAGTATTACTGTATATGCCATACATTGTGCTGCTATTTGAAGCTGTAATATTTATGTTGGAAAAGGTATTATTGGTTATTACTTCTGTTCCACCTGCTGACGCTCCACCAGCATTATAAACACAATAAATACTTCCACCACCTTTGGTTATTGTTCCAATCGTTGAGTTGCCGGATATGGTTTTAGTTGGTGTAGCATTGGAAACACCGACGAAATAAGTTGAGCCGGTTCCGAATGGAACTGAGCCTTGAGCAAACGTATTATTACTATAATTCTCAGAAGTACACGTATTTGTGTTATATATGTAATAACTTGTACTTGATGCTGCTGAGTTCGCAATCTTCATTGTATTATTGCTTCCAACCACATTACCAGAAACTGTTGAATAGAAGATACAATAGAAAGTAGAATTATGAGGAGTTCCACCGCCAGCTTCATTGTCTATAGTATTATATGAAACTGAAGGATTGTCAACATAAATAAAATAGACTCCATACGTGGTTGTTGCCGAACCACCGCCAAAGTTTTGAATTATATTGCCTGCACCTGATTGGCCAACAATGATATTACTATCATAAAAACCACTTGCAGAGGAACCTCTTACATATATACCTGCATGAGCATTCTGTATAGTATTTCCGGAAATTGTTATGTTTGAGTTAATTCCGCTTAGGGCCGTAACAGTTACTCCTGTTGCGCTTGAAACACTAGTTGTTCCGTTTCCAATATATATTCCCATTACATATCCACTTGTTCCTTTAGTTAAGGATACAGTAGAATTTTTTATTGTTACAAACTGACAGCCATTTGTTCCATCTGGTTTATGAGTCATGTAACCATATTCAATACCCTGATCTGAGGCTGATACGTCGATGGCATCAAATGTTATATAATCTGTACCATTTAATCGAATTATTGCATCGCCATCACCACCAAGTGTCGATGTTGTTAGAGTGCCAGCATCTGTTCTCGTAATTAATGGATTAGCACCTACACCACTCTTTTGAAATACTATAGCATTACCGTTTACGCCGGTAGCTGTTATAATTATTGGTGCAGTAACGTTTTCAGTATAGCCGGCAGCAACATTAAATGTTACACCGCCTGATCCGACACCTATTGTATTCAAATCAGTAACTGCTGCAGAAATAGTTGGATAGTCACCAGGAATTGTTTTTGTTCCCACCAACTGGGCATTTGCGGTATTGGTGAAAATAAATACTGAGGTGAGGAAGGTTAAAAGAGTAATTAAAAAAGTATTACATCTTTTCATAATGTACCTCTAATTTGATTGATGAATAGGAAATTAGTTTTGCTAATGAGTCTAAGTTTGATCTTATTCAGTTTAAGCTTTGTTATTAACAATTATTACAAATTTCAATAATTATTTAGCTATTTAATTTGAAAAAATCAAAGATTTTTCAATAAATAATTTTATTTATTTGGATAAAAATCTCTTAGATCTTGGAATAATTAAACTTAAAATTTTATATTACAAGTCAAAATAAATTTTATATGAATTCAAAAGTCAAATATCACTCAATTTCGTTCAGAAGCTACTTTGTGTCCAGCTTCGAAAACGTATTCTAATCTTCCTCCTATCTCCATTCCCTTTAATTCTTTATAATCATTCAATTTATCTATTAGGAGTAGAAAATGAATTCTTTAATAACTGACGAAAAAAAATTAAATAACCAATACACACCTTCAATTACTGCTGACCAGGTACTATCAACCTTATCAAAATACATGCTTGCTGATGGATTTGATATTGTACTCGATCTGGACAAAAGCAGCGGAGTAACTATTGTTGATGAAATCACGGGACAAGAATATCACGATTTTTTTACATTCTTCGCTTCCTCACCGATTGGTTTAAATCATCCTTACCTTCACTCTGAGGAAGTTAAACAAACTCTTGGAATGATTGCAGTTAACAAACCCTCCAACTCAGATATCTATACAACTTTTATGGCAGATTTTGTTGATACTTTTGCTAAAGTAGCTAAACCGGATTATATGAAACATCTTTTCTTTGTTTCAGGTGGAGCTCTTGCGGTAGAAAACGGATTAAAAGTTGCATTTGACTGGAAAGTAAGAAAGAATTTTCTTAAAGGGTACAAAGAAGAAAAAGGACATAAGGTAATTCACTTTAAAGAAGCATTTCATGGCAGAAGCGGATATACAATGTCTCTTACAAACACTGATCCTGCAAAGGTTAAGTATTTTCCAAAATTTGATTGGCCGAGAATTACCAATCCTAAAATAAAATTTCCTTTGGAAAATCATCTTGATGAAGTTATTAAACTTGAAGATAAAGCTTTGGCTGAAATTGAATTGGCGATCAAAAAAAATCTTGATGATATTGCGGTAATTATAATAGAACCTATACAGGCTGAAGGCGGAGATAATTTTTTCCGTAAAGAGTTTTTATTGAAGCTTCGTGAAATTGCAGATGAAAATGAAATTTTATTAATGTTTGACGAAGTACAGACAGGATTTGGGTTGACAGGTAAATTCTGGGCTTCAGAATACTTTGTTAAACCAGATATCATTGCTTTTGGTAAAAAAGCTCAGGTGTGCGGTATAATGGTTTCAGATAGAATTGATGATATTGATGATAATGTATTCAAAGTTTCAAGCCGTATAAATTCAACCTGGGGTGCTGATCTTACTGACATGGTCAGATCAAAATTTATTCTTGACGTTATAAAAAATGAAAATCTAGTTGATAATGCGAAAAAAGTTGGTGAACATCTTAAATTTCAACTCACCAAATTGCAGGAAGAATTCCCATCTTTGATCGATAATGTTAGAGGTCTGGGTTTAATGTGTTCCTTCGATTTGCCGAGTGTAGAATTAAGAAATAAGTTCAAAGATAGATGTTATAAAGAAAAGCTTATGATTTTAGGCTGCGGTGAAAAGTCAATTAGATTCAGACCTGCTTTAAACATTACTGAAAATGAAATTGATAAGGGCTTGACAATTATCAAAAAAGTTTTAAGTTTTATGTCGTCCAATAACTAATATAATATTAACTACTTGCACGGTGCGGCTCCTTTGTTGGAGCCGTAACTGTTTTAAACTATTTTTGATTATGAAACTTTACATTGTAAGCACACCAATTGGTAATCTTAAAGATATTACACTCCGTGCAATAGAAACCCTTAAAGAAGTTGATTTTATTTTATGCGAGGATACACGCACTTCGGGAAATCTGCTCACTCATTATGATATTAAAAAAGAATTAATCTCTTTAAATGCTTTTAATGAAAAAAATAAAATTGATTTTATTGTAAACAGAATTCTTTCTAATCAAACTGCCGCCTTAATATCTGATGCAGGGACACCTTTAATTTCTGATCCCGGCGTACGACTTGTTTCTCTTTGTATTGAAAATGGAATTGAAATTATACCAATTCCGGGTCCTTCTGCATTGATTGCAGCAATTAGTATGAGCGGTTTACCAACTGATGCTTTTGTTTTTGAGGGTTTCCTTCCACAAAAAAAAGGAAGAAAAACAAAATTAAAAGAATTAGCAAATGAACCAAGAACAATTGTACTTTATGAATCGATGTACAGAATTGAAAAACTTTTAAACGAATTAAATGAATTTATTCCAGATAGATTTGTGGTGGTTTGCAGAGAGATTACAAAAAAATTTGAAGAAAGTTGGAGAGGATTTCCAAAAGAGTTAGTCGAGACTTTCGGAAATAAAATTGTTAAAGGTGAATTTGTTGTTGTTATTTCGCCAAAAGATTGGAAACAAAAATTTTAGTTACTGAATTAGAAAATTCTATTTTTTGTACTTTAAAGAAATCCCGACAAATAATTTTAAACTTATGCACCTAAGTTTAGTCCTATATAAAGTTTTTGATTTTTAATCATAATATTTTAGGATACTGATACCCGATTTTTTTTGCAAATAAAAATCAGTTTTAAAATAATTTTTAAGGAGATTTAATGTCAACTCTAATGGTTAGTATTTCCGGTATTCGTGGAATTGTTGGTGACGGTTTAGATCCTGAGGTGATAGTAAAATATACGAACGCTTATGCTGATTTTGTGGGAAATGGAAAAGTAGTTGTTGGACGTGATGCAAGAATAACCGGTGAAATGGTCAATCAAGTGGTTACAGGTACTTTATTGGCTAAAGGATTAGATGTAATTGATATTGGAATTTGTCCGACGCCTACAGTTCAATTCACAGTTAAATCCTTAAATGCTCAGGGTGGAATAGCAATATCCGCAAGTCATAATCCAAATGAATGGAATGCTTTAAAGTTATTGAATAGCACCGGTCAGTTTATGTCGCCTGATGAACATCAACAAATGAAAAAATATTTAGATAAGCAGAATCAGTATGCGGATTGGAAAAATATTGGCAAAAGAACCATCTATAATGAAGGATTATCTAATCATATTAGTGCTGTTTTATCATTACCCATTGTCAAGTTAGAAAAAATTAAATCTAAAAAATTCAGAGTGCTGGTTGATTGTGTAAATGGAGCAGGTGCATATTGTATCCCTGATTTATTAAGATCTTTTGGCTGTGATGTGATTGAAATGAATTGTGAAAAATCCGGTATCTTCCCTCGCCTTCCGGAACCGCTTCCTGAAAATTTATCCGATACAATGAAAGCAGTTAAAGCACACAATGCTGATCTTGCCATCGTAGTTGATCCTGATGTGGATCGATTAGTTTTAATTACTGAAAAAGCTGACCCCTTCGGTGAGGAAAATACAATAACACTTGCCGCAGATTTTGTGCTAAGTAAAACGAAAGGTAATGTTGTGATTAATCTTTCAACAACAAAAGCAGTTGAGGATGTTGCGAAGAAATATAATTGTTCGCTTTTTCGTGCTCCTGTTGGTGAAGCAAATGTTGTGAAAAAGATGAAAGAGGTGAATGCTGTTATTGGCGGTGAAGGCAGTGGTGGAGTAATTTATCCTGCTTTGCATTATGGTAGAGATGCCTTGGTGGGTATCGCTTTTACGCTTCAATATTTGGCGGAATCCGGAAAAAAATTATCTCAGATTAAAAATGATCTTCCGCAATATTTTATTGCCAAGAAAAAAATCGATCTTAAAAATGTTTCGCCTGACGAGGTAATAATTAAACTTATTGAAAAGTATTCACAGGATAAGATAAATACAGAAGATGGTTTAAGAATTGATTTTATGGATCATTGGGTGCACTTTAGAAAATCCAATACTGAACCGATTGTTAGAATAATTACTGAGTCAAAGTCTTTAAGTTACTCCGAAGATCTCTCAAAAAAATATTATGATGAAATAAATGAGTTAATGAAGTCTTGATCTTTTCTGGATGTAATTAAATAGTGCTTTGTCAAAAGATGTTGATGTATCAAGTAAATTATAATCAAAGTTAGAATTTAAACACTCTCTTTTGATTTTATTTGTAAACTCATTCATCGCCTCCTGATATGCTTTTTGAATCTGGTATGGTTGAGTAGTTAGTTCCTCATCAGTTTCTAAATCTTTAAATATGGCATCCTTGCCAAAACCAAAAGTTCGTTCCAACGGATCAAGGATCTGGAAAATAATCACCTCATTTTTTTTATGCGCAAAATGTTTAATCGCTTTCAACGTCTGATCAACATCATCAAAAAAATCCGAAATAATTATAACCAGTCCCCGCCTTTTTATTTTCTCCGCAATACTATTAAGCGCGTTTGCAGTATTGGTTTTTGATGAAGCTTCAAGAGTAGATAGTTCTTTTAATATTTGGTGCAAATATGCATTTGACGACTTAGGCGGTAAATGTTTATATATTTTATCAGAATAAATTGTAAGACTAACCGCATCCTGCTGCTTAATCATTAAATAAGATAGTGCTGCAACTAAAGTTGATGCGTAATCTAATTTGGATATTGCTTTTTCGGATGCATATCCCATTGATTTACTGCTGTCAAGAATGATATAACTTCGTAAATTTGTTTCTTCTTCATACTGCTTTATAAAATACTTTTCTGTTTTACCAAAGACACGCCAATCAACACTTTTTAAATTATCCCCCTGCATGTATGGTCTATGCTGAGAAAATTCAACACTAAATCCATGATAAGGGCTTTTATGCAGTCCGACCATAAATCCTTCAACAACCAGCCTTGCACGCAGGTCGAGGCTGTCAATTCGCGATATAATATTTGGATCTAAATAACTTTTATATTCTGAAAATGATTTACTCACTTTTTGCTGTCTCTGTTTTTTTAAGAATTTCTTCAGGTGATAAGCCCATGTTATCCAATTCCTGTTTAGCAGAAAAAGCAAGTTGATGCGACGGATACTTTTCCAAAAATAATTTAAATCTCATTGTTGCATCATCAAATTTCATCAGATTATTTGCAAGTATATAACCGGACATGAATAATGAATTCGGAGCTTCCTCGCTTTCAGGAAATTTTTCATACACCTGCATAAAGTACTCCTGTGCTTTATTAAATGATTCTTGAGGTTTAACTTCTTTAATCAAATTATTTTGATACATTGCAGCAATTTGAACTAATGTTTTGGGAGCTATTTTACTATCAGGATATTCAGTTAACAGAGTTTCAAATGATTTTAGAGCTTCATTAATTTTATTTTCTTTTAAATATTTACTGCCTTGATCAAAATATTCCTGATCAGATGTTTTTGAGCATGAAATCAAGAGTAAAGCTACAGATACTAATAAAAAGTTTTTTTTCATCATCTTTCCTGTAAGTGTTAAAATTATAGGCAAAGTTATTAAAATGAATATGAAGTAACAATTCAAGATGAAGTGCATTAATATTAACAAAAAAGCCCCGCATATTTCAGCGGGGCTTTGTAATTATCAACTATTATGATGACCGAATTACTTCGTTAATATCATCTTCTTTACTGATCTGAACTTCTGTCCGTCTACTCCATCTGCATCTATTCGATAGAAATATACTCCACTGTTTAATGTGCTTGCATTGAAGCTTACTTTCTGGCTTCCTGCTGACATCTGTCCATTTATCAATGTTGCTACTTCCTGTCCTAATACATCAAATATCTTTAAGCTTACTTTACTATCTACTGCTAAGCTAAAGTTTATTGTTGTACTTGGATTGAATGGATTTGGATAGTTCTGACCAAGTGCGAATTCTTTTACACCTATTACTTCTACTTCTAATGTATTTGAGTATTCAAATGTTCCGTTGAAGTCTACTTGTTTTAATCTGTAGGTGTAATTTCCTGCTGCTACATTCTGATCAACAAATGAGTAATGTTTTGCTTCTGTAGTTGTCCCATAGCCAGCAACAAATCCAATAACCTGATATGAACCGCCGACTGCACTTCTCTCAATCTGGAAACCGTTATTATTTGTTTCAGTTGCAGTACTCCAGTCTAAATTTACATTTGAATTATTAACATTAGCTGAAAAAGATGTCAATTCAACTGGTAATGAACCTGCAGGTAGAAAATCACTTGCGAAGAACCTTGGGAAAACCTGATAACCACTGCTATAAGGTACACTATTATCGAACTGGCTGCCTATTCCAATTACATCAACCGGCCATGTTGGTTCCGGGCTGCCATCAATGTCAGTATCAGAATCTATTCTGAATACAACAGTATCAACTCCATCACTTAAGGATAAATTAGCACTGCTGCCACTTGCGGGCCATGTACCGCCTACTTTATTCAATCCAATAAAACCAACAAGCGATCCTTCATATAATTCAGCATTTGCTTTGAACTGTGCAAGAGTCAATACCATTGGATCGGGAGTTGGATTTCCGGTACTCATCAACACCCATCCGGTGGAATCTATAGCAACTATTTCAGACATTCCATTATATTGAGTAACTACACCGGTTATATTAAGTTCATCTCCCATATTCCAGTGATAAAGAGGAGGAGAGTACATAAATATATCAGTGCCGGCTGTACCATCATAAATATAGAACGAATTGTTAGTTGTCTGATAGTTTGGTGAAAATACCACACCTTGCACTGTAACAGTATCACCTAATCTATCAGGAACAAAATCGTTATTAAGATCCTCTATTGCCTGAGCTATAGAAATCAGAGAGGAACTTCCGCCTGCAAGCACCTCAAAATAATCAAATCCGACGTAATCAGTTTCAGAACCTGATACTCCGCCATTTGTTGAATAGTATTTGATTCCAAATCTAACTGTTCCTGTAGTTGGGAAGTACCCTACGAATTGCTGCCAACCTGTTGTAGATCCATCAAAGGAAGCTAATTGAACATCAAATGCAGCACCGGTGGTTCCACCAGTAGTTGATACCCAAACTTCAAGATGGTCAGGGTATGTACTGCCGTCAGGTGAACGATGCCAGAATTTTAATGTATCACCAGTGGCAACAGTAACAGTTGGAGATATTAACCATTGATTCATAATCAAACCATTAGCTCCATTATAATTCATTCCGATATAGCCATCAGTTGGTCCTTCATAAGCATTAAATACTGCAGGGTTTCCTTGGAAAACCGTAGTCGTGCCGCCACCATCAACATTATCAAATGCCCAGCCTCTGGCTTGAATTCCAGTTAATGTATTATCACCATTCATATCGTCCAGGTAAATGGCATTCAAACCATCCGAGTTGTGTTGGATTGGCATCCATGTATCAACCATATTTGTTCTGCTTGCATTATCCTGGGAAAATGTAGAAACAGAAATTAAACATAGTGAGAAAAATAAGAGAATAGCTCTTTTCATAAGTACTCCTTGCTTTAAGTTTTAGAAATGCTGTTTAGAGTGTCTAAGCAGATAATATAATTTATTAAATTATTCATTCAACACTTGGCAAAATGTAAATAATATTTAACAAACACAATATTTTTTAATTAAAATATTATCTATATGCAACACGTTAATTATTAATAATCATTTACAGCTTTAAATTCATAAAATTAATTAATAAAAAAAGCCCCGCATATTTCAGCGGGGCTTTGTAATTATCAACTATTATGATGACCGAATTACTTCGTTAATATCATCTTCTTTACTGAACTGAATTTCTGTCCGTCTACTCCATCTGCATCTATTCGGTAGAAATATACACCACTGTTTAATGAACTTGCATTGAAGCTTACTTTCTGGCTTCCTGCTGACATCTGTCCATTTATCAATGTCGCTACTTCCTGTCCTAATACATCAAATATCTTTAAGCTTACTTTACTATCTACTGCTAAGCTAAAGTTTATTGTTGTACTTGGATTGAATGGATTTGGATAGTTCTGACCAAGTGCGAATTCTTTTACACCTATTACTTCTACTTCTATTGTATTTGAGTATTCAAATGTTCCGTTGAAGTCTACTTGTTTTAATCTGTAGGTGTAATTTCCTGATGCTACATTCTGATCAACAAATGAGTAGTGCTGTAGTTCTGTTGTTGTTCCGTGACCTGCAACAAATCCTACTGTTTCATATGCACTTCCGTTGCTTCTTTCTACCTGGAAGCCGCTGTTGTTTGTTTCCGTTGCGGTTGACCAGTTTAGGTTTATGTTGTTAACATTTACTGCTGCACTGAATGATGTTAATTCTACCGGAACTATATCACTAGCACAAACTTTAAAGTTATCAACTGCCCACCACCAATCCCAGCCCGGTTGAACAGTTCTAATTCTTACGTGAACAGTAGGCTGCAATGCTGCTATTGAAGTAATATCAACGAATTCGTGAGTATTTCTTACATCTGTAACATCAAATGTTCTTACTGCTGTCCATATTGTTCCATCAGTACTTACTTCTACGTATGCAAAGTCATCTGCATCAATTGCCTGCCAGTCATTATCGAATTCAATATAGGCAGTTAAATAATTTGAGAAGTCGAATACGGTATTTATTGTTGCGGTGGATAATAAAGTAGTACCACTACCACATGCATCTACGTCAGCTGCAAGAACATTGCCTTGCGCTGTTACAGGAAGCGTATATTCACTTGCCTGATGAATTTCAAATACACAAGTTCCGCCATCATTAGTTATGGTCCAGTTGCCTGTTCCTGCTGTAAAATCATCTTCCCAGCAGAATAAATTTGGATCCTGTACTGTTCTGAATTTCCAAGTTGGTCCGGAAACGTTACAGGTATCATTCTTGCCAACTACTCTCCAGCCGTACGTAGTGAAATAATTTAGTGGACCAGGAATAGCTAAAGTTGTCACTGGAGCACCAGAGTATACTAATGAAAGATTTGGGAAAACTCCGAAGTAAACATCGATGGAAGTAATGCCGGAAGCGTTTGTCCATGTAGCATTTCCAGGATTGATGCCTACATCAACTGTACCATCAGCTGGACTCGGGTTGCCTGGTTGTCCAATCGGGCAAGGTGGTCCGCATTGTCCGTCAATTCCGAATGATGTAATTTCGACTGCGCCCCAGCTTAAGACTAGAGTTGTTGTACCAGAAGTTAAATTTGCAGTTCTCAACTCACCGGCACCTGCTGTATTATTATAAGCAGCTAAATACAAAGTATTTGTTGCATAATCAAAATCAGCATCCTGAGCAAAGTTTGCATCAAAACCCAAAGGTCCTAATACCGTACCGGCTCCGGTAGATGTATTAATACTTAAAAGCTGATCACCAACAATATCAACACCGTAAGCAGCTCCATCACAATTAATGGCAACTGCGATTAAACCAGCACTATTAGTGACGGTGCCAACTAATGTTGCTACGCGAGTTCCCAAATTAATTGTATATAATTCAGATGTAGTAATGTTGGTTGAACCAAGATACATGGTCGAATTAGAAGCATTCCAAGCCAAAGAAGTTATTGTTTGACCTGCAGTTACACCGGTAATAGTTCCAAGAACAGTTTCTGCGCCTGTCGCAACATTAACAGTCATTAAAGTATTGGTAGATCTAACGGCATAAAAGGTACCCGTACCGTCAAAGTCTCCACCTTGATGTAAAGTACCACCAGTAGGACCAACTAATGTTAATGCACCACCTGGGATATCAACACTGTACCATTGATTACCAATTCCATCTGCACCGTAACCGGTCGTAAGTCCTTCAATTGGCGGATTATGTAAATTCAGTTTCCCATTGGAAACAGCATTTGGATCCAGACCGATTGAGTGCTGTGTTTTTTGTGCCATAATATTCATATTGAATATTAATGCTAAGAGCACTACAAGCACAGAAAAATGTTGAAAAGATTTCTGCATAAATGAACCTCCTGATTGATTAGTGGGTATAGAATTAATTAAGGAACGAACTAGTTAAGTAACATTAAAAAAAATATTTCTATAGAACAAGAAATATTTAAACTATTTTTTTTAAAAAAAGCCCCGCATATTTCAGCGGGGCTTTGTAATTATCAACTATTATGATGACCGAATTACTTCGTTAATATCATCTTCTTTACTGAACTGAATTTCTGTCCGTCTACTCCATCTGCATCTATTCGATAGAAATATACTCCACTGTTTAATGAACTTGCATTGAAGCTTACTTTCTGGCTTCCTGCTGACATCTGTCCATTTATCAATGTTGCTACTTCCTGTCCTAATACATCAAATATCTTTAAGCTTACTTTACTATCTACTGCCAAGCTAAAGTTTATTGTTGTACTTGGATTGAATGGATTTGGATAGTTCTGACCAAGTGCGAATTCTTTTACACCTATTACTTCCACTTCTATTGTATTTGAGTATTCAAATGTTCCGTTGAAGTCTACTTGTTTTAATCTGTAGGTGTAATTTCCTGCTGCCACATTCTGATCAACAAATGAGTAGTTCTGTAGTTCTGTTGTTGTTCCGTGACCTGCAACAAATCCTACTGTTTCATATGCACTTCCATTGCTTCTTTCTACCTGGAAGCCGCTGTTGTTTGTTTCCGTTGCGGTTGACCAGTTTAGGTTTATGTTGTTAACATTTACTGCTGCACTAAATGATGTTAACTCAACTGGAATAAAATCAGTGGCAATAACTTTTATGTTATCAACTGCCCACCACCAATCCCAGCCTGGTTGGATTGTACGTAATCTTAATTGGAATGATTGCAATGCAACAACGCCGGTAATATCTAAAACTTCGTGAGTGTTTCTTACATCAGTAATATCAAAAGTTCTTACAGCCGTCCACGTTGTTCCACCATCTACACTAACTTCAACATAGCTGAAATCAGCTGCATCAATTGCCTGCCAGTCATTATCAAATTCCAAGGTAACAGTTGCATAGTTTGATGCATCAATTGGATTTGTAACAGTTGCCGTAGAAAGTGTAGTTGTACCACTACCGCATGCATCTGCATCTGCAGCTAGAACATTACCTAGCGCAGTTGCAGGTAATGTATATTCGCTTGCCTGATGGATTTCAAATACACAGGTTCCACCATCATTTGTTATTGTCCAGTTACCTGTTCCTGCAGTAAAATCATCTTCAAATAATGTAACCAAATTCGGATTATCTTCGGTAGTAAATGACCAGGTAGCTACCGGAGCACCACTGCAAGTATCATTTTTATCAACGACTCTCCATTGGTATGTTGTTGAATAATTTAGAGGAGCCGGTATGGCTAATGATGTTATTGGAGCTCCAGAATATACTGAAACAACATTACCAGAAGGACCAAAAAATACTTCAACCTGTGTTGTACCGGCACCGTTTGTCCAGGTAGCATTTCCAGGAGCTGTGATGCTTACACCTGTTGTACCATCAGCAGGACTTGGGTTTGAAGCTGGAACTACCGGACATGGAGCACCAGTTGTTGTTAATTCATAAGCAAATAATCTGTCAGGTGTACCTTGTAACAATCCACCAATTGATGCTTTACCTGAAACAAGGCCTTCAGTAATAAAAAGACCACCAGCAATTGCGGCTGTTTGACCAACACCGATATCAGTTATTACATCGTGCTGCAATCCGGTTGGAAGACCAGTTGAAGGATTGACCTGTACAATGTTTTGCGGAGTTCCTGCTCCAGCTCCCTGTCCCCAAAACCATACAAAAGGTCCACCGGGAGAATAACCATCATAAGCGGCACCATATACACTTGTAACACCTAAATTAGCATAAGTAAGTGTTGCAAGAACAGTACCAGTCATACTGATCAACTGTGGGTTAGTTGCAAAGTTACCAATCCAAAAACCACCTGCTCCAGCATTAGCGGTTGGATCATATGTAATATATCTTACAGTTTGTGGTGCAGTGATAGTTCCAACTAAAGTTTTTGTAGTTGGATCAATAATCGCTATCGATGTAGTGTTTTGACCAGCATATAAAAATGTTCCATCATAAGTAAGACTTCTAACACCAGTAACGCCTGCAACAGAAAATTGTTCAATCAGTGCGCCTGCTGCTGTCCATCTATGTAAAAGGTTAGTTGCCCAACGAGAAGTCCAAAACTCTCCGACATTTGGCAAATAAATAGCAGCTGCATTACCTGCTGCTCCTGTAACAGTTGTCGCATCGTAATTTAACTGCACATCCCAAATTGCTTCAGTAGTTGGATAACCAGGTTTAACCTCTTTTGTGATAAGGTTTGGGCTGACATCCTTACTATGCAGTGATTGTGAGAATAGAGTGTTCCCAAAAACGAGGACAAAAAGAATTGAAACAGTGAAAATTCTTTTTAACATAAACACCTCCGAATGATTGATTAGTAAGAGTTAATAAATATTGTAAGAAAGACGGTTAGATTTTAATCAATTTTCTAATTTGACGCAAGTTTTTGTAGAAAAAAAATATTCTCAAAATCAACATACAATATTATGCCAACTTGTCACAAAATATTTAGGAATTTATTTTATTTGATCTTTTCATTCTTGCGTATCGATTCCTCAGATAAATTCTTTTTGTAATCAACAATTTTTTTCTGAATATCAGCCTCACCTGTACCTAAAATTTGAGCAGCCAATATACCTGCATTTTTAGCACCATTAATTGCAACTGTTGCAACAGGAACACCTGATGGCATTTGAACTATCGATAATAATGAATCCAATCCATCAAGAGATTTTGATTTAATTGGTACACCTATTACTGGAAGTGGAGTAAATGCAGCAGTAACACCTGGTAAATGTGCTGCTGCCCCTGCACCTGCAATTAAAACTTTCATTCCCTTTTCATGAGCATTGCTTGCATATTCAGCCAGTACATGAGGACTTCGATGAGCAGAAATAATCTTCATCTCATTTTTTATACCGAATTCATTCAAAATATCTGATGCCTCTTTCATAATCGAAAGATCAGAATCACTTCCCATTATTATTCCAACTTGAATTGTATTTGACATTGTACACCTTTCTTTTATTAATTTATTTATTTATTTCCAGTTAATTTTTTTAATTTCATTTCCGTTAGATTGTAAAAGAACAGCGCCTAACTCATCTGACCTATATATCTCTGATTTAAATCTAGTCAGAGAATTTATTACTGCTTCAGAAGGATGATTAAATTTATTTTTAATTCCAGCACTTATTAATGAAATTTTAGGCGTCACTAATTTTAAAAAAGCTTCCGAAGAACCAGTTATACTTCCGTGATGACCTACTTTTAACACATCTGAATCAAGCATAGTTCCAAAGTTAGCAGCCAAAAAATGCTCTGCCGGATATTCGCAATCCCCGGTAAATAAAAAAGAGGTATTTCCAAAAACCATTTTTATAACCCCGCTTCTATCATTGCTCGAAAAATTTTTGTATGCATAATTATAAGGATCATTCAAAAAATATAATTTTGTGTTTCCAACATCAATTGATGATTTATCATAAATATATGTCTTAATCTTTTTTTTAGCTAAAAACTTTTCTAATCTTTTGGATTTTGACGAGCTATCCGGCAAAGGACGATAAATTTTTCTAATTTTATCATTATAAATTAGAGAAATAAATCCGCCATAATGGTCAAGATCGAGATGCGATATAAATCCGTAATCAATTTTATCTATTCCAAAATAATCCAGTATTGGTGTAATAACGCGTTCACCATTGTCTATAAAAGGATTTGCTTCACCTGCATCTATAAGTGCAGATTTACCATTCGGAAATTTTATCAGGAATGCATCACCCTGCCCGACATCAATCATGAAAACATTTAACTTATTTTTTTCAAGTAAATCATTATTATCGAACTTTGAATAAACCAAAATTGATAATATTAAAATCAGCACCAATGATATTTTTACAATCGACTTCCTGATCCTGTTTATGCAAAGAATTATTAAGGCTAATCCACTATAAAAAATTATTGCATCGTATAAAGAGTAATTTCTGACCCACAGAAATGAAAATTCTAGATTACCGGTAAAGCTAATAAATTTAATCATCCATCCGGTAACCAAATTATTTGTGACGGCAAAATAAATCGCAATTGAATATGAGATCATTCCAGTGAAAATAGTTATAAATGCAATTCCGATAATAATTCCAATTGCAGGTATTACAAGTAGATTTGCAAATATTGAAATAACAGATAATTTACTGAAGTAAGCAAGTGTAAAAGGTAGTGTTCCTAATTGTGCGCTAATTGAAACTCCAATAAAAAGCAAGACATGCTCAATCCATTTATGCTTTAAATGATAAGCATAAATTATTTTTTGAAAGTACGGGTACAAAATTCCTATGGCCAGAACGGCAGAGAATGATAATTGAAATCCCGGGTTATAAATTTCATTTGGATTAAGTAATAAAATTATAAATGCGGCGATTGAAATTGAATTTATAAGATTTGTGCTTCTGTTAGTGAGAAACGCAATTATTATTATTATTGCCATCAACGTGGCGCGAAAAACTGATGGCGGTACACCGGTTATCAACATAAATCCTAATAAGCCAAGTATCGTAAGAAAAGATCTAAGGTATATCCCAAATCTTCCAAAAATGAAAATGAAAATTATCAGTACATAACCAACGTGCAATCCCGATACAGCTAATATATGTACTACACCTGAATTAATAAATTCATCCTTTGTTTCAAAATCAATTTCACTTCTATCTGCAAGTAATAAGCCTCTCAATAATCCGGCAGTTTGTAAATCTTGAAGATGATGAATAGTGTAATCAATCTTTTTTCGCAGCGAATGTAAAACAGATTTTATATAATTTTTTTGATGTGATAGAATTTTAAGAGTATCAGTATCGTATGAAACAAACAGACCTGTAATACCTTTTGATTTTAGATACTTATCATAATCAAATTCACCGGGATTTCTCTGTTCTCTTCCTTTTTGATAAGTGCCTGTCAAATATATTCTATTCCCGGCATTCAAGTCTGAATAAATTCTTGTCCGTTGAAGTGAATCGCCTCTGAATTTGCAAATTAGTTTATCATTCGAAGCGAATTTTTTATCATCCAAAAAGATTGAATCTACATATACTGTAAAAGCAATTTCAAATGATCTCTCAAGTTCAACATCCTCCACTTCAGCATAAAGTTTCGCATTTTTTTCTTTTTGATAGTAGATCAGTGGAGAGGATATTTTTTTTTCTCCAAGCTTAGCTATTAATAAACCAAACAGAAAAGCCGTACCTACAAAAAGAACAATAGTAAGCATCCCTTTTGGGTAACGCCAAAATGATTTTGAGAGCATGTAAAATAAGATGGGCAATAAAAATAAAAGAGCAATGATGAGTAAGTTTAATTGGAATAACGGAAATGTTATAATTCCAATTATGAATGCAATGGTAATTTTTATAAATGGAAAATCCTTCAAGTGCAAAATTTTAAAATTGATGGTTTAATATCAGTTAAATTTTTTATACTCTCAGCAATTTCTGCTGCATATTTTCCTGCAGTAATTGTTAATGCAGGATTTAACGTATGTGTTTTTACAGATAAATCTTCAAAATTTCCATGATCTGAACAGATTACCAAAGTTAATTCTTGCTTTTGTAGTTCGGATAAAATCGTAAATAAAAATCTATCAAGATTATTATAAATTAAATCAAACTCATCCGCAATTCTTCCATGTCCTAAATGATCAGTTAAATAAAATTCATATAATGTAAAATCATTGTTGCCTGCTATTCTTAATAACCTTCTAGCTGCGGTTTCGGCTTTAATCACTTTCAAATGGTAATTTAATTTTAGATTCCATCTTTCATTTGTGATATCTGCAGTTAACGCTATACCTTGCCTGAGCTCAGTAACTGAATTTAATTTAAGATCTGACAGCCTGCAACTTAAAGCTGTAGTGCTCAATCTTGATTTTCCTGATTTAATATAATCAAAAAATATTTTTGGATAAGCATTAACAAAATATGAAGTTAGTTTTAAATCCTTATAAGTTTTAAAAATATTTTTTTCCGCAATTATTGGAATCGTTGTAGAATACGGGAAAGGACCAAAATGTTTACCAACAAATTGGGGTGCGTTAATTCCACAGAATATAGAAACCTGTCCTGTTCCGCTTTGAGGTAATCCTTCAATTCCCAGACGGGCATCACTGGGAAAAACGAATACTCCATCTTTTTCTAAATATGGATTTTGCTTATGCGGAGTTTCTTTAAATATTTCTTTAAATATTTTAAATCCATATTTAAAGAATGGATTGTAATCATAATCTTTTTCACCAATACCAACCCCATCTATAAAGATCATCAGAACACGACTCAATTATGCACCTGTTTTTTTAGATTCTACCAGTATTGTAACCGGACCATCGTTAATTATCTTTATTCTCATCATCGCACCGAATTTCCCGGTTTTAATTTTATCTTCTCCCAGATTATTTTTCATTCGTTCAATAAATTTTTCGTAAAGTGGAATAGCAATTTCAGGTCTGGCCGCTTCTGTAAAACTTGGGCGATTACCTTTTTGAGCATCACCATAAAGAGTGAATTGAGATATTATAAGCACTTCGCCATCAATAGATTTTAACGATAAATTCATTTTATCATTTTCGTCTTCAAATATTCTTAAGTTACTGCATTTATCTGCAACAAAAATTAAATCTTCATTAGTATCATCATCTTTAATCCCTAATAATATTACCATCCCTTTTGATATTTCAGCTTTGTAATTTTCTTTATCGATATAAACTCCAGCCTCAGAAACCCTTTGAACCAGTGCTCTCATTTTAGTTCCCCACAAATTATCCTGTCAATACCTGCATAATCTTTAGTTACTTCAATGTTCTTAAAATTGCTTTGCTCAAAATATTTTTGAACTTGTGCAGATTGACCCAATCCCAATTCAAAATAAACCTTGCCTTGTTCATTCAATATTTGCTCAGATATTTCGATGATACGTTTGTAAAAAGAAACTCCATTTGAATTGTCAGTAAGTGCAATTCTGGGTTCGTGAATTTTTAATTCCGGTTCAAGATTGTCAAAATCAGCACCGGAAACATAAGGTGGATTTGATACTATCAAATCGAATTTGCCTAACATATTTAAATCATCAATAAATATATCAAACATTCTAAATTCAATTTTATGGTTCAATAAATTTAGCCCGGCATTTTGTTCAGCCACGGTCAATGCATTCTCACTTATATCAATAGCCACAAGTTTTGAGTTGGGTAAATTCTTTAACAGTGCCAAAGAAATATTTCCGCTTCCAACTCCTATATCAAGTATTTTTAGATTTGCTGATTTATCGGATTCATTAATAATTTTTTCGACAAGTAATTCAGTTTCAGGTCGTGGTATAAGAACATTTTCATTAACCAAAAGTTTTAACCCGTAAAATTCAACATTGCCTATAATGTATTGCAAAGGTATCCTCAATCCTCTTTTTCTAATCGCCTCACGATAGATCTGAACATCATTTTCAGCAAGCGGTTTATCAAAAGACAAGTAAAGTTCTAATCGTTTACATTTTAGAATATCTGCAAGAAGTATTTCAGCATTTGCTCTTGGTGATTCGACGCCTTTTTTTTGAAGATAATCCGTTGACAATTTTATCACTTCTAAGACAGTAATCATAATTAATTAATTTATGAGGATTTAATAATTGAATAAAAAAACTAAAGCATCAGATAATTTAATATGAGAATCAGTAAACGACTTAACTGCTCGACAATTAGATGTTAAATAAATATTTATCGATTATTACTTTAGCTTATCTTTTAGTAAATAAATATTATCAATTTCACTAGGATCATATCCTCTTAAAACACCAGTGTAATATGAAATCCAATCGCCTGAATATATCAAATCAAGCAACCGGATTTTATATAAAACCTGACTGCTTGTAAGAGTCAAAGTTTCAACACCGCTTTTTGAAAATATCTCTTTAAGAATTTGAAAACGTTTCTGAATTTGAGGATGATAAGATTCATCAGTAATATTTATAATTTTTGTGTGAAATGTTTTTTCCTGAAATGACTCCCAACAAATAATTTCATTATGGTTCATCTCAGGTATTTCATTATGGAAAGCGTGCAGTTTTGAATTTTCGTTGAACTGACATTTTAACCGGTATCCGACTGCACTGGTTGAATCAGCTACAGAATAAATAACCGGAATAAAACCTAACAAAGACTCAGCAAAATTATAAGCGAAGTTCCCATCTTTGGAATACTCAATCCCTTTTTCTCTCCAAAGGTCTATAATTTTTTCTACAATTTCTGATTGATCTGAAATAAGATTTAACTGTTGAAATACTTTTAGCAGAGAAAAAAAACTTAACCCAAGTGAATAACGCGGCTGGAATCCTGATTGGACTTTAACACAATTTAGATTATTTTTTTTTGCAATCGATTCAACTTCACCGCCGGTTGTTATGCAAATAATTTTACAACCAATTTTTACGGCCTGGTTTAATGCTGAAATTGTTTCTTCGGTGTTACCGGAATATGAGGAGGCTATGAACAAAGTGTTTTTACCGGCAAATCTTGGAAGATCATAATTTCGATTAACAACAATCGGGATTTTGAATTCATCACCTAAATAATTTTTAATAAGATCCGCGCTAATAGCAGAACCACCCAGTCCACTTATTATAATGTTTGATATATCGGATGATTTGATTTCATTAATTGTAAACTTGTTACTCCAGGCAAATTCAATTTGCTTATAAGAATTCACTAATACATCAAATTGATTTTGCGGATCATATTTATTTACATAGTCTTTTATTTTCATAACTAAATAATATTCCTTGTTCGTGAAATGTTATTATCATCAAAAAACTTTTTAACTTTCTTCTGAATCTCAACTTCTGATTTTGATTGAAGACATTCTTCAGCCAAAAGTTTTGCTTTCTTAAACTCAAACCCTTGTATAATTCTTTTAGCATACAGAATTGTTCCGGGAGACATACTAAGTGTTTCCAATCCCAATCCAACAAGTAAAGGAATTGCAAGAGTATCCGCCGCCATTTCACCGCAAATACTTACCGGTATTTTTCTATGCTTAGCAGCTTTTACAATGTGATCTATAGTTCTTATCACAACAGGACTAAATTCCTGATATAGATTTGATACAAGATCATTACCCCGATCAACAGCCATCATATATTGAATAAGATCATTTGTACCGATACTGATAAAATCGATTTCTTCAGAATATTCTTTAGCCATAATAGCTGCTGATGGAACTTCAATCATAATTCCAATTTTAATTTGATTATCAAATTTTATTTTTTCTTTTTTTAATTCACTTTTACATTCCTGTATAATTTTTTGTGTTCTCCATACTTCATCCAGAGTGGAAATCATAGGAATCATAAATCTAATATTTTTATTTTCACTCGACTTTAACACCGCGCGGATTTGAGTACGGAATAGTTTTTCATTTTCTAATAAAAATCTAATTCCTCTCAAACCTAAAAATGGATTCGGTTCTTTGTACTCACTAAATCTGAACTTATCACCGCCGATATCAAAAGCACGTATTGTAACAAATTTAGGATAAATTCTTGAGGCAAGTTTTGAATAGATATTTGTTTGCTCATCTTCATCAGGAAAAGATCCAAGTTCATTTAATATTTGTTCCGAGCGGTACAGTCCAATACCTTTAGCAGTACTTGTAATAACGATATCGATCTCGCCGGTTACATCAACGTTAGCTTCTAAATTAATTTCTTTTCCATCAAGTGTAACAGCCGGCTGATCCCTAAATTCTTCAAGTCCTTTTTGTATTTCAAAAAGCTTCTTTTGCTTTTCCTTAAAAAAAGATAATTGTTCTTCTGTAGGATTTATAATTATATAACCATGAAAACCATCAACTATAATTGTATCGCCATCTTTAACAATAGTTGATGCATTGTGGGTACCCACAACTGCGGGAATATTTAATGATCTCGAAATAATGGCAGCGTGTGAAGTCAATCCGCCATGGTCTGTAACAAATCCTAATGATTCTCTCCTGGAAAAAAGCAGTGTGTCTGCCGGAGTTAATGCTTCGCTGACGACAATTAAGTTTTTTTCAATTTTGGATTGCCATCTTTTCTTCTGGAGATTACGAATAATTCTGTGTTTAATATCTTCAATATCATGCGCACGTTCCTTCATATAAGATTCGTGTGAGATTATCATCAATTCCTGATATTTAGAAATTTCATCGGCGACTATGTATTCAGGTTGAATCATTTCATCTTTAATTCTTTTTTCAATATTGCTCAACAAAATCGGGTCATCAAGAATCATTAACTGTGCTTCAAATATTGCAGCGCGAACCTCATCCATCTTTTCTCTGGCAATTCCAAAAATTTTAGTTAATTCTTTTTTGGATTGCTTAAGTGCTTCTTCAAAATTGCTGATTGCTTCCTGAATATTTGTAATAGGTGCCTTACTTATTTCAAGTTTTTCTTTTGTAAATAAATATACTTGTCCAATTACTATCCCCGGAGCAGCGGCTATTCCTGAAATTTTATTTTCAGAATTTTTATAAATGTCTTTAAATGATTTCATAATTCATCAAATCCTCTTTCAAAATATGCTACTATTTCATCACAGGCTTCCTGTTCATCAGGTCCGTCAAATGTCAGTTTTAATTCAGAACCTATTTCTGCGGCTAAAGTCATAACTCCTATAATACTTTTACCATTTATATTCATGCCGTCACGATATATAAAAAATTCACTTTTATATTTTGCAGCAAGTTTAACAATTGTAGCTGCAGGACGAGTATGCAGACCTGCTTTGTTCACAATCTTAACAGTTTTTTCAATCATTACTTATTTCTTTTAATTAGTGAATCAGCAAGCCAGTAAAATATTTCCACTTCACTTTTATTTGAAAGTTTATCAATTGATTTCAATGCTTTATCAGTGTAATTACGAATTGCAGCTTTTGCATCCTCAATAACACCGAGTTTTTCGTATAACTTTTTATAATATGCAATCTCACTTTTTTTTATACCCTTATTTATCACAACTTTCAAAAGATCATCTTTATCTTTTCCCTTAGCTTTTTCAAGAGCTTCTATAAATAAAAATGTCTTTTTCCCTTCCATCAAATCACCGCCGATTCTTTTGCCAAACTCAGTCTTATCTGCTATAATATCCAAAAGATCATCCTGAATTTGGAATGCGATGCCAAGATATTTTCCATAATCGGATAAAGCATTTATATCACTCTTGCTTCCATCAGCAAGATATGCTCCAAGTTCACAACACATTCTTGCAAGTGCCGCAGTTTTCTTTTCTATCATGCTGATATATTCCGGAAGGGTCACCTGTTTTCTTGTCTCAAATTCCGTATCAAGACTTTGACCTTCACAGACCTCAACCAAACCTTGTGTAAAAGATTGCAAAGCCGATCTGGCATTTACTTTACAATCCTTTAATAAAAATTCATATGCAACAGCTGCCAGTATATCACCTGTTAATATTGCAGTATTTAAATTATACTTTTTATGGATGGTTAGATTTCCCCGTCTTAAATCTGCATTATCCATAATGTCATCGTGCACCAGAGTAAAGTTGTGCAGCATCTCAACAGAAAGGGCTGCATTATAAAATTTTTTAATATTTCCTCCAACTGCTTTTACAGAAAGAAGCACAAGAAGCGGTCTAAGCCGTTTACCTCTGCTTTCAAGAATATATGAAGCCGGCTCATAAAGCGAAGCAGGCTTTCTTCCTCTTAATGCCAAGGCAAGTTTTTTATCAATTATTTTTCTTTCTCTATCGTAAAACAAAGAATATTTTTTTGCATCCGCAGATTTCAATATAATTCTTCCTTTTTAATGATCTTATTATTTTTCAGTTCGTTAAGATTTTTTGAGCCGGTGAGAAACATAACTTTTTTAAGGTAATCAAACCAGTTTAATATTAATTCAGATACAGCTTCATCATTTTTTTTCATCAAAGTTTGTAAAATAATTCTGGCCGATGCAACGAGATCGGCTCCAAAAGCGAAAGACATTGCAAGATCATTGGCGGAATTGATTCCACCTGAACCAATAAGAGTAAATTTAAATTTTTTCTTTAAAGGATAAATTTCCTTTAAGCAATATGAAGTTGGCAATCCCCAATCCCAAAAATCAATTTCAGATTTACTTCTGATTATCTCTACACCCGCCCAACTGGTTCCTCCCGCACCGGCAACATCAATTCCACTTACTCCAATTTCTAACAATTTTTTTGCAGCAGTTTTGCTTATTCCTGATCCAACTTCTTTTACAATAATTGGTACTTCCGCTTTCGATATTAATTTTTCTATTTTTTTTAACAATCCAAAAAAGTTAGGCTCTCCTTCAATTTGCAATAATTCCTGAAGAGGATTTAAGTGCACTACAAAAGCATCTGCTTCAAGCATATCAATCGATAATAAAATTTCAGTTAGATTTTTTGATTGGACTAATTGAGCTGCGCCAATATTACCAAGTACAGGAACAGACTTTGCAGCCTTACGAATTATGTTGTAGGAATTATGATGATTTTTATCTTCAAGTGCCTGCCTTTGACTTCCGACGCCAATAGGAATTTTTAATTGTTCTGCAATAACCGAGAGTCGTTCGTTAATTTTTTCAGCTTCCTCTGTACCGCCCGTCATACAAGAAATAAGGAAGGGATAATTAATTTTTTTTGAGAAAAGTTTAGTCTGAAATGATATTTTTGAAATATCTACTTCGGTGATAGCATTATGAATAAACTCATATCTGTCAAATCCATTTGTTTTTGATTGAAATGATACTTTATCAGTTAGACAAAGTTCAATATGTTCCTTTTTTCGTCTGGATGTTTCTGTTATGGATTTAGACATTTCTGAGTTGTTATTTTATTTGAATGCAAAATATAGAAAATAAAATAAATATGCTGTTGAATGTTTACTTGTGGTTAGTCTTCTTTTACCTCAAAGTACACAAAGCAAAGCTACACAAGGCACACAAAGTATTTATTTAAATTCAATAAACTCATATTTATTAAGAAATAATTTATCAACAAAAACCTCACCTCTCACTGAGTTTGTTAGAACTATTTTATCCGCTTTCAGCAAATCGTCTAAATAAAGCTTTCTTTCACGTATACCAGAATTATTTTTTAATAAATGTTTTCTATAGACTCCAGGTAATATTCCGGTATTCAGTGGTGGAGTCGATATTACATCATCCTTGTAAATAAAAATATTTGTAATCGAACCCTCGGCTAGTTCACCTTTTTCATTAAAATAGATTACATCAAAATAATTCTTCAGCGAAAATATTTTATACTCATTATCATACAATTTGCGATTTGTTGTTTTGAAAAATTGGAACTTATTATTAGAATAAATTTTATTCAGAGAAACAATAATTTTCACAGCATCAGAAAGTGGATGCAGTTCTGATAAGGTATGACAGAGCTTTCCATGTTTATCTAAGATTATTCGTAAACGATAACTATTTCTATCAATTTTAGAGACAATATTTTTAAGATACGACTCAACCTTATTTCGTTTGAAGTAAAACATAAAATAATCTGCGGTCTGCTCCATTCGATCTAAATGTTCATTCAGCAAATAGATTTGCTTATCCTCAATTTTTGTGGATTCAATAATTTTAAATGGTTGAATCGGTTCAGTTAAAAACTTTCCTTTAAGTTTAGTCTCTTCAAATTCTTCTTCCGCTAAACTATCCCATACAATTCCGCTGCCTAACCCAATCTCACCACTATTATTTTTTTTATTAACACTTAAAGTCCTGATAGGTACATTATAAGTAATTGAATTTTTTCTGATTAGACCTATACCTCCGGTATAAATTCCACGCTCTTCTCTTTCAAGCTCTTTAATAATTTTCATTGTACTAATTTTTGGTGCACCTGTTATCGAACCGCAGGGGAAAATATTTTTTATAATATCAGATATTTTCAAATTCTTTTTAAGTTTAGATTCAATTGTACTAACCATTTGATAAACAGATTCATATTTTTCAACCTCAAAAAGATTTTTAACTTTTACAGAACCAAACTCACTGATTCTGCCTAAATCATTCCGTATCAAATCTACAATCATTACGTTCTCAGCGCGGTCTTTTTCACTTATCTCTAATTCATATTTTATAAATTCATCATTTGAATGATCGATACCTCTTCTTGCTGTACCCTTCATAGGTTTAGAGATGATTTTTCTTCTCCTAACTTCAAAGAATAATTCCGGTGAGACTGAGACTATAATTTTACCAAAGTTATTAATTACAGCAAAGTATTTAGCAGATTGATTGAAAACGAGGTTACTGAATAACCCTGAGTACGATCCTTCAAAATCAAATTTACCTTTAACCGTATAATTAACCTGATACGTATCGCCTTTTTCTATATATGCTTTAATCTTGCTGATTGAATTCGTGAATTCATATTTAGAAGTGTTCAGTTTGAAGTTTTTAATTTTGTACTTTTCTGATATCACAAAATCTATTTCTGAAGATTTCATTACCTGCACATTTTTCTTATCATAAAAAAAGAATTGAATTAGATTTTCATTTTTAGGCAAAAGCATGTGCAATGTTTTCTCAAATAAATAACCTGCTTCATAATTCATCAAAGAGTATCCCACCAAACCATCTGCAATAAGATTATCTATTCTATTTAATTTTTCTTCCAGATTTCTTAGGGATTTAATAGTTACAGTTACTTTTGGTTTTAAGAAAAGATAGGAATCACTCTTACCATAAATGGGCGGGGTGTAAAAGAACGCAGCGTTTGGCGTAGATATTATCTTACTTATTATTTTGTCGATTTTCATTTACAAATTAACGTTTTTAAAATGTTGTTTGCCAACGAACTGGTTACATAAAAAAAAGTAAATGAGTTTTTACACCTTTTTAATGGTAAAAAATCCTAACTTACTACATCCATAAATCAAATCAGATAATTTTAATTCAAACATATTTTTATTTTCGTCATTGTTTTTTATTCTATTGTTAGGGTAAAGCGAGTTTATATCCTTACAATGTTCGACTAATGCCTCAAATAGAATGTTGGGTTTCAAATTAGACTTAGCCTTTAAATATGCAAACTCCAATTCCCTTGAAATAAAATAATCAATAGGTATTAACTCACAACCGGCACTGCTTAACCGAGCCATTGAATAACTTAGATATAATCCCGCTGAATTTTTAGGATTATTAATTATATCCAAGTTTATAATTTTATCCACTTCTGGATTTGATTTCAAAATATAACCTGCAAAAACATTATAAATAAGTTGCAAATCATTATTAAAGGATTCCTTCACTTGGTCTATAAATTCATCAATCAATATAACGTTTCCCATTCTACTTGACATTTTTAATCCGGATATTTTAACTAAACCTAAGCCGATATGCTTTGTATTAGGAAATAATTTATTAAGCATTTCAAAATGATTAATTTGTTCTTTTCCCGTCAAATAAAGTGTTGGTGCATTGAGTAGCTCAGCAAGTGAAACATCTTGATAAAAATATGAGGTTTGCCCATTGCTTTTTATTCCCACAATTTTTGCTTCACCTATTTCAAAAATTTTTGTCCCTTCATAATCTCCTGTCCCGTTTTTCAGTAAATTACCATTATACTTAACTTGCGAGGCCATTAAAGATTTGTCAGCAATAAATTGAAAGTTTTTTAGATAATTATTTAAGGATAATAATGCATCTTCTATTTTCACTTCCCCCTCCAAAGTGTCCCCATAAATGCTAACTGCTTTTTTACATGCTCCAAGTGATTTGAATGCTTTGCTAATAACTAGATTTGAGAAATGGCCAATATGTAATTTCTTGTTCAAATTGGGACTAAATCCATCCATCCATTCAAATTGTTTTGCATCTAAAAAAATGTCTGACAGCTTTATCTCACTTGGAATCATAATGTTAGTGAATTTATCTGTTGAACTAATGTGAAATGAATTGTTATTAATCCATTCTTGAACCTCATAATCTGGTTTTGCATAAACGCAAAGTTCAAAATCATTACTAATCGATTTCGGAACTACTTTTACTTTATTTATGTCTATTTTCATCATTCCTGGCAATTTTTTGTATACCTTGTTATATAAATTAATTCCGATTTACTATTTTTCGTCATCGTTAATTTAATAATACTCGAGAACACTTATGAATAAGCCGCGTCTTTCTTTCTGGCAAATCTGGAATATGAGTTTTGGATTTCTTGGTATTCAATTCGGATTCGCACTTCAAAATGCAAATGTAAGCAGAATATTCGAGACACTCGGCGCAAGCATCGATTCAATCCCGATTCTCTGGATAGCTGCTCCTGTTACCGGTTTAATCATTCAACCGATCATTGGACACTGGAGTGACAAAACCTGGAATAAATTAGGAAGACGAAGACCATTTTTTCTTGTAGGCGCTTTGTTGGCTTCAACTGCAATTATTATTATGCCTAACTCTCCAACACTTTGGATTGCTGCGGGAATGCTCTGGATAATGGATGCTTCAATCAATATTTCAATGGAGCCTTTTAGAGCTTTTGTTGGAGATATGCTCCCATCTGAGCAGCGAACAGTTGGATTTTCTATGCAAAGTTTTTTTATCGGTATTGGTGCAATCGTTGCATCTGCATTACCTTATATGATGACGAACTGGTTTGGCATTGCTAATACTGCGGCAGCAGGAGAAATTCCTGATTCGGTAAAATACTCTTTTTACATTGGAGGTTTAGTTTTTTTACTCGCGGTGCTGTATACAGTTTATTCAACTAAAGAATATACACCGGAAGAACTTAAATCATTTTCTAAAGAAGGTAAACATTCCTTAAAATTAAAATCATCAAAATTTATCAGTTCAAGATCTTTTGATAATATCGGTATGATTTTAATTCTGGTTGGATTGCTTGGTGCTTCAATAATTTATTTTAATTTTCATCAAACTGACTATGGCCTCTACGTTCTTTTTGTGGGTACAATAGTTTTTGGAATTATGAATTTAGTTGCTGGATATCTGACGAGACATAAATTTGTATCGGGTGGATTTATCTCTATTCTAACCGATCTTTACAGAATGCCAAAAACAATGAAGCAGCTTGCGGTGGTTCAGTTCTTTTCCTGGTTTGCATTGTTTGCAATGTGGATTTACACAACTCCCGCGGTAACGCATCATATTTACGGTGCATCAGACCCAACTTCAGAATTGTATAATAAAGGAGCTGATTGGGTTGGAGTTTTGATGGCTGTTTATAATGGTTTTGCAGCAATTATGGCATTTGTAATTATCTGGCTTGCTAAAATTACAAACCGAAAAACTGTGCACATGATTTCTTTGATAATCGGTGGATTATCATTCGCATCCTTTTATGTTATAAAAGATCCAAACTTATTATTGATATCAGAACTTGGAATTGGTTTAGCCTGGGCATCTATACTTGCTATGCCTTATGCAATTCTCGCAGGATCACTGCCGCCCGAAAAAATGGGTGTGTATATGGGTATTTTTAATTTTTTCATTGTGATTCCACAAATTACTGCAGCTTCAATTTTAGGTTTCTTTGTAAAAAACATTGTGCATGGTCAGGCAATCTATGCGCTTTTATTGGGTGGAGTTTCAATGATAATTGCTGGGTTATTTACTCTAATTGTGGATGATGTGGATTAAAGCCAATTTAATCATCTTAAATTGTACTTATGCTTTAATATATTTTTTTTGTCAGGAATTTTCTTTAGTTAGAATGTGTCATTGATTGCATTCAATATAATTCTTAAATTTTATTAGAAGTATTTTTTAAACTAAAAGTAAACGTAAATTAGAATGGTATTGAATTTAGATGCATTTTGAAATAGTTGGAGAAATTCAGAATATTGAGATTATTTCCATTGGGGGAAATATTCGAGATATTATGCATATTCAAAGGAAATATGGGAAAGGTAGATGGCGAAAACTTAAAGGAACAGCCAGGATTAAATTATTTGGTGGAAGTATTTGTGATGCTGAACTTCATTGGTATGAAGCACACGGTATTGGCAAAGTAAATATAAAAATTAAAAGAATATTGGATTAACATTATGGCAAATGAAAATAAAAAATTTGTACTCTGTATTGAGAATAAAGACTGTGATGATCTAGAGATTCGTAAAGTTTATTTGGTGGTTCCAGATTTAGAATCAGAAGCAGATGGTTATCTTAGAATTATTGATGAGTCTGGTGAAGATTATTTATATCCAAATTCCTATTTTATCCCTTTGCAATTAAGCGATGAAATAAAGGAAGTTTTGTCTGTCAGTAAATAAAATCCTTTAAACGATGTGTGTTTATAACACGAGGTAATTTCATAATGCAATTTGTTCTTCTCTGAGAAATCTGATATTAATGAATGATGGTAAATTAGATTCTTCAAAATGGCATCGAACTGCTTCTAATATATTTTTTCTAATTTCAACCTCATTTTCACCTTAGGTGAATATAGGATAACCAACTTCTTTAGCTTCAAATCCACCATCTGGCGATTCTTCGATCAAAAAAATAATTTCTTTGTTTTTCATTATTGCTCTTAAAATTCAATCAGAAAATACCGATCTATAATGATTAAGAAGATACCCAAACGGATCGATCGAGAGATCGATCCCTACATTATATTATTATTTGATCCCTATCTCAACAAAATCATTTTTCTTGTCTGAACAAATGAACCTGCTAGCAATCTATAGAAATAAACTCCACTTGGCAGATTAGATGCATTCCAGTTTAGTTCATATTTACCAGCAGATTTTTCTTCATTAACTAAAGTTTCAATTTCTGTTCCGAGCACATCGTAAACTTTAAGTGAAACAAATTGCCTACTGCTTATTGCATACTGAATAGTTGTTGTAGGATTAAAGGGGTTTGGATAGTTATTTGAAAGACTATAATAATTTACAGAATTTAAATCTTCATTGACTACAGTTGCTTGAATGTACGTATAAGAATACCTATAACTATTTAACCAATTTGATCCATCCCATGACTCCCAAATCCATTCAGTACAATTGTTGTTTTCATCATTAGTGTAGGAATTCTTCCAGACATTAATCCAAATTGAATCATCCCAGGTTTTGTGTATCAATTCAGTAATTTTGTTATTAAAATCATAAGTGTATGAATAATCAGACTCATTTACCCAAGTAGAACCATTCCAATTTTGTTTTAACCAATAAGCAGGATTATTATTATCATAATAGATATAAGCATTTTTTGAATTATCTACCCAATTCGCATAATTCCAAGTCTTGAAAACAGATTCTATAAGATTATTGTTTTCAGAATATGTGTATAGCTTATAAGAATAGTTCTTCCAAATAGATCCATCCCAAGTTTGCTTGAATAAATCAGTCAGGTTATTATTTCCATCATAATTGGAACAGTATTTAGACTCATTCACCCAAACATTATTGTTCCAAGTTTGCCAGAGTTCTTCTGTCAGATTATTATTCCCATCATGTAGATATGAATATTTCATAAAATTTATCCAAGTAAAACTATCCCAATTTTGCCAAAGCCATTGAATAAGGACATTGTTTCCGCTATATGTGTATGAATACTTATAGTGGTTCACCCAAGCCAAATTAATCCAAGTTTGAAGGATCTTTTCAATCTGATTATTATTTCCATCATATAAGTATGATTCCTTAGAATAATTATTCCATTCAGAACCAGCCCAAGTTTTGTAGATTTCTTCAATAAGGTTATTGTATTCATCATACGTGGATAATAGCACAGAACCATTCACCCATTCAGAATCAATCCAAGTTTGGCTGAGCCATTCAGTTTGATTACTGTTTCCATCAAAGATGTATGAACTCTTACTCATATTAGCCCAAACTGAACCATCCCAATTTTGGCTAAATGATTCTATTAATAGAAAACCATTATCCAGAATTGTTTTGGTAACGGTTGTCCGTGTATCCTTTTCATTTAATCCTTGTAAATCATTTTTATTTGGCTCGTGAATTTCCCGAAGTTTTTCGTAAGTGGGTTTGTCTGGTAATACTGCCCTATAAATTTCATCTTGAGAAAAAGTATAAAATGATAAAAATAAGGTGAGTGCAAAAATTGTAAGGACAGGTCTCATTTAACTCTCCTATTGTCAACCAAAAACTAACAATTGAAAAAACGAATATCAAGAAATTATAATACTAATAGGTGCTACAACTTCAATAAAAGTATTGCAGCAATACCAAATGCTAATGCAATTTTTCCATACAGATTTATTTGTTCTTTCCAAATCAAATATGCTACTACTGCGGTTATAACAATAACTCCAATATTCATAACAGGAAACACAACTATTGCAGGTAATTCATCCAATGCAGCAAGAAGAAAATTAATAGCAAGTACGTTTGGGACTCCAAGCATTAAGCCTAAATTAAAAGTTCCTTTATCAAACTTAATTTTTTTAATTATCAGATATAGAGAAGTGTAAATGAAAGCAGAAAAGAAAATTGCAAAAACAAATACTCCTTTTTCAGATATCGGAAAGTTTTGTTCAAACGTTTTCATTGATAAATCAACAAGACCAATTCCAACTAAAAGTGAAAGCAAATAAATATACTTTCCTTTTCTTCCCTCAACAGTTCCGTGATTTTTGAGCGAGAGATAGAATAAATACAAAGTTATAAGGGCAAGACCAAATCCTAAAAGCATTTTAATGTTTGGGGATTCGCCGTAAAATATTATTGCAGCCAAAACAGGAATTAGTACAGATAATCGAGCACTAACTGTTGCTAAAGCAGTTCCGGCTAAGCTTATTGCCTTTGAGTATAAAACGAATGTTCCGGCAAACAGAACTCCGAGTATTGATCCAAACACAATTACTTCAATCGAAAAATTGTATCCATATTTAAATATTATAAATGCTAATGAGAATAATGATGCTGTTGCATAATTTCCGTTTATCAATAAAACAGTATTATTATTTTTTACGTGTCCGTGTTTAAGAATTAGTGCCAAACTGCTTGAGCATATCATCGCTAGAATTAAAAAAAACATAATTTATTTTTCTTTGTAGGGAACGGACTCCCGTCCGTTCCGTGTAACTTAATATTTATTGTAATTTATTAAACAAAAATCATTTACTTTTACTGCATCCTAACCGGATCGATCGGGAGATCGATCCCTACATTTCTAAATTTTCTGGATTATTCTTTTCAATATCCCATCTTAGAGGATTTTCATGAATGTATTTTCGGATGTTATATAATTCCTTCTCATTTCTGATGATTCTGTCATAAAATGATTTCTGCCATTCAAATTCATTTCCAGTACCTAGTATATTTCTGATTTTTCTTTTTGAATATGATTTTAATTTTCCAATAATGTCAGATAGAGTTAGCGGATCTTTTCCTTTATCATCTTTTACATTTAAAGTATTATCAATAATAATTATTCCATGAAAATGATCAGGCATAATTTTATAATAGTCTAATTCTACATTATAATATTTTGGAAGACTATTCCAAACTTCATCAAGTATTTTACCAAATTCTGTCAGAACCAATTCTGAGTCTACCATATGTGAAAAGAATTCATTTCTATTCTTCATACAAATCGTTACGAAGTAATAGCTCGATTGTGAATAATCAAATTCCTTCAAACGTGTATTTTTTCTTTTTGGTAACTCAGTCATTTTTGTGGGGAACGGACTCCCGTCTGCTCCGTGTATATTTATATTTATTATAAACTTTTAATTAATCGTTTTCTTTTATTGTTGCATCGCATTCGGATCGGTCGGGAGACCGATCCCTACAATCAATGGTATATCCGAATATTAATGCCCGCCTTTTGTTGGAGTTGCACTTTCCAAAGAAGTTGATCTTGGTTCCTTTACAAAGAACCAGAAGAAAACTGAGAAACAAATAAAGACTCCGCATAGAATGTAGAGTAACTGAAAATTCTGAGTTTCAGAAATAATATTTGCAACACCTTGACTCATCATTTGAGGCAATACAACGGCAAGATTAAATATTCCCATAAACAATCCCATCTTTGCCTGATTTATTCGTTCAGTCATAATCGAAAAGACGATTGAGATTACTGCAGACCAGCCAATGCCGGTTAAAAACATTCCCAGGTAAAAATTAAATTCATACTTACCTAAAAATGCGATATAAAAATATCCGATTGCACTAAACGCTAAAGCAGCTGTGTAAGTTCTTACTCGTCCTATTTTTTTTGCGATAAGAGAAAGTACAAATGGAAAAACAGCACCAACCGCATTTAGTATTAAAAATCCTAACGAAACAATATTGCCAGTTGTAGCATCTTTACTTTGCATTGTTGATGTTAAAAACTCAGCAAACTTATTTGCGAAAACATTTGAGAGATCAAGATTTGGTACGATTTGCTTATCAATAAAAAATCCTGACATAACAAACATACTTTGGAATGCTATCCAGGTAAAAGTATGTGCAAGCATAATTTTTTGAAATTCATTTGTGTCCGATTCAGCTTTGCGTCCCTGAACAATTATCCAAATACCAATAATGATTGTATATGCTAAACTTAATATCAATAAAGGATTGTGAATTACGCGTAATTCATTTTGATAGAAATGAAATATCAAACTGAATACACCAAAAACTAAAAATCCATACAATGGAAATATTGACTTAAAAATATCAAGCACAGTATGTGCTTTAGCATTCTCTTCTAAATCAGCTTTTAAATCTTTTGGTTCTTCGATAAACAAAATTGGACCGACTGAACAAACCAAAACAAATATCGCAGCAATCAATAAAAGAGTTTCGTTTCCAAAAACCATTGAGAGAAAATATGCTAACACACCAAATGTTCCGGAAATAACCTGCATCCACACATAACCGGTTGTACGTTTCTTTCCTTCAGGAGTAAGATCGGCAATGATTGATCTTGCTGGATTGAATGTAACGTTAACCGATAAATCCAAAAGTAGCGCTATTACTGAAGCAATTAATATTATGCTTGTAATTCCTGTAGCTTCAGAAATAACTCCGATTTGCGGAAGAGCTAAAAACATTAATGCACCAACAATTCCGCCAATCATAATAAATGGTCTTCTGCGTCCGCCTAAGAACCAAACGTTGTCACTGATCATTCCAACTATCACTTGTCCAAATATTCCGGCGAGCGGACCAGCCAGCCAAACGAAAGATACTTCGTGAATATTTAATCCAAATTTTTTATTAAGTATCCAGCTTAGTGCAGCTATTTGTGTGGATAGTGCAAAACCAACAGCAGTTGCGGGTAAAGCAAGCATTGCATAAAATGAGTTTGAAAGTTTTTTCTGAATTTCTAACATAAATTTTGCCTTAGGTTAGTGTGTTATTTTTTCAACAAAAATATTTCTGCTGATTTTTTCTTAATTGTTATTTTTTTGTTTTGAGTTATATCAGTCACTTCATTCGTTTTGATATTCTCAATCTTTAAAGTTTTAGCTAATGTCTCTTTGTACTTATTCAAATCAACTTCAGATTCTTTATCACTGCCATTTAATATTATCATTGCTGATTCATCATCAGTTTCTCTGAAATAGACATAAACATTATCGAATGGATAAAAATGCGTTAGCTTTCCTTGTGATAACGATTTGTGATTTTTTCTTATCTCTAAAAGATTTTGTGTGAAGTTGAAAATGTCGTTTTGATATTCAGTTCTATCGCAACTTGAAAAAGCATTTAAAGAATCATTTTCAAATCCACCTGGAAATGGTGAGCGAATTGTTCCGTGATTATTATCTCCAACCATTCCTATTTCTGATCCATAAAGTATTTTTGGTATACCACGGGTTGTTAAAAGAATTGTTAGTGCAATTTTATATTTCTCAACATCATTGTTTGCAACAAACAATCCGCGGGAAATATCATGATTATCAAAAAATGTTAATAGATTATTTGGATCGTAGTAAAGAAAATCCTGCGCTAGTGTATTGAATATGCCTTCCAATCCTTTTTTACCACTTAAGTAATTTCGGAATGCATCAGACAAAGCAAAATCAGTAACACAAGGAAGATGAGTATCTAAATGGACGCCAAATTTATTTTTCTGTTGATACGCAGCAAGATAAGCTGGTTCACCGGTCCAGATTTCGCCAACAATATTAAAGTTTGGATACTCATCTAATATCGCTTTATTCCAATCAGCCATTGCGTATTGATTGCAGTAAGGATAAGTGTCTTCACGAATTCCATCAATTCCTAAATACTCAATCCACCAAATTGCGTTTTGGATTAGATATTTTTTTAGAAATGGATTTGCCTGATTCAAATCAACCATATAATTTGTAAACCAGCCATCCCAGGTTAAGTCGATTGATTCACCGGGACTGTATGGATCTGGAAAAGTCATTTTATTATGATTTGCCGGAAGATGATTTTCAACAGTTCCATTTATCCAACTAGCAAAAGGCAAATCTTTCATCCACCAATGATTTATTCCGATATGATTTGAAACATGATCCATAATTATTTTCAAACTTTCATCGTGTGCTTGATTCACCAGCTCTTTGTAAAGTTCATTACTCCCAAAACGCGGATCGATCTTGTACAAATCTGTTGCAGCATAACCGTGGTAACTCATCCACATATTATTTTCTAACATTGGAGTTATCCAGACTGAAGTTATGCCAAGATCTTTTAAATAATCCAGTTTTGAAATAATACCCTCAATATCACCGCCTTTTCTTCCATTCAAATCTTTTGAAGTAAATTGGTCTAAACTATCATCTATCTTATTGTTAGCCGGATTTCCATCACAAAACCTATCCGCCATAATCAAGTACATAACATCTGATTGACTAAAGCCTTTAAACAGATTATCGGAGTTTTCTCTAACAAGAATTGGATAAGAAATAACTGTATCTGTACTTCCAAACGAAAAACCTATTTCAAAATTGAAATTCTCTTTAATATCTGGTGAAATCGCCAAATCAAGAAATAAATAATTTAGACTTTCAGCTTTATGAACACCAACTATTTCGGTTGGTCCGTGTTGAGGATATATTTCGGCTTTTGAAATGTTCTTGCCATAGATCATAATCTGTACTGTATCGTGCTTCATTCCAACCCACCAGTTCGGGGGTTCAATTCGCTGGATAGAAAATTGTTGAGAAAATAAATTTTTAACGACAAATAAAATGAGAATAAATACAGTTCGGTTCATATTTAAAACCAATAAAATTTTTGATTCAAAGATAGATAAATAATTTATTTCTTGGGTAGAAAAAATAATGAGGATATGATAGCATATTTATGAAGTCATTTCTTGCATTTTAACTCATTTAAGTTGATTTTTGTTTTCCAATTTGGATAAAATGAAACAACAAACTGACGAAAAAAATATTGCAGTAAACCGCAAGGCAAGGCACGAATTTACAATTATTCAAACTTATGAAACCGGAATTGTTTTAGTAGGTACAGAAGTAAAAGCATTGCGTGAAGGAAAGGCTAATCTTGTTGATAGTTATGGTCTGATCCAAAACAATGAAGTATGGCTGCTTAGTTTGCACATAAGTGAGTACAAACAAGGGAATATCAATAATCATATTCCTACCCGTGATAGAAAATTATTGATGAACCGATCTGAGATTAGAAAACTTATCGGAAAAACAAAAGAAAAAGGTTTAACATTAGTACCGCTAAGACTTTATTTCAAAAATGGAAGAGTTAAAGTTGAGCTGGCATTAGCTAAAGGTAAAAAAGTTTACGATAAACGTGCAGATATTGCAAAAAGAGATTTTCAGAGAGATCAGGAACGCAGAATTAAATATTAAATAATAAACAGCATGAATGCATGGTAGCATGGATGCATGATTGAATGAAATAATGATCAGATAGTATAATATTTTTGTTTTTAACCATGCGGGCATGCATACATACAATCATGCCCTTAATGATTATCTCTAAAATAGTAACTGCTATATATATGTGAGTAAAAAATAAATGAGTATACTTAAATTTCCATCATTGAACGAGCAAATGGACGTTATCAAGCGTGGTGTGGTTGAGATAATTCCAGAAGATGAACTTGTTAAGAAGATTGAAAAATCATTAAAAACTTCTAAACCATTAAACATCAAACTTGGCTGTGATCCAAGCAGACCAGATTTACATATTGGTCATTCTGTTGTAATCAGAAAACTTGCACAGTTTCAGGAACTTGGTCATCAGGCAATATTAATTATAGGTGATTTTACCGGAATGATCGGTGATCCATCGGGCAGAAATGCTACTCGCCCTGCCCTAACACTTGAAGCAACAAGAATCAATGGTAATAGTTACTTTGAACAGGCTTCAAAAATTTTACATAAAGAAAAAACTAAAATTGTTTACAACTCAGAATGGCTCGGCAAAATGTCTTTTGAAGATGTAATTAAACTTGCATCAAAATACACTGTTGCAAGAATGATTGAGCGTGATGATTTTACAAAACGATTTAAAGCCGGTGAGCCAATTAGTGTTCACGAATTTCTTTACCCGCTTGCTCAGGCAATGGATTCAGTAGCGATTGAAAGTGATGTTGAACTTGGCGGTACAGATCAAAAATTTAATTTACTTGTGGGAAGAGATATACAGCGTGAATATGGTATTGAACCGCAAGTGATTTTAACAATGCCATTGTTAGTTGGAATTGATGGCGTAGAAAAGATGAGTAAATCATATGATAACTATATTGGAATTTCTGATGAACCATCTCAGATTTTTGGAAGAACTTTATCAATTCCAGATAATCTCATTTATCAATACTTTGAACTTGCCACAAATGTATCAAACAAAAAACTTGCTGAAATAACATCTCAGTTAACAGATGGAACAACAAATCCAAGGGATATAAAACGCGAACTTGCAAGAACTCTTGTAACTATGTATCACGATGAAAACGCAGCAATAAATGCCGAAAAAGAATTTGATAATATATTCATCAACAAAGGTTTACCTGATGATATTGAAGAATTTAATATTGGTGATAAAAAAGAAATAAATATTTTAGATTTAATAATTTTAGTAAATTTCGCTCAATCAAAAGGTGAAGCACGCAGACTTGTTACACAAGGCGGTGTTTCAATTGATAACAATAAAATAGATGATGTGCAGTTTATTGTTTCTGTAAAATCAGGAATGATCCTGAAAGTTGGCAAACGAAAATTCATAAAACTCATTTAATTTAGTATCAGAAAGGGACGCAATTGTATCTACCAACCAAAATATTTTTCACCAAAGGTGTTGGAAGACACAAAGAGTATTTAAGCTCTTTTGAACTTGCATTGAGAAATGCAAGAATCGAAATCTGCAATCTTGTAACTGTAAGCAGTATTTTTCCAATCGGTTGTAAACGTGTTTCAATTGATGAAGGAGTAAAACTAATCACTCCTGGTCAAATAACACATTGCGTTATGGCACGCAATTCTACAAACGAGCCAAACAGATTAATTGCAGCAAGCCTTGGTGTTGCTATTCCGGCCGATACCAATGCGTACGGCTATTTATCGGAACATCATCCATACGGGCAGCCTGAAAAAATCTGCGGTGAATATGCCGAAGATTTAGCTGCAACAATGTTAGCTTCAACTTTAGGTGTTGAGTTTGATCCTGAAAAAGACTGGAGTGAACGAGAAGACATCTATAAAATGTCCGGAAAAATTGTTCGCACATTTAATGTTACCCAATCAGCCGAAGGCGATAAAAACGGAATATGGACAACAGTAATCGCGGTTGGTGTTTTTCTTCCATAGCAAAAGAAAGATTGATTGATAACTGAATATTCTTTCTGGTTTATCTTTTCCGCTGTTATTGCGGTTATGTTATTTATTGATTTATATGTTACAGATCATAGACGCGGAAAAATTTCTTTAAAGGCAAGTCTTATATGGAGCGGTGTATGGATATTCACCGCTCTTCTTTTTAATCTATTCCTTTACTTTTATCTTGAAGACGGACATACAAAAGCTCTGGAGTTCATCACCGGATACATTATAGAAAAATCACTTTCTGTAGATAATCTTTTTGTTTTCCTTATGATTTTCAGTGTGATGGATATTAAGCCTGAAAATCAACCGCATATTCTTAAGTGGGGAATCCTGAGTGCAATAGTTTTCAGAATAATTTTCATCTTTGCCGGTGTGGCATTAATCAATTTGTTCCATCCTATCATTTATGTTTTTGCCATCATATTACTCATTGCTTCTTACAAAATGGCATTTGGCGGTGAACAGAAAATTGATGTGGAAAACAACTGGTTGATAAAAATTGCCAGAAAATATTTCAAACTAAATACTGCTTACGAAGGTCGAAAGTTTTTTATAAAATTTAATAAAAAATTTTACATAACAACAACTTTTCTTACACTTCTTTTAATTGAATCTTCGGATATAGTTTTTGCAGTAGATTCAATTCCAGCCATAATAGCAATTACAAAAGATACTTTCATAATAATTTCTTCAAATATCTTCGCTATCCTCGGATTGCGCGCTTTATATTTTGCCCTGGCAGGATTGGTTGATTTATTTGTTTACTTAAAATATGGAGTAGCAATAATACTTTTTTATGTCGGTATAAAAATGCTGCTTTCTGAAATTTATAAAATACCAACAGAGTTTTCGTTGGCGATAATAATATTATTCCTGGGCGGTTCAATTATCTTATCGCTTTTTAAACGGAATCGATTTAAACATTAAACCGGTTGAGTGAACAATAAAAGCAAAAGTCAATCCCAACAGCATTGGTTCAATCTGCATCATCCAATCTGTTTCAATATAATTTTTGAAAAATATCCAGATTGAACTAATTAATACTGCGCCAATCATTTCCAAAAGAATAAGAGAAGAAGATATTCTGATTTTGGGATAATATGCACTTATAACAGGAAGAATAATACCCGGTATAAAAAGCGAACCAATTGTGTACCAAATTTCAACCACTGAAGGAATTAAATAAGCAATAATGATGGATAAAATTCCTGATACTGCCAATCCAATTATTGTATAATATTTAACTTTACTTTCAGACGAAGTTTTTGAAATTTTAAAAATAAAATCTCTTCCAATTGTTGTAGCACTTAGAAATAAAAAACTGTTTAGTGTGGATATAATTGTTGCGAACAATGCTGCATAAAAAATTCCCTTTAATCCTGATGATAAAACTTTTTCAGCCAACAGTGGAAATGCCTGAACCGGTTGATCAAGATCAGGAATTATTGCACGCGCAAATAATCCTATTGTTGTAGTAAGAAAATCGAACAATGCAAAAAATACGATTGAAATCAGTATTCCATTGCGGGCAACGTTACCATTTTTAGCAGCGTTTGCTCTTTGATGAAACCCCGGATCGGCAAATGTCCAGAGGGCAATCAAAAACCAGACAATTAAAAACCCGGGTGATGAATTACCGGTTATGGTCAAATAAGATGAGGGAAGATTTTCCTGAAGGAAACCGAACCCGCCAAATGATGAAATACACACTATAAATATTACAATGAAACCAATAAACATTACAAAAAACTGAAAAGCATCTGCAAAAATATTTGAACGAAATCCACCTTTAATTAAGTATGATCCCGACAAAACAAGGCTGATGATAAGTGAGATAAAAATATTTGTACCAAAGACTAAGGAAATAAGATTTGCACTCATCAACAGATACGGCGCTGGTGAAACCAGAACAAACACAACTATGGCTGAAATTAGCCCCGCTTCCTTACCATAGACTTCAATTAATTTTTCAGGTATTGTAAAAAGTGAAGCTTCCCGGATCTTTTTAGCAAAAAATAACGCAAACAAAAAAGCAAAGAAGTAATAAGGAAAACCTTGTGTAAACCAGCTAACCAATCCATAACGATACGTAAACTCCCCTACACCAATTATTCCGCCGTACCAGGTAGAAACCGTAGTTAAAATGAAAAGGAATAATCCAACTTTTCTTCCGGAAAGTAAATAATCCTCAGAGTTTGATAAAGTTTTTCTTGAAGAAAGAAAACCAATTAATAAAAGTAAAATGAAGAAAGTAATAATAATTGTAATATCAAGACCACTAAAAGAGATCATGCTTTTTCATAAAATTAAAATCACGAATTATAAAAACAACTCCGCCATGAATTTCAAGTTTAACGATATGTGAATTTGAAACATTAGAAGTACTTTCTCTCATACCAAAGGGTAAAACTGCATTTGTAAGTTTATATTTCAATCCTGTTGAGGTTATTTTAGTTTTGTTATCAAGCGCATAAAGCGAAATAGTTTCACCTTTTTTTGATTTAATAATTGTAGTTGAATTAAAAGCTGTAAGAAAGGATTTTTCTGCCGCAATATGCAGCTTAATTTTACCAAAATATTTTATTACGATGCCAAGATTACAAATTGTATGATCAAGTCTGTCCCCTGTTACACCAAGTAAAACTACTTCAGTAATTTTTTTTCTGATCGCAAATTTTAAACATTTCTCAACGTCAGTATCATTTTGTCTGCTGTATTTTATAATAATAGATTTCTTTTCAAAATACTTTTGTGTGGATTTTTTAATTGAATCAAAATCCCCGATTATATAATCCGGAATTATTTTTAATTTCATAGCTGAATTTGCACCACCATCAGCACAAATAATTGTTGAGAAACTTTTTTTTACAAAATATTCTACAACTTTTTTAGTTGGTGATTTTCCATTAGCTAAGATTATACATTTTTCCATTTTATTACCCGGTTATAATCCAACCTGAATTCCTGCGATAAAATTTCTTTCGGCTGCCGGAAAAAATTCTTTTCCAATTGCGTAAGCAGAATACAAATTATCAAATAAATTATTCATTTGAAGATAAATTTTTGAATTAGTCAAACCGTTAAACAGCTTTACGTCATAACTTCCAAAAAAATCAACTACAAAGTATGAATTATTAACGTTATCATTGTAATCAACAAAGGATGGATATTTTTGCAAATATTCTGAAAGTTTATCATCAAAATTATCAGAATAAAACTTTCCAACATACTTAGCATTTAATTTTAGAAAGATTCCATTTGAATAAAATTGAATTCCTAAATTTGATAGGAATTCTGGAAAACCGCTGATGCTGTTCTCTGAAATATCAATAAAAGTTGTATTAGTTAAAAAATATTTACCATTTGAAATTTTATTTTTGCTGTAACTGGCGTTACCAAATATTTCAATACTTTCAAATAATTTGATCAATGTGCCAACTTCAATTCCCACGTGCGTGGTCTGATCAACATTTCCGGTTATCGGCTGACCAAATCTATCGACTTTACCGTTTTTAATTATTTCATCTTTAAATAGCATGTAAAAAAGATTTACATTAAAATTAAAATTATCGTTACTAAAAGAGGTGCCTGCTTCAATATCATTCATTGTTTCGGGTTTTACGAGTGGAGAATTAAAATCATATGTTCCATTTGAATTTAATTCAAATTGAGGAATTTCACCGGCACTTGATTCGGCGGCATCGTAATAATTTTTTAATCTGGGTTCACGCGTTACCCGTGCAAATGAAATAAAAATATTATGCATTTGATTTATTTTATAATTTATTCCAACCCTTGGATTTAAATATAAATCACTTACTGAAAAATCATTATTTAAATATTTTTCATTGTAAAGTCTGTATTTATGATAAGCAAGCTGTAGTTCAGCAAGAATATTAATATTTTTATTTAGATCATAAGATTCATGAACAAATCCATTAAAAATATTTTTATAACCATTATAAAAATAATATTGATATTCTTTTATAATTCCCGGCGGCAGGTTTTCAGCAAAATTAATATTACCCCAATGATCTGATCGATGAAGTCTAAACTCACCGCCAAGAATAAAAGTACCATTTGCATGTTTAATACTTATTCTTGGAATCCATCCAAATTGTTTGTTTTCAACCTGCGCTCTTATTAATGCATTTTGCGGAACGTAGCTACTATCAAAACCATTTTCTTTCAATCTAAAATAATCATTATAATAAACCGACCACGAGCCATCATAATCAAAAAATCCTGAACCAAGTACCAGAAACAGAGCTGAGTTTATTTTAATCTTATCATTTAATTGATACTCATTCAATAATTCAAAATGAGGTTGAGAAAAATTTTCAATTTCCTCATATCTTCTGTTAAGAGTATAAGTGTAGCCACTTTGATCAGCCTCCCAGTAAGAATAATTTTCTTTACGCAGCTTTTTATCATTGATAGCAAATTTCGCAATCCCAGTATAAGCGAGACCATCAGAAATAGGACCACCGTATAAGTTTATTTGACTCGTAAGTTTTTCATCATATCTGACCACTGAAAAATGATATGAATTTAATTTTGACCAGGAAGAATTTCTATATCCTGAACTTAAAATCTGAGATAGTTTTGAATAAATTGAATATTTATTATTTATAAGTCCGCTTGAAAAAGCAGCACTATATTTTCTTGTATTAAAACTTCCAACTGATGCTGAAAAGTTTACTTGTGCCTGATCTGAAAATGGTGAGGTGATAATATTAATAGATCCGCCGATGGCAGGATATCCTGTAACTCCTGAACCCGCTCCACGCTGCACTTGAATTAATTCTGTACTAGAAAGCAAATCGGGAAAATCAAGCCAATAAACATTGTGATCTTCAGGATCGTTTTGAGGAATTCCATTTACAGAAACTGAAATTCTTCTTTGATCAAATCCCCGAATGCTTAAGTAGTTATAACCAATTCCATTTCCATTTTCTGAATAAAAAGTGGTTGATGGTAATTGACTAAGATAATTTGGAATATCCTGGACGATATAATCTTTTTGGATTTCTGCTTTACTGATTGCATCAAATGCTATTGGTGTTATACCATTTTTACCTAAACCAGCTTCCACAAGAATTGTTTGAGATGGTAAAATTATTTTCTGGAGATAGATTGTAAGTAGTTCAGATTTTAAATCTGCTAATTGAGAGATAAAACTTTTGTAACCTATGTAGCTTACAACTAAAGTATCAGTTTTTTTAAAATTGCCGGAAATTGAAAAGTTACCCGTTTCATTTGATGTAGTTCCATTTCCGGTTCCTTTAATAAATATATTCGCAAATTGTAAATTTGCTTTTGAGTCAGCGTCTCTGATAAATCCGTGTAAAGTGATTGTCTGAGGAAATATTTGAAAAGTAAGTAAATGTAAAAGAATGATTATTTTTTTCATAAAATTACTCCAAAAAAAATAGCCGTTGGAGAAACGGCTATCGAAAAAAATCATTCTTAGCCCGTTTTCCTACGCTGGAATTACCCAGATCAGGTTTTAGGGTATTATCTCAGATATCCCACGGGTAGCGGGATAACACCCCTAACGGCTCAGTAAATAAATATATTGGTTAGTTAATTCTTAATTGTTGTCCTGCTTTAATATTATTTGTATTTAAATTATTAAGTGATTTCAATTTTGCAACCGTAGTTTTATTTTGGGTAGCAATAGAATAAAGTGAATCACCTGATTTTACAGTATAACTTTGCTGATTTGATTTAACATTTTTAGTTGATTTGGTAGTTTCATTTGGTATATCATTAATATTACTATCAGAATATATTTTAAGGGTATTGCCTGCTAATATCTTATTACCTGATATACTATTCCATCTTTGAATGTCGGATATTTTTACACCATATTTCTCAGCAATACTTCCAATTGAATCACCAGGTTTAATTCTATAATAATTAATGTTTGATGAATTCTTTGAAGTGTTATCACCTAAAGAAGAAGTTTTTGTACTGTTGTAGATTTTTAAAGTTTTTCCAGCAGCAATATGATTTCCTGAAATGTTATTCCATTTTTTTACCTGTTGTAAAGACACGCCAAATTTTTCAGCAATCTCACTTAAATTATCGCCTCTTTTAACTTTGTACTTATACAAATTATTTTTTGAATTGACTGTATTTTTAGTATCATTTACAGCAACATTATTATTTCCATCAGGATAAATGCGGAGATTTTGACCCGACATTATTTTGTTTCCGGAAATATTGTTCCAATCTCTTAATTGATTAACACTTACTCCATATTTAGCTGCAATCAAACCAAGATTTTCGCCTCTTCTAATCTTATGATAAAAAACGCCGGAATTCTTATTCATCTTACTGGTGCTGGTAGTAACAATTTTACTATCAGTTTCAATTTCAGTTGTCTTGTCCAGGGATGCGTAATAATCCTTCATTTCTTCAGGAACATAAATATTTAGTGTCTGTCCAACTTTTATTGTAGATGTATAAGGAATATTATTCCAGTTTCGAATATCACTTACTCTCGAATTGAACAGGTCAGCAATACCTAACAAACTATCATCATTTTTAACACGATAAGAAACTGCAACCGTTCCTTCCGGAATGATAGAAGTACTTGGTTCTTCAACTATAACATCTGTTTCGTTAATTGCTACGTCCTCATTATTATCATCAGAAATGGATTCTGAATTAGACTCGTCTGTTTCGCTTGAAGTAACGTTGTTATTAGTATTTAATACTGCATAGGGAGAGATATAATCATCATTTCCACTTTGATTATTCTGATCGAGTGCAACCTGCGTATCAGTATTATCATCAAAGCTATTACCATTTACATTTTTTAGTACCGGGATTTTTAACTGAACTCCGGAATACAATTTTGATTTGGTGGTGATATTATTCGCATCAGCCAATTCATTTTTAGAAATTCCATAGCGGTTTGCTATTTTAGTAACGGTTTCACCTTTTTTAACTGTATGGACTAAAAAGGTTCTTCTTGCGGATTCAGGAATATTCTTCATATTGGATGCAAATATTTCTAAAGAACCTCTTGGAATTTTTAACGGATATCCTCCTGAGTAATTCGATGGAGTCGATAATTGTGTTAATTCAGGATTCATCTCCTGTAAAGTATTCAAATCGGTGTTTGCACAACTTGAAAGAAACTGTAAATCTATTGCTCCATCAACAGTGTAAGTATCATATTCATAGGGTTTATGAAATTCGATATTTGTAAATCCATACTTTTCAGGTTCCATTGCGATAATGCTTACAGCAATGTAAATAGGTACATAATTTCTGGTTTCTTTTGGAAGGTGCGGACGTACAGACCAAAATGAGTTATCTCTTGCTTTTCTTAGAGCACGTGTCACTCTGCCTTCTCCACAGTTATAAGCTGCTAAGGCTAAATACCAGTCACCTAAACTAGTGTAAAGGTCTTTAAGATGTCTGGCTGCCGCATAAGTTGATTTAACCGGATCTCTTCTCTCATCAAAATAAAAGCTTGTTTCCAATCCGTATAATTTTCCTGTACCCTTAATAAATTGCCATAAACCGACTGCACTTGCCCAGGATCTGGCAGTGGGATTTAATCCGCTTTCCATCATACTTAAATAAACTAATTGCTGAGGTACTCCAACTTCCTGGAATACTTTCGTCATCATCGGGAAATACTTACCGGATCTTTCAAGCCATCTTCTCATAGCTCCACTGCCCTTGCCGGTAAAATAGGTTATCCATTGTTCAACATATGAATTGATTTCTAAAGGAATATCAGCTGGTATAACAACTCTTCTGGTTTCATCAACTTCAGCAGTTGTAACTTCTATTTCCGGAACAGATTCTCTCATCCATTCTTCATAAGCGGCAAATGAAATCCCTTCGGGCAATTCATTTAATCCATCAACAAAATTTTTGTAATCATCTATTATGGAACTTTCTAATTCCTGATATGAAGCATTTTCGTCTATGCCAGGATAGTAACTTAAGTTATTAATAATTCTTAAGGCAGCTTCATAATTCTCAACAGTTTCTTTAGTGCTATTTAAGTCCTGTTTTCTTAAGGCTAAAACGTAATATTGTCGGGCTTCTTCCATCATTTCAGAAACAATTCCAACTCTGCTTGAGTTTTCTGTATTTTCAATTTGTTGTTGATTTGAAATTTCAGGTGAGCTACCGCAGGATGCTAGCAAAAAGGAAACAAGGACAACTGTGGGAATCAGAATAAATTTCTTCATTAATACTCCGGGATTTAAATTTGGCTTATGCAATATATATTATCATTATGGTTTAATCAAGTAAAATTTTAAATCAATTAAGCTAAAGCTTAGTTTTATAAACAGTTAAAAATTATAAAGGTATATTATTATGTTTTTTTCTGGGGGTCAAATCTACCTTATCTTTTAATAATTCAAATGCATTAATCAGTACTCTTTTTGTCTGCTTGGGATCAATTACATCATCCAAAAATCCACGCTCAGCAGCAATGTAAGGATTGGCAAATTTTGCAATGTATTCACTCAATTTTTTCTCAAGCTCTTTTTCAGGATTTTCTGATGATTCTATTTCTTTCTTAAATATAATTTCTACTGCGCCTTTTGGACCCATAACTGCAATTTCAGCTGATGGCCAAGCATAATTAAAATCACCACGAATGTGTTTTGAATTCATAACATCATAGGCACCGCCGTAGGCTTTTCTTGTAATCAATGTGACCTTTGGTACCGTTGCCTCACTAAAAGCAAATAACAATTTTGCTCCATGTCTGATGATGCCATTCCATTCCTGTTCTGTGCCAGGTAAAAATCCGGGAACATCTACCAAAACAAGCAAAGGAATGTTAAAAGCATCACAAAATCTGACGAACCTTGCACTTTTTACCGATGCATTGATGTCTAAAACTCCCGCCAAAACTTGCGGTTGATTAGCGACAATTCCGACGCTCATTCCACCCAGTCTGGCAAAACCACAAATTATATTTTCTGCATAATATTTATGCACTTCAAAAAAATCCTCATTATCCACCAGATTTAAAATTACTTCTTTCATATCATAAGGTTTATTTGGAGTATCAGGTATTATTGAGGTAAGTTGTTCATTTTCTGTTATTCCATTTTGATTGAACTCTATAAAATCCGGTTTGTCTTTAAAGTTTAACGGAATGTAACTTAATAATTTTTTTACATTTAATAATGTTTCTATTTCATTGTCAAAAGCAAAATGTGCAACACCGCTTTTTTGGGAATGCGTATCAGCGCCGCCCAGATCTTCAAAAGAGACATCTTCGTGCGTTACGGTCTTCACTACATTTGGACCGGTTACAAACATATGACTCGTTTTGCGAGTCATAAAAACAAAATCTGTAATTGCCGGTGAATAGACAGCACCACCGGCACATGGACCGAGTATGACTGAAATTTGTGGTACAACTCCCGATGCAAGAGTATTTAATAAAAATATATCTGCATATCCGCCAAGACTGTTTACCCCCTCCTGTATTCTTGCACCACCTGAATCATTTAATCCGATAATTGGAATACCTGCCTTCATAGCAAGTTTCATAATCTTTACTATTTTTTCTGCATGTGTTTCGGAAAGCGAGCCTCCAAAGACTGTAAAATCCTGTGAAAATAATGTCACAGGTCTTCCATCAATTTTTGCAAATCCGGTTACAACGCCATCACCCGGAAAATTTTGTTTATCTAAACCAAAATCAGTTGCACGATGCTTTACGAACATACCTATTTCATCAAAACTGCCTTCATCAACCAGTAATTCTATTCTTTCCCTGGCACTTAATTTTCCTTTTTCGTGCTGACTTTTAATCCGGTGTAAGCCGCCGCCGATTTTAGCAGATTCAATTCGTTTAGTCAGATCATCAAGTTTGTTTTTCATTTTCTACCTGTTGGGTGCTTATTTTAAAAAAGGATTCAGTTTTTTTTCTCTTGCGATTAAGCTTTCGGTCCCGTGTCCGGGATAAATTTTTGTATCATCAGGAAGTGTCAACAACTTTTCATTAATACTTTTTATCAGCAAATCGTAATTTCCGCCCCACAAATCAGTTCGCCCGATACTATCATAAAAAAGCACATCACCTGTTATACAGGATTTTATTTCCGGGATGTAAATACAATATTCACCCGGCGTATGACCGGGAGTAAAAAGAAATTTTAATAAGTACTTCCCGATGTTAAGTTCTAAATTTTCACTTAAATATTTATCAGGTAAAATTGATATTGAGAAATTAATCCCAACGGTTTCGGCCTGCTTTTTTGCATTTTGCATCAATGGGATATCTAATTCCGGGGCAAAGTAAACCGGATTAAATTTTTCTTTTACAAACTCACAACCCAGAATATGATCGATATGACAATGTGTGTTAATAAGGTATTTTACAATTAAATTATTTTGCAGAATGAAATCTGTAAGTTCTGTTTCTTCAAATTGATCACTGCAGCCCGGATCAACAATCGCACTTGCCAGGGATTCGTCATCCCAAAGAACAAAAGTATTTTCTGAAAAAATGTTGAAGGTAAACTTTTGTATTCTAATCAATCTTACCTCTTAAAATTTTTTTTAATTCTTCCGAATAATTTTTTATTGTAGGATGAGTAATTGTCTTTCAGTTCTTCCAGTGAATCTCCACCAAATTTTTGTAAAAAGAATTTGGCAATTGACCACGCGAGCATTGATTCTGCAATCACAGCACAAGCCGGTACAGCTACAAAATCACTTCGTTCCCGTCTAGCATCAACTTTTTTCATCGTTGATAAGTTTACACTTTCTATAGGCGACATTAATGTGGCTATTGGTTTCATAGCTGCACGCACAATTATAGGTAATCCTGTTGAAACTCCACCTTCAATTCCACCTGCACGATTTGTCTTTCTTCCAATAATATCTTTCTTCAAAATAATTTCATCGTGAGATTTTGAACCAAACTTTTCTGCCAGTAAAAATCCTTCACCAATCTCAACAGCTTTAACCGCATTAATAGACATAAAAGATTGGGCGATTTCAGCATCAAGTTTTGTATCGTAATTCATGAAGCTGCCAAGTCCTACCGGTACACCAGAGGCAATAGTAAAAAACGTACCTCCAAGAGTATCACCGTTTTTTTTTGCTGATTTAATTTTACGAATTATTTTACTTTCTTGTTCTAATTCTAAAACACGAACCAGACTTTTATCCGACTTATCAGAAATGGATTGTGCGAAAAAATTTACTGGCAATTTATTGTGGTACAGTTTTTCTGCAAAATTCTTTTCAGGATAAATTCCGCCGATGCTTTCAACAAAACTTCCAATTGTAATTCCAAAATCCTCAAGCAGTCTTCTTGCAATTGTTCCTGCTGCAACACGTGCCGCTGTTTCTCTTGCTGATGATCGTTCAATTGAATTTCGTATATCATCAAAATTATATTTTGAAACCCCGACAAGATCAGCATGGCCGGGACGAGGAATTGAAATTTTTTCAACTTTATTATTTATAGATTCAACTGACATCAAAGTCTGCCAGTTATCCCAATCTTTATTCAAAATTAACATAGCAACAGGCGAACCGAGTGTTTTACCAAATCTTACTCCTGATAATATTTCTGCTTTATCAGATTCTATCTTCATTCGTAAACCACGTCCGTAACCGAACTGTCTTCGTTTTAATTGACTATTAATATAATCTTCAGAAATTTTTAGATTTGATGGGAAACCATCCACAATAACAGTTAAAGCTTTACCGTGTGATTCACCAGCAGTAAGAAATCTTATCATTAACTCTCCGATGCTTTTAGCAAATATAAAAAAAAAGAGGCTGTCTCCGAAGTAATTTGTCAACCTTAACTTGTTTCAGGTTCTCAATAAATAAAAATTCTGATATTGAGATTCCGAAACAAGTTCGGAATGACTGCACGAAGACAGCCTCTAATTAAATAATTTTTAACTATTCAGGAATTTCTAATCCAACATATCTGGTATTACCATCTTTATCCTGAACTTTTAATAATACAGCTTTTCCCTTGTTACTATCTATAATTTTCTCAAAAGAATTCACATCAGAAACCTTTTTCTTTTCAGCTTCAACAATTACCAATCCGCTAAATAAACGCTGATCCTCCGCTTTGCTAAAACTTTCTACATTTGTTATCAACACACCGTTATTGACTTTTAGGTTTTCCTTATCTTTTGCACTTAAGTTTTTTACAGTTAAACCCAGACTTTCAAAATTTACAGTGTTGGATTTGGATTCATTTTTGGAACTCTCATCATCAATTTTGGAAACAGGTTTAGTGGTTGCATCATTGTCACGAGCTTTGAGAGTTACTTTTCTATCTATTTCTTTTCCATCTCTATAGATTTTTAATGAAATAGTTGTACCAGCAGATTTAGAGGCTACATAACTCTGCAATTGATTTGGTTGATTTACTTCTTTACCGTCAATAGATAAGATAATATCACCGGCTTTTAAATCAGTTTCTGAAGCTGCACTTCCATCAAGAATACTCTGGATAATTATTCCACGCGGTTTATCCAATCCGACTGATTTTGCAAGAGCGTCATTTACCTCGCCAATATTTACGCCAATATAACCACGATTAACTTTTCCATATGCAATAATTTCTTTTGCCACACTCTTCGCTAAATTAATCGGAATTGCAAATCCATATCCTATATATGTTCCGGTTCCTTGTGTGGCTATTGCAGAATTTATTCCAACTACAGCGCCGGATAAATCGACCATTGCACCGCCGCTGTTTCCTGGATTAATAACTGCATCGGTTTGAATAAAATTTTCAACGCCGTAACTATCACGAATTAATCCTAATGAACCTCTACCTATTGCACTTACAATACCTGCAGTAACTGTGGAAGAAAGTGAAAGCGGATTACCAATTGCCATTACCCACTGCCCTACTTTAAGATTATCAGAATCTCCAAGATAAGCAGTAGTCAAATTTTCAGCATCAATTTTTATTACAGCAAGATCAGTTAGCGGATCTGTACCAACAACTTTTGCTGAGAAAGTTCTTTTATCATATAATCCAACAGTTACTTTAGTAGCTTTTTCAACTACGTGATTATTTGTAAGAATGTATCCGTCATCAGAAATTATTATACCGCTGCCTGAACCCTGTTGTTCTTTAGGCAGTTTATCATCGAATGGAAAAAAGAAAAAATCCTGATGCGGATTTTCTCTTTCAGCAACAACATTAATTTGAACTATTGCCGGTGTAACCTTATCGGCAACTTCAATAAATGCTTTTGAAAATGAAGTTGCGTCAGCATCTAAATTTACAGGCGGATGATTAGCACCAAGATTTATATCTGCCCAACCCGGTCTTACCAATCCAAATCCGGAAACCAGTAATGCTCCGAATAATACACCAACGGCAACAAGCGAAACTGCAGCTACGATTCCCTTAATTTTCATTTTTACTCTCCAATATATTTTTGTTAATAATAAGATTCACTTTTTGATCATTGGTATCGCAGATATCTATAAATCCTCTACTTATATATTTGTAATGATTGTATACCTTTGAAATCATTTACATGAAATTTAAGGTAACGTTCCAATAATAAATTAAATCTGTCCATTAAATCAACATTAAATTTTTTTGTACTTTTATTGGCTTTTAGACAATAAATTAGTTCAAAAAGTTCCGGCGAAATACTCTCAAATCCTGTGTGTGATACAAAACAATCAGAACATATAAAGCCGGATTGAAAATCAAATCCTACTGTTTGATCAGGAGTGACATTTTTTCCGCATATAACACATTTGTTAATTGAAAGTTCATAACCTAATTCTGATAAAAAGAAAAGCAAAAATCTTCCGAATAGAAATGCAGGAGCTTCGTTCTTCTCATCAATCATCTTTAATATTTTTAAAAGTCCATTAAATAGTTTATTGTTAGATTCATTTTCAGGTGAAAGGGTTTTGATCAGTTCAATAATTGCAAATGAATACTTTGTTGCATCAAGATTTTCTTTAATGTTTACAAAATGTGAAATTAAATTTGCATCAGAAAGTATCTGAAGTTCTCTGGATGTTTTTTTGTAAAAAATTACCTGAAGATGATTAAGCGGATCAATTATTTTTCCCGTTTTTGATTTAGAACTTCTTCCCCCTTTTACAATTACTGATAATTTTCCATCTGATTCAGTGTAAAGACTGACAATGCTGCTCGTATCTCCATAATTAATTTTGGAAAGCACGACTGCTTCAGTTTTTATAATATCGCTCATCTTATAAAATTATACGGAAAGAAGTATATGTCTTCTTCAGTTATTATGCCTTTAATTAAATGTGCAGGCGTAACATCAAAAGCTGGTGAGAAAGTTTTGAGTTTAGGATCAGCAATTTGATTGCCGTTTATTGCTAAAATTTCGGAGCCGTTTCGGTATTCAATTTCAATATCCCCGCCGGTTGGAATTTTTCTATCTATTGTAGTTGATGGAGCAGCAATGTAAAATGGAATGTTATGATAATTACAAAGTACAGCAAGATTATAGGTACCAACTTTGTTTGCACTGTCACCGTTTAATGCAATTCTATCTGCTCCCGTTATTACAAGATCAACTTTGCCTTGCTGCATTAATACAGCAGCCATAGAATCTGTTTGAACAGTAAACGGGATTCCATTTTTCTCAAGTTCGTATGAAGTTAATCGCAATCCTTGTAACAATGGTCGTGTTTCATCAGCGTAAACGTGATTTACATACCCTTCATCAAATGCTTTTTTGATTACAGCGAATGCCGTTCCAAATCCTGCAGTAGCAAGTGCGCCTGTATTGCAATGTGTAAGTATATTGGATTTTTTTGTGAAGATATTAAAACCATGCTCACCAATTTTATTTGAACAGTGTACTTCATAATCATAAATGGCTTTGGCTTCGTCAAGTAATGATTGATAACTTTTAGAATAATCCCCGATCGCTTCAAATACTTTTTTCATTCTATCCAGAGCATAAAATAGATTTACAGCAGTTGGACGGGTTTTAGCTAATCTATTATAAACTTTATTAAAATGCTCTTCGTGATTTGATGAAATATTTTTGAATGATAATGCTAATGCAAACGCCGCAGATATTCCAATTAAAGGAGCACCGCGCAATTCCAGTCTTTCAATTGCAACGGCAATTCGTTCGTAGTCATCTGTTTCAATATAAACCTCGTGCAAAGGAAGTTTTGTCTGATCTAAAAATGAAAGATGATCATCTATAAATTTTATTGAGTAATAATTATTCATTGTTGTTTTTAGGGATGATGTTATTCTGGTGCAAACGGAAATCCATTTTACGATAGATAATCTGGATTCCTGCTTTCGCAGGAATGACAAATTATAAAATTACTTTACACTATTCCTGTTCATCAAATCTTGAAAGCATCATAAATTCTCTGTAACGATCCGATATCTGTAAATAAGATAAATCTTCCAATCCGCGTGTGCTGAATTTTTCGACACAGAAGGAAGCCATAGTGCTTCCGTATATAACTGCACGTTTTAAACTGTCCGGAGAAAGATCACGTGTTTTGTATAAGTAACCTGTAAATCCGCCGGCAAAAGAATCACCTGCTCCTGTTGGATCAAATATTGTTTCCATCGGATATGCCGGTGCTGAAAATACTGTTTCGCCTGCGAACAACAATGCCCCGTGCTCGCCTTTTTTAATGATAAGAATTTTTGGACCGAGTTCCCGGATTTTTCTTGCTGCGCGAATTAAATTCGGTTCGTGTGCAAGTAATCTTGCTTCGCTGTCATTAATAATCAGAACATCAACCCTTGGAAGTAATTGCAATAGCTCATCCTTTTTACCTTCAATCCAAAAGTTCATTGTATCGCAAACAATAAATTGCGGATCTTCCATCTGATCCAAAACTTTTGCTTGCAGTACCGGATCAATATTTCCAAGACAAACATATTTTGATTTTTTAAAATTATCAGGAATAACGGGATTAAAATTCTGGAAAACATTTAACTCGGTTAAAAGTGTATCGCGAACATTCAAATCATAATGATACTTGCCGGACCACTTAAAAGTTTTACCGCCTTCAATTATCTGCAAACCTTCAACATCTACATTATGATCCTGCATAATTTTTATATACTCTTTTGGAAAATCGCTGCCGACCACACCAACTAATTCCACAGGTCCGCCAAAGTAACTTGCGGCAAGTGAAATATAAGTTGCTGATCCGCCCAAAGCATCTTCAACTTTATCAAATGGCGTTGCAACTGTATCCAAACCGAGTGAACCTACAACTAGTAAACCCAAAACTTACTCCTGATTAAATTGTGAATAAATGACGCCGGAAAAATAGAAAAATACACGCAGAATGCACAATATTTTGTAAAGGTAAATGTTATTAAAAACCCTTAACTTCCCAAATATATCATTGTATCAATATTAATAATTATGAAACTGATAAATTCATTTTATTGTTATAATAATTAATTTTCTAAAATAGATTATGGACTTTTAGAAAAATTGATTTAATAAACAAAAACACGTTATCGATTTGTGTTAATGCTGGCTTTATTGTTGCATAATTATTTTTTGATGAAAGGTTATCAAATGAAAAAAATATTAATGTTATCAGTTTTGTTTTCACTTGCTGTTTTTGCACAAGTACCAATTCCGGAAACAGGATGTTATCACTCGGCATTTACAGGGGATGATTCTCAGGCTAGTTTTGAATCGTTAGCAGGAAAAAATATTGCAATAGAGATGTTCTTTACCGGATGGCCCAACAATACAGTACCGGATTTTCCAGCAGCCAAGTGTACTCAAATAGATAATAATGGTGCAGTTCCTCATATCACCTGGATGCCGCAGGTACCTGGAACTCCGTATCCTTTGAATTCGATCCTCAATGGTTCTTATGATAGTTATATAAATGGATACGCCACACAAGTTAAAAATTGGGGCAAGCCTCTTTTTATAAGATTGGGTCACGAGTTTAACGGAGATTGGTACACATACGGTGGTGCAAATAACGGCGGCGGTACTTTAACAGGATTTGGAGATCCGACCAAAGCAGATGGACCGGAAAGATTTATTGCGGCTTATCAAAGAGTTCACGATTTATTTGAAGCACAAAATGCAGATAACGTGGTTTGGGTTTGGTGTCCGAATAACGGAAGTTCACCGAATGAAGCATGGAATGTTCCTGAAGCGTATTATCCGGGAGATAGTTATGTGGACTGGATTGGATTTGATGGATACAATTTTGGAACAACTCAAACATGGTCAAATTGGATAACTTTTTTTAATGCCTTTAATACTCTTTATCACAAATTTAAAGATTACGGGAAACCAATAATGCTTGGTGAGTTTGCATGTGTTGAACAGGGTGGAACAAAAAGCCAATGGATTACAGATGCATATCTTACGTGGCTTAAATTCGGTTATCCAAAAATTAAAGCAGCTACCTGGTTCCATGTTGCAAAAACAGAAGGCACAGTTTATACGGATTGGAGAATTAATTCTTCAGCTGCATCATTGGCTGCATATCAAAATGCCATTGCTGATCCATATTTTCTTGCTGCAGTACCCGTAACTGATGTTCAGAATGAAGAAGCAATTCCGCAAGATTTTTCATTAGGACAGAATTACCCGAATCCGTTTAATCCTTCCACAAGAATAAGTTGGAAGTGCCCGGTTGGAAGCTGGCAAATTCTAAAAGTCTATGATGTTTTAGGAAATGAAGTTGCAACTCTTGTTAACGAATATAGACCAGCCGGTTCTTACGAAATAGAATTTAATATTGGATCAAGTTTCAAGAATCTGGCTTCGGGTATTTATTTCTATCGATTGCAAGCCGGCGAATTTGCTGTAACTAAAAAGATGATTTTGCAGAAGTGATGTTATTGCCGGAAGTAAGAAGTAAATGGGAAGAACTAGTAAAGTTATTTGGAAGGATTGCAAATCCCACCTGAGAAATCTTTTAATATTGGTGAAAAAGATTCCTATCGGAGTTTACCCCGTTTTTATCGGGATTCGAAACGATAATAAAAATGGATGACAGATTGCTTCGTCATTTCATTCCGCGCAATAACGATTATAAATTTATTTCAATAAAATTGAGAAAAGAATTTCTGTTAAGAAAATAATCGACAATTACATCGACTGATTTTCGTTGTCCATCCCATGCCAGCAATTTCTTGGCTTCTTCAGGATTTACCCATTTAAATTCAGTATGCTCTTTACTCAGAATAACTTGACTATCAAATTTAACTTTTGCTGAAAACACAGGAAGTAAACAAATGTAATCGCCATCGGGTGAGTAAAAAGAATTTACAGTTGGAGCAACCCAGAATTTTTCCGGAGTCAATCCTGTTTCTTCTTCTATCTCACGTAATGCTGTTTTATATGCAGTTTCATTTTCTTTGATTTTTCCGGAAACCATTTGCCACAAATTTGGATAGTACTGATATGGCGCTCTTTTAAGAAGTAAAAACTCTAAATCTCCATTTTGCTCACGGAAAATGTGTGCTTCAATTAAGTTTGATATTATTTTCATGATTGTACTCTATAAAGATCACACTTCGACTCCACTTGGTGTGACAAATTGTTATTTGTTAATTGTTCATTTAAAAATACGCTCTGGCTTCTGCACGTGCAGTGTGAACTACCTTATTTGCACCCTGCACCCTTCCATCATAACTAAGAGTTGTTTGCAGAAATGATGAAAGTTTATAATCAAAATTTAATCGCCAATAATAATTTTTCCCAATCTGATTGCCGTTTGTAAGTTCGTACGGGATGACATTCTGAGTTGCGTTAGCATTTAATTCGTTACGTTCAATTTCCACTCTTAACCTTCCTGTTCCAAGAAATGATAAGTTAAATCTTATCAACTGAGAATTTAAATCTATTATGGTTGGAATTGCCGGATGTGTATCTTCACTTCTGCCGGCTTTGATACGAAAACCAACTTCAATATTTCTATCCGGTCGGTATGAAAATTCCGATATAACGTTATTTGTATTTATTTCTCTTATTCTTGATGAGTTTACCGGAGCACTAACATTGTCTATCTGGTTTACAAGATCCGTTTGATTTGATATTTCTTTTATCATTTTAAATTTAATTCTTAAACTTCTTTCACGGTTATAATATCTTTCAAAACCGCTGCTGAATTCATTAAGTGCGGTACGTTGAGTAAATCTAAATCTAAAAGAAAGTTCCTGATCGGTTTCAAATAGAAAAAAATCCTGCTGAATATAATTTGATCCACGAATAGTTGTTCGTTCATTCTGAAAGGTTGAAAGTTTAAGTAGATAAATATTTCCGTAAGCTGTTTCTCTGCTGTTTTCTTCGATGCGCCAGAATGTTTCTGTTGAAACCGGAGCAACAATTTTCCCGATAAGCGAGTTTTGATCAACCAATTCTGAAAAATTTATTTTCCATCTTGTGCTTGTCTTTAAATCTATAACAGGAAATAATTCATCCGTTGGTAAAGTAACCTGAATGTAATCTCCATCAAACAAAGTTGGTTCAAATTCATTTTCGTCAGCAATTCCATTGTTATTTAAATCGCCGAGATAAGTATAATTACCTGTTCCCTGCTGAACCCGTACAAAAACTTTTTGAAGCCGGGCAGATTTTTGAGTTGACACTTCATAATAAAGATCACCATTTAATAATCTTTCCCAGAAAGTAAATTTTGTTCTGGAACGAATGAGAATTGTTTCATTATCCAGAAAACCTTTGACCTTTAAAAGATCTTCATAATTTTTGTTTCGAAAAGTAAATACAAGATTTGTGTTCACCTCACGAATCCCTTTATAATTTAATTCAACCGAGTATGTCTTTGAATTTGATTCCTTAATCATGGTGCCGTTAAGCGGGATGTAATCATCACGCAAGGAAAATTTTGTTAACATCCTGAAACCGGATATCTCCATTAATTCAAGATACGGCGAGTATTCAAAATATTTCAAACTGCCTGAAAGCAGTGAATCGTTTTGTGAACGGATATCTTCTTTATCCTCAGCAAGAAATTCAAGTCCCGGTTTCAATTGCCAAAAAGTATAAAATGCATTTCCTTTATGTCTTAACCAATTACTTTTTAGTGTAATGTTTGTTGATTTAACATAATCAAGGTTGTACTCAAGATTAAAATTTTGGGAATCAGAAAATCTTAAAGTATTGTTATATCGATCTGATGAAAAATCATCACCTTTTTTTAGATATCCCGCCGAGGAATTAATTGTTAGAGTCTGGATCGGCTGAAGCGAAACACCAATTTCTCTAAGAGATTCATCCCGGGATTCTGTTTGTGAAGCAGAATTATAATTTCTGCTAAACTCAACATCATCAAATCTATCCAACGCTGTAAACTTGCCTTGAATAAATCTGTCGCGAAAAGTTAATCCGGCTTTTCCAAGATCCAAATCACCTAGAACTATTTGGGTTGGAGAAATTTTTAATGAGATGTTTCTTGCGTACCCATAGTTATCACCATCATCCAGTGCAGATAATCTGTTTTTATCCCATAAACTTCCCGCATACTCCAGGCTTAGTGTAACATTCTGGAATGGATTTACATCCACAACAATGTTGCCCATTTGTTTTAATTGAGGAAGCGGAAGAAAAATTATTGGAAGATAACTTCCGTTACCTATTCCGACAAAATTATAGTAACCAAGACTTTGTCTGTTGTAATCACCTTTCCCTTCCCCGACATAACTGAAACTTACGTTATAAAGTGAAAGTGAATCACCCGGATTATATACGTAATATGAATATGCTGTGCTGTTAAATACTGTATCAATCTTGGTATAAATTCCTTTAATAACTCCGAGTGAATCCGGCTCGGCTATTTTTACACCCGATTTAACAGCCTTATTACGATCGTCACCCGCAAGTGATAATGCATTTTTATCTTCATCGCTTAATGAAATATCAATCGGGGAATCCTGATCATCACCTTCACGCATATATTGAGCTTTAATCTGGAGTTTATCTTTAAAGAGTTTTGTTGATGTACCCGCCCCAAAAAAACTTCGGGTAAATTGTCTGTCAGTATATTCAAAATCAACACTAATTCTGCTTGCTGAAGTTATTAAACGATTTGGAGTAAAAGTAATAGTAGCATTTGAGTATTCAATCGTGTAATCATTATTTTCTCCACGCTTTAATTCAACTCCGTCAAGAAATACTTTTTCTGTACCGGCAATGATGATAATATCACGTTCATTGTTCAACCCGCTTAATCTATACGGACCCTGCACTCCATCTGAACCATTAAAATTGTTGGAATTAAATTTACCTCTAGAATTAGCAATTGACACATATCCATTAACATCGGAAAAAGAAAACTCACCCATTAACCCCTGCAGCTTGCGATCGATAACACCAAATTCTCCAAATCGTTGTTTTACCTGATAATCCCCGAAAGTTCCAACAACATTTTGATGCTTAACCTGAATAAATACTTTGTCAAGTTCTTCAAGTCGTTCAGTATTTCCTTCAGGCTGAATAGGTGTATTCTCATCAGTTAATGCTGCCACTATTTCAATATCATCTGAAATTCTACCTGAAAGCTGCAATCTTAATCCGCTGTTCAGCGAAAAATCTTTTGTAGTTCCCACAGTAAAACCTCGAACGATCGTACCGCTTTTTTGCATATCCGAACCGAATATTGCGTCCGGTGTAAATCCACCAGCAGCGGTTAAAACACTTACGGTATCACCGGATTTCTCATCAAACTTAACCACAAGGCTTCTTCTTTTATATTCTTTTTTTAGAGATAGTTTAAACGACTTGTAGGTAACTATTAGCGTATCAAAAATTGAATACGGAAGTGAATCAGAAAGTGTAAACGAGGATTGTGAATAAGTAAATAAGTAATCATTTGGAGTCAGTTTTTTCGATTTGAGGTAAATGAGCTCTGAACCGGGGATTATGTTAACTGATGAAATTGAATAATGATTTTGAAAGTTAACAGGAATTGTATCAGTAACAACAATTGAGTTATAATCATTTTGAGCGGCGGCTTTACCCGGCCAGAGACAAATTATTATTACTATTATATTAAGATATTTAACAGGTTTCAAAAAGTAGTAGTTTTGTTTTTTGAAAACTAAACTAAGGCAAATGCTTTATCAAGCCTATACTAATTATTTACCCACAATTAATCTTGTTCCTCTTTTATTGGTTATATAATACCATATCCATTCAATCATAACTCTAAATCTGTTTTTAAATCCAATCAAATAAAAAATGTGGATGGATGACCACATAAGCCATGCAATCAATCCATAAATTTTAAATCCTTTTATTTCTCCCACTGCTTTTGCTTTGCCGATAGTTGCAAGATTACCTTTATCGATATATTTAAATTTAGTCCGGGGTTTACCCGCTAATTCTGCATTAATAATTTTGGCGACAAATCTGCCTTGCTGCATTGCAACCGGTGCAGTACCCGGTAATATTTTTCCATGATCATCTTTTAATTGAGATGCATCTCCAATAACAAAAATTTCAGGGTAATCAGGAATCGAACAATCATCGTTTACAAATATTCTACCGGCTCTATCCGTTGGAATGTTAAGTTTTTGTATTAGCGGTGATGCCTGATTTCCGGCAGCCCAAATAACATTAGATGTAATGATGAATCCATTTGTAGTTTGTACACCTGAGGAATTTACGTCTTCAACCTTTGTATTCTTAATTATTTGAACACCCATTGCTGATAAATATTTTTCTGCCCGTTCAGAAATTTTTTCCTCGAATGTATTTAAAACTCTGGGGAACGCCTCTATTAAAATTATCTTTGCATCATCGGGTTTAAAATTTTTATAATCCTTAATAATGGTTTTCTTTGCGATTTCGGCTATTGCACCTGCCAGTTCCACACCTGTTGGACCGCCGCCTACAATTACAAATGTTAGATATTTTATCTTGTTTAATTGATCATTTTCTTTTTCTGCCAACTCTAAAGAATTAATTATTTTTTCACGAATTGTTACTGCATCTGTAAGAGTTTTTAAACCAGGTGCATATTTTTCCCATTCATTCTTTCCGAAATATGAATGCCGTGAACCGGGAGCAACAATCAGATAATCATACGCTAATTCCGAGTTTTTAAGCTTAACTATTTTCTTCGATTTATCAATATCAATTGCTTCATCAAGTATAACTTTAGTGTTTCTTTTATTATTAAGTATAGATCGGATTGGAATTGCGATATCTGCCGGTGATAGAGCAGCAGTTGCAACCTGGTAAAGCAGTGGTTGAAACAGGTGATGATTAGTCTTATCTATTACGGTTACATCCGATAATGAATCATCTATAACTTTTGCAGCAGATAAGCCGCCAAACCCACCGCCAATGATTATTACTTTTTTCAATGTCATTTAGTATTCTCTTCTTGCTTTTTACTAATGTTTTTTAAGAGTTAATATTAATATATTAGCAAATAATAAATATTAATGTGTGCCAGCCTTTGGAATAATAAAAAATCATTGCTTAACTTTGGAATAACGAGAAATCTGTATAGTTTAAGGCAATCTAAGAAGTAAGTAATTCAGAAACATCTAAGGGATTATGCAAAGTTCAAAAATAGATTTTCTAGGTAAATATAATGAATTGATGCAGTCTGCGATCCACTCATCAAGCAATTTTCCTAGTAAATTTTGTGATTTTATTGTTAAGGAATTTGAGTTAGAAGCTGCGGTGCTTTTTAAATTAGCTGATAATGGAAATCTGGAAATGATTGGGAAATCCTTTTCGGCAAAAAAATCATTATCCGCCGAAGTTCATTTGACTTGCCCCGGCTGCAAAAATATAAAGGAAGATAATCAACTAAATCAATTTATTATTCAATCTGATTGTTCATTCAATATAACAGATCATATAATTAACGAAGGCTGTATAGTTTTAAATATAGCTGACGGACAATTTGCTTTATTAAAAATTGCAAAGACAAATCCCTTTTCTAAAAGTGAAAAAGATAATATTGAACTAATTAGCGAGAACTTAAAAAATCTTTTAAAGTTATGGATTGGAAGTAAAGGTTTATTAAATAATTCTTTAAGTAATATTATATCTAACATTGCGCAGGAACTAAGAACTCCCACTAACAGCATAATGGGATTTGCATCCCTTCTAAACGAGGAAAATCTATCAGCTACCCAAACTGAATATGTAGGAACTCTTAAGGACAATGCGTTTGAACTTCTTTCTGTGATAAATGATTTAATAGATTTTAGCAAACTGGAAAGCGGTGTAACTAAAATAATTCTCACCTCAATTAATTTTAAAGATTATTTACAGGAAATTGTTTCTCTATTCAGTTCAAAAATCGAAAAATCCAGAATAGAATTTGTGGTTGAAATAAGTCCTGTAATTCCTGATAGCATTAAAATAGACACACAAAAATTAAGATATATACTGCTTAGTATTTTAACCAATTCTGTTAGAATGACTGAAAGAGGAAAAATTTCACTTTCGGTTTCAGCATCTAACAACAAAAATCTGGTCTTTAGAATCTCTGACACCAGTCCCGGATTAAATGTAAAAAAGAGTACAGAATTTTTTCAACCTTTTGCATTGAATGAATTGCATACCACCAAGTTTGGAAATTTAACAGGCTTGGGATTATCGTTAACAAAAAAATATATTGAATTTTTGGGCGGTGACATAAGTATTTCCAGTGGAATTGGTAAAGGTGTAACTTATAATTTTGCGATTACAGGAGAAATTCTTTCATCAATTGAGGGACAATTAGCAGGTCTTCCTAAGCCGGTTGGAACCAAAAATAAAGTCCTTGTTGTTGAAGATGATTATGCAACATCGAAGTTATTAAGTAATTATTTATCGAAATGGGGATACGAACCGACTATTGTAAATTCAGCTCAGCAAGCGATGAAGATAATTGAGACTCAGCAATTTCTTTCCGTAATTATGGATATAATTCTGCCCGATGCTAATGGTTTTGAACTTTTAAAACAATTCAGAGAAAATCCAATTACTAAACATACACCTGTCATTGTTTGTTCGGTTGAAGCTGAGCAGCAAAAAGCTTTTATGATGGGTGCTGTAGAATATTTTGTAAAACCGATAAACTACAAATATCTTGTTGAAGTATTAACAAGTTATAAGCTTAAAAAAGATTCTAATATTCTTATTGTTGATGATGATATACCCACTGTTAATCTAATTAAAGAGGCAGTTGAACAGGCAGGATTCAATGCAATTGCAGAACATCAGTCATCAAAAGTTATGGGGATGATTGATAATTTAAGTCTTGATCTAGCAATAATTGATCTTGATATGCCGGTTGTAAACGGATTTGATCTGATAAAAATGATTAAATCAAATAAGAATTTTTCCAAACTTCCAATTATCATTTATACAGGTAAAGAATCTTACCAGGATGATTTAAAAAAGATTGACGGATTATTTTCTGATTTATTAAAGAAGAGCAGCACAAATATCGAAGATCTGGCTGAAACTGTAAGCGCCATGATAAACAGATACGATGAGCCCTCAACACCTGAAGAGATTAAAAATGTTAAGGACACTGTAAAGATATTATTAGTTGAAGATTATAAGCATTCACAAATAATTGTAACAAGGCTGTTAAAGAAAAATAATTTTGAATCGATTGTTGTTGTTGAAAACGGTTTGCAGGCTTATGAACAAGTTCAGGAACAGCACTATGATCTGATACTTATGGATATGCAAATGCCTGTAATGAATGGATTTGAGGCTACACAAAAAATTCGCGAACTTGATGCTTATAAAGACACTCCGATTATTGCACTTACTGCTTTTGCAATGAAAGGTGACAGAGAAAAATGTTTGGAAGCAGGAGCGACTGACTATATTCCAAAACCAATCGATAGTCAGGAGTTTATTGAAAAAGTAAAATACTATACTGAGAATAAGGTAATTAAAAAATAGTGCTGGCTTTTCCCTTTCCTTTCCGGTTCAGAGATACAAATACATTTTTGTATTTTTATTTACTCAAATTTAGGATTTCCAATAATGATTAATGAAACTCCACGAGTTCGTTTTGCACCCAGTCCAACCGGTTATCTTCATGTGGGCGGTTTACGAACTGCTTTGTACAACTATCTTTTTGCAAAAAGAAATAATGGCACATTTGTTTTAAGAATCGAGGACACTGATAGAAATCGTTATGTTGAAGGTGCTGTTGAGAATTTAATTAAAGCTCTTAACTGGGCTGGATTAAATTATGATGAAGGACCTGAGGTTGGCGGTAACTCTGGACCTTACTTGCAATCAGAAAGATTGGATATCTATAAAAAGTATGCTGATGAATTAATTGAAAAAGGTAAAGCCTACTATTGTTTCTGCACTCCTGAAAGATTAAAATCTTTAAAAGAAGAACAAGAAAAGCAAAAACTTCCACAAGCAAAGTACGATAAACATTGTCTTAATCTTTCAAAGGAAGAAATTGCAAATAATCTTGCAGCGGGAATTGCTAAAGTGGTAAGATTAAACGTCGAGCAAAATAATACTATTAAGTTTGATGATATTATCCGCGAACACGTTGAGTTTGAAAGCAATAATGTTGATGATCAGGTTCTCATTAAAAGTGATGGGTATCCAACATATCATCTTGCAAACGTTGTGGATGATCATCTAATGAAAATAACACATGTTATTCGTGGTGAAGAATGGCTATCCTCAACTCCAAAACACGTTTTACTTTACGATGCGTTTGGATGGGAACGACCAATTTTTGCCCATCTCCCTCTTCTATTAAATCCTGATCGATCAAAACTAAGTAAAAGACAGGGCGATGTTGCGGTTGAAGATTATCGCGACAAAGGATATCTGAAAGATGCTCTTATAAATTTTGTTGCTCTGCTTGGATGGAATGCCGGTGATGATAAAGAGTTTTATTATATGGATGATTTGATTTCCTGTTTTTCATTAGAGCGAGTTAATAAAGCTGGAGCTATTTTTGATCTTCAAAAATTAAATTGGCTTAATGCTGAACATCTTAGAAAAAAGTCAGATTCAGAATTGCTTGAAATGTTAAAATCTGAAATACAAAAATCAAAATTCAAAAATGGAAATTATTCTGACAAATTTTTGTTATTAATTATCCAGTCAATGAAAGAGCGAGTCTCATTCATTAAAGAATTTATTGATACCTGTACTTATTTTTACGAAGCACCAACCGAATATGAACAAAAAGCTATTGAGAAAAACTGGAAACCGGATATTCCAGATCAGTTAATTAAGCTTAAAGAAGAAATTGCGTCATTAAACAATCCGACCAAAGAAGATTATGAACATGCGCTTGCAAAAGTTTCTGAAGAATTAAATGTTGGCAAAGGAAAACTAATTCATCCATTGCGGTTAGCTGTTTCGGGGCAAAGTACCGGACCTGGAATGTTTGATTTGCTTTTTATTCTTGGCAAGGATGAAGTTGTGAAGCGAATTGAAGCAGCAGTTAAGAGTATTTCTGTTTAGGATTTTCTAATTCAAAAATAAAATTACTTTTGTTGTAACAAACGCAATTGATATTCCGATTGTAAAACTTAACAGCGTACCTATCAACACGTACTCTACCATAACTTTATCTTGTTCACTTTTAATTTCTGAATAACGTAAAATAGATTTAGCTGTTATTAAAAATCCTACTACGGCAGGTAAATCTGCTAGAAACAAAACAAGAATTATAATTCTTTCAAGATAACCGATCAGCCTACCTGTTTTTATTTCGTCTTTATTATTGTTTTCACTTTTAAATATTTTGGTTTGAAATGGTTTTATTATATAACTGATTATTATGCTGCTAAACTTTGTTACTAATATTAGAGCAATAATAATTACCATCGTCTTTACATAAACACTCCCCCACATATTAAACCAGAACAGATTTGTTGTTTCCCTTAATTCACTCTCTAAATAAATGGATAGACCAATTATCACTAAATAATGTGCAGCTTGATCAACTAAAAATATTGTTAGTGAATCTTTCTTGATCGTTTTTTTTAATAAATCAATTAATGTATGGCTAACTAATATTACCAGTGGAATTGTAATGCAAAACCAGATTCCGACTAATAAATAACTGAGTATGGTAACAATCAAGATATGTTTGCCAAATACTAAAGTACTATGCTTGCGTTTTACATCTTCATCTGTTTGAAATATAAAATCAGCAAGAAAATGAGCCGTTAGCAAGGGAATAATAACTTGTATAGGAATACTACTCATGAATAATCATCCATTTATTAAGTAATAAGATTATATAAGCTTAAAAGCTTATATATTATTAATATAAGCTTAAAAGCTTATATCGATTATTTTAAGTGTTATAGTGCAATCAGTAATTGATACAACCTTAAAAGGTTGTATTTATCATAAACAACCTTTTAAGGTTGTATTTGCTAAATACAAGTATTTGCGCTTGTATCGTCATTTTTTAGTTTTTATAGATATGGAAGCACCAAGCACAATACTTTTAAAGTAAGTGATATTGTCAGCAACTATCATCCATCCAGCAGCATCAATCTGCTGCGAAACTGCAGATTGTGAAATATGAAGTTTAGATGCGATTACCTTCTGATCCATATTTTGCAGTGCAAGTAAAACTATTTTACATTGATTGCTAGTCCATCTTGAAGAAATAAAATCCGAGTTCTTAATGATAAGATCAATCTCATTTGAATTTGGTATAACATCAGATACAAATTTTAGTTTATGCTTCCCTTTTTTATCTAATGCTTTTCCAGATATTTTATAAGCATCACCGATACCAAAAGAAGATTCAACCAAATCAACAGTTCCGACTGAAATAGCCATTCTTGCTTCAATAGAACTAAGCTGCATCTTGGCTTTTAAATATGCGCGATAAAATAATGCAATGCTGAATGCTAATTCGGGTTTTTTAATAAGAAGCTGCCAGCTATCGCCGCGGAATAATTCTGGTTCATACTTTAGTGCATCAGGAAATACTTTTGTTATTTCTTTTGAACAACTTCTCATAACTTTTATAAGTTGTTTATGCTGATCAAGTGAAAGCTTTGATGATTTTACAACATCACCAGTTATAACCGAATATAACTTCTTAGTTTTTTCTTTTGCCATAATATTCTTTTACAAAAATGTTTTTATTTCTTACCGCCTGTTTTAGCCCATGTGTCCTTTAAAGTTACAGTACGATTAAAGACAAGTTTTTCTTTAGTTGTATATTTTGTATCAATGCAAAAATATCCTTGTCTTTCAAACTGATAACGATCGCCAGGTTTTGCTGATTTCACAAATGGTTCGAGCTTGGCATTTGGAACGACCTCAAGAGAATTAGGATTTATCAAATCTTTATAGTCTTTGTCTTTCTCACTTGCAGGATCTTCAACTGTTAATAATCTATCGTACAATCTAACTTCACAATCAACTGCTTCTTTTACTGAAACCCAATGGATTGTTCCTTTAACCTTTTTGGTGCTTGTACCAGTTCCGCTTTTAGTTTCAACATCATAACTACAATTAAGTTGTACAACTTCCCCATTTTCATTTTTAATTACATCATCACATTTGATAATGTAAGCATAGCGTAATCTAACTTCTCCACCGGGAATTAATCTATGAAATCCTTTTGGCGGATTTTCCATGAAATCACTTTTCTCAATATAGATTTCTTTTGAGAATGGAACTTTACGATGACCCATTTCAGCATCTTCAGGATTATTTACTGCCTCAAGTTCTTCTTCACCTTCATAATTTGTAATCACAACTTTTAATGGATCAAGAACAGCCATTACTCTTTGTGATTTTTTATTAAGGTCTTCACGAATTGCATGTTCAAGAACAGCAACTTCGGTAATTGCATCGCGCTTTGCAACTCCAATTATTTCTGCAAAATTTTGGATAGCTTCTGGAGTATAGCCTCTTCTTCGATAAGCAGAAATGGTAGGCATTCTTGGATCATCCCAGCCATCAACAAATTTTTGTTCAACAAGTTCAAGCAACTTGCGCTTACTCATAACAGTGTAGGTTAAATTTAATCTTGCAAATTCTATCTGCTGCGGATGATGGATTTCGAGTTCGTTTAAAAACCAATCATATAAAGGTCTATGCACTTCAAACTCAAGTGTACAGATCGAATGAGTAATACCTTCGATTGAATCTTCTAATCCATGTGCCCAATCATAAGTTGGATAGATGCACCATTTATTTCCGGTTCGATGATGCTCGGAGTGAATTATGCGGTACATAACAGGATCACGCAAAAGCATATTTGGGGATGACATATCAATTTTTGCACGTAGAACTTTTTCACCATTCTTAAATTCACCATTTTTCATTCGATTGAACAAATCAAGATTTTCTTCAATTGAACGATTTCGATTTGGACTTTCTGTTCCAACTTCAGTTACTGTTCCGCGCAATCCACGCATGGTTTCCGGATCGGAATCATCCACATAGGCTTTACCTTTTTTAATTAGCAGAACAGCCCATTCATACATTTTATCAAAATAATCTGAAGCATAAAATATTCGATCTTCAAAATCACCGCCCAGCCATTTTACATCTTCAATAATCGAATCTACATATTCCTGATCTTCCTTAGTAGGATTTGTATCATCAAATCTTAGATTAAATTTTCCCGTGTAATCGCGGGCAATTCCGTAATTGAGACAAATAGATTTTGCGTGTCCTATATGAAGATAACCGTTTGGTTCGGGTGGAAATCTTGTGTGAACTTTTCCATTCCATTTATTAGTTTTTAAATCCTCATCTATTATTTCGTAAATAAAGTTTTTGGATTTTTCTTTAGAAGAATCGTTAATGTTAGAGATATTGTTTTCCATAATTCCAATATTAGTTGTGTGATACAAAAATAAGGAAAGATGGATTAAAGCGTAAGTGTGCAGCAGTAATTAAATAGTGTAGAAATGTAGAATACCTTGAAGAAGCAAAGTGTTAAAGGACGAGTAGAAAAGTTTACTAAACCCGTCCTGAAACTTTATAAATATTCAGCATCTGAAGAAAATATTCAATCTTGTTTCTGTCTAAAAGATTTGGAATTTTTTTAAAGTTAGAATAAACTTTTGTAATTCCAGTAAATCTTCCAAACTCATTTACCATTTTCTGGACGATCTTACCATCATCTTCGATGTCGTAATGCCCGTCCTGACCGATGTATGTTTTGCTCATAAAATTTTCCGATTTATTTAATCAAAGACTATGTTTTCCGGTTTATCAATAACTTCTATATAAGAAATTTCGGGAATATTATTTTCTTCAAGAAGATCTTCTATTTCTTCTTCACTGTAGTCGTCAACATTCTCCCAATTGCTAACTAACAAAAACACAACGTTATCTTTCTGTTGTTTTTTTGTTTTTGCTCTGTAACTTTTTTTCATTCTAGCTCCTTTTTGTTTTTAAGTATAACACACAATCACTATGCCAAAATCAGTCCATAGCATTTGGTATTAGAATTTTAAAAAAAATTATCGTTGCTTTGATTATTCTATTTATGATGCACTAATGTATTGGTTAGTTACATTAAGTTATTTATCTTTTGCCCACAAAATTTGATTATTTGCCGAAATGGCGGAATTGGTAGACGCGCTGGACTCAAAATCCAGTGGGGCTTACACCTCGTGCCGGTTCGAGTCCGGCTTTCGGTACTCCATCTCTCTAAAGCCTTGTAATACAAGGCTTTATCTTTTTAGGCACTAAAAAAAGTGTCAAATTCGTGCCAATTAACTAAATTAAATCCAAGAATAATTAGGAATTTTTATGAATATCCCTGTGGTAAAAACTTTCACTCGCAAACGTAAAAAAGGAATTGCTTACGGTGTTGAGTATATGTTAAATAGGAAAAGGATAAGAGAGATAGTTGCTCATGATAAAAAAAGTGCTGAAATAATTCGAGGAAAAATTCAACATGAATTAACATTGGGTATACATGGAATACGCCCGATAAATTCAAAAATTATTTCATTAAAGGACTTACTATCAAATTATCTAAGTTCTAAAAAAGGAACCATCAGGCCGTCAAGCTATGACAGGTATGTAAACTATTTTACCGTTTTCGAAAGATTTATGTATAAATATTTTACAGATTCTTGTTCAGATATCAGTCGAATAACCTCAAGATACTTACAAGAATGTTTTATGAAACTCAGCACAGAAGAAGTCACAAATTCAAAATCTTGGCAGCCAAGTACAATTAATATTTTGAGAGATCTACTCGCCGAGATATTTAATTCTGCAGTTACAGATAAATATATTACGGGAAATCCTGTTAATTCAACGAGATCTTTAGATGTACCACAGAAAGATACATTACGATTTTATTCTAAGGAACAATGTAAGGAAATAGTTAATAATCTTGATGCTCAATGGATTCCATTTATAAATTTCCTCAGTGCGACAGGACTTAGAAAAGGTGAAATAATTAATTTAACCTGGAATAATGTATCACTCGATCAGAATAATCCTTTTGTTAGAATTCCAGTAACTAAAGGCGGAAGAGTTCAGACTATTCGGCTCACAACCAAAGCCATTGGAATATTGAAGGCCCAAAAAGGGAAAAGTAAAACATATGTTTTCCCAAATAAGAATGGCGGTATATTACGTAAGGCAGCTCCTAATGAAGCATTAAAAAAAGCCTTAGATAAAGTTGGAATCAAAGGTACAATCCATATGTTCAGACATACATTTGCATCAAATTTTTTAATGGATGGAGTTGGAAGTCTAAATGATCTATCAAATTATTTATCGCATGCAGACACAGAAACAACAAAAATTTATGCACATCTTTCGGCAGAATATCAGGTGGATATTGTAAAGCGACTTGAAAAATCTCAGGAGAGTAAAGTTCAAGAGGAATAATTTTTTTGATAAATAAAAATTTATAAATTGCTTTTTTGGAAAGCTTCTCACCAGCGTTCACATCTGATTAAATTTCTATCATATTAAATAAAAACCCGTCATAAAATGCCGG
>DPRR01000042.1 GCA_003538625.1 Ignavibacteriales bacterium
CGTCAAACACAAATCCCAAATTTTCTTCAGTAATTTCAAGTCTCAACAATAACAGTATCGCTGCATGGAAAACAAATATCCCGACATTAATTACACACGGAACTGCCGACACCTATGTTCCTGAGCAGATTTCAATTAACATGTACGATGATTTTCTGGATAAAGGAGTTGACCAGTCAAAAATCACATACATTGCGATTCCGGGAGCCGGCCACAATACTGCAGTTATTCCGTCGGGAGTGGCTACTTTTAACTGGTTTATAAGTTTAAATAATGCACAATAATCAGCTCAGTTTCTGTTTAAAATCACTGTAAATAACTCCGAAAATTGCATTTTGCAACTTCCTTCGCAGGCAAAAAAGAATGATTTTGCCTATTATTGCCAATCACAAAAATTGAAATTATGAAGTTGTTATTTATTTTGATTTTACTTTCTGCAACATCAGTTTTAAGCGCCCAAAACCGTGAACATGCGTTTGAAGTAAATGAGCGGCTGGGTCGTGGTATTAACTTCGGAAATATGTTTGAAGCCCCAACTGAAACTGAATGGGGAAATCCGTGGAAACCTGAATATGCAAAAATGATTTCTGATCTGGGATTTAANNTTACATGCTATAATTAACATGCATCACCATGACGCGCTGTTTGCAAATCCCGATGATCAGAAAGAACGTTTTCTGGCGCAATGGAAACAGATTTCAGAGTTCTTTCAGGATTACCCCGACAGCCTTTTATTTGAAATTCTGAATGAACCCAACGGAAATATTACCGCCGGCAAATGGAATGTTTTTTTGCTTGATGCACTTGCAAAAATCAGGGAAGACAATCCGGACCGAATTGTTTTGATTGGAACACCCGACTGGGGCGGACTTGGCGGTTTACCTTACCTGCAGATTCCCGACGATCAAAATATAATTTTAACTGTTCATTACTACAACCCATTCCAGTTTACACATCAGGGAGCAGAGTGGTCGAGCGGATCAGAAGCCTGGCTGGGAACCAAATGGAACGACTCAGATTCGGAACGCGATGTTATGAAACAGGAGTTTGCGCCTTTGCTGGCGGTGAGCAAACAGCACAACATTCCAATTCATATTGGTGAATTTGGTGCTTACAGCAAAGCCGATGAAACTTCGCGTAAAAAATGGACAACCTATCTTTCGAGATACATGGAAACGCTTGACTGGAGCTGGGCGTACTGGGAATTCAGCGCCGGTTTTGGCATTTACAATCCGAATACAAAAAAACTGAACCAGGTTCTTGTTGATGCCTTATTACATAACGAAATGCCCGAACCTGCAACCTATAACGGAACTCCGGTTTATACCTCCAGTTTTCAAACTACAACCGATGGCTGGGCAATGTATAAACAAGGTACAGGAGCAGGCCAGCTTTCGAGAGCCGGTAATGCGCTAAATGTTGAAATTACAAACGGAAGTACTGAAGGTTGGCATATTCAGCTTGCAAAAAACAACATCAATCTGAAAGCAGGGAAAAAATACAGGTTTACATTTAAAGCCAAATCGGAAACAGTACGCGGATTTACTGCCTATATCGGTAAAAACTCTGATCCATGGACTGCATACAGCGGTTACAACTCATCAACGGTTACCGATACTTTTTCGGTTTATACCTTTATTTTCGACATGAGTTTAAATGATAACACAGCCCGGATTGTATTTGATTTGGGCAAATCGGCGGCTGATTTTATTATCACCGAAATTAAACTGGAAGAGATTGTTCTGGTTTGGCCAACCAGCGCCGAAAGCATTGAAAAATACAAAACCACAGTTTACCCGAACCCTGTATCCGACAACGTTTACATCAACAACCGCGATGGATTTCAGGAATATTCCATTTTGAATGTACAGGGAGAAGTTTTAAAAAGCGGGAATCTGTTCAGCTATATGAATCAAATCAGCATGGTACGCTACCCGCCGGGAATGTATTTTATAGTTTTAAATAACGGCAATACCCGGCACTCTGTAAAATTGGTGAAGAGATAGAAAACGAAAATGAATGAATCGTGGGTACTCTTTTGAAGTATTGTATATCACTAAATCATGCAACCTGCTCAGAGTTCTATTTATTAATTCACGTATTTATTCTTTTGATTGTAATATTTCTTTGAATCTAACTCTCATTAGTTTCTCTCTTTTTTCGAAGAATTTTGTAAAATCACAAAATTCCCAATTACCTTCAGGAATCAAATGTTTTGAAATGTAGTCTTTCTTTTCAAATTCTGTTTTGTAAGTCATGTCAAACCAGACATCGAAATCCTTATCTCTTTTCTCAATATTTGGCGTTGCTTCTAACAGCTGAAGATTTCCAAGACAATCTACTTTGTTTTGAAAATCTTCAATTTGAGTTTCGTCAATTTCAAGTTTTCTAAGTTTTGATTTAGTGAATTTACTTTTAGGGAAGATGTGGTCTATATGAAAAAGATTACGGTAATCTAAACTAGGGTATAAAATTGATAAAACTGAAAATGTAAATCCTTGTTCATATTTATAATACAGTAAATTGTCAATGTCTTCTTCCGAGAAAATCAATGATTTATTTGTTCCTTTAAAGTTGTCAACAATCTTTTCAATTGGGAAGTTGATATTATTTTCCTGTAATATTTTTCTAATTGGCCTTAATACATTATCAGGTGTTCCACTAAATGCCCTTTTAATTAAACTTAGTACAAGCCATTTTTTAATTTTTGATTTTTCCTCAAGATTTGAATTTGATGTAATGAATTTATCCTCAGCATTTATTTTCATCAAATAATAAGCTATTGGAATTAGTGCATTATTGGATGTCAACGTATTTCGGCAATACCCAAAACTAGAAACTAACTCTGTAGCTAAACGAATTGCATTAGTAATCTGCTCCCAATTATTTTCAATTATGAGCATATTGGCTTTGTTGAAATTATCAACCTTAAATGCAATATCTGTAAAATCACTTAAAACGAGACATGCTTTCAAAACAAAATCCTTATTAAAATTAAACCCATCGCCAATACTATTAATTTGGTCAACAAATGAAATAATCTCTTCGCGTGCATCTTTAGTTTCCCATTGCGCTGTTGCAATTGAAAGTAATAGGTCGGAGTAGCTTAAGATAGTACCACCACTGTTAATCCTTATAAAAATATTTAAAACCTTATCAAGTGATTGACTTTTTTCTAAGTAGTAACTTATAGTACCTTTTTCGTGAATTATATTATAAAATTTGAATAAAGTTCTATTAGCAAAAGCTGCTTGTTCTTTTGTGTAATTCTGAAAAATCTGATTTTCGATTAAAAAGGAGTTTACATCCCCTGGTTCTTTTAAATTCAATATTTTCCCAACTAAAAACCAGAAATTATTTGGATCTCTTTTTATTTCGCTTAAAGTCAAGAATTTAAAATCAAACTCTAATTCTGATTCTTCTGCGCCATTTACTAGATTTAAGTAAAGGTATCTTTTAGGATAAGCTGTGTCATTGTCCCAGCGTTTTCTTGGTAATTTATATGAATATGTACCTTTCAATGCAATGTAAAGAGATGTTAATCTTTGCTGTCCATCTAAAACTGCGGTAATTTCTTCTTCACCTGAAATATTAGCTTTTGGATTATGTACATTGTCTCTTTCATGAAAATTTCTTAAAAACTCGTAGAATTCATAATCATGTACTTTCTCTTTTTCGACTTTCCAAAACAGAAATGAATTAATTGGGTAATCTCTCATAAGACAATCAAATAATCTCTCTATTTGATAAGGACTCCACACAAATTCTCTTTGAATTGCAGGTAAGCGATATTTTCCCTTATGAATATCTTGAATTAAATCAACAATTTTTAATGCAGTTTCGTATGACATGGTTTTTAATTTATTTTATCGGTGTCTTTTTAATATGTGTTAGTGGGTTGTTATTTGTTTAACATTTCTTTTTAATTCTAATCTTATTCTTTGTTTCGCTATGAAAACTTTGGAAACAACCACATCAATTCCCTGACCTAAAACTATATTTTCCTCAAAATTTTTATATTCAAATCCTGCTTTAATTAAAGATTCCTTGGGTATTCTTCCTCTATAGTTGTTCGGTAATTCAACATCAACAAAGTGAGGGGTAACATCAATAACCCTACCTGTCATCTCGGTACCAACAGGTAAACTTTCGTGAATTATTAACCAAGGATTATCAACCAATTGTTTTACACTACAGAATATTTTTTGTTCATCTTCATTTATTTCAATAACTTTTGCATTAATTGATTGACCTACTAATTTGTCAATTGAATTTTTTGAAAGAAGAAACCAGGATATTTCAGAATTTAGGATATAAACTTCAAGGTGAGAATTATAGATACAACTGAATTTTATGCTGTCGTATTGACTAACTTTTACTGAAATGTTACTATTCAATTTTGGCAGTTCATCTAATATCCATGGATTTTGATTATCTATCCTCATAGTCAAATGAATTGTACTTGTTGTTTTGTCTATATTTTTTACTTGAAAATCATATTCTTCATTTAGTTGAAGCACCTCACTGCAATTATTAATTGTTATCCAAGAACAATCTCTTTTTTGAACATAAGAGCGAATACCCATAACATTAACAAGTGTTTCATTTTGTGATATATGTTCAACCGTTCCTTTTACAATTTTTCCAACTTGAATATCATTTGTTTCGATTTTGCTTTGAAAAGTTTCATCAACATAAATGTCATTTTTTCTAAGCAGTGCAATTTTTAATTTGGTAGTATTAATTTGATTTTCTAATTCATATTCGTTTGTGGTAATTACATTTTTAATAAAAACTCTCTCATGACCATCAAGAGTTTTTAACAGTTTGTCAAAAAACTGAAATGCTGGAGGGAAGGATACAATATATATACTTTCGCAACCTTTGTCAAGCTTAATTCTTAATCTTTTTAAATATGGTCTTAATCCTTGTTTGTTTGCTCTTTCCGCCTTTGCTAAGAAAATTGTACCTGTCTTAGCCCCCTGAAAAGC
>DPRR01000026.1 GCA_003538625.1 Ignavibacteriales bacterium
CGCTTGCGGCGGGGTAGTTCATTTATTCAACTTTATAAAGTGTAATCTTACCATTCACGTCTTTCACAATAAATTCATTTTTATCGATTACATTAATTGAGGTTATTGGTATTTGATCAGGAGAGATTAATTCCACGGGGAAAAAATTTGAATCAAATGTATATAATGAGCCATCCGAAAATCCAACCAGTGTACTATTTTTATTTTCTGCCATAACAAAAGTGAATATCTCAGTTTTTTTAAAATCAATTTTACCAATCTCTTTTCCATTCTTAGAATTACAAATTGTCATTAGTCCTTTATTATCAATTAAAAATAATCTTTGTTTATCCGAACTAATATAAAATTGATTTATAGCTCCCTTTGTATTTGATGACCAGATTTTTTTACCAAGCAAAAGATCAAAAGCAATAAGATTCCCATCAGGTGTTAATGAAAATATATTGATTCCATCGCTCAGAGGATAATTTATTCTTTTAAGATTTTGGTTTTCAACAAACTCATATTTCCAGTTTAGTGATCCTGTTTTTGGATTCACGTTATACAAAGATGAATTGGCACTAATAAATAATAATTTATCATTTTGAAATAATGGTGTCGAGATAATTGGACTGGTTGAAATATTTTTGCTCCAGAGCAATTCAAATGTAAAGGCATCGTAGCAAAAAATATTACCATCTGAAGTACCCAGTACAACGGCTTTACTTTTTATATTTGAACTGGTAATATCTATCAGCAGGAGACCTGTAGTAATGTTTTCACCAATGCCAACAACCTGAATTACATCACCAGTATTAGAATTTATTGAGTAGAGATCACCTTCCTCTGTGCCGGCTAAAAATAAATCTTTATAAAGCACAGAATTATTTGGAATAAATCCCTGCACTTCGTTCATCCATTTCTCTTTACCAGAAAAATCGTAACAATATATTTGTCCACTATCAAGCGTAAAGTAAATCCAGTTTGAGGATAATAAGATGTCTGTTGAACTAAAGTTGGTATTCTTAATTTCCCAAACACTTTGAATTGTAGAATCTTTAGTATGTGTGATTGAATCTATGGGTGCGTAATTTCCTTCTTGAATAGAGGCGGAAAGAGAAATATTAATAGCGATTATAAGACCGATCAAAAGCTTAACTTCCAAACTCATTTTTTAAATATCCTGCAATATGTGTTGATCCATTAAAAGACATATTTAATACCGGTCAAATTTAATAAAATTAGAGAAATGTTGATTTATTATGCTCTTCACTTTAATGATTAGAATTATATTAGCATAGTTAATCAAAATAAAATTCCTTGCATTAAAAATGCAACATTTATAAGTTTGGCAGCGTCTAATCAAAATTAAATTCAAAGATTTTTTTACTAAATAAAGAGGTTCTGCTTTGGATATTGTTGCATTAAATGAAAAGATAAAAAACGAAAGTGCATTTATCGATTTACTTATGAGTGAAATCGGTAAGGTAATTGTCGGGCAAAAAGTTATGGTTGAAAGATTGATAATCGGATTGCTTGGCAATGGTCACATCCTGCTTGAAGGGGTGCCCGGTCTTGCAAAAACACTTGCCATTAAAACATTAGCTGCAGCAATGAAAGCTAAGTTTCAAAGAATACAGTTCACACCGGATCTATTACCAGCGGATTTAATTGGCACGCAAATTTATAATCAGAAAGATGGAAACTTTCTTATTCGTAAGGGACCAATCTTTTCAAATTTTATACTTGCTGATGAAATTAACCGTGCGCCTGCAAAAGTGCAGAGTGCTTTGCTTGAAGCAATGCAGGAAAGACAAATAACAATTGGCGAATCTACCTTTAAACTTGATGAACCGTTTTTAGTTCTTGCAACACAGAATCCAATTGAGCAGGAAGGTACATATCCTTTGCCTGAAGCGCAGGTGGATAGATTTATGTTGAAGATTGTTATTACTTATCCCGAAAGATCTGAAGAGCTTGCTATAATGCGACAGAATATAAGCTTGATTGAAACAAAGATTAATCCGGTTGTTTCTCCTGAAGAAATTCTTAAAGCACGAAATCTTTTAAGTGAAGTTTATATCGATGAAAAAATTGAAAAGTACATACTTGATATAGTTTTTGCTACTCGTAATCCTAAACAATTTGGTTTAAATAGTTTGGCTGATATGATTAGTTATGGTGCTTCACCAAGAGCTACAATTAATCTTGCAATCGGTGCAAAAGCAATGGCATTTATTAAAAGAAGAGGATACGTAATTCCGGAAGATGTTAGAGCAATTTGTCTGGATGTGTTAAGGCATCGTGTTGCAGTTACATATGAAGCTGAGGCTGAGGAAATCACAAGTGAAAATGTAATCCAGGAAATATTGAATAAAGTTGTTGTTCCATAAAAATGCTTACTAAAGAACTTCTAAAACAAGTCAGGCAAATTGAAATTCGAACGAAAGGTCTTGTAAACCAGGTCTTTTCCGGGGAATATCATTCCGTTTTTAAAGGGCGCGGAATGGAATTTTCCGAAGTTCGGGAATATCAATTTGGTGATGATATAAGAAACATCGATTGGAATGTTACTGCAAGATTCGGTCATCCATACATAAAAGTATTTGAAGAAGAACGTGAATTGACCGTTATGCTTATGGTTGATTTGAGCGGATCATTAATGTTTGGTTCAGTTGCAAAAACCAAACAGAGAATTGCTGCCGAACTTAGTGCAATCCTGGCATTTTCTGCTTTAAAGAATAATGATAAAGTTGGTTTAATTTTATTTACAGATAAAATTGAAAAATTTGTTCCTCCAAGAAAGGGAAGGAAACACGTTTTAAGAATTATCCGTGAAGTACTTTCTTTTGAACCTGAAGGAAAGACAACAAATATTAAGGGTGCCTTGGAGTTTATGAACAATGCAATCAAGAAAAAATCCATTGCATTTTTAATTTCAGATTTTCTTGATGAAGGTTATGAAAAAATTTTGAGAATTGTAGGCAGAAAACATGATTTAATAGGTATCGTTTTGGATGACAGACGTGAAAAAGAATTTCCAAATGTTGGTTTAGTCAAACTGGTTGATGCTGAAACAGGTATAGAAAGATGGATCGATACGGGCAGCAATAGAGTCCGCTCACAAATGGTTACTGATCAGAAGGATAGAGAAAAAGTTAGAAATTCAGTTTTTATAAAAAGCGGATTAGACAGAATTGAAGTAACAACGGGCTCCAATTATTTACAACCCTTAGTGCAATTTTTTAGAAGACGTGAGAAGAGATGGTAAAGAAGTTTTTGTTTGTATTAATATTTATTCCGGTACTCTCACTTTTTGCACAGGAAATAAAAGTAACTGCGGCAACAGATACCACTGATTATCTTATCGGTGATTACATAAAATATTCACTGACAATCCAGACTGATGAAAATGTTTTCATCATCAATCCATTTTTTAAAGACAGCTTAAAAAGCATTGATGTAATAAAATATGGAGACCCGGTCGTTAGTGAAAATCAATCAGGAAAATTAATTAAATATGAATCTATCCTAAGCCGGTACGACTCAGCTGAAGTTACAATTCCTGAAATAAAAATTGAATACAGAACTAAAAACGATACTACTTTAAAAAGTATTTTATCCAATGCTGTAACCTTTAATGTGCATTCCGTTCCGGTTGCAATGAAAGAAGAAATTAAAGACATAAAACCGCCGATCCGTTTGTTTAATTATCTCTTCATTATTTATATAATAATTGCATTAGTATTGTTGATTGCTGGTTATTTTATTTACAAAAAATATTTTAAGAATAAACCGCAACCTGTAATAAAATCAAAGGTGGAAAAAATTCCGCTTCACAAATTGACGCTTAGTAAACTGGAGAAGCTGGAAAAAGAGGAGTTATGGCAAAAGGGTTTTGTAAAGGATTATCATTCCAGGATCACTGAGATTATTCGTGATTATTTTGAAAAACAATTTAATCTTCCAGCCTTAGAACAAACAACAACAGATCTACTCAAACTTTTGAGCAGGCATCCATCTGGTATAAAAGTTCTGGATATTACATCTAAATTTTTAAATAATGCCGACCTGGTAAAATTTGCCAAATTTATTCCTTTGGAAAATGTAAATCTTGAGATGATGACACAGGCAAAAGAAATAGTTACAAAAACAATTACGGCGCAAAAAGAAATTGAGGCTGAAGTGGAAGTAAAAGAGGCTGCAAATGTTTAAGGAAATTTCATTTGCATATCCCTGGATTTTATACTTCCTTTTGGTAATACCAATTTTAGCAGCATGGTACATTTGGCAGGGAAGAAAAAAATTAGCTGCAATTACTTATTCTTCACTTAGGATGTTCAATAAAATTCCGGTTACTTTACGAGAGCGGTTAAGACATCTGCCATTTGTTTTAAGAATGTTAGCACTATTATTCTTAATAATTGCACTGGCACGCCCGCAAAATTTTTCTGCCGGGCAGAGCGTTAACTCCGAAGGAATTGATATTGCAATGGTTCTCGATATTTCCGGTAGTATGCTTGCGGAAGATTTTAAGCCAAACCGTTTAGAAGCTGCAAAAGAAGTAATTGATAAATTTGTAAGCGCAAGAACTACAGATAGAATCGGGTTGGTTATTTTTTCGCGTGAAGCATTTACTCAATGTCCGCTTACAATCGATTACTCGGTTCTGCGTAATCTTTTGGGTGGTATAAAAACGGGAATGATTGAGGACGGTACTGCTATTGGTAATGGTATTGCAAATGGTGTAAATAGATTAAAAGATAGTAATGCTGAAAGTAAAGTAATAATCCTTCTAACAGATGGAGTAAATAATGCGGGCGAAGTAGATCCGGTTTCTGCCGCAGAGATTGCCTCAACTTTTGGAATTAGAATTTATACAATCGGAGTTGGAACACGTGGAGAAGCACCGTACCCCGTTCAAACTCCATTCGGAACAAGATATCAAATGGTTCCTGTTGAAATTGATGAAGCAATTTTGAAAAAAATAGCTGAGATAACAGGAGGAGAATATTTTCGTGCAACGAATAATAAAGCTCTTGAAGAAATCTATAATAAGATTGATAAAATGGAGAAGACTAAAATTGAGATTACATCTTACCGAAATGCTAAGGAGCTTTTTGCCGGATATTTAGAAATTGGATTTTTATTGCTGATCCTGGAATTGCTTGCATCAAAAACAATTTTAAGGAAGCTGCCGTAATGTTTAAGTTTGCAAATCCGGAATATCTTATTGCACTTTGGATAATTCCTGTATTGATTGTTTTATTTATTTTATTTAATAAAAATAGAAAAAGATTACTTGAAAAGTTTGCGGATAAATCGCTTCATAAATCAATCATTTATTCATTCAGTGGAGTAAAATCCAAAATAAAATTTACACTTATACTTGCAGCTCTTTCTCTGCTGATAATTGCATATGCAAATCCACAGGTGGGAACCAAAATGCAGGAAGTTAAGCAAACCGGTATTGATGTTTATATTTTACTTGATGTGTCAAGAAGTATGCAGGCAGAGGATATTAAACCGAACAGATTAGAAAAAGCTAAATATCAAATATCAAATCTTATCCAAAAACTCCGCGGCGATAGGATAGGATTGATAATATTTTCAGGAGAAGCTTACATTCAATTCCCTTTAACTACAGATTATTCCGCAGCAAATCTTTTTCTATCCGCTGTAGATTTTAGTTCTGTTCCGCAGCCGGGAACAGCAATTGCATCGGCAATTAATATGGCTGTGCAATCATTTGATTCAGCTGCAACTGATAAAGCCATCATTATAATTACAGATGGAGAAGATCATGAAGGAGATATTGATAATGCTGTAGAAAAAGCAACCGACAAAGACATTAAAATTTATACAATAGGTTTGGGTTCGCCGGAAGGAGTGCCGATTCCGGTTTACGATAATCGAGGCAATGAAATCGGCTATAAACAGGATAACAATGGACAGACTATTTTAACAAAGCTTAATGAAAACATTTTAAAAAAAATTGCCAATGATGGAAATGGAAAATACTACAGGGGTAATAATTATGAGGACTATCTTGACAAAATTTATTCTGATCTTTCTAAATTAGAGCAAGCTGAATATGGGGTGAAAAAAGTCACTGATTACGAAGATCGTTTCTATTATTTTTTAGCACCGGCAATTTTATTGTTACTAATGGAAATATTTGTAACTGATAAACGTTCACCCTTCTTTACAAGATTGAATAGAAAATTAGGAATTGAAGCAGAAGAAAAATGATTAGAAATAAATCAAATAAAATTATTGGTGATTCTTTTGTGTCTTTGTGCTTTTGCGACGCAAGGGAACAAAAATCTATTAGCCACAAAAACACTAAAACACTAAATTCCACTAAAAGTAACTTTAATTTATTTGAAATTATTTTTGTTGTCTCTTTTCTTATTACGGGTATAAGTTTTGCTCAATCTAACAGAAGCACTCTAAATAATGGTGTTGATAAATACGAAGAAAAAAAATATACGGATGCGGAGCTTGACTTTAGAAAAATCGTAGAAAATTCACCGGAAAGTTTTGAAGCAAAATTTAATCTTGGTGATTCTTATTATAAACAGGGGAAATATGATGATGCTATAAAATCATTTAATGGCGCTCTGGAAAGTGCTGGTAATGATGACTTACGTGCAAAAATCTATCACAACATAGGTAACTCATTACTCAAATCAAACAAAGTGCAGGAAAGTGTTGAAGCGTATAAAAACGCACTAAAATTTAATCCTAATGATCAGGATACAAAGTATAATTTATCTTACGCTCTGGAATTGTTGAAGAATAAAGACAAGAACAAGCAGGATCAAAATAAAAATGATAAGAATGATCAGAAAAAAGATGATCAGAAAAATCAGCAGAATCAAAATCAAGACCAGCAAAATAAAGATCAGAATAAACAGGATCAGAAACAAAATCCTGAACCTAAGGACCAGGATGCAAAGCAGGATAATACTAAACAGTCTTCACAGCCCAAGGAGCAAAAAATTTCGAAAGATGAGGCAAATAGAATTCTTGATGCATTAAAGAATAATGAAAAAGATCTTCAGAAGATTTTAAGAAAGCAAACAGGCAAGGTTAAAAAAACGGATAAAGATTGGTAATGTTAAAATCTGTTTTATTCAGCATTTTAATTTTATTTGTGTCACTGATAAAAGCACAATCATTTGTGGCTACAGTTGATAACAATACCGTTGCTGAGAATGATCGATTTGAACTGCGCTTTACTTTTGAAGGCAATAATTTAAATGGACTGAAAAATTTTAATCCGCCTTCGCTAAAAGAATTCAGGGTTCTGTCCGGTCCAAATCAATCAACCAGTATGCAAATTATTAATGGTGTTTCGTCTTCATCATTAACTTTATCTTACATTTTAATGCCGAATACAACCGGCGCCTATACAATTGGTAGTGCATCAATCCAGTTTGAAGGCAAATCATTTACTACTGATCCGATAAAAATTACTGTTATTAAGGGATCACCAAAACCTAAAGATGCATCAGATAATCAAATATCGAACGAAGAGATCGCAAAAAATCTTTTTATCAAAGCTACAATTGATAAGAATAAAGTTTATTTAGGAGAACAAGTTACAATTACGTACAAACTTTATACACGACTTAATATTGCGGCGCAAATGTCTGTGGATAAACTTCCGCAGTATCAGGGATTTTGGGCTGAAGAACTTGAAACAGCAAAAAACATTTCATTTACCAGAGAAGTTATTGATGGTAAACAATACAGCGTAGGATTACTAAAACGTGCTGCATTATTTCCCAATCAGACAGGTAAATTGGAAGTAACGCCGTTTCAGTTAACCATTCCGATACAAGTTCAAAAGAAAAAAAATCCAAATTATGTTTGGGATGATTTTTTTGGTGATCCTTTTGGGCGTTCAGAAATTGTTGAGTATCAGGCAAATTCCAATACACTTAAGGTTGAGGTAATGCCACTGCCTGAAAACAATAAGCCATCAACATTCAGAGGTGCAGTCGGCAGATTTGATTTTTCTGCTTCTATGGACAAATCGCAGGCACGCACTAACGAACTTATTTCATTACAATTAAATATTTCAGGTACAGGTAATATCAAACTGTTAGAATTGCCCCCGTTTGAATTGCCGAACGGATTTGAGAAGTATGATCCCAAAATTGATGAGCAAATTAACAGAAGCGGAAAAATAAGCGGGGTTAAAAAAGCGGAATATTTATTAATACCCAGAGTAGCAGGTACGCGGGTTATTCCACCTATCGAATTTTCGTATTTTGATCCAGAAAAAAAATCATATCAAACAATCACTTCAAAATCTTTTAACATTGCAATTGAGCAAGGGCAGACCACTGCAGGCGAATTATCAAATCAGCAAAATATTGAACAACTCGAAAGCGATATACGATTTATTAAAACTGATTTCTCAGATATTGAGAAAAAGAGTGATATACTTTTATTTAAACCAGGATTTTGGATTGCATCGATAGCACCATTACTTGCAACTTTTGTGTTGATAGGCTGGAAAAGAAAGCAGGATAAACTTTCAGGTAATCAGCAATTACTTCGATATTCCAAAGCGGAAAAAGTTGCCCGAAACAGATTTAAAAAAGCCAAAAAATTTATGGAGCAAAATAATATCGAACTTTTTTATTCAGAAATTTCACAAGCTCTATTTGGATATCTTGAAGACAAATTTCATATCCCGAAATCAGAATTTACACTTGATAGAGCGGCAGATGAATTGATCAGAAGAAATATAAAACCCGAACTGGTTGATAAGATGAAAACCAATGCTCAGAAATGTGAGTTTATAAGATTTGCACCCGGCACAAATCCTTCACAGGCAATGACTGAAATGTACAATTCTTTTTCTGCAGTTGTAATTGATATTGAAAGATCAATAGCAAAATGAAATCATACTTGATTCAAATAGTTTTTTTGTTAACTATTTTATTGTCATCACCGGCTTTTGCAGATGTAACCTCAATTATGCAAAAGGGAAATGAATATTATAAAAATAATCAGTATCAGCTCGCAATAGATGAATACAACAAACTTATAAATCAGGGTTATGAGGGAACTTCAGTTTTTTATAATCTTGGAAATGCACATTATCGTTTAGGTCAGATTGGATATTCAATACTTTATTTTGAAAAAGCATTGAAGCTTTCGCCGGGGGATGAAGATTCGAAACATAATCTGGCTGTTGCAAAACTTAACATTAAAGATAAAGTAGATACACTTCCGCCATTTTTTATTTTTAATATCTGGGAAGGTTTGCTGGCTTCATTTTCCGCGACCGGTTGGACGATTGTTGCTTATGTAATTTTTATTCTGCTTTTGCTCTGCATAATTGCTTATTTCTTTTCCAGATCAGTTAATCAACAGAGATTATCTTTTTTTGCATCGGTAGGAACTGGCATATTATTAATTCTTGCAGTGGTAATGCTTTCAGTAAAACTTAATAAGGAGTTTAAGATTAAAGATGCAGTAGTTGTCGATTCATCCGTAATAGTTAAATCATCACCCGATAATTCTTCTAAAGATGAATTTGTTATTCAGGAAGGTTTGAAAGTTAGAATAGAGGATAATATCGATAATTGGTTAAAAATAAGACTTGCAGATGGCAAAATAGGTTGGGTGCCAGAAAAAAGCGTAGGACAGATTTGATAAAATTAAATTATTGGTGTTTGTAAATATTTGTTATTTAATTAGATTTACAAAGAATAAAATAAAAACAGAAAGGGTATTGATGAAAAATTTATTAATAGTACTGGCTCTGGTAATTGGATTTACTTTTGCGGTAAATGCACAATCAAAAGATTGCTGCTCAAAAGAGAAAGGTGAAACCACCAAAGTTGAAAAATGTATTAAGAATGATCATACAATGAAAACCAGTGGTAATAGCGAAACGACAACTACCACCACAACAACATTAGCTGAAGGCATAAAAAATGTCGAAAAAGAAGTTGTCGTTACAAAAACTAAAATGGATATGAAAGAAAAATGCGGTGAAACTTCTTCTTGCTGTGATATGAAGAAAGAAAAAAATATTGAAAAAATTGAAAAAGATTTTCAGAAAAAACAGTAACAATTATTAAATGTTAAAAAATATTTGATCTGAGATTCCCGCAAATGCGGGAATCTTTTTTTTATACCGGTTTATAATTCATCAATTTCCTTTTGATGTGATCACTTCATAATTTTACTTCGATAAATTTTTTACAGGAAAACTAAATGGAATGGATTACTGATCCGCAAGCGCTGATTGCATTATTAACGCTTACCGTTCTAGAAATTGTACTTGGAATTGACAACATAATTTTTATTTCTATTCTTTCAGGTAAACTTCCTTCCAATCAAAGAAAAAAGGGAAGGCTTCTTGGTTTAGCTCTTGCAATGGTAACCAGAATTTTACTGCTATTTTCTATTTCACTTATAGTAAAATTAACGCAGCCATTCTTTACTGTTTTTGGTCTGGAAATTTCTGGCAGAGATTTAATCCTGATACTAGGCGGACTATTTCTCTTAGCAAAAAGTACAATGGAGATTCATACCAAGTTAGAAGGTGAAGAAGAGCATCATGAAATTATAGCTAAAGTTTCTTTCATTGGAGTATTAATTCAAATTTCTCTCCTGGATATCGTATTCTCGCTTGATTCTGTTATTACTGCGATAGGAATGGCGAATGAACTTGGAGTAATGATTGTGGCAGTGATAATTGCAGTTATTTTTATGATGTTCTTTTCAGGTTCAATAAGTGATTTTGTAGAAAGACACCCGACCATTAAAATACTTGCATTAAGTTTCTTACTTTTAATTGGATTTTCATTGATTGTTGAAGGATTGCACCAACACATTCCTAAAGGTTACATCTATTTTGCAATGGCATTTAGTGTATTTGTAGAAATGCTTAATTTAAAAATGCGGAAGAAAAAAAGTGAACCAATTAAACTTAGAACACAAATTCCAGTGGAATAAATCACTAAAGCCGGCAGTTTAAAATCACAAACCCAATTCCAGGTTGGAATTGGGTTTGTATTAAGTAAAGAAGATTATTTATAATCCAAACATTACTGATAACTTAAATTCTAATGCGCTAATTCCGCGTGAATCAGAAATGAAGTGATCAGTTGTAGTTCCTGCGGCGGGATCTTTATCATCGTTCAGATTTGTATAATTATCCAATCTTTCATGAGAAGTCAGGGTTTCAATTTTATATTCTTTACCGGCAATATTCATAAGATGATACTGAATGTTTGCATCTAATTTTATTCCACCTAAACTAAACATTACACCAACACCGGCACCAAGTCCAACTCTGGTGGCACTGGCAATATCATATTTACCAGTTGGTACGGCAGATATTCCCTTAAATTCAACAGTTCCAGAAATTGTATTTAACGAAACAAAACCCTGAATGTAGGGTGTTATTGGAGATAATGGAATGCTCAATGGAAATTCAGGTCCAACTTTTATTGAAAATATTTTATTGGACAAATCAACACTTCCTTGTCCGGGTGCAGATTCCCCTGAACCACTAAAAGTCGTATATCCAACTTCACCGAATGCGTTTATAAATAATAATCCGACTCTGGCTTTGCCATGAAAATTAAAACCGGATTCCATCCCATACTTTGTACCATTGTAAAAATCGATAGTAGAACCGCCATAATCACCTGTTGGAACTGAATAACCTAATCCCGCTCCAACTTGAAAAGTTATTTGCGCATTTGTTTGTATACTTGATAAAAAAACAAATAACGCGGATATAAATATTGCAAGATGTAATTTTTTCATTTGATCCTCTCTGGAAATTGTTACACCTAAACATAGGAAAAAAAAAGGTCATATATAACAATTATTATAAAATTGATTGATTGAAATTCAGTAGCTATTTTTAACCATATGGATTCCAAAAAATACAATAATACCAAGCTTGCAATCGCTGTTATAAAATCCCTGATCAGTTTCGTATTGCTCTATTTGTTCATTGCTTTAGGATTTAGCACAATTTTGCAAAATTATATTCAAACTTTTACCGGAAGCACATATCTGGTATTTCTGTTATTTGTTTTCTCAATTGGTATTTTTAGCTCAATTCTTTTTATGCCCTTTAACATATATACTGGATTCTATCTTGAGCATAAGTATAAATTATCAAACCAGACATTTTTAAAGTATTTAATTGAAAATCTTAAGTCGATGGCTGTTGGTCTGGTGATTGGTATTCCGATTCTTTTACTTTTCTTTTTTGTAATAAATCAATTTGGGGATTTGTGGTGGCTGGTCTTCACCTCATTAATGTTTTTAATTTCAGTTGTGCTATCGCAATTATTTCCTATTCTAATACTTCCAATTTTTTATAAAATCTTGCCTCTTAATGATGATGAACTAAAAAACAGAATTAGTAATCTAGCCGGTAAGGTGGGAATCAAAGTTGAAAATGTTTTTACATTCAATATGAGTAAAAACACAAAAAAGGCAAACGCAGCATTAACCGGATTAGGAAAAACAAAAAGAATTATTCTTGGCGATACTTTGTTAAGCAATTATTCAAAGGATGAAATCGAAACAGTAATTGCACACGAACTTGGACATTATAAGCACAAGCATATTCTAAAAAATATTTTGTTTGGAACGGTTTCGAGTTTCCTTACGTTTTTTATTATTTCGGTGCTGTACAAAAATTCGATTAGCTGGTTTTCTTTTAACAGTATAACGCAAATTGCTGCACTTCCTTTGCTTAGTCTGTGGGCTATGATAATTGGTTTGATTCAGTCGCCAATCGGAAATTTTCTTTCACGTAAATATGAATATGAAGCGGATAGATATGCGATTGAATCTACATGTAAACCTAAAAGTTTCATTGAAACATTGGAGAAACTGACAGATCAAAATCTTGGCGACAGGGAACCGAATCCCTTTGTTGAGTGGTTTTTCTATTCACATCCATCGATTAAGAATCGAATTAATGCTATTAAGAATTTTGCAAATGAAAAGAATATTGTTGAAATAATAATTGAGAAACCTGCTGAGGCAGCAAGTTGATTACATATATTAAAATATTTTTAATCGTCATTCATACTCTTATCTGTTCTACAATCGGGTTGGTTGTGATATTCATTGATAGAAGTTTTACCCTGTATCATTATCTGGCAAAGATATTTCCACTTGGCATTCTGATAATATCCGGAGTAAAAGTTAAAATAACCGGTATTGAAAATATTAATAGAAAAGATGTATATGTTTTTGCTTCAAATCATTCCAGTCAGCTTGATATTACAGCTTTACAGTGGGGCGTTCCTAATCGCTTAAGTATGATATTCAAAAAAGAGCTGGCACGTATTCCATTTTTTGGGTGGCAGCTGTATTTAGGTCCATACGTGGTAGTTGATAGAAAAGATCCGCAGGCCGCAATGAAGAGTTTGAAGGAAGCAAAAAAGGTAATGGACGAAAAAAAGATTTCAGTATTAGTTTTTCCTGAAGGCACAAGAAGTGAAACAGGAGAAGTCCAATTATTTAAACGAGGGGCATTTTATCTTGCTTCTCACAGCGGATATCCTATTGTGCCAATTACCATTAATGGTACAAAAAAAATTATGCCCAAGGGATCTTTCAAATTAAAAAGTGGAACTATTTATTTGCATTTTGATAAACCAATCCCTACAAATAATATAAAGACCAAACAGGAAGAAATTGCTTTGATGGAAAAGGTACGGGAGATAATTATAAGTAATCAGAAGGAATATAATTAATGCCTGTTACAAAAAAGGAAGTTGAAAAAATCGCTGAACTAGCAAATTTAAAATTTTCAGATGAAGAGTTAGAGAGTTTTACTCCAGAGATGAATGAAATTTTAACTTACATGGAAAAACTGAATGAACTGAATACAGAAAATGTTGAACCGCTTTCTCATCCTGTTGAACAAACAAATGTTTTTCGTGAAGATGAATTGAAACCTTCAATCACAACAGAAGATGCTTTAAAGAATGCACCAGCAAAAGATGAGACGCATTTTAAAGTGCCAAAGGTGATCGGTGATAAATAATGGCTAAGAAGGGGAAACCTAAAAAGACAAATCCATTTATTCTTGGAGTTATTCCGGCAAGATTTGCTTCAACAAGATTGATGGGAAAACCATTAGCTGATATTGGAGGTAAAATGCTTCTTCAACATACTTATGAAGGAGCAAGCAAATCAAAACTTATGAATCAAATAGTAATTGCAGTGGATGATGAGCAGGTTGCAAAAGCCGCCCGAACATTTGGAGCAACAATAATGATGACTCCAAAAGAATGTCCTACCGGTTCAGATAGAATTGCAATTGTTGCAAAGGAATTTCCACGTGCGGATATTATTGTGAACATTCAGGGTGATGAGCCGTTCATAAGCGGTATGATGATTGATCAGGCAATTGAACCATTGTTGTTTGATGATGAAGTAAATGTTTCAACTCTTGCCAAATTGATCGATAATGTTGAAGAATTTAATTCACCTTCCGTAGTAAAAGTTGTTTTTGATTATAAAAATTTTGCTTTGTATTTCTCACGATCGCCAATACCATTTGTCCGTGATGCTGAGAATGAAAATGAAATGCTGGAGAAAGCGGATATTTTTAAACACGTTGGCTTATATGTTTATCGAAAAGAATATTTATTAAAGTTTACCAAACTAGAACCAACAGATCTTGAAAAGTGGGAAAAGCTAGAACAATTGAGAATGCTGGAAAACGGTTTTAAAATAAAAATTGTAGAAACTGAGTACGATAGTTTTTCGGTTGATACTCCTGAAGATTTGGAAAAAGCAAGAAAAATTTATTCTAAACTTAAAAAGATTGAATTAGCCAAATGATTACACCTAATAAGATTTCACTAGCGCAAATTCCGACACCATTACAGGTAATTAAATTTGAAGGTAAAAATTTTTTTATTAAAAGGGATGATTTAACCGGATGTGAATTATCGGGTAACAAAGTGCGAAAACTTGAATACATCCTTTATGATGCTAAGAGAAAAAATGCTGATGTAATTTTCACCTGCGGTGGTGATCAATCTAATCATGCCAGAGCAACAACAATAGCTGCAAAACAAATTGGATTAAATACAAAATTATTTTTGTGGGGAAAAGAAACTTCTACCTTAAGTGGAAATCTTTTTCTTGATAAGATGTATAATGCAGATATTCAATTTTTGAATAAAAAAAGTTACGATAGAGTAAATGAAATTATGTTTGAGGAAAGAATCAATTTATTAAAGAAGAAAAAAAATGCTTATGTACTTCCGGAAGGCGGATCAACAACGCTGGGGATTTGGGGTTATATAGATTTTATAAATGAAATTAAAAAACAAATTGATTTGAAATCGGTTAATTCAATTGTAGCAGCTTGCGGTTCAGGTGGAACAGCAGCGGGAATGTTAGTCGGAGCAGCTCTTTATAGGGCAGATATTAAAATCGTTGCCGTTAATGTTCTTTATTCAAAAGAAGAAATCAAAAAGAAAATTCTTCAACTTGCTGAAGGTTGTATTTTAGATTATAAATTAAATTGTAAAATAAATCCGGAAAATCTTATTATACTGGATGGCTATTCTAAAGAAGGCTATAAACGGATAAATCAATCAAAAATTAAATTGATAAAAAAGTTTGCTGCTGAAACAGGAATATTATTCGATCCTGCATACTCAGGTAAATCCTTTACAGCTTATTATGAAAATTATTTGAAGACGGGAAAAAGGAAGAAGAATATTTTTGTACATACCGGCGGATTATTTGGTGTGTTTGGAAGAACAAAAGATTATTTATAAAATTAAATTTAATTGGCAGTTAGTTTTAAATTGATTTAAATTTAGTTATCAAAAAAAGCGAGCTTAATATGGATTGTATTTTTTGTGATATCGCTGAAAAAATTTCTGAAGCTGAAATTATTTTTGAAAATGAAAAATTTCTTGCATTCCTGGATATAAATCCTGTTAATTACGGGCACACATTAGTCATTCCCAAAAAACATTATGATAACTTTTTGACCATTCCTGCAACTGAGCTTGAAGAGCTGACCAGATTAACACAATATCTTTCCGGGGCAATCAAACGCGCGCTAAAAGCAGATGGGTTTAATGTTATATCAAACAACGGAATTACTGCCGGACAGTCAGTATTTCATTTTCACTTCCATATTATCCCCAGATTTGAAAATGATTTTCATATGCGTCCGCGAACTATTGAATATAACACTTCTGAAATAGAATCTTATGCAGAAAAGATTAAAGAATCAATTTCTAAATATGAGGGTTTATTGAATGGATAAAAAGATTAGAGTAATTGTTGCTAAATCAGGGTTGGATGGACATGATCGGGGTGCAAAAGTAATAGCAGCTGCTTTACGTGATGCAGGAATGGAAGTCATCTACACAGGATTAAGACAAACTCCGGAAATGATTGTTGAAGCGGCAATGCAGGAAGATGCTGATGTAATAGGAATAAGCATTTTATCCGGGGCACATATGACAATATTTCCAAAATTAATGACATTACTTAAAAGTAAAGGAATGGACGATGTGTTATTAACGGGTGGTGGAATTATACCTGAAGAAGACATTAAACAACTTAAGAATATTGGTGTGGGCGAATTATTCACTCCCGGCGCAACAACTACCGAAATAGCAGATTACATTAAAGAATGGTGTAAGACTCATCCTCGAAATTAATCTCTTTTAAAAACTAAATAGAAAGGAAAAGATATGAAAAAGTTATTGTTTCTATCTTTACTTCTTACCTCAATCATCTATTCACAGTCTTTAGTCGGTACAGTAGATCTTCCATCAGGAACTTTTTGGAGTTCTGCTTATGGCATGGTCTATCAGAATTCCAAATACTGGATTTCATCCGGCTCATCTACAGCAGGTAAGGGAATATTTTTTGCGGTTAATGATGCGGGTTTGATTGTAGATACTATTGACATTAATTATCCAACTATGCGCGAATCACAAGGATTGGCATTTGATGGAAATAATTTTTGGTATGTTGAACGTAAAACTTCAAGATGTGATATTTTCAAGATTGATCAGAATGGAACTGTTCTTGATTCTATTACTTCTAATCAGCTTTTTGGAGCATCCTGGTATATGGGAGGTGCAGCATGGGATGGAACCGGTTTATGGATTTCAGTTTATTATCCTGATGCGAATGTAGCTCTTTACAAAATTAATACTACTACAAAACAGGTTGTTGATACTATCAATTTCTTAAGTTTTGCCCCGGGTCAATTGCAGCCTCAGGGGATTACCGTAAAAGGTGATACATTGTTTTTTGTTAACGATGGTTTTCAGGGTTATGATAAAATTTATGCAATAAGTTTGATTACAAAAGATTCACTTTTTACTTTTAACCCGCCGGAACAACCGGGATTAAGACAAAATCCGCGTGGGCTTGCCTGGGATGGAACTAACTTCTGGCTATTAGCCGAGCCAGTTGGTGCAAGCAGCGGCAGACAACTTTTTAAATATGATTTAGGTGGCTCCGGCTCCCCTGGAATAACATTACTTACTCCAAATATTAATTTTGGCAATGTAATGATTGATTCAACTTTGCAGCAGAATATTTCTGTATATAATTATGGAACAGCTGATTTGGTGTTAACTGCTCCAACGATTAGTAACAATGTATTCACTATTCCTGTAACATTTCCAATTACAGTACTCCCCGGACAAATTGCAAATATTCCGTTAAACTTTACACCTACTGCAAACCAGACATACAATGATTCAATTTTACTATACCACAATGATCCGAATTATGTTTATTCAAAAGTAACAGTAATTGGGAATGGAGTTTATACGGCTCCATATCTAATTGCGGATCCATCTGCAATAAATTTTGGCAGTAAAAGAATAAATTCTACATCATATATTGAATTGACATTAAATAATGCCGGTTCAAACAATTTACAAATCGATTCAGTCACACTTAACTCTTCAAATTTTTATTTTGAAAACTTAAATATTCCTTCAACCATTAATCCGCTTTCATCAATCACTTTTAGAATTTGGTTTAATCCTCAAACATTAAATAATTATACGGATTCTGTAAGCGTCTTTTCCAATGCCTCTAATGGACAGATTATTTATATACCAGTCTCCGGCAGTGCATTTAATGCTGATCCCGTTTTAGGTAATATATTCTGGCAAGGTCAGATTCCTGATAATCCCGGTACAAGTTTTCAGGATTATACCCCAAGATCGATGAAGAAGATTCAGGATATTAACGGTGATGGTATTAAGGATTTAGTTGTTTCAACTGAAAATTATTGGACACTGGTATTTAACGGGAACAGTTCCGGTAACAGCGATATTCTTTGGAGATATTCTACATATTTTGGTTCAATAAATACTGGTTCAGTGGATTATGAACAAGGATTACAGATTGCATCAGATCTTAATGGTGATACTCATCAGGATGTTGTAATCGGTACTGGCGGTGGAAATGAATTTGTTTACGCACTTAATGGAATTACGGGTGAAGTGATTTGGGAATTTGGAAGTACTGCCACAACCGATGATGGTGACATTATGGGATTAGATGTCAAACGGGATTTTAATAGTGATGGTGTTCCGGATGTTTTAGCCTCAGCCAGCGGAAATGAATTTAATGGATCCGGAAGGTTCTCTGTTTACTTGCTGAATGGATTAAATGGCAATGTTATCTGGCGATTAAATCAGCAATCAGAGCAAAAGCTAAAGTATATGGTTACTTCAACGGATTTTGGCGGCGCAGTAGGATCCAGAGTCGGAACTGCAAATGAAGTTATCGGATTTAATCAGACAGGAAGTATTAGTTGGGTCTATCCGACTAGTGGTACTCCATGGACGGTTCGGGAAATTTCTAATGTAGGTAGTACCTCCGGTTCCGATGTAATAGTTGGAACCACAACAGGTAATGTATATTGTCTTTCAGGTGATAATGGAAATCTTATCTGGTCAACTAGCATAGGAAATGTTTTTATTGAAGATCTAAAAATTGTACCGGATGTTAATCAATCAGGTTTTCCGGATGTTTTAGTTAGCGGCATAAGCCAAAATATTCATATGCTGGAAGGATCCACCGGAAATACAATATGGTCTAATTCAACAGGTGGAAATATACTTGGTAAAGATGTTTTAGGTGATCTAACTGCTGATGGTATTCCGGAAGTTGGTTCTGCATCTTTAAATGATTTAGCTCATGTTTATAACGGTGCAACCGGAAGTATCATTTTTAACTATGCTTTTGGTTCGGGTACAAATGCAAATGCTGCAGAACATATTGTTGATCTGGATGATGTTGATGGAAATTTAAGCAATGAATTTGCAGCTTGTTCGCGAGATGGAAGAGTTATTTTATTTTCCGGTGGAACTGATGTTGTGCCGGTCGAGTTGTTGAGTTTTAATGCTAATGTGGAAAATGAAAATGTCAATTTAATATGGGCAACTGCAACCGAAACAAATAATCAGGGATTTGAAGTTGAAAGACGAGAAACGAAAAACGAAAGAAATGAGGAATGGAAAGCCATTGCATTCGTAAATGGACACAATACAACTACAGAACCAAATGCATATTCATATATTGATAAAAATCTATCTTCGGGAAAATATTTTTACAGACTAAAACAAATAGATTATAATGGATCGTTTGAGTATTCAAATGAAATCGAGGTGGAAATCGGGAGTCCGTTAAATTACTCCTTAGAGCAAAACTATCCCAATCCATTTAATCCCTTAACAACAATAAAATATGCCACACCTTTAGCAGGCAAGATTACATTAACTATTTATAATTCGTTGGGCGAGAAAATAGAAACTTTGGTGGATGGAGTAGTTGAAGCTGGTTTTCACAAAATAAATTGGAATGCCTCTTTATATTCGTCAGGAGTGTATTTCTATAAATTAGAAGGAAAGGCATTTGCACAGGTGAAAAAGATGATTCTTTTAAAATAGCGGCAAATGTCGGTATAGTAAATGATTTAAGAAAGCGATCGCTTATTTTAAAAGGCTGTTTCAAAAGTAATTATCTCTGTCACCCTGCGCTTCTCGAAGGGTGACATTAATTCAAATTATCTATTTGATCGATAAAATCTTTTGAAATTAAAACTGAAAAATTATAACTGATAAAATTTAATCTTTGGTATCGGGTTGATTTTCTATTTTGTAAGGAATGTTCTTTGAACTTAAATTATAGATTAATTTTAATACTTCGGTTTCATTGGTTAATTGTTTGTACTCAACAAAAGAGGCATTATGCCGAACAGATAAATCATCAGATAATTTTATTCCGCAGGCTGTGCATATTTCAGAATCAAATCCAATAATAGCATCAAACTCTGCAAGATAATCTGCAAATTCTGATAGATCATCATTGTCTATATTTTTTTTGCCTTCGATCATCAAACATTAATAGTTCTTAGGTTTACTTAGAGTGAAAAATATTTTTGTTCCTTCACCAGCTTTGCTTGAGACAGTAATTTCACCGCCGTGTATGTTTACTATTTCTTTACAAAGGGCTAATCCTAAGCCTGTCCCTTTTTCCTGATGGGTTCCCAATGTTGTAAAATTCATATCAATGCGGAAAAGTTTATCAATATTTTCTTCCTTTATCCCTATGCCTGAATCACTTACAACAAATTGTACATAATCATTAAAAATATTTTCTGAAACTTCAATATTACCGCCATCAGATGTAAACTTTATTGCGTTTGAAATAAGATTTTGCATCAAAGATTGAAGCATCATATCATCACCCCAAACAGAGCTTTGGTGATCAAGTTTATTTCTAAGGTTTATGCTTTTTGTGTGAATGTTCTGATTGAGTAATAATCTTATATTCTCAACCATTAAAAACATATTCTGTACTGAAGGATTGTATTTCAATTTACCAGATTCCAAACGGGACCATTCAAGCAGGTTTTCTATAAGTTTATAGGTATTTTCTGTTGAGTCCTTAATAATTTGCAAATACGATTTTACTTCAGATTCGGTCATGGTTTCATATTCCTCTACAATCATACGAGTCAATCCCATCAATCCGTGGAAAGGACTTTTCAAATCGTGAGCGATTATAGAAAAAAATTTATCTTTAGCAGCGTTTAATTCTTTCAGTTCCTCGGAATACTTAATAATTCTATCTTCATTTCTTTTTTTATCTATAGCAAGAGCTATCTGCTCAGATACATATATCAGAATTTCCTTTTCTTCTTCACCGTAAGTAGTTGCTTCCGAATAATCCTGAACTACTATTGCCCCGATAGTTTTATTTTCAAACTTTAGCGGAACACCCAGCCAGATTTGAGTCGGTTCTCCGATAAGTGATGTTTCACCTGCCTCTCTTAGTTTTAGATCAAGTTCAGCATCAATCAAATGTGCTTCACCGGTTCTTAAAATGTATTCGGTTAAGCCCCTTCCGGCTTTTCTTTCAATCGGAGGTGCATCCACCTGATCAAGAAAGTAAGGGAAACTAACCGTATCCGTTTCCTGGTGATAAATGGCTATGTAAAAATTTTCAGCTCTCATCAATTCACTTATGGTACTATGGATGAAAGCGTAAAGTTCATTTATATTTTGAAGAGAAGTAACTGCCGTTGAAATTTTATATAATGCATTTTTAATATCTTCAGATTTTTTGAGATCGGTAATATCCCTGGTAATTCCAAAAGTACCATAAACAATATCATTTTCGTCTATCAATGGAATTTTAGTAGTTGAAGCCCAGGTTATTTTTCCATCACGCCACGTTTCCTTTTCGATTTTATTCACAATTGATACACGGTTTTTTATAATCTCATCTTCATCTGTTTTTGCTAATTTTGCATGTTCATCAAAGAAAATATCAAAATCCGTTTTACCCAGTAGTTCATCGAAAGAACTTAAACCCATTTTTGTTAAAGTTGCCTTGTTAGCTTTTATAAATCTGCTGTTAACATCTTTGAAATAAATTGAATCAGGAAGATAATCCATAAAGTACTGCTGTAACTGAAGTTCTCTATAAAATTTTGTTTCGGTTTCTATTTTATCCGTAAGATCCTTAACTATCACAAACTCCAACTTTTCTGTACCTCTGCCAACCACACCAACACTTACTGATGCAGGAATTACATTTATTTTATTTTTATGTATAAAATCAATTTCATATTGTGCAGGAACATCTTCACCACGCAATCTTTTATGATAACGATCTAAAACGTTTTCTAATTGATAAGATGCAATCACTTCGCTCAAAGTAAGTCCTTCAATCTCAGCAAGTGAATAACCAAGCATATTAGCAAAGTTAAAGTTAGCATATTTAATTTTTTCATCTTTCAATAAAATAAGACCATCCGGTATAGTCTTAACAAGTGTGTCAAATGTACTCTGAAAATCGGTTACTTGAGGCGTACTTAAAAAATCACCAGAAAATGAGGTTTCATTAAAACCGGCAGTTGTTTCGGAAGGTTCAGACTTGTTTATTAGCATTTAATCCCAATCTAATCTTATGCAGACTTAAAAAATATTGACAATTGTAAATTATCTATAAACGTGCCATCAAATCAATCAAAATTTGTTGTTATTTTCAAATTCTGTTAACTATTTAAGGAGTATTATAATTATTAAGAAATTTTTACGTACGCATTATTTTCTATTCGGGTGCACAATGTATATATTTGCACCTGTTTTTTGTAATAATTAGAAAGAATTATGCATCAATTTAAGGATTTAAATCCTGCTCAGCTTGCAGCAGTTGAGTATCTGGATGGACCTCAGATGATTGTTGCCGGAGCCGGTTCCGGTAAAACAAAAGTTCTCACTTATAAAATTGCCTACTTATTAAAGAAAAATTTTACTCCTGAATCAATTCTTGCGCTGACCTTTACAAATAAGGCGGCCAATGAAATGAAGGAAAGAATTAAGGATCTTATAGGAAAAAAGGCTGATGATTTATGGATGGGTACATTTCATTCCGTCTTTGCTAAAATCCTTCGGACAGAAGCAAAACACATAAACTACAGAAGCAATTTTTCTATTTATGATACTATTGATTCTTTGTCCTTAGTATCTAATATAATGACCGACCTGAATATTGATCTTGACAAATTTACGCCAAATTCCGTAAGACATAGAATAAGTTTTCTAAAAAATCATATGATCTCACCCAAGGAATTCAGGAGTAAACATGTTGGCTCCTTTCTTGAAGAAAAAATTGCTGATGTGTATGTAGAATATCAAAAACGATTGGTTGAATTTAATGCGATGGATTTTGATGATCTGTTACTTAAACCCATTGAGCTTTTTACTGAAAAGAAAAATATTCTGCAAAAGTACAAATCGCGTTTTGAATATCTATTGGTTGATGAATTTCAGGATACTAATAAAGCTCAATATGAATTACTAAAACTGCTTGTTTCAAGAAGCGGATTAATTTCTGTGGTTGGAGATGATGCCCAGAGTATCTATAGCTGGCGCGGCGCTAACATTGGAAATATGACAGACTTCGGAAAAGATTTTCCTAAGTACAAACTATTTAAACTTGAGCAGAATTACAGATCTACAAAGATGATTCTTAAGGCTGCTGATTCCGTTATTAAAAATAATAAAGATCAGGTAGCAAAAACTCTTTGGACAGAAAATGAGGAAGGCGAGCCTGTAATACTTCTAAAATGTGCTGATGAAAAGGATGAAGCTTCTCAGATTTCTAAATACATTAAACATGAACTTTTAAAGAAAAAATTGGTGTTTAATGATTTTGCAATTTTGTATAGAACTAATTCTCAATCACGCGCAATGGAAGATATTTTCCGAAGAGAGAAAATTCCTTATACAATAATTGGCGGACTTGAATTTTACAAGAGAAAAGAAGTAAAAGATGTAGTTGCTTATCTGCGGGTTATTTCTAATCAAAACGATGAAGAAAGTTTATTAAGAATAATGAACTTTCCTCAAAGAGGCATTGGAAGCACCACAATTACCAGAATGATTGCTTTTGCAAGAAAACATAACATCTCTCTTTTCCAGACGATGGGAAGAGTTTTTGAAGTGATCGATATAAAAGAACGTATCCAAAAAAATGTTAAGCAATTTAAAACATTGCTTGATAAATATATGGGACTTAAGGACAAACTTTCTGCAGGGGAACTGACACGTGCAATGATTGACGAGTTAGGATTGATCCGAATGTTTAAAGAAGAAGGAACTCAGGAAGCATTGCAAAGAATGGAAAACATCAATCAGTTGATGGCCTCGTTAAGCGAATTTTCTGCAGCAAATCCTGAAGCAAAGCTTGAACAATATCTTGAAGAGGTCTCTTTGATTGCAGACATAGATAATTACTCAGAGACTAAAAACTGCGTTACTCTTTTAACAGTACACGCAGCAAAAGGATTGGAATGGCCAATTGTATTTGTAAGCGGATGTGAGGAAGATATTTTTCCAATTGCCAGCAAGTTTTTATCCGATGCATCAGTTGATGAAGAAAGAAGATTATTTTACGTTGCTTTAACCCGGGCAAAGAAAAAAGCTTATGTTACACATGCGCGATCAAGATATAGATTTGGTGAAGTTGCATATCAAAGCAGATCTCGATTTATTGATGAACTTGATCCAACTACATATAAGGAAACCAATGGCGGGCTTGGCCGAAAAGCAAATCGTAAAACAAAAAAAGAAATGTATTACGAATATTTTGAAAAAGTTGAATATGAAAGTTTTGATCAGGACGGCGTGGCGCTGCAAATTGGCAGTCGTGTAATGCACGATAAGTTTGGTTTAGGTAAAGTTGTTGATGTTACCGGCTCAGGCGATATGACTAAAGCAACAGTTCATTTTGAAGGTAATAATGTAAAACAATTGATGCTTAAATTTGCAAAACTTAAGGTTTTATAATTAACTGTTAGTGAAACGATTTTCTTTATTCAGGAGTTGAAAAATATATGTCGATAGCCCCAAAAAAATTAGCTATTTTAGTAGGCGGGGGACCAGCACCGGGAATTAATAGTGTTATTGGTGCGGCTACAATTCGTACCGCTGTAGAAGGTGTTGAAGTAATTGGAATTAAGGATGGATTTAAATGGATAATGCAAGGAGATATCAGCCACGTTAAAGATTTAAATATTCAAAACGTAAGCCGTATTCACTTTAGAGGCGGATCTTATATTGGCATTTCGAGATCAAATCCAACCAAAGATCCCAAACATTTGGAAAATGCAGTAACATCTTTGCTTAGACTTAATGTTGATAAGCTTATTACTATTGGTGGTGACGATACAGCATTTAGTGCTCTTAAAGTAAATGAAATGGCTTCTGGCAGAATTAAAGTTGTGCATGTTCCCAAAACAATTGATAACGATCTTGATCTTCCGCATGGAATCCCAACATTTGGATTTCAAACTGCAAGACACATTGGTGTTGATATCGTAAAAAATCTTATGGTTGATGCGCAGACAACAAGCCGCTGGTATTTTGTTGTCTCGATGGGCAGAAAAGCGGGGCATCTTGCTCTGGGAATTGGGAAAGCCACGGGTGCCACTCTTACGCTGATTCCGGAAGAGTTTGCAAACAAGCAGATAAAATTCAGCCATATTGTAGATATACTTGTTGGTGCAATAATAAAAAGATTAAGCTACGGCAAACCCGATGGCGTTGCTATAATTGCAGAAGGATTAGTAGAACATTTGGATCCAGCTGATTTGGAATCTTTAGTTGAAGTTGAAAGGGACGCACACGATAACATTAGAATAGCTGAAATAAATTTTGGTGAAATATTAAAATCTAAAGTGCAGGATAGACTAAAAGAATTTGGATTAAAAGCCACAGTCGTTGCAAAAAATATCGGATATGAACTCAGATGTGCTGATCCGATTCCCTTTGATATGGAATACACAAGAGATTTAGGATTTTCTGCTGCTCAATTTATTCTTGATGGCGGAAGCGGTGCAATGGTTTCTATTCAAAACGGAAATTTTGTACCGATGTACTTCAAAGATATAATTGATCCACGAACTCTAAAAACTAAAGTTAGAATGGTTGATCCGGCATCAGAAAGTTTTTATATAGCAAGAAGGTATATGCTGCGTTTAAATCAGGCAGATTTTGATGATCCGCATGAACTTGCAAAACTTGCGGCAACTGCTGGAATGACAATCGAAAATTTTAAACAAAAATTTAATTATCTGATTGAAAGTGATTTGTTGTATAAAAATATCAGAGATGGAAAATTTACTATTAATTCACCTGAATCAAATCTTGCACATAGAAACCCGGATGTAAATGATAGCTTAGATGATATGGATGATTAGTAGTTTTTGAATTATAAAATATTAATGATAACCCGAGCCATCAAACTCGGGTTTTTTAATTAATTCTTCTTTTGAGTTTTAAATACTTTATAGAACGAAATAGTTACCAATGTGATAATACAAGTCCAGGCCAACACTAAAAAAATTATACCACTTGTTGTTAGTCCCATTATTTAACCTCACTATGATTATTTTCCCAGGCTTTTTTAACCATTAACATAAAAATCACTGCAATAGCAACCATCAATACTCTTGCACCCCAAATATAAGGCACGTTTTCAGGAACCACATTTTCTAAAAATAGAGTAGGTATCGCACTTTGAATAAACCACCAGATCATTAAAATTAAGAGAATAGCTGGAGTTATATATTTCATAACATAATAAAAAAACATAGGAATTTTTATATCGCCGCCTTGATTCATTTCTTTCCACGCTTTATCCGCACCAAAAACCCACATAAATAATACTGTTTCAATTAATGCAAATACAACCAGTCCAAAAGTTCCGGCCCAGTAATCCATCTCATCCAAAAATCCATATTTTAAAAAGAATATTACGAACTGAACCGCAATAAGAACAGCAATTGCCAATGCACTCACAGCTTTTTTTCTATCCATTCCAAACTCATCTTCAAGAAATGCAACCACAGGCTGACCCATTGCAACCGATGATGTTATCCCTGCAAAGAAAAGAAGCAGGAACCACATAAACCCAAACATTTCTCCCATAGGGAAATGTGCACTTCCAAATATTATTGGCATTGAAACAAAACCAAGATTGAATGCGCCCCCTTTAGCAATCTCTTTTGTAGCTTCCAATCCAAAAAATGCAACTGCAACAGGTATAGCAATTGAGGCACCCAAAACTACTTCAGCAAATTCGTTAGTTGAAGCAGTGGCCAATCCGGAAAGGGCAATATCATCATCTGGTTTTAAATAGCTTGCATATGCGTGTATTGTTCCCATCCCAACAGAAAGTGTAAAAAATATTTGTCCTGCAGCGGCAAGCCAGATATTTGGATTTCCGAGAGCAGCAAAATCCGGATTCCAAATGAATGCAAAACCATTTGCAACAGAATTTTCTGGGAAAGCAGGATCCGGTGTTCCCAAAGTAAATATTCTGATAGCCAGAATAATTGCAAAGATGAAGAGCAGCGGCATAGCAATTTTTGCAAGCTTTTCTATGCCTTTTGAAATTCCTTTATATAGTATTGCAAAGTTTATAGCAAATGTTAACACCATTAAACCATAAGCAGGCCAAATTGATTTAAAAGTTTCAGAAGTTGTAACTCCCTGATAACTTGATAAAAATCCGGCCATAGTTTCGCGGGTTTCATTTGAGTACAACCCAAGAATCGAAAAAAGACTAAATCCTAAAGTCCAGGATTCGATGTAAGTGTAATAGATAAGAATTGTAATTGATATGAATAATCCAAGAGCACCAAAATATTTTGCAAGTTTGTTTTTCCAGAGTACATCAAACATGCCCGGTGCGCTGCCATGTCTAAATTTACCTCCGTGTCTGCCGATTCCCCATTCTATCCACATAAGTGGTATGCCCAACAACAGGAAAAAAATAAAATAAGGAATCATAAACGCGCCGCCGCCATTTTGAGCAGCCTGAACAGGAAATCTTAGAAAGTTTCCCAGTCCAACTGCGTTACCTGCTACGGCTAATATCAACCCTATTTTAGTTCCCCATTGCTCTCGTTCTCCGTTTTGAGACATCAAACCTCCTGGAAGTTAAGGAATTTCAGAAAATCAAATGTGAATATGAAAACTTTAATGGTTAATATCAACTAAAAATGAGTATGATTGTAAGTGTTTTATATCAATGACTTGCAATTTTATTAAGAATTTTACAACAGCATTTTTATTCTTAAATTCTTAATTATTAAATTTGCGCCGAAAATATTATAAGAGGAAATGAAATGCCTAAAAAATTTGTTTCTAATAAAGACGAAACCGTAAGGATGTTTAATAATGATTTTATGGAAGTTTTATCCAGAGTACATCCATCAGTACCGTTAATTATTTTTGTGCCAATTATTCTGTATATGTTATATCTTTCCGTTTTTTACTTTAAAGCAACAACTATTTCAATAATTTCATTTGTGATTTTTGGTGTGTTCATTTGGACGATAACCGAATATTTACTGCACAGGTTTATATTCCACCTGGAATTTAAAAGTAAACTTGGAGCAAGAATTCATTTTATCTTTCATGGTGTTCATCATGATTATCCAAGTGACTCCAGAAGATTGGTTATGCCGCCATCAATAAGCCTACCTTTAGCAGCACTGTTTTATTTCTTATTCAGATTTCTTATTGGTGAAGCTTCCGTTCATCCATTTTTTGCAGGATTTTTGATCGGTTATTTATTTTACGATATGACACATTACGCTATTCATCATTTTAATATGCATAGCAAGTTCTGGTTAGCAATTAAAAATCATCATATCAAACATCATTTTCAAAATCCGGATAAAGGTTACGGGGTAAGTTCGCCATTGTGGGATTTTGTTTTTCGAACTAATTATTCAAATAAAGAAAAGCAAAATGCTTAATGATATAAAAGCGTCGAATCCTTAAGGAGTACTGATTATTAAAAGTAAATTTGTGAAATTAGTATTATATCTTATTTCTCTTTTTTCACAAATTGTATTGATTAGTTGTTCATCATCAATTTCAGATTCGATTTATATCCGATCAAACCAGGTAGGATTTTTATCTGAGGATACTAAAACTGCAATAATACTTTCTAAAATAAATTTGCAGGGTAAAAATTTTACAATTCTTAAGAATAACTCTGATGAAATTCAATATGAGCAAAGCATAACGGATACACCATCTGTTTATGGTGATTTTAATTTTTGTTATGAAATAGATTTTTCAGAAATAAAAAATGATGGTCAATACAAAATCAAATTATTGGATGTTGAATCATATCCATTTCAAATAGGCAATTCGATATATAACAGTATCAGAGATTCATTAAGTCTCTTTTTTCAAACACAGAGATGCGGACCTACAAACCCTATACTTCACAAACCATGTCACCTTTTTGATGCTTCAAAAATTATTGGTTACAAAGATTCAACTGCCCGGGATTTAACAGGCGGTTGGCATGATGCGGGTGATTATGTAAAGTTTCTTAAGACAACTGCCTATACCACTTATATGCTATTATTTAGTTATGAATTTGATTCACAAAAATTCGGATATGACTTAAATAATAATTCTGTTCCTGATATTCTTGAAGAAGCAAAAGTTGGGCTTGATTGGTTGTTGAGATGTAATGTTGATAATCAAACTTTAGTATCTCAGGTTCAAGATGAATCTGATCACAATGTTGGCTGGAGACTGCCGGAGTATGATAGCCTGCGATACGTAAGACCAGCATTTGTAAGTATAGGCAAAAACACCATTGGAATCTATGCTGCAGCTCTGGCAATAGCTTCCCGAATATGGAAGAATAAATTTTATGATGATCAATTTTCACTTAAATGCTTAAATACTGCAGAGAATTTTTATGCACTCAGAAATAACGTCCAGGATTTAGATTCAACTTTTTCAAATCATTACTCCGAAAAAGATTTTAACGGGAAATTAGCACTCGCTTCTGTTGAATTGTTCACATCTACAGGAAATCAAAAATATTTATCTGAATCAATCCAATATGGTAAAAAAGCCGGCTCTGATTTTTGGTGGAGTGTTGGTGATATAAATTCTTTAGCTCATTATAAAATTGCAAAATACGATCCTTACTTTATTAACTATATTTATAATAATCTCGTTCACTCCCTGCAGAAAAGTAATAAATCTTTTTTAAGGGAAGGGTTAGAGTATTCCTGGGGGACAACAAATGCATTTTTGGGTGTAAGCCTTCAAGCAATTCTTTATAACAGATTGACAGGTTCAAAAGAATTCGATTCATTAAAAATATATCAGCGCGATTATGTTTTAGGTAGAAATCCGTGGGGTGTTTGTTTTATTTATGGTATTGGATCTAAATATTCTAAAAATCTTCATTCACAGGTTGCTTTTTTTAATCACGGTCACTTACCCGGTGCACTAACCGCGGGTCCTGCTCCTGTTGAGATTTTAGATAGATATAAGATAGTGAGAGCAACTAATGATTATTCTAAGTTTAATAGTGCTAAAATTGAATATTATGATGACAAAATGGATTATATTACCAATGAACCTACCATAGTTGGTAATGCCACAGCTCTTTTCGTTTTTGGATATTTTTGTAACTAGTAAATTTGCATATCATCAATTAATAGAAATAATCTTTGAAATTGTTAAAAATTTGGCTTGTTGCATTATAGTACAGATCAAATTTTATTTTCTCTCTTTAGTCCAAATTTTTTTCTCTTTTCTTATATTTTAGGTCATAATCATAACTAACATGTGGTATAATTATTGGTAAATTGTCGAAAAATTAAACTATGAAGAAAAGCATTCAATTATTTCGTTCAGGCATTTCGATTGTAGATACTGCATGGGGAGGATTTTATCAAGGCGGTACCTATTTATTGGTCGGCGAAAAAAAATCCGGTAAAACATTACTTAGTTTGCAATATGCCGTTGAAACTGCAAAAAGCAAACAGGTTTGTTTATATTTTACAAATGCCCGCCCAAAAGATCTTATGATTCATGCTGCTTCAATAGATATAGATCTGGAAGATTACATAAACCAAAACTTAATTATTGTTGTTCGTGTAGCAAATCCTACTGAAACCACAGAATTTAAAAGCAGAGATGAATTTTTAAGCGATTATTTGAATGACATTATTTCTGTAATCAATCAATACAATCCCGCTAAAATTATTTTTGATGAATTGACCCCTTACGTCGAATATGAAAATCTGAATACTCTTAGAGATGCTTATGGTGCTATGGTAGAATCAATAGAAGATTTAGGCATAACTAGTCTGCTTATTTTAAGAGAACCAGCCGCTCAATCTTCTAAAATGATTTTTAATGTACTGAACGCTTATGCAACCGGTATCATTCATTTACATAAATCAGAAGATTTTGAAAGTCAACAGCCGGGTATAATCGAAATAACTCCGAACATAGGGCATACCGAAGGTAAATTTAAAGCGAACTATTTTATTGAACCTTATAAAGGTATTACTACAGATTTTAAAATTACAAAACGGGCTACCAAAGAAAATATTTTTCCGGAGATAACCGAAATTACACCAGGTAATAAAGGTGAATTGAATACTCCGAAATATTTGGTTCCGAACATTTATAATATTAATGACTTTAAATTGATCGTCAATAATCAGATTGCACTTTACAAAACCACCGGACAGTTATTTACTATTCTTTCTCTCAAATTAAATTCACAAAAGAACACATCGTCAAATATCACATTTGATCAACTGAGCAATGCAGTTAAACTTGCAGCAAATGTAAAAGATAAAATCTGCACAATTGATGATAAAATTTACGTACTTATAACAAAATCTGATGAAAAAATTGTAGATGAATTTATAAATAAGGTCCATACAACTTTTAACGGCAGCACTACATCAATGGTTTCATATATTATTCTTAAAATTAACGACTCACTTAATAGTGTAGATGATATCTTTAAAGAATTTGATCGAGAAACTTCCAGAGTTCAAGTATCACAGAGATAGAATTGATAATCAAAGATGAAACTACTTTTCTATCCATTATTTTTAATCCTTTTTTTTTCATTTAACAGTTCATTCCTTCCACAAAATATAAACTCCGCAAAATACAAATCAGAAGCTCTTCAGCTTATTTCAGCAGGCAGATATGGAGAAGCGATAGATATTTTAAATAAATATGTATCTGCAAATCCAACATCAGCAGATGGATTTAATTTGCGTGGAATGTGTTATGAAAAAAGAGGTAATTATGAGTATGCAGTTTATGATTTTCGCACTGCAAAGAAATTGAAACCAAACGATGATGAGATTTCATCAAATCTAAACAGAACAACATCTGACTGGTATAAAATTCTGTATAATAAGATTGAAGGTTACAAAAGAGAAATTGCAATTAATCCTGCTATTGCTCAAAATTATCTTGAGATAGGGAAGTGTTATAAAAATTTAGGTAATTGGAGTGAAGCAGAAATTTGGTATGATACTTATCTTGAAAAAGCGACTGCTTCATCTGATGAAATTTTACGTTACACTGAAATATTAGCTAAGAATAATCACATAGCTAAAGGCGAACCAATTCTTAAAACTTATACGGAAAAATTTTCTGATGATCATAGACTTTGGTCCAGATACGGTTACTTTACTTATTGGTTAGGCAAAAATAAATTGGCAATTGATGCATTTACCAGGGCATTAGAAATTAGACCTTACTTTAAAGAAGCTATCGATGGAATGGATCTGGCAAAAGGCAAAGGATATATATATTCAGTTAATGATACTACATCTCGATGGAATTATGGGATGGGTTCAACTGCCAAAGAATATGAAATTGATAGACTATATCGTATTCTTAAAAATTCGCCGGATGATAGTGATAAGCGTTTTAAACTAATCGAACAGCTTATTACTGTTCAACGGTTTGAGGAAGCACATCAGCAGTTAAAAATTTTAGAACCAAATTTCTCTAATCAAACCAGATTCAAAGAGTTGTGGGATAGAGTAACAACTCTTAAAAAATCATATTATGCAGAGCGGATTAAATTTTATGAAGATCAACTCAAAAAGGATTCGGGTAATAAAAAAGCATTAATTGAGCTGGCAAAATTTTATTCCTATAACCAGGATTTTGCGTTATCAATAAATCTGTATAAAACTTATTTGTCAAAATATCCGAATGACAATGAAATAAAATTTAAATTAGCCCAGCTTTTGATGTGGCAAAATGATCTATGTGATGCTAAAATAATTGTTGATGAAATTATTGCATCATCACCGGATAACAAAGATTATTTGCTTCTGGCAGCTCAAATAAATTATTGGCTAGAAGAAGAATTAGGTTACACGCAAACACTATTTGAAAAGGTTCTTAAGCTTGAGCCTGAAAACTCAGAAGCTTTATTTGCATTAGCAAACCTTCATTTAAGACAGAATAATCTTTTAGAGGCAGAAAAATTATTTCATAAAATGTCATTGATTGATAGCATTTCCGGGCAATTTATATCATTAAAAAGAAATTTAGAAATAGCCCAGAATAAAAATGAAGTAATACAGCAAAATAAAATTTTGAACGACGCAAGAAATTTAGTTTCACAAAAAGATTATGAAGCAGCAGTTGAATATTTTAATAAATATTTAGTGACCAATCCCGAAAACAAATCGGTTAAACTTGAACTGGCAAATGTTTACATCTCAAAATCTGAAATAAGTAAAGCAATAAAAATTTATAGTGATATTTTAAAATCAGGAGACGATTTTGAATTAGAAAAACAAAGAGCTAAAGTTTATTTATGGAATGGTGATTCTATTTTAGCGCTAAAAGAATTTAGAAAATTGAATCAGAAATGTCCTGATGATATTGAAACTAAATTACTTCTCGGTGATTCTTATTTACAAAATGGACAGGTACAGAATGCAAAAATAATTTACAATGAGTTACTTTTTAATTCTCCTGATTCCTACATTCTAAAAACACGTCTGGGCTGGCTTGGTGGTAATGAAAGATTTTCGTTAAATAGATTTCCAGCATATGTGCAATTGATTCCCAGAGCATATTATTTTACTGACAATACGGAATTTAGTTACTCCAATTTTGGGGTCGGATTTGATTTGGGAGTTACAAACTTTTTAGCAATTGGTTTTGCCGGATCACGCGGCGAATTATCATCTGCAAATAATGATCTCAGATTCAATCAGCTTAAAGGCTCAGCTTATATTAGATTTAATGAAATAATTTCTGCTTCCGGAAGTTTTGGACAAACATACTTTCTGAATAATATTAAAGAGAATATTATTGAATTTTCATTACTCGCACAGAAAAAAAATATTTTCAACATCAGTACTTTTCTAAATTTTTCTGATGCAGCATTCATACTTTATTCACCTTTTTTAGTAGATGCAAGATTAAATGCATATCATCTAGGTATAAACGGGGAGTACAAGTTTAAAAATAATTTATTGATAAAAGGGAAATATTCTTTTATGGATGTTTCAAATAATAACTCGGGTAATCAATTTTCGGTAAGAATAGGTAAATTATTTGAATATGATATTACAGCAGGTTATGAATATTACTTTTATTCTTTTGATTTCATTACTCAATTATATTGGAGCCCCAAAAATTTTGAATCGCATTCTCTTTGGACTGATTTAAATCTTTATAGAGATGACGTTTTTGAATTTAATATTGGCGGTAAAATCGGATTAATTCCACAAAACGATTACGTGCTTTCGGAATTTTATGCTTCAATAAAATATCAAATAATTAAAAACCTACTCTTGCAATCACAATTTTTTACCGGCAGCTCATTTCGCTCAAATACAGGTTATAGATCTAATTCAATTCAGGTTAGTTTAGTCTGGGGGCTCTAGTCAATTAGCTATTATTTTTCCGGTTAAAATAGCTTTATTTCTCTTGTTTGATAATGATACAAATTAAATTAAAGTCCAAATTTGGTAATATTCACAGTTATCATTGTTAAGAAATGAATGCCTAATAATGCTAAAATAATGGCATTATAATTGAAAAATTCGAGCAAACTATCATCCGGATAAATGAAAATAAATCAGTTAGTCGATCGTGCTATAATTACTATTTCAAACCGGGAAGATGATAAAAAAGGAGAAAACCTAGAGCAAAAATATTTACGAAGAATCCTTGTAAGCGGTATAATTTCCTTATTACTGATTTTGGTAATAGTTTACACTTTACCTTACACAATTTTATCGTATAGTTCGCTGTTTGAGTATTCAACAATTATTGCTCTCGTTATTTTTCTTTTCATCCTTTTGGTTAGATACTTTGCCATTTTGGTAATGGCTTATTTATATCTTAACGAATACACTTTTTCAGACACAAACGGTTTTGCTCCATTTGTCTCTATAATAGTTCCCGTTTTCAATGAAGGTAAAATTATTCGGAACTCAATTTTATCTTTACTAAAACTTGATTATCAGAATTATGAAATAATTATTGTTAATGATGGCTCTACGGATGATACCAAACAAGTTGCTGAATCTATGGTTGGATTTCAAGATGGTCAATATGGGAAAATAAAAATATCATTAATTAACCAGCCTAATCTTGGAAAAGCACGCGCGTTAAACGCAGGAATTTATTTTTCAAAATCTGATTTTGTTCTTTGTATGGATGGTGATTCACAACTTGCACCGGAATCAATAAAAGCAGCCGTAAGACATTTTAAAGATCCAAAAATCGGCGCAGTTGCAGGTAATGTTAAAGTTCTTAACAGAAAAAGATTTTTTACGGATCTTCAAGCTTTAGAATACATTGAAGGTCTGAATATGGCCCGTAGTGCTCAAAGTTATATTAAGTTAGTAAATATTATTCCGGGACCAATTGGGATTTTTAGAAGGAAGGCAATTGAACAGGCAGGATTTTATTCCAGTGATACTTATGCTGAGGATGCTGATTTAACATTAAAAGTTTTATCAAAAGGTTGGAAAATTTATTACGAACCGAAATCTATTTCTTACACCGAGGCTCCGGTTACATTACAACAATTGTTGAAGCAAAGATATAGATGGACGAGAGGAATACTTCAATCAATAAGAAAGCATAAAAAATTAATGCTAAATCCAACGGTTAATTTGGGACACACTTTTATATTATGGGTAATGTCTTATGAAGCATTGATTTGGCCAACTATGAATCTTGCGGCTAATGCTTTTTTTATTTTTGCAGCATTATTTTTTGGTTTTTCACATTTGATATTTTTCTGGTGGGCCGGATTAGCAATTTTAGACCTGGTTACAGCACTTTATTGTGTAGCAGTTGAAAAAGAAGAATTTAGGTTGATTTGGTATGCTATCATTTACAGAATGTTTTTTATTTTAATTATTGATATTTGCAAAACCATGTCAACTATTGAAGAATTTTTAGGAATCAGAATGACCTGGGGAAAACTAGAACGTAGTAATTTACAAAAATCAGATACTATTGCAGTAAACTCAAATTAGGAAACGTAATGGAACTTATTCCGATTCTATCCACTATTATTCTTGTTGCGACAATATGTACTTTCATATTGGCGATCGGGGCATACATCCTTTACAAAGTCAGGGAAGGCAAGCCGCAATTTGCATATCAAACTAAACCGGCTACTGTTCAGGGAGAGTTAATCGTTCCTTCCGAAGCTGTGTTTACAAAGGGACCAATTGTAAACGAACATGGCAAAATTGTTCAGACTGAACCTGGAATTACACGTGAAGAATACACAAAGCAGCGTCAACCATCACAATCAAAGTTTACTCCAGAACCACTGGGATATAAATTAGAGGAAGAAAAAGTCGGGAAACAAAAAGTTAAGGTTAGAGCTCAGGAGAGATTTAGTGATGAAAATAAATTCCTGAAGTACACTTCTGATGGGTATATACCTACTCAGGAAGATAGAAGTTCAGGGGAAGTGAAGTGGCGGTAAAAAACCTTTTTGGTATAAGGATAAATCAATTTTTTATCTTTGTTTCAGGCTTCGTTATTCTAATTTCGGCGATTCTTGTTTATTATTTTATACTTCGCGGTATTTACGGACGATTTGACACATCAGACATATTTCCCAATTCAACAATATTTCAGGATTTTTTTTTCGGCAAAGAACCTGATGTAGCAATTCTTTATTCTAAGTATACAGAAAACACATTGCCTGTCGGCAGTACGTGGCTGGATGATAATATTTCTACCTGGAAAAAATTTCTGGATAATCTAAATCTTAAATATGAGATAATTTCAGATCAAAAGATTGAATCCGGTGATTATAGTAAATACAAATTAATTGTATTGCCTGGAACTAAATCGTTGAGTGAAACTGAAGCATTACAGTTAAAAAAATATTTGGAAAATGGCGGTAGCATTTTTGCAACCGGTGGAATAGGTTCATATTCAAACGATGGGAAATGGCGTGGATGGGAATTTCTTAATCAAGTATTTGGATTACAGTTTTCTCATGAAATCAAACCGGATGAATTTTCAAAGATTCATACTATTTGCGGAAGTTTACCAATTACTGCAAATATTCCTACCGGTTTCCCTCTTAAAGTTGCAACTTGGGATAGACCAATGGCGGTTGAAGTTATGGATCCAAGAACAACTCAGGTAAGTTTCTGGTACAATTACCGCATGGATGATGGACTTGTTAGAGAAGAAATCAAAAAATCTGCCGGAATTGCGTTTGGTAATTTTGGCAAGGGAAGATTTATGTGGATGGGATTCGAATTGAATTCCATAATAGGCTTGCAGGAAGATTACATTTATTTTGAAAGACTGTTTAATAACTCAATTAAATGGTTAATGTATTTTCCGATTGCTTACGTTAGAGATTGGCCAACAGGGTACGAAGCCGCAGCAATCGTTGCTCCGGTTTTAACTGATGATGTTGAAAACATAAAAAATGTTTTGCCGATAATAAAAAATGAAGGAATTTCTGCAACATTTTTTGTTGATCCTTTTGTAGCTGAAAATAATAGAGAACTTGTAAAAAAAATTTCGGGTTATGGAGAAATTGCTGCGTTGGTGGATATCGGTTACCTTGCTTCAATAAATGATAGGTACAATAAACTTAATTCATATTCAGAGCAATTAAAAAAATTAAATTCCGCAAAAGAAAAACTTGAAAAAATCTCATCAAGTACTGTTTCCGGTTTCTTACCCTATTATGGATTGTTTGATCAAAATACTCTAAATGCAGTGATAAATTCCAATTATAAGTATGTTCTTACGGATTCACTAACAGATCGTTCGGTTCCCAAGACTATAATTCGTGGCGATAAACGAATTGTGACTATGACAAAGACTGCCCGTGATGATTATGAAATTATAAGAGACTACGGATTGACACTTCCTGAATTTCAATTTTATACTTATCAGGAAGATCTGGATAGAGTACTCTTTGAAGGCGGAATGTATATCTTAAAACTTCATACAGAATATCAATGCAGACCCGATTATGTAAATGTTGTAAAAGATATTATCAAAGATCTAAAAAAGAAAAAATTCTGGATTGCAACTGCTTCTGAAATTCAAAAGTGGTATGAAAAAAGAGACTATATTGAGATCAAAGCTGATAGGAGAGGAAAAACCAGAGTAGCGTTAAAGGTTTCTAATCCCGGTATTGAATCAATAAATAATTTAGTAATTGATCTTGATCTGAACGATTATGCACAAAATATTACAATCGGGTCGGAGATTATTGGAACGAGATCTGCAAGTGTTAAGCACACTGCTGGCTCACAAATGGTGTATTTATACATTGATGACTTGAAGCCTGGTGAATCAAGGCAATACTATATTGATTATGACCAGGCAATACTCTAAACAAAAAAATCATAAAATAATTTGTTAAGCTATTTTAAAATATTAATAATTTTTATCCTGCTTGCCGGGCATTTTTATGCGCAGGAATCAGATTTTGGGAAACCCAGAATTGCAATCCTCTATTCAGAGTTAACTGAAAAATACCGGATTTCAAATTCGCTTGATCTTACAGATGTTATAACTTACTGGGAATTATTCTTAATGCAGGATAAAGTTTCGTATAAAGTTATCTACGATGATGACCTTGAATTGGGTATAGAGGATGATTTTGACATCTTAATTCTTCCTTCTGTGGAGATTATATCAAATGATGAACTAAGTGAATTAGAGAAATTTTTAGAAGCGGGTAATTCCATTATCTGCTCAGGTTCAAAATTATTTTTAAAGGATGCAACTGCTAATAAATATCAGAATCTTCAGACGCTTTTTAATTTAAGAGACATTGAATCAATAGCATCTTCAAAAACCGGATTTATGCATACACTAAAGCCAAATCATTTAAATAATTTTACTTTGAGCAATAATTTAATTTTGCAAATCTCAGCAAAAAACCAGCTTTTAATATGCAGCATACAAAAAAATAAAATGTATGAATGTGGAAACATTTATTCTGAAAACAATATTACCGATAAAAGAACATCTTTAGTTTATGGATCAGTTGGAGGCGGTAGATTTTTATGGGCTGGTTTTGATTTGAATGATATAGTTGGAGGTGCAGATGATTTATTAACATATAAATCATTGATTTTAAATACAATTAATTGGATGGATAAGAAGTCCGATACATATATCGATAATTTCCCAGAAAATTTAGCTGCACCCGTAATAGCAGTAATACAATACAATAATGCACTTCAATCAAATTTGATCGATTCGATTAAACAAAATGATATCATTCCGCATCTAATAGTTAGCCCGAGTCAAATAGTTTCAAAAGAAACATTAAGTAAGTTTTCTGATAATGAAATTATTTTCGATTTGACTGAACTTAGCAGTGATTTAAAACTAGATATTGTTACAGATCTATTAGAAAATTTTAAAAATGATTATGATGTAAGCATAAGTTCAATATTGGTGGAAGATAATTTTATAGCAATTAACGATCCAAGCGAAATTAAAAAGATCGGAATAAACACCGTTCTATATTATTCCCCGGTTGCAGGTCTCCCTCAAACATATAAATCTGATTTACTAATTATTCCTTTTTTTAAAATTGCTGAGATCCCGGGTTCAAATAAAACGATTAATTTTTTATCCTTCATTCCTACAGTTGATTGTAAGAAAAATCCCGAAGAAGATTTATTCCGGATGATTAATCAGTTAAGATCTAATGGACATAATTTTACCACTATTAGCTCAATAAATAAGTGGTGGAGACTTAGAGATTTAATAAATCTTCAACTTAATAAAACTGAAGATGACGAGTTTGAATTAAAGCTTACAAATAAAAATCTTGCAGAAATAAATGATTTAAATGTTTACCTGGATTACTTTAAAAAAATTAATTTGAGTTCTTTAACAATATCTTTGAACGATACATTGTTAAACTATTATTTAGATGATACTGCAAAAGTAATAGTAATTTCATTTGACAAGATTCCTCCGGATTCAATTAATAGAATTAAGATAAAATTTTCTTTAGAATAAATTGATCAGATGCATTTGAAACATTATAAAATGTATAAATGGTTAGCAGAAACAAGACGGAGATTTATATTTCTCATACTATTTTCTCTATTACTTTCACAATCTTGTGTTGATCTTAGTACAAATCCCGATCAAAACGAAAACCGATCTAATTATAAAATCCAAATTTCTTCACCATCTTCAAATGGAACTTTGATGGAAGGAAATAACGAAATTATATATTCCATTTCACAGCCATATACTATAAAATTTCTGGAACTTTATATTGACGGCAAATTTGTAAAAAACATTCCACCAAATAGTGATGGAACAGCTCCGAAAGTTAATATTAGTTTTGATTCATTGTTCATCGGTAAAAAAGTTGATTTATATTTAATCTATTATGATACTGATGGATCATCACAAAAAAGTAACACTGCGGTGCAGGTATTGATTACCAATGATAATAGACCTCCATTTAAACCTTATAATTTAGCTGTACTAAAATTTAGTGATGGCTCAATCAATATTAGCTGGAAAGATTCCTCACGCTATGTAACAAAATATGAACTTTGGCGTAAAATTAATTTTGATGGGATCTATCAATTGCATCAGGAACTTTCAGGTAAATCAAATAATACAAATGATGCTAATTTGGATACCAATAATATTTATTTTTATAAAATACGCGGAGTAAAAAATTCTGGTTATTCAGATTTTAGTAGTGAGATTAATACAGCCGGTATAATTACTTCGGGTAATCTTTTTCCGCCCACAAATCTTGTTGCAGCCGTTCATGGTATCTCTAATGTTATTCTAAATTGGAATGATAATAGCGATAACGAAAATTACTTTGCTGTTCAAAGAAGTTCTCAAGGAGCACCATTTGTTAGAATAGCAGCTCTACCCAAAAATACAACTTCATATAAAGATTCCGCAAGCGGACTTATAACAGGTGCAACATATAATTATAAAATAGTAGCGTACAGCAATGAAGATTCTGCTTCGAGTAATACGGTAAGTATTAAAATAACTTCGGGAATTTTATTGCCACCCACAAACCTGACTGCAAATTATAATAGTGTTATTAGAGTAATACAACTAAATTGGAATAGTTCAGATAATAATATTTTGTATTTTGATATTGAAAGAAAAACGGATTCCACCAACTTTGCATTGCTACGTAGAATAGAATCCGGAAATAATCTTTATCTGGATTTTAACATAGAAACAAATAAAATTTATACGTACAGAATTAGAGGATATGATCTGAATCGTTTTTCAGAGTATTCAAATGAAGTAACAATTTCAACATATTAAAAAATTGGTATTAATAAGGTGGAATTAGTAAATAAAGGCTGGCTGGATATTCTTGGCAGAAATTCTGATTATCACGGTGATCCACTTATTATTTTAGATGAATCGTTTGAAATTATTTATACAAATCAAAAAGCTTCTTCATTATTTGCGATTGATGATATACATATTACCCTGGAACAGGTTTTTGAACAAGATACTGTTCAGAAGTTAAACGATTTTATTGGACCCGCTTTTAATTCTTTTCAAAAAAAGTTATTTACAAACACTTCGGTAAAATTAAAATCCGGTAACACCCTATCATTTGATTTATCTATCGAACCAATTCTAACGAATGAAGATAAAAATGTTATCCTGGTTTTTAGAAACTTAGAGAACATTAATTTCAATGATCTTTTAAATAAAATTATAATCCGATCTGCTAAAAATAATTTGAATGACGGAACTGATGATTTACAATCGCTTATTACCGAATTACAAAAATTAGCGCCGTTTACGTTAGTATCCTTAAGAAGAGTTCAAAATCTTATCGATAAATATAATTACCCGATATGGATTAAAGATGTTGAAAGTCGATTGCTATCAATAAACACTGCCTATTCAAACATATTAGGAATTGAAACTAATTTTGCAGCGGGAAAAAAGCATGAGACATTTTTACCGCCCCATCAGAAAGATATTTATAAAATTCTTGATCAATATATTATCCATAACAGACAGCAAATAATTTTAGAAGGATTTAGCAGAAAAAATAAAAATTTTCAATCTATTAAAACTATAATCCAGTTTCCTATTCTGGATAATTTTAATAAAATATTGGCGCTGGTTGGTCTAATTGTTGATAATAATTATGATTATTATAACTTACAGGGTAAAGAAGAGTTCTTTAATAAACTGATTGATAATTTGCCATATCCGGCTGCGTTAATTACGTCGGATGCATTATTAAAATATAGCAATCATATTTTCGGAGAATTATTTAATTTAGATCCGGAAAAGATAAGTGGTTCTGTAGTTAATAAAAGAATTGAAGAAATATTGCCGCTAAGCATATCGGATAACGTCAATTCATTTATTAAAAGCGATCTCAGGCAGGATCAAATTTTTCTGCCACAGGATTTTAAACCTGCTGATTTTAAGAATAATGATTTACAATTATTTTTAATAAAAATTTCGTCTGAAGAAATTCTAAAATCAGATATTCTGCTTACGATTGGAGAACAAAAAAAGCGAAACGACACTAAAGATGAACTTCAAAATATTTTAATGCACAGAGGAACAATGTTTGATATTTTAATCCAAAGAAATCCAGAACCGATATTTGTTTACGATAAAGAAAATTTAAAATTTCTTGAAGTAAACCAAGCCGCAATAAAATTATACGGTTATACCCACGAAGAATTTCTTCAAATGGATCTGACCGATCTATATGCACCGGAAGATATTCAAACATTGTTAGATTCCTTTGGGGATGAATCTTCCGAATCACGATTTACAATGCCATTCCGGCATAGAAAAAAAGATGGTTCAACAGTTCTCGTTGAAATAAGCAAAACATCTTTTAAATTTAATGATAGGGAAGCACATTTTAACATTGTTAAAGACATTACGGATAGTGTTGAGAAGGATAAACAAACTCAGATGCTTAAGACTATCTTTAATCAAACTGATTTGATGGTTTTCAATACTGATGCTTCCGGTTTTATAAAATATGTTAATCTTAATGTAACAAAAAATACAGGTTACAATATTGATGAATTACTGCAATCCTCATTTGCAAGTCTAGTTTCTGATGACGATCGTGGAATAATAAACATGTCTATATTTCAATCACATCTTAAAGATACAGTTGTGATCGAAACTAATATTAAACAAAAACTCGGAAATCAATTTCAGGCAAAAATAACTGCTACACCGATTTTTGATTTTAACGGTGAAATAGATTCTTTTACTATTGTTGGAAAACCATTATATGTATTATCAAATGAAACAGCGCCAAAGGAAATTGTTAGGGAAGTTATCAAAGAAGTTTTTGTTGAAAAACCTGTTAGCCCGGAACATCAAATAAATATTCCCGATTCAAATTTTCTATCAGGAATGTTTCATGAAATATTAACTCCAATTAATGTAATCATCGGCTTTTCACAGGAATTAATCAGCAGCAATGAAAATCCTACTGAAGAACAAATTGAAGCAGCTGATATTATAAATCAGAATCGAATCAAGATGATGGATACTATGAATGCTGTGGTGGAATATTCTGATATAATGCAAAACAGATCCCGCTTGAATATAGATGAAGTTACGATTACAGATATAATAGAAAAATTAGATGAAAATATTAAAGATATAACGGGTATAAATGATATCCAGTTTTCTTATGGTAAAATCTCTTCTTCATTAAAATTTAAATCAGATAAACATAAATTAGAAAATTTTATTTTGTCTTTGATAAAAGTTGTATCAAGATTAAGCAAGGATAAGAAAATTTACTTTTCAGCTTTTTCAGTTGAGTCAGATTTATTTATAGTCGGCATTAGCGATCAATACGGTAATCCTTCCGAATACGTAACAAATGTACTTGAAGAAGTTTTTATCAATAATAAAGACCCTAAAGATTTTGGTTTGCCAAAACTAACAACTTACCTGGCAAGAATTCTTTTAAAATTTCTCGGAGGTAAATATTATAGATCTTCCTCCGAAACATTAAGAAAGGAGACCGGATTTATTTTTCCGATTGAATTGCTTCCCGTTTCTGATATTGAGAGATACAATTCGTTACAGGAACTAATATCATCAATACACACTCCATCAGAAATTGCCGAAAGCGATTTACAAAAAAAATCCTTAGTAGATTCTCGCAGCACACTCGAATCAAATATGGAAGAAGGTGCCAGTACTGTTGATGAAAAGAAAACTGATGATTCAAATGATATTTTCAAACCGGTCCAGCCAATTTCACAGGAATTACTTTCTAAAATAGACTCAGATAAAAATGTTGATGATAATCTAATTGAAAATGAGACTCAAACTTTTATAGATTCCGATAAAATCAAATCAGAGGAATCAACTGTTGCAAATTCAGATGAAATCGAATCCCAGGATAATCTTTCGGAGGAAATCAAAAATGAAATAACCTCTGAGATAAAAGATCATTTAGAATCTCAGCCAGCTTTAAATTTAACTGGATTAAAATGTTTATACATCGAAGATCAGGTTGACTCCCAGATTTTGTTTAAAGTTCAAATGAAAGAATTAAAAGACGTAAAGTTTGCAGTTAGTTTTGAAGAGGCACAACTTTTACTGCTTAATCATCAATTTGATTTTATTGTTATGGATATAAATTTACAGGGTGAGTATAACGGATTGGACGCTTTAAAGATTATTAAGACAATGCCTGCATTTAGTTCAATTCCAATTATTGCCGTAACAGCTTATGTTTTGCCAGGAGATAAAGAAAAGTTTATTGCTGCCGGGTTTGATGATTTTATCTCTAAGCCGATTTTTAAAGAAAAAATGATAGAATCATTGGAAAAAATATTTCTTGCCAAATATTAATTATTTCACTTTTTGATTGATATCCTCTTAAATGTACATTTTAAGAGGATTTATTTTTAATACCTACCTTGACATTATTTACTTTTCCTTATAAGTTAGCATACAAATGTATGGTAATATTTATAACAGGAGAAGAAATGCAAAATGAGTTAACAGACATCCAGAAAAAGATTTTAGAATTTTTGATAGATCAGATAAAAGGGAAAGGAATTCCACCTACCCTTGCCGATGTTGCAAAACATTTTGGATATAAAAATCGTGCAACAGTTCAACAGCATTTTCAAGCAATTGAAAGAAAAGGATACATTAAAAAAAATCCTAAACTTGCGCGTGGTATAGAACTTACACTTGAAGAAAAATTTTTTGTACCACGCCCTGTCCTTGGAGAGGTTGCAGCCGGTAACCCACTTACAATTTATCCCGATGCGATTGATACAGTGCAGCTTCCAACAATTGCCAGGATGCCTCAGGATTCTTTTCTTCTCCGGGTTAAAGGTGATAGTTTAAAAGATGCATACATCTTTAGCGGTGATATTGTAATTGTTAACCCGAATCTTGAACCAAAGAATGGACAAATTGTTGTTGCAATTCTTGATGACGCTGCAGTTGTTAAAAGATATTATAAAAAGCGGAATGAGATTGAACTCGTTTCAGAAAACCCTGAATATAAACCGATTGTTATCGATAAAAAATATGCTTCGTTTAAGATAGTTGGAATAGTTGTCGGGATTTATAGAAGTATGGAAAAGAAGGCCGGATGAACAAACCCAAATACAATATCGGCACTGCGGGCTGGTCTTATAAAGATTGGGCGCCAAATTTCTATCCTAAAAATCAGTCCGGCGGATTTGACTGGCTTCAGTTTTACTCGCACTACTTTAATTGTGTTGAAGTAAACTCAACTTACTATTCTTATATCAGTCCAAAAATTGTTGATGGCTGGATAAAAAAAATTGAGGATTCTGATGATTTTATTTTTCATATAAAACTTCATAAGGATTTTACACACACAAGAAAATTTGATGAACAAAACATAAAAGCTGTCCGTTATAATCTTGAACTGTTAAGAAAATCGGAAAGGCTAGGCGGATTATTAATCCAATTCCCGTACTCCTACTCCTTTGATGGAAATTCTCTCCGGCATATTCAAAAATTAAGAGATATTTTTTCTGATATAAATTGCTTTGTGGAAGTTCGCCATTCAAGCTGGAATAACAATCGTGCTTACGAGTTCTTTAAAGAAAATAATTTAACTTTTTGTACGATTGATCAACCCAAAATGGGACAGGCTATTTCATTTGAACCGATCATTACAAATGATAAAGCTTATATTCGATTTCATGGAAGGAATATAGAAGCCTGGAAAAAATCATTATCTAATTTTGGCAAGCCCCAGACTTATGAAGAACAAAGTTCGCGTTACAGTTATCTTTACACGCCAGGTGAGTTAGTTGAAATCGAACAAAAGATTAAATCAATCCAACAAAAAGTTAAAGAGATAAACGTAATTATGAATAATCATCCGCAGGGTGATGCAGTTGCAAATGCGTTTGAATTGATTCATTTACTTGATGAAAAAACAAAAGTGGAAATGCCAGCAACAATCGTTAAAGCTTATCCGAGGTTGGAAGAAATAATAGTTAATTAAAATTTTTGAATTTTGATTTTTTACTTTTGAATTGAATAATGCGTACAATTTTCCATTTAGACTTAGATGCTTTTTTTGTTTCTGTAGAGAGAATCCTCGATCCAAAACTTAACGGTAAGCCGGTTATTGTTGGCGGTGATCCGATGTATGGAAGGGGAGTAGTGGCTGCCTGCTCTTATGAAGCACGTGCATTTGGATTGCATTCTGCTATGCCGATTCGAACAGCTTACAAACTATGTCCGCAAGGAATTTATCTACATGGACACGGTGATGAATATACACGTTATTCAAATTCCGTTAAAAACATCCTGGAGCAATACGCGCCTTTAATTGAACAGGCATCAATTGATGAGTTTTATCTCGATATGACCGGTACACAAAAAATGTACGGTTCAATGTTTGGATTTGCTGCAAAACTGCAAAAAGAAATTTGGGATAAAATTGGTTTGCCTATCTCCATCGGAATTGGCAGCAACAAAACCATTGCAAAAATTGGTTCTGATTGTATGAAGCCAAAAGGAATTACCTATATTATTCCCGGAATGGGAAAAGAGTTTTTATGTCCGATGCCTGTTGAAACAATTCCCGGTGTTGGTAATGTTATGAAGCAAAGTTTAAACTCACGTGGAATTTATAGAATTGGTGATATCACAAAACTTTCATCAGATTATTTTGGAACTGCATTTGGCAAATATGGAATTGATCTCTGGCGAAAAGCCAATGGAGAAGGAATAGAATACTTAACGATTAAGCGTACAAGAAAAAGTATTTCCCGCGAAACAACTTTTGGAAACGATATTACAAGTGAGGAGGAAATTAAAAACACTTTATTTTATCTAACCGGAAAAGTTGCTCAATCACTACGTAAAAAGGGCTGGGAAACCTCAACTGTAGATGTAAAACTTCGTTATACTGATTTTCAAACGATTACCCGTGCTAAAACTATAAAACCATCGGATGATGATAAAGTTTTATTTGAAACTGCGTGGGATTTGATGAAAAAAGCTCATACAAGAAGAGTCGGTGTAAGATTAATTGGAATCGGTATTACAAATTTCTCGCCCTTAATTGAACAAGAATTTTTGTTTGAGGATCATCAGATAAAACGAAAAAAAATGTTAAGAGCGGTTACAAGAGTCCGTGATAGATTTGGATATGAATCTTTAATGTTTGGAAGAACTGAAGAAGATAAAAAACTAAAAGGGCAGGAAAATTATTTTCAGGTTTAAGTTTACCAACTTATCCAAAAGTACAACTCATTCACTAATGCAAATAACTTTTCATAATGGGAATTATATAACGACTTTTTTCTTATTCATAATGCTTTTATTATGAGTCAACTTCAGCAGCCCATCTATGGAAATATCCTCATCCAAAAGTGGCCAATGTATACCATAACCAGAAGGTGAAATTTTAAAATTATCTCGTTCCACTTTGGAAGCATTTAGAAATTTCTTAGATAAAGAATGAATATTGAAAGAAAAATCAGTCCCATCTATTGTAAGAAATAATTTATCATCAATAAAACGTAAATTTTTTATTTTGTGGTATGCTTTCATAATAATCCCTTTTTTTGAAATTTATCCCATTCTTTTTCAATGAGTTCAAAATATTCAAAAATAATTTTTTTAACTTCTCTTTTATCACTAACACTTAAATTATAGGAATATGCTTCGTCAATGTCAAACTCATTCCTTTTGAGCCAATATTTACATTCTCTTTCTCCTTTTTGACAGTGAATATGAATTGGTTCATAACCTTCGTTGGAGTAAAAGAAAAATCTCCATCCATTTATTAAAAGTATTGTAGGCTTTTAGAATATTAAATGATATAGAAATAAAGCATTTAACTATCTATAAAAATATACCAAGGTTTTATCCCGGAGGCCAGTTCATTTTCCTTCCGCCAAGCAGATGCAAGTGTAAATGATAAACTTCCTGTCCACCATTATCGCCGCAATTAAAAACCAATCTAAAACCTTCTTCCGCAATTCCCATGTCATTTGCAATCTTATTTGCTGCATCGATCATATCGCCAAGAAGTAATGAATGTTCACTGGCTTTTAAATCTGTTACTTTTGGTATTTCAATTTTAGGAATAATCAGAACATGAACAGGTGCTTTGGGATTAATATCTTTGAAAGCAAGTATGGTTTCAGATTCAAAAACAATATCAGCCGGAATTTCTTTATTAATTATTTTAGAAAAGATAGTAGCCATTATTCATCCTTTTCAATTCCGTATTTTTTCATTTTGTTGTAAAGATGACTCCTTTGAATATCAAGTATCTCTGCTGTTTTACTGATATTCCAATCATTTGAACGCAGTTGCTTTAAAATAAAAACCCGTTCAGCTTTCTCCTTAAATTCCTGAAATGAATTACTCGTGTCAACTAGTTCATCCACAGACTGCTGATTACCTGCAAACATAAAATCAATATCTTTACCCGAGATTTCTTTTTTATCCACTATAATAATTATTCGTTCAATAATGTTTCTTAGCTCGCGCACATTGCCTGTCCAGGATTGATTTTGCAAAATTCGTATTGCTTCATCAGAAAATTTAGTAACCGGCTTTTTATGTTTTAAAGATATATCATGAGTAAAATGATCAATCAAAATGGGAATGTCTTCTAATCTCTCCCTTAAAGGCGGAACAATGATTGGAATTACATTTAAACGATGATAGAGATCCTCTCTAAAATTTCCTTTTTCAATTTCTTCTTTAAGATTTTTATTTGTTGCTGCAATCAGGCGAACATCCACATCAATTTTTTTTCCACCGCCAACCCGTTCAATTTTACCATCTTCAATTGCGCGTAAAACTTTTGCCTGCGCCTGATGAGACATATCACCAACTTCATCTAAAAAGATTGTACCCTTGTGTGCTAATTCAAATCTTCCTATTCGCTGTTGAACGGCTCCAGTAAAAGATCCTTTTTCATGTCCAAATAATTCTGATTCAATCAGTTCATTTGGAATAGCAGCACAGTTTACCTCAACAAACGATTTATCTTTTCTTAAACTCTTTTTGTGGATTGCACGCGCAACAAGTTCTTTTCCGGTTCCGTTTTCACCGGTAATTAATACGCGTGTATCAAGAGGTGCAACTTTATCGATCATCTGGAGAATATTATGGATTGCCCGGCTTTTGCCTAGAATTTCACCATCACCAACCCAAACTTTTTTAATCTCCTCATTTTCTTCTTTTAGTGATGCAGTCTCAGTTGCATTTCTAATACTGATTAAAAGTTTATCTCTATCAATCGGTTTTTCTAAAAAATCAAATGCACCTAAGCGAGTGGCTTTAATCGCATTTTCAATGCTGCCGTGTGCTGAAATTATAATAACAGATACAGGCGGTTTTTGTTCTTTCAACTTTTTGAGAACTTCAAAACCATTCATCTCCGGCATTTGAATATCCAAAAGTACTGCGGAAAATTCACTTGATGCAAATTTTTCTATTCCTTCATTTGCGCTTGTTGTATATTGTACAGCATAACCTTCGTACTCCAGTATCATGCTTATACTTTCGCAAATTTGAAGTTCATCATCAATAATTAAAACTGATTTCATAAAACAACTCTTAAATATCTGACTGATCTTAATAAAAATATTTGTGATGGTAATAGATCCTGATTTTCTTTTAGCAAATTACCGAACAATCTTCCATAATAATTTACATCAAGATCCCTTGTATCAATACTTGATTGAACTTTAAAACTTTCTTCAAATGCTTCTACAAAATAACCAATTAGCTTTCCCAAATCAAAAATGTTTGACTCATATGAAAGAAATGCACTACCAAAAAAGTGAGCAAGTTTGTCCTTATCACCAAATTTATCTGATGGTGAATCAAGAAATATATGTGCGGGAAGGTTTTCATTTTTCTTCAAAAATGTTTTTTCATCAGCGGAAACCAGCGGATAATTTACCACTACTTTAATCAATGGAATCTGTATTGGTACTTCTCGATAGGGAACGGTTGCGAGCATTAAAGACAAAAGTGCATCACCGTAATTATAATTAGTGATTTTAATAGCATATATAAAAATTGAATCTGTTGCGATCAAATCTCCATAATTTTTTCTTATCTGATTAAAATGATCTGATGCAATGTACTCTGAAATATTATTCACGGATCTGGAAAGTTTACTTTGTTGTGGAAGTGTAATTTGAGACAAGAATAAAAAATTCAGAAAAATAATTAATTTCATTTTCACCACTAAGACACTTAGGACACTAAGAAACACTAAGCGAAGCTAATTGATCTTAGTAACTAAGTGGTAAAGTTTTTAAGTCTGTATTATACCGGGATTAAACTTTGGCAATTCAGGATTCTGATTCGCCACTTCCAAACATAATGAAATCCATTCACGAGTTTGTGATGGATCAATTATTTCATCAATCCATAATCTTGCTGCGGCATAAAGCGGAGTACTTTTTTCATCGTAAGATTTTAGAATATCATTCAGCAATTTTTTCTTTTCATCATCGCCAAATTTATGTCCGCTTTTTTCTTCCTGTTTAAGTTTTATATCGAGTAAAACGCTGCTTGCCTGATTACCACCCATTACAGAAATTTTTGCATTTGGATATGCAAAAATAAATCTTGGATCGTAAGCTTTACCGCACATTGCGTAATTACCGGCGCCAAAACTGTTTCCTGTTATAATTGTTATTTTGGGTACAACAGAATTAGCAACTGCGTTAACCATTTTTGCACCGTCTTTAATAATGCCGCCATGCTCAGCTTTGCTGCCAACCATAAATCCGGTTACATCCTGCAGAAATAATAATGGAATTTTTTTCTGATTGCAATTCATGATAAATCGTGTTGCCTTATCAGCTGAATCAGAATATATAACTCCGCCAACCTGCATTTCTCCAAGTTCAGTTTTTACAACACTTCTTTGATTAGCAACAATACCAACAGCCCATCCATCAATTCTTGCATAGGCAGTAATTATTGTTTTTCCATAACCGGCTTTATATTCATCGATTTCAGAATTATCAACAATCCTTGCCATCAATTCATAAGTGTCATAAGGTTTTAAAGTATCCTCTGGTAAAACTCCTGTTATTTCTTTTGTTGGATATTTTGGAAGTTTACTTTCCAGTCTATCAAATCCAGCTGTTTGATTTTTTCCAAACTTTTCAACAAGACTTCTTATCTGAGCAATACATTCTTCATCATTCTTCATTATATAATCTGTAACGCCGGAAATATTAGATTGAACTTTTGCACCACCAAGTTTTTCATTATCAATAACTTCACCAATTGCAGCACGAACCAAATGGGCACCGGCAAGAAAGACGGAACCTTCACCTTCGACAATTAAAGCTTCATCACTCATAATTGGAAGATAAGCACCGCCCGCAACACACGGACCCATAATGGCAGCAATTTGGGGAATACCCATTGAAGACATTTTTGCATTGTTACGAAAAATTCTTCCAAAATGTTCTTTGTCTGGGAAAATATCATCTTGCAAAGGAAGAAATACTCCTGCGCTATCTACTAAATAAATAATCGGGATATAATTTTCCATCGCAATTTCTTGCGCGCGTAAATTCTTTTTTGCGGTAATTGGAAACCAGGCTCCGGCTTTTACGGTTGCGTCGTTTGCAACAATAACACAATCGCGATTATGAATTTTTCCGATTCCATAAATAGTCCCCGACGAAGGTGCGCCGCCATATTCTTCGTACATACCATATGCTGCAAACGTGCTTAACTCAAAAAACTTTTTAGGATCATCTACCAACAAATTAACCCTCTCACGAGCAGTTAGCTTGCCTTTTGCTCTATGTTTTTCAATAGCTTTTTTTCCGCCGCCATCTTTTACTTTTTCTTTTACTGCTTCAAGCTTTCGTAATAATTCTTTTTGGAAATCTTCTCTTTTAAGAAAAGTTTCGCTTTCGTTTATTTGTGTTCCAATTGGTTTCATAAGCAATCTTTTTGTTACCCTATACTCGTTTCAGAGTCTGATAATTTTATATTTAAGATTCCGGGATAAGTCCTGAATGATATTTTTAAACTAATCCTTCAACAAATCTCTTGCAATAACAATTCGTTGTATTTCAGAAGTACCTTCTCCAATTGTTAAAAGTTTCACATCACGATAAAATTTTTCTACAGGATATTCTTTTATAAACCCGTACCCGCCAAAAATTTGAACTGCTTCGCTGCTTGCCTTTTCTGCTATTTCACTGGCAAAAAGTTTTGCTTCAGCCGCTTCTTTTGTATTTGGTATTCCGGCATCTTTCATAAATGCAGCCCGGTATGTCAGCATCCTTGCAGCCTCAATATTTGTAGCCATGTCTGCTAATTTAAATTGAGTCGCCTGAAAATCAGAAAGTTGTCTGCCAAATTGTTTACGTTCCTGCGAGTACTTTAGAGAAGCATCCAGGCATCCTTGCGCTAATCCGACGGAACAGGCAGCTATTGAAATTCTTCCGCCTTCTAATATCTGCATAGAATTAATAAATCCCATTCCTTCTTCGCCTAATAAATTTTCGACGGGGACTCTGCAGTTTTCAAAAGCCAGTTGTGTTGTATCACTTGCGCGCATACCAAGTTTGTTTTCTTTTTTACCGATAATTAATCCGTCCATTCCTTTTTCCAGAATGAAAGCCGAGATTCCTTTTTTGCCGGCTTCTTTATTAGTTATTGCCATAATTACGTAGGTTTCGCCAACAGTACCGTGCGTTGTAAATTGTTTACTACCATTTAGAATCCAGTAATTTCCATCCTTTACAGCATTGCTTTTTAATCCTGCCGCATCACTTCCGGAAAAAGATTCTGTTAAACCCCAGGCGCCGATTTTCTTACCACTTGCAAGATCGGGTAAATATCTTTTCTTCTGAATTTCATTAGCAAAACGATTTATATGATTTGTACAAAGCCCATTATGTGCAGCAACAGAAAGTCCAATTGAAGGATCGACCTTAGATAGTTCTTCGATTATAACCGCATACTCAACATAACCCAAACCTGCACCACCATATTCTTCGGGGACAAGAATTCCAAGAAACCCGAGTTCACCAAGTTGTTTCATTATCTCAATTGGAAATTTTTGTGATTCATCATATTCCATTATAACCGGACGGATATTTTTCTCAGCAAAATCTCTGATTGTATCTCGAATTATGATTTGGTTTTCAGTTAGTTCTGTAAGAAATGGTCTTTGTTCCATTATTACTCCTAAAAATGGTTCATTATAATCTTGCGAAATTAATCTGAATTAAAGAGATCCTGAAACAAGTTCAGGATGACATTCATAAATATTAAATTCTGTTTTTAAATTCTTCTATAATTTCTTCAGCTATATGATATGGAGAAAGATTGCCTAATACGACTTTTTGTAAAGATGAATTTAATAAATTTTCTCCTGTATCGCTCCAAAGTTCATCTTTCAATTTATGCTCAACAATTTCTTTTATTCTTACTTTAGCTTGTTTTTCCCTTTTCAGTTTAAAGAGATTATTCTGATTCATAAAATTTTTGTGACGCTCAATTTCAGTTGCAATTTCATCGATGCCTTTATTTTCAGATGCTACTGTTTTAATAATATTAGGAAGCCAGGAATTTTGATCGTGATCTTTTATCATCAGAATGGTTTGCAGAGCGGTATATGCTTGTTGAGATCCGGGTCTGTCACTTTTATTCATAACAAAGAAATCTGCAATTTCCATCAAACCGGCTTTCATTGCCTGAACTGAATCTCCACTTTCAGGAACAAGAACTACAATTGTTGTATCCGCAGCTTGTGCAATATCAAGCTCCGATTGACCAACACCTACAGTTTCAAGTAGTATGATATCAAATCCTGCGGCATCCAAAATATCGGCTGCATCAATTGCTTTTTTGGATAAACCTCCCAGACTACCGCGAGTTGCCATACTTCTTATAAAAACTCCGCTATCCATTCCGATATCGGTCATCCGAACTCTATCACCAAGCAAAGCACCTCCTGTAAAGGGTGAAGTAGGATCAACTGCAATGATACCAACTTTTTGATTTTGCTTTCTAAAATATTTTGTCAATTGATTTGTTATTGTACTTTTACCTGCGCCCGGTGGTCCGGTGATTCCAATGCGATATGCATGTCCGACCTTTTTATGAATTTCCTTCAAAAACATTGTAGCTGATAAATTGTCGGATTCAACAATGGATATTGTACGGGCAATCGATCTCCGATCTTCTCTATAAATATTTTTGACTAGGTTAAGATCAATCATATCACTGTAAATTTTTTCTAAAAAATTCTACTGTTAGTTTTAATCCATTCTCTAATTTGGTTGATGGTCTCCATCCAAATTTATTAAATAATTTGTCTGAAGTTATTACGCTTCTTAATTGTTCTCCTGCTGCTGCCGGACCGTGGATTTCTTCCTTGTTAGCTTTAATAATTTCATTGAGATGATGAAAAAGTTGGTTAACATCAGTTTCAATTCCGGTTCCTATATTATAAATGTCCGATACTTCATCATTTAAAGCCAGCAGATTTGCTTTGACAACATCACCGACAAAAACATAATCACGAGTTTGCTTGCCGTGTCCATTAATTACAGGTTGTTCACCTTTAAGAAGTTTGGTTGAAAAAATGGCAACTACACCTGCCTCTCCAAAAGGATTTTGTCTTGGACCATAAATATTTGCATAGCGAAGAATTGAATAATTGAGTTGATACTCTGAGTTATAAAAGTATAGATATTTTTCTACTGCAAGTTTAGATATTCCATATGGTGATTTTGGCTGCTGCGGATGCTTTTCGTCAGCAGGGAAGTAATCCTGCTCGCCATAAACAGCACCGCCAGTAGAGGCAAACATAAATTTCTTTACTCCATATTTAATTGAATTCTGCAGCAAGTTAATTGTACCAAGAATATTTGTTGTTGCATCAAATTCAGGATCCTTTACAGATCTTCTTACATCCATTTGAGCAGCATGATGGTTAATGACATCAAAATTTTCGGATTTAAAAAGTTCACTTAAGCTTTTATCACAAATATTTGCTTTTATAAATTTTGCTTTAGGATTTATATTTTTTTCAAAACCTGTTGAAAGATCATCGAGAATTACAACCTCGTGACCATTTTCAATAAATGCATCGGCAATTTGCGAAGCGATAAAACCGGCACCGCCGGTAACAAGAATTTTCAATTAGTTGTCCTTATATAATTTGTTTTTATTAATGTATTCTAAAACTTTTTCCGGTACCAGGTAATAAATAGGCAAGCCTGCATGCACACGATTACGAATATCAGTTGCACTTATTTCAATTCCTCTTGTTTCTACAAAGTCAGCGGACTCAACGTACTTATCAACATAGTCGATTGGGTGTGAAGATTTTCTTTTAAGTACAACTACATTTGCTAATTTTAAAATTTCATCAGGCTCTTTCCATGTATGAAACTGAAAAATATTATCATAGCCGATTATTAAATCAATATTATCGTAATATTTTTTAAACTCACGAAGAGTGTCGATTGTATATGATATAGTATGCTGCTTAATTTCAAAATCAGAACATTGGAAAAAAGGAATCTGTTCAATTGCAAGGTTCAGCATGTTCAGGCGGTGTTGTGCGCTGGAAGCTTTTGCATGCTGCTTGTGTGGAGAAATATATGCGGGTATAAATATAATCTTTTCAAGATTTCGTAACTCTTTTACGGATTGCGCGGTTATTAAATGACCATTGTGTATTGGATCAAAAGTTCCACCGAAAATTCCGACTTTACTCATTTAACTATATCCTTATATTCAACAAATAAGTGAGTAAAGCGTTCGTGCATTTTCTGTGAACAATATTCCATGCTTTTTTTCTGGGATAATTCCGAGTATAGTTGCTTAAAATTTGAAATATCTCTTACCAGCAGTACATCATTAAGAATATGCATAAAGTGTTCGCACGATTTAATCCTGCTTAAAAAATCATTATAAATAAAATTGCTTAAAACTAAACTACTTATTACTTCATTTGACGGATTGTTAAATCCAAAAACAGCAATATAATCTTCTTTTGTTTTCGCAATCACAAGAGAATTATTTTCAACATTTAGAAGGTTAAAATACTGCTCATAGTCCGAAGATCTTATAGCAATTGCATCCGATAAAACAATTAAATTTTTCTTGTACAAGAGAAATTCTTTAGTTGATAATTTATCAATCAGTTCATTTCTATTTTTTAGATTTGTAAAAATGATTTTGTAATCCTCATTTTTAAGCTCCTCCGGAAGTTGATCATTAGCAGTTGCATCCCAAATACAATAGATATCAGTATTGTTAACTTTTCCTTCCAGATTTTCAAGAATATTAAAGTACAAAGTTGATTTCAGAAATGTAATGTCTGGTTCAAGCAAGCCATCAAAACTTTTAAATAAGTCTTCATCGTTATCTGAGTAAAATGGTAAAATGTAGATAGCTTTTGGATTCATTACTTAAACGTTTTGCAATAATTTCTTAATAAAGTCTCTATAATTATCAACGTCCATTTGATAATAAGCTTTGCTTGCACCATTAGAATTTCTTAATTGAACTTTTCTAAAAGCAAGAGTAGTTGCCGCATTAATGTATGTCCTTCTTTTACCTTCATCAAACCAGCCTTTTCTTTCTCTTTGAGGAGAGCTTAATATAACTAAATGAGATTCTGGAATTATTCCACGCTCAGTTTCTTGTTTAAGTTCATTAAAAATAATTTTTCTTTCTCCATGTAAAGAAACTGCAAAGGTTGATATAAATATTATTATAGATACAAACATAAACAGAAACCCTATTGGTGCAATATTTTCATAACTAAGGGTCAAATTCCAAATAGAATGAATCAACATAGCTATAAATAATCCGGTTAAAGCATAAAAAAGTTTTTTAAAAGATGATTTAAATTTTGCCATTCCCAAAAATGCTCCTAATGTTGCGGTTGAAACGCAGTGCATCACTCCGGAAAAGAGACTTCTGACAATTACCAGCATAATCCAGTTTTGAATTGTCTCACCGTATGTAACGAAGTACATGAAATTTTCAGTCATACCAAAACCGAGTCCAATAGCACCGCCATATACAATTCCGTCAGTAATATTATCAAATCTTTTGTTGGAAATTGTTATAAGCAAAAAAAGACCTTTGGTAATTTCTTCAACAACCGGTGCAACAACAATTGCACCAAACCTGGTTAGTTGTACGCTATCCTTTATAAAGAATGAAGCTATCAGTGAGAAAAACAAGCTGCCTGCTAATGCAAGAAAGATTGCTCCAAGAGCTCCCCAAAGATAATTAGTGAAGACAAGTTTAAATGGTTCTCTATCATATCGGTCAAACTTCCATATCAACACTAAATAGATTGACATTGGAATGATTGCAGCTAAAGCGGAAAGAATTATTAACATTTAATCTTTGGCAATGATAACTATTATTAAATATCTGCTTCAAATTATTGATTTAGAACTGAAAAAACCAAAATTATTTTTTGGGAATAGTAAAAATCGCAACAAGGTTTTTTTTACAACTGATCTATCAAAGTAAAATACCTATGATTAAACTACCAGAAGACATTTAATTTGTGATTTACTTAGCCCTTAAAAAGTGTATTATTATAGAAAAGAGTGTTTTTTGATTAAAAACCTTAATATTCAATTTTTACATTGTTTGATTATATTGGGGTTAGGTTATATATTTAGCCTCGTTTTTTGCGTAATTTTGCAAGATGATTATTAAAATTTCAAATTTAAGCGAAGGGGATCACGAGTTTGTTTTTGAAGACAAAGTCGGGCTATTAGAATTAGATAATCCTTTTTATGGTAAATTTAAATCATCAGTGTTACTTAATAAATTACATGATCAATTAATACTTTCTGTTAAAAGTAAATTTAAAGTTAAGTATGAATGTGATCGATGCGGGACTGACTTTAAGACAACATTATTAAGCGACTATAAGATGATTTATTTAATGAACGAAACACCGGAAGAAACCGATTCAATTAATGTAAGTTATCTTAGTCGGGATGCGGATAAAATTAATATTAGTACTGATGTTCGGGAATTCGCTCTACTAGCAATTCCAATGAAAAAACTTTGCACAGAAGATTGTAAAGGATTATGTCCAACATGCGGCAAAGATTTAAATAGAGAACAATGTAATTGTATAAATGCAGAAATTGATCCGAGGTGGAAGCCTCTTTTGAATTTGAAAGATAAATTAAATCTCAATTAAATATAATGGAATGATAACATGCCAAATCCAAAACGTAAGATGTCTAAGAGCCGTAGAGATAAACGCAGAACTCACTATAAAGCAGTGGCACCTTCATTAAGCACTTGTGGTAATTGCGGTGAAATGAAACTTGCTCATCGTGCTTGTCCTTCCTGCGGTTACTACAATGAACGCTCTGTGTTTATTCCCAAAAGCTAAATTTAAATAGCTTACTTATCTGATGTCTGAATCAAAAGATAAAAATTCTGAATGTAGGATTATTGTTGATGCAATGGGGGGTGATTATGCCCCTCAAAATATTGTTACCGGTGCAATTGAGGCATATCATGAAAAAGAAGATTTTCAGCTTTTTCTGATTGGTAGGAAAGAAGAAATATTATCCGTAATTAAATCTAATCAGCTTTCTTTTGATGAAAAGTATATCGTTCATGCCGATCAAATTATTGAAATGAGTGATTCACCTACATCTGCAATAAAATCCAAACCGGACTCGTCAATTGTAAAAGGTGCTCAGTTAGTAAGAGACGGAAAAGCTGATGCTTTTGTAAGTGCAGGGAACACAGGTGCAATGATGAGTGCATCTACATTAATTATGGGAAGAATACCCGGTGTTGGGCGTCCTACAATAGGTGCAGAAATGCCAAATGTTTACGGTAAGTGTTATCTTTATGATGTCGGTGCCGGTAAAGATGCCAGACCATCCCATTTATTTGAGTATGCGGTGATGGGAACTATTTATGCAAAAGAGATGGGTGGAATTACAAATCCGACTGTTGGACTTTTAAGTATGGGCGAGGAAGAAGGGAAAGGGAATGAAGTTTCCAACGATGCCTTTGATCTACTTAAGAATTCTAATCTCAACTTTATAGGTAATGTTGAAGGAAGAGATATTTTAACAAAACATGTTGATGTGGTTGTTTGTGATGGATTTGTAGGAAACATTATTTTAAAATTTGGTGAATCCGTTCCAAAATTGCTTAAACAACTATTAACAAATACTGCTGAAGAAAGTTTTTTTGATAAGTTAAAAGTCGGAATTTCAAAAGGCTCATTAAAAAAAGCTTTAAAATCTTTGGATTATCAGGAACACGGTGGAGTACCTCTTTTAGGTGTGAATGGAATCAGCATTATCGGGCATGGCTCAAGTTCTCCAAAAGCGATTAAAAATATGGTATTAAAAGCCAGGGAAATGCATAGGAAAGATTTAGTTAATAAAATAGAAAATTCAATTAAACAATATTCAAAAAAAAATTAACGGAAAAGTGATGTCAGACAGAAGATATAATGCTATGATTACAGGGGTTGGAATGTTTACACCTGATAAGGTTTATGATAATAAATATTTTGAATCTATTGTAGAAACAAATGATGAATGGATCAAAACAAGAACGGGAATTAGTGAAAGAAGAATCTTAGAGCATGGTGCAACAAGCGATTTGGCTGCAGGTGCTGCCTTAGATTTATTTAAAAAACATAAAGTAAATCCGGAAGATATTGATGTAATAATTGTAGCAACTGTTACACCGGATATGTTTTTTCCTGCAACGGCTTGTTTGGTTCAAAACAAAATTGGAGCAACGAATGCATGGGGATTTGATCTCTCTGCCGCCTGCTCAGGATTTCTTTTTGCACTGCAAACTGGAGCCGCACTTGTTGAATCAGGCAGATATAAAAAAGTACTGGTAATTGGTGCCGATAAAATGAGTGCTATCACAGATTATACGGATAGAAATATTTGTATTCTATTCGGGGATGCTGGATCCGCAGTACTTTTAGAACCAACTGAAGACAAATCACTGGGACTGCAAAATTCTATTTTAAGAGTTGATGGAACCGGCAAAGATGCACTATATATGCTTGGCGGTGGAAGTTTAAATCCTGCCTCTCACGAAACAGTAGATAAAAAATGGCATTATATTTATCAGGATGGTAAGGCGGTTTTTAAAGTTGCAGTAAAAGGAATGGCGGATGTCTCAGCGGAGTTAATGGAATTAAGTAATCTTAAATCAGAAGATATTGCTTATCTTGTACCTCATCAGGCAAATTTAAGAATAATAGATGCAACTGCACAACGAATGGGCATAAGCAAAGACAAGGTTATGATCAACATTGAAAAGTACGGCAACACAACCGCAGCAACTATTCCATTATGCTTAACAGAATACTATCGCGCGGGAAAAGTAAAGAAAGGTGATAATTTAATATTATCAGCTTTTGGTGCTGGATATACCTGGGGAGCAATACACGTTGTGTGGGCAATTTAATTTTTAATTAGATAAAATATTAATGGCAAAAAAAGCTTTTTTATTTCCCGGTCAGGGATCGCAATATATTGGAATGGCTAAAGATTTATTTGATAAATCTGTTGAAGCAAAAGAAATGATTAAGACAGCAGATGATGCACTTGGTGTTAATCTGTCTTATATAATGTTTAATGGACCCGAAGATCAATTAAAACAAACCGAATTTACACAGCCTGCTATTTTTTTACATAGTATCGTTCTTGCTAGTTTAATTCGTACGATTCAACCGGAAGCCGCAGCAGGTCATTCACTTGGAGAATATTCAGCGCTGGTTTCAGCAAATGCTATTCAGTTTTATGAGGCAGTAAAATTAGTCCGTGCAAGAGGCAAAGCGATGCAGCAGGCTGGAATAGATAACCCGGGAACTTTAGCCGCAATTGTTGGATTGGAACCAGTCAAGGTCGAAGCTTTATGCAATGAAGCTTCAGTTGACGGAATAGTACAATGCGCTAATTTTAACTCACCGGGGCAAATTGTAATTTCAGGATCGATTAGTGGAGTTAGAAAAGCGATGGAATTATGTAAAGCAAATGGTGCAAAAATAGTTAAAGAGCTTACCGTTAGCGGAGCATTTCACTCTCCATTGATGCAATCAGCTAAAGACGAATTGTTGATATCGCTTGAAGGAACACCAATGTATGATGCAAAATTTCCTGTATATGCAAATGTTACGGCAAAACCTGTTACAAATAAAAATGAAATAAAAAATTTATTGCATCAACAGGTTACTTCACCAGTAAGATGGGAAGAAACGATTTCTAATATGATAGCCGATGGATATGACGAATTTTATGAAATCGGACCGGGCAAAGTATTGCAAGGACTGGTTAAGCGGATAAATCCTGATGTAAAGTTATTTGGAATTGACTATTACGAAGATGTGGAGAAATACATCTAATGGAAATTAATACTAAACCAAAATTCAGCAAAAAAATTAATGGCGTTTATATTGATCCTCAAATTTTTACGTTTAGATTTTCTTGTAAATGTGGAGGAGAATGCTGTAATTATGGCGTATACACAGATCTTAAAGAACACGAGTATATTTTAAGTATTAAAGATAAAATAATTCCTTTATTAGATGAATCTCAAAGTAAAAAAGTTACTGAGTGGTTTGAAGAACCTGAAGAAGATGAAGATTTTGAATCCGGTGTTGCAGTTGGCACGGAAATAATAAATGGCAAATGTACTTTCTTAGATAAAAATGGATTATGCACGCTTCAAAAATTAGCCATTATGGAATCCGAACATAAATGGAAATACAAGCCTATTTATTGCGTACTATTTCCGCTTACAATATTTGAAGGCGCTTTAACAATAGATGATGAGCATATAGATAGATTAAAAACATGCAGTAAAGATCCAATAAAAGAAACAACAATTTATGATGCTTGTAAAGAAGAACTTCTGCATTTTTTCGGATCAGAAAAATTTAGTGAACTTGAAAAATATAAAGATGAATATTTAAAAGAATATTATTCCGGAGTTGAAAAAAATGGCAAGTAAAATTGTTGAAGCACATAATAAAAGAGCAATCGTTACAGGTGGTACTCGGGGAATCGGAAGAGCAATCGTTAAAGAACTTGCTTCAAGAAGCTGCTGCGGAGTTTTATTTTCTGATGTAGCTTTTGTTTATAATAGTTGTGATGAATGCGCAGAAGAATTGATAAAAGAAATTGACTTTCCAGGAACAAAAATATACGGTTTTAAAGCAGATGCCTCCTCAATGGATCAAGCTCAGGCCACTGTTGATGAAGCAATTCAAAAACTTGGTGGTGTTGATATATTAATTAATAATGCTGGTATAACCCGTGATAATTTACTGCTTAGAATGACTGAAAAAGATTTTGATGATGTTATAAATGCAAATCTTAAAAGTGTATTTAATTACACCAAAGCTATACTAAAACCAATGATAGCACAGCGCTACGGAAGGATTGTAAATATCGCTTCAGTGGTCGGATTAATTGGAAATGCCGGTCAATCAAATTACTCAGCCTCAAAAGCAGGTGTAATTGGCTTTACTAAATCAATGGCTCGCGAGTTGGCTTCAAGAAATATAACGGTAAATGCAATAGCTCCTGGTTTTATTCAAACCGATATGACAAATAAGCTTACTGAGGATCAAATCAAAAAATTGGTTCAAAATGTTCCGATGTCACGTTTGGGTAAACCCGAAGATGTAGCAAAAGTTGTAGCTTTCTTATGCAGTAATGATGCTGATTATATCACTGGTCAGGTTATAGCCGTTGACGGTGGAATGACAATGTAATACATAATTCTATTTGTTTCTTAGATTTTAATTTTATTAAATTTAGACTAATAAATAATAACTCAAATAAAACAAAACTAAATAAGAGGAAATACTATGGATGTTGAAGCTAAAGTGAAAGAGATTATAATTGATAAATTAGGTGTTGAGGAATCTCAAATCACTCCTGAAGCATCATTTACAAATGACTTAGGTGCAGATTCACTTGATATAGTTGAATTAGTTATGGGATTTGAAAGTGCTTTTCAAATTTCTATACCTGACGAAGATGCAGAAAAAATAGGAACAGTTGGAGATGCAGTAAAGTATCTCTCAGAAAAATTAGCTTAAATTGATAGTCGGGATTTATATCCCGACTGACTTACCCCAATATGTCTTTACATCTTTATTTAGGTGGATGCAGATGAGGTATTATGTCTAAAAAAAGAGTTGTTGTAACCGGTGTTGGTGCTGTTACTCCGATAGGATTAGAGGTTACAGAATTTTGGAACGGTTTGATTACCGGGAAAAATGGTGTTGCCCCAATCACTCATTTCGATGCTTCAAAATTTGATACTCAGTTTGCCGCAGAAGTTAAAAATTTTAATCCGGATAATTACTTCGATAAAAAAAGTGCAAGAAGATTGGATAGATTTTCTCAATTCGCTCTCGCTGCATCAGTTCAGGCAATTGAAGATTCTAAAATTAATTTGGAAAAAACTGATAGAGATAGAGCTGGTGTAGTTTATGGCAGCGGGATTGGTGGATTAGAGACTCTTCAAAACGAACACTGGAAATATTTTCAGGATAAAAACCCCGGCACTATAAGTCCATTTTTTGTTCCAATGATGATCTCTGATTTAGCTGCTGGTCAGATCTCAATAAGATTTGGATTAAGGGGACCAAATTATGCTACCACTTCAGCCTGCTCAACAGCCTCACATGCAATATCAGATGCTTATATGATCATCGAAAGAGGAGCCGCAGATATTATGGTATGCGGCGGAAGCGAGGCATCTATTACAGAAATTGGAGTAGGTGGATTTAATGCAATGAGAGCATTATCAACATGGAATGACAGATATCTTGAAGCCTCAAGACCTTTTGATAGAGACAGGAATGGATTTGTGATGGGCGAGGGCGCAGGAACATTGATATTAGAGGAATTGAATCACGCACTTAACAGAGGTGCAAATATTTATGCCGAATTAGCTGGAATCGGATTAACTGCGGATGCACATCATATAACTGCACCTGCCCCGGGTGGTGAAGGTGCTGTAAGATCTATGAAAATTGCGATTGAAGATGCCGGACTTAATCTGAAAGATATTGACTACATCAATGCTCACGGAACATCTACACCTCATAATGATATTAATGAGACCAGAGCTATAAAGACATTATTCGGTGAACACGCATATAAACTTGTAGTTACATCAACTAAATCTATGACCGGACATTTATTAGGCGCAGCCGGCGGAATTGAAGCGATTGCAACCTTGTTGTCAATGAAAAATAGTTTGATTCCTCCTACAATAAATTTGGATAATCCTGATCCTGAGTGCGATTTAAATTATAGTGCAAAAAAATTAACAGAAAAAGAAATTAAAGCAGCCATCAGCAATACATTTGGATTTGGCGGACATAATGCGTCAATATTGTTTAATAAGTTTGAGGATTAGTTTTGAGTCCACTTTTTTCTCGTTTGCTTAAATTTTTTGGCGTGCGGGAAGAATCAAATAACTCCCATCACGTAAATAAAATACTTACTCCGCATAAGTTTACAGAATTAGAGCAAATTATTGGATGCCCCATCAGAAATAAATCCCATTACATCCAGGCACTTATGCATAGATCGTTTCTTGAAGAACTTGAGGATGATGATACATCAAACGAAAGATTGGAGTTTTTAGGTGATTCTGTTTTAAGTCTTGTTGTTGCAGAATATCTTTTTGAAAATTTTCCAAAAGAAGATGAAGGATTTATGACAAAGGTTCGTGCAAAACTTGTTAACCGATTTGCTTTATCGGATGCAGCCGAAGAAATTGGATTAGCAAATTTTATTTTGATAAATCAGAATTTGACAAATACCTTTGCAAAAGCATCTAAAACGGTTTTGTCGGATGCATTTGAGGCAATAATTGGTGCTATTTATTTGGATCACGGACTTGAAATAACTAAGAAGTTTATTAATAGAGTCCTGATAGAACCAATTACCAAAGCCGAGGATTATCTGGTTGATGAAAATTATAAAAGTCAGCTTCTGGAATACGCACAAGCTAATAAGCTGGAAGTCCCTAGTTATGTCGTGATTAAGGAAGAGGGACCGCAGCACGATCGTGTATTTACAATAAAAGTAAACATTGGCGAAGATTATTTTGGCATCGGGAAAGGGAAAAATAAAAAAACTGCCGAGCAAAATGCCGCAAAAGCAACTCTCGAAAAAATTGCTCATTAATTACTCAATAAACTTAATTCTGCGCAAAAAAAATACACTTAATTAGCTGCTAAACTAAATCAGAATTACAAAGTTTTTACTTAATTTTGATAAACAAATTTTCAAAATCTTTTAACACTGAATAATAAAAAAAGAGAGTATGATGAGATCTTTAAACCATCCTGACGTATTTGAATCCAGACATATTGGACCAACTTCAGACGAAATAAATGAAATGATTAAACTTTGCGGAGTTAATTCTGTTGATCAATTAATTGACGAGACCATTCCAAAAAACATACGGCTTAAAAACAAATTAAACTTAGACGATCCGTTAAGTGAATACGAATTTGTTAAGCATATAAACATATTAGCAGATAAAAATAAAATTTTTAAAAGTTATATCGGAATGGGATATTATCCAACGATATTACCATCCGTTATACAAAGAAATATTTTAGAAAATCCGGGATGGTATACTCAGTACACTCCATATCAGGCCGAAATTGCTCAAGGAAGATTAGAAGCGTTATTAAATTTTCAAACTGTAATCTCTGATCTGACTGCTTTGCCAATAGCCAATGCTTCTTTACTTGATGAAGCTACTTCTGCAGCAGAAGCAATGATAATGTTTTTTAATAATAGAAAAAAAGATAAATCCAACTCTAAAAAATTCTTTGTATCTAAGGAAGTATTTCCGCAGACTATTGATGTTTTGAAAGCCAGATCTAAACCGTTGGGGATTGAATTAAATATTGGAGATCATAAAACAGTTGAGTTTAGTAATGATTACTTCGGATTACTGGTACAGTATCCTGCGCTTGATGGGGAAATTTATGATTACACTGAATTATTTTCTAAAGCGGATGCCTTCGGAATTTTGAAAGTTGTTGCTGCTGATCTTCTTAGTTTAACTTTAATTGTTCCACCGGGAGAATTTGGTGCCGATTGCGCAGTTGGCAGTACACAAAGATTTGGTATTCCAATGGGTTTTGGTGGACCGCATGCTGCTTACTTTGCAACCAAAGATGATTTTAAACGTGTTATTCCTGGTAGAATTATAGGCGTCTCGGTTGATACCCAGGGAAACAGAGCATTAAGGATGGCACTGCAAACCAGGGAACAACACATTAAACGTGAAAGAGCTACAAGTAATATTTGTACAGCACAGGTTTTACTTGCAGTTATGGCTGGTATGTATGCTGTATATCATGGTCCGGAAAAACTTAAAGCTATCGCTAAAAGAATAAATGATCTTACAGTAATTCTAAGTGAGTCATTAAAAAAATTAAGTCTGACTCAAACTAACTTAAACTTTTTTGATACTCTGACTTTTAAAGTTGAAAAAAATTATATTGATAAAATTAAAATTGAAGCTTTAAAACGAGGAGTAAATTTAAATTACTTCATTAATGATCATATAAGTATTTCATTGAGTGAGGTTACTACATCAGAAGATGTGCAGGAATTAATTTCTATTTTTTCAACAGCTTTTGATAAAAATATTAATGTTGATTCTACCAGTGTTTCTCAATCCACTTCTGTTTTACCTTTTAATGATAAATTAAAAAGAACCTCAGTGTTTTTAACTCATCCGGTTTTTAATTCTTACAGTTCTGAGACTGATATATTAAGGTACATGAAATCTCTTGAAAATAAAGATCTATCGCTTGTTCACTCAATGATTGCTCTTGGATCCTGCACAATGAAATTGAATGGTACAACTGAAATGTTAGGAGTTACATATCCGCAATTTGCAAACATTCATCCATTTGCACCTAAAGATCAGGTTACGGGTTACTTAGAAATGTTTGATTCACTTGAAAAAGATCTTGCAGAAATTACCGGGTTTTCTGCAGTTTCACTTCAGCCAAACTCGGGCGCGCAGGGTGAGTATTCCGGTTTATCAGTGATAAAAGCTTATCTGGATGATAAAGGCGAAACGCAAAGAAACATTGCATTAATTCCTTCATCAGCCCACGGTACAAATCCTGCAAGTGCTGTTATGGCGGGAATGAAAGTTGTTGTTGTTAATTGTGATAACCAGGGCAACGTTGATTTAACTGATTTAAAATCAAAAGCTGAATTATATAAAAATAACCTTGCCGCTTTAATGGTAACGTATCCTTCAACCCACGGTGTGTTTGAAGAATCAATAAAAGAAATTTGTGAAATAATTCATCAAAATGGCGGACAAGTTTATATGGATGGTGCAAATATGAATGCGCAGGTTGGTTTAACAAGTCCTGCAGAAATTGGTGCAGATGTTTGCCATCTTAATTTACATAAAACATTCTGTATACCGCATGGTGGAGGAGGACCAGGAGTAGGACCAATTGCAGTTGCAAAGCACCTGGCTCCGTTTTTACCTGGTCATGCAGTTGTGGATATATCTAAAGGCAAATCGATTCATGCGGTAGCTGCTGCCCCTTTTGGAAGTTCAAACGTTATTTTAATTTCATATGCATATATAAAATTAATGGGTGAATCAGGACTAACGAATGCTACAAAAACTGCTATATTAAATGCTAATTATATTAAAGCTAAACTGGAACCGTACTTTAAAGTATTGTACGCAGGCTCCCAGGGACGAGTTGCGCATGAATTGATCTTTGATATGCGTGAGTTTAAACATTCTGCTCATGTTGAAGTGGAAGATATCGCAAAGAGATTAATGGATTTTGGATATCATGCACCAACTGTTTCTTTTCCTGTGGCCGGTACCTTGATGATCGAACCAACGGAAAGTGAGTCTAAAGATGAGATGGATAAATTTTGTGATGCTTTGATTCATATCTATAATGAGATAAAAGAAATTGAAAACGGAACAGCTGATCAAAAAAATAATGTTCTAAAGAATGCACCGCATACTGCACAAATGGCAATATCTGATAATTGGAATTATCCCTATAGCAGAGAAAAAGCCGTCTATCCTGCAGATTGGACACGGGTAAATAAATTTTGGCCAAGCGTTAGCAGAGTTGATAATGCATATGGCGATCGCAATCTTGTCTGTAGTTGTTTACCAGTTTTAGAATATACTGAAGAAATAACTGTTTAATAAATTCTGATTCTGTCTCAAAAGTTTTTTCTCTAACTTTTCGGAGTAAGAAGTTATTGGCTCTTTTGAGACAAAATTATTTTAAAATAAAAATATCATTGATTAGTGCTAAAAAATAAAATAAAAGTTAAAATATGCCTGGCATATGTATTTATTTTCTTACCCTCACTCTGCTTTTCTCAAAATCTTGATTCCCTGGATCAATCAAAACTTTACCCATTTATTGTTGATTCGATTAAAATAGTTGGAAATGAAACAACAAAAGACTTCGTAATATTCAGAGAGCTTACCTTTACTATTGGCGACACCTTAACAAACGAAATTGCTTTTTACAATCGCGAAAGAGTCTACAGTCTTGGAATTTTTAATCACGTATATTTTGTTCCTTCTGTTATCGGAGGCAGGAATATTCTGAATATTGAAGTAGAAGAAAGCTGGTACATTTATCCTATCCCATACGCGGCAACAAAGCAAGGTGATTTATCAAAACTATCTTATGGAATTTTTCTAAAGCTTAAAAATTTTAGAGGTCGAAATGAAACTTTAACTGCAGCTTTTATTTTTGGCTACGATCCCGCCTATTCTTTAGAATATTACAACCCTAACTTGTTAGGCGATCAAAATATTTTTTTCAGTTCAAAGATTGGATACGCGAACATATCTAATCGAAGTCCTCAAGCTGAATTTTTGTACGGACAAGCTTTTACACAAAAATTCATAACTGCTCAGGTTTTACTCGGAAGAAGATTTGGATTGTTCCATAAACTGTATGTTTCCAGCGGTATTACTAACATAGCAACACAGGATTACATACCCGGAATAAATGCATCTAACGATAGGATAGATAATAATTTTAATATTGGTGTTGGATATGAATTTGACACCAGAGATTTGTTAATGTTTCCTAAAGACGGGATTTATTTAAATCTGCAATATTTCTTTAAGGGGTTGGGAATTGATAACATTAACTATAGATCATCCTCGATCGACTTTAGAGAGTACAGAAAACTTTTTGGTAAACTTATTTCTAAATGGAGATTTGCTTCACGAATTACTTCCGGTAATAATGTTCCGTTTTATGATCGTCCGATTCTTGGATTGGATGAAAAAATAAGAGGGCATTCAAGTGAAAAATTTGAAGGAGATGATTATTACACAGGTGCCATTGAGCTTTATTACCCGATCATTGAAGAACTTAATATTGATTTAACATTTATTCCTATTATTCCTGATCGTCTCTTATCATATCGTGTCGGTTTTTATACACAGATATTTGCTGAAACAGGAGTAGCCAAATTTAAAAAAGAGCCTTTGGCAATTTCTAATTTTAACAGTGGTTATGGATTAGGCATTACATTACTTGTACTTCCTTACCAGTTATTTAGAGTAGAAGTTGCCTTTAATGAAAAAATGAAAGCAGAATTAATTTTGGATCTTGGTATATCTTTTTAACGAATTAGAATTTCTATTTGGGATTAAGAGATAATTAATTGTTATCGTTTGGTGTGGATAGTGCAAAACTTACTGTTTGGAATGGTCTTCTTGCAGCACCTTTCACCTTTTTTCGTAATTGCAGCACAGCGTTGGGTTATTTTAGTATTTTTTGTTAAAGATAAACTTTGAGTGTTATTAATTTTATTCAGACCTAAGTTACTGTAAAATTTTTTGAAAGATTTGCTTTCCAGTTTTTTCTCATTCTCACGCAGAGCTTTTAATCTTTCATTGGCTAACGAAATTTCTTCTTCCAATTTGTTAAACTTCTCGATGGAAAGATTAATTTCTTGTTTTACCTGTTTTAAGTAATCCTCTTCCTCTCTAAGATTTTTTAATTTAATTTCTGATTTTCCGATTTCATTCTTAAGCTCGTCATTTTCAGATTTCATCTTTTCAATATCATCCTGAAGAAGGTATTTTTCATTTACTTCATTACTAAGTCTGGAGATTTGCGAGTTTATAGACACTGCAACTTCCCGTTCCTGAATTTCCATCGTGTGCAAAAGCTCCAAATCACCTCTGGTTTTCTCTACCTCCGACTCAATTTTGAGCTTGTCATTTTCCAAACGCTCCAATTCTTTTATCAATTCCGTTTTTTCATCATTTAACTTCGCAATCTCTTTACGTTTAGATTTTAAAAGATTGTCCAAATTGGACAATTCATTTTTACGTTCTTCGATTTTTTGTTCGTATAAGACAAGAAGATCTTCATCAGGTTTATTTCCAACAAACTTTATTGATTTGAAAATTTTCATTTGTGTTTTTATAGTTTTAGCAAGCTGAAAGATTATTCGATCTTCTTTACACTTAAAATTATTTAATTATTCAATAAATCCCAATAATCTCTTAAATAATTTGTTTCTTCAGATACCTGGTCAAAAAGAGAATCGTTTGTTATATATTTAATCCGGAATAATTTTTAATTATTAAAATTTTTCTGGCTGTAAATGATATTCAATTAAATTATGAACGAACATTATCTCTCTAACATTGAACTTTATTATTGCTCATCATTATCAATTACTGAGCAGTGCTTTCATTTAACGGATGAAGAATTTTATCACGCCAAAAAAGTAATGCGACATAGCATTGGCGATAAAATATTTGCAACCGATGGTAAAGGAAAAATTTTTGAAGGCAGGATAGAGAATATTAATAGAGATAGTATCAAAGCTGAAGTAGTAAAAGAATATAATTATTCAAACCGGCTCAGCCATTTTACGTTTTGTATCCCTAATCTAAAAAATCCTGATAGATTTAAATTTGCTTTGGAGAAATGTACAGAACTTGGCATCACAAATTTTATAATATTTAATTCAGAGCGAAGCGTCAGTAAAGGATTTAATCTTGAAAGAATAAATAAGCTTTTACTTTCTTCGGCTAAACAATCTTTGCAAGCTTATTTGCCAATGGTCAAAATATTAGATTCTATATCTTTGTTTAATGATTATGATTCTCAAAAAATTTTATTTGAACAAAATTCAGATAATAAAATATCAGATATGAAATTTGATAATTCAAAAAAATATTTAATGTTATTTGGTCCGGAAGGTGGATTTACTGAAAAGGAAATTTCAGAAATAAATCCATCAATGATATTAAACTTATCTCAAAATCGGTTAAGAACAGAAACAGCTATCGTTAAAGCTGCTTCAATAATTTCTTAGAACTAAAAATGAAAATTAAATTAATAATATATCCATTACTCATTTTATTTAGTTTAATCATTTATTCTTGCAGTTCAGCTTCTAGATACACAAAATCCAACGACACAAACGGAAATGATTTAATAACAAAATATGATAATATGTCGGATGTCGAAACCGGTACTGCTTCGTTTTATGCTGATGAATTTAACGGAAGAACAACTGCTAATGGTGAACTGTATGATATGAACGATCTGACAGCTGCACATCCAACTTATCCGTTTAACACAATTGTTAAGGTTACAAATTTAACTAATGGTAAAATTGTTGAGGTAAGAATAAATGATCGTATGCCTCAATTTAAAGGCAGGATAATTGATCTTTCCCTTGCAGCAGCAAAAAAGATTGGGATGATAGATGCAGGAATTCAAAATGTTAGAGTTGAAGTAATACGATGGGGTAAATAAAATTATAAAAAACCCGGATTTTATACCGGGTTAGTATTTTGAATTTTTATAAAATCTTCTTCCAGATATCATTTTTAATAATATCGTATTTCATTTTTTGTTTGTTATCCAATAGTTTTTCAACTTTGCTTTGGGCATCTTTTACAAAATCGGATTTATTTTCTGGTTTAGACGAAATATTTTTTTGTAATTCGGATAGTATACCGATTATAGCTGCTTCCTGATTGTTGTTTAACAATACTTTTTGCTTTAATGTGGAGGCAAACTCATTAATCTTTTTATCATCCTGTAAAAGTGATTTTGAAAAAACATTAGTCGTTACAAATAGAATTAATAAAAAAATTATTATTCCGTATTTATTAAATCTTAAATTATTCATTTTATTCTCCTGGTTATTCTCGTTACTGTGTAAACTAAATTTATTGTTCCTTAAATACAAATTTAAACTTAATATACTTATGCAAGATTCATTCCAGCAAAAAGCACTTAAAGAGATTGAAAAATTGATCAAAATGATAGAAAACTCGGGTTTAGCAGTTTCTAAACCGAGTCAAAAACTATACAACTATCAGGTTATTGTGAACAGTAAAAATGACCAGGTTAAGTTATTGGTTTATTTTGGAAAGAAAGGCATCAAAACAGTTCTACAGGGCAATTCTGAACTGGCGATTTATAAAGAATTGGATGAACTGATTTTTGGGGCAGAATTATTTATGCATAAACCAAACGATGACGTAAATTTTGATGAATATATTGGAACCGATGAATCAGGTAAGGGAGACTATTTTGGACCATTAGTGGTTGCTGCTGTGTATGCAAATAAAAAAACATTACTCGAACTTGAGAAGGTTGGTGTAAAAGATAGCAAGTTAATTAATGACGCCAATATTAAGATACTGGAACGAAAGATTAAAAATATTGTTGGAAATAATTATGAAATTGTTCAAATCAATCCGGAAAAGTACAACAAACTATATGACACTTTTAAGAATCTGAATAAGATTATGGCGTGGGCGCATTCAAAGACTATTCAAAATTTATTATTAAAAGTTAATTGCCCCAATGTGATAAGTGATAAATTTGGGAATGAAAAACTGATTACAGATGAACTCAAGAAAAAAAATATTGATGTAAATCTTTTTCAAACTCCAAAAGGTGAGCGTTACACTGCAGTTGCAGCAGCATCTATACTGGCTCGCTCAAAAGTGGTTGATTGGTTTTATTTCCATACTAAAGAATTGGGATTTGAAATTCCAAAAGGCGGCGGTGATTCAGTTAATACTTCAGCTAAACGTGTTATACATCAATTTGATGATAAATATTTGATGAAAATGATTAAATTTCATTTCAAAAATTCAAAAGGTATTTTTAAGAATTAAAAGGATCCAAAATTAAAAATGGCTAAAAAGATAGGAATAAGAAGAATCGGAGTTTTAACAGGCGGTGGTGATTGCCCGGGCTTAAATGCTGTTATCAGAGGTGTTACAAAACCTGCAGAAGATTACGGAATGTCAGTTTATGGTATAATTGATGGATTTGAAGGATTGGTTGAGGGAAAAGCAAAAGAACTAACTAATGCAGATGTCTCAGGAATACTCGCGAGAGGCGGAACTATTTTGGGCTCCTCAAATAAAGGCGATCCTTATCATTGGCCCGTAGAAATAAATGGTAAAATTGAAATTCTGGATAAATCCGATGCTGCAATAAAAAATTATAAATCCTGGGGACTTGATGCTTTAATTGCCATTGGCGGTGATGGGACAATGCACATTTGTAATAAATTATCTAAAATGGGAATGAACGTAATTGGCGTTCCTAAAACTATCGATAATGATCTTGAAGCCACCGATTTAACATTTGGTCACGATTCCGCTGTATATGTTGTTGCAACATCTCTGGATAGACTTCACACAACGGCAGCTTCACATCATAGGGTGCTTGTAGTAGAGGTTATGGGAAGATATGCCGGTTGGATTGCACTTAATGGAGGATTAGCTGGCGGTGCTGATATTATCCTTATTCCGGAAATTCCATTTTCATGGGAAAAGGTAGCTGAAAAAATCCATGAAAGAGAATTAATGGGAAAAAGATTTTCCTTGGTCTGTGTAGCTGAAGGTGCAAAACCATTAGGTGGAGAAATCGTTACAAAGGGCAGTGATATGAAAAGAACGGATCCAATACAACTTGGCGGGATTGGAAAAGTAGTTGCTGATAAAATTGAAGAATTGACTGGAAAAGAAACCAGAGTAACAATCTTAGGACATCTTCAGCGAGGCGGAAGTCCAACGCCATACGATAGAATTTTAGCAACAAAATATGGTGCCTATGCAATCGAGTTAGTTGCAAATAAAAAATTTGGAAGAATGGTTGCACTTAAAGGAAATGAGATAAAAAATGTTAAAATAGAAGATGCAATTTCTCACCAAAAATTAGTCAAACCGGAAGATCAAGCAGTCTTTGTAGCTAAGTCTCTCGGCATATCATTCGGCGATGAATAAATTTTGATTTTTTCAGCAGAGAGTATATATTTGGCCTTCAAAATTTCAAGGGGTCGTAGTTCAGTTGGTTAGAACGCCTGCCTGTCACGCAGGAGGTCGCGAGTTCGAGTCTCGTCGGCCCCGCACTTAAAAGCCTTAATATGAAAAGTATTAGGGCTTTTTTCATTTTTAAACCTTCCAATAATCCCGCTTACTTTGGTATGGAGTGGTATGGAGTTGGTATGGACTAACTTCATACTGAGAATTGAATTATTGAATGAGTGAATTAGTTGATTAGTAAACATTACAAACAAAGATAAAACAATTAACATAATTTATCCAATCCGTTTGGATCATACTGCTCAAATTTCTTTCCGCATATTCTGCACTGATGAACCCGAGCAATAACAATATTATGAGAGCTATTAACTGAATGAGTTTCTTCAATGACTTTTAGATTCTGCTTACAGTTGTGCTGAACTGTTGAATCAAGCTGTAAACATTCTTGAAATCTTTTTACTTCCATCATATCATTAACCTTTCATTTGAATTGAACACACTACGCCTGCGAAAAAACATTTTTTGCCCTGTAAACAACTGTTTCCAATTGATTTACTGAGAGAAGTAAAGGCGAAAAGGATTGCCGAAAACGGAGAGGTTGGTGATACTTTTTGCCTTTACCATGATAGGTAAAGACTAAAAATGTGAGTTAGATGAAAAGGCTAAATAGGAACAGCACAAATGCAAATTGTATCAAAAGGGCAAAAAAGATTTTCTAATTTCTTTTATAAACAATTGAAAAAAATGCCTGTTGAATGTACTTCAAAAGCGAATTTTTTTTTGAGAGTGGAACAGGCATTTTGAAACTATAAAAAATAGACCTGTGAGCGAACTTCAAAAACGAAAGATTTTGGTTAAAGCGAGCAGGTTTATTTTTGAATTAAATTACGGGGCTTGGGCGGCTGTAAATACCCACCACCTTACACCATCGCTGACAATGTGATAAAAGTTAGCTGATTCGGCGTTGTCATCAATAAAAAAATTAAGACCGGAACCAGCTTCTTCAGGGGTTCCAAAAAGGGATTCAAGTTCACCACGGGTTGGGGGATTTTCTACATCATAGGCATAAACTTTTTGAATCATTGCTCCGCCAAAATAGCTTGGGTAATCATCTTTACCGTAAAAGTGATAAAACTTTGTAATGTTAGCAGGCTTATCATTACTTGAATGGAAACTATAAAAAGTATCAACTAATGTGTTTCCGGGACCCCATTTGTTAATTTCAGATTTGAAACCATAAGCATTTATGATTGTATCATTCGCACCTGTTTCAAAGGAATGAAGAGAAAGAACACCAATTGATTTTGGAATTAAACCTTTAGAAGCATCTGAGTAAATCAAGCCACCTAAACCAACCATCGAACTACCTGAACCCCAAGTTGCTGAACCTTCAATAGATGACCAAGCGACACCTTGAAAACCAACTACTGGCTCTAACTGAATGCCGTGGTTAGTTGTTAAGAATGCATAAGATATTCCTCCAAGAATATGAGTTGAACCGGTGAAATGACTGGAATCAACATCTATCTGTAATCTTAAAGCAGGACGCCAATTCTGAGCGTTCTTATAAAAAATGGAAGGTATTTCTTCAGCACCCTGATCATACCAAAGATCTAAAGCATTCTGAAATGAAGAAGCATCATCATAGATAATTAGTGTCTTAGGCATAACAGGACCATTTGGCCAGATAAGCTTGCCTCCTTCAACCGACCATTGAGCGTGAGTAAAAGAAGAAAGCAGCAATACGATTAAGAAAAAAAATATTTTAAAAAGCATTTTATCCCCCAAGTAAAATGTTAAACTAATTTTACTCTAATTAATTCATCAGCACCTGTTGATGCATCGAGAGCAAATCCATTCGACTCACCTGCAAAGAAAGTTATTGCTTTACCGGATGCATCAGATTGAATTTTAGCACCCTGGGCTACTGCAGCACCGGATAAGACTAATGCAATACCTACAGAAGTTACTGGAGCCATTTCACCTAAATCTGATTCAGCATTGCAGACACCAAGTGCTTTAGCACCATTACCGCATATATCACCATCAAAAGCGATGAATAGATTTTTTGCCAAGTTGACTTTAGCTTCAATTGATGTAATTAAGATCGGCTGTTCAGTTTTCATTTTTTATTCCCCTTATTTTTAGTTTGCGTAACTTTAATTTCAGATCCTTCGCTTTGTTCAGGATGACCTTCGGTCAGTTCAGGATTATGATTTACCGGAATTAGAAAATCTTCTATACCTTTTGTTTGTTCTTTTGTAAGTTCGATTTCACTTCCTTCCGGGTGAAGTTTATTGTTTATAAATAAATCTGTTTTATCAATTTTATATTTCATCGGAATAACCTTATGCATTTGTATCGTTGATTAAATAGCCTGCATCGGAACCAACAACTTTCGGAATGAATATATCCGTGTTACGAATTATTTCAACTTTTCCCCCTTCAGTATATGTATCTACAACAGGATTATTCTTTTTCTTCAAGGTGTAAGCAAATGCAGGCTCATAATATGAACGCGGAACATCTTTATTTGCTTTCGGAACGTAAGCGATTACAACATTATCAGACCAAATATCACTGAACACATCTGAATCGTTTGCATAAACTGAATCGCCGACATAAAGTTCATCGAAGTCAAGAAGCTGACGTAACAGCTCAGGAGTAATAACAGCACTTTGAGTGTATTTAATTCTGTCCAGAACTGCCGGATGTTCTTTTAATGCGCTGTATGAAGATGCACCGAGTATACAAACATTAGGACGTTTTGCAATCTTACTCCTGACAGCTTCTTTTGCTGTTTCAAAAATTGTGAATGGGTTGCTTGATGTATTGGTGAACTTATCACCTGCAGCAAGAGTAACTTTGTTGCCGGTTGGATATGTTGATAAATTCTGAACTATATCAGCAGCGAGTTTTTCCAGACGTAATGAAATTCCATCTGTAACAACTGTTGTTGCGTGAAGGCGGAGCGGAAGAATATCTTCCTCTTGTTCGCGATAATCAATTGGATATTCAAGATCGTGTTCTGTTAATACATAATCAATCACATCCCTGTTTTCAGGATTAATCCTGTTGGACTTAGCTCTGATTGCTCTTTCAGTGTTGTAAATCTTGAATGCTTCTTTTGTAAATTGTGGAATCTTACCACCTTCCTTAGTTACCGAAACGACTGGAAACAGTTTTGTGGCAGCGTGAGAGGCGTTTGTAAAACCACGGGCAATGTTGGTTAAAACCTGATCAACTACTCTTTTCTTTTGTAATGTGCTCATTTATTTCCCCTAAATTTTTTTAATTATGAATAAGCTTTGTTACTGCACTTAAGTAAGAGATGTTTTCTTTTTTCATCAGACCAAGTGCTTTTTTATGAAGCTGTTTTGATTCAGCATCTATTTCCATTCCTATGAATGAATCGTCTTCTAATGAATTGTCATCTTCCGGTTTTTCAGCAAAGTTTTCATAGTAAATAATCTTTGGGAATGAATTAACAAGAGAGAATAAAAGCTTGTTGACTTCTCCCTGAAACTTTGAAGGTGAAAAATCATTACTAAAATTCTGAGCCTGCATAAAGTTGGATAGTTCTAAAACTTTGTCTTTAATTGCCGGAGTTAAAGTTCCTTCCTCAACTTTATCATCGAGCAAATTTTCAAAATCACTGTTAGAGATTTTTGCCTGGAGAGAATTAAGCTGTGAATTTATTTTGCTGATTGATTCTTTTGTTGAGTTATTTTCAGACTCGGAAAAGTTTTTCTGCAAAGAGGAAATAGTTTCCTTGAGTGAATTAATTTCCTGAGTGAGCTCAGTAAATTTTTCAACATCTGTTTTAACTTCTGATTTATTTTCACCCGGCTTCGTTTCACTATGCCGAGGCAAGTAATCAAATTCATAGACCACAGATGACGGAGAAGAGAATTGAATATCAGCTAATCCTTTAACGGCAGGTTTTGCAGCACCAAGAAAACCTATGTGACGAAGTTTTCCTTCAGGTGTGAGAGATATGCTTCTCTTTTTGTAGCGACCTTCTTTAAGTGCATTAAGAAAATCAGAATGAAGTTTCTCATCAGACGCTTCGGCTATAAGCTTACCGTCTTCTGAAACTGATAATGAATTTACCCAACCGAAGGCAGGGTCATTATCTTCAGGGTGGCCTATTACAATCGGAGCTTCATCTTCTTCCGGCTTGTAAGACTGAGCAATGAAGCTGAGATCGTCAAGTGTATAATCTTTGGTAACCCCTTTATCACTTGTATGAGTTCCGGTCTTAAATATTTCAAATTTCATTAGTTATCTCCCTTTTAACTAACAAGTTAAGGTTTTAAGTATTAAATAATTAAATGTTTAAGGTCAATTTAGTAACAAACTTTAATAAATGCAACTATTTTCTTATATTAACTAATAAATTAAGGTAATGATTGTCAAATACCTAATAAATTAAGGGGATGAAATGAAAACAGAAGAAATTGAGCAGAATAAAAAGAAAGTTGAAAAGCTTGCATCATTCGGTTTAACGAATAAAGAAATTGCAGATGCTTTAGAATATAATGAAGATACGCTGAAACGTAATTTTGAGATTTTTCTTATAAAAGGGAGGGCTAACCTTAAACAGCGATTAAAGAGTAAACAAATTCAGGTCGCTATGGGTGGTAATGTTTCTATGCTGATATGGCTTGGAAAGCAGTATTTAGATCAGAGTGAAAAGGTTGTTGAGACAGGTGATTATCAAATTATGATAAAAAGAAAAAAGGTTGGCAAAGAGTGAGAGAGTTAGAACTTGAAATAAGTTATCATAAAAATCAGGAGAAGATTTTATTTAAGAGTGATTCGAGGTTTAAGGTAATTGCAAAGGGAAGAAGATTTGGTTTAACACGCGGATTTGCTAATTACATTATTGAGCAGATGCTTGATGGTGTTTCACCTATTCTTTGGGTTGATACTGTTTACGGAAATATTGAGAGATATGTTGACAGATATTTCATACCTACACTTAAAAGCTTGCCTAAAAATTTATGGAAGTACAGAAGCAATCGAAATGATTTGAGAATTGGAAATTCTGTTTGCGATTTCAGAAGTGCAGACAACCCGGAAAATATTGAAGGGTTTGGATATGCACTGATTGTAATAAACGAAGCGGGAATAGTTCTAAAAAACAGAAACCTATGGACTGAAACAATACTGCCGATGATACTGGACTATAAAGCGAAAGTTTTAATTGGTGGAACACCGAAAGGTAAGACGGTTAAAAGAACAAAAGAAAGACACTTGTTCTATGAACTATTTGAACGAAAGAGTAAGGATTGGGAATCATTCAATTACAGTTCTTATGATAATCCGTTGTTGGACCCGAAAGAAATTGATGAACTTGTGAAAGAGATTTCACCGGCATTAAGAGATCAAGAGATTTATGGAAAGTTTATTGAAGCTGAAAATGCGGGAATTATTAAGCACGATTGGTGGCGTTATTATGAGGATGAGAATAAACTATACGAACAAAGAGTATTAAAGAAAGTTCAAAGCTGGGATACTGCATTTAAGAAAAATCAAGAGAATGATTACTCTGTTTGCACAACGTGGTTAGTTGGTGTAAATGCTTACTATCTCCTTGATGTTTGGAAGGGGCGAGTTGAATTTCCGGAGCTTAAGAAAAAAGTTGTTGAACTTTATGAACTTCATAAAGTGAATGAGATTTTAATTGAGGATAAAGCAAGCGGACAAAGCTTGCTGCAGGAACTGCAACGAAATACAAGACTACCGATAAAGCCGATAAAAGTTGAACAGGATAAAATAGCAAGAGTGCACGCGGTGACACCGCTGATTGAATCTGGCAGAATTATTCTTCCACAAAATAAATACTGGCTTAAAAGTTTTACTGATGAATGTAAGGAGTTCCCTAATGGGGAATTTGATGATGTAGTTGATAGTATGAGTCAATTCTTATTAAATGAAAAGGGTAAACCAACAGGGGATTATAAAAGCATTAAACACTTGCCAAGAACAGGTATTTCCAGAAAGTATAAAAAGTATAGGGGAGTAAAATGAAAGAGAATAAAAGATTTTTGATGACTGAATATGCAACGAGAAACAAGGTTGATGTATTCAGTACACTATATAAGACATTGCCGGATCCCGATAAACTTTTAGAAGATAACAATTATGATTACGAGATCTACAGAGATTTGTTGACTGATCCACATTTAATGGCAACAATACAGCAGAGGAAAATGCAAGTAATGCAGATGGGATGGGAGTTAGAGTGTGAGGGTAAACTTGAGAAGAGAGTTCTTGAAATAATGAGAGAACTTCCATTGAGCAATATAATGAGTGACGTGCTTGATGCTATATTCTTTGGGTTTTCAGTTGGTGAAGTAGAATGGAAAAAAGATGGAAATGAAATTGTCCCGGTTGATGTTATAGGGAAGCCACAGGAATGGTTCATCTTTACAAGAGATAATGAATTGAGAATGAGAAAATATAAAGATGGGAGTTACTATTTTGAAGAAGGTGAGAAACTGCCAGCATATAAATTCATACTTACACAATACAAACCGACATACACTAATCCTTATGGACAAAAAGTATTGAGCAGCTGCTACTGGCCGGTGCAATTAAAGAGAGGCGGGATTGAATACTGGCAACTGATGATGGAGAGATATGGTATGCCTTACCTGATTGGTCGTTACCCGAATTCTTTTACTGATCTTCAGAAGAAAGAATTCCTGCAGCAACTGCAAGCAATGGTTGAGGATAACATAACAATATTTGAAGATACGCTTGGAATCGAACTGAAGGAAAGTCCGCAATATGATATTGGACAACTATATGAAAACCTGGTGAAGTTCCACAACAAGGAAATCAGCAAAGCGGTTTTAACCGTGACGCTTACGATTGAAATGGAGAAAGCAGGAACTTACAAGTCAACGGACATTCATAGAGAAATGCTTTCATACCTTGGTGTGAGTGATAAGAAGTTGGTTGAAAAAGCGTTGAATACTTTGCTATCGTATTACATTAAACTGAACTATGGAGATTTGTCTTGTCCCCGAATAAAGCTTGTTAAGAAAGAAGCGGTTGTTGATGAGAGTGCAGAAAGGGATAAGCTGTTAAATGAGATTGGAGTTACATTCACAAAAGACTATTTCAAGAAGAGGTATAATCTTCAGGATGGGGATTTTGAGTTATTTAAACCCCAAAGCCCCGCCTAAGCGGGGCAATTTGGCGGAGAGTGTGAGATTCGAACTCACGATAGTATAAATACTATGGAAGATTATAAGTCTTCTGCTTTCAACCACTCAGCCAACTCTAGAAATAACATTAAAGTCATTTATAGAATCGGATGCTGCAGAACCTATTAATATAAATAAGAATTACAAAAATAAAATGGAATATTCAAACTTAAATAAAAATGGCGAAAGGCTGGGGGCGGGTGGGTGGAAGCCTGAAGCCAGACAGAATGTATGATTGTATGAATGAATGATTGGAAAAAAGCATCGCTGTTAAGAGATACACAATACGAGTGAAGCGAAGGTGCGTTAGCGAAGCCATGCACCTGAGCGAAACGAAAGATGAACTGATAAGGTATAGTGCCGAGTTTACATAAGCCAACATTATTTTGACGGAAGACAGAAAGACAAGGAAAAGTTAGAATGATTCAACCTGTTAAATAATGTTTCTTATGTAATACTGGCTGTCCAATGCCAGGATTAAATGAGTCAATAACATATTACGGAAAGACTATAATGTTCTTCCTAAAAAGAGAGTAGAGAGGGCTGAACCCCGCCTCAGCGGGGTTGTGAAGCAAGTTTGTAAAACTTAATGAGCAAAGGCGAGCAAGCTTTTTGTTTGCGATCAGTTTATCTTTTTTGTCATCAAAAAAGTTGAACAGCAAACATCGCTTTTAGCTGAATGAATCGAAGTAGCGAAATGGAATGGAGTGACAGCGAAACGGAATTAAATGATTGAAGTGAAGCAGTCGCAAACCAAAATATTAATAATTAAATACTGTGACTGCTGAACGAAATACCTAAAATAAATAAGTGAAGCTGTCGACGAAATGAAATGGAGCGGATGAGTGAATGAAGCTAAATGCAAAAGCTGTCAGGCGAGACCGGAGCGAATGTTAAAAGTTTTGAAACTTGCTGAACATTGCTGCTTCAGCAAACAGCCCGAGCGGACAGTTCTACAGTTTATTAGTTCAAAGTTCTAAGTTTTTATAAACCCGAAGGGTTTGCAAAGTGCGAAATATGGTGAGCCGAAATATGAGGCGAATCCTTATTGAGTGATTTACCAAATGAAAAATATTTTGAAACGAACCTGAGAGTAAAAATTATTTTGCATTTACTAAACCTTGAATAATTGTGAGTTGAGGAAGACGAACGAAGTGAGGATGACAAGACGAATCAGTTATGAATGACTTAATCTGAAAAAATATTTGCGAAGCAAGGAATGAATCCGTCTTCGTCCTGCGGACTTCGCCGGGACAAGTGAGCAATTATTTTTTGAAGAGGAGATGATTGTAATTAATTAATTACTAATTGGCATTTTATCTTTGATTTAAATTTGACAAATTTTAATGTAGATTGGCATTTATAACAAGATTATCAAATAATGCTCTTCCATTTATGGAGGAATGATGATTCCTGATTAGCAAAGGTGAGGCTTAACTTAATAAATGTACTTATGAAGAATGATACGAATGAAATCTTGAAATAAAATAAGTAAACACAAAATTTATTAATTGAATAGATTTTTATTAGGATAGAAGCTTAGGCTCCAATTCCTGATAAGTAATAGTTAGCCCGCTTAAACAAATATATTTTTTGACTAAATAATAAAGGAGTTACTCCTAATGAAATTGGGAATTGTGATTTACTCATCAGATTCAGAAACAGTTTGGAATTCTTTTCGATTTGGAATATTTTCACTGAAAGAAGGCGATAAAGTAAAGGTGTTTTTACTTGCGAAAGGGGTTGAGTGTGAAAGTTTAGACAATGATAAATTTAATGTTTCAGAGCAAATGCAATTATTTGTTGACAATGGTGGAGAGATTTTAGCTTGTGGGACTTGTTTAAAAATAAGAAACACAGAAGGTTCAGAATTATGCCCATTATCAACGATGAAAGATTTATATGAAATAATAAGAGATTCAGATAAACTAATTAGTATATGATAGTTTCTTGATACATTTTATTTGGTAAATATATTTCTTGACGAATTAGTCTAAATCAATCCTGCCCCTAAGGCAATTGAAATTAATATCAGCATTATTGCAACAAGTATTTGTATGAATTTTAATGTTACTTTTTTCAAAAGCTTATTACCTAAAAAAGCTCCTGCTATTGCAGCCAATGTAGCTATAATAACAATGAGTAGGTTTTCTTGCAAACCTGCCTTTGTAAATCTTGTTGCATAAACGGCAAGCCGTGTAAAATCCACAAAGCTTGAGACTACTACTGCTGTTGCAATGAAGGATTCTTTTGAAAGACCCGCTTTAATAAGAAATGCACTTCTTAAGGCTCCTTGATTACCGGAGAGACCGCCAAAGAATCCACTCAATGCACCGCCTAAAGGTAACTTATTTTTACTGAATTGAAGTTTGTTAAAGTATGGAACAAGGTCAAGAATTGCGAAGCATATAAGCAAAATAGAAATGATAAATTTTACTGGAAAAACTTCAAAGGTATTCCCGCTTATTTCATAAATGAAAAGCGGTTTTAAGTCAGTAATATTAAGCAATAACCAAGAACCAAGGATCGCTGCTAAAACAGCGGGAATACCAAAATGTAGCATTGTCTTTTTATCAGCTTTTTTCGCTACTAATACTAATTTGAAAATATTATTAAAAAAATGAACTACACCAGTTAAGGCAATGGCTAAATCAACCGGAAAGAAAACCATAAATACAGGAGTTAGAATAGTGCCCAAACCAAATCCAGAAAAAAATGTCAGAATGGCTATGATAAATGCAGCTAAAGGTATTATAATAATTTCCATATTTCATTTCACTTAATAACAAGTTTTTCTTGTTTTACATTTTTACTTTTTGACAAATAATAATCGAAAGATAATTTCCCAGCACCTGCAATCAATAAGAAGATAGAACCAAGAAGCATAGACCAATCTGTTCTTGCTTCGTGTGCCATTTTCCAAAAACCTTCATTTAAGAGTATTGGAATTTTTGTTGATGAAATAGCTACAATCATATTTACTATCATTGGTATAGATGCTAATCTTGTAAACAATCCAATCAATATTAAAGCACCGCAAAGAATTTCAAATACTCCAACAAANNCATTTAAGTTCCTTAAAAAATTATTTATTTCAATTAAAAAAACAATTGAACTCTCGCTAAAAGTTTTCCTCTTGTATCATCAGCAGTCATTAAAATATTACCATTTCTACTTGATGGTGTAAGCAATCTGTTTCCAAACAAATCAAGCTGATAATTTGTTTGAAATTTAATGTTGTAATTCAGATAATAATTAAGCCCAACTGTAAAAGTTGTAACATCATTTTCCTGAATAATTATAGGATTTCCCATAGCATTAGTATAGCCTATAAGTGTTATCGGTGAATCAGCATTTGTTGAAAGCTGTTCTATTCTTGCGGCAATCTCAAACCCTGATTTCATTCTTAAAGTTTTAGCTTCTCCAGATAAAAGATATGTTAAATCAAGATGCCAGCCTTCGGTTTCAATTTCTTTGTCCAAGATTTCGGTTCTATCTTCCAGAGTTTTAATATATTCTGCTTTTAATGAAAAGGGACCATATAACCATTGAATATCAGTTCCAAAAGAGATTCTTTTTCCGTTGGTAATTACCCGTGGAAAGAATTCAAACCCAAGTGTTGTTCTTTGACGAGTGTAAATACCTTCAGTGCGGTTTCCTTCATAAAGTGCATAACCAGCAATGCGAATGTTTTTGAATAAACTATTTTCTGATGAAAGGAAAGGATACATATTTATTCTACCTGCATACTGGAATGTTTTTTCTGTATTCTTTACATCAGTTCCTAAACCATTGAACATTCCAATACCGTATTCAAAAAAATCCCCTAATGGTTTCCCAAAATTATGAACCATAATCCCAATATCTTCTGCCGGAGATAATACAGTTGCATTCATTGAACGTTCAATGAAATCGAGATATTTTTCCGGCAATAATACTTCGTAACTAAAAGGTTCTTTGAATTGACCAATACGGATTTGAGCAGTGGGAAGGTATCCAAAATTTATCCAAGCAAAAATTAATTCAACGGAATGAGAAATAATATTTGTTTCTAAAGCATAATCAATTTTTTTATATAATGTTCCTTCAAAACCGAATCTTAACCTTCTTACAAGAAATGTTGAAGATTGAGTTTCATCAGAATTAATTTGCATACCATTATTGATAATCCTAAGGTCTGTATGAATTAGTCCGAAAGGACGGAAAACAAATGAACTATCTGCACTTCGTATAAAAAATCCATTGTCGAAGCCGGAGGAACCTTCATCGGTTTGTGCGGTTAATGTTCCACAAAACAAAGTAAAGAGAATAATGCTATAAAAAATATATTTCATTAGTTGGTATCCTTTCAATTTTTTTAATAAAAATCAAGAAGCAAAATTTATTGTCAATCCTCATATAACTCCTCAACTAGTTCTTTTGCTTGAAGTTTTGCTTTCTCTAAAATTTTTTTACCACTTTTTGTTATAGAGTAATAACGGCGTAATTTTCCACTAACATTTTCGGTTTCTGATTTCAAATATCCTTGTTCTTCCAGTTTATGGAATAGAGGATACAAAGTTCCATAAGATATTTGGTAGCCGTGCCGTTGTAATTCATCATTAAACTCTTGTCCAAATATTTTTTCTTTATTAGCGTGATGAAGAATATGAACTTTAATGAAACCAAGAAATAAATCTTTTAGTAATTTGTCTTCCATAGTTTTATAATTTTTTAATTCAAAGATAATATCGGTTATCGATATTGTCAAGCGATAATATTAACGCACGAGCTAACAAGCGGTTCAAGCTGACTGCCTTTTCGCATACGGCAATGTCAAATACTTTAGTTTATTATTGAAAGCACGAAGCGTTTTAGACCCGACGACTGCGAACAGCACAAGGAGGGGATAAACGAGCGAGGCAAGACAACGAACGAAGTTGAGTTGACGCAAGCCCTGAAGCCACAAAGTGGCAAGGGGTTGTGCTTGCACAACCGAGTCGAGAGCGACTGCGAAACTTAAAATAGATAATACAAAAATAGATTAAGCTAAATATATAATCTGAGATTTATGAATTAGAATTCTCTAAAAGTATATTATTCGGGCATTTTTTATTAAATTAAACATTAGTTTTTCAAATTCACCATTAAGTTATGCCAAAGTTTTCCTTTGCCGGTCATCAATCTTTTCATTGTCGTAATCTTTGGTTAAACAAAGGTTTTGATTTTATTTCCCAAGGAAAAAAGTTTTCTGATGAAGATGCAGTAGTTGATTTAGGCGTTGGTAAAAACATGGTAAGCTCAATTAGTTACTGGATAAATTCATTTGGTTTTACTCAGGGAAAAAAAGAATTATCAAAGATTGCTAAATTCTTATTTGGGGAAAATGGTGTTGATCCATATTTAGAGGATATTGCAAGTTTATGGCTACTCCACTATCAAATTATTACAGAAAACAAAGCTTCAATATTCAACTTGTTTTTTAATGAATTTAGAAAACAACAAATAGAATTTACAAAGAATCAATTGTTTTCATTCCTACAAAGAAAATGTGCCGAAGCAGACTTAATAGTAAGTCCAAATACTCTTAAAAGAGATATACCGGTTTTTCTTAGGACATACGAGCAGCCTTTCAAATCAAATAAAAACCTTGAAGAAATTTACTCGGGATTACTAATCGAGTTAGACTTGATTGAAAAAATAAAAAAATATACCGGGGATGAACACCTTTGGTATAAAATTGAAAACAGAGAAAGAGAGAATCTACCAGTAGAAGTTTTACTTTATTCTATTTTGGAAAATCCTTTATACAAAAATTCTGATTCGATTTCTTTTGAACAATTATTTTATGACCAAAACAGCCCGGGAAATATTTTTGCATTAACATCGAAGGGTTTATTAAATAAAATTGATGAAATGACCAACCGGTATAAAGGTATTGTATTTATGGATGATTCCGGTATCAGAGAATTACAATTTATTAAAAAACCAGATGTTTGGAATGAATTGAAGAGATACTATGAAAAGTAGTTTTTCACCTTCAATAAATATTAAAAGAGATTTCGATAAAGAATTCGATTATATCTCCACGACTAATGCTGAGAGAGTAATTGATAGCCTTAATACAAATATTTTAAGTGGAACAAGATCATTCCATTTAATAGGTTCTTATGGAACGGGTAAAAGCTCATTTTTGTTAGCCTTGGAAAAACAATTATTAGGAAGAAAAAAGAAATTTTTTCATACCGAAATTAAATTTAATGGTAAAACCCATTATCACCCTTTAAACTTAATTGGGGACTTCAGATCAATTGATGATGCGTTAAGAGAAGAATTAGGGATTAATACTAAGAAAGATTTAATTACTGAATTAAACAAATATTATTCAAAAGTTGCTTCAAGTGGAAAAGGTTTGTTCCTTGCGATTGATGAATTTGGAAAGTATTTGGAATATGCTGCAAAAAATTCACCGGAAAAAGAATTATATGTTTTGCAAAAACTTGCTGAATATGCTAACGACGATAAAAAAAATATTATTCTTCTTACAACACTTCATCAGAATGTCGATGCTTACGGATTTGAATTATCCAATAAACAAAGAAATGAATGGAATAAAGTTAAAGGACGTTATAAAGAAATAGCATTTAATGAGCCTGTTGAACAGTTATTGTACTTAGCAGCAAATAAACTAAAAAATGAAAACAAAAAAGTTGGAAAAAGTTTCAATCCGCTATATAAAGCAATAGTTAATTCAAGAATTTATCCACTAAAGAATATTCTTTCAGAAGAATTATCTAAGCAACTTTATCCCCTTGATATTCTATCCTCAGGCATTCTGGCTTCTGCACTTAAAAAATATGGACAGAATGAACGTTCCCTCTTTACTTTTCTCTATAACTCTGATTTAACCAATAAAAATTATACCGGGACTACTTATTTTAATTTAGCAGACATCTACGATTACTTAATTAACAATTACTACTCATTTTTATTTTCAAAAGTAAATGATGATTTCTTTAAATGGTCAATTATTAAAAACTCATTAGACCGAGTGGAAATATTTTTTGAAAAAGATTTCTATAAATCTGCAGAACTGATAAAGGCAATAGGATTACTCAATATTTTTTCGCCTAAAGGTGCGAGACTAAATAGAAGATTTTTACAAGAATATGGTAAATATGCACTTAGTATTGATAATCCTGCGAAATATTTGAAGGAATTGGAAGCCGCCAAGATCGTAAAACACCAGAATTATTCTGATAGTTTTGTACTATTTGAAGGGACTGATCTAGATATTGATTTAGCTTTAAGAGAGGCTGAAAGCAAAATTTCATATAGTGAAAATGTAGCAATATCAATAAATCAGTATTTTGATTTTTCAGTTAAACCAGCAAAAGCAGTTTATATTGAAAGAGGAACACCCAGATTCTTTGAATATGTTATTTCTGAAGAACCAATTAAATCAATTCCTAAAGGCGAGATCGACGGGTATATAAATTTAATATTTAATGAAAATTTGGATGAAAAGGATATAATAGCATATTCAAAAAAAGAAGATGGACCAATTTTATTTATATTATACTCCAATACTAAGAAAATCAAAACTTTACTAAATGAGATTGAGAAAATAGAGTTAGTATTAAAAGAAAGTAATGAAGATAGAGTAGCAAGTCGTGAATTAAAATCCTTAAAGGAAAATGCAATTGATAATTTGAATAGTCTCGTGATAAATAATCTGTACGGAAATTCTGAGATAAAATGGTTTTATAGGGGAAAAGAAAAATATGTTAATAACATAAAAGGATTTAACAAATTATTGTCCATCGTATCAAACGAAATATACTTTAACACTCCTGTATTCCAAAATGAGCTTGTAAACAGAGATAAATTACCCGCAGCAATAACTTCCGCAAGAAAGAAATTATTTGAAAGGTTTTTTGAAGATTCAAATTCAGAAGATATTGGTTATCCGAAAAATGCATTCCCACCTGATAAGACTATATATCTATCTTTATTAAAAGCCACAGGGATTCATAAGCAAGTTAATGGAAGCTGGGAGTTTGGTGAGCCTACAGAAAAATCCTTCAAACATTTGTGGTATGTGTGCGAAAAATGGTTCAATGATTGCAAATCAAATAAAAGAAGTTTAAATGAATTAGTAGAAATATTGTTGCAGAAACCGTTTAAGCTAAAGCAGGGTTTTTTGGATTTCTGGATACCGATTTATTTGTTTATTAGAAGAGACGATTACGCGTTGTATGATAATGAAGTTTTTCAAACATCATTAAACCAGGATTTGATAGACTATATAATCAGATATCCAAAAAATATTTCTGTAAAATCTTTTGACATACAGGGAGTTAAATTAGATTTATTTAATAAGTATAGATCATTGATAAACCGTTTGAATGAAGATAAAATAACAAATCAAACCTTCATTGAAACCATAAGACCTTTTCTTACTTTTTATAGGAGCTTGCCTGAATACACTAAACGTACTCAGAGATTAACGGAAACTGCAATTAGATTCCGTGATACTATAAGTTCTGCTAAGGATCCCGAAAAAATATTTTTTGAGGATTTTCCGCAAGCGTTAGGCTATTCCTCTCTTAAGCTATATAAATCAGAAAAATATTTAGAAGATTATATTCAACAACTACAAAGTAATATCCGTGAATTAAGAATGTGTTATGATGAACTTATTAATAGAATAGAAGATTATTTTTTAAAAATTACCGGGCAATCGAAGAAAAATTTTGCAGAATACAAAAAGAAAATAATCCAAAGGTTTGATTCAATTAAATTTAATCTGCTACTGCCTCATCAAAAAGTTTTTTATAATAGATTAAACTCCGAATTAGATGATCGGAAATCGTGGATAAATTCATTAGTGCATGCTTTGATTAGTAAGAATCTCGACAATATAAATGATGACGAAGAAGAAATGATTTATGAGAAAATGAATAATATGTTTAGAGAGCTTGATAATTTGTGTGAGTTTTCAAATTTGCATATTGACAAATTAAATGAAGAAGCTTTTAAGATTGAAGTAAATCCATTGAATGAATCTTTAAAGAAAGAAATAGTTAGATTACCCAAAAAACAGATTAATGAGCTTGGGAACCTTGAAAATTCCTTCAGAAAAGAATTGCATAAGACAAAGAATAAAAAACTTAGAAAATATTTGCTGGTAAAATTATTGAATGAGGAATTGAATAGTGACTAAAATAAAACACGTTTTGGGAATTTCTGGCGGTAAAGATAGTGCAGCACTGGCAATTTATTTAAAAAATAAATATCCAACATTGGATATTGAATATTATTTCTGTGAAACCGGGAAAGAGTTAAAGGAAACTTATAATTTAATAACAGCACTTGAAAGTGTCCTTGGGAAAAGAATTAAAAAACTGAAAGCTGCACCGGATTATGAAGATGATGTACAATTTGATGTATTCTTAAATAAGTACGGGGGTTATTTACCTTCATCTAATTCAAGATGGTGTACGCGAGCTTTAAAACTCGAGCCTTTTGAAAAATATGTAGGTGAGACACCAACATTATCATATGTAGGTATTAGAGGAGATGAAAACAGAGAGGGATATATTTCTCAGAAACCAAACATCCAATCAATTTTCCCTTTTAGAAAAAATATCTGGAGTGAAGAAATAATTTCTAAAACACTAACTAATTCTAATATTAAATGCTTAACTGATATTACTGCTACAAATGTTCATAACAGAAGTAAGGATGAGTTTATTAAAATAATTAGTGAACCAATTTCATATAATTACGATAGAAATAAAAAGTTGAATGATTTGTTAACAATTAGTATTTCAAGTTTTAATAAAATTGTTTACGAATATATGAAATCATTGAACTACCCGATCTCTCATTTAAACGAGTATCCACTACTTGAGAATGAGGATAATTTGGTAAGAGAAGATATATTCAGAATATTAGAGGAAAGTGGAGTAGGATTACCAAAATATTATGATAAATTAGAATTCGAGCTGGATGGACAAAAAGGATATTACGCAAGAAGCCGTTCCGGCTGCTATTTTTGTTTCTTCCAACAAAAGATTGAGTGGGTTTGGCTATATGAAAATCATAGGGAACTGTTTTCCAAAGCTATTGATTATGAAAAAGACGGTTATACCTGGATGCAGGATGAAAGACTTGAAGATTTAATAAAACCGGATAGAATTAAACAAATTAAGGAGTATCATCTAAAAAGGACAGCGAGCAATTCAAATTCTAAGTCTTCTTATCTTATTGATATACTGGAAGAAGCCGAGAGTGAAGGTTGCGCTGCGTGTTTTATTTAATACCTATAAGAACTTCATCTAAATTGTCGCCTTCAAAAGAGATTCTATCAGCATATCTTTTCTTTAAAGCTTCAAGTTCCCAATTACGAATTATATTGTCAAAGAAATAAAGAAAAAATAACTTAACTAACCCTTGATTACCCATTATCATAGTCTTTTCATTCGGATTCCAAAGAACATTTTTCCAAGGTATTTCATTAATATTAAATTCAGCTGAAATATATTTATCAAAAATGGCTTCAAAAGATTGTTCAGTTCTATTATGTACTTCAATAACAGCTTGTATGAAGGGAAGTAACCCTACAGGGCGGAAAAGAAGATTTCCGCCATTATCAGAGTTTCTGAACTTTAACGCTGGTTGTTCAATCCTTCTTTTACTATTCTGAAGAAACTCATTAATAAAAGGTATCTTGTCCCTAAAAGAATGCCAAAATTCTAAACAGAGTTTTTCATACATAATTATTTCTTCATCGTCAGGTCGAAGTTTCAAATATTCATCTAAATTTTTTTTATCTCTACTAGAGTTTGGTGATTCTTTTTTCCGATGTTTTCGAAATATTTTTAATAACTCCCTATTACATTGATATAAAGTTATAATGGAAGTAAAAGAATTTTTATCCTTATCAATAATAGCTTTACTTTTTGATTTAGTAACTCTATCATCCATAAATAAATCAAAATTTTCCAGCAAATTCCTTGTAATTATTGCTATACTATCATCTTCATCTAAAGCTATTATATCATCCATAGTTACAGGTTTTGCATATCTATTTAAGGTTGTGAATAATCTCCTTGATTTTTGCATACCCTTTTCATCGTTCTTATGTCCGACAAAAATTACAGTAATTTTTTCATTTTTTAAGTTTTCATTAAGTTCCAATGCTGCCTTAATTCCTTCAACTCTATGTTGCCCATCCAATGGAAAAATTTTCTGGTTACCAGGAAATTCTAAAAATCCCATATTAAAAAAATCCTCATCGCCTAGCTTTAATTCTACCTCAATCCAATCAGGAATTCCATCATATACCGCCAAAACTAATGCATTGAAGAATCTTTCTTCTTGATTTAATATATAATCTCGAATACTTTGGAAATTCTTTGTTAAACTTCGTTGAATTAGATCGCGTAAACCTTCTGATTTGTGTAATTGATCGTCAACACGTTCTACATATTTATTTACTTCTTCAAAAGTGAGTGTAGTTGTATAGTATACCCAATTTCCTATTTTAGCTCTTAGTGCAGGTAATTTCATATATCAAATGCCTTAATTGCTTGTTTAAAATCTTTTTCAGGAATTTCATCATTAAATGGAAGCAGGAGAGAATTTATTAATTTCTTTTCAAAATCAATTATATCTGCATTTTCATCAATTGCTAAAAAACTCAGATAAATATCTTTAGACCAATACGTGAATAAAGTAGTAATTTTCGGTCTTTCATCGTCACGAAAATATTTTTGAAAATATTCTTTACATCTCTTTCGTAGGTTTTGACCTTCTGTTAGCAAAGCTCTTCCAATATAAGCAGGATATTCTGTCCGTCCCTGTATAACTGGACAGTATATAGAAAACATATATAAACCACCTTTGCCAGGAGGTAACTTCTCAATATCTTTGTGAAAATCTGTTCCATCATCATTTAAGTATTTTATCGTTGTCCAATTAGTTAAATTTAAATTAATCTTTGAAAGATCGTATCTTGACCACATAGTTGGATGAAGCTTATAACTAATTGTTCTTAAATTTAATTCTTCACCTAATTGAAAAGCGCTATTGAGCATAAGTATTTATTATTCTTTGTAAAAAAATTATTCATCCAATGCACCCATTAACTGTTCCATTCCAAAGTTAAGCAGAAAATCACTGTAGTAGCTATCAAATAAATCTCTTATATATTCATCTACTGTGACATCTTCTTGTTTTCCGTCTTTTGGAATACTCATAGTATAATTTCTTCGTTTAGTAATCATATATAAAAAGAGAGTGTGAAAATATACAGTTGCTAAATATTTTTTTTGCGAAACAAGAATTTGTTCTTCACTTTTTAACTTGGAACGATGATTTAAATATACTTTACTATCTAAGTTTATGTAAATAGTTTCTAATTTATCTCCTTCGCCAACCGGATACATAACAGTTTCGTACCCCATTGGTATGCCTTGCGCTTCTAAAGTTTCCCAATCCCTTTCATTTACTTTTTTTAATTCAGGCAACCCTATGTTCTCAAAATTATCTTCTTCCTTTGGTGTTTTTTCTTTAGGTGCTTCGGGTTCAGTTATTTTCACAAAAACAATTTCGTCAATCGGATCGCCTTCGGTGGTGAGCGAAACTTTTATTTCTAATTCATCACCAACTTTTAACTCTTTTGTTGGGTTAAGTGTGAGTTTAATAGTTCCTTTGTTGGGACTGCTTTTTACAATGTTAAGTAAGTCAGCGATTTCTTTTACAGTACCTTGTTCATCACCACCCTTTGTGTCTTTACGCTTCGCCTTTAATAAAGCAAGCTGCAAATCACCCGGATTTTCAATTCTATCAAAATAATCATCAGCTACATCCGTATCGAACTTAATTGTCTTTTCTCCATTTAGCGGAACATTAATAACATTAATCCCATCTTTCTTCTTATGCAATTCAAATTGTGAAGGAAAGGCTTTGGGATAAAATGGTTTTTCTTCAGCCTTTTCCTTGGGCTTTTTACTATCAGGTATTCTTTTCTTTTCTTTTCGCTCTTCCAATTTTAAAGTGTTTTGTAAAAGTTTAAATAATTCACTGTCCTTAGGAAGGTTTTTAGCAAAGGATTTTATTAACTCCGTTGTGTCTTCACTTTCTAATCCTATTGATTCCTTTCTCCTCCTATTAATTTCATCTAATTGACTTTTACGAAGCTTCTTCCCTAAATAATCCCTTAATAAAGATGCTTCTTCTCCTTTTTTTAGACGCTCTCTATCGGACATAAAAAGCTCTTCTCTAAAATCGGAGGTCATATCTGTGCAATCAACGTGAATTAATAAATAATCTTTTAACAAGTTAAATTTTAAAGTTCTGGTAATAAACTCAGATGAATAACTACCGTGTACCTGACCATTCACTGAAAACATAACAGACATATCATTTCTAAAAAATCTGTCTCTAATGATTTGCTTTGATTTTTTAACATCACGCTCTTCAAGCTTCGGTTTAAAAACGTAACAAGTTACTTTTGATTTGCCAAAGAGCTGATCTTCATAAACTTCCGAGAAGAATGTATCTACATAAGAGTTTTTATCTTCTTCTAACCTTCTTTTTAGTCCAAATAAGTCTAATTCGAGAACTTTGTTCTTTGGATATCTTTCTTTTTTATCAACTGTTAGAATGGGTAAGACAGGTTCGAACAAAAATTCATTTAAGCTTTGATTTAAATCTTGCGCAAAACCTGCATAACCAGATGGGAATTGATAAGAATACATCTTTATAAGTGTTCCGGTCTTAAATTTTCTTCCAAATAATTTGGCATCAAACTCATTAATATCAATCGAGGGTATCTTGCCATTACTCCTGAAATATTCAAAAAAGCTAAATCGCTTCGGATCAGCAGAAGTACCAATTTTTCTTTGACGAATTAAAGTGAATCCAAGTTGCCCGGTATTGTCATATCTTTTGGACGCAATTAATTGGTATCTTTTTCTTCCACAAAATACCAAAGCACCGCTCCCACCCATGTTATACTTACCTTGTACAAAGTGGATGTTTATTTTATTACCGCGAACAAGCGATAGAAAGGTGCTCTCAAAATCTTCGGGATGTTGACCTTCACCATTGTCATAAATTATGACTGAAGTATTGCGAGGTGGACCGTCAGCGATAATTTGTATTTCTTCTGATTGTTTTCTTCTGAAGGTTTGCATATCCCAATTTTTATGTTCAGGAAAGAATTTCTGAATAGCTTCTTCCATTGTCCGTGGTGCTTCACTTGATTCTGGATTAAGGTCGGCTTCGTAACATTTCCTAGTTAAAAGGGCATCTATAGAATTTGTTACTTTTTCTACAAGAGCTGCAATTGGGTTGGATTGTTGACCTCTTACAATACCAAACATCTTTTCATCCCCACCTAACGGATGCCAATTCTGATCACTAAAGATTGATGGATTTTGATCAATAATATCAGCTACATCATCTTCAGTAGGTGCATTAAAAAGTTTTTCAAATAATTCTTTATTATACATAAAATTATATTATTGTGTTTGATTTTTCCTTCTGCTTCAGAATTTTTCCAAGTTGACTAAGAACTGAATCTACCTCTGATTCAGAATTATATTTACCAAAACTAAATCTGAAACTTGAAAATGCTTCCTCATAGGAAACCCCCATACTTGTGAGTACGTGCGATGGTTTGATAGATGAGGAACTGCACGCTGAACCCTGTGAAAATGCTATATCATTCAAAGAGCTTATCATTAACAATGGATCTATATCCTTGAAACTCATATTTGAAACATTATACAATCTATTTTTTGGATGACCATTTAATTTGACATTGTATTGAGAAAGAATAATTCTTTCAAATTTATCTCTTAAAGATTGTATAAATTCCTTGTTAGTCTGCATTTCATCGTGAGCTATCTCAAAAGCTTTAGACAATCCTACTATTCCGGGAACATTTAGTGTTCCACTTCTTAATCCATTTTCGTGACCACCCCCATGTAATAATGGATTGAGCTTTATATTTCTTTTACAATACAAACCTCCAATTCCTTTTGGGCCATAAAATTTGTGGCCAGAAAAACACAATAAATCAATTTTACAATTACTTGTATTTATAGGTAGCTTGCCAACTGCTTGCGTCGCATCAGTGAAAAATAAAACTTTATTTAAGTTACATATCTCAGCAATCTTTGCAATTGGTTGTACAACACCTGTCTCGTTATTAACATACATAATAGCGACTAGAATAGTATCTGTTCTTATTTGATTTTCAAGCTGTGTTAAATCTATAAGACCTTCTTTACTTACACGTAAATAGTCAATTTCAAATCCTCTAGATTCTAAATATTTACATACATCTAAAACAGCACTATGTTCAGTTTGTGATGTAATAATGTGCCTTCCTTTATTTGAATAAGTTTCGACTATTCCTTTGATTGCCAAATTAATTGCTTCTGTGGCGCCGGAAGTAAATATTATTTCTTCAGGTTTTGAACTTAAATAGGATGAAATTTTAGATCGGGAAGTCTCAACAATCTGCTTAACAGTTTGACCTAAAGAATGAAGGCTTGAAGGATTTGCATAATAAGAACTAAAATAGGGTAACATTGCTTCAACAACACGGTCATCGGTTCTTGTAGTAGCATTATTATCAAAATAGATTATTTTATTATTCATACTAATAGCTTTTCTTAAACAAAGGCTTATCTGGGGTTAGAAGCAAGATTGCTTCTTTAATTATCTTATTGTGTTCAGCAAGTCTTTCCGGGTCTAATTTATCAGTTAATACACCTTCTTCAATAAGTGTTACTATGTACTGGAATTTAAAATTCGGTGATAAATGCTTTTTAACTAATTTTATAACATCAACAAAATGAATTTTATCTACACCATCAAATATACCATCGTGGATTAAAAACCTAGGGGCATTATAATTTTTAATCATTGAGTAAAATAAAACTGCAAAAGAATAAATAAGTGTTCTTGCCCGATTTCTTGCTTTACCATGTCGTTCAGGATTTTTCAGAATATCTATTTTAAACTTTGATTTAACTTTTGAGCTATTTACAATTGAGAATGAGAATGTACTTGCATCTTTTTTCAGAGGGTAAAATTCCTGGTAAATGGAATTAAATATTTTATAAAACTCAAATTCCACATCACGAATCTTTTCTCTGAATTCTATTATATCCGATTCAATTTTATTAACATCACGGTGAAGATCAGAAACCTGCTTTGAGTAAACTGTATATGTATTTATTTGACCTTCAAGATTGCCCGCTTCTCTCTCCTTATTAATGATAAGGGCATTAGCATCTGATAAATTTTTAACAGCACTTGCTGTTGATAAAATTCTATAAATTTCGGCTCGCTGCGAATCTAAAGCATCAATTTTAGTGTTATTAGTTTCGATTTCTTTTTGAAGCTGTTCAATTTCATCAAGGATAAAATCTTTTCTTGACCTGACAAGGTTTTTACGAAATTCTTTCGCTTCTTCAAGCACTGTTCTGATTTTCTTGCCTAATAATTGAACATATTCATTATAAATTTCTTCTACGGTACTTAGCCTGATTGAAAGATTGGTAGAAAGACTTTCATTATAAGTCTCAATCTTTTTCTGATGAGAAAAATTTTCAAATGAAAGATTATTTATTTTCTTGGTTAATTCAATTGCCCTTTCCGCATTATATTTATTTGACGAGGCTAATTTGTATGATTTAACTTTCTCCCGGATTTCTTCTATCTCGTTTTTAATCTGTTTAATTCTATCTTCAACGTCAGAAATTGTTTTAAGCTGATGAGCAGATATAAAGTTTTTAACAGCTGCATTTACAAGTTTTTTCTTTTCGTCAATTTCAACAACCTTATTACTAAGTTTATAAATTAACCGATTATCTATGTTTAAAAGAAAAAGATGATACTGGAGCAATTGTAATTCATTTGTAAATTCAAGATAAGAGAATGGATCCGGATATTCTTTTTTCTTTGTTTTCAGAATGGTTATATAAAAGGATAAAAGACGGCGGAGCCATTCATTTGAATAAAAACCCGCGTAATCCTCCCGGGAAAAAATTATATCGCTTAGTTCAGATCGAAAGTCAATTAATGAAAATTCCTTATACTTACTATTTCCGAGTTTTAATTCAACTGTATTTGATGAATCAAATGAGCGTTTTATGGTATAAGCAGAATTATTAACATCAAATTCCAAATAGACAGTTATATCTTTTAGAAAACCTAATTCATAAGCTGAATATAAACGAGAGTTTTTATCAGTGAGGAAATCAGCACCAAGAGTAAAATCTATTAAATCAAGGAATGAAGATTTACCGAGATTATTAAGGGAATTTTTGTTTTTACTTTTAGATTGTTCATCACGATATGCGTAGATATAATTTATACCGTCTTTGAAAGTAATATCTTTGAAAAACTTCACAGGACGAGTATAAAATCTTCTAAGATACATTTACTTGCTGAGTGTTATCGAATAGTTCTTGTAAACTATTATTTCTGCTAACCAAAGAAATGTTATAATATCAAAAAACATATCCAAATCTACTTTATGTTTTTCTTTAAGAACCTGAAAAAGTTCTTCGATATTATGTTTTCCTTGTTTAATATAACGAATGGTATGAGCACCTAAAATTAAGACATTAAAATTGAGATTATCATATTTAGTAGGTATTAGCATTAAGATAAATCTTTATTATAGTTATCGAAGAAGGTTGGATTCTCTTGTACAAAAATATCTTTTTTGTTGCGTGCACCAAAGTCGCAATATTCAAAAAAGTACATAACAATTGATTTAGCAAACAACTGATGTTTCTTATCATTACGGTATTTCGGCTCTAAGCAAGCATCGGATAGCAGTTCTAAGAATTTAAACTCATTTACCGGGTGAGTGCTATTAGAGTAATTCGTAATCTCACAATACGTTGAGCGAAAAAATTCTTTAAGAGCAATTATTTCAGACTTATCGTGTTTAGTTGTTTCCTGGATATATTTTTCTACAAGGGTTTTATAATAGTAAGTTAATTCATACATATCTTTAACTCGAGACTGGTATTTTGAAAAATTCAATTTTATCTTCTTGATAATACCTTTGAATTCTTTTGCCTTTATATCAGGAATAGATTTAATTGGTTTTGCATTAGACTTAATATACTTGAAGATATTATGAATTATATCCATTCCCTCAGATTGATCAGAAACTGAAGTCAGATAATTGGTAAACAGTGATTTATCATCAATAATATAGTTTTGTTCATCTTCATTAAACGATGACAACTTTATCTTAAACGTTTCAATTCCCCATGTCTCTATCCGAATATTGCCTAATGATTCTCGCATTTTTTTCTTTTGATCAACTGAGGCATTAAAAGAATCTTTTGAAAGGAAGGTAATAGAAACAGGGTTCATTCCCGCTAAATCATTTGGCAGTATCGACTCAAGTGAAATTTCTTCTTCATACTCCGAAGGTATGACTAGAAAAACATTGTTATTGATATTAGTATATCCATTTTCAGATATGGAACAACTTCTAACAGCTTCGGGAAAAACTTTATGCAGCAGCCTGTCGCAAAAATTAGTGAAGTCTTTATCAGAAAGATTGGTTATATATTCTTCAATTGCTTTATAATGTTTTATTTTGCACATCCATCCATTTATTTAAGAAATTATTGGTTTTTAATATAAAAAGAATATGGAAACGTGAAAAAAAGTCATTTATTTGTAATTTCTAAGAAGTTTTAGGTTAAAATAATAATTGAAGAGATTAAATTGAAGAAAAATTCAGAAAAAGCCAGAAAAAATATTTTTTCACCGGAAAGACTACTGCGGAAAAATAACAAGGATATTTTAACTCATATTGATGGAATAAGTAATGAGGGTGAGAGAAAAAAATTATTAAAAGAACTCATTAATTATTTAGAAGGAAGTTTGCTTGATCGAGATGCAGGAAATCCCGGTCCAAAACTTATTGAGCAGTTAAAGGAAAGACTAGGTAATGATGGTAAAGGGCTAAAAGAATATAAGCTTGAAGATTTAATCTGGTGGAAGGGAACCGAAGTACAGATAGAGTATTTATTTAGTTTGTTGATTAGGAATGATTTAATTGATAAGACACAGTTTGATGAACGCTTTTCCCTAATAGCAAAACATTTTAAGAATGAAAAGGGAAACAGATTTAAAAACAAACAACTTTCACAAGCTGTAAGGAATTTGGGAGGTAAAGATGTACCAGGTGCTGAAGTAATTAGCAATATTGTAAATAATTTAAAGAATAAAACATAATCCAATTGGGATACCAATACCTACCAATTTATTCTAAAATAAAATAGTATTTATTTGTACCTAACAAAAACAAAAAAGTTAGGTACAAAAGTGCAACAAGAGCAAAATCAAAATGAAGTAGTTGAAAAGCTAACTTCTATTGAAACCCTACTACGAGACGGTAAAGACAAACCATTAAACTTAACAGAAGCTGCTGAATATTTAGGATTCAGCGAAAGCTATCTATATAAGCTTACATCAAAAAAAATTATTCCACATCACAAGCCTACCGGCAAAGTAATATTCTTTTCAAAAGCTGAATTAGATGAATGGATATTCAGCTCTAATAATGAGGCGGTGAAATGAAAGACAGAATAATTGCAATTGAAGTGAATCTGAGAAGGCTTTTACAAAGGATTGAAAAGTTAAGAAATATACCACTGTCTTATGAAGTGCTTACTAAAATTCAAAAGGTAAAGCACAAGATTGATGAGCTTAGCGATTTAATAACGGAGATTGAAGCTGACCAGGAATTTTAAAACTGAAAAATAATTTTAACATAGATGATCTTGCAGAAAAGCTAATTGAAAAATTAACCGGGAGGTTAGCTGATATAACTTTGCAACAATTTATTGATGAATATAAGGCTTACGTTGAAAAGAACAGAGCGATGAAAACTTATAAAGGGGTGGTATTAGTTTGTAAGCACTTGTTGAGTTATTTCTCTCCACTAAAGAATATTCAAACAATAACTTTAAAAGATGCTGAACAATTTCTAGACTACTTAAAAAAGCGGGCTCCATTAGGTACTTACAACTATCTGAAAATTCTAAGAGCGATGTTTAACAAAGGAATGCAATGGAATGAGTTAAGAGAGAACGTTTGGGAGAAGGCCTCTCTCCCGAAGGTTCAGCAAGGAAAAATCACTTATGTAACTGAAGAACAATTAGATATAATTCTTAAAAATGCCGAAAGTGAGGTTGTGAAGGATGCAATAACAATCGCATTCTATACCGGCTGCCGGCTTTCGGAAGTTACTCAAATGGCTTTTCAAGATATTAATCTTAACACTAATCTTATAACGATTGGCAGCAAGAGTTTCCAAAGCAAAAATAGAAAAATCAGACACATACCTATTCATCCAAAAGTCAAAGAGATCTTTATAAAAAGATTTCCCAAAATTATTAAAAGAGAAAAACATTTCGTTCTAAGTAAACCCAATAGTTATCCTTTTACCGGCGACTACTTCAGCCGCCGTTTCAAAAAGGCTTGCAGGAAAGCAGGTTTAGATGAGGGATTACATTTTCATTCACTCCGCCACGGTTGTATTACAAAAATGATATTAGCTGGTGCAGCTTTACCAACTGTTCAAAAAATCGCAGGACATTCCAATATTCAAACCACTATGCGGTACACGCACGTAGATATTCAGAGTTTAAAAGATGCAATCAATCTATTATAAAGGATAAAATGAATTTAATTGATGAAATAAAAAGCAGAATAAATATTGTTGATTTAGCTGTACAACTCGGATTGAAGCCAACAAAGAACGATTTTATTTATTCTGTTTTTAAGTCTGAGAAAAACCGATCAATGAAGTTGTATAGAAAAACAAATTCGTTTTATGATTATTCCACTGGAAACCATGGTGATGTAATCAATCTTTATGCAACAGTAAAGAAAATAAATAATGAATCTGCAATAAAAGTTTTAGCTGAGGATATGGGTTTAATAAATCATTATAAAAATAATGGGAATGGAAAATTGAAAGAGGAAAAAGGAATTATCATCAATCTTGAAAGAAAAATTGAGATGTATCATTCATTTGAAAAGTTTTGTAATGGAGTTGATGAAGTAACACTTAAATATCTCAAGGGACCTAAAAGAGGATTGATAGAAGAAACGATTAAAAGGTTCAGACTTTTTTCAATTGCTGATGTAAATAGAATTATAGATAACCTTCTTAGTAATTTTCATATTGATGAATTAAAAGCAGCAGGGCTTTTTAATGAAAAAGGAAGATTTGTTTTCAATAATAATAGATTGATAATTCCATACTTAGACGATGATAAAATAATTTATTTGCGGGGCAGAATAATTTCAGAGGATGACAATGTTGATAATAAATATATCGGGTTAGCCGGGCAGCCTGCAAAAAGACTTTTTAATTTAACTGCTCTTAAGAATCTTAATGAAGATTATGAAATATTGGTATGTGAAGGTGAATTTGATACGATGATGGCGGAGCAAAAAGGATATAAAGCTGTGGGAGTTCCGGGAGTTAATAATTATCCTGATGATATAAAAGAAATATTAAAAAATTGTGAACCTGTTTTATGTTTTGATAATGACAAACCTGGGAAAGAAGGTATGCAGGCTATAACCAATAAAGTTGAAAAGAAAATAACGGGGATATTTTTAAGACAACATAAAGATATTACAGATTACTTTTGCTTAACAAACAGCGAGAAGTTTAGACGAAACGGCGTTATTGATTACAAAATTTTAGAACCTGAAAGAAAATCTAAACTGAATTTAGTCTCTGCAAGAGAAGTGCAAAAAATGGATTTGCCACCTATAAGATGGGTTATAAAAAATTTATTACCTGAAGGATTAAGTATTTTAGCTGCAAGACCCAAAACCGGTAAAAGTTTTTTAGCACAAAATATTTCTTTATCAATTACACGAGGCACTAAAGCATTAGGGTTTTTTGAAACTGAACAAACTTCAGTTTTATATATTGCACTTGAAGATAACTTCAGAAGAATCCAGGATAGAATAAATAATATTATCCAGAATGAAATTGAAAAAACTGCACCTGATAATCTTTTTTATTTAGAAGAGAATAAGGATTTACCGAAAATAAATGATGGTGGTATTGAAGAACTGCAGAAGTTAATAATTGATAAACCTGAGATTAAATTAATTATCGTTGATACATTTGGACGGACTATTGCAGACAAAAGAAGGAATGATAATAACAGCTATCGAGCTGATTATGAAATAGCTTCAAAGCTTCAAGAGTTTGCAATTCAAAATCATATTTGTGTTTTGCTTATTCATCATACAAAAAAAGTTCAGGAAGAAGATGTGTTTAATGAAATATCAGGTACATCAGGAATAACAGGGGCAATGGATACGATGCTCGTCCTGAAGAAAAAAGGTAAGAGCGGGAAATTATATGTGACAGGCAGAGATGTAAAAGATATAGAATACAATTTAGTATTTGATGAAAATATCTGCTGCTGGAATGTTGTTGAAGAAGAAATTAATACAACAGCCGAGAGAAAAGAAATTTATGATTTGATTAAATCTTCTGGCAGAGAAATGAAAACTGGTGAGATAGCTGAACTACTTGGTAAAACTGTTCCGAATGTTAGTAAAATGCTTGGGAAGATGTTGAAGGAGGGATTAGTAGCCACTGAGAAAACTGGACATTATTTTATACCTGAAGATAAAAAAGGAAAAGGTTTTACAGTTAAGAGGATTAGTTTGTTTGATGATCATAAAGATGGTGAAAGTGGTTAAAGTGCTTAATTATAGATAAAAAATGCAGGAATATTGGTTAAACTTTATAGAGAGACTTTAACCGGAAAAAGTCAGAATTTGGATTAAAAATAAAGGGATTAACCAGTTTATCCTGCTTTTCTGGAATACAAAGATGAACTTATATTTAAATAAAAAAGTTTATAATAAATTAACAGCCTGTGAAAGATTCTCCTTTTGTAAATGTGAATAAATTTGAGTCGTTTGAATTTTACTATGACCTAAAAGCTTTTGCACGGTGTAAATATCAACTTTACGCTGCACTAACGCAGAAGCGAAAGAATGCCTTAAAGTATGGAAGTGAATTTTAGAATTTAGTTTTGCTGCTTTTGCTCCTTTCTTGAATTGCTTACTAATAAACTCTCCATTTAATTTAACACCATTTACACGATAGAAAACATAATGACTTTCTTTTTCCTTACCCAAAGTGAAACGAGATTTTAGAATCTGATCAACTCTTGGATGAATAGGAATAACTCTTTCCTGCTTTGTTTTAGTTAGAAACTGGTCTGAATTTTTTATAATAATAAGATTTTGATTGAAGTCTATCCAATCCCACTTCATATTTAGAAGCTCATTCAATCTCATTCCAGTGTAATAAGCAGTAGTAAAAATATCTTTGTGTAATTGATTCTCAACCTTATCAAGAATTTGGATTAATTCAGCTTCCGAAATAAAAACAGGAAGTGATGACGGAGTTTTAGGAGTTTTAATTTTGTTAAATGGATTTATCTCAATGTAATTCCAAACTACAGCTTTATTGAATGCTGCTTTAAGAGTGCGATAATACATAGATGCAGCATATTTTGAATTTGAGAAAACCGAGGAAATGTATTGATCAATATTTCTTGAGGAAATATTTTCAAGAGGTATATCCGGCAAATGTTTTTGTAAACTGACAAAGGAAGGGATGACAGCTTTTTTAAGATACTTTACTGAATAAGTATTGCTTACATAAGTTTTATATTCTTCAAAAAATTTGCTGAGACTAATAGAAGTTTTAGCTACTATAGTTTCTGGTTTCTGCTTTTGCTGTGGGATATATGAAGCAAGAAACTTTTCAGCTTCTTTTCTGTCAGTAGTGTGAGTGGAAACAGAAGTAATTTTATCTCCTTTACATAGTACTTGCCAGTAAGGAGATTTACCATTTTTTATTAAATACTTTTTCATACTTAGATCCTTCCCTCTCAGTATGGAGTTGGTATGGAGTAAGCGAAAAAAGCGATTTTTGAATCAAAATAAAGGAAGGTGTCTTACTGTCACGCAGGAGGTCGCGAGTTCGAGTCTCGTCGGCCCCGCAAAAAAGCCCTAAAACAAATAATTTTAGGGCTTTTTCATTTCCCACTTTTCAGAACTAATCAGAATTCATCAGAGTTTACACCATTTTGGGCAGTGGATGGGCAGTATTAAGCACGATCTGAAGCCAATAACTAGGATGAATTAATGCAGCAGATATAATATAGACTTAAGTATGAATGAGCCAGAGAGTTATTAGAGGGGTTAACGTAAGGTTAAGGAGAAAATAATTTTGGTACAATAATTTAAAAACCCCTACCAACGATTATTGATAGGGGTTTGAAAAAAATAAAAGCCAGTTCTATCTCATCAAAATCATTTTGTTTGTTAGAATTTTATTATTTGATTGTAAAGAATAAAAATACATTCCGCTTGAAAGGGAGGAGCCATCAACTTCTGCTTTTGTGCGACCTTTTTTCTCTGCTTTTTTTATATACAAAGGATATATACTTGCGAAGGAGATTTTAAATATGCATGTGTTTTACATTTTAGTAATCCGTAATAATTTAAGTTTATATAAATAGTTCCAATATATCTTTGCAAAGGTTTGGATGATTTAATTCCAAGACGAAATGTTGATTGTGATAGGAGGGAGTGTTTAATGATAAATTAATGATAGCTTCATAGTGACATTGCAAAATCATAACAATTAAGAAAACCCACTCATAGTTTTTTATGGCTTCCTTTTATCTGAAAAACTTGACAAGTTGTTCCGGAATAAAAATAAGTCAAAATAAAATATTATCTTAAATACAATGAAAAATTTATATTTCATAATGGCCTTATATGTTTTGCTGCTTTCAGTAAGACCTTGTTGTGTAGAGGATAACTGCGCGGATGAGGACCACTCAACTAAAACAGAACAAACAACAGAACATAATAAAGGCGATGACTATAATAGTAATTGTTCGCCATTTTTATCTTGCGGTAATTGTACCGGATTCGATTACCCGACAGTTTCTTATCCACTGTTAAAACCTGCAACTTTTGAATCATCCCAATTGCAATCTTGCAAGACTACTTTTCCTACTGGATTTTACTTCTCGATTTGGCAGCCGCCTAAAGTAAGTTAATATTAAGTTGGTGCTCAATAAAGTTGATGCTAGTTGCACATTATCTATTTGGTAGTGCGCATCCTAATTAATATTTTCCAAATATTTAGAGAATTATCAAAATGAAGAAACATATTTTGCTGCTTATGGCAGTATTAAACATATCCGCTTTATTTGGTCAAAATACTTTCAAAGCTATTATTAAAGACAGTGAAACAAAAGAATCTTTAATCAATGCTTCTGCAATAGTTAAAGGTACAAATAACGGCGCAAGTGCTGACATTAATGGATTAATTGAAATCAAAAATATTCCGAATGGTCATCAGATTATCATTTTCAGTTTTGTCGGTTACGAACAACAGGCAGTACCATTCGACTTTCCAATCACACAATCTGAACCGATTGAAATTTTACTTACAATCCAGCCAGATGAGACTGAGGATGTAATAATAACCTCAACCCGCTCCAGCGGAACAATAGAAGCCATTCCTACAAGAGTCGAACTCATTGCAGGTGAAGAACTTGAAGAAAAAGGGAATATGAAACCCGGTGACATTAGAATGATGCTAAATGAGAGCACAGGTATTCAAACGCAGCAAACATCTGCAACAAGCTACAATTCAAGCATCCGTATACAGGGACTTGACGGGAAGTATACTCAAATATTAAAAGATGGTATGCCTCTTTATTCAGGTTTTGCAGGTGGATTAAGTTTGCTGCAGATTGTACCGCTTGATTTAAAACAAGTGGAGGTAATAAAGGGTGCTTCATCAACTCTTTATGGCGGCGGTGCAATTGCAGGTTTGGTAAATCTTATATCAAAAACACCAACTGAAAAAAGAGTATTAAATTTTCTTATAAACGGTACATCTGCTTTAGGTATTGATGTTAGCGGCTTTTATTCTCAAAGATTTAATAATGTTGGTACAACAATTTTTGCCTCCTACAATGCAGGTAAACCTTATGAACCCGCCAATATTGGTTTAACAGCAATTCCAAAATTTGACCGCTACACCGTTAACCCAAAATTATTTTTTTACTTTGATGAAAAGACAATTTTAAATATCGGTTTAAACACCACAATTGAAGATCGTATTGGCGGCGACATAGAATATATAGAAGGCAGAGGTGACAGCATCCATTCTTATTTTGAAAAAAATAAGACCCATCGTACCAGCACACAGGTCCAGGTAGACCATAGACTAAGTGATTTATCAAAATTGTCATTTAAAAACAGTTTGAGTTATTATGATAGGTCAATTGAAATACCAGACTTTAAATTTGCCGGTATTCATCTATCGTCATTTAGTGAGGCAACTTTTAATTATGGAACTGAAGCAACAGAATGGATAATAGGATTTAATTTATGGACGGATAATTTTACCCAAAATAGAATTGACACTTCAAAAATTCTTGACTACAATTACACAACTATTGGTGCTTTTATACAAAATTCCTGGCACGTATCAGAAAAATTAACACTTGAGACGGGATTTCGCGGTGATTATCAAAATGAATATGGGTTTTTTGTATTACCGAGAATCTCCGCACTTTTCAAAGCCAATGAAAAGGTAACAATTCGTCTCGGCGGTGGATTAGGTTTTAAAACACCTACTGTCTTTACTGAAGACGCAGAACGAATTCAATTTAGAAATGTATTACCAATTGATGTTTCAAAAACAAAAGCCGAGCAATCCATCGGAGGCAACTTTGACATAAATTATAAAACACCGCTTTCTGAGAAATTATTTTTGACCATTAATACTTTATTCTTTTATACTCAGGTAAATAATCCATTAGTTCTATTATCAACAAACACCGGATTTTATGAATTTAAACAGAGCGAAGGATTTATAGATTCAAAAGGATTTGAAACAAACATAAAACTTGTTTTTGATGATTTTAAACTTTTCATCGGATATACTTTTGCTGATGTTAATCAACACGAAAATGAAAATACAACAACTTTTCCATTAGTGGCAAAACACAGGCTTAATAATGTATTGATGTATGAAATAGAAGATGAATTGAAAATTGGTTTGGAAGCATATTATTTCAGCCCGCAAAAATTAAACGACGATACGACCGGAAAACAGTACTGGATTTTTGGACTGATGGTCGAAAAACTGTGGGAACACTTTTCTGTATTTGTTAATTTTGAAAACTATCTTGATACCCGACAGACAAAGTTTGACACTATCTATACGGGCACTATTACTAACCCCACATTCAGGGATATTTATGCACCTGTTGACGGCTTTGTAATTAACGGAGGAATAAAAATAAAATTTTAAGGATTGTTAGTAAAAGATATTGAGTAAGTTATAAAACATAATCAGCTTATAGTCCAATATTTAATATGTGTAAAAAGGATATATTTTAGTTCAAAAAGGATGGAATGGATTGATATCGCAGCATAAGTGCGACAATACCAGTTATGAAAATGTTTTGATAATTCAGAATGAAAAAACTTTATCAGCTTCCACAGACCATTGAGCAAGTTCACTCATATTACTTCTTGTACAGCCTTCTATAAATTGAAGTGGTGCAACACCGCGAGCATCAATGCATCCACCACAGAGTTTTACTTTACCGCCTTTGTTGATGATAGACTTTAACATTCGCTCAATGTTATAGTATCCTTGCGGAGTGTTTTGGTTTACGAGTGCACCAGTTACTGAATCCGCCATTAAGAAAACATTTACTTGAACATCTGTGTGTTCTTTCTGTATTGTCATTACAAGTCTGCAAGCGTTATAAAATTTTTCTGTACCGTATGGTGCATCGTTTATTAAGAAGAGAA
>DPRR01000007.1 GCA_003538625.1 Ignavibacteriales bacterium
ATTATAGTTGCATTGTACTAAATTATAGTTGCATTATACGCAAATACAGTTGTATTGCACAAAATTACAGTCTCATCTTTTGCAACTTACCCTCTATTGTTTTAATTTAACCCTAAATAATAATTATTGGAGTACCCTAAATGCTAAAGTACAATCTCAAACGCCTCATTAACAATCGTGCGGTTCTTCAGCCGGTTGGCTATCTCCAAAAATTCGGATTCACCAAATATACCGCTTCAAGAATATACGGCGGTCATTTCTCATCGCTTAAACTCTCACAAATTGAAAAACTCTGCATCGCCTTCAATTGCACCCCCAACGATTTAATCGAATACATCCCCGATGACAAAATCAAAACATCAAACCACCCCTTAACAACACTCATCCGCAATCAGGAAGCAAAAAAAGTAAATGAAATATTCAAAGACATACCTGTAGATATGCTCTCAGACTTTACAAATAGAATCGATGAATTAAAAAAAGAAATGCTTAAAAAATAAATAGTTTTATGTAAGTCATTCCCGCTTACGCGGGAATAAGGGGGAGAGAAATGGAACGCCTCCCGGCCTCTCCGACACACTTCGTCCCTCGTCCTTCGACAGGCTCAGGGTGACAGGATGAGGATGGAAGACGGAGAATGGGATATGGAATATGGAATATGGAAAATGGAAAATGGGATATGGGATGTGGAATATGGGATTTGGAATTGATGCAGGGGAAAAGTTAGTTAATGTAAAAGTGGAGTCCATTTTTTGGATGGACTCCGCCAGTAAATATGGAATGTTATTGGTTAAGAATTCCTTTATTATTTTTTTCATTTTTCTTATCGCGCTTTGCAGCTTTTTTTTCTTTCATGGTTTTTACTGCTTCTTTTTTTGTACTCTTTTTGCTGATCAGTCCTTTGCTCATAATATTTTCCTTTTATGTAAGCTAATTATTTAATGATTACAGAATAATTATAAATATGTTCAATAAATAGTCTAATTGTTTTGATCAATTGATTTTGAGAAAGAGCATAACTGAGTAAGACTTATGAGAAAACAATTATTGGTAATTATTTGTTGAATCTATAATGCATCTCAACAAATCATCAACCCGATATGGTTTTGAGATATAATTATCAAAGCCTGCAGATATAAAGGACTCGCGATCACCAAAATTAGCGTAAGCTGTAATTGCTATTACCGGAATTGTTTTACCTGCTTCGGTCTGTCTGATTTCCTTCATTACTTCAATACCGTTTTTTCCAATGCCAAGATTAATATCTGTCATTATTAAATAATAAGCATTTTGTGAAAATAATTCGATTGCTTCATTGCCGTCTTTGGCAAGATCAATCTGAAAATATTTTCTTAGCTGTCTATCCATTACATCCCGGCTAATCTGGTCGTCTTCAACTATAAGTATTTTTTTTAATGGCTTTTTGGATATTTCAGACATAAGGAATGGCTCCTGATTTTATTTTTATTAGTGATAGAAATATTACACACATTAATAACAAACAACTTTAGGAACATCCGGTATAAGTTGTGAGTTGGTAACTTGTATTCACAATCATTCAATCGGCTTTGTTTTATAAATAATTTCATCAAAATATTTTAATGCCTCATCTCTGGTTTTAAAGATACTTAACACTTTGTCTAATCTTGTTGCATGAAATATATCAGATAGCGATGATTCCGGTTGAATAATGATGCTAAATTTATTGTTGTTAGCGAATGATTTTTTAGTACAAACTACCAAAGCCCCAATGAATGAGGAGTCGCAAAAGTCACACAAACTTAAGTCAATTATAATATTTGTTTTGCCATTGTTAATATCATTTTGAATTCTACTTCGTAAGGTCTCTGTTTCTTTTAAAGTAGCGCGCGTAAAATTTACAGTCTCAATGCAAATATCCCCAACTTCTTCATAAATAAAATCATTATCGTACATTACTAATCCTTGGGTTTAATTTTTACCAAAATACTGTTTACAAACAAATAGCATCATTTTTAGGAATCATATTTACTGATTAATGCCTCTGCAACAACATCAATAATTTCTGCTTTACTAAAAGGTTTAGACAGATAGTGTGAACAACCTGCTGAAATAAATTCCTCTTTATCACCTGCCATTACAAAAGCTGTGGTTGCAATAATGGGAGTAGAGTCATAACCATCCATCTTTCTTATAATAGATGCTGCTTTCTTTCCATCCATACCGCGATTTAAATTTATATCCATAAATATTATGTCGTACTTTTTCTTTCTTAATAACTTAACTGCAAATTCTGCATCAACAGTTGTTTCCAACTCTACATAATCTCTCAAATATCTTTTCATAACCTGAAAAACAACGGGATCATCGTCAATTAATAACCCGATTGGATTTTCGAGTTTAGATTCCGGGGAATTTGCTGATATAATTATTTTTGATGCATCCGGTTCTTTCAAATTTTCCGAACCATTTGTAACCGGAAGTACTACTTTAAATGTTGATCCTTTTCCTACTTCACTTTCAACCGTAATTATGCCTCCATATTTTTCAACAAACTTTTTAGTAATACTTAAGCCTAAACCTGAGCCTTCAAAATTTCTGCTGTAGCCTTCACTGGCTTGCCGGAATTCATCGAAAATAGATTGGTAATCGTTTTGAGCAATACCAATTCCCGTATCAGTTACATTAATTTCTACAGAATGATCATACAGTGAGACGCTAGTAGTAACACTTCCCTCACTGGTAAATTTAATTGCGTTATTAATAAGATTGTTTAGTATTGAGTGATAGGCTCGTTCATCGAAGTTTATAAGTATTGACTCTGAACTGAATGACGATATTAATGTTAAACCTTTTTTTTGAGCTGTTTCTGTGAACAAATCTATTATTTCTTTTGTTTTATTAACGAGTTCAATTTTTTGAAATCTTATATCCCTTTTTTCTGTTTCAAGTTGCGATAAATCTAAAATTAAGTTTAACGTTTCCGATAGTCTGTTTCCGCTTTTGCAAATAGTTTCCGCCATCACTTTTATTTCATGAGATACCTTTTCCTGACGAATAATCTCTGCATATCCTATTATGCCCACTAATGGCGTTCTTAATTCGTGACTCATATTTGCAAGGAAATTAGATTTTAACCGATTCATCTCTTCAGCTTTTTCTATAGATCTAATCAGTTCCTCATTTATTTTCTTCTGCTCAGTGATATCCTCTCTTACGGCAAGATAGTGAATTATCTCTCCCAAATTATTTTTGATTGCAGAGATTGATGCGGACTCCCAATAGAGCTCTCCATTTTTCTTTTTATTATGGAACTCACCTCGCCATTCTTCTCCGGAACTAATTGTATCCCAGAGGATTTTGTATTCACTTTTTTGTTTTTCTTCCGAACTAAATATTCTTGGATTCTTACCCAGCAGCTCTGAAGATTGATAACCGGTAATTTCTGTTACTTTGGGATTCACATATTCAATGTTTCCTTTAATATCGGTTATGATAATGGAAGCCGGGCTTTGTTCAACTGCACTTGATAATTTGAGAAGATCATCAACTATCTGTTTTTGCGCGGTGATATCTGAAGCAACACCGATTAGTCCCAATGGTTTGCCGTTTTTATCATAGATTATTGAAGTTGAAAGAGAAACCGGGAACTCACTTCCATCTTTCCTTTGATTTAATAATTCACCTTTCCATTGCCCTTGTTTTGTTGCCGGTAAAATTTCATCCACAAGCTCCTGCTTATTTGTCTTTGACCGAAGTATATTTATTTGTTTTCCAATCAACTCGGTTTCATCATAACCATAAGTATCTAAAAATGCTTTGTTAACGAATATTATTTTATCATTTGTATCTGTTATGCTAACACATTCATTAATGCTTTTTAGAGAGTGAGCAAGCATTGTGATTTCTTCTTCAGCAAGTTTGCGCTCTGTTATATCTTCTACAACTCCATCGAAATACAGTATATTATTTATTGAATCACGAATCGCCTGGGCACTTTCACTCACAAAGAAAGCAGTTCCGTCAAGGCGAATCCACTCTGATTCAAAATTAATTACTTCGCCATTCTTCTCAATCATTTCAATAAATTCTTTACGAGGATATGAAGGACCGAAACCGCCTATTTCTACATTCCTAGATGCAAGAGCATCAAACGAAGGATATCCAAGCATTTTTACCAATTCATTATTTGCCATTAGAATATTTCCGGAAGGTGTAGTTCTGTAAAGACCGATTTTTGCATTTTCAAAAAGCTTGCGAAAACGCTCTTCACTCTCCTGTAATTTCATCTCAACCTGTTTACGTTCAGTTGTTACTTCTGTATAGGTTATGATACCTCCAATTTCTCCATTGCCGTGACGCCAAGGACGGCATTCCCAACGATTATAAGTTGTGGATCCATCAGGGCGTTCAAAAGAGTCATTATCATTTCGCTCTATTGCACCCGCTAAACATCTCTGATGCACTTCTTTCCATTTTTGCGGTATCTCCGGAAACACTTCGTAATGATGTTTCCCGATTATGTTCTTTTCGTTAACATTATAATCCAATAAATATCTGTCACTTACAGCAATATATTTAAGATGATTGTCAAACACCGCGATGGCACTTGGATCATGTTTGAGAATATAACGCATATTCTCTTCACTGTTGTACAATGCAACTTCCGCTTGCTTTCGTTCATTAATATCCTGTGCAACTGTTGCAATTTTGATTCTACCATCTTTATCAAAAACATTTGCTGAATCCCATAGTACCGTTCTTATGACTTTATCTTTTCTTAAAATATCAACCTCAACAATTTCAAATTTTTCTTGATGCAAAGAAGTTTCTAATAATTTAAGAGTTGAATCGCGTTTATTCTCAGGAAATAGAAAATCAATTTTTTTACCCATTACTTCACTAATATCATAACCACTTAATTTTTCAAAACTATTATTAAAGCGTGTTATTATAAATGAAGCATCCCAAATAATAATTGGAAAGTGCGCATGATTTACAAGAATATCCAGGTACTCACTTGTCATTCGGCTTGTTTCAGATAAGGATTCTTCTAAATGCTTTCGTTTAGTTATATCCTCAATAGCAAGTAAAATAATTTTCTCTTTTCCAAAGACTCTTTCGATTTGCCGGGCATTCAGAAGCAATGTTCTATTACCGATACGGGAAAAATTATGTTCAACTTCGTAATTATCGAATGTTGTTTTTTCAGGAAGTATTTTCTCAAGCAGTTCTTTTAGTTTAGCTATATCCCATTGTCGATCACCTAAATCATATACAAGCACTCCTATTGTTTCGTCAGAGCTAACCTGGAAAAAATCAAAAAATGATCGATTAGCCTTAACCACTCTTAAATCTTTATCCAAAATAAGTAATGGTTCCCGAACAGTGTTTATAATGCTTTCAGCAAGTTCGGTTACTTCATCTGCCGGTTTTGATTTGATGCCAGAGAGAAGTTTGTCATTTCCAATTCTTACTTTTTTATTTTTATTATTTTGTTTCATGTCCATTTTCCTCCTTAAGAGTAAAACTAAAAGTTGAACCCTTATTTTTTTCGCTTTCTACCCAAATTTTTTGTCCATGCATTTCAACAAATTCTTTGCAAAGCAATAAACCCAATCCAGTACTAGGTTCACCCTCAGTTCCAAGAGAGCTAACTTTTTCTTCAATCCTGAAAAGTTTTTTAACATCTTCATCAGATATTCCAACGCCATTGTCTTGAATCGAAACCTGTAAAGTGTCCTCATCAATACGCCTGGATTTTACCACAACTTTTCCATCCATTCTTGTGAATTTAACTGCATTAGTCAATAAGTTTCTAATTACAGTGCTAATACTTTTTTCATCAGCATAAACGTTTTGCGGATAATTGATTTCATTTATTATTGTAATTCTCTTGTTCAGTGCGTCCTGATAAATTGTTTCAATACTTTGTGAAACCATACTTAACAGATCATAAATTTTTGGATTAAAGGATATTGATCCTTTTTGAATTTGGGACCATTCCAACAAATTATCTAAAAGCGTATAAATATTTCCAGCAGTTTTATTCAGCATCTTACTGTATTCAACAAATTCATCCAGAGAAAAATTTTCAGCTGTGTCTGCCATTAGTGCAGTTAAATTTACCAAACCATTGAAAGGGCTTTTTAGATCGTGTGCTATGATAGAAAAGAATTTATCCTTTTGAGCATTTAGCTTAACCAATTCTTCGTGACTTTTCTTAATTTCCTCCTCGGCCCGTTTACGATCGGAAATATCGATATAGGTTCCAAGTATCCCTATGGTCTCTTTGGCAGAATTAACCATCGGTATCTTACTGGTAAGAAGCGTTATAACATTTCCATCGGGCGTAGTTTGGGGCTCTTCCACCAGAAGCCTTGCTGTACTGCTTTCAATAACTTTATGATCATCCGCCCGATATAGTTCAGCCTGACTATGCCATGCCATCTGAAAGTCATTTTTTCCGATGATCTCTTCTGGATTTGTAAATCCTGCATCCTGAGCAAATAGATTGTTGCAGCCCAGGTAAATAAGATTCTTATCCTTCCAAAAAACTCTAACGGGAATTGTGTTGATAATTCCTTCTATAATTTGGTGCGATTCACTTAATAACTCTTCTGCCAGTTTACGTTCGGTAATGTCGTGGTTAACTCCAACAATTCCGGTTATTTGTCCATGTACATCCCGCAAAGGTACTTTTGAACCGAGCAGCCAATGAATCTGGCCATCTTTACCCTTCAAAGTGTCTTCCATATACAGGGCTGGTTTGCCTGATCGAATAATAATTTGATCCTCTTCGTAATAACGTTGTGCTTGGCTCTCAGGATATAAATCAAAGTCTGTCTTTCCAATTATTTCATCTTCACTATTCTTTCCACATAATTCAATTTCTTTGGCGTTGGCTAATATTTTTCGTCCTTCAATATCTACGGCATAAATCGCATCCGGAATCAAATCAATGATTGTACGAAGAAGTGTCCGCTCATTGGACAGGGTTTCTGCTGCTTGCTTGCGCTCGGTGATGTCCGTTGAAAAGCCCAGAAAATGATCATTAGAAATTTTTACTGTATCAAGAATAACATATATTTTTTCACCATTGGATTTTAATAGTCCCAATTCACTTGTTGCTTTGCCTTCCTTTACAAGTTTATTGAAATGATTCAATCCATTTTCTAATTCTTCCTTAGGAAGAAAATCTGCAATTGTTTTTTGCAATAGATATTCTTTTGAACAACCTATTTGATTAAGTGCAGCATTGTTCGCATCTATATATTGTCCCTTTGCGTTAACAACAAAAATTCCTTGCGGTGAATCATTAACATAGCTGCGGAATTTTGCTTCACTGGTGTGTAAAGCATCCATAGATAGTTTGCGCTCGGTGATATCTCTTCCTACGATATGAAATCCTATGATTTTATCATTCTCAAAAATTAGATTTGAGTTTAGTCCGAGCCAAACAATATCCCCAAATTTATTCTTTAAAGGAAAATCCAAACGTGATGTTGGGAGCTTATTTTTAAATTGTCTCAAATAAAAGAATTGTATTTTTCTCTTAAATTCAGGCAACGCCAGATTCAAATAATTCAACTTAGTAAATTCTTCCAGCGAGTATCCGGATATATTTAATGCGGCATTATTACCGAACAAAATATTTCCTTTTAAATCTGTAGTGAAGATAATATCCGAAGCGTTTTCTATAACTTGACGATAACGTTTTTCACTTTCCTGAAGCGCTTCCTCTGCTTGTTTGCGTTCGGTTATATCGTTTGATATTCCAATGATACCTATTAATTTCCCATCAGAATCTATAATTGGCGTATCTGTTACATAGGCCGGGAAAATACTGCCATCTTTTCTTTTAACTAAAAATTCTCCTGACCAGGATTTACCCTCACTTAGTGCTTTCATAATCTCAATAGCATATTCCTTTGCATGCTCGGTCGGTGTTAAGGCAACAATACTCTTTCCCATAGCTTCAGCAGAAGACCAACCATAAATTTCTTCCGCACCTTTGTTCCAATAAATTACGCTGCCTTGCAAGTCGGTAGCAACAACAGCCTGACCAATATGACTTAAAAGGTCTGATTTAAATTTTATTCTATTTTGAATATCTTTTCGTTCAGTGATGTCTGTAATAGATCCTATCATCTTATAAGGCTCGCCATTATCGTCTCTTAGTGCAGTGCCGCGTGCTGACCACCATCGCCACTCTCCATCCATTCTTTTGGTGCGGTAGTCAACGCTGAAGGGTACTCTGTTTTTAAAGTGGTTCTCCAAAGCCTCCATTACTCGATCCTTATCTTCCGGGTGAACTATCACTGACCAGGCCTCAAAAGTTCTGGGAAATCCTCCCAGCGGATAGCCAGTAATCCCATCTATGTCTCCATACCAATCCAGTTTCTGATTGATATCCCATTCGTAAACAACATCGGTAAGAGTTCCAGCGGCTGTGCGGAATCTTTCTTCACTGGTTTTGAGTGCGGACTCTATCTGCTTGCGCTCTGTAATATCGCGTACAATGATCTGAACAGCGGGTTTATTATCAAAGACAATAGGTATTGCTTTTACTTCAACATCAACTTCAGAAGCATCAAGTCGTAAAAATATTTCTTCTGCAAACGGTAATGCTTTCCCTGTTTTATTCATCGCAATCATTTTATCAATTACAATTTCTTTGTACGAAGGATGTACAAAATCAATGACAGACTTCCCAATCAATTCATCAATACTTGATGCTCTCATTAGGGATGTGCTTGAACGATTAGCAAAAACAATTTTCCCCTCTTGTTGAATGATAATGCCATCGGGTGAAGCTTCTACAAGTTCACGGTATATTTCTTCGCTTTCTTGCATTTTTTCTTCTGCCAATTTGAGCTCAGTTATATCCTCCATAGCAATTAAAATGATAGTATCTTTTTCAGGAGTGCTTTCAATTTGCCGGGCGTTTAGAATCAATGTTCTATTGCCAATACCTGTAAAATCGTGTTCGACTTCATAATTATCGACCGACTTTTTTTTAGGAAGTATTTTCTCAAACAGTTCTTTTAGTTTAGGAAATTCCCAGTGGTGATTACCCAGATCATAAATCAAGATACCAATTATTTCATCTTCGGAAACTTTAAAGAAATTGTAGAAAGATTGATTTGCGCTAATAGCCCTTAAATCTTTGTCCAATACCAGCAGTGGTTCCCGTACAGTATTGAATATGTTTTCGGTAAATTCATTTATTTCAGTTGTCGATTTCAAGGTTAATTAAACGCTTTCATTTTATAGTGCCTTCAGAGGCAATTCAAACTTCCAAGCCAGTTTTAACAATTACATCATTAAATACAATAAAGCAAAAGGATGAAAATGGAACTACATCTTTGGAAAAAACAGGTAAGATCGGTAAGGAGCAGATAATGATTTAACTTGTTTTATTGCAGCCAATTAACTGTAACTGTCACATTTCTAGGTTATTAACCAGGAACTATAGTTTTATAATGATATGCATGTAAAAAGATGTTATGCCTATTTAAATAATATTGTCCTATGCTGCAGCATTTACTGATTCAGAATTCCTTTATTATTTTTTTCATTTTTCTTATCACGTTTTGCAGTCTTTTTTTCTTTCATGGTTTTTGCAGGTTCTTTTTTAGAACCTTTTTTAGCGTTTTGACCTTTGCTCATGATTTTCTCCTGTCTTGTTTTCTATTTAGCTATAATTCTTTTTTGTAATTACATTATTAACGCATTCTTTATCGACTTATCTGCCTTTCGGCTTTTTGCCATTTTTCTTTTATCATCTGAAAACTTTTTAGTGTTTGCTTGTTCCATTTCGATAAGCTTAGTTGTTTCAGATTCTTCTTCTTTAAATTCTGATTTTAGAACAACAATTTGAGCTTCCAAAGCAGCGCGTTTAAGTTCTATTCCGGATTGTTTGCGTTCAATTTCCTGACGATACATTAATTGTTCTGCATCATTTTTTGCTTCTTGTGATAATCTAGCCGAACCGGTTAGTACACCTTCAGGACCAACGTACACATCCAGCAGTTCTATTCCATAATCTGTCAGTAAGAACTCTCTAATCTGATTGGAGTGTGACATGCCACGTGATTTTAGAATATACAAAGCTCTGTTACGCTCACCGCCTATTTCAATATCACGTAATAATAGCCAAGTGTCTATCAACGAGGATATTGCCATATCAGTAAGTTCCTGACTTTCGCCGGTATTAGAGAGACTTACAAAAAGGGCTGTTATATTCTTCATCTTTAAAAAATCTACAAGACGAAGCAGCATTATTTTAACTTCTGTTTGATTTTTACCTATAATGAAAGCATCAATAGGATCAAGAATTACAACTTGAGGTTTAATTTGATTTATTAGTTTGATAGTTGTTGTTAAATGATGTTCTAATCCATGAAGTGTCGGGCGGGTTGCATGAAAGTGAAGCAATCCTTTTTTTACCCAGGTATCTAAGTGTATTCCAATGGAAGACATATTGCGCATAAATTGACTGGGAGATTCTTCGAAAGCAAAATACAGCACTTGCTCACCCCGCTTGCATGCTGCCTCAACAAATTGTGCCGCCATACTTGTTTTACCGGTACCAGCAGTTCCGGAAACAAGCACTGTACTTCCACGAAAATAACCTTTGCCGGAAAGCATTGTATCAAGCCGCGGAATACCTGTTGAAATTCTTTCTTTGGATGAAATGTGATTTAAGCCCAAAGAAGTGACAGGTAAAACAGAAAATCCATCTTCATCTATTAAGAAAGGATATTCATTAGTGCCATGGGTTGAACCACGATATTTAACAATGCGCAGTCTTCGTATAGATGATTGATCGGTAACCCGATGATCCAGCAGAATAACACAATCGGAAACGTACTCTTCCAAACCCTGTCGTGTTAGTGTACCCTCACCTTTTTCACCTGTTACTATTGTTGTTACATTTTTCCTTTTTAACCAGCCAAATAATCTTCTTAGTTCTGTACGAACCGCAGTAGGATTAGGCAATTCTGAAAAAAGTGTTTCAATAGTATCCAGCACAACACGCTTAGCACCAATACTTTCGATCGCATTATGGATATGAACGAACAATCCTTTTAAATCATATTCACCGTTCTGTTCTATTTCTCCCCGTTCAACATGGATGTGCTCAAGCCAGAGTTTTTTATGTTTTACAAGATTATTCAAATCGAAGCCTAAAGAAGTGACGTTTGCTGTTAACTCTTTCTCCGTTTCTTCGAATGAAATAAATATGCCGGGTTCATTGTAAACAGTTGCACCGCGAACCAGAAATTCCATTGCAAATAATGTCTTACCACATCCCGCATCACCGCATACAAGTGTTGGTCTGCCTTTTGGTAATCCGCCGCTTGTTATTTCATCAAATCCCTGAATGCTTGTTGGGGATTTTGGAAGGGTTCTTTTTTTAAATTTTACTTCTCTTTTTTTCATAATATCTTATCCAAATAAATTTTGCTTCTTCAATCCCTATATTACCTGATATACCAAATTGAAGAGGTTAATGTTCTATCATTTTTTACAATAGATTATAGAGAAATTTGTAGCCCAAAAAAATAGTCCAAAGGGACGAAAAAAGAATTAAATCTTTTTTTAAATAGTTATAATTGATACCCATAGATAAATAAATCGAAAGAATATTTAATTAACAAAACCCGTTGGATATTTTTTTAAAATGGAATCCGTAAATCGCAAATAAAATTGCTAAGGAAAACAACTGAGGTTTACGGAATAAAGTCCAGAGAAATAATTTCCAGTAATAAATTCTTTCTTCCCCCACAACCCCCAACTTGAATATCGATCTGAACAATGCAAGAATGTAATTGGGATTAAGATGAAAAACTTTTTTCTTCTTCGGTTCAAAATCTTTCATAAACCGCATTACGCGTTCATAAAAATATTTAGGCGAGTAAATAGTTTTTAAAACAGATTTGTAACCGTCAGATAAAATTTCAGAATCCATCTTCGGAATAAAATTAATCGTGAAGTCAGTATTGTTGCCGGTAAAATCGCTTAGCATTCTTCCCTCTTCCAATAATCTTTTCTCCAACTTCGTTCCTTTGGGTGCATTAAGCAATCCAACCATTGCGGTTACAATTCCGCTTTGCTGAATAAAATTTGTCAGTTCTTCAAATATTTTAGGATGATCGTTGTCGAACCCGACTATAAATCCACCCTGTACTTCCATACCGTACTGCTGAATTTTTCTAACACTCGCAATCAAATCACGATTTGTATTCTGAGGTTTGTGGCATTCGATAAGACTTTTTTCATTAGGTGATTCTATGCCGATAAAGACAGCTTCAAATCCTGCTTTAGCCATCTGCCACATTAAGTCTTCATCATCTGCAAGATTAATTGATGCTTCCGTGTTAAGGTAAAATGGATTTTTTCTTTTAGTCATCCACTCAGTAATTGCGGGAAGAATTTCCTTTTTCAATTTTACTTTGTTACCGATAAAATTATCATCAACAAAGAAAACCGGACCGCGCCAGCCGGTAAAATATAAAGCATCCAGTTCAGCAATTACCTGATCTTTAGTTTTAGTGCGAGGTTTTCTTCCATACAAAACTGTAATATCACAAAACTCGCAATCAAACGGGCATCCTCTGGAATACTGGAGATTCATAGAAGTATAATTTTTCATCGGGATAAGATTCCAGTCGGGTAACGGAGTTGTGGTAATATCTGCCCAATCTTCCGTAGTATATATGTGTTCAGGTATTCCATTTTTCAGATCTTCTAAAAACATCGGCAGAGTAATTTCGGCTTCATTAAGAATAAGATAATCGACGTTATCATAGAGTTCAGGACTGCTTGTAAATAAAGGTCCGCCGGCAGCAATTTTCGCATTCAACTTATTACATTTATTTATTATATCGTCGGCGGACACACTTTGAATTGACATCGCACTTATAAAAACCAGATCTGCCCAAAGAATATCATCGTCAGTCAATTGGTTAGCATTCATATCGATTAGCTTTTTATTCCAATCTTTGGGCAGCATAGCAGAAACTGTTAAAAGACCTAATGGCGGGAAACTTGCTTTTTTTGAAACGAACTTTAATGCGTGTTTAAAACTCCAGAATGTATCCGGATACATGGGATAAACCATCAGAATATTCATTTATTATTCCTTAAACGTAACAGATTTTTGCAACAGAATATTTAATTCAGATCTGAGATTATATTCAACTTTTTACATCTAAAATTCAATCGATCAAAAGGATGAAAAATGGACTACATCTTCCCGGTAGTTCAGTCACTTCATTTTGCAATTGATTAAATCTATTTCTTTCTGCCGGTTAAAAAAACAACTCCACCTATTACCATTATTCCCACACCAATAAATGAATCCCAGCTTACATTATGATTTTTATCGGCTGAAATTTCTATGCCGCCAATGTCTACTATTTTTTCTCTGGTCACATAATTAAATCCGGTGTAAAGTGTCATTGCCAAGCCAATAACCATTATTATGATACCTATTGTTTTAGCGTTCATAGTACTTCTCCTTTTTTGATTTGTTAAATAAATCTCTTCTTAAGTAACTGTTTAGCTTTTTCTATTTGAGGTCCCGGAATTACTAGTTGTACGGCATCCGATTCATCCGAGAAAAAAATAAATACATCAGCATCATTTTTAATAATGTTTGCATTAATTCCCGCAGCTTCAAGATCCCTTTTTGCAATCTCAGCATAAAGTTCATTTTCAAATTCACCTACTTTAATTTTTTGTGCTTCCATTTTTTTGCCTCACTATTTTGTTAGAAGTTTTGTGTCCTGATTTTATTCCAAATGTTACATCACTATGTACATAATATATTTTCATCAGCTATTTAAGAGAGAATAACCTTGATTGCCTTTTCATTTGCAGCGTTTCCAAAAGTATCATATGCTTTCATAATATCATTCATCGCAAATCGATGAGTAATTAACTTTCCGGGATTTAACTTTCCTGAAAGCACCGTCTTTAGAAGCATTGGTGTAGTTACTGTATCAACAAGTCGGGTAGTAATGGTGATGTTTCTTGACCACAATTTTTCGAGATGTAACTCAACACTTTTACCGTGAACACCAACGTTTGCAATGTGCCCGCCGGCTGCAATAATTGACTGGCAGATATCAAACGTAGCAGCTATCCCGACTGCTTCGATAGCAACATCAACGCCTTTACTGTTAGTAAGTTTCATTATTTCTTCAACAGCATTATTACTAACAAGCTTAGTTGCACCAAATGTTTTAGCAACTTTCAACCGGTTTTCATCTAAATCAACCATAATAATTTCAGCAGGAGAATAGAATTGAGCAGTAAGTAAAGTGGCTAGTCCAATTGGTCCGGCACCAACAATTGCAACAGTATCTCCGGGTTTAATTTGTCCATTAAGAACTCCACATTCAAAACCCGTGGGCAAAATATCACTCAACATAACAATTGCTTCTTCATCCACATTTTCGGGAATATGATAAAGACTATTGTTTGCGTGAGGTATTCTGACATATTCTGCTTGTGTTCCATCAATCAAATGACCAAGAATCCATCCGCCGGTTTCGCAATGAGAATACATTCCCTTTTTACATGCATCACAAATACCGCAAGATGTAATGCAAGAGATTAGAACTTTATCTCCAACTTTAAAATTAGAAACACTTCCACCAACTTCTTCAATAACGCCGATTCCTTCGTGCCCAAGGGTCAGACCATCAACAACTTCAGGAACATCTCCCTTCATAATGTGGAGATCTGTTCCACAAATAGTTGTTTTTGTTATCCTTATAATTGCATCTGTTGAGTTTTTAATTTCAGGTTTGGGTTTTTCTTCCCATGCGCGTTTACCTGCTCCATGATATACTAATGCTTTCACAATTTAATCCTGACTTTTAAGAAAATAATTTCTAAATAAATTATTAATAACTTTGCTATATCAGATTAGTCATGTGTAGTTGAGAATGCAATCAATCAAAGGGATGAAAAGGGAACTACATCTTTGGGGTACGTTACTACCTTCATCAAGGAAAAGGTACTAATAATTCTTAAACACTGTTTGTTGTGTTTTCGATTCATCTGTCTATTATGGCTAAGTTGTTCACCTCCGATTATTTATGTAGTCTATTTTTACGAATTTCCTTCTCCGCATTCTCCCAATCCTGAACAGATCGTCCGTCTTTGCTTCCACCTTCTTCATAGAGTTCGTAAGCTCGCTTAGCAATGTGCGAAGTCAATTCGGCTGTTGACTTACTTTTTATGGGATCAAAAATTCGGTACGCCAGAAGTTTCACACGATCATTCAGGAGGAACCAAAGTAATGCATAGCCCCACACAAATCCAGCCCAGCCCCAGCCAAGCGGTGTCATAAATAATCCATAGACAGCTATCAGTGTTGCAATGATTTGTGTACCGAGCACCGCTATCCATAAAATCTTCGCGGGCCGTATAGACCAAAATGGATGTCTCGTACGCGTGAGGAAGATCGTCAAATGACCTGCGACCGAGAGTTTCAAATACATCAGAGTCTGGATGTGCGCGCGGTCGAGATGAAAGACGCGCTCACCGAGATAAAATAAACCAAAAGCTGAGATTACGCCGATAACACCAAGGACCGTTGAGATTCCCAGTACCATACGCATGTTCCAGGCTTCGGGTTGGTCTTTATAATGAACATTGTCATAGGCGATAGACAGGATGGCGCCGTCGTTAAGCAGCGCAAGCATTACAATCATCACGGCCGTCAACGGATAAAAGTTAAAGATCAGGATCGCCAGCGTCATGAAAAAAAGCACTCGCAATGTTTCTGCAATGCGGTAGATCGCGTAACTGTTCATCCGCTGGAAGATGCGGCGGCTCTCTTTGATTGCATCAATGATTACTGACAGGCCTGGCGTTGTGAGAACTATAGCCGCAGCTGCACGTGCTGCGTCAGTGGCACCCGAAACAGCGATACCGCAATCAGCCTTCTTTAAGGCTGGTGCGTCATTCACTCCATCCCCCGTCATGCCAACGATATGACCGCGTTTCTGCAAAACATCAACAATATGAAATTTGTGTTCAGGAAACACCTGTGCAAAACCATCAGCCTTTTCGATTGACTCAGTTACCTCTGTGGTCTCTTTCTTTTTCGAGTCACCCAGGCTGGCGGCATCAAGAATATTTGTACCCATGTCCAACTTTTGGGCGGTTTCTTTGGCGATAGCAAGTGCATCGCCAGTAACCATCTTGATCTTAACACCCATATCTCCTGCAGTCTTAATCGTTGCTTTTGCATCTTCACGCGGCGGATCGAATAAGGGCAGCACACCAACAAACTGCCATTGCTCATCACCTTCTGCTCTCGCAACACCTAACGATCGAAAACCTCGTGTAGCGAATTCGTTTACGGCTTTGTCTACAGCGGACTTTATCTCAGCTGCATTCGAAGACAATTCTAAAATCACCTGCGGCGCTCCCTTGCTTACCTTGAATGTTTTTCCGTCTTTTGTTTTGACAGTTGCTTCGGTGCGTTTATGCACAGGATCGAACGGCATAAAATGAACCACTTCATAAGCCTTCAACGAATCCTTATTTTTCATTCCGCTCAGAACTGCCAGGTCTATAGTGTCGTTGTTTTCAGCGCGCGATGCAAGCGCACCATAAAGGATGACTTGCTCTGCAGGAATATTGTTAACAATGAAAGGATCACCCAACGTCAGCTTATTCTGTGTTAAGGTTCCAGTCTTATCAGCGCACAGTATGTCCACTCCCGCTAATTCTTCGATGGCTACCAACTTACTTACAATCGCCTTTTTTCTGGCAAGTAGTTTAGCGCCAACAGCCATAGTAACCGACAATACAGTAGGCATTGCTACAGGAATTGCTGCAACTGTGAGGACTAAAGCAAACTGCAGTGTTGATATAATTGAGTCGCCGCGATAGATAGCGACTGCAATAATCACCGCTACTAAAACTGCCGCGAGGATGATCAAATAATTGCCAATCTTCAAAACTGCTTTTTGAAAATGGCTGACAGTATGTGCTTCCTGCACAAGCTGGGCCGTTTTGCCAAAGTATGTATGTTCACCGGTGGCATAAACAATTGCGCTTATTTCGCCACGACGAATAATCGAACCGGAAAATACCGCCTCTCCGGATTTTCGTTCGATGGGTAAAGACTCACCTGTCAATGCGGATTGATCAACTTCAACCGGATCGCCGTCCAATAAACGCGCGTCTGCAGGTACTATATCACCTAAGCGCAATCGAATAACATCGCCAGGCACCAATTCACGCGCAGCCGGTGTGATCCATTTCCCATCACGTTTTACTCGCGCTTTAATTGCCAGTTTTGCCTTAAGCGCAGCGATAGCATTGCCTGCTTCCCGTTCTTCCCAGAATCCAACTACTGCATTAGCAATAAGCAAAAGCAGGATGATAAAAAAATCAGGCCAGTGCCTGACTACACCCGATAGTATTACCGCTCCTTCAATCATCCACGGGATGGGTCCCCAAAAATACGTGAGCAATTTAAGGAACATATTAGTTTTCTTTTCTTCAATCTCATTAGGCCCATATTGAGTTAACCGTTTCTCTGCCTCAGCTCGAGTGAGACCATCGGGTGACGAACCTAATTTCTTCTCAACTTCTTCTAGAGGAAGTGTTTTTAAACCGTCCTTAGCATTAGGCTTCACATCGTTCTTTGTTTTAGTTTTTGCGTCGTCCTTAACACCGGATTTAGGATCGGGAGCTTTTGGTTTGTCGGTATTCTGTTTCATATCTGGTATTCTCCATTCATTTTTCAATGATCCATTTTTTTGCTTCATCTAATTCAGAATTTTTAAATATGCGAAGTTCACATGAAAGCATATAACCAAAGAATTTTGCAAAAGTATTTATCAGTTCATGATCAGATACTAACGCAATCTTTTCCCATGCAGAAAAATGTTTCATTCCTATCTTAGCATCATCAAGCATAGCATTCAGATCAAATCCGGTAAAGTTACTTCCGAGCTGGTATATCATCCGGATTTTTTTGTTTGCTTTCAATTTTTTCTCTACAGCAGGAATTAAAACAGTCTCATAATCTGTTCCTGTTATTTTACCTTCTGCGAAAACGCCCAGAACATTGTCCGGTAAATCATTTATTATTTTTAACATATTTTTTCTGCTATTGAAGTTTCAAAATATTTTCTGTTAAACTTCGATTTTCGAAGCTTGGGTTGATAAGCTTTGAGTTTCATAGTAGATCGCCTTTATATAATTGCAAAGTCGCAGGTATCGCGCGTTGTGGGATATTTGTTTTCATATTCCTTTCCTTTCAATTAAAGAATTGTATTCTCCACGTCGAGCAGCTCGATTGCACATAGCTCGATGATATAAAGCTTGTTGTGCTGCCAATAAGTTGGACTCTTCACCCTGCCAAATCTCCAAAGCAGGTTGCTGTATGGCTCGGGAAAAAGAAAACGTCAATGCCCAGGGCAGACGCGACTTGAATCTAACGCTCATTTCATTCAAACGTGCCGATGCCAGTTCAGCAGATTGGCCACCAGATAAAAAAGCAATACCGGGAACGGAGGCGGGGACGGAGCGTAATAAACATTTCACCGTGGCGTCAGCAACTTCGTCTACCGTTTCTTGTCTGGGACATTTCAATCCCGGAAGTATCATGTTGGGTTTCAGAATCATGCCCTCGAGAGTCACCCGTTGTGTATAAAGCTGGTTGAAAACTGTTCGCAGGACTTTCTCTGTTACCTCGCTGCATTTTTCCAAAGTATGATATCCGTCCATTAGTACTTCCGGCTCGACGATGGGAACAAGTCCCACTTCCTGGCATAGCGCAGCATATCGGGCCAATGCATGAGCGTTTGCCTCTATACAACCTTGACTGGGAATACCATCACCTATTGCAATCACAGCACGCCACTTGGCAAAACGGGCACCCATTTTAAAATATTCTTTTAGTCTTTCGCGCAATCCGTCCAGGCCTTCTGTTATTTTCTCACCAGGATGCCCTGCCATGCTTTTTGCACCGGTATCAACCTTAATACCGGGAATGATTCCAGCATCAATGATAATTTTAATAAATGGAGTGCCGTCTTTTTTCTGTTGTCGGATCGTCTCGTCATACAGGATAGCACCGCTTATGGATTCACCGAGCCCAGTTGTGGTGACAATCAATTCCCGGTAGGAACGACGGGCTTCTTCTGTTTGGGGGATCCCTAACTTGGCAAATCGTTTATTACATGTTGGATTACTTTCATCCATCGCTAACAGACCCTTGTTATCGGCAACCAACATCTTTGCATTGGCTATAAGATCTTGTAATTTCATTTTTGATACCAATATAATTTTATCATCTACTAATCAATCATCTTCTTTCGCTTACAACTCAGATTACTAATGGTTAGCAGCCATTTTAATACACATCAATTCTCATCCGGCAATTCTGATTCAGGTGTGGCTCGTTTAGTTTTGCGACTCCTTTGATCGCGTTGACGACCAAGGATACTTTCCATCATACTTATTAATTTATCGATAGCACCGTCGAGTGCCTCGTTCAAAGTATCAGCATGGTCTGTAACGACGATGGGTTGACGTCTTTCCAGATGCGCTTCTATCATGCAGCGTTTGTCGTTCTTTCCTTTCTTATCGCCGTCTTCATCTTTCATATGAACTTCCACTTTGGTAATGTGATCGCTCATTCTAATTAATGCGCTCTTAATTGTGCTGCTGAACTTAGCAATTAGTTCTTCATTTCCCTGGATATTATGCCCGGTATTGATTTGAATATTCATAGTCTTTTCCTTTTGTGATTGTGTACTTTTATTAGCTGTGCCTATTAGCGCTTTTTGTTCATTTCGGATTACTCCATTTCCAATTTCTAATTTCCGGCATGTCCTGTCCATATTTGTTAATATATTTTTTGTGATCCAAAAGCTTATCGCGGAGAAACTGTTTGACATAAGCTGCCCGCGAACCTAAACCCGGTATACGATCAATTACATCGCCGACCAAGTGAAAACGATCCAGCTCATTCAATACTACCATATCAAATGGTGTAGTAGTGGTTCCTTCTTCCTTATATCCGCGCACATGAAACCGCTCTTGGTTCGATCTTCGATATGTTAAACGATGGATCAGAAGTGGATAACCATGGAATGCAAAGATGACATGTTTGTCCTTTGTAAAGATTGTATCAAAATCCTTATCATTTAGTCCGTGTGGATGCTCGCTCTTCGGTTGAAGTGTCATAAGATCTACTACGTTTATAACTCTGACTTTAAGATCCGGGAAGTTTTGCCGTAATATTTCAACTGCAGCCAATGTCTCCAGTGTAGGAACATCACCACAGCATGCCATGACCACATCCGGTTCCTCTCCTTTATCGTTACTTGCCCATTCCCATATACCAAGCCCGGCTGTACAGTGCTTAACTGCGGAATCTATGTCCATCCATTGAAGTGCGGGCTGTTTGCCTGCGACAATAACATTAACATAGTCGCGGCTGCGCAGGCAATGATCGGTTACCGACAAAAGTGTATTAGCATCAGGCGGTAAATACACTCGTATAACATCCGCTTTCTTATTAACCACATGGTCAATAAAACCTGGATCTTGATGACTAAAGCCATTATGATCCTGACGCCAAACGTGAGATGAAAGTAAAATATTCAATGAAGCAATGGGACTTCGCCAGGGAATATCGTGAGCTACCTTTAGCCACTTTGCGTGCTGGTTAAACATTGAATCAATTATATGAATGAACGCTTCGTAACATGAGAAAAAGCCGTGCCTGCCTGTAAGCAAATAACCCTCAAGCCAACCCTCACACTGATGTTCGCTCAACATTTCCATCACACGACCATCCGGTGCAACGTGATCGTCAATAGGAATTATTTCCGCAGTTGAACATCTGTTCGTTACCTCAAACACATCTCCCCATCTATTCGAAGCAGTTTCGTCCGGGCTAAAGACACGGAAGTTGGTCTGATTAAGTTTCACTACATCGCGGATGAACTTACCCTGAACGCGTGTGGCTTCTCCTTCTACAGTGCCTGGATTAGTTACTTTTAAAACGTAATTACGGAAATCAGGCATTTTCAATTCTTTAAGAAGAAGTCCTCCATTTGCATGCGGGTTGGCTCCCATGCGCCGCTCGCCCTTAGGTGCTAACTCGGTAAGTTCAGGAATAAGTCTGCCGCTTTTATCAAATAATTCTTTAGCATTATAGCTTTTCATCCATTGTTCAAGAATTTTCAAATGTTCAGGCTTCCTTACAAAGTCTGTAATCGGTACCTGGTGTGATCGGAACGTACCTTCGATTGGCAGCCAATCCACAACCTTTGGGCATGTCCATCCTTTTAGTGTGCGGAATACAATCATGGGCCATTTGGGTCGTTCTTTAAAGCCATTACTTCGCGCTTTAGTTTGTATGTCTTTAATCTCTGCAATTACTGTATCAAGAGTGGCTGCCAGGGCTTGGTGAAGTTTGTCAGGATCGTCTCCCTCAACAAAATATGGTTTGTATCCGTAACCGCGGAAGAGCTGGTCTAATTCTTCATGACTAATACGCGCTAACACAGTAGGCCCGGCTATCTTGTAGCCGTTCAAATGTAATATCGGAAGTACGGCTCCATCACAAGCCGGATTGAGAAATTTGTTAGAGTGCCAACTGGTGGCTAACGGTCCGGTTTCCGATTCTCCATCACCCACGACACATGTAACTATCAGGTCGGGATTATCGAACGCTGCGCCATAAGCATGCGACAAAGAATAGCCGAGTTCTCCACCTTCATGAATTGAGCCGGGCGTTTCCGGCGCAACATGACTCGGAATTCCGCCCGGAAATGAAAATTGTGTGAACAGTTTTTTCATACCTTCTTCATCCTGAGTTATGTCAGGATAAACCTCAGTGTAAGTTCCTTCCAGATAGGTGTTGGCAACTATTCCGGGTGCACCATGACCCGGACCGATAACATATATCATATTAAGGCCATACATCTTAATAATACGATTGAGGTGAACATAGATAAAATTAAGTCCGGGAGTAGTTCCAAAATGACCTAGCAGCCGCGGCTTTACATGTTTCAGTTTCAATGGTTTCTTTAATAATGGATTGTCAAACAGATAAATCTGTCCGACCGACAGATAGTTTGCAGCGCGCCAATAGGCGTTCATCTTTTGCAGAAGTTCTTGAGTCAACGGATTATCCTTTACATACATTTTTTTAGATGTCGCTACAATGTTTTCTTCAAACCCTTCTTTCACTTTCTTAACTAATTTCTTCTCAGATATTTTTTTTGTTTTCATAATCATTAATACTTTCAATGATAAGTTTTAAATTTGATTAACACTTCAGCGCTCCTTCACTAGCAGCGAGTTCGTTTCTGTTTGAGCGGCACACAAGCAGGCTCCGAAGATGAAAATACACCCGCATAGATAAATCCACAGCAACAATACCATGATTCCGCCAAACGTTCCGTAGACAGCATTCAACGTAGCGAAGTTTCTTAGATAGATTTCGAACAGGCTTTCGCTCGCTTGTAAAAGAACAGTAGATAACAGAGAGGCGACCCAGACTATAGCAAAGCGGGTAGGTCGGAGCGGTGCGAGCATGTAAAAAACGCTCAGACTAAAAAAAACCAGAAGTAACGGGATAAAAAAGCTTCCTATGTCATACAGCCAGGATCTTAAATGATTTGTCGCAAAAAACCAATTCTTCGCAATTCTAATCAAAACAGGCAATACCATACCCAGCAGAACCATACTTGCAGTGGTGCCGAATAGCACCAAGCTTCTGAGCGGTAGACGCCACCAGCTTTTGTACACCGGGATTTTCCAGGCCCGGTTTGTAGCTACTACGAGTGTGATGAAACATTGGACGGAAGCCCAAACAAGGATGACAAATGCGATTGCACCTGCTTGCTCGCGCGCATTGATAACACCTGTTATGGTATTAAAAATGTAGTTATGCATTTCACCGCTAATCGGGACATAGTTTTCTATGTAAGTAATTATCACTTTTCCTGCCCGATCCCTGTCAATAAAAGTCGAGGCGATAGTGACAAAGAGGACGATTAAAGGAAACAGCGAGAAAAACATGTTGAATGAGAACGCTCCTGCCCATTGTACTCCATCAATCCGAAGAAACTTTTTAAACGCAAGACGAAGAATCGTCCAGCCACGGATTATCCCTTTGCTAAAAATGCTAGTACTACTTAAGGGCAACACGAATTAATCCTTTGTTTTTTTGAGTTTTATTTTTGCTCATTATTTTTTCCAGTTGACATAGTATTTGAGAAATCAATGTTGAGTACTCTGCAAACTGTTCTCGCAATCATGTATTCCTCGTCTGTGTGAATGACGCGGACAACTACCTGCCCGGTATCTTTTGAAATAACCGGGGCGTTAGCCACGTTTCTTTTTTCTTCAAGGTCGATACCAAGGAACCCCAAACCTTCACAAATACGGGAGCGGATAATCGGGCTTTTTTCACCTATGCCGCCTGCAAAAACGAGTGTGTCCAATCCGCCAAGTGCAGCGGCAAAACCTCCTATCCACTTCTTCGCCTGGTAACAGAACAGCGCCACAGCTTCCGCCGCCCGAATATCATCATTTTCTTTTGCCAGCAGATCCTGCATGTCTGAACTGGTCTCAGAAATACCGAGGAGACCCGATTCATGATTAATAATTTGATTGAACTGTTTGGGCGTGAGATTCTCCGACTTCATCATGTACCATGCAACTCCCGGATCTAAATCACCAGGCCGGGTGCCCATTGTCAGCCCTCCGGCAGGTGTAAAGCCCATACTCGTATCAATACTTTTACCATTGCGAACGGCGGCTAAACTCGCACCGTTCCCGAGATGGGCCAGAATTACATGTTCTTTGCTTTCCTTCTCACCGGCGACATTCGCCAGTTCTTCGATAAGATACGAATAGGACAAACCGTGGAAACCGTATCTCCGGATTCCCAATGCTTCAAAGCGGCGGGGTATAGGTAAGATTTTGGCAACTCGCGGCATGGTGTGGTGAAATGTTGTATCGTAGCATGCGATTTGAGGTATTTTAGGATAACGTTGATGCATCGCTTCGATCAATTCAATCTCGGCAGGCAGATGATCCGTATCGTAAGGACTGATGCGGTGTAATTCATCCAGCAATTCTTTTGTGATAAGTTCAGGTTCCGAATGTTTCATACCGAAAACAACTCGATGTCCGATTCCTTTGATCGAAGAAAAATCAATCTTTCCTTTCAGCCAATCAATCAGAAAATTTGCTGCCGACCTAGTATCGGAGGATTCAAGAATTAGGCTGTCTTTCTGTTTTCCGTCTGAGTCGCTGAAAGATAAATTTGTACCAAGTAAACCGATACGGTCAACGCTTCCATTAAATATTTTTTTCAGCGACTTGTTCGCCTGATACAGAGCAAACTTGATGCTCGAAGAACCGCCATTGATCGTCAGGATATGTGAATTATCTATCTTCATTTATTAGTCCTTTTTTCTCAGGTTGCGTAAGTTCCGGTGTCCGGCCTTTTATTAAAAAGCCAACCAGGCTAATAAATAAAAAGAATTATTATCCGATGCATTTCTCCCTGCACCATCATAATTATCACCGGAACCATTAAATTTATTATACGCTACATACTGAACAGAAAATTTTGTATTTAACCACGGCAGATAATCAATTTCTGTAATAAATCCTCTGCTGTCTGGTACACCTGTTGAACTTCCTGAAAATTCTGTGGGGGCGTACAATACTGCATCCCCATCTCCGGTAATTGAAAAATAACCCAATGTAAAACCAAACTGCTGCTGCAAATAATAATTTCCTACAATTTTAAATGAATTTAAATTTAGCGACTGACTTAATGATCCATTAGAATTGAATGTTGCATCAAAATTTCTTTTTTCGAGTATAAAACTTGTATGAGCAGTCAACTGATTATCGCCAAGAGACTTTTCATAATTTATATCAAAACCAAAATCATTATATCTGTCTGTTAATCCAGAAATACCTGCCGGGTACATTTCTGTTGACATACCAAACGTTCCTATTTCAAAATATTGATCATCAAACTGTTTTTGAAATGCGAGTCGCCAGTAGGGAGCTAACGTTTTAATAATCCCAAAGCTTGTGTTATCAGGTGGATGAGCACCTCCTTGTTGAGCTGACCTGTAAATACTAAATTCTGCATACAAAAAATTATTCAATAAGGCATAGGCTCCCATTCCTGCCACACTTTGAGCTAATCCACCCTCTATTAATGTTGAAGCTAATGGAGACGCTGTAACTGAAGAAGAAGCATATGGGAATCCCCATGCAGGAGTACTGTTCCATAAATCCTGTGCCGTCGGATTGTTATTTACCGTAACTCCGTATAACAAATTTTCGGATCCAAGTTCTGTTTGATTAGCATACCTGAGATCTATGTTATCAATACCAAATGCAGCTTCCTGATCATCGTAAGAAACCTGAATAAAACTACCAAGATGGGGAGCAATTTCTCCACCAAAGAATATACTTAGTTGCTGTGGGAACGACACATTATTGTTTTGAGTTGCCGGCTGCTCTTTTGTTTTGTATGTATATGCAGCCTGGATCATTAATGATACCGGCGGAATTTTTAATAGGTTGAAATCCACATCATCTTTTTTATCAGTTGTATCGTTGACCTCTATTGTATTTACGCCGATCAAAGTATATCCATTTAACTTAAAAAATCTTCCGAAAGTATTTAACTCCGGGAATATTGTATGGCATGAACTACATGGCAAATTTGTTTGATGTGCAAAACTTGGTATGGCTCTATTTTCCTGTGAAAAAATTATTAATATTGAAATTATTATTCCCCATATAATATTTTTTCTGAACTTATGGTTTTTCATTTCAGAACTCCGCTATTTTGATTTTCCCTTAGTTGTCTTATATAATCAACCAGATGCCATCTTTGATTTTCAGAAAGAATAAATTTCCATGGAATCATTACACCACTTGCTCCGTCACTTATATTCAGAAATACTTCACCATCTGATCTTTTCGCTATCTCGTCGCTCGTAAGATTATCAGCTTTTGGAATTAAACTTGCACCTGCCGGTCCATTGCCAAGTCCTTCATTACCATGACAGGAAGCACAGTTCTGAATAAATATTATTTTCCCATCCAGAGCAGAGCTTATTTTGTCTGTAAATGGATTTTTTAAATTATCTCCTGGTGCGAAAGTTTTCCCTGTTTCTTTTTTCTGATGATTGTTATTAGCTTCTTCTTGTGCACCTAACGTACTTAAAAAGAACAATGCTATGATTAACACAAAATAATAACGCATATCTTTCTCCTTTTTTATTCTATTATCCTTAGCCTGAATTCAGATAATTTCGCACATGTGGATTTGTAATCTGTGTGAAGAATACTTTTAATTCCTAAACTTTCTGCGATACGGACAAACATCGTTGTATTTTCAATATAGACTATTTGTTTGGTTGATGCTTGGGTTGTATCAAGAGCAAGTTGGAAGATATCAAAGTCAGGCTTTCGTAAATGCACGTAACATGAGGAAATAAAAAAATCAATTAACTCGTTAAGTTTGAATTTTTTTATTCGGTATGAATTTAATTCCCGTGCTTCGTTGCTGAGAGCAACAATTTTCAATCCATATTGCGCCTTAAGCTGGCGCATCAACTCGATCATTTCTGGAAACGGTTTCGATTGGTCGAACATGAATTTCCGAAACTGAGCATGAGTAAACGAACGCTTCTCATAGAACACAACACGGTTCAGGTATTCTTCAGTGGTAAGCTTGTCCAGCTCGTAAGTGTCAAAAGCCTGGCTGTGCCGGTTTTCCATTTCTTCTCTATTTAAATTGAATTTCTTTGCCGCCAACTTTCGTGACCTGTGACTCCATCCATCGGTGAGCAGAACTCCGCCGATGTCAACAAACAATGTTGTAATTAGAAATTCTCTTTTCATTTTATCACCTTTCATATTTTTCCACCAGTCAGGTTGTTGTTAACCAATTATGCCCCTCTTGGGCAAGCAACTTTTTTGCAGCCTCTGGTCCCCAGGAACCGGGAGGGTAATTAGGAAAATTAGTTGGTTTCTTTTCGTCCCATTCTTCAAGCACCGGCATCAGAATTCGCCATGCAGCTTCAACCTGATCGGCACGCATAAACAGTGTTGCATCGTTTTGCATTATGTCCCAAAGTAATGTTTCATAAGCGTTCGGAAATGGTCCGGAAAAACTCTCCCGATATTTGAACCGCATATCAACCTGTTTTAATATTACTTTTGGACCGGGCTGCTTTGCCTGAAAGCGAAGTACGATGCCTTCTTCGGGCTGAATTGTGATGATAATGCGAGCAGATTGCCAATCAATTGATGCTTCCATTGGAAATGATTGATGTGGAACAGCACGAAATTGAATTACAATTTCAGACGACTGCTGCGCAAGGCGTTTTCCTGTTCGGAGATAGAATGGCACATCCTGCCAGCGCCAATTATCCACGAACAGTTTTATAGCTACAAATGTTTCTGTCTGTGAACCAGCTGACACACCCTTTTCTTCACGATATCCTCTAACTTCTTTCTTACTTACCTTGCCTTTACCATATTGTCCGCGAACCACATTCTGATTAATTTCATCGCGTGGAATTGGACGAACAGCATGAAGAACGTCTACTTTCTTATTACGGATCTCATCTGCATCAAAGGAAACCATTGGTTCCATCGCAACAAGACAAAGTAATTGCATAAGATGGTTCTGTACCATGTCTCGCAATGCGCCAGCTTTATCGTAATAACCTCCGCGGTGTCCTATTCCCAAATCTTCGGCAACAGTAATAGTCACGTAATCCACATAACGCCGGTTCCAAATTGGTTCAAAGAGCGGATTAGCAAATCGGAACGCCAGAATATTTTGTACTGTTTCTTTGCCAAGGTAATGGTCAATCCTAAAAATCTGGCATTCTTGGAAGCTATTGGTAAATATTTTATTTAATTCAATAGCTGACTCTAAATTGTACCCGATTGGTTTCTCAACCACTAACCGTGTATGTTCCCGGTCGGTTGATAATCCGGCTTCGCCCAGAAATTTTGGTATCTCGCTAAACATAATAGGAGGTGTCGCCATGTAAAAAATCCGTTGAGTTTTAGCATTCCATTCTTTTTCTAGTTTCTCGCATTGTGCTTTTAGAGTTGTGTAAGTCTCTGGTTTTTTAAAATCGCCTTGCTGATAATAAATATTTATGGCAAACTTTTTCCATTTTTCGTCGTCGACAACTCTATGACGCGAGAATTTATTGACGCCTTCATGAAGACGCTGTCGAAGTTCTTCATCACTAAGTTCAATGCGATCGACCACAATGATTGATAAACGAGTTGGCATACTACGGTCCTGGGAGAGATCAAATAAAGCCGGTACCAGCTTACGCCAGGTAAGATCCCCACCTCCGCCAAAGATTACAAATACTGTTGGTTCTAATTGATTTTTTGTTTTCATAAATTTAGTGCCATTTTAATCTATTGATGAATGAATGAGGTTTCATGATTTTTCCATTTTATTTTTCTTGCAAGTGTTTCAATTTTAACCTCTCATCCCAAATCCAGATTCTGGAAGGTATTGAAAAAATTGATTCACGGCTTTAGCAGAAATGATGTAAATAAAATTTTGTAATGGCCTTTTTGATTTATCTGACATATTCAACTGGTATGTGAATAAGAAAGTATTCATAACCACCCGCCCCTAAAACCTGCTCGATGTAACCCATTTGTAATGTAATGGCAGGTACGCATCATTCGCCACAATAAGCCGGTACGATAATTTTCGATCATTAAAACAATGGGCCCTTGATTAAGCCCATAATGCCATGGTGAAACCCATCCATTGGGATTGTCGGATTTTGCTGGGTAGGTCGGATTAAAAGTTGACTTGAAACCGTAGAGATTGGACCCTTTCAATTTAACTTCGTTAATGTAATAGTCTATCGCGGGTAATACGATTTCCGGAGTGAACGGTAAAGATGCAACCACTGCCCATGGTGCAATAGTTCCATCGTCGGGTCCATAAGGAACACTTCGTCCAAGGTAATTGAAAAATTGACGTTCGATGCCACTTATTTTGATCGTATCGGGGCCGGGACCATCGCTAGCTGTAATTCCCCAGCAATGGTTGCTATAACCAGTGTACTTTAGAGGGTTGTCCATTGCGTAACGTTGTTGCACATAAGAAGCGCGACGACTGTTCTCAAAATAGTCAATACCCTTTTTGCGCATAAACTCATCCTGTATGCCACGAAAATCAATCCAGATATGTGAGAGTTGGTGCGTGAACAATGGCCCAGCATAGAGATAATCATACCCATAAAAGTTTTCCCATCGATAAGTCGAAGTCCACGCGTCGTAGCAATCCGCGGACAATGGGTAAGTGGGTGAGCCCATCCCCAGAATATACAGCAGCATAGCCTCATCATAGCCTTCCCAACGGTATTTAAGAAATCCACTTTCAGGTTTCCAGCCATGCGTAACTGTTGCGCCGCCGTCTTGCGCCCATTGCCAATCCGCACGGCGATAGAGCATGTCAGCGAGGATGCGGATTTCATGCTCGTCAGTGGTATCCGCAGTAAAATAAATTCCCGCCGTCAATGCACCAACTAGTAGAAAAGCACTATCTATTGTTGATAGTTCAGATTTCCAAGCACGCCGACCGGTTCGCATGTCAAGAAAATGATAATAAAAGCCTTGGTAACCAGTGGCATCTGACTCGGGGCCTTGAGCGCTGTTCCCAAAAAAACGTAGTGTGGCTAACGTTCGTTCAACCGCTTCGGAACGCGTCATAAATCCTCGCTCAACAGCTACAGGGTAAGCCGCCAATGCGAAGCCGGTAGCGGTAATACTGGCAGGCCAATTATCTGCAGTCTTGTCTATTACCAGCCCGTTGTCTGCATTTGTCTCATTTAGAAAGTATCTAAATGAGTCGTACTGAAGTATTTCCAACTCCGCTTCGGTGATTGGTTTCCTGATACTCATGGCTTCACTTGAATTGTAAGTTTCGGAATAAAATAAATTGTACCGGCAGCGAGGGTGTACGAGGGTAGTGTGATATCAAATTTGCTTTTCTTTTCGATCATGTCATTTCCTTAAATCTTTTCCCGGAGACGCCCCTATTTTTAAAATGCTGTTAACGATTGAATGTGCTTCTTCTATGATGCGTTTCAAATGATCGTCTCCACGAAAACTTTCTGCATAAATCTTGTAGATATTCTCTGTACCTGAAGGACGCACAGCAAACCATCCACTTTCTGTTGATACTTTTAAACCGCCAATAGAAGCGTTGTTACCCGGTGCATGAGTAAGTATACTTTGAATTTTTTCTCCAGCCAGATATGTAACATGGACCTGTTGCTTCGATAATTTCTTAAAAATTTCTTTTTGTTCCGGAGTAACCGGTGCTTCAATACGATCATAAATGGGCTCGCCGAATTCATTTGTAAGTTTGCGATATATTTCGCCTGGATCACGACCGAGTCGTGCTGTAATCTCAGCAGCAAGCAAAGCCGGCACAATTCCATCTTTATCAGTAGTCCACACATTACCATCCTTACGGACAAAAGACGCACCTGCACTTTCTTCTCCTGCAAAACCAAGAGATCCATCAAGCAGCCCATCCACGAACCACTTAAAGCCGACGGGTACTTCATAGAGTTTTCGGTCAAGCCTTGATGTGATCCGATCTATCATCCGGCTACTCACAACGGTTTTGCCTATCGCTGCATCCTGGCTCCATTTAGGTCGATGTTGGAAAAGGTAATCGATGGCAACAGATAGGTAATGATTAGGGGGAAGTAAACCTGAACTTCTCGTAACAATTCCGTGTCTGTCATGGTCAGTATCACACGCTAAAGCAATGTCAAAGTGATTTTTTAATTCTATCAATCTCTGCATGGCATATGACGATGATGGATCCATGCGTATTTGACCATCCCAATCAACTGTCATGAATCTGAAAGTAGGATCAACAATATCGTTTACGACTGTAAGGTTCAATCCATAGAATTCTGATATTGGCTTCCAATAATGAACACCTGCACCACCTAGAGGATCAACACCAATTGCAATCTTTGCATCACGGATAACATCCATATCAATCACTTCGGCAAGATCTTTTATATAAGTGTTTAGGAAATCATATCGATGAGTTGTGGAAGAGTGAATAGCCTTAATAAATGGAAGTCTTTTTATACTGTGCAGTTTATTTCCAAGAATTTCGTTCGCTCTGTTCTCGATCCAACTGGTGATAATTTCATCAGCAGGCCCACCGTTGGGTGGGTTATATTTAAATCCACCATCATGGGGCGGGTTATGAGAAGGTGTGATAACGATGCCATCAGCAAACCCGTCTTGTCTCCCGCCGTTGTATTTTAAGATAGCATGTGAAATGACAGGTGTCGGAACATACTCATCATTTTCAGCCAGCATAACTTCAACTTCATTAGCAGCTAAAACTTCCAAAGCGGAGACAAGTGCGGGTTCGGAAAGAGCATGTGTATCCCTCCCCAGAAATAAGGGGCCGCTTATTTTATTTTGGATCCGGTATAAACAAATTGCTTGAGTAATTGCAAGGATATGCCATTCATTAAATGAAGTATTAAATGCAGAACCACGATGACCAGATGTACCAAACCTGACTCTTTGCTCTTTTACTGTTACATCCGGGATATAAGAATAATAGGCTGTTATTAGCTTTGGTACATTTACCAACATTCCAGGTTTAGCAGGTTTTCCTGCATAAGGACTTATTTTCATTTTATTAATCAATCTCTACAAATTCGTACTGCTCTTCAAACTTCATCCTTCATGATTTCTGCCAACCCCTTAGCTTAAAAAGGTTGGTTGAAAATCAGGTATACCTAATGAAGCTGATCCTTGAGGGAATCGATATCTACTTTAGCAGCGTATTTCGATGGTTCCTTGGCAAAACTATCTTTGCATTTAGTGCAACAGAAGTAGAAGGTTTTTCCTTTATATTCACTCTTGGCGGCTGCTTTCGACTCGTCTATCCGCATACCACAAACAGGGTCTCTGGACATGATTGTTCTCCTCATTAGTTTATGAATAAGGCTTATATCGGTCACTTAATTATTTATAAAAATATTATCAAACATAATTTGTGTCAATAAATCAAAAGGATGAAAAAGGAACTACATCTTTTGGGTAAGCTTATCAAAAAACTGAATGCTTGAGTTGGGAGGCAGGAAACTATTAGTTTTAACTTTTCAGCAAGAATCAAAAAAATGAGTAATGTAAAACTAAACTAACAGGTAACAAGTTAAATAATTGAATTATTTAAGTAATGTTATTCTCACTTCTACATTATGTTCCTGCCTATCATCAACAAGAGGAATAATTTTTTCAACATTCTGAACTCCATCGACTGTTATACTCAAATCAGCATTATTTTCATGTGTTTGAAAAACAGAGATATGGTAAAAGGTTTCGCGATAACGATAATGCATTTTATACGTTTCCCAATCAGCAGGAATGCATGGATTAAGATGAAGTTTATCTACTTCAAGTTTCAATCCCAATAGTGATTCCACGATAAGCCGGTACATCCAGCCAGCCGAACCTGTATACCATGTCCAACCACCGCGACCAATATGAGGTGTTAGGGCATATATATCAGCGGCTACTACATATGGTTCCACTTTGAATGTCGCAATTTCTTCCGGAGTCTTTGCATGGTTGATCGGATTGATAATAGCCAGCAATTCCCATGCACGTTTACTATCTCCCAATTCTGCAAATGCCATCGCCGCCCATATTGCCGCATGTGTATATTGACCGCCATTCTCTCTTACTCCCGGAACGTAGCCTTTTATATAACCGGGATTCAAATTTGATTTGTCGAACGGTGGATCTAAAAGTTGTATTAACTTATGATCGCGGCGGACAAGATTTTTATCCAATGATTCCATAGCAATGCGTGAACGTTTTGAATCGCCCGCACCGGAAAGAACAGACCAGCTTTGCGCAATTGAATCAATCTTGCATTCCTGGTTACTTGACGATCCGAGCGGCGATCCATCATCGAAGTATGCTCTGCGGTACCATTCGCCATCCCAGCCGTTCTGTTCTATATTATTTTGCAGTTTGTGCGCTTCACTTTTACAACGTTCAACAAATTGTATATCACCTCGCTGGCCGGCAATCTTTATGAATTGAGTAAGCACTTCATATAAGAAAAATCCTAACCAGACACTTTCACCTTTTCCATGTATACCGATCATATTCATACCATCGTTCCAATCACCGCTGCCGATTAGCGGTAAACCATGACCACCGAATTTTAATCCGTTGATTATAGCCTGCACACAATGCTGATATAAGCTTGCGGATTCTTCCGATCTGTTTGGAAGATCATAATAGGAATCATCTTCCGGGTTAACAGTTCGACCTTCCAGAAAATATACAGATTCATCCAGTACACCTGTATCTCCTGTGCTCAGTACATAACGGCATACAGCCAATGGAAGCCAGAGGTAATCATCCGAACAATGTGTACGTACTCCTCGTCCGGAAGGTGGATGCCACCAATGCTGCACATCTCCTTCCTGAAATTGGCGACTTGCGCAAAGAAGCAGGTGTTGTCTTGTTATGTTTGGCTCAGTATAAATAAGTGACATTACATCCTGCAACTGATCCCGAAAACCAAATGCTCCTCCGGATTGATAATATCCGCTTCGTGCCCAAATTCGGCATGCTAAAGTTTGATATAAGAGCCAGCCATTAGTTAATATATTTAGCGAAGTATCCGGCGTTTCAATCTGTACTGCATCCAATGTCCTTCTCCAATAATTCCATACAGATTCTAATGCGGTGCGCGTAGCTGTTGATCCCTTGAATCGATGCAGTAAGTTGATAGCATCATTCTCATTTTTTCCTGAACCTAATTTAAAAATAATCTCCTGTTCTTGATTATCATCCAGTTCGAAGGGAATCTGGATAGCCGCACATGGATCCAAAGCTGCTCCTGTTTTACCGGAAAGATGTGAACGAGTCATTGCATCCGGATTTCTTAATGAACAATTTCTTCCAATAAATTCATTACGATCACCTGTTACTGTACGAGTAGTACTATCTGTCTGAAAGAATACAACCCGATCCACAAATTCTGAATTGTAAGGGTTTTGTGCAAAAATAGCGGCACTACTTTGATCAACTTTAGTTGTGATGTGCATACCCGATTTTGAATGCAGATCACCCATGACCAATTCCACATAACCTGTAACAGATAACTTACGTGAACTGCCGGACTCATTTCGCAATTTCAATACCGAAAACTTTATTGCTGCATCCGTCGCCACATAAATCCAAAGTTCCGAGTGGATTCCATTTTCAGTATGCTCAAAAACGCTGTAACCAAATCCATGGCGGCTGGCGTACGCACCAATTCCTCGACTAGGTAATGGTGTGGGTGACCAATAGTGTCCTGTTTCTTCATCACGAATATAAAAAGCTTCACTGCTTGAATCAGTAACAGGATCGTTGTTCCATGGTGTAAGTCTAAACTCATGCGCATTCTCGCTCCATGTATATGATGGACCGTTCTCAGAGACGATGGTACCGAATTCCGCGTTGGCTATAACATTTACCCATGGAGCTGGCGTAACTTGTTTTTGCGAGGTAGTAATTATGTATTCACGTCCATCAGGCGTAAACCCGCCAAGTCCGTTAAAGAATGTCAGATCATTACGGGGCAGCACTAAATCATCATGATTATGGAGATGATAATTCCGTGTGGGTTTAAAACGCCTAACTGAAGCTTTTACTATTCTTACTTGATTTATCTGTTCTTCAAGAGTTCCCCGTTGATCTGAAATGATTACACGTGCGACTGTCTGGAAAAGGATGCGGTCTTCGTTGGATATTTGATCTGCCTGCCGTACAAAAATACCGCCCGGTCTATCAATAAAGTTAGCTTCAATACCTGCAGAGATTAGGCTCATAATTTGTTCTTGAAGTAATTGCCGGTAACCGGCATGGTCTTCATTCCAGATTACCAGGTCCACGGACAATCCCTTTAATCTCCAATACGAGTGTGCCTGAACGAGCCGGCGCACTATGTTAATGTTATCCGGAGATTCAATCTGCAACAGAACTATAGGTAAATCACCGGAAATGGAATATCCCCATAAACCGGACTGCCCTCTCCGGTTTTTGATGATTACACTTGGATCAGTACGCAGCGAGGCATTTCCGAATATTATAGAACTTGCTATACGTCCGTAAAGCTGAGCGTCAACTTCAGTAGCATTAATCTGTCTTAACGTCACCTGGCTGTGTGTCCATGCAAGTTCAAAAATACGATTTGCAAGCCGACGGTCATGATATTTATCGATAAGAACTAAAACTGCCTCGCGGGTTTCAGAAATTCCCAAAATCATATCAACAGTTGCAGTCTCTTCCGGTTCGAGAATTATTTTATAACGGATTGCAACTATTGGGTCTAATACTGAACCCTGACTGCCGGAGAGAGAAGTAAAATTGTTCATCACTTGTGGATGGGCTGTTGTGTTACCACGACCAATGAATTGCATACGGTCGGTTTCGAAAGAAACCTTTTCTATATCCACCCCGCGTACTTCCATCATATGAAACATAAATGGTATTTTCTCATCCATGGATCTGGGTCTGCGATGGCATATGATGGCGTGTCGTTCCTGGATAATCTCAGTTTGAACAAATAGATTACTGAATGCCGGATGTAAATTATCGGTAGCAGATTCAGCAAGTACAACTTCTGCGTAACTTGTAATATCAATAGTTCGTTGTGTTCGTGATCGGTTTGTCAGATGTATTCGTCGCAGTTCGATATCATCTTCAGGTGATACAACAATCTCCGTATGCATATCAAAATTCTGATCCTGCCGGCGAAATTCAGCGAGTCCTTCAGAGAAAATGGCTTCATAATTCTTCGATCGTTTCAGTGTTGGCTGATGTGTAGTCGACCAGAATTCTCCACTTGATTCATCGTGTATATAACAAAAAGTGCCCCAGTTATCCCGAGTAGTGTCTTCCCGCCATCGCGTAACTGCAATATCTTTCCATCTGCCGTATCCGCCACCGGCGTTTGTAATCATAACATGATATTTTCCATTGGAAAGGAGATGCACCTCCGGAACCGGTGTACCAGGATTATTGAGTATTCGCACAGGCACCCCAGGACTACTGAATTGTGTCGGAGTATCAGTTAGCCCTGATGCATGTGAATAGAAAACCGTTGCTTTAGGAATCCTTTCCTGAAGTAACAAAATGGTAGCTTCGAATAAAGGATTTGAGTTAAAACGCTTCTGCATAGGACGATCCAGAATCAGATAAGCAAGTGAGAGCAAGGTCATTCCAGAGTGATGTGCCATAAAAGATTTAATCGTCACACTTGATTGCCCACGCGGTACGCGGGATTTTGTATAGTCGACCGCTTCAAAGAAACCGTATTTTCCAAGAATCCCGTCGGCCGCAAGTCGTTGAAGATTAAGACAAGCTGCCTCTGGTTCAACCATCAGAGCAAGTGCTGACGCATAGGGTGCAATAACCAGGTCCTCCGCTAATCCTCGTTTTAACCCCAGACCAGGGACCCCAAATGCACGGTATTGGTAATTGAGATTTACGTCCACAGTGTTATAACCAGACTCCGAGATTCCCCACGGAACACCGCGTTCTTTGCCATATTCAATCTGCTTCTTTACAGCTGCCTTATAAGTCTGGTCAAGTAAAGTGCTTTCGTATGTTGGCATTACCAGCAGCGGCATCAGGTACTCGAACATTGAACCGCTCCAGGAAAGTAAAATTGGTTCACCACCGACAGTAGTAAGTAATCTCCCTAATGCGAACCAGCTTTCTTGTGGTAATGCTCCTTGTGCAATTGCAACAAAGCTGCTCAATCTGGCTTCTGAAGCCAGCAGATCATAGTAGCTTGAATCTCGTCGTCTTTCATTAACACTGTACCCGACTGATTGCAGATGACTTGTCTTATCATACAGAAAAGTATAGTCCATGTTAGCAAGTTGATTAGATTGTTTTGCAAGATCTGTTATCTGTGTAATCCGCTTATTTGCCCGGACACTAGCTTCCGTTATAAATTTTTGAAGTTTATCCAACTGCCCGATTTTCTCAGGTGTATGGTCTGAAAGATTTTTAAAATCTGAAAGCAATTGCACATCAAGCTGTGCCAGTTTGCGTAATGAAGGTACCTCGTTAATACCTGAAACATAATTCTCCAGATCCGGAAAGTTTGGCAGATTAACCCACGGTGCATGATATATTAATTCATCGAGAGTACTTTTACATTGCAGAGCAAGAGCATGGGCCCATCTTCTCGATTCACCATCATGCTTTTCAATAAAATTATTTTCTATTTCTTCACTTGCTGCCGCTAACTTGTTAAGTCTTCTTGATACATCTATTAAGTCAATGGATGGAGAACTCATCATCAACTCTAAATCCCTTTGAAGCTGAACGAGCTTTTCTTTCTTGATTTCACCGGCAGCATCAATAAAAATTCTTAAAGTGTCGCTTATTCCTTCAAACTGTTGTTGACCAACTATTTTTTTATCAGGCAGAGAAAGAAAGCCCTGACTTAATGTAAGCAGATGACCTGAAATATTACCGCTGTCTACAGATGAAATATAAAGAGGAGGCAGCGGTTTCAAAGATTGTGTATCATACCAGTTGAAGAAATGTCCCCGATAACGTTCGAGAGTTTCCATGGTTTTAAATGCATTCGATGTCCGATCTATTAGCTGTCCTATATTGATAAAACCAAAATCATATGCGGATAAATTTGCAAGTAATGCCAATCCCATATTAGTCGGCGATGTTCGGTGTGCGATTGCAGCACCAGGATCTTCCTGATAGTTATCAGGCGGAAGCCAATTATCTTCCGGACCAACAAAAGTTTCAAAGAACGACCAGGTTTTGCGGGAGACCTCACGTAAAAACAATTTCTGAGCAATAGTTAATTTTGCTTTACGTTGTATGAGCGGTAAACTAATCCACCATGAGATAGCGGGAGATACAGCCCAAATAAATAATATTGGAAGAGCAATAAAAGGAATAACTTGTTCTGAATACACGAAATAGATAATAGTTGAAACAGCGATAACAGGGCCTATCCACATTGTCCGAAAAGAACTGAGGAGGTTTGTTTTACTATTACGATCTATAACATTGGACGGATTCCACTCGAGAAGTTTTTTATGAGAAATTAACATTCGCCATAAAGTTCTAATAATCGCATCCTGACTGAAAAATGCTTCGTAAGGAAGTGTTGCAAACGTAAAAGCTGCCTGGGCAAAATGTACCCCGGTGGATCGAATTGCAACAACAAGATGCTGACGAATAAGCACATCTTTCGGCTTATTTAATAAATCGATTATAGAGATAATTGAAGAGGGAATAATAATAATCCCGATCACCACCACGGTCCAAAACAAGGGTTGGGAAAGCACTGTCCAGCCAAGCAGTAAGATTAATATTATTGCCGCAGGTACAAGGCTGCGGCGAATATTGTCAAAAATTTTCCACAGTGACAAGAATGAAAGCGTGTTTCTAAATAATCCTCTGTTAGGACCCGGAACTACCGGTAGCAGCCACTTCAGTAGTTGCCAATCTCCACGAATCCAACGATGACGGCGATTTACGTCTGTAATATATCGGGATGGATATTCCTCATATAACTGCACATCACTCAATAGCCCTGATCTGGTATAGCATCCTTCAATTAGATCGTGACTTAGAATTTGATTTTCAGGAAACCGCCCATTGAGCACCCGCTCGAACATATCAACATCATATATACCCTTACCTATAAATGAACCCTCGCCGAACACATCCTGATATACATCAGATACAGTACGCGTATAAGGATCGATTCCCGGTTCACTTCCATAAAGCCTTGCATAACGTGAACGATTGGTTTCCGGAAGGCTGATTGCAACTCGCGGCTGCAGTATAGTATATCCATCGGTTACACAATGTTTTTTTTCATTGTAATGTGGTCGATTGAGAGGATGCGCCATTGTTCCGACTAAATGTCGCGCTGAGTCACGAGGCAGTTGTGTATCACTATCAAGAGTAATAACATACTTAACAAAAGGTAAAACTTCAGTGTTGCCAATAATAAGTGAGAATCTATTTTTCGAACCACCGCGCAATAAAGAATTCAATTCCTCCAGCTTTCCTCTTTTACGTTCGTAACCCATCCACAAACGCTCCCGGGAATTCCATTGTCGCGGACGATGAAAAAGAAAAAAAGTATCGCTATTTGCTTCTTTATATTTTTCATTAAGCTTTTCAATTTTCTCATGTACAAGTTGTACCAGTGGTTCATCTTCAGGCAGAGTTTCTTTATCAGCGTCTTGAAAATCTGTAAGAAGACCAAAGTGAAGGTTCTTGTCCCGGTTTGCAAGATAACGTACTTCCAGAAACTCAACAAGTTTGTTTATATTTTTTGCATTAATTAATATCGCAGGAATTACTACAAGTGTGCGTAACTCCGGTGGTATCCCTTCGGAGTAATCCATCCTTGGTAAACGTTTGGGCAACACCATCAATGTCGATAACCAGTTTACTAAAGCAATCGATAAGCTGCTTGCAGCAAGAAAAATAAGTATCCCCATCAGCGTAAGCGGTAAACCATTTAATCCCCCTTCATAAACTTTATCTAATAAACCTGCGGTAATGATTGCCGTCAATAATATGATCGAACCGTTGTATAATAATAAGGGTACCCGTTTACTGATTTTTCTTAAGGTCGAGGCAGCAGAAAATTTTACTTTAGCAAGTGCCTCCAATTTTTTCGATCCCTTATCTATCAAGTAATAACCGACATGTGCAGTTCTATCAGCAGCACCATTTAAAGCAGCACCTTCTTGTGATAACCCGATTGCAAATTGTGCTACCTCTTCTTCAGATTGAGAACTGTTTTTTGAAATCTTTTCAATCACGTGCCGGTAGCGATCGCGGGAAGTAAAATCCATTTGTCCATAAACTCCACAGGGATCTTTCATTAAAATTCCCTCTACAGAGCTCATCGTCTCAACGAACTTCGGCCAGTCCATTGAATCCAAAAATCTGTGACTGCCAATACAATTGCTTATAGAGACTTGATCGGCTGCCTGTTGTTGGTTACCAATCTGTATCAATTGTTCTATTGTTTGACCAGAATCAGAAAGATGCTGTTCTATCCAGGTTAACGGAGAAGCCAGAATATGGCTTAAACCCTGCAGCTTTCTTGTAATCTCCGATACGAATGGAGTTGTCATTGGCGGATTGGAACGTGCCATATCTGCAACTACCAGAATTAAACTTTTAGGATCCTGCTCGACAATTTCTATCATCTTGTCTGCCCAGTAGTCAGCCAAATTCCGTTCAATCCTTCCTGCAGCAACACGAACAGCAACGCGGCGGAGATTCTCAATCAATGCCAAACGCAGCATAATTGGGATTGCCCACAACTCACCTATCTTTAAAGTTGTGACAGTTTGATAAGCGGCTACAAAACGATTTAAGTTTTCCGGATCAACGCGCCCATCACCATGTGAAATAACTTCCTGTGCAATATCATAAACCCGAGGCAATCCCTTTGATGAACCTTTCAGAAGACGAGGTAATTCCCGGCTGTAACCTTTGGGTAAATGTTTTTTACCTGTACGGATCTGATCTTCAATTAAATAAAAATTATCCAGCAACCACTCACCGGCAGGTGTAATTGCACGTTTTGCCTTAACAGTTTCGGTTAATAAATCGTGGACTTCAAAAAGAAAGTCTTCATTTTCAGCGAGGCGTTTTAACAGATTTTGATCCGGCTGGGTTTCAGAAACTAAGGTATGTGTACTTGCCAGTATTTTGCCGTGCTGCTCCATTTGATCAGCACTGAATAATTCAGAGCGCATCGGTGCTTCCCCATTAGCAAATTTTTTATTTAGGGAATTTTCATTCAGCTGTGCCTTAAGACGTGATAATGATTCATTTATTTTGGGATAGATTACCTTCATAGTTTTTCGCTGAGCATGGGAAAGAGAATTTAATGTGTCATTGTTTAATCTGAATATAAAATATTTTATGGGATATATTGATACTTAAACTAATGCTACTATTCAATATTAATCTACATAAGCTGTTTGGGTAAATAAATACTCCATTAGGATGAAAATGGGACTACATCTGCTGATGGGTTTATAAAAATAAAATACATATTAACAAATCAGGACAAGTATGGTTAAAGCAGTTAGTTAGAAATCAGATAAGTATTTTTTTCAATTCCATATTCATTCTATTTTTACTATGGAAGGAATTGAAAATTCAAATTTATTGAAGCGATAGTATATTGCGCTTTGATGAAACGCATAAAAATTACTGCCGTCTGCCTTCGATGTATTCGGATAAAAACCGAACATAAACTGGAATGCCGGAAAAATAAGATGTTCATTTTTTATCCTGAATCCGATTCCATATCCCTGATAAAGTTTACTGGTGAATAATGAATTATTATTTGAAGATATCAGACCAAAATCGGCAAACGTAATAAAAGCCAATTTAAAGCCTAAAAATTGTAATGGAGCAAAAATATCAACCTCATAATTCATTACCAGTTTTTTTGCTCCTTTTAAGTAATCGTCCGAAAAGCCCCTGATTCCGCTTTCATTATTTATGTTGAGAATACCCTGCGGTCTGAGCGGATCATAACTGTATGAGTACCTGCTTTCAATGTAATGCCTCCATTTCCATTTACCGACAACATTAAGATTAGAGAAATACATCACTTCCATGATGTATGTGAGATTTAACCATTTTTGGTTGCTGCGGAATGCCCCGATTTGAAAGCCTCCATAACAATAACCAAGCGAATTATTGTTAAAACTATAACCGGTCTTTAACCCATAATATGGCCGGCTGGAATTTGATCCTACCTCGTAGCCGTAGAGAAAAGCAATCATATGCACAAGTGGAATATCTTCAGTTTTTCCAAGTCCGAATATGTAATGATCCTGATAATATTGTCTGCTGGAATATCCGATACGACCCAAATAAAATGTATTATCCTGAAATAAATTCAGAGTATCAAATTCCGGTTTCTGGCTGTAAACACTTCTGGTAATTCTTCCTGAAAGATTAAATGAAATCTGATTTTCTCCACTTGAATCAATCTGCTTTAAGTTAAACGAGTGTCCCAGCCAGTAAGCCTGTTCGTTATAACGAACAGTTTCTATAAGCCCAGATGAATTCAATATTTCAGGATATCTGGTGTTTACCCAATTTTGTTCTATACTTCCTGCCCAACTAATAATAGGTGAGAAAAAATCCCTGCCGATGCTCACGCCATACTTTTCAGTGTTCATATCTGATTCATAATAGATATTTGCGGAAAGAAACGTTCTTTCGATATTGTCATAGGTATAGCTCGCATCCCAGTCCCATCCCTGTGTAAGTTTACGATCAAAATTTAGTCCGCCGCTGAATTTATTGCCGTACCCAAGGAAGTTGATATCATCAATTGAAAAACTTCCGGTTTTATTTCCAGGACTATACGAGGCACTGCCATTAAGACTCCAGATATCCTGCACATATACCATAATATCAACGCTGTCTGCATTGTTCTCAATCAGCTGTGGAATAATTCTTACATCATAGACATAAGGACTTTCTCTGATTATCCTCTCACTTTCCAAGATATAAAATGGAATAAATCTTTGCCCTTCTAAAAAAATCAGTTTGTTTTTAATAAGCCATTCTTTTGAATTTATATGAAGATCGTTTCCAATATCCTGTAACCAGCTTCGGACTGTGTCTTGGGGGTTATTTACTGAGGCTCCAAAAACATCAAGAATTTCAACATTAATTTTTCTAATAAATTTTCCCGTGTATTTTTTGATTATTTTTTTGTCAGGATCAGGAGGTATGATTTGGGATTGTTGTTCGTCATCAACTACTATAATCGATTTCAGGATCTTTGAAAAAAAATTATCTTTCTCTGAATAGTCTTTAATGTCCTGAACTACTCTGCTTGTATCTGCAGGTTCAACAGTTTTCTCCTGTGCAATCAGGTAGGTAGATATGCTGATAATAAAAATGATGATGGTAATTAAACGGTAAATAAATTCGGGTTGTTTATTCTCCAAATTCGCCGGATTATGCTTGTGCTGATTAAGGAATCCGCACACATTTCTTTTATTCGTAATTCTTTTACATTTATCCATTGTTGCGGCTTTTAGTAATTATAAAAAACTACTTTTTTAAGTAATGGTTCTGCAAAAAATGGAAGGAAGTAAAAGAAATCAGGTCAACTATTAAACAGTGAAAAAAAATTAATTTAAAAGTTTTATGACTAAAATCAGGAAGACAAAGCTTCTCTTCTTCTTTTCTTAAAAATCATTTTTATTAATAGTATTTATTTTTTATTCTTACCATTATCGTGCTTATTCTGCTTAACATTCTTCTTATTGTTCTGATTTGATTTCTTATTGCCTTGCTCTTTAACCCAATTGTTATGTCCCGGATGATTTTTAATAACGAAATATTTTGCATCACGGCTATCGCGTATCAACTGCTGATCGTGACGACCTTTATAGGAGAAATATTTTTCTTTGTAATTTTTATGATTGCGCCATGGTTCGCGCTCGTTAACAACCACTTTATAAGAGTTGTAAAAATCAAAATTATTATACCGCGATGGTAAGTTTGAACTGTAAATCCAGCGTCCTTTATTATTATAATAGTAATAACGATGCTGAGGAACACTATAGTAAGTTTCGATATCCGGCAAGTAATAATATTCAACATAATCATAACCGGTAGGTCCCCAAATCGGTTGTTTATCTACGTTGAAATTAAGATTTATCTGTGCATTCAGAGATCCTGCAGCACCCAAAATGAATACTGAGAGTATTACAAATAAATAACGCATAATGTTTTCCTTATTTAATTTTTTGTTTTTTTAAACCGCATTAAAAATGCAGAGCATATCTACTTAATTATTAACCATCGAAATACTTTTTGTAATTGTTTTAAGTGTATCGCTAGTATAAGAATAATTAGCAATTTCCAATCGTGTATGCAGAGCAAGTTTTTCCATAATATTATGAATATGACTTTTAACGGTATAAGTGGAAATATGGATTTTCTGTCCGATTTCTTTGTTACTCATACCCATACTAAGCAATTCTATTACTTCTCTCTCCCGCTTTGTCATTCGAACTGATTCTTTAATTTTTGTTTTACCTTCTCTGATTGCATGATCAACAATTTGTGAAAAAAGAGAATCAACTAATGTCGGCGGTAGAACAGTAGCACCTTTAAATACAGTTCGTATTGTAATTAAAAAATCACTAAGAGATGCATCTTTAAGTATAAATCCGTTTGCACCTGCTTTTACAAATTGTAAAATATCAGCCTGTACAGGTGCAAGATCCATAACTATTATTTTTGCCAGCGGAAAATCTTTTTTAACAATTTCAACAACATGAAGACTATTTTGACTTCGTAAACCCAAATCCAGAAGAACAACATTTGGTTTTAACTTGCTGATTTTAACAAGAGTGTTTTTAGCATCACCGGACGCTGCTATTATCACAATATCTTTATGGGGTTTTAGAATGGAATTTATTCCATCACGGAGCAGACGGTTATCTTCAATTAAAAGTAATCTAATTTTTTTCATTGCATTATCTTTTTTGAATCACACAGTATTGTAATTGACAAATTATCATTCTGATTATAACCTATCACAACTTCAACTAAATAGAATGTTAAATCAATCACTCAAAAGGATGAAAAAGGGACTACATCTCTTAGGTTAAATCGGGGATATTATTTTTTTAGAAATTATTTTTTAATACTAAATTTTCAATACTTTTTTTAATATGATAAAGCCGCAATAGAAGTACTGGACAAATATTCACTTGCGATATAAATAATTGCAATTAGATATAATCCAATAAAAATCGATATAAATATAATTTCCTTTTTTCTGTATTTGATTGCTCCACGCATATTAGCCTCCTGCAGTGTTAGTAATTAACTGCAATACTTTAATAAAACAGAATTAATAATATGTCCCTTATTTTATCATAAGGGACTTTGACATATAATATTAAATCATATCCGTTTATACGGTTATATTAAAAACGATTGTCCAGTATAATGCGATTATAGTACCATTGAACTTCAACCCAGGCCGGTTCACCAATTACACCGCCACCCCAGTTTACTATTTTTAGTTTGGAGTAATTACCATCATGATCATAAAGAAATACATAATTGTTTTCTCTATCACCAATGTTATCCGTCCATGTTCCGGTACTGCGTAAAGGTGAATCCTGTCCATCAAACAGATTGGTTCCTGAAGAAACATAGAAATCTGTTTCTCTGACTAGATTAGGATAAAGACTTGCGCTCTGAACCAAAAATCCGGCACTTGAGTAATAAATATCGACAAGACCATTTTGTGCTGAAGAAACTCCATAAGCCAATCCGGTTGAAAGATCCAATCCGCTTGGCTGGTTTGTACCTGTTCCATTAGTCTCATAGATTTTTACAGGACCGTATAATGTTATTACTATATTTGAAACAAGAGTTACATTTGATACAACGCTCGTCTGCCCGCCGGTAACACTTATTGAAAAAGTAGTATCACGATAATCCTGTAATTTTAATGTTATGGATTGTACTCCTTCATCTATATTCTTAAGGGTGTCTGCGGTTGTTTTTAGGGTATTTGTTCCATTAAGCCAGATTTGTGCTCCAGCCGGATTTGATGACACAAAAATGTTTCCTGTTGCTGCCGGTGTAACAGGATCATTATTCGAATCACAAGAAGTGATTAGTAAAAACGCAACCGGGATAATTAATAATAAAATTAGTTTTTTCATAAAAGTTGTCCTTTATTTTTTCTTTAAGTTAAATGTATATTTTGAACCGTCACGATCCAGAGTAAAAGTACCTGAGATCATCTGCAGGTCTGAAGATAATACTGCGCTGTACTTTCCCTGTGAGCGGCTCTGTAATTGATCTGTCATTGTTATTTCCATTTTTGAAGGAGTTAAAGTACCCTTAATATCCTGGTTCATAACTTGTCTGTAATTGGTAGTTATTTTTCCGGAAAAGTTACTATCTGTTTGTTCTGTAATATTCAGAACACTTGATCTGCCATCAAACACTCCGCTCCACTTACCTTTTAAATCAGGTATTATAATTTTTTTTACAGTAACAACTGTATCCTTTGGTACTTCCTGATTTCCAGTTGTGTTATCTGCTGTAACTTTATCATTTTGCGGCTGTTCAGCTTTTTCATTTTTTTGCTCGCATCCGATGTAGGTTAAAGTTGTGAAACCAAAAATCACTGCAAGCGACCATTTTAATAATTTGTTTTTGTTCATATGAGTTTCCTATCAATTTATTTTACAATTTTCATTCAGATACCAGAATATCTGCATCATTATTATTGTTTTTTAAGTACCGGTGCAGTTTTATTCATTTCGCCGGCTTTAATATTTTCGTTTTTCATTCCACGCGGTTCAACAGAAATAATTTTCGTTTCATTTTTATCAGGATGTGATGCCATCATGAATTTATGCATTTCTGCATTTGCCATAATTAAATCTGCAAGTTTGCCCATCTCCACTTCATTATTCTTTGTTTTGTTAAGTATCATTTCAAACATCATTAATCTCATATCCGGATCTGATGAAATTTTTGTCATCATTTGCATAGTTTGATCATCAGGTTTAACACTTGTATTACCAACTTTATCCTGAGCGGTTATTATGAATGGAATAAATAGCACTAACAACACAATTAATTTTTTCATATAATTTTTTCCTTTTTATTTACAAGTGACATTACGATGAGTTAGCGGTCAAATCAATAGACCAAAGGGATGATAAAGGGACTACATCTGTTGAGTTACGTATCATATCAAATGATTTTTTATGGTTCGCATAAAACAATAGCAATCTGAAACCAACAATACCGGGTTTCATTTATCACCCACCAGCGTAACTGAAGTATTCTTTGCAAGATTAACCTCAAACTCAGCCTGATTTTTTTGCGCGTTTATCAAATTGCCGGCTTTATCCCTTAAGTTATTTACAGTTATTTTAAAGCTTAGCCACTCATCTTTCTTATTAATAAATAGAACCACCGCAGAATCTCCTTTAACCACACCGACTGATATTATTTCGACCGGAACATTTTCATTTGCTATTACATTGTAATTAGCGGGATCGAAAATGGATTCCCTTGACATCGGTTCAGAAAAGGTTAGTAATATTTTTGAGGGTGCTGCTACCTGAGCTAAAACAGGAAAACCCATAAAAACAATTAATACTGTGATTAATAATCTTTTAGAACTATTTAACCATCGTTGTAAATTCAAATTAACATATCTCATATTTTCATTTCATCCTTTTCTAATTCATTATTCATTTTAACATCTACTATAAACAAGTGATCATTCTTACTAATAAAATTTTGTGTTTAATTCTTTAAACGCCTCAATATTCAATTTACCTTTCTGTGATTCTAAAACAGTCTGTCCAATTCTTTTCGTTCCTTAATTTCTTTAATCGCAATTTTAAGAAATCTATATAGTGCGTATAAGATAATTGCCCCAATTAGTAATTGTATAAAATTCATAAAAATGCTTTCTGATTATTTATTCTTCTCATTTGTAAACCTTTTCAAGTACAAGATGCAGCTATTTATAAGACTATATCAATCAGGCAAAGGGATGAAATGTGGAGTAGACCGATCGGACTATGAGAAAGTAATTACTCTTCAGATGATGATGTGGCTTCTGAAGAAGAACTCATAGTCTCCAAAAGATGAACGTGTTTTGCAATTTGAACACGTGTACTGAGGGATAGTTTTTCGAGGATATTATGTACGTGACTTTTAACCGTGTAGGTTGAAACACCCAGTATCTGAGCAATTTCTTTATTAGTAGATCCTTCTGCTATTAAATCCATTATTTCCAGTTCTCTTTTAGTTAATCCTACAGCCTTGCCGGTATCCGGACTTTTAGCCATATTTATGGCATCAATTACAATCTGAGAAAATAGTGGTCTGGTTAACAGCGGTGGAAGTACTTTAAGTCCCCTAATTACTTTTCGGATTGATTTTAAAAATCGTGCTGTGTCGGCATCCTTAAGAATAAACCCCGAAACGCCTGCCTGTACAAATTCACGAACATCAGCTTGCTCATGTTCAAGACCCATTACTAAAATTCCGGTATTAGAAAACTGTTTTCTAATAAGTTTTACTATTTGCAGGCTATCCTGATTTTGTAATTCAATATTGAGCAGTAATAAACCAGGTTTCCACTTGTCTGTTAATTGTAAAAGGTCTTCATTTTTACTACCTGCAGCAACAACGCGTAAATCCTTCTGCTTTTTAAGCATTGAATGAATGCGTTCCCGCAGAAGTCTATTATCTTCTATCAGCAGAATTACTGTTTTGTTCATTAAGATTCCATTATTTGAAAAAATAAAATAACTTTAATAAAAACTCAAGTTTGATCAAATAATGTTTTTGCTTACAAATTCTTCTACAAACATTGCTAATCAAATATGGTTCATCCAAAAAAATATTTATGAAATTGCCCGGTGTACAGTAAATGTAAACTTTGATCCTTTTCCTAATTCACTCGTGACCCAGATTTTGCCATAATTACGTTCAACAAACTCTTTGCAAAGAGGCAATCCAAGTCCGGTTCCTTTTTCACCGGCAGTGCCTTTAGTTGTAAAAATGGTGTCAAACTGAAAAAGTTTTGATATGTTTTCTTCTTTGATTCCTATTCCGGTGTCTTCAACAGATATTTCAATAACATCGTCCTTAGTTTCAGATGAAATAATTATCCGCCCTTTTTCCGGGGTAAATTTGATAGCATTAATCAGAAGGTTCTGAAAAACAGAACGAATCATATTAGCATCTGAAAAAACTGAAATCTCAGTATCAACTTTGTTAGATAGTGTAATGTTTTTCTTTGCTGCACTGTGTTCAGCTATCCTTATTATTGAATTTACTTTATCATACAAATTAAAATTTAATGGATTATATACCAGCAGGTCTCTCTGCATCATTGACCAGTGAAGTAAATTTTCCAGAAGACTATAAAGAGTATTTAAACTCTCATTTAATTCCGTACTAAATGTTACAATTTCATCAGTTGATAAACTTTTGATATCAGTTGCAAGAATTTCTGAATAACTTAGTAATGATTGAAACGGACTTTTTAAATCATGAGCAATGATTGAGAAAAACTTGTCTTTAGTAGCGTTAAGCTGCTTAAGTTGTTCATTAGATTCTTTTAATGAAGTTTCTATCCTTTTATGTTCTGTCAAATCTATTAATGCAACCTGGCATTTTTTTTCTGGTTCCAGTGCATCTTCTAACTCTATGCCTTCTAACAGAACCTTGAACTGCTGCTTAACTTTATTTACGATTGTTAATTCACAGGAGTGCTTTACAGAAGAATTAAAAATATCACTGATAAAAGAATTAAAAATATCATTTTGATCAGCAGGAGTAAAAGAATTAAAACGCTTACCAATTAATTTGTTTCTATCCAATCCAAGCATTTTACTTGCACTTAAATTTACTTCCCTTATTATGCCATCTTTATTCAAAGTAAAATATGGAGTTGGTGAAAAATCAAAAAGGTTTACGTATTTATTTCTTGATACTTCCAATTCTTCCTGTGCAATTCTAAGTTCTACGTTTTGATGTTCCAATTCAGTCTGATGAACTTGCAGTAACTGAACTAACCTTTGTACATCGGCAAATTTTTCAAGAGACTTCGTTGGTACTTTTGGTTTTACTTTTGCAGGTCCGGTTTTCTTTTTCACTTTTTTACTTTCACTTTTTTCTGTTTGTTTTTTCATTAATTTCATTTTTATTCCTCTATATCTTTATTAAGACTGTATTGCCAGAAGTATAAGTTTAGATTCTTTATCACCCTGAAATACTTCCCGGGCGTTTAATAGTATTTTTTTTCTACCTCGTTTTTTAAAATTATATTCAACTTCAAAATCTTCAAAAAAAGTCGCATCAGGAATTATTTCTTCCAGAAGTTTTCTTAGTTCAGGTATATCCCAATTATTATCTTCAAGCTCGTATATATATTTACCCACAGTATTTTCACTCGTGGTATCAAATGTTTTATAAAATGCCCTGTTTGCAGAAAGCACTTTTAACTTATCATCAAGAATAAGAAGAGAATCCCTAAGCGTCTCAACTATATTATTTGAAAAATCACGAGCAATCTGAATGTCCTGACTCAACTTTGAAATCTTGTCGTAAGCATTTTTTAACTTATTAATATTAGAAAATGTAATCACAACACCATCAATAAGATTGCTTATCGTCCTGTAAGGTAGAATACGCATCTGATACCATGTACCGTCAGTAGTTTGTAATTCAGTCTCTTTAAAGACGAGAGTTCTTAAAACTTCTTTTGCATCTTCAACCACCTTTTCATATTTAAGGTTTGTAACAAGATCGCTTAACGGTCTTCCGATATCGGAAGCAATTAAGTTTACTACCTTTGTTGCGTGAAAAGTAAATCTTTTAATAAGTAATTGATTATCCAGAAAGATGGTCGGAATATCAATACTATCCAGCAGATTTTTCATATCATTATTGATCGTTGATAATTCATCATTTTTATTTTGCAGCTCTGTGTTTACAGTAATTAATTCTTCATTTAAAGACAGCATTTCTTCTTTTGACGTTTCAAGTTCTTCATTTGAACTTTGCATTTCCTCATTGGTTGACTGCATCTCTTCATTGGTAGATTTTAGTTCTTCGTTAGAAGTTTCTAATTCTTCAATAGTTGATCGCAAATTTTCTTTTGTAGATTTTAATTCATGCTCAAGCTCTTTGATATGTTTTTCTGTATTCTTATCAAAATGAGTTTTCTTAGAAGTTGTTCCCTTTTTGGGTAATTCCATTTCTTCAAAAATTATCAACAAAGAGCCCTGCATTTCAACCGGTTCTTTTACAGGTTTAACTGTTAGATTAACCAGGAGTGAACTGCCATTATTTTTTACTTTTATTCCCGTGTACTCAACTGATTTCTTACCTTTTATAACTTTTCTGATCAATGATGGAAGCTCTTGTTTTAGTCCTTCACGTGCCATTTCAAAAATGTTCATCTTTGCTTCGCCATTCGTAAGCTCAAGGTATTTGCCGGTTTTTCCGTGTATATAAAGTATCTCTCCACTCTCTCTAATTAACACACAATTTGGCGAATAACTTTTTAAGATAATTTTTTCAGCTAACTGGGTAATATTTTTTAACTCACTTTTTTTCATATCAGACTCATCATTCTTTCTAAATGTATGCGTAATAGGAAAATCTATAAATGGTTGTGCTGAAAAAACTGAATCTCTTCTTTTGTAAATTTTCCATTTTTTATCAACCATTGTAAACAAATCGACAAACACGCTAATTGTTTCTGATGCGCCGAGAAAAAGTATTCCATTTTGCAATAGACTATAGTGAAAAATTGGAAGTACTTTTCTCTGTAATTCAGTGTTAAAATAAATTAAAAGATTTCGGCATGTGATTAGATCAAGCTTTGTAAATGGTGGATCTTTAATTACACTTTGCGGAGCAAAAACTATCATTTCCCTGATTTCTTTTCTGATCTGAAAATTGGTGCTTTTGTGTATAAAGTATTGTTCCAATCTTTCACTGCTAACATCAGATTCAATTCCTGTGTAGGATCCAATTCTGGCTTTTTCAATTGCATCGCTATCAATATCCGTAGCAAAAATTTGTACGTTAAGAAATTTCTTAGCAGCATTCATGCATTCCCGTAATATAATTGCAACAGAGTATGCTTCTTCACCGGTAGAGCACCCTGTTACCCAAATTCTTATCGACCCGTTAGCTGGTTTATTATTTACTAATTCTAATAATATAATTTTTAATTTCTCAAAAGCTTCAGGATCTCTGAAAAAATTTGTTACGCCAATTAATAGTTCTTTAAGAAGTGATTCAATTTCTGCCGGGTTCTCCTGAAGCAGACGTGTGTAATCATTAAGATTAGTCAATTGAGAAACATTCATTCTTCGTTCCAAACGACGGAAGATTGTGTTTTGTTTGTAGAGTGAAAAGTCGTGCCCAGTTTGTGTCCTGAGCAGTATATAAATTTTTTGGATAGCATCGGGAATTTTACCGCCAGGAACTTCCTTGATCTGTAATAAGCCATGAACTTTTTGAGACGTATAATTAATTAATTGTTCCGGCATTTCTTCAGGAGTAAGGACATAATCGACCAGCCCCGTTTTAATAGCGTTGATTGGCATACTATCAAACTTTGCAGATTTTGGATCCTGCACCATCACCATTCCTAATTCACTTTTCACATGTTTTAATCCTGCCGTTCCATCAGAAGCCATACCGGAAAGTATTATGCAAATCGCTTTATCTCTAAAATCTGAAGCAAGAGATTTGAAGAAAAAATCAATCGGAAGCCTGAATCCATGTGTTTCAAGAGGTTCTATCAATTGAATGGTTCCGTGGAGTATTGCCAGATCTCTGTTAGCAGGCACAACATAAACACAATTAGGTTCAACTAACATACCATCTACTGCCTGAAACAATTTCATCTTTGTAGATTTTTGAATTAGCTCAGGCATTATACTTACGTGTGTTGGGTCCAAATGCGATACAACAATAAATGCCATACCGGAATTCTCAGTCATGTTTCCAAAAAATCTATCCAGAGCATCTAAACCGCCGGCAGATGCACCAATGCCCACAACATAAAATGATCTATCGGAAGATGGTTTTGTAACAACATTAGTTTGCTTTTTTTTGCCTGCAGATTTTTTAGGAATAGATTTCTTTTTCACGACTTTTTTCATAATTAAATCTAGATATTAGAAAATATTTTTCACACAAAATTGTATCAACTCAAATATTTAAAATAATATTCTATCCAAAGTTGATACCTGTTTCTTTTTAATCGATACTTATTGCTAATAATTTAACTTTTCAATTTGCTAAAATCAAACAGTAGTATTAATGAATTCATTTGTCTTTATAATTCCATCATCCTAATACAAGAACCAAATAATAACATTTAATAATTTTTTATTTAAATAAAATTTCTAATTACAACTTTTGCCATAAACCCGAATCAGATATCAGATCCTGCACACCAACAATTGCAAATTGAATCGCAATGCAGATCAAAAGAAAACCCATTATTCTGGAGAGACTATCAACTCCGTTTACACCTAGAATTCTGCTTACAAAACCGGCACTGCGAAGAACCAGCCAGGCAATAATTGCGGTAATAATAATTGCAATTATTACTCCACCAAAAGCAAAAGCTTTATCATAACCATGTCGTCCATCAATCGATGATGATATTGTAATAATTGTTGCTATCGCACCCGGACCTGCTAAGCTTGGCATAGCCAGCGGACTAAATGAGATGTTGCTTTTTTCAATCGCTTCTTGTTTTTCAATTTTAGCAATGCCGGGTTCAACCGGAAATAACATTTTAAATCCAAGAAATCCAATCACCATTCCGCCGGCTATTCTAATACCGGGAATTGAGATACCAAAGAAGATCATTATAAAATGTCCGGCAAGTAAAAAAACAACTAATATAATTGTCATATAAATGCACGCCATAATAATTTGGCGATTAAGATCTTTTTTTGTCAGATGTTTACTTATTCCGAGCAAAAGTATTGCAGTGCTTAAAGGATTAATGATAGGAAGCAGTGTTACAAGTGTAACTAAAACAGATGACAGGAAACCGGATATACCATTCATATTAAATACTATTTGGTAGTTAAAAACATATTCATAACACAGTGTACAATATTTTTGTTTCTGCGATAAGGCTCTTGATTCACGAAAGAACTCAAATCTTTTCCAATTCTTTTAACTCAACCCCCTAACCCCCTTCTCTTCGCAAGAGAAGGGGGAATTAAAGGGGGATGAGTTTGTTTTATAAACAAAATATATTTTGAACAAATTGTATTCAGAACAAACTTCCAAAGGCAATAAGACCTGAAATAATAATAAGTATCCCGGCAATTTTGTTTACCCATCGCAGCCCATCTAAATCTAATTTATTTCTAAAAAGAATAGTGCCTGAACTAAGTATGAAAAACCACAAACACGAACCAATAAAAACTCCTGCTACAAGAACTGCGGCAGAAAAATATTTTAGCTCACTATCCAGCCCAAGTGCAGCAAACACAGCAAGAAAAGCAAAAATGGTTACTGGATTTGTGAGCGTTAAAAAAACTGTAGTAAGATATGATCGTAACATACCGCCGTTCTCGGTGCGAATCTTTGGATCTTTAGGAAGTGCGCGGAATATCCTTATACCCAGAAATAAAAGAAGTGCACCTCCAACCAAACGTATCCAGAATTTTTGACTAACAAGTGTATCCGAAATAAATGTAAGTCCGAATGCTGCAACACTGGCATAAAACAAATCAGCAGTTGCTGCTCCAAGACCTATAACTAATCCTCGTAACCTGCCTTCTGTAAGTGTCTTGCGTATGCATAATATTCCGATTGGTCCTACAGGCACTGCCATTGCAAAACCTATAGCTATTCCTTTTAGAAAAAAAATGTAATCCATACTATAATCTTTCGGCCGGAATGTTCAGGCAACGTATCATAACTTTAGTATGCACGATAATGCCTCATTAAAAGTCTACCTGAAAGATTGATTATTATACTCCACATCTGTATTAAGAGTAATTGTAGACCGAAATTTTCTTTTTTCCAGTTGCTGCATAGCTTCTCCGTAATGCAGCTTTACAGAATTAATATCTACATAAGAATTTTTATTTGCAGGATCTGCAAGTTTAATATTATCAATGTTTCGGTTATCATAATTTTGTTTCTCCGATTCAGACGGATCAAGCATTATAAAACGTTCACCATCTGATATTGTTCCTGCTATTGCCATAACCTACTCCTTAAAAAATTAATTTATTGTTAATTCTTTTTTGAGAAAATATCGTTAAGTGCATTCCCTAGAGCGTCCATATCATTATTAAAAGTTGTTTTAAATTCTTCCCAATTTTCTTTTCTCTCATATTTGAAATCATTCAGCTTTTTCTTCAACTCAATATTCTTTTGTTCCAACGTCAGCACTTCATTTTCATATTTAGCTTTAAATCTTGTGCTGGTTGATTTCATGGCAGTTTTAAAGTCATCAATTTTTTGCTGATTTTCATTAATTCTTAATTCAGCATCGCTTTTAAATTGCTGCCAGTCTTTTTCAAACTGTAACTGTGCATTAATCATATCCTGATTTGCTTGTTCAACATTGTCCTTGGCATTTTCCTTATTGTTACAGCCGGTAAATGATAAACCTGCAATTAGCAGGATAACTGCTGCGATGAAATAATTTTTTTTCATAACTGTCTCCTTATAAATTTGTAAACACATTTAATATGAATTAATTGAAATTGCCAAAAGTTCTCACTGCAGCACTACAATAAAATTTGGCAAACTAACTGTTAAAACTTCGAAATTATTTTTTGAACTTCTTCCTTAGTTTTTCCGAGCTTCTTCTGCAGTCTTCCTAATAATTCTTCTTCTTTCCCTTTTTCAAAAAGTAAATCATCATCAGTAAGAGTTGCATATTGCTGTTTAAGCTTCCCGGCTGTCTCATTCCAGGTTCCTTTAATTTCAAGTTTATCCAATGATTACTCCTTTTTAATTTTTATTGAAAAATATTTTGTGCAATCCATTCCAGATTAGCTGTAATATGATATGAAGTAATAAAGGCTGGTACAATCGGGCAAAAGAATGAAAAGGGAACTACATCCTAAGATTGAGCAAACTTACACGTGTAAATCGATCTTACTTTTAACTAATTGGTTATCCGGCTGTCAAAGAATAATCAGTATTTCCAGCATTCCCAACCAGAATGAATCTTTTTATTTTTTGATCTTCCAAATCTTGCAGACCGGTATAAAACATCAACTCCATCTTTTATGGTGGAGATTTGGTAAGCAGGAATGTCAGTACAATCGCAATGCTCCTTTACTGCCAGTTCGGCTGGTGTTAATCTTTTCAAACTATCCAGTGTCTGATTATAATCTTTCTGAACAGAGTTTACAAAATTTTGTACCCTGTTAGCATCATATACAACAACACTTACCGTTGTTTCAACACTACTTGTAAGTTTATCAAAGGATTGGCGGGCAAATCTTTTTGCGAATGCAGGAACATCCCCATCTTTTAAATTAATATCTAACCTTTCTAATGAACTCATATCAAAATATGATAAATGAAGATTTTCAGGGGAAGCGATAATTGTTTTTGTAATTGGTATAAGCTTGCCAATAGTATAAGGAGTGCCTCCGTAACAAGTAGAAAGTATTGTAAGATCGAATTTTATCGAATCAGATGTAAAACTTTTCATTCCACCGGCAAGATCATCGATAGTAAATGACCGATCAGGATAAGATTCATCGTAACCCACTCCACCGGCCTCAGGAATTTCATGACCAAAGTAAAGAAACATATTAATCAACTTATCCTGATTAACAACGTGATATTTACGATAAAGGGCAGCTTCAAGATTGAAGTCTGATTTTTCCCGGTCGCGCCAATATAATTCGTTTGCAATCAGCTGTCCATTCCGATAGTAATAGAATTCACCATCCCGCTGTGGAAAGAAAAACAGGAAATTAGATTTGGGTTTTTGATGAAATATAAATACCTCTGTATTTGGATTCTGCTCCGCAACTCTTTTTGCATTCATCACGGTTACTTCATCCGCATTGTACTCGTTATTGCTGGTATCTCGATATAAATAATCACTATCACCATGAATAAAAAATATAATTGAATAATGCGTTGATAGAGTTGTATACTCTGTCCGTTTTGATTCCTCCATAACAGACAGTTCGGGGCTGCATGAGGATAAAAGAACAGTGAGCACCACGTAACTCATTACCACCAGGAGAATGTTTTGCGTGATGCTCCTGACCGATTGACTTTTCGGTTTTCGCATTTAAATAACAGCTGTAATGTGATTTTATAACACAAGCACAAGCAGAATAATGATCAATATTGCAGCGACAAGACTAATAGTAATCATCTGATCAGCCTGAGCCATGTTTTGTACTACGTAATTAGAAAAGTTATTAAGCTGCGAATCAGGCACACGTTCGTAACCATTAACTCCTGCAAGCTCATCCTGGTTTTCTTTAAGTATGGATTTTAATCCATCAATACCAGCCTGGTCTTCTTTAGAAACTAAAAATGAACCCTGAACTTTGTTCAATGCTATTGACATATCCTTAAATGAATTTTCAAGGATCGCACGTTTTTCTGCCGGGTTCTCTGTTGCTTTTACTTTGTTTGCAACATCGCTGAAATGTTTTTGCAGGTCACCTTTTCCGCCGGCATTTACCGGAATGACAAGAACAAACATTATTATAACTGATACAAAAGCTATTATCGCTTTCATGGTAATTCCTTTCTTTAAGTTAATTAACCTGATAAAAACCTATTGATTAAACTGTAATAATGAAATAGACCAATGGGATGAAAAAGGAACTACATCCAATGTAGTCTGCTTTTAATAATGAAGGATTATTTAGAAAGGTACCGAATGCATCATTCAGAAAGGAGAAATCTTTTCGTATAAAAAGATTTCTCCTTTTTATTGAAATAACATGGAATTGACTTTAACAGCACATTTTTTGCTTAATTAATAAAAAATATTTCTATTCCTTTGGAATATCATGTTTAATTTTATTCCAGGCTTCATTAAAGTCCATCTGTACAAAAGTCGGACTTTCATTATTATGACAGCTTACGCAAAGTTCCTCGGGTTTTTCATAAATAATTAATCCTTTTTCCACAGCTAACTTTTTATCTTTCATTACCTTCATATCTTTATAAGCGGACCCGGCACCATGGCAAGTCTCACATTGAACTCCATCTTCAACTTTAAATTTCTTACCGAGCATAGTTGCATCCAGATTATAACCGGTAACATGGCATTTTAAGCATTCCCATGTTTCGGAAGCTGGTTTTAGGAAGCCTTTCTCTTTTGCGATCTGATTGGCTTTATCTGTTTTTAAAGTTTCAAATGCTTTTGCATGAGCACTGTTCTGCCATATTGAAAGCTGATTACCCTGCTTTTCAGTTTTATGACACATACCACAGGTTTCAGCACCAACATATGTGTTGCCGGTCTGGGATAAAATTGATGTAATCGGAAATAGAAGAATAGTTAATAAATAATAAAACGAGAGTTTCATACTTCCTCCTTGATAATATTTGAAAAATCAATACTTTGCTTTTGTAAATATAATTACAATTATAAATTTTTACACGACTGGAAAAGCTAGTTTAAGATTAACTTTGTACTGTTTAATCTTGCCATCTTCGACACTTGCCATATGTCTTATTACTTCAAATCCGGTTATACCTTTAACTGTTTTTGATGCTTTACTAAGAGCCTGAACAATTGCATCATCGAAACTCTTAGAAGAAATACCGATGATTTCAATTATCTTTACAGCGCCTTCATTAATGTGCGTACTCATAAATACTCCTTTTTTTATGAAATTAATTTATAGGAATTAGAAATTCTACTTTACAACAGAAACTAAATTGTAATTATTAAAAATTATAAATTCATTTTTTTTTGAATGTGATCTTTATATAAATAATAAGCAAACATTTCTATATTGTATCTTGTTAATATTGAGTTCAATTCCTGAAAGTATTCGTCTTTTATTTTATTTGAGCATGTGCAGGGATTGCATTCACAAACAGATAACTTCTTAGTGATTAATTCATCTATTCGATCTTCGAGTGATACTGCATTTTTCATTGTCGTTTCCTTCCCAACAAAGTATTTAATTTTCATTTGGATTAGCCAGACGACGACGATGACTGGATACTATCATCATAACAATTGCAGCTACAGGAAGTGTATAAATAACTGCACCAGTTTTGTATGGTGCGATTAACCCAATTAACCAAAATATTATCAGAGCAAGTGCGATTTTTACCAACATAATTATTTTTCTTTTCGTTTTAATTTTGATAATAAATTATGAAGAGCAATACAGTGGTTCAATCAGTCAAAAGGATGAAAAGTGGACTACATCTTTTGGGTGAGAAGTGTGAAGAAAATTATTTGGTGATATAATTAAGGTATAAATGCACCTTCATTAATACTGGCACTCATAAATAATCCTTTTTTATGAATTTAATTATTTAGAATGAGTAAAATCCCCTAAGAACATACATCAAGAGTGGAGTGAATAAAAATTTTATTTCATCAGCATCATTTTTTTTGTTTCAGTAAATGATTGCTTTCCCGAAAAATTGATTTGCAGCTTATAAAAATATATCCCGGATGCTAGATTCCCGAAGTCAATACTTACCTGGTGATAACCTGCTTCATACAATTGATCATTAATTTTTTCTTCTATTAACTCACCAAGGATATTATATATCATCAATGATACCTTCCCTTGTTGAGGTAGCGCAAACATTATATTTGTTTTAGGATTAAAGGGATTAGGATAGTTCTGATACAAAATATATTCTAAAGGGATTAAGTTTGATTTCTTTTGATCTATATATTCTTCTGTTCCGATATATAATATATACTCTTTTCCGGACGTCTTTTTTTGTATTTCTATTTTATTCTGATTTCTTAAATCATATAGTTTCATCAAACCCTTGTCTAATAAATATACTTCATATTCACTGAAATTTTCTGCTCCTTTTGTATCAAGTTCTAATGTTTCGTTTGATGTGTTTTTGACTAAAATATCAAATTCCTGTCCATCACCGATTTCAGGTCTGAATTCTTTCTGTAGATATTTATAATCTGTTTCAATTTTATCGTTATATAAACTTATATTAACATCATTGAAAAGTGAAGGGGGTGAGAAGATATCGAAAATATCAACACCGGTTCTGGCATTCTCTGCAATCCCGGCACTTATAGCAGTTCTGAGAACACCATTTAATGCCAACACAATTTCTAATTCTTTTTTATTATTAGAATTTTTCTTATTCAAATCATTTTCCAAATGATATGGTATTTTAAGACTTGTTAAACTGTCACTGCAAAAGAAATAATATCCCTTGTAAGGTTCAAAGTCTAATGCATTAGAATAACTGTTTGATTGATAAGAATATATTGGCTGCAGATTTCCGCCATTTGCATTATTGATACTGCTCCAGGTTAGTACTGTATCAAACGGATTTGAGATCAAATTCCACCCATGGTGTATCCGAATTGAAAATGTGCTGTCTTCGGACAAAGGAACCGGAGGTGCTGAAATATTTATATAAATTGGGTATCTGCTTATTATCCAGAATGCCTTACCTGGTCTAAAATAAAAGTTATCATCCCCATTATATTCGATGAGAGGTAAAATTCCGGAATCCCAAAACGCACGCCAGTCACCTTCCTGACCTGGTAAACCTGTTATAACACTACTTAGTAATATATTGTTGGCACCCGGTAAGCCGATCATTTGATAATTGTTTGTAGTATAGGGGTCACTAAAACTGTACACATGATTTAATTCAATAAGTGATTCGCCTTGTGTTATAGTTACTGTTCTGGTTATTCCGCCGCCTGTTACTGTTATCGTGCCTATTCTCTGAGCTGTTGTTGTGTTCTCTGTATATGTTGCTGTCAGTGTTTGATTATTATTTCCGCTTGTAGGACTTACTGTTAACCAATCTGCATCATCACTTAATGTCCAGCTTGTATTTGATTGCACTGTAAATTCTGTACTTCCCGGTGCATTCGTTACCGACTGATTTTGTGGCGTTACATTTAGTGTAAATGCCGTAGCTGATTGTGTTACAGTTACTGTTCTGGTTATTCCTCCTCCCGTTACTGTTATCGTTCCTATTCTTTGAGCTGTTGTTGTGTTCTCTGTATACGTTGCTGTAAGTGTTTGATTATTATTTCCGCTCATTGGATTTACTGTTAACCAGGCTGCATCATCACTTAATGTCCAGCTTGTATTTGATTCAACTGTAAACGATGTGCTTCCCGATGAATTTGTTACTGACTGATTTGATGGAGTTACAGTTAGTGTAAATGCTGTAGCTGATTGTGTTACAGTTACTGTTCTGGTTATTCCTCCTCCCGTTACTGTTATCGTTCCTATTCTCTGAGCTGTTGTTGTGTTCTCTGTATATGCTGCTGTAAGCGTTTGATTATTATTTCCACTTGTCGGACTTACGGTTAACCAATCTGCATCATCACTTAATGTCCAACTTGTATTTGATTGCACTGTAAATTCCGTACTTCCCGGTGCATTCGTTACCGACTGATTTTGTGGAGTTACAGTTAGTGTAAATGCTGTAGCTGATTGTGTTACAGTTACTGTTCTTGTTATTCGTCCTCCCGTTACTGTTATCGTTCCTATTCTCTGAGCTGTTGTTGTGTTTTCTGTATACGTTGCTGTAAGCGTTTGATTATTATTTCCGCTTGTAGGACTTACTGTTAACCAGGCTGCATCATCACTTAATGTCCAGTTTGTATTTGATTGCACTGTAAATTCCGTACTTCCCGGTGCATTTGTTACTGACTGATTTGATGGAGTTACGGTTAGTGTAAATGCCGTAGCAGACTGTGTTACAGTTACTGTCCTTGTTATTCCTCCGCCTGTTACTGTTATCGTTCCTATTCTCTGAGCTGTTGTTGTGTTTTCTGTATACGTTGCTGTCAGTGTTTGATTATTATTTCCGCTTGTCGGACTTACTGATAACCAGGCTGCATCATCACTTAATGTCCAGCTTGTATTTGATTCAACTGTAAACGCTGTGCTTCCCGGTGCATTCGTTACCGACTGATTTTGTGGGGTTACAGTTAGTGTAAATGCTGTTGCTGATTGTGTTACTGTTACTGTTCTTGTTATCCCGCCGCCTGTAACTGTTATCGTTCCTATTCTCTGAGCTGTTGTTGTGTTTTCTGTATATGTTGCTGTAAGTGTTTGATTATTATTCCCACTTGTAGGATTTAATGTTAACCATCCTGCATCATCACTGACTGTCCAGTTTGTATTGGATTGTACTGTAAATTCTGTACTTCCTGATGCATTTGTTACTGACTGATTTTGTGGAGTTACGGTTAATGTAAATGCTGTTGCTGATTGTGTTACTGTTACTGTTCTTGTTATCCCGCCGTCTGTAACTGTTATCGTGCCTACTCTTTGACTTGTTGTTGTGTTCTCCTGATACGTTGCTGTCAGTGTACCGTTGCCAGTATCACTTACAGGATTTACCGTTAACCATTCTGCATCATCACTGACTGTCCAGCTTGTGTTTGATTCGACTGTAAATTCCGTACTTCCCGACGCATTTGTTACTGACTGATTTGACGGAGTTACAGTTAATATCACTGCAGCAGATTGTGTTACAGTTACTGTTTTTGTTATTCCTCCGCCTGTTACCGTTATCGTGCCCACTCTTTGAGTTGTTGCCGTGTTTTCTTCATAGGTTGCTGTTATCGTCATATCATATATACCAAATTCAGGAGTCACTGTCAGCCAATCTGCATCATCACTTACCATCCAGGTCAAATTTGATGTTACCGCAAATGTTGTACTCCCTGCTGTATCTCCGACAATGATATTCAGTGGTTGGATTGTTAAGATTTTACTTGCATTTTTTTTCAGTTGTGTTACTGTAACTGTCCTTGTTATTCCACTGCCTGTTACTTCTATAATCGCATTTCTTGGCTGACTTCCGTCGTTCTTTTGAAATGTTGCAATTAACGTATCATTCCCAAATCCACTTGTCGGATTAACTGTTAACCAGTTTGCGTTATCACTCACTGTCCAGTTTATATCTGATGTTATAATAAATATTGTCTGACCAGCTTTATCCTGCACTATCTGAAGTGACGGGTTGACATTCAATGTTTGCGCTATTAAATCATGTATGGAAAATAAAAATAAAACAGTAATCATTTCCAGAAGTAAGTATTTTTTCATTTTATTAACCTCTTACTAACAGATATTATTAATTTATACCAATACTATTTTCTAAGGTCTTCCGGGAGGTTCAGCTATAGGTTTTGCATCTGGTTCAGGTTCTAATAAAAATATCGTTGCAACCACAATAGCAATTGCTGCGCCTCCCGTAGCAAACCATTTCCAAAGAGACATTGATGAGGATTCAACTTCGAATCTTTTGGGATTGGAGATTATTCCTTTCAATATTGGACTGTAGACAGTTATTTCATACTCACCATCAAGGGTGATATCAATTGCCGGGATTTTTGCCAGTAAAATCGAGTCACTTATAAAGCTTGTTGATTTTCCGTTTCCATTAATCCTAACCTCAGAACCGTGGGTAAAATTTAAGCCATTAACTCTCATTGTGAACTCATTTCCATTTTGAATTCTTGAGCTTGGTGTAATAAAATTGATTTCGGGAGTTAAGGTCTGCGCAATATTCTCAATAAAAACTTGTAAGGTTTGTGGATCTTTACCAGGGGTTGTTTTAAAATTAGGGTTTATTATAAGCAGATTTTTTACGGCATTATTTGCTTCATTTATTGAGTCCATAGATATATAGACTAAGCTCAATAGTTTATATGCTTTTTCTTTTTCAAGATCTATCAGATTTGCCTTATCTAAGCACTGATTAATTAATTCTATTGCTTCAGTATATTTTCCTGAAAGATATTCTTTTTCAGCTATATTTAGCTTTTCAGTGCATTGATCTTTTGTTTGTGCATAAGCTGAAGCGATCTTTATAGAATTGAATTCGAAGAGCATTAATGGTGCAACCATTGCTAATATACTAGCCAAAAAGAAAACGAATTTAAATTCTCTCATTGTTTTCTCCTAACGAAATTAAATAAGACAAATTTATATTGACAAAAAATCGTTTTTTCTACTCACATATTTGAACATGTCACACTACTAATTCTTAATGAATCAATCATAAGTAACCCGAACATTAAGTGTTATCACAAGTGTAATAACTTTCTAACCAAATCAGTTTTTGATATAGATTTATTAATGAATATTTCCAAGCATTTTCTATAATAGATTACTATGACTTATGCACATAAATCAATCAGTCAAATGGATGAAAAATGGACTAGATCTTTTGGATTAGTTATCAAATGGAAATTACAAGTTCATGAAATTAAAGAATGCAGATAAATGATAATCAGTAATAGTATATTTTGAAAGTGTTAATTTTGTACAATGCTAAAAAGAGAATAATAATGAAATTAACAATCTCGTAGAGTTTTAAAGAGAGTTCTTGCATGCTGCTGTGTTGTATTTCAAGTATTAGTATCTGAACTTTCTTTCTGACGTGTTTTTGACACGGCTGCCATAATGCCCAAACCAATTATGATTATGACACTTATAATAATCCATACCGGGGGAACGCCCATCTCATTGGCTCCCCATGCTAAACCACCGGCAACAAATACTGTTCCGATTAAATATATTACTAAGTTAGACATCTTAATTCTTCTTTCTTTATAAGATATACTTTTTCTGTTTGCCCGTTTTATAGTTTCGCCAAAACGATGTAATACCGACGCCCACAGCGTTTACATTTTTAAATATTGGCATTACAGCATTCTCTATTCCATTACGAATTTTAGTTTCTGCATTTAAAATTTCATCCACATGAGATCGGATACTGTTAACAACTGATCTGGTCGTCTGAAGCTGGGAGTTAACTTCATTAGTGATGAGATTCATTTTATTTGAAAACTCAAGAGTTGATTCAATTAGCGGATTTAGACTATATGATAATGCCTCCATATCCAAACTAATAGAATGCACTGATTTAACAATCCGATAAATAAAGTAAATCAGTGCAATACAAAGTGCTGATGCTGATATGAGCAGTATAATGGTTAAAATTTCTATTAAGTCCATTTTAAATTAGATTTTCTTGTTTTCATTATATGCATCTATTCCGGTTTTAACTGAAAACTTTAATCTTTCAGTTTCTGTTTCTATTTTTTCTTTACCGGAATGTAAAGCTTCTTTTGTTTTTGTTTTTGCATCATTATAAACGCGTTCTGCATCTTTTAGAATTTCTTCAGGTTTTGATTTTAAATCATTCATCATCATCGCGTATTTTCTTTTACCTTCGTTAAACATTTCACCGGCTTTGGTTTTTTTCTCCTGATAATACTTGTCAGCTTCATCAAAATATTCACCGGACTTTTGTTTTATGTCTCCTCTTAGTTCTTTGCCGCTTTTAGGAGTAGTTAATAATGCAATTATTGCTCCAACGCTGCCACCGGCTAAAAATCCAATCAGAAACCCTTTAACGTTATTATTATTACCAGACATATATCTTCCTTTCAATTAATGATAAAACTTTTATTATTTAATTCCGATTAAATGTATATATGAATATAAATTGAATCAATCGGGCAATAGGATGAAAAAAGAACTACATCTTTTATGCTGATAAATATTCTATGGCTACAATAAAGACTTTTAAAGTGATTACAAGTAATAATGCACGATATTAATAAGCTTTTACTTTTTTCTCTTAAGGATAATCCTGTACAACCATAAAATAATTATTGCTCCAATAGTTGCACCAATAAAACCAGCGGTATCACCCGGTTCATATATACCTAATAATTTACCAAGATAAGTTGCAACAAATGCACCGGCAATTCCAAGCAAAATTGTAATTATGCAGCCACCGGGATCTTTACCGGGCATTAGTAATTTTGCAATTACTCCCGCAATTAAACCGACAACCAGAGTTCCAATAATCTCCATAACTAATCTCTTTTGTTATTATTGATGAATTTTATAGTTCAAATCATTTTGTAAAGAACTGATTTATTATACTCATCTTTAAAAATCTCCCATCCTTAACTGAATTACTTCAATTAAGAATGAGGAATTTCAATTTACTTTTAGTTACCAATACGAATTGTATCGAGGCTTCCGATAACTCCAAATGCACTTAGCAGCCATAGAATAACAGCAATAACCACAACCACATTCAAGATCTTTTTAATGGTGGCCTGCATCGGTATATAGCTGTTGATAAGCCATAGCACAACTCCAACAACAACCAAAACAATAACAAGTGTTATTAGTGACATAGTTTTTTTCCTTTCAAAATATTTTTATCAGAACATTTCCCAAAAAAGAGTTCTCTTTTTTTAAGCGGCTCTTTTTAGGCTTTTTGATTTAGTAATGCAAAAAATACATTTTACTATTTAATTGAATGATTACGAAGATATGATATAAAGTAATAAAGCGTTGTACAATCGGGCGAAAGGATGAAAAAGGGATTACATCCTTAGGGTGAGTGATTATATTTTGGTTAATCTATTATTTAGGAGAAGAAGGTTGATCCATTTTTTCAGAACCAAGCAGTAATGCAAACCATCGTGTGCTTTCATGGTTTTCAAAAGCAAACTTAAGCGTCATAGTAAGAGGAATTGATAGAATTGCACCTACTAATCCAAGCAATCCTCCCCAAAAAATTACAGAGATAAATACAACCAGTGTTGATAGCCCTAGTTTCCTGCCTGTAACGCGTGGTTCAATTACATTACCCACTACAAAGTTAACAGTTATATATCCCAGGGTTACCATTACTGCACCTCCAAGCCCTAACTGAATAAAAGCTAATATGACTGCAGGAATGGCAGCTACGATAGAACCTATATTGGGAATATAATTGAGCAGAAAAGCAAGAAATCCCCATAGCAGCGGGTAATCTACATTTAAAATGTACAACCAGGTGGCAATCAAAATACCTGTGGCCAAACTGATCAAAGTTTTAATAATCATATAGCGTTTCATATCATTAGCAAACTTTGTAAACTGAGGAAATTTTTGTTTCGGGTCCCCTAGTACAGCACGGAGTTTTAGCGGGAAGCTCGAAACTTCAAGTAATATAAATGTAACTGTAAGTAGAATTAAAACAAGATCAGAAATTACAGAACTTAATCCCGTTAACAGATCTGCAGTAAGCTTCATTATTGCTTCAGGATTAACATATTCCAGAAAAAATTTTTTGTTTACTATAATTCCCTTGCTTTTTAAAAGCGCAGTAAGTTCTAAAACTTGCTCCTGAATGCGTGTTTGTAATGCGGGTAATTCACCTATAAATCCGCTAAAAGATGAGCCGATTTGTACACTGATTAAAAGTATGATTGCTATCATAACAATCATAACAATCAATACTGCAAAGCCAGAGGGAATATGTTTTTCCTTTAACCATAGCACCGGTGGAGTACCAAGCAATGCAAGGAAAAAAGAAATAAGAAACAGAACAACAATTGATTGAGCAAGATTAATCCCCGCAATAATTATTACTAATGCTGCCGCGCTGATAAGAATGTACATTGCACGGGATAGATTAATCTGCTCAACCATATTTATTTGCTTCTATTTCTCTGGCTTTAATTAATAAGTATCTGAAAAATTTAAAGTTTGTTTTCAAATACGATTTAATGTTGATATAAAATTTCAACATTTAACAAACACTCAGAGTGCACGTCGTCCATTAATTACATTTATTAAAATCATAATAACTGCAATAACAAGCAGAACGTGAATAACACCACCCATTGTGTATGATGTTAACAGCCCAAGCAGCCATAAAACTATAAGAACAACAGCGATTGTATATAACATGGTAGTTTCCTTTTTATTATTAATTATGTGTTTAGATTCAATATTAAAGTAAGAATTGAAGGATGGTAATTCAATCAGGCGAAAGGATGAAAAAGGGACTACATCCTTTAGATTAGTAGATTTTTGAAGTTGTGCTTTATCAAAATATTTTAATTCTTAGAATATCGTTTTGTCTATAAAAAAATTGGTTTAAAAATTCCTTTCACAGATTTTTTTTCGTAATTAAAAACTTAACAGCCAGCTGTTTTGCGCTTTTTCCAATAATAATTTAAGGGCGGCCGTGCCTTCTTTTAAATTGATCATAGTTGAATCAAAATTCTCTGCGGCCGTTGTATTCATTAACAGTCTTCCTATAGTTCCTTCTCCGGATTGTAAGCTGTTCGTAATTGCCCCCAAATCAGAAGTAATAGCAGCCGTATATCCGATGGTTGATTTTATTGCAATCAATATACTGTCAATCTCACCTGCCTTGTCCATAACTATTTTAAATTCATCGGAACCTTCTTTTAAATTAACAATAGTAGCTTGTATATTTTCTCTCCAGGTTTGATCCATCATCAGCCTGCCGATAGTTCCTTTTCCTGATTCAATATTTGTTGAAATCTTAGCCAGATCACCTGTAATAAGTGCTGTATTATCGATCGTAGTTTTTAATGATACCATAATATCATCAATAGCAATTGGCTGTGCAGTTTGTATCCTATCATTATCCTCGATACTTTCTTTACCACCGGTTCCGGGATTTATAACCAGTACTTTATTACCGATAAGTCCCTCTGAACCGATAGTAGCAATTGCGTCTTTCTTAATAAACTTTCTGCTGCTTTCATCAATAACAATATCAACTCTTACAGTTGTATCACTTACTAAGCTTATACTTTCTACTGTTCCTATATTTATTCCGGATAAGCGCACATTATTTCCAGTCTGAAGTCCGGCAACATCTTTGAAAACGCCGGATAGACGGAATGTACTTCTGAATAGAAGCTGTTTTTCCCCGATAAAATATATTGCTAAAATCAGTACCACCAGACCAAGGGAAACAAATATCCCAAGCTTGATTTTATTAGTTGAATTCTTTTTCATTTTAAATACTCCTGCTTAATTGCACTCTGTTTCATTCAAAAAATGATCTTATCCATGGGTCTGCAGATTTTTCCAGCTCGTCAAACGTTCCTTCTGCAGCACATATTCCATCTTTAATTACAATAATTCTATCCGCTGTTAGCTTAGTACATTCAATATCGTGAGTAATAATGATGGAAGTAGTGTGGTATTTTCTTTGTACTTCCAGGATGAGATTACTTATTTCTTTTGATGTTATTGGATCCAGCCCTGTTGTGGGTTCATCATAAAGCATTATCTCAGGTTTTAATATTAATGTTCTGGCTAAACCTAAACGCTTACGCATACCTCCGGAAAGTTCTGAGGGAGTTTTATCAATTGCTTTATCAAGTCCCACATCGTGCAATGATTCTTTTATAAGCGAATCTAATTCTTCTTTTGACAACCTGTTCAATTGTTTTCTCAATGGAAATTCAAGATTTTCTCTAACAGTCATTGAATCATAAAGAGCACCGCTCTGAAAAAGGAAACCAATTTTTTTTTGTATTTCGACAAGCTTCTTATTTTTTAGCTCAGAAATATCCTGTCCGAATATTAAAAGCTTACCGTCATCAATATCTATTAATCCGACAATACATTTAATAAGTACAGATTTACCGGTTCCGGATTGTCCAAGTACAGCAAGGTTTTCACCTTTATTAACAACCAGATTAATATCCCGCAGTACGTGATTCTTTCCGAATGATTTTTTAAGATGTTCCATTTCAATCACAACATCATTGTTCTGTTTATCAATGGTTTTACTTTTTGTTTCGATATTGGTCGTATTTTCCTGCATTTTTCTAACTGCTCAATTTTAACCTTGAAGCAAACTTGTAATTTGCACTGCTATCATATCTATTATAAAAACCATCAATGACGATAGAACCACGGCTGAATTTGCCGCTTCTCCAACACCCTCAGTACCCTTATTTGAATTATAACCTTTATAGCTTCCTATAAGACCGATGGCATAACCGAAGAAAAAAGTTTTAATGATTGCCGGTATCAGATCATTAAATTCCAGACTTTGAAAAATCTGAGAAAAAAATAAGTAAGCACTTACGTCTCCTTTTATGTTAACACCAACAAATGATCCCAGAAGACCAAAGCCATCGGCAAGTATTACCAGTATCGGAAGCATTAATGTTGCAGCAAGAACTCTTGTAACAACAAGATACTTAAATGGATTATTGTCTGATACCTGCATTGCATCAATTTGTTCTGTCACATTCATCGATGCGAGCTCTGCTCCAATTCCGGAGCCGACTTTTCCGGCAAAAATTAGTGCCGTTATTACAGGACCAATTTCACGTATCAGTGAAACCGCGACCATTGCAGGCAGCAATGATTCAGATCCAAACTTTGCCAGCGTAGGTCTTGATTGAATTGTTAATACTAGTCCGATTATGAAACCTGTAATAGCTATTAAGGGAAGCGATTTGTAACCAATCAAAAAGGATTGCTTCATCAGTTCATTAAACTCGTATGGCGGTTTAATTGCTTCTTTAAAAAATCGTAAAGTAAAAGTCGTTAGAGAGGATACTTCTAAAAAGAATTTTTTAAACATTGAATCTTTAACAACTTCAACTGATTCTTCTATTACTACTTCAGTTACTTTGTTTTCAGATTGGGACTTATGTAAAATTATTTTTTCCATTGATGTGTTAATTATAATTTATTCTTAATAATGATAGATAGAATTATAATTTAGTACAATCAGGCAAAGGGATGAAAAAGGGACTATACCAAATTGATTGATGGTAGTTGGATTCTAATTGCTTAAGATTTTAAAGTTAAGGTATTTAGGATATTTTCTCATTTAAGGATTTCTAATTGTTCGATAATGTAAAAAAAAGGGTGTCCCGAAGGACACCCTTGAAAAGACAGATTAAACTCAAACTATTTTATTCGTTTGAACTCAATTCTTCTATTCAGTCTCTTGTTATCTTCAGTATCATTCGGAACTCTTGGATGTTCTTCGCCATATCCAACAGAAGTGATTCTGTCAGCGGGTATTCCCTTAGCAACAAGCCATGCTTTAACAGCATCAGATCTTCTTTGCGATAGTTTTTGATTATAAGCATTACTTCCCACATTATCTGTATGCCCGCTTATTTCAACTACGATATCAGGATGCATCTGTAATGTTTTAAGAGCGCCCATAAGAACTTTATCGGATTCAGGAGTGATTTCTGACTTATTGAAAGCAAAAGTAATTCCTTCAAGTACAATAGGTACATTCATTTTTACTACATCATCAGAAGGATCCAAAGGATCTGAGCCGCGTTTCACTTCAACTCCATCACCAATAGAACCGCCATCGGTATCAACTGTTAGTGGATCGGTTTTGTAAGTCATTACTTCCTGATAATCATTTAGTCCATCACCATCTGTATCAGCTTTTAAAGGATCGGTTTTAAACAGCTTCGTCTCAACCGGGCTTCCAACTATTCTTAACTCGACATTTACTCCGTTAACTTCCTGTCCATCTTTTAATCCTTCACCGTCGGTATCTGCTTTTAATGGATCGGTTTTATACTTCATTACTTCATCGCCATCATTTAATCCATCACCATCTGTATCAGCTTTTAAAGGATCGGTTTTGTATTTGTTGACTTCTTCACCGTCTTTTAATCCGTCATTATCTGTATCAGCAATAAGCGGATTTGTCCTTGTGGTTTTTACTTCCTGAGCATCACCTAATCCGTCTAAATCAGTATCTGCCTGTAACGGATTGGTTTTGTAGTTAAGATATTCTTCCCCATCATTCAATCCATCACCATCTGTATCAGGATTATTCGGGTCTGTACCAATTTCTTTTTCTAAACATTTGCCAAGTCCATCATTATCTTTATCAGATTTACAATTTTCACCAGTAAATGTTAAACCTAAAGAAGCGCTGTAATATGAGTCCCAAAGATCTTCACCAGCAGACGTTCTGTAGCCATCCAAATCATAAGTGGAAGACATTGCTCCGCCTAATCCAAAATCCAAAAGTACTCTTTCCCCAAGTGCAACTTCAATACCAATACCGGCAGGAATAATTGCAACCCAGCCATCCGGTTCGGTAGCAACTCCGCCAACATTAGTTGGTTTGGTATCTACACTATAATGCATAATTCCGCCGCCAACATAGAAATACGGATTCCAGCCTTTCATATCGAAAGGACTCATCCTAAACCGTAATGTAACCGGAATTATTGTAGATTCGTATTCACCATTAGTTACATTAGGATTATCAAAATAAGCCAGACCGGCATATTTTCCGTAACCTGCATTTAATGACAGTTCTAATGCATTATTTAATTCAACAGCAAAAAATCCTTCTGCAAGATATGAAGTCTTGAACCAATCGAAAGAAGTGTTGTCATTGCCACTAAGTCCTAAATTTGCAAATTCGTTTTCAGGAAATAATATGCTTCCCCGGATACCGAATTTGGTACCCCAATCTTTAAATTGTGCCTGGTTGGGTTGACTTAAAGCAACCAATCCAAGTAATACGAATAAGTAAACCAGTTTTTTCATTTTATCCTCGTTGTGTTTGTTTGTATTTGCAGCGTATTTTTATTTAAAAGCGCTTATTTCGAAATATTTTTTTTTATTGTACAGATTATTCTTTTAGAAAATCTTATAATCAGCCTTTTCTTTTATCAGGGCACTATAACTTAACAGAGGCAGCGCATTCAATCAATCGTACAAAGGGATGAAAAAGGGACTACATCTTTTAGATGATATTATTTGGTTTTTTCCTGAGAAGTAAAACTTGGGAATAAAATATTTCTCCATTTTCGTTTTTATCAGATGGTAAATATTGTATTCTTAAAAGATCTTTCTATCAAGTGCACTAAACTAAAATCCCCATAATGTCCCTGGAATTTTAAGCTACAGGGACATTAATACATTCTTTAAATATTAATTATTTAATAATTTTAAATACAATTCTTCTATTCATTGCTCTGCCGTCTTCAGATTCATTGTTTGCAATCGGATTGCCTTTTCCGTAACCGATTGTTGAAAGTCTGTTTGCAGCAATACCTTTAGATATAAGATAAGCTTTGACTGTTTCAGCTCTCTCTACAGAAAGTTTTTGGTTGTATTCTTCGGTTCCGATGTAATCCGTATAACCTTCAATCTCAACTTTAATCTCAGGTCTGTCATTTAATAACTTTACTGATTTATCAAGTACAGAATATGATTCGGGTAATAGTTCCGATTTATCGAATGCAAAATTAACGCCGATCAGAACCAGTCTGTCATCTGAAACAGCAATTATATTTTTTTCAACTACAACTTCTTTAATAACTTCTTTTGGAATGTGCTTCTTGATCATAGATTCAATTTTGTTGTAGTCAGTCATGTCTTTCATATCCATCGTAATTCCCTCGCAGGGTTCGCACTGCTCCGACTTTTTGCCTCTGTCAAAATAGAAATTGAGACCGGCGCTAAGATTTATATAAGAATCCCGTCCGTTCAACTCAGCAGGAACAATAGTTCCTTCAAGCTCTGAATTGTTTGTCATATGATAACCAAACTCCGTAACTAAACTCCAGCTTGGATTAAATTTGAATTCAGCACCACCACCTACATTTAATTGCGATCCGAATTTATTATCATCGGGAGGAGTTGTTTGACCATTAGTTATTGATTTGTGATTGAACCCAACTCCTGCAAACAGATAAGGTGAAACCGGTTCGCATGGAACAAGATATAATAGCAAATCCAGATCTCCTGTAATAAGATTAGTCTCAGCTGTATTTGCGATAAAATTTGCATCGCTCCATTCTCCTTCCAGATGAGAATATCCGCCTTTAAATCTTAATCCAACATGTTCAGAAAAATTTCGTTGGATTGAAAGATATGCTCCATAATCAGAGTTTAATGAGGTTATGTTCACTGATTGAAATCTGGGATAACTGAAACCAAAACCAAATGCCCAGCTATCAGTTACTGTTTGTGCTTGTAATACACCCATGCTAATAGTTAGCATCAATGTAAGCGTAATTAAGAAAAATTTCATTTCAAGTTGCCTTTATATTTTTAAATCATTGTAGTACTATTTGAAACAGTACTTTTAAAATTATTATTGATCAATTATTCAAACAGTGCCATCAGTTTGCACACACATTTGAAATCTTAAGGTGAGAAGTTTTAATCTCCTCACCTAATCATTTATATATTCACTTACTTATAAATGCTACGGTACATTTACAACAGTATTTACCATTGTAACAGAAGCATTAAGACTCAAAGCTCTTCCGTTAAGTGTGGTAAGTGCAACAACACCTGCAGTCGAAAAAGTAACGCCTGAATAAGCGATAATTGTTCCGACCATAGTACCACCGCCTGCACCATTAATTGTTGCAGCACTACCAACCTGCCAATACACATTATTAGCATTTGCACCATTTATAAGAATGATGCTGCGTGGTTGTCCGGCTAAACCTACAGTAAGTGTTTGTGCCATCTGAAAAACCCACACTGCGTTAGGATCATTCTGCGCATCAAGTGTTAAATCACCTGATGTGATATCAAATGTTCCGGATCCAGAGGTATAAGTTCCGGGTGCTAAAACTAATCCACCCAACTCACCCGCGCCTGGATCAGGTCCGCCCGGTAGTCCGGCAAGATAGTTAAATGCTGTTGTAGCATCTATTAATGCCTGTTGAGCAATAGCAAATTTTTCCGCTGTGCCCGGTGCTGGTGGGGCGGAATAGATTACTCCATTAACTGTACCGATATTTAGGGTAGTTTCGGTAAAAACATTTCCACCCGTATCATGAAATCCGGTAACTAAAGTCGAGGCTGCTGTTGTTCCTATATTACCATTAATGACAGTAAAAATTCCCTGATTGGTATGTCCGGCACTTCCTCCAAAACCTCCAAAAGTACTTGCGGTTCCAAGATCTATTATAATACCTCCTGATGCAAAGTTAGCAGCTAATATTCTGTTTCCAATTATTGTAAAAGTATAACTTGCATTTGTTGATACTTCGGTTCCATTTTCTGTCCAGTTAGTAAATGTATACCCGGAATTTGGCGTTGCGGTTACCGTAACTGATGACCCTGAATTAAATGTACCGCTACCGCTCGTTGTTCCACCCGCTGTTGGATTTGATGATAGTGAAACGGTATAAGAACTCCCAGTCTCAAAATTTGCTACTAATGTTCTGTTTCCAATTATTGTAAAAGTATAACTTGCATTTGTTGATACTTCGGTTCCGTTTTCTGTCCAGTTTGTAAAGATATATCCGGAATTTGGTGTTGCGGTTACCGTGACTGATGATCCTGAATTAAATGTACCGCTACCGCTTGTTGTTCCACCAGCTGTTGGATTTGATGATAATGCTACTGTATAATTGGTGCTGGTTGTCCCTGTTGTAAAACTCCAGACATAGTTATCAGCCAGACCATTGCCATCAAGATCCTTTGCCCCGATTTTAACCGTAGCCGTATAAAGCGTACTAGCTGTTAGATTACTTGTAGGCGAAAATGTTGCTGTAGTACCAGAGTATGTAACAGTACCTGGAACAAGAGTCGTACCTTGCATCAACGTAAATGTTGCGGTAGTTAGTGTAGCAGAATTCATCACTTCACTAAAAGTAGCAGCAATTTGTTGATTCAATGCAACATTTGTGGCGGCATTTACGGGCACAGTAGATATTACTGTAGGTGCATTCCCGGCGGGTGGATAAACTATCCCTAGTCTATCGTCGCAACCGGCAATCATCATTACCAGCATCAGTGGTATTAGCCACAACATCGAATAGTTTTTAATTTTGTTCATTAATGATTAACTCCTTATGATTAAATTTAGTTTTATCGATTTATTACAAAAAAATATTACGCAACTATTGCATAACACGTAATAGAGCATTGGGATGAAAAAAGGGTTAATACTTTTAAATGAGATTAATGAGGTTTGTATTGATGAAAAAATTATTATTGCGGATACAATTTTATAAAGTTGTATTCAAATAATAAGCAAATATAATTAATCGTCTATTCTGTTCTGATTTCAGCTAATTCAAAATCAATGGTTCCATATCCTAAAACGTCTCTAAGCAATCCCATCATTCCTCCGCCTTCAATTATAATCCTTGCTTTTATTAAACCAAGACCCTCAGCATACCATTCTGTTATTCTATTTTTAACATCTTCACCGGATTCAATAATTGTTTCTATTTTTATTGCTTCTATGTTTCCGGCTTTTGTCATAATAAATTCTTTTGCAAATGCTTTCCCCGTAACCTTTACCTTATTTACATCACCATCTGAATATTCTTCCCCCTCCCATTCCCACCGGGCACCTGGTAATAACGGAAGAGGAAATCTTAATAAAGGTTTGCTGTATGTAACCGTAGCTTCTTTTTTTAAGAATAAAAATATTTTTAAGTATTGATATGTTTTTATTGAATAAACGCCATCTTCCTTTATCATTAAGGATTGTTTGTATTTAAAATCATCTCCCTCGCTAAGGCTAATAATCAACTCCCCATCCTGAATATATTTTGTACTGCTTTCGCCAAACGATGATTCATACACCAATATCTGACCATTGTTTATTGGAAAGTATGAGTTTGATATTTTAGCGGTTTTCTTTTCGTAAGATGAATTGATACTAATTGCCGAGAATAATAATGCCGCAATAATTAGATAGAGTGATTTGTTTTTCATATAAATTAGATTTTAAAAGTGAGAAAAATGGAAATGAGTTTACTAATTATCTGTGTCAGATAAACATTAGTGGATTCTCACAGCAATCCTTAAATAATTTCCCAACTGCAAACTTAGTCCAGGTTTGCAGTCGGGAATGGTGGATCTATACACAATCAACAGTTTATAAAGCCAACACTAATTTTCTTAACTATTCTTAATCTTATAGCTTTATTGTCCTGTTCATTGCTGAACAATCATATTGAGAAATACCATTGATAACAATCACCCAAAAGGATGAAAAAGGATTTAAATCTTTGGAATGAATTATAGAGAGAAAGTTGAATTATTCGTCCAGTAACGAAGTTTCGTCGATCTCTGTTTTGTAAACATCAGAAAGATGTGCATGCTTTGCTATCTGTACACGTGTGTTGAGAGCCAATTTTTCCAGGATATTGTGTACGTGACTTTTTACTGTATATATTGAAAGGTGAAGTTGTTGTGCAATTTCTTTATTGGTACTCCCATCAGCGATTAATGCAATAACCTGCCGTTCACGTTTAGTCATAGTAATTGATTCGGCTAACTTTTTGGGTGCTAATCCATTAACGGCATGATCAACTATTTGTGAAAAAAGCGATCCGGTTAAGTGCGGCGGTAGAACCCGGACACCCTCATAAATAGATCTTATCGTCTTTAAAAATTCCGTAACGCTAATATCTTTTAACATAAATCCAGAAACACCGGCTTGCACAAATTCAAATACATCTGTTTGTAATGGAATAAGATCCATGACTATGATTTTGACTACGGGAAAATCATTCTGAACTAACTTTACAATTTGCAAACTATTCTGACTTCTTAAACCGAGATCGAGAAGCACTATATGTGGTCTTGTGTTTTTGATAAGAGCTAGAATATTTTCGCCATTTCCGACCGTTGAGACAACATTCATATCAGGCTGTTTTTTTAACAGCGCAGCAATACCTTCCCGCAAGAGCCGATTGTCTTCAATTAGGAGTATTTTGATTTTTTTTGATATCATATGGAAATCGAAAAATGTAAGCGAATTCTTTTTATTAAAAATTTTGTATTCTAAAATAAATATTATTGCTCGTTATTCAAACGATATATTTTTTTTGTGAGTGTAAACCTACTTTAGTTATTATCATTAACATAATAATCTATTTAGGTATCAATACTATTGGGATTGGCTTATTATCCCGGGGTATTAAAAAAACGCCAGGAGTTGTAATAAGACTTAAAAATTTATAATAAAGTTTTAATTTTGTCTTAGAATAGATTTTTATAAAAGCTTTGCTAAATATATTTTTAGTTCATTAAAATAATGATTGATAATAATTTAAAGGAATTGTTCACATCAAAATAGTAGAGTACATATTACTATTGGGCGCTATGCAGGGCTTGCTCCTATCAATATTATTATTTACAAAAAAAATCAATCACACGGCTAATGTTGTTTTGACAATTGCAATGCTTGCTCTTTCTATTGATGTTTTCCATTCCGCTTATATAATATTTGGGTATTATAAAGAGATGCCCGGGTTTATTGGGATAACATATGCATTTCCGTTTTTATACGGACCGATATTTTATCTTTATGCAAAATTAATAAGCTCGAGCAGCAATGATTTCAAATTAAAATATTATCTGCATTTTATTCCTTTTTTTATTGTTGTGATATATGGAATTGCTTTTGTTTATCTGAAAAGCAGTGAGTTTAAATTTGCATTGTTAAGAGGTGAGGTTGAAACTCCATTAGTGTTAGAATTAATGAATTATCTAAAACCGTTTTACGGAATAATTTATGTGTTTTTAACGATACGTGTTGTACGGGTTTATAATAACAGGATAAGAAATTCTTATTCTAATATTGAACGAATTAATTTAAATTGGTTAAAACATTTGACTATCGGGTTAAGTGTTATATGGGGTGTTGTTGTAATAAGTTATGTTGTTCATGCAGTAGCAGATAAAAATATTGAGATGGATGGATTTATTTATATGTCAGCATCCGTATTAATATATTCAATCGGATATTTAAGTTTACGTCAGCCGCAAATATTTGATCAGGTTATTAATAAATCAGAAGAAAGACCGGAACCGGAAAGGAAAACAAAAACTGCTGAAATAACGAGTTATCAGAAATCAGGTCTGGCAGACACTGAAGCAAAGAGTCATTTAGATAATCTGCTTCGGATGATGGACACCGATAAGCCATATTTAAATTGTGATTTAACATTGCGCAATTTAGCAGAAAAATTATCCGTGTCACCTCATAATTTATCTGAGATATTAAATACACGGATCAATCAGAATTTTTATGATTTTATTAATCGCTACCGGGTGGAAGAGGTAAAACGGAGACTGGCTGAAAATGAATCGCAAAAGTACAGTCTTATTGCAATTGCTTTTGATTCGGGGTTTAATTCAAAATCCGCATTTAATACAATCTTTAAAAAGCACACGGGAACAACACCTTCGCAATACCGCAAGCAGTTAACATAAAATTATCAGGATATTGATTGATAAATTTATTTAACCAGCTTAAAGATCAATACAATGAGAACAATCAGTATTGTAAGTATGCTTATAAGTAATGCTATTGTTTCCTTCATTATGGTTGTGCGGTTGTGTTTAACTAATATAAATAAGTTTGGCGGAGCCCGGTCTGTTAAAATTTGCTCCGCCAATTTTAGTTAAGTAATTATTTTTTTAGAATGAATTTTAAAAAGTGAATTTGAAATCAAGATCCATAGACCAGCCGCTAAAACTTGCATTAGAGAAATCAGAATATTTTACTCCGGATGCCAAACGGTAACTTGCAGAATAACCTAATCCGAACCAATCGATAATCCAGAAATTAACTGCAGCACCTGGTTCTGCAACAAAAAAATAATCATTACCACCAAGGAACTCATAATCAGCGCGCCCTGCCCCAATCATAATTATACCGGATAGAGAGAGCTTATCGGATAGGTTGTAATTGTATGCAGCCTCAATTCCACCATAACCAAAATGAAGTTCATCCCTACCTTTTTGATTTATATAAGAATGACCAAGCTTATTTGGTATTAAACCATGAGCAGCTAATCCAACATTGATAATATTATTTAATTTATACCCTGCCCTCAGTCCGCCGAACAAACCCCAGTTGCCATTTAATGCAGCTGTTTTACCGATAAGGTCTGCATAAAAATGATTCTGGTCATTATTGCGAAACTGCGTTAATGAGATATCCTGTGCAGCTATTTGAACGGTTATAAGTGTTACAAAAACTGCGATTAACAAATTTTTCATTTTATTGCTCCTTTTTTTGTAATTAAAAATTGACGCTGCAAATTTGAATCATTCCAATGGGGTTTTCGCCTATTCTGATGGGATAGCACCATAAAGAGATAAGAACACGTTCAAACCAATGGGATTGAGAGTTATTTTACGTGGATTAGAGATTTTCTCACGTTTGTAAACATTTTCCGGATATTAATTATTAAGCAATAAAAAAATCTCTTGCAATTTTGAAAGTACAAGTTTAACTTTTATGTATCCCTTTAGTAAAGGGAGACAATCTTTACAAATTTACTTAAAAGAAGAATTATGGAATTAATAACAAAATTGCAGCAAATCGGCCTGACCAAAAGAGAAGCTGAAGTTTACATCGCACTTCTTCAAAGAAAAGAATTTACCGCACCGGAACTAACAAAAATCACAACTATTACAAGAACAAAAATTTATGAAATCCTCCAAAACCTGGTACATAAAGGTATTTGCACAGAAAGCAACAGGAATGGTAATAAAGTTTTCAGAAGCATAAATCCCAAAATAGCATTAAAGAATATTGTAAATAATTATGAGCAGATTGTTGAAGAAAAGAAAATTGATTTTGAGCAAAAACAAAAAATTGATATTGAACAAAAGAGAAGAGCTGCCGACTTACTCGAGAAAGAGTTAGTCTCTTTCCATAAGAATAGTTCAGACAGCTTTGAACCGTTTGATTATATAGAGGTACTGACCGATAAAAGACAGATTGGTGAAAAATGGGTTGATATTCAGCAGCGTACTAAAAAAGAATTACTTGTTTTTACAAAGCCGCCATACACAACACCAAGTTTAGAAGACAATATTGAAAAAGAAAAGGAAATATTTAAAAAGCAAAACATCGTTATAAAAGGTTTATATGAATACGATGGATTATCCACAGAAGAATTAAAAGATCTTGTTAAGACCGTTGAGATATACCAGGAAATTGGTGAAGAAGCCAGACTTATAGAAAAACTGCCAATGAAACTGGTAATAAGTGATGAAACCCTGGTAATGTTTGCTTTAAATGACAGGATCTCTTTAAAACCAAATATAACCAGCATGGTAGTTGATCATCCTAGCTATGCAACAGCTTTAAAAAAAGTTTTTGAAAGTTATTGGGCTGATGGTGTAAGCATCGGGACATTCAAAAAAAAATTAAATGAATAAATTTTTCTTATAACCATAAACAAAATAAAAGGATAAATATGACATATAAACTTCTTCGATTCTCTGCGTTAGTGCTTGCTTATTTAGTAATAAGCTTCAGTACTTCCGATGCCCAATGGTACTGGCAAAATCCATTACCACAGGGAAATACTTTAAACAGTGTTTCTTTTACCGATGCCAATAACGGTACCGCTGTTGGTGAAAATGGATCAATAATCAGAACAACAGATGGCGGGGCAACCTGGACCAATCAGGAGTCAGGTGTGACTCTTTTGCTTCATTCAGTTTATTTTGTTGATGCAAACATCGGAACTGCAGTTGGTCTTAACAGCAAGATCTTAAAAACCACAAATGGCGGAGCGACATGGGTAAGTCAGGAATCAGGTACAAATTTTCAACTTCACTCTGTCAGCTTTTCTGATGCCAATCATGGAACAATTGTAGCAAACAGCGGCCATATTTTAAGAACAACAAACGGTGGTACAACTTGGACTCCTCAAACCAGCGGTGTAACAGAAGAACTTTGGGGTGTTGATTTTACAGATAATAATAATGGTACGATTGTAGGCAACAATGGTACTATTCTTAGAACGACTAACGGTGGCACAACATGGAATCCCCAAAACAGCGGAGTAACAGGGATAATAAGAGGCTTATCCTTTACAGATGCGATGACCGGAACAGTTGTTGGAGAAGGAGGCTTGATTCTAAGAACAACTGATGGTGGTACAAACTGGGTTCCACAGACAAGCGGATTAAATCCGTGGGATTATATTTATTCCGTTTCATTTTCTGATGCAAATCATGGTACTGCTGTTGCAAGCGGCGGAATTATTCTTAGAACAATCGATGGCGGAACGACATGGAATCCGCAGAACAGCGGATCATTGAATGATATTAATTTTATTTCTATGTCTTCAGAAAATAATGGAATAGCTGTTGGTTTTGGGGGCTTGATATTAAGAACAATTGATGGAGGATTGACCTGGGTTAATGAATTAAAAGGTGAATCCGAACAGGCAATGACTTCCATTTCATTTGCAGATGCAAATAATGGAATAGCTGTGGGTACCGGTGGTGTAATACTTAAAACCACAAATGCCGGTTTAAATTGGGTTAGTCAAACAAGCGGTATAACAGATGAACTTTATGGAGTTTCTTATCCTGATATTAATAATGCAACAGCAGTTGGAATGTTTGGCAATATCCTTAAAACAACTGATGGCGGAACAACTTGGACACCTCAAACAAGCGGTACTGCAGAAAATCTTAACAGTGTTTCTTTTACCGATGTTAATAATGGAACTACTGTCGGTCAATCAGGTGTAATTTTAAGAACTACTAACGGTGGAACAACATGGACACCTCAATCAAGCGGCACTGGAAGTGCACTATGGGGTGTTTCATTTACGGATATTAATAATGGAACTGCAGTAGGAAATGGTGGAACTATTCTTAGAACTACCAATGGAGGTTCTACATGGACTCCTCAAACTTCCGGTACAACCGGTCCGCTTTACGGAGTTTGTTTTACCGATGCAAATAACGGAACTGCTGTTGGTTCAACCCCGTTTCCTGTACAGGTTGGACTTGTGCTTCACACGACTGATGGAGGAGCAACATGGGTTCAGCAAAACAGCAACACAATTGTTTTTCTAAATGCTGTTTCATTTACTGATGCAAATAACGGAACTATAGGTGGATTGAACGGAGTTATTCTTGGCACGACAGATGGAGGCGCTAACTGGATTCCACAGGAAAGTCACACAAGACATATGGTAAGAGGAATGTACTTTACCGATGTAAACACGGGTTATGCTGTTGGAGAAAATGGAATGATAATCAAAACAGGATCTACACCGGTTCCGGTTGAGTTAGTTTCTTTCAACGCAGAAATGCTGGATGGAAATGTTGTACTTACCTGGAGCACCGCAACAGAAAATAATAACAACGGATTTCAGATTGAACGCAAAATCCGCAGTCCTCAGTCTACAGTTGGCAATTGGGTAAATATAGGATTTGTTAACGGCAAAGGTACAACAACCGATAAAACATTCTATTCATTTAAAGATAAGAATGAAATACCGGGAACATACTTATACAGATTAAAGCAAATCGATTTTGATGGAACATTTAATTACAGCAATGAGATAGAAGTTGAAGTAACCGGACCAAAAGATTTTGCTTTGTATCAGAATTATCCTAATCCATTTAATCCAACTACAGCTATAAAGTTTGCAATACCATTTAAAACAAACTTAAGCTTAAATGTTTACAATACACTTGGTGAAAAAGTTGCGGAAATATTTAAGGGAGAAATGGAAGAAGGATATCATGAAATGATGTTTAATGCATCAGGACTTTCTTCAGGAGTATATTTCTACAAATTAGAAAGTGAAAATTTTAATTCAACACGCAAGATGATTGTGATTAAATAATTTATCGCTTCATCTCAAATTTGAAATTTATTCTTATCCGATTACAACCTATAAGTGCAGCCCTCTCATATGAGAGGGTTGTTGTATTAGTAACGGAGACAAAAACGGATCTCTCTCAGAACTTCGCCGCTCCCGCCTTCCACTTGTTAACAATTTATGTCCGGTTACTATTTAAAAATAAAAAATCCCTCTCAAAAGAGAAGGATTTTTCTTAGTAGCGGGGGCAGGACTTGAACCTACAACCTTCGGGTTATGAGCCCGACGAGCTACCAATTGCTCCACCCCGCGATGTAATTTCTTTAATTCTAAATTCTAAATTCTAAATTCTAAATTCTAAATTCTAAATTCTAAATTCTAAATTCTAAATTCTAAATTCTAAATTCTAAATTTATTGAGTCCGATTTTGAGCTACTCCCATTGGGACTCCATCCCGCGATGTAATTTCTATTTTTTGAGCGATAAACGCTGTTTTCATTTCAAAATGTGGTGCGCAAATATAGTCAATCAGAAAAGTTTATCCAAATTAACCATCGGTGTTGTTAAAGCTGGATGCAATTCCATCCAATGCCTGTGAACGCACATGAATTTCATTCAGCTTTTGGATAAGACTTAAGATTACTTTTCTTTTGTCTTCCACAAGGCCTGCCATATAAGAGTTTACTTCTGGCATATTGCATTCATCCAGAACACTTTCGTAAAATCTAACCATTGCTGTTTCCCGGCGCAGTGCTTCGTTTAAAGTTGCACAGGTGTTTTTACACGCGTGCTGGCATTTGATATCTAATTCAGCCATGGCTTCCTCGTATTATAATGATTTATTTTGCTGATACATTTTAATCTAACTTAATTATCTGCTGGTCGTCTCTAGAAATGTCATTTCGAAGGAGCCCACGACTGAGAAATCTTTCACCCATATTAGAAACAGATTTCTCTCTTCGTTCGAAATGACAAATATGGAAATTCTTCAACATAATCTTTAGACCGGTTCAGCTAGTTTTACTAATTCTTTTCCGCGTAATAATGCCTGTTCGTTCAAAGGAATTAAATTATGTCTGCGCGGAGGTAAAGCTTTTTTAAGTGCTTCAATTATTGTTTCAATTTTTAATATCGGACGTTTTTCTAAAAACGCACCAACCATAAACATATTAGCAATTTGTTTTGCGTTTAGTTTATCAGCCTCTTCATTACCCGCAATGCAAACAATATCAATATCTGTTCTGGTTGGAGGATGTACGGCAGTTGATTGTTCATAAATTAAAAGTCCGCCCGGCTTAACTGTTTTTTCAAACTTATCTATAGATGGTTGATTAAGAAGTATAGCCGTATCAAATACAGAAATTATTGGCGAGCTAATTCTCGAATCAGAAACTATAACCGTACAGTTTGCGGTACCACCTCTCATTTCAGGTCCGTATGAAGGCATCCAGCTTACTTCTTTTCCTTCAATCATTCCGGCATAAGCAATTAATCTTCCCATCGAAAGCACTCCCTGCCCGCCGAATCCTGCAAAAATTATTTCATGTTCTTTTGTCATTTCATAATTCCTTTATCTTTTAATATTCAGATTTAGTTTTGTGGAACTTTTAAATCACCCAGAGGATACATTGGTATCATTTGTTCCTCAAGATATTTTATGGTTTCTACCGGAGTCATCTTCCAACCTGATGGACAATTAGAAACAACCTCAACAAAACAAGTTCCTTTTTTCTGTTTCTGATATTCAAATGCTTTTATTAATGCTTTCTTAAATTTTCTTACCCCACCTGGATTATGAACAGCTTGTCTTGTTACATAATATGCCCCCGGCAGCAAACATAACATATCAGCTATCTTAATTGGATTTCCAACAGATGCAGCATCTCTTCCATAGGGAGATGTTGATGTTACCTGTCCGATCAAACTTGTTGGAGCCATTTGCCCGCCGGTCATTCCATAAATTCCGTTGTTGATAAAGAGCATTAAAATATTTTCGCCGCGGTTTACAGTATGGATTGTTTCTGCTGTACCGATGGCAGCAAGATCACCATCCCCCTGATATGAGAAAACATATTTATCTGGTAAAACTCTTTTTATGCCTGTTGCTACGGCACTTGCTCTTCCGTGTGCGGCTTCCTGCATATCAATATTCATATAGTGATAAGCAAAAACTGAACATCCAACAGGTGCAACGCCAACTATTTCTTCCTGTATTCCAAGCTCATCAACCACTTCCATTAAAACTTTATGAACAACGCTGTGTCCGCAACCCGGACAGTAATGAAAAGGAATATCAGTTAATGTATCGGGTCTGCAATAAACTTGCTCGTAACTTTCATCAACCTGAGTTCCTAAATTTTCTTCATCTTCTAAATATAATTTTTCGTTCATTTATATAACTCCTTTAATTATATAGTCGTAATTTACAGGTCTATTAATCTCAAGCCCAACATTCCGCCAATCTACTCTTCGATCAGCAGAAATGGTCGGAATATAACCTACATAAGGACTATATTGTGCGAAAATACAATCGGATAATATTAAACAAGTAATTGTTAAAAATATCCATTTTGTGTATTTCATTGCTGTTCCTTCATAAAAGTTTCCAAATTTTATTTGCTTAGAAATTAGTTTCTTAAAAAGTGGTATTCATTAATAACTATATCAATGGTATCTATAGGTGTATAGACAGTCATTGAATCTTTGAAGCTTAATTGAGAATTATAACCTTCTCCACCGTAAATATTTAGTTTAATAAATCCTGTATCCTGAGTGGGATATATTCTAGTTCCATAAAAATAAATACTTGTACTAACTATATCTTCTAATATATATGGATAGACAGTGCTAGTATCTAAATTCCGTATGCCATTCAGATCGCCAATTTTCAGAGTTGATAAATTAGTTTCAAGCGTAATCTGTCTTCGGAAAACTTTATCCTGTTCATTTAAATCACAACTATAAAAATTAGAAAAGACCATAAGTATCATAAAAAATGATATTTTTTTTAGTGTTGATCTCTTTAATTTTTCGTTCATTTCATTTTATCCTATACATTAACTGCGTTATGTGATTCGTGGACTGATTCCAGCTTATGAAGAATATCTTCAGGAGATAAAATCATTCCGCCCATTCTTCCAATAAAGTGAACAGGAACTTTTCCTTCAACAGCAAGACGAACATCTTCAACCATTTGTCCCGCATTCATTTCAACAGTTAACATAAACTCAACTTGATTAGCTAATTCATTTAATCTTTGATAAGGATATGGATAAACAGTAATCGGTCTTAGCAATCCAACTTTAATTCCTTTTTCACGTGCAAGATCAACTGTCTTCTGACAAATACGTGATGACAATCCAAACGCGACTAAAAGTATTTCTGCATCCTCAGTTTGAATTTCTTCATATCTAACTTCGCTTTGTATTGCTTTGTATTTTTCCTGCAAGCGAAGATTTACCTGTTCCATTTCTTCCGGCTGAATAAACAGTGAGGTAATAATATTGTGTTCTCTGTTTTTTGTTTTTCCAGTTGTTGCCCAGGGTGCGGGAGTTTTAGGAAGTGATCCTTCCTCAGGAAGAATTACTTTTTCCATCATCTGACCAAGCGCACCATCAGAAAGAATCATAGCAGGGTTACGATATTTTTCTGCCAATTTAAATGCATCAAATACAAAGTCCGCCATTTCCTGAACAGAAGCCGGAGCCAAAACAATAAGGTGATAATCACCATGACCACCTCCCTTTGTGGCCTGAAAATAATCACCTTGAGAAGGTTGGATGGTTCCTAATCCGGGACCACCACGAACGACATTAACAACTAAACAAGGAAGCTGCGCAGATGCGATATAAGAAATTCCTTCCTGCATTAAACTTATTCCTGGTGATGAAGACGAAGTCATCACTCTTGCACCGGCACCTGCTGCACCGTAAACCATATTGATTGAAGCGACTTCGCTTTCTGCCTGCAAAACTAATCCGTGTCTGTTTGGAATTTCTCTTTCAAGATATTCTAACACTTCTGATTGAGGAGTAATTGGATAACCAAAGTATGCATCTATGTCAGCACGAATTGCAGCTTCAGCAAGTGCTTCGTTGCCTTTCATTAATTTAGCTTCACCGGTACGTTTTATATTATTTCCCATAAAAATCCTTTTTTGATTTATTAAACTTTAGCCTGAGTTTTTTTAACAGGCTTCGGTTCACGGTAAACCGTTATTGCTGCTTCCGGACAAACAAGCGCACAGTTAACACAACCTGTACATTTGTCATTAATCAGTTCAACAAAACGATATCCTTTCTCGTTAAAACTTGCGGATAATGCGAGACCATCCTGCGGACAAGCAACGATGCAAAGTTCGCAGCCTTTACAAATTTTGCCGTCGATTATTACTGTTCCTTTTATCATTTTTGTCTCTTTCAGATTTGAGAATACTATTAATTATTTGCAAAATCTCAATCTTAATGCCATATGATAAATGAGGTTAGAGCGCTTAAAGGCACTAAAAAATGGTTTAATTATCAGATTTAAGAAGCTTAAAAGAAAGGTGATTCCTATTTGTGAGAAGGTTTTGTTAGTTAGCAATTATTGAATGATTTTATGGAGCGTCATTGCGATCCCGACTTGTCGGGAGAAGCAATCTGACAGATCACTTCGCTTCGCTCGTGATGACATTCTACACTAAACTTCACCACGCCAATTATTATTATGCTCTTTGAATCTTTGCATTATCAAATTATTAAGTTCATCATCTAGCGGACCTTGTTCAATAATTTTAATGTTGGATTTTAAGTGCTCAATATTTGTTGTTCCAACAATCGCCGTGTCAACTCCATTTGCAAAAACAGTAAAGCGTAAAAAAATATCCAGCCAGTTTTTTTGTTCCGGCAAATTCATAGTTTTCCAGCGATGCCAATATTCTTCACAGTAATGTCCAACAGGTCTTTCAGAAAATCTCCACGGTGCATTTGCAATGGGGCGTTTTGCAATTACTCCCATTCCCTTTTCTTTTGCTTGTTTGATAGAACCATCAAGATCTATCTGATCACAGATATTAATTGAAGTTTGAACACTGCCGAAAGAATTTGACTCAACAGCGTATTTTAATTCTTCGTTCTCACCGGAATAAGCTGCAACTCTAACTTTTCCCTGCTCAATTGTTTTTTGAAGTGCTTCAATAACCTCTCCGCGCTGCAAAGTATTTAAATCACAGGAATGCAGATGAACAATATCAATGTAATCTGTTTTCATTAATCGTAAAGCATTCTCAACTCCGGCAAGAATTATATCATAACTCCAATCAGCAAATCCTTCAACACCATATCCAACTTTTGTGGAAAGGATAAATTCTTTTCTTCTGTGAGAAATGTATTTACCAATTCGTTCTTCACTTGCGTAATATCCGCGGGCAGTATCAATAAGATTAATTCCTAAATCCAAAACTGTGTTAAGAATTATTTCAGAATCTTTTTCTGAAACTGCATAATCACCAATTTCTCCCGCACCAAAACCAAGTGCTGATACTTTTAGTTCTGTATTTCCAAAATTTCTGTAAATCATTTTTTTATTTTTCTTCGTAGCTCAGACTTTAGTCTGAGTTTGTGCTTCATTATCTATAAAACTCGCAGACTGAAGTTTGTAGTTGCAATATTTGTATAATCCGCAGATTGAAGCCTGCCTACCGTCAGGCAGGTCTGCGCTACGTTGTTTCTGGGGTTGATTGATCCAACTCATCAATAATTTTTTCTGCCTGAAGAACTTCGGAGCAGGGAACCATTAATTTAATTTCATTAATTATGTGTCCGCCAGAATCACCACTGGCACGGAATAAAGTATAATCATCACCCCCAAGGGAAATTGGTGATGCTTTACGTTCATAAATAAATGGATGAAGATTGCTTTGTTCTAAATCAGATTTATAAAGGTTTACTTTCTGTGCATCAGACGAACCAAACACGCGAGCCATGCCTTCATAAATTTCATAATGTGAATGTTCATTACACAAGAAAATACCGTTAATACGGAGGCCACATCTTTTGCAATACGCCTGGTGACAAATTGCACAAACACCTTTTGCCTCAACATCAGAATGATTAAAGCAGCTTACGTCATCTATAAAAATTGTTCCGCACTTAGTGCAGAATTCTGAATCGTTTGATATTTCTGTTCCACAAAAGTCGCATAATAATTTATCAGACACTGTTCCTCCTGTTTGTTGGATTCTGGATGCTTGATACTGGGCACTGGTTAATTAATTTTATGTAAAATTTTATTTTACCAGTATCAAGGATCTGGAATCAAGAATCATTTAAGAATAAAAATTACAACTAATTATAAAAATTTTTTACTCAGTTGATAATCCCCCTCTGTTATCGCGAATCATTCTTGAGTAAAGAGAAAGGTTGGGATCAAACAAAAACTTAAGCCATAGTTTTGTCCACGATTTATGATAAACAAGGTTATCATAAAACTCCGGTGCTGCTGCTTTTACTTTTGGAAGATTATTCCAGGGAATAGATGGAAAATCATGATGCTCATTATGATATCCAACATTTAAAGCAACTGTATTTAGCGGACCATAGTAACTATAAGTTTCTTGTGGCGGTGCGACAAGAAAATGTTCCTGTATCCATCTTGCACCAAGCGGATGAAAACCGATTGAGAAGAAGAAAGAAAAAACAAGATAAAGAAAAGAGTTCCAGCCAAAGAAAATTATTACAAGTGCATCAACTCCAAAAACAACAATCCAATTAAGAATTGTCCACATATTCATAAATTGAATTTCTTTTAATCGTGGAGTTCTGACAGCCTGAAATACAGGAAAGAGAACTTCCCATAAAGCTTTTCCAAAAAAAGAATTGCCAATTATTTTTGCTTCCCATTTACTTGCAAGATCTGCATCAAGATAATAGTCTCCCTGAAATGAATGATGTTTTAAATGATAGCTTCTAAACGAAACAGAACTTGGAAGTACATTTGGAATATCTGCAAGAATTCCTGAGATATAATTCATTGGTCTGTTTTTAAAGATAAGATTATGTGCAGCTTCATGAATTAATACATAGCAGGCATGATTTGCAAAAGCGCCAACAAGGAAAGCAACAATAAGTGCAAGCCACCAGGGTTGTGATGAAAGCAAATAGGCAATTGTTAATTGTAATCCAACAACAAATAGTATAATAAAAAAACTAACCGGATTTCTTCCGATTTGCTCACGCACCTCAGGATGTGCTTTTAATATTGCACGCGTTCTTTCTTTATGCGGCTCTGGTGTGTTTGAATGCTGAAATTCTTTTTTTACAGAAGTCATTTAAGTTGCCTTCAATTATTTAACACTTCTACTGATCAAAATTACAATAAAAAAATGAAACTATTTATCAGAATAAAAAAGGCATTTCAACCGGAGAGAAAAATCTTGCGTTTCAAATAAACAAATTTCTCAGTCTCCCTAAGGGATGCTTATGTCGGAAGTCTCGTTCGAAATGACTAAATAGAAGTAACGCAGACTTAAGCCTGCCTACCACAGGCTGGTCTGCGCTACGAATTATAATTAAAACGCTGTTACAAAACCAACACCGATTTTTGCATACTCTTGTTTAAAATCGTAGGAAAGTTCTCCAACTAAACGAATATTTCTTCTCAGTACATAACCTAAATGCCCGGAAAGTGTTTTATAATTTAAATTTGTTTGATCTGATTCTATCCAGTTAAACAAACCGACTGCATACCATTTGCTGTCATCACCATCGGGACGATAAACTAATTCAGCAAAAGCACCGCGTGTTTTGATATCGAGAGTTGTGGGTCCAAAATATGGATTACCGTCATTCCTTTCCACGTATTGAAAATTAAATTCCAACGGCTCAAATGAAATTGTTGCATCGCCGCCTAACATCCAAAGTTCGTTCGTGGTTTCATCAGCTTCAAGTTGTTCAAATGCTTTTTCTTTTCCCCAGTAGCCCATCGCACCAAGTCTTAAATGTTCACCAACATCCTGAGAAATTCTACCCATAAAATTTTTGTATTTATCATTATCAAAGTTGCCGTCAAAAAATCCTTCTCCTATTCCGCTGCCGTTTACAATTTGTAACGTAATATCCGTTCCGCTCTCAAAACCGTATTGAAGCATTATTCCTCTGTCGTATGTTAAATCTACATGCGATGCGCCCGGTCTTACTTTATAAATGAAGTAGTCATCTCTTGTCAATCGAAGTTCTCTTTTAAAGATTGGATCACAAACCTGAAATTGTCCAATTGTAACGTCAAGTTCGCTGCCAAATAAATTGTTAAACATCAACCATGCATCTTCAATTTTTCCCGCCTCGCCATTTTCAAGAATATAATAAACATAGTAAGCAACATCTTTTGTTATAGCTCCACCTGTAAGAAGTTTAAATAAAATGGGAGTTGTAAAATCTGATTTCTCAGTATTGCTTTGATTGTAAGTAACGTAGCCTTCCAATCTTAATGCAAGCGGAAGATCACGAATAAGTGAAAGCTCAGGATCACCTGTCTCCACATAATATCTTGGTGCATCCTGATCTTTAAGTTGAAATCCATTTCCTGCAAATTCATCACCGTAAGCTTTTAGCTTGGGGAATGGTGAATGACATGTTTTGCAAGTCATATTATATTTTCTTGCAAATGCGGGTATTGCAAAAATATCGCTTGCCAGAAAAGTGATTAATATTAAAGTCAGAGTTGAGATTGTAAATATCTTTTTCATTTTATTCCTCTTATTTTATCGAAATGTCACCCTGAGCCTGTCGAAGGGTGACTTCACAAAACATATGTCAGGTTTTGACAGGCTCAACCTGACAACAAGTTAAGAGATGCCGGATCGAGTCCGGCATACTGATCACCTAAGGCAGCACTGTTACATAAGTTGAATGTTCATTTACTTTAATTATTTCAGATTCCTCCGCCGGTACATCCAGAAAATCTGCAACAGGTTTAACTAACTTTTGGTAGTTAAGCACTGCGGTTACTTTTAGCTCACCCGGAGCAATATTATCCGGCAGATTAAAAGTAAAATATTCTAATTTTGTTTCGCGTGGTCCAAGCCTGTAATCAACACCTTGTGATTTTGTATTCCATTGTTGTATTGTCATTCTTCCCTGCGGATCAAAATACGGCTTTCTGAAAATTCTATCTCCTATTGGAATACCATCTCTTTGTACACCTTTAAAGTTTGGATCACCTAAAGCAATTCCCATATCCTGATATGCTAAAGCATCCGCACCGATTGTATATTCTTCTCCTTCAAATCCCTTTTTGTTAACTGGCAGATGATAAACATTTCCTTTAGCATCAACTGCTTCAACGTGCATCCAAACTATTCTGTCTTCAACTGATCCTGTTGGAAATTTATGTCCTGTTTTCTGATTGAATAATGCAACCGTGAATTTTATAGTTTCACCAGGTTCTGCTTCACGAATATCAGGATGAATTCTCAATTCAATTGTTCCTTTTACTTTGCCGAGATCGTGTGCACCATGAAATAAATGCTGCCATGCATCAGGATATTTATTTCCCATTGCTGCAGTGTAACCTTCTGCCTGGGTCATATGGCAATTCTGGCATTGTACACCTTCTTTAGAATAAGGCCCTTCTTTCCATTCAAGATGAGTTGATTTTACCCAAATGCCATAAGGATCTTTTTCATTATGACAGGTACCGCAAAAATCTGCTGACTTTAGAAAATCAGATTTTATGATTTTATGTTCAGGTGAATTTCCTGTTCCGCGTGGACCGTATTTTGTTTTTCCATCTGTTGGATTTGATATGAAATTAAAATTAAAGGGGGTGTCCCCTTCATAGCCAGATACAGTATGACAAACATCGCAGGAAACTGATTCATTCGCTCTTGAATTCATTTCTGGTTTTGGAGGTGGAACGTCGCCAACCAAAAAAGAAATCGGAGCGTGGCAGCCATTGCAACCGGCTTTTACTTCCGCAACAACAGGATCCTTTTCTGCATGCGGTACTGCAAGTTTAAAATATTCTATTTCATCCCAATGATGTGTATATGCCTGCGACATCATTGCCTGCTTCCACTGCTGATAAAAATCAACGTGGCAGGATGAGCCGCAGAATTGAGGTGTTTTATATTCATCATACTTTCTGGAACCAAGTGCATCTCCACCTGCTTTGGTCTGCGTGAATATATCTATACTGGAAATGTAAAGCATAAAAATTAAGATTGATATGATTTTAGAAATTTTCATAGAAAACCTCATTATTGATTGGAAAAATAGAGAACGGTTAATAGCTGTATTGATGGATATAGAAATTGGATGGATGTGGTTGTAACTTAACCACAAATTAATTCGTGAAGATTTTTGTTGTGAAACTGAAAACAATTTATAACTCCCCTGAGAGTCATTCAAAATTTAATTAATATTTTTCTAAAAGTCATATAATATTAAAAAGAAGACGGCTTTTAAATGCCGTCTTCCTGGGAAGGAGAAGTGACATAGTACGAACCTCAGCGATAGCGCTGCATATTTTATTCAGTTGTTGCTGAAGCAGCAGTACATCCGATTAAATTTTTGTTAAATGCCGCAAGATGATTAACCGAAGCATTCTTTAGATTTGTGTACAGATTTATAATTCCCGGATTTGTGACAACATTTGCTAACTGATTTTCAAGATCAGCAATATCAAGTTCTTCAATTCCAACTCCAACTAATAATCCCTCATATAAAGACACGCTGCCTTGTAAAATTAGCTGACCATAGAGAGTTTGAAAAGCCGGATCAGGGAATACACCAACTTCGTCTGTAATAAGAGGATCCGTAATATTGTATTTATCTAACATTCTTTTTACAGCGTCCATGTGTGCTTGTTCACTGACTTTAATATTTAAGAAGACCTTTGCATTCCATGTAGTTCCCAATACTGTGTAAACATCTCTTGCAAGTTTTTCTTCAATCCTCATGTAAATCAATCCGTCAATTTCTTCCTGTGTTATTGCGTATCCGCCATTATCAGGTGTAACAGTATTAATCGATTCTCTGCTTAACATTCCATTTTCAGGAGAGACAACATTTGAATCCGGATTACAAGCTGCCAGCAAAAAAACAAAAAGCGCTAATCCCAATATTTTAAATGTTAACTGTTTCATTTTGTCCTCAGTGTTTTAGTTTATAAAAAGCGATGCTCAATTTGAGCATCGCATAGTTAGTTTGCTTATTAGTTATCTTCTTCCACCACGATTACCTTTTGGACCAGTTCCATCACAGGTTCCCGTACCGGTACCACTTCCACTACCAGATCCATAACCAGTTCCGTCCTGTGGTCCAACTCCACTATTACCTGTGCCGTTGCCAGGACCATATTTATTGCCGCCAAATTTTGTCTGAGTATTTTTGCCTTTCATATTTTTTCGGCCTGTTCCGTCTTCGGGTTTAACAAAATCAGGATCCTGTCCGTTAGGAATTCCGTCACCATCAGCATCAAAAGCATTATCGTTTAGACCATCACCATTCAAATCGATAAAACCTTTTCCATTATTTCTGTTTTTAGCACCTGTATAATCTTCATCTCTGCCGTTAGGAATTCCATCACCATCAGCATCCGGGGCATTGTCTCTATAGCCATCGCCATTTTCATCTATAAAATTATTACCATGCTGGGTTTTTAATTGGTTCTGATTCTTAACCTGTGATTGCAATTGTTCGCTGGTTTTAATTTGTTCTTTGTTCTTTATCTGCTCTTTGTTTTGGATTTTGTCTTCCTGAGCAAACATAGAAAGTGAAGAAATAAAAAACATCAATGCAATAAAAGCTGAAATTGATTTAAAGCGTTTCATTTTAAGTACTCCTATATATGATTAATGTGAACTATTATTTATAAAATTCATTTTGATATATTAAAGGAGATCTCTGCTGCGATTGATTGAAACAGGATATGTTTTGAGTTTATTTCCAACATCACAGTCACTTTAATATTCTTAAACCGAGTTGCAACCAATGTGCCAATAAGATTAGTTTGATTTTTAAACTGATTGAATGGTTTTTAAATTATATGAAAAGATTATCGACCCTATAGACGAATGCTAACGACATCCTGGACGAAAATTAATTACTGAAAATTATTTGACTATTATTTTTAAAGTTGACATAAAGCAATTATCATCGACGATTGTGTCGGCTGCTCCGACGATGCAGTCGACCCGGTACAAATTAATTTTATCACTAAAGTTACGGGATCCGGAGGAAGTGGTGATGGGAATACTTAATTGTATAACATCATCATATGCAATTTTCATTTATTTCAGATAACTATTCCAGATCGTTACTCATATAATTAACTTTGTTTATGAAAATTTCCTTTAAAGTAAGACCAAAGATTCTAATCTTTATTGCCCTGGTTGTAAGTGTAGTAATGATCTCCTCTGCTTACTTCGAGCTTCGTCAAAATAAAGAAGAAGTATTTCACCTTTTGACTGAAACTGCCCAATCACTTTCAGAAACGATAACTACAAGCAGCATCAACGCACTTAATTCGAGTAATGAACTGGAAGATCTTATTGCAGAAAGATTGTTAAACAATGCCAGAATGATTAGAGTTTTGGACAGCCTGAATCTACTGACACATGAAAAACTTATAGAAATTGGAAAGTTAAATGACTTATTCAGAATTAATATCTTTGATAAGAATGGAAATCGGGTATTGACAAATAGAGTAATTGAATCCGATGATCATTTACATGGCGAAGAAAATGTCAATCGCTATGATGAAGTTAAGCAGATATTAAAAGGGGAAATGGATGAAATGATAATTGGCTTAAAGCAAGCTATGTATGTGGATGAACAACGATTTGCGGTTGCTGTCGCGCGATCCGGCAAGCGGGGAGCCATTGTTGTAAATATGAATGCCGGAGATTTTTTACAATTCAGAAAAAAAATTGGAATTGGAAAAATTATCGGAGATATGGGCAATGATTCTGAAATTGAATTTATAGCACTTCAGGATTCAATTGGTATTTTAGCAGCAAGCAATTCTGTAAAAGAACTAAGCAGTTTTTCTGATGATAGCTTTTTAAATAAAGCAAAATTGTCTGATTCAACATTTTCCAGAGTAACTATATTTGATAACAGAGAAGTTTTTGAAGCTGTAAGAGGGCTTTATTATGATGGCGAATTTATCGGAGTATCAAGAATAGGAATTAGTCTTGATGAAGTAAGAAGCATCGAATCCAGAATAGTAAGAAGAATAATTATTATATCAATAATACTGGCAGCTATTAGTATTATCCTGCTAAGTGTTTTATTCTCAAATCAGAATTTAAATTTGATTACACAGGAATATTCTAACTTTAAATCTTTTACGAATTCCTTCCTGCAGAATATGAACGAAGCAGTTTTAACTGTTTCAAAAGATATGAAAGTTACTTTGTTCAATCTTTCCGCTGAAAAACTTTTTTCTGCTCCTGCTTCTGCTATTATTGGAAAAGCAATTAATGAAACCGGAATTAAAACACTTGATGTAATTGCCGAAAATATAAAAAGCGAGATTACCTATAAAAATCTGGAGCTATCGATTGAAAAAGATAACACGATTAAATTTATTTCAGTAAATATTATTCCCAATTACAATCTTGATAAAGTGCTGGACAGCTACACTATTATAATTAATGACATTACCGAATTAAAAAATATTGAAGAACAGATAAAACGAAATGAAAAAATGCTTGCAATGGGCGAGCTTGCTTCGGGTGTTGCTCATGAAATCCGGAATCCAATTAATTCAATTGGAATGATCGGACAAAGATTAAAAAGGGAGTTCTTCCCTCAAAAAGATTCAGATGAATATGGTACACTTACGAGTTTATTAACAGATGAGGTTTCCAGAATTAATAAAATAATCAATCAATTTTTACAATATGCAAAACCATTAGATTTGCAGATAGTAAAGGTTGATGTGAGTAAATTAATGCTTGATATTTATCATTTATTTATTGAACAGGCGCATCAGAGAAATATATCATTTAATGTAAATGGCGAAAAAAATCTTAGCGTAAAATTAGATTCGGAACTATTTAAACAAGCCATTTTTAATTTTATCCAGAATGCATTTGAAGTAGTTGAAAACGGCGGCAAGGTTTTAGTAGAGTTTTTAATTAGGGATGGTAATTTTGTAATTACCGTAAATGACAACGGAAAAGGAATTGATGAAAAAGATCAAAGCAAAATATTTGATCTTTATTATACCACCAGAAAAGAGGGAACCGGTATTGGTCTTAGTATTTCTCAAAAAATAATTTCTCAGCATAACGGTGTAATCGATTTTACATCCGGGAAGAATGGAACTACATTTAATATAAAAATACCTTTACAATGAAAAACTACAGCATTTTAATTATCGATGATGAAAAATCGCAGAGAGATATTCTATATGGATATCTTAATAAAAAGGGATTTAAAGTATACACTGCTGAATCCGGCAGCCAGGGCATAAAGATAATCCATGAGAATCTTGTTGATATAGTTTTTTCTGATTTTAAAATGCCTGAAATGACTGGACTGGAAATTCTTTCCAAAGTATCACAGATCAATCCGGAAATTAGTTTTGTTATTATTACCGCATACGGCACAATTGAAAATGCTGTTAATGCTATGCACATGGGCGCTTTTGATTATATCTCAAAACCCATAAACCTGGATGAGCTGGATTTACTTATCGCAAGGATTATTGAAAATAAAAATCTTAAATCAGAAAACGAGTTTTTAAAAAAACAACTTTTTGAAAAATATAAACTGTCATCATTTATTTCGCATTCTACAAGAATGGAAGAAGTTTTAAGTGTTGCAGTTAGAGTTGCTGACAGCAAAGCTACTATTTTAATTACCGGAGAAAACGGAACCGGCAAAGAAGTTCTTGCTAAATCAATTCATTATATCAGTCCAAGAAAAGATAATCCTTTTATTGCTGTAAATATCCCTGCTTTGCCTGAAACTCTGTTGGAAAGCGAATTGTTTGGTCATGAAAAAGGTGCTTATACCGGTGCAGACAAAATGAAAAAAGGCAGATTTGAACTTGCAGATAATGGAACAATTTTTTTGGATGAGATTGGCGATATTCCATTATCAATACAGGTAAAACTTTTAAGAGTACTGCAAGAGCACCAGATAGAAAGAGTCGGCGGAACGGAAAGTATTGATATTGATGTTAGAATTATTGCAGCCACAAATCATAATTTAGAAAATAAAATAAAGGATGGATCTTTCAGAGAAGATCTTTATTACCGATTAAATATTGTCGGTATCCATATACCACCTTTACGGGAAAGAAAAGAAGATATTATTCCCTTGGTAGATTTTTTCATGCACAAGTATTCAATGGAAAATAACAGGAACGATGTTGAAATATCTAAAGAGGCTATGGATGTTTTAATGAAATACAATTATCCGGGTAATGTGCGTGAGCTTGAAAACATAATTGAACGGGCTGTGGTTCTTACCAGAAATAATATACTCTCTACAAATGATCTTCCCTTAACTGTAAAAGGAATGAAATATGAAGATCAAATTCCTGAGCTTGGAAAAGGCACTTTAACTGAGCAGGTGGAGGCGCTTGAGAAAAGATTAATTTTTGATGCTTTAACTGAAAGCAACGGCAATCAAACCAAAGCAGGAAAATTGTTAGGGATTACTGAAAGAAATCTGAGATACAAACTTCAAAAATATAATATCAAACATTAGAATTTTATAATTGATCAGAAGTCATAATCCAGTGATGCGGAAATTATCTGATTGGAATATTTATAAAAATAATCGTTTGAATTGTTTTTAAAGTAATTCCAGGTTGCAGACAACGATATACCATTTACGAACTTACTCAGATCAAAAACAATTCCTGCTCCAAACCCAAACTGATTGTCTTCTCTCATTGATGTTAATTCCACACCATTTCTATCAACAGCAGGAAGAGACGTAAAATTTCTTGTCAGATATTTTGCTTCCAGACTTACTTCAATATTTTCATTTAAATAATGTTTAAAACCTAAACCAGTTTCAATTCCATTATAAGAATAAATATCATTAAAAATTTCCTCTTCATAATAAACAAGTGAATCGCTGATTAAATATCTGCTGCCTTCTGAAAGATTCTTTCTGAGCACAACGTATCCATTCATTCCCGACGTTTCACTTAAGGATTGACCGATATTTGCTTTAACCTTTAACTGGGATGCTTCATTGAGATATTCTTCAAAGTCGTATTTTTCAAAATAATTTTTTAAAGAATACTCGGCATTAACCATTAAAGAAGTTTGAGTTTCAAAACTTGATATCCATGTTAAAAATAATTTGTGCTCATTGTGTGAAAACAATGTAAAGTTTTTAAAGTTATTACGATTGTAAACATAACCCGGAATAATAAAATCGGTTTCACTTATTGATTGACGGTAATTGATGTAAGCTGATATCTGATCAAAGTTATAAACTTCATATTCATCCTGATTATTCCTGATTGAATAATTTATACCTGCGTTCATTGGATTATCATCTATCGAGAATAAATGTGTTTCAACTAATCCAACCCTGTGAGTGTTAAATGATTTTGAAGTTGTGGTTTGGAAATAACTTAAATTACCTTCGTAGTATAATTGAACATTATTAAATTCTGATTCAAAGTTATAGGCGGAACCAAACGAAAAACTGTTTACGAAATCCGAAATCTTGTTGGTGTTGTTAAATATATTATCATCATATATGCCCTGATAATATGAATAAAAATTAAATTGTGCTTGCGCTGAAGTGAATATAAAAATTGATAATATAATTGCTGATTGGAATTGTTTTTTCATAATGGTGTTCAAAAAAAATTATTTTCCCCCGCCGGAACCATTGCCATACATATTTCCGCCATTACCGCTGCCGCTGCCACCTGTACTGCCCGATCCTCCGGGACCTTTTTTACCTGCACCCAATCTTTTTCTCATCTTATTAAAACTCATACCACTTTGTCTTGAATCGCAAATACCATCACCGTCTTTATCAATAAAAACATCTTTCTTTTTGCGATTTTGTGTTACTTCATTTTGCGGATTACCTTTTGGTCCGGTCTGATTCTGTATTTGTTTCATTTCCTGATTTTGATTTTGAATACGTTCTTTTTCCTGATTTTTATTTTGAGACGAATCAGAAATGGACTGACTGTAAATCAATCCGGCTGAAAGTAATACTATTGTTATAATTGTTTTCATATAAACCTCTGTTACTTATAAACAATATAGATGCCAGTAAAATTATTGATATAGAACCATAAAAATCGATTATTGAGTCAAGGATATTCGACTAACAAAGTTTAATACGACAAAATGGGCGAATATCAATAATCTGTATTCTTACTATATAAATTTAATATTTAATTTTACAATAACATTTAATCACATTATGCAGGGGTTCTTATGAAAACTGTTTTATTAATTCTTATCGGTCAAAGAAAGCAAGCTGCTGTGCAAGTGCAAAAAGTTTTAACCGGATGGGGATGCATGATCAAGACAAGATTAGGCATTCACGATGGAGTTATGGAAAACTGCAGTGATCAGGGTTTACTGATTCTTGAGCTTGCCGGCGATAGAAAAAAAATGGATGAGCTTGCCAGAAAAGTTTCTTTGATAAATGGTGTTTCTTCAAAACTTGTTGATTTGAAGATACCCAAAGAAATGAAAATTGTTAAGACTATTTCTTCAAAAAAGGTAAAGTAATTTTAACACAGGTTCCCGGATTTTTATTTGTAGAAAGATGTGAAGGACTTTGAACATTTATTGTTCCATTGTGTCTTTCTACAATTTGTTTAACTACGGATAATCCCAGTCCGGATCCTTCAATTCCTGCTTTTGTAATGTTACTCGCTCTGAAAAAATCATTAAATATTTTATCTATTTCTCCCTCAGGAATTCCGGCCCCGTTATCACAGACTTTTATTATTAAATTGTCTTTATCCTCACCAACTTCAATCTCAACAATACCATCCATATTATTATACTTAATGGCATTACTGATAATGTTTGACAGCGCTATTTGAATTAATAAAGGATCGCCTTCTATTTTGTGTTTTTCTTTTCTCTTATTAATTATTGAAAGTTTAACACCTTTTGCATCAGCATTTACTTTTGAAACCTTAATTGATCTTGCTAGTATTGATGCTATATCAACTTCTTCTTTGATAAAGGAATCTTCTATTCTGAGTTTAGAAATTTTTAAGACGTTGTTTATCAATTCGATGGCTTCTTCAGATCTTCTTCTTGCACGGGTAAGCTTTTCTTCTACTACTTCATCTAACGGACCAAGAAATTTTTGAAGAACTAAATCTAGATATGAATGAACTGCGGCGAGTGGAGTTTTAATCTCATGAACAATTCCTGAAATGTACTTTTGTTTTTCTTTTTCCGCAGCATTTATTTTATCTATCGATTCTAACAATTGCTGTTCTCTGATATAAAGTTGATTTGCCATCCTATTCGATATCAGCACAATCATATCAACCAGGAAAGCAAAACTAACATTAATCGCAAGAACATAATTAAATTGCTGATGAAGCGGGAATAAAAGGAAGCCGGATACATGATGATGCGGCAATATCGAATAATATTCACCTACTGTAATGCCCCAAAATGCAAGCACAATCACAACGGCAAAAGTATAGATAACAAATCCCGGTAAGATTAAGCTTCCAACAATCATATGAATTACAAAGAATAAAAGTAAAGGTGATTCAACACTTCCGGTAAAATAAACAACAAGCATAAGTGCAATAAGATCAGAAATCATTTGAAGGATAGACAAATGCAATGGATTAAAACTGTCAGCATCGTGTTTAAGATATTGCCGGATATAATGGAAAAAGAGATTATAAGCCAGGATTGAAAATGTAATTATAAAAAGGGCGGTTTGCTGTGAATCTGAGAAAGCAATCCCTAAAAAATATTTTGGTAAAATTATAAAGAAGAGAAGCATCGCAACGGCAACATAACGAAGTTTGATAAACCACAGATTTCTTCTTCGTATTGTTAACCAGAATTCTTCGTAATGATTTGCCCAAGCCGGTACAAGATTAAACATTGCACTCTCTTTTTAGTCTCTGTAAAAATAAAAAAGGCAGATGCCAATTACGAACATCTGCCTAAAAAAGAAAAAGATACTAAGCTATATACTTTCCTCTCTTCACATAAGTTGTGTGAAGAAGCTTATGAGAAATATGTCCGCAAGGTCCATCAGTTAAAAACTCAGTATAGATATCTGTTACATGTCTATTCTCATGAGATTTTCTTAGTGGTAAAGAATTATCCTCATCATAAATAGCCTTAGCTCGCATCTTTCTGATTTCTTCATTTGTTGGGATTGGCTGACCGCCGCCGCCCAGACAACCGCCCGGACAAGCCATAAATTCTATAAAATGGCATTCACTGAATTTACCGCCGGCTTTTATATCATCCATTATTTTTTTAGCGTTTGCTGTTCCGTGTGCAACTGCAACTTTTAATGTTGCACCTTTTAACCAGTTCCAATCAGGTACAAGATGCTGTAAGATTTTTGGAACTGGACCTACTTCCGTAATTGGAAGTTCCGCATATTTTATTCCTTCAAATCCACGTAACGGAATTATATCTGCGTTAGCAAAAATATCTTCCGCTTTTTTACCAGTCACTAATTCAATTACAGTGCGAAGTGCCGCTTCCATAACGCCGCCTGTTGCACCAAAGATTAATCCTGCACCGGAAGCATCACCGAATGGATCATCAAAATGTGATTTAGGCATTTCAGGTAAATAAATCCCTGCTTCCTTAATCATTTGTCCGAGTTCACGAGTTGTTAATCCGAAATCAACATCTTTAAAACCTGAGTCATTCATTTCAGGACGATTGCATTCAAACTTTTTAGCTGCACATGGCATAACCGCAACAGACACTATATCTTTTGGATCAATACCTTTCTTTTCCGCGTAGAAAGTTTTTATTAATGCACCGAACATTTGCTGCGGTGATTTTGCAGAACTTAAGTTATCAATGTATTCGGGATAGAAATGTTCGAGATATTTTACCCAGCCTGGTGAGCAAGATGTAAATTGCGGAATTGCAACTTGTTCTTTCTTAACCAATGCTTTGTAAAGTCTTAAAATTAATTCAGTCCCCTCTTCCATGATTGTAAGATCGGCAGTAAAGTTTGTATCGAACACAACATCAAATCCTATTCTGCGTAATGCTGTATTCATTTCACCAGTAAAAGATTTACCTGGCTCCAAACCGAACACTTCACCAATTGCAGCACGTGGGGATGGAGCTGTTTGGATTACAACATGTTTTGTTGGATCATCAATCGCATTCCAGATTACATCTGAAGGATCATTAGCTTTCAATGCACCGGTTGGGCAGCGATTGATACATTGTCCGCAGTTTATACAAACGACATCTGCTAAAGGTTTTTCTAAAAATGTGCCGATGTGTGTTTTATCTCCGCGATCAATTGCTTCCAGTACCCCAACTTCCTGAAGATCAATACAAGTTCTGACACATCTTCGGCAGTTAACACATTTATTCATATCACGTACTACGGAATAGGAAGAAAGATCTTCTTCAAAAATCGGTTCTTTAATATGACCAAAAGTATAAGAATCAACTCCATACTCTTTTGCAAGTGATTGAAGTTCGCAGTTATTATTTCTCACGCAGGAATAACATTCACCGTAATGTTCACTAAGAAGAAGATCGATAATATGTCTTCTTGCTTTACGAACCATACTGCTTGATGTTTTTATTTTTATCGGAGCAGTTATTGGAAACGAACAGGCTGTTTGAAGAGTTCTCATTCCTTCAATTTCCACAACACAGATACGGCAAGTGCCTGCGATGCAAAGATCAGGATGATGACAAAGTGTAGGCACGTGAATTTGATTTTCTTTACATGCATCCAGAATAGTTTGTCCAAAAAATACCTGAACTTTTTTTTCATTTATTTCAACAGTTACCTTGCTTCCAATTCCATCTTCAATAGCTGGTCTTTCAATTGTAAGCGGCTGTTGTGCTACAGGAGTTCTTAATTTTTCTTTCATCACTTACCTGCCTTTCCGTTAGATCCATTTTTACCCGTTGTGTGAAAGATTTCATCTTTAAAATTTTCAAGAATAGAAATAAATGAATTTGGACTTGACTGTCCCAATCCGCATTTAGAAGCTACCTGCATTGTTTTTCCCAGATCCTTTAAAGTGTTTATATATTTAAAAGTAAAATCTCCGCGTTCAATCATATTAATACCCTCAAGAAGTTTTACATTTCCGATTCTGCAAGGTGTACATTGTCCGCAGGATTCTTCAACAAAAAACTCCATAAAGTTTTTAAGAACGTGAAGCATATCCCGTGACTCATTAAAAATAATTACTGAGCCTCCGGTTGGAATATCTTCATAACCAAATTTGCGATCGAACTGCGATTTTGGAATACATGTTCCCGATGCACCGCCAACCTGAACAGCTTTTGTATTTGTTGCACCGACTAATTCAAGTAATTCATTAATTGAGATTCCCCAGGGTAATTCATAAACACCAGGTTTTTCACAATCACCTGAAACAGAAAATAATTTTGAACCGGTTGATTTATCAGTTCCAAACTTTTTAAACCAGCTTCCGCCTTTTATAATAATGTGAGGAACAGCTGCCAGAGTTTCAACATTATTTACAGAAGTTGGATATCCCATATAGCCTGTGTTAACAGGGAATGGCGGACGATTACGCGGTTCGCCTCTATTGCCTTCAAGTGATTCTATTAACGCAGTTTCTTCACCGCATACATAAGCACCGGAACCAAGTCGGATTGAAATATCAAAAGAAAAATCTGTTCCGAGAATTCCATCGCCAAGTAAATTATCTTCTCTCATATTTGAGAGGTAATTTTCCAGGTATTCAAGCATGTACTCATATTCAGCACGCAGATAAACGATACCAACTTTTGCACCGACTGTATATCCGCCAATTACCATCCCTTCAAAAGCGAGTGCAGGATATTCCATTAAAAGCACTCTGTCTTTAAATGTTCCGGGTTCACCTTCATCAGCATTGCAGACAATAAATTTTTTATCTGCTTTAGCTGCGGCAGTCAACATCCATTTTGTAGAAGTTGGAAAACCCGCACCGCCTCTTCCTTTTAATCCGGAATCTTTAAGCTCAAAGAGAATATCTTCCCTTTTTTGCTTTAATGCTTTTTTAATTCCTTCTCCCCTTTTGTAATCGGAAAAAAGAACTGGTCCTGTTCTTTCAGTTTTTATAATATTCATTTCATTTTGTGTATTCATCTCTGCTCCCTACTTAATTTCATTTAGAATGTTAACGGCTTTTTCGGGATCGAGCTTTGTGTAAACACGATCGTTAACTATCATTGCAGGTCCCTGATCACACATACCAACACAGTTTGTATATTCAAGAGTAATGCGATTATCCTTTGTAGTTTCACCGAACTTTATTCCAAGTTCTCTTTCAATCGCCTGAACAACTTTGCTTTTGTTTGCCATATCGCAGGATATTGTTCTGCATAATCTTACAATATTTCTTCCGGTTGGTTTTGAATGAAGAAAAGAATAGAACGATATTACACTAAAAACTTCAACCGGATGAATATCAAGTAAGCGGGCAATTTCCTGCTGAGCAAAATCACTTACATAACTGTGCTTCCTTTGTATTGCCTGAAGCACAGGCAGCAGGGATGATCTGTCTTTACCATATTTTATTACGTAGCTCTCAATTTCTTCAGAGAGAGCATTTTTTTCTACAACAAGCATTTGCTCACTCCTTAAAATGAATTGCTAAAAGTTTTTCCACCTTGTCTATTAGTGTTTCCGGTGAGATTGGTTTTTCAACAAACTCATCAACAGGAACCATTTCACTTACGCCAAATTCCATCCCTAAAGATTTTGATACTGAAGTGTACATTATTATTGGTGTATCAACATTCATTTTGCGGAATTTTTGAGCAAGAAAAAATCCATCGTCCGGTTCGATCATCATTACATCAAGAATAATAAGATCGGGATTTTGTTCCATAACGATTTTATATCCATCGTCCGGATTTGAAGCTGTGATAACGTCGTATCCTTTTGATTGCAATACCAAACTGCTGGCATCCACAATATCAGGATCGTCGTCTATGATTGCTATTTTAGCCATTGTTTATTCCTTAAAGATAAATTTTGGAATATGCGGTTAATTAAGAGTTTTTAATTAATCAGCATTTAACATTTTAAGTGCCATCTTAGATTTCACCAAATAATTATTTTAATTCAATTAGTGCGGGGGTTAAACATTTTTTTGTTGGATTTTTCTTATTCCTAAGAACTTTTTCTTCTCAAATAAGATATGCTGTTTGTTAGCTTTTGCTAAATACAAAAAGATGTCAAATAGAAATGATATATGAATTGAGGAGTTAAAATATAGAAATAATTAAAAAATATTTTCATTCGCTGATATATTGTAATTAATAAAAAGGCACGATGTTAATCGTGCCTTTAACTAATGGGTTATAATTTTTTACTTATTTCATTAACAGCATTTTTTTACTGCCGGTAAAACCATTTACCTGCAATGTATAAATATAAACTCCGCTTGGCAGTTGTGATGCATTAAATTCTATTGTGTGATTTCCTGCTTCTTTTATTTCGTTTACAAGTTCTGCTACTTCTGCACCGAGTATATCATAAACTTTAAGCCTTACCAAACCTGCTTCTTTAACAGCATAGTTTATTACTGTGCTTGGGTTAAATGGATTTGGATAATTGAAATCTAAATTATACTCCCTTACACCTTCATTAGTAACTGCTATTTTGCCCATCATTTCTGCCCGAATCGAAACTTCATCACTATATACAGAAAATTTGTTCTGAGTATCTTTTACTCTTAAGCGGTAAGTACATCCAAAATCGCCAACTGGATTGGAATAATAATATTCATTATCAACAAAGTAATTATTAGTTGTAGTACCTATTACTTGCCAAATGCCACCAAGTTCATGCACCTTACGCGATACTTCATAATAAGCTTTATCAGTTTCAAGATTGTGTTCCCAACTTAATCTAACATAGTTGTTCCCTGGATTTGCGCTAAGTACCGGATTTTGCGGTTTGGATGGTGATGATAAATATGCATTTTGTGTATAGAAGTTTACATGGGCATTATTGTACTGATCGAACTGAAGTAACTCAACGCAAAGATTTGCATTATCTGGGTAAGTACTTGGATTACTCCAGGGTGAAAATATCTGGTTATAAGCTATGTTAAAAAAGTCTTGTGATGAGCCAAGAAAGTCAGAATGAGATTTTACGCCCTGAGATGTATATTTTGCTCTCAGGTTTAGTTTATCTTCGCCTGATATACTATTCGCAGACTCAACCTCAAAAGGATAAACATAAAGTGACCCACTCCTTTTCCAGTTCCATCTACCGGATGCACTTTCTATATCTATCCAACCATACGTACCTGTATTTGAACAATGAGAAATCAACATGCCTGTACCTGGGCTTACCAACGATCCTCCATTTGATCTTAACCAACTAGATTCATAATAACTTATCCTCTAATGGTTATCAATTAAAAAATACTCTGTGGAATTAGGGATATTCATTCTTCTGACTAATCCAGTTGAGATAGCATCTGGAATCATCACATCACTTTCTGTATTATTGACTACTATTGCTTGTAACCAATTTAATCTAATTCTTTCAAATGAATTCATTACGCCCGTGCCCTCACCATCCATTAAACCGTGAAAGCCCACACCAGCATAATGTGTTGTTCCAAACATATAATGTCCAAACTCATGGCAAATAGTTCCAAGACCCTCATGAAGATTTAAAATACCTCGTTGACACGTTCCAGATCCTAAATCTGAAAGCAAATTTTTAGCGCTTATTACTTTATTATCTAAGATTAATTGTGAAGTTCCATTACCAAAAACTTGCCTGTAACCAGTTATACCAGCAATCCCCGAATAACTGCTCCCATCTAAGCCTGCAAAGTTAGCATCTCTGAAACAAATGGCTATAAAGTCCACTTGCCCATCAGGTTCATTCTTTTTACCATCCTGATCAATATCTTTTGGATCCCAATTATCATATTCTGCAAAATTTATCTGGCTATTTAAACCCATTAGGATTTCCTCAGTTAGATAACCAAGGCCTCTACCGCTGGAAATAAAATAATAGGCTTGTTCATGAATTGGCTGATAGAACTTAACATCACCAATAATATGAAGCTGGTTTAATGACATGTCTTGAAAATAACCACTAATACTTGGATCAGGATAATCAGTTTGGATTGTTGTTGAAACTAATGAAGGACCCCAAATTGGCATCGAATTGCGAGTTGATGGCCACAAATTGGTTCGTGGTGGATCATCGTAATTATCATCGGTAAATTTGCATAATATAACAAGTACCTTTAATGTGCCTGTAGAACCAAATAATGGATAACTTAATGATTTTTCTGGTGTACCAGTAAATGTACACTGATCCTGTGCATAATGTATGTTGGAAAGTATTACGAATACTAAAAATATTTTTATAAGGGAATTCATTTAAAGTTCCTTTCATCTTAAGTAAATCATTTTGCCTGATAATTGAATTTCATCAGTTTTTAAAACATATATGTAAATACCAGATGGAAGATCATTTTTATAGAATTTAATAGTATGTAATCCTGTTACTAAGAATTCATTAATAAGTGTTTTAATCTTTTCACCTAAAATATTATATATGCTTAACTCAGTTAGAGTCGAATTTGGTAAATGGAAAGATATTATAGTACTTGAATTAAAAGGGTTTGGATAATTTTGGAATAACTTGTAATTACTAATTGAAGGATTTATCTCTTCTCCTATATTTGTTAGTGTTGTATCCCCGTAATAAGTATTGTTAACATAGGCTCCTTTCAAAGTTTGCACAGTTTGCTCACTTGTCCACTGACTTAATCCTATATTGTAAGTATAATTTTCAGAAATAAAAGTTAAGTCCGGGTATGCGAAGTAGTGCAGATCTTCTTTACCATAATCCTGATTTATATATTTATCATCATTTCTCCAAAACAAATCACTTGAAAGAGGATGCTGTGAAGTATCACCGACAGTAACATTTAATTTTATATAAATTATTGAATTCGAATTCCACCATTCCCAATAAAATACTCTACCAAGACTATCGAGTCTACGGTAGTTCAATAAAGTATCGGCATAATTGTAATTAATTAGTCTTGAAATAAAGTAAGTATTACCATCAGGCATTAATGTATCTCCAATAACACGAACCGAACTTAGTGTTGACATATTTCCATAAAATCCTTGATATACCCAATAATCCCCAATATGAAGTGGATAAAACTCTTTCCAATCCACTGTTTGTTTCTTTACTATCAATGTTCCATATACTTGCCCGTTGATTACTGCACCCCAATTATCGCAACCTGGGGATAATGGGAAATCCCAGTTTTTTTTATAAAAAAAGACACCAAAGTTTTCTGCTATCGAGTATTTCTCTTTTATTATTGAACCTTGATCATACAACACAAAATCTATTGCTTGTAGTGTGTCTCCGAAACCAATAACCATATATCTATCTGTTACTTGCCAATAATGGTTAGTCAAATGTGCTGGATAAGTCTCACCGATTTGTTTTGAAAAATCAAACAGGATATGATCTGCGCTGTTATAAAGAAGATAAACATTACCAGCAGTGTCTACTCTTTGGTATTCATATTGTGGAAGATAACTGACACTGTTTGCTTCATTATTCCATTTAACAATCTTATAACTTCTTCCATTATTTAGCAATGTATCATTTAGCACTTCCCGTGTAACAGAAAATTTTAGATTAGAATATAGTGCCCCCAGTAGTGTGGTAGTATCGGTTGCAATAAATTCCCAAAAATCTCCGGTACTGTTAGGAAAATAATTATCTGTCGTTTTCTGCTTAAAGCATTCACCATTGTATTTCTGGAAGTTTGTTGTTGGAATTTTCTGCAAAGAATTATTTTTTAAAGATTCTTTACCCTGCCCGTAAACAAATGCATACAAAACGAACAGCATTACTGAAATATTGATTAGTAAGTATTTATTGTTTTTCATTTTACAATTCCTTGATTTATAAAAGAAGCTGCTCTTTCTTATGTTATGTAAAACCGGTTGGATAAACGTAAATGTAAAATTGTAAATGCTCATAGTTAAATGAGCAGGAATGATTTTGAAAGAAAGATAAAACTTGAAAAGCTTCATTCAGAAGATTATTAAACAGATGTAAAAATATCATCACAATTATTTACACCCCTGCAAAAAAGTAAAAATGGGGGGGGGTAAACATCCGCCGCGGCGGAGTGCCAAAGTGTTTTTAGCTAAAAATAAATATGTAATAACCGTTTCCACCAATAACTCTTTAACGTTACTTCAAAAAAAAAGATTAAACTTTTTAAAGTCAAGTTAAATTTAGTTTTTAATGTTTGCCAATCACCAAATAAAAAGGCACGATGTTATTCGTGCCTTTGATAGTAGCTTAGTGCAATAATTAAGCCTCTTTAAATTTTCCCGAAACATATCTATGAATGACACTTGCCACCAAAGTCTGGTATGGTAAACCTTCTTCCAAAGATTTTGCCTTTAAGTTTGCAAGATCTTTTTCGGAAAGTCGAATATTAATTCTTTTGTTCTTTGCGGCTGTGTATTTGGCAATTTTTGCAAATTCCTTTTTCTTTTTTAAAACACTTTTTATACTGTTCCATTCGCCATCTTCAAAAGATTTCAGCAAATCTTTTTCCTCTTTAACTAATTTTTTCATTTTTACTTTCCTAAATATTTTTTTGTTGCTTTCCGACTTGGAATAATTGTCTTGAGAAATACTTTTTCATCAAATTCTATGAAGGGAACTAAGTAAACATAGTTCTCATATTCAACCACCAGTAGATTTTGATTATTATATTTTACCTGATTAGGATTTTCAACTATATCAATTAAATATCCCAACTCAATCTGGCTCACAATTATTTCAAACGAAATATTTCTCTCACGCTTAAGTTTAATGTTCTTTTCTTCACTCCAATCAAAATACTTCATTTTTGTCTTTATATTTTTCGACTGTAAAATAATTATGATGTGTGCCTATTGTCAACACAATAAGATAAATGTTTTTATTTAATAAATATTCATATTAACAAAAAAGGCACGATGTTACTCGTGCCTTAATTACGAATTGCACATTGTTGATTGGATTTTACTTCATCAAGATCATCTTATGAGTTGAGTTATAGTTTTTACTTTCTAATTTATAGAAGTATATACCTGATGATAAACTTGAAGCATTGAACATCATTTCATGATATCCTTCTTCAAGTTCACCGTTAAATATTTCTGCAACTTTTTCTCCAAGCGTGTTGTAAACACTTAAACTTAAATTTGTTTTAACAGGTAAAGCAAACTTAATTGTTGTACTTGGGTTAAATGGGTTTGGATAGTTTTGATACAAAGCAAAATCTTTTGGTCCGGTTACTTCAATTTCTATTTCATTGGTGTAACTAAATGTTCCGTCAAAATCGATTTGCTTTAATCTGTATAAATATGTTCCGGGTTTTTCATTCTTATCAGAATATGAGTAGAATGTTTTTTCAGTAGTTGTTCCTTTACCTGATACAAATCCCTTATTTTCCCAATTGCCGACTGAAGACTGTGGACTGCGGACTTTTCTTTCAATCTGGAATCCATTATTGTTTGTTTCAGTTGCTGTACTCCAGTTAAGTACAACATTTCCATCAACTATTTCTGCATTGAATGAAACGAGCTCTACAGGAACTTCATTATCAATTGTCATTGTAATGGGAACAATAATTAATGGTTTAACAGGATCATTGCTGGATATTTCCATATCCATTGAATAATCGCCGAGTTCCATTCCATCAGTATTGATCATCAATCCAATATTAACTGAATTACCGTTGTAAATTGTACCTGCATAATTATTAAGTGTAAGCCATTCAGGATCAGCAGCAATTTGTACTGCTAAATTGTTTGCAAGATATGCGGCTTCATACACTATTTGCAGTCCGTCATTGCCGGCAGTATTTTCAATTCCAACGGTAGCGCTTGTAAGCGTTGCGTTAAGATTATTGTAATAGAACATAATTCTGTCGTTTGATTTTAACACTATCTGAAAAGTAAGCGAACCCGTAGCGTTATATCTTTGCCAGTTGGTAAACTGTATAGTTAGTTTATCTGCTTCTCTTAAATAATGCACAGTACCTTGTGTTCTTCCATCAAGATCATCCCAGAAAGCTGCGATGATATTATTTGGAGCAGAGCCATTTGGTATTACAGCATTACTGTAGTACGATGATGTTAACGCACTAAAACTTAAAAATCCATTTGTGCTTAAATAAATATTCGAATAGTTGGTTCCGTAAAACTTGAAATCAAAACCTATATGGATTGCATTTGTGTATCCGTCATCAAGCGTACCGTTCCATGTCGTAATACGCACAGCATTTGGATTTGCGGCAATGTCATTCCAAATATAAGCGGGTCCATTTGGTTCGTTACTATCCTTCCAGCAATAGCCAAATGCATCTGGACCACCGGCACCTTTAAAGCTGTAACCTTTTATGTCTGACGGAAAATCTTTTTTATATTCTGTCAATCCTTCAAACCGTTCATTAACTCCTGTTAGTATTATTTGAACGTTATCCGGAAAAGTACTGTTTGTAAGTGCTATTGAATAATCAAGCGTGGAGTTTTGTGATGATGTATTCGAGATTAAAATATTTTCTGTAAATGTTGTGTCAGGAACAGAAACACAGTGCATTGAATCAATGCTTAACTCTGCAACCGGCGGGAATAATGTTAAACCGGTCGGTACATTAGACATAACAGACTTATTGTTCCACATATCCAAAGCTTTTGCTGCAAAGTAATAAGTTGAATTAAACTCCAAACCATCAATTGTAAATGATCTTGGTGTTCCGGCAGTATCAGACACACCGGTAAATAATTTTTGCTGTGCGTTATTAAAATCAACATCATTGGTTATTGGATTGGTAGAATATCTTAAATCGTACGATGTTACTCCGCCAAATGTTGAATCGTAAGGTGCAGTCCAGTTTAATGCAAGTGAGTTTGATGTTGCATCACCAACGCTTAAATCTGTTATTGCATTTGGTGGAGTTGTATCCGGAGGAATTTGTCTTTCAACAGGCATTGAAGGATCACCCATTAGATTATACATTTCCATATATCGCAGCACAGTTGGTGTAACTCCGCCATAGTAAGCAGCAAGATCAAATTTTGCTTTATCAAACATTGGAGTAACACGCGTTAAGTCGTCCTCAAACATAGCACGTATCAATCTTCTTTCTAGAATATCATCTTCATCCCAGTAAGAGTTTACAGAAGAGCCGTAAAAAGTTGATCCGCCGTTTGTTGTTCGTATCCATGTTTCACCAAAACATTCTGCTATATGATATGAGCCTGTAATGCATGCAAAAGAATAAACAAACGGGTAAATAACTGTATTGGTTAAAGCTCTCACCTGTGCCTGGTTAAGCACCGGACCATCTGCCCAGTAAGTTTCTGCTCCGTGTCCGGAGTATATCGCAAATCTTTGATTAGCATTTAATGCATCAATTAATTGCTGAGTTGTAGCGTTATACGTAACTGTATAAAGTTTTAAATTATCCCATCCGGCGGGTTGAAAATATGTGTTGATAACATAATTATGCGTTCCTTCTGTAATTGTATAATTATCAGTTGACGCCATAAAAATATTTTTCTTTGCAAGAGTTGCGATATAATTTTCCATATAAATGGATTTTGCAAGTGCGTTCTGGAGTTCCTGTGCAGTAGTAACTGAAAATCTGCCAATAAATGCATCAGCAAATTTATCTGATCCTGCAAGCTGTGCATAATTTAAATCCGTATTGGGGTTTCCTTCGCCCGATCCAATCCACGCAGGTATATGCTGAACATCGCCGACAAGTAAAACAAATTCGGGTCTTGAAGCTGCATTATCATATCTTGCCTGAATAAAAGATTTGATTGCGGTTGTGGTTGTACCTGTTGTTGTTGTGTTAAACAAATCTACTGTAAAACCATTTGCAGATTTGTGGTTCACAAATGATGCTAAACCTGATTCAAAAGTTGGGGCTGTAATTATTAAATATCTCATCGATTGCAAAGACGCATCCGGCTGATAATTAATTAATATTTTTTTTAAGTATTCGTTAAATGCATCTGATTTTAAGTTTGTTGATTCCAAATTGTTATCAACATTTATTTTAAATGCAGCAGTGTTTGTAATTGTTAGTTTGTTTTCTTTTGGATTGTATGCAAAAGGATAAATGGTAACCATTACACCTGTTACACCCCCGATAACAAACGGTTCTGAAATATTAACCAGCGGTTTTTCTATTCCGGTTGAATTGTAATAATCAGAATTGATAACAAATGGTCGTTCGCTAAGTGATCTTTCGCGGCTCCAGTACATTTGTTTTGGATAAATCTTTTTATCTAATGTTTGTGTTGATTTATCAACCGAGTTTATAATGACTTCCGGTTTTTGCTGGTCTGATGAAATAAAAAGATTGAATGAAATTTGAGGAAGCGCCGGCATTCCAACATCGGGAGTCAACCCGTAGCCGGGAATTCTAATATCCGAAAATTCATTACCTTCTGCCGATACAGAAGTAAACTCAAAAGGTTGAAGTGAAAAATTAATTGTGCAGCCGTTTGATGTTTTGACTACTGAAATTCCCTCTGGTTGAGCAAAAAGTGAAATGCTGAAAAATGAAATTGAAATTATCACAGCAAACACAAAACTATAAAAGTGCTTCATAATAGCCCCTGCTATAATTGAATAAAAAGCCCCTGAATGAGGTTGGTTAATTAATTAGAAATAATCTTTGGTAAAAATACTTTAAAAGTTGTTCCTTCGCCATAGTCAGATTCAACTTCTATTTTGCCTGAGTACGAATCAACAATTCGTTTGACGATTGACAACCCTAAACCTGTGCCGCTTATGTTTTTTGTTTTTTCATTTTTTGCACGGAAAAATTCTGTGAAGAGTTTTTGCTTTTCTTCCGGCTTCAATCCAATTCCGCTGTCTTTAATTTCTGTTACAAGATAGTTCTCTGCCTGATAAAGATTGATGTTTATTATGCCATTATCCCGGTTATATTTTATAGCATTACTAATGAGATTCGTAAACAGACGTGTAATTTCATCAGCATCAGCGTTTATGCAGTGTGCAGAATTATCTTTATCAAAAACAATCTGAATATTTTTTTTGCTGATTTCAATTTGAAATAGTTCAAGTATAGAAGAAATGATTTCGTGTAAACAAACTTTTTTTATCTCACGGTTAACTGTCTTCAATTCCATTCGTGATATATCAAGAAGATCGTTTACCATTTTAAGCAAGCCGTCCAATCTTATCATTGAACGGTTTTCATAATCTTTTCTTTGTTCCGCTGTAAGCTTGATTGAATCATCATTAAACAATTTTAAAAACCCATACACCGCGGCGATGGGCGCTTTAAGTTCGTGTGATACCATCGAAACAAATTGAGATTTAACCAACTCAATTTTCTTGAGTGCCGTTATATCTTTAAAAACGAACACAACTCCTGCAATGTTTTCACCGGGATGACGAACTGCTGAAGCAGTAACTTCAATAAAGAATTCTCTGTTAGGCTTAAGTTCAATTTGTATAGTGTAAGATTTATGCTCGGCGGAGGTATCCTTTACAATATTATTAAAGAGTTTAAGAATTTCTGGTCGAAATTTATCCAGTATTTGTTCTTCAACAGCAATTCGTGGTAACTCTAAAAATCTTAAAGCTGCAGGATTATAAAGAACCGCAAGACCTTCTGTGTTTACAACGAGAACACCATCCGTAATTGAGTTTACGATAGTATTCATTCTTGTTTTTTCAAAAGCAACTTCTAGTAATCTTTCTTCGCGTTCCTTTCGCCACTTTTCAGCTTCCAGATTTACTAATCTTTTTTGATAACCTTCTTTAAGATTTGATAATAGCTCTTCAGGTGTAAATGGTTTTGGGATATAACTTTGGGCGCCTATACGAGTTGCTTCTACTGCTGTTTCATAACTGGCATAAGCTGTTGCTATAAAACATACTGTGTGTGGATATTTATTTTTGATTTGCTGCAGAACTTCAAGTCCATCAACATCCGGCATTTTTAAATCAATTATTGCAAGATCAAATTCGGATTCAGTTCCGAATTTAATTCCGTCAGTTCCATTTTCAGCAACAGTAACTTCATAACCTTCCCCTGTAAGCAATCTCTGCGCACCTGTGCGCAGACCTTTTTCGTCGTCAACGATCAGAACTTTTGGTTTGTAGGAGTTCATAATTTCTATTTTTGTCATTCCGGGCCTGACCCGGAATCTATGATGTACAAATTGTAGATTCCCACCTTCGCGGGAATGACATCGCAACATTTTATATGCTTCAATTAAGTGTCATTTCGTAGGAGTCTTCGACTGAGAAATCTTTATAAATATTAAAAAAAGATTTCTCCCTTCGGTCGAAATGACATTTATTATTTTTTGCCGAGCATATAATTAACTCTTCTGTCTTTCAAAAAATGCTTCAAGCTTCTGAACGAACTCTTCAATAATAACCGGTTTGTTAAGCAATGCATCAGCCTTTATCCATTCTTTTTCTTCTGTTGTTGATGCGCCAAACTTAAAACCGGTATCATAAGTTGCAGAAGTAAGAATGAAAACAGGAATATTTTTTCCATATTCATCTTTTTTTATTTTGTAACAAAGTATAAAACCAGAGTCGTGTTCTTCCATAATTAAATCCACAACACAAGCGTCCGGTTTGGATTTTTTAAAAACCTCAAAACCTTCCTTACCGCTGCTAGCAGTAATTACTTCGTAACCTTTAGATTCAATTAATAATTTATTTTGTTCAAGAAGATCTAAATCGTCATCTACTAAAAGTATTTTCTTTGAATTACTCATAAAGCTTTCGCTCCTTCGTTTCCTTCATATGTTTGGTATGCGTTATGTTTAGGTAATAAAACCTTAAATGTAGTACCTATTCCTTGTTCACTTGTAAATGTAATATTTCCTTTGTGCATTTTAATTATGCCGTAGGAAATTGCAAGCCCCAGTCCGGTTCCCTTTCCCATACTTTTTGTAGTAAAGAAAGGTGTAAAGACTTTGCTATGATTTTCTTTAGGAATTCCATTTCCTGTATCAGTAATTTCGATCTTAACATTATTCTGATCTGACGATAGAATAATTTTTAATTCTTTCACGCGGTCAATTTCAATCATCGCATCACAGGCATTTTTAATAACATTTACTATCACTTGCTTGAGCTGATCTTCATCGCCTGTAATTTTATAGTCGTTTTCAACGATATCATAATTAAAATCTATTTGTCTATATACTGGATTTACAGTAAATGGTTTTAAAACTTCCCTTATCGTTTCTGTTAAATCAAACTCTTTCAGATTTAGTTTTCCTTGTCGAGCAAAATTTAAAAGATTAGCGACAATATTTTTACATCTGTTTGCTTCTTCAACAATTAATTCTAAATCTTCTGTTCTCTGATCATCATTATATATTTTTTCTAAGTCTCTTTTTAACATTGATGCATAAAGTAAAATCGTTCCAAGCGGATTATTTATTTCGTGCGCAACTCCTGCCGCAAGCTGCCCGATCGATGCAAGCTTTTCAGCAACTTTTAACTGTTCTTCAGTATCGCTTAGATTATCATAAGCTATTTTTAATTCATCCAGAACATAAGGCAAACACATTTCTTTTTCTGCAAGATCTTTTGCAATAGCCACCGCATATTCTCTGCACGTTGGATAACCGCAAGCTCCGCAATTTAATTCATCTTTTACGGAATATTTTTTTGTCTGAGCTAAAATCTCTTTAATTTTTTCTTCACTTGGATAAGGACGGCGCTGATTATCAACTTTAAACTTTCTATGCAGATTTAATTTCCTTGCATTGTAAAGATTACTCTTCCAAACTCGTTTATCAACATTATTAATTTTTTCATCAATGTAGTTTATAACTTTTTCACGGCGTGCATAGTAGTTTAACTTTGTATCAATAGCCGGACCGCTTATGCATCCTTCACAAAATAAAATATCTGTAAACTTTGCATTGATATGATTGTTTGAGATCTCTTCAATTATTTCTAAAACTTTTTTCTTTCCCTCTACCACAATTATATCTTTTTCAAGAATATCGCCGCTCACATCGATGGTTTTAATCAATCCACCTGCAAGTGGATATGCTTTTCCCATCATAGCATGCGGTTCATCAAAATCACTGTCCTCATGTTCACTAACATTAATTCCATTTTCATCAAACATCTGTTTTAGTTCTGTGAAAGTAAGAACAGAATCTATAACACCCGCAACCTCATCATCTTGAGCTTCGTGTTTTTTTGCAACACAAGGACCAATGAAAACTATTTTTGTTTCTTCACCTAAATCTTTTTTAAGATATCTTCCAAGTGCAATCATTGGAGAAACAACTTGTGCAAGATTAGGTACAAGTTCCACATAATATTTCTGGATAAAACTTACAACGGCAGGACAAGCAGAGCTGATAATTGTTTTATCATTATCAGCTTTAATTAAATTCATATAATTATTTGAAATAAGATCAGCACCAAAGGCTGTTTCTATAACTTTTGTAAATCCAAGTTTTCTTAAAGCAGTTGGAACTTTTTTGTATTCATCCAGAAAAGAAGCAGCAAATGATGGGGCAACTATTGCAATAGCATTTCCTGATTGAAGAAGTTGATATGTGTCATCAATCTCAGAAAAAATTTGTTTGGCATCCTGCGAACATACTTTAACACAATGTCCGCAGGCAATGCATCTTTCCTCAATTACCTTTGCCTGTGCATCAATAACGCGTATAGCTGACGCAGGACATTCTCTTATACAAGAGTAACATCGCTTACATCTATCGCTTATTGTGCTAACTATTGCGTGATTCATTTTGCTTTGTGTCATTCCGGGCTTGACCCGGAATCTTTTAATCTAAAATACATTCCCGCTTTCGCAGGAATGACAAATAAATAATTTAATTCTTAAACATCTTCTTCTTATCAAAATATTCTGTATGAAGAATCTCGTGTGCCTTATGTGAATTTGGTTCACCAAAAAATTCTTTGTACAAAGTTTTTACAGATTCATTATCGTGCGATCTTCTTGTCTTTGCATTTTCATCAATTTTGTAAAGCACTTTAATACGTTTCATAACCTTTTCTGGTTTTTGGTGAATTGGTTGACCGCCGCCGTTTATACAACCACCGGGACAAGCCATTACTTCTATAAAATGATGTTTAGAAGTTCCATTCTGCACCTGATCAAGAATCGGATCAACATTTCCAATTCCATTTACAACTGCAATGTTAACATCAAGATCACCAATTTTTATCGTTGCCTCTTTAACTCCTGCCATTCCACGTATCTCATCAAACTCAACATTCTCTAGTTCTGTTCCAGTCATTTTAAAGTAAGCTGTACGTAAAGCAGCTTCCATAACTCCGCCGCTCGTTCCAAATATTGCAGCCGCACCTGTTGATTCACCAAGAGGATTATCAAATTCACTTTCAGGTAAATCATTAAAATCTATTCCGGCAATCTTAAAAAATCTTACAAGCTCTCTTGTTGTCAAAACTGCATCAACATCTGCCATTGCGTGTTCAGAAAGTTCTGCACGATTTGATTCATACTTTTTAACTGTGCATGGCATAATTGAAACAACATAAATATCGCTTGGATCAATTCCCATTTTCTTTGCGTAGTAAGTTTTTAAAACTGCGCCTTCCATTTCGTGAGGAGATTTACAACTTGAAACGTGTTCTAAAACTTCCGGTCTATTCATCTCAACATATTTAACCCAGCCGGGACAGCAGCTTGTAAACATTGGCAAGCTTCCGCCGTTCTGAACTCTGTTAATCAACTCAGTTGCTTCTTCCATAATTGTAAGATCAGCAGCAAAGTTTGTATCGAATACTTTTTTAAATCCTAATCTTCTTAAACCTGTAACTAATAATCCTGTAACATCTGTTCCAAGAGGCATATTGTATTCTTCACCAAGTGAAGCACGTACTGCAGGTGCAACTTGTACGATACAATATTTTTTTCTATTGTAAATTGCATTTGCAACTTCTTTAACTGCGCTCTTTTCTCTAAGAGCTGCAGTTGGACAAACAAGAATACACTGTCCGCATAGAATACAATCGCTTACATTTAATCCTTTATTATAAGGTGTAGTTACGATTGAAGTAAATCCGCGTTTTGTAAAATCTATCGCACCAACTTTTTGTACTTCGTGGCAGACACGAACACATCTTCCGCAAAGAATACATTTTGCAGGATCTCGTTCCATCGATGCACTTGAAATGTCTATCGCGTGGGATTTCGTTTCACCAACATAACGATGCTCACGGATTCCATACTGGTCTGATAAATCCTGAAGCTCGCAATTTTTATTACGCACACAAATCAAACAATCCTGCGGATGATTTTCTACAAGAAGTTCTACAATTGTTTTTCTTGCTTTGCGCACTCGTGGTGAATCTGTTGTAACAACCAATCCTTCTAAAACAGGATAAGCACACGAAGGTGTTAACCCTCTAAAGCCTTCAACCTCAACCGCGCAAATTCTGCAAGCGCCCGTTGGATCTAAATTCTTTAGATGACAAAGCGTTGGTATTGATATTCCTACTGATTTAGCAGCATCAAGAATTGTCATTCCTGCTTCTGCGTTTACTTTTATTCCGTTTATTGTTAACTGAACCATTTATAACTCCGAAATTTCAATTTTATTTTTTTTGCGTCACCCTGAGCGAAGTCGAAGAGTGACAAATTTTTTCACCATTCGACAAACTCCGGGCAACAAATCATTTTTTTATTATTGTCATTTCGAAGGAGCCTGCCTGTCGGCAGACAGGTCTTCGACTGAGAAATCTGTAACAACACAATAATTAGATTTCTCCCTCCGGTCGAAATGACAAATTTTTGTTTCCATTCAACCCCGACCTAAAGATCGGGGCAATAAAAATTTTTAAGAACTAATTAATATTTATCGCTTCAGCGCGACAGACTTCATAACACATTCCGCATTTAACACATTTCTCATCCAATATATAATGTGCTTGTCCTTTTTCACCAACGATTGCATCTACTGCACATTTCTTAACACATAATCCGCAGCCGGTACAAATTTCATTATCAATTGTAAAAGTTAATAACTCTTTACAAACACCTGCTGAACATTTTCTATCATATAGATGCTCGTCGTATTCATTGCGGAAATATCTTAATCCAGATAAAACTGGATTTGGTGCTGATTGACCTAATCCGCAAAGCGAAGTATCTTTAATTACATCAGCTAATCTTTGTAAGTGAATCATTCCTTTAAATCTTTGCAACTGATCTAGTTTGGTTCCATCATTGCCGTAACGTTTTGGAATGCGTTCAATTATTTCAAGCATTCGTTTTGTTCCTTCACGACAAGGAACGCACTTACCGCAGCTTTCTTCCTGGATGAATGTTAAGAAATATTTTGCAACATCAACCATACAGGTTTCTTCATCCATTACAACAAATCCGCCTGATCCCATCATCGCGCCGACTTCTTTTAGTGATTCATAATCAACCGGAGTATCAATCACACTTTCGGGTAAGCATCCACCCGATGGTCCGCCAATCTGAACAGCTTTAAATTGTTTCTTATCAGGGATTCCACCGCCGATTTTAAAAACAATATCACGTAAAGTTGTTCCCATCGGAACTTCAACCAAACCTGTGTTCTTAACATTACCACTAAGTGCAAATACTTTTGTGCCCTTGGATGTTGCAGTTCCAACTGATGAAAATTTTTGCGCGCCCATCATTATTAACGGAGGAACATTTCCAAAAGTTTCTACATTATTAATAACAGTTGGTTTACCAAATAATCCTGCAATTGCCGGATAAGGTGGACGAGGTTTTGGCATTCCGCGTTTACCTTCTATCGAACCGATGAGCGCAGTTTCTTCACCGCAAACAAATGCGCCTGCACCTTTTTTAATTTTTATGTGAAGTGAAAATCCGCTGTTAAGAATGTTATCACCCAGAATTCCGTACTCTTCACATTTTGCAATTGTGTTTTGTAATCTTTCTATTGCCAATGGATATTCTGCACGGCAATAAATGTAAGCAGCGCTTGCACCGATTGCGTAAGCTGCAATTGCCATTCCTTCAACAACTCTGTAAGGATCACTTTCTAAAAGTGATCGATCCATAAATGCACCGGGATCACCTTCATCAGCATTGCAAATTAAATATTTTTGTTCTGATTGCTGCTTGAGAGCAAGTTCCCATTTTTTTCCCGCAGGAAATCCGCCGCCGCCGCGACCTCTTAATCCGGCATCTAAAACTTCCTTGATAACTTCTTCAGGCTTCATCAATCTTATAACTTTATCAAGAGCTTTAAATCCGCCGTGTGCTAAATATGCATCTATAGATGTAGGATTAACAACTCCGCAATTTGCAAGAACAATTTTTTGCTGATGTTCAAAGAACGGAACTTGTTTTAAGCTTATTACTCCGTTTGATTTTCCGTGACTGCCAAGAATTTTTTCTTTGTAAACTTCTTTATCCACCAAAGTTGTTTTTATAAATCTTGAAACATCTTTTACTGTAATTTCCTGGTAAGATATTCTGTCTTTGCCGGGAAGTTTTATATCAACGATTGGCTCAACAGCGCAATAACCAATACAGCCTGTTCCTTCAATAATTGCATCGATGTTTAATTTTTTAAGTTCAGCTTCAATAGCTTCTTTAACTTTTGCCGCACCTGATGCAAGTCCACAGGTACCCATTCCAATTATTATTATTGGAAGATCATGCTCTTCATATTTTAAACGCTTGCGAAGTGAAGATATTTCGTGTTCGCATTTATCATCGTGATGGCAAAGCGGACCTTCTGTACAGCATTGAATAAAATGTTCGCAAGGCTTATCTGTTGTGTGCCAGCATTTTTCGCAGCACAGTTGATTAAAATCTCTCATTTGGTTGCCTCAGCAGTCTCAGTTTTTTTTACAGTCTGATATTTTTTCAAAATCTTTGGAATATCCTTTACAGAAATTCTTCCGTGATAATCATCGTTAACTAAAATTACAGGAGCTATTGAACATGCTCCGATACAATTAACAACTTCAAGAGTAAATTTTTTATCGCGTGTTGTATGTCCAGCCATCACTCCTAATTCCGCTTCTAAAGCAAAAAGAATATTTGCGGAATTTTTAACATGGCAAGCTGTTCCGCGGCAAACACGAATTATGTTTTCGCCAAGCGGCATTAAACGGAATTGATTATAAAAAGTTGCAACTCCATAAACACGGCTAAGCGGAACTTTTACAAAATTAGAAATATCTCTTAAAGCATTTTCCGGTAGATAACCATAGATGGTTTGTACTTCCTGAAGAAGGGGAATTAATGTGCTTCTATCATTCGGCTGGTAATTTTCAAATATTTTATTGTGCATTTTATCCTCAAGTAATTCGATATAGTCGTATCACGTGTGCATGCAAAATGCCAGATTGCATTAAAGAAAAAGCGCTTTTAAGCAATAAATTCGACACAATAAATAATAATTAGCAATTAACTTTTCTTGCTTTTGAGAAGTGATTTATTGAAAAATGGAAAGGGTTTGTGCGGAAGAGCAAAGAAATAATTTTATAGCAGCATTGTTCCTGTCATGCTGAACTTGTTTCAGCATCTTAGATATATTTTGTAATGACCCTGAAACGAGTTCAGGGTGACAAACCGAAATTATTTGCTTTTAACTTTTCCCCACTCAGCAAAAGCATCTGCAAAAGGAACAAGTGCGCGTGGTATTGCGCCATGCATAAAAGATGTTATCACTCCGTAAGTTACAACAGGAACATCCATAAGTTTTGCTTCGTTAATTCTTGTCTGCATTGCACGATGCGTTAACAAACATCCGCCGCAATGAACAACAAGTTTGTAATCTGATAAATTATCCGGCAGCTCGCTATTATGAATAATATCTATCTGCAATTCCTTTTTTGTGTAACTGCGCAGCCATTTAGGAATTTTTACTGTACCAATATCATCTTCCTGTGTGTGATGCGAACAAACTTCAGCAATTAAAACTTTATCGCCGTTTTTAAGTCCTTCGATTTTTCGCAACCCTTTAATGAATAATGGAAGATCACCTCTGTGCCGGGCAATTATAAGTGAAAAAGTAGTAAACTTAATTTTGGCAGGAATATCTTCTGCAATTCTAGTTACAGAATTACTATCAACGATTACTAAATCAGGATAAGATTTAAAATTATTTAAAGTCGAAACAAGTTCTTTCTCACGACAAACGGTAACAACCGCATTCTCATCAAGTGCTTCACGAATCATATGAACTTGTGAAAGAATTAATTTTCTTTTCGGCAAAGCGTGGTCTGTAGGAATAACCATTAAAACAACGTCGCCCTGCTTTACAATATCTTTTACTAACGGCGGTTCATCATCCTGCGGAAGGTGACGGATCATACTTCGTTTTAGATCTTCAATTCCTGCTTTCTCTTTGCAGGAAACTTCAAAATGTGTCATTCGAAGTTCTTTAAGTTCTTCAAGCAAAACCGGATTTACACCAAACTCAATTTTATTTACAACAATTATATAATTTATCTGAAGTTTATCGAGGTATGCAAACAACTCAAGTTCCTTGCTTTGTAAAATTTCTCGGGCATCAAGAACAACCAATGCAAAGTCTGAGGATGATAAAATTTTTATAGTTTCTGTTATGCGTTGTCTTCCAAGCTCACCTTCATCATCGATACCTGAAGTATCTACAATTACAACCGGACCGTATGGTAAAAGTTCGTATTTGGTTTTTATTGCGTCAGTTGTTGTTCCTGCGATTTCGGAAACCCTGGATACGGTTTGCTCGAGTAAGGAATTTACAAGCAAAGATTTGCCTACATTTCTTCTTCCAACAACGGCTATATGCGGACGGCTTGAATCAACTGCCATAATGAATTAGACTTTCTACGAATACTAAACCTGATATAAGATTGCTAAATTCTTGTCATTCCGAACTTGTTTCGGAATCCCAATTCTTTCCTTTAAGAGAAGCTGAAACGAGTTCAGCTTGACAAACCGGAATACTTATAATACACCTCATACCACTTCCCTGAAAAAGATAAGTTTCAAAAAATGTTCCATAGAATAAAACTGCTTTAATGATTGATATGTTTGTTTTTAATGATGAATATTATTTCACAATTGTGTAGTAATACCAAGTTCAAAAAATCATTTCTCTGATTCAAGAATCTTATTGCTTGACATTACAAGATTATTTTCCCTTTTTTGAAATAGATTATTTTAAAAACATTTCATTAAGGGGCTCGTATGAAAAAGATCGGATTAGTTTTTAGTTTGATTCTTTTCTTCTCAATTTCATTTCAAGTAAACGCACAGTGGTTTTGGCAAAATCCTTTGCCGCAAGGAAATAAACTTTCTTCCGTTTTTTTTGTAGATAGCACTGATGGTTGGGCTGTGGGAAATACAGGTACTATATTAAATACTTCAGATGGGGGAAATAATTGGGTTTTACAACTAAGTGGTACTATAGAGCAATTGCTTTCTGTTTGTTTTATAGATAAATATACAGGCTGGGCTGTTGGTGGGAATTACGAGGGAGTAATACTAAAAACAACAGATGGAGGTCAGAATTGGTTTCTGTTGAAAAACTCCAATGAGGCTTATAATTCTGTTTTTTTCATTAATAATTATATCGGATGGGTAGCAGGTGATTATGGAACAATCCTTAAAACTACTGATAGTGGACAAACTTGGTTTGTTCAAACAATTAACTCATTTTCTCTCAATGAAGTTTTTTTCATTGATTTAAATACGGGATGGATAGTAGGTGATTATGGAACAATTCTTAAAACCACTAACGCCGGTCAGACTTGGTTTAGTCAATCAAGCGGTATAAATGGTCATCTTTTTTCAACATATTTTATTGATGAAAATACTGGTTGGACAGTAGGTCAAGGGGGAATTGTCCTTAAAACAACTACTGGCGGAGAAACTTGGTTTGCTAATCAAGGAGGAACAGAATATCTCTATTCAGTTTATTTTACAGATTCTAATATCGGTTGGGCTGTGGGAATTAAATACGATGGTGTCACCTACGTAGGAGTTATAATTAAAACTACAGATGGTGGAGAAACTTGGATTGAAAAAGCCAGTCAGGGCGATCCATCTCTTGACATCTATTTTAATAATTCAGAAGAAGGTTGGACTGTGGGGCATTCAGGTAAAATTCTTAAAACAAATGATTACGGTGAAACATGGTTAGATCAATCAGATGGTACAACTGCAACACTATTTTCCCAGTTTTTTGTTGATCAAAATTTGGGATGGATTGTAGGAAGTGCTGGAACTTATATAAACACAATTGATGGAGGGAAAGTATGGAATATTAAGGACATTGGTCAACCGTCTTACAATTTAAACGATGTGTTCTTTCTGGATTCTTTAAATGGTTGGATTGTAGGTTGGAGTAATTTTGACTATAAGGGAGTAATTCTAAGAACTCAAGATGGTGGTGATAACTGGATAATTCAATTAAAAGACACAATTAGCTTACTTAGATCAGTATTTTTTACTAATAATTACACAGGTTGGGCTGTTGGAGATGTTGGAACAATCCTGAAAACCTCTGATGGTGGGCTAAATTGGTTTGCGCAAGGTATTGGTATACGAGATGAGTTAAATTCAGTGTTTTTCATTGATGAAGACATTGGCTGGATAGCTGGTGGAAGTTATGATCCGGTTCGGAGGGGATTAATACTTAAAACAACAAACGGGGGACAAACGTGGACATCCCTGTCAAGTGGAACCATCTATATGCTTGAATCCATTTTTTTTATAGATTCAAATACCGGTTGGGCTGTTGGGCAAGAAGGAACAATGCTCAAAACAATAGATGGCGGGCAAAATTGGATTTATCAATATACAGGTATACCGTATTACATAAATTCAGTTTTTTTTCTTGATGCGAATATTGGCTGGGCGGCGGGAGGTCAAGGGATTATACTCAGTACTACAAATGGAGGAATAACATGGAATTTACAAGCTAGTGGAACATCAAATAATTTCCTCAGTGTCTACTTTAGTGATGCAAATAATGGTTGGATAGTAGGTGGACATGGTACCATTCTGTACACAACAAACGGCGGAGTAACATTTATTGAAGATGAGGAAAATAATTTTACTCAACCAAAAGAATTTTTATTGCAGCAAAACTACCCAAACCCGTTTAACCCAAGCACCAGTATTCAGTATGCAATAAGCAGTACGCAATTTGTAACGCTTAAAGTTTATGATTTACTTGGTAGAGAAGTTACAACTCTGGTTAATGAGGAGAAAACTGCAGGCTCTTACAATGTAGAATTTAAAATGCAGAACCTGTCTACCGGACAGGCAGGTTTAGAATTAAGTTCTGGAATTTACTTTTACAAACTTCAAGCTGGGGACTTTGTTGAAACTAAGAAAATGATACTTTTAAAATACACTTAGCGAGCTTTGTGTCTCCTTCGTGCTCTTTTGACAAAGTCATCCCTTTGGGGGTGGTTAAATCACTTAACCACAAAGGACACAAAGATAATTTTCACAAAGAACACGAAGAAATAAAATTACATCCTTAATTCTCTATCAATCTTATCTTTTAAAATAATTTTTATGAGAGATTGATAGGGAACATCTCGCTTATTTGCCAGAGTTTTAAGATCATCAAAAAGTGATTCCGGTAATCTTAACGATATGGTTTTAGTTGAGGGTTTTAAGTTTGGGAATGATGCTTTTTTGGCATTCTTCCAGTCAATATAATTAACCGAGTCTTCTTTAACCCAGAATTTTCTTTCCTGTTCCTCGGAGCTAAACTTAGGAATTTTTTTTAATTTCTTCATTATAAATTTCTCTTTCCTTTTTATTCATATCACGTGCGGATATGATTCTAATTAAATTCTTTCTTATCGTAAAAACTACAAATAATAGTCTATCCTGATCAGTTCTGCCAAGTAAATAGAATCTGTTCTCATCTTCCGAATGTTTGCTGTCATCTACAACAATAATCGGTTGGTTAAAGAAAACCTGTTCACACTCTGAGTTAGTTACTTTATGTTTGTATAGATTTTTCTCTGAATTTCCAGAATCCCACTGGAATCCATCGCAATTCTCAAAAATGTTTTTCATCTTAGCTGTATATTATAGAAGTATACAGATATTATCAAGGTAAGTTTTTTAAAATTGTTTTTGAGAGCTTTGCATCACCTTCGTGCTCTTTCGACAAAGTCATCCCTTTCGGAGTGGTTAAAGCACTTAACCACAAAGGACACAAAGATAATTTTCACGAAGAGCACAAAGTAATTACTTCACATCATTAACTTTAATATTTACAACATCACTAAAACCATTAAGCTCAGGATAGTACATTAAGTAACCCTGTGCAGGCATAATTTTATACTCGCCGGGAATTTGCGCTTTAATGATGTATGAAAACTCCATTTTACTCTGGCAGCTTGTTACAAAGAATGCAACCTTTTCATCACGATATTCTCTATCAGCATAATGCCAGCGCCACGGCATATAATCATAATAGTAATCGTAGTAAGTCTGGTAATTATTTTCGCCATCAATAAAATATTTATCCATATCCTTTACAACTTCAAATCCGGATGGCAGCATATCTTCAAGAATAAAGTAATCAAGGTTTTCAGATTTAGATTCAACAAAAGTTTTTACAAAAATATCCTGTCCACTTGTTACTGTTCCATCAAACTTTTTCTTGAAGTAGATGATACGTCCGTCTTTCTCACCGGTTTCAAGAATATAATATTCACGTCGCACTTTAAACCCATTATTATTCTCAACTGATTTTATATCTTCAGTGAAAAACTCGCTTAGTCCAGAGAGATATAAAATTCCTTTGCCGGATTTTTCTATTCTTAGTTTATTATTTCCTTTCTTCAAAGTATTCAATTCACTTCCGCTAAACTTTAAAGTTTCGGATTGTTTGAAAACATCAGACTTATCAAAACTTTTTTTGAATACTTCTTTATCGTTTAAGAAAATCTTAACTGAAAAATCAGGATCTAGTTCTTTTGTGGTTTTCAGATAATCAGTTAATGCAAACAAAACAACTGAAGTTTCTTGGGTTGATCTCCACGAATAACCCTGTCTTTTAAGAAGCAGCCACCTGACAGCTTTAGAGATTAAATCAGAATTACCTTCTACATTTAAGATCGCTTTAACTGCAAAGGCGGTACCCTGCACGTTATCATTCTGCCATCTGTAATGCCATTCCTCTCCGCCCCAGAACGCAAATGATTTTTCTTCGCTAACCTGTTTTTTTAATCTTGCAACAACATCTTTTGCCTTTTGAGTTTCGTTCATATTCTTCAATGAAATTGCAAGCAAAGAAAGCGGATAAGATTTTAAATCTTTACGAAGAAGAATATTAATGATCTCAACATAATTGTCTTTATCAAAATTTTGATTTTTCATTGCAGTGCTTAAAGAATAAATCATATACGATAAAGTTGTTTCATCAATATCAGATTTAGCATTTGTAATCTGGTTTTTAAGATTATTTAATCCATTATAAAAAACATTTTCATTTATATCATAACCAGCCTCGCGAGCTAAACTCAATCCATAAATAACATAAGCTGTCATATAAGGATGAGTTTGATCATTTGTCCACCAGCCCCAGCCGCCATCAGAATGCTGATGATCGTAAAGGCGTTTTAATCCTGCATCAACATATTTTGGAAGCTCTTCTATTGTCTGAGATTTCAGAGGCACATTGATTTCTTTAAAAGTTTTTGCAACAATTATCGTGGGAAGAAATCTGCTCATTGTCTGTTCAACACATCCATAAGGATAACCGGCAAGATCATCAAGAGCTTTTAACATTGTTCCCGCTAATGATGGATCTGCATTAAATGACAACGTGGCAGTTCTAATATCAATGTTCTCAGGAAATGAGATTTCAATTGTCTCATTAACATTTTCCTGTGGATAATGCAATACAACCGGATTAGTAACTTTAATTCCATTTGGAATAATTGGAACCTTAGCTTCCATTGCATCGGATTCTTCATCAGTCAGCGCAGATACTTTTAAGGTCGCTTCACCAGTTGGATTTGTAATTCTTACTTTCCAATCTATTCTTAATTCTGCCTGAGATGGAATACTAATTTCATAAGTGTCTTTTGCTTCCTCACCTGTCTTATTAATAACTTCTTTTGAATTAACGAAGGATGAAATAAGCTTTAAGTTTTTACCTTCAAAATGGATTTTTGTTACCTTCTTTTTAGTAAGATAATTATGCACGATTGTTGAAATTACAACTTCATCATCCTGTCTAAAGAAACGCGGAGTTTCCATTCGCACAAGTAAATCTTTTCTGCTTATGAACTTATTTACTTTTTGTCCGACATCCGTGTCCTCTGTAATTCCACGAACTGTTGTTCGCCATGTTGTTAAGTTATCGGGAATCTTAAACTCAACTTTTGCTTTTCCATTTGCATCTGTAACTACGTGTGCTTTCCAGATCAACGCATCAACAAAATTTGTCCTAACATCTGCCTGAACATAAGCTGATTTATCTTTGGATTCCTTCATCATCTTACCATCTGCCATATCCAAGCCAACCACACGGGAAGAATTAGTGGATGGCGCGAGTTCTTCTCTTGCAACATTATTTCCTCTTACATCACCTTCTCCCATCCCACCAACACCTTGTGCAATCATATCTTCTATTTGCTTTTTCTGATCCTCTTTTATTGTGAAGTTATATTTCTTTTCTCCAGATACTTTAACATCACTTATTAAAATCATTCCTCCCATTCCAGCAGAAATGAACAGTTGATAATTACCTTTCGCAACATTTTCAATCTTATAGTTTCCAATTGAATCAACTTTAGTGGTGTAGTAATATCTATCTCCCGTTAATATTACAAACAAACCTTGTGGAATTGATTCTTCATTTTCAATTGTAATCTTTCCGTAAAGTTTGCCTTTATGTTTTGTATCATCTTCTTTGTAAGAAAAATAATTTTTATCGATATAAGTAGCTGGTCTGCTGTAAGAACTAAAATAGCCTGATTGCAATGAATTGTATGTCGGCATATAAGAGTATTGCGGTGAATAGAAAAAAGTTTCTATCGGCTGAGTCTCATCTTCTTTAATTGCGTAAATGCTTTCATCAATAATTCCAAAAGAAACTTCTGTGTTCTTAACCGGATTACCGAGATAATCTTTTACAACTATTTCATATTCTGCTTGTTCTCCGGGTTTGTAAATTTCTTTTGAAGGATTTAATGTGATGTTTAAGAATTTATCTTTAGCCAAAACTCCAACAAGCTTTGTTGTTTGATAAAGCTGTCTATCTTTTATAAAACTAACCGAGATATTAAAGCTTGGTGAAAACTTATCGGTTAACTTCTCACGGATTTCAAAGCTGTTATTTACCGGTTTAAGTTTTTTGTAATATAAAATCTTATCGGTTTCATAAGTAAGAAGCAGTTCCTGGTTTGGGTCTGGAAGAAAAACATAAGCAATAAGCGAATCACCTTTTTCATAAGAATCTTTATCTGTAATGATTTCAAGTCCTGCACTTGTTCGCTGATAATAATAATCATTATAATCTCCTATGTAGAATGAACTAGCTGCCTCAATCTCTCTTTCCTTTTCATCAAAAGCGATAATGCGATAATTATAATATCCAACTCTATCATTCTTCGGATTAAAAGTTACAACCGCAGAACCGGCTTCGTTTGTTTTAGCAAAAAGCGTATCGCTTTGCGATTTCATTCGCATACTTTTAGGATCATCCGGATAATTTATTATTACTCTAAAATCTGTTTGAATAGGTTTATCCGAAAAATCAGACGCATTTACTTTTAACTTCACATCTTTTCCCTGCTGAAAAAACCATTTGTCCGGCGAAGTTGAAATGGTAAATGATCCACGCGTCACAAAAGCCTGAGTTGAACCAGTAATTGCTCTGCGTGAAGCATCAGTTACCTGAGCGGAGATAATATATTGATAATCAAAGTTCTTATCTGAATCTACCTTGTAGTTAAACTCAAACTTTCCACTGTCACTCAAAACACCGGATTCCTGATGAATTAATTCCTGCTGTCCGCCAAAGTAGCGATCATTTCTAAATCCCTTATAGAACCAGGACCATTCACTCCAATACCACCAGGGACGCCAGTAGTTTAGCCTGTAAATACTTATTTGAACCGAGGCTTCTTTAACAGGAGAACCAAAATAATAATCTGCTGAAACTGTTGCAGCAATCTTATCTCCATTTGCATACTGATTTCTATCGGTGGTTACATTTACTTTGTATTCGGGTTTCTTGTATTCTTCAACTGTAAAAGATCCGTAGTAACTCATACCATCTTTTGTAAAGATAATTGAGTAGTAACCTAAATCTGCTTCTCCATCCAACAAAAATTTTGCAGAAAGAGAACCAAACTCGTTTGTTGTAGCTTCACCATAGTAAACTTCTCTGTTCTTCGGAGATTTTACAGAGACATCAAACTTCATATCCTGTGCGTTCAGGATTTCATTTCCTTTTTTGTTTCTGAAAATTGCTTTGAAGTTTACTTCTTGTCCGGGTCTATAAACCGGTTGCTGTGTATAAATGTATGCTGTTAGATATTCAGATTGGTTTTGATTGAAGTAAAAATATGGATCACTTAAAATGATTTCACCACCAGAATACCCATAAAGTTGGATGTTTGAATTTTTTATTCCTTCAAAATCCGACAGTTTGGCAAACAATAACCCTTCTTTGTCAGTAACTTTGCTACCTATCTGCTTTCCATCCTGGTAAAAATCAAATCTAGCTTTGCTGGCAAACTCACCAGTCTTTGCATCAGCAATAAATGCCAGGATCTCTTTCTGATTATTTTTATAAACCATGGCAAAGTTTGTAACCACTATCGCGCAGTAACCAACTTTATCATTACGAATAGCCTGAACTATATAAATTCCGGGTTCATCTATTTTGCCAATGCTGATCTCCCCAGAGTTGTAATTGTTCTTGGCTGTTGGTTTGTAATCCCACTCTTTCATAAAACTGGTATATTTTAGAAGTAGTGCTTTATCTTTTCCCCAGATATCAAAAGCATATCGACTATTATTCTGATCCAAAAGAGAAAAAAATCTAACCGGGTCGTCTATCTTCAATAACTTTAGGCTAAACTTTTTAATACTCTGAGAATAAGAGTAGAGATTTATCTTAGCAATATCTCCCGGCACAAATGTCGTGTAGTTTGAAAGATAGAAGTTATCATTCTCATCAATCAATGGAAGCCTCGTTGAGCCGCTGATGAAAAAAGTTGTAAAAAAAATTGCAAGTAGGAAAATTATTCCACTTTTTTGATTTGATTTCATATTTTCTCCAGAATTTAGAGCCTTATACAAACTTAAATAATAAAAGTGCCAATGTCTTTGCAGGGCTTTGTGATTTTTTTATTCTTACTTTATATAATGATGAGCTAAAATTTATATTTTCGACTTTAACACCAATACAGTCGATTGATTGGGCTACACCAGTTGAGCATCACAGAACGAAATAATCTATTGGATGGTCTAATGGCCCGGATTAAATTTGTATCAGCAATCCGATATGTTAAATTAATTAGAGGTGTTATTGAGATCATTCGCAAAGATATTATTTGTCCTTGTTTTAGTTGCTTTGGTTGGTTTTACTTTAGTTGTAAATGAAGATAAAATCATTGAACCAGTTGTAGCTGAAAATACGACTTCTGTTGAAGAAGAAACGGTTACTGCTGATCGCTCTTTGGTTGAGTTTGTAGACAAAGGAAGTATGAAGGCATCGTGGTACGGTCCTGGTTTTCATGGGCAAAAGACAGCAAACGGTGAGGTTTATAACCAGAATTCCTTTACAGCGGCTCACAAATCGTTAAAATTTGGCACTTTATTAAAGATTACTAATCTAAAAAACAATAGATCTGTTGTTGTAAGGATAAATGACCGGGGTCCTTATATACAGGGTAGAGATCTGGATCTTTCTAAAGCAGCAGCTCTGGAACTTGGAATGGTTCGCAGAGGCGTAGCGAAGATTAAGGTTGAGGAAATCAAAATAGCTGGATTAGATAATCAGTTGATGAACTAAGAATAATTTCATCATATGCTACATTTAAACCCGGAACTAACCGGGTTTTTCTATTTTAAAGATATAATCATCTTTACTCCCACATTTAAATTGAATTACTTTAATGCTTAGCTTATTTTAGCATAGCAAATATGAACAAATAATATAAATCATTTAATAAACGGAGCAATAATGTTAAGTAAAATAAAAGAATTGTTAGGCAGTGAAGCTGATTCCCTGTTATCCTATAAAGCTAAATTTCCAAAAGAACAATTACATCTGCCCGGGCCGGATTTTGTTGATAGAATCTTTGCTCAAACAGATAGAAATATTAATGTATTAAAAAATCTCCAGTGGATTTTCCAAACCGGCAGATTGGCTGGAACAGGCTATGTTTCAATACTCCCGGTTGATCAGGGAATTGAGCATAGTGCCGGAGCGTCTTTTGCACCGAATCCGGTTTACTTTGATCCGGAAAATATTGTAAAACTTGCGATTGAAGGCGGGTGCAATGCAGTTGCATCAACTCTTGGTGTACTTGGAATGACAGCAAGAAAATATGCCCACAAAATTCCTTTTATAGTTAAGATTAATCATAATGAACTTTTAACCTACCCAAATAAATTTGATCAGATAATGTTTGCAAATGTTGAGCAGGCTTATGATATGGGAGCGGCTGCAGTTGGTGCAACTATTTATTTTGGATCAGAGGAAAGTACAAGACAGATTATTGAGGTTAGTGAACAATTCCAATATGCGCACGAACTTGGTATGGCAACGGTTTTATGGTGCTATCTGAGAAATCCTGCCTTTAAATCAGATAAAGATTACCATGTTTCTGCTGATTTAACAGGACAGGCAAACCATCTTGGTGTTACGATTGAAGCTGATATTATCAAACAAAAACTACCCGAAAATAACGGCGGCTACAACTCATTAAAGAATTATGGTAAAACAAGTAAAAAAGTTTATACTGATTTAACAACAGATCATCAGATTGATCTTACACGTTATCAGGTTATAAATAATTATATGGGTCGTGCCGGATTGATTAACAGCGGCGGTGCTTCCGGTGAAAACGATTTTGCCGAAGCAGCTAAAACAGCAGTTATCAATAAACGTGCTGGCGGTATGGGATTGATCTCAGGCCGTAAAGCTTTCCAGCGCCCGATGGCGGAAGGTGTAAAATTATTAAATCTTATTCAGGATGTTTATGCTGAAAAAGAAATAACTGTGGCATAGCTAGATAACCCGCAATATTTAATGCAATAAGGCTGTTCGTACTGAACGGCCTTTTTTGTTGATTAAAAACTTTATGTTTTAAAAAGATTTAAATTTTCTCTAAAATATTTTCAATACTTTCAACTATAAAATCAGGATTTTCAATTTCTAACAATTCTTTCGTTCGGTAACCGTACAAAACACCGCAAGTGTATGAGCCGGCATTTTTTCCGCATTGAATATCGAGTTCTGTATCACCAACCATTAAAGTATTCTTAACATCCACATTTAGATCATAACAAATTTTTAATAAAGGTTCGGGAGAAGGTTTATGTGCAATTCCGTCCCGCCTTCCCATAACAAGATCAAAATATTTTCTAAGATTAAAATGATCAATTATTTTATCCGCCTGATCCTGAATTTTTGTAGTAAGTAATGAAACATGAATGTCCCGATCTTTGAGAGCACTTAATGTTTTTTCAACTCCATCATAAACTTTAGAGTATTCCATCTGCTCAAAGTAATTGGTCTTATAAATCGAAATGAATTTTTCAAAGTCAGGCACGATGATATTAAAAGCACTAAATATATCTACAAAATGCTGACCTATTTTTAGGGCAAATCTTTCTTCGCTAACATCAAATTCTACTCCCAGTTTACCTAAAGCAAAAGCAGTTGCATTATAGATGGTTTTATTAGAATCCACTAAGGTCCCATCAAGATCAAAGCAACAATGTTTAATAAGTGTTTTTTGTTTCAAATTTTTCCTTTTCTTCTTCGGTAAGATTTTGTTCAGTTGGTTGTTCACAAATTTCCCCTTTGCAACATTCATCAATATTATATCCACAGACAGAACATTGACCATGACCGTGAACCCAAATAATGTAATTTGGATACCCGCACCACTGACAAATTGAAATTTGGGGTTGGAAAATTTCTTGCATTAACTAGTAGCCTATTCTCATTTGGCTAAAATATTTTTTTTATAACACTTTGTTTTTATTATTAAAAATACAATTTTCTCGCACAGAAAAACAAAGGTTATTCAAATAAAACAGCATATATATCAATCTCAAAATTTTAAATTGGATAATAATTTCGTCTCAATGCATGTAATTAAGAGTGGAATTTTTCTGATTCTGTTTAATTTTATAAAAAAAACCAAGTTTAACATTGGCATAATAGTTAATACAGTTATACCAAATCAATCAAACAAGGAGTAATATATGAAAAAAACGTTCGTACTTTTTGCTGTTCTACTTGCTCTGGTTCTTGGAATAAACCAAAGTATCTTTGCTCAAAATGAACCCGTGCTTTACTTTTGTGAAAAGTATGGCAGCGATGGTGAAATTGGAGTTAGCGATAGATTTACAACCGGATATTTAACCGTTATGGTTAAATGCGATTATGCACTTGATCTGGAAGATTGTTCTATTCAGTTTGATAAGTACAATACACGATCTAAAAAATTTGAGTACTACAAAAAATTTAGTTACGTGGTTGAACCGGATATGAAGTATATCTACTTTGCTAAAAACGATGAAAGCGATATGAAATTTGAGGAACCTGGATTTTACCGGGTTTTCTTACTTGACGACAGAGATAAAACTGTTGCAAGTGCTCTAATAGAAATCATTGACTAACTACCAAAATATCTATTAAGCGGTACTTTTGTACCGCTTTTTTTATTTTAAAGCAAATTTATTTGTTAAGATGTTTTAACTTTACGTATCAACTAAAAAAAAATTGAAATGATAAAATTAAACTTAGGCTGCGGTAAAGACTTAAAAGGAGGATACATTAATCTTGATATTGTTGATTACGGCGGAAACCAGATTCACGATATCAATACTTTTCCATACCCTTTCCCAGAAAATCATTTTGATGAAATCTATGCGTCACACGTTCTTGAGCATATTGATAACTTTAATAAAACAATTACAGAACTTTACAGGATTCTGAAACCAAGCGGAATTATGATAGTTTATGCTCCATTCTTTTTAAATACAAAATACTTCGGGGACCCCGATCATAAAATTCCGTTTTCAATCAGGACTTTTGATAATTATGAATACATCGGTAATCGAAAACTAAAGTTTTACGAAAAGTGGAAATTGAATCATCGAACCAATTATGAAACCGGAGCTCAGTTTGAAGTGTTGGAGAAAAAATTCATAACATCTCACTTTGCTGTTCTAAAGTGGATGGATTTTTTCGTGAATATCGAACCCGTTATATATGAAAGATTTTTTTCCGGGATCTTTTCACCGGAAGAAATTTATTTTAAACTCAAAGCAATTAAGTAATAATTCTTTTGCAAATTCTCTTTTAAAGTAAATACTTTGCAAAGTATTTTATTGCTTAATTTTAATCGCTTCATAAATTATTAACAACCATCCGATTAAAAAGCAAAAACCGCCAAATGGAGTTATCATGGCCCAAAATCTTACTCCAGTTGTTGAATAGATATAGAGTGAAAAAGAAAATAAAATTATTCCCAGCAAAAAAAATATTGAAGGTAATTTGCCTTTAATAATTGTAGTTAAGGCAAGGATAAGCAGCGCAATTGAATGAATAAGCTGATAGAGCACTCCTGTTTTATAAACCTCTAACATCTGAGAAGAAAGTTTTTCTCTCATTCCGTGTGCTCCAAAAGCTCCGATTGCAACTGAGGTAAATCCGGAAACAGCGGCAATTATCAACCATAATTTTTTATCATTCATAGCTTTCAAATCCTTATTTGTATTGAATAGTAAAAACAAATTTTATTAACTTTGCCCACAATTTAATCACAACAAAGAAAAGAAATGAAGATATTACAAAAATCTATTTTACCGTTACTATTAATTTTTATCGTTTTTATAATTTATACGCTTTATTTTGCCGGCGGCGGAGATCTTGGATCTTTTGATGACTTTGATCCAAACAATAATGCTGTAAAAGAAATAAGAGTACAGCTTATAGCGGATCGTGGAATTACTCGGCAAGGTGAGGATGTGGTTTTTTATGCGGCTGATAAAAATGGAAAAGTTATGCTTGTAAATGGACATGTAACATTACCTGAAGGATTTGACAAAGCTAAAGTGATTGTTCTTAAAGGTCATTTAAGCGGAAGCAGTTTTCACACGCACGAAGTTTTACTCGATTAATTATTTATGAAGAATTTTGAGCTTGTTTCCAGTTACAAACCCTCCGGAGATCAGCCGGAGGCAATAAAACAATTGGTTGAAGGTGTTAATAGAGGAGACAAGTTTCAAACTTTACTTGGTGTTACGGGAAGCGGAAAGACTTTTACGATCTCAAATGTAATTGTTCAGACTAATAAACCAACATTAATAATCTCACATAATAAAACTCTTGCAGCGCAGCTTTACTCTGAGTTTAAATCCTTTTTCCCAAATAATGCCGTTGAGTTTTTTATCAGCTATTATGATTACTACCAACCTGAAGCGTATGTTGTTTCCCGTGATGTCTTTATTGAAAAAGATTTTTCAGTAAATGAAGAGATTGATCGGCTAAGATTAAAAGCAACAACTGCCTTAATTGAGGGCCGCAGAGATGTAATTGTAATTGCCAGTGTAAGTTGTATTTATGGTATTGGGGCTCCGGATGAATACGCAAAACAAATCATCTTTATAAAAAAAGGTGATAAGCTTGATCGTAAAAAGTTTATGCGTGAATTAATTGATATTTATTTTGTTAGAAACGATGTGGAATTTAATCGCGGTACTTTTCGCGCTCGTGGAGATGTTATTGAAATAATTCCTGCTTATCAATATGAAGAAGCTGTTAGAATTGAATTCTGGGATAACGATGTAGAAAAAATTTCAATCATTGATGCTGTTACGGGAAAAATAATTCGCGAAGTTGAATCTGTGCCAATCTATCCTGCTAAATATTTTGTTACTGATCGCAGTAAAATGCAAAAGGCTATTTACAAAATTGAGCAGGAACTCTCTGAGCGATTAGACGTTCTTCGCAAAGAAGAAAAATATTTAGAAGCTCAAAGACTTGAACAAAGAACCAGGTTTGATATCGAAATGATGAAGGAAATTGGTTATTGTTCTGGAATTGAAAATTACTCAAGGCATATGGATGGAAGAGAATCAAATTCACGTCCGTTCAATCTTTTCGATTATTTTCCGGATGATTTTCTTTTAATAATTGATGAATCACATGTTACCGTCCCCCAAATAAGAGGAATGTATAACGGAGACAGAAGCAGAAAGCAGACTTTGGTTGATTATGGTTTTCGTCTTCCTTCTGCACTTGATAATCGCCCGATGAAGTATGAAGAATTTATGGAAATGATCGATTTGGTGATTTTTGTAAGTGCTACTCCTGCTGATTATGAATTGGAAATGAGCGGCGGTGTTATCGTTGAACAAATCATTCGCCCAACCGGATTGCTTGATCCGGAAATTGAAGTGCGACCAATTAAAGGACAGATTGATGATCTGATTGCTGAAATAAGAAATAAAACCGCACTTAAAGAAAGAACTCTTGTTACAACTTTAACAAAAAAAATGGCGGAAGATCTTTCTGATTATCTTGATAAGATTGGAATAAAAGTTCGCTACATCCACAGCGATATTGATTCTTTAGAACGCGTTGAAATTCTTCGGGATCTTCGTTTGGGAGAGTTTGATGTTTTGGTTGGTGTAAATCTTTTAAGAGAAGGTTTAGATTTACCAGAAGTTTCTCTAGTTGCTATTATCGATGCAGATAAAGAAGGATTTTTGCGAAGCGAAAGATCACTAATGCAAACAGCAGGAAGAACTGCACGTAATGTAAACGGCAAAGTAATTATGTATGCGGATAAAATTACCGATTCTATGCGTAAAACAATTACTGAAACAAATCGAAGGCGTAAACTTCAAAAAGAGTATAACGATAAAAATGGGATTGTGCCTGCAACGATTTACAAATCAATGGAAGATATCATGTCGGCAACTTCAATTGCAGATATAAGAAAGAAAGATGAAAAAGAAAGTTATGGATTTTCAAAAGTCGCAGAGCCAATTCTTAAGTACATGGATAAAGCACAAAAAGAAGATTTGGTAGATCAGTTGACAGAAGAAATGCACAAAGCTGCAAAAGACCTTGAGTTTGAAAAAGCAGCAAACTTACGAGATGAAATTCATAAACTTAAAAAGATGATAGGATAGTCTTCAGTCTTCAATTCGCAGTCACCAGTCTGCAATTTAATTATCTGTCACCCTGAACTCGTTTCAGGGTCTTGTGTAAATATTAAAGATGCTGAAACAAGTTCAGCAAGACTTTCTAAATTTTAATTAATGAAGTAAGTCCTTGGGGAATTGACTCCCCTTTATAAGTTACTTTTTCCAAAAACAATCCAGAGGGCGGTGCTGTAAATTTAGCTGGTTCATTTGTTTTGTTACTTAGATAAAACAAAATATCTTTTTCAGATTTTCTTCCTCTTCCGACTTCCGCTAATATTCCAACAATTCGTCTTACCATTTTCCAGATAAAATGTGAACCGATGATTCTAATGAGAATTAGATTTCCATCTTCTTTGATTTGAATGTCATCGATCAAAACTTTCGTGGATTTTTCTGTGGGATCATCATCAGAGAAGGAAGAATAATTATTCATTCCTAAAAATAATTTTGACGCTGATTCCATTTTCTTAAAATCAAGATCATCCTTTATCCACCAGACAAAGTTTTTACCAAACGCCGTTCGTCTTCTTGATATCTGGTAAACATAACTGCGTGATGTAGCATCATGTCTTGCATGAAATTCTTTGTTTGTCTTTTCAACTTCCAGAATTGTGATATCGTGCGGCAGCATGTCATTCAATTTCATTCTTATAATTTCAGGAGCCAAAACAGTTTTCACATCAAAATGCGCAACCTGGCAAAGTGCATGTACTCCGCTATCAGTTCTACCTGAACCTTGAATATCAATGAACGCATCACCAAACACTTCCTGTGCTGCTTTAAGAATTGATCCTTGAATTGTTTTCGCATTTTCTTGTTTCTGCCAACCCGAATATCGCGTTCCTTCATATTCAATAAATAGTTTAAATCGGGAATAATTCTGATTTGATATTTTACGTTTATCCGCTGTAAATGGTTTGCCTTTAAATTGGCTTCCTGATTTGTCTTTAAACTTATCCTTTGAAAAAAACTTCTTGCCTCTCAATTCAGTCTCGCAGTTTCTTCAGCATAATCAAATTGAGTTTCATAAACTCTAACTTTTATGGATGAGATGTTTGATGGCAGTGAACATTTTTTAATTTCAGATAAAAGGTAACTACAAATATTTTCTGCAGTAGCAAAAAAATCCACAACAACCATTTTGGAGTTTATCTTTTCCAAAAATTCAAGAACAACTTTATCTTTTTTATTTACCATAAAAGCATGATCAAGTTTTTCAATAACTGGATTTACTATCTTTTCAACATCATAATAATCAATTACCATTTGATTTTTATCTAACTCACCTTCAAACTCAACAATCATTTTGTATGAGTGCCCATGAATATTTTTACACAAACCAAAATGTTCCGGTAGTCTGTGTCCCATTTCCCATCGAAATTCTTTAGCTATTTTCATTGTATTATGTCATTGAATTTTTAGTTTTTCAGGATCCTGTCTAACATCAAACAAGGATAAAATTTTAATAATCTGATTTTCTATAGAATAGTAAATTGTGATTTGTTCAGTAAGAACAGCACGGTGTGTGTTTGGAGATAAAAACGATTTGGGAAATATTTCCGGGAACTGCTTAATAACCTCAAGTCTTTTTTCTAGCCTTTTCACAAAATCCGATTTTTCTTTTATTGACCAATTACTATCAAGGTAAATTATTATGTTATCATAATTATAATTGGCTTCATCAGTCCAAAAGATGCTATAACCATTTTTCATATTTTTTTCTAACTTCTTCATGAGGAACTACTCGACCAGCTGCTGCATCAGCTAACCCTCTTTCGATTGAGGCTTTTTCTGCATCAGATATTTCATCCCACCAATCAGTTTCATTTGGATGATCTTTAAGAAGTTTGATTTTAGCAATCATAGATTCATCTGTAATGTTCGCAATCCAATCAATAATTTTAAGTTTTTCGCTATCTAAATTCATTTTATTCTCCTCATCTAAATTTTCTTCCCGAAGTTAAATCTTATAAATTGAAAACACAATATTTTATTATACGCCTTTTGTTTCAGGATGCCAGATAAATTTATGCATCTGAAGTTGAAATCTAACTTTTAATTTATCTTCTAAAATCCAATTAACTAATTGAACAGGCTCAAGTTTTCCAAATACAACGGAGAAAAGTATTTCGCACTTTTTATCTAAAGAATATTTTGAAATAATTTCTTTAGTCCAATCATAATCCTCCCTGCTTCCGATTACGAACTTTAGCTCATCTGCTGGTTTTAAGTAATCAATATTTTCATAAAAATTTTTCTTTTCCATTCCGCTTGATGGACATTTTAAATCCATAATTATCTTTACACGCGGATCAATATTTCGGATCGATAAACTTCCGCCCGTTTCAATTAAAACTTCAAATCCTTCATCACACAACTGTCTCATCAAGCCTAAACATTCTTCCATCTGAACTAAAGGTTCGCCACCGGTTATCTCGACAAGTTTACAATTATACTTTTTAACTTCATCTATTATTGCTGGAATTGCCATGTCTTTACCGTCGTAAAAAGCATATTCTGTATCGCAATATGTACATCTTAGGTTACAGTATGTTAAACGAACAAATATGCAAGGAAGTCCGGCTGCGGTGCTTTCACCCTGAACAGAATAATATATCTCATTAACCTTAAGCATAAAAAGTGCGATTTTTAGTCGTATTCTAAATAAATTGTGAGCAAAGTTACTAAAGCTAAGTTTGACATCAAACGAGGCATTACCTATATTTGGCTCACATTTTTTAACTAATTATAAGGTTTTTTGTAAATGGCTCATCATAAATCGGCAAAAAAGAGAATACGTTCATCTGAGAGAAAAAAAGCAGTAAACAAAATGACAGATTCCAAAATTAAAACTGTTATTAAAAAAACACTTGCTGCGGATAAAAAAGAAGAACTTGAAGTGTTGTATAAAGAAGCTATCGCTATCCTGGATAAAGGAACCGCTAAAGGAAGATTACATAAAAATAATGCTGCCAGAAAAAAATCAAAGTTAACAAAGCATTTAAACAAAGTTACAGCAGCAAAATAGTCTGTTAGATTTTTAACAAAAAGCTCTTCGGTTGAAGAGCTTTTTTAGTTTTAAACTCAGTTAAATCTCACTCAATAAATCATTGCCTTCGGTTTTAGGGATGTAGAATTTTACCGGTTTAATATTTCCATCTGTATCTTTTTCAGCTTTAACTTTTTTCTTTATCAACACACTGTGTTCAATTGCAACATTATCTTCAACAACGGAACCGAAAAGATAACTTGATCCTTTTATCAAAACATTTTTTCCTATCCTTAGAGGAAACTCATCACTGCCAGTCATATTAACACTTGATTCAATTGTTGAGTTCTTTCCAATTACGATGTTGCCTTTTATGATATCACCCCAAAGTATTTTTACATTATCTTCAATTGTTAATGTTTGATTAGGGAAAGTTGAAAGATGTACAATCCTCCAGATCATTATGTTCTTACCAAAAACCACATTCCCATTTACATAAGCAGCACGTCCGATTTCAACATTGTAATTAAGTTTAACCCCGTCTCCTATATAAGCACCTTTGCCAATCTTTATATCAAGAGGTATTCCCTTTTTATCCTGTTCAACTAAATCATTAACAACGGAATCATGAATAAAAAAATCATCCGGATCATCAATCTCAATAATATTCTTCAGTTTTTCATAAACATTGTGTCTTGCTATTGCATCCATTTCTTTAAGAACTGATTTATCATTAAATCCCATAACAACGTATTGATATTTTGGACTTACAGCTCCAACCGAATAACCTTTAAGATTGAAAAGAGCAATCAGATCTGTTATATATATTTCGTTTTGCGCATTGTTGCTGGAAAGATTATTAATTAGTTCTTTTAGCTTTTTATAATTAAAAGCATAAACTCCCGAATTTAACTCATTGGTTTCAATCAATTCTTTTTTAGTAAAAGAATAATCTTTATTTCTATAAGTAACTGTATAGGGTTTATCATCTGACAAAGCTAAAATGTCTTTGTACTCCATAATCTGGATTACATTGCCGTTCTGTTTACTGTCTTTGGTTCGGATAATTCTTCCGTATGAGTTTTGCATCGGATCCCCATTATATATTCCTGTTAAAACCATCATATCGTTACCGGAAGAAATAAAATCCTCTCTGAATTTTTTCATTGATGAATCATCAAGCAAGCCCATATCGCCCGGCAAAACATAAACTATCCCATCATTAAATTCATTTTCAATTTTGTTTAGACCAACTTGAACTGCATGTCCGGTTCCATTTTGTTTTTCCTGGAATGCAAATTTATTTGAATCGCGTTTACTTATTACATCCATTACATCCAGCGCCTTTATACCCACAACTATAACGGTATTTATATTTTCAATTCCCAGCCGGCATGCATTATAGACTCGCTCTACAGTTGGTATTTCCCATATCTTATGAAGCATTTTTGATCTCTGGGATTTAATTCTTTTTCCATGCCCGGCAGCAAGTATAATCGCAACTTCATTTGATGAATTAAATTTTGTAGAATATTCATTTGTTTTCGAATAGATTTCGGTACTTATATCATTACTCATAATTACCCGTGTTAAACTTTTTAATTGAAGAAATCTTTTATTAAAAATTAATTAAACGCATTTCCTATTCCAAACCTTTGCATTTTATTCTTAGATCGTAATTACTATCTTTGCTCGCATTTTATAAAATATAAAAGGAATAGAAATGAAAATTAATTTAACTAAAATAATCTTCGTTTTAGTCATCTTATCAGGAGTATCTTTTGCACAGTCCAGTGGATTTGGATTAGGCATAATACTTGGCGAACCGACAGGAATAAGCGCAAAGTATTGGACTACAAGCAGCACTGCTTTTGATTTTGGGCTTGGTTATTCTTTTGAAAAGCACAGCAGAATGCATTTGCATGCCGATTATCTTTTTCATGTAAAAAATATATTTAATACAACAGAAAATATTTTGCTTTACTATGGCCCCGGTGCAAGATTAAGATTTGTAGAAAATGCAGATGCCAGATTAGGATTTAGATTTGATGTTGGACTTGTTTGGATTCCCAGAAATGCACCTATTGATGTCTTTGTTGAGATAGCTCCTTTACTTGATATAATACCTGAAACAGATTTTTCAGTTAATGGTGGAATTGGAGTAAGATATTTTTTTAATTAATCTTTGATTCCGGTTTAACATATCTGAACAAAGCAACATTTAATCCGAATGTGAACCAGATAAGTGTCGTTATCTCGTGATCCCAAAAGTTTAGTTCTGTTAAACCGGAAATTAGAAATCCGCAGAATGCTGCGAGAGCACCCAAAGCGTAAGATGATATAAATGGTTTTTCTTTAGCTGCCCTATATATATTGACATCAATCAATATAATTTTATAGAATAAATAAAGCACTGCAAGCAATCCAAACAAACCAAGTGTTGCCAGTACATGAAAAAAATTATTATGTAAATGCCCCTGGATTTCTTTATCAAACGGACGCTTATATTGTTTATATAGATTTTGCAGGTCAATGTCGCCTACTCCAAAAATCGGATGGTCTTTGAATATTTTAATTCCCGCCATCCAAAAGGCGAATCTATTTGCGTTTGATGGATGATTTGGATCAAAAATTCCAAGCAGCCTGCTTTGCTTCGTGTCTACATGAGCAACAAATAAATTACTTCCGGATAAACTGATAGATTTAGGTGTATAACCTAAATTTAATTGAGCAGATAAATTAAATTGTTCATTATCGTTTTTATCTAATATAAAAATATTTCCGGATGTGCTTACAGCAGCAAATTTGTTATCATAATTATCCATCTTAAAAATATTTTTTATTTGCGGAATATTTTGAATTAATTTCATTCCGTTATTTCCAACAGAATAGATATTTAATCCTCTATCATTTACTGTAAATGCAAATGAAGAAGCATAATAAAAAAATGAAATTGCAGTTGAGTCTTTTGCTATTAAACTATCAACCGGTAAACCATTTTGTAAAGGATAAATTAAAAATCCATTAGCGGGTCCTGCAAAAATTATAAATGAAGTATCAACAAAAACATTAGTATATGAAGTAAATTGATTTGCCCGAATTTTTTGATTTAAATTATCAGGATCAGTAAATATTGTAAGCCCGCTGTCCCTATCTAAAATATAAAATTTCCCATTGCCCGCTGCTTGCGAGTAAGTATATCCCGGCGAATAGAGTTCATCTTTTATAATAAAACGATCCGAATCATTTTTTAACAAAATAAATCTTGTGTCTATTAATCCGGTTAAATAATAATTATCTCTCCAATGATAAAATCCTGTTGCAGCGGATGGAAGCTCAATTTGATCAAACAAAGTGTCATCTCTGAATACAGCAAGTCCTTTGTTGTAATCGGAAACTATTAATTCATCTTTCAGCTTGTATACGTCATAAGCTTTTCCTTCAGTGGAAATATTTGATGCTGCTGTGATTGAGTTATCTTCTATCTTATAAATATTAATTTCACTGATATTTTTTTGCGTCAATAAAAAAATTACTATAAATAAACTTCCGGCAATTAATACTTTCCATTGTCTTTTTATTACTAAAATAACAAGAATACCAAATGCAGCACCCATCCAACCGGTTCTTTTATAAGTTGAGAATAATGCCAATAGTGATAATGAAAATCCAACAAATAAAAATATTTTATTTTTTATTGATGTCTTTTCATTTATAAAAAATGCAAAAAGAAAAATAACCGTAAAACTAAGTATCTCGCTGGCTGTAATCGGATACTGAAATATAGAAGGACCTGATTCAGTAAATCCATAAAGGTCTTTAAGATAGTACTGAAATGAAAAGTATAGATAGATCATTACTGTTACTAATGTTCCGCCAATGTAGATTTTAAAAAATGTTTTTGCATCTTTAAAATTATTTGCGGAAGCCAGAATTGTGTAAATAATTGGAATTAGCAGAACACGTTTTAATAAATTATTAAATGCGGCTGAATGTTCGGATGAAAATAATGTGGATAGAATCTCTGCTAATATGTACCAGATAAGTGCAAACTCTAATCCGGTTTTACTAAACTGATTTTCTTTTTTTACAGCAGCTTTAATCAATAAAAGAATTAAAGCGCCATAATAACCCAGCTGATTTACAAAAATAGAATTACTTAGGCTAAGCAGAAAAATTACAATAAAAACAAAAATAGTGGAATCAATTATTTTTAAAATGCTCTCTTTTTTATCAGACATCATTTTCCCGAAACTGCATTTCGTAAAGTTTTTTGTATAGACCCTTTTCTTCGGAGATCAGCTGATCGTGCGTTCCTTGCTGAATTATTCTTCCTCTATCTAATACAAGAATATTAGTAGCGTTTCTTATAGTACTTAATCGGTGAGCAATTACAAAAGTAGTTCTGTTCATCATCAGTCTTTCGATAGCCTCCTGAACAAGAATCTCGGATTCATTATCCAATGCTGATGTTGCTTCGTCAAAAATCATAATCTCAGGATTTTTTAGGAGCGCACGTGCAATAGTTAAACGTTGTCTCTGTCCACCGGATAATTTTACTCCCCTTTCACCTATTATAGTATTATATCCAATAGGCATTTCACTTATAAAATTATGGGCATTAGCAGTTTTTGCTGCTTCGATAATGTTTTCAACAGGATAATCTGTTAAACCGTAGGCAATATTTTCAGCTACTGTTGTATTAAATAAAAAAGTTTCCTGCGTTACAATTCCCATTTTAGCACGTAAAGATTCTATAGTTACTTCCTTAATATTATTTCCATCCAACAGAATTTGCCCTTCCGTTGGATCATAAAATCTCGGGATAAGATCTGCGATTGTAGATTTGCCACCACCGCTTGGACCAACTAGTGCTATTATCTCACCCCGCTTAACCCTGAAGTTTAAATTATCCAGAACTTTGGTATCAGAATCTTCATATTTGAATGAAACATTTTTGAAAACTATTTCATTCTTAAAATTATTTAGTTCAATTGCGTTCGGGATATTTTTTATTAGTGGTTCAATATCCATTATTTCAAAAATACGATCCGCTGCTGCGCTTGCTTCCTGAATTCTATTATTAACGCTTCCAAGTTCTTTAATTGGCGGCATCATTTGAAAGATTGCAAACAGAAATCCCAAAAACTGACTTGCATTAAGTGTTCTATCCACAAGGACCAGAATTCCACCGTAGTAGATAACAATTACACCTATTATTACACTTAAAATTTCTGTGATTGGCGAAGATAAATTTCTTGTTCGAACGGTTTTAAGTACAAGCTTAAAATAATTTTTAGTCTCCTGCATAAATCTATTATTTTCAAATTTTTCCATTCCGAATGCTTTTACAATTTTAACTCCGGAAATTGTTTCCTGCAGAATACTTGTTATATCAGCAAGTTTTGTTTGAAGGATAACAGTCTGTTTCTTTAGTTTATTTCCTATCCAGGCTATTATTAAACTTGCAATTGGAACTATAATGAAAGCAAAAAGCGAGAGCTGCCAGCTAATGCTGATTGCAATTACAAGAAAAACTATAATAGTAAGCGGTTCTTTAATAAGATTTGAAAACGTTGTTGAAATACTTAACTGAATAATATTAACATCATTAGTAAATCTGGAAATAATGTTTCCGACTTTTTCCGATTTAAAATATCCGATTGGCAACTTGTGCAAATGCTTGTATGCATCATCCCGTAAATCTTTCATAGATGCATATTCAACAAATGCCATAAAATATCCCTGCAAATAGCCAAAAATATTTTTTAATAAAAATGCTGTTAGTACTAAAAAACAGATCTTTATCAGAACTTCAGGTCTGTCGCCGCTTAAAACAAAATCATTAAAAGATTTTACTGCTTCGTCTTTTAAGTTTATAATCCAATCAGGAAGAATACTTGAAGCTTTTTCTATATTGTTAGTTTGTTCAGTAGCCTGTTTTGATGCCGATTCCTGAAATAAAGTATCTAACAATGGAATTGTTAAATACACAGATAAGCCGTTAAGAACAGCAAATAAAATGGTAAACACAAATGTTAATAATATGTGCCGCCAGTAAGGTTTTGTGTATGCAAGTATTCTGTAATAAGAATTCAATTTATTTCTTTGTGATGATTAGATATTACGTAAGCCGCAGCCACCATTAATTTTAATGATTTTAAAATCAGTAAGCGTTTCAAGTTTAAATATTTCAATATATGAATCCCTTCCAAAACTGTTATCAAATATCAGAAAATCACCTATCAGCACAAAACGATTATTTTCAAATGTGCCAAACATTTTTACCGTTTTTTGTAGTTGAAGATCATATATCGCAAGTATTGATTTTTTTTGATCAGTCTGGTTTTTTGTTAACACATTATAAGATTTAAACAGAATTATCAGGTGCTTGTTATTTTCTGCCCAGGCTAATTGTAATATTTTTTTTGATTTAAACTTAGTCTTAATTTCTTTTTGTGATTTTTGCTGTCTGATATAAATCGAATCTTTTTTTTCAATTACCTCAAATAACCCGTTTGGGGATTTATAATTTAAAGATGGAAATTTTGTTACTGGATATCCATCTTTTGTCAGATCAAATATTTCTGTGTTATCCGATAGTAACTTACCAAAACGATTATACACTTGTATATTTTTATTTACATAGGATGCTATCGTTTTATCTATAGAGTTAATAATTAGTGTAAATCTGTCATTATCAGTCCAGAACGGTATTACCTGAATGCCATCCTCCAATTGTGTAATCAGATCTGCTTTATTTAATTCAAAGTCTATTCTGTACAATCTGCCTTTTTCAATTGCCGGTTGTGATGATTTTAATCTTTGTTTTCGTTTGCAAATAAAATACGCAGATTTATAATCAGGTGATACCAAGAGGTCCATAACTCGTTCATCATCAGAATGCCAAAAAATCTTGTAAGTGTCATTAACATAATCATATTTAAAAATTGACGGAATTCCGGAATTATTACCTACAAAATAAAAGGAATTAAATTCTGTTACTTTAGCATTTTTAATTTCATTACTCAGATTTTCTTTATCATAATCATCATCTCTATTATTAGTGCAAGAAATAAATAATACTCCGAGCGAAATTATTAAAGGAAATATTTTAATAATTAATTTACTCACCTTTATTATCCTCTTGGATGATACTGTTTATGCACCTGCTTAATGTAATCCCGATCAATATGAGTATATATCTGAGTTGTTGAGATATCTGCATGACCAAGCATTTCCTGCACTGCTCTTAAATCAGCCCCGCCTTCAAGAAGGTGGGTTGCAAATGAATGACGAAATGTATGAGGATGTACATCTTTCTTAATACCGGCTTCCTTTACGCAGCGGTCAATAATCTTCCAAACACCCATGCGGGATAGCTTTGTACCACGCGAATTAAGAAATAAAATGTTTTCACTTTTTAATTTTTTCATCAACAACGGTCTGCTTTTTTTTAGATACTCGCCGATCCACGTTATTGCACTTGAACCAATTGGAATAAGTCTTTCTTTTGAACCTTTACCAAATACTCTTATAATCCCATCATCAAAAAACAGATCATTTACTTTTAGATTTAGCAGTTCGGATACTCTTGTTCCACAAGCATAAAATAACTCTAATATTGCTTTATCTCGTAAACCTAATATTTCCTTAGTATCCGGTACAGATAAAATTGCCTCAACTTCATTTATATCCAAAACACCGGGAAGTTTTTTTGAAATTCTAGGAGCCGATATTTTTTCTATTGGATTTTTAAGGATGTATTTATTTTTTATGAGGAATAAAAAAAAACCTTTTAAAGAAGAAAAATATCTTGCGGTTGAGGATCCTAAAAGTCCTAATTCCTTTAGTACTTTAAAAAATCCATTAATGTGTTCCGTGGTTACATTAGAGGGATCATCAATTTTTAATTCTTTTAAAAAAGATATGAATGCATTAATATCGTTTTTATATGAGGCTACAGTATTTTGGGAAAGATTTTTTTCAAGCTTAAGATGCGCTAAATATTCTTTTAAAAAAAGCTCCATTAGTTTTCTTTATCTGTAATAATTCCCTGTTCTGCATCGTCTTGTTTGGGATATTTAATTCGTCTGTGATGCTGGCTTATAAGAATAGACAGAAATGATTCTTTCATTTTTGAAATATCACTGAATGTGATGGGAGATTCATCCAACTGACCTTCTTTTAATCTTGTATTAAAAATATTGTTTATCATATTTTCTACTTTAGCAGCATCGGGTTCAGTAATGGATCTTACAGCTGATTCACATCCATCTGCAAGCATTACAATAGCAGTTTCTTTACTGTTTGGTTTAGGTCCGGGATACCTATAATCTTCAATTTTTACTTTATCATCGCCATAAAGTTTTTTGGCTTTTTCGTAAAAGTAAGTGCTTACTGTCGTTCCATGATGCATCGGAATAAAATCTATTAGCTCCTGGGGTAATTTATTTTGTTTAGCTAATTCTACACCTTCATTAACGTGACGAAGAATTAACTGTATACTTTCTTCTGGAGCTAAGTTTTCATGTAAGTTCTGACTATTCATTTGGTTTTCTACAAAACCTTGCGGAGAAATGGTTTTACCAATATCGTGATAATAAGCTCCCACTCTTGCAAGTAATGCATTTGCACCGATTACTTCTGCTGCAGCTTCCGCAATCGTGCCCATAGTCATAGAGTGGTTAAATGTTCCGGGCGCCTTTCTGGCTAGATCCCGTAACAATGGTCTATCAAAATTTGATAGTTCAAGAAGCGTTAGATCCGTTGTTATGTTAAAAAGTCTTTCGAAGAAAATTAATAATCCATAAGTAAGTACGGGACTTATTAAAGCATTGGATGCAGCAAAGGCAAACTCTATTAACATTGATTCTGCTGCAGCAAATCTCTCCAATCCAAAAGCAAGTATGGATGCAGTGTATCCGATTAATATAAAAATAAATGAACGGAATATTTGAGTACGGTTTTTTATATCCCTGACTGTATAAACTGATAAACCTCCGGCAATAAAATTCATTGCCATAAAAGTATAGTCATTCCCTCTTAACGCGCCAACAATTAAGGAAAGTATCACCGTTAAATAAAATCCAACCCGGGAATCAAATACAATTGTAAATATCATGGATGCAGCCGGAACAAATATTAAAAAATGTACCGGAGCTTTTACGGTTATGTGATTAACAAGATAAGTTACAAACGAAATAAATACTACAATAATTGAGATCAGTATGATTTTTGTATTATCATAAAATATTTTTTTTCTGAACAGATACAAATAGATAGCCAGTATAGTAATCAAAAACGCTATATGTAAAAACTTACCTATTAATTGTAAAACTATTCCTTCGGATCCAATTGAGTCCCCTTTTGCTTCCTTATATGATTCAATTTTTAATTTAGCTTGTTTTGTAATTCTGTCATGTTTGGCTATAATTCGTTCGTTTTCATTTACAATGCCGGCATATTTAGAAACATTGTTTTTTGCCTGCTCAATCTCAAGATTAGTTGCCTCCTGATTGAATACCAAATTGGGATAAATAAAATGTATCGTAAATTCAATTAATGCATCCTGTATTTCAGTTGAATAATTTAATTCTCTTATCTTATTTCTGGCTTCTTTTCTTGCCTCATCATAAAACAGAAATTTGCTAATTGGTTCAATCCTATCAACATTTCCAATTCTTACTGCAATGCTATCTCTTATTGTAGCACTGCTTTCATAATCCAGGATTCCGCGTTTACTTATAGATTCTGTAATCACTGCTGCTGAATTAAAAATATTTTCCAGTGCTCTATTTTTTTTAAGATTTCCGTTTCTCTGCTGTCTGTGTAAAGTTAAAAACTCAGTAAATGATTTAGCACTTAAAAATGTAGGATTTAAATTTATTTCGGATTGGTTTTTAAGATTTTCATCCACCACACTTATTATGTATTTGGCAAAAGACTTTAAAGAATCGCTGCTTCTGGAAGGTATACTATTAAAGACAGGGTAAACTGATCTTTCAGCAGTTTTGACTTCGTTTTTATAGTCCTGCTTATCTTTAATAATCGGAAAACTTAAAGGAGCAATCAGGTCATCGTTAGTCCAGATAGCCCCTTCCGTAACTTCTGATTCAATAGATTCACCTTTCGGAAACATCATAACAATCAGAATAACGGTTATTAATCCGATAATTATTTTTCTTTTAATTCCTGTCTGATTAATAATATTTTTATCTTCTTTCATAATTAAGATAGTTTAGCGTCAAGTAATTCTTCCAGAAAATCAGCAACGCCTTCTTCATTATTAGTTTTATCAAGTACTAAATCTGCTGTTTTTTTTAATTCGGGAATTGCGTTCTTTACGGCGATTTTGATTGCTTTAGATTCAAAAAGACTAATATCATTATACCAATCGCCCAGAACAGCCGTTCTTTCTTCTTTTATCTTCAAAAACTTTATCAGACGCTGCATCGCCTTTTTTTTAGATGATCCTGATCTTCGTACTTCAAGATAATAAATTCCTTCGTGAGTTTGTGATCTAAAGAACGAGGGCGAAACTCCAAATGTATATGGAAAACTTAATTTATCTCGGATAAACTGAACAACTCGTCTATTATCACCCGCAAAAACAATCTCAAGTGTTTTGGTTTTATAATCGTCATATGAATTTACTTCCTGGTATTGCGCCCCAAATTTATCCACCAATTTTGGAATTACAGAATTTTGCTCAGTATAGTAAATAGCTTCTGCATGACAAAGGGCGATATTTACCAGGAATTTTTCGGAATATTCTATTGCTTTTGCTACCTGACTTTTTGTTAAAAATGACTGATAAACAAAATGCTTGCCTGCAACACTTTTAATAACAGAACCATCCAAAGAAATTATTGGAGAATATATTTTAAGTTCATCTGCCAGAGGGATTAATGCAGAATGTAATCTTCCCGAAGCAAATGAAAAAAGGACTCCAAGTTTTTTTAATTCCTTAATATATTTTTTTGTTCTATCGCCTATTTCACCATTATCGTTTACCAGTGTTCCATCAACATCAAAGATTACCAGTTCTATTTTTTTTAACTTTTTTGGATCCAACATGTTACTTCACTATGGTTTTCCATCCCATTTTTGAAAGATTGAAATAAATAATTGCTATTGAGACAACTGCAATAATTAAATAAATTATAAAATCTTTAAACTCACCAAAAATTAATTTTCCGGTACCGAATAAAATCGAATAAACTAAAATAACTCCTATTAACCAGTTAATAAATAACCTAAAAAATCCGGAATCACTTTCAACCTCCGGTAATTTAGATGAAATTCTTTTCCACATTAAGCCGCCTGGGTGAATTTTTCTATAAAAAGAAATTAATACTTCTTCACTTGTTGGTTTTGTTAAAAAGGTAACAATAAGCCATACTAAAGTGGTAACCGGCACAATAATAAATAAGCTGTAAGGAAAAAGGATTCCAAAGTTTTTAAGTATTGGGAAAATAACAAATGGTGTTATCATTGCAGATATTTCTGACCAGGCATTTATCCTCCACCAAAACCATCTTAAAATTAAAACCAAACCAACACCTGCACCGCATTCAATAATAAAAGCCCAGGCACCGGAAATTTTACTGATAAAAAGAGTTACAACTAAAGAAACCATCATTAAAATAATTGTTGCTATTCGTGATGACAATACATAGTGTGATTCCGATTTGCCTTCGTTTAAAAATCTTTTATAAAAGTCGTTTATTATATATGAAGTTCCCCAATTCAATTGTGTAGCAATTGTGCTCATATATGCTGCAAAAAACGCAGCAACTAATAACCCTTTTAATCCGGCCGGCAGAAAATCACGCATCGCATATATAAAACCCATTCCTTTTTGAGCGTCTGCAAGTTCCGGATAAAGAACTAATGAAGCTAATCCAACCAATATCCAAGGCCATGGTCTAATTGCATAGTGAGCGATTTGAAAAAATAAGGTTGCAAACAAAGAATTTTTCTCATCTTTTGCTGACATCATTCTCTGGGCAACGTAACCGCCGCCGCCCGGTTCTGAACCCGGATACCAGGAAGCCCACCAGATGATTCCTATATAGGCAAGAAATGAAAATGCGGACATAGCTAATGTTCCTGCAGCAGATGGTACGTCTGAAATTGTTGGGAAAAAATCGAAAACATATTCCGGAAGATTTTGCTTTAATCCTGCAACCCCGCCAACCTGAGGTGAATTAATAACTATAATTGCCAGAATAATACAACCTATCATTGCAATAAAAAACTGAAATGCATCTGTGATGACAACACCCCATAATCCGGAGATGGCAGAATACAATGCGACTAAAATCATACATCCAAAAACGTAAATCATAATCACTGATTCATCTATACCGAACATCCCTTGCAAAATAGATGACATTGCTTTATTAACCCAGCCGATAATTATTACATTCATAAATAATCCCAGGTACAATGCCCTAAAGCCTCTTAAAAATCTTGCGGGTTTACCGGAATATCTTATCTCTGCAAATTCAGCTTCTGTCATAATTCCTGCTCTGCGCCATAATCTTGCAAAGAAAAACACGGTCAGCATTCCACCAAAAGCAAAGTTCCACCAAATCCAGTTTCCTGAAATTCCATTTTTTGCAACAAGTTCTGTAACTGCTAAAGGTGTGTCAGCAGCAAATGTGGTTGCTACCATCGAAATGCCTGCTAAATACCATGGTAAATTTCTTCCGGAAAGAAAGAAATCATTAGTACTTTTTCCGGCTCTTTTAGAATAGATTAAGGCAATTGAAACTGAAAAAATGAAATATGCAACAACGATTAAATAGTCTATTATTTCCACAATTACCTCTCTTGTAATATATCTGATCTACAATTGCGTGGGAGATATTTTTTATGATAATAAATATAAGGTATAGTTGTGAAAATGGACACTTAAACTTCTACAATTATTTTGAAGCGACTTAAAAAACTTAAAGTGAGCGCTGCTTTCTTGTGATTATTTCGAGCAGATTACCAATTAAAAGAGTTACACATACTCCAATCAAAATAAACCACGTCCATGCAACAACTTTAAAAATGATAACAAAACTCATAACTATAATTGCTGATATAAATCCAACAATAGCATGATTCTGCTTAATTTTTTTATTCGATAACCCAAGTAAAAATGTACCAAGTAATCCGCCATAAGTAAAAGATGCGATACTTAATGCCAACTCAACAACGGCTTTAGAACTCTCCATAAAAATGAATGCAGAAAAGATTAACATAATTGCCCAAAATATTGTAAGCATTTTTGAAATCAGTAGATTCTTTTTTTCATCGATGGATTTTTTAAATGGCAGATACAAATCTAACATTACCGATGAAGAAAGAGATGTAATTGATCCGGCAAGTGTTGAAAGAGCTGCGGCAAATAATCCTGCGATAATAATTCCCTTAACGCCCGACGGTAAAACTTCAATAATGAATTTAGGAAAAACTTCATCTGATTTAATATTCATTGAGCCATAATATGCATAGAGCAAAACGCCGACTACGAGGAACAAAGCAAATTGAAAAATTATAATTACCCCGGTTGTTATCAGTGCTTTTTTACTTTCTGCAAGATTTTTAGTGGCTAATAATCTTTGCACGATTAGTTGATCAGTGCCATGAGATGACATTGAAAGAAAAGCTCCGCCAATTAAACCGCTAAGCAAGGTATAAGGCTGAGAAAAAAACCCCGCCAATCCTTTATCAAAACCTAAATTTACAATACTAAGCTTGGATGAAATATTTTCAGCTGATAATATCCCGCCGAGGTTTCCGGAAATATTATTGATTAAAAAAATTCCTGCCAGTACTGCTCCACCGATATAGATAAACATTTGAATTGCATCAACCCAGATAACACCCTTTACTCCACCCGTAAATGTGTATAACAGGGCAACAGCGGCAATTATTATGATTGCAACAATTGGAGAAATATCTAACATTAAATAGAGCGGTATTGCGGTTGCAAATAGCCTTACTCCGTCAGAGGCTGTTCGTGTAAATAAAAATGTTACTGATGCTAATGAACGGGTTTTATTTCCAAATCTATTTTGAAGGTAAGAATAGGCAGTGGATAATTCTCCTTTATAATATGCGGGAAGAAAATACTGCGCAACAATAATTCTTCCAATCAGATATCCAAAAGTTAACTGAAGAAAATTCAGGTTAGTTAAATATGCAAGGCCCGGAATCGAAATAAACGTTAAAGTACTTGTTTCAGCAGCAACAATGGAAAAACTAATTACCCACCATGGAACTTCTTTTTTACCAACGAAATAATCTTTAACTGTTTTTTGTCTTCCCCCGATTATTTTTCCGAATGCGGTAATACCGATCAGGTACAAAATAATTATTGCATAGTCTAAAGCAGATACTTGCAAATACTATTTTCCCAACTCAATTAATGCATGCTCAACCGTATCAGTAACAGGAAGTACTCTGTCTAGCTGAGTAATTTTAATTAATGTCCGCACTTTTTCTGAAGGGGCAGCAAGTCTTATCTTTCCTTCGTTTGCAGATACAATTCTATTGGCTACAAGTATTGCACTTAATCCGGAACTATCGCAGCTTTCAACTTCGCTAAGATCTATTATAAGTTTATTTACACCTTCAACTTTAAGTATCATTGTAAACTCACCTTTAAGCAATCCCGAAATACTTGTATCCAGGCGTTTTTCGTTCAATTTAAAAACCGTAATATCCCCAACTCGTTTTGTTTCAAAATTCATATTATTGCCTTAAAACATTTTTAAACAATTTAAAAAATTACTGTACGATTTATCTGATTCAATATCGTTATTTGCTATTTGAAAATTATAAAATTTATCCGCGCCTTTTTTTGCAAAGCCGATTCTTATCCTGGTGTTAACAAGATTTGAAACATAACTGTAAAACAGATCATCTTTTCTGTTCAGGTCTATAACACCGTCAAACTTCATGTCAGATAATTTCTTAATAAATTTAGCTGATGGGAGATCAAGTCTGTTTAGATCAGCAATCCCGAACTCAGTTGCTTTACTTCTGAATTTTGCAGGAAGCAGACTTATGCGATAATCTCTCGTAATAATTTTAATAGATTTATTAAGATGCTCAAGATGATCTAAAACAACATAACTCGCTCTAAAATCTTTTTCATCCTCCGGCATTAAAATTAAAAATGAACCGGATCTTCTGAGCGTTTCTGAAAAATCCTGTTCATTTAAAACAAGATTTTTAAGCTGCCGTGAAATTAAAAAACGCGAAATGTTATCTTTAATTAATTCAATCATAACTATTTAATTTCTTCTAGCAATTTAAGAAATGTGGTTTCATCTAATATTTTTACTCCCAGCGATTGTGCTTTGGTTAATTTAGATCCGGCTTTTTCTCCGGCAACCACATAATCAGTGTTTTTACTTACACTGGCTGATACTTTTCCGCCAAGTTTAATTATTCTTGCACCCGCTTCTTCCCTGGACATTGTAGAAAGTGCTCCGGTCAAAACAAAAGTTTTATCAGTTAAAGCTGATTGTATAATTTCTTTTTTTTCTGATATAAAATTTAATCCCGAATTACGTAATTCTTCAATCAATTTAATATTCTTTTTATCAGAGAAGAACTGTTTAATGCTTTTACTTATACTTGGTCCAATTTCATAAATGGCAGAAATATCATCTTCTGTAGCTGCAATAATATCATCAATAGAATTAAAATACGCAGTAATTTTTTGTGCCGCACCCGAACCTACATATCTTATTCCAAGTGCAAATAGTACTTTAGAAAAAGGCTGAGATTTACTTTTTTCTATTGCCTGCAAAAGATTATCAATACTTTTTTCACCTAATCTTTCAATCTTAATTAATTCGGCACGTCTGTTTTTTAGTTTATAAATATCAGAAAAATGTTTTATAAAACCTTTATCAACAAAAAGATCAACAAGTGCATCACCAAGTCCTTCAATATCCATAGCCCCGCGTGATGCAAAATGAATTATTCTTCCCTTTATTTGTGCTGAACATTCCGGATTTTCACAATAAAAAGCTACTTCATTTTCAGGTTTAAATATTTTTGATCCGCATACAGGACATTTATCCGGTGGAATTGTTTGACTGCTTCTCTTCGGTCTTTCACTTAGTACAACAGAAACAACTTTTGGAATTACATCGCCGCCTTTTTCCAATACAACTGTATCGCCGACTCTTATATCCTTGCGCTGTATTTCATCAAAGTTGTGAAGAGTAGCACGGCTTATTGTTGAACCAGCTAATTTAATTGGCTCCAGCTCTGCAACGGGTGTTATTGCACCGGTTCTTCCCACCTGCCAGGTTATATCATTAAGTTTTGTAAAAGCCTGTTTGGCTTTAAACTTATAAGCAACAGCCCAACGCGGCGATTTGGCAATACTTCCTAATATCTTTTGCTGACGTATTAAATTTACTTTAATTACTGCTCCATCAATCTCATATTCAAGTGTATCGCGAATAGCTTCAAATTTATTACAAACCATTAAAACTTCATCAATACTTTTGCAAACTTTATAATGAGGATTAACAGTAAATCCAAGCTTACTTAATAATTTCAAATTTTCTTCCTGCGATTGAAATTCTTCATCCAAGCTGATAAGTGAATAAAGAAACACCTGTAACTTTCTTTCTGAAACAATTTTCGGATCTTGCAACTTTAATGTACCTGCTGTTGAGTTTCGCGGATTTGCAAAAAGTTTTTCGCCTTTATTTTCACGCTGTTTGTTCAATCCTTCAAAATCTGCAATGCGCATATATACTTCGCCGCGAACTTCAAAATTTTTCAGTTTGTATTTTTTTTCTTTAGCTAAATCAATAGTCAAAGGAAGTGAGCGGATCGTTTTAATGTTATTTGTAATTTCCTCTCCAATAATTCCATCACCCCGGGTAGCGGCTGTTCTTAAAATTCCATCCACATAATTAATACTTACGGAAGCACCATCTATTTTAAGCTCAACAACATATTCTACTTGTTCCGAATCGGATAAACTTTCCTTAACTCTCCGATCAAAATCAAACAGGTCCTGCTCATCATAAGTGTTTGCAAGACTAAGCATTGGGATCTTATGTTTTACGGGGTTGAATTCTTTTGTAAGATCTTTTCCTACTCTTTGAGTGGGAGAATCAGGCGTAATTAAATCAGGATTTTCGCTTTCAAGTTTTTCTAATTCCTTAACAAGTTTATCGTAATCTTCATCGCTTATAACCGGCTGTGTTAAAACATAATAATTATAATCGTGCTTAATTATTTGTTCTCTAAGCTGCTTAATTTTTTTTTCAACTGAAGATGACATTTACTACTGATCTATTTTGGGTGGTGCGTTTAAATATAATAATCCGGATTTATCTAACTTAAAATGTCTTACGGAACCCGTTCGCCCGGCAAAATCCACAGCTTTATTATTTAACTGCAAACTTACACCGCCGGAATTACCAACCGTTGCTTTAAATTCTCTTATTGCCGCAACAGTATGTTTTGAGTTAGGAGATAAAGTAAATTCAACATTGCGTGTGTTATCCAAAAATACATTAATCCAGGTGGTCTCTTTAGCGTAAAAAGTAAGATAAAGACTATCTGACGAAGCGGGAATAATTGTTGAATCATCATTAACCTGTCCGGCAGGCTCCTCTTCTACATACCGTTGATCATCCTGTTTAATTACTTCCTCAATCGGAGTTTCTTCAACTATTATTTTATCAGCTTTATGAAATACAAAAAAATACAATAGCGCAGCTATAATAATTAACCCGACTCCGACCAGCCCAAAAATCATTAATTGATTATTAGCTTTACTTTCATCCTCGGGAGATTTATGTTTTTGAACATCAACATAGGATTTTAATGGCGCCGTCGGTTTTGTATTTTCTTTTGGTATCTCAGGCTTAGATGATTCGGGTTGGCGCACCTCTTTTTGTTTTACTTCTTCTACCGGGATTTGCGGGTTAGGATCATAATCCCTTCCATCTTTTGCAGCTTCATATTTTTTTAGTGTAATATTTTCATCAAGCCCGATTGTCTTTGCAAATTGTTTAACAAAAGCTTTAACATAAAGTTCTGGCAGAAAAGAAAAATTACCCTGATCGATTGCCTCAAGAAATTTTAGGTCAATCCTAGTTTTAGCTGCCATCTGTTGAAGAGATAAACCACTTTTTTCTCTTTGGGCTCTTAATTCGTCTGCAAATTTATCAAGCATAATATTTTAAATAATTTGTTATTCAATTCTAACTAACTTGGCAGCAAATGCGCCATCCATTTGATGCTTTTGCGGAAGAGTTTGCACACATCCGTTTTCATCAACCAATGTATCTGCAACTTTACCTTTTGCAGATTCTAATTTAAAACCCGGGTTTTGTTCTAAAAACTTTTTAACCACTTCAAAATTTTCTTCCGGTTCTATAGAACAGGTGCTGTAAACCAATGCACCGCCGACTTTAACCAGACTGGCAGCTTTATTAATTAACTTTGTTTGAATCTCCGTCATATTTCTTAAATCAAAGATATCTTTTTTCCATTTAATATCAGGTTTTTTGGAAAGTGTTCCCGTTCCTGAACACGGTACATCTGCAAGTACACGATCAAAGGGAGCCGATTCAAATTCCAGCGCATCACTTTCTATTGTAGTAACACAGGTTAAACCCAGTCTCTCATTATTTTTGCGAACTAATTTTAATCTTCCCTCATAACGGTCTATAGCTGTTATTTTACCGGTGTTATTCATAAGTGAACCAAGATAAGCAGTCTTGCCGCCGGGCGCCGCACACATATCAAGAACATTCATACCTGGATGCACATCAAGCAATCTTACAGCTAATCCGGCGCTTTCATCCTGTATATTAAAATAACCTTTTGCATAATAATCCCATGCCGTAATGTTGGTTAGATTTTGTAATTGCAAAAATTCATTTAGAAATTTTCCGGGACGATATTTAAGATTAACCTGTTCTAAAAGTGATCTGAACTCCTGCGGATTAGTTTTAATTGCATTTACTCTTAAAGTAAGATAAGGTTTTTCATTATTTGCATTTAATAATTTTTCCGTTTCTTCCCTGCCAAATCTCTCAAGATAGCGTTTAACCATCCATGCCGGATGTGAATAATATGCACTTAAATATCCCAATACATCCTCATTTGGATCAGGATATCTGATTGCATTTTTGCTTCTGATAATATTTCTAAGAATTGCATTTGTAAGATCGGCAGGTTTTTGTCCCTGCAGTTTTTTTACAAACTCAACTGCTTCATTTACAGCCGCATGATCCGGAATTCTATCTAAAAATAAAATCTGATAAAGTGCTACGCGTAAACCGTTTTTAAGATTTGGAATTGCTTTAGAAAATTGCCCTTTATAAAATCCATTCAGAATCCAGTCCAATCTTCCCTGCCATCTTGTTACACCATGAACAATTTCATAAAGAAGTGCTTTGTCCGGTCCATTCAACTCGGCATTTCTTAATTCATTATCTAAAAGTTTTTCAAGATACGCATCTGTACGTTCTACACGATTAAGAATTTTGACTGCAAGTCCACGAACACCTTGATACAAATCAATAACTTTATGCTCTTCAAGATGTGTAGTGCTTTTTTGTTCAGGGTTCTGCTCCTCAAATTCATTAATATTTTGTTCTGTATTTTGATCAGTATTTTCTTCCAACTAATAACCTCTTTTTTCTCTGTCGCTTGTTGTTAATTCAAATATGGTATTAAACATCAATTCATCTTTTATTTCAAAATCAATTTTTCTTCTGCCCATAACAATCTTTGCTGTTTCAATTGCTTTATTTACATCATAAACTGTTGATGAAGCATCTCCGCCCCAGGTAAAAGACGGAACATATTTTTCCGGAAACCCGGGTGCAAATATATTACAGGAAAATCCAACAACAGTGCCAGTGTTAAACATAGTATTTATTGCACTCTTGGAATGATCACCCATCATCAATCCAAGAAATTGTGATCCTGTTTCAATTTCTTTACTACTTAGTTTAATTTTTATTTTAGAATAATTGTTTTTCAGATCACTGTTATTTGTATCTGCACCAAGATTAACCCAGCTTCCGATGTATGCGTGCCCGATAAATCCGGCGTGTTGTTTATTCGAGTAATCCATAAATATTGATTGTTCAACTTCACCGCCAATTTTACAAACTTTTCCAATCGAAACATTTTCATAAATAGTTGCAGCGCTTTTAATTTTTGATGCTTCGCCAATAAAACAAGGACCCTCAATTACTGCATTGGGATAAATGAACACCTCATCAGAAATAATTATTGGTCCGCTGGAAGCATCTAAAACAACACCCGGTTTTATTGTTACATTTTTTCCGATAAAAACATTTTGTTTGTTAACTATATTAATTGAAGAATCAATTTTATTGGTAAAATTAATTTTAGAACTGCCAGTCAGATAATTAAAATCTTCAGCAATTTGTTTTCCATTAATATTTATTAAGTCCCAAAGGTAGTTTGCACATTTAAGATCAAGTATTTTAACAGGCAGCCCGTTAAAATCTGTAACAGAAAAAAGATCTTTAAGATGATTTGTTTTGTGTTTTAAATTTTCACCGGAAAGATACGCAGCAATAACAGTCTCTTCATTAACAAGTACTTTGTCTTCTGCAGGAAGCAGAGGAAGAACCTGCGATAAATTCTGCGAAGCAATTAATCTTCCATTAATAAAAAGACACTCGGCGTCTTCTATTTTATTAACTAAATAATTTGGGTTTTGATGCTGCACGATTTCCGTTAGATAAGGACGGCAGTGAAGTGAGACTTTTACATTGCCGTAACTGCGAATGATTTTTTCTTTTAATGAATCAATACCGCATAACAAATCGTACACAGGACGGGAAAAAACCATGGGCTCAAAGTTTGAGTAGTTTATATCTTCAAAAATGCAGATTTGCATATAGTTTTTTATCCTTTTTAAAAAATCACATCAGAATTTAACATTTTTTAAGGTAAGTTTCTCTAGGCGGATTCTAAAGTTGAAATCTTCAAAGCAGCATACTAAATCTTACGAATAAGGTTCAAAAGCTAAATGGGGCATTGCGACTTTTTTTAGGACGAGTCACTTTTACCTCACCCTTGTTTTTCCCTCTCCTTACCAAGGAGAGGGATTATGGGTGAGGTTTACATATCCAACTTAATCGTTGCCTGATGTTAATTGAGTTTGCTGTTATAATAATTTAGTTTTGCAGAAATAGTTTGATAAGGATCACTAAAAGCAGGTTATGTTAAATAGTTGATTGTTAGCGTTTCCTTATAGGTATTAGTTATATTGCTAATAAGAGGTTCATTTGAAAATAATATTTTTTTTCTCTTTAATAGTAACCCTTTCTTTTCTAAACTGTACAGATACAGTTACTAATCCAAAAATTATCGTTCTCGATGTGGACAGTTCTTTTATTAAACTTAATGTTGGGCAAGAATGGAAATATGTTGAATGGAGAAAGTATTATTATGAAGAACCTTTCTTTACTGGGGATACTATCTCTATCAAAATTATCTCTAAATCGCCAGGCTTAGTAACTTTTTTTGAAAAAAAGTTGAACGTAGATTCAATTACGATTCATGATACTGCAACGGTTTTTCTTCAGATTGAAGACTCTATTCTTCAGCTGAGTAAACCGAATAGTTCGGATGTTTTTGGCTTTCTTAACCATTTTAAAGGGTTTTTAACTTTGAAAAAAATTGATTCTAACTTAGTAACAATTAATTTAGATACTACCTTGTATTTAATCAGAGAACAGACTAGAAAAGGTCATTTTATCGGTCATACAAATCTCCTTGAAATATTTTCAAATACATTTACGGATGTTACTGTCTATTATTGTGCGACCCCTGAAATTGCTGATGATTTTGGGAGTTTGACTTTTATTAATCCAAAACAAGGAATAATATCATCTATCTATTTTGGGGGATTTAGTTTAACGGAAAGTTATGGTTATAATTTAATAAAATAGTACATATTTAATGTTTATTAGTAATTAGATTTCATCCAAAATAAAAACGCAATATAGCATCTTTAATCCGCCACAGGCGGACAGGTAAGTACAAAGTCCCCGACGAGACGGGGCAGGCAAGAGGATATAAAAATATTGTTTAATCCGTTCCTACGGATTGCTAACTAAGTTCTTTGATTGGTGGCAGCGGAATTAAATCACTACGCTACATAACTAACAGCAGCAGTTTTTCTTGAGAAGAACGAATGGCAAATAATGAAAATCAAATTTAATTGGGACTTAAATATTGAATAATTAATGATTTGACTAATCGAAAGCAGAAGACTAAATTTGGTCTAAAAAAGGACTGAGATATGAAATTGAGTGAATCAGTAAAATCAATCAGTTATCTTAAGGCAAATGCGGCTAATTTAATTGAGGAAATTAACAAGGACCAAAAGACTTTTGTAATTACCCAGAATGGAGAGGCAAAAGTTGTTGTACAGGATATAAAAGTTTATGAAAAGGCGCAGGAAACAATGGCTATGCTTAAGCTGATTGCAATGACACGTGATAAGAGCAAATCGGCGAAAGGAATAAAAGAAACTTTTTCTGATCTTCGTAGTGAATTAAAAGCCAACCAGCAACTATGAAGTACAAAGTTGTTTTTGATCCTTTAGCAAAACTGGATCTTAAGGAAATCTTCTTGTACGTTGCGGTAAATGATAATATTCAATCTGCCAACAAACTTTTGGATGCTATAGAAGAAACCTGTTACAAGTTAGAAAAGTATCCTGATAGAGGACACATTCCGCCCGAATTGAAAACCACAGGAATAAAAAGTTATTTAGAAATTCATTATAAACCTTATCGTATCATTTATGAAATTGAAAATAATTTAGTTTATGTTCATTCCGTAATTGATGGACGAAGAAACATACAAGAAATTCTTAGTAACAGATTTTTAAGATAACCCATCACTCAGTTACATTACTAACAGCTGCAGTTTTTCTTGAGAAGAATGAATAGATAGCGGGAACAATAAATAATGTTAGAAAAGTAGAAAGAATCAATCCTCCAACAACAGCAATACCCATGGATACTCTGCTTTCAGAACCTGCGCCTAGTGCCAAGGCAATCGGTAAAATTCCAAGCACGGTAGAAAGACTTGTCATAAGAATCGGGCGCAATCTTGATGAGGCAGCACTTATAACTGCTTCATCCTTTGTTAAGCCGGCGGCTTTTCTCTGGTTAGCAAATTCAACAATCAATATTCCGTTTTTAGTTACTAACCCAATCAGCATTATAATTCCGATTTGGCTAAAAATGTTTAGTGTTTGATTAAAGTACCAGAGGGAAAATAGTGCACCTGCAAGTGCAAGCGGAACCGTAAATAAAATAATAAACGGATCACGAAAACTTTCAAACTGAGCCGCAAGAACTAAATAGATTAATCCCAACGCCAGCATAAATGCAAACAAAAGGCTTGAAGAACTTTCTTTAAAATCTTTTGACGGTCCATCTAACGCAGTTGCAAATTTTTCATCCAAGACTTTGGCGGCTATTTCATCCATCACATCAATACCTTCTCCAAGGGAAACACCCGGAGCCAATCCTGCAGAAACTGTTGCAGATACATAACGGTTAAATCTGTATAATTGAGGCGGTGCGCTTTGTTCAGAAACAAAGACAACGTTATCTAACTGAATTAATTCACCTTTATTATTTTTTACATACGTGGATTTAAGATCAATCGGGGCATCCCTGTTAGCTCTTGAAAACTGTCCGATAACCTGATATTGTTTGCCGTCTTTTATAAAGTATCCAAATCTTTGTCCGCTAAACGCCGATTGAATTGTTTGTGCAATATCTATAGTGGAAACTCCAAGCGCCTGTGCTTTTTGTTTATCAATCGAAAGTTTTAATTCCGGTTTGTTAAACTTCAGGTTTACATCAACAACTGTAAAAGCGGAATATTTTCTGGTTTCATCAACAAACTTAGGAAGATATTCCTGAAGCATTTGAAAGTTTGGAGCCTGCAATACAAATTGAACCGGCAATCCACCGCGTCTTCCGCCGCCGATAGTTTGCTGCTGTGTTATAAAAGTTCTTGCCCCGCTTAATGAATTAATTAATGGAGTAATATCATCGGCTATCTGCTGCTGAGATCTTTTTCTAAGGGAGGGATCTTTTAAAATTAAATTTATAAATCCGGAATTAACCGAACTTGAGGCACCAAATCCCGGTGAGGTAACAGAAATTATTCCTTCTTTTTCCGGCACTTTTTCATTAAGGATATTAACTGCTTCGTCAAGATACCTATCCATATATTCAAAGGTTGCGCCTTCTGTTGCTACTGCAGTAATTGATAGACGACTTCTATCTTCCAGCGGGGCAAGTTCTGATGGAACAATTTTGAATAGAATATATATTAAAAGTATTGCAGCAAAAGTTACGGGCAATGCCAACCAGCGGTGTCTAACAAAATATTTTAACTGCCTCTGATATGTTTCATTTAATTTAATAAAGAACGGTTCGGTTAAATTGTAAAAACTGTTATGTTTTTCTCTTCGTTTAAGAATTTTAGTACTTAGCATTGGTGTTAATGTAAGGGCAACAAATGCAGAAATTATAACTGCGCCGGCGACCACAATTCCAAACTCTCTGAATAATCTTCCTGTTAATCCCTGCAAAAAGATAACGGGCATAAAAACTGCAGCAAGAGCTACTGTTGTTGATATTACTGCAAAAAATATTTCGGCTGAACCTTTTTTGCCTGCTTCAACCGGATCCATTTTATTTTCAATTTTAGCATAGATGTTTTCAAGAACTATAATTGCATCATCCACAACCATTCCTATTGCAAGCACAATGCCTAACAGCGTAAGCACATTAATAGAAAAATTAGCAATGTACATAATAAAGAACGCACCAATAAGCGATATAGGAATTACAATTATTGGAATAAGTGTAGTTCTCCAATCACGCAGAAATAAAAATATAATTAGCACAACCAAACCAAATGCAACCAGTATTGTCTGCTCTACTTCTTTTATAGATTCGCGAATATAAGTTGTAACGTCAAAACCAATACCTGTATTAATATCTGCGGGAAGAGTTTTTTTTAACTGATCCAATCTTTTATAAAATTCATCAGCGATGGCGATATTGTTTGCTCCTGCCTGAGCAATCAGCACCACACCAACCATGGGAATTCCATCACGCTTTAAAATAGTACGTTCGTTTTCAGCACCAAGCTGCGCCCGGCCAACATCTCTAAACCTTACAATGCTGCCTTCGGATTCTTTAATAATAAGATTATTAAATTCTTCTTCTGTCTGAAGTCTGCCGATTGTTCTAATGGAAAGTTCTGTATTATCACCTTCAATTCTTCCGGATGGAAGTTCAACATTTTCACGGGTAAGAGCGTTTCTAACATCAACAGGAGATAACTGAAATGCAGCCAGTTTAGCGGGATCCATCCAGAGGCGCATTGCATATTTTTTTTCTCCCCAAATCTGTACGCTGCTTACTCCCGCAATTGTCTGAAATCTTTCTTTAAAAACGTTGTTAGCAATTTCAGTAAGTTCAAGAAGATTTCTTGTATCGCTTTGAACATTTAAAAAAACAATAGGGGTAGCATCTGCATCCGCTTTGGCAACTATTGGAATATCAATATCGGGCGGTAAATTTGAAAGCGAACGTGAAACTCTATCGCGTACATCGTTTGTTGCAGCTTCAAGATCAACATCAATATCAAACTCCACTGTAATTGTGCTTCTGCCATCGCGGCTTACCGAGGTAAGAGATTTGATTCCTGCAATACCATTAATAGATTCCTCAAGCGGTTCTGTAATCTGGCTTTCAATAACATCTGCATTAGCCCCAACATAATTTGTTGATACAGTAATAATTGGAGGATCTACGGAGGGAAATTCTCTTACTCCTAAATAAGTGTAACCTAAAATTCCAAACACAACAATTACAATTGACATTACAATTGCAAGGACCGGTCTTTGAATACTTAACGATGATAAACTCATTTAGGGATTCACAACTAATTAATTTCTGAAATTTTAACTTTGGAGTTTGGTCTGATTTGTAAAATACCTGAAGTGATAACTGTATCACCATTACTTAAACCAGAGGTTATTTGTACACGTGTGGCTTCTCTAATCCCGACTTCAACTTTTTGCGGAACAGAAACCCCGTTTTTATAAAGATATACACTTTGTCCCTTTAATTCGGGAACTATTGCAACAGACGGAATTAAAATTGCATCATTAATTTGTTTTAAATTTAACTCAACTTCTGCAAAGGCACCGGGCACCAATTCTTTATAAGATGAACTGCAAATAGCTCTGATCTTCAGAGTTCTTGTGCCGGGATCAATTTTGGGATCGATTGCATAAACTTTTGCTTTATATAACTTAGTACTGCCGCTAATTTTAAATTCAAGTTCATCGCCATTTTTTACAGAGGCAGAATATCTTTCCGGTATTGAAAAATCTACTTTTAGATTGTTAAAGTTTTGTAACCTTGCCATTACAGTAGAAGTTGTTACATAACTTCCTTCGCTTACAGATCTTAACCCAACTATTCCGCTGAATGGTGCTCTTATTTCTGTTTTATCAATTTGCGCTTTTATCAAATCAAAATCAGCCTGATTAACATTTAGCTCACCAAGTGTATTATCGTAATCTTCCTGACTAATCAAATTGCCATCACGCAATTGTTTTTGCCTGGCTTCCTTTTCTGCGGATAGTTTAACTTTTGATTCTGCTCTGCGTAACTGTGCCTGTAAATCTGCATCGTTTATTTTAACAAGAAGATCACCTTTATTTACAAACGATCCTTCTTTAAACAATATTTTGGTAATCTTTCCGGATACTTCACTTCTTAATTCAACCTCTTCATTAGCAAGAACACTTCCCGTAGTAAAAACACTATTACTCAATGTTTCCAAAGATGTAATGTGGGCTTTTACCGGTACAACCATATCGGGTCTGCCTCCGGGCATTGTACTGTTTCCGCTTTTAGAAGATGATAATAATTTTGGGAGTAATGCAATTGCAAGTACAACTATAATTATTACGGCGATAAGTATTTGTTTCAATTTTTTATTCATATAATGATATAATAACCTACATAAATTGAAAGTTTCTCAAAAGTCAAAAATAAAAAAGCCCCGATAGATCGAGGCTAATTAAACTTAAATTCTCCAAAAAATATTATTGTTTTTTGCTGTATTTTTTGTTGAATTTTTCAACTCTACCTGCTGTATCAAGCAGTTTCTGTTTTCCTGTAAAGAAAGGATGGGAACCGCTTGAGATTTCCAACTTAACTAGAGGATAAGTATTTCCATCTGTCCATTTAATCGTATCGGTAGTTCTAATAGTTGAGCGTGTTAAAATTGCAAAATCACAAGATGCATCCTGAAATACAACTGGTTTATATTCTGGGTGAATTCCTTTTTTCATAAAAGTCCTAAATAATGGTTTTTTTAAAATCGTGGCTGTAAATATAGGCGTTTTAGCATTATTATCCAATATAACTTTTAGCGTGATTTTCTTTCCTTTTCGTCTGTTTTAGCACTTTTTTCTGATTGAACTTTCATTTTTAATTCCTGAACTTCTTTTTTTTCTTCGCTGGAAAGGTTTCTTTGCATAAAGTTTAGATTATCCTTGCTGATTTCTGATGAAGATGTAGTTACCGGTGCGGGTGCAGCGCCTCCGCTTAAATTACCGGTTTCTATTCTAAAACTATCTGAATTTGATTTATCTGCAGTCAACTCATCTGCAATCGATTTTTCCAATCCCAATGGTTTGTTTTCTGATTGATTTTCTACTGCTTCAGTTGGTTGCGAGTAAGTTTCAAATTCCTTTGTTTCTATCATTTCTTCTTCACGAGTACTAGTTTCTTTTTTTACTCTCTTATTTCCTTTTTGCGGCGGTACGGGAATTTCTTCTATTGATTGAACAACTACTAAATCTTCACGCAATCTTGGTGCAATGTTAAGAGGGTCTTCCATCACTTCCGAATTAATATCAACAACAAAAAAGATTATTGCTGCTGATGCAATTGCTATTGCAGCAGGTGCTAATTTTCCCGGAGTCAGCAGTTTATTCCAGAAACTTTCTTTCTTTTCATATCCGGAGGAATTTATTTTTCTTAAAAGTTCTGTTTCAAAATTTTTAGGCGCATCAACTTTAGGAAGATTTTTTAAATCATCCAGTATTTTTTTATATGTTTTTTCTTCGTCATTCATTTCATTAACCTTAATCATTATAAATATCTTTTAGATATTTCTGTAACTCTGCCCTGCCACGATTTATTCTTGATTTTACAGTTCCAACTTCAAGCTTTAATATAATTGCTATTTCCTCGTAAGTAAGTTCCTGAATATCTCTGAGTATTACAGCTTCTCGATATGAATCTCGCACCTTTAATAAAGCCTTCTGAATAATTTCATTTTTTATTTTCATATCAGCGGCAACATCGGGCCGATTCGAATTATCCGGAATATCAAAAGTTTTATCTTCCTCTCCAAAACTACTTATCGAGAAAAAATTTCTTCTTCTTTTTCTCTGATATTCAGTTCTGGCAAGATTGCCTGCAATCGTGTAAATCCAGGTAGAAAACTTTGCCACCGAACTGTAATTGTCTTTGTAACGATAAACTTTTACAAAAGTTTCCTGTACAACATCAACGCAGGAATCATAATCTCCAAGAAATCTGTAAACATAGTTTGTTAACGGGTTTTTAAATCTCTGTACTAATATTTCAAATGCTTTTTCATTACCGCTGCTCTGAAATTCAATTATCAGTTCTTCGTCAGTAAATTCGTTGATATTTCTTTCCGTCAAGACTTTTATACTTTATTAGTGTGATGTTTGTTTCAATTTCGGGACAAAATTTACGAAAAAGATCAGAAACGGTTTTGTTTATATTTAATCAAATTTAATCGGGAATAATTTCCGCAATTAACACGCTTAATAATGTATAATCATCAAGCGATGTGGTTTTAATTGCTAAATCAGCTTTTAATAAGGCAGAAAAAGCATTAGTCAGATGAATATCTGAATACAGCCCTCTTGCACTTCTGTAATCCTTTAGATAAAAAGGATGTGTTCCTAGAATTCTAGCGATTTGAAATTCATTTGTGTTTGCGGTTATCAATTCAGTTAACCTTGCAAGTCCGGTAAAATACTTATTTAACATTGCCACAATTTGTATCGGTTCCATGCCATTTTTTAGAAGATTATATAAAACCTTAAGAGCAGCAGATTTATTTTTTTTACCTATCGCGTTTTGTAAATCAAAAATTGTGTATTGTTTTAAAGATGTAGATAATCCGCGAATGCTATCGATGGTTATTTCTTTACTTTCACCGATATACAGGAATATTTTTTCCAGTTGTGCTTCCAGCATATTTCTGTTTTCTCCGGAAATATCGGTAAGAAGCTGTGCATTATCATAAGATATGGTTTTGTCATTTTTTTCCACAGTAGAAATAAGCCATTCGATTAAGCTTTTTCCCTTTAACTCTTTAGCTTCGTAAAGAAATCCATTTGCTGCAAGAGTTTTAAATGGCTCAGAATCTGCGCTTGATATTGTCCCTTCGTGAATACAAACGAGGGTTGTAAAATCCGCGGGTGATTTAGCGTAGGAAGTTAATTCTTTTTTATCTTTTACTTTTTCTACCTGCTTAAAAATAATTAGCTTCTTTTCAGAACCGAATGGGAATGTTGAAGCGAGACTTATAATATTTGAAAAGGATTGATTCTCTGCATAAAAACTTTCGTTATCAAAATCTGAAGTAATGAAAGGTTGAACAGCTTTTTCTATTGCATCTACTGTTACTTCAATACTATAGCCGTCTTCTCCAAACAAATAGTACAGCGGCAAAATTTTTTTTTGCTTTAATTGTTTTTCAACATCCTGAATTGCCGGTGCTTTGTTTTTTGCCATTGTTAACTTTTAAAATTAAAGAGGGCTGTTTCAATGATTAGTTTAATATGTCATTCCGGTGAAAACCTGCCTAAGCCGTCAGGCAATCGGAATCCAAGTTCTATTATGCAAAATAGATGAGACTGTCTCAAAAGTAATTATTACTGTCACACTGAGCCTGTCGAAGTGTGATTTAGCAATATAATGTAAGTCTTCGACAACCTGCCTGCCGGACAGGCAGGGCTCAGACTGACAAATTGTGTCTTTTGAGACAGCCTCATGACAAAAATGCATTTTTGATTTTTAAGATATCCTCTTTTAATAATTCTCAATAATCATTTATCTTTTATCTTTTTTCTATCGATACACTTTCCATAACTACATCTTTTATTGGACGATCCTGGGCATTTTTTTCAACTTTACCAATAGCTTTAACTACATCCATCCCTTTAATAACTTTACCAAAAATAGTATGATTTCCATTTAACCACTTTGTTGGAGCGAGAGTTATAAAAAACTGGCTTCCGTTTGTATTTGGTCCGGCATTGGCCATAGCAAGCAGCCCTTCTTTATCAAATACAAGTTCAGGAACTATTTCATCATTAAACTTTTTACCCCAAATACTTTCTCCTCCTCTTCCGGTTCCTGTCGGATCACCGCCTTGAATCATAAAGCCATCGATAACTCTGTGAAAGATAACACCGTCATAATATTTTTTGTTAGCCAGCCCGACAAAATTTTCAACTGTCTTTGGTGTTTCTTTGGCAAATAATTCTATTTCAATTGTGCCCATGTTTGTTTTGATGATAGCAACCGTTGTACTGTCACTCATTATTTTCGTTTCCTTTTTTTGTGAAAAATTATTTGATGATAAAATCAAACTTAAGATTGCTGCGACAATTAATAGTTTTTTCATTTAACCTCCTTATGGATTAATTATGTTTGAATAAAGTAATACTAATATTAAAACTCCAAGTGCAATTCTGTAAAATATAAAAGCGAAAGTTGAGTTCTTTTTTAAAAACTTTAATAAAAAATCAATTGCAAGATAACCGCATACGGCTGATACCAATGTTGCCGAAATCAAATTAACGGTTAGATCATAATTTATATATTTAAGAGATTCAACTAATTGAAGAAGTCCGCTTGCCAGTACTGCAGGCACACTTAACAAAAAAGAAAATCTTGCTGCAACATCTCTCTTTAATCCAAGAAATAATCCGCCTGTAATAGTTGTACCAGATCTTGATGAACCGGGAATTAATGCAACAGCCTGTGCAAATCCAATCAAAACAGAATCTAAAACAGTAATATCTTCAATGTTTTTTTTGAACTTTGCTGTTTTTTCTGCAAAAGCAAGAATAATTGCAAGAACGATAAGGCTTATGCTGATTACATAAAGATTTTTAGTTAACGCTCCTTCAATCATATCTTTAAATAATAAACCAATAACCACAATTGGAATCGTTCCCAAAATAATCATCCACCCAAGTTTTGAATTTGTTGATTGTTCTGAATATTTTATTCTTCTTTGCACGTTCTGTTTTAAAAATTCAGTTAAAATATTCCAAAGATCTTTCCAGAAGTAAATCAGAATTGAGAGCATAGTTCCTAATTGGATGACCGCCATAAATGAAGTCCATTGTTCCGGATTTTTATCTGAGATCAAACCCATAAATTTTCCCGCCAGGGTTAAATGCCCTGTACTGCTTATAGGCAGAAACTCCGTAAGTCCCTGAATAATTCCTAAAATAATTGCTTCAATTAAGTTCAAAGAAACTCCTTAAAATTGATATGAAATTCCCAATCTGATGCCGAACGATAGTGAATTAAAATTAACATCACCGATAGTATTGCCTTCAGTAGTTGGAGAGGCTTCACTTAATACATCATAACGGATATCAGCTCCGATATGTGCAAAAACATTTTCTGCAATTGATGTATTTCCTACTGCCCGTAAAATAAATCCATATCCTAAATTAGAATAATCATAATTATTGGGATCACCAGGTAATTTTTCTGTAATTGACAAAAGTCTTACTCCGGCTCCGCCGCCAAATTTAAAGTTGTATCCGGCTCCTTTTAAAACATAATTGTACAAAACAGAGGGCATTATTAGTGAATAGGTTAAATCGTAAGTACCGCCTATTAAATTAAAGTTATGTGAATTGAGTAAATATCCAAGTTCAATTTCCAATTGAGTGTTTTCTCCCATCATTCTTCCATAAGAGCCGGAAAAATTAATTGCAGAACTAAAATCACTTAATCTTTCCTGATTAATCATTTCAAGATAATTTTTCAACTTTGGAACACTTACAAAATCAATTCCCATCGAAGCTCTCACTTCATTTGGATTTTGAGCGAGTGAACTAACCGATATAATAACAACAAATAAAAATGTAATGATTTTTTTCATACTTCCCGTATTTCCGTTTCTACAACATCAAATAAATTTTCTTTTTGTTTATTAACTAAAAAAAACATTATTAGTGCTGTTATGATAAATATTATATATCCGATAATATGGGTTAAAAATGCATAAGCAACGCTTATGGTTTCGTTGAACCCAAAAATTAATACTAAAGTCGATTTTGCAAGTGTGTGATAAGATCCTGTACTGCCGGGAGTTGGTATAATTACACCAATTGCACTAATGCTCATAATAATCCACCCCATTGCAAAAGTAACCGGCTGATATTTCTGCATGTCAAGCATTAATAATCCTGCATATGACCCGAAAGCATAAACAACAATAATTGCTGCAGTCCAGAATATTGTCCAAAAATAATTTTTTATTCCCTTTAAACTTGCAAAACCTTCCGCAAGCATTGTAAAAATATAAGCAAGTCTTTCAGCAAGTTTATGAGAGATTTTTCCAACAATTTTTATAATTATTTCAGAAAATTTTTCCCGCGACTTTAATATTAATGAAAGCAGTAAAATTGCTAACACAATAATTACTCCCATTATATAAAGCGAAGTAATTAGCCAGGGAAATTTTTCTGATAAACTTACACTTGTGAGAAATAATGCAATAATGATTGAACCACCCATGGAAATTATATCAATAATTCTTTCAAGTATAACAGTGCCAAACATTGATGAGCGCGACAATCCCTCCCACTTGCCAATAAGTACAGCTCGTGTAACCTCCCCAAGTTTAGGTGTAACACAATTTACTCCGTACCCTACCATAAGTGCGCCAAAAAGATTTTTCATTGAAGTGTTTGGTTTAACGGAATTGAGAATATACTTCCATCTGACTGCGCGAAAATAATGACCGAGCATTGTAACAACTATAAATATCAACACCCAAAGTACGTTTGCGTGAGATACGATTTCTAATACTTCACCAAAATCAACATTATAAAATGCAATGTAAAGAAAAACAATTGTAAGTATGATAGATATACCATAGTTAACAATTGTTCCAATTCTTCCGAATTTACTTTTTTTATCTAAGGTCAACTACAGTAGTTCCTTCCGGTACTGTAAATATAAATTGTGAATCAGGTAAACTCTGATTGAGCTTATAATTTGAAAAGGTTATTTCCATAATTCCGGTTGCAGGATTTGAAACGATTACTTTATCAATCAAATTTTCTTTAGTAATGTCAAGCTTTACTTCACCAAGATTATTCCGTTTTGATTTTGGTGTAAGAACCAATATAGGATTACTTCCTTCAGACAATAAACTTAAATCACACTCAGAAGGGTACTGATAAACAAGATAATTAATTGAAAGCAATCCCGAACCTGTTTCATCATAATTACTGATAATTACTTTATTATCTTTTTTATTAAAGTTCCAGGTGGTTATTCCATCTGAGATAATAGTCTGCTTACCAAATTCAATTCTAAGGTTATTATCCTTTTTAAAAAACATTTTACCATTACCAACCGATTTTCCACCGGAGTTTTGCACGATATCGGCAGTAATATCCGATATTGAATCAAATTTATTTTGCAATGATTTAAGTACACTCTCGGCAGTTTGAGCAAAGCTGAATGTTGAAGTAAGAAAGAATAGAAGACTAATAAATATTTTCATTATAAACCCTTATTATCTAAAAAAATAGTTTAATGTTTGTACTAAAGATTACGAAGAATTGTTTCAAGTTGTTCTTCATTCTCAACCAGTACAGAACGGGCTTTGCTTCCGTCATTTGGTCCAACAATGCCGGCTTCTTCAAGTTGATCTACAATTCTTGCTGCACGTGAATATCCCAATTTTAACCTTCGCTGAAGTAAAGATACTGATCCCTGTTGATGCCGAACAATCACTTTTGCAGCATCTTCAAACATTGGATCAAGATCAGATGAAACACCATTTGATGAATCTTTCTTCTTTTCATAAAGTGACGGCAGAAAATATGGTTTTGAATATGCAGGTTGAGTGTAAACATAGTTTGTAATCTTTTCAACTTCTTCAGTTGAGATAAATGCATTCTGAACTCGTATTGGCTTTGGTGAACCAGTTGGTAGAAAAAGCATATCTCCTCTTCCAAGCAGTTGTTCTGCGCCATTCATATCAAGAATTGTACGGGAATCTATTTTTGTTGCAACCTGGTAAGCAATCCTTGAACTGAAATTTGCTTTTATAACTCCCGTTATAACATTTACAGAAGGACGCTGTGTAGCAAGCACAAGATGGATACCAACAGCACGTGCAAGCTGGGCTAATCTTGTTATAGGTTCTTCAACTTCTTTACCTGCAGTTATCATTAAATCTGCAAGTTCATCAACAATTACAATTACATATGGAATTGGATGATGTTTAATTTTATCTGTATCGTGCGGTTTGGTTTTGGGATCTTTAACTTTTTTATTGTAATCAACAATGTTTCTCACGCCTGCTTTAGCAAGTTTATCGTAGCGTCTTTCCATCTCATACTCAACACTCTTTAATGCTAAAATTGCATTTTGCGGATTCGTAATAATTTCTTCATCAAGATCAGGTGAAACCGCCAAATAATGTTTGCGCAGTTTGTTATAAAAAGAAAGTTCTATTTTTTTAGGATCTACCATTATAAACTTAACTTCTGAAGGATGTTTTGTATAAAGCAAACTGCTCACTATCATATTTATACCAACACTTTTTCCGGAACCAGTTGAACCTGCAATTAATAAATGCGGCATTTTTGCAAGATCAGCAACATAAACATCTCCGCTAATTGTTTTACCAAGTGCCAGCGGAAGTTCTGCATCAGATTCATTTATTCTTCCAATTACGGCACGAGCATTTACAAGTGATGCTTTTGCATTTGGAATTTCAACACCGATCGCTCCTTTACCCGGAATTGGCGCGATGATTCTTATTCCACGCGCTGAAAGTGCAAGTGCAATATCATTTTCCAGACCAACAATCTTACTGATCTTTACACCCGGTGCCGGAACAATTTCGTATAATGTAACTACAGGACCCGGAGTAACCGAGATATCTTTTATTTCGATATCAAAAAGTTTTAGTTTTTCTTTAAGAAGTTCAGCGTTATGCGTTAACTCTTCCTCAGCCACCTGATAATTTTCTTCCGGTGCCGCATCCAGCAAATCAAGTCCCGGCATTTTATATTCGATATTTTCTTCCCACTGATTTGGAAGTTTTTGTTCTAATTCCGCTTCGGTTTTTTCTTTCTTCTCAGGCAACTCACCGGTTTTTTCAATATCAACTTTTTTAACTTCTTCATTTAAAACTTCATTTTCAGCTGCTGAAACAGGCACGTCATCTTTACGGATTATTCTTATTCGTGTTTGTTCTTCGGCTTCTTTTTCCATTAGTTCAGCAACGGTTAATTCTTCCGTTGATTCTTTTCCCTTTTTCTTCTTTTTATCACCGCTTAATTTTTTGATTTTATCAAGGTTTTCTTTTTCTTTCGGATCAATTACACCTGTCTCTTTTTTACTTTCTGCTTCGGTTTCTTCATTCTCAGAAGTAATCATTTCTTTAAAGAAATTAATAATGCTTTCAATATTTATATCCAGAGCAAATATCAATAGAGTGATAAATGAACCGAAAAGAATTAATATACTGCCGATGCCGCCGACCAATCCGCTCATAAATTTACCGAGATGATCACCGATGAATCCTGATAATTCATACGTTGATAAGAACAATCCATAATTTTCGCGCAGCACGCCAAAAAATGTTGCAAAGAGAATTGAGCTTATTAATAGAAAGTTGGAGACGTGAAGTCTGAATTTAAAATCAATTTTTTTGAAGAATGAAATTCCCCACAAAAAAAGTACGATTGGAATTGTGATTGAAAAATAACCGAATGTGGCTTTAACCAGAAACATTGCAAAATGTGCACCCGCAACACCAAGCCAGTTCTGCACATCTAACTTTTGGTCAAATGAAGCAAAAAAATCTGAAAAGAAATTTTTAAGATTTGCTTCATCTCTTCTATCAAAAGTGATAACACTTAGAAAAAGTATAACTGATATTATCAGAAGAAAAATTCCAAAGATCTGTTTTTTATTTTCAGGCGTAAGAATAAAATAGTTTTTGCTAGATGCATTTTTTCCGTTTTTTTCTTTTACGCTTTTTTTCTTTTTAAGTGCCATTAAAAAATTCTGGTTTCTACAATTAATTAATTTTCAGCTTTTTCAAAACTCCGTTTGTATAAGCAGGTATTTCATTTATAATATCTATGGAACTACAATACTCAAGATCTGCTTCAAATCCATTTTCTAATAATATTTTCCCGTGATCAGATTCTTTCATCATTTTTAATAAGTTGCTGCCGTATTTTTCGTACAGGGTTAAAACAGCTTCTCCGGAATCATTAAGAAACGAGTCTTCTTTAACTTTCTTAAGTTTAGAGATCAGCATACCTGCACAAATAGAATCTTCTATTGAGAAATAATTATTTCTTCCTGCACAAACAATTTCAACATCAGTATTTAAGCTTATAAGATGTTTTGCAACAGCACTAATATTTAAGAAAGAACAGGTATATAAATTTTCTGAATATTTTGCTTTTGCAATAGACTTTGTTCCGTTTGTAGTGTAAAAAACAATTGTTTTGCCTTCAACAATATTTTTTGAATATTCAAAAGGCGAATTGCCAAGAGCGAAGCCTTCTATTTTTTTTGTGTTTCTTTCACCCCCGAGTAAAGTTTGTCCGCCAAACATTCCACCGGAAACCTTTACTGCAAACTCAACACTGGCAACAGGAACAACTTCTTTTGCTCCGTTATTAATTGCAGTTACAATTGTTGATGTTGCACGAAGTACATCAATAACAACGGTGGTTTTACCTGTAAAGTAAAGCTCATCAACTATAACTGGTGAAAGAAATACATTTAACTTCATATTATAACTTATCTTTTTACAAACGGCAGTTTTACAACATTTGCCGGAACTTCTTTTCCTCTTATCATAAAATTAATTTCAGAACCGATTTCACTGTATTTTGTTTCAACATAACCCAATGCAATTGGCTGATCAAGCATGGGGCTTACGGTTCCACTGGTTACGTTACCAATTTTAGTATTATTCACTGAAATGTCGTATCCATGTCTCGGAAAGATTTTTTCCTCAGAAGTTATTGCAACAAGTTTTCTTTCAAGTCCTTTTTCTTTTGCTTTTAGTAAAGCATCCTTAGCAATAAAATCAGGTTTTGAAAGTTTTGTAATCCAGCCCAACCCGGCTTCTAAAGGATTTGTGGTTTGGTCAATATCATTTCCATAAAGACAGAAACCCATTTCTAATCTTAAAGAATCTCTTGCAGCTAATCCTACAGGTTGGATATCAAATTCTCTGCCGGCTTCAAATATTTTATTCCATAAATCTTCTGCAGTTTTATCATCTCCGGTAAAATAAAGCTCGTAACCAAGCTCGCCTGTATAGCCGGTTCTGGAAAATATCATATCAATACCAGCGATATTAATTTTTGTAAAATGATAATACTCTAAACTTATTTTCGTGTCAGTAAGTTTTTGTAATGTTTTGAGTGAGTTCGGTCCTTGAACTGCAAGCAAAGAATATTCATCACTGCGATTAAATAATTCAACGCCAAATTTGTTATTCTTTTGCATCCAGGCAAAATCTTTTTCAATGTTGGATGCATTAATAACCAACAGAAATTCATCCTGTGCAATCCTGTAAACAAGCAGATCATCAACAATACCACCGTCTTCATAACACATGGCGGAATATTGTACTCTTCCGGGAAAAAGTTTTGAAGCATCATTAACAGTTATGTGTTGAACAAAATCGAGGGCTTTCTCTCCCTTTACAAAAACTTCACCCATATGTGATACATCAAAAACACCCACAGAATTTCTTACCGATTTATGTTCTGCAATAATTGATGAATACTGAATAGGCATTTCATATCTGGCGAATTCAACAATTTTAGCACCTAATTTTTTATGAATATTATAGAATGCAGTGCGTTTCATTTTTTATTCCGTATATATTAATAATTTATTTGTTTTCAGATTTTTTCCAATCACTTAAAAATTTTTCTAATCCAATATCCGTAAGAGGATGATTAAATAATTTATCTATTACAGAAAATGGCATTGTACAAACATCTGCACCCATTAATGCTGCTTCAACAAGATGCAATGGATGTCTGACGCTTGCAACCAGTACTTCGGTTTTATAATTATAATTTTTGTAAATCTGCACGATTTGAGAAATCAACTCCATACCGTCCTGACTAATATCATCTAGCCGGCCAACAAACGGACTTATGTATGATGCGCCAGCTTTTGCAGCAAGCAATGCCTGTGATGCTGAAAAACAAAGTGTAACATTCGTATTAATATTTTCAGATTTTAATGTCCGGACAGCTTTCAATCCTTCTTTTATTAAAGGAACTTTTACAACTATGTTCTTATGTATTTTAGAAAGTTCGTGAGCCTCTTTCAATATTCCGTCATAATCTGTAGAAACAACTTCGGCACTTACGGGTCCATCCACAATAGCCAGAATTTCATCCAGCAATTTTCTAAAATCTTTTCCTTCTTTGGACACTAATGAAGGATTGGTAGTAACTCCATCAAGAATACCGAGAGCCGCAGCTTCTTTAATTTCATTTATGTTTGCAGTATCGATAAAAAATTTCATAACACAACTCCTTTTTACTTAAACTTTTCTGTTAAATCAGTGCCATTTTTCTTAGAGAAAAATCTAAACTTACCCATTGGTATGCTTGTATCTTCTTCTATACGTAATCTAACTAAATATTTTAATTGTATCCTTGTAAACTTTTTGTCCTGTAATCTGGTTGCATCCGATGGATGACATTTTATTATTAAACTGAATTCACGTGAAAATCTTCTGAATCTCTTTAACCAGTCTTCAATATCATAAACAAGATGTGATTCTTTGGTAATAAATCCCGAACCGCCGCAAACCGGGCAAGCTTCTTTCATCGCCTGCATAATGTTCTGGCGGATTCTTTGTCTTGTTATTTGTACCAATCCAAAATCGCTCATAGGGAGTACAGAAACTTTAGAACGATCTCTGCGGAATTCTTTTTTTAATTCGTCGTAAATCTTTTTTCTGTTCTTATCCTCTTCAAGATCTATAAAATCAATAACGATAATTCCGCCAATATCTCTTAATCGTAATTGTCTTGCAATTTCTCTTGATGCTTCAAGATCAGTTTTAAGTGAATTGAGTTCCTGCTCTTTGCTTTTTGCATAGCGCCCGCTGTTAACATCAATAACAACCATCGCTTCGGTATGTTCAATTATAAGATAACCGCCGCTGGGCAATGGAACTTTTCTTCCCATAAGTGTATTGATTTGCGTTTCAATCTTAAATTCATCAAAGATGGAGGATGAAGATTTATACAACTCAATCTTTTCTAAAAGATTTGGTTGTACTAACTGAACATAACCTTTAATCTGTTTATAAAGTTTTTTGGAATCGACAAACACTTTTGAAATATCAGGAGTCAGTAAATCGCGAATAACACTGTCTGTTGTACTTAAATCCTGGTGAACAATAGATGGAGGTTCTTCGCTTTTAGCTGTTGCCTCAATAGTCTTCCAGGTTTTTACAAGATTGTTCAGATCTTCTTTAACAGCATCCTCCGCCTGATCTTTTGCAACTGTTCGAATAATTAAACCATAATTTGGGGGTAGAATTCCGCGTGCAATATTTCTTAATCTTCTTCGTTCTTTATAATCCGATATTTTTTTTGAAATACCAATTTTATTATCAAAAGGAAGAAGAACACAAAATCTTCCGGGTAAAGAAACCGAAGATGTAACACGCACACCTTTATTATTAACGGGCTCTTTGGTTATTTGGACGAGTATTTCTTCGCCTTTGCGAAGTTTTGTAATAGATGGCTCCGGATAAGGTGCAACACCATTTCCGTTTGGTCGAATTGGTTTGGTAGAATCTTCATCATCTGAAACTTCAACATCAGAATCTTCTTCTCCAAGCATATCCTGAAACTGTTTAGTCCGATCACCAATATCTGAAAAGTGCAGGAATGCATCATGCTTCATTCCGATATCTATAAATGCGGCTCTTATTCCCGGAAGTACCCGGGCAACTCTTCCAAGATAAATATCCCCAACCATTCTCCTGTTTTCAGGATAGTCAACAAAAAAGTCGGCTAAATCTCCATCTTCCGTAATCGCAACACGCGTCTGGTTGGAAGATGAATTTATTATAATTTCTTTTATCATAAATAAAAAACTCTTTGTATGAAATAAAACATTTCATTAATAAAAACTTTTGGAACTCTAAATTGAGCAAAGGAATGCCTTGCGTGCGGTAAAATGCTGTGCTGTCGTTTAACAGCAAAGTTTGAGTTGCGAAACTTCTAAAAAAATGTATTAATGCTAACAGCATTAAAATCCTGTTTGAAAAATTTATTTAAATATCAACAAGTCATCCTTCGACTTCGCTCAGGATGACTGCAAATTCGAACGTGTCACACTGAGCGAAGTCGAAGTGTGACATTAAAAATTCATTCAATAAAATTGTCATTGCGAACGAGTCTCCGAGTGAAGCAATCTGTATTATTTACTTGGCAGATTGCTTCTCCCGACAAGTCGGGATCGCAATTACAAAAAAATTAATTAGTCGGCTGCTCTGCTGTTGGATGATTTTTAGCTTCTTTTTCTGCAGCTTCAGTTAATAGTTTTCTTCTGCTTAATGAGAATTTACCGTTTTCAACTTTTAAAAGTTTAACTGTTATCTTATCACCAACTTTAAGATAGTCAGATACTTTATTAACTCTTTTATTATCTATCTCAGAAATATGGAGTAGTCCTTCTTTGCCGGGAAGAATTTCTACAAACGCACCAAAGTCTGCAATCTTTGTAACAACACCATCATAAACTTCTCCAACTTCCGGAGTAGCAGTTAATTTTTTGATGTAGTCTTTTGCCTGTTGTGCATTTTCTTTATTTGGAGATGCAATGTGTATAGTTCCATCATCTTCAATATTTATGTTAACTCCAAATAATCTTTGCATACCCTGAATGGTTTTACCGCCGGGACCAATAATCAATCCAATTTGATCTGTTGCAACATTCATTGTAACTAATCTTGGAGCATAAGGCGATAAAACATCCTTTGGTTTGCTTATTGCTTCATTCATTTTACCAAGTATATGCAATCTTCCTTCTTTTGCCTGATGAAGTGATTTCTCCATGATTTCAAAAGAAATTCCCTGAATTTTAATATCCATCTGGAAGCCTGTTATACCATCACTGGTGCCTGCAACTTTAAAATCCATATCACCAAGATGATCTTCATTTCCAAGTATATCCGTTAGGATTGCATAATCGTTGCCTTCTTTAACCAGCCCCATTGCAATTCCGGAAACTGCTTTGCTAATCGGCACTCCTGCGTCCATCATTGCAAGCGAACCTGCGCAAACAGTTGCCATTGATGATGACCCGTTTGATTCAAGAATATCAGAAATTATTCTTACTGTGTAGGGAAATACTTCATCTGTAGGTAAAACTTGTTTTAATGATCTCTCTGCAAGATTACCATGCCCGATTTCTCTTCTTCCAACTCCGGTCATTCTGCCAACTTCTCCAACGCTAAACGGTGGAAAGTTGTATTGCAGATAGAATTTTTTTGAGTATTCTGCCAGCAAACCATCAACCGTCTGTTCATCATCCTTTGTTCCAAGAGTGACGTTTGTTAAGCTTTGTGTTTCACCTCGTGTAAACAGAGCCGAACCATGTGTTCTTGGTAAATTTCCTAATTCAATTGTTATCGGGCGGACTTGGGTTGTATTTCTTCCATCGAGACGAATACCCTCTTTTAATATTCTTTCACGCATAAGATCTTTTTCCATATCGTGAAGAATTTCGCCTATAACTTTTTCCTGTTCAGGATATTTTTCCGCAAGTGCTTGTTTTACAAATTCAGAAAGCTCCTTGTTTTTTGCAGATCTTTCTTCTTTAGCAAGAATTGAATGAACGATTTCTTTATATTTTGCTTCCGCTAACTCATAAACTTCTTTTTTAAGATTTGCATCAACTGTTTTTTCAGTAACAACCCATTTGGTTTTTCCTGCTTCTGTTCTTAATTGATTTTGAAGTTCAACAATTTTTTTAATTTCCTGCTGAGCGAATTTTAAAGCATCTAACAATTCCTGTTCACTTACTTCTTTGGATTCGCCTTCAACCATCATAATAGAATCTGAAGTTCCGGCAACAACCAGTTCGATATCGCTCAATTTAATCTGTTCATGTGTCGGGTTAACAACAAGTTCACCAGCAACTCTACCAATTCTAATTTCTGCTATCGGACCATCAAAAGGGATATCAGAAATAGCAAGCGCAGCCGAAGCGCCGCAAGCTGCTAGTACATCCGGATCATTCTCTCCATCATAAGACATAACCATTGCAATAACCTGAGTTTCGTTTTTAAAACTTTCAGGAAACATTGGTCTGATGGGTCTATCGCATAATCTTGCGCTTAATATTTCTTTTTCGGTTGGTCTTCCTTCACGTTTAATATAACCACCCGGAAATTTACCGGCAGCAGAAGTTTTTTCTCTATACTCAACCTGAAGTGGAAAATAATCTAATCCTTCTTTAGCTTCGTTTGCTGCAACCGCAGTAACAAGCACCATTGTGTCACCGTATCGAACCATAACAGAGCCATTTGCCTGTTTTGCATATCTTCCGGTTTCTATTGAAAATAATCTTCCGCCTAATTCAATTTCTTTCTTAACTAACATTATTATCCTTTACTTTCTTATGTTCAAATCTTTAATTATTGCTCTATAACGTGCAATATCTACTTTTGTTAAATAATCGAGAAGTCTTCTTCTCTTACCAACCATCATCATCAATCCTCTTCTTGAGTGATGGTCTTTTTTGTGCACATCAAAATGTGATGTTAGATCATTAATTCTTTTTGTTATAAGTGCAATCTGTACTTCTGGTTTACCCGAATCTTTTTCGTCTTTTCCATATTTTTTGACGATCTCGAGTTTTTCTTCTTTGGTCATTTTATCTATCCTTTATTTATTTGTACGATATAATTCCAGTATTTACCGGAATTAATTATTTAGTTCATTAAAAACTTTTAATCCGTTTTCTTTATCCTTATTCATTTGGCTGATTAAGTCATCTGCGGAATTAAATTTCTCTTCTCCGCGTAATCGTTCAACCAATTCTAATGTTACAACTTCATCATAAATCTCACGATCAAAATTGTAAATGTAAACTTCCGTAACAATTTCGCCTTCATTATAAAAAGTTGGGCGCTTACCAATACTTAAAAGTCCAATATGTTTTTCATTATTCAAAAAAACTCTAACAGCATAAATACCAATTGCGGGCAGAAGTTTTTCCTGCGATGATAATTTTATATTTGCTGTTGGATAACCAAGCTCTCTTCCCCGTTTATCTCCGCCAATTACAGTTCCGCTAAAAGAATAATTTCTACCAAGTAAAGTGTTAGCCTTTTTAAGATCACCATCAATCAAAGCGTTTCGTATTTTTGTACTACTAACAATCTCGTCGTTGATGTAAAAAGCATCAACAGTTGTAACTATAAAATTTTCTTTTGCCCCGATAATTTTTAAAAGATCAACATTACCGCTTCTGCCTTTTCCAAAGTGATGATCGTACCCCAAAACAATTTCACTTACTCCAATTCCATTTATGAGATAATCATAAATAAATTGTTCTGCTGTAAGCGATGCAAATTCTTTTGTAAAATTTATAGTTAAAAAATTATCAACTCCATGTTTTTCAAGAAGATCTTTTCTTTCTTCCTGAGTTGTTAACATTTTAACATCATTACCTGAGCTCAATACTGTTCTGGGATGCGGATGAAATGTAATAACAACATTTCTACAGCCTTTTTCTTTTGAACAGTCAACCAGCTTGTCAATTATTTTCAAATGACCGGGATGAATTCCATCAAATGTGCCAAGTGTAAGAATAGTATTTTTATTCTTCGTTAAATCTTTAATACTATTAAAAACTTGCATCTATAATATCATCACTATAACTAATTAAAAATCCTTTACTTTTCTAATAATGCTAAATCAAACTTCCTGCTGATACTGAACTAAATTAAACATTGCTGTAAACTCATCAAGATCAAAAGCATCATCAACATTATAATCACCGATTTCTGTTCTTCGCAGCAAACTTAAAATTCCGCCGCATCCAAATTCTTTTCCAAAATCATCCGCAATAACCCGGATATAGGTTCCTTTGGAACAGGAAATTTCAAAATGTATATCCGGCAAATCAATTTTAGTTATATCAAACGAAAATATTTCTACTTGCCTTGCTGCTCTTTCAACTTCTTTTCCGGCTCGTGCAAGTTTATAGAGTGCTTTACCTTTATGCTTTAATGCTGAAAACATAGGCGGCACCTGTTCAATATTTCCTAAGAATTTATTTCTGACTGAAAGAATTTTTTCTTCACTTAAATTATCCGGCAGAGCTGTTTCAGTAATTTCAGTTGCCAGATCCATCGAAGGCGAAGATTTACCGAGAGTAATTATTCCCGTATATTTTTTTCTTTGTGCCTGATATTCAGAAATCTCTTTTGTTTTTTTTCCTGTGCAAACAATCAACAACCCGGTTGCAAGCGGATCAAGAGTTCCTGCGTGCCCCACTTTTTTAACTTTTGTTAATCTTCTAACACGGCTAACAACATTAAACGAAGTCCAGTTAACAGGTTTATCTATCAGGATAACCTGTCCTGCTAAATAATCAAGAGTCTGAAGATCCTTCGTTTGTTTTGTTATCATCATCTTCGTGAATTTTCTTAATCAATCCTTCAATCTTTTCAACATAATCAAGGGTATCATCGATAAAAAATTTTAGCTCGGGTATAAATTTAATTCTTATCCTGTGCGCTAATTCTGATCTGATAAATCCTTTTTTATCTTCAATCTTACTAAGAACAAGTTCTCTTTTTTCTTTTTCAAAAACCGATAAATATATTTTTGCCAGCTTTAGATCAGGACTTACTCTTACGTTTGTAATTGTTATAAATCCAAGATCAATATGAGAAAGCTTATGCAGAAAAATAAGACTAATCTCCTCTTTAATAAGATGTTCAACTTTATCAATTCTATAAGACATTTAATTTCCACACGATCTAAATATAATTACGCAAGTGTTTTCTTTGTTTCCACAAGTTTAAATGCTTCAATAATATCGCCAACTTTTATATCGTTAAAGTTTTCGATATTTAATCCGCATTCATAACCTGCATCAACTTCTCTAACATCATCCTTAAATCTTCTTAAGTTACCGATACCGCCTTCGTGAATTACAATTCCATCACGAATCAATCTTATCTTATTATTTCTTGTAATCTTTCCATCAAGCACGTAACATCCGGCAACAGTTCCTGATTTTGGAACTTTGAATGTATCACGGATTTCAATTGTTCCTGTAACTTCTTCCGAAATTATTGGTGAGAGCAAACCTTCCAATGCCGATTTAACTTCATTGATAGCATCGTAAATAACACTATAAAGTCTAATATCTACCTTTTGATTTTCAGCAAGTTTTCTCGCATTAATATTCGGGCGAACACGGAAACCAATAATAATTGCATTAGATGCCGCCGCAAGTAAAACATCGCTTTCAGAAATTCCGCCAACGCCTTTGTGTATAACACGAACAACAACTTCCTGATTGCTTAGTTTCATTAAAGAATCAGAAAGTGCTTCTACAGAACCATCCACATCGCCTTTAACAATCAGCGCAAGTTCTTTAACTCCGCCAATACTAATTTGCTTAGCAAGTTCATCAAGAGTGATATGATGAATTTGTTTTTGATCTTGTTCGCGCTTTAATTGCTGCCTCTTTAAGCTTATTTCGCGGGCTTCCCGTTCAGATTCAAGTACAATAAATGTGTCACCAGCTTGCGGCGCGCCCTCAAATCCAAGCACAAGTACCGGTGTTGATGGAGGAGCATCTTTAACTTTATTTCCTCTTTCATCAAACATTGCTCTAACTTTTCCGTGATGAATTCCGGCAACGAATGGATCACCAATTCTTAAAGTGCCTTTTTGAACAAGAATAGTTCCTGTTACACCGCGTCCCTTATCTAATTCTGCTTCAACAACAGCGCCTCGCGTAAGTCTATTTGGATTTGCTTTAAGATCGAGTAAATCTGCTTCAAGAATAATTTTTTCAAGCAAAAGATCTACGTTTAACCCTGTTTTAGCCGAAAGTTCAACAGATTGATACTTGCCGCCCCAATCTTCAACAAGTACATTCCGATCAGCCATTTGCTGTTTAATTTTATCAGGGTTAGAACCAGGTTTATCTATTTTATTTATTGCAATAATAATTGGCACACCCGCTGCTTGAGCATGGTTTAATGCTTCAACTGTTTGCGGCATCACAGCATCATCTGCTGCCACCACAAGCACAACAATATCAGTTAACTGTGCTCCGCGAGCTCGCATTGCAGTAAATGCTTCGTGACCCGGAGTATCCAAAAAAGTAATTTGTTTTCCATCACCGATATCAACCCTGTATGCACCGATATGCTGTGTAATTCCACCGGATTCACCAGCAACAACGTTTGTTCTTCTTATATAATCAAGTAATGATGTTTTACCGTGATCAACGTGCCCCATAATTGTAACAACCGGAGGCCGGGATTGAAGTTCATCTTCATCATCTTCTATATCTTCTAATATTTCAGAAGTATATTCTTTTTGAAACTCAACATCAAAACCAAACTCGTCAGCAACAAGAGTAATATTCTCTACATCAAGTCTTTGATTTATTGAAACCATTAATCCAAGACCAATACATTTAGAAATTACGTCTCCAACCGGAACGCCCATAAGATTAGCAAGTTCACTTACAGCAATAAATTCATTAACTCTGATAATATTTTTATCTAAAGATTTTAATTCCTCTAATCTTTCTTCCTCAGCTTCTCTTTCTCTTCTTTTCTTTTTTCTGGATGCAGCTCTATTTGTGGTAACTGTATCATCCATGCTTAGCATTGTTTTCTTTATCGCTGCTTTAACATCCTTTTCATCAATTTCAAATTTCTTAACGCGTTTTCGTTTTTTAGCTACAGGTGTTTCTTCTGTTGAAGTTTCTACCGTTGTCTTCTTTTTTGTTTTTGGTCTTTTCTTTTTCTTTACAGTTTCAGAAGCGGCTTCAGTAGTTTCTTTTTTGTCTTCATCAACTTTAGGTGGTGTTGGAAGTCTTTTAACCTGCTGTTTAACTTTTTTATCCTCACCCAGATCCATTTTTCCAACAACTTTTAAACCTCGCTTTTTCCCAATTTCAGTATCTTTTGGTGATACAAATTTTTCCTGTATCTCAGGCACTTCGGGTTTTTTAGGTTCCGTCGTTTCAGGTACTTCAGCAGCAACGATTTCTGTTTCAGGAACAATTTCTTCAGTTACAACAGTTTCGTTTATCGCTTCGGGTTCAGCTTCAACAGGAATATCTTTAATTACAATTTCTTTTGCTTCTTCTTCCGGTACAGGTTCTTCTTCAATCTTAGTTACTTTTTCATCTTTATCAGATTTATCAGCACGCTTCTTATTGAATTCAGCAATTTTTTTATAATGCTGTTCGGCTTTTTCGATATCTTTTTTAAAGTGAGCATTAATCTCGGTAATCATTTCTTCGGTAAGAATAGATTGATGAGATTTAACAACGTGTCCTTTAGTTTTCAGAAACTCAATAAGATTTTCCGAAGAAAGATTGATCTCCGCTGCGAATTTGTATAATCTAATTTTGGGCGATTTTGTTTCAGACATTTATTAGTTACCTTTTCTTGGGCTATTCCTCTTCTTCGAACTGCGATTTAATTATTTCTAAGATTTCTTCAATCTTTGCATCATCAAACTCTTCAATCTCTTTAAGTTTTTCCGGTCCCGCTGTTAATACTTCAATAGCGGTATCGTATCTGTGATTGATAAGTATCTCATAAACTTCTGCACCAAGCTCTTCTTTAATATCGATTAGCTCAATGTCTTCTTCGTATTCTTCAAATGGTTTTTCTTCACGTAAGATTTCAATTTCATAACCGGTAAGTCTCATTGCTAATCTTATATTAACACCGTTTCTACCAACGATAAGTGAAACCTGATCGCTATCTGCGGTTACTATTGCTTTTTTCTCATCTTCATCAAGCTCAATTTTTTTAAGCTTTGCCGGAGCTAATGATTTTTGAATGAAGACTATTGGATCATCAGAATAACTTACAACATCTATGTTTTCATTGTTAAGCTCGCGTACAATTGCGTGAATTCTAACGCCTTTCATTCCAACACAAGCGCCAACAGCATCTATCCTTGCATCCTGAGATTCTACAGCAATCTTTGCTCTTTCGCCAGGTTCACGTGCAATGGATTTGATTTCGATAATACCATCATAAATTTCGGGAATTTCAATTTCGAACAATCTTCTTAAAAACATATTGTCTGATCTTGAAATAACTATTACTGGTCCGCTGTTTCCTTTTCTTACTTCCTTAACTATGGCTCTTATTGTTTCTCCCTTTTTGTATTTCTCAAAAGGAATTTGTTCATTGCGTGGAAGTACGAGTTCATTCTTATTATGATTAACCAGAATATCGTTTTTTCTTATTTGATAAATATCGCCAACAACAATTTCACCAAGCAGTTCATTGTATTCGTTGTAGATAATTTCTTTTTCAAGTTCACGTATTTTTTGATTAAGACTTTGTTTAGCAAGTACAACAAGTCTTCTGCCTAATGATGCAAGTTCAATCTTTTCAACAAAATCTTCTCCAACTTCAAGATCGTCTTCGTTACCTTTTTTATTAACTTCTTCAAGACTTATTTGTCTGTTTGGATCTTCAACCACATCAACAATTTCTCTTTCAAGAAATATCTCGATATCGCCTCTATCCATATTAACAACTACATCAAACTTAGCTTCTTCGCCGTATTTTTTCTTTACCAGCAATCCAAATATTTCCTCGAGTATTCCGCCGAGTACATCTTTATCAATGCCTTTTTCCCTTACCATTTGTGCAAAGGATTCGACAATATCATAGTTCATTTACTTTCTCCTCTTCTAAGAAAAACTGATTATAACTTTTGCAGTTGTTATGTTTTTAAATTCAATTAAAACTTCTTTTTTATCAGAAAGAAAAGTTAACTCTTCTCTTTCCACGGACAATAATTTTCCGGTAATAGTTCTGGCTTCATCTCCGGCTTTATAAGTAACTTCAAAATTTCTGTTGATATGCTTGGGAAATTGTTTTAAGAATTTAAGCGGTCTATCAACACCGGGAGTAGAAACATCCAGCCTGTAAGCTTGTTGGATAATATCCTTTTCTTCAATAACAGAATTAATTTCGCGGCTTATTTCAGCAAGATTATCGGCATCAACGTTTTTTTCGGCATCAACAAAAACCTCAATTATCTTTTTTCTGTTGTCGCCTCTAAAATTAATATCGATCACAAAAAAGTTTAGCTTTTCTGCAATTTCATTAGAAATTTGAACTATATTTTCTTTAATTATATCCATACTAACAAAAAACGCCCTCAACGGGGCGAATCACAAAGCCAAAAATAGGATTAATTATTATGACAAACAAGAAAAGGGGTGGATAGAAATTATTGGAAAACCTTTAATAAATTGAAAATTCAGCTTAAAACATCAAGATTAAAGATAAACCGCTCGTGAAAATTGATATTTGAATTTGGTTAAAAAAAATTTTGTGCATATTCGATGATAATCACTTAATTTTAAAAGAGAAAATCCTCATTCATGTAATTTGAAAAGAAACAAGGGTGTTAAGATGAAAAAACTTTTTACAATTTTACTTTTCCTTTTTACCAGCCAAACAATTTTATTTTCACAAGGTAATCCCTTACCATTTGGCAGAACAACGCTTTTTGCAGGTTCAGGACTTTGCCAAGTTTGCCACGTTAGTGATGGAACTGTTTTAACTGTAAACGGGCAGGATGTTTCCATGGTTACTTATTGGCGCTCAACAATGATGGCAAATGCAAGTAAAGATCCTTTCTGGCGTGCTGTTGTTGCTGAAGAAGTTCACAGATTTCCAACTTTACAGCAAACAATAGAAACAACCTGTACAAATTGTCATGCACCAATGGGTTATAAGGAAGCAATCTTTAATGGCGCAACAAATTATTCAATGGCAGAAATGAAAGCTGATCCGATTGCAAATGATGGTGTTAGCTGTGCAGTTTGTCATCAGATAAAGCCTGATAATTTTGGAATGGTTACTTCATATTCCGGGCATTATCAGATTGATCCTGATAGTATAATTTACGGACCGTATCCTGATCCCGAACTGAATGCAATGATTGAGATGGCAGCGTTTCTTCCTGTTTATTCAACTCATATGAATCAATCAGAATTGTGTGCAACCTGCCATACTTTGTTCACACCTTATTTGGATAATCAAGGACAGATTGCCGGAGATTTTCCAGAACAAACTCCTTACATCGAATGGAAGAATAGTATTTATCCGGCACAAAATACTCAGTGCCAGGATTGCCATATGCCTATGATAATTGATTCAGTTGATATTGCATGGATTCCGCAATCACACCAGGTTTACCGCACGCCGTTCTGGAAGCACTCTTTTGTTGGCGGAAATGTTTATATGCTCAATATGTTAAAAGATAATATTTCTACACTTGGATTAACAGCTTCATCAGAAAATTTTGACTCGACAATAGCACGGGCAGAAGAAAATCTAACTGAAAAAGCTATTGATCTTTTTATAACTACTACTTATGAAAATGATTCTTTAAATGTTTTTGTAAAGATTGAAAATAAAACCGGACATAAAATTCCTGGTGGAATACCTTTTAGAAGAATGTGGATACACTTAAAAGTTACTGATCCATCCAACAACATTGTTTTTGAATCCGGTAAATGGGATTCGCAGGGAGAGATAGATGGATTAGATTCAGATTATGAACCGCATTATGATTTGATAAATAATGAAAATGATATTCAGATTTATGAAGGTGTTATGGCTGATGTTGATAACGCAGTAACTTATACTTTGCTTCGCGCTTCATCGTATATAAAAGATAACCGCATTCCACCAAAAGGATTTTTATCAACACATCCGAGTTATGATACAACTGCAATTTACGGCAATGCAGTTTCTGATCCTGATTTTAATAAAGAAAACTTAATTGAAGGAACCGGAAGTGATATTGTTAATTATAGAATTCCTGTAACCAATGAAACGACTTATAAAGTTTTTGCAGAAGTTTGTTTCCAAACAATTAAACCAAGAGTTGTGGAACAATTTGCTAGCATAAGTGAACCTGATGTAACTCAGTTTGTTGGGATGTATAATGCACTTCCTAATATTCCCTTTATAATGAAAGCAGATTCATTAAGTGTTTTTGTAACTGATGTTGCGGATGATGTTAGTACTTTAAATGGATTTGAGTTGTCACAAAATTATCCAAATCCATTTAACCCAAATACACAGATTAATTACCAGATTTCTGTTTCAAGTAAAGTTAGTTTAAAAGTTTATGATGTCTTGGGTAATGAAGTTGCAACACTTGTAGATGGATATAAATCTGTTGGAAGATATGAAATTATTTTTAACCCGGAATTGGGGAACGGTACGTTTTTACCAAGCGGTATATATTTTTATAAACTTGAAGCAACCACAAACAATAAAAATATTTTTAGAGAAGTAAGAAAGATGATCCTTCTGAAGTAATTGTAAATATATACCCAGTTAAAATCTTTCAGCCAATAAAAATTAACCAGAGACGGGTTAAGCCCGTCTCTGATTCCATTGTTATTTTATTAAAATCATTTTTTTCATATCAACAAAATCTCCCGCTTGCAGTTCATAGAAATAAACTCCGCTGGAAAATTTTGAAGCATCAAAATTGACTTCGTAATTACCTGCTGGTTTTTCTTCGTTTACTAAAGTAGCAATTTCATTTCCAAGAACATCGTAAACTTTAAGTATTACTCGAGACCCTTCGACTCCGCTCAGGGTGACACTTGGAATACTGTATTTTATTTTTGTGGATGGATTAAACGGATTCGGATAATTCTGTTCAAGTGAGAATTGTGTAGGTATATTTAAATCAACCTCAACAATATTTGAATATTCAAACGAACCATCATAATCAATCTGCTTTAATCTATAATATGATTTTCCGTTGCCTGGATTATTATCTTCAAAAGAATAATAAGATTTTTCTGTTGTGGTTCCGTTTCCGTTTATAAAACCTATACTTTTCCAATCTATCACACTGAGCGAAATCGAAGTGTGACTTCCTTTTTGTATTTCAAATCCCGAATTATTTAACTCTGTTGCAGTAATCCAATTTAGCATAACTTTTCTATTAATAACATTAGCTGCAAATGATGTTAGCTCAACAGGAATGGGACCTGAAAATGGCATAAATCTAACGAGACCTAGTGCAAGGCTATCTACTTGGTGAAAAATGTGATCTTCAATTAATGTCGAATCATAAACACCCCAGTCATTGTTCTGGGCATATATCGGATCAAGCGTGTTGTTATAAAGATCATATACATTTGAGCCCTGCACATTACCATAAATAATATTCAAACCATCATCTGTTGTATCTGCATTTTCAATGTTACCAAGATTTGGATTTGCACCTGGTTGACCGGTAATGCCGACTTGAATCGTAACTCCCCACCAGTTGCCGTATATTCTGTTTCTGGAAATGATCGGAGCGACCACAGCGGTGCCATAAGTGTTTATACCGCTACCGGCAACCATAACATCGGGATTAATATTGTTATTATAAATTAAATTATCATGCACATAACAAGTTATCGGATTACTTCCTGTCATTGCAATTCCATAACTGTTATTAAAAATTTCATTGTAGGCTATCTCCGATGAAGATGACGAACCGCTGAACAAAGTTGAAATACTTATTCCACCTGTTTTATTGAACATTCCACCATGAATTATATTATTTAAAATTGTTGGTGAGTTGTTTCCTTGTGTTCCAATGGATATTTGATTTTTGGGACTTGTGTTTTGTGAATTGTTATTAACCAATTCATTCCATTCAATCAGAGGTGAGCAGCCAGTTGTCATCGTAATTCCATACTCATAGCTTCTTTCAATCCTATTATGTGAAATAATTGGATGAGAGTTGCTGGAAAGATTTGCACCCCTTCTGCATTTCCACAGATAGGAGTTAGTCAGCGTTGGACTGGCTTCCAAACATCTTAAACCATAATATGCATATTCAATTCTTGCATAGCTTATGATACAAGCTGAATCAACAGCAGTATCTCTGAAATAAAATCCATTGTAAGCTGCGCCTGTTGAATCTTGTGTTAATGAAGAGAAGATGATTGAATCTGTTACAGTACCAACTGCTAAAAATTTTCCATATACTTCAAATCCTGATGTTGATCCAGTAAATAAAACAGTGATACCAGGATTAATATAGATTCTATCGTTTGCAGACACAGTTATCTTATTACTTATAGCATAATTCGGAAATGTTCCCGTTACAACTCCGCCCGAGTTTGTAACCAGATCATCAAGATTCCAGTTTACTCCTGTGTTTGGTGTGGTGTACTGCGCAAATATTTGCGATGAGATAATTATAAAAAGTAAAACAAATTTTTTCACTACGAACTCCAAGTTTTTTTAAATAAATTACATAAAAAATTTAGCCAATATATTTTATCAAAGCAATTCTAACATTGTTAACATCAAGGAATGATTAAAGCATGTTAAATGTTGTCAGATATAATTCATATCTAAAAATCTTTTGTTTATATTCTTAACGATGGAATAAAAAATATTTAAATAATTTTCTAAAAATTTATCTCTTAAAAATAATCTTCTAAAGGTGATGTTATGAAACAATTAATGATTTCTATTTTCTCTCTTCTGGTTTTATTCAACATATCAACTTCAGCACAATTAAAAACTAATTTTATACCTGATCTTGATGGTGTTGTGCCTGTATCTGATATTTCAATTGAATCAAATAATTATTCGGATATGTATGATCCTGGTTTTACTGTTTACCCGGGATTTCCGAAACAGGGATTGTATAGCGTTATATCACCCAAAACAGGAGCGATATATTGCAATCTTGATACTGATCCCGAAATGGAAATAATATTTGGTGCGGGCGAAACTTTGTACGCAGTAAATCTTGATGGCTCAGCTGTTACTGGATGGCCAAAAACTTTTACACAATATTATGAAGCCGTGTGGACCGTATCTTTTGGAGATATTGATGGCGATGGTGAAGGCGAAGTTGTTGCTGGAATCGGTGGTCCGCTCGGAGGACATATTCAGGCATTTCATAAAGATGGATCAATCGTTACCGGTTTTCCTGTCAATGTTGGAAAATATCCTATGAGTGCAACACTTGCAGATTTGGATGGAAATAGTACAATGGAAATAATTTTAGGAACCAGAACCTACAAAGCTTATGTATATAATGGCGATGGAACCGTTTATCCCGGATGGCCAAAGCAAATGGATAGATATGTGGCATCATCGGCTTCAGCAGGTGATGTGGATAATAACGGCGTTATGGATGTTGTAATGGAATCAAGAAGTTTTTTATATGCATGGAATAAAGATGGTATGCCTTTACCCGGTTTTCCTTATATGATTTTAGATACTTTAACAGGATCTAATTCATACTCAGCACCGGTTCTTGCAGATTTAACCGGTGATGGTAAACTTGAAATTATTTTCTGCTCGCATTCTGATGCAACAGATGCAGGTGGAATAATTTATGCTGTTAAGTACGATGGAACAAGTCTTCCTGGTTTTCCCAAAACTGTTCCAAACTGGATTTATGGAGCACCTATAGTTGCTGATATTGATGGAGATTCTGAACTGGAAATTATTATTGGTGAATATGGTGCTTCACCAACTCCTGCATTTTCTGTCTTTGCTTATAATGTTGATGGAAGTATGGTAAGTAATTTTCCAATGGGTCCTTATCATGGATCTGCAAATCAAATAACTGTTGCAGATATTGATAATGATAATCAGTTCGAAATAATTTTTGATGAAAACGTAACAGAAAATAACTTAGGCAGATATCGCGCATTAAATATGGATGGAACAGATGTTACGGGCTGGCCGCTTGAGTTAAATCAAAACACAAGTTTTCAACAACCTCTTTTAGGTGATCTTAACAATGATGGAATTCTAGACATAGTTGGTGGCAGTTTTAATTTTGATATAAACAACAAGCAAGTGTTTTTGTATGCATGGAATACCGGTTTGCCTTATAATGCAACAAAGATAGTTAACCCAATGTACCAGTTTAATCCGCAGCATACGGGAGTATATGTTGACCCATCAACAATTCCGGTTGAGCTTGAATCATTTATAGCAACTGCTGATGATCAAAAAATAAATCTAAACTGGGTAACTGCTACTGAATTAAATAATTCCGGTTTTGAAATTGAAAAATCCACAGACAATTTAATTTGGAATAAAATTGGATTTGTAAACGGTAAAGGTACAACAACTGAAAAATCCTATTATTCTTTTAATGACAATAATCCGACCGATGGAAAATCATATTATAGATTAAAGCAAATTGATTATGATGGAACATTTACCTATTCAAGTATTGTTGCAATTAATTTCGGAATTCCCGTCAATTTTTCACTTGAACAAAATTACCCCAATCCATTTAATCCCGCTACAATAATTAAGTATAATATTCCTGAAGAAAGCACTGTACAACTTAAGATCGTAAACATTGTTGGAGAAGTGGTTACAGAACTTATGAATGAAAATCAATCAGCAGGAAATCATTCAAAACTATTTAATGCATCCAATTTGTCATCGGGAATTTATTTTGCAGTATTAAATGCTTCTTCATTAAATTCCGGAAAAGTTTATTCAGGCATGATCAAAATGATTTACATGAAATAACTCGATAAACTTTACAATAATTTTAACCCGATTCATTTTGAATCGGGTTTTTATTTTTATAAACCTGATCCAATAATTTTATTTCACTAAGTGTACCATTGATTCTTATTTCATAAATTTGTGCTGCTATAAATATTTCCAGTTACCGGAGAAAAAATGAAGACCCATATTAAACAAGTTATCAAAAGAACAGGTGCGATTGTCCCCTTTAATCAAGAACGAATTGCAAATGCAATTTATCGTGCTGCAGTTGCTGTAGGCGGCAGAGATAAAGAAACATCACAAAAATTATCTGAACAGGTGGTAGAATTATTAAATACAGAATTTCCTGAAGGAAGCACTCCGCATATTGAAGATGTACAGGATATTGTTGAAAAAGTTTTGATTGAAAACGGACATGCTAAAGTTGCAAAAGAATATATTATTTATCGTGAAGAAGCTGCTAACAGAAGAGATGCCGAAGGTAGATACGCATCAAAAATTAATGAGAATGTTCCGTGGCAAAAAATCTGGCGTAATCTCGATTGGGCAGTGTCACACAACCTTCACACAGTTGACCATTTAAATGAAAGAATTGCCAGAGGAGAATTTCCTTATATTGTTCACGAATCTGAAGCCCTTTATGAGGACGATGTTAATCTTGCAGCCAACTTAATCATTGAACGACTTGATTCGCTTAGAATGGTTATGATTAGCGGACCATCTTCATCAGGTAAAACCACAACAACAATCAAACTTGAACAGAAGCTAATTAAAAAAGGATTTAAGTTTAAAGCTCTTAATGTTGATCATTACTTTTTTGATTTAGAGTTTCATCCAAAAGATGAATTTGGAGATTACGATTTTGAAACCCCGCAAGCGTTGGATTTAGAATTAATAAACGAACATCTTGTACGATTAAGTAATGGTGAAGAAGTGATGATTCCGTTTTACGATTTTAAAACCGGAACACGAACTTTAAACGCTACTCCAATGAAACTTGCAAATGATGAACTCTTATTGATTGATAGTTTACACGGACTTTATCCTGCTTTCAGCAAGGATATTTCTATCGAAGTTAAATTTAAATTATATCTTGAGCCTCTTCTTCAAATGAAAGGTAAAGATGGAAGATACATTAGATGGACGGATTTAAGATTGATAAGAAGAATGCTGCGTGATTCTGTATTTCGTGCTTACAATCCACAGCAGACTTTAGAACATTGGCATTATGTGCGCGGAAGTGAACTAAGAAATATTATTCCCTACTCCAACACAGCAGATTTTATAATTAGCAGCGGCATGCCCTATGAAGTTCCAATCTATGCAAACAGAATGCTAAAACTTTTTGAAGAGTGGAAAGATAAATATAAAGGCGATCCGCTTAAAGCTGATGCACTTGAAAGATCTGAAAGAGTTTATAATGTTTTAAAAACAGTAACTCCCGTTGCTGATGAATCATCAGTGCCAGGCGACAGCGTGTTACGCGAATTTATTGGCGGTAGTACTCACCAATATCATTAAAACAAAATTATCATTTTAGACATTTGCCTGTTGAATGGGTTCTAAATAAGACATTTATTTATAGATATTATTTGTTTTCATTGCGTTTTATAACAAAAGCAGTGGAATAGTATTTGATAATTCCCAACCGTTGTTCTTAAACTATTTCAAATTTTTTTTAGAAAAGATTGTCTGATGAAAAGATTCAATCATTTTTTACCCATAGTATCAATTTTTATTATTCTATGTTTCTTTCTTATTGATACAATCATTGCGCAAAACACACCCCAAAAAAATAAAAAGTCTAAAAGAGATTATTATTACAATCTTGAAAAAAGTTCTTCTTCCAAAAGCTCTGCTATAAATGTTGAATATCGCAAAGATAGCCGCAGAAATAATGATTATTCAGAATCAAATAAAAAAATAAATTCAACCCGCATTACCACAAGGAAAAATGATTACAGTAACTATGAGAATGAACATTCAGAAAATTATTTTAGAATTGATAAATCAAAAAACAGTTTGTGGGATGGAAAACACTGGGAGGATTCAAGATTTCCACTTAGCATTTATGTAAAAGAATCTTCATCGAGATACTATAAATCCACTTATAAGGATTATGTTAAATATGCAATGGATGTCTGGAGAACCGCTGATGACAGAATTCAATATAAGTTTGTTAGATCCATTGATGATGCTGATATCGCCGTTGTATTTGTAGAAAATCTTGGCGATAAGTATGAAGAAAATTATTTGGGATTAACCGATTACGATACGGATAGAAATAATCAAATAGAATTTTCAAAAGTTCAAATCAGTCTAATTAAAAATGGTAATGAAAAAATATCTGCAGGAGAAATTAAAGCGACAATCGTTCATGAACTTGGACACGCTTTGGGTCTGGGACATAGTGAAAACGAAAATGATTTGATGTATCCTTACATTTCACCTGAACACACTCCTGACTTTACGTACGATGAATTATCTAAGGGGGATAAACTCGCAATAAAAGATTTAATCGATTTGAGCTTCAAACAAAATTACGTTTGGAAGTAGTTTATTCCTGTGCAGCCATTCCGTAATTAACCCATTCTTCTTTTGCCGGACCGTATACACCGGGAACTTTTAATCCCAATAATCTCATCACAACAGTAAGCTGTGCACGATGATGAATTTGATGTGTGATAATCACTCCAAGTGTAGTTCCACGTTTCCACATTTCACCGTACATATCATCTTCGATCAATAACGATTCATCATCCCAGTTTGATTTAACTCTGTTAAATAAATTTTCCGAAGCTTCTTTATATGCATCAACAATTTCTTTAGCTGTTTTTGGAATTGTAGAATTTTCATCCACAGTTTTGAAATGTAATCCTGTACGATAAGCCATTTCTCCTATTGAGGTTGTGATATGCCAGGCAAGTCTTCCTGCTGTTCTTATATTTTCATCAACTTTTTTTGTTAATGATTCATCTGTAAGATTATTAAGTATTTTTATTGTTGATTCAGACTCGATTGCCCAATCGTTTATAAAGTCTTCCAATTTGCGATACATTGTTTTTCCTTTGAAAGTAAGTCACACTTCGACAGGCTCAGTGTGACAAAAGTTTTTAACCCACTGTCATCCTGAGCTTGTCGAAGGATGACCTACTAAATAATTACTTGAGATTATTTAATATCTCTTTTAGCTTAACGATATTGTCTAACCAATCTCTTTGTTTTGCTCTTTCTTTTTCAACAATTTCAGAAGAAGCATTTGCAACAAATTTTTCGTTAGATAATTTCTTTTCAATCCCAGCAAGCGAGCCTTCAAGTCTGATAATTTCTTTTTGAATTTTTTGTCTTTCAACTTCAAGATCAATCAATCCTTCAAGCGGAATAAAAATTTCAACTCCTCTTAAAACTGCTGAAGCACTTGCTTTCGGTTTTTGAATATTTGCATCAACTTTAAGTTCTTCAACTTTTGCAAGTTTTTTTATGTATTCAATTTGATGATCTTTTACTGAAGAAGATTTAATCATTGCATTCACTTTTTTTGAAGGAGCGATGTTCATTTCACCACGGATATTTCTTATTGCAGTAATAATATCTTTTACAAAATCCATTTCTTCATCAGCAGAATCCTTAATCATCTTTTCATCAACAACTGGATAAGTTGAAGTAGAAATACTTTTTCCATCTTTTCTTTCATCCATTAATTGCCAGAGCTCTTCAGTAATAAAAGGCATAAACGGATGAAGCATTTTTAGTGCATCTTCAAAAATTGAAATAGCGCGAGTGAGAACAGCTGATTTGATTTCTTCATCATCAGCGTAAAGTCTGTTCTTAATCATCTCAACATACCAATCACAGAAGTCATTCCAGATAAAACTATAAATAAGTTTTATTGCATTGTTAACCTCAAACTCATCCATTGCTTTGTTAAGCTCAAGAATAGTTTTATTTAACCGGGAGACTATCCATTCATCTGCAAAATCTATGTGTGCAAATTTTAAATCTTTGTTAAGTTGAATCTTCTCGGCATTCATCATTAAGAATCTTCCGGCGTTCCAAATCTTATTTGCAAAGTTTCTACCAAGCTCGCATTTATCTGTACTGAATAAAACATCCTGCCCAAGCGGTGCAAGATAGATTACTGTAAAGCGTAAAGCATCTGCACCATAATCTTTAATTACTTCAAGCGGATCGGGAGAATTGCCGAGGGACTTACTCATTTTTCTTCCCTGCTGATCACGAATGATACTTGTAAAGTAAACATCACTAAAAGGAATATCCTTTTGAAAATGCATTCCAGCCATAATCATTCGTGCAACCCAAAAGAAAATTATATCAGGTCCGGTTACAAGCGTGTTAGTGGGATAATAATATTTTCTTTCCTCGTCAGTTTTAAAAATTGCATGTGCCCATAGCCAGCTCGAAGCCCACGTATCAAGGACATCTTCATCCTGTCTCCAATTCTGTAAATCTTTAGGAGGATTTACATCACAGTAAATTTCTTTTGTTGTGTTGTGGTACCAAACAGGAATTCTGTGTCCCCACCAGAGTTGTCGGGAAATGCACCAATCGCGTATTCCTTCCATCCAGTGAAAATAAGTTTTTTCCCAATGCTTTGGGTAGAACTTAACCTTTCCTTCTTGTACAACATCAACAGCAGGTTTTGCAAGTTCATCCATCTTCATAAACCACTGCTCAGAAAGATATGGTTCGATTGGAACGTTGCCGCGTTCAGAATAGCCAACTTTGTTTTGATAATCTTCAATCTTAAACATTAACCCTAGTTCTTCTAATCTGGTAACGACTTTTTTTCTCGCTTCATAGCGATCAAGTTCACGAAATTCTTCCGGTACATTTCCGTTTGTTGTTGCGTCATCGTTAAAGATATTTATCATTTCAAGTTTATGACGCTGTCCCATATCGTAATCATTAACATCGTGAGCAGGAGTAACTTTGACTGCGCCGGTTCCAAATTCCATATCAACATAATCATCAGCAAAGATTGGGATTTCTCTTTCCGCAATCGGAAGTAAAATTTTTTTGCCGATAAGATGTTTATATCTTTTATCATTTGGATTAACAGCAACACCTGTATCACCAAGCATTGTTTCAGGGCGTGTTGTTGCAACGATTACAAATTCTTCAGAATCCATTACCGGATATTTGAAGTACCATAACTTTCCGTTAACTATTTTAAATATTACTTCTTCATCAGAGATTGCAGATTTGTTTGCAGGATCCCAATTAACCATTCTGTAACCGCGATAAATTTTTCCTTCGTTATACAGATCAACAAATGCTTTAATAACTTCGTGATAATATTCATCATCCATTGTAAAACGTTCTCGACGCCAATCGCAGCTAACACCAAGTTTTTTTAACTGCTGAATAATTATTCCGCCGTATTCTTTTTTCCATTCCTGGCAATGTTCTAAAAATGCTTCGCGACCAATTTGATATTTATCAATCTGTTTGTCTGCCAAATACTTTGTTACTTTTGTTTCTGTTGCGATAGATGCGTGATCAGTTCCGGGAACCCAGCATGCGTTGTAACCTTGCATACGTTTTGTTCGGATAAAAATATCCTGAAGTGAATTATTAAGAATATGTCCCATTGTTAACATACCGGTTATGTTTGGCGGCGGGATGGCAATTGTGTAAGGTTTTTTTGTTTCGTCTATATCGGAGTTGAAAATATTATTTTCAATCCAGTACTTGTACCATTTATCTTCTACCTGTGAAGGATCATAAGCTTTGGGAATATCTGAAAAACTTTTTGCGGACATTTATATCTCTTTAAGTTAAAATTTGAGTGCAAATATAAGGATTTTTACAGAGTTAGGATAAGAAAATAGAACACGGATTAAACGGATAATCACAGATTAAATCAATGAAAAACAGTAATGTCTGTGTTATTAGTGTGCCAGCATTTATTTAACCTCGTAAAGATAATTTGGCAGTTTAATTTGTATCCCAGAGTTAACACCATTCAAGTCTGTCCATTGATCGCCAACATTTCCGACTATTTCATAACCCTGATTTGTAAGTTCAGCTCGTTTTTTACTCTTAAAAGATTGGGTTTTTAAGTTCTGTTCATCCTCTCTTTGAGTTATCAAAGTATCAAATTCGGTGTAGCCTGCCTGAAATAAATTTTTATATGTAACATCGTACTCGTTAAAATTTCTTCCGGTAATAAAGATTACTTTAAATCCTTTGTTGAGCAGATAAAAGTATAATTCCTGAGTTTGTTTTATAGCTGGAGCTTTAAGTTCTTCGTTCCATTTTTTGTTAAGGTCATAAACGTAACCGAAACCCATTTGCTTGGCTAAACCGTAATTATTAAGCGCTGTTTCATCAACATCAAATATTACAACAGAGTTTTTCTTTACTTCAACATTTTCAAACTTTTCTTTTGCCTCTTTTATAACGTTATTCATTTCTGCATCATACTTCCCCGATTCATAGTAATCTTTAACAGCATCTTTTGCTGTACTAAGATTTACAAGCTGATTTGATGAACAGCTTATAAGATTTAGGACCAGGATAAAACCAATAAAAGAAATTTTAATCATATAATTTATGCTTCAAATCTTTCTTTAGATAGCTTGGATTGTCTTATGATGGATTGAAGAGTACCAATTTTAATTTCAAAGTGATTTGGGATGGGAATTGTTATTGTAGAATTCTCAACTTTCTTTTGCATAATTATGTGACTACCCTTTTGTCTTATCTCAACAAATCCGTTTTGCATTAGAATTTTACAAACATCTTTGCCTGATAAAACTCTTAACTTACCCAACTACTACCTCAAGCTGAGTTATAAATAATTCGGAATGTAATCTTTCCTTAATTTCAGAGGGTGACGCTTCTTCTAAAAATAATTCAATTGCTTCTTTCAAGTTTTGTCTTGCTTCTTCCACAGAATTACCTTGACTTGCTATATCTAATTCTGGGCATAGAGCAACATACATATCACCTTCTTTTTCAATAATCGCAGTAAAGTTTCTTTTTGTTTTCATAATGTTTTCTTTTGTTAATCTTAATTAAAATTAAACAAGTTATTTCATCAAAACAATTGAACAATGCAGTCATGCAACCTGACAATAACAAGTTAAACAATAGATTGCTTCACCCTAATCGGGATTCGTAATGACTACTTTATTCCAAAGAAAAAGAGCAAGGGTCTCTCCAATCTTGCCGCCCAATCTTTTTCGTTGTGTTCAGCTCCAGGAGCATAATAGTAATCTATATCCTGTCCAATCACATAACCTTTTTTAGAAAGTTCTACAAACATTCTTTGACCGCGATTTGAACCATCTTCACCATGATCAATATAAAACTTAATGTGCTTTTTATGTCCTGTGTATTCTTCAACCTGCTTTATACTTCTATCATTGTTATAATAAAAAGAACTTGATAAACATCCAGCCATAAAAAAAACATCCGGATAATGCCAGGCAGCGTAAAACGAAATCAATCCACCCATTGAAGAACCCATTATGGCTGTGTTCTCCTTATCAGATAATGTTTTGTAAGTAGAATCTATAAATGGTTTAAGTTCCGTTACAATAAACTTTAAATAATTTTGTCCTTTTTCACTCCAGCTATACTCATCAAGCCTATCAGGAGAATTATATATCCCCACAACAATAATTTCTTTAATCTTTTTCTGTTTGATGAGCTTCATTACAGTTTCATCAACGCGCCAGTCTTTTCCAACGTATGCGGTTTTGGGATCCATAATATTTTGTCCATCATGCATGTACAAAACAGGATATTTTTTGTCCGGATTTCTTTGCGGATTATATCCGATTGGCAGCCAAACAACAATATCTCTTTTATTGTTAAGGATCGGTGAAAATACTTCTTTATGATATACAACTTTACCAACTATCTGTTCTTTATCCTGCCCGGGTTTTCTTCGTGGTTTTTTGTTTTCTTCAGCCATTTTTACAATAATTTATTAAACAACTACAAAGATAAATAAATTCTCAGTGTCTCATTGATTTTGCATCAAAATAATATTTGTGACAACTAAAGTTTATCAAATGCATTGGCTTATTACGTTTATTTTGCGGATTTTTGAGGAGTAAAATTTTAATAATACAATCTAAAACCGGAGATTGATTTTATGGCTGTTATCAGACCTTTTAAAGCACTTAGACCCTCAACAGAAACCGCTGAAATGGTTGCAAGCGTTCCTTATGATGTGGTTAATCGCGAAGAAGCCGCTAACTATGTTAAGGGAAATCCTTTAAGTTATTTACATATTACACGTTCAGAAATTGATTTACCTGAGGTAAAAGATGTTTACTCAAAAGAAGTTTATCTTAAAGCAAAAGAAAATCTAAATCAAATAATTGAACAAGCTCCTTTAACCGTTGATGAAAAACCTCACTTCTATCTTTATCGATTAATTATGGATGGAAGAGCACAAACGGGAATCTGTGCAACTTTTTCTGTTGATGATTATGATAATGATGTAATTCTTAAACATGAAAAAACACGCAAAGTAAAGGAAGATGATCGAACAAATCATATCATCACAACGGAAGCGCAGACAGGAGTTGTGTTTCTGACTTACCGCGGACTTAAAACTGTTAACGATCTTGTTGATAAAACAATGACAAGCGTAAAACCCGAATATGATTTTACTGCGCCGGATGGAATTCAACATACCGTTTGGATTATGCCTGATGAGTATAATGAAATGATTGAAAATGAGTTTGCAAAGATTAATAAACTCTACATTGCTGATGGACATCACCGTGCAAAAAGCGCAAGTCGTGCACGCGAAGAAAAAATGAAATCTAATCCGCATCATAAAGGAAGTGAAGAATACAATTATTTTATTGCAGTACTTTTTCCTGCGGATCAGTTAAAAATTCTTCCTTACAATCGTGTTGTATTTGATTTGAATGGTTTAAGTAAAGCTGATTTTATGAATTCTGTTGCTGATAAGTTTACTATTACTCCAACAACTGACAAAGAACCAAGCACAAAGAACAATTTCTGCATGTACATTGAAAAAGAATGGTTTGTTCTTAAGCCGCGTGATTCTGTTTTTGCAAGTTTATCTTTAGAAAAATCTGTTGGAGAAAAATTGGATGTAAGTATTTTGCAAAACTTTTTATTAAATCCGGTATTAGGAATTGATGATCCCAGAACAAATACCAGAATAGATTTTATTGGTGGAATACGCGGAACGAAAGAATTAGAAAAACTAGTTGATTCTGGTAAATCTGCAGTTGCATTTTCACTTTATCCTGTTGGATTGGATGACTTAATGAATATTTCTGATGCTGGAGAAGTTATGCCGCCAAAATCAACCTGGTTTGAACCAAAACTTAGAGATGGATTGTTAACACATTTAATTTAAACTTTTGGGGAACCTATGACAAAGAAAGATAAACTTTTTGAAAAGATAAAGAACAATCCCCGGAATGTGCGATTCTCCGATTTAAGAAGTTTGTTGAAGGAGGAAAACTTTTTCCTTGAAAGAATTACAGGAAGTCACCATATATTTAGAAGAAATGAATATATTTTTGTTATACCCGTTCATAATGATCAAGTTAAAACTGTGTATGTAAAAAAGGTTATTGAGTTGATTGAAGATTTAAGAAAATTAAAAGGAGAAGACTAATGAAATATCCGGTAGTTATTTATCCCGCAACCGAAGGTGGATATGTTGCAGAAGTCCCATCACTGAAGGGTTGTTTGGCGCAGGGCGATACTATTGATTCTTGTTTAACTGAGCTTGAGATAGTTATAGAACTTTGGTTAGAAACAGCAAAGAAAAATAATTTAAAAATACCAACTGCAATTTCAATAATTAATAGAATAAAAAATCTATCAGTTAACTAGGTTCTCTTATATGGATTGTTAACACATTTAATTTAATTCCCTGTGGTGAAAAAAATACCTTACCACGGAGTCACAGAGAAAATCACAAAGAAATACAATTGAAGGAAAAAATATCATGGAAAAAAGAATTTATAACTTCAGTGCTGGTCCGGCAATTTTACCGGAAGAAGTTTTATTAGAAGCACAAAAAGAATTGTTTGCATTGCCAGGAGTTGGAATGTCTATCCTGGAAATTTCTCACCGCTCAAAAACTTTTGATGCAATTCTTGCTGATGCAAAAGCAGGAATTAAACAATTATTAAATGTTCCTGAAAATTATGAAATTTTATTTTTGCAAGGTGGCGCAAGCCTTCAATTTTCAATGGTGCCGTTAAACTTAATGCCGCCTAAAAATAAAGCTGATTATATCTCAACCGGAAGCTGGTCTAAGAAAGCAATTAAGGAAGCAAAACGAGTTGGAACTGTTAATGTTGCAGCAACAACAGAAGAAGGCGAAGGAGATAAAAAGTATTTTAAACGCATTCCAAAACAAAGTGAATTAAAACTTGATCCTGATGCATCTTATGTTCACTTTACATCAAACAACACAATTTATGGGACACAATGGATGAGCGAACCCGAAGTTGGCAACGTTCCGCTTGTATGTGATGCTTCTTCAGATATTTTACACAAGCCAATTGATGTAAGTAAATATGCATTGATTTATGCGGGGGCTCAGAAAAATATTGGTCCATCGGGAGTTGTTCTTGTTATAATCAGAAAAGATATGCTTGAAAGAAGTCAGGATTCTTTGCACACAATGCTTAATTATAAAATCCAGGCAGAAAATGATTCAATGTACAATACTCCAAATACATTTGGAATTTATATCATAAAACTTGTAACAAAATATCTTTTAAATCTTGGCGGACTTGAGAAGATGTATGAAATCAATAAAGCAAAGGCAAAACTTCTTTATGATTCAATCGATAACAGCGGCGGATTCTATAAAGGACACGCAGAAAAAGATTCACGTTCATTAATGAATATTACTTTTAATCTTGCAACTCCGGAATTAGAAAAGAAGTTAATCGATGAAGCAACAAAAGCCGGATTTAGCGGATTGAAAGGTCATCGTTCTGTTGGCGGATTAAGAGCATCAATCTATAATGCATTCCCAATCAAAGGTGTTGAAGAACTGGTTTCATTTATGAATGATTTTCAGAAGAGAAATGGATAAAAAATAACAGCCATAGCGAGTCCCGATTACTTCGGGACGAAGCGATCTTTAAAATGAGAGATTGCTTCATTCCTCTGCTCTTTTTCAATGACTTTAAGGAGAAAAAATGAAAAGAATAATTCTATTACTGTTTGCATTGTTACTTGTAACCTCGTGCAGTAAAAAAGAAGAAAAGTTTGAGGCATTTGGCGCAGAAGCTTTTGCTTTTGATATTGGAGATGGAACTGCAGAAGTAAATGCAACAGTAAGAGTAAAAGGATTTACCCAAACCGAAAAAGATAATATTTACAAAGCAGCCGTTGCATATGAAGTTGATCTTGTAAAACCAGATAGTACAATAAGAAAATCTGTATTCAAGTTTATTCAAAAAGATGAAAAGAATGAACCTATTAATGATGTTGCTTTAGATACCCAATTTTCGCTCGATTCTACTTATAAGGCGGGGACATATACGCTCATCTACCGGATTGCAGATAAAAACTCAGACAATACTTTGGAGACAAAAGTAAATTTTGATTTGGAATGGTAACGGAAGTTTAATATTCGTTAAAATACTGGGGCGGAATTAATTTTCTGCCCATATATCCTGAATCGATTTCATGGTAATAAAGAATGTCATCTTCATCACTCCTCCAGCATAAATAAACTTCCTGTCCATCAATCATTGAAGGAAAATCTATAAGACCAATCTGGAATTTTGTGTCTTTATAATAACATCCGATTTCTTCAAGTTCAGATAAAAAACCATTAACCTCAGCGGCTAATTTTTTAATTCTTATATCCTCTTCAATCCCATTATTTATTTCTTCAGCTATCAGGCGCATTTCACGGGTTGTCTGCAGTATATCTCTAACTATATTTTTTACTAATGGCAAGGTTTTGCGTGCTTCATCAGGAGTAAAGTATTTTGTTTCGGTCGTCATAATATTTCTCATAAAATTGATTCGTGGCAAAAATACAATTTTAAACCGTTAAAAAAAGTTCACTTTAAACTAATTTACCTGGAATTCAGTTTTATTTTTATTTAACGAATTAATGGAATCCTTTATGAATAGAATGCCTCTAACGTTAATAATAAAATATTATTTATAATATGCGAAATAATGAATTGATAAACCTGGGTTTTCTAACTTATAGTGAATTGAGAAATGAATTAACCAGACAAATAAGCATTTCAGATGTAAGTGTCTTAAATGAAATTGATAGAAAGCGATATGATTTATGCAGATTGAATTATCAAAGAACCACACGGCTTGAAAAAACATTTATTCCCGAAGACGAGACAATTCAAATTTTTTCCCTTATTGATAAAATCCAAACCTGGGTTGTGATTACTGAAACCTGGTGTGGCGATTCTGCACAGAATATTCCCGTGATCGCAAAGCTTGCAAGGTTAAGTGATAAAATTAATCTTAAATTTGTCTTACGCGAATTAAATCCTGAATTTATGAATACTTATTTAACAAATGGTGCCAGAAGTATTCCGAAGCTGATTGCCTTTGATGATAACGAAAAAGAGATATTTAGCTGGGGACCAAGACCAGAAGCCGCACAAAAAATTTATGCGGATTTAAAAAGTACAGGTTTAGAAAAATCTTTTATTAATAAAGAGCTGCACTTTTGGTATGGAAGAAATCGCGGTAAAGAAGTTGAAAGAGAGATGAAAGAATTAATCGAGAAAATATTAAGCGCCTCTACTGTTAAATTGTAATAACAAATTCGATAAATCCATCCTCACGCGATTTAACAGCGATATTACCTTCGTGTATTTCAACTATTGATTTAACAATTGAAAGTCCCAATCCAATCCCGCCTAATTCTCTGTTGCGTGAATAGTCTGTCTTATAGAATCTTTCAAAAAGTTTAGGTAAAATTTCCTGTGGTATCGGTTCGCTATAATTTGAAATACTAATCAATCCTTTTCCATCTTTATTTTTACCTGCTTTTATAACAACATCGCTATTTTCATTTCCATATTTAATTGCGTTATCAATTAAATTTATTATTACACGTTTAATTAAACTTGCATCAACATTTACCTTAAAATTATCCGGAACATCGCAGTTAAAAATTAATTTAATGTTTTTGTTTTCAGCCACTCCTGCAAATTTTTTAACTGAATCCTGCACAATTGCTGCTAATTCCGTTGGCGCTTTTTCTATTTTAACCAGCGAGTAATCAAGTTTTGATATATAGAATAGATGTTCAACTATATTTATAAGTCTTAAGGTTTCTTCATAATTGCTGCGTAAAATAGCCTCGTATTCAGCGGGAGTTTTTTTTGATTTTAGAGCTATTTCAATTTCTCCTCTTAATATAGTTAACGGTGTTTTTAATTCGTGAGATGCTGATATAGAAAACTGATTCATATAATCAATCGCGGTTTTTATTCTTTGAATCATCTTGTTCATAGTTGTAACAAGCCTACCATACTCATCGTTAAAATCTCCCCCGTCAATAATTTTTGTAAGATTTTGTGCAGTTATTTCATTAGTTTCTTTTATGATTTTATCAATCCTGTTTAGCGCACGAAATGATATTATAGAGCCGCCTATCAATGAGAAAAGAAGAAAAATTGGAGCAATCAGAATGTAAATATCAGTCAGGCTTTCAAGAGTTTGGTCAATAAGCTGAATAGGAAATGCAACTATTATTTTATACCCTTCTTTATCAAGATAAGCTGCTCTTATAATGTGTTTTGATAATAATGTATCTGCAAAAGTATAAATACCGGAATGCACTTCTGTGGAGTCGGGATTTTTAAGAATATTCTCCATCAAATTTGCAGTGCTGAAAATATTTTTATTTTTATAACTTACCTGCACAAAAGTATTTTTAGGGTTTAGTGCCACAGCTTCAAATATCAAATCGTACACAAGTTCATTAGGAGAACTATAAATAGAATCGGATTTGAATTCCTGCAGATCAACATTACTTTCTTTAACAAAACGATAGATCATTTTTGCCTGTTTGCTCAATGAGACATCAAGTTCATCATATAAATTATGCTTAAGATATGCATAGATTACAAAACCAATTACTACTTCCAGCAATAGAAATACGGCAGAATACCAAAGCGTGGTTTTAAATCTTGTGGTTTTAAAATATTTGATGGCGTCAGAAAGCATTTTAGAAATGGTTACATATCAAATTAAAGTTGATCAGTTTTCTTTTAGCATATATCCAATTCCTCTTACAGTTTGCAGCATTGGTTTATCAAAACCCTTATCAATTTTGTTTCTAAGCTTGTTTATATAAACATCAATTACGTTGGTGTCAGAATCAAAGTGATAATCATATACATGTTCAGATAATTTAACTCTTGATATAACATGATTTTTATTCCGCATTAAATATTCAAGTATTGAATATTCTTTCGGCGTCAAAAAAATTTCTGTTTCTTTCCGGAAGGCTTTGTGCAGCTGAGTATCTATTTGAAGATCATCTACTTTCAATATTACATTTTTTTCGGAATTATTTCTTCTTAATAATGCTCTTACTCTTGCCAGCAATTCATCAAATGCAAAAGGTTTAGGCAAATAATCATCTGCGCCGGAATCTAATCCTAACACCTTATCTGAAATATCATCCTTAGCTGTTAACATTAAAACCGGGGTGGTAATTTTTTCTTTCCGCAGATCTTTTAGAATTGATATGCCGTCTTTATAAGGCAGCATTATATCCATGATTATTAAATCGTATTCGTCAGAAAAAGCCAGCCTGCTTCCTTCTTTTCCATCCAATGCAACATCAACCGAATAATAATCCTCTTCCAATCCTTTTTTAACAAAGGATGCTACTTTTTTTTCGTCTTCAACAACAAGAATTCTCATAATTAAAATTAGTAAAAAAAAAGGAGAGATATTATCTCTCCTTAAGTGAAATACCCGGATTAATTTTATTTCTTAGTTTTATCGTTCGGCTTTTTTTCTGATTTATTAGTAATCATTTTATGATGCTTCAATTCGCTTTCCATCTTTTTCATATCCTTCCCGGTATTTTTTTTCATATCGTTTTTAACCATTGCAGTGTTTTCTTTGATTTTAGTTTTTTTGTCAGTAATAACTGTTTTTGCAGTTTGTTTAACGTCGCCAACTTTATTATTTATTTTCTGAACAGTTGTTTTCCCTTTGCTATCGGGATATTTTGAATCTTTGCTTTGTGCCATTATTGATGTGTTTACTGCAAATGTAATCATCATTACAGCTACTGCCAAGGCGAACAATTTGTTTTTCATATCGAACTCCTATTAGAATTGTTATTGATAAATTTTGATTAAGTAATAAGCATCTTAAAACTTACTGTGTAAACATAATTTTTAATCATTAAGATTATCTTAAAAAATTATTAAAAAATATTAATCCTGTTTTTCATTTTATCATTTAGCAAATTGTTTGAAAAGTTTTCATAAAGTTCATCATTTCGTTTTAACTCTATTTCTCGAACTCTGATGAAATCTTCCTTGGCTCCTTTAAGATCACCAATATCTGCTTTAACAGTTGCACGGTTAAATAAGGCAGCGCTGGATTCCGGATTAAGCTCTAGTGCTTTATTAAAATTTTCCAGGGCCTCTTTATACTTACCTTCATCAGCTTTACTTGAACCTTTTAAATTGTAGTAGAAAGAAAAAATTTCTTCCAGATTTAGATCTGTTGGCGGCTGCTGAGAGATGTTATTAAAATATTCCATTACGAGCTCCTTAAGAATTTAATGTTAATGATGATTAGCTTAGCCGGGTTCATACTCCCTTAATTCCTATGCAAATTTATAAGTTATGTATTAACTTAAGATTAACTGATTATTAATAAATATTAATCAAGATTTTGACATTGGGCTATGAGAGAAGAAATATTACGTTCAAGATATGAGAAACATTGATCATCCATTTCTATCTTTTTTGAGAATTGAGGTATAAAAGGTTTATTTATCATATCATTACGATTCAAAACGACAGCATAAAATATCCTCAGCTTAGCATAATTTTTGCAATAATAAACGTTTAAGATTTTGCATGGTTAATAGTTGCTTTTTCACATACAACAATATTTATTATTATTCAACTAATCTTTTCACCAACTAAGGAACCAGCTATGAAAAAACTGCTACAGCTTTTTACTGTTTCAATTCTTATTCTGCAATCAAATATTTTTCCACAATCACCTGTTGTTCAACAAATAATTAATTCTGTCAATCAGGATTCAATTATATATTTTGTTCGTGAACTATCAGGAAATGTTGCAACCATTATTAATGGAACACCTCAAACAATTTTATCCCGGAATAAATATCAACCCGGCAATGCACTTGCAGAAACTTATATAAAACAAAAATTACAGTATTACGGATTGACGACAACAATTCAGCCATTCGGCAGCGGCGGTACAGGTAAAAATGTTTACGCTGTGCAGCCCGGAACAGAATTTCAAAATAAAAAATATATTATCTGCGCTCACTTTGATGACATGCCAACCGGAACAATTGCTCCGGGTGCTGATGATAATGCAAGCGGAACTGCAGCAGTAATAGAAGCCGCAAGAATATTTTCACAATACAACTTTCCTTTTACTATTGTTTATGCTTTGTGGGATGAAGAAGAACAAGGATTAGTCGGCAGCGAATACTATGCTATGCAAGCTGCAAATGCAGGGGATTCAATTCTTGGTGTTATAAATCTGGATATGATAGCCTATGATGGTAACGGTGATGGCAATGCTGATGTGCATACAAGTTCAATTGCAAATACCAACTCTCTTAAAGATAAAATGCTTGAAGCAAATCTTCTTTACGGAATTAATCTTGATTTAGATGTTGTTCCTGCTCAACCATACAGCGATCATCAATCTTTTTTAAATCATGGATATGGGGCAATACTATTGATAGAAGACGATAATGATTTTCATCCTTATTATCACACAACTAATGATCTGCTTCAATATTACAATCAGGCTTATTACCTTAAAAGTTCAAAGCTGGCATTTGCAACTCTTGCAACCTTTGCACTAAATCTTAATCTTGATATTTCTCATACTCCTATAGCATCAATGACGTCATCGCAGCCGATTAATACCTCTGCCTTTGTCTCTTCAGGTTTGCAAATCGGAACGGGAGCTTTAGCCCCAAGATTATATTACAGAACAAAGCAAAGCGGCGGAACATTTGGTAATTTTATAGAAGTAACCGGTTCAGCTACAGAAAGCGGAAATTATAACTTTTCGATTCCAGCTTTACCGCTTGGAACAGTTTGTCAGTATTACATTGCTGCACAGGATGCAAACTCAACAATAGTAAAAACTTTACCAACAGGCGGCAGCGGATTTAATCCTCCAGGTAATATACCGCCAACAAATTTTTATCAATTCTTTGTTGCGCCGTTAACAGTTGCAATGTATGATGAAGCAAACAACATTAATAATTGGACTGCGGTAGGAACCTGGAATATTACTACAGCAAAATTTGTATCTGCACCTACTTCATTTACAGATTCTCCCGGGGGAAATTATTTAGCCAACACAACTTCATCGCTTAAGTACAACAACCAGATTGGACTAACTGATGTATTAGGGGCTATTTTAGAATTTGACACTCAATGGAGTATTGAAACTGATTGGGATTATGGACAGGTTCAACTTTCTACAAATAATGGAGCTACTTGGATTTCACTTACGGGTCAATATACAAATCCGGGAACAGGTACTTTTCAACCAAACGGCGAACCTTTGTATGATGGAACACAATCCACATGGGTTCACGAATCAATAGACATTTCAAATTATGCTGATCAGCAAATTACTTTAAGATATTATTTCCGTTCTGATAATTCTGTACAGCAAGACGGCTGGTATGTTGATAATATAAAAATCTCTGTTTACAGCGGCGTTGTTCCTGTTGAATTGGTTTCATTTACAACTTCGGTTATAAATAATACTATCGATTTAAATTGGATAACTGCTACAGAATTAAATAACTCAGGTTTCGAGATCCAAAAATCATCCGATAATATTGAATGGAATAAGATTGGATTTGTAACAGGCAGCGGAACATCTACTGAAGTTCAAAATTATTCTTTTGTTGATCAAAATCCCGTTGTAGGAAAGTCTTTTTATCGGCTAAAGCAAGTAGATTTTGACGGTACATCCGAGTATTCAAATACTATTGAAGTACTATTTGGTAATGTTGTTGATTATGCATTGCAGCAGAATTATCCTAATCCGTTTAATCCAACAACAACAATTAATTATTCAATAAAAGAAAAAGGATACGTTGAGTTAAAGATTTTTGATTTGCTTGGAAGTGAGATTACAACTATCGTTAACGAAGAAAAAGCTCCGGGTAATTATGAAGTTTTATTTGATGCTTCAGGTTTATCAAGCGGGCTCTATTTGTACACGATTAAATCCGGTAGTTTCATCCAAACACGTAAAATGCTGTTGATGAAATAAAAACCTCATCCCTAAATCCCTTCTCCTAAGGAGAAGGGACTTTTAAATTAAGGCACGAGCAATCGTGCCTTTTTATTTTCTGCTATTCTAAAATCAATAAATAAAGTAACTATTTTGATATATTTACTTGTCAAATTTTTAATTAACCGTCCATCAGAAATTTACTTAATTACGTCATTGCTTTCTCTATTTTTGGCACTCAAAAATTATTAAAAAAGTAAGGACTAAAATGTATAATAAATTTTATATCGGAATATTAATCACACTAATTGTATTTACTTTTTCAGGATTGTCAAACGCACAGCAAGCCGGAATCAATCTATCGGTTGCATTACCGCAAGGTGAATTTGGAGAAGAAGTTGATAATATCGGTTATGGATTAAGCGGTGAGTTTATGTTTCTTTCTCCAAAACCTAAATCTCCTTTTGGTCTGGGATTAAATCTTGGCTACTATGTTTACGGAAGCGAAAGCCGAAGTGAACCGATGTATAATATTCCGGAAGTTTTTCTTCGGGTGGATAGAACAAATAATCTTGTAAATTTTCACGTTGTGTTTGAAGTCGGACTTCCAACTGGTAGAATCAGACCTTATCTGCAAGGACTTTTTGGCGGACAATATTTGTTTACTGAAACATCAGTAAAGAATGAAAGAAATTCTGAAGAGTTTGCAAGCAGTACAAACTATGAAGATTGGGCATGGAGTTATGGTGCAGGTGGAGGAATTTCCATTTTACTCAGCGGCGATCCTGTTACAGAAGCTAATGCAATTTATCTTGATCTTAAAGCTAGATATTTATTTGGATCAGAAGCAACTTATCTTAAAGAAGGTTCAGTTGAGGTTATAGGACAGCAGGTAACTTACCATCCAAGTAAATCTAAAATTGATTTATTAACAATTCATGCCGGTGTAAGAATTGCCCTGGATTTTAGTCAGAATGAAAATTAGATATTAATAATGCCATCAGTAAAATTAAAAAAGGGTCGTGAAAAATCTTTAAACAGAAAACATCCATGGATTTTTTCAGGAGCAATTAATGCCGTTAAGGATATATCAAAAAATGGCGAAACAGTTGAAATAATCTCCGGTGATGGCAAATTTTTAGGATACGGCTCCTATTCATCTCATTCACAAATTTCTGTCCGGGTTTTATCTTTCAAGCCAGAGGATATAATTGATAAAAAATTCATTCAACAAAAAGTTGAAGATGCTGTCCAGTTTCGTAAAAAAATTATTGATGAAGATTTAATAAATGCATATCGAGTGATAAATGCAGAAAGTGATTTTCTTCCCGGTGTTATTGTTGATAAGTATGCTGATTTTTTAGTATGCCAGTTTTTATCTGCGGGAGCCTGCTTCTGGAAAAATGATATTCTGGAAATTCTAATTAATATATTTAACCCGGCAGGCATTTATGAACGTTCAGATTCTGAAGCGATAAACAAAGAAGGATTAACTCAAACTAAGGGATTACTTTTTGGCAAAGAACCTCCGGACTTAATTGAAGTTGTTGAAAACGGAATCAAGTTTTGCGTGGACGTTCGCATTGGGCATAAAACGGGTTTTTATCTTGATCAAAGAGATAACAGAAAATTATTACAATCATTTTCTTATGGAAAAGAAATTCTTAATTGTTTTTCATACACCGGCGGATTTTCTATCTACGCATTTATTGCCGGAGCAAATAAAATAACTAATGTTGATTCATCACCTGAAGCATTGTCACTTTCTGAAAAAAATGTTCTGCTAAATCGGATAGATTCATCAAAGTGTGAAAACATACAGGATGATGTTTTTAAATATTTAAGAAAACTCCGTGATACAAATAAGCAATTTGATATTATTATTCTTGATCCGCCTAAATTTGCTGAATCAGTCAGCCAGATAGAAAAAGCAAGTCGGGGATATAAGGACATAAATCTCTTAGCATTAAAATTACTAAGAAAAGACGGAGTCTTGTTTACTTTTTCGTGTTCGGGTCATATAGTTCCGGAACTGTTTAATAAAATCATAGCCGATGCAACAACAGACTCCGGAAGAGAAGTTCATATTTTAAAATATATGACTCAGTCACCAGATCACACGATGTTAACAAGTTTTCCCGAAGGTCTTTATCTGAAAGGACTAGTATGCAAAGTTGTCTAGTGTTCTCAAAATTATTTTAACTTGAATAATATTGGAATGACCATAGAGACTTTTACTGGTTTACCTCTTTGTAATCCGGGAGTAAATTTTGCCTTTTTTACAGCATCAAGAGCAATCATATCCAATTCTTCTGATATACCTTTAAGTATAGTTGCATTTTCTACATCGCCGGATTTATTTACAACAAACCCAATTGTTACCCTGCCTTCAATCTGAGCTCTTCTGGCAATCTCCGTATAGTTAATATTTTTAAGCAAGCTTTCTAATCCGCCTATAATTTCCGGTTTGACTTCAACAGCAAAAAAGGGGATATCTAATTCCTCTTCTACAATTCTATTAGAAGGTTTCTCTAACTCCGGCGGGGCCGTCAGATTGTCATTTAAATTTATTTCCGTATCTATGAATTCAACATCAATAATATTGTCTGCTATCACCACTTTAGGAAGTTGTGGTTTTGGCGGGATTGGCGGTTTCGTGTTTTGATTTGTCTGAGGTATATCTATAATATTGATTATGATTCCACCATCATCAGTTATTATTGGTTTTGTGGATATCCATGGGGAAAACTTGAATGCCACAATTAATATGGCAAGAACTAAAATTGAACTGATTTGAAAATACTTTTTGTAGTGAATATTTAAATCAGCCTTTTTTGTTTTTAAGATTGCCATGATCATTCCTCCTAATAAAATTAAGGAACCGGTGATTTTGATTTTTATACCTTTAAACATTTCATTTGTTCCAATAACTATCTAATAATTTATCCGGCTTTATGATTGTACATTAGAGGAATGATAATTGTTTAATCATAAAACATATTAGGAAATAAAAAATCAAACGATTAAATTTTAATCAAAATTAATCCAAATTTTCTTATTGCCATTAAAAACTTTAATCACTAAATAATCATAAAGGAGTAAATATGAGAAAATTATCAACGTTCGCAGTAGTTCTGTTTTTTGTTGCATTTTCAGCATTAGTTTCGGCTCAAACACAAAGCGGACAGTGGACGACTAAAGCCGGAGATTCCGGATATAATTTAGATACCAATACCGGTGAAAGAGCTATGACAATCGAAGTAGATTTTAAGAACCCATTTGATGTTAAGCCAAAAGTTATGATTTCTGTAACTCAGGTTGATACTGATAAAGCTTTTAACAGCCGATATAATGTTGAGGTTTTGTCGGTTTCCAGAGATGGTTTTACTTTAAAAATCCGCACCTGGGCTGATTCAAAAGTATATAGCCTTAGTGGTTATTGGTTAGCCTATACAGAATAATTTGATCTTTATGATTTTTTAATTGAGGCTGTCTCAAAAGACACAATTTGTCAATCTGAGCTTGTCGAAGACTTACATCATATTGCTAAATCACACTTCGACAGGCTCAGTGTGACAGTAAGAATTACTTTTGAGACAGCCTCATTTTTTTTTAATTCTACACAATGGATACGAAAATGAATTTTAAAACAATTAGCGCTTTAATTTTGCTTGCATTGTTTATCATTATATGCATTCAAAACAGTGAAATTATATCGGTCCATTTACTATTTTGGAAAGTTGACATATCAAAACTTCTTTTATTAATAATTACGTTGATAGTTGGAATTTTTGTTGGAATGATTCTGCTCGGTTTTATTAATAAACAAAAGAAAAAAGAAAAGGAAGAAAAGGAAACTGTGGATGTAAACTCAAATGGGCATTAAAGCCCATTTAAGTATTTTAACTTATAATTTTTCTGTTTTAATTTTTTTATTTGTGGATATTCCGAGTATACCATAAATTGGACAAAAATTAATTACTACAGTAATTATCGGGACCAAACCAATAACTCCCCACCAACTGTTAAAATAAAAACCAAGAACTATAATAACTACTCCAAGTATTAAACGAATAACTTTATCACTGCTGCCAATGTTTGCTTTCATAGTTTCACCTTTTTAGATAATTAGAAATAATTGTAATAAAAATCTTACCAAAAATATAATGATTTGATGCAGACTATTTTGTTAAGATGCAAAATAATTTCGTGTAAATAGATAAAATGGTAGGCGATTTTGAAGATTATTCGTTTTTAATTCTAATTCTGCTTTTAGATACAATTTCACAGAATCGTAATCTACCAGTAGAAAAATAAGATTACTCTAATTCTTCGAACTATTGTTCAATTATTCTTTTTATTTACCTGCATTTTTTGCTCTAAAATATGTTTTCGCATTAAACGTTCTTCTGTTGCAGGCTCTATATGTACAAGCACATCTGAAATATTTTTAAAAGAATCCAATAACTTATCTTTAACGCTGTGAGATATTTCATGTCCTTTATGCACAGATATATTTCCATCAACGATAACATGCATATCCACGTAATATTGAAATCCCATTTTTCTCGCGAAACATTTATCAATAGCAACAACTCCATCAACCATTAGTGATGTCTCTATTACTTTCTTTATAACTTCGGGAGAAGGTGCCGTGTCCATAATTTCAAAAAGTGCCGGCTTAAATAATCTATACGCATTAAAAATGATAATTGCAGAAGCACATAACGCAGCATAATCATCAGCTTCTTCATAACCGGCACCGCCTATAAGTGCTATAGCAATTCCTATAAAAGCAAAACCGGATGTAATAGCATCGCTTCTGTGATGCCAGGCATCGTTTTTTACAGCAACACTATCAACAGAATCTCCAACTTTAATTATAAATCTGAACAGGATTTCTTTTGTTATTACTACGGCAACTAATATGATAAGAGTAAAAGGAGCGGGTGCATGATGCGGCGTAATAATTTCGTGAATACTTTGTACTATTATAATTATAGCCGCAAGAAACAAAGCTGAAGCAACTAATAATCCGGCAAATGGTTCCGCTTTACCATGACCATAAGGATGTGTTTCATCAGCAGGGCGCTTTGCAATTTTTAATCCTGCTAAAACTATTATTGAAGTAAACACGTCAGATGTTGATTCAATTGCATCTGCAATCAGTGCGTAGGAATTTCCAAGCACACCTGCTATGCCTTTAATCGCGGCCAGTACAATACTGGATATAATTCCTATAATAGTTGTGTGGATTCCCTGCTCTGCTAAATCGGAAATTATTTTATTTTTTTTTGTCTTATCCAAAATGCTGTTTTTATTTTATTAGCATCATTTTTTTTGTGGATTTAAAACTACCGGACTTTAATGTATAATAATAAACACCGCTTGATAAATTTTTTGCATCAAAATTTACCGCATGTTTACCGGCATCCATGTGGCCATCAACAAGTTTTATGAGATCGCGTCCGAGCAAATCAAATATTTTAAGCTCAACATTACCAGACTGGATTATTGAGTAATTAATTGTTGTAATGGGATTAAATGGATTTGGATAATTTTGTTGTAAACTATAACTGAGAGGTGTGTCGTTTTCTTCATCAACATTTACAGCGGTAAGAATAAAATCCATATAGCTAAAATTATAACCGCCAAAGAAAAATCTTGTTTGAAAATTATGAATCCCAAACGGTAAATAAATATCATGAACTGTTAAATACTGCCAATTTTGCCAACCGCCTGTAGCTGGAACATCCAATATATTTGTAATGCTCTGGCCATCCAAAGATAAGAGAATTTTACCCCCGGCATTGGGTGCAGCTATATTTAAATTGATATCATACAATCCGCTTTGAGAAACATTAATGGTATATTTTAACCACTCCCCTGTTTCTATCCAACCAATATTAAAACCGTTAGAAGTAAAATCATTACAAGTTTGTATATCAACTCCATCGTTTCTATAACTATATCCATTATTCCAATTACCGTTTCCTGTGTTCTCGTTTTCGGTATCATTGTATGCATAAAGTAATTGGCCTAAATCATAATCCGTTGCATTAACAATTCCCGGAACCTGATTGCCTGCAAATGGTATGGTTTCAATTGTATATGGTTGTCTGATTAAAGCGTCTATTACATCTTTATGATAAACACAGTTTTCAACTAAGAGTTGATTTGCCTGAGCCATAAGTGCATTCATCGCAAATACCGCAGTTGGTCTCGGGGCTGATCCATTCCAATAATTAAGCAGGGTCTGATATGAAGGAACCAAATAGGCAGACAAAGGTCCGGCTATTGATTCAATTTTTTTATGAGGCCACCACGCCCATCCAATATTATTAGTGTTCATCAACCGAACGCAATCGTTAAACCATTTATTAGAGTTTTCTCCTGTTTCGCCCAGCCAAAGCGGTCTGTTTGTATTGTTTCTAAGATCTACAAGATATTGAATTGATGATTGTGTATTTCCATTCCAATATTTATGAAAACTGTATGCCATATTATCATCCCAGGCAGGAATTAATCCGTTAAAATCTGTTGCAAACCAATTACCTTCGATAAAAAGTAAATGATTATTATCAACAGCACGAATTGTATCTGTTATTCTTATATAAAGATCACGCAAGGGCTGATTGTTTGGAGGAAGGTTCCATTTAGGTTCGTTAAGAAGATCATATCCGCCAATCCAAACTTCATCTTTATAATGTTCGGCAATCTTTCTCCAGATTTGAACAGTAAGATTTTTATTTTGTTCGCTCTCCCACAAAGAAGGATTTGCAGGATTATAATCGCTGATTGGCTCATCGCTTTGTCCTCCAGGTGCCGCGTGCATATCAAGTATTAAATATATTTGATTTTGTTTACACCAGTTTAATAAAGAATCAACTATATCAAAACCAAGGTTTAAAAATGCGGGCGGATTGGTATTTGTAGCAAAAAGATTATAGTGAAATGGAAGTCGAATAGAATTAAATCCCCATTTTTTAATTGAATCTATATCTGCTTTTCTTACGTAATTATTTCTGTAAGTTTGATAAAACAATTCAGTATTAGTTTCTCCCACAAGATCCAGTATTTTTTCCCGTATCTGCCATTGTGCATTAGCAAAACCTGAAGTATGAAGCATATAACCTTCCTGCAGCAGCCAACCGCCAAGCCCAATTCCCTTTAGCAATACTTCTTGTCCGTTGCCATTAACAATTTTTTTATCCTGACGATGCAGAAATCCTTGCGCAGAGATATTAGAAAAAGTAAAAATGAGTGTTATAAAAAAAATAATAAGTGATGGTGCTGATTTTTTCATAATGCCTTTCATCGAAGCTTAATATTAACTATCGATATCTTAATTGAAAAATATTAGTTCTTAAAATTAACATTAATCTATTTCGGGATGAACAAAAAAAGGATTAATAAAATAATCATACTATTATTTATTTTGGACTCCAGTCTGTCCCTTCGCAGGGGATGAAATTGTCGGTTGGATGCTTATCGTATTTGGTGCAAAGAACAGCAGATTCATTAAAATGTTTACAAGAAGAACACAAACTATTAGTGATAACATTTTTATTTTCTTCTATAAAATTGCTATAAGCTAAATACGCAGGATGAAAGACAAAAAAATAAATTGCAAGAATACTTATTATCCAGAAAAATTTTTCTCCAAATAAGTTTTTACTAAACCAAAGCGCAAGTAAAGTTAAAACAAATCGTATAAGAGTCTTATAAACTATCTCACCCAAGACAAATCCAAATTATTTATAAAATATAAATTACCATTATCCTGTAAATACTACCGGAAATTAGTTAAAAACAGTTAAACTTGCTGTTTTTGGTAATATGTGTTATTATTAATCATTAGTTCTTTAAAATTGTTTAAAATAAACAAAGCCACTAAAGTGGCTTTATCTATTGTGAGCGCGGGTGGGCTCGAACCACCGACCCTCTGCTTAAAAGGCAGATGCTCTACCCCTGAGCTACGCGCCCAAAAACTTGAACAACAAATATAATTAATGTGCATTTTTAATCCAAACTAACAGAATTTTTACCGGTGGGAAATGACAGAAAGCTCAAAAAACTCCAAAATACTTGTATGCGATGACGATGAAACCTTGTGTTATTTGCTTAAGGAGCAATTGCTGGAAGAAGGTTTTACCGTTGATGCGGTATATGACGGCAAGTATGCTATCGAAGCAATTAAATCTAAAAATTATGATATCTTACTTCTTGACTTAAATATGCGTGAAGTTCAAGGGGAGGAAGTACTAAAATTTATAAATGATTCCGGATATAATATTCAGGTAATTATTCTTTCTGCTCAGTCGGATATGAAAAAAGCAATCCAGTGTATTAAGAATGGTGCTTATGATTATATCAATAAACCTTATGAGTTTGAAGAACTTGTACTAACAGTTAATAGAGCAATTGAACATAGAAATTTATTAGTTACAACGGTTCTTCTGTCTAAAGAGATTAGTAAAAAGCATTCAGAAAAAATAATCGGAGACAGTAAATCATTAAACAGAGTTTTGAATCTCGCCAACAAAGCAGCTCAATCTGATTCTAATGTTCTTGTTGAAGGTGAAACCGGAACAGGTAAAGAGCTATTTGCTGAGTACATACATAAACAATCAGCAAGAAAAGATAAACCATTTGTAGTTGTCAATTGTGCATCACTTCCAGATCAGTTAATTGAAAGTGAATTATTCGGACATGAAAAAGGAGCCTTCACAGATGCTAAATCCACAAAGCAAGGATTAGTTGAAATTGCTCATGGTGGAACATTGTTTTTAGATGAGATAGGCGAGTTAAGTTTAACTCTGCAGCCTAAATTATTAAGATTTTTAGAAAATGGTGAATATAGAAGAATTGGCGGCATTACAAATTTAAATTCAAATGTAAGAGTTATTGGCGCAACAAATAGAAATCTTTTAGATGAGGCTGAGGCAAAAAATTTCCGTAAAGATCTTCTGTTTAGATTAAACGTTATTACACTTACCATTCCACCCTTAAGAGATCGCAAAGAAGATATAATTATACTGGCAAATTTTTTCCTTGGTTCAAAATCACCTATCAGATCTCCTAAAAAATTGTCTATGGAAGCTGCTCAGATTCTGGAACAGTATGATTTTACGGGTAACGTGAGAGAACTTGAACATATAATTGAACGTGCAATAATATTTGCTGAGGGTGATTATATTATGCCGGAGGATTTAAATTTACCTATCTCTACAGCATATAAAAATGTGGCCGGAAGAGGCCTTGTGGATATTCCATCAGAAATACTAAGTATGGAAGATCTTGAAAGATGGCATATTGCAAAAGTTCTTGATGCTAATCGCTGGGACAGAACACAAACTGCAAACCAGTTGGGTATAAGTCCCAAAACACTTTATACCAAGATCAAGAAGTACGAACTTAAACAAGATTAAATATCTTAATGTCTGATGACATAGTACGAAAATATCAAACCAATGAACTTCTTGAACTACAGACAACCTCTGTTGCCCTTGCAGACAAATCCTTTAAAATAATTTGGTTCAACAAAAGTTTTAAAAAGGATATAGGAACCGGAAAAATTAAGGGAGCCTCGCTTAAATCTCTTTTTAACATTAACACTCCAGACGAAAAAAAATTATTCGATTCAGCAAAATCATTTGTAGTGCCCATTCCTGACAAAAACAGAAATATTATAATTACCCCCATTTTTTCTGATTCAAAAAAAGTTATTGATGCTTATTTTATTGAAATGCTGCCGCTTGCAGCGATGGATTATCAATACGATGCAGAAAAAGAAAAACTCCAAAGAAATTTAGTGTTCCAGAAGGAACTACAAAGTATCCTTGTTTTATTAGTAAAAGAAAAATTTATACATAATATCGCTGAAGAAATATTAATTAGATGCGTTGAGGTTACAGGCAGTGATTTTGGATTAATCGTTTTTCATCGGGCTGAAGATGTTAACGATTTCTTATTTTACGATGAGTCTGATCTGATTCCCGATAAAAATGAAGTTGAAAAAAGTATAAAGTATAATTCTTCATTTATCAATAAGTGGTTAGATTTAAATAAAAGACCGCTTCTGGCATTAAATCATCACAACAATATTGGGTATGGTTTAACACAGGTATTTAATTGTGAGTCTTTGTGTATTTCTCCATGTTATTTTGATGATATCCTTCAAGCGAAAATTCAAGTTGGAAAAAAATCAGGCACATATTCATCTTTGGATATAAGTGACATAGAACAGTTTTCTATACTGCTTTCATTTGCAATAATTAATATCGAAACCCGAGAATTAAATGCAGCTCTCGAATCAAGATTATTACAAGCACAAAAACTGGAAACAATCGGGAAACTGAGCAGCGGAATGGCTCATGACTTTAACAATTTACTTTCAAGCATTTTTGGCAGTATACATTTATTGCGAAGCAGAATTCCAGAGGCCGAAAATGTTTCCAAGTTAATTGATAATATTGAAAGCTGTTCAGTAAGAGCCAGAGATTTGACAAAAGGATTGCTTTCGTTTGGTAAACCAACAGCCAAACGTAAAGAAGTTGTAATGCCCAATTTTCTTTTAAGTGAAATTTCAAAAGTTGTATCACAAACATTTCCATCATCTATTACATTTGAAAAGAAAATTGATGATGATCTCCACAATCTGTTGGGTAACAGCACAGAAATTTACCAGATCCTCTTAAACTTATGTGTAAATGCTAAAGAATCGATTGATGGAAAAGGTAAAATTACTTTAAGTGCATCAAATCTTTTTGTTGATGATTCAAACATTATAAAATATCCTTTACTGGACAGAGGAAAATATGTTAAATTTTCAGTGAATGATACCGGAAGCGGAATCGATGATGAAAACTTATCTAAAATTTTTGATCCGTATTTTTCTACCAAGCAAAAAGATACCGGATCGGGTTTAGGTTTATATGTTACTTATGGAATTATAAAAGCCCATAAAGGACACATAGACGTTACCAGCCGTAAAGGATCAGGCACTACGTTTGATGTTTACCTTCCCGTATTTGAACCATTAAAACAGGGAGAGAGCAAAGAATCAAATAAAATTATTATGCTGGCTGATGATGAAGAGATGTTAAGTGAACTGCTTGCTGAAATGCTTGAGTCCAGCGGTTACTATATAATTAAAGTTAAATCCGGCGAAGAAGTAATCAGGGTTCTAACAGAAGAATTAAAAGTCGATTTATTAATTATTGATTACAATATGCCCGGAATGAACGGGTTAGACTGCATCGCCAAAATAAGAGAATTAAATTTTAATCTTCCAATAATTTTGTCATCGGGAAGTTTGAAGTTTGAAAATGAAGATTTGACCCGATTTAAAGTAAGCAAAAAAATAATGAAGCCTTACGAATTTGATACAATGCTTGATTCAATAAAACAATTAATCTGATTTTTCATTTTGTTCATCAAATTCATCTTCTACTTTAATCATTTTGATATTTGAAGTGTATTTGGATAATACCGGATCCTTTATTGCATTAAGTTGATTTAGTACATCATTTATTTCTTTAACCGCAATATCTATATACTTTACTCTCTTTAAAATTCCATCCCTGGAAATTTCCTCTTTGCTAAGTTCTCTTTTAATTGCAGCGGATGAAAGAGTAAGCAGTGTTAGCGGCTGTTTAATTTTATGATTAGCAGTTACAACAGTAGCCAGGTAAGTATCTCTTTTTTCCGATGTAAGTAAAAGTTTATGCGCATCAGCAAGTGCCAGAGCAGATTTAACTCTAGCAAGTAATTCAATTCTGTTAAACGGTTTTTTTATATAATCAAATGCACCGGCTTCCAATCCTTCTTTCGTATCCTCTGCTCCAGATTTAGCTGTGACTAATATAATGGGAATATCTTTTGTGGCTGGTTCGTTAACAAGGATTTTACAAACTTCAAGTCCGGTTATATCCGGCATCATCACATCAAGTAAAATTAAATCCGGTAATTCACTTTTAGCCTTGTCAATTCCTGCGTATCCGTCATATGCAGTTATAACTTCAAAACCGTCATGTTCCAAACGATCCTGTAACATAAAAACGTTTTCAGGCAAGTCGTCTATTACTAATATTTTTTTCATATTCAATTAGATTTTAACTTAGAAAATAATTGTGCAATTTTATTTGAAATAGTAGCCGGGTTTACAGGTTTTGCAATATAATCGTTAAAGCCATGTTTTAAAATTACTTCCTTATCACCTATCATTGCTTTTGCAGTAACTGCAAAAACAGGTATACCTGCTAACTCCTTATTACTTCTGATATTTTTTAATGTTTGAAAACCATCCATTTCGGGCATCATTATATCAAGCAGAATTAAATCCGGTTTTAAGCTGTGAAGAAGTTTTAAACATTCCATCCCGCTTTTAGCCAGATGTGTTTTGCAGCCTGTTGTCATTACCATTTCATTTATTGTAAATAAAGTATCCGGATCATCATCAACGATTAACACATTTCCCAAATAATTATCTGGCTGTAGCTCGTCATCAACAATATTCTGCAAATCATCATTTGTTTCTATCTCACTTGCAGAATAAGAAGACTCTTCTTCTTCGTGAAGAATAATTCTGTCTCTTACTGTTTTAAGAATATAATTGGGTTGAGTTTTTGTTTTTACAATTATATCCTCAACTATTTTGTGCAATGATCTGTGTTCATCTTCAGAAAGATTTTTTGCAGTGCTGATAATAATTGGTATTTGCTTTGTCCGTTCATCTGATTTTAGTTTTTGCGATAGAGTAACGCCATCCAGCTTTGGCATAAGTAAGTCCAGTATTATAATATCCGGCTGCACCTCTGCAATTTTGTTAAAGGCGAATTCACTATCCTGAATATACTCTATGGTTACATTATCATCTTTAAATTCTTTTTTAAACATTTCAAACTCTAACTCATCGTCATCCACAATTACAATTTTTTTAGTCCGTTTCTGTACAAGTGACTCTAATCTATCAAATGCAGCTAAAAGTTTTTCTGATGAGATCGGCTTTATGAAAGTCTCGAAAGCGCCTAAACCATATCCCATTTTTCTATCCCCAAAAATTGAGATTAAAATAACAGGAATATCTTTTGTTGACGGATGTTCTTTCAGTTCTTTAAGCACACTCCAGCCATCCCTGTAAGGCAGAAGCAAATCTAAAGTAATTGCAAATGGTTGTTTTGCTTTTGCAAGCTTTATTCCTTCTTCACCATTTTCTGCAAAAATAACTTCATAGTTTTTTGTAATTAAATACTGCCCTATTGTATATCTGACTTCGGGATCATCATCAATAACCAGAACGGGATTTCGTGAATTTTTTCTAAGTGATTCTATGTTAACAGGCTGGTTTTCATTCTTCGTATTACCCTGCTGATATTTAATCGGGATTGTAAATGAAAAGACAGAACCCTGACCTTCAACACTGGCTACCCAGATTTTTCCGCCAAGCAAATCAACTATCCTTTTAGAAATAGCAAGACCCAGGCCTGTACCGTTATATTTTTTTGAAGTACTTCCGTCAATTTGTCTAAACTCTTCAAAGATGAATTTTTTACTTTCATCAGAGATTCCGATTCCTGTATCACTAACAGAAAATAAAAGCATTTTGTCATCATTAAATGAAATTGTTAATTCGATCTTACCTTTATGCGTAAATTTTATCGCGTTTCCGATAAGATTTATTAATACCTGCATAACTCTTCCGCGATCGGTATTAATAATAATTCCCGTATTACAATTTCTTTTTACATTAAATGATAATCCTTTTTCCAAGGCAAGTGGAACAGCAGTAATTGAAACCTCTTCAACCATTTCTTCAAGAAGAACATCTTCTTCTCTTATTTCCATTTTCCCCGCTTCAATTTTAGAAAGATCAAGAATATCGTTAATCAAACCCATCAATCGTTTACCGCTTTTTAATACTACTTCTAATCTTTCTCTGTTTCTAATACTTAATTGTGCTTTATCCAGGATCAACTCTGTAAGTCCTAAAATAGAATTCATAGGGGTGCGGAGCTCGTGAGACATGCTTGCAAGAAATTGTGATTTTAATCGTGTTGAATCTTCGGCTGCCTCTTTTTGTATTGCTAATTCTTCAGCCTTTACTTTTAGCTGATTGCTTAATTCAAGCAGAGTATCGTTTTGCTTCTTGATCTGAATATTTTGTTTTTGATATTCATCATTAAGTTTTTTTAATTCACTTACAAAACTTTCTAGTTGAACAACAGCTTTTGCATTTGTCAGACCGATTGCCAATTGTTCCTGAATCTTTTCAAGATAATCTTTGGCTTCGGATGAAGGAGTGTTTAATGAAGCAAGTTCCAGAATTGCAATAACTTTATTGTTGTAAATAACAGGCAATAATAAAAGATAATTAATCTTTATGTCTAAGGTTCCTGTTTGAATGCTTGGTAATGAATTACCGGTTGAGATTTCAATCGGTTGTTTAGATTCAATTATTTTTTTATAAAAATCATTACTTTCATGGTTCGATTTTTCACCGTTCAATCCATAAGAACTGATAAGACTTACCTCTCCATCGTCAACAGAATAAATTGCTCCGACTAAAAATCCGCATGTATCAATTATTTTTTTCAGTGCTGCACTTGAAATTTCAGCAAGTGAGGCATTTTTATTAATCAGAGTTATAAATTCGGAGTATTCATTTTTAGCTTTTTGATTTTTTTTGAGCTCATCAAGCATACTGTTAAATGCCTTACCAAGATTTGCAACTTCATCATTTCCCGTCACCACAATTCGTGTATCAAAATTTCCGGCACTGGTTTGCGCGGTTGCAAAATTCAAATCTGATATTCTTGTCCTTAGCTTATGCGTTAAAACATAACTCAATATTAAAGCAAGAATAATTCCTACAACACCAATTAAAATTAAAATATTTCTTAGGGTTGTTCTTAAATCTGTCGCATCATTATGTGCTCTGAAGAGAACAAAAGCTAAATCATTTCCGTATGCTGATAGTTTATCAATATTAAAAGCGGCAGCAATAATATCTGATGATTCACTTTCCCCTGTGAATACTTCCGAATCATTTTTTTGTTTTAGAGAATTATATGCCTTGCTTAATAAAAAAGAATACTGGGTATTCATGCTGGCATTTGATACCTCAACAGTATAATTATCCCATACAAGGGCTACATCAGAACCGATTCTTTTTGAGAAATCATCCAATACATTTTTATCTATTACTTTCCCAAAATAACAAAGACGATCTGCGGAAATTTTTTTAACACCAATTATTGCATAAGGGTTAAACTGAATAAATTCTTCTATAGTAAAACTTTGTCTTGGTATTTGTATAAAACTTTTAGCAGAATACCGTAAAATCTGTGTTGAATCTGCAATTGAAGCTTCAAGGAAAAAATCATTAATGTTTCCGGATAAAACAGGTCTGTCAAAAAGGAGATCGGGATAGTTTTTTGATAATGTCCAGAATTCTTCTTCGATATTATCAGTAAAGGACCGGTAAGTAAACAGAAAATTTTTTGAAGAGCTTATTATTATTTTTGACTGCTGAGCAGTAAGAGTGTTGTACATAATGGAATAGAAAGCGAACGCGGAGCTACCGAGCACAATTGCTACAATGAGCAGGTTAACAAGAATTATACGATGGTTTATTTTCATTTATTATCATTCTCTTTGCAAAACTTTCCTAATCGTTATCAGAAGTTCATCAAAGTCGTAGGGTTTACTTATAAAATCTGTCGCACCCATTTTTGCAGAGTCAATAGCACTTTTAACATCTGCATAAGCTGTTAATACAATAACCTTAGAATTAATTTGATTTTGCTCGATTGCCTTCAGAACATCAAAGCCATCCATTGCCGGCATTTTAAGATCGAGCAAAATCAAATCCACATGATTATTTTTCAGAAAATCCATTGCCTCAAAGCCGCTGTTTACAAAGTTAGAACTGTATCCAACTTCTTCAAGCTCCTCTTTAAGGACAGTACAAAGATTTATATCATCATCAACAATTAAGATTGATTCCATTATCTCTCTATAGTTTCGTTTGAGTTTTTAGATTCCAGCTGGTGATATTTAATTACGCCTCTTTGTTTTGTAAGTTCATTACTTAACGGATTATCAATCGGGTGTTCAAGTCTTTCTTTAAGTGTCGGGACCAATTCAGTCTTAAGAAGAATTACAAGTTCTTTCTTTGTAAGAGTAGTTGCATCTGAACCGGTTAAATATCTAATACCGAATACCCACCATGGTAAATCCTTTAGGAATGGGATTCCGTTCCTAATTCTTGTTTCTTCATTAACAAACAAACCGCCAAGTATTGTCTCTTCGCCATTAAGCATAAGTACCTGGGTGGAGGCATTTGTTTTCTTTATTTCTGTTGTTTGATCATTAAGTAAGAATGAACTTCTTTCTACTAAAATATTTAATAAAACATAATCAATGCCGTTCTCTTTATAAACATGCGGAGTAACTTCAATAATTGTTCCAGTCGGGAAGAATTTTTCAACCGTGTTTCCTGCAAAGTCTCTTGTTCTTACAGAGAAGTCAGAACCAACCTGGATTCTTCCCTGCTTATTATCTCTGACTGTTATATTTGGTGATGCAATAATCTCACCTAAATTATTGTCTTCAAAAAATCTAAATAGTGCGGTTGCTTCTCCATAAAAGTTACCGGCATTAAAATTTCCATCACCGCTTACATCCCAATTTGGTTGTCTAGGCAAACCTTCTGAGTTCGGATTAATTGTTTGTGTCGATAATTCTGAACCAAGATTTATACCTCTTCCTGAAAGAACAACTTTCCAGTCTATTCCTAATTTTCTGGATTCAGCAACATCAACTTCAAAAAAGACTGCAGATATTTTTACCTCTCTTGAATCAACTGAAGCGTAAACATCCTCAGGTTTCTTTTCCTCGGTTCCAATACGTTTCACAACTATAACATCTTCTTTTTCTTCCATTGTCAAGCCTGCATACTGTACTATCATAAACAGAGCTTTGTCGTATGGCATGCTTTCTATTTCAATACCAATTGGATTTTCTATATTGGCAGTTGATACAATTTTTTTTCCTGTTGTACTTTCACTTACTTTACTTAACAAAGCGATGGCTTCGTTAAACGGCAGAGACTGTGAAAGAGTAACAAGTTCATCGGGATTATTATAATCCTTAAGGCGTCTTTCCCAGTACTTCTGCGGGATTATGCTTCCGATAAACAAGACTGTTAAGAGCAGTGAGTATATTAATGTTTTCATATTACTTCTCGCTTTATTTCTTTTTTAATTCTGATCGATCTAATTCAAGATCCATTTTTTCAATTATTCCGCCCTTATTAAGAATAAAACTTACACGGCTGTTCTGATAATCAATTTTTGTAAGATATCCAAGGTAAACCTGTTCTCCCTCCCAAATCAGATAAGTGTTGCCTTTACTGTCTGCGATAAACGCTCCTTCCGGTATAAGAGCAAGCAATGTTGCACCCTGTACATCAAGCAGCTCATCTATATTTGGAGGTATTTCGTTTCTTATGAGTGGATAAAATGCATCGTATAATGTTGGTGAACCAAGATTGTTCTCAACAAAAGTGGCAGGAGCAAAACGATTATCGCTCGAAAAATATGCTTTGGCAGTAAGCGTAAAATTTACAAGATAAACAGGACGTTCATCCGGATCTGTTTTTACCATATTACCAAGACTTACATTTACAACTTTCTTTAATTCTTTACTGTGTTCAATCCCATAAATAAGATTATAAACCTCATTAAAGTAACCGAACCCTGTAAGTTTATACTCGTGATAATAAAATTCTTTTTCCTGTTTTTGATCTAGAAATTCAATATTAACCTGGGCTTTATCAGAAAATCCATTAGTAATATTATTAACAAAGTTATAGAACTTAATGGATGATAAATTCTGAGGAATATTAAATTCCCGGTTAGCAAGAATTGAATCAAGATGATTGGATCTAACCAGAAGATCCTGATACTGCGTCAGCAATTCCTGCGGGTCTAATGCTTTTGCCTGAAGTTCTTTCAGTTTCTCCTGTTTCTCTTTCAAATCTTTACCCTGTGCAAAATAAAGATAAGCTCCTCCTGCGATGAGGATGATAAACAGAAGAGCAAGCAAAACTAAAGTGCTTCGTAATTTTTTATTCATTTTTTATTCTGATATGATGTAATATCAAATGTTAAATTATATTTATAAGCGTTCTTTTCTCTCAGGGCTTCATTCATCACGCTGTTAAGTCTGGATCCTTCCAGACTGTAAGCCATCTCCGTGGTGGAATATTTTGATAATGAATATCCTTCTATCTTTATTGCGTTAGTGTTTTCCCTTACAATACTGGATATCCAGATATTTTGCTTACTTCCGCAGAATGCAGCGACATCTTTAAGAACCTCTTTCCAGACACCGGTACCGGCAGCGGCAGAATCCAGAATTGCCTGCGTCTGACCAAAGCTGCTTATCTTACCTTCAAGTTCAGAAATCTTACTTAGTGTTTCCTGGTTTTGCCTGATGATCATCTGCTTTTGTTTTATTTCTGAATCAAGTCTTGTTATTTCTTTGCTATTCTGCATTGCCTTAAGCGTAAAAAGAAAAGCTGCAATAAATAATAAAGGCATAACAGCAAAACTATGCCAGGAAAACTGGAAGAGTTTTTGTTCTTCAGAAATATACTTTGGTAAAAGATTTATTCCCTTTGTTTCCTTTGCTGCTTCATCAAAAAATTCTGTGGCAACTGCAACCGGAACACTGTATGAAGAAAATTTTGTTTTGGAATCTTCATCGATCTGGGAAATATCCAGATCATCAAACTCCAGCCTGCTTACATTTGCTTCCGGAAATGTTCCGTAAAATGAAAGGATCAGATTTTCAGAATCATCTTCACCGCAGACAATAATATTGTCTAGTGAAGTAATTCCGCCATTTTCCATTTCAAGCAGAATCTTTGAGAAGTAAACATCGTAGGTGTGAAGATTGGTTGTACCAATATCAAGAGTTGTTCCGATGTGTTTTAGTTTTCTGCCCTGAAGGAAAATAAGTTTGCTGTACTCTTTGCCGATATATACAACAAGACTTTGATCATCCGGAAAGAATTTTTTCCGCTTGGCAACATAATATGCTAGCGCGGTATCCGCACTTTTTATAGTCGGTACTTTAAAAAACTTCTTTCCAAAATACCCGGCTAAATTGTCTGTAAGATTAACACAGGCAACGGGTCCGTCTATAAAAGCTGATAATAATGAACCATCGGCAAGTTCAATATAATCAACACTTTCCTTATCAACACTAACTCCTTTTGATGAGCGGATATCAGAAATGATTTCATCAATCAGCTTTCCGCCTTTAAGATCTCTCTTGCCATCGTAAGGATGATAGTAGATTGCCGGTTCGGTCAGTGCAGGAATAAACTCCAGTTTATTCAGGTTTACTCCCTTGAGTGCCGCCCCCATAGAACTTAGACTTGGAGCGTCAATATCACTGGCAAGCGAGGATGATTTAGAATCTACACCTTCTAATTCAAGTCCTTCACCTTCCAGGCTGAATCCTGCTGTTGGTTGCAGATTAGCTTTGTTTGATAATACATCAACTGATGCAGTACTATCAACTCTTAATCTGCTGCCGGTTTTATCCTGGCTTATAACAGCAAGCTTTGTATCATTGCCTTCGCAATAAATGCAGGCGATTGTTTTCATATTTTAAGCCGCCAATATTTGCTGAATTCTTGTTTTGTTGTTTGCATAAGTAATTGCCGTTTCTAGTGAAATTTTCTTTGCAAGATACAAACGTTTTAGGTCTTGCTCCATAGTAACCATTCCCTGTGCCCCGCCCTGATTTATCATCATATAGATTTCACTTGTGTTGTTGTTTTTGATTGCAGCTTTAACGCTGGGTGTTACAAGTAAAACCTCTTTTGCCAGAGCACGTTTTCCATCAAGACTAGGAACAAGTTTTTGTGATACTACAGAAACTAAAACATCTGCAAGTCTGTTTCTAACTCTTTCCTGTTCAGCAGGATCACACTCTGCAATAATTCTATCTATAGATTCCACTGCAGAAGATGTGTGAAGAGTTGAAAAAACTTTATGACCTGTATCTGTTACTTCTAATGCTGCCATTATTGTGTCCGGATCTCTCATTTCACCCACAACAATAATGTCCGGATCCTGACGCAATGCCTGAACGATTCCTTCTTTAAATGAAAGTACATCTCTTCCAACCTCACGGTGTTTTATTAATGAAACATTGGAAGTGTGAACATACTCGATAGGCGCTGCAACAATAATAATATGACAGGGATCTACTTTATTATGATGATCAATTATGGAATCAAGCGTTGTTGATTTACCCGAACCTGTAATTCCGGTAATAAGCGACAATCCGAATTTTATATAACCATGACTTAATGCTCTTACTATATTGGGATGAAAATCAAGAGAAGATAACGGTCTGATATTCTGATTTATTGCTCTCATATTCATTGCAAGAGTATCAAGATCAAAATATGCGTCCGATCGGAATCTTACATTTGTGTTTCTTCTTTCGTATAAGAAGGTATAGCTGAAATCAAGATTCCGCTTTTTGGCGAGCTGTTCTCTCTGATTAACATTTAAAAGATTAATAATTACAGCGGCTGATTCATCAGCGCTGAACTGACCAATTTCTTTAACGCGTTCTTTATTACCATAAATTCTCATCCAGACGTAGCCAACGTTGCCGTGTCCGCCAATTTCAATATCAGAAGCTTCCTTCTCGATCATATTGGTGAGAAGTTTATTGTAAAACTTTCTTAGTAAAAGCCGGTCACTCTCTTTTATCTTATCAATATTTTCAAGAATGTAATGTACTCTATCTGGACCGAAAATAGATGCCGGGATAGTTTTACAAAAATTCTCTAATATTTTTTTCTCTTCCGCGATGTTCAATTTAAACCCTTATAAAATGTAAAGGACAGCTATTCATTAGATAAAACTATACCAATCTGTATTAAATCGTTTTTACATAAAACTGTAATAAATATGTCTTTTTGATAAAATTATTAAGTAAAAATTACTATACAGTAAAAAATTTTACTCTTCGCTGGTACCCGCAAGAACTTCTTCTATTGAAGTAAGACCCATCTTAACTTTTTCCAAACCAGCTTCCCTTAATGTTAAAGAACCATCTTTTTTTGCCTGTATCTTTAAACTTTCCTCATCCACTTCATCACCGGCTTTTACTACAAGCTGTCTTAATTCCTTTGTAAAATAAAGGGCTTCATGTATAGCAAGTCTTCCTTTATATCCCGTTCCATTGCACTCTTCACATCCTGCAGCCTGATAAATAGTAAAATTTCTCCATTCTGCTATATTCAATTCTGCCGCTGCCATAAGTCCTTCATCAAAATTTACAACTTTCTTTTTGCATTTGGGACAAAGTCTTCTTACAAGTCTTTGTGCAACGATAAGATTTATTGCATAAGCGATAAGAAAAGGTTCAATGCCCATTTTAAATAATCTTGAAACAGCACTTGGCGCATCATTCGTATGCAGAGTTGAAAAAGTCAAGTGACCGGTATTAGCAAGTTTAATCGCTATCTCAGCAGTCTCTTTATCTCTCATCTCACCAACAAGCACAATATCAGGATCGTGACGCAAGATAGATCTGATTGCCTGTTCAAAATTCATTTTATAGCCGATCTTCAACTGTCTTGCACCTTCAATTACATATTCAACAGGATCCTCCACAGTAAGCACATTTACTTCCGGTGATATTACCTGATAAAGAGCAGCAACAAGAGTTGTGCTTTTACCGCTTCCTGTAGGTCCCGTTAATATTACCATACCCTGCGGCTGGTTGATAGCTTTCTCAAAAGATTTTCTTGCCGTTCCGGCTAGCCCAAGTTTATCAAGATCACGGATAACTTTTCTGTCATCCAGGATTCTTATTACAACGCTTTCAAATTTATTTTTAAGCTCAGTTCCAACCATCGGAAGAATAGAAACTCTGTATCTGATAATAATATTATCAATTTCTCTCTGGATAAAACCATCCTGCGCCATTTCTCTTTCAAACCTGTCCATTCCCTTTGCACGATCTTTAACAACCGCAACAACCGCCTCAGGAAGTGTTGTTTCCTGAATATACCAGGTTTGAAGATTTCCATCTATACGGAACATTATATGTGTTTTATTTCCGGAGCGCGGAATAAAATGGATATCACTTGCGCCTTTTCTTACTCCTTCAATAAGAGCGGCTTCAACAAGATTTATTAATGCACTCTTATTAATTTCAGCATCAAGTTCCTGTTCATCAAGAGAAGCTTCATCACGATCTTCATCAAGATCAAATTGATTGCTTTCTTCCATCGCTTTTAAAAATTCATTTTCGGGAGGAAGTATTATTTCGATCAGTTTTTCATAATCCTGTTTTTTTATAAAGATTACTTCATACTTTTTAGCATTTAATCCAAAAGCGATTTTGGGAATGTTTCTGTCTGTGGGATCAATAGCTGCAATGATGAGTTTATCTTTATTACGCTCATCAAACATAAAAGGAATTATTTTGTGCAGAAGTATTTGCTGCTTTAGCTGCTCACCCGAACCCGTAATCATAGCCTTAATTGATTCAAGTCTGTTCTGCGGAACTTCTTCGGGTCGGGTTTCTAATTCACGGAATGCATAAAGAATAGCTACTTCACGGAATATCACATCATGATCAAAACCAAAATCCTGCACTAATATCTGAGCAAGATTTCTTTTGATTTTACTTTTATCATTATTCTTTGCAGTAAGCGCTTTCTCGAGCATTGGTCCATCTATTATCCCCTTTTTAAATAGAAGATAACCGATTTTGTCTGTCATCTCGAGATTGTTATCAATCATGCAATATTATTCAGTTTGTTTAATGGAACTTAATAAAAATTATATTCTGTTAAAATAAAAATATTAAAAATATGAACTCTTCAATTTCATTTTTAATTTCTTTTCTCATCGCAACCTGCCTGCCGGAATAAGGGAACGAGTTAAAAGAATAATTTCAAAAATAATTTGTCTAACTAATTATTAAAACCAACTCACCCTAAATCCCTCTCTTCATAAGAGAGGGACTTTTAAAAAGTGTTACTCCTCTTCTCTTTGTAAGAGAAGGGTTGGGGGTTGAGTCAAAAGAAATCCGCCAAAAAATAACTTGTACACTTACTCATTAAAACCAACTCACCCTAAATCCCTCTCTTCATAAAAGAGGGACTTTCAAAAAGTGTTACTCCCCTTCTCTTTGTAAGAGAAGGGGTTGGGGGTTGAGTTAAAAGAAATCCGCCAAAAAATAACTTGTACACTTATTCATTAAAACCAACCCACCCTAAATCCCTCTCTTCATAAGAGAGGGACTTTTAATAATGCAATTAGCTAATATGTTTTCTTAATTTTTCCATTACACTTTTTAAATCTTTCTCAATCTCATCATTATCAATTCTAACTACTTTTAATCCTAATTTATTTAATATTTTTGTTCTCTCTTCATCCTGTCTTAATCTGTACTTATGAATTATGCCATCAAGTTCTACTATAATTTTTTTCTCAAAACAAAAGAAATCAGCAATAAAGAAAGTTTCCTTTCCTGTAATGTCGTGAAATAATGGGAATTGTCTTACAAATTTCAAATTGCAAAATTTTCTCCCTCTTACTTCTTCCCAAAATATTTTCTCTGCGTGCGTTTGATTTTTTCTAAGTTCACGACAAACATATTTCGCAATATCAGTCAGCTCTTTTCTTTTATTAAGACTCACTTATCTAATTACAAACTTTCATAAAAACTTAAAGTTCTCTCCCCTTCTCTTTGTAAGAGAAGGGGTTGGGGAATGAGTTAAATATTAATTTAAACCAAAATTACTCTACACCACATTATTATTTACTATTTGTGTATTTGATGCCGTACCCGGTGTTTTAGGTCTTACTGTAGCCGTTTCTGCTGATACTAATGTTAGTAAAATCATTACAACCATAATGAACATAGCGATGCCGACCTGTATAAGCTCAATAAGATTTTTTAATTTGTAAACAGTTTCAGTTTCATAATAATTTGCTAACTGCAGGGCTGTGTTTTTGATCGTACCTGTTTCTTCACCTGAGTGAAATCTTGACAGCGCTGTTTCAGTAAAAACGCCGGATGCTTCGAATGCATCGGTGACACCAATACCTTTTTTTATCATAAGTGGTATAGCTACATTTTTAACTTTATCCTCAAAATAAGTATTACCCGCCGCTTCGGCAGCAATTCTTATTGGTTCAATGCTTTCAGCTGAACCGCTGTACAAAGTATAGAACACACGGCAAAAAACTTCAATTAGTGTTTTATGAACAAGTGAACCTATTACTGGTAATTTGAGAACGTATTGATCAATAAGATATTTTCCTTTTTCTGTTCTGGAGAACTGCCACAATGCAATTGGCGGTATAATACAAAATGCAGCAACCAGGTATGGATTCCCAATGAGGAAATCACTTATCTTTAATGTAAAAGCAGTCATTGGTGGAAGCTCAACACCAAAGCGTACAAACAATTTTGCAGTTTCCGGAAAAATATAACCGACATAAAAAATAACCGCTAAGAAAAGTACAAACACAGTTACCATAGGAGTAATTAAAGCGCTGCGCATATTTTTCCTAAATTCCTGATTTCTCTCCAAAAATTTTGCAGTTGCCCTATAAATCTCCGCCATATTACCGCTCTTGGATGCAAGACCAAGCATATAAGCAGTAAATTTTCCAAAAACATCCTGATACTTTAGAAAAGTTGCCTGACTGTCTGCTCCTTTTTTTAACTCGTTATTAATTTCTTTAAGAGTGTTTTTAAGAGTTACATTTTGTGTGTCATTTATTAAAAGTGTAAGAATTTCACCATAGGCCAACTTTTGATCAAGCAATTCGGAACTTATTTTTACGAAAGTAACAATCTCAGAAACCGGAGGCTTTGCCTGGTAGTCTATTAATTTTTTATTTACCGTAAGTGCTTTATAGCCAAGCCGGGCTAGTGCTTCTTCAACTTCTTTTTTATTAAATGCTTTTTGCACCCCGCGTATTGGCTTATCGTTTCCTTTTTGTGCTTTATAGAGAAATGTCGATTTTTTTTCGACTGCTACTAATTTTAGTTGATTCTTTTCCGCTAGTTTTTGAATCTTCTTCTTTCCGTCAGAAGAAGTATCAGCAGTTAACGAACCTGTAATGGACTGTCCATTTAATTTTTGTGCAGTAAATTTATATTCTACCATTTTTTACTCGTAATTTGTTAATTTTTATTAGATACTATTACAAATATAGTTCCAGCTTTTTTATTTATTTTTCGCTAATAAACTGACTTTTGATTTGACTTTTCTGGTAAATCTACGGAAGTGAAAAAAGATCTGTGTAAAAAATACTTACAAAATTTTATTGATTCTTCTTAACGTCAGATCTCTCAAAAGTTGTAATCGTCGTTCAATTTTGGGAGGATCGAAATTCAACACCAAATTTACAAATTATTATAGTAGCTCGTTTCTTCAAAGAACATAGTTATTGAATAATATTATTTAACGAAAAGTTGAAAAATACAGTTTCTTTTTTATATGGTTTTAATGGAGAAATATAATTTAGCATTTTTATATTTATTTGCTGTCTCGATGGAATCATGTAGAGTCGAAAGGGGCTGTAATTATTTGACAATTAATCTTATGATTGAATAAATTTAATACCAATTATAGATTGCACATAAAAAATAAAAAAGGCTGATAAAATATAGACATTTTATCAGCCGTATATAATTTTGCCTTTACTACAAAGATTAATTTACTAGTTTTGTACTACTGATGCACCCAAAGTATCACCGTTAGTAGTAAACGCTACGGTAACTTCAACCGTCCAATCATAACCAGCATCTTTTGGTGTCCCAGTAAAAGTCCATGTGTCTACGTCGCCAGGAGTTCCGATTGCCCAGGTAGCAGCGGGGGTATTTGTAAGGTTCGTAGGTACAGGATTGGTTGCACTGTTGAATCCATTAAATGAATTTCCACCGCCACCTAGAGCAACAGGCTTTTTGTAATATTGTTGCATCATTGCTCCAAGATTTATACCTTCAGAAACTATTGTGTCTTTAGTAGATTCTTCAGCATTGGCATTGAATAAGTTAATACCAACTACTACAGCGATACCAACTATGATAACGCCTAGAACGATTAAGAGAAGTTGTTGTTGACCCATTGTGAGTCTCCTTTGTTAGTTGTTTGTATGTTAATTAATTAGCGAACAATTATTTAATTTATAACTTCTGTACGAAAACCAGTAGATGAAACTATTACTTTAACTTTTATAGAATCAGTACCGTTAACCACTTCATTTCCTATGCCAAAAATTTCCACACTGTCCACATAAGTAAATGCTTGGTAAGTTCCCGAGGCTGTAATTTTGAGTCCGGCAGGGATTTCCCAATTAGTAAAATCATTTCCTCCGCCACCCAACATTATTGGTTTTTTTGAGTACTCAAGCGCAAGATTTGCCAAATTCGCTGATTCATTCACCAATAAATCTCTTTTCGAATCTCTCGCATTTTGACGAAATAATATTATAGCTAAAACCACCGCAAATCCCACTACTATAACCCCTAAAACTATTAAAAGAAGCTGCTGTTGACCCATTGTAAAGCCTTAAAATTTAATTAAAAACTAATTTTATGCCGACTATATAAATTGTATTTTACTAAGTTAAACTGTTTGCTTACAATCAATTATTTTAATTAAGAAATTATTACCGGTAATAGTTACCGTATATGTAAATTTTTCCTACTTAACAGTATCAACTTATCGAAGTTGTCAAAAAACTAATATATTTTTGCTGTAATACCTGGAAATGTTTAAAATATTGTGCCAAAATTAATTTGGTGCAAAACTGTCCGACAAATTGGGAATCAATAAAATGTATTTTTTACCTATGCGTTGTTTTTACCGGTAAAATATGCTGGCTAGTACCAAATTTAGTAAATTTTAATTATATGTAGGGCTGGTATTACAAGATTGAAAAATAGTACTTTATAAGGAACATAGAATTTAATTATTTATTTAAAAGCAACCGTGGTGTGGATAATTAGCTAGAGCTATTTGAATTAATTAATTATTACTATCTGATCTTAATATGCAGTTCATTCAGCTGTTCTTCTCCAACTGTAGAAGGTGAATCATCCATCAAAGAAACTGCACTTGCTGTTTTAGGGAATGCAATTACATCACGTATCGAATTTTCACCGGCAAATATCATTGCCATCCTGTCAAATCCAAAGGCAATTCCTCCGTGCGGCGGGGCGCCGTATTTAAAGGCGTTCATCAAAAAACCAAATTTATACTGTGCTTCTTCCTCGGAGATTCCCAGCGCCTTAAACATTTTTGCCTGAAGATCTGAATTATGAATTCTAATACTGCCTCCGGCAATTTCATTTCCATTTAAGACTAAATCATAAGCACGGGCTTTTACTTTACCCGGATCGGATTCCATTAATGGTATGTCTTCCATTCTTGGTGAAGTAAAAGGGTGGTGCATCGCGTAAAATCTACCTGTCTCTTCATCCCATTCAAATAATGGGAAGTCTGTAACCCATAATAATTTTGGTTCAGCATTTTCTTTTATAAGATTTAATCTTCTGGCCATTTCCAACCTTAGCGCACCCATTGTATTCAGGGTTTTGAGTTTAGATCCTGATAGGATAAAAATTAAATCACCCGGTTTTGCTCCAAGTGCTTCAGTAAGATTTTTCTTTTCTTCATCAGTAAAAAATTTCATTGTTGGGGATTCAAGTTCTCCGTCTTTAACACGAATCCAGATTAATCCTTTCGCTCCATACCCTTTTACAAAATCTGTCAGAACATCTAACTGGTTGCGAGTGTAATCGCCGCAGCCGGGAGCTAATAATCCGGTTATAACTCCCTTTGTATCAATAGTATCTTTAAAAACTTTAAATCCGGTGTCGGCAAAAACATTATTAAGTCTTTTCATTTCCAGATTAAAACGAAGATCTGGTTTATCGCTGCCGTATTTTTCCATCGCTTCATCAAAAGATAATCGCGGCAGGGGAGTTTCCAGATCACGATTCCAAACTTGTTTGAAGAATCTTTTCATCAATCCTTCAACAATTGTAAAAATATCTTCCTGGTCAACAAAAGACATTTCAACATCTATCTGGGTAAACTCAAGTTGTCTGTCTGCGCGCAAGTCTTCATCCCTAAAACATTTTACGATTTGAAAATATCTGTCCATTCCCGCAACCATAAGTATTTGTTTATAGGTTTGCGGTGACTGCGGCAGTGCGTAGAATTTTCCTTTATGCATCCTGCTTGGAACCAGAAAATCCCTTGCGCCTTCAGGAGTGCTTTTCATCAGCACGGGAGTTTCAACTTCAATAAACCCATTTTCATCAAAGTACTGTCGGGCTATCTGTGCCATCTTGTGTCTTAAAATCAAACTCTTTTGAAGTTTGGGTCTGCGTAAATCCAGGTATCTGTATTTTAATCTAAGATCCTCGTGAGTATCTATCTCATCTTTAATTGGAAATGGAGGAGTTTCTGCTTCGTTTAAAACAATAAGATTATTTACCATCACATCAATGTGTCCTGTAGGAAGATCAGGATTATCAGTATCGGCAGGACGTTTTCTTACAACCCCTTCAATGGAAATTACATATTCATTTCTTAAATCTTTTGCAGCATTATGTGATTGTTCGTTGAATGTCGGTTCAAAAACAACCTGTGTTATTCCATGCCTGTCACGAACTTCAATAAAAATAACTCCTCCAAGATCTCTTCTTCTGTCAACCCAGCCGTTAAGTACAACATTTTCACCAATGTTAGATTCCCGTAGCTCGCCGCAGTTATGTGTTCTTGTTTTAAAATGCATAATGATATGAATAACTCCTAATAAGATTTTGAGGGCTAAAAATAAATAAATGATGCTGGGCAATCAAATATGTATTAATTTATATTACATCAGTTAACAAATTATTATAAGTACTTTTATGAACACAACCGAACTAATCCGCAAAAAGAGAAATAAAGAAAATCTTACCAAAGAAGAAATTTTATACCTTATTAATAACTACACTAAGGGTAAAATCCCGGATTACCAATTTTCAGCATTTTTAATGGCAGTTTATTTTAATGGAATGAGCAAAGATGAAACTTCTACACTTACCGGGGCAATGCTTTACAGCGGGAAGGTTTTAAATCTTAATTCCATCAAAGGAATTAAAATTGATAAGCATTCAACCGGCGGAGTTGGAGATAAAACATCCTTAATCCTTGCACCAATTGCTGCAGCGGCAGGCATTAAAATTCCAATGATTTCCGGCAGGGGATTGGGGCATTCAGGTGGAACGCTTGATAAGCTTGAAGCAATTCCTGGATTCAGAACAAATCTTTCGTTGCTAGAATATAAAAATGTACTTAAAAAAGTTGGCGCTGTCTTAATCGGACAGACAAAAGAAATTGCTCCAGCCGATAAACTTATTTATGCCTTACGTGATGTAACTGCTACTGTTGAATCAATTCCTTTGATTACAGGAAGCATTATGAGTAAAAAACTTGCCGAAGGAATTGACGGGCTAGTGCTTGATGTTAAAACGGGTAATGGTGCCTTTATGCAAAGGACCGAAGATGCAATTGCACTTGCAGATTCGCTTATCCAGACAGCAAAAGCATTTAATAAAAAAGTAATCGGATTTGTTACTGATATGAATCAGCCTCTTGGTAATTATATTGGCAACTGGCTCGAGGTTCATGAATCAATTCAGGTTTTGCGCGATGGAAAGAAAAATGATTTAACTGAATTATCACTTATTCTTGCCGGAGCTATGATTTACCTCGGCAAAAAAACAAAATCACTTGATGAAGGAATTGAAACTGCAATAAAAATTTTATCATCCGGAAAAGCATTTGATAAATTTATTGAGATTGTAAAAGCACAGGGCGGCAAAACTGATTTTATCTTGCATCCGGAAAAATATCCTGAATCAAAATTTAAAGAAGTTATTAAATCAGGTTCTGCCGGATATTTATCCGAGGTAAACACTTACCAAATTGGGATGGCAGCAATTGAGCTTGGCGCAGGCAGAAAAACAAAGGATGATAGGATTGATCCAAAAGCAGGAATAATTTTTAATTATAAAATTGGCGACACTATTAATAAAGGTGTTGTGCTTGCAGAATTATTCTCTGATTCAAAAACAGGGATTGAAGCTGCCAAGAAAAGAATAGAATCTTCAATTAAAATTTCTAAAACAAAACCGAAAAAACTAAGGCTTATCAAGACAGTCATTAATTAAATTATTTCAAAGCAGAAAGGATCTTTGAAAAATGTTTCACCTTCTCTGACCTTTCAATTCATCACTCTCAATGGTATATTTTATTAATTGAATATCTAATCTTTAGGAGAATATGTAATGCTATTTATTATTTCGTTAGCAGCGGCAATAGTCGCTTTTCTAGTTTATAAAAATTCAAAAAAATACAATATAAAATCGCAAGCAACTTTTTCATTAATAGGAATGGTAATTGCGCTTCTTATTGCTTTATCACAATTTTTTACTGTAATTCCTGCTGGCTATGCAGGGGTTATTGATATGTTTGGAAATGTAAGTGATAACACACTTAAACCCGGTGTAAATTTAGTAAATCCGATTGCAAATGTTGTAAAGTTTGATACCCGTAAACAGGAATTAAAAGAAGTTATGAATGTGCCTTCAAAGGAAGGGCTAAGCATTGAGCTTGAACTGAGCTTAATTTTTCGTTTAAGTATGGATAAGGTAAATGAAATTTATAAAACTGCCGGGGATTATGAAGAGTATCTACAGAAAATTGTGACTCCCAATTTCAGATCTGTTGTTCGCGGTGTTACTACAAAGTATGAAGCAAAAGCACTCTATACAGCCGAACGGGAAAAACTTGAAACAGAAATAAAATCAAAACTATCTGCTGTTCCTGAAATGAAAGAAGCAATTGTACTTTCTGCACCGCTGAGACAGATAACTTTGCCAACAGGATTAAAAAATGCGATTGAGGATAAATTAAAAGCTGAACAGGAAAGTCAAAGAATGGAATTTATTCTGACCCGCGAGAAGCAGGAAGCTGAAAGAAAACGGATTGAAGCACAGGGAATTGCTGATTTTCAGGAGATTGTTTCTAAGGGAATTAGTGAACAATTGCTGAAGTGGAAAGGAATTGAGGCTACAGAAAAGCTGGCAAATTCACCAAATTCAAAGATTGTGGTCATTGGTTCCGGTAAGGATGGTCTGCCAATTATACTGGGTAATGATAAATAGACCAATTGGTCATTTGTTATTATTATTTGTTTATTTATTTTTGAACTCATAAGTCAAATAATTAGATGAAATAGAAAATATGCTTCCATCGATACACACAATTAATCTATTGCTGCCATTTTTTTATATATCAACTTTTGCAATTTATTTTTACGATTTTCAGCAAGGCGGAAAAAAATTTGAAAACTCTAAGAGAGTTTTTCTTTTCCTTACACTGATAATGCATTTCCTTTATCTGTTTTTAAGAACAATTGAATTTAATCATCCTCCAATAACAAATGTGTTTGAAATATTTACAGTACTTGCCTTCTCAATTAGTTTTTCATATTTCATTTTAGAGTTAGTTACTGATATCCGGGGAACCGGTCCGTTTATTATTATCATCTCAATAATCTTCCAGATCATTTCCACTATGTTTATACAGGATCTTTCTGCAGTAAAAGAAGTTTTAAGAAGCAATCTGCTTGGCATACATGTAATAAGCGCGCTTGTTGGTTACTCGGGTATTACAATCTCCGCAGTATATGGCGTTTTATATCTGATATTATATAACGAAATAAAACTAAATAAGTTCGGTCTGATATTTAATCGATTACCAAGTTTAGAGATTTTGGAGAGACTTAGTTTTATTGCAGCGATTATCGGATTTGTTTTTTTAACAGTAACAATAATCATTGGCATTATCTGGCTTCCGCAGGCATTTCCAAACATTACATTTCTTGATCCAAAGCTTATTGGAACATTTGTAGTCTGGTTTTTATATGGCATTGGTCTGATAAATAAATTTATGGGCAAATGGCGCGGCAAAAAATTAATCATTTTATCCATTATCGGTTTCTTATTGGCAATTTTATCAACTATGCTAACAAATTTTTTGGCTAAAAGTTTTCACTCTTTTTATTAGATTATGAATCTCCTTGGAATATCAATAAATCATCGCACAGCACCTGTTGAACTTAGAGAAGCACTTCACTTGAGTGAGGATGAAGTTCGTAAGTTTATTCAGCAAACAAAAGAAAGTGATTTTGCAGAAGGAATAATAATATCCACCTGCAACAGAACAGAGATTTATGCTATTCCTAAAAGCGACAGAACCAGTTTGAATGACTTACAGGAATTGATTAAAAAATATAAATCAAACTTTGAAGTTAAAGATGAAAATTTTCAGCAGTTTGTTTCGAGAGAAACAATTGAACATCTTTTCCGTGTAGCCTGTGGTATAGATTCTTTACTAATCGGTGATAATCAGATTTTCAAACAAGTAAAAGATTCCTTTGTTATTTCAGAAGAAATGGGATTCGCCGGGGTTTTAATTCGCCGCGTAATGGATACGGCAACACGCGTTGGAAAGCGGGCAATAAGTGAAACGGCAATTAGCGAAGGCGCTGTTACAGTCAGTTACGCTGCTGTTCAGCTTATTGAAAAGATATTTTCTAATCTTCAGAAAAAGTCCGCTTTAATAATTGGCACAGGTGAAACGGGAGAGATTGCTGCAAAGCATTTACGGGATAGAGGAATCGGAAGACTTGCTTTAACAAATCGAACTTTTGATAAAGCCGAAAAACTTGCTGCCGAATTAAACACCGCTGTTTTTCCTTTCTCCAACTTCAAGGAACATCTTTATAAGTTTGATATTGTTGTCAGTGCAACCAGTGCAGAGGGTTTGATTCTGACAAAAAAAGAAATTGAAGATGTGATGAAGAAGCGAAACTACGCATCAATGGTGCTGATGGATATTGCTATTCCACGCGATATTGATCCGGAATCTAAAAAAATAGATTATGTTTTTTACCACGATATTGATTCATTGAATATCATTGTTGACCAGAACCTTTCCAAAAGAAAAAATGAAATACCAAAAGTTGAAAAAATTATCGAGGAAGAACTTGATAGTTTTTTTGAATGGTACAATTCCTTAGAAGCAGCACCAACAATAAAAACGCTGCGCGATTATTTTGAAAGTGTTCGTGCTGAAGAAGTTGAAAAGAATATCAATAAATTTTCTGAAGATGATAAAGAAAAATTAGAGATTATAACTAAGCGAATAATAAATAAAATTCTCCATCATCCAACAATTGAATTAAGAAAAATTTCTGAATCAGATTTGCGGGCAGAAGATACGGCTGCTAAGATTTCTGTGATTAGAGATTTGTTTGGGCTAAATTCAAAAAGTAAAGAAGATAAATAAAATTCAAATGTCAGCCTGAGCTTGTCGAAGGCGAAATAATAAGTTGAAAGTCACACTTCGACAGGCTCAGTGTGACAAAGGTTTTAAGGAAAAGTATTTGAAACAAAAAATAATAATCGGATCACGCGGAAGTGAGCTTGCATTATGGCAGGCAAATTTCATTAAAAGAGAGATCGAAAAGAAAAATAAAACTGTACGTGTTGAAATCAATATCATCAGAACCAAAGGAGATAAAATTCTTGATGTTGCTCTTTCAAAAATCGGAGATAAATCTCTTTTTACCAAAGAACTTGAAGTAGAGCTGTTAGCAAAAAGAATAGATCTGGCAGTTCACAGTTTAAAAGATCTACAGACTCAAATACCAGCAGGCTTAAAATTAGCGGTTGTTACAAAGCGTCACGAAGTTGAAGATGTTTTGATCGCCAGAAAAAAAGGAATGACTATCAAATCATTACCTGAATCTGCGGTTGTTGCCACAGGTTCGCTTAGAAGAAAGTCGCAATTACTTCATATCCGCCCGGATATTACAATTATGGATTTACGCGGCAACGTGCCTTCCCGCATTCAGAAATTTTTAGAATCAGATTGGGATGCTATCATTCTTGCACGTGCAGGAGTTGAAAGATTAAAACTTAAAAAATATATCTCATCGTTCATACCCAAAGAAGATATTCTTCCTGCAGTTGGACAAGGCGCATTGGGAATAGAGATACACGAGGATAATAAAGTTGTTGAAGAAATACTTCAGTCTCTTCATCACGATGAAACTTATAAATCTGTAATTGCCGAACGAGCTTTGCTTCGTGCATTAGAAGGCGGTTGCCAGGTTCCAATCGGGGCTTATGCGGAAGTAAAATCCAGCGGACTTTATCTTGATGCTGTAGTTGGATCTTTGGATGGATCAGTTACTTACAGAAAAAAATTGCGTGGTAGTAAGAACGATCCCGAAAAACTGGGAAAAACCCTTGCGAAAGATTTATTAAAAGCCGGGGCAAAAGAAATATTGAAAGAAGTCTATCAAACAGCGAGAGCAAAATGAAATTAAGACCTTTCTTCATATTTCAATTTATTCAGATTGTTGTAATACTTGTTTTATTTTCGGTTTTATTTAACGGATGTCATTCTTCTACCTGCAGTCAGAAAGACGAGCCACAGATTCCTGCAGATGTATTAAAAAAAGCCAATCAATTTATTATCTCAAAAACAGGAGATGATTTTTTTAAGAAATATATCACTGCAGATCTTTTACTATCAAAACATATTGAGCCAGATTATTTAATGATATACAAATTTAATATGCCTGAAAAACCTTATGTTGATGAAACAATAAGGTTTACAGTTGATAGCGTTGGAAATGTTCTAAAGCAGTTTGAAGTAGTTGGAATTCCTGATTGTAATGCAGATCCGGTTAATTGCGATTTTGTTGTTGATGAGAAAATTGCAAGACAAATCGCATCGGAAAATGGTTTGTCCATGGGCATTGCTGAATGGAAAGTTGATTTTATCTGGGATACGAAATACAATAAATATGTTTGGAGTTTGATGAGCACTTTAAAGGAAAGCAAAGGAGATTTTGGCTATCGTGCTGATGGAGAAAAAATCATTATCGATCCCAACAATGCTGTAGTGCTTAATAAAGACAGCTGGAGAATAAATTAATCAGATGATCCTGAAAGAAGAAAAAATAAAGCGCAAAGAAAAAAAACGCGAGCTAATGCTTGAAGTTGCTGCTGAGCTATTTTCAAAGAAAAATTACCACGAAGTAATGATGGATGATGTTGCAAGGTTAACAGATGTTGCAAAAGGGACTGTTTATAATCATTTCGCTTCCAAAGAAGAGCTTTATTTTACAATAATGAGTTCAAAGCTGGAAAAGCTAAACACGTCGTTAAAAAATAAAATAGCATCAGAGATAAGTATTATTGATTCATTGCACACCTATGTCATTCAGCTTTATATGTTTATGATGAAATATCAAAATTTCTTTTTGATTTATCAAAAAGAATATTTGAATGCTCAGAATGAGTTTTGTGATGAATTACGCACAATGAGCGAAGAATTAAAATCTATTTTAAGCGATATAATTTATAAGGGCAAGCGCGATAATCAGTTCCGCAGTATTGATGAAAGCTTTGCTGTAAAGCTTGTGCTCGGTAGTATTTTCGGAGCTGTTCAAAGAGGAATAGAAAACAAATACTCCGGTGAAAAATTAACTGAAGAGCGGGAAAAACTTTTTGATTTCGTATTGCACGGATTGTATTCCGGATTTAGAAACAGCAAAGTACGACCATTAAAAAATAAAACAATTGTACTTACAAGAACTATCGAGCAATCAAAAGAATCTGCAGCCATATTTAGTGAGCTTGGCGCCGATGTAATCGTTTTTCCAACACTGGAAATTACTCCGCCAAACAATTGGGATAAATTTGATGAAGTAATATTATCAAATCAAAAAATAGATTTTATTGTTTTTACTTCCGCTCACGCAGTAACTATGTTTATCAAGCGAAGTAATGAATTAAATAGAACTGCCGACTTCAGTAAAATAAAAATTGTTGCTGTTGGTAATAAAACAAAATCCGTATGTGAGGAATTTCAGATTAAAGTTGATATTGTACCAAAGAAGTTTAGCGGTGAAGGTGTTGTAGAAGAGTTGTCTAAATTTGATTTGAAAAACAAACTTATTTTTATACCCCGTTCTGCAATTGGCAGGGAGGGATTGCCTAATGGTTTGGAAGAACTTGGAGCTAAAATTATTGCGGTACCTGTTTATAATGTCTCACTTCCATCAAAGGAAACAATTCAGGAAAGCGTTGAACATCTTAACTCGGGTAAACCCGATGTGTTTATTTTTACAAGTCCTTCTACTTTTGAAAATTTTTTAATTATAATGAATATCAATAATCCTGTTTCGTTTTTTAAAAACTATGACGTTGCTGCAATCGGTCCAACAACAAAAACCGCAATAGAAAACAGTAAAGTTAAAGTAAGTATTATGCCGGAAGAATATACTATTAAAGGTCTGGCTAACAAGATGATTGAATTTTATAACAAACCAGACAAATAGCGGAGAATATATTGAGTAAGTTAAAAAATGATTTGTTTCTTAGAGCTTGTAAAAGACAAGACGTAGAGAGAACCCCCATATGGATAATGCGGCAAGCAGGCAGATATTTACCCGAATACAGATCTGTTCGTGCTAAATCAGATTTTCTGACAATGTGCAAAACTCCTGAACTAGCGGCTGAAGTAACTATTCAACCGGTGGATATTATTGGTGTTGATGCTGCAATACTTTTTTCTGATATTCTTGTAATTCCCGAAGCAATGGGAATGCATCTTGAAATGAATGAAGGCAAAGGTCCAGTTTTTCCTAATCCGATTCGCTCTGCAGAAGATGTTTATAATTTAAAAGATATTGATCCGACAAAAGAATTAAAATATGTTATTGATGCTGTTACTCTGACAAAAAAGAATCTGGATAATCGTGTTCCACTAATCGGATTCAGCGGTTCGCCATGGACACTTCTAACTTATATGGTTGAAGGAAAAGGCTCAAAGAATTTTTCTGAAGTAAAAAAACTTATCTACAATAATCCGGATTTAGCACACGCTGTACTTGACAAGTTAGCAAATACAGTTGCTGATTATCTTTCCGCAAAGATTGAGGCAGGTTGTGATGCTGTTCAGATTTTTGATACCTGGGGCGGAATACTTTCACAAAAAGATTTTGAAGAGTTTTCACTACGATATGTAGAAAAGATAATTTCAAGAATAAAAAGAAAAGATGAACCAATAATTTTCTTTGCTAAAGGAGTTCATTTTAAACTTGATAAGTTAGCTGCAACAGGTGCTGATGTGCTTGGCTTGGATTGGACAATGGATCTTGGAAAGGTTAGGAAGGAAGTTGGTGATAAAGTTGCACTTCAGGGTAATCTTGATCCAACGGTTTTGTATGCTGATAAAAGCTATATTAAAAAAGAAGTAAAAAATGTATTAAATTCTTTTGGCAAAGGTAACGGGCATGTATTTAATCTTGGTCATGGTGTTTTGCCTGATATCGATCCGGAAAATGTTAAAGCACTTGTGCAATATGTAAAAGAAGAAAGCGTTTCTTTTCACCGCGGAGACGCAGAGGCGCAGGGATAAATAAAGTCATCCTGAACTTGTTTCAGGATCATAAAATTAATGGAAAGATTCCGAAACCAGTTCGGAATGACATAGGAAAAGATCAATATGTTTGAAATAGATTTAACAAAATTTAAAAAGTATGATAAGCCGGGACCGCGTTATACAAGCTATCCAACGGCTCCGCAGTTTAATGAAAAATTTACACACGAAGATTATCTGAGTGAAATAGTGAAAACAAATTACGGAAAAAATCTTCCCGATCTATCTCTGTATTTTCATCTTCCTTACTGTGATACTCTCTGTTACTTCTGCGGATGTAACATGATTATTACTAGGAACAGAGACAGAATTAAAGAATATATTAAGTACGTTAAGAAGGAGATTGATCTTACAAGAACTTATTTGTTAACAGACAGAAAAGTTGCACAGCATCATTGGGGCGGCGGAACGCCAACACATTTAAATCCCGATGAGATAAATGATCTGGCATCATATATAAATAAATCATTTAACTTTAATGATAACGCAGAAGTAAGCTGCGAAATTGATCCACGCGAACTTACACGCCCGCATCTGGAGGCACTGCGCAATAATGGTTTTAACAGAATCAGCATGGGTGTTCAGGATTTTGATGAAAAGGTCCAAAAAGCTGTAAACAGGATTCAACCTGAGGATATAACAAGACAGGCTGTTCAGTGGATTAGAGAACTTGGTTATCAAAGTATCAACCTTGATTTGATATACGGATTACCTTTCCAAACAGCAGAAGGATTTGCAAAAACTGTTGATAAAATTATTGATATCAATCCGGACAGAGTTGCAGTATTTAATTACGCTCATGTTCCGTGGATGAAAAAACATATGGCGCTTATTCATCCGGAAGATATTCCTGCAGCTGAAATAAAACTTGAAATCTTAAAGATGACTATCGAAAAACTTGTTAATGCCGGATATGAATTTATAGGGATGGACCATTTTGCCAAACCTGATGATGAACTTGCTGTTGCTATGCGTGAAAAAAAACTTTACCGCAATTTTCAGGGATACAGCACTAATGCCGGAGCCGATCTTTACGCAATGGGAATAACTTCTATCTCCCAGCTTAAAAATGTTTATGCACAGAATTATAAAACTGAAAAAGAATATTACTCGGCTCTTGATAATGAAAAACTTCCAACCGCAAAAGGATACCAACTAACGGAGGATGATCACTTACGCAGAGAAGTGATTATGAAATTGATGTGCAACTTTGAATTAGATTTCAAATCAATTGAAGATCAATTTAAAATTGATTTTAAAAAATACTTTGCGTGGGGATTAAATAATCTAAAAGAGATGGAAGCAGATGATCTTGTTGAAATTTCTGATAGCAGAATAAAGGTTAAGAATATGGGCAGAATGCTTATCCGTAACATTGCAATAAACTTTGATGGCTATATCGAACGAAAAGAAGATACGGCAAAATATTCCAGGACAGTTTAGAGTACTGAATTAATATTACAGTAAAGTGCTGAGAAAAATAAAATATCAGTAAGTCTTGTTATGACTAAAACAATACATGATCTGATTGAAGTAAAGAACCCAGGAGTAGCTGCGCGTTATTTAAAAAATAAAATAGCGATGGGTCACTTTATAGAAGATTACCTCGCTGAAAAAATTAACATAAAAGTCAGCTTAAGGGAATTGCTGAATTACAAGAACGACATTTTCACTTTCAACTTCACAAAGCACCATTATTACTTCTTCATTTCAAGAATGATTCCTGAAGTAGCAATTCATTCGCAAAAACAGGATAAAAGAATAATTAAAAGTCATTACGATAATAAGAATGATTTATTCAGCTGGTTTTTAGGACCCAAAATGATTTATACCAGCTGCTACTTTAAGAATGTGAATGAATCGCTTGAAGCTGCACAGGTAAACAAGATGAACTTGATTGCACAAAAAATGCAGCTTAAGGAAGGCGACGAATTGCTGGATATTGGATGTGGTTGGGGAACTCTAGTAGCTCACCTGGCTAAACATTATGGAGTTAAAACTACAGGAGTAACAATTGCTCAGGCTGGCGCAGAATGGGCTACACGACAAATTAAGGAATATGGAGTGGAAGATTGTGCGAAAATTTGGACAATGGATTACAGAGATATACCAAGAGACAAAAAGTATAATAAAATCACGTGTCTTGAAATGGCAGAACACGTTGGCATAAAGTATTTTAAAAAATTTATGAAACAGTGTTATGATCTGCTGGAAGATGATGGATTGTTTTACTTGCAAATTGCCGGGTTACGAGAGCGAAGAAGCTTGCTTCAGAAAAAGAACAGAGAGGATCTGGTGTGGGGCTTATTTATGAACGAATATATTTTCTCAGGAGCTGATGCGAGCATGCCGCTTAATTGGGATTTACAACGAATAGAAAATGTTGGCTTTGAGGTACATTCGGTTGAAAATATTGGAAACCATTATTCGATTACAATTAGCAGGTGGTATGACAATTGGATTTCAAACAAAGAGAAGGTGCTTGAAAAATATGGAGAACGAATATTTAGAATTTATGAAATATTTCTCGCCTGGTCTGTGATAATTGCTAGACACGGTGGCTCAACCGCATATCAAATTGTTTGTCACAAAAGCATTGATAAATTCGACAGAACAAAATTTATTGGCGCCACAAATTTGGGAGAACATTCTGCTCTTAATAAAACTACCTCAAAATAGCTTTAGTTTTGATTGCGATTTTTTATAAAAGTTTTTAGAAACAGTATTAAGTTGCAATCATTTCAGACTGTGGATCGCTTACTATCATCTTTTCATTTTTGCGGTCTTTTTCTTCTTCACTCATCCTTTCCAATCTCATAGAATTAGTTCTAAACTTAGGAATGAAAATCGATAGTATATAACTCCTTACTATATACCACCAAAAACTTCTTTCAAGTAAAATAGGATTAATATTTTGCTCAATTTCTTTGTGTGCTTCAGGAACTTTACTCCAGTGAAGCCCTGCTTTGTGATGATGAATAGTATGATAACCATTATTGAAAAGCATAAAATTTAAAAACCCTGTAAAATTTCTCGAGTGATTCCATTCAGACTCTTCATTTGCATGAACATGCTGGACGTAATTGAATATCAATACACTGAAGAGGGATACTTGCTGAGGTACAACAACAAAGAGAAGTGCTTTTTGCCAGTCTAACAGCAATGCACCTCCAATCCACAAAAAAAGTATAACGTACTGAGAGATGCATAACCAGTATTTCTGCTTGTTATTTGTTTTTAGATCTTTTAGATATCTGAATATTGCATTCTGCTGATAATACCCACTTATTGTGGGGTATGAAATGAGAGTAAGAAAATTATTTTTTTCGCTCACTCTATAGGTAATAGAGTCATCTCCATCACGATTATTAAATCTATGATGATTTTTATTGTGCGTTGGTATCCAGGCAAAAATGGGAAAACCATAAAAGACAGTTAACCACCAGTCCGTAAAAGTGTTTAGTGTTTTAGACTGCCACATCGGAAGGTGATTGTGATTATGAGTCATTACTGAAACGGCGACTGACATAAATAAATACCAGGTATAGATAAATGAATTAACACCTATCCATCCCCATTGTACAATAAAGAGTATGGTGGTTATAAATATATAAATAAGACTTTTAACATCTGCTTTGTTTTTTAACATGTGATCCTCATATGTAATATTACTTTTACATTAACTTACAATTCTACGATCATCATACTCGGTAAATTGAAAACCTAAGGCACAACTACCAAAATTGATTCTCGCAGAATAATCCAAGTTCCCTTTATTCAAACACTAAAATTCTATTATAAATAAAATCGAAACTAAAAGTTTTTGACTCTGTTCTTTTCTCAATGTACTCAGCAACTTTTTCTAATCTTCCGGGTATTGAAAGAATTTTTTCCTGAGCTTTTTGTGCAAGATCATTTAGCCCTGTTATTAATTCAATTTCCCAAAACTTAATTGCTTCTTCAACAATTTTTTTATAATCACGCGGACCGTAAATACCAATTCTTCTTACAACATCTGCCATATCACGAAAGTTAGGCATTGAGATTCCGGGCATATCAATAGCAGGCATAATATCAGCCGCAGAAAGCATTGCCCTGTTTGGATCAAGTTTAAGAACTTCTTTAAAAACATTTCTATAAAAAGTATAGTGTTTGGCTTCATCAGCCGCAATATTGCTTAGTATTCCGTTTAGCAAAGGTTCATCCTGCCCCGCAAGTTTACCAGTATTTTTATGCGAAACCTGAGTCGCTCTTTCCTGCAATGTTGTGTAAACAAAAACTTTGTATGGATCTTTATCCCAGTCCGGATTAAATCCACTTTCGATATAATGAAATTGCATTAACTCAACTTCGCGAAAACTAAATAGTCTTGCATCGCGAACGTAATCTCTTATTACAGCACCATGGCGATCTTCTTCGGCTGTCCACATGTTGTTCCACTTGGACCAAAAACTTCTATCACCAAGATATTTAGCGATCAATCTGTGAAAGTGGGGTAATCCTTCTTCAGTTAAAAGATTTAAAGCAACTGCAACCCGAACCTCGTCTTTCACTCCACGAACACGTTCACGGAGTTTTTTAAGATTAGTTTCCTGATCATCCTTTGTTTTTTCATCTGCGGGAAGAAAGTCTGATGAAAACCATAATTTTCTTTTATCAATATGATCCTCAATCCATTCTTTAACTTTACTTTCAAGCTGATTGAGAACTTCTGTTTTATTAGCCGTGTTAGTTTGTAAAGATTCTTGCTCTTTTATTAAGATTTCCATAACCAAATAGCTTGTTGTGTAATCGTTTAGTTTTACTATTTGATAATAGAAATGATTTGACTAACTAGAAAGGTATTGAGAGTGCCAAAAGCTAGTTTTACATTTAATTTACATATGAGATACACGTTCGTCATTTCGACCGAAGGGAGAAATCTGCAAAGCTAAATCAAAAGATTTCTCAGTCGAGGACTTCTTCGAAATGACGTAATTTGTTTACTAAAATTGTAATCGATAGTTTTTTTAATCACTCGGTCTTTCACTCATTTTTGCTGTTGCAAAAAAATCATTATAAAAACGTTTTATATATTCGTCAACCAGTTGGTTAATTCTCTCCCGGTTTGATGATTTAACAATCAGACCTGCGTGGTATGCTTTCTTCAACCGCCACCAAACCTCCGGATCATTGTATGTCTCAAGATCGGGCCACTCCTGCTTGGAAAGAGAAGTAATTATTGCAGCAGAATCATTTGCTACCTTTGGAAGCATATAAGGCTTTTCGCCATTTAGAATTTCAATCTTTGCCCATTCTCTCCATAGATTAATTCCTGTAGCAGCTTCAACAAGTGATGATAGATTAGCACCACCAACACGAGCAGATGTTTCAAGGAAATAAAGTTTACCATCTTCAGCACGAATAAATTCTGAATGCGATACTCCACGTAGCAACCCCAAAGCTTTTAAGACTTTTTTATTTAGATCTAAAACTTCTTTTGTTTCCTCGGATTTGCTATCTAGAGTTTGGCTCGTAAAAACTCTGCCTTGATGAGCAACTTCGAAAGGTGGAGTTCCGTACTTGCTGGCTAATCCAAATACAATCTCCCGATCATTGATAATTGTATCAACGTGATAGATACTGCCGGGAATGAATCTTTCCATCAAAAAGAAAGATTGTTCATCAGCTAGATAATTAATTCTATCCCACATTTCATGTTTATTATTAACCTTTTTTAATCCGTAAGAGCCGGCAAGCAAACGAGGCTTTATCATGTAAGGAAATGGAACAGAATCAGCAAACTCATTTATTTTTTGATGATTAAGAATATGCAAAAATTCCGGGACAGGAATTCCGTTTTCTTTTGCAACCATTCGCATCGCAAGTTTATCTCTAAAATGGCGGGCGGTTGTATCTCCCATTCCGGCAATTCGTAAATGCTCTCTTAATGATGCCGCTCGCTCAACATCAAAATCATCCAGTGCAACAATTCTATCTATCTGCTCAGTTCGTGCAAGATAACTTACGCCGTAAATTACATCCTGCATGTTCCAGTCTTTGTTTTTGTCCGGGATGTAAAATATCTCATCAAGACTTTCTCTTGGCCAATCAGCATTTTCTAAACTTTTTGATGTAAGCAAAATAACGCGGCATCCCTGGTTTTTAGCTTCGCGCATAAAATCAAATCCTTTTTCATAACTGGAAATGCAAAGAATTGTTAACATGACTTTACTCCTTAGTGTATCTGTGTGCTCTAAGTGTCTTAGTGGTAAAAGAAAGAATAACCACTTAGACACTAAGAACACTTAGTATCACTTAGTTAATTATAATAGAAAGTTTAAACTTAATTTTGTCAAAATCAAATATTAGATTTATTGATCAGCCTCATTATTGGATACACATTTTCACCTCTATCATAAAACTGCGAACGTTTGTAGAAGAAATCCAGTCGTTCCCCTTCGTTATTTCTAAAGTATTCATCTTCGTTTAATTTTTTGTAAAACTCAGATCTTAATTCGGAATCATTTTTCATCATTTGCATTGCTACTGGTTCCATTACATAAGCTTCTGCATATTCTTTTCGTTCAAAGAAAGCGTTAAAGAATCCCCAGCTAACAAAAGAATCCGGTGCATCTGGTTCAAGTAAGTTTACTAATACTCTTAGTTGTCTTTGATTTGAAGGAACCACTATTGTTCCCGGTTCAATAATTGCCCATTCGGAAAATAATTCACAACTAAATGATGGAAGATGTCTGCCTTCATATGGTCTTGGTGCAAACTGAATATTTTTGAACCGGTATTTTTCAACTTTTATCTTTTTAGCCGTTTTAATTTGGCTAAAATTGATTTGATGAGCTTTTATTACCTCAATCACTTTTACAAATTGCTGAGGAATTAGGTAAGCAGCGGGTACAATAATTTTTTTTAAAGAATTGGCTTTATTGAAAATAGGGATTTCAATTTCGATTGGATTGTTTGTGTACTTACGAACAGCTGAGCCGGTAATTTCACTGTACTCGTCATTCCATTCAAATCCTTTAAACAAAAATTTATCAAACTTTCCGTTGCCCGACAGCACAAGAGGAAATTTCTTTTTATCAGCAAGATAGTTTTTGATTGTTTGTTTATCTGCAACCCTGTTAACAGAAATAATTTCTTTATGGTTATCATTTACAAAACTTAATGTGTGCTCCATCATTGATTTTGTTGAAAAGACACGATTTGCAAAAAGCTTTAGACTATGAGTCTCTACAAGTAAACAAATTCTGTTTTGTGCTGCACAATATCCGTGTGATAATCTTGGCGGTGAAGGTAAATCTAATATGCCACTTTCAATAGTTCCGGATTTGAATTCCATATACGGACCAACAATAAATCCATCACCTTCAACTTTATTAGTTAAGTATGGCAAATATTTTTTATCAATCCAGTTCACCAAATCACGATCAATATTTTGATGAGTTTCTATTCCATAAGTTACGTGATATTGGTAATCAGCGCCATTAGTAGTGTGATTATCAATCATAAAATCAGGGAGCCAATCATTAAAAAGCTTTAAGAAAGATTTTATCTCAGGAGTATCAGCCTTTAGATAATCACGGTTCAGGTTCAAGTTAAGAGCATTGGTTCGCCAGCCCATTTTCTTTGGTCCGTTTTGATTTGGCCTGTTAAATGGACTAACTCTTTCATGACCATCAACATTAAGAATTGGAATAATTAATAATATTGAATTATCTAAAAGATGCTGCTTTTCTTTTGTGATCAGAATTTCTCTGAGCAGAAGCATACAAGCATCTTTGCCTTCAACTTCACCCGGATGAATTCCGTTTTGGATAAGTACAATTGCCTTTCCGGTCTTCTTTGCCTGAGCAGAAGTGAATGCTTTATCTTTTGATACAATGATTACTTTTAATTCTCTGCCTTGCGGAGTTAAACCAATTGTTTTAATTTTTACAAACGGTGTGCTATCCACAAATTTTTGAAAATACTTTAATGTGTTTTCATAATCCGGTGATTCAAGCTGATTTGATTTTTCAAAATGCGTGAGCCATTGTTTTGATATTTCTTTTTTTTGCATTCTGCTAAATTGAATTTGTTAAAAATTATTTTATTACCAGCGATTGATATTCAGAGTGTTTCTCTAAAAACTTTCTAACGTACCAGCAACCTGGAATTACTTTTAAGTTTCTTTCTTTTGCATATTCAAAAGCCGCTAACACAACTTTTTCTGCCAATCCTTGTCCGCGTAATTTTGGCGGGGTATACGTTGAATACAAGTCAATCACATCTTTATCTTCAGCGTAAAGAACATAAACTTCACTTCCATTTACATCCAGAACAAATCTGCTGCCTTGTAAATCGTTTATTACTTCGTTCATAATATTTTTCTTTGTCTAAGGTTCTTTATCAAATCATCGTATCCCAAAAATTGGATTCCATCCCAACCGAGTTTTTTTGCCGCATCAACATATTCTAAAATATCATCAATAAAGATATGTTCATTAGGAGGAAAGCCCGATTCTTTCTCGACTGATTGATAAACTTCAATTTCGGGTTTAACAAATCCGACTTCGTGAGAAAGAAATAGCTTATCGAATAACTTTAGAAATTCGTAATCCTGATATCCATATTTTTTATGAATTGAATTTGTATTGGATAACAGGTAAAGTTTATAATGTTTTCTAAGCTGAGGTAAAATTTCTACAACATTATCATTAAGAGAAAAAATATCTGACCAATATCTGCAAAATGTTTCTGCATCTATTGTATGATCAAGATATTTTAACATTTGGTCTATAAAATCTTTTTCAGATATTATTCCCTTTTCAAAATCCCTGTGAATATTATAATTGCGTTTATATAACTCCATGAATTGCTCACCAATTCCGTTTTTATGCTTGTTCACTTTTTCGACAAAGAATTTGTAGTCAAAACGAACAAGCACTTGACCAAGATCAAAAACAATAGCCGAATATTTATTATTTATCATCAGCAATTACAAAAAGATCATCTGATAGTCCTTTATTAACTTTAACACTGCTCACAGTCATTTCAACCGATTGCGGACCGAATGATTGTATAAGTTTAAAGGGATACTTTATTCCATCAACTTCCGTATAATCGCCAAAAGTTATAACCTGTTCGACTAATCCCATCTGAGTTTGTAATTCCTTTTGCTCTTTAATTTTTAATCCGGATTCTGCGTCAAAATATGCAAACCATCTTATTCCTGAAGGTAAAGTCATTTTAATTTTGTTAACATCCTTACCATCAATTTTTTCTGCTCCTTCGTAAGAAAGCTTGATTCCAAAATTTTCAGGATTTAACATTAATTCCATTGATGCTTCTGTTTTAAGCTGTTCGAGCTCTTTTCCGGTTACCTCAATACTTTGGGCAGCGGCTTTCATAATTCCCTTTTCACCGTCAAAAATTATAGTCTGATCCATTCCGCCGGCTTTAACTTCCTGTCGCATTTTATTGGGAGTTTTTTGTTTTACAATAATTGTAAGGGGCTGACCCATTGCGGTTCCACGCATAATTGTAGTTCTGTCCTCAACTTTAGAAAGTGCGTCTCTTCCTCCAATTGCGTCAAGATATTTCTCCAGTACAATCTTAGGATCAATACTTTCTGTTGATAAAGAATCCTGAGCAATAATATTTTTGTTTGTTAAAAACAGAACTGTTATTAAAAGTATCCATACGATGTTTTTCATTTTTTCCTCTATTTAAAAAATTTATGTATAAAAATACTAATAACATTTAATTATCTGGAAATTTTTTAACCGGTAATCATTGATTAAACCTGTATATTAGTATAAAAAGTTTCATAATTCAGCAATTCTTATTTTTGCAATAACAATTACACAAAAAACAAATGATAATAGTAAAGATATTATTACAAGCCATAATCTTAACATCAATATTAAATGCTCAACAGTTTACAATTAAAGGCAAAATTTTTGATGCGAATACAAAATCTGCTCTGGCTTTCGCCAATATTCGTATTGATGGAACATCGCTTGGAACATCATCTAATATAAACGGTGAATATGAACTGAAACTTAAGCAAGGGAAGTATATTCTTATTTCATCATTTATTGGATATTATTCAGATACTCTGCAAATCAATATAGATAAAAATCTTTATGATGAAAATTTTTCACTTAGACAATCAGAAATAGCCTTACCCGAAGTTGTGGTTAAACCGGGGATAAATCCCGCATTAGAAATTATTCGTAAAGCAATCACCCAAAAAAATATTCGCAATCAAAACCTAAACAACTATGTGGTTGAAGCCTACACAAAAGGACTAATAAGAACCACTGAAGATATTTCTGCTGATAACAATAGCATTGGTGTTGGGCTTGGCGGAAGTGATACAACTGAATTAATCGTTTCGGGGATTCTCGAAAACCACAGCAGGAATTATTTTCAGAAACCGGATAAATTTAAATCTGTCATTCTTGCAAGAAAGCAAAGCGCTAACTTTCCTCCATCCATAAATACATTAACCGGCGGAAGACTCATTCAGGATTTTTATGAAAACGAAGTAAATTTTTTAGGAAGAGATCTGCCCGGTCCAATTTCTGATAACGCCCTGAATTATTACTACTATTATATTGAAAATGTTTTAGCTCAAAACAATAAAACTGTTTATCAGATTCATATTGAGCCGGATAATTCTGCTGATCCGGGATTTTCCGGAAAAATCTTTATTGCAGACAGTACCTTCGATTTACTTAAAGTGGATTTGATACTTAATCGTGCAGCCAACACAGGAAGATTATTCGATACGGTAAACGTTTATCAGCAGTTTGATGAATACGACGGAATAGTTATGCCGGTTGATTATCGTTTGTTTGTTAAGGCAAATGTTTTAGGATTGTTAAGATTTGGATTTGAACTGAGCACAATAATGTTTGATTATTCAATAAATAAAAACATTGATCAAAATATTTTTAATAAAGCAATTGTTACTGTGTTACCCGATGCTGATGAAGTAGATTCGTTGTACTGGCAAAACACACAAACAATTCCAAATACTTTGGAAGAAGAGCGAGCTTACAATAGAATAGATAGCATTAAAAATGTTCCCAAAAAATTTCTGGATAATTTTTCCTTACTTAACACCAGCATCAATCTATCGGATAACATTTCGATAAGTGCACCATTAGGAATGTATCATTTTTCACGTGTAGCAGGACATGCTTTTGATTTCGGGGTTTTTGCAGACGATGCTTTTCATAGAAGATTTAATTCAGCTTTAAAAACATCTTATGGGTTTTCTGACAAAAAATTTAAATGGGATTTTAGTTCCGGATATTTACTTGGTGACTATCGTACATGGGAAATAAAATTTGCAGCATTTAATAAAACAAATATTATGTTTGGCAGTTCTGATAAATACGGTGAATTAATATCGACACTGATAACTTTAATTTCTAAAAATGAATTCAGAGATTATTATTATTCAAAGGGTTTTGAAATAGGAATTGAAGGCGAAGTACTTCCCGTTTTAAACTTACGAGCTAAATTCAAAAACCACACTGATAATTCTGTCGTTGTTAATACTGATTTTTCCTTTTTCAATAAAGATAAAACATATAACGTCAATCCTCAGATTTATCAGACAAAGATTAATTCCCTTAGTCTTGGGTTTGATATTGATTTTAGGGATTATATTGAAGATGGATATTTTCGCAGAAGAACATCTCTTGGAAGATCTTTTATCCTTTTATCCGGTGAGGTTACTTATTCTAATAAGGGTCTGTTCAGTAGTGGATTAAATTTTACGACTTATGAATTCAATACAAGAGCATTCCTGCAAACTTTTAAATCAGCATCCTTAAATATTAATATTTATGCAAGATTGAATGAAGGAACAACTGCATATCAAAATCTGTATTCTGTACCAGGCAATATTGATATTTTATTTCATTCTCAAACTTTCAGAACATTAAACATAAATGAAATTGTTGGAGATAAAATATTGACATTAAATTTTACTCACGATTTCCGTGATGAAATATTTAGATTAATGAATATTCCCAAACTAAAAAATTGGGAAATAATGTTATCTTTAATTTTTAATGCTGCTTTGGCAGATATTACCAGTAAGACAACTAAAATTCTAACAAATCCGGTTAAATCTCTTAAGCATCCATTTTATGAAATTGGTTTTGCTTTGGGTCAAGGATTACTTCCATTTAAACTGGAATTTATGTGGAAACTGAATTACAGAGATGGAAATAATTTCAGAGTTGGATTGAACCTTCCGCTGTTATAAACGTTTCAGCCGAGGCAAAAAAAAAGCGCTCTGAAAAGAGCGCTCAAAAGGAAATAAACAGAACTTATTTCTTGGGTTTTGCTTCACTTACGATGATATTACGACCCTTGAGTTCAGAACCATTTAGTGCCTGAATAGCCGCAGTGGCTTCAGCTTCAGTTTCGAATTCAACGAAACCAAACCCTCGTGATCTGCGGGTCTCTTTATCAGTAACAACCTTTGCTGAAAGCACGTTGCCATGTGCGGCAAATGCAGTCTGCAAATCTTCGTCGCTAGCTGACCAGGGGAGACTCCCTACAAACAATTTTGTACTCACGAAACGAACCTTTAATTAATTGAACAAAAAAACGTCGATCGACGCGGGAATAAAATAATATTATTATTTAAAGAAACAAAGAAAAAATAAAATTAATCATTCGTTTTAAGCCCTAAACAGGGCTTTCTGTCTCATCTTGAACCTTTTAACTAAGATTTGCCACTGAATTTTACTATGGATTATAATTTATACATTATAAAAATACTTGCTGGATTCGGTTGGTGCATCTAGATATGTGAATAATTTAGTAGCATGATTGAATGAATCCATGATTTTGAAATAGCTTGGTTGCACAAAGGCATGGATACATGGGAAGAATTATTCAATTAATTAAATCAAAGTCTAAATCACCCCTGCATTCATACAACCATGTAATCATGCGTTAGTACATTGAAAATTAATATATTATAAATTTCTTTGAGATTATGGTTTTAAGTTTAAAGAAGTTTTCCGATTGCGTCTTTAACATTTTCAACAGCAATCACATTTATAGCATTAGACTGTTTTATTGATTTAAAATTTCCTTCGGGAATAATTGCAGTTTTAAATCCAAGTTTTTGTGCTTCCTGTATTCTTTTTTCGATATGTCCAACGCTTCTTATTTCACCTCCTAACCCGACTTCACCAATTATTATTGTTTGATTATCAACAACTTTATCTATCAAACTGGAAGCTATACTTACACAAACTGCAAGATCAACTGCTGGTTCGATTACTCTAATTCCACCCGCAACATTTACAAAAACATTGTTCACTGATGCTCTAACTCCTGCTCGTTTTTCAAGAACAGCTAAAAGAATTGATAATCTTTTTTGATCAAATCCATTTGATACTCGCTGGGGATATCCAAAATTTGATGGAGTTACTAATGCCTGAACTTCCAAAAGAATTGGTCTGCTTCCTTCAATGCTTGATGTTACAACTGAGCCCGGCGTCTGTTTTTCACGTTCGCTTAAAAACAATTCGCTGGGATTTGTTACTTCACGCAAACCATCTTCACGCATTTCAAAAACACCAATTTCATTTGTGCTGCCAAATCTGTTTTTTTGTGCGCGTAAAATTCTAAATGAGTGATTTGATTCGCCTTCAAATTGCAAAACGGTATCAACCATATGCTCAAGAATTTTTGGTCCGGCTATCATTCCTTCTTTGGTTACATGCCCAATTATAATTACCGAGTAATGATTTTTCTTTGCTTCTTCCATTAACAAAGCTGTGCATTCTCTAATCTGTGTGATTGTTCCCGGCGAGTTCTCTAATTCGCTTCTGTATGTTGTTTGGATTGAATCTATAATCACAACGGAAGGAGAAATTTCTTTTATTGCACCAAGTATGTTTGATAATTCAGTTTCTGCCTGAACAAAAAATGAATCTGATTTTACATTTAACCTGCTTGATCGCAGTTTGATTTGTTTTTCTGATTCTTCACCGGTTACGTATAAAACCTTTTCTTTAATACTTGCTGCTGCCTGCATTGCAATTGTTGATTTACCAATTCCTGGATCACCACCAAGAAGTATAACAGAGCCGGGCATAATTCCACCGCCAAGCACACGATCAAATTCTATAATGCCTGTTTTTATTCTTTCATCTTCGTTTGCAGAAATGTCAAGAATTTTATTATAGCTAAATCTTGATTTTGAAATGTTTGCTTTACGTGGTGAGGTTTCAACAATCTCTTCAGTAAAGGAATTCCAGCTTTCACACTCGGGACATTTACCTATCCATCGCAATGATTCATATCCGCAGTTAGAGCAGATGTATTTTAATTTTGTTTTACTCATAATATGTCAAACGTCAAAAGTTAAATGTGAAAAGAAAAAATTATAAAAAAACAGTTTTAATATTTAGAACCGGTGTTAAAAAATTTAGTCCGTCATTTCGAATCCGACTTCAGTCGGTGAGAAATCTTATCGCTAATATCAATCAGATTTCTCTCCCGATAAATCGGGATCGAAATGACCTTTAATCAAAATTAAATTACAAAAAACTACCAACAATTTTTTCTACTTTGGAGAGCGCAGTAACTATTTGTCCAACTTCTTTACCACCTGCGGTTGCAAGATGAGGACGACCACCTCCTCCGCCTCCAACTAATTTTGCAAGCTCGCCAACAATTTTTCCCGCACTTAAATTTTTGGATTTAATTAAATCATCAGACACAACCGAGACAATACCGACTTTATCATCAATCTGTGCGATCAAAACCCCAACACCTGTTTTAATTTTATTACGCATTTCATCACCAAAGGATTTTAGCTCCTCCATTGAATCGGCATGAACTTTACCTTTGTAAATCTTAATGCTCTTTTCTTCTGAAGCTAAAGATAATATATGATCGAGCTGCTCCAGTTTTTCCTTAATTCTAAGTTCAGCATTTTCCTTTTCAAGTTTTTTCTTTGTATCAAGCAGCTCTTCAATTCTTTGCTCAGATAATTTTATTTGTTCTGATTGAATCTGGATAAATTTCTCCACCCCGGCTCCGGTAACCGCCTCTATTCTTCTCACACCGCTTGCAATTGACGATTCATTTAAAATTTTAAATAAACCAATTTCAGAAGAGTTGTGTACGTGGGTTCCACCGCAGAATTCCATAGTAAAATCTCCGAATTGCACAACATTAACTTTGTCGCCATATTTGTCACCAAAAAACATCAGTGCACCCATTTTTTTTGCTTCTTCAAACGGAGTGTTGCGATGATGAATCAGTGGAAGATTTTTTCTTGTTTGCTGATTAACTATTGTTTCTATCTCTTTAATTTCATCTGCACTTAATTTTACAAAATGAGTAAAATCAAATCGTAATCTATCCGGACCAACATAAGAGCCTGCTTGCTGAACATGAGTTCCAAGAACTGTTCTTAAAGCTTTATGTAAGAAGTGGGTAACAGAATGATTGCGCATTATGTTCCACCGCCTAACTTCATCAACTTCAACAGAAACTTCATTTCCTATTTTTAATGAATCTGTTTTATTAGAGTTAATGATATGAACAACCTGATTATCAATTTTTGTAACATCAACAACATCATATTCCTTATTATCAAAAACTATTCTTCCTAAATCATCAATTTGTCCGCCGGATTCAACATAAAACGGGGATCTATCAAGTATCACCAATGTATTTTCACCCTCGTGTTTAATACCTGTAACCTTTGCTTTACTTTTTAACTCATCATAGCCAGTAAATATTGTTGGATTGGAATCAACCAAATCAAATCCTGATAAATCGTTTAACGAAACACTTACTGAAGCAAATTTATCTTTTGATGCCTCACGTCCACGTAATTTTTGTTCATTCATCAGTTTATTAAAACCTTCTTCATCAATACCAAAATTAATTTCTCTTGCCATCACATTTGTAAGATCAACAGGAAAACCAAATGTATCATAAAGTTTAAAAACATCTTTACCCGGTATTACTTTTACATTTTGTTTAATTAATGTTTTAACAACACTATCAAACAATTCGATTCCCCTGTCTAGTGTTGCATTAAAACTATCTTCTTCAGCTTTGATAATTTTCTTAACGTACTCTTTTTTCTCAACAATCTCAGGAAAAACATCGCCCATCGTTTTGGAAATTATATCGACCAGTTTGAAAAGAAACGGTTCTTTAAGATTTATTTTTCTTCCATAACGTGCGGCGCGTCTTAAAATTCTGCGAAGCACGTAACCTCGTCCGTCATTACCGGGCACGGCCCCATCAGCAATTGCAAATGTTAATGCCCGGATATGGTCAGCGATAACGCGCATTGGTATTCTATCTTCTTCTTTATCATACTGTACTTTAGACAGTTCCACAACAGCTTCGATAATTGGTATAAAAACATCCGTGTCATAATTCGATTTTTTATTTTGCAGTACTGCACAAACTCGTTCAAAGCCCATCCCCGTATCAACGTGCTTTGCTGGAAGTTCGTGTAATTTTCCATTTTCATCTCTGTTATATTGGATGAAAACTAAATTCCATATTTCAATACATTCCGGTGATCCTTCATTGACAAGTTCAGCATTCTCAAGATCATCACCAACGTTTATATGGATTTCTGAGCACGGACCGCAAGGACCTGTTTCGCCCATTTCCCAGAAGTTATCTTTTTCCGCAAACTTTAAAATGTGCGCGGGATTTATATCCGTTTCTGATTTCCAGAGTTGTAGCGCTTCATCATCATCTTTATAGACAGTTGCCCATAATCTTTCTTTAGGAAGTTTCCATACTTCCGTCAATAATTCCCATGCCCAGCCAATTGCCTCTTTCTTATAATAATCACCAAAAGACCAATTGCCTAACATTTCAAATAAAGTATGATGATAAGTATCGTGCCCAACCTCCTCCAAATCGTTATGCTTGCCGGAAACACGTATACATTTTTGAGTATCCACTGCTCTTTTGTATTCCCTGGTACCTTTGCCTAAAAAAACATCTTTAAATTGGTTCATTCCGGCATTAGTAAAAAGCAAGGTTGGATCATCGAAGGGAACAACGGGAGAGGATGAAACTATTCGGTGATCTTTATTACTAAAAAAATCCAAAAATTGCTGACGAATTTGTCGCGAGGTCATATTTACCTTTGTAAAAATTTTGAAGGTAAAAATAACAAATTAACGCTTAAGCGGGAACTTGTTATTGGGCTATAATTCGGGTTTTTACCGGTATCATTTTGGCAATAAAATTGCATAAATAACTATCCTATTAAACAAATTATGATAATTGTGATGTCAGAAAATCAACATACAACAGACAGTGAACTTATTCTTCAAATAGTAGGATATAACCAAAGTGCATTTGAAGAACTTTTTAATCGATATTCAGCAACAATTTATTCATTGATTAAAGAAATAGTAACTAATCCCAAACTGGCTGAAAAAGTTCTACTAAATGTTTTTTCAGTTTTTCTAAAGCGATTAGAGTATTACAGTACCAGTACGGAGAGTGCTTTTACATGGTTGATACTGCTCGCAAGAAATCTTTCAATTGATACTCTTAACCGCATAAAGTTTGGTGAAGATATTCCCGAATACTCAGATGAATATGAGATCGATTACCTTCTGCCAAAAGTTTCACAGGTTATAAGTCCAATAGATATTAATAAAAGAACAGAACTCAGTACAAAAATAAAAACATATAAAAGTAATCTTACAGAAGCACAAAACCTGGTGTTATCACTAGTGTATTTTGAGGGTTTAAATGAGGAAGAAATTGCAAAGAGATTAAATGTTCCCGTTGTGACTGTGAGACAAAAAATCTTAAGCATTATGGAAAATCTTTATGAGCAGTACACCGGAAAAACCGAGAACACTTCTAATAAGGATATTTTAAATCTCATAAAGGTTGAAGCTTTAGGTTGTCTCTCATCAAAAGAAAAAGTTATACTAAACAAGATGAGAGAAAATGAATCTGATTTTTTATGGAAAGAATTAGGCGAGTATCAAAATTTAACAGCATTACTTTCAGTGGTTATTCCATTACAAAATCCTGTATCTGAACTTGGTGAACAAATAAGAAATTTATTTAAGGCAATTGTGCAGGGCGATCAGGATGAAGTTACAATCTCAAGAACTGAGCAGGATATAATTGATGATATTCAAGAGCCAATCCAAGAACCAATTCAGGAGCATATTCAAGTTCAAACACCAAACCCTATCCCGGAAATTATCAAAGACACTGAAATACCTGAAAAAAATAAATCAGATTTTGAATTAAAATTCAGAGAACGTGATCCTGAAGAGTTAAGTATTTTGAAAAAGCTGGAAACTATTGAAACGGTCTTTAAGAATACACCCGTTGTCAATAAAGAAGAGAAAAAAATTCAATTCAAAGATTATGTTGTACCGGAAAAAAAATCTGAAATAGCTGCCCCAAAAATTATTACTCCTGTACAGATTAAAGATTCAGTAAAAGAAGTTATTGCGGAGGATAAAACAAATGAAGGCAAAACCTTATCATCATATGATTATAAAAAAGAATTAAATATTGATAATGATGATCCTTCAATTGTTATTGACGAACCGGCATCAACTTTAGTAAATGATGATGTTATTCCTAAAAACAGATTAATACCTAATAGCAGCATAGACCTAAAAGAATTTTTTAAGAAGGACGAAGTTCCATCGGCTAATAAAAAAATTATTCCTGATAAACCAAAAGAGGAGAAGTTAGTTGAGAAAACTCCAGTCTCACAAGTAGCAGATAACTCTGATATAAAAATTAAGAGCAATGAACCTCCGAAAGACCTTAGAAAAGTAAATGTGTTTGTCGAGAGGGAAGAAAAGAAAAGTAAAACTGAATTTTCAGTTACGCCACACGATAAAGTTGAAATCCAAAAGAAATTACCTGAATTGAATAATGAACCAAAAAAGGTTGAGAATGTTCCGGTAAAAGAATTTCAGAGTCCGGAGACACCAATAAAATCACCTATTATCGAAGATTCTGCTATTAAAATTAAGGATAACGAATCGCCAAAAGTATTTAGCAGAAGCAATGTTTTTGTTGATAAGAACATAACTGCAACTACGATCAATCCATCTTCGATAGTAAATAAACAGTCAGAGCCAATAAATCCAAAAGAAGAAACAAACTATTCATTCGGTAGAAACCGGAATAATTATCATCCTGTTCAACCTGCCGTTGATAAAACCAAATTAAAAATTAGAGAAATTCAATTTACGGAAGAGGATAAACAGGTTGATACTCCAAAACAAGAAATTGTTCCGCAGGTATTTGAATCTAAGCCCGTAAAGGATAAAGTAAGTGCAACTGTGCCTGCTAAAGAATCAATAAACATAGATGAAATTATAGCAAAGATTGAAGATGATGTAACAGAACCTGTAAATCAAATTAAGGTTTCAAATTTTGAAAGTAGAAACCAAAAACCTGTTCGTAAAAGAAAAAGCATATATATTGCAGCTGCGGCTATAGTTCTTTTAGCTGCATCCTCAGTTTTTCTATATGTAAACTATACAGGCACCCCTGAACAGATTGTTAGTACAAATTCAAAACCGGAAAAATTAAATTTAACGGCAGAATCCACTTTTGTTACCAATGAAAACTCTAATCCTCCAACTCAATCTGAGACTATAAGTGAAACGCAAAACCTTAAAACACCCGAATTAAAGGGATCAATTAAAGAAAATAAAGTTGTTGTTCCTCCCTTACCTGAGATTTCAATAAAGGAAGAAAGCACTTTGATTGCTTCAAACATTAAGGAAAATTTACTTGACAGCCCTACAAATGAAGAGCATCAAACAGCAGCAGCAAAAACTGAAACTACAATTCCGCCAAAAGAAAATATTAAAGTTGAGGAAGAGCCCGCTTTTTTTGTGGCAGTAGAAGAAATGCCGGAATTGGTTGGCGGATTAAAAACTATTCAGAGCAAAATTAAGTATCCCGAAATTGCAAGCAGAATGGGAGTAGAGGGAAAAGTTTTAGTGCAAGCTGTAGTGGATGAAACCGGAAATGTGATATCTGTAAAAACTATTAAAGGAATAGGTTCAGGTTGTGATGAAGTTGCGATGGACGCTGTTAGAAACAGCAAATTTACTCCCGGAAAACAGCGCGGCAGAAACGTAAGGGTTCAGGTTACAATTCCAATTGTATTTAAAAAATAATTTCTGTTCTATATCAAATTTAAAATTAAAAAGGGATCAGAAGCAGATCCCTTTTTTATTATAGAAGTACAAAACATTTCAATCAAATCTTAAACATGCGGGTTTTTTCTGTGTCAGATTGATTTTCACTTGTATCAGATGTGTCAGCGATTGAAATCTTCCCGGCAATGGTATCCTGTCTGCTTCTTAAAATAGATTGCTCTATTTTTAATTTTTCTCTTATTTTCTGGTAACGCTGCAAAACTCTTTGACTTTTAACTATTTCTTCCTGCAATTTTTTCTTTATAGATGTGAGCTTCATTATATTGCCGCGATGTTCTTCATGTTCAACTTTGATCATACTAATAGCAGTTTGAAGTTCAACAAGTTCATCCATTGATTCAGAGATTTTATGATTAAGTTCCTCTACCTTTTCTTCATACACTTTTGTTTCTTTTTCAACTTTAACCCTCTTTTCCTTCGCTTCAATAAACTTTTGATTCATCATATTTACAAGATCCTGTAAACTTTGCTCGATCGTAACTTTTTTCTTTTGAATCAATTCAGTTTCCAGTTTCATATCATCATTTGAATTTCTCTTTTCTACAGTTTGTTCTTCAAGTTTTAACAGATCATTTCTAAGCTGCTCTTTCTTTTCATTAAATGATTTGAGTAATTGTTCAAAAGAATCTATTTCCGCCTGCCGCATGTTTAACAATCTATCACTTTCTTCAAGAGCATTAATTTTTTCAAATAGAAGCTGATCCTTTTCTTCAATGTCTTTTTCTTTCCTCTGAACTATCTGATCAAGTACATATCTTTTCTTCGTTATCTCATTCATTTCAGAATTAAAACGCTGAAACATTTTTGTGAATCTGTTTTCAAGATCCATGTTGCCCTTTTCAATTTCCTCTCTTCGCTGTTCTAATAAGGGAAGGAGTTCTTTTATCTTTTCCTTATCCTTATTCAATTTATCATAAGCCTCTTGTTCAAGTATGGTCCGCTTGTGCAGGTCGTTTTTAAGTTCCTCAAGTCTTCTTGTTTCGCTGCTAAGTTCTTTGTGCCGGAATTCAATTTCATTTACTTCCGCATTCAACTTTGCTAATCTTTTAGTTTTTATGCTTAAAGATTCCTCAACGGCAATTAGTTCTTTCTGTTTGCTTTCAATGGATTCAAATATTTTTTGCTGACGAGTATTTGTTTCATTTAGTTCTTTAAGTTTCTCAGCCATCTGAGATTCTAATATCTGACTTTCATTTTCCCGTGCAGTAAAACTTTTTTCAATAATGTTAAGTCTATCAACTTTTTCTTTTATCTGTTCAGCAAGTTCATCGACCTTAATCCGGGTGCTTTTTTCAGTTTGTTTAAGATCATTTATTACTGAACGTATTTTTTCAGCTTCAGCGTTTTGAGCTTCTACCTCATTAATCAGTTCCTCTAAAGCAAATCTTTTTTCATTCTCTTTAAATTCCTGTTCAATAATTCTGTTTGCAACGCTCGCAGTCTTCTGATCTATTTCAGCGCTTATTTCTTCAAGTTTTATCTTTTTCTGGATGTTTTCATCAGTAAGTATTCTGATCTCTTCTTTTATTATTTCTGATTTTTCTTCTTCTTGTTTTAATTGAATAGTAATCTCAATTAATTTTTCATTTTTATTATTAAGCTCGGTAGTAACTTTTTCTAATTCAGTTTTAGCGGGAATAATTTTTTCGCTAAGTAAAGATTGGTTAGCACTTAAATGTTCAGTTATTTTAGCCAGATCGGATCTTTTCTGCTCTTCTTCTTTTGCCAGACTGGATAAATTCTTCCGTATCTCTTCTGCTTTTTGCTCATTGATCTGAATTGCATTATTAAGCTCTTCAATTTTTAATAATTTATTCTGTTCTTCAGATTCAATTTCTTTTTTCAGTAATTCTTTTTCTTTAAGATATGCCTCATCATGTTTAATCTGATCTGATAATTCCAAAACTGCTGATTTTTTATTCTCAATCTCATCGACTAATACTGCTAACTCTTCTCTTAGCTCATTGGATTTTGTTTCTTGAAGGTTTAATTCTTCCTCAAGTTTATCAATCTTTTCTAATTGTTCCTGCTCCATTAGCTCAAGTTCCCTAAAGCGCATTCTCTTTTGATCTAAATTAGTTTCATTAACACGGATGAGTTCATTAAGCTCATTTAGCTTTCGAGATTTTAACGATTCTTCTTCAGATAATTTTGATATTTCTTCTTTAATAACATCAAGTCTTAGCTCCTGCTCTTTGGCTTCGCGGGATATTTCTTCAATCCAATGAATTCTTTCTTTTCCAACTTTTTCAAGTTCTTCTAAGGTCTGTTTCTTTTCTTCAGTAAGATTTTCTTTAAACTTTAGCTGATTAAATACTTTTGAGAGTACTGATTTTTTCTTCTTTTCTTCCTCTTCAAGTTCAGATATTCTTGATTGTAATGCTTCAACTTTTTGTTTCTGTTCATCAGCCTGTCTTACTAGTTCACGAATTTGTTTTTTTCTTGTTTCTTCTTCGTCGTAGAGATTTGATATTTTTGATCCGAGAAATTCTGATTGTTTTTTCTTTTCACTTACTTCTTCATCTAATTCTTTTAAAAGATTAACAGATTGATTTTCTTTTTCTTTAAGATCAAATAGTTTTAGATTTAGCTCAGTTATTTCCTTTTCTTTAATGTGTATCTCATCTAATACTCTGTTTTGATCATCGGTCAGTTGAGTAATTTTATCTTCAACAGCACTTACTTCTTTATAAGATTTTTTAAGTTGTTCGGTGTTTAATGATTCAATTTCTTTTCGTTTATCATTTATTCTTTCAATTAATTCATCCTCTAAAGAATTTAACTCATCAATCCTTTCTTCGGCAGCAAATATTTTATCGTTTAGATCATCGCACTCCTGTCTTAGCGCTTCAATCTCTTTTTGATTATTACTTGTTTCATTCTCAATATTTGATTCAATACTTCTTAAGTTTTCATCGTTATTTATCTGGTTTTTGATTTTATCAATTCGGGAGGAGTAATCAAGCAGAGTATTTTGTTCCTCTAATTTTAGATGCCGCAGATTAAGGATTTCTTTATTATATCCCTCAATGTCGGATTTGGCTTGCGACTTTTGTTCACGCAAAGATTCTATCTCACTGGAAAGACTCAGTTTTCGCTCATTAAGATCGGCAACTTCCATTCGCATCTTCTTTAAAACATCGTTAAGATTACGAACACTTTCTTCCTTCTCTGAAATACTGTTTATTTTAAAGAGAAGTTCTTCGTTTTCTTTTTCTAATTCACTAAGTCGTTTATTTTCAAATAAACCCATGGCGGCTCCTGTTAAGTATGCCTATATTAAAGAAAATATCAGATAATTATATAATTATAGTGGATGAAGTTAGCTATTGTGAGGTTAATTTTCAATTTAACAAAATATTACACCTTGTAAATCTTACAGGCATAATAAATTAAAAAAACTCCTATAATTTTCCTTCCCGGTACTGTTTTCTAAAATTAATCTTTTCGATTTGTCTTTCAATTATCAGATCAGCAAGTTTTTCCGGAATTGATTCTTTATTCTTGCCGGCAAATAATTTTGCTAATTTATTTTCACTGATATCAATTCTGTAAAGTGTATTTATTAAGAGGTTATAATTCTTATCAAGCATCTCTTTCATTTTTTCAGTTAAGTATTTACGGAATTCTTCAAGTTTTTCATAATCATTACTCGGAATAAGCGATGAATAATCGCTCTTTACAAAATCTTTTGAAACAAATTTTTGAATTGAAAATATTTCTTCTTTATTCAAGATCTTATTCATTAATCAACCCGGTTTTTACTTTTAAAACAATTTTATAACAAGCATAAGTAAAAAAGACAGCTGCAAAAACATCTATTGTATAGTGTACGTGCTGCAACAATACTGCTATTGCCACAGCAATTGTGCTAATTAAAAATAATGATTTAAATACTTTTTTTTCTGAAACTAAAAATAAAATAAACAACGTAGCAGTGTGTCCGGAAAAGAAAAGATCCTTAGTTAATGTTTGTCCTGTTCCAAAAAATTCTACAAATGGATCGTTTAGGATAATCATTGTTGCCGGCGGATCTAAAGGAAGCAAATACATGGCAATTATTCTTACCGCAACCATTAATGTGTAAAGTTGTACAGCAAACAATAGCTGTTCGGGATTTTTAGAAAGCATTGCAATTGCAACAATAAGAGATAGATATATAAGTATAAATATTAGCCAGGTTAAATCTATTGGATTAAACAGAGTTAATATGGGATCAGGTAAAACAACACCCGATCGTGCCTCTACAAATTTTAAAAAATTAGCCAGGCTTGTTAAAACAATTATAAGAAGCACAACGGTAACGATTAACTCAATTTTATTTCTTTTTACTATTAAGAATTCTTTCCAGTTCATATTCCCCTTAAAGAAAAATTATTATTCCGATTCTGATGCGGTATCATATTATTTTTTATACAATCTGTAACAATGATCTGCAGCGCAGAGTTACCGATTAAATTAAAATTTGATATTCCCCAGGAAATAGGGAAGCATACTTCTCCACGTTGGCCAATCGTGTGGTTGATCATAACCCCATAAATCTAGCCAGTGTTTTACTCCGCGTGCATTTAATATATCCGATAATTGCCGCGAAGCATTTGGATCTTCAAAGCTACCCTGTCCGGTTGCAATAACTATTCTTCCTTTCCTCATATGATCAAACATATGTTCATCATCCCATCGTGGCAGATAATCAACAGGTGAGTTAAAATAAACGTTGTCATCAAAATATCCCTTTGTATAACTTTTTAAATCATAACTGCCGCTCATGGCTATAGTTCCGCTAAAAATATCCGGACGCCGAAAAAAGCTGTTTGCTGCATGAAGCGCCCCGAGTGAAGCGCCTGTGGTTACAATTGGCACCAGGCCTTTACTATGGTTATGAATAAACGGAACAACTTCTTCAACAACATATTTATTATACTGTTGATGACGTATAGCTTTATGAGCCGGATGCATGCTATTGTTTAACCAGCTTTCGTTATTAATGCTGTTAATTGAAAAAGCTTTTAATTTTCCATCACGCAAATAACCGCCGATTGAGTCAATTAGTTTAAATCTTTCATACTCAAGATAATCTGCAGCCGCAGTCGGAAACATCAACAATGCATAACCATAATGTCCATATACAACAATTTCCATTTCTTTGTTAAGATTTGGGCTGTACCAGCGATGAATCTCTCTACTCATAAAACTCCATATATAATTGAAAAGCTAAATGTGAAAGTAAGAATTTGAGTGAAAACTATGAAATAACTGTCAATCCAGCGTCAAATATTTTAAAATATTTTATTTAAATCATTTTAGTCAGTAAAAAGCAATCATTGACAATGCTAAAGTATTATTAGTAATTGATTTAACATATCTTCAAATAATTTTTTGCATTTAAATTCTAACATATTATTTTTACTTCAGAATTGAAATTGTACTTGGTAATAAGTCCTCCCCCAAGCTTATTATCAGTACTACCCCGATGTTTTACCCCAGCATCGGGGACTTTTTTTATGTGGAGATCATTTCTTTTGATCTCCATTTTTTATTTTAAAGCCATCTTCATACTGCCCACAATTAACAATTGATGCGATCTGAATTTAAATATTTGTAATTATCTGTATCCCGTATTTTAATACACTTTTGCAATTGCCGATTCTAAAATGGGCTCCATTAATTTATAACCTGCCAAATTCGGATGGACACCATCTTCAGAGTAATCTTTTTTCAAACCATTTCTCTCATCAGCCATTGGTGTATAGAAATCAACGTAAATAATTTCATTTTTGTTTGAGTAATCTTTTATCCACTTATTTAACGCTGGGATTTTCTCTGCAGGATTTAATCCCTGTTTCCAGGGATAATCATACGCCGGCAGAACGGAACAAAGTATAACTTTAATACCGTTAGATTTTGCAATCTCAACCATTGAAGCAATATTATCTTCAATCATTTCAAGTGTTGATGGTCCTGTGTTGCCGGCAATGTCATTTGTTCCGGCTAATATTACTACAATCCTTGGTTTTAAGTTAACAACATCCTGTCTGAACCTGACAAGCATTTGTGGAGTTGTTTGCCCGCTTATTCCTCTGTTTATGTAGGGTTTGCCTTCAAAAAATACAGGATCGGTAATAAGCCATCCTTCAGTAATTGAATTACCCATAAAAACTATTCTGCTTTCATCATCAGAAGCAATGTTAAGTTTTAAGTTTTCATCTTTATAACGATTAAGATTTGCCCAATCGGTATTTTGTCCAATTAAAATTTCATCCATAAAAACCATCATTAAGATTGAGTATAAAAAAATTATAACGTGCTTCATATTTGTTAATAGTAATGTTTAATAAATTAGTGATTGAATAGCATGCGGCGGAATCATAAGTTCAACTGCATTTGAACCAACATACAATTTATATTTCGTTTCAAGATCACTTTGATTCATCACGACGGTAACCATTTTCCCATCGGCATTAATGAACGATGTACTTAACAACTGGCTTCTGCTGCTTGCGGTACTGACTCGATTGGCATCCGGTCTTATAAATTTTGAAAAATGTCCTATATAAAAATAAGTGGGAGTAAAAATTAATTTGCCTGTTTTAGTATCCGCATGCACAGGTGCAAAACAAAAATTTTCAACATGGTTTGGACCGCCGTTTTCATCAAGTAAAATATTCCAGTCGGTCCATCCAACAGTTCCATTATTAAAATCATTTATCATTGATCGTCCATAACGTTCGGCATTTTTCCATGTTTGATAACCATCCGGTCTAAAACTTTCTGCACAGCCTTCTGTAAATAAAAGATGTTTATCCGGGTAAGATTCATTAACATAACCAACGTTGTTGTACATTTCTTCTCCACCTGACCATGATTCATACCAGTGGAAGCCAAGTCCCCAGGCGAATTTTGATGCTTCCGGATCAGAAAATATTATATCTGCACGATGATTTATTAAATCTCGGTTGTGATCCCATACGATAATTTTTTTATCAGCAAAACCTTCCTTTGCCATCGTAGGTCCAAGAAAGTTTTTAAGAAAATCCCTTTCTTCTTCGGCAGTATAAATACATGATTCCCATTTTTGGGTTGCCATTGGTTCATTCTGAACAGTAATTCCCCAAACAGGTATTCCTTCCTGCTCATATGATTTAATAAATTTCGTAAAGTACGTTGCCCAGGTTTGATAAAACTCCGGAAGAAGCTTGCCGCCTTTGAGCATACTTTTATTATCTTTCATAAATGCCGGCGGACTCCATGGGCTTGCATATAGTAATAAACTTCCACCTGCCGTTTGAATAGCTTTTTTGATAAGCGGAATACGATATTCTAAATCGTGTTTAATACTGAATGAATTTAAATTTTTATCACCATCTGTTACATAAGTATAACTAGAGGAACTAAAATCACAACTATGAATATTTGTACGGGCAAGCGTGTATCCGATGCCTTTATTCTGATCATAGTATGCTTCCAGAAATTCTTGCTGCTTATCGGCGGGTAGTTTTGCAAAAACTTCAGCTGATGCATCTGTTATAGCTCCGCCGATTCCAATAAATGTTTGATACTGTTTTTCCGGATTTACAAACACCGAAATTTCTGATTCTAATGGCTGTGGGGTTTTCTTAAAGATCAAATTATCGGCAGAAGATAATCTTAACTCTGTGTTGTTTGCTGTTGTATAAACTACAACATGCTTTCCCTCGGGTACAGAAAAGGGAAGTAAACTATTGACTTGTTTGCTTGATGAACATCCTATTAAAAATAAAAAGACAATTGGCAGTAAAAAATATTTTTTCATTATTATCTCTGTAATGATTCTTAAAATATTACTTGCAGTATTTTATAAAACAAAATTAGCTAATGATCCAACTGTCTACAATCTTCATCAATGGCTTACAATTCTTTAACCAAACCCGAATATTTCCTTTCAATCTTAAATCCAAACCGATAAAAATATTCCGGACGGAAAAAGCCTGTAGTAACAAATTTTATATTATCCGATTTAGCTCTGCTAAAAAGTTCTTTCATTAGTCCTTCACTAATACCCTTGCGGCGGTAGCGGTTAGATACAACTATTTTCTCCATGTGAACAGTTTCTTCATCGCTTCTATAATAAAAAATCCCGCCGATAATAAATCCCCGGTCTGAAACCGCAACAAGAAAATGATGCTCCGGTCGGAAATTTACATTTAGATTTGCTTCCAGATAAAGTTGATGAAGTTTAGAAATTTCTTTTGGATTAATTGGATTTCTTATGGTAAAGATATTTCCGTCATCATCCTGCAGTTGAACAACAAGGTTTGGTTGTGCGGCTATTTCAGATTTTATCTTTAACAGGGCCGCAGAATCAGAAGGTTTAAGATGGGGATATCCAAGCCGGGTAATAAAATACGTTTCCTTTTCATCCAGTTCAAATTCAAAATGCAATGATGAAATAAGTTTTAAAGATTCATCTTTAGATATTTTACGGTGCCTTTGTTTTCTTACCAGTTCACGTAAAACTTCTTTAAATCTTTGTGTGGAATTATAAAAAACCGTTTCAAGAAAAAACCTGGTTCGCGCTGCCGGATAATGTTCTTCAACATCAAATAAGCGGTAGGTTTCATATAGTTCATAAATCATTTCGGCTTGTGCTGAAAGCGATGCGTTTCTGTTAAGATGATACCAGCGATGAAATCTTTTTACTGAAAAATAAAGCTGCTTTGGAAGATAACCGTTGTTCTTAATGTTACGCAAAAATGAATCTATCCTTAGTGCAATATCATTTTTATTTTCTATCTCAGAGTTTTCAAGTTCCCGCCTAAATTTATTAATTAAATGAATTCCATCTTCAGTCCCCTCAGCTTCCAGAATTCCCGAAAAAATTGCATTCCAGACCGAGGCTTTTTTTATCTGCGGATATTTATCTTCGGTCTGCTTAACAAAGCTTTCATAAAAATTCATTATAAATTCTAAAGTGGATTCCGTCTTTCTTCTTTTAGAAAATGATGTGATTATACATCCTGTCTGATAATCGTGAGGTGAAACAACTATTTCATCTGGATTGGTATTAGTAAGTTCCATTTTCATATCAGATAATTTCCAAAACTTAACGTATGCAGCAGAAGCAGTCCACACAAAAAATTTCCAGAGATTGCGCAGCTTTTCGAAAGTAAATTCATCGTTACGTTTATACTCACGTCTGATAAATCGTTCAACAGATTCATCACCGATAAACTCTTCAGTCCATAAATTATACTCTTCCCACAAACCACCAATCTTTGCCGCTAGTCTTTCTCCGTTTACTTCTGTGCCGGCCATAATTTTCCATTTTATTTCTTCTTCTACCATTTCGGATGGTTCGTTATGATTAAGATGCACTGCGAGATCAAACCCGCCTTGAAATCTTGTTTGAACTGTAATTCTGAAAACTGATCTTTTTTTATTTTCAGAATGCTTACTTATCCACACTCCTGATGGAAGAATATTATTAAGTGATATCAACACACTTCCGGTAAAAAGAAAAATTGCCTCGCGGATAATTTGTTTTTCGCTGATTGCTTTTTTAAGAATTAATTGATGTGCTTCAGGTATAGCCTGATCAAAAATTAAAACATCTTCCCATCTGTATTCCTCTCCTGTTTCAAGATCTATGGCTACTTGATGAATTTTACCAAGCCAGGATGTGAATTGATTTCTTATTTCTAATCTTGATTTTAATGCTATGTCTCTTAGTTGATTTGTGCTTCCATAAAGTTCTAACTGCAAAAAGAATCTTCTGATCTGCTCGTAGCTGGACGGATGATTAACACCATAACTGATGAGCAGTTCTAAAAGTTTTGGTACGGATGTGTTTGTTAAATCTGTTTTAGGTGTAATAGCTGAAATTTCTTTTTGCAGAACTAATTCTATTTCTCTTAAGCTTTCATCGCCCCTACTGATATTACCGATAGCCTGTATTATTTCGTCATTAATAAAATCATAACTTATAGACGTATATAAACCCAGCAACTTGCGAAAGTTGTCTTTTCTTAATGTCTGTAAAGCAGCTAAAAACATTTTTCGTTGGACAGATAATTCGGTAATCAACACTGGTCTTAATGCAATTGCAACTGCAAGCTTATAATGAGTGGATTTAGAATCTTCTAATATTTCACTTAAATATTTTAGAGAAGCTTCATTATCGCTATGCAGGTTTGATTGAAGTAAGGTTACCGCAAAGTGTAATCCAAGTACTGATATTTCTTTAGCAGATGTTATTTCAACAAAATCATTTCTCAGTTTATCAGATATTTGAATTTGCTTTATACGTAAAATAAATTCAATATCTTTTACTGCTTCCAATTTTCTAAACCATCTAAAAATTCCCTGTCCGGCAAACTCTACTAGTTCAACATTTCCAAGCCAGTAAAAGGGATTAGTTAAAATATCCTGCAGGTCTATCTGTTTAGCCTTAATACGATAAGTATAATTACCTATCTGAAAAATATTTTCTCCATCCTCAATGTTTTTTATACATAAAGACGAATTAAGTTTGGGAATCGAAAGAATATCTTCTCTTAAAAAAACATCGCGACTTAATGCACCTATTTCCCTTAAAAACCAATTGGGAATTTTAACTTCATATCTGCCCAAAGGAAGTGAGAGATGATCCTTCTTGTACATCGAATGGATTATCTCTTCAAAATTTTTCTCAATCACTCTTCGTTTATAAGTTCCCTTTGGGGTCAATTCATTATTTGCATCATCAAACGGACGATTAATTATTTTAAAATCCACAATGCGTTCAAACGGAGCTAGAAAATTATTTACGCTTACAATAACAGTTGAAAAATATTCCTGTTTTTGCTGCTCATCCATTTGCCTTAATGGTGAATTTTCTGATTCAAGATCAGGAAAAATTAAAACTGTATTAAAGGGGCGATGATCACCGACAAGAAAAACTTGTTTTACAAATTCAAAATCCCGAAACAGGTTTTCTATTTTTTGCGGGGCTATCGTTTCTCCTTTTACGTTTTTATAAATCTCTTTTTTACGATCTATTATTTCAATAAAACCATCTTTATCCATTTTCATTATATCGCCGGTCGCAAGCCAGCCATCAGCATCAAACGTTTCTTCTAATTTTTGATCATAATAATTTAACATTACATATGGTCCGCGAATTAATATTTCGCCATCCTCACCAAGTTTAATTTCTATTCCGGGTAAAGCTTTACCAAGCGAGTTCTCTCTGTATTGAAATGGTGGCGTCATTGTGATTCCGCCTGTTGCTTCCGTCATTCCAAACCCGCTCATTAATTCAATACCATATCTCTGAAGAAATCTAAAAATATCTGGCGGAAGAAAGCCTGCTGCTGAAATTCCCCATTTAAGATTTCCGCCGGTTGCATTTACAACCGCCTCTTTTATTTTTTGATCATCATCAACTTCAACATCAATTCGTGTTGTTATATACTCGTAAAGCTGAATCCATTTTTTAGGAATGGAAATAAAAATACTTGGTTTAACAAACCTCATATTATCAATCATTGTTTCTACAGATGGATTTTCCATAAAACAATACTCCGCACCCCAGAAAATTGCACCAGTCATCTCAAGCCATCTGCCAAAAGTATGATACAAGGGAAGAAATGCAAGATATCTGTCTGCATCGCTTATACCCGGAATTGCCATCGCCCGGCAGAATCTTTTATAGACAATGTTTGTATTAGAAAACATAATTCCTTTTGGCTCACCTGTAGTGCCTGATGTATACATTAAAGTTGCAAGTGAATCAGGTTTAATGTGGATATTATTTTTTATGTTATGATCAGAAGCCATTGCTTTAAATTCTTCAAAACTGATAACCCAATCTTCAGCAGCATTGCCATTTAGCATTATAACCGTTTTAAGAAACGGAGTTTCTTTTTTAATGGCTCTTATTTTTGCAAGCTGTTTTTCATCATCAGCAAAAAGCATCGGGGCTTTTGTCTGGTTAAGAATAAACGATATGTGTTCTGATACTGAATTTGCAGGTATCATCGCATTTACAATTCCCGATGTTAAACAAGCAAGATCCAGCATTACCATTTCTAAACTGTTTTCCAGAAGAAAGGCAACTATTTTATTTTCGCCTTCAATTTCGAACAGGATGTGATTAATTGATGATCGATAAAAGGAGACAACCTCGGAGGTTTTTTGCCAGGTATAATCAATCGTGCGTCCATCTTTAATAATTCGAAAAAGATTTTTCTTCTTATACTGGTTAACGCGCTGATTAAATAATTCTTCAAACGTATAATTACTTTGAATAATTAAATCGTAAATAAGTTTATCCCATCTCCTTTCATCATAAATTTTCTGAAGAAACGATGAATTACGAAATAAGTTGAGATAGTTATGAATGATTGAAATTATTTTTTCATTGGATTGATTTGAAATCGAAACAAGATACTCACCCAGTGTAAAGAATAAATCCTTATCCATCTTTTCCATAAAGGAATTTGCAATTTCACTGCTAAAAAGTCCATTAAAAATGTTCTGCCAGATGTCGGTTTCATCATTATGATTTAACTGTTTCTCATTAATAGACCGGCTCAATTCTATATTAAGATTAATAAGAAGATCATCAATCTCGCTTTGCTCTAATGCCGCTTTACCTGCAAGCAGCTTATCGTTTAATTCAGTTAAACCTGAATTTACCTGGTTACTCATTTTTTACTCGTTGTTAAGAATTGCAGCACACATTAGCGGTGCAGTAGAATTTGAATTTGTTTTAATAAATATAATAATTTATTAAAGAGAAAATTGGGAGAAAGAATGGACAATAAAAAACGTCACGGACAAATTAACGCCCGTGACGTAGAAATATTTTATTATCCCACAGCAGTAGTGTGGAATATAATTTTAGTTCTTTATACCAGCAGCTTCTTCAAGCATTGCGGTTGTTACAGATTTTGGTCTTTCGATTGGATAACCAAGACCACGATCCCAGATAATATTTGCAACAACACCAAGCGCTCTGCCAACAGAAAATAGTACTGTGTAAAAATCATATTCCTTCAATCCGTAATACCATTGTATAACTCCTGACTGTGCATCAACATTTGGCCATGGGTTTTTTGCTTTACCTTGTTCCAGTAAAACCGGGGGAACCACTTTAAATAGTAAATCAACATATTTAAACAACGGATCGTTTGGCAGATGCTTTAGGCAAAATTCTCTTTGTGCCATGTAGCGTGGATCTGTTTTTCTTAATACTGCATGACCGAATCCCGGAATTACTTGTCCACCTTTTAAAGTATCCCATACAAATTGTCTCATTTCTTCTTCAGTTGGAATTTTACCACCCATTTTATCATAAACACCCTGCAGCCAGGCAAGTACTTCCTGATTTGCAAGTCCGTGCAATGGTCCCGCTAGTCCGTTTGTCATTGCAGAAATTGAGTAATAGAGATCAGATAGCGCGCTGGCAACCAGATGACCGGTGTGTGCACTTACATTTCCGCTTTCGTGATCGCTGTGAAGAATGAAATACATTCTTGCTACATCATCATAAGGTTTTGCTATGCCCATCATATGTGCAAAGTTTCCGCCAAGATCAAGTTTAGGATCTGATTCTATCAAATCACCATTCTTATATTTCAATCTGTAAATAAATGCGGCAATACTGGGCAGTTTAGCAAGCAGATTTAATCCATCTTCATATGTTGGTGCCCAATAATCATTCTTTTTTAATTTGCCGGTATTATACTCCTTAACAAATTCCGATTCCCTTTGCATTGCAAGAATAGCAGTTGAAAACATTACCATCGGATGAGAGTCTGCAGGCATCGCTTTAAGAATATCAAAAACATATTTAGGAACAACATGTCTATTTTTAAACTCTTCTGCTACTTCCTGAACATCTTCCATTGATGGAATATCCCCTGTAAGCAGGAAGAAGAAAAATCCTTCAACATAAGGCATTTCTCCGCCAGGAACTTTGGGAAGTTTTTCTAAAACTTCCGGAATTGTAAATCCGCGAAAGCGAATTCCTTCAAACGGATCAAGATAAGAAATATCTGTTATCAGACTTTTAATATCTCGGGCACCGCCAATGATTTGACCGATATCGACCTCATCAACTTTTACGTTACCGAATTCTTTAAGTAGTCTTGTGGTGCGTGGGCGCCAGGCTTCGATCTTATCCTGGACTTGTTTTTTCAAGCGGGACATTTTCTCCTCCTGAGATAAACTATTAGATGTTTTTTATTTCCTTCTTTCAAAAAAGGAAAACGAATTTTATTGGATTATAATATACGAAGAAAAATTAATTGTTTGCCTTTGGCAATTAAAAAAATTTTATTTCTTTTCCCACCTCAGCCGTTTGAATTTTTATTTTCCTATTCTTCTTAAGAATTGAACTACCCATCCAATCCATTGCTTTTTCATCACCGTGAGTTAGAATTACAAAATCGGGATTTAATCTATTAACGATACTTAATAAATCCTCTCTTCTTGAATGAGCCGAAAATTTAAAGTTCTTAACAACACAATTAACTTCTGTTACTTCATCAAAATCTGTTGGCTGTACTTTATCACCACTTTTAGAATTTGAAATTATATAACCGGGCGTTTTAGTATCCATATATCCAACAGTAAAGATCGCAGAATCTTTTTGCTTTAAGAATCTTTTGGCAAAATTGTAGGAGGCTGTACCTTTAATCATCATACCGCTTGATGCAAGTACTATACAGGGATATTTAAAAAATTCTTCGGGATTTGAAATATCGTAATAATTTTTTTGTGGTATTGAGTGTACCTCAAATTCTTTATCAACTCTGTTAACTACAAACCGGTTATAATCGTAAGCAAGATTTATTTTTGTTCCAAGTCCACCTGTGTAAATATCTACAGTTGTAAGTTTTCTCTTTTGCATCAGCAGCCAGATTGTTGCAAGTATTTCCTGCATCTTGCCAAGAGAAAAAACAGGAATTAATATTGAACCTCCATTGTTTAAAATCTTATTTGCTTCTACTGCAAGCCGCATTGATTCAGAATTCCAATCCAGAAGCGATTCAGAATCTGTTGCTCCGTAAGTTGTTTCGAGAATTAATGTATTGATTTCAGTTTCAGGAAGCACAGCTTTAGACTGGAGAGTTTGTGGAGTAAGATTTATATCCCCGGTATAAAAAATTTTATACCCATTATTTTCTAAAAGTATTGATGAAGATCCAAGAATATGTCCAGCGTCATAAAAAGTACAATTTACTTTTGCTTCTTTTTGTTGATGATAAGAATTTAATTCAAATTCGTTTTGATATTCTTTGTACTCAATCATTCTTATTAAAAGATCAACCTCATCATGCGAGTAATATTCAAATTCATTTGATTCAATTTCTTTCTTAAGAATTGAAACAGAATTGTGCAGTGTTAATTCGGCAAGTGCTCTTGTCTGCGGAGTAGTGATGATCTTAACATATGGAAAATTTTTTACAAGAAAGGGGAGTGAACCAATATGATCCTGATGGGCATGACTGACCAGACAGGAATCAACTGTTTTATTTTTAATTAATTCAAAGTTAGGAAGTGATTCCAGTCCTGTTTTCTGAGGATGAATACCGCAATCAAGAATTATTCCGTTGCCGTTAAAATTTAGGTAGTAACTGTTTGCCCCGATTTCATTTCCGCCGCCAATCGGAAGAAACGAAATCATTTGTTTTCTTCTCTCATTTCGTTTTCAATGTTATCAATATCAACTTCATTAAGCACAACTTTTTCGGGAACTTTAAACTTTTCGGTGGGTACAGAACCGCCCGCATTAATTCTTGTTGCAGTTACATTTATATGTAAGCCGCCGGATTTTGTTTCTGATTTTAAAGTCAGCCATTCCCAAACCCAAAGTTTGGTCCCGGTATTTTTCATTTCATAAACATCACAATCCTTACCCAAAAAATTATCTGATCCAATTTTATTTGCACCCATACTAAGCAGCATCTGCTCGCCAAACTCATTAAATCCTTTTTGATCCTTTAATTGTTCGATAGATTTTAAAATCGGATTTCTGGTTTTAGTCCCGCTGTTCTGATCAATATTTATCATGTACTGATACTCACCATCAATAATGCTTACAAGGTTTAACGATTTTGTAAACCCGCTAACGCTTAAAACAGAGCGGGTGTACTCCGCCTGCCTCATTCCCCAATTATCAAAATAAAGAGTTTTTGTACCCTCCTGCGAACCGGTAATTACATATTCAATTACTCCGGATTTAATTCCATATCTTTTCTGAAAATCTACTGATTTATTCTTTCCGGAATTATCAGCATTATCTTTAGTGCTGTCGCCGCAGCTGATAAAATAAATAGAAACAATCAGCAGAAACGGTAATAAAAATATTTTCTTCATCGTCTTAATTCTTTTTTTATTTTGTTTGTTTCAAAATAAGTAAAGTGTAATCTTACTTCAATTAAATTTAAGAAGTAATAAAAAATCTTTTGTCAAAATTGTCGGGGAAATCAGATTTACAATTTTGTGATTTTTTGTGTGTTTGTGCTTTAGTGGCTTTTTGTCTTTATATAATTCTAAAAAGCTCCCGCCACAAAAACACTAAAACTCTAAAATCCACTAAATAATTAGTTAAACAAATCTGTTGTAGAATTTAGTTTATTAGATTACTCTCTTATCGCCCAAATTACATCTGAAATAGTTTCTTTGTCCTTTTCAAAATTGAACTTCAATAAGTAATGGGGATTAAAGCCAAGCATATATTTCTCGATTCTTTCTTTAAGCCAGGCAATTTCTGATTTTAATTTCCAATGTTCACCATCATAAGCATAAAGAACAACAAACAATCTGTTCTTCAAATGTTTTCTTTGCTGCTGCGATTGATTTTTGTACAACCATTTAATCAGATCCTCTGTTTTCTTAATTGCTTCATTAATTTTGTAAGGAAAGTTTTTAGGATAGATGGATGTTTTGTGATCAAACGAAACTCCCTGAATTGTAAAATCAGCAAGTTTGTCTTTATCATCTAAAGCCGCCTGCACATTTGGTAAAGAACAAAAAACCTTTTCTACGGCTTGAGCTGACCAAAAGTTATACCAGCGATTAATTGCATAATTAAAATAAAGATCAAAATCTTTTTCTGATTTAAATTTGTTGTCAATTTCTTTTAATAAATTATCAAACATAAAAGTGTGATAAATAAAGTTGGTCTGTTTATCAAAACTGTCGTTTTGTTTTTGACCCCATTTATAAGGATGAGCAAGTCGTTTTTTAAGTTCAGATTCGATTTCAGATAAAGTTTGTTTCATTTTTTCTGGAATATAAAAATGTACTCATGTTTAAAAACATAAAATCCGCCGGCAAGCGCACGATATCGCCACAACTCTTTTTGATTACGTTTTGCCGTTGTTTCATCAAAATTTTTTACAATCGTAGATTTTAAAATCATTCCCCGTTTCAATACTTCCTGCATAACATAAAAACCTAATGGAATCCATTCACCGCCGGAGTATTTGTCACTGATTACTACAGCAGCATATCTTTTTTTATCCAGCATTGGAAGACAATTATCTAAAACGCTCCCAAATCCTTTTAGAAATTCTTCTATTGATTTTGCATTTGATAAATCTGATTTACTCTCACTAAACTTTATAATATCCCAATAAGGCGGATGAAAGATTTGAAATTGAAATGCTTTTATTTGCAAAGTGGATAGAATACTTCTCAAATTGATTGAGGCACTATCACCGTTTACAAATTCTAATTTTACTTTGTTGGGATTAGCTTCTTTAGATACGTTCCTTTTGGTTTGATCTAAAACTTTTTTTGAAAGTTCAATTCCAACAGCATTTCTCCCAAGTCGCTGTGCTTCAATTAATGTGGTTCCGCTTCCGAGAAAAGGATCTAAAATCCACTCTGCTTTTTTGGTGTAGCGTCTTAGCAGCTGATTTGGAATTTGCGGAATAAAATTACCCCAATATCCTGCGTGATGAACCCCGGAGTTATCCCGCTTATTCAGTATCCACAAACTATCTGTAATTATGTCATCATATTCTTTCCATCTGTTCAAATTCAAATCGTTTATTTTACTTTGTTTCGTCTCGGTTAGACTTTTAATTAATCTTTTAATGTAATATTTAGTTCTTTCAATTGTCTGTGTTTCTAAAATTTGATTTATTTCTCCAAGTAAAAATTCTTTAAGGACAGGTGTGTGCCCGTTTTCTAAAATGATTTTACTGTTATTATTCTTTTTAACAGAATCTAAAAGAACCGAAAAATTCTTTTTGATTTCTTTCAAATCTGAATTATCCAACGAACTTGAAATTATATTTAATAGATCATATTTCATTAAAGTTGTTTCACGTCTTCATTAAATCTTTTAATTACCATTTCCGAAATTGTTTTACCGATACTTAACGATGCTGTTGCGGCCGGAGATGGGGCATTAAGAATGTGAACCATTCTTTCGGCTTCAACAATTCTAAAATCATCAACAAGCTTTCCATCCCGTTCTAATGCCTGCGCTCTTACTCCCGCACCTCCAACTTCAATATCATCAAGTTGTATTTCGGGGACTAGTTTTTGTAACGACTTAACAAAAAGCTCTTTACTAAATGATCTTCTGAATTCCTGAAATCCCATTTTATAATACCTGGCAGCCATTTTCCAAAAACCTGGATAGAGTTTCATTTCTAATATATCAGTGAAAGAAAAGTCTGTTTTCTTATATCCTTCCCGTTTGAAAGCAAGCACAGCATTTGGTCCTGCCTCAACTCCGCCATTTATCATTCTGGTAAAATGAACTCCAAGAAAAGGAAATTGCGGATCCGGAACCGGGTAAATTAAATTTTTTACTAAATATTCTTTTTCTTTTTTCAATTTATAATATTCACCACGGAAAGGAATAATTTGAAGTTTTGGATCCACGCCAAAAAGTTTTGCTATCCTATCTGATTGCAACCCTCCGCAGTTAACTACAAACTTTGTCCTGTATTCTTCATCCCCGGCAATAAGTACTAAATCCTTTCCATCACTTTTTACACCATTTAGTTTAGAATTTAATTTTATCTCTCCGCCATTATTGCGAATCAACTCGGCGTATTTATTAGTAACAGCAATATAATCAACAATCCCTGTTTGCGGAACTAATAGCCCATCAATGCCGGTTGCGTGTGGTTCATATTGCTTAATCTCTTCTGCATTTAGTCTCTTAATTCCACTTAAGCCATTTGCTTTCCCTCGTTCTTCTAACATATTAAGAGCTGCAATTTCTTCTTTACGTGTTGCTACTACAATCTTTCCGCATCTGTCAAAAGGTAATTTATATTCTTCACAAAAAGCATACATCATTTCTCTTCCTGTTGTGCAGTTTAATGCTTTAAGGGAGCCGGGCTTATAATACAATCCGGAGTGAATTACTCCGCTGTTATTTCCCGTTTGATGTGCCGCCAGGGAAGATTCAGCTTCGAGCAGAAGGAGATTTAATTTTTTATCTTTTAAAATAGAAAGCGCAGTAGCAGTTCCAACAATTCCGCCGCCAATAATTGTGATATCAAATATTTTGTTCATATGTGGTTTGTTCAACTAAACTTAAATTAATTAGAAAATGACTTGACAATAGTGTTTATGTGTTATAACATATAATAGTAATTTGAGAAAATATTATATCAACTAAAGTCCCTTTTTCAATTCAAATTTAACTAATTCAGATGAGCAATTAAATAATTAATCTGAATTAAAAATTTTTAGCGGGAATAAAATGAACAAAAATCAAAAATATGCAGTTGGATTGGGAATTTTTTTTATTGCAATTACGTTGTTTTATTGGTACTCACAAGGTGCCGAAGTATTTACAAAAACTAAGGTTCTTGTTGATAAAACCACTGACCTCGATCGGATGCTGGGCATAGAAAACAAAGAATATATTGATAAATATGTTTTTGGGTTGCTTCCTTCGGGAATGACATCTATAATGGAAATGATATCATCAGCTTCAATAACTGGACTGGTTGTTTTTATATCAGGAATTTTAATTTATTTATTTAGAAATAAGAAAAAGGAAATAACATGAAACAAACTCTCTCAATCTTTGCGGTAATAATGATTTTTACTGCATCTTTTTTTGCACAAGGTTTTAAAGTAAAAGCGAGTGGAGAACAAAACTTTAGATTTACCGACAATAAAAATCAGGCAACATTTTTTAGCACAACCCCGTTTGAAGACATAACAGGATTAACTAATGATGTAAAGGGAAGTGTTAACTTTAATGTCAGCGATCTTAAAACCTTAAAGGGTAAATTAACTGTTTCGGTTGCATCCATTAAAACGGGAATTGAAATGAGGGATGGACACTTGCAAAGCGCGGGCTGGTTAAACGCAGAATCATATCCGGAAATAATCTTTGAGATTAAGAATATAAGTGACATAAAGCCGGTAGCAGATAATAAAGTTACAGCAAAAGTAACCGGTAATTTTTCATTACACGGCGTTACTAAAGAAGTAATTGCCGATGCAACATTAACTTATCTTGATGAAAGTGAACAAACAAAAATTAGAGCAGCGGGAGATTTACTTGGTGTGCAGGCTAAGTTTAATGTTAAACTTTCCGATTATGGTGTAAACAATAAATTAGTTGGACAAAAAGTTTCGGAGAATATTGAAGTTAGTGTGAATGTTGTCGGCTCTAATGCTAAGTAAGTGAAATATATGATATAATAAAAAACCCGAGTCAGAAATGAGTCGGGTTTTTTTATGAATTTACAAAACCAATTTTTTAATGAATTGGGTTTGTTATTTAATAAACGTATTGAAATTATTTATTATTGCTAACACAATAATTTTAATTATGAACAAAACAATTACAATTTTCGGAAGTGCGGTTCCAAAGAACGATGATGCACAATATAGATTTGCTTACCAGCTTGGGGCATTGCTTGCACAAAATGGATTTAATATTTGTACCGGCGGTTATAGCGGAATTATGGAAGCTGCTTCAAAGGGAGCATATGACAATGGCGGATTTGTTTATGGTGTAACTATTGAGTCCTGGAATAAAGAACCTAATCCTTACATTACTGTAGAAGTACGTGAGCAATTACTATTTGATAGAATTACAAAGCTTCTTGAACTTGGAGATGCTTACATTGTTCTGCAAGGAGGTACGGGAACTTTTCTTGAGATTGCCGCAGTTTGGGAGTTTGCAAATAAAAATCTGCAATCTCCAAAACCAATTATTTGTCATAGCCAGATGTGGAAAGAAATAGTTGATGTACTGAATAAACAAATGTTTCTTGAAAAAAGAAGAACTGATTTAATAAAATGCTGCGAGAGTGATGAGGAGATTGTTGAGTATTTGAAGCTAAAATTATAAACGCCAAAAACTATTGGTCATGGTCACATTTTCTCCCTCGACTTCGCATGGAATGACGGCGACATTAAATGTTCTTGTAAACCATTTCAACATCCAACTCTTTAATACATTTGAATTGAACATCTGTGCGTGAGCAGGTAAGTGGTTTTGGTGTATAAAAGAAACACGGGGCACAATCCAGGTTAAGCGAAACAATCTTATGTTCAGTTTTCCAGGGATGAATGTAGTTTGGATTTGTAGGACCAATTACCGCAACTATTTTTAATCCTAATGCGGAGGCCACGTGCATTAACGCCGAATCATTTGTAACAAATACATTGCATCTTTTCATTATCGCAATGCTCTGCAAAAACTTTTCTGTTTTTATCACAAACGAATTTTCAGATTCAATCATTTTGTTGATGGATGATTTTAATTCTTCTTCTTCGGGTCCGCCAAATAAAAATACTTTTGCGTTTTTTTCTTTGATAAGTTTCTTTCCAAGCTCAGCAAACTTTTCAGGCTCCCATCTTCGCTTTATGTGATTTTTTAATGTTGCGCAGCCTGGATGAAATCCAACAACAAAATCTTTGTCTGAAATTTTATTTTCTTTTAGAAAACTGTCTGAATAAGTTTTATCATCAGAAGAAAGTTCAATCTGCATTGGAGGCTCTTCATCAAACTTTTTATTTAGTAATTTTTCAATCAACTTAATGTTTGTTTGAGCGTTATGAGTTTTATCATTTTCTAATACAGTAACGTTGTTTAGCCAGCCAAGGTTTTGCGAATTCATTCTTAAATATTTAACACCGACTCTTTGTTTTGCACCAATTAAAAAGTTTATAAGATTGTATTCTTTTCTGTTGGATGGGTAAACATTAATCGAAGCATCATAATTTTTTCGCATTGATAATAAAAACTTTAAGGAATTGATCATTCCTTCTTTAAGGAAATCAAAATGAATTATTTTGTTAAAGTTTTGATTAGCCTCATAAATTTCTTTTGACCCTTTATACATCACAAGTGCGTCTATTTGTGCGGCAGGCAGTGATTGACGAAGTAGTTTTAATGCGGGAGTAAACATTAACGCATCGCCAATTCCTGAAAGAGCAATAATCAATATTTTCATAATAGAATAAAATGAAAGTATCTTTAAAAAAAATCATTCCCGAAAAAAAGAGGGAATCCATTTAACATTGTATAATAGATTCCCGCATTCGCGGGAATGACATTTGAATTAATTTTAAGAATTTACTTCGTCTTGCTTGTATCTATTCCCTCAACAAGTGCTCTATACTTTTGAACGTTAGCCTTTACATTCGGATCTTGCGGATATATAGTTTCAAGCTTTTGCCAGATTTCTAATAATTTATCGTTCCTGTTCTGCGCTTCATAAATATCAATCAATATTCTGTAAGGATTATAATATGATTGAACATCCGAAGGATCCGCTTCTAATTTAGCGACTGCAAGTTTTTCTACTTCAGAAGAAAATTTATTGAATTTATCCCTTGCACCTGCGCGTAGATAAAGATTGCTTATTTCATAAAGCAAACCATAATCCATTGGAATTAATTTGTTAGGAAGTTTTTCTTCCATATTATCCAGTGTATTTACCGCAAGATCATTTTGCCCTTTCCCAATATAATAAAGCGTTAATCTTAAAAATGCGTTTCTATAGTTCTGTACCATACGCTTATGATTATCATCAAAGAAAATATTCGGATCATTTAATCCGCGGAATTTGAATCCCGGTTGATAATCTTTACTATAACCAACTGCTTCTGTGAGATTGGCTTTTAAAATATTTGGTTCAACAAATTCATCATTAGCTTTACGTTTTTCAGGAACAAGCCGGAATGCCATTCCTTCCATTCTTAAATAATCGCTTAATCCGATCTTACTGTCTTCAGAACAAGTAACAGCAAAATAAATAGGTCTTTCCCAATTGTTGGATTCAACAATTTCTTTAACCATTAAATCCTGCACACGAACCGCCTGAACGTTTCCATAATTTAATGTCGGATTCATCGTAAAGGTAATTGCCCCTTGCTTAAGCAAAGAAGTATCGCGCAAAGCAAACTTCTGCATTATATCAGAAAACGAAACAGTACTGCTTGGCTTTGGAAGCGGAACCGTTATGTTACGCGCAGACCATTGTATTGGTCTTATATCTTTAATTTGCTGATCTGTAAGGCGCATTCTAACTGTGCCAACTTTATATGGATCATTGTTTTTTAATTGTGAAATATACCAATCTGTATTTAGCAGACTTAGGTTTGCAATTTTAACATCGCGTCTTACACCTTCAACATCCTGCAAATACCACAATGGAAAGGTATCATTATCCCCATTTGTAAACAGAACTGAATTTGGTGCACAGCTTTGCAAAAGATTATACGAATAATCCCATGGAACCCAATTGTGTGATCTATCATGTGTAAAATAATTTGCCTGCAGCATTTTTACAGGAACCAGCACAATTCCAAATGCAAGTACTGCATATGCAGCAGCATTACGAACTGAAGCTTTTTTTATTTTAACAAAAATTAAATCAATCAATCCCCTCAAACCAATTGCAATCCAGATTGCATAAACAAAGAACGCTCCAACGTAAAAGTAATCTCGTTCTCTTGGCTGAGGCTGCTGCTGGTTTTGATAGAAGGCTGTTAAATGACCCATCAGAATAAACATTATCATAAATGCAGAAGCCATCTTCCAGTCTTTGCGGAAGTGAAAATAAATTCCAAGCAAACCAATTAAGAAGGGGATGCCAAAAAGTGAGTCTTTGGTTTCGCCCGCAAAATTAACTCCGAGAATTTTGCCAAAAATATTTCCTATCCCATTAAACGGAGCAATGTTTGCACCCTGATCTTGTTCCCATCCTTCACGTCCGGCAAAATTCCAGAGCAAGTATCTTGTCATCATATGTTCCATCTGGTAAGAATAGAAGAAATCAAGATCTGAAGAATAACCCGTATAAACTATTTGCTGATGTGGTTCGGTAGCAAATCTTCTTTTGAAAATAGGGAAATCACCGTATTGATCACGATTTAAATATTTAACAAGCTCCGTAAATTTATCAGGTGCATTTTCATTCATTGGTGGATTTTGATTGGAACGGATTATAACCATTGCAAAAGTTAAAAATCCAATAAGAATAAAAATAAAAGACATAAACACGAGGTGTAAGGTTGGCTTAACATTCTTTCTTGCATAATAAACACCGTAACCAAGACCGGAAAATAAAAGTATAAGAATAAATACTTCAACTACGTTATTATCGCCGCCAATTTTTGTCATTAACCCGGGCAGAAATTTAACAACACCGGGGTAAGTTGCAAACAATGCTATTCCGCCAATAATAAGCGGCATATAAAAAGAGTTTCTAGTAAATATTTTTTTCCAGTAAACTCCCATTATAAGGGCGCTTATTCCAACAATAAATATTTTAAATTTTGTATCAAAGCTTTGATACTCTTCGGGTGAGGGAGGTGTTTGGGATTTTTCACCACTCCACCAAAAAATTGCAAGCAGCAAAATAACAACTGCATGACCTAAAAATATATAACTTGTTTTCTTTAATGCTTCTTCATCGTTAACATATTTTTTAAACATTATAATCATCACCACAGGCACAGCTGCAAGCACGCTCATCAAATGCACGCCTGTTGCAAGACCAATAAGATATGCGATCATCAGTATATATTTTTCACTATCCTTATTATCGGCCCGTTCATTCCATCTTATTATTAAATAAGTTACAGCTGCAAAAAGAAAAGTACTGAAGGCATAAACTTCCGCCTCAACACCGTTAAACCAAAAAGTATCGCTAAAAGAAAATGCTAACGCACCAACAGCAGCAGAAACATAAGTTGCGATTGCATCAAACATATTATCTGCTTTTTTACCCTTGTAGTTTTCGATAAGCTTTACTGCAATAAGATAAAGTAATAAAACCGATAAAGCTGAGGAAAGTACAGATATCATGTTAACTCTGTATCCTAAGTTCTCTCCTATTGGCAGCTTAGAAAAAATATTTCCGAGAATTAAAAAAAACGGTGTTCCGGGAGGATGCGGCACTTGAAGCGAAACTGATGCGGCAATAAATTCCCCGCAATCCCAAAAGGAAACTGAAGGCTGTACAGTCATGAAGAGTACAATAAACGAAATTATAAATACAATTCCTGCAAAAATTTTATTCAGCAGTTTGAAATCCATTATTACCTCTAATTAGAATAGACTAAAAATATATTTCACTCTTCGACTACGCTCAGAGTGACAAAATAATACTCTCTTGTCATACTGAGCGAAGTCGAAGTATGACCGTTTTTTTAACTATGCAATATAAATTATTATAAAATCTGTTTTTAGACGATTAAATCTCTGATTCATTGCTCTTTTTGAAAAAATTATCATACTTTGATTTATCAACGGGCGAATAAAACTTATCATATAAATCTTTTAACCGCTTCATAGAAACCGTGTCAAAATCTTCATCATCTTTTTGGCGTTTAACAAACTTTTTATAATCCTCAAGTTCGTTACGATCCATTTTATTCTCAAATCTTTTGAGAAAATCCAAATACTTTTGCTGATCTCTGTATGCCATTGGGAATACCTTTTTTATTGGATAAGCAAATTTTACCGCGCAAAAAATAAACAAACTTTAATTGGCAAAAAAATGAATTTATTTGCCTATTTCATTAAGTGTGGTTAAATTTTTATACCTGCTTAATATAAATGGCATTGCCGGATACCGCCAGAAATTTGCTTCGGCTGCTTAAAATTTTTTGATACAATAAAGTGAATTATTTTTCACATCGATTTTAAATATATCTATAATACATTATTCTAAGATGGAGTTTTTGACGATTGGACTTGTAGTTAAAAATATTTATGTTTTAAAAAGAATAAAGAAGTAGGTTGATTAACTGCTGATTTTTAGGATGTTTTTTTCAGGAGGCACCAATTATGAGTTATGAAATTAAAGTTTCTGATTCCGGAAAATATATTCTGCTTCGTGTTAACGAAAACATGACCAGGGCTCTGGCAGAACGACTGGGTACGGAGGCGCTTTACTTAGGCAGTAAAAAAAATATTAACTGTTATTTGTATGATTTAAGAAACTCGGTAAATGTAGAAAGCATTAATGCTAATTATATTTTCGCTAATCAAGATATGAAAAAATTAGAAACAAATCCCAATAATAAAATTGCAATGCTTACCAGTCCATCCGATAAGTCCCACGATTTTGTTGAAACAGTTTTAAGAAATGCGGGATTTAATGTTAAACTTTTTATTGATGAAGCGGAAGCATTAACCTGGCTTGAAGAAACCACTAATATTTTGTAACGATTATATTTGTTATAATATAATCCAAAGAATATTTAATCTTTTTACGGAAATTCCATGATTAAACACAATGTGTTCTGGCGCTTAAATGAAAGCGCATACGGAAATGATAAACAAACCAACGCACAAATCTTAAAAGAAGAACTCCTTGCAATGCAAGGCAAGGTCGATGGACTGTTGAAAGTGGAAGTCGGATTTGATTTCAGTAATGAAAAAGATTCCTGCGACGTTGTTCTTTATTCAGAGTTTACAAGTAAAGGGGCGTTACATCAATATCAAATTCATCCAGATCACGAAGAAATAAAAAAATGGCTTAGCGAAGTGCGATACGAACGCAGAGTTGTGGATTATGAAGTTTAAATTCCAAACGACAAAAACCAAATAACAAAATTTATTGGGAGGAATTAAGTGAAAATAATTTTTATTAGAGTATTTGTTCTTGCTTTGCTTCTGTTAAACTCCTGTGGTTTTTTCAGATCAATAGGTTTATATAGTGTTCCTCCGGATTATGCAGACACTTTCGAGGAAATTAAAGGGATAAAGTTTATTAATCATTTTAATAAAACTTCGAATCTAGTTTTAGATTTAACAACAACTCAAAATGTGTTTTCGCCTTACGATTCAATCAAGATAAAATACAAAATTTCCAATCTCAGCCAAACGGACACAATGCATATTAACAGTATTCATCCATATTATTATTATACTGATTTATTTATAACCGACACGCTTAATAAGAGAATAAATCCTATCGAATGGTCCAGGGATAGGGGCATTCAAATTATAGATGAAGATGAATATGGTAGAAGAATAAAACCTATTCTTGCATTAAATGGTGCGAGATTGCCACCCATGGATTCAATTACGGGTATCATCTCATTTAAAATTGGAAGTATGATAGTACCCAAAGTTTACTCGACGTATGCGCGGTTTGAAAGCGAAAACGTTCCTGGAAAATATTATGTTTATTATGTATTAAAACACGAGGAATATGATAATATAAAAGGTCCAATTACTACTAAATTGATTTCAGATACTGTTGAATATTTTGTAAGAAATCTTACGGAAGAAGAACTTCTTATTAAAAATGAGGCAACACAAATAGTTCAAATAATTGATGTAGGTAAAAATTTTGAGATGGCAGATAGTCTGCTTTTAAACTTCAATAACAAATATCCCAAAAACTATTATTATTCAAGTCTTGTAAAATTTCTTGAAGCTAAAAAGGAATTGAATCGCTAAATTCAACAAAAGTCAAACAATAAATGTTTGTGATTTGGTTATTGTGTTTTGGAATTTCCCCCTAAGTAACTTCTTCTAATTCTGATTTTAACTTAACTTCGTTACCAAATAATTTAGAAACTCTACCGCAGAAAGTTATTAAGTAAGAAAGAATATCCTCTGCTTTTTCAAATCTATTTTCAATTACTAGCTTCATTACTTCTTTTTGCTGATTGAATTTTATTTTGTCTTTATAATGATCCATTATAAATCTCATCAGTTCAACAAACCGTACTTTGTAGTAATCTTCTTTTTCACCACGAGGCAGAATTATAAAAATATTTTTTCTCTGGATTGCAACTCGTTCAAATAATGCAAATGAAGAATAAAATTTTAATGTTGCAGCAAGAACCAAACGTTTAACAACCTCCGGCAGAACTCCAAATCTATCCAACATTTCTTCTTTAAGTTCTTCGATCTCGGATAAACTTTTTACGGAATAAAGCGCAGTGTAAAAGTTTAATCGATCCATTTGTTCCGGCATATAAGTAACAGGAATACCGATTTCAAAAAATGTATCAATTGTTGGGTCAGTTCTTTCTTCAATTTTTGGTAAAGATTTAAACACTTCTTTAAAGTCCTGATACTTTAACTCATCAACAGCTTCATTTATCAGTTTAACATAAAGATCAAAACCCACATCGTTAATAAATCCTGTTTGTTCTGTGCCGAGTAAATTTCCAGCACCGCGAATTTCTAGATCACGCATCGCAACATTAAATCCGGAACCAATCTCTGTGTATTCCTCAATTGCTTGCAAACGGCGCAATGCTTTTTTTGTAATTCCGCTTAACGAAGGAACTATAAAATGTGCATAAGCTTGTCTGTCGCTTCTGCCAACACGTCCGCGCAATTGATGAAGTTCTGCAAGTCCAAATCTATCCGCACGATTAATAATTATCGTATTAACATTCGGGATATCAATTCCGGACTCAATAATTTTTGTAGATAACAGAACATCAAACTTACGATTGAGAAAACCATGAATAACTTCTTCAAGCTGCGATGGTTTCATCTGTCCATGCGCTACTCCGATTTTTGCTTCAGGAACATAACGTTTAATATAGTCTGCAAGTTTGTCAATTGATTGAACACGATCGTGAACTAAGTAAACCTGTCCATTTCGTTTCAATTCATTCATTATCCATTCACGGATTTTAAGCGCATCAAAAGTGGAGACGTTAGTAAATATTGGCTGTCTGTTTGGCGGAGGTGTAGCAATTATTGAAAGATCACGCGCACCGAGTAAAGATAAATTTAATGTTCTTGGAATTGGAGTCGCGGTTAAAGTAAGTGTATCAACATTAACTTTTACCTGGCGCAATTTTTCCTTTGCAGCCACACCAAAACGATGTTCTTCATCAATGATTAGCAAACCAAGGTCTTTAAACTTAACATCTTTAGAAATTAATCTGTGCGTTCCAATTAAAACATCAAGCTGACCTTCTTCCAAAAGTTTTAAAATTTCTTTTTGTTCTTTCTTCGTTTGAAACCTTGAGAGAGCAGCAACACGAACCGGAAACTGTGTAAGACGATCTTTAAATGTATTGTAATGCTGCTCAGCTAAAATTGTAGTTGGAACAAGTACACCAACTTGCTTGCCATCCTGCACAGCTTTAAAGGCAGCACGAACTGCAACCTCCGTTTTACCAAAGCCAACATCACCGCAAACCAAACGATCCATTGGATTTTTAGCTTCCATATCAATTTTAACATCTTCACTGGCTTTCGCTTGATCAGGTGTATCTTCATAAAAGAATGATGCTTCGAGTTCTCGCTGCCAAATTGTATCGGGTGAAAATTGATATCCTTCGGTGGATTTTCTTTTTGCATAAAGTTCGATTAACTCGCGTGCAGCTTCCTTTATTTTTTTCTTTGCTTTTGCTTTTGTGCTTAACCATTCGCCGCTGCCAAGTGTAGCCAGCGTTGGTTTAAGATTCTCATTGGAGGAATATCTTTTAACTAATGCAAGATAATTTAGATTTACATAAACAACTCCGCCATCAGCATATAGAATCTTCATAGACTCCTGATCTGTATCTCCAATCTTAATGGTTTGCAACCCGGCATACTGCCCGATTCCATAATCTTCGTGAACAACGTAATCGCCGCGCTTGATAGATGCGAAACTTTTAGCCTTAGATTTTTTATGCTTTTTAGAAGAAGAGATTTTTGTGCGATATGGTTTACTAAAAATCTGGTAATCTGTTAAGAGAAGAATTTTTTCTTTCCTGTTTATAAAACCTTCTTTAATTGCCAGTGTTTCAATTTTAATTTTTCCTGATTCAACTAGCTCATCAAGTTCAGGACTTAAATCGCCTAACAGTTCGCCCAATCTTTTTGTTTGAAGTTCATTTTCTGATGTGATAATTACATTAAAACTTTTCTCTGTAAAATCTTTTAACGTGTTAAATAGAATTTGATAATTTGAACTTATCGTTGGTGCTGGAAAAAGTCCTAGTTCGATTCTATTCTCAGAGGAAAGCTCTTCCTCAATTATCCAGTTTGCGTTTTTACTTTTGTAATCAAATGGATTGGAATTGTTGGTAGCCTCAACCTTTAAGTCGAGTTCCTCCGCAGGCGTGAAGCCTGCGACTACCTCTGGAAATTCATCCTCATCAAGAATTTTTTCTTTTTTCTTGGATTTTATTTCTTCTTCAACAATAGGAATAATTTCTTCTTTTGTGGATTTGATATTATCCAGCTCATAAGCAGATGCGATAAAGATTGGGTTATTTAAATAACTAAAAATATCAGAATTAAAATCCCCTGCTTGATTTTCAAATGCACCTGCAAGTGTAACTTCTTCAACTTTTTCAAATGAGCGCTGGCTTTCAGACTCGAAATAACGGATTGATTCAATAAAGTCACCATCAAACTCTAAACGCACAGGACTTTTTTCTGAGTAGGACCAAAAATCCACAATAGCTCCGCGCTGTGAGTAATAACCCGGTGCTTCAACAAATTTATCTCTTGTGTAAACGAGAAGATTTAAGTATTCAATTAAATCATCATACTTTAAATCACCACCAACAGAAACTTTAGTTGTAAGATGATTGATTTTTTCTTTATCGGGAAGTTTTAGATTTAGAATTTCATACGTTGTGAGGAGAACAAACTTTTTTCGCTTAGATATTTCTGTGATTTTTTCCTGAATTGATTCAAGATTAAAATCATCAATAACTATTAAACTATCTGCAAGACCAAGAACGCTTGACTCAACTTTGGTTTCGTTAACAAGTTTAATATCTGAAAGAAGTAAAACTATCTGATCAGTTTTATCCAGTAAATCTTTAACAACAAAACTTTTTGATGGACCGTAAAGCGGACTTATGAAAATTTCTCTAGAGATTGAAAAATCAGAAAGATGCTTAAAACTACTAAATTTCATTGGGATTAAATTGAATTTTTCAGGTTCACTCATATCAAACCGATGGAAAAGTTAATAGGCTGCCATGAATCTCTGGAAATTTTCCGAAATCTGTTTCTTCATTATCTTCAATTTTCGGAAAAATAATTGAAGCAATGAGAACAATTAATAGAATGGTGAGATTAAATCTCATTAAATGAAATGATGAAATTAAAATGTAATTTGAAAATTATTTTTGTAATTCTATTACGACTAACTTCTTCCCTTTCTTGTTTCTTAAGTTTGTTGGTTTGTAAGCAAGTTCGTACACAGTAGATTTTTTTATGAAGGATTTATATTTCAATTCCGCTTTTTTAAACTCCTCATCTAAATCGCCGCCCTTCATTGCAATTATAAATGCTTTATCTTTTACTAAAGGAAGTGAATAACGAAATAAAATTATTATCGGAACAACAGCACGACTAACAACTAAATCAAAAGTGCCTTTGTGTTTTTCTATAAACCCGGGGTCTTCAACACGCGAATTTTCTGCAACTACATTACTTAGTTTTAGCTTATCAATAAATTCTTTTACTGAATCAATTTTTTTTCCGGTTGAATCAGCAAGAACACCGCGTAGTTCAGGGCGCATTATTGCTAATGGAATTCCTGGAAAACCACCACCAGTACCGATATCTAAAAATCTTGTTACTTTATCAGGAAGGAATTTGGTAATGTAAGCCGAGATAAAAATATGATTTTCAATAATGCTTTCGACATCTCTTCTGGAAATTAAGTTAACCGTTTTGTTTTTCTCAACAACTAACTGAGCAAAAAAAGCTAACCGTTCATTTCTCATTGGCTCGGGATTAAAACCATTAGCCCAGCAAAAGTTTTGTAATTCTTTAAGATAAATTTCTTGTTTGGTAGGCGGCATTAAAAAAATCCTACAAATTAGTTTTTTAAATATACCAACAAAATTGAAATATCTGAAGGTGTTACCCCAGAGATTCTTGATGCCTGCCCTATGGAGCGTGGTTTAACTTTGTTGAGTTTCTCTCTTCCCTCTGTTGATAGCTGCTTTATTTTTGTGAAATCAAAATTCAATGGGATTTTTGTACTCTCATATTTTTCAAGTTTCGCTACAGCCTCGTACTGTCTTAAAATATATCCTTCGTATTTGATTTCGATTTCAGCCTGCTCTAACGCTTTTTCGTCATTTAGCAACGCAACTGCTCCTGACTCACTTGAAGCTCCATTAAATTCTAATAATTGTTTAAGGTTGAATTCAGGTCGTTTACAAAGTTTTGATATCGTTTCGGTTGAATCAATTTCATTTGAGCCAGAGTTAACTAAAAATTCATTCACATCTCTTGCATAATATTTTTTTGATTGGCAATAATTGATTCCACTAATAATTGTTTTTTCTCTATTATCAACCTCATCATATAAATCCTTAGGAATTAAGCCAAACTCATATCCATATTTCATCAATCTTCTATCAGCATTATCCTGGCGAAGCAAAAGTCTATGCTCTGCCCTGGAAGTAAACATTCGATACGGTTCATCTGTAGATTTAGTTACAAGATCATCAATCAAAACTCCGATGTATGCTTCACTTCTTTTGAGCACAAATTCTGGTTTACCCTGAATTTTTAATGCGGCATTAATTCCTGCAATTAAACCTTGTGCAGCAGCTTCTTCGTAACCCGATGTTCCATTAATCTGTCCTGCAAAATAAAGACCTTCAATTAATTTAGTTTCCAAAGTTAAATCAACTTGCTGAGGTGGAAAAAAATCGTACTCAACAGCATATGCAGGACGAACCATTTCAACTTCTTCCAATCCAACAATTTTATGAAGTGCTTCAAGCTGTATTTCTGCAGACAGTGAAGACGAAAATCCATTCAAATATATTTGATCCGAATCCAATCCCTCCGGTTCAAGAAAAAGTTGATGACGTTCTTTATCAGCAAAGCGCACAATTTTATCTTCAATTGATGGACAATAGCGTGGACCAACGCCCTTGATCAATCCCGTAAATAATGGTGATTGAGCAAACCCCTTTTCTAATATTTTATGCACTGTTGGATCTGTGTAAGTAATATGACAGCTAACTTGCGGCAGAAACGGAAATTGGGATAAATCTGTTTGATGAGAAAATGGTTGGGGATTCTCGTCACCTGGCTGCTCTTCTAAAATTGCCCAGTTGATCGAATCCTTTTTCAACCTTGGCGGAGTTCCTGTTTTCAGCCGTCCGTACTCAAATCCGAGTTTTGCCAACGACTCCGTAATTCCTAATGCCGGCTGCTCGCCAAATCTTCCACCGCTTGTTTTATTTAATCCTGTGTGCATTAAACCATTTAGAAAAGTTCCCGAAGAAAGAATTAGTGCTTCACAAAATAGCTCTTCCCCGCTTTGTGCTTTTATCCCAACTACTTTTCCGTTTTCAACGAGAACCTCAATTGCAGATTCTTCAACAATTTCCAAATTTTGAGTAGGAAAGATTATTCTATAAGCTTCCTCGGAATATAATTTTCTATCAGACTGACACCTTGGTGACCAAACAGCGGGTCCCTTAGATTTATTCAACATCCTAAATTGGATTCCGGTTCTATCCGAAATCAATCCCATAATGCCGCCAAGTGCATCAATCTCTCGAACCAAATGCCCTTTTGCCGTTCCACCAATTGCTGGATTGCAGGACATTCTACCGAGTGCAAATCTATCCATCGTAACTAATCCAACGGAACAGCCCATTCGGGCTCCAGCAGAAGCGGCTTCAATTCCTGCGTGACCACCGCCAACTACAATTATGTCAAATTTCTTCATTTCCTAGCTTTTTTTGTTTTCACGTGAAACAAGGTTACTCGCAAAATGTTAATTATTTTCCGTTTCACGTGAAACTGGGAGTTACTTTCCAATACAAAATTTCATAAAAATGTTATTTAAAATATCATCAGAGGTTACCTCGCCGATGATTTCTGCAAGATTCATTTCTGCATTTCTAAGATCAACAGAAATAAATTCTCCGCTCATTTTGTTTAAAATTGATTCTCTGGCATTGATTAGATTTTCTCTGGATTTTTTCAGACAGTTATGATGCCTTAGGTTTGTTACAATTGCTGTTTTTTCCGTATAGCTTTCGTTACCAATTGTTTTTTCTTTAAGCTTTTCAAATAATAAATCTATTCCTTCTCCGGTTTTTGCTGAGATTTTTACATCTGCATCTTTAGAAAAATCTTTATTCAAATCGATTTTGTTAACTACTTTTAAAATCTTGTCTGGACTTGTTAAGTTCAATAAATCCACAAAAAGATCTTTTGATTCAGCCTGCTGAACATCTTCCAAATAAATTACAACATCTGCGTTTCTTACCGTTTCCTGGCTTCTTAGAATCCCCTCTTTTTCAATTGAATCTTCCGAAATTCTAATCCCTGCAGTATCAAATAACCTAAAAAGTACTCCTCCGATTGAAACTTCTTCACGTATTACATCACGAGTTGTTCCGGGAATTTCGCTTACAATAGCTCGGGATTCCTTAAGAATATAATTTAGCAAAGATGACTTCCCTACATTTGGTCTGCCAACAATTGCGACATTTACGCCATCTCTGATCACTCGTCCAAATTCATAACTTTCCAATAAAGTATCTATTTCGATAATTATAGAATCAATCCTTTTTAGCAACTCATCCTGATTTACAAATTCAATATCCTCTTCCACAAAATCCAGCTCGAGCTCTATAAATGAGGATGAATTTAATAGTTGAGATCTTAATTCATTTACCTTATTTGATAACAATCCATCCAATTGGTTTCTTGCACCACGAAATGATGCTTCTGTTCTGGAGTTAATCACATCTGCAACCGCTTCTGCTTTTGCAAGATCTATTCTATTATTTAGAAAAGCTCTTTTAGTAAATTCACCTGGCTCTGCTAATCTTACTTGAGAATTTACAATTAAAAGCTCAATAACTTTTTGCGTTACAAGTGGATTTCCATGTGTGCTTATCTCAACGCTGTCTTCACCAGTATATGAGTTTGGAGCCCTGAAAACAGACACCAAAACGTCATCGACCTGTTCATCATCTTGATTTTTTATATTACCGTAATGCAGTGTGTGTGATGCTGCGTTTTCAATTTTACCTTTTCCGTAAAAAATATTATCCACAGCAGAAAAGGATTGAGGCCCGCTTACTCTGATAACTGAAATTGCACCAACTCCTGCAGGAGTAGCTAATGCAACGATTGTGTCTTCTTTCACTTTAAATAATGCTCAATTTTTGAGATTGCAAAAGTAATCAATATTAAAAGGGATATCAATTAGACAATGATTGATGTTTTGTTTTTTACAATTGTAATATTGGCAGATTAATATGACGTTATTTTTTAATTATCACGGTATCTGGCAAGTTATCAGCCATTTAGTCAACAAATCTTAGAAACAGGTTATTTGTTATAACTTATTGTTCTTTAATGACTTATGGGAATTTTCAATTTCGGCACGCTGATTGGAAAGCTAAGTTTGAGTTTAAGAATTAAATAACAAACAACAAATAATTAAAAGGAGATATAAAAATGACATTAGTAAAATTCAACCCGGTCAGAGATCTTATGGATTTCGAAAGAGAGTTTAGCAAAATGTTTAACTCGCTTGAAAGCCGATTTGGTATTTCAAAGAGCAGTGATGCTGATGCAGAATATGAAAACGCTGTCTGGATGCCGCTAACAGATATTTATGAAAACAAAGATAACTTTTCTTTAAAAATTGATTTACCCGGAATCAAAAAAGAAGACGTTAAAATATCTTTTACAAATGGCAAGCTTAACATAAGTGGTGAAAGAATTCAGGAAGAAGAGACCAAGGATGCAAAATGCCATCGCATAGAAAAATCTTATGGCAAATATTTTAGATCATTCAATCTACCTGAATTAATTCAGGCAGATAAAATCAATGCCGAATTCAATAACGGACAGTTAACAATAACTATCCCAAAAGCTGAAGAAGCAAAGCCAAAAGAAATTGAAATAAAAGTGAAATAAGTTAAGAGTAGATGACGAAATGAATAAGGGTAATTTTTTGGTTACCCTTTTCTTTTGTCTAAATTTTGTATGTCATTCCGTCCCGATTTTTTCGGGATCGGAATCTTTCTTAAAACTTTAAAGAACCTGAAACAAGTTCAGGTTGACAAAACTATTTTGCATAAATTTAGAATAAGACTTTCACTTACTCAGGTTTAAAATGGAATATAAAGATTATTATAAAATACTTGGCGTGGATAAAGCAGCAACGCAGGATGAAATAAAAAAAGCTTATCGTAAGCTTGCAATGAAACATCATCCTGATCGTAATGCTGGGAATAAATCCTCTGAGGAAAAATTTAAAGAAATTACTGAAGCCAATGAAGTTTTAAGCGACCCTGAGAAAAGAAAAAAGTATGATACACTTGGTGCAAATTGGAATCAATATCAACACACAGGCGGACAAGGATTTGATGATTTCTCTTCTCGATATGGAGGAAGAAGACAATCAGGTTCTGGCTCGACTTATGAGTTCTCAGGAAACATTAATGATATTTTCGGAGATATGGGTGGCGGCGGATTTTCTGATTTCTTTGAATCATTTTTTGGCGGTGGTGCAAGAGGCTTTGGTGGAAGAACTCAGCAACAAAAAACCGCAATTGATGTTGAAGCAAATTTAAATATTTCTCTTGAAGATGCTTTTAATGGAAGTGAAAAACAGATTTCGGTAGACGGAAAAAAAATTAAGATAAAAATAAATCCCGGAACCAAAGACGGACAAAAACTGAGATTGAAAGGAATGGGGAGATCTAAAACAGCTAACGGAGAAAAAGGAGATTTATTTTTAAACATTCATATTCTTCGGCATCCGTTTTATGAAATAAAAGAAGGCGATTTATATTACAATCTTGATGTTGATCTTTACACGGCTGTGCTTGGCGGCAAAGAAAATATCAAAACATTAGATGGAAAAACAATTAGCATTAATATTCCTGAAGGAACAGAATCAGAAAAGAAATTAAGACTTAAAGGGCTTGGTTTGATTGATAATGGAGTTCGTGGCGATTTACTTATTGATATTCACGTGACTGTCCCAAAAGATCTGAATAAAGAAGAAAAAGAATTATTTAAAAAACTAAAAACAATAAGAGCCTCTCTATAATCACCTCCCAAAGAGGAGAGAGACAGAAGGCAATTTTCTGTCACGTTGAGCTTGTCGAAACGTGACCACTTATTTAATAATAATGACAACCGTCATCCTTCGACAAGCTCAGGATGACACTGAATAAAAATTCTGGAGAGAAATAAATGACCGAGCAACACAAAACAAAATTTGAATTTAAAGCTGAAACTAAAAAGCTGTTGGACATTCTTGTCCACTCGCTTTACACAAGCAAGGATATTTTTCTTCGTGAGTTAATTTCAAACTCATCCGATGCTTTAGATAAACTTCGTTTTGAATCCAATAAAGGAACTGAGATTGCAGATAAAGATTTGTCTTTGGAAATAAAAATTGGTTTTGATGAAAAGAAAAACACAATTACAATTTCTGATACAGGAATTGGAATGACCCGTGATGAAATGATTGCAAATATTGGAACCATTGCTAAATCCGGATCAGAAGAATTTTTAAAACAGCTTTCCGAAAACAAAGAAGCAGTTAATAATATTATTGGAAGATTTGGAATTGGTTTCTATTCTGTTTTTATGGTTGCAAAAGAAGTTATCATAAAATCAAAATCCTATAAGAAGGATGAAGTTGCTGTTGAGTGGAAATCAGATGGTCTTGGTGATTATGAAATTTCTGATATTGATGGAGAGATAAATCGCGGAACCACAATAGAAATCTTTTTAAAAGATGATGCTAAAGAATTCTCAGAAAAATATCGATTAGAATCAATCATTAAAAAGCATTCTAACTTTATTTCTTTTCCGATCTTTTTAGAGAATGAAAAAATAAATACAATCGCAGCAATATGGCGCGAACCAAAATCTAATCTTCAAAAAGAACAGTATGATGAGTTCTACAAGTTTTTAACTTATGATAACGAAGTACCTTTTGAAATAATTCACACTTCTGTTGATGCACCGATACAGTTTAACAGCTTGTTATTCATTCCTAAAAAAAGCTACGAGTATTGGAGATTTAATCGTGATGATTACGGTTTGGATTTATACGTCCGCCGTGTGCTCATTCAGCATCAGAACAAAGAATTGCTGCCGGAGTATTTAAGTTTTGTTAAGGGTGTCGTCGATTCCGAAGATTTACCCTTAAATATTTCCCGGGAAACACTGCAGGAAAATATTGTCTTCACCAAAATTGCACAAAGTGTTGCAAGCAACATTCTTTCGGATTTGATAAAAGTTGCAAAAGATTCTCCGGAGCGTTATGCTGAGTTTTGGAAAGAACACGGAAGAATTTTTAAGCTTGGTTATATGGATTTTAGCAACGCTGAAAAATATCAACAGCTTTTAAGATTTAATTCATCTGTTAGCAAAGATGAGAAGGAACTTGTTTCGCTAGAAGATTATGTCGGAAGAATGAAGAAAGATCAAAAAGAAATTTATTACTCGCTTGGAAACAGTAAAGAAGCAATTGATTTAAATCCTCATCTTGAAATATTTAAAGCAAAGGGATTAGAAGTACTTTATCTCTATGATCCTGTTGATGAGTTTGTTGTTTCATCAATCCGCAAGCATAAGGATTTTGATTTTAAATCTGTTGATGGTGTTGATTTGAAAGAGCTTGACAAACTTGAAGATGTTAAAAAGAATGAAGAGCCAAAAGAGAAGTTCAGCAAAGAAGATGATAAAGCATTTGGCAAGTTATTGTTGAAGATGAAAGAAATACTTGGCGATAGGGTTACTGAAGTACATGAATCAAAACGATTAAAAGGAAGTCCATCTTGCTTGATAAATCCAGATGATACTATGTCATCAACAATGCAAAAAATATTAAAGATGTCTAACCAGGGAATGGCAATGCCCCCGCAAAAAAGATTGATGGAGATAAATAAAGATCATAAGCTTATAAGAAATCTGATGAATGTATTTAAGAAAAACGAAATTGATCAATTTATTGCAGATACAACGGAGCAACTTTATGAATCGGCGTTATTACTTGAAGGAAATCTTGAAGATCCGCATAAACTTGTGAATAGATTAAATAAAATGTTAACGGATGCGAGTGAGTTGTACAGTAAAAGCAAAGAATAAAATCTAAGTGTTTCTAAGTGTCCTTTGTGTCTTAGTGGTGAAAAAGATATCACCACTAAGACACTTAGGGCACAAAGTTTCACTGAGAAAAGGAAATAATATGTCGTTTAATTTTAATAGACTAACAGTAAAAGCACAGGAAATTGTGCAAAGTGCAATTGAGATTGCACAAAATTATAACAACCAGGTTGTTGAAGCTGAACATGTCCTTGCCGCAGTCGTTCAGGAAAGCGGGAATGTTGCTGAGAATGTTATAAAGAAAACAGGCGGAAATTTTAACGCTGTAAAATTAAAAGTTGTTCAGCTTCTTGAAACACTACCCAAAGTAAGCGGAACTGGTCTGGGAAATCAGCAAATGTCCCAATCACTTGCGAAGATTTTTGATGTTGCCGCTGAAGAAGCGCGCAATTTAAAGGATGATTACGTTTCAACTGAACATATCTTACTTGCTTTATCCAACGACAAAGGAAAAGCCGGACAGCTGTTACGTGATAATGGAATTACGTATAAAGATATTCTAACAGCTTTAAAAGATATCCGCGGAACTCAACGGGTTACATCTCAAAATCCGGAAGACACATATCAATCTTTACAAAAGTACGGAAGAGATTTAAATGAACTTGCAAAGCAGGGAAAACTTGATCCTGTTATTGGAAGAGATGAAGAGATAAGAAGAGTGCTACAAGTATTATCCAGAAGAACAAAAAATAATCCTGTTTTAATTGGTGAGCCTGGCGTTGGTAAAACTGCAATAGCGGAAGGAATAGCACACAGAATTATTACCGGCGATGTTCCTGAAAATCTAAAAACAAAAAGAATTGTTGCGCTTGATATGGGTGCTCTTGTAGCAGGTACACAATTCCGTGGACAGTTTGAGGAAAGATTGAAAGCAGTAATAAAGGAAGTTCAACAAGCGAATGGAGAGATTATACTTTTTATTGATGAGCTTCATACACTTGTGGGTGCGGGTGCAACACAAGGCGCCATGGATGCTGCAAATATTTTAAAACCTGCTTTAGCCCGTGGTGAATTGCATGCAATTGGCGCTACAACTCTTGATGAATACAAAAAACATATTGAAAAAGATGCCGCACTTGAAAGACGTTTTCAACCTGTGCTTGTGGGTGAACCTTCCGAAGAAGATACAATTTCTATTTTACGTGGACTTAAAGAGCGATACGAGGTTCATCACGGTGTTCGCATAACCGATGGAGCTATTATAGCGGCAACTCAACTTTCTGAAAGATATATAACTGATAGATTTCTCCCTGACAAAGCAATTGATTTAATTGATGAAGCGGCATCAAAACTTAGAATTGAAATTGATTCTATGCCGGAAGAACTTGATACACTTGAACGAAAAGTTAAACAACTGGAAATTGAACGTGAAGCATTGCGAAGAGAAAAAGACGATGCTTCTTCAAAACGACTCGAAGAACTGCAAGATGAATTAAGCGAACTTAATGCCGAACGTTCAATACTTCGTACACATTGGGATATTGAAAAAGAAAAAATTCAGAAAATCCGCACTATGAAAAGCGAGATTGAAAATCTAAAACTTGAAGCGGATAAGTTTGAACGCGATGGTGATCTTGGCAAAGTTGCAGAAATTCGTTACGGCAGAATAGTAAATCTTGAAAAGCAATTAAAGGATGAAACTCAAAAACTTGCTGAGGCTCAACAAACTAAAAAAATGCTCAAGGAAGAAGTTGATGCTGAAGATATTGCAGAAGTTGTTGCAAAGTGGACCGGAATTCCTGTTAGTAAAATGCTGGAAAGTGAACGAAGCAAACTTTTAAAATTAGAAGATGAACTTCATCAAAGAGTTATTGGACAGGAGGAAGCTGTATCTGCTGTTTCAAATGCTATCCGCCGTTCTCGTTCTGGATTGCAGGATGCAAATAAACCTATTGGTTCTTTTATTTTTCTTGGAACTACCGGTGTTGGTAAAACAGAACTTGCGCGCGCACTTGCAGAAATTCTTTTTGATGATGAGCACGCGATGATACGAATTGATATGAGCGAGTATATGGAAAAATTTTCCGTATCGCGATTGATCGGCGCGCCTCCCGGTTATGTTGGATATGAAGAAGGCGGACAGCTAACTGAAGCGGTGCGAAGAAGACCTTACTCGGTTGTACTGCTTGATGAAATTGAAAAAGCACACAGCGATGTGTTTAATGTTCTGCTCCAGGTTTTAGATGATGGAAGATTAACCGATAACCAGGGACGAACTGTAAACTTTAAAAACACAATTATTATTATGACATCAAATCTTGGCTCACATTTGATACAGGATAGGCTTGAAGCGTTTGATGAAGATAACGTTGAAACATTTATGGGCGAGCTCAGACAGCAAATGCACGACTTGCTGAGAAAAACTATTCGTCCTGAGTTTTTAAACAGGATTGATGAAGTTGTTTTGTTCAAACCATTATCAAGAATAGAGATTAGAGAAATTGTTGATATCCAACTTGATCGTGTTCAAAAAATGCTGAAGGAAAAAGAAATGACTCTTTCTGTTTCCGATGAAGCAAAAGACTGGCTTGCACAACTTGGTTATGATGTAACATACGGTGCGCGACCTTTAAAAAGAGTTATTCAAAAATATCTTATCAATCCCCTTTCTCAGGAATTACTTGCAAGTAACTTTGTTGATGGCGACACCATTAAAGTTAATGTTAGTGAAAAAGTTGGGTTGGTGTTTACAAAGTAGTTTGTCACAATGAGCTGTCATCCTGAGTCTGTCGAAGGACGAAGTTTGACTTCGCAGCCATTTATAAACCGCCGGAGAAAACTTCTGCGGTTTTTTGTTTTTCGCTCCTGCTATTTAAAAACTTAAGAATATAAACTATATTTTTAATATGATTTTTATAGTTAATTAAATGTTTTCATTATTACGTGCACATATAGAAAAAAGAGTTCATCTTACAGATGAAGAGTTTGATATCTGTACTAAATATTTTGTTTCTAAGAAGTTGAAAAAACATCAATTCCTTTTAAACGAAGGAGATGTGTGCAGGTACGTGGGATTTGTAAATTCAGGCTGTCTGCGGGAATATAAAATTGATAACAAGGGAGTTGAGCACATACTCCAATTTGCAATTGAAGATTGGTGGGTTTCTGATTTGCATAGTTTTCTATCAGGTTTACCCGCAACATATAATATTGATGCTTTACAGGATTCTGAAATTCTTTTGCTTGAAAGATCTGCAAGAGAAGAATTGCTCGACAACTGCCCGAAATTGGAACGCTTTTTTCGTCTATTAATTGAATCAAATCACGTAGCAACAAATGAAAGAATTGCGGAATCACTAAGTGCATCAGCCGAGGAAAGATATCTTAAATTTATAAAAACTTATCCCGAACTATTAGAACAAGTGCCGCAGAATCAGATTGCATCATATCTCGGTATCACTCCGCAATCCTTAAGTAGAATCCGTAAAGAATTATCTCAAAAGTAGTCCTTTTTAGTCACCAAAATCTTTTTCCTCAATCCTGCTTATCAAAGTTAACATATGTTAACTCCCTTTTTTACCCTATGTGAATGTGCAAGTGAACTTTTCGCTTTAAGTTTGGGTTAAGATAATTGAATAACATTAAACAAAAATAAGAGGAAAATAAAATGACAACATGGAAAATTGACCCGGCACATTCTGAAATAAACTTTAAAGTAAAACACATGATGGTTTCTAATGTAAGAGGAAATTTCGACAAATTCGATGCTACAATTGAAACAAGCAAAGAAGATTTTAGTGATGCACAAATAAAATTTGAAGCTGATGTAAACAGTCTTAGTACCCGCAATGAACAAAGAGACGCACATTTAAAATCCGCAGATTTCTTTGATGCTGAAAATCATCCAAAGATGACTTTTGAATCAACATCTGTGAAGAAGATTTCAGACTACGAAATGCAGGCAACAGGTAATTTAACATTGCGTGGAGTTACAAAAGAAGTTACACTTGATGTAATTTACAATGGAACTGTTTCCGGATTTGGTGATAGTACAGTTGCCGGATTTGAAGTCCGCGGAAAGATCTATCGTTTTGATTTTGGTTTGCAATGGAATGCATTAACAGAAGCAGGCGGAATTGTAGTTAGCAACGAAGTGAAGATTGAAATTCTTGCTGAGTTCAACAAAGTGAACCAAGCTGTTAAAGCAGCCTAATTGTTAATTAGATTATTAACAGAAAAACCTTCATAAAATTTCTATCCCTGATACCGGTAACAGGAGTTGGTATGAAACTGAATGAATTAAATAAGATGACCCAGCAGTTTAACAGCACAGAGCGAATGCCTGTGCTGTTTCTTGGTCATGGAAGTCCGATGAATGCAATTGAAGAAAATGAATTTGTTCAGGGATGGAGAGAGATCGGAAAAACATTACCAAAGCCAAATGCAGTTTTATGCGTATCGGCTCATTGGGAAACTAAAGGAACTTTTGTTACTGCAATGGAAAAACCAAAAACCATTCACGACTTCGGCGGATTTCCGGAAGAATTGTATAAAGTGCAGTACCCCGCACCTGGAAGTCCTGAACTTGCAAAAGAAACAAAAAGTATAATTAAGAAAACTGAGATCGGGTTAGATGATAAATGGGGAATTGATCACGGAGCCTGGTCTGTAATAAAACATCTTTATCCAGATGCTGATGTTCCCGTAATTCAATTGAGTTTGGATTATTCTCAGTCACCGCAATATCATTTTGAACTTGCAAGAGAATTAAGTTCATTACGTAAAAAAGGTGTGTTAATTATCGGAAGCGGCAATATGGTTCATAACTTGCGAATGGTTGACTGGAGAAGAATGAATGAAAGTGATTATGGTTTTGACTGGGCAATTGAAGCAAGTGAGAAGATGAAAAAATTTATTTTGTCAGGTGATCATAAGCAGCTAATCAATTATCAATCACAGGGAAAAGAATTTAATTTGGCTGTTCCAACACCTGAACATTTTCTGCCACTACTTTATGCTCTGGCTTTGAAAGATGAAAGTGAAGAATTAACTTTGTTTAACGATAAGGCTGTTGGTGGTTCACTTACTATGACTTCGGTAAAGATATCTTAAATTTATTTAGGTATTATGTTAGAAATATCAATTGAGGCAAGAAAGGCTTCCATCGCACCCGGATTGGAGGTTCGCAGAATTCTCCCATTCAGGTTTAAGAGAATGGTAGGTCCTTTCATTTTTATGGATCATGGTGGTCCGGTAGCAGAAAAACCTTCTGTAGGTACTTCACTTGATGTTATTCCTCATCCGCACATAGGATTATCTACGGTAAGTTATTTGTTCAGCGGTAAGATTACTCATCGAGACAGTCTTGGAGTGGAGCAGGTTATACAACCCGGAGAAGTAAACTGGATGACTGCCGGAAAAGGTATTGCTCATTCTGAACGTTTCGAAGATCCAAACCTTTGGGCAGCAGGTGGATTTGAAATGATTCAAACCTGGGTTGCTCTTCCTGAAAAAGCAGAAGAGTCTGATCCGGCTTTTACTAATTATAAGATATCTGAACTTCCAGTCTTTTCGGATAAAGGAGTTTGGATGCGGTTGATTGCCGGTAGTGCTTTTGGCTTGAAGAATGATGTAAAGATACATTCGCCGTTGTTTTATATACATGTAGTGCTGGAAAATCAGACAAGCCTAGGATTACCAAAAGAGCATGAAGAGCGTGCAATTTATGTTGTAAAAGGCAGTGTTGAGTTTAGTGGTAGAAAATTCGGTGCAGGGCAGATGCTTGTATTCAAAAAAAATTCAGAGCCGACAATAAAAGCGTTGGAACATTCGACACTTATGATGCTTGGCGGCGAGCCTTTGGGTGAACGTTTTATATGGTGGAATTTTGTTTCATCAAGAAAAGAAAGAATAGAACAGGCAAAAGCGGATTGGCAGCAAGGTAGAATTATTCTTCCACCCAATGATAACAAGGAATTTATACCGTTGCCGGAAGATCGTACACGACTGGCAGCAAGTCCATCACCGGAACCACTTTCGTAAAAATGTTTGTCGATAATTTTTTAAAACAAAATTGATATAACAGGGGAAAGAGTAAAATTTCTTTAACACGAATTGGTTTTAATTTTTTAGGAGATACAAATGGAACGCAAAGAATACTCAAATGGTGAGGTTACTATTGTTTGGCAGCCAAAGTTATGCATTCACTCGGGAATCTGTGTAAGAACACTTCCAAAAGTTTACAACACAAAAGAAAGACCATGGATAAAACCTGAGAACGCAACCACTCAGGATATAATTGATCAAGTTGCAAAATGTCCTTCTGGTGCATTAAGCATAAAAGAAGAACTATGATTGAAATAAAACAAATTGAATCTGTTACAAAAGGTTATTTTGCTGCTTTAGACAATGAGACAGAAGCGGGCAGAATGAGTTATACTTTTGCGGGTGAAACTAAAATGATATTAGATCATACAGAAGTAAGTGATGAATACCGTGGACAAAATATCGGTAAAAGAATTTTGATGGAAGTAGTTAATTATGCCCGTGAAAACAAAATTAAAATAATTCCACTATGCCCGTTTGCAAAATCTGTTTTTAATAAAATAGAAGAGATAAGAGATGTTCTATAATAAATGAAGCTCGTTTCACACTGAGTGGAGTCGAAGCGTGACATTGTTACTTATTAACCGCCGAAGAAAGCTTCTGCGGTTTTTTTATTTTAAATCCTTGCTTTCTTCGGGGGGAATTGGGAAGTTAAAAACATAAAAAAATATTAATAGAATCAAAGGAGGCCTCAGTGAAATTGTCAAAATATTTATCTCTAATGATTTTTGGTATTGCGCTCGCATTTTACACCACTTTAAATGGTCAAAACCAACCCAAAGAAATTAAGATAGAAAATCTATTATCTGAGTCACTCGCCAAAGAATTTACTCCCGATCGGGAAGTTCGCATTGATCTTGTAGAATTTCCCCCGGAGACTGCGCTCGGCTGGCACTGGCATCCAGGGGAGGAATTCCATTACTATTTGGAAGGTGAAGTTGAAATTCAGATTGAAGGACAGCCTTCAATAATCGGAAAGCCGGGAACTGTTGGACATGTTCCTTTTAAAGTCCGGCATCAGGCGGTGACGCATGATAAAGGAGCGAAGGTTTTGGTTTTTCGCGTCCACACCAAGGATGAGCCCTGGAAGCACGATTATGATCATCATAATAATAAAAAATGAAACAGTGGATTATTTTATATGATAATGGAAAAAATTGAAAAACTCGGCTTCAATAATTGGTTCAACGATAAAGTTGATTTATCTAAAACTGATTTCAGCATTACAAGAGTAATAAGCGTAAATAAAAACAGTTTTGTTGTGTCCAACGGCGAGAAAGATATTTATGCAGAACTTACTGGAAAATTTTTGTTTAATACTGATTCTGCTTTGGACCTGCCGACTGTTGGTGATTTTGTTTATGCACAATTGTTTGATGATGATACTCTTGCAATCATACAGGATATTTTTCCAAGAAAATCTTTACTTAAAAGAAAAGCTGCGGGAAAGAAAATTGATTATCAATTAATTGCTGCCAACATTGATATCGCAATCATTATGCAGGCATTTGATTCCAACTTTAACATCAGAAGACTTGAACGTTATCTTGTAATTATTAATGATAACAACATAACCCCGCTAATTCTTTTAAGTAAAAGTGATCTTATTAGTCCCGAAGAAGCTGAAGAAAAGAAAAAGCAAATACTTGAGATTTTGCCTGATGCAAAAATATTTTCATTCAGTAACAACAACTTAAGTGATATTGAAAATATTAAATCACTTTTTACTCCGCACAAAACTTATTGTCTGCTTGGTTCATCGGGAGTTGGCAAAACAACTTTGCTTAATAATTTAATTCACCAGGACCTATATAAAACTCAGCCGATACGAGAAAAAGACGACAGAGGAAAACACACAACAACCAGACGCGAACTTATTATCTTAGAAAACGAAGCGATCATTATCGATAATCCCGGAATGCGAGAGCTTGGAATAATATCTAGTGAATCGGGCATAAGCAGTACGTTTAGTGAAATTGATGATTTATCAGATGAATGCCGATACAAAGATTGCACTCACACTGTTGAGGCCGGATGTGCAGTGCTTGAAGCATTGAAACGCGGAGAAATATCTGAGGAGAGATATGAAAATTTCTTAAAGCTCTATAAAGAATCTAAATACAACGAAATGTCTTACGTAGAAAAACGACAGAAAGATAAAAAGTGGGGTAAGTTTTTTAATTCTGCAATGAAAGACATAAAAAACAGAAAAGATAATTATAAATAAGAATAACAAATGCTTGTAATATTTTCTGCTTACGTTTTTGCAATGTTTTCTTTCGTAATTATCTTATTTCAACTTGGCTTAACTATCGGCATGCCGTGGGGAGCTGCATCAATGGGTGGGAAATATCCGGGAAAGTATCCACCCAGAATGAGAGTTGTTAGTCTAATTAATATTTTTATTACAAGTTTTATAGCAACTATCGTGCTTATAAAGTCTGAAATAATTTGGTTACAGTTTAAATCATTTGCAAACGTTGCTATTTATTTTGTTGTTGCGTTTTCTGCGGTTGCAACAATTCTTAATACAATAACCCCAAGCAAAATCGAAAGAATAATTTGGGCTCCAGTTGCGGCAATACTTTTATTAACGAGCTTAATAGTAGCTTTTGTGAAAGTCTGATTTGTGAGATGATAAATAAAATTCCCCTTGCTTTACTGCGGCAATATAGCGTCCTGCAATCGGGGAAACAAAAAACTGAATAACAGTTATAATCAAATAGAATTAATAAATTTTATCTGGTCAAAATTTTTAATATTCAATTTCTATAATACTTCTTTCATTATTTCCTTAACACGTCCAACTTCTCCGGATTCAAGACGCACTTTTATTCCGTGTGGATGCTTGGGAGATTTTGTTAGAATGTCTTTAACAATCCCCTCGGTAAGCTTACCTGTTCGTTGATCTTCTTTCAGCACAATTTTTACTTGCATTCCTGTTTTTAAATTTACGCGTTTAATTTCGTTCATTAAATAATCCGGCTTTAGTTTAAAACCAATTTAGCTTGTTGATAAAATATTATAAAATAATTACTCCGCACTGATTAAGATCTCCTAATAATTGCCAAGGCGCAATTCAAATATTTTATATAACTGTAGCATTTCATTTTTCTTTTAATAAGGTTGTAATAGTAATATTTCAATTAGTTAGAATCCAAAACTGTTACACTTCATCACACAAACGCAAAATAATTTACTAAATCAGAGGAGATATAATTATGGACATAACAAATCAAAATGTAACCACATCAATGCCTCGAATCGGCGATAAAGCGCCATCATTCAAAGCAGTAACAACTCAGGGAGATATAAATTTTCCTGAAGATTATTCCGGTAAATGGGTAATCCTTTTCAGTCATCCGGCAGATTTTACACCTGTTTGTACATCCGAGTTTATGACTTTTGCAACGATGGAAAAACAATTTGAAGAAGCTAACTGTAAACTTGTTGGACTTTCAGTTGATGGACTTTACAGTCACATTGCATGGCTAAGAACTATAAAAGAAAAAATTGAATACAAGGGAATGAAAAATGTTGAAGTTAACTTTCCTTTAATTGAAGATATTACTATGAATGTTGCAAGAGCGTATGGAATGCTTCAACCGGGTGAAAGCACAACAAAGGCTGTACGCGCAGTTTTCTTCATCGATCCCAAGGGCGTAATTAGAACAATCATTTATTATCCATTAAGTGTTGGAAGAAACTTTGATGAGCTTTACAGGGTTTTAATTGCACTTAAAACAACAGAAGAGTTTAGTGTTGCAAGTCCTGCCGACTGGAGACCGGGTGATGATGTTATTATTCCTACGGCGGGTTCCTGCGGAACAGCAAAAAACCGCATGGAAGGTAAAGAAAAAGATATGAAATGTTATGATTGGTTCTTCTGCACAAAACCAATTACAAAAGAAGAAGTTTTTAAGAAAGTATTAAATAAAAAATAGCAAGTAATTTTCATTATTAATTTAAAGCCGCAGAAGAAATAACCTGCGGCTTTTTTGTTGATGATATTATTACACTTCTTTATATTTCAAACAAATAACAATCAAAAATTAAAACCGGCTTATGATTATGAAACTTAGTATTACAGCTGTTGTTATTATTTTATTTTCTTCAACAGCCTTTACTCAGGAAAAATCTGTTGAACCATTCCTTCCTCAATTATTTTCTCAATTTCCAAATGTTCGGGATATAGCAATTACTTCTGAGGGAGATGAAATTTATTTTTCTGTTCAAAGCTATGCAGATGAGGTATCTTTCATCGCAGCAAGTAAAAAAGAGAACAATAATTGGTCAGTTCCTGAAATAACAAACTTCTCCGGAAAGTTTTTTGATATAGAACCCTTTCTGTCAACAGATGGATTGAGGTTATTCTTTGCATCAAACAGACCTTTACTTAATACTGAAAACAAAGCAAAAGACTTTGACATCTGGTATGTTCAGAGAGTTAGTAAGGATTCCGAGTGGTCAAATCCAATAAATATTGGGCAGCCAATAAATTCTTCAAATAATGAGTTCTATCCGTCTATTGCAGATAATAATAACCTTTACTTTACAAGTGATGCTCCGCCATCCGAAGGTAAAGACAATATTTTTTTTAGCAGATGGGATAATGACAAATACTTACCGCCTGTATCTTTAAGTGACTCAATTAATACAACGGGGTATGAGTTTAATTCTTTTATTGCGCCGGATGAATCCTTTATTGTTTTTTCGGGATATCAGAGAGAAGATGGTTTGGGAAGCGGGGATTTATATATTAGTTACAAAGTTTCAGACAGTAACTGGACAAAGGCAAAGAATCTTGGAGAAGAAATCAATTCTGATAAAATGGATTACTGTCCATACATCGATACAAAAACTAACACACTTTATTTTACAAGCAAGAGAAGTTTTGTCAATACCTCAAATAAGGGGTTTACTGCCTTAAAGGATTTTTTAATGGAGATGAAGAAATACGAAAATGGACTCAGCAGAATTTATAAAACAACTTTAAAGTAATAAAAGGACTGTTATATGTTTATCGGACATTTTGGCGCCGGCTTTGCAGGTAAAAAATTTGAAAAGACTGCTTCACTTGGAACTTATTTTATGGCAGCGCAATGGATTGACCTCATCTGGCCGATTTTGCTTTTACTTGGAGTTGAAAAAGCAGAAATTAAACCGGGTATTTCTGCAGTTACTCCGCTTGATTTTACTTACTATCCATTCAGTCATAGTTTATTTGGGGTAATAGTTTGGGCTGTTTTGTTTGGAATGGTTTACTTTCTGATTAAAAAGAATTCCAGAGCAGCTATAATTCTTGCATTGCTTGTTGTAAGCCATTGGTTGCTTGATCTTGTAGTTCATATTCCTGATCTGCCAATCTTTCCCGGTTATAGCCTTAAAGTTGGTTTTGGATTATGGAACAGTTTTGCTGCAACATTAATTTTTGAGGGATTAGTTTTTGTACTGGGGGTTTACCTTTACTATAAATCAACTAAGCCTAAAAATAAAATCGGGGTTTATTCGCTGATAGGATTAATTGTATTTTTGGTTGTAATGTATATCTCAAATCTTGTTGGTCCGCCTCCACCCTCTATTGAAATGATTGGTATTGTTGGCAATGCACAGTGGCTTATTGTTCTTTGGGGTTATTGGATTGATAAAAACCGGAAGTGATATAAAGCCGGAGCATTTCTCTCCGGCAATAAATTAAATTATTGAAACACGATATGGTTTACTTTAATAATATCATCTTCTTCGATTTTATGTAGCCACTTACTTTAAGCTGATAAATATAAACACCGCTTGCAAGCGATGAAGCTACGCCTGTGGCGGAAAAGTTTACTTCGTACTTACCTGCTGCTTTATTCTCATTTATCAATGCTGCTACTCTTCTTCCAAGAATATCATATACTTCCAATTGAACTAAGCCATCAACCGGCAAATCAAATTTGATGGTTGTACTTGGGTTGAAGGGGTTCGGGTAATTCTGGTAAAGTGTATATTCTTTTGGAATGTTTTCTTTCCAATTTTCTATACTTCCGGCTTTTCTTGTTCTTAATAATTCTCTTACTTTACTTCCGTAATCATCAAACCCGCTTACATAATATTTACTTGCAACATTCTTGTTCAAAGTACTATCATCGGAAGTCAGTAATGAAGTGGTTAATGCATCGATTGCACGATAAAGTGCTAAATCAGAATTGAAGTTTTGTTGTACGATCTGGTCAAAATTATTAATTGCCGTCCCATACTCTTTGGCTGATACAAGGCATAAATTACTAAGATGAGTTAGAGTGCTCATAATTAAACTATCTGTTTGATTACTAATCTGTTGCAGATAATAAGATCTAAGTTCGAGAAAAGTTTCAGGCGAACTATTTAGTATATTATTTATCGCATATATTTTGTTATAAGCTTCAAGACTTGACATCTCGTCACCATAATTCTGAACTATCCCTTCATATTCTTGTTTTGCTAAAGTGAGTTCGCCATTGTAAAAGTAGTTGTTTGCTAATGCGTACTTTAATTCAAATTCTGTTGGTTGCATGGGTCCAACACCGCTAGAATATACTGAGTCGTAAACTTCACCCAAGGAGTTTGATAAAAGCAGTATCTCACCCCCTCCGGGGGAAAATGTACATGGTTCTTCAAGATAACCATCGAATATTACATCGATTCCCTGTCCAAATCTTCCTTCTGGATTATGTCCAAAAACAGGATGGTTGCCCCAATAATTTTTTTCGGCATAAACTTGCTCTTGTGATTCTTTTCCATCCATTAAAATTACAAAATCGCAATTGTATTGTGGTTCATCCTCCCGATCATCAGCAATAGTATTGCAGCCCTTTTTTAAATCAATTGTTGATCTGATGATAAAGATTTCCGGATTTGAAAGTAGGTTACATATTCCGTTTTCATGAATATTGTTATACCCCGTCAAAGGGTATTTTAGTTCGCCTACTTGTGTTTCTCCAAGATCGGGGTGCGAGTCCGAACTGACATACAAACCATAAGTAATGTTTCCGGTTATTTCATTTTCCGCAACACGCGGAGAAGATCCCCCCAATTCGATCCCATATGTGAATCCGGTAATTGTATTTTTACGGATTTCTCCATAACAGGATTCTTCAAATATTCCAGAACCTGGTGTGGTATTCCCATTTCCAAAAATATTGTTATTTATAATATAAGGATTGGTAACCTGACTCAAATTAATTCCTATTAAATTTTGTGCAGAGTTTGGATTACCAAGCAGGATATTTTGATAAATATCTATCTGATCTCCCCGGTTTACATTTATGGCTTGTCGCCAAAAGTTAGTGATTGAATTACCTTTGATGGCAGGCCTTACCTCATCAACCTTCACTAAAATGATACCATCATTGCAATCATTAATATTTGATCCTTTTATTGAAAGTGCTGTGAGTGATTCTGTTGCCTGATTAATAAAAATTGACTTATCAAATTTTTGAAAATTACAGTCTTGTACTAATAACTGTCCTTCTCTTTCTTGTTCACCATATAAATATCTGGAATATAGATTTATACCTGTCCCACTTCTACCTGACCCATCATTTACAAATTCACAATTATTAATATTAACCTCACTATTGTTAAGCAAGTCTATGCAAATAGCGGTTACATCATTAGATATAATTATCGTTGAATTTGAAATATTTAGTAATTCAGTGTTTGAAATATATATGCCTTTCAACGCAGCATTATTGATATAACAACTGTGTATTTGAACACTTGAATAATTGATTCGTGAACCATCAATTGAAATAGGAATTGTTTGTGATAAAAAATTTGTGTTTGAAATTGTAATATTCATTTCCTCATTAGCCGTAGAAGGAATAATATTAATTCCTCCATTATTAAATTGACAATATTGTATCAAAAGATCACTTGAACCTTCATATTCGATTACTTTATTACTTGTGCTTAAATTGATAATTATGGGGTTTAATGAACTGCCTGACATCACCAGGTTTTCATTAATTTTTATTTTACTGCCAGAATTAAAATTAAGGGTGGTTCCTTCATTCAATATTAATTGTGCGGTGTGAAGATTTGCAAGAATCGCTAAAGAGTTGGCCTGCAACTCAATAACACCATTTGAAATTAAAGCGCTTTCATCTTCAAAATTTATTACTACGCTTGGGGGGATTGTCATTCCAATGACATTTAACCTGGAATTATGCTTAAAGTGTAATGATGAGCTACTTAGAAAATTAATTGTCCCATTGAAGAAATATTCAGATTTGCTAAAAGCATTTATTGATGTATTTTCATTTAAACTTACTGTCCCATTAACAATAAATTTATTTTCATTGTAGATATTTAGTTCAGATTCATTTTCTAAATAAAGATCCCTGAAATGATTGCACGGTTAAAGTCAAGAAAATTCAACGAAGAATTAGCCGCCACAATTAAACTATTGTTGACAATAAAACAACTGAATCCATAAAAATTTACAGTTGAATTTTCTTCAATTATTAAATTACCATCAACTTTCAAATGAGCATTTTTAATAAAGTTAATATTAGATCCGGATGCTATTGTTAATGTTCTTCCCGGCGGGACATAGATTGCACATTCTATATTACTACTCGTAATGATTTCATCGGTTGTCAATGTGTCCGCACAAAAATCCCGGATTCTAAGTAGAGGATCACCAATTACAATATTTTGCCTTCCTACCCAGGACATTCCAAGATATGCAGCATCAACAAAATTATAGCCTAATGAATATGCCGGGAAGAAAATTGAATCTGCTACTATGACTCCAGGTTCGTAAGCGTGAGCAATGCCCCCGGTTCCTCCAGTCATAATAAACTCTGCTATTAGCCCTTGACTTGCTCTTCTTACATCAGGGTACTGCAAACTATTTCCATTAAAACTTTCAAACGTGTTTATTACAGCACCATTTTGGTAGTTAAAATTCAAATGTCGAAGATAATCGGAATTAAATCCGGGGTGATGCGTACCCGGAGATGTATAACACATAACCGAATCTGATGATGGAATTATGATTGAGTAATTTGTTGAGTCGTACCGTACTGTTAGATCAATACTTCGCAATAATTCATTTGATTTAATCATATCATCATCTCCTACCGCAGATAAACAGTTATCAATCACCCAAGACCCGTTTCCACTCATCGTTGGATGTGTTGATCTATCAATCATGCCAATTATATCTGAGTAACTAGGACCAGCAAGTCGTGAAACTAAGTATGAGAGAGTATCTAGTCCATTTACAAAATGATATGGAAGAAAGCGATACTCCAAAGAATAACATTCATCCGCATTAAAATATGGATTACTAAATGTCTTATAAGTAGTGAAGTCAGTTATGAAATAATCGGGGTTTGCAAAACTTTTTGAAATAAATGTTAAAAGTCCATCTATTCCTGTCGATAGTACGATACCATTATCAGTCGGATTAGCCCAGTCAGCAGTGGTCTGTAATTTAAATGGTACGTCCTGACATATAACAATGTACCTAATTATATCCTTTAATGGAACACCATTAACAAATCTCGTTATAAGTGCTGATCTAATTGGTTTAACAATATAGTCGTTGAAATATATCCAGGCGTGGATTGTTGGGGTTGAGGAACCAGGAAACTCATTGGTTTTGTCTTTTATTAATTCAAACTGATGTGGGTAATCGTCTATAACTACTAAATGATCAACTCCTTCGTAAGAAATCGTTTTGTTTTCTAATTCATCCAGGGGTACTATATTAATATCAGGTATTCCCCGGGCATTTTTGTAATAATTCATCACTGCCCTGGAAGAGTCAGACAATGAATTATATACGACAAGAACTTGAGTTGAATCTGGTAATCCAGCATAGGTAGGTAATTGAGCTTCAGCAAAGTTAGTGTAAAGAAAAAAAGCTAATACTAGTAACGAATAGGTTTTCATACTATTCTCCGTATTTATTAAATGAAAAACTGCATCTAATGCAGTGTATGTTACTTCAGTAAAATCAGTTTCTTAACATTTGAATATCCTTTGTTAGTTGTCATTCTATAAATATAAACTCCTGCAGCCAAGTTGCTCAAATTGATGTTAATATTATAACGCCCTTTATCAATCTCTTCATTTAATATTTCCATAACAAACTCTCCAACAATAGAAAACAGATTAATTTTAACATTCGTTCTAAATGGGATAGAAAATGCGATGCAAGTTGAAGGGTTAGCTGGATTAGGGAAATTTTGTGATAGTGTAAAATCATTAATTGCAACTGTTACTTCAACAATATTGGAATAAGTAAAAGTTCCATCATAATCTAACTGTTGCAGTTGGTAGTAAATTTTATTATTGATAACGTTTTTATCAATGAATTCATACATATTAATATCCGTTGTAGTTCCTTTTCCCTCTACAAAGGCAATGGTTTTCCAGTTTTTTTTATCAAGTGATTTTTTTACATAAAAACCGAGATTGTTTAACTCACTTGCTGTCATCCATTTCAAAACTACTTGATCGTTTTGCGATTCTCCTTCAAAGGAGATTAATTCTATAGGAACATAACTTGTATCCAAGTATTTATAGATAAGACCTTTATTGCCTGTAGAATAACCAAGATAGGGTAACGGGGCTTGAACTTTTCTTATCCCTACATTTCTTAATTCAAGAATCTCCTGCCATGTCCCTCCGTTATCAATTGTTTCATAGACTCCATCACCAATTATAAACCCATGCTGAGTATTAAGCCAGCCAAAGCTTCGCATTATATATTGCGAGCTTAATTGATTAAACCAATTACTCCCAGAATCTGTTGTTCTATATAATTCTAGGAACTGAATTATAAATCCTGTTGAATCAACAAAATATATTTCATCTGGAAAGAATATGGGTATATCAGTTCTCTCAACCCAGTTTTCACCCCCATTTGTTGTTTGCCAAACATATCTTGAAGTGGCCCAACCGTTCAAAGAATCTATAAAGAAAATACTCGAAAAATTATCAGAAAGAAGAGTTAGCTGCGTAAACCAACTTTCACCTTGATTAGTAGATTTATATATATGTGAATCAATTGACCAGCCGACTGAATCGTTTATAAAAAATACTTTTGTTCCTCCACCAGTATTAACCTGATACCAACTTTCACCTCCATTAGTAGTCTTGTATGACCCAGCAATAAATCCTACTAAACTATCTAAAAAGAGTAAATCTTTTCCATAAGGTGCATCTTCAACTTTTTGAAAACTTATTCCACCGTCTTCAGTTTTATAGAGACCACCATTGACAACATCATTACCAATCGCAAATCCTTTCATTTCATCTATAAAAAATACATCGGCAAAATTTACATTTAATATTAACTGTCTCCCTGTGGTAAAATCATCTTCTGTTTTTGTTATTGTAAGGTTGTCACCAACTCCATAACCCGTATTGCCGTTTAGTATTTCAAACTGCCATCTGCCTATTTCAAAATATGGAGTGCTAAACCAGCTTTGTCCTCTGTTGGTTGTTTTTCTTAAGTACAAACCATCCCCGGTAACATAGCCCGTATCTGTATTTAGAAAATAAATCCAATTTGCTCCTGCTGAATATGGAAGATTGGTATTCTCTGTCCAGATTGTACCTCCATCACTGCTGTAAACATTCTTTCCAAATGACCCGCCTGCGGCTGCAATATGTAAGCTGTCTATTACATCAATTGTGTATAAATCTCTGGTGTCTCCGGCTTGTGTCTGTGTCCAACCGTTACCTCCATCTGTTGTTTTTAACACTATTCCTCCTCCACAAGCAATCATTCCATAATTTTCATTAAGGAAATCGAGTGACCAGTAGTGTGCATTTAACCCTGCATTTACCGCCTGCCAGCTTAGTCCGGCATCAGTTGTTTTTAACAAAGTATTATTCATTCCACATATCCATCCTAGCATATTATTAAGCATCTGTACTCCCCATAAATCTATCCCGCTTCCGACTCCAGATGGAATTTGTTCAAAAGTTTCACCTCCATCTGAAGAACGAAGAATAAGTCCGTCATATCCTGAAGCAATAACTATTTCTCCATTATAAGAATGAACTTTAAGCAGTAGGGTTGTTGTGCTTGTTTCGCACACAGTCCAGCTATTTCCGCCATTAGTTGTTTTAATTATTGCTCCAAGATCACCGCAAGCCCAGCCGATATCTGGATTTATAAAGTCAATTCCAATGTAATCAACTCTTGGTACTTTGGGATTAAGTTCTGTCCAAATTCCTGTGCTTTGTAACGGAAATAATCTTCTTTTTTCTTCGTTAAGGTTTTTGCCGGAATATTTTTCATCGTAGGTTTGGTAACCCTGCTGCAGTTCTATGCCGCGGCGGTACTGTACCGGTTTTCCCTTTATTGTGTCCTGCTGCTGTTGTGCAAAGAGACTATCTGTATAAAATTGAATGGCTGTAACAAAAAGCAGGAAGAATAAAAACCTTAGTGATTTCATCTCATTTTCCCTGAGGCTGGTAATTTTTGTTTATAAATTAACAAAAGGAAGTAAGAACGACAATAAACGTGTAATAAAATTATTATTTTCCAAATCCTTCTACAATGAAATTTCTCTATACAAATTATTGAATATTATTTTATTAATTTTGTTAAAAAGAAACTGTACTTCACTTAATCAATACTTCGACAATTCTTCCGGATAATCATCAGAATTGTCATTATTTCACAGTGGCTTATCGTTCTTTGGGGTTATTGGATTGATAAAAACCGGGAATGATATGATAGATAAAAAACAAATTTCAAAAGATTACAAACAACAAAAACAGCCCGCGGGTATTTACGCGGTTCACAACAAAGTTGATAACAAAATGTATATCGGCACAAGTAAAAACTTACCAGCAGTTGTTAGAAGATTTGAGTTTACCTTACATATGGAAAGTTTTCCTTACCAGGAATTAATAGATGATTACAAAAAACTCGGTAAAGAAAATTTTGAAATTAAAATTCTTGATGAACTTGAATTAAAAAACGAAACTGATAAAGAAATTGATACCGAACTAATCTCACTTGAAGAATTATGGATCGAAAAACTAAAAGAAGAAGGCGTAATTTTTTATAACAAAAAATAAGATAACATTATGGCAAAAAAAGACCCAAGAGTAGATTTATACATTTCTAAATCTGCAGAATTTGCAAAACCAATTTTAATCCACCTGAGAGAACTTGTGCACACCGCTTGCCCGGATGTAGAAGAAACAATAAAATGGGGCTTTGCAAGTTTTGATTATAACGGTCCTATGTGCAGTATGGCTTCCTTTAAACAGCATTGTGCTTTTGGATTCTGGAAAGCATCATTGATGAAAGACAAAACACTTATTTCAAATGCTGAATCTGAATCCGCAATGGGTCATTACGGAAAGATCAAATCACTAAAAGATCTGCCTTCTGATAAAAAAATTATTTCACACATAAAAGATGCAATGAAATTAAATGATCTGGGAATTAAACTTCCACCCAGAAAAGTAAAATCAGTTAAAAAAGAACTCTCTGTTCCGGATTATTTTTTAAAACAGTTAAAGAAAAACAAAAAAGCTTTTACGGTATTTGAAAATTTTAGTACCTCGCACAAAAGAGAATATGTAGAGTGGATTACTGAGGCAAAAACAGATGAAACTAAAAATCGCAGAATGGAAACAGCAATTGAGTGGATGTCCGAAGGCAAATCCCGTAATTGGAAGTATACGAGAAAATAATTTGGAGAAGATATTTTGAACGAACCGGATAACACCGATGCTTTGTTGCAGCATTTGAAATGGGCCGATGCTGAAGTGTGGAAAAAAGTGCTGGCACTAAATGCTCCCGAAAAAGATGAGAGAATAACAAAACTTTTATATCATCTTCACCAGGTTCAATATGCTTTTTATTTTCTTTGGAGTGGATTGCCTGTTGAGATTGCAAAGCCGGAATCTTTTACAAATTTAAATTCAATTGCTAAATGGGGATTCGATTATCAGAATAAATTAGATGAATTTCTTCAATCAAATAAAGCAGATGAAAAAGAAAAATTAATTGATATTCCATGGTCAAAATTTTTAGAAAGAAAAACCGGAAAGAAAGTTGTTACTGCAACTTTACGGGAAACTATGTTTCAGGTTGCTTTGCATAGTACTTATCATCGCGGACAGATAAACACCCGTTTGCGTGAATTAGGGGGCGAACCGCCAAGTGTTGATTTTATAATCTGGATTTGGCTTAACAAGCCTAACGCTGATTGGAGCTATTTATTCCAACCTTAAACTATCATATGAATAATAAAACATTGTTCCTTAATCCAAAATTTTTATGTCCGATCGTAAAAAAATTATTATTTTTGTTTGAGATTTATACTTGAGAAAATTTTTTTATTCTAAAATGATGATACTAATGATCGTCATTTTTTTAATGTTTTGTCCTAATCACTCTTATTCACAAAATGATTCAACAGCAATTAATCTTGAATCCTCATCTTTTCCCCTAAAATTTTTAGAATTCGGATTAGAATATTATTCCCCATCACACTGGAACAGACAAATTAAAACTATAAACATAAATGGATTTATAGGAAAAGAATTTGTAAAATCAATTGGTCTGTATTTATTTGCCGGAGCTACTATTACACATGCCTGGGGAAATATTATCGCTGTAAATAAATACAATAAGGAAGAAAAATTCCAAACTTCGGCAATGGGAATTGGACCCGTAGTGTTAGTCCGTGTGCAGCCGCTTACTATTGGCAGATTTTCTTTCTCGGTTGATGGGCTTGGCGGAATTATCCTCTACAATAAATCTTTTCCACCTGGTGGAGATTACTACAACTTTATGTTTCGTTTGGGCAGCACGATAGCATTCTACCTGGGCAATGATTTAAATCTGAATATTGGATTAAGACGAATGCATATTTCTAACGGTCAGGGTGTAGGTTCTTTTAATCCCTTTTATGAAGGCGCGGGATTATCTTTAAATGTTTCTAAAAAATTGTAATTTTTATTTTTGTAATATATATCTTATAAAAATTTTAATACTGATTAAATTAAAACAAATGCAGAGCTACTTATGAAAACAATACTGTTAATAGTTTCTCTATTTTTTCAATACTCCTTTGCGCAAACCCTCACCGTTCCTTCTTACTATCAAAAAGATGAAAATTTATCACGGGATCTACAAAAAATTGTTAATGAACTTGATCTTAATAAAAATTTTGATGTTGGCGAAGACGGAATAGAGCAAATATCTTTAGCTGTAATTGATATATCCGGGAAACAACCAATGCTTGCAGGAGTTAATTATGACAATTTTATTTATCCTGCTTCAGTTTATAAAATGTATGTTGCGGCAGAAATTCTGAATCAGGTATCGCAGAAAAAATATTCTTTGTATAAAACTTATATTGCTAAAGAACCAAACGTTGTTGATAGATCAAAACAAATTGATAATGATCCGCGCCCGCTATTAAAAGATAACGATACTGTTACGGTTAATTATCTGCTGGATCTAATGATAACCCGAAGTGATAATTCTGCAGCAAATTGTTTGATTGATCTTGCACAAAGAAGAAACATTGATAGTCTTCTTCATACTTACGGCTGGTACGGCAGCGAGGTAACAAGAAAGTTTTTGAAAAGAAAGTTTGAAGATCCCGGTTATGAAAATATACGAGGAACTGAAACGTGTGCACTGCATGCTGCTGATTTTATGTATAAGATTTATTCAAATACGCTGGTTAACGAATGGGTTAGTCGTCAAATGAAAACTTTGCTGGGCAGACAACTGGATGTTTCAAAACTTTCAACAGGTTTGCCGCAACGCGCAATGTTTTATCACAAAACAGGCTGGTTTGCTTATTGGACAAACGATGTGGGAATTGTTGTTGATGGTAAGGTAAAATATATTATTGCCTGTTTCATTCCGCTTGAAGAGGAACTGGCCTTACCAAAATTTAAAATCCTATCAGAAAAAGTTTATGAATTGATGAAAAGTAAAAATTAGTTTTATGGGGTTGTATAAAAACAAATTTAAAACAATATCTATCAGATTACAAAATTGGAATTATGCAAATCCTTGGTGGTACTTTGTTACCATTAATACGAAGAATCATAAAGAATTATTTGGAGAGATTAACAGTGGAAAAATGATTTTGAATGATGTCGGTAAAATGGCAGAAAAGATTTGGTTGGATATACCGGAGCATTTTTCATTTGCTGAATTAGACTATTTTGTAATTATGCCAAACCATATACATGGCATACTTATATTAAATGATCATTGTAAAGACGTTGCATGCAACGTCTCTACACTAGCTGTAAATGCTAAATTTTCCAAACTTTCGCCAAAAAAATATACACTTTCTACTGTTATTCGTTCTTATAAATCCGCAGTAACTAAATGGTGCAATAAGAATGAAATACTATTCGAATGGCAACCAAGATATTTTGATCGAATAATTCGGAACGAAACCGAACTTTATAATATCAGAAAATATATAGAGCAAAATCCGCTTAAGTGGGAGATCGAAAAGAATAATCCGGATAACATTGATTATGATTTATTATAAACTAACTCTTGTATCGATTTTACTGTCTCAGCAATTCCAGTCTGATAACTTGTTGGTTTAAAATTAAATGCGCTCTCAAATTTTGTGCTGTCAAATAAATAATCATATTCGTTTTGATATAACATTTCTATACTTTCTTTAACAACAGGAACAAACAAACCTGCCAACTGTATCATCCATTTTTTTAATACCGTATACCTTGGCTCAATACCAAATGCCTTTGCAGCAGCCTCGATAAATTCTTTTCCCGTTAGTACATTTTTGTCTGTTGGCAGATGCCAGATTTGATTATAAGCTGAAATAGTGTTTCCCAATATTGCAGTTGCTTTGCCTGCGTCGGGAGTATACGTCATAGAGTGTTTTTTATTTGCATCTAAAAACCACTGTGCCTTTTTCCCTTTTTTAAAATTATCAAACACTGTTACAGTAACAAAGCTTAAAGGTGTATTTGGTCCGTAAAAATCAGCAGCCCTGGCAATTATTGCATCAAGACTTCCCTTTTCAACTTCACTCATTATCATTTGTGCAATTTGTGCTCTTACTTCTCCCTTTTTGCTGGATGGACGAACAAGGGTATCCTCTTTCATCCAGCCATTAACCAACCCGTAAGCATAAACGTTATCAAAAAAAACTAACTTTGCTTTATGTGTTTTACAGGCATCGATAACATTTTTCATTATCACGGGCCATTCGTTTTTCCAGACACTTGTTTTGTACTTCAATCCTGCTGTTAAATAAACAACATCGGAACCTTTAACCGCGTTTAGAACCTGTTGTTCATTCATTAAATCTGCGGCAACTATTTCATCTGCAGGATTTACTTTTTTAGGATTACGACTTACAAGTCTGATTTTTTGTGTGTATTGTGTTAAAGATTTAGCCAGTTCGCTGCCAATTATACCGGTTGAGCCTAAAATTGTTTGCATTGTATGAACCTAAAAATAAATGTTTAATTCTCTTTGGTTTAAATATGGGGCAGGAATTAAAAAATTGTTTTAGCAGAAATCACATCCAGGCAGTAAAAATAAATCCCTTTCTGCATTATTCATCAGAAAGGGATCTTAAAAAAAGCTTTATTTAAATTTTACTTTAATTCAGTTAACCAGTTTTGGGCAAATGTTCTGGCGGCATTAACGGATTCTTTACCGGCTCTGTAATACAGTTTCCACTGGCTGTCTTTATACTCATACTGCTGATCAACAAATTTTAATTTACCATCTTTATTCTTTGTTGTTTTTGCATCAAAATTAATATCTGCTGATTTATCCAGAAAAGCATTTATCCATTTTTTAATCATTGGTTTGGGATTATCTACAGGATATTCTTTTTCCCATTCCGCAACTTTATTTTTATAATCATCCATCTGCATTTGATAACCCTGTTTAATGTACTCATCCATCTCCGGCTTATACATTGTTTTTTCAGGATCATCGATATCTTTTAGCTGCTGCTTTAAACTTTTAATTATATCATCAAATATTGCCTGCTGATCTTTTGCTGCCTGCAATCTTGATTTTTCCATTTCCGCAATACTGTTTTTTGTGCTTTCGCGTGCTTCATTTTTTAACTGCTCAGAATATTTAGGTTCCTCCGGGGCTGTGGGTTTCCTGTCTTCTCTTAGTTGATTATACTTTTTTGTAAACTCTTTAGACAAAACATAATCTTTAATGTTCTTCCCCGTAGATTCAATAATTGATATCCTGTCTCCTACAGCCATATCTCTTAACATTTTTACATTTGGAATATAAAATGAAGGTCCGCTTACTGCATAAAAGATATTAGATTTAGCATTATCTTCCTCAATTTTAAATTGCTGAAGAAGGCTTTTTAATTTGTCATCAATAATATGCCCGGCAGTAAATCCAAGAACTAACACTATTATCGGAAGAATGAAAATTATTTTTTTCATAAAATATGCTCCGGATAAAATTAAAATAGAAGTTTGTCATAAAAATCTAAATTAGATTGTTCATCTACAAATATTATAATAAAATATTTGGCAGAGACTAACCGTTAGTATTAACTTTAGCAAAACATTTTATTAATAACAATTATGAACAAAAAAATGGATAATAAAACACGGTGTCCCTGGCCCTCAAACGATGATCTTTACATCAAATATCACGATACAGAATGGGGAGTTCCTGTTCACAATGATAAAAAACTTTTTGAGTTTCTTTTACTCGAAGGTTTTCAGGCAGGATTAAGCTGGCGGACAATCCTTTACAAAAGACAAAACTTTCGTAAAGCGTTTGATAATTTTGATTTTAACAAAGTTGCAAAGTATAATAAAAGAAAAATTAACTCTTTAATGAATGATGCAGGAATTATTCGAAACCAATTAAAAATTAATTCCGCCGTAAGTAATGCAAAAGCATTTATAGCCGTTAGAAAAGAGTTTGGTACCTTTGATAAATACATCTGGCGTTTTGTTGATGGCAAACCAATAAAAAATAATTTTAAATCCTTAAAAGAACTTCCTGCAAGAACAGAACTTTCTGATTTAATAAGTAATGATTTGAAGAAACGTGGTTTCAACTTCGTAGGTTCAACAATTGTTTATGCACATATGCAGGCAACAGGCATGGTTAACGATCATCTTGTGAATTGCTTTAGGTACAATAAAACTTAAAAAAATATATGAAGGGTTGATTTATAAATCAAAATTTGTAATATTCAAAATAGAATTGAGCACAGTTTTATTTAAGTAACAACCATTTATTAATAAACAAAGAGGTGTATGATGAAACTTTGTACAATCTTATTTGCCTTCTTATTATTAACCGCCGCTTTCCCTCAGGAACAGATAAGAACTACTTATTATGATTTAACAATTGCTGCGGAACAAAATCCACAGCTTGTTTATGAAGCCAGGCAGCTTACCGAAAAACTTGGATTGCCCCACACAATCTATACACCCGATGGCGTTTTTATTGAAGCGCGGGGAATTGAAAACGGAAAAGTATTGTATGCTGTAGTTAACAATGTTGCCGATGCTTTAAACTCTGGAAGTGTTGCGACATGGGAAAATATTCAATCACAATACGATCTTAGTAAAGCCAGAATGCATTACGTAAACAGGGCAACACAAAATCCGGCTTTAGGTTTTCCGGAAGCACACTACACAGAAGCAGTTACATATTTGATGGTTATCGAATCTACAAATGACAAAGTTATGCTCTTTAATCCTAACAATGGTGACCTGATTGACGCAAATTTTATTGTTGATGCGGCCAATTTTGCAACTCCAATTGAAGCTCTGCTTTCACCTGTCCTGACTGTATTAACATCCAATCAGATTGGTGATAATGTTGTTATCCATGATACAAGCGGAATATTTAACTCGGTTTTTTATGGTGGTAACACAAATGTTCTGGATAATATTAGAGGCACTGCTTTTACAGCCGGCTTTTCGTCGCTGCTTGTTACTGTAGGCGGCGGGGCTAATGCTGATGCAGTTGCTCAATTCGATCCCGCTGGAAATTATATAGGCAATTTTATCCCAAACGGATACAATGGTTTACTTAGTCCTTTTGATATTGCGTTCAGGACAAATGATTGTTTAGTCGCAGGCATTAACAGTGATGCTGTTCATAGATATAGTTTAACGGGAGATTCGCTTGGTCCTTTTGCAGTCGGTATTAGTTTTCCCGAACAAATAGAATTTGCACCGAATGGAAATGTTTTAGTAGTTAACTTTTCAACCCCAAACTCCGGCGTAATTGTTTATGATTCACTGGGATCACAGCTTGCAGTTTTAGCTGGCGTAACCGGCAACAGAGGGGTTTATGTTTTAGGTAACGGTAACATACTAACAACAAACGGTGCAGGTGTTCACGAAATTAATCCGACAACAGGCGCACTAATCAGAACAATTGTTGCTGGTGTATCCGGCAGATTTATTTCCCCAATGGATTTCGATCTCATCCCGGTTGAGCTTACTTCATTTGTTGGTTCAAGCGTTAACGGTAATGTTGTGCTTAACTGGAACACTGCTACTGAAACAAATAACTCCGGATTTGAAATTCAGCGCAGTACAGACAAAGTTAATTTTTCAAATGTTGCTTTTGTTCCCGGCTTTGGTACAACAACAGAACCAAGAAGCTATTCCTACACAGATAACTCGGTTAACAACGGAAAATATTATTACAGGTTAAGACAAATTGATTACAACGGTGCATTTGCATATTCACAAATTGTAGAAGTTGATGTTTCTGCCCCGATAGAATTTGCATTAACCCAAAACTATCCTAATCCATTTAACCCATCAACAATAATAAGCTACAGCATACCGCAGAACTCTTTTGTAACGTTAAAAGTTTATGACATAATCGGAAATGAAATTGCAACACTTGTTAATGAATCTAAATCTGCAGGTAAGTATGATGTAAGATTTGATGCATCCAACTTAAGTAACGGAGTTTACTTCTACACAATTAAAGCAGATAATTTTACTTCTTCAAAGAAGATGATCTTGATGAAATAATGTATCTGTCATCCCCAAGCTTGTCACACTGAGCAGAGTCGAAGTGCGGGGGCTAAAGGGTGAAAGGATTTAAAAAGTTAAAGGCACGATTAACATCGTGCCTTTTTTATTTACAAGATTATTTTCGCGCTAATGTAAAGATGTAACGCATTGCCCCGTCATCATCAGGTTTTTGTGCAAGCGTTAAGTAATTGTCAGTCGATTCAAATTCAAATCCTTCATCCCCGCCGCCGTGGTCCCATTCCTCGTATGGCTCTAATCCGGCTTCAGAAATTATTGAAACAAAATAAAATGATCTTTCCTCATTACTGCTGAATTCCTTAACGAAAAAAATATCCTCATCGGTATCCCCAACAACACGTATGTAATAATCGTCGTTTGGTATCATTTTATTAAAATCCATTGCATAATAACTTGTATCTTCTTCATCCTCCTGGTCAAAGTATTCAAGATTGGTAAGTTCAAATCCGTTAAACTTCATAAATTTTTGTGCTTCAAATTTATCGTCAGATACTTCCAGAAGCTGAAGCAAATCTCCAAACTTTAAATACTGGGCACTTGCTGTGCCAATGTTAAAAAAGAATATAAAAAACAGTAAACCATACTTTAACATTTTTATTCTCCCTTGTGGTTTTTGATGTGAATCATTTATTTGAGTGATGTTTAATTCCATACAACATAAGAAAGCCGCACAAAAATTTTAATCCTTCGGATTACGCTAAAGTTAAAAAGGGATTTACTCTTGTTTAAAAGGTATTGTATAATAAAAGTTCGATCCCTTAAAATCATTATCTTTCATACCTATCTTACCGTTATGGAGTAGAATAATTTTTTTTGAGATTGCCAGCCCAAGCCCCGTGCTTACCTCTCCGGCTGTCGGCTTTGAGCTTGTCTTTTGAAAATAATTAAATAATTGTTCCTGCTCTTCCTTGGGAATACCAATTCCATTATCCAAAACTTCTGTCAATATTTCTGAATCATTTTTTCTGGTAATCCTTACAACTATCCCACTGTCGGGATTTGAATACTTAATAGAGTTTGTCAATAAATTATCAATTACTTCGCCCAGATGTGCGGCGTCAAATTTTAACAGTATTTGGTTTTCGCTGCAAACAATTTTTATGGTAATGTTTTTATGATTAGCTATTATTTGATTTAGTTCAATATGATTTTTAATAAATGATATATAATCATATTCAGCTAAGTTTAAATCAACTCTGCCTGATTCTATTTTTGAAATATCAAGAAGGTTGCTGATAATTGATAAAGAATTATTACTTAGTTCTTTTATTAGTCCAACAGCTTCAAAAATCTCCTTATTACTCAAACGCACAAAATCTTCATGTAAATTTTCCGCTAATGCATAAACACCGCCAATCGGATTTCGTAAATCGTGCGCTGCAATTCCTATAAACTTATTCTTTTCCTGGTTTAATTCTTTAAGCTTTTGGTTTAAATCGTTTAGTTGTTTTTGTTTTTCTCTTAGGTAATACAACAAAATTCCGGTATTTAAAAAAAACACTAATCTTACCACGGCATTCCATATTGGGTAAAGTAAACTTGAATATTGCCTTGTAAGATATTCCGAAATAAACCACAATATGGCCGCAAACACAGAGCTGATAATTATAGGGAATAACTTTATGTTTTTATAAAGTGCCAGAAATGAAATGGGAATTAAATAAAAAAAGGAAAATGATAACTCTTCACCTGTTATATAATCAAAGTAACCAACCAATGACATCAACAGCAAACTTATTGATAATACAATAAATTTATTTTCAATTTTTAAATAAGCAATCATTTTTTTTTATTTGATAATCAAATATATATTATCTAATAATCAAAACATTACTATTAATTGATTATGAACTTAAACTTTAAATGTACTGTAGAGCCTTCTGTTAAAGATAAATTTATAGTTTACGTTTAATACATTTTTAATCTTTGCATCATTAATAATAATTAAATAGTAATATCAAATGTGCTTATAGTTGTGTAAGTTTATTTAAGACAAGAATAAAAACATGAAAACTATTCCTTTAAGATTTATAAATACCAGCCCAAAACAACTTAATGAATTTGAAAATTTTAGTATCAGAAATTTAAGCGAGTTTATGGGTGGAAGCGATATAGTTCAGGATACTCACAGGCATGATTACTTTTTTATACTTGCATTAACAAAAGGAAAAGGTGATCATACTATCGATTTTATTACATACATGATAAAGAACAATACTATATTTTTTATGCGGCCGGGCCAGGTCCATCGATTGAGGCTTAAGGCCGGAAGTGAAGGTTATTTAATTCAGTTTAAAAGAGATTTTTATCTGACAAACGAAAAAGATAGCCGGCTGTTATTAAGAAAAGTCAGCAGTAAAAATATTCTACAGCCTGATCACAACACATTTAAAAAATTATTTGCAATACTAAAGGAGATATCCAAAGAAAGTAAAAATAGAAATGAAAGATATTCAGATGTAATCAAAGCAAACCTTAGCATCTTTTTTATCGGCTTAGTCAGATTTATTCAAAAAAATCAATTGGATTCCGATGAGATTTCGGCATTTCAACAAGATCGCCTGGAAGAATTTTCAGAACTTTTAAATGCACATATTTCTAAAAACAAACAACCTGCAGAGTATGCCAAAATGTTAAATCTTACCCCGTACCAGCTAAACAAAATCACCAAAACAGCATCGGGTAAAACAAGTTCTGAATTTATCAACGAGCAAATAATCCTTGAATCAAAACGCTATCTTCTCTCAACATCTAATCAGATTAAAGAAATTGCGTATCACCTTGGTTATGAAGACACTTCATATTTTATAAGATTCTTTAAAAAACGTACCGGGCTTTCACCGGAAGCATTCAGAAGCAATTTCAGTTAAGTCCTGTTAAACTTTACTATTGTCCTACCATACCTATTGCCTCTTTAAATAGATTTCATCTGCAAATTAAATTAATTAAAAAAGGAAGGCAGTATGAAATCAAAATTAAAATTAATAGCAAGTATAAAAATTTGGATCGTAATATATCCCGCACTAACACTGTTTCTTTACATATTTAAAGAGCCTTTGTCCGTAATGCCAATTTATTTAAGAACATTACTTATGACAATTTCTCTTGTTCCCTTAATAGTCTTTGTCGGTGTTCCTTTTGTTGATTCTCTTCTCAATTATTTTTCAAAAACAACAAAAAATGTAAGTGATACAAAATGAATATTTTATTAAAAATAATTACCATCGGTGTTGGTGCTACATTAATTCTTGATCTCTGGAATTATTTGTTAAATCTGCTCAATGTAAAAAGTCTTAATTATCGTTACGTCGGCAGATGGATTGGCAATTTTGTTAATGGAAAGTTTTATCATAACAATATTATGCTATCAGCGCCCGTACCAAATGAATTATTTATCGGGTGGACAGCACATTATATGATTGGCATTTCATTTTCGTTTTTGCTGATTATTGTTTTTGGTCATCATTGGTTAGAAAAACCTTCGTTAATTCATGCAATTACCATTGGTTTTGTCACGGTCGTATTTCCACTTTTTATAATGCAGCCTGCATTAGGCTTTGGAATTGCATCTTCAAACCTTCCAAATCCAATAGTTAGAATTTTAAAAAGTATAGTTACTCATCTTGTATATGGCAGTGGATTATATTTGTCCGCATTATTGGTCAATAAGATTTAAATTTTTCAATCAACATATTGTTAATACTTAGGAGGCAAACTAAATGGATCATTACAAAAAAAATCTTGCAAAAAGCATCATTAACAGAGTGTTATTATTTATAATAATCTCCACTGCTCTTTTAATAGGATGTGCACCGACACCAACATTCATCAAGCCTGATTTTGATCAAAAACAAATTAAAGTGATTGCTGTAATGCCCGTTATTGATGAAAGAAATCTTGCTGATGATACAACTGCTGCAATAAAAACACTTACAATGATCGAAGAATTAATATCAAATAAAATCTCTGAAAAAAATTATGATGTTGTATCTGCAAGTACGATTAAAAAGTTAATGAATGATAAAGCAATTAATAATTTAACTCCACAATTCTTATGCACAGAACTTAATGCTGATGGAATTCTATTTAGTGAGTTGTACAAATATGCAGATGAGTTTTATGTAGATCATTCTCTAAAGATGCACTTTAGTATTTATGATGCAAAAGGTGACAGCATTTGGGTTAATGATTTAAATGACAGTGATAAACCTTTTTTATCTGCATTAGGCGCTTCATTAGGATGGTCTATTGGTGTTGCAGTCGATAACAAAATATCTTCTAAAAATAAATTACCCATAATACTTGGAGGTGTTGCTGCAGCACAGTTGGTTTACACCATAGTTGATGCAGTTAGTGATGAAACTTCACAAAGCATTGATAATGTTTTTAAATCATTACCGGATGCTAAAAGATCTATACGATGAAAACAATGTTTATCTTAAATCAATTCATTACCTTATTTAAACTATAAAAAGGAGTAATTACAATGGCTGCTTACATTAAGATGGCGGCAGACTCTCCCAGAAAAATTGCACTAACAGCTGGCATCTTCTATTTACTTACTTTTGTTTCTATTCCAACTCTATCACTTTATACCGGAATACACGATCCAAATTATATTCTTGGATCTGGACCTGATACTAACGTATTCATCGGTGTAATTCTGGAACTGATTGTTGCTTTAACCGGAATAGGTACAGCAGTTGCGCTTTATCCTCTGCTTAAAAAACAAAATGGAAGCGTTGCATTGGGCCTGGTTGGCGCACGGGTTTTAGAAGCCGCAACCATATTTGTCGGCGCAGCATTCCTTCTTGCGGTTGTTACTTTACGGCAATCCGGCATTGGTGCTGAAGGTTTAGTTACAGCAAAAGCATTAGTTACTTTGTATGACCGGATATTTCATGTTGGACAAGGTTTAATTCCTGCTCTTGATGATTTATTATTAGGATATCTGCTCTACAAATCAAAATTAGTACCTCGCACTCTTTCAATCATCGGATTGATCGGTGTACCAACGCTGGTTGCTGGTAATATTTTTGTTCTGTTTGGAATTTTAGGACAGCGGGATCCTTCAACATTCTTGTTTGCTGTACCTGTGGCTGTATTTGAATTTACTCTTGGTATTTGGTTAATCGTTAAAGGATTTAATTCTTCTGCCCCTCTGATTTCAAACGCTAAAACTAATGGATAATTTATAAGAAATTTAAATAAAGAATTATTTAACAGATTAATGATGGCATCTTTTACTGAAGATGTCATCCTTAACAAACACTTCATTCAACTAACAAAAATTACCCCCAAACAGCTAAAACAAGCCAAATTCGATTAAAAACACATTGCAATATCACAAAAACACAATGTATCTTCACAAAAATGCAATGTAATACTATTAAAACGCAATGTAACCTTACAAAAACGTAATGTAAATGTACAAAAACACAACGCAACTTTACTAAAACGTAATGTAATGATATTAAAACGCAATGTAATTTCACAAAAATGCAATGTAAACTTTAAAAAACGGATTGTAACCTCTCAAAAACGAGAAATAAAATCACAAAAACGCTCTGCTCAACATAAAAACAAAGAACAAAATAATATTCTTAGAAGCAAAACAAACCCACATCCTCTTTCTGATTTTTATAGTTATGCTTAATAATTTTACTTAGATAAACTTATCAATTATTAAAAATATTTTTTTTGATCATGGAAAAAGAAATTACTATAAATTCTAAAACTAAAGTGGCTGCAATTAAAATGGGTCTTGGTATAGCTCTTGGAATTATTATCGGACTAGTTTCCAAAAATATTGCCATTGGTCTTGTGATAGGAATAGTTATCGGGGGGATTAGCATTGTTATAAATAAGCTGATAAAAAATGCTAAATGAAAAAAATAAAAGGACTGATCAGTTTAATAAGATTTGAGCTTCCGCTGGCGGCAGGAATTTGTGTTGTGCTGGGACAACTTTTTGCTCTCGGTTACTTTGCATCGCTTGTATTAACATTTACCGCTGCTCTTTCTGTTTTTTTTATCTCTGCATCAATACTCGTTTCAAACGATTACTTTGATATTGAAACAGATAAAATAAATGCACCACACAGACCAATACCATCAGGACTTGTTAGTCCAGCACAGGCACTTGCTCTTGCAGTATTTTTATTAATTACCGGATCAATACTAAGCTTAACGATAAGCATATCTGCCCTGTTGTTCTCAATAGGCTTAACAATTATCGGATTACTTTACAACAGAAAATTTAAAAAGCACGGCTTGATCGGCAACCTTATTGTTAGCTTTTCAGTTGGAATGACATTCGTGTTTGGCGGTCTTTCTGTTGGGATGCCATTTAATAAAGTTGTACTGTTCTTTGCAGTTATTGCCGCACTAGTAGATCTTGGTGAAGAAATTGCTGCTGACTCAATGGATGTTAAAGGTGATAAACTGATCGATTCAAAATCAATTGCAATCAAACATGGAAAAGAAAAAGCATTAAGAGTAAGCACATTTATTTTTGTTCTAGTTATTCTTTTAAGCCTCATTCCCTTTTTACTCCAATGGTTTAATATTATATATCTGATACCGATTGCTGTAATGGATATGTTCATTGGATATTCAACTTACCGTCTTGTCAGATCAAAAGATGAAGAAGGAAGAACGTACATTCGTTTACTTTATCTTGGTGCAACGTTCGGGCTGGTGGTGTTTTTAATTATGCGATTTATAGGGTTATAGTTTGTTTATCATTTCTTAAATTTCCCGAAACAAAAATGGATGATTATGCAAAAAGACCCGCGCTACCCTATCGGCAGGTTTGATAGGAACATAAACATTACAAGAGAAATGAGAAGTGATTTTATCAAAACCATAGAAACACTTCCTTCACAATTAAAAAAAGAAGTCGAAAATCTTTCTCCTCAGCAGTTAGATACACCATACCGCGATGGCGGGTGGACGATAAGACAGGTCGTGCATCATATCCCCGATAGTCACGTAAATTCCTATGTAAGATTTAAGCTTGCATTAACAGAAGATAATCCGCAAATAAAAACATACGAAGAGCACCTTTGGGCAGAATTGCCTGATACATTTAATACTCCAATAGAGATTTCACTTCAGTTGTTAGATTCTGTTCATAAACGCTGGGCAATACTTCTTCGTTCATTAACAGATGAACAATTTGAAAAAACATTTCAACATCCCGAATGGGGAAATATTACGTTGAGAAAAACACTGGCGCTTTATGCCTGGCATAGCAAACATCATCTTGCACACATTACAGAATTGAAAAAGAAAATGGGCTGGTAAGTAGATGAATCCCTATAAAGGATTAAAAGATCTGCCGCACGATATGTGGGCATTGTTTTTTACTTCGCTTATTAATCGATCAGGAACAATGGTTATTCCCTTTCTTGCGCTTTATCTTACAAAAAAGATCGGTGTAACCCCTACAGAAGCTGGAACTGCATTGCTTGTATATGGAGCCGCTGCTTTTATTGCCGCCCCACTAACGGGTAAACTTTCAGATAAGCTTGGTTCAATAAAGGTAATGAAGTTTGCTTTGTATGGTTCTGGCTTGCTTTTCTTTGTTTACTCCTTTATTGAGGACTATAATTGGATACTTGTTGCAACATTTGTACTTGCCGCTGTAAATGAATCCTTTCGTCCTGCAAATCTTTCTTTAATTACAGAGATTGTTGCACCATCACAACGGCGGATGGCGTTTGCACTTAACCGTTTAGCAATTAATGCCGGAATGAGTATTGGTCCCGTAATTGGCGGCTTTCTAACACTTGTTGATTATCATTACCTGTTTTATGCAAATGCTTTTGCCTCCATTGCTGCGGGAATTTATTTCAGTTCAGTTAAGTGGTCTTCCCTTTCATCAGAAAAAGAAGAAGTGAATGAACTGAAAAGCAAAGTAAGATTTGCAATTCTAAACGATAAATATTTTTTATTCTTTTTGTTTGCTGTTATTCCTGCAAATCTTGTTTTCTTCCAGCATCTTGGAGCACTTCCGCTTTATATTGTTTCGGATCTTGGATATACAACCGCGGCATTCGGATTGTTTGGAGCTATAAATACCGTGATGATAATTTTTCTTGAAGTACCGCTGAATAACTGGATGAACGATACGCCTTACAGAAAATCTTTAATGATCGGAGCGTTACTTGCAGGTATTGGCTTTGGAGGTTTTGCAATTGCAACAAGTGTAATTCCGCTTATTATATCTATTATGGTTTTTACATTTGGAGAGATGATATTCTTTCCTGTTACGGCTGCTTACACTTCAGAAATTTCTCCCTCTGATAGACGGGGGGAATATATGGGATATTACCAGATGACTTTCAGCTTTGCATTCTCTGCCGGTCCGTGGCTGGGAACAGTTGTTTACCAGCACTATGGTTCTGTAATTTTATGGAGCGGCGCCCTGGTTTTGGGACTGATAACTGCGGCGTTAATGTTTTTTGTAAAAAGCAATCCAACAATAAAATGAAAGATGAACTAAAAAATATTTTAAATACTACTTGACATTACCCGCCCCCCCCTGCGATATTTTAAGTACAGAAAATTAAAAGTTCTTTTAATTAACTGATTAACTAACACAGATAAAGGGGGAAATATGCAAAAACCTCTCTCAATATTTCAAAAAAAAATTGTTTTATTTGTAGTCCTTCTCTTTTTCATTATTTCGATTTTTGATTTAAGTATTGCACAAGTGATAATTAAAGAAAAAGTTGATATTAATCCTGTTACAATTCCTTTAAACAATAATCAACTAATTGATACATCACAAACCCATAAAATAGATTATTTAGGGAATGTTCAAAGAAAAAACATTCCCGGAGATAATCCACAATCAACTGTTACAATCCCGTTTTATGGTAGAGCAACAGTTGAGGTTACACTCAGTGATGCTGCATCAAGTTCAAGAGTTAGTTTGGAGATACGACAACCAGAATATCAGATGCTTTCCGAATATGCAAATCATAACGTGGGTTTTACCTGGACATCTGATAATATGATTCAGGGGACTTCCGTAGAATTTGGCATCGATTGGTACTGGAATAAATGGGGAACGATTTATCAGGGTAAAGAAGCAGGAGTAATCACAACACAAATAGATTCTACAGAATATACAATGGGCTTTGAGGCTTTGGGAGATGATTGGGACTATAATGAATTGGTTATTAGAGTAAAATTTATTCCTACCGAAATTGTTGTTACAATTGACCCGCCATTAATTTTACCCGGGGATACAGCTAATGTTATAATTAAAAACAAACTTGCTGACGGAACTTTAATAGATTTTCCACCAACACAGAAGTTTGAAGCTGCAATGCTCGATGGGTGTATTTATGGACAGCTAAAAGCCGGAGCAGACAGCGGGGCATATTTGAACAATGTTTTTCAGCCAATAATTTTTATTGCCGATACTGGAGCTGTAGACAGCGGTGCGGCATTATTAAGAGTTGGATTGGTTAGGGAAACTCCTTTAAATAAACTTAATTTACCCGCAGATATAACTTATGAGTGTTTTACCGGATATTTTATTTCTAATAATTACAATGATGCAGAGGTATCAATTGATAACCCATTGTTTATTATATATCCAACGCCATTTACAGTTGAGAGAATTAGCGAAGAACCAAGAATGCCTACAGTTGTATGTAAAGCAACATTAAAAAAGTTTTACCCCGGCACTATTAAATATGAGTGGAAATATATTGTTAGAAAATTTTACTCAAGACGATGGAGTGATAGTGGAAGTTTAGCCTGTGTACGAATTAGTAGAAGTGAATTTCAAGGGATTTCTTATTCTTTTTCCGGTGGATATACGGAATGGACTGTACCATTTATAAAAGATAGTGGATATTTTTATTTCAAGTCTCTTCAGCAGGGAAAAAACAAATATGATATTTTAAATAATGTATATGGATGCAATGGAGATACAAACGTGTGGTACGATTCTAATACCGAAATATTTACTGGCGGAGAAGTGTTGGTATCAGTAACTGCAAAGTACTATCATAATGGTCAAATTATTGCAAAACTGGATACTCTTCATTTGGGTAAAATTCTAGGCTCTGAAGTAAGTGATAATCAGACAATTTTTAACTATGCTAACTCTAATAAAATTAAAGCTATTATGTACCAGGAATCAAAGTTTCATCAGTTTACTTATCCCGGGATCCCGTCTCATGAGCTATGGCCCTATGATGGTGAAGGGTGGCCTTTGTATGGTGAGCCAAATGGTTATGGTTTAACTCAATTAGATTGTGACCCCGCAGCAAAAGAAAGAGAACTGTGGAATTGGAAAGCCAATGTTGATGGTGGTAAGAGCCGGCTACAAAAATGTTATGATGAAGTAGTTAAAAATCATGGCTTGCCTAATGAAGAAAAATATAATTTAACCAATGCTTTCCATAATTATAACCATGGTAACAAAAAGACATATTATACCTGGAAAGGTAAAAAAGATGGTTGGAAACCGGAGCCATATAAGGATGATTATGGTTTTAAAAGATATGAAAAATACGAGGAATATGGAGGAGGAAATTAAAATGAAGGAATTAAAAATGAAATCAAAAATATTCTATATCGGTCTGTTAATTAGTTTTCTTGTCTGTAATATAACCAAAGCACAACCTTACATTTATTTTAGCAAATCAAATGGTTCCACTGAGAAAATCCTCAGATACAATTTGAATATCAATTTAGTTGAAGACTTTCTACCTTATCAAGATTTAGGCAAATATGCAAGTGCTTTATGGGATGCATCGCAATCATATTTAGCAATTGATGTAGAAAAACAGAGTTACAATTTGATCAAAACTTCCGATACTTCTGTAAAATTTGATCTTAACAATCTAGTTGATGGTAGAATTGTTGAAATGTTATTTTTGTCCCAGACCAATAGTATATATGCATTCTCTGATGATTATGAGAAACTCTTTGTGGTTGACATTACAACGGGGACTATTAGTGCCATAACTAGTCTAGGACAATATGCCGTTGGGAATAGTTTAATGATGCCAACACGAAGCACTTTCTTTTCCTCTGATAAAAATAAAATTTATTTGTTTCATATTGATTCAATGAATGTAGATCAGGTCTGGATTTATTCCTTGCAAACAAATGAAATAATTGAAAAAAGGAATCTATCTGACATAAGTGGACATGGTGGAAGTGATTGTTACAATCTAATGTTTGGAAAAAATGGAAAGGGAATTGTTGAATCAGCTCCACTTTATAGTAACCCAATAAAAGATTTTTATTATAAACTTTATAATTTTGATTCAAATACAAGCGGGTCTTTAATTTATCACAACGGATTTTCCCAAGCATATTTTAACTGTAATGGAGAATTTATTTTGTTAATGGATGAATACAATGATCCTTTAAATGATACTACGGGTTTGTATCATACCGGTGTGGGTAAAATCTATAACAGTCAAACAGGTCAATTAGTAAAGACAATAAATGTTCCTTCTGGTGGTACAATCTACACGTTCGACAATTATCCAAATGATATTTATTATGTTAAAAATATAGAAACACAACCAGAAATATATAACCTGACAAAACTAAAACTTAACTCCATTGCACCCGGACTTTCCTTACCCTACACATCAGGCTTAGTAATTACAGTTAAGGGCGGCTTGTTCACAAGCACATCGCAAGCATATTTTAATAATCAGCCACGAACAACAACATATCTTTCGGATACAACATTAAGCGTACAATTAAATGCAGGAGATCTATCTACAGTGGGTAATTACCCAATATGGATTAGTAATTATGGTTCAAACTCAGATACGCTTACTTATTCAGTAGTATCAGCATTGCCGCAGCCCATAACCCCGCTTGTGGAGTGTGTTAAGAATAATGGCGGTGGTTCTTACACAGCAAAATTTGGTTATAGAAATGATAATACAAAAAGCGTGTTTATACCTGTTGGCACCAATAATAAATTTTCACCAACTCCAGAAAACAGAGGGCAGCCAACAATCTTTTTGCCTGGTAGAGTTTATGAGGTTTTCTCAGTAAACTTTGATGGTAGAAATCTTGTCTGGAATATTTTTAGTAAAAAAGCAACTGCAAGTAAAAACTCAACTCCTTGTCCATAGAAAAAATAAAAGGAAAGGAATTAATTATGAAAACAAAAATAATTTTAATTGTTCTCTTAATATCAACAATAATTTTTGCCCAAAATACTTACGAAGTAAAGCCGGGAGTAAAAAACAATGCGATAGTTTTAGAATTATCTAATGTGTCTACAACAGAATCGGCGAATAATCTTGAGGTAAAACTTATAAGGAGTTCCCAAAACTTAATTTTTAATCAAAAAGAAAAAATGATTGAGAATATTACCCGGGGAACAGAAAAAGAAGCAACTTTTACTTTTGATGTTGAATACAATATAGGGAAGGCTGCAGCGGATACAATTGAGTTTATGATTACCAATAACCAATCAGTTTACTTAATTAAAAAATTTATATTACAGTATTCTCTACCAACAGAATATAAGTTAGAGCAGAATTATCCAAATCCCTTTAATCCTACCACAAAAATCAGGTACTCTATTCCAAATTTGGGTCCTGATTTGCAGAATGTCAATCTCACTGTATATGATATACTTGGCAATCAAATTAAAACTCTTGTTGATGAACCAAAAGAAACAGGATATCATGAAATTGATTTTAACGCAAGCGTATTAGCTAGCGGAGTTTATGTGTACAGGTTAACTGCTGGCAATTTTGTTTCTGTTAAAAAGATGATGGTTTTAAAGTAAATTCACTGCGCTAATGTAAGATTAGGTTTTTGTATTAGCGCATCCTTCCTTGTTTTTAATATTATTCCAATCCATTTACTTTAAAGCAGTAAATATTTAATCTTGTATTAAAAAATGGATTTGAACCAACTTAAACAAACGTTAATAAAAGATTTCCTTTCCAACATCAGCATAATTGGATTTATAGAAAACAATCCAATTACAGAAGTTGTTGAGATAAACAATTCATATCTCATAAAAGGCACAAGCGATGTTGAATGGAGTTATCTTGTTTGTAAAAACGAATTTGATTTAAAATTGTTATTAGATAAATCAGGCAGTAATAATATCTATTTTGCCTCGGTTGAAGATTGGATGATTCCTATCATAACAGAAAATCGAAACGCTGAGTGGATATTAAGTACAATGCGCTATTATCTGCCGGATGATGTTGAAGTTCCTGAAAACAAAATGGAAGTTATTCCTTTAACCCCTGATCATATCGGGTTTATTATTTCGCAATCAAATTATAAACAGTTTTTAACTCCAAAATATGTTGAAGATAGAATAACCAAATCCATAAGCGCTGCAATCTTTAAAAAGAAAAAACTTGTTGCGTGGGGCTTAACCCATGATGATGGTGCACTTGGCTCATTACACGTACTGGATGAATACAGAAAAAAAGGCTACGGAAAAGAAATACTTATTTCGCTTATTCATCAAAACAGAAAACTTGGCAAAATTTCTTTTGCACAGATTGAAGAAAAGAATGTTAAGGCAATAAATCTTGCTGTGCAGCTTGGCTTTATGAAGAACAGAAGAGTAAGCTGGGTGAAATTAGATTAGTGTATTTTTGTGTCTTAGTGTTTTAGTGGCCGATTATTAAATCTTTAAAGTTTAGCCTCTAAATCACAAAAACACCAAAGAACACAAAAAGGAATTTTTGCGTTAGCAAACCTTTAGTAATTTTACTTAACAAATTAATTATTGGTTTACAAAATGGATTTAAAAGAATTACTCACAACCCAGGGCTCTGAAATATTGGAAAATGCTCTTCAATCATTAAACTGTTCGCATTTAAAATCGTATGATAGCTCATCCGAAATTGAAAACAAGAACAGACTACTTAATCTTTTAACACTAACCCAGCAATGTGTAGTAGAAAAGAAACTGCTTCCGATGAAAGAGTACGCCGCACAAATTGCCAAAGAAAGATTTGATGCCGGATTTGATTTACACGAAGTCCACACAGCATTTAATGCACTCGAAGAAGAACTCTGGAACAAAGTAACAAAAAACATTGCTCCGAAAAATCTTGGCGAGGCGTTAGGATTGATAAGCACAGTGCTTGGTGCTGGCAAAGAAGAACTTGCGTTAACTTATGTTTCTCTTGCAAGTAAAACAAGAACACAAACATTAAATCTTACAGAACTTTTTGGTAGGAATTAGTTTTCTGTTAAGCAGAAACCTTTTCTTGACTTGCTAGCGCATAAAGAGTTTCAGGCGCAATGTCTATTTCATTAGCCCAGGTTAAAACATTAAGCTCTTGGTGTATAAAAAATTCTTTAAACTTTTCTGAATTTTGCAACTCCGAAAAAACACCACCTTTGTTAATTATACTTTTTAAATCAGCGATTCCCTTTGATCCATCTGCGAATTCAACACTTATTTGGAAATCTTTAACATATTTTGCCTTAACTAAATCATAATACATATTCTTCTCCTATTCCAATGGTTCTATCTTGCTAATCTTTTTATTTTCCATCGCAAGATTCCAATTATTTAGAAGTTCGTTTTTATGAATGCTTGCCCATTCAATTACCAACCCAAATGCCTTAGGTGGAAGATAACCTTCTAATAAAGCAAAATCATTTATTTTTATAGTTGCTTTAAATTCCCCATACATAGCATGAAAATGAGGTGGATTATGATCCTCATAATACATCGATATGATTATTCCGAAAAATCTACTTATTTCTGGCATATTGTAAAAACGTTTTAATATAAATTAGATTATTAAGCAGAATATTTCAATACTTTAATTTTGAAATATTATCTCAACACCAAAGTATCTGGTCCTTCAACTTTATTGATATGGCATTTACATTCATCCGTGTTGAATAGAAACTCTCCGATTGCAACTCTATTTCCATCAGTTGCTGAAAAGTGGATTTTTTCGGGTTTGGTACACGAACAAAACATTTGTGTAAAAGAGTCATTGAGCACAATATATTTACCTGCACCAAAAATATCTGGCTCCTGCTGAACATCCAGTTTATTACCATCTTTATCTTTTATAGTAACAGCTAATGAATCTACGGGAACACCAATAGTATCAACAACAGTTACTAAAGCATATCGATATTCCGTTGTGCAAAGGCAGTCTTCATCAACTATTGAGCAGGAAATGGCAGAGATTATTAATAAAAACGAAACTAATATTATCTTCATACTGTTAGGATTTATAAACAATAATGTAACTTATTATTAAACTTAAACTTATTTTTGTGATAAATCCATAAACTAATTATTGAGATTAAATGGCAAAAACTTGTGTGCTTCTAATAAATCTCGGAACACCCGATAGTCCATCGGTTAAAGATGTAAGAAAATATTTATTTGAATTTCTTAACGATCCAAGAGTGATCGATATTAATCCTATTGGCAGATTTTTTCTTGTAAACTTTATTATCGTTCCTTTTCGTGCACCAAAGTCTGCAAAGATTTATAAAGAACTCTGGACAAAAGACGGATCACCGATAATGATTTACGGTGAATCGGTAAAGAAAAATTTGCAGAAAGAACTGGGTAATGATTTTGAAGTTGAACTTGCAATGCGATACAAAAATCCGAGTCTTGATGAAGTCTGTGCAAGAATGGAGAAAAAAGGTTATGAAAAGATTATCATTCTTCCTCTTTTTCCCCAATATGCTTCTGCAAGCACAGGATCAGCTATTGAAAAAGCAATGAAGTTAATAAGCAAGTGGTGGGTTATTCCGGAAATAAAAATCATCTCGCAATTTTATGATGATGAAAATTATTTGAACTGTGTAATTGAACAATCAAAAAAATATAATTTTGGGGATTATGATCATATTTTATTTAGCTATCACGGGTTGCCTGTAAGACAGGTTGATAAAGTCTATTCCGATGGTAAACCTTGCACAGATCATAAATGTGACGAGGAAATTAATGAGGATAATGGATACTGTTATAAAGCAACTTGTTACGCAACAACAAGATTGCTTGCTAAAAAATTAAATCTACCCAAAGAAAGATATACCGTTTGCTTTCAATCCCGATTAGATAAAGACTGGCTTGAACCATTCTCTGATAAAGTAATTGAAGAATGGGCAAAGAAAGGAGCTAAAAAGCTTCTTGTATTTAGTCCGGCATTTGTAGCTGATTGTCTTGAAACCACAGTTGAAATCGGGATTGAATATCAAAAATTATTTAAAGATAACGGTGGTGAAAAAGTTCAGCTTGTAGAAAGTTTAAATGATCATCCGATGTGGGTTGATACTTTAAAGAAAATGGTATTGAAAAATATTTGAGGAAGATATGCTTGATAGTACAGGAAAAAAAATAAAACATCAGACAAAAAAGCAAATAAAAAAAGTCAAGCGACTTATCAGTACAAGACCAAAACAAATTGGTTTGGATCCCGGCACATTAATTTATACCGGTGAACGGGAGAAAGAACCTATAACATTTAAGGTTTTTGAATTTGATCAAAATGATTTTTCAGAAAAAGATTTTCAGAAAGTGGAAGATATTTTTTTCTGTAAAGAGAGCAAGAAAAAATGCTGGATTAACATTGATGGTGTTCATAACATTGAGATAATGGAAAAGATACAGAATCAATTTAATATTCATCCTCTTACAATGGAAGATATAATCCATACATCCCAAAGACCAAAACTTGAGGAGTACGATGAATATTTATTTATTGTTCTAAGAATGTTTTTTTACGATAACACCTCGCGTGAACTTAAAAATGAACAGGTTAGTATAATTCTTTCTGAAAAATATTTAATTACTTTTTTGGAAGACCCGGGTGATGTTTTTAATCCCGTCAGAGAAAGAATTAGAAAAACCGGAACCAAGATCAGAAAAAATGAGTGTGACTTTTTAGCCTATTCTTTAATCGACTCCATTGTTGACAGTTATTTTCACATCCTTGAAAAAATAGGAGAAGAGATTGAAGAACTGGAAGACCGCCTGGTGGTTGATACACAAAAAGATGATATCCAGCTTGTTCACAGAATGCGCCGCAATATGATTTTGTTAAGAAAATCCGTTTGGCCTCTTAGGGAAGTTATAAGTGTAATGCAGCGAAACGAAAACAGCTTTATTAAAACATCAACACAGATTTATTTGCGCGATGTTTATGATCACCTGATTCAGATTATCGATACAATAGAATCTTACCGCGATATGATAGTTGGGATGCTTGATGTTTATCTTTCGAGCACAAGCAACAAGCTGAACGAAGTTATGAAAGTGCTGACTATTATTTCTACTCTTTTTATTCCGCTTACTTTTTTGGCGGGAGTTTATGGAATGAATTTCAAAAACTTTCCGGAACTTGAAAAATATTGGATGTACCCCTGGGGATTTTGGATTATTACCTTAGTTGTTGTAGTAATTATGATAATTTATTTTAAGAAAAAAAAATGGTTTTAATCACTTAATTCGCTTTACCATCCTGGGTTTTATAGTCCCGCAAAATAAACTTGCAATTAACCATTAAAAGTTTAAATTGTAAGCAGATGTCTTAGAATCTCTTAAAAACATTCAGAATTTATGGGCAGCATAAAGATATTTGAAACCCATTAGCGGTTTTTGTTAAAATCAATCTAAAGTTCATTCTCTCTTTTAGCCGCAGTTTGATATCCTCTTCATAACGCTATTACGGTTTCAAAAACAAGATCAGCGATTTTTAAAATTAAAGCCTGGAGTTGATGATGTATAAATATCAAATTGTAATTGCCGGAAACGGGGAACCTGCGCTCGTATGTACCATTTCTGCAAGACACACTTACAGCGATAAAAGTATTGCAATAATAAAAACAGATAATCAAAACTCAATAATCGAAGAAATACTTACTTCGGTTTCAGGCGGTTTTAATAATATGCTAACTGTTTTTTATGATGATATTGATAATAAAGAACATAATGTGCTAAATCTAAAAAGCGGTAAAAAGGTTGAATATGAAAAATTAGTATTAGCAACCGGTTCACGCCCGATACAACCTCCCGTGGAAGGCATCCAGAAAAGCGGAGTAATGTTAATAAATAAAGATCCTGAACAAATTAGAAAGGTCAAACATCAGGCCCTTGAAGCTGAAAACATTGTTATATATGGCGGGGGATATATCGGGGTAGAGTTGTGTGATGAATTAGTACGAGCAAAAAAACACGTTACGATAATTGAGAAATCAAAAAGACTAATGCCTTCTTCTTTCGATTCGGAAACCAGTGATAAGGCAAAAGAGATAATAGAAAATCTTGGTGGTAAAGTTATCCTTAATTCAAAAATAAAAAGCATAATGGGTATTGATTCCGTTACCGGGTTAAAATTAAGCAACGATGAAGTAATTGATTGCGATTTTCTTATGATTTGCTGCGGCTCAAGACCAAATGTTGAGTTAGCAGAAAAGCTCGGAATTATTTTTGATCGTGACAGAGGAATTTTGGTTGATGAATATTTTAGAACGTCTGATAAAAGCATTTATGCTGTGGGAGAATGTGCCGCTAAATTTGATTTCTTTGCCAGTGATCTTTCAAATGTATTAATGCACAATACTAAAATGGAAGAAGCAAAATTACTTGGGGCAAATCTTTACTCGGTTATTTTTAACCGGGGTAAAATGATCAGCTATCTTGCTGAAAAAAGAAGTATAAAAGACAGAATTAAAACCGAACTTAAAAAACTGGAGATATCAAATGCCGCAAAAGAATTTATATCTTTGCCAAGATTGTAAAACCGAGTGGGAAGTAGATATTACGTTAACACCATCCAATTGTGTTATGTGCGGAAGTAATAAAATTTATAGGAGTCATCGTCACCAAAGAGCCGCTAAAAAGAGCCGAAGCAAGGAAAGATGGTCTTATAAGGTAAAATAGTTTTAAAGAATTTTTATTTTCTACTACTGCCTCTCTATATTTGTCTCGCACAACATTAAATTTTCATATTATTTTGTAAAAACATTTTTTGAGATAAATATTTATGGCAGATTCCAAAAGACCTTCCTGGGACGAATACTTTTTAAAACTTGCAATGCTGGCTTCTGAAAGAGCAACGTGTCCACGTATGCATTGTGGTTGTGTGCTCGTAAAAGATAGATTTGTACTTGCCACAGGTTATAATGGTTCACTTCCCGGTCAGCCTCATTGTGAAGATGAAGGGTGTTTGATTGTGGATAATCATTGTGTCCGCACTAATCATGCAGAAATTAACGCACTTGTACAGGCAACTAAGCATGGCGTTAACATTGTTGGATCAACAGCATACATTACAAATATGTCATGCACAACATGCGCAAAAGCGCTGATCGCGGCAGGAATAAAACGCGTAGTTGTTTTTTCAGATTTTCATGATACACTTGCAACACAATTTTATTCCCAGGCGGAAGTAGAAGTTGTAAAGATGGATATGCCGGGTAAAGAAATTCAATATGATTTACAAAATTACTCGTCAGCAAAGAAAACAGAAAATTCTAAGTAAAGTTTTTAAATTGTCATTCCGATGGAAGACCGCAGGGATGACTGAGAAATCCTATCCACATGAGCAAAAAGATTTCTCTATTCGTTCAAAATGGGTATAATAGTCATTTTGTGTTG
>DPRR01000039.1 GCA_003538625.1 Ignavibacteriales bacterium
GGGAATTTACCCTTAGAGATTAAATTTTTGAGCAAAAGATTCTTATTTTATAAATTTTGAAAGTATTGCTGAAAAAGATTATGAAGTATAAATTTTTCATGCAGTAAATAAAATATTTTGATATATATTTAAATCAGAAATAAAAATTTAAAATGTGACGATGTTTTTGAATCTTGAAAAAAATATTTATAGAGTTACCGCAACCCTATTATTGAACGTTGCATTTCTTCATTTAATCACCTCTTTATTATTATTTGAAAATAATCCACAGGGATTTAAGAGAAGTACCGAAACAACCCTATTGGCTTCAACTTTCATTGAAAATTCACCAGGGAAGATTGAAAACAACCTAAAAAAACTAGATCGCACCTCAGACAATATTACTTCTGAATCCAAATCTTTAAGTAACGAGAAATTTATATATTCAGAGGAAGTTGAGAGAAACTTACAAATCAGACTTTTATACGTAATTAAAATAACCAACGAAATAAATATTCTTCAATTAATTTCTAATCAGATCGGCCAACGTAGTCCTCCTTCCATTCAATCCTAAAGAACAAAATTAAATTATTATAGTAGAAAATCTGTTGAGATTTTATACTGATGTACTACTCAATACAATTAAGTAACTCTGTCTTTTTATGACAGGTCGGACTATTTCTAAATCCGATAGAATAGCGTGTATTCACTTAGTAGTAATTCATTTTTTAAATTGAAATTCATAGATCGATAATAAGTAAACTTTATTTTAAATAATTAGGAGAAATAAATTGAAACCTAACACCGGACTTAAGGGAGCATTTGCAGGATTCGCAACGATTGTAATTCCTGTTTTATTTGTTGTTGCATTAATTCTATTCTTTTTCGTAATGGGTAATCCGCAAAACTTTCAGGGAAATAATGTAAATAATTTACCAAAGCCAGGGAATTATCTTGGAGTTATTTATAAAGGCGGAATAATTGTTCCGTTACTAATGACAATACTAATGATGGTAATAACATTTACAATAGAAAGATATATCACATTAACCCGTGCAAAAGGAAAGGGGAGGATATCCTCTTTTGTAGTACGTGTTTATCAAAAACTTTCCAGCCAGGATATTGAAACTGCAATCAAAGAGTGCGATAACCAACGAGGTTCTGTTGCAAACGTACTGAAAGCTGGACTGATAAAATACAGACAAGTCAATACCGCAAAAGAAATGAACAAGGATCAGAAGATTCTTTCCATTAAACAGGAAATTGAAGAGGCAACTTCACTAGAACTACCGGTGCTGGAACAAAATTTAGTAATACTAGCGACTATAGCACCATTAGCTACTCTGCTGGGATTATTAGGGACAGTATTGGGAATGATTAAAGCTTTTTCAGCGCTTGCTACAGCCGGAGCTCCTGATGCAGTTGCACTTGCAACCGGTATTTCGGAAGCACTAATCAATACGGCGTTTGGTATCGGTTCATCAGCTTTAGCAATTGTTTTTTACAATTATTTTACTACAAAAATTGATAAAATGACTTACAGTATTGATGAAGCTGGAGTTGCAATTGTTCAGAATTTTTCATCGCACAACAGCTAATGATAAATGTAAAGAATAGGTTAAAATTATGCCTAAAGTAAAAATACCCCGTAAAAGCACATTGATAGACATGACAGCAATGTGTGATGTTGCTTTTTTATTGTTAACATTCTTTATGTTGACAACACAATTCAAGTCGGATGAATCAGTTATTGTTGATACTCCTTCTTCGATATCCGAAATAAAATTACCTGATACTGATATATTAAATATCACTATCACAAAGGATGGAAAAATATTCTTTAGTATAGATAATAAAAATTTTACGCGCGAAAAATTATTGGCTAAGATAAGTGAAAAACATCCGGAGCTTCAGTTTGACGGACGAGAAGAAAAAGCTTTTGTGCTTACCGGAAGTATAGGAGTTCCGTTAAACCAACTTAAAGGTTATTTAGCTTTAGATGAATCGGACAGAAAGATGTATCAGCAACCAGGTATTCCGGTCGATTCAACTAATAATGAATTGGGTGACTGGATTATGCAAGGACGCTTATCAAATCCCGGTGTCAGAATCACGGTAAAAGGAGATCAAGGATGCCCCTGGCCCGTAGTTAAAAAGGTTATGAATACACTTCAGGATAAAAATGTTAATAAATTTAATCTTATTACAGATCTTGAAGCTGATCCAAATAAACTGAAAGGGATATAATCAATGGCTGAATTAGAACAAAAACAAGCAGGTGGTAAAAAAGGCAAGAAAAAAGGCCGAAAAAAAATGTCCACCAGAATTGATCTGACACCAATGGTTGATCTTGGTTTTCTGCTAGTCACTTTTTTTATGCTGACAACAACATTCAGTAAACCACAAACAATGGAGATTAATCTACCGGTAAAACCGAAGGGCGAAGTAAAAGAAGAAGACCAAAATTCACTTAAAGCCTCAAAAGCATTTAACATAATATTGGGGAAAGACAATAAAGTGTTTTGGTATCTTGGCCTTGCTAATGAACCGATTGAAGGACCTATTGAGACGAATTTTTCTGCTGAAGGCATAAGAAAAGTTTTGCAGGAAAAGAATGCCTCAATAAAGGATATGGTAGTACTTATCAAACCAACAAATGATGCTATTTATAAAAATGTTGTTGATATACTTGACGAAATGAACATTTCTAACATAAAGCGATATGCCCTTGTTGATATAGCAAAAGAAGAACTTGATCTAATAAAAAACATAAACTAAGGTTTTAGAAAAAATGACAGATCAAATAATATTAAAAGCAGATATTGATGAATTGATATTTGCAAAGAAGAATAAGGATTACGGGGCCTACAAATTACGTAAAGCCTATAAAACCTATCTTTCAATTGCAATGTGGATTGCAGTCCTCCTTGTATTTTTTGCAACAACCGGACCGACGATTTACAATATGCTCAATCCAGAAAAAGTTGATGATAGAAAACTTAAGAAAGTTATAATAACTGATTTGGCACCGCCTCCATCTATAGGCGAAGAACAGAAAATCGAAAAGATTGATCAAATTGCTCCTCTGAAATCAACAATTAAGTTCACTCCTCCTGTAGTAAAACCTGATGAACAGGTTAAGGATGAGTATATCCCGACTGTAGATGAACTGAAAGAAGTAGATCCGGGAATGAAAACCGAACAAGGCGTTGAAGGCGGTGTAGATTACAGTCTGATTGAAGTTGAAGAAAAGGTTGTTGAAGAAAAAAAGGAAGAGGCTCCAACGTACTTTGTTGCGGTAGAAGAAATGCCTGAACCGATAGGTGGAATAGGAGCAATACAGCAATTAATAGTATATCCGGAAATTGCTAAGCGAGCCGGTGTTGAGGGAAAAGTATATGTGCTAGCGTTCGTTGATGAAAAAGGAAATGTAACGGGTGCAAAAATAATTAAAGGTATCGGTGCCGGCTGTGATGAAGCTGCTCTGAATGCTGTGAAACAAGTAAAATTCAAGCCCGGTAAACAGAGAGGAACACCAGTTAAAGTACAAGTATCTATACCAGTTGTGTTCAAACTTCAATAGATGACATTGAATTAACAGATTTGAAATCAATTGAAATTGAAAATGCAGGTAGTCAATATTAAATCTTTTGAGATTATCTAATGGGTCTTTCAGAAATAGCAAATACTGCTATGGCAATTGTATATCTGGCTTGCGGGACTTTTTTACTTGTGGGAAAGAACATATTCAATTTTTCAGATTTTCAGAAAATAGGATTGGGATGCCTCCTGGTTTTGTACGGATTATTCAGAATATACAGTCTTTTAAAGAAAAGGAAACAGCAAAATGACAAAAATGAAGATTAGATATAAAATACTCATTCTTTTTTTTCAGTTATTAGCTTTTATCTCCTGCACAAATCAGGATAGTCCAACGGATACACCGACTACAGGTGAATTAACAATTTCTGTAGATGAAACTTATATGCCTTTAGTTGATTCTGAGATAACAACTTTTGAATCCATTTATAATTACGCAAAAGTTTCGGTTAGATTTAAAACCGAAACTGATGCGTTTAATGATTTGATGAGCGATAGTGTAAGACTCATAATCGTTCCGCGGAAATTAAACAGTGAAGAATTAAAACAATTTGAGAAGTGGGAGATAGTACCAAAGATTACAAAAATAGCTTACGATGCAATTGCTCTAATAGGAAGCAAGGATATTAAAGATACGGTTTATACAATAGCAAAAATAAAATCCTTGATAAACAATGAAATCGGAAATAAAAGTTTGAAGAAAACTAAAATAGTATTCGATAATAATAATTCGAGTACTATTAGATTTATAAAAGAAAAAACCGGCGTAACCAATTTTTCAACCAACTGCTATGCTCTGAATTCAAACAAAGCAGTATTGGATTATGTGGCAAAAGAAAAAGATTGTATCGGAATAATAGGAGTAAACTGGATCAGCGATCATGATGATACGACAAATCTCAGTTTCTTAAAGAATGTAAAGGTTTTAGAAATTGCTTCTGATGAAAAATCAGAACCATTAAAACCATACCAGGCTTATATCGCGCAAAAAACTTATCCATTGTATAGAGAAATTTATATAATAAGTAAGGAAGCTTATACGGGCCTTGGAACAGGTTTTACGGCTTTTGTAGCAAGTGAGAGGGGTCAAAGAATAGTGCTTAAATTCGGGCTTGTACCCGCAACAATGCCAGTAAGGCTTGTAGAACTTATAAATGAAGATATTACAAATTAAGTGGTGAAATATGCTTAAAAAAATAATCCGGGGATTAATAATAATTTTAATCTTAAATTCACATTCATTTACACAGGATATTGGCCCTGGTGTAAAGCTAATAAGGAATGAGAAGTACAATAACGCCAAAATCTTTTTCAATAATTTACTCAATACGGATACAAAAGCTGAGGCGTATTTTTATCTTGGTCAAATATTTTATACCCTGGAAAAATTTGATTCTGCAAAAATCGCTTATCAGAATGGAATAATTGCGGATGCAGAACAACCGCTAAATTATGCCGGCATAGTTAAGATAAATTTAATTTCAGATGAAACATCTGATGTCGAAAGCAATACAAAAAAAGCCATAGATTTGGGCGATGAAAAAAATCCATTGGTATATGTTGTCTTATCTGAGGGCTTTACAAATCAAAAGGTAAAACAATATAACAAAGCAACAGAATTATTATCGACTGCCATTTCCATAAATCCAAAATCTATAGATGCACTATTGAGTTTAAGTAAAGTTAGTTTATTAAAAGGTAACGGTACTGAAGCTATAATAAATAGTGATGAAGTCCTCAAAATTGATAATCGAAATCCTGAAGCTTTAACATTAAAAGCAAAAGTTTACACATTAATTAATAAAAACAATGAAGCCATTACTTTATTGAACGATGCTATTAATAATGATTCAACTTATGCACCGGCTTTTAATGAATTAGCTGAACTTTATGCGAATTTAAAAGATTATTCAAAAGCTGCCGAATATTATGCGAAATATATACAGGCTTCTGAAATAACTTTAGAAAAACAGAAAAGATATGCATCTATTTTATATATCAACAAAGAATATTCAAAAGCAATCAGCATATTGGAAGATGTAATAAAAATTGATAATAATTCTGCCTCATCTATGCGAATAATAGCTTATTCTTATTTACGACAGGAGAATGCAGAGAAAAGTAAATATTATTTTGAAAAATTATTTGATATTAAATCAACGGAGATTCTTCCTACAGATTATGAAAACTACGCCGAACTTTTAAGCAAAACCGGTAATGATGCGCAGGCAATTGATTATCTGAAAAAGGTAGTTGATATGGACAGTTCCAGAAAAGACATATTAGCAAAAATGTCTGTACTGTACTTTAAAAATAAAAACTGGGATGGGGTTATTACATCCTTAAATAGAAAAGAAAATTTGACAGCTCAGGAATATTTTGACTTGAGCAAGGCATATATTTTTAAAGGCGACGGAAACATAACAAATGCTTTGCAAATATTAGGTGGCAAAATAAAACTTGAAGTTGAACAAATTGATAAAACGCGGCAATTACTTTTATATTATCAGCGAGATTTAGATTTAGCTAAAAATGATACTCAAAAAATTATGGAAGCTAAAACTAAAACCATTCAAGGTGTTGAATCTTTATTAAAGCAAAATCAAAAATCGGATTGGAACAAGGTAAAAGATAGCTGGGCTGATTTGATTACAACAACAATAGGTACAGAATATGCCAGCGCTGACACCTGTTTGAATACATTAATTTTAAAAACACCAAATCTTGCTGTTACTTATATCTGGCAAGCTAGAGTAAAAGCCAACTTCGATCCCGAATCTGAAAATGGATTGGCAAAACCTTTTTATGAGAAATTTATTGAATTAGCAAAAGATGAGCAGGATAAGTTTAAAAAAGAATTAATAGAATCTTATTCATACCTGGGTTACTATTATTATCTTCAGAAGGATAATCAAAAATCTAAAGGATATTGGCAGGAAGTTCTCTCAATCGAACCTGATAATAAACAGGCAACGGAAGTTATTAAACTGTTAAAGTAATTATCATAGCTGCAAAAGAGATGCTTAACTTAAATCATCATATTAAAGAACTATCAAATATTTTATTAATAATTATGCTAATAGTTTTGCAGCTTTTTAGTTTATCATTTCTTACATTTTATGGCACTAATGAATCAAAAAAAAATGGTACCAGCACTCATAGTATAGGAAGCATTAGTGAATATCCAATCGAACCCATCTTAACAAAAAAGGACTCAAAAGAATTACAAATTTTAATTCCTTTTTTAGATAAACAAAAATATCGGATAGTTTCCAAGTACAAGATATATTACAAAAAACTTTTGCTATTGACCTGCTTTAATGAAAAAGAGAAATTTTACCTGCTGGAAATTGACTGTAATAATTTAATTCCCCGAAGTCCCCCGATGTATCTCGCCTGATTATTAGCGACATCAAGCTATACTATTCATAAATCAAAGCAGATTGCTGAATTCTTCATTGATGTTTTTATCGCTGCTGTTAAATCAATATAAAAATATTGAATTTTTATTTAGCCTAATTATAAGGAGTTCGGATTATGAAAAAGATTAAGTTAGTTTTATCAGTAATTGTGTTGTGCTTCCTATTTCAAGACACCAATTATGCACAACTTATAAATATTCAAAGATTTATCGGAAGATCTCAAATAGATTTAATTAATGAATTAGGAACACCTGTTCATTTTGATGATAGCAATCCTTTAATGATGCACATGACTTATAATTTTCTTTCAATCGAATGTATTGCTGATCAAAATGGAATATATCAAGTACAACTAACAAGAAAGTACACATCGGAAAAAGAAGCTTATGATGATATTAAAGATTTTATTGCCTGCTCTATCAGAGAAGGATTTATTAGTGATTCTATTTCAGCAAAAAAATTCATTCTTAAAAACAAAGGTATTAAAACAGAAATCTCTCTGGATCAATTAATTGATAGTCCATATATAGAATTAAAGATTGAGGCATTGAGAAAAACAGACGAATAAATAAAATATTTTTATTCGTTGAGCAAAATCAGGCGATACGCAGGTTTTATTTTTCAACTTAATTAAGAAATATTAATTAAAAATAGCATAAACAAAGAAACGGAAATCAAATGAGTGAGAATGATCAAAAAGAAAGAACAAGTATGGATTTAATTAAAGACTTATTGAAACTAGTTATTCCATTTGTCATCATTTATTTAATTTATATTTTTTTCTTAAAATAATTAATTCGTTTTTTAATGATGAAATAATAACGAGTAATTATTATAGCAGTCTGCGGGAAACTATGTTTAATCGCAGCTTGACTGAGCTGCGTTAATAGTTTTAATATTATGCCTTTGATATTTTTAATCAACGATTTTTATAATGATCAAGTAGGACCCAAACAATTGTAAATTGTTTTTGAAAATAAAGCGGATTTATGAGTAATTTGGTAAAGAAAGTTCATAATTGCCAATTCTTGGGATTCAAATGCTTGATTTTCTCTTATAAGACTTTATTTTAGAATTTATAAAATAGGATAATACTTTTTTGAGTCCATTTAACACGCAGATTTCATGAAAAAAATCGTTCTACTGATTTTACTGATATTGTTGCTATGCAAATTTGATATATATGCTCAGAATTCTATTGAGCAAAAAACTCAAGTTCTTATTCAAAATGTGGAAACATCAGAAGGGAATGATAAGGTTAATGCTTATATAAGTTTGCTTGAATATCTGGTTTACACACAGCCCTTATTAGTTGACAGTATAGCTAAAGAAGCAATTCAAACATCCAGAAAACTAAATAATAAAAAAGCAGAAATTGAGATTATAATATCTCTCGGTTACGCCCATGCAAAATTGCACGAACCATTAGAAGCGCTAAAATATTACCAACAAGCCTACCAAATTGCAAAAAAGATAAAAGATAGTACAGAAATATGTAAGGTCCTGATTAAAATAGGTTCTGCTAAATTAACAAAAGGAGATATAAACGAATCAATCGGACATTTTATTGAAGCTGAGAATATAGCAATCAGTTTAGATGATAATATAAATCTGATTGATGCGACGAATTATTTAGGGATTTCTTATTACCTTATAGATAATCTGGATCAAGCGATAAAATTTTCTGAAGAAGCTTTGAAACGAAGTATAGAAATTGGATACCGCGATGGGGAAGCATTAGCATATGAACATCTTACAATTGTTAAAATTAAACAAGGCAAGTTTGATGAAGCATTGAAGTTAAATAACAATGCTCTGATAATTAGAGAAGAACTTGATGACTTACAATCGGTGGCAGGATTATATTATAATTTTTCGGTCATCTACAATAATTTGAATGATTTTCCCAAAGCAATCGAGTATACAAAAAAATCAGTAGCTACACGTAAAAGTTTTGGAAATATCTCCGGTGTCGGTTCTAATTACCTTACACTTGGCAACATATACATTCGTTCAAATCAGATCGATTCAGCTCTTGTTTATCTGAAAAAAGCATATGATATAAAGATCGAATACGGTGAAATGAGGGCGCTGACCAGTATAGTTAAAAGTCTTTCAGATGTTTATGAAAAAAAGAATGATTTTAAGAATGCGTTTAAGTATCTGAAAGCTTACAAAATTTACAGCGATTCTTTGTTTGGTGAAAATTCCAGAAGATTAGCATCCAAGGTACTTGCTCAGCAGGAATTGGTAAGAAAAGAAGATGAAATAAAACACCTTCAGGCGGTTAATGAATTTCAAAAAGAGATTCAGACTTTCTTAATAATAATAATTGTTTTAATCTTTTTATTAAGCGCTGCTTTTGTAGTACTTTACATCTTAAACCGGAGAGCAAATAAAAAACTGAGTGCAACCAATAATGAACTAATTAATTTAAATAGAGATCGTGAAAAGTTTTTCAAAATTATTGCGCACGATTTAAGAGCACCATTTCATCCAATTATCGGATATTCGGACATAGTGCTTAATGATATTGATAATATGAACAGATACAGCATAAAAGAAGCTGTAACAAATATAAATATCTCTGCAAATAAAATTTTTGATTTAATGACAAATCTTCTTCAATGGTTAGGGCTAAATACAGGTAGGATGGAATATAAACCAATAAATTTTGATCTTAACGAAGAGTTAGATTTTACTTTGAAATTATTTTCAAACAACATTACAAATAAATCATTAAAGATTAATAACAACATTAAAAATAATACTTCAGTCTATGCTGATAAATCAATGGTTGGAATAATTCTAAGAAATATTTTATCCAACGCTATAAAGTTTTCACTGGAAAATGGAGTAATAAATATCTCATCTATACAAAAGCACCATTATATTGAAATAGAGATACAAGATTATGGTGTAGGTATTCCAGCAGATCAATTAGAATCGCTTTTTACAAATGAAATGAAATCAACCAAGGGTACCAGGAACGAAAGCGGTACGGGATTAGGGCTATTGCTTTGTAAAGAAATGGCAGAACTTAACAAAGGTAATTTAATAGTTGAAAGTGAACTGCATCTTGGAACTACAATAAAATTTACTCTACCACGATCGATATCTGAGAATATTGAATCTGCATTAAAAATAAAGGAATTTAATCAGAATTAGTTCATCTAAAACATACAAAAACTCACTTTACTATCATTCCAAAATTAAAAATTAGTCACTTTAAGGCATCAATTTCAGTACAACACTAAAAAGTACCTGATTTTTTCTTGCTACTTTATTTTCAATGAGTTGTATATTTGCAGGACAATTTTGTAATTATTTTTTCCGGAGAACTTAAATGATAAATAATTTGGTTAGAAAATCGCTACTGCTTTTAATATTATTTTTTGTAACATCCATAAATGCTCAAACAGATTTTAAACTGGATTATGAAAAATACACTTTACAAAATGGTTTGCAGGTAATTCTGCATCAAGATAAATCCGATCCGATAACAGCTGTATCCATACAATATCACGTCGGCTCTAATAGAGAGACTCCGGGTAAAACCGGCTTTGCTCATTTGTTTGAACATATTATGTTTCAGGAATCCCAGCACGTTCCGCAGGATCAGTTTTTTAAGCTAATACAGGGCAATGGAGGCACTCTAAATGGTGGTACCTGGCAAGACGGTACAATGTATTTTGAAATTGTTCCAAACAGTGCTCTTGAGTTAGCACTATGGCTTGAATCTGATAGAATGGGTTTTATGCTTCCAACAGTTACTTATGATGCTTTTCAGAATCAGCAGAATGTAGTGCAAAATGAGAAACGACAGAATTATAATAATCAACCATACGGTCAGACTAGCTATCTGATTGGTAAATTACTTTATCCCGAGGGTCATCCCTACAATTGGACAACAATAGGTGCGCTTGAAGACTTGCAAAATGCTACACTTAAAGATGTTCATGATTTTTATACTAAATGGTATGGACCAAATAATGCAACACTTGTCGTTGCCGGTGATTTTGATGTTGATCAAACAAAAGCATGGATTAAAAAATATTTTGGTGAGATCAAATCTTCTGCTCCGGTTGCTCCACTAAAACCACAACTTGTTAAATTAAATGATTGGAAACGCGCATCTTATGAAGATAATTTTGCTCAATCGCCGGAACTTACGATGCTATTCCCGGGTGTTGAACAATTTTCTAAGGACAGTTATGCATTAGATATTTTAGCAGACCTGATTGGAAGAGGTAAAAAATCTCCTTTGTATAAAATTGTTGTGGAAGAAAAAAAACTTGCTCCAAGCGTTATGACTTACAATAACAGCGGTGAAGTTGCAGGTGATTTCAGGATAAGAATCAGAACATTTCCAAATAAAAACCTTACAGAAGTTGAAAATGCAATCAAAGAATCGTTTGCAAAATTTGAAAAGGATAGTTTTACTGAAACCGATCTTGCAAGAACTAAAGCGGGAATCGAAACAAGTTTTTATAATGGAATATCGAGTGTATTGGGAAAATCAAGACAACTTGCAAGTTATAATGTTTTTACCGGTTCACCTGATTTTCTAAATACTGATTTAAATAACAGTCTCTCTGTTACATCAGAAGATGTTTGGCGTGTTTATAATCAATATATAAAAAATCAGAAATATGTTCTTTTAAGTATTGTTCCAAATGGGAAACTAGAACTTGCAGCAGAAAATTCATCTTTGTTTGAGATTACTGGTGATAATCTGAAATCATTTACAGAAGAAGAAAAAGAATCAATTAAAAATAAACCTGATAATCTGGTCAAGGTTGAAAAAATAGAATCAAACTTTGATAGATCAAAGCAGCCTCTAAATGGTCCTGATCCATTGTTGAAAGAGTATAACATCTGGGATAATAAATTATCAAAAGGAATAAAAATACTTGGCATCGAACAAAATGAACTTCCTCTAATAGATTTTCAAATTACTATTAAAGGTGGTTTACTTCTAGATGATATTAATAAAGTAGGTTCCGCAAATTTAGTAAGCAAAATGTTAATGCAGGGGACGAAGAATAAAACCCCGCTTGAATTAGAACAAGCTATAGAAGATCTTGGATCGAATATTAACATTCAAACTACAGATGAATCAGTATTGATTCGTGCAAATTGCCTCTCCACAAAATTTGATGAAACATTTAAACTTATTGAAGAAATATTATTTGAACCACGCTGGGATGCAAAAGAGTTTGATCGGCTGAAAAATGAAACAATAGAATTAATTAAGAGAAGCAAAACATCTGCCAGCAGCACCGCTTCAATGGTATTTTCAAAACTGATTTATGGTGATGACAATATTTTATCTAAAAATATTCTGGGCACTGAACAATCATTAACAGCAATAACTCTGGATGATTTAAAGAATTATTATTCAAAAAGTTTTGCTCATCAAAACGCAAACATAACTATTGCAGGAAATATAAGTAAAGAGAATGCTGTGAACGTTTTTAAGAGTTTAGAAAATAGATGGGAAAATGTTGATGTTAATATTCCACAGCCAAAATTCGTTAATGAAATAAAATCATCAACGGTTTATTTTGTTGATTTTCCGGGAGCTAAACAATCGGAAATAAGAATTGGAACTACAGGATTAGCTTTTACAGATCCCGATTATTTTAAAGCAACCGTAATGAACTATAAACTTGGCGGCAGTTTTAATGGAATTGTAAATCTTATTTTGCGTGAAGAAAAAGGTTATACTTATGGTGCAAGGACAGGATTTACCGGATCTGAATATCCCGGTTACTTTGTTGCTTCCGCCGGTGTGCAATCTGATGCAACATTGGAATCAGCACAAATATTTAGAGATGAAATGATAAAATATAGAAATGGAATATCAGCAGAAGATTTAAAATTTACCAAAGATGCTTTGATAAAATCTAATGCACTTAGATTTGAAACAATCGGAGCGTTAAGAGGAATGTTATCTCAAATTGCATGGTACAATCTTCCTTTTAATTATATACAAGATCAGGAAAAACAGATTTCTGATATGACAATTGAACAACACAAATCACTGGCTCAAAAATATATTAATCCCGACAAAATGATTTATCTGGTTGTTGGTGATAAGGAAACACAGATGAATAATTTGTCCAAGTTAGGTTTTGGTAATCCCGTACTTTTGGATAAGGAAGGAAACAGAATTATCAATTAATTTTAAGTCGATTCTGATATTTACTATTGATTATACGGATATTAACAGAATTATTTCTCAAATTATTATTTTTGATTTTATCAAACTTTTTTAGGATTACAAATGAATTGGTTATGCAGATTAAAAAATATTACTCAAGGACTTTTCGTATTACTATTTTTCGTTCTTACGCAAAGCAGTTTTAGCCAAACTGAAGATGTTGCAAATATTTCAGTAACGAATAAACTTTTACAAGTCAAGCAGGGCGGAACAATTTCAGTTGATATATCATTAGCTGTAAAATCCGGCTGGCATATAAATTCCAATAAACCAAATGACGACTTTTTAATTCCAAGTGTTATCAGTGCAAAAGCTAGTGGAATTAAACTAATAAATATAAAATATCCGCAGGCGCATGAACTAAAGTTGTCATTTTCAGAAGAACCTGTTTCTGTGTATGAAGGAATTGTAAATGCAGCACTTACATTCCAGGCTGATAAAGAAATTAAAGTTGGTAAACAAAACGTTAGTGTTACACTGGAATATCAGGCATGTAATGATGTTTCCTGCATGCCGCCAACTGAAACAACAACTAATTTTGAAGTTGAAGTAATTGAAAATAATAATTTAATCAATGAAGAGAATGATGGATCTCAATCAGAAAAAATTTCATCAACAGACACTGTTAAGACTGAACTTGTAAATCCCAGGCCTGTGAATGGAAATGACAGTTCAATTGCTTCAACATTGGAGAGCAGTGGATTATTTTTGAGTTTAATTTTTATTTTCCTTGCAGGGTTAGCATTAAATCTTACACCTTGTGTTTACCCCTTAATTCCAATTACCATAGGATATTTTGGAGGACAGGCTGAAGGGAAGACGAGTAGATTGGTTATGCTTGGCTTACTTTACATGCTTGGTATGGCATTAACTTATTCGGTTGTTGGTGTTGTAACTTCACTCAGCGGAGCAGTATTTGGCACTTTACTCCAGAATCCGATTGTTATTATTGGAATTGTACTTTTATTTGTTGCACTAGCATTAAGTCAGTTTGGTGTTTATGAATTTAAATTACCGGATTCCTGGGTTGCAAAAGCCGGAGGCGCAAAGGGCGGAGGCTATGGTGCATTTTTTATGGGCTTAACAATGGGAATTGTTGCCGCACCTTGTATTGGACCTTTTGTTCTTGGACTTGTAACTTATGTTGCCGCAAAAGGGGATCCACTTTATGGCTTTCTTATGTTCTTCGTTCTCGCACTTGGCTTGGGCTTTCCATATTTATTGTTAGCAATCTTCTCGGGAAAAATAAAGAACTTACCAAGAGCGGGTCTATGGATGGATGGTGTAAAGCATATTTTTGGTTTTTTATTAATCGGAATGGCATTTTATTTTCTTGATCCCATATTGCCAAAACACATTCAAGGATATTCACTTCCAATATTTGGAATTATTGCCGCTTTAATACTCCTGTTTGTTGATAAAACCGCCAATGATGCAAAAGGATTTAAAATATTTAAAATTATTTTTTCAGTATTAGTTTTGGCAGTATCTGCGTATGCATTAAAACCAAATGAAAATTTAGAACCCGAATGGAAAAAATTCAGTATTGTAAACTATGAAGCATCCTTAAATAATAATGAAAGAATGGTAATCGATTTTTATGCTGATTGGTGCATACCCTGTAAAGAATTGGATGCACTTACTTTTTCCGATCAGAGAGTTTTAAATGAATTTACTCGATTTACGGTTTATAAAGTGGATATGACTCAAAATAATGAAACCAATGAATTGCTCAGAAAAAAGTTTAATGTAATTGGAATGCCAACTGTACTTGTAATTGATTCTAATGGAAACGAAACTAAACGATTAACAGGTTTTGTAAATGCTGATGAATTTTTAACTTTTATCAAAAATATAAATTGATGGATCAATTAGCGGGTTAAAATCTTCATTGGATATTGGATAAAGGGAGCATAGTCTCCCTTTTTTTATATCTGCTTAATCTGCAATTTTGATGCTGAGATACTTACAATAGAATTAAGATAAACTGTTTTTCAAATTCTCCAATTCATCCCAGCGCTCATAAAGTTTTTTTACTTTTTCTTTGGCAGTATCCAGTCTAATATTTAATTCGTTTGTTTGATAAGAATACTTTTCAAAAAAATCCGGGGAACTATAGATTTTCTCAATTTCTTCAACTTCAGATTCAGCTTGCATAATTTTATCTTCAATTTGCTCGAGTTCCATCGCATCTTTATAGCTTAATTTTTTTTGCCTGCTTTTGATTCTGGAATCTTCATTTTCTGATTTGGGAATTATATCTCGATTGTGCTTTTCTCTGATTTTTTTCTTTTCAATATAAAAATCATACCCGCCTTCACTGTAATAAATTTCTTCGTTGCCTTCCAACGCTAAAATTCCATCACAAATGCGATTGAGAAAATATCTATCGTGGCTAACAACCACTACACAACCATCAAAAGCCAGTAATGCTTCTTCAAGAATTCTTAGAGTTGGTAAATCGAGATCGTTTGTAGGTTCATCAAGCATGAGAAAATTACCGCCATTACATAAAATCTTCGCAAGCGTTAATCTGCTTTTTTCTCCGCCTGATAATCTTCCGACCAAGGTATTAATTCTGTCATCAGAAAATAGAAATCTTCTTAAGTAAGTCCAGATACTTAATTGTTGTTTACCAAACTTTACAGTTTCAATTCCTTCTCCGATCGCTTTTATTACTGTATCCTCATCACATAGTAATATTCTTGCCTGATCTACATAATTAAATTGAGTGGTTTCACCAATTTCCATCTTCCCAAAAGTAGGAGGGATAACTCCTAGAATCATTTTAAGTAAAGTTGTTTTGCCGACACCATTTTGTCCGACTACTCCAATTTTTTTTCCTGGTTCAAAAATGAAATTAAAATTTTTAAATAATAACCTGTCTCCAAGTTTTATTCCAACATCCTTAAATTCTAAAACTTTTTTACCAAGCCTTTCTGCAGGTGGTATAATTAACTCAACGTCCAATTCGATTTCATAATCATTTTGTGAAGCAACTTCATGATAATTATCAAGACGGCTCTTAGCTTTAGTTCTGCGCGCTTTAGGTCCGCGTTTTACCCATTCAAGTTCACGACGCAAAAACATTTGTCTTTTACGTTCTTCAACTTCTTTAATTGCGTGTCGTTCAGCTTTATTAATTAAGTATTCCGTGTAGTTACCTTGATGCGAATAAAATGTACCGGAGGAAAGTTCAACAATTCTATTAGCAATTCTGTCAAGAAAATATCTATCGTGAGTTACGAAAATGCAGGTCCCGTTGTATTGAGCTAGAAAATCTTCCAGCCATTCAATGGATTTTGTATCAAGATGGTTTGTTGGTTAATCTAGAATAAGTAAATCGGGTTTTGAAATTAATGCTCTGCATAGTGCTACCCGCCTTTTTTCGCCACCGGAGAGTGATTTGATATCGCGATCAGCTTCAGGAGCATCTAATGAACTTATGAGCATACTGATTCTTTTATCCAGGTTCCATGAATCCTGCTGTAGTATTTTTTCTTCAAGATTATGTTTATTCCAGGCATCAAAAGGAGTGTCTTCATATTGTTTGATTAGATTTATTTCTAACGAAGCACCCTCGAGAATATTTTCGTAAACATTTTTGTACTCATCCAATGTAAATTCCTGTGAAAGAAATCCGATGATTAAATCTTTTTTCCTGGCAACTTCACCTGAATCTGGTTGTAATAATCCTGAAATAATTTTTAAGAAAGTAGATTTACCGGCTCCGTTCCTTCCAACTAATCCAATATGATCTCCTTCATGTACACTTAGAGAAGCTTTATCAAGAATTATCTGCTCACCAAAGTTAACTTCTAATTCAAGAGCTGATAGAATAACGGAAGTAACGTTTATAGACATACACAAACATTGATTATAATTTTTTTGATGCGCAAATATACATCAACCGATTCAATAATTTTGATTAAATAAATTTTCTATAATTACCTGCACATCTTTAAAAATTTATTACTTAATTTTCAATTACGAGTTTCATCAATATTTCAGGATCATAAAATGAAGATAAAGTTCATTTTCATTTCGATTTTACTTGCAATCAATGTTCAATCACAAATAAAAATTCAGGAACATTCAATTGATGATGGCATAGTGCACAAAAAGATAATCAATACTATTGATACTCTTTCAATAGATATTTTAAAAATTGATCTCTCAACAAACAAATACGAGTTAAGAACCGTCAAAGCAAATAATCTTCTAAATTCTAAAAAAACTACCAGCGGAATGATCAAATCTTTAACAGATTCAGGTTATAAAGTTATTGCAGCGATTAATGGTGATTTTTTTGAAAGCGATGGTGAAATAATTAATAATATGATTTCACAACGGAAGTTTGTTAAAGGTGTCAGGTTCACAGATTCACCTTTTAATCCTTTTGTGAATACTCAATTTGCAGTTATTGACAATGGCAAACTACTAATGGATCAATTTGTTTTTAACGGACAATTAATTTTACCGGATGGAATATCAGAACCAATTAGCAGAATTAATTCAATAGCAGATAGCAATTCAATTTCTATTTATAATTCGTTTCAGGGAAAATTTACTCCAACCAAAAAAGAGAATTGGTATATCAGTGAAATTCCATTGAACATCATTAGAAAATATCCTGATACACTTTTTTGTGTTTCTGCAGATTCCTTTACACATTCCGGAAACAGGGAAATTGATTCAGATTTTATTTTATCTGCCAACAATAAGTTTGCTCATTATTTAGAAAGAGAAATTAAACCAGGCGATACATTAAAAATTATTTTTAAATTTAATCCAAATTACTTGAACATTAACTCACTGATTGGAGGTTGGCCAAGATTAGTTGAGGATGGTAATAACACGATGAAAATAAATGATTCACTTGAAGGTGACCTTCCCAGATTTTCCAAGATTAAACATCCGCGAACCGGAATAGGATTTTCTAAAGATAGTCTCACAGTTTTTTTTATTACTGTTGATGGAAGACAGGAATCTAGCAGTGGAATGACTTTGATGGAATTTGCTGAACTGATGATTGACGAGGGTGTTTACCAAGGACTGAATCTTGACGGTGGAGGTTCCACTACCATGGTTATAAATAATAACGTCGTTAATAATCCTTCCGATGAAACCGGAGAAAGAGAAGTCGGCAACTGTATTGTGTTAATTAAAAAACAAAAGGAATAATTATTTTTTGTTTAAACTATTCTTTCCCGGATAATTAGTTCTGATTTTATAAAGTGAATTTGTTTCTACCTCGGTCAAGTAAAGCGTTTTATAATCATCACCTCCAAATTCAAGATTGGTTGGTTTTGAACCGGGCGTTTCAATTTTCTGCAATAGTTTTCCTTCAGGTGAAAAGATATAAACTGCTTTTCCTCCAAAGTGTGCAACATATAAATTACCATTAATGTCAAAATCAATTCCATCTGGATCTCCACCGGGAATTTTGACAAAATCCTCTTTATCAATTAACATATTTTTGCCGGTTATTTTATATCTAACAATTTTCTGTTTTGCGGATTCACATACATAAAGTTTTCCATCAATAGGCGAGATATTAATCCCATTTGGAAAAGCCAGACTGTCTTCTGCTAAAATCACTTTTTTCGTTACCGCATCAACTAAAAATACTCGACCATCCAAAATATTTACGTCATAGCTTTTAGGATCAGTAAAAAACAAATTGCCATTTGTATCTAAAACTAAATCGTTTGGTCTGTTAAACCGTTCACCTTTGTAGCCATCTGCATAAACTTCAATCTGTTGAAAATTGTTTACTCTAAGTATTTTTCCTCCACCATATTCACAAACATATAAGTATCTGTCTTTTCCGTACGATAAACCATTAGTTTTTTGTATGAGAAGTGAATCATCTAATTTTGAAATGAATGTATCAAGAACTCCATCAGAATATTTTGCAATCCAACCACCGTAACAATTAGACAAGAAGATTGATGAGTGGCCATCGTAAGCCGGACCTTCCGGGAAGTTTAGTCCATGTGCAACCATATTCCAACTTTCATTTAGGTCTATGACCTGTGAATAATTCGTTTTATTAATAATGACAAGCAGGGTTAATAATAATATTTGGTAAAGATTAAGTTTCATTTTAATTCCTAATACTTTGGATTATTTCTTCATTATACTTATTTAAATTTATAAATTTTAAGTGAGAATGTTTAAATATTTTAAATTAAGATTCTGATTATGAAAAAATACTCAATCATTTTGCTAATAACTGCCGTTTTATTAAGTACAGTTATAATTGCGCAATCACAGCAGCAGTTTGCAAACATAGGAACTTTAGAATTAGTTTCGGGTGATTCAATTACCAACTGCAATATTGGGTATCGTACGTTTGGAAAATTAAATTCAGACTCTTCTAATGTAATTATTTACCCAACCTGGTTTGAAGGAACGACAGAAAACATTGCCCGATTAATAGAAAAGTACAACTTTATAGATACATCTAAATATTATATAATTGCAATCGACGCACTTGGAAATGGAATTTCAACTTCACCATCAAATTACAATGTTTATAAAATCAAAACATTGCCAGAAATTTCGATTAGGGATATGGTAAACTCGCAATACAAAATGTTAACAGAAGTGTTTAATCTTAGACATATTTTTGCAGCGGTTGGCGGATCTTTAGGTGCAATGCAGGTGTGGGAATGGGCGGTAGCTTATCCTGATTATATTTCAAAAATTGTGGCGTATGTCGGCACTCCAAAAATGAGCACTTATGATCTGCTCTGGATCAATACACAATTAAATATTATTGAAACCGGAAAACGTTATGAAGTACCGGAAAATGAAATCAGAAAATCACTGGAAATGCTTATGGCTGCAATGGGAAGGACTCCGGAATTTATAATTGATAAAATAAAACCTGAGGATTTCCAGAATTATCTAAGGGATTTTAATAAAGAGTACTCAAACACATTTACACTAGATGATTATCAATTGCAGCTAAAAGCCATTTTAGAACATGACATATCAAAAACATTCGGTGGATCAATGGATGAAGCAGCAAAAAGTATAAAAGCTAAATTTTTCTTAATTATTTCAGAAACAGATTTACTTGTCAATCCAAACGAGACAAAGAAATTTGCAAAGCTTATAAATGCAAAAACACTTTTATTAAATAATAACTGTGGTCATTTGGCTGTTAGCTGTGAGATAGAAAAGTGCAGAGAAGATATTGCAAAATTCTTGATTGAGTAATGGAATTTTGGAATAATGGAGTATTCACAAATTCCACTATTCCACAACTCCAACTTTCTAGAAAGATACACCGTCAGGCTGAGCGAAGTCGAAGCCAAACAGGACAGAATGGTGTTGCACCTCGACTCCGCTCGGTGTGACAATTTGAATGGGAATTAAGATTTAGGTTGATTTTACACCGGGATACTTACCAACCAATTTGTTAATCCATCTATGAAAACTATGGATTGATTTAACCGGTTCGACAAACATCAAAATGCATTCATTGTGTACTAAGTTTATTTTATTATCATTACAATAATCTATGGCGTTTTTGGATTCAGAACCCTGCTGCATCCAGATATTTCTAATTCCCAATTCATTTGCTTCCTGTGTCACTATTTCCGTTTCGGATGGAGGCACAACAGTGATTATACCATCAACCTTCTGGTTGATCATTGAAATTGTGTTATATAATTTTATGCTGCCACAATAACCGCCGTTTTTATTTACACCAAAAACAGTGTATCCATTATCCTTTAGATGATTATAAACATCGACTCCAAATCCTTTGCCTTTTGATGAAACACCTATGACTGCAATGTTTTTTAATTTTAGAAATGATTCAATTGATTCCATTTGCATACATATATCTCCTCTGTAATTTATAATGCAAAATTACGATTAAATATTCAGAATTATTAATGAATTATTTGAACCCAAAATCAGCATATTGGTACATCAAATTGATTTCATAAAATATCTTCATTTACTTAACTTTGCCTGTAAATTATTTATAACTAAATCCTAAGAAATAATGAATTACGAAGAAGATAAACCCAATTCTTTTTGTGGTATTTTTGGAATTTATGGTTCTGAAACTGCTTCTGCCCAGGCATATTATGGATTGCACGCTTTGCAGCATCGCGGACAAGAGGCAAGTGGAATTGTTACTCGTTCCTTTAATGGAGATAATCGCGCACACTTTAATATTGTTAAAGGTGAAGGATTAGTTTCAGAGGTTTTTGCTGATCATAATCTGCTTACAGAGCAATTGTTTGGAAATTCAGCAATTGGACACAATCGATATTCCACAACCGGTTCAGCAAAATCAAGAAAAAATATTCAGCCATTTATGGTTAATTACCGGCTCGGTAATCTTGCGATCGGGCATAACGGAAATCTTACAAATGCAAAAGAGCTTAGAGAAGAATTAGTTAATGAAGGTGCAATCTTTCAGACAACCAGTGACACCGAAGTAATTCTTCATTTGATTGCACGCAGTAAACTTGATAATCAAATTGATCAGATAATGGAAGCTCTGAGAAAAATTGAGGGAGCTTATTGTGTTGTTATTCTTACAGATGATAAATTAATTGCAGCACGGGATCCGCTGGGTTTCCGTCCTTTATCACTGGGAAAATTAGACAAAGCATTTCTCGTGGCTTCAGAAACTTGTGCTTTCGATATTCAGCGTGCTGAGTTTTTACGTGAAGTAGAAGCAGGTGAAATGATTGTAATTGATGATGAATCTATTAGTTCTAAAAAAATTAAATCGTATCGTATAAATGAAAATCCTGAACCACAAAAGCATTGTGTTTTTGAGTACATTTATTTTTCCCGACCCGATAGTTTTATTTTTGGGCACAATGTTGATAAGATGCGACGCAGATTAGGCAAAGAACTTGCACGTTCACATCCCGTTACAGATCCCGATGGCGAAAGAGTTTATGTAATAAGCGTACCGGATAGTTCAAACACAACAGCTTTAGGTTATGCAAGAGAATTAGAAAAGCAGGGGATTGATGCACGTTTAGAAATTGGTTTGATTCGCAGTCATTATATCGGAAGGACATTTATTCAACCCGGACAAACAAATCGCGAAACCGGAGTTAGAATAAAATTCAATATTGTAAAAGGTGTGCTTGAAGGAAGAACGATTGTAGTTGTTGATGATTCGATAGTTAGAGGAACAACATCAAAACAATTAGTGCATTTGTTGCGGGAAGCAAATCCAAAATCGATTCATTTAAGAATATCATCGCCGCCAATTATGTATCCTTGTTTTTACGGAATGGATTTTCCGAGCAGCCAGGAATTAATTGCATTTCAAAAACATGGAAACATAGAAGAGATAAAAAAGTATCTTGAAGTAGATAGCTTAGAGTACTTAACTATCAATGAGATGTTGGAAGCTGTTTCTGAAGCAGGAACTGAAAATTTTTGCACTGCTTGTTTTTCAGGAAAGTATCCAACAAATGTAGACACCAACTTCAAGAAGGAGATGTATGAAGTTTAACCGGTTTCTTATTCTTGCCGCGCTAATTTTAATAACCATCCCATCAATTGCACAAACAACATATTTTATAAAATATAAAAGTAATGTGCCGATTGATGTTGTTGAATCCAATATTTCCCAGCAAAAATTATCTAATAATCTCGGTGATGCACCATTAGCCTTGCCGACTTATAATGTAAACTATCTTGCAAAAGGTTTGGGCAGGGGAGATGAAGTTCTCGGAAGAATTGTCAAGATTCAGTTCTCTGAAAATGTTGACGAAGCAAATTTCAATTCAATGCTCTCTACTGATTCTGATATTGAATATATTCAAATATCTACTAATTACCAGTTAGATATTGTTCCAAATGATAGTTTAATATCCCAGCAATGGGCTTTAGAAAAAATTAAGGCTTTTGATGCATGGAATGTTACTCAGGGTTCTGATACAGTTTTACTTGGAATAATTGATACCGGAATTGATTATAACCACCCTGATTTAATAAATAAGATTTTTATTAATACCGGGGAAACTGGTTTGGATCAGTTTGGAAATGATAAAAAGAGCAATGGAATAGATGATGATAATAACGGATTTATTGATGATTATCGTGGCTGGGATTTTACAGATCGAGTTGGTTTTCCATTTGATTCAACGGGCGGTGATTATTTAGGATGGGATAATAATCCCTATGATGATCAGGGGCATGGGACATTTGTAGCCGGAATTGCTGCTGCGCAATCAAATAATCTTTATGGTATTTCTGGAGCTGCACCAAATATTAAAATGTTAAATATGCGTGCTTTCGATCCCGGTGGATATGGAGAAGAAGACGATGTTGCTGCTGCCATTTTATATGCCGTTCAGATGGGTTGTAAAGTAATTAATATGAGTTTTGGTGATAACGCTTTTTCATATGTGCTTAGAGACGTAATCAGATATGCGTATGCACAAAATGTAGTATTAATTGCAAGTGCAGGAAACTCCGGATCAAGTGAACCTCATTATCCTTCTGGTTATTCAGAAGTAATATGCGTAGGAAATTCTACTGAACAGGATTTTGTTGCAAGCAGTTCAAACTATGGTTCTACAATTGATTTAGTTGCACCCGGATCGTTAATAATTACCACGGCAAGAAATTTTGGTTATGCTCAAATAAGCGGAACATCCGCATCCTCACCATTTGTTTCTGCTGCGGCTTGTTTGGTGTTGTCAAAAGAATATTTTACAAACGAAGAAATAAAACAGATACTAAAATCTACCTCTGATGATATTGGGGAATCCGGATGGGATTTGAGGAGCGGAGCAGGAAGATTAAATTTATTCAAAGCAGTTTCAGTCGCTGCACCCTCAATTATTCAATTCCATAATCCAACTCAGGATTTTGCTACTTCCGGACAGAATATTCCAATAGTTGTTTCTGTACTTTCTCCTTATTTCATAAATTTTAAGTTAGAATTTGGAACCGGGTTTAATCCAACAAACTGGACTTCTTTGGTTGCGGAAAACCGGAATCAAATATCCAATGAAGAAATTTATAATTTAAATGTAAGCACTTACTCTGATACAGTTTACACGCTAAGATTAGTTGTTAATCAAACTACCGGAAGAACTCTTGAAGAACGAATTAATTTTCACATCGACAGAAGCGCTCCTGATGCACAATTAATTTCCATACTGCCGGCATTTTATGGGGATAAAGCTACAGTGCTTGCAGCAATGTATACGGATGATCCCTCAATAGTTAAAATGTATTACCGTCCATTTGGAGAAACAGAATTTAATTTTATAACATTAGATGGATTTACAATAAATAATCAGTTCGTAAAGTCTCTTCATTATGGATTTATTCCAAAAGATCTTGTTACACAAAACGCATTGTACGAAATTTATTTTGAAGCTGAAAATCTTGTCGGATTGAAAACGCAGGTGAAGGATAATGGAAATTATTTTGTAATTCCAACTACTTTTAATGCGGATATATCTACTCAGCACAAATTACCATATACATTACCGGCGGGAAGTATATTTGAAAATCAAATTTCATTAAGCACAAACAATGCAAAGAATATTGTTCTTAGAAAAAATATATCTCCTAAAGTTTCCTCAATCTACAATTATGAAAATGAAAATTTTATTCTCTTAGATTCTCTAAATGAAAAGATTGTTAAGGATGCTGGAGATTTTAATAACAACGGATTGACAGATTTATTAAACTACTGGGTTCGTGATGGGTTTATTGATGAACAGACCTCTTCAAATTCCACAACGTTCACTCAAAAATATTCAAATACCGGCGGAAAATTTTGGCCCATACTTGCAAGAGATGTAGATTCAGATGGAATAGTTGAAATATTTTCTGTACAAAACGATACAACAATTGATGTGTGGGAAGTTCAAACAAATTTAAATTTAACAAAGGTTGCAACTTTAAATAATTTCTCAGGAAGTGGATTTGGTCAAAATATAATCAGCTCGCCAAATGCTGTAGTTTCAGATATCGATGGCGATGGTATAAAGGAATTCTGGGTTGTAGATCAGGATGGAGATATTTATAGTTATAAGATAACTGGTAATAATCAGTTTGTGCAGCAATATTTAATCCCAACGGAATTTCTAGGTTCATCAGCACATCTTGCGAGCGGCGATTTTGATGGGGATGGTAAAGAAGAACTTGCAGTATTGCTTCACTCAATAGATGATCTGGATATTGCGCCGTTCTACAGATTAATAGTTTTTAATATGACAAGTAGTAATCAGTTAAATGTTTTAATGGATCAAGCTTTGATTGATGCTTCCACAGAATTTAATAATGCTTTCAGGAAATCAGAAAACAGCTTAAGGTTTTCTGACCTTAATAATGATGGCAGCGATGAGTTGATATTATTTGTTTTTCCTTATGCATATATATTTTCAAGAGATTTTAATGAAAATAAAATTTTTGCTTATAAAGAAAATATTAATTCAAATTCTATTTTTATTGGAGATCTTAATGAAAACGGGATAAAGGAAATTGCTTTCCCAAATAATAATGAAATTGAATTCATTGAATTTGCATTATCAAATCAGGCCTCCACACCATACAATCTTAGAGGACACAGTATTCAGAACAATACTATTCAATTGAATTGGAATGGATTAGCTGAACGATATTATATATACAGGGGCGACAATGCTTCTAATTTGGAATTAGTTGATTCTTTAATTTTTGAACCGGATTATCTTGACATTAATGTTGAAAATAACAAAACATATTATTATGCAATCAAAGCATTTGACCCAATAAAACCTGAACCACTTTCCGGATTGAGCAATATTATTGAAGTATATTCTCACACACCAGCAAAACCAGATACGGCGTATAGCAATAGTAACCGAAGTGTAATTGTTTCTTTTTCTGAAAAGATGAAGAATACAATTGAAAATCTTCAATCATTTGAAATACCAACAGTTGGATATCCGAATTCGATTACTGCAAGTGATCAGTTTTCATATCTTCTTTCGTTTAATAAAAATCTGCCGGAAGGCGATTTAAAAGTGATTATTAAAAACATAAAAGATTTTTACAATTCACCAATTACAACAGATACATTATCATTTATCGTTATCCAATCACCTGAAGTGCAATCCTTCTTTGTTACATCTTTTGAAATAGTTGATGCTTACAAAATAAAAGTAACATTTAATTATAATATTGATGAATCGTCTGCGCTAAATCCAAGTAATTATACTTTTACTCCGGACAATAAAGTTACAACTGTAAATGTTGATCCGAATGATAAAAAAACAATATACCTTAATTTGACCAATCAGAAACCTGTTGGTTCGATAGGGAAGGAGTATGTATTACGGATCAATAATTTAATTTCCGACGCAGCTTCAGGCAGTGTACCAATTAATAAAGGTGCCGGCAGTTATCTGGTTTTATCTACCTATGCTAAAGATTTATCAGAAGTCTATGTTTATCCAAACCCTTCAAAAGAAGGAACTGAGAAAGTAACATTCGCAAATCTGCCGCAAAGAGCAAGGATTACTATTTGGACGATTGATGGAATTTTAGTTAATGAAATAGAAGAAACAGATGGTAATGGCGGTGTTGATTTTAATCTTACTGATTTTTCCGGCAACAGGATTTCCAGTGGTGTATATATTTATCGCATTGTTCAATTAGATGATATGCGTAGTGAGGGCGAAGAGAAACTTGGTAAATTTGCAATCGTAAGATGAAGTATAGCAGTAGTGAAATATTTACGATTTCTAATGGAATAAGTTTTTTAAGATTTTTACTTGTAATTCCATTATGGTTTTTACTTGATAATTTTGAGCTTCAATATATAAGATATATTACTTTTGGACTTTGTGTATTTGCTGCAGCAACAGATATTCTTGATGGTTATCTTGCAAGAAAATTAAATCAAGTAACGGAAGTTGGAAAAATAATTGATCCACTTGCCGATAAAACTGCAATGGCTGTAGTTGTGGTTAAGTTATTCATGATAGATGAAATTTCAGCATTTTTTTTCCTGACAATAATACTGCGTGATCTTTTTATTTTTATTGGCGGAATATTTGTTTCAAAAATTATAGGAAGAGTGCTTCCGTCTAACAAACTTGGTAAAGTTACGGTTTTATTTATTGGTTTCGTGGTCCTTATGATCCTGCTCGGTATTGATAAAGAAAATTTTGGTTTCAGGTTTTTTTATTACGCAAGTATAACTTTAATGTTCGTCTCTTTCTTTGCATATGTATATAGGGCTGCAGAATTTATAAAGAAAAAGAAAAATGAGTCTATTTAAAAATTTTAATTTAGGGAAACTAAAAGAAAGTCTCAGTAAAACCAGAGATAAGATTGTCAATTCAATTTCAGAAACTGTAACAGGTAAGGCAGTAATTGACGATATTACATTGGACAGAATTGAAGAAATCCTTCTTGGTTCAGATATAGGTTATGATACTACAGAAAAAATTATTGAATCAGTTAGAAGAAATCTTAAATCGGAAAAAGATCGTTCAGGCGAAAGAACAATTGAAATTGTTAAAGAAGGATTGATAGAATCCTTAGAACTTACTAATAGTGGTGTTAAGGAAATAATTGATGCTAAACCTTATGTGATTCTAATTGTTGGAGTAAATGGAGTAGGGAAGACAACCACAATTGGAAAGTTAGCCAATAATTATAAAAAAATTGGTAAGAATGTGATTGTTGCTGCGGCTGATACTTTTCGTGCTGCTGCAAATGAGCAACTTGATATTTGGGCAAAGCGTGCCGACGTTGACATAATTCAAAGTTTAAAAGGCACTGATCCTTCCTCCGTAGTATTCGAAACCATAAAAAAATCCATAAGCGATAATTATGACGTGGTTCTGATAGATACGGCTGGGAGACTTCATAATAAAACTAACCTGATGCACGAATTAGATAAAATAAGACGGGTTATTAAAAAGCTGCTCCCCGATGCTCCGCATGAAACATTGTTAATTGTTGACGGCAATACTGGTCAAAATGCGATTATGCAGGCTGAAGCATTTTCAAAAGTGACTGATATTTCCGGGATAGTTATCACTAAACTTGATGGGACCGCAAAAGGAGGTGTTGTTTTTCAAATTGTTGCCAAGCAAAATATCCCAGTTAGATTCATTGGTGTCGGTGAAGGTATAGACGACCTTCAGGAGTTTAACTCAAAAGCATTTGTAGAAGCAATATTTAATTAGAATATATTTATGTTAATGAAGAAACCCAGACATAGAGTTTTTGATTATCCCACAAGACATTATAAACCTTTGGAAGATCCTCAGGAGAAATTAAAGAAAAGATTAGGATTTCAGAGTTATAGAAAATTTACTCACAAAAAGAAGAGTCCTATTATCTGGATAGTGTTTATACTTGCGGTAATATTTATAATAATAAAGCTGAGTAGTAAGTGATCTGAAAGGAAATATGTTAGTTTACATAATATACATTATCGGACATTATCGTTTTTCTACCAATCTTTAGTATTTATGATCTTTTCTTCAGTTCCAAATAAAACGAGTATATCATCTGCTTCAATTTTGTAATTATGCCCCGGCATAATCAATTTCGATTCATTTTCATCTTCGTCAAATAATGGTTTGGATTTTTTTATCATTAAAACTTCTAAACCAAATTTATTTCTTAATTTCAATTGCGCTAGAGTTTTCCCTATAAATTCATGACTCGGTTTACGTTCTATTATGGCATATCCATCTGCAATCCTTGAGATCTTAGTCTCTTTCAATAAATCAATTTCACGTGTCAATCCTTCAGCCAGATCATTTTTTAAGCTCTCTTTACTGTATGTTGATAATATATCGTGTCTTGATATCGTACCAATAACTTTGTTAGTCTGCTCGCCGGAGACTACAGGTAATTCATCCACGTCACTTTTTGTAAGCATTTTTAATGCATAATCAAGATCCTGTCTTTTATCAATAGTTAAGACCCGATTATCTGCAATATCACTAGCAATCAATGATTCTTTTAAAGAATCAAATTCTGTAATGAGCGGGCGTATCTGAGTCTCTGATATTGCTCCCGTTAAATTTTCATCATCATCCACTGTATAAATGATATGATGTGTAGATTCCATTAATTTTGAAACAACTTTCTGAAGTGATGAATTCCGGTTTACTAATATCGGATTACTTTGCATTACTGCACCGACGCTTATTGATTTTAAGATACCTTCTTGCTTGCCGCTACTGAGTCGGAAACCCTGCTTTTCTAATTTCTTTAAATGATACGATCCCTTGATTACAATCTGTACCAATGTTGAACTAACGATAACGGATAACATTAAAGGTAGAATAAATGAATATTCTCTGGTCATCTCGAATATCATTAATATAGCTGTTAATGGAATAGAATTTATTCCCCCTAATGTTGCTCCCATTCCAACCAAAATATAAGTTGTTGGGTCGGCATAGATCCCAAATAATTCTGTTACAAAAATGGAGAATAAATAACCTGCACACGCTCCTATAAAAAGTGAAGGTGCAAAGGTACCTCCGAATCCACCTGAATGAAGTACAAGAGGAACTAATAAGAACTTCAATCCGAAAAGAATTAAGACTACCTGCCAGGTAGTTGAACTACTTAAAATGTTATTTATACCAGTGTACCCAATACCAAATATATCTTTGTAAAAGTACCCGCTTATTCCTACCAACAGCCCCACAAAAATCATTACAACCCATTGTGGAATTTTTGTAAGTATTTTTTTTCTAAATAGATTAGAAGAAAAATCATCATACTTTAAAAATATTATCGCAATGAATCCACAAAATAAACCTAGTAAGATAAATAGATAGAAATACTGATATGAACCTATATGAGGAACTGAAAATGCAAATATAGATTCATTCCCAAGAAATATTCTGGAAATGGCACTAGCTGTTACTGAAGCTAATATAAGCGCTGAGAAAGTTGGCGTTCTGAAATCATTTAGAAGCACGATCTCCAATGCAAAGAAAACTCCGCCTAGAGGCGTATTAAAAATAGCGGCGATTGCAGCTCCAGCTCCTGCAGCAGTAAATACGCGTCTTCTCTGATCTGAAAATCTTAATATTGTTGCTAATTTACTTGCAACTCCACCACCGATTTGAGCAGCGGGTCCTTCAGGACCAACTGTTCCCCCGGAACCAATACAAATTACTGGAGCAAAAAAGTGAAAAATGGTTGTTCTTAAAGGGATGTAACCGCTTTTTAAAGCGACTGATTTTATTATTTCCAGCACTCCCCTTTTCTTAGATATCTCGGGGGCAGCATAAATCATCAGATATTGTATAAACATACCAATTGCCGGTAATAAAATAACAGCGGCTGCTCCTAAAAAGTAGAGTCCGTCTTTTGTACGGTTAAAGAAAATATTATTGAAAAATTCTATTGATAGATGAAAAAAAACTGCAGCTAAACCTGCCGCAGCTCCTATCAGAATTGCATAAAAACTGAAAAAGGTGTACTCAGGGAATGATATTTTCTCAAGGTAAATTTTAATTCTATTAGAAATTGAAATGATATTTTTATCTGTTATTTGCAATTCGATTAAATTAAATAAAAATTAAATTTAATATTTATAAAATCCCTCGCCGGATTTACGACCTAGTTTATTTGCAGCAACCATCTTTTTAAGCAATGGGCACGGTCTATATTTTGGATCATTGTAACCCTCATATAAAACATTCATAATTGCCAGACAAACATCTAATCCGATAAAATCAGCTAAAGTAAGCGGTCCCATAGGATGAGCCATTCCAAGTTTCATAACAGAATCAATTGCCTCTTTGCCTGCAACACCTTCCATCAGAGCAAAAATTGCTTCGTTAATCATTGGCATTAAAATTCTGTTTGAAATAAATCCGGGATAATCAAATACCTCAACAGGTTCTTTTTCTAATTTTAAAGTAAGATTTTTAATCGTCTCATAAGTCGTATCAGATGTTGAATAACCACGAATTATTTCAACTAATTTCATAACGGGAACGGGATTCATAAAATGCATCCCAATAAATTTATCCGCTCTGCAAACAGCGGATAATTCAGTTATTGAAATAGAAGATGTATTTGAAGCAAAGATACATTCTGAATTAAGTTGATTCTCTAATTGCTTAAAAATACTGAGTTTAGCTTCTTTATTCTCGTAAATAGCTTCTATAACAAGATTTACATCAGCAGGAATTTTATTAACACCTATTATTTTTGTAATTCTATTAAGTGCATTTTTCTTTTCCTCTTCAGAGAGGAGTTGTTTTTTAACTTGTCTGTCCAGATTAGAAGATATCGTTTTTATGGCCCGATCATACAACTCATCTGTCATCTCCGTAAGAAATACCTCAAATCCTTTTACTGCAAAAACATGAGCGATACCATTACCCATTGTTCCACCGCCTATTACAGCAATTTTTTTAATCTCCATAAATCTCTCCTTTTACTTGTAATTTTTAACAATTAACGCTGAAGCCTCACCACCCCCGATGCACAATGATGCCAAACCAAATTCTAAATTTCTTTTTTTCATCTCGTGAATTAAAGTCACTAAAATTCTAGCACCACTTGCCCCAATCGGATGGCCAATGGCAACTGCACCACCATTTACATTTACATTATCTGAAGTGAGTCCGAGTAATTTGTTTACAGCAAGTGAAACTACTGCAAATGCTTCATTAATTTCATATAAACCGATATCGTTTGTTTTTAATCCAGCCTTTTTTAAAACCTTATTAATTGCATCGGCAGGCGCAGTCGTAAAATCAATAGGTGCTTTGGCAGCCGAACTTTGGGCAATAATTTCAACCAATGGTTTTAATCCTAATTCTTTTGATTTTTCTTCACTCATAACAATCAAAGCAGCTGCACCATCATTTATACTTGATGCATTGGCAGCAGTCACAACTCCGTTTTTATCAAAGACAGGTTTAAGAGTTGGTATTTTATCAAATTTTACTTTTCCAGGTTCTTCATCTTTATCTACGATCACGTCACCAGATCTTGATGATATTTTTACCGGATAAATTTCATCCTTAAACCTACCCGAATTTGTTGCTTCAATTGCTCTTTTGTACGATTGAATAGCAAAATTATCGAGCTCTTCTCTTGTAAAAGAAAAATCTCTAGCACAAGCTTCAGCACAACTTCCCATATGAATATTATTATACACATCCCATAACCCATCCAGAACAATTGAATCTTTAATCTCGCCATGACCTAATCTGTAACCATTTCTTGCATTTGGTAAAAGGTATGGAGCATTGCTCATACTTTCCTGCCCGCCTGCAACAATTACATCTGCATCTCCTGCTAAAATTGCCTGCTGAGCCAACATTACAGATTTTAACCCACTTCCACACATTTTGTTTATCGTAAGACACTCTGTTTTATTCGGTAATCCCGCAAATAATGCAGCTTGTCGTGCAGGTGCCTGTCCCTGACCTCCCATTAAAACATTACCCATAATAACTTCATCAATTTGATTTACGTCAATTTTAGAATCTTCAAGAACGGCTTTAATAGCAAAACTTCCTAGTTGTCCTGAACTGAAAGTCGACAGTGCTCCATTGAACGATCCGATTGCTGTTCTTTTTGCTGATACTATTACTACTTTTTTCATACAATCCTCTAATGAAAATAATTTTATTTTAAATCAAAAATAAAGAATTATTATTAAAGATTCAGATATAGATTTATTTAAATCTGTTTGGTAAGTGTTGAAAGCTGAAAGATAATATTACTGACAGCAACATTAATATTGATGTTGTTTTTAAAAGAGGATGATATTTTATCTATGCTATTTGCTATGCTGATGACTTCAACTTTTGGAAATTTAAGTTTAAATTTTTGTAAAGTTTCAAGATGCATATTATAATAAACGTGTGCATTTTCATTTAAACGATATTTTTGATAATCGTTTAACCAAATGATTATTAATGTTATTATTAATTTAATTTTAGTCACATCAGATTCTCCCAGAATATCTTCAAATTCGGATATTGCTGAATGATATTTTCTTCCAAAAGAATATCTTAAAATCTTAATCGTTTTCTCGAGTAATTCTTCAAAATTATTTTCAATCAGGGCAATAGCATTTTCAATGGAACCACTTGCAAATGGAACAACTTGTTCTGCCAGCGAATTCTCTATCTCAAACTTTTCCAATAATATTCTTAATAAATCTGCGTCGCCAAGAGGTTGAAAATGAATATTCCAGCATCTGGATCTAATAGTTTCTCTCAGTTTTTCAGGTGATGAAGTGCTTAAAATGAATATTACTCCCTTGGGAGGTTCTTCCAGACTCTTAAGCAATGCATTTTGTGCTTCCTCATTCATCATATGAGCCCTGGATAACAGAATTACTCTATATTTAACATCTTCATAATTTAATGAAAGAAATTTTTTAATATCTCTGATACTACTGATTTTAATTAAGTTAGCTCGCGGAATAATAATCTTATAAAAATGATTCTGAGATTTTTTCTTAAACTCTAGTTTGATTTGATCAACTTCATCTTCCGATAATTTTTCGTATGGGTCACTCTGGTCGGTTTCATTTTTTCCTCTGGGAAGAGGTAGAATATATTTAATATATGGTTCAGCTAAATTATCAATTGAATCATAAATTTTTTTTGGCGTTTGCGACGAATAATTTAATGCCTTTACAAAATTTATAGCTGCACTTTCTTTTCCTACTCCATCCGCACCGGTAAAAAGAAAAGCGTGAGGAATCTTACCGCTAGCTATAATATTGGATAAAATAAGTTTTACCTTATCATTTCCTACTATTTCATCAATAAAATTATTCATAAAAAAAGGCGCTCAAGGCGCCTGAAATTATTCATCCTCGTCATTATAGAAAAAGTCTTCATCTGAGGGATAATCCGGCCATATATCCTCTATTGATTCATAAGGTTCATCAGAATCCTCTAACTCTTTTAGGTTTTCCATAACTTCGTAAGGAGCGCCGATACGTTCAGCGTATTCAATTAATTCTTCTTTAGTTGCTGGCCAAGGAGCGTCGTCTAAATAAGATGCAAGTTCGACTGTCCAGATCATTTATCCTAATTCCTCCGAAAATTTTAATTGCTATGATTAGATTCAAAATAACTGTACTCATCAAAGAAGAATTCTGATGGATTTAAATTTTGTCCATTATGCAATACTTCGTAATGTAAATGAGGGCCTGATGATAAACCGGAGTTACCGGATTTTGCGATGTAGTCTCCCCTTTTAACAATTTGTCCTTCTTTAACATTTACAGATGAAAGGTGAGCGTAAATAGTTTGGTATCCAAAACCATGATCAATTTCTACGGCAAGTCCGTATCCGCCTTTTATTCCAACAAAAACTACTTTACCTTTTCCCGCTGCTTTTACCCGGGTTCCAACATCATTAATAATATCAATTCCAGTATGCATTTTCATTACTTTTAAGATTGGATGCATACGCATGCCAAAACTCTCAACGCTGTAATTTCCTTCACACGGTGTTATAGCAGGAATCGATTCAAACAGTTTCTCATTGGTTTTTAGTTTTGCAGATATCTGTTCATATTCTGCTTTCTCAAATTCAAAATTTCTCAATACATTATCTGCAACATCAATCGCTTCCGCAATATCAGTCCCTAATGCAGGATAAAGTTTTGCTATTGCACTTGTACCACCAACACCTAATTTTCTTTCTTCAACGCTAATAGGAGTTAGATTAACGGCAAGCCTAAGATCATTACTCATACTTGTAAGTTTCTCCAAATCTGAACCCAGATTTTTATATTGCTCTGTTAAAGTTGAAAATTTTTGCTTGAGTGATTCATTTTCTTTTTTCAACGATTCAACATAATCATTGTTTGAAGAGAGACTAGAAATAAAGTAGAAGATTCCGAAGAGAATTGAACTGAAGAGCAGAACAGAAATGGTAAAAACTGCTATAGCTTTTTCCTTGAAGTGCTTTATTTCAAGGAAGTTAAGGCTCTTTTCTGAGAAATAGTAAAACTTTTTCATAAATTGTGCGGCAACTTAAAGATTTTGTATTGTTTTGTCAACATCAAAATTATGTTAAATTCATTCAAAATCGTGCTCAAAATAGTCTACTCCCCTGCTATTTAGATTAGTCTTGCTTTTGATCCTCTGGTTTAGTCTTTCCTGAAATATTTTAGCCGCATCATGGCCATAATGTTTTAGTAAATAGTTAAGGCTTATAACTTCAGAAATAACAGTTATATTTTTACCCGGAATGATAGGTAGTTTTATGTAAGGTATATCCACATCCATTATTGTTATGGAATTATCGTCCAACCCGGTTCTGGTGTATTCGGCATTAGCATCCCAGGATTCAAGCTCCACTACAATTTCTAATCTTTTTTGAAATCTTATGGCTCTAACTCCGAACATGCTTTGAATATCTATTATACCCAAACCTCTTATTTCCATAAATTTTTGTCCCAATTCAGAACCCGAGCCCATTAAAATTCCCTCACCTTTTTTTGTAAGGATTATAACATCATCTGCAACCAAGCGATGACCTCGTTCAATTAAATCAAGTGCTACTTCGCTTTTGCCAATTCCGGATTTTCCACCGAATAACACTCCCACTCCGTATACATCCACAAATGAGCCATGCAAAGTAATTCTTGGTGCAAATTGATCATCAAGAAAATCACTTAATAAATAAACTAATTTTGTAGTAGAATTACTAGTTTTGAATAACGGTACCTGATGCTTATTTGCTTTTTCTAGAAGCATCGGAAATGGTTTATTATTATCAGTAAGAATTATACAAGGAATTTCGAATTCAAAAATTCTGGAAAGCGATTCCAGTTTTTTATCGTCACTTAATTGTTCAAGGTATCTCATTTCGGTATTACCAAAAACCTGCACGCGTGTATATGAAAAAAGATCAACAAATCCGGCCAGAGCAAGCCCCGGCCGATGAACATTTTGATCTACAATTTTCTTATCGAAATTATTATTTTCAGTAAGCAGTGTAAGTTTGCAAATATTTTTTGCATTCTTGTAAAGAAAGCCAACGTCGATATTTTCCTTACGTGTTATTGAATTCTTATCAATTTTTATCATCTAACTTTTGATGCCCTTTTAGATTTTATGGTAACTAATTGTTTCCGCAACTTTTCGGCAACAGAAGTAGCTGCCGTCTTATAGTCCTCAGTCTGATCAGCAGCGTTAAGTGTTTGTCCGGGAATGTTGAGAACAACTTCAACTTTTTTAATGCTATTGGCATTATTCTGATAACTAAGAATTACATCTGCACTAATTATATCATCGTTAAATTTTTTTAATGAGGATAGTTCATCTTTTATAAACTCTTTAAGGGTATCGTGTGCTTTAAATTTTCGGGCTGTTATCTGGATATTCATATTATCCTCCGTTGTTTAAGATTTTGGATGTGATTTTTTATAAGTGGATTTGAGTCTCTCTATACTAACATGAGTATAGATTTGTGTTGTTGATAAATTTTCGTGCCCCAGTATCTCCTTTACTGCCCTTAAATCTGCACCATTATCCAGCATATGTGTTGCTGCACTATGGCGAAGAATATGAGGACTTTTCTTTTTGATATCCGAAACTTTAGTTAAGTATTTGTTTATCATTCTATGAACTAATCTCGGGTAAAGTTTATCATTTTTTTTTGTTCTAATCAAGTAATCATTATAAGAAATAATAGGATTTTTTATTATGTACTTATTCAATATCTCAAGTGATTTCTCTCCGATTGGCACTATTCTCATTTTATCACCTTTGCCAGTTACACGGAGCTGAGATTTATTAAAATCAACACTTGAATATTTCAAATCACACAGTTCACTTACACGAAGTGCACAACCGTATAAAAGTTCGAAAACGACTTTAATGAGTTCCGGTTTTTCTTCAGATTCTTCTGCTATTTTATAGATCTCAAGTATATTATTAGTTGATACTACTTCGGGCAATTTTCTATGAGATTTTGGGTTGGATACAAATGATACCGGATTTTCATTTATCAAATCATTTTGAAAAGCATACTTAAATGTGCTTCTGATCGCTGCCAGTTTTCTCGCAATCGATTTTTTATCTAAACTTTTTTCGCTAAGCAGCATCAAATAAGATTTTATTATTTTTTCATTGATCAGAAGCAATTCTGTCTTACCGTTTTTCTGACAATAATTACTAAACTCATCCAGATCCGTTTTATATGATTTGATTGTATTATCTGAATAACGTCTGATATTTTTTATTTCTGCTAAATATTTAATGACCAATTCAGAAATGCTCATAAATGATTTTCGGTTAGGAATAATTTAAAATGATTTAAATATGAGTATGCTTTTGATAGTAAATGATCCGCTAAAATATTTTCTTTGTTCGGGATCAAGTGGGATTCTTTACAATAATGTTAATTTCTGATTATAATAAAACAAATTTATTCTTATAAAGCAATTCATTTTCCAATAGTTTCATAATTTTTTTGTCAGAATTTGTCTGATCATCATATCCTAACAAATGCAATATTCCATGAATAACCAGTCTTACTAATTCTTCTGAAAATGTGACTTTAAATTCTTTAGAATTACTTAATGCATCCTCTATCGAAATAAATATTTCCCCATCCAATTTTTCCGAATTGTCTGAATAATTAAATGTTATAATATCAGTAGTATAAAAATGCTTTAAGTATTTTTTATTTATCTCATAAATCTCATCGCCGGAAATAAAATTTATATCAAGATTTATAATCTTAAAATTCAGTTGCTTAGCTAAAGAACTTACTAAAGAGTGAATATTTTTTTTACTTATCTCATACTTTGAACAATAAACGTGAAGATTTTTCAATACAAAACCCTCACTTGCGATTCACTTTATTTAACGAATCCACAGTAATTTCAGTGTATTTTTTATATCGATAAGCTGATTTCTCAAAATCGCTTATTTCTTCAGAAGTCAAATCCCGAACAATTCTTGCCGGAACTCCGGCAGCTAACTTGCCTGAAGGAACTATAAAATTTGGTCTAACAACTGCACCGGCAGCTACCATAGAATTGGATTCTATAACCGCACCATCTAAGACTATCGATCCAATTCCCAAAAGACATAAATCCTGTAAAGTACATCCATGTAATTTTACCGAATGACCAATTGTAACTTTATTACCAATATTTAGTGGATATTTTCCGTTTGTTACGTGTAACATCGAACAATCCTGAATATTAGTCATTGCTCCAATTTTTACATAATGAACATCACCACGAATTACAGTATTATACCAGACACTTGAATCTTGTCCGATTTTTACATCACCAACAATTTTAACGCCGGAAGCAAGAAACACAGTTGGATGAATTTCCGGAAATAAATCCAGGTACGGAAATAATTTTACTTCGTTATCATGATTATTTAGTCTTGATATTTGGGCGGCATCCATCCGTTTTTCTTCCAGTGTCTTAATTCTAATGTAATGCTTCCAATAAGTACCTGCATTTTTGCCACAATCGGAACAGCGTGCTGATCATTCGAAAACCAACCTTCAAAATATCCTGTCAAACCAAATATTCCTCTAAATTCTGTCTCACCATCCAGGCAGACACAATCAATATCGTAATCAACTGCATCAATATCCATGTCTTCATTATCTTTGTAAAAATTAATATATGTTTTTTCATAATTCTCATTAATGAAGACGGGAACGTTAACCTTTTTCTGCTGCCCTGTTCTTATACGTGCAAAATAAAATAAGGAAAGACCATCCTGATATTCATGATTGTATTTTGTAGTTGAATCTGTCCATATCTCATTAGTTCTTTCACGTCCTTTAATAATATGGATGTTCCCCTTTTCTTTGTTAAAAAAATATTTAGTGTAAGTGGTATCTTCCGCAAGAATGGTTCCCTTGAAGTAATGTGATATTTGTTTTGTATCAAATTTAGTTTCATATATTTGATGAAGATTAACGAACGGTATACCTTCATAGGAATTTATATAAGCAACAGCACTGTAAAGAGTGTCGTTTCCTTCAACCTGCTCCTTAATTACCTTAAGTTTTATTTCGCCGATTTCAAATGCAAGATATTTAACCACATAAGTAATCTCTTCGCCAACATCAATAATTTTATGATTTGATTGAATACTTTTATTTACGGGAAATTGTACAAATCCAAAAATCAAAAGTAAAACAGGCGCTATTACAATTAGTACTAAATATTTTTTCACTTAAGCTTAGCTAAATCTTTGGCTTCATTAAACAATGTAACAGCCTTATTTAACTGATCATCGGATGATAATAAAACGGAATACCAGCCTTCATTCTTCCAAAAATTTCTTGCGATCTGAGCTTTTAATCTTGCTTCAATATATTCTTTATCTTTCTGATATTCTTCTTCATTAAATACAACTTCTTTTGATGAAGCAAATTGGATAAAACTTTTAATCATATCCGGAGTAATTTTAAAATTACTTTTGAATTTGGATAGATCATCGTTGTACTTTTGTTTAATCTCATCACTGTTTTTATCTAGGTAAGATAAGATAAATGTGTAGAATATATTCTTGCGTAATAAATTCTGAGTGTAGACTGTTACTAATCCCGATTTTACAATGTAATCCGGGGTGATCCCGCCGCCTCCATACACAATTCTTCCATCAGCTGTTTTATATTCCGGCTTTGCAGAATCGTTTTCTGCAGTATGATTAATGTTATCGCCCTCTGCTTCATTTTCATCTCCAACACTTGAGTAATAGTCTTCTTTATTCTTTTTATTCTTATAATCTCTTTGAATAAGACGACCGCTTGGTGTAAAGTATTGAGATATAGTTAGCCTTAATGCTGAATTGTCAGGTAAATCAAATTGCCTTTGTACAAGTCCTTTTCCGAAAGATGTTTCACCTACAATTAATCCACGATCCCAATCCTGAATAGCACCGGAAACTATTTCGCTGGCAGATGCACTGCCACGATTTATAAGTACAATTAAAGGAATATTTTCATATACGGATGGATCTGAAGCATAATAAACTTCGTCAAATTCTTTTCTTCTACCTTCGGTATAAACAATTTTCTTTTTACCACTTATAAATAGATCGCTTATTTTAACAGCCTGATTTAAATATCCGCCAGGATTACCCCGCAGATCAAGGATGAGTTGTTTCATTCCGTGTTTACTTAAATCCTGAAGAGCTTCTACCAATTCATCATATGTTGTTTCGGAAAATCTTGAAACACTGACATAGCCGGTATTTTCATCCATCATAAAATGCGTATCAACAGAGTACAGAGGAATTTTATCACGAACAATGTTGTATTCAATTAATTTTGGGACACCAATTCTGCTAATTGAAACTTTTACTTCTGATCCTGCTTTGCCTCTTAATTTTTTTCTTACATCATCGTTAGTTATTCCAATAACAGGTGTATCATCTATTTTTACTATTCTATCCCCGGATAAAATTCCTAACGCTTCACTTGGACCACCGGTAATGGCTGATACAACTGTAAGTGTATCGTTTACAATTTGAAACTCAATTCCTATTCCTTCAAAATCACCGCGAAAAGATTCTTCGACCTGGGTAAATTGCTCCGGTGAGATATAAACAGAGTGTGGATCAAGCTCATTCAGCATCCCATTAATAGCTGATTCAACCAACTTTTGGGTATCAACTTCTTCAACATAGTACTTTTCTGTAAAGGTAAGCACATCATTAAATTTTCGAATACTATCGCGCAGATTATCTTCAGAAAATACTTTATCTAAAAATACACCAAGCACAATCCCAATAACAGCGGTAAATAAAAGATAAGGAAATTTTACAGATTTAAATGACATTAGTTTACTCCAATAACAAAAATAATTTTAATAGTAAATAATCAATTTTATTGACTCTCATAAGTCAATAAATAACTCCTATCTTAACTTTTAACTTCGGGTTTCATTTGGGGAAAAAATATTACATCACGAATTGATGGCTGGTTTGTTAACAACATTACAATTCTATCGATTCCAATACCAAGTCCGGCAGTAGGGGGCATACCAAATTCTAATGCCCTGATAAAATCCTCGTCTATTTGATGAGCTTCATCGTCACCTTCTTCGCGCATCTTAACCTGTTCTTCAAATCTGTTTCTTTGATCAATCGGATCATTTAATTCTGAGAACGCATTACATATTTCTCTTCCAAACACGTAACCTTCAAATCTCTCAACTACTCCAGGTTTTGTACGATGTTTTTTTGCAAGAGGAGATAATTCAAGCGGGTAATCAATTATAAAAGTCGGTTGAATCAATTCCGGTTCAATTGTAATGCTAAACAGTTCATCTATAAATTTTGCTCTTGAATGAATAGCACTAATATCAATTCCAACTTTTTTGGATGCAGTTTTTAAATCGTCCATAGAACAATTTAAAACATTTATTCCCGTTTTTTCTTCAAGTGCTTCTATCATTGAAACTCTTTTCCAGGGTGCTTTAAAATTAATTTCAATATTATCAACATTAAAGGTTGTGGTATTAAAAACGGAATTACAAACATGCTCAAACATATTTTCTACATACTGCATCATCCAATTGTAATCTTTATAAGCAACGTACAATTCCAGCATTGTAAATTCGGGATTATGCGAACGATCCATTCCTTCATTTCTAAAATCTTTAGAAATTTCATATACACCGTTAAATCCGCCGACAATTAATCTTTTTAGATAAAGCTCATCAGCAATTCTTAAATATAATTCTGTATCCAGTGCATTATGGTGAGTTACAAACGGACGTGCCGCAGCTCCGCCATAAAGGGGCTGCAAAATCGGAGTCTCAACTTCAAGATATCCGCTTGAATCCAGAAAATTTCTGATAGCAGAAATAATTTTACTTCTTTTTACAAATACATCCTTTATATCCGGATTAACAATTAAATCAACGTACCTTCTTCTATAACGCAATTCCTTATCCGCAAACTGATCGAAGATTACTTTATTGCCCTGTTCATCTGTTACTTCCTTTGCAATTGGAAGCGGCTGTAATGATTTACTCAGTAGTTTTAACTCACGTGTGTGTACAGATATCTCACCCGTTTTTGTTATAAATACAAATCCTTCAACTCCTACAATATCTCCGATGTCCATTAATTTGAATGCATCATATTGTTCACCAATTTCATCTTTTTTAAGGTAGACTTGTATTCTTCCTTTGTTGTCCTGCAAATGAGCAAATGATGCTTTACCCATTCGTCTTATTGCCATTATTCTACCGGCAATTCGAACGTTCATCTCAACACCTTCTTTAAATTCCTCTTTGATTTTGTGCGAATCGGAATTTATATCATACGAATAAGCAAAAGTCTCAATACCTTTTTTATTTAATTCTTCAAGTTCTTCATATCGTCTTTTAATTAAATCATTTACTGAAGGTTGAACATTATTTTCCAAAATTACTTTCTCCTGAAGTTAGTTAATCGTAAGCAGACAAGATCCTGTATGTTTTCTGCGAGCTTTACCGGGACACTGAAATTATTTGCAATCATTGAAAATGCTATTGGTTCATTATCTGCAGTAAGAGCATAACCTGACAGGCTTCTAACGTAACTGATAAATCCTGTTTTTGCCCTAACAACATTTTCCGCTGATGTATTTTTCATTCTTTTACCTAACGTACCATCAACGCCTGCAATTGGTAATGAATTATAAAAATCTGTAAAAACTTTTTTGTTTGAATACATATATTTTAAAAGTTCAACTATCTGTCTTGGGGTAACCATATTAAGATGCGATAAACCGCTGCCATCAACCATTATAATATTTTCGGGATTCAATCCGATATCAGCAAATTGTTCCTTAATTGCTGCTACTCCATTTGCAACGGAGCCAAACCCAAGTTTTTCTAATCCGATTGTCTTTAATAATTGTTCAGCAAAAAAGTTTTGACTTCCTTTATTAATGACTTTAATAATTTCACTAAGTCGTTCAGAATAATTAGTGAATAATAATTCAAGATCACGATAATTTATCATTCTTTCATAATCATCAATATCAATCGCATAACCATTAACCCTTATTCCTCTTTTTTCAAGTCGATTCTTTAATACTATCATTGCAAATTGAGTCGGATTTTGAACAGTTGCGTAGGTTATAACGCTATCAGCATCCTTTCTGAATTTGCCCGAAACAGTTATCACATTTGTTCCGCGCTCTCTGACTACTTCAATATTTGTTCTTTCTGTACCAATCGCCGGTTTGATATTATTAAGGATTACAATGCTTCTTAAACTGGGCTTAGAAGTTACAATAACAGAATCAAATTTGGGTTCGTAGTGAATTGATATATCTACACAATTATCGTTGTAAGATATGGCACTCGATTGAGCAGCGTACCAATCAGTTTCATAATCCCATGCCCATCCGTTTCCAAGTCCAATATCATCAAATAAATTATCATCACCGACAATGTTACCTTTAATGTTTGAAACGCCCATATCAATTAATGAATCAATCCAGGTATCATAAACATAGTAGATATCATTATTATAAAATCGTCCTGAAATTGTCGGATCACCTCTTCCTTGTATTACCAGATCACCATAAAGCGTTGAACCGGACTGATATCCATTAAGATAAATATTTGTTGAAAATCTATAATCGCTGCCAAGTAATAATAATCCGGCTGCTGTTGTAAATAGTTTTAAATTTGATGCAGGAATAAAAAATTTATCTTCATTTCGCTTGTAAAAATATTCGCCGTTTTTTAATGATTGAATAACAACACCCCAATTGGCATTTCTAAAACTATTATCGTTAAAAATGTCATCTAATTCTTTATTCAGTTCAATAATCGTGGTATATGAATTTAAGTTTGAGGAATCGATAATTGCTTTAGTCGAATCCTGGGCAAATAATGTTTCTGAAATAATTAAAAATACTGAAACACTGTATAGAGTTTTATTTAGATAATTTTTTAATTTCATCTTGTGTTAGCTTTCGATAAGCGCCAATGGGAATATCAGGAATGATACCGGCAAAGCTGCTTCTATGTAATTTTTCAACTGTGTAATTTATTGTAGAAAACATTTTTTTTACAAAATGATTTCTTCCTTCAGTACATTGTACCGTTATGTTTTTTCTATCTTTTTTCTTGCCGTACTTTATGGCAATAAATTTACCTCTTGTTCCATCAATAAATACGCCTTTTAACAGAGCGTTCTCATGTTCTGGTTCAAGATTTTTATCAAGTTTAACTTCATACTCACGAATTATATTGTTTCTTGGATGCAATAATTTTTGAGCAAATTCACCATCATTAGTTAAGATCAAAACGCCGGTTGTATTATAATCAAGTCTGCCAACAGGAAATATTTTTTGTTTTGTTTTAACAATGTCTGTTACCGTCAATCTTTTCTTCTCATCATCTGTGGTAGTTACAACACCTTTGGGTTTGTTAAGAAGGTAATAAACATGTTCCGCCGGTTTTATTTTTTCGCCGTCAACAGAAACATCATCTTCTTCGGGATTGATAGTAAAGGCAAGCTTGGTTATAGTTTTATTGTTTACGGTTACCCTTCCCTGTAGGATTAATTCTTCAGCTTTTCTTCTTGAAGTTACACCACTGTCTGCAATAAATTTATTCAGTCTCGTCATTGTTTTCTTCCGGTTTATCTAATTCCTGCTCAAGAGTTTCTTCAACTAAGTTCATCATTATTTTATTTTTCTGTTCAATAAAATCCTCATCCTTCATTATCTCTTCAATCTCACGCGGTTTTGGAAGATCACTTAAATTGTACAATCCAAAATATTTTAAAAATTCTGTTGTCGTTCCATATAATAATGGTCTGCCAATTGTTTCAGCTCGTCCGGTAATGGTAATCAGATTTTTTTCCAGAAGTGTGTTAAGAATATAATCAGAATTCACGCCCCTGATTTGTTCTAATTCCGGCTTTGTGATTGGCTGTTTATATGCAATTATTGCAAGTGTTTCTAATGCTGCCTGACTTAATCTTCTTTTGGATTTTTCAGATGATAAAAACCCAACGTATTTAGCGCTGATCTCCGTTGTTGCAAAAATGAAACCATTAGCAATTTTTTTTATTTTAAATGAGTTGCCGTTTTGCTCATATTTATTGTTAAGATCATCAACGACAGATAGTATTTCAGAGCCGGTAATTTCAATATCCTCACCATCAATTCCTTTGATTGCCCGGATAATTTCATTTTCAGATATTGGTTCATCCGATGAGAAGATTAATGCCTCTATTATTGATTTATATGTATTATCCATTTTCTCTGCTGTAAATTACAAAATCATTAAACTCTGGTGATTCCTTGATTCCAATTTTTTCCATTTTTGTCAGTTCAAGTAGTGCTACAAAAGTCAGAACTACTCTTATTTTTTCCTGCATACCATGTACCAAACTTAAAAAATGTATTTCACCTTTTTCACTCATACGATCAAGTATATACTGAATCTGTTCATCAATAGAGATATTTATTTTTCTCACTTCGTGAACTACTTGTACTTTAATTCCATCAATAACTTTTTTAAAAGCTTTTGCTAAATCGTAGATAGAAATATTTTTTAACAGTATTTCATACTCCGGAGGCGATTCCATAACGTCATGAGAAAAATCTCCTCTAAAACTAATTTTACGTTGATTTGATTCGAAGAAGGTAAGATCTTCAGCCACCTCTTTATACTTTTTATATTCAAGCAGAGCTCTTATTAGATCTGCACGCGGATCAATTTCTTCACCACGTTCATCGACTTCTCGAGGTAAAAGCATTCTAACTTTAATATGCATTAATGTTGAAGCCATCAAAATAAAATCACCTGCTACTTCAAGATCCATTAGTTTAATAAGATTCACGTATTCCAAAAATTCACCTGTAATTCGAGAAATTGGGATATCATAAATATTTAATTCATCTCTTTTTATAAAAAAGAGAAGTAAATCTAATGGTCCTTCAAACTGATCTAATTTTATTTTGTACATTAACCTAGTTTCATTTTTTCATGGACTTCATTCATTGTCTGCTCTGCAACTTTTCTACCGCGCAGCTCACCATCGTGTAGAATATCTTTAACCTCATCAATTCTACTCTCATAATATTTTCTTTTATCAATAATCGGCGCTAAAAACTTAGAAATTTTTGAGGCACAATTCATCTTACAATCAAAGCAACCCAACTCTCCGCTGCGACAGCCTTTTTCAATCTCATCTATTTCATCCGGATTAAATTTTTTGTGATATGAAAAGACAAGACATATATCAGGATTCCCGGGATCACCTTTTCTAACTTTGTTCGGATCAGTTACTGCTTTTTTAAGTTTACTTTTTACAATTTCAACTTCATCAGAAAGTAGAATAGTGTTGTTTAATGATTTACTCATTTTCGCATTACCATCCAACCCTGAAAGTCTGGAAAATTTTGTGAGTAAAGCTTCCGGCTCGGGAAATACATTTCCATATTGATTGTTAAATCGTCTGGCTATTTCCCTTGATATTTCTATATGAGGAACCTGATCATCGCCAACCGGAACTGCATCACCCTTATAGAGCAATATATCTGCTGTCTGCAAAACCGGATAACCTAAATGCCCATAAATTACATGCTCAATATTCAGATCTCTGATCTGATCTTTTAATGTCGGATTGCGCTCTAGTCTGTTTACAGTAATCAGCATACTAAATATTAAATTTAGTTCAGCATGCTGTTTTATCTTAGATTGCCGAAACATTGGACTTTTAACCGGATCTAATCCGCAGGCAAGCCAATCGATGAGCATATCAATAGAATTCTGATAAACGTCATTTGTATCCAGACTTGTAGTCAAAACATGATAATCAGCAATTAAATGAAAACTTTCATATTCATCCTGCAGTTTTACCCAATTTTCCAAAGCACCAACATAATGACCGATATGCAATTTACCGGTTGGTCGCATTCCACTAAGTATTCTTTTTTTAGGCATTTGATAATAAGATTGTTAAATGATCACTCGAAAGATAATAATAAAGCGTATAATTTTCAGGAAAGATAAAGATATGGTTTCCAGCGCTCATCAAGCCTGCCAACCACATTTTTGATAAACAAAATATGACTGGGTTTAAATGGTCTAAATAATAATTTCATATTTGCCTCTTCGGGTGTTCTATCACCTTTGCGATTATTGCAAATTGTACAGGCTGTAATTAGATTTTCCCATGATTCATCACCACCTCGGGCTCTCGGAAATACATGATCGACGGTTAAAGGAATATCCGCTCTGCCGCAATAAGCGCATTTGTATGCATCTCTTCTTAAAATATTTTTTCTGGTAAGCACAACTTTTTTATATGGAAGCTTTATAAATTTACTGATTCTAATTACACTTGGCCAGGCATAATTATTATTAACAGAGTGTAATGATTTTCGATCATCATTTAAGATAGTTTCTGCTTTGCCGAGATAAATAAGAATAACTGCTTTGCGAATATTGCAAACAGAAAGCGGTTCGTAGCTTTGATTTAAAACCAGAACTTTTGAATTGAGTTTACCATTTGTAGGAATAGATCGTTCGAAGACTCACACCTCTAATCCGGATTTTTAGATTGTTTTGTAAAATAGAATCGTGCAACAATTCTTAAGATAAATACTATCACCATAACAACTAACAATGGGATGTACCAATTTCTTGGGACAGAATCCATAAAAAGCAAAACCACTAATACTGCAGCAAATATTAATGATCCATAATTAAAATATTTATACCAGGTTGCATTCATAATTTTTTATATAGTATTAAATTACTGATTAGAATTAAGTTTTTCAATTCCCGTTTTTAACAAATACTTAGTATTTCTTGTATATAATGGCCACACAAGCTACATAATTATCCGAATGACTGAGTGATATTTTAATGTCCTTATCCTCAGAAATAAACTCCTTTAGCTTTCCAAAGAATTTAGCAACTGGTAAACCATTTGGTTCATTAATAATTTCGATACTTTTCCACGTAGCATCCTTCTCCCATCCCGTTGCTAATGCTTTATAAATTGCTTCTTTAGCTGCGAATCTGGCTGCCAGGTGTTGATATTTATTATGCTTTGCAAGACAATATTCCAACTCATTATTAGTATATATTTTATTCAAAAAAGAATCACCGTAGGTATCGATACTACTTTTTATTCTTGCTATCTCAATAATATCAATTCCAATTCCAATAACCATTTTACTCTTTCGATTAAAATCCTACCGCTGCCCCATATCCTCTTGGATCAGTGGCACCAAAAAATATTTGATTATTCTGATCGACTAAAATCCCTTCACATCTACCCAGAATTCTAAGTCCACCAAATTCATAACCTTTAGCTTTTAAAGCATTCAAAACATCCAAACTCAGTCCAAACCTTTCGTAGTAAATAAGATCAGGTAACCATTGATGATGGATTCTGGGCATATCTATAGCCTGTTGAATATCCATTCCAAAATCTAATACATTAAAAATCACCTGAAGAACAACAGTAGAAATTGTTGACCCACCGGGCGAACCGATTATCATAAATGGTTTGTTATCTTTTAAAATAATAGTCGGCGACATAGAACTTAACATTCTTTTTCCAGGTTCAATTTTATTCGCTTCACTTCCAATCAAACCAAATTGATTTGGTGTGCCGGCTTTAGAACTAAAATCATCCATCTCATTATTTAATAAAAATCCGGCACCTTCTACAACTATTTTTGATCCAAATGAAGAATTTATTGTTGTAGTTGTACTAACCGCATTACCAAAATTATCAATGATCGAATAATGTGTGGTTTCTTCACTTTCATTAAAAGCATTAACATCACCAGGTAATATTTCTGAGGAGGGGGTTGCGTTTTCTATAATTTTATTAAAAAGATTTTTTGCATAAGATTTCGAAGTCAACATATCCAATGGGACTTCATAATAATCAGGATCACCCAAATGTTTTGATCGATCTGCAAAAGAATATTTCATTGCTTCGATAAGATAATGAAGATAGAAACTGCTTCCCCACTCCTCATTTTTGAATGAAATATTTTCTAAAATATTAAGCATCTGAATAAGCGAAACACCTCCACCGCTTGGCGGTCCCATTGTAATTACTTCAAATCCTTTGTAATCTGTTTTGATAGTTGGGCGTTCGACAGGTTTGTAATTTTTCAGATCATCTAAAGTGATGTACCCGCCTTGTTCGGAAATCTGACTGACAATTAAATCAGCAGTCTCACCTGAATAAAATCCATTCAGACTATAATCTTTTATCAAATCTAGTGTCTTTGCTAAATCACTTTGAATAAATAAATCACCTTCAGTGTATGCAGCACCTTCTTTAGTAAATATTTTTTTAGTTGATTCATATTTGTTAAAATATTCCAATTCATACTCAAATGATTTTGCCAATCGATACTCAAGAATAAAACCAGATTTTGCCAAATTTATTGCCGGCTGAATAACATCCGCCAAAGATAGCGTACCATATTTTTCAAGAGCATAAATTAATCCAGCAACACTTCCCGGCACTCCCGATGAAGTTACCCCAAATTGACTCTGTTCCGGTAAAAAATTTTCCAAAGAATCCTGAAACAAAAACTCATTTGCAGATTGGGGTGCTTTTTCACGATAATCAATTGTGGTATTGGTACCGTCATTTAAATGAATAACCATAAATCCACCACCACCAATATTACCCGCTGCAGGATACGTTACAGCTAACGCAAATCCAACGGCAACTGCAGCATCAACGGCGTTACCTCCTTTTTTTAATATTTCAATTCCTACCTGTGAGGCTAATTCGCTTGCAGACACAACCATACCATGCTTTCCGCGAACCGGATCTTTTGATTCAGAAAAAATATCTGGCGAAAGGAGAAAAAGGATTAATAGTACGAATAGAAACTTAAAAAATATTTGCATCTACGTTTATACCATCATTTTTAAGTTGATCTACCAGAATGGATGTAAGTTCATTTATTTGTTTCAATGTCTTTTTCAGATCATTGATTAAATTTTCATCGTATAAGAGTTTGCCAACATTATTTTGCTGATTTATAGTTTCAGTTGTAAGATTATTAAGATTGGAAATCAGAGTGTCACTTTTTTCAGCAACTTTTTTCAAATCAATAAACAGCCGGTTTATATTTTCCTGATTATCAGAAAGAAGTTTATTACTGGTTTCAGTCAATTCAACGGCATTTTTAGTTAATGACCTTATATCATTTCTATTTTCTGAAAGCATTAAATTCAACTTATCCGTAAGTGCGCTAAGATTGGATAGAGATTTCTTAACATCAGTATTTAATTTTTCGTCAGTTAAATAATTATTCATTGAGTGGAGAGTTATTTTAACATCTTTAAGTACTGTAACTAAATCATCCTGCACAGATCCGAATAAAGACATTACAGAAGGAATATCAGCGTAAAAAACTCCTTCACTTATTTTATTGTTATCAAATGCTGTTTGAGAGGTTCCCGGAAAAACTTCAATTTTTTTTCCGCCCATTAAATCAAGCATTGAAATAGCAAAAGATGCATCACTTTTTAAATGGACATCATTTTCAATTGATAGTTCAACCAGCACATTATTCGGCTCAACTATCATTTCCTTAACAAAACCTTTTCGCAGCCCATTAACTGTCACCTGGTCACCTATCTCAAGTCCTGAAACATTTGTAAATCTGACTTTTACAATCTGCTCGTTAGATTTAAGCGAGAAGTTTTTTGCCCAGCCCAATATCCAGATAAAAACTAATATTCCGACTAAGACAGTAAGACCAACTCTTATTTCCGTTTTTCTTTCATCTCTCATAAGATTCTCTTAAATCATTAATCAAATTATTCTAAAAAATTATGGTAGTAAAATACTAATTATCTTCTGTAGTATTTAGTTTTTGGATAAGAACTTTTTTTATTCTTTTATTTTGGATTTCCTTAACAATAAAACGGAGTCCATAATCCGTAACTGAGAAATCAACTTTTGGGATGCTGCCGGCTCTGCTGAGAATAAATCCTCCAAGTGTATCATAGTCATCATCTTCAATCAGAATTTTTGCATTTAGAGTCTCATTAATTTCATTAAGCTTAGTTTTACCAAGAGCAACAAATTGATTATCGTTTATTTCTAATATGTGATTTTCTGCTTTATCAAATTCATCCCATATATCTCCAACTACTTCTTCGATAATATCTTCTAATGAAATTAGTCCGGCGGTTCCGCCGTATTCGTCCACAACAATTGCTAGATGAACTTTTTTCTCCTGAAATTCCTTTAGCAGTTCACTTATCAGTTTAGTTTCCGGTATAAACAATGGTTTTTTAATAAGGGTATTGAGATTAAAACTTTTTATCAAACTTGGGTCTTTAACATAAATTAATAAATCCTTTGCAAAAATAATTCCCACAATTTCGTCCAGATTATACTTGTAAATAGGGATTCTGCTGTGACCGGATTGAGTAATCACTTTTATTATTTTCTCATAGTCATCATTTACTGAAACAGCCTGTATATCTACCCGTGGTGTCATAACTTCACTAACACTTAAACCGGTAAAGGCTACAAGGCTGCTTATTAGTGAATGTTCGTCGTCCTCAAGCGTGCCTTTTTCTTTACCGATATTTGCCAAATCCACTAACTCTTCTTTTGTTAAAGCGGATTTGCTCTTATCAAAATATAATTTTGATGAGGATAATTTTATAATTTCAGTTAAAGTTTCTGAAACAGGATAAATAATAATACTGCAATAGTGTAATGGGATTGCAATAATTTTTGCAAATCTATATGGATCTTTTGATGCAAGTACTTTAGGTAATAATTCACCAAACAATAAAATGAGAATTGTGATAACTACAATTTGAAATGTTAACGCAATATCCAGTGAGATATTAAATTGATTTGAGATATCTATAGCCAATGCGACGGCAACTATAGATACAGCTACATTTACCAGCGTATTACCAATAAGAATTGTAACTAAAAGTCTTCTGGGAAAATTTATAAGATTAGTTAAATAACGATAAAGAATACTGGTTTTATCTAGATTAGCTTCCAGATTTTTTTTATCTAATGAAAACAGTGCTACTTCTGAGCCCGAAAAAAAAGCAGAGCTCAGAAGCAGTACAAAAATTAATACAAGTTTAACAGTCCAATCGAAATCCAAAAATTTGTTAATCCTTTATTTAGAATCAGTTAAAACGGCAGATCATCATTAGAATCAACAGGCGGCATCTCACCTTCGGCTGATGATTCCATCCCAACATTTTCAGAATTATTGCTGTTATCACCACTGGTTTCTAATGGAATAATTTTTTCAGAGATTACATCCGTTGAGTACCTTTTAATTCCTTCTTTATCAGTGTATTCCCTTTTCGTCAATCTACCTTCAACATAAACTTTGCGACCCTTTTTTAAATTTTCTTTCATAAAATCCGACATATTAAAAACTGTAATGTTGTGCCAGGTTGTTTCATTTACCCAGTTCCCATCTTTACCTTTATAGCCATTTGTAGTAGCCATTGAAAAACTAGAGATGGAAACGTTGCCGGAAGTAAATCGAGTCTCAACATCACGCCCAAGATTTCCGATTAGCATGATTTTGTTCAGTGAAAAAGCCATATTAGCCTCCAATTTTTATTAATGAATAAAGATTATTTAACCGAAAGAATTGATCTTTCGTTAATCGCAATTTATAATTTGTTTCACTTAAATTCCAGAGTATTCAAATAAGTTAAGGCTGCATTAGAAACTTTGTTCTTTAATTATTCGACCTCCTCGATTAATATAGACAGTCAAAAAATTTCTTGCTTCTACTTATTAACCGTAACTATCCAGGCATCCACAAAATCTGAAATTTTCCATAAATTATTTCGCACTTCTTCTGCTTCAGATCTGGATTTAAAAAATGGAATTACCTGCACTAAGTATAGTCTTAAATTATCGCTATAGATGACGCTGTATTTATAATTAGTTTTGTTTCTGCTTAAATCTGCAAAGGTATCCGCTTTATCTTCTGTGGTAAAAGCACCAATCTGCACAACGTAATAAGTTTCCGCTATGCTTGGATACTCCCCTGTTTTTGGAGCCTCGATAGTTTTTTCTTCCGGTACTTGATCAAAAATATAAACTTGTTTATCATCACCGGAATTCTGCTGCGTGGCAGAACATCCGGTTATCAGTATTGTAATTAAAATTACTGATATAAATTGAAAACAGTATTTTATCATTACTAAGCCTCTTAATTGTTATACAAAAACTATAAAAAAAAGGGATGGTAAACCATCCCTACTTAAAACAAAATAAATAAGATTAAAACAGAAGATGATTAAATGTTTCTACAGGAATGATTGGATAACCATCTTTGTACTGAACTGATTTATGCAATATTAAACTACCGGGAATCGATGATACATCTACAAGAGGAATGTTTGCACCATATTTTGTATTTATAACTTTAATAAATTCGTTTGCAATAATTGCATGAGCCTGACTCGAAGGATGAACACCATCAAGGCTGAACAGACCGCCCTTAACGTAGAATGTTTTAAAGTTAATCCCATCTATTTCAGTTCCGCCAGAAAAATCAGCAGCCCTGAATTGATTGAATTTTGAATTTATATCAACTAATCCAAAACCAAAATTTTGTGCTAATCCTGCGATAATTGAGTTATAACTTGATACAGCATTATTTGCAATAGTTATTTCATCAGCATCCAAAACACATGCATTTGGAAACGGATTTTGTGGATGAAAACCAAATGGTTTTGTTGTATCTATTCCAGCAGGTAAACCGGGAAAATGATTATCCCTATAAAATTTACCAGTTGGTTGACCTAATAATGATGCATAGCTACTTCCCAATAGGGTGACTAATACTTGACCTGTTAATAAATCTTGTTGACTTGCAGATCCGCTTCCAATTCCGGTTTCACCAGATTTTTGATATACAAAACCTAAAGGGAGATTTGCCCAAGGTATCGAAGTATTCATACCCATCTGTAAACCCACGGTAGTAAAGAACGGGATAGCAGCAACGTTTGGAATATTTGCAACAACAACTTTGGCTCCTGTTTGAGTTGAGTATTGTGATAATCCCTGCGCTATGCCGCCGTATATCTGCTGAAAATTTGGAACGGGAGTTGGTGCAGCAGGCGATGTTCCGCCACTAGTAGCATATCCTAAAACATCGTTATTACCAATCCATAATGTAATAAAAGTGGGAGCTTGAGACAGAGCTTGTTCAAGCGGTGTTCCAAGATTTAAAACACTGTTTCTAAGAATCACATCAAAATATGGATTTGGAGTACCTGAAAATACAAAGGAAGCACAAGTTGTTGAACTTTTTGCAAAAAGTACGTCGTATAATAATGCTCCGGGAACACCTAAATTATTATATGGTGCTGGATAATTTGAATTAAGCAGCGTTCCTTTTGCCGGATTAGTATAAATTGCAAATGGATCGAGACTTTGAATTTCCATTCTTCCACCTAACCCCGGATCAGACACTAAAGGCATTTCAAAGTTTGTACCTACCTGTTTGGCTATTAGATTTGGATAAGAATAAATTTGAGCACTTTCATAGAGAGTACCGGATTGGTATCCTGAAGTTATACTATTTCCTAAAGAAACATAACGGGCAAAATTTGCACTTCCGCTTATCTGATCTTTTACAGTTGGTGTTAACTCACTATAATCATCACAGCTTATAAAAATAAGTGCGCTCAAAAAAATCGTAAGAATCAATTTAATTTTCATTTTAATATTTCCTCCTTATAAACTATATACAAAACCAAGTGAAAAGATATTGGCATTTGAGTTATAAGTGCCATTGAATTTACTGCTTGGTTCCGAATAGATTTCTTCAGAATCCGTGACAGTTACCTGTTTTGCACGAATGAAAAGATATGAGCCGGTGATTGATAATTTTTCAAACAGCTTTCCTTCAATACCAAAACTTAATCCCAATCTATCCGCCTCCGGTAAAGATGGATTTAAGTATGCAGTTGAAACCGGGTTTTTATCAAAATAAACACCGCCCATTAAATTTACCTGTTCATTCAATTGATAACCTGCTCCAAATCTAACTATGTATGCATCCTTATAATTTCTTGGACTTGAGATATCTTCAAATTCAGGATTAGCAAAATCCACGGCTAATACATCGTAACTTGACCAGCCGACAAACTGATAATCAGCACTAACCTTTAATCTTTTAGTAATATCGACTGCAATACCTACTGCGATATTTTGAGGTGTTGTTAATTCGGCTGTAATATCACCATTGGGTAAACTTGCTGAAAGCTGATCCGGTCCTACCGTTTCAGCAGTTCCTTTGAAATCATATTTAACTTCGCTGTGATATGATGCACCAATTGATAAGTAATGAGTTGGTTTAAACATTATACCAGCATTAAATCCATAAGCAAAACTATCATCACCTGTTAAATCTACAAATACATCCTGCGCTAAAAATGGATAAGGTAATGCTTCATTTGTAATCTGACTCTTCCTTGTAATCTCAACATTAGCAAAACTGTAGATGAATCCGGCGCTTAATGATAAAGATTTGAAAGGCGAATAAGTTACAACAGGTGAAACAGTAAAAGTCATTAAGGTTGTTTTTATTGCAAGATATTTTCCAACCCAATTCTCATCCCATTCTGTACCTAAACCAAATGGTACAGTAAAACCTAATCCAACAGACCATTGATCGTTGAAGGCATGAGATCCAAAAAAGTGTGTTGGAAAGAAAATAAGATTTTTTGCTCTGTACTTTGTAATGTCCGGAGCTACACCTCTAAACGTGCTTTGGGGAGCGATTAGAGAAGTACCTATCATGATATTTGTACCGGTCAGTTGTGATAGACCTGCACCATTCCAATAAATCGCAGACGGGTCATTTGCAACCGCTGTAAATGCGCCGCCCATAGCTAATGCTTTAGCTCCGTGTTCGTTCAATTGAAATCCACCGGCAAATATATTAGTAGAAATCAATAACGTGGAAAGTGTAATTATTAGTAATCGAGATTTCAATTCTCTCCTCCTGATGAAAGTGATTGTTAAACAGTTAAGTGAAAATTAGCAATTTTTAGTAAATAACAAATTATTTAATGCTGAACAATGAAATATATTTTTCAACCGGTTTACCCTCAGATACAAATATATCAACAACTTTTCCGTCATTACTTACTTTTATTTCATTCTCCATTTTCATTGCTTCTAAAATCATTACAGTTTCACCTTTAGAGACATTGTCTCCAGCCTTTTTTAGGATCTTTAGTACTAATCCCGGCATAGGTGATTTTATTATGCTTACCTGATCTTTTGTAATATGAGAGGATGAAATTAATTGAAATGCTTTCTCCTGAAGGGTTGTTTTAATATTAACAATTAGATTTTCGTTGTTTATTTGAACCGACAATTCTTCTTCGGAATTTTTCCAAAAAGAAGTTTCGTAAAATTTATTATTTAATTTTAAAAGATGTCTCGAGTCGTTTAGTTTTATAAATGAGTAATTATACTTTACATTTTCAACTTCAATTGATTTTTCATCAATAAGCCTAACTAGTTTAATACTGCCATTTAATCTTACAACAAATTCATTCATAATTCTGATCCCGCCATTTATTTAGATTATTAGCTTTACCAACTTTTGCTTCTGCCTTTGTATTCGATTTAATCAAAGCAGCAATTACTACGGCAGCAATCTCATTCTCATCTTTATTATTATTTTGAGATTCCGATTTCAACGAATTATAATTCATATTATCAATAAAATTAATATCGTAATTACCTGCTTTAAAATTACCTTCATTTAAAATGAATGATAGAAACCTGTTATTTATGGTCACACCCGCAATCTGGAACTCACTTAAAGCTCTTCTCATTCTATTTATTGCATTGCTTTTATTATTATCCCAGCAAATAAGTTTTGCGATCATTGGATCATAATAAATTGATATTTCCGAACCTGCAGCAAAGCCTGAATCCACTCTAACCCCAATTCCATTTGGTTCTTTGTACTGCAAAAGTTTGCCTGTTGAAGGAAGAAAATTATTTTCGGGATCTTCAGCATAAATCCTGCATTCAATAGCATAACCATTTATTTCTATATCATCCTGATCAAAAGAAATTTTACTGCCTGATGCAATTAATATCTGTTCGCGCACAAGATCAATTCCTGAAATCAATTCAGTAACGGGGTGCTCGACTTGTATTCTTGTATTCATTTCAAGAAAATAAAACTGCTTGTTCTGATCCATTAAAAATTCAATTGTTCCTGCATTAAAATAGTTACAGGCTTTTGCTGCCTTAATTGCTGCAGATGTTATTCTTGCCCGTGTGGATTTATCTACAAAAGGAGAAGGCGCTTCTTCAATTATTTTCTGATGTCTTCTTTGTATTGAGCATTCCCGTTCAAAAATATGTCTGTAATTTCCATGTTTATCAGCAATTATCTGCACCTCAATATGTTTTGGTTTTTCAATAAATTTTTCAATGTACACTTCATCGTTAGCAAAGGACTTTAGTGCTTCACGTTTTGTCGATTCAAAAGCAGATTTAAATTCTTCTTTACTTGATACTTTTCTCATTCCCTTTCCGCCGCCTCCGGCAGAAGCTTTTAGTAACACGGGGAATCCAATCTTTTCAGAGAATGCTATTGCATCATCTACATTTGTTATAGCTTCTAATGAGCCCGGAACAATTGGAACGCCGTTTTTGCTCATCAATGTTCTGGCTGCAGTTTTACTACCCATCATCCTTACAGAATTTGATGATGGTCCGATAAACGCAATTCCGCTTTTTTCTACTGCTTCTATAAAGGAAGCATTTTCAGAAAAGAAACCGTATCCCGGATGTATCGCATCAGCTCCTATTGACAATGCAAGATCAATAATTTTGGATTGATTGAGATAAGATTCGGATACTAATGGAGAACCAATATGGTAAGCCTCGTCTGCCATTCTTGCATGAAGTGAAGTAATGTCAGCGTCGGAATAAATGGCTACAGATGTTATCCCAAGTTCCTTACATGCTTTAATAATTCTGACAGCAATTTCTCCTCTGTTGGCAATAAGAATTTTCTTAAACAATCATGCTCCTATTTTAATTCGGCTATAGTAATACCTTCACCGCCAAATTCGATAGCGGTAAAGTAAAAATTTTTCACTTTTTCGTGATGTTTTAAAATTTCCCAAACAGTTTTTTTTAATGCACCTGTACCTTTTCCATGCAATATTTCAACCCTTTCAAGCGAAGACTGATAAGCATCATCCAAAAATTTGATGATTTTAAATTCAGCTTCTTCGGGTTTTTCACCTCGGATATCAATTCTATAATTTACATCGGAAATTTGATACGAAGAAAAATTGTTATCTATAACAGATTTTTTTTCTTTTGTTTCAAAAAGATCTGATAAATTGACCTGCATTTTAATTGAACCTGATAAAATCGTTGCCTTGCCTTTGTTGTGATTAAGTTCAATAATTTTTCCTGTCGTGGATGAATTATTTATTCCAACGAAATCTCCAATTGTAAAATCTATTTTTTCGCTGATCTTTTCAACTTTTTCGGTAAATATTTGGTTGTTATCCAATTTTATATCCTGAATAACCTTTTTGGAATCCTTAATAACTTCTTTACTTGCACCGGATTCACGTAAATCCTTAATAACTTTTTCAATTTTTTTATTTACGTTTTCCAAATATAACTCACCATCAGATTTTATTTTTTTAAGAATTTCCTTTTTTTCTTTTTCAATTTTTTCATAACTCTTTTTATATAGCGCAGATAAACCTTCGAGTCTTGAATTTTCTATTTCAAGTTCTTTTAATTTTTTGTTTAACCTGTTTGATTTTTCTTCAAGTTCAGATAAGAAATTTTCAAGATTATGTTTATCAGAATTTATATTATTCTTTGCTTTACTAAGAACTTCATCCGGCATACCTGTTCGTTTTGCTATTTCAAAAGCATAACTTGAACCGGGAACGCCTAAATTAAATTTGTACGTTGGTGAAAGATTTGAATGATCAAATTCCATTGCAGCATTTTGCATTCCATTTATATTATAAGCAATTACCTTTAAACTGCCGTGATGCGTTGAAGCAAAAACTATTGAACCTTTATCAAGTAATGTAGATAAGATCGCAGCAGCAAGAGCAGAGCCTTCCTCAGGATCAGTTCCAGTCCCAATCTCATCCAGCAGTATTAAGGAATCCTGTCCCGCATTATCTATAATATTTTTAAGATTTTTTAGATGAGAACTAAAAGTAGATAAATCATCCTCAATAGATTGCTGATCGCCGATATCAATTAAAATATCTTTAAATATATGAAAGTTGGAATTTGAGTTAACCGGAACATGAATACCTGCCTGAATCATTATACTTAAGATACCAATTGTCTTTAATACAACTGTTTTGCCACCGGCATTCGGGCCCGTAATTATAACTACCCTGTCTTTATTAAGTTCAAAGCTAAGCGGAACGGTTTGCTGCCTGGATAATTTTTTAAGCAGAATAGGATGTCTTCCTTCAGAAATAAATATCGGTTTCAAATTATCGACCTGTGGAAGCGAACCTATAATTTCTATAGAATATTTTGCTCTTGCAAAAACCGAATCGATATACGCTATGGTCTCAAGTGATGATTTTAATATTTCACTTGACTGCCCTATCATTTTTGTAAGTTCTTTTAAAATTCTTTCAATCTCTCTGCGTTCCGCAAAAGAAAGTGAAATAATATCGTTATTCAAATCAAGTGTTTCTTCGGGTTCAATGTATACAGTTTGCCCTGTAGATGATTCAGAATGTATAAATCCCCGTATATGTCTTTTATGTTCAGCTTTAACAGGTATTACCATTCTTCCATCCCGCAAAGTCAGGTAATCTTCTCTTACAATGTCATCCTCTTTAAGAATTTTGATAATTCTATTGATTGATTTTACAAGTTCATTCCGTTTAGAATTAATATCTTTTCTAATCTGTGAAAGATCGGAACTGGCATTTTCCTTAACCTCTCCCTGCTCATTAATAATTTTTTCAATTCGATGTTCAAACAATTTATCCGAAAAGAGCGACGGTATAATTTCTTTAAATCCGGATTCATCTTTTGATTCTGTTTTAAGGAATTGGATCAAAAGTCTGGATATTTTAGCTAACTTAAGAATCTCCAGAACTTTACTGCTTGATAGAATAGAACCTTCAATCCTGCTTTCAGACAGCACGTTGTTAATATCGGATAAGTATTCTAGTGGTGGATAACCGGTTTTGTTAAGTATATCTTTTGCCTCATCAACTATTTCCCCTTCATTTTTAATTAATGATAAAACAGTTGTTGGATACAAATTAAGTATTAAATTTTTTCCGTTTTCGGTTGAAGAATATTTAGAGATTTGATTTAGAATTTTTTCAAATTCCAGCTTTTCCAAAACAGATTGTTCTATCATTGGATAGAATCTTTTTGATTTATATAATCTTTTATTACGTCTTCCGTGTTTGGAGTATAATCTTTAAGAAAATCAATTGATGATGGTATAAATCCGTAAGCATATTTATATAATAAAGATGAGTTCTGAGTTTTTTTATCCGGAAAATCAAAAATATTTAGTAACAAAAAGATGGCGCTGATAAAAAACAGTAATTGTATAATTCCTACAAAGCCGCCTATTAACTGATTAATTAAATTATTCACTTTATCAAACGGATGAATCACCCGCTTTAGTATAGTTGTAACAATCATAATAGCTATAAACAATAGCAATCCGGCCATTATTTCCGCAAGATAAAATTCAATTCCGAAAGTCGCTTCAATAAATCTGCCGACAAATGATGAAAATAATATTGCAATCACAACAGCAGTAATAAAACCGATTATTCCTATAAGTTTTCTTACAAAACCATCTTTAAAACCAAGTAAGAATCCGATTGCAATAGCTACAACTATTATAATATCAATAAAATTCAAAATTATCCTAAAAAATTATCTACTATTATCTTTACAAGTTTCCCATCCGCTTTACTTTTTAATTCTTTCATTACAACAGGCATTAACTTAGGAAAATCTTCTTTACTTTTTGCTCCTATTTCAGCGGCTAATCTTTTAACTTCATTCCTAATTTCAGACTCATCCATTTGTTTTGGAAGATAATCCATAAGAATTTTTAGCTCTGCTTCTTCACTATCCGCTAAATCATTTCTATTAGCGTTTCTGAATTGTTCAATTGAATCTTTTCTTTTCTTGGCTGCAGTGCTTAGCATTTTAATTTCTTCTTCCGGAGTTAGTTCCTTAGCAGCACCGCTTTTTTCAAATTCCAGTATCAGAGCACGTATTGATCGCACGACTGCAAGTCTTGTCTTATCTCCGGATTTCATGGCATCTTTCAAATCCTGATTTATTCTATCTTTTAAATTCATAACAACCTCGATAAATTGAAAAAGGCAGGCGAATAAAATTCAAACCTGCCTTAAATTAAATTGATGCAAATAAATACTTACACTTTAATCATTGCCGAATAATTTATTCGTAAACAAGATGCTTTTCTAAGTTCCTGCTGAATATCAGTTACAAATCCCATATCAGTAGATTGATCAACCCTTAGAGAAACAATAACATTTGGCAATTCAGTTCTTTTATTGTACATAATATTTTGAATTTCATCCAACTTAACAATAGAGTCATTGATTTGAACTCTTTTGTCCTTCCCTACCCAGATATAAGAGACTAATCTTTTATTCTCTATTTTCTCAATAGCCTCTGCTTCCGGAAGTTTAAAGCTTACTAATACTTCAACCTCTCTCATAGTAGTTGTAACCATGAAAAACAACAGAAGCATAAAGATAATATCCGGCATTGAAGAAGTCGGAATTTCCGTTTTAGTATTTGCTCTTCTTTTTTCGAAATGCATTTTTAAAATCCTCTTCTATTTTTTAACTGCTTCTGGTTCAGCTATAGAAATAATAATAGGAACAACTTCTTTAACATCTGCCTGCTGTTCTTCATTCAAATCACTATATTTTTTACCATACTTGCCGTTTGAATATTCGTCACGAACTTCGAAATATGCAAGTTTGATTTGATCCAGGGCTGCTATATATACATTATAAATCGTTTTTCTATCTGTTTTGAGAGATACAATCATTTTTTTGTTTTTGGGTAAATCATTCTTGCTGGCTATTCTAGACTTAAGCATATCTTTAATTTGAAAAACCGGAACTACCTGTCCGTTAATAAGGACGTCTCCATTTTCATTTACAAGAACAGCTGCCATTCTATTCGGATCAACTTTTACCTCAACCTGATCTTCTACAATTTCAGGTAACGTTAATCCTAATCCTGTGTCTACGTCAATTACAGTTGCAACAAGAAAGAATAATAGAAGCAAAAACGCTATATCGGCCATAGATGCTGTTGGAATGGATGCTTCAGGTATTTTTTTCTTTTTTATCATTTTTAAAACTCAGTATTTTAAATTTAACTGAAACTTATTTTTTAACTTTCAATTCATACAAAGCATCAATCAATTCTATTGAACTTTGTTCCATATCTCCAACTAATCTATCAATTCTTGAAACAAAATAATTATAGAAAACCTGAAGAATCATAGCTACAACCAGACCAAACAGAGTTGTTAAAAGAGCAACAGATATACCTTCTGCTACTACTGCAGGTGAAATTTGAGCTGCTTCTTTAATAGCATCAAATGCTTCAATCATACCTTGTACTGTACCGGTAAATCCAAGCATAGGAGCAATGGTAATAAAAGTTGATATCCATATAAGTCCTCTTTCAAGGAAACCCATTTCAATTCCACCATAAGCTACAATAGCTTTTTCAGCTGCATCCAAACCTTCATCATATCTTAAGAGTCCGGCATAAAAAACGGAGGCAACAGGACCTCTTGTATTTTCGCAAACTCTTTTTGCAGCTTCAACACCGCCTGAAGTTAAAGATTTTTTAACATCTACGATGAATTTTTTTGTATTTGTTCTGGCTTTTGTCAATGTCCAAAGTCTTTCAAAAGAGAAAGCCAGTCCAATGATCAATGAAGCTAAAATAGGATGCATGAAAATTCCGCCAGCTACATATTTTTCGGTAAGCCAATTCATAACTCCGCCATCATTTGTTGCTTGAGCTAGGACATTGAATATCGATGCGATTGTTGTTGTGAAGTCCATAAAAGATAACCTCCTGAATAAATTAGATTTTAGTTCAAATTGGGTGAATGATCAAATAATTTTCTTAAAAACGTGTAGCTACAATAAGTATTTAGAAAAACAAAGTCAACAAAATAGTTTAGTCTTATTACCTCACTAAATTAGTAATTTCTAATCATTAAACCTCATTTTAAGTTCAATAATATTACCGGATAAAAAGTTATAATGATTAAAAATTGAATGTACAAGTTCCCCTATTTCTTCGGGTTTTATCCACGAAGAATAATTTGCATTTTTCATCCATTCACGGTTTGCCGGAGTATCTATTATAAATGGTGCAATTGCATTTGCAGATAATCTGATATCATTAGCTTCCGATGAAATTGATTTTACGAGATAATTAAGAGAAGATTTTGCCGCTCCGTAAGCAAACTTCAAATTTTCCGGATGATTACCGGTATATGCAGATGTGAAACAGATTGAACCCGAATAACTTTTTTTAACTAAGGAAGCGAAATGTTTTGCAATAAAAAAATTCGTCTTAAGGTTCATATTCATCATTCGATCAAAATCAACTTCTTCAGTTTCCCAGACTGAAATACCGCCGTAAAAACCACCAATTGTTGAATACAAAAATAATTTTGTATCTGCTTCAGGTTTTATTTCGTGTAAAGCAGCCATAACATTTTTTTCAATACTTAAATCTCTGATAATAAACTGCTTAATTTTTGGATCTGCATAAGAATCATCAAACTTAAAATCAAACAAATATATCTCATCATAATTTTTTGAAAGAAGTTTTTTAGTAACACCTTTTCCAAGTGCGCCATTTGCACCAATAATAATAAGTTTTTTATCCATAGCTATTTACTATTAATTATAAATTTTGCCGTAACAGGAAAATGATCGCTGTAACCACCAAGATATCTGGAACCGCCGTAAGTCGGGAAAGGTGTGCCTTGAAACTTACCCGTTCTGGTAACCATCATCAAAGGTTTATAAACTTCAAATGAATTACATTCATACTTTATTTGTGTACCTAGTAAGAGTTCTTTAGAAATTATGATTTGATCAAGCATATTAAAGTCATCTTTATATTTGTAACTGCCTAAACCATTAAACCAAGCTTTGTAAGAAAGATTGAACAGATCAGATTCGGTATCTTCTGACAAATTAATGATATCCATTGAATCACAAAAAAATGGTTTTGCTTTAAGATAATCTGTTATAGAAATATTTGTTGGTTCATCATTAAAATCACCTACAATAATGATTCTGCCTAGTTTATTTTTTGAAAGTATAGATTCGACTTCACTTCTTAAAGTTTGAGCAGCTTTAATCCGATAAGGTTCGGATTTTTCTTCACCACCTCTTCTTGAAGGCCAATGGTTGACAAAAAAGTAAATCGTATCTTTTTTATCAAACAGAAAAGTTCCTTCCAGTATTAAACGCGTTTCATTTCCATTTCCAATATCAACTTTATGACCTGTTACATCTAACAAAGAGAATCTGGCGGAATTATAAATAATGCCATTATCTATTCCGCGTTCATCGGGTGATTCAAGATAAGCAATCTTATAAGGTTTATCAGAAACGTATTTTGTCAGCATAGAATCTAGAACACTTTGATGTTCAACTTCACAAACACCCAAAAGATCAGGACCATCATTATTGTTCATAGAGCGAATGACTCTTGAAAGGTTATATATTTTTTTATCAAACCGATCATTATTCCATTCTTTTGATCCGGTAGCCAAAAATTCTTCATCCTCAGTCTTTGGATCATCTATTGTATCAAACAAATTTTCTAAATTCCAATGCGCAACAAATAGCGTGTCTTTCTGTTGTGCACAAGCAAGATTTGAAAGTAACAATGCAATAAAAAGAATATTTAATAGTTTCATAAAAAATGGGATATGTTAATAAGTAAATTAATTAAATTTCAATTCGTGTAACTACTCCATGGAGTTTATTGTATGGAAAATCGAAATAGCTTACCCAGTTTGGCGCAATTTTCTTTAATACGATAAACAATTTAAAGAATAGTTTATCTGTCTTTATCTCTTCCGAACCATAAAATATTGCTTTTTCATTAAACTGCCATTCTTTAAACAATTTTGGAAGATCAGGAACTTCCATATAGCCATAAAGTATTCGCGCAACAAACAGACCCGGACTCACTTCTTCGTATCTGTCCAGATTAACTCCATATGGCTGATCTGTATTTTCCACAGATACTAATACATTTTTTTCATACAAAATTCCTGTTCGGAACATACAATGTAAAATATATGGTGATACAGATTCAAGATTCCTTGTAAAAAATAATGCCTCACCTTTTATAAAATTTCCCGTTTCATAAATCTGTTTAAAACTCTCAGTAAAAACATCAAGAGAAACTGAGCGCAGATATTTTCTCATTCTTGTCATACCTGCAATCCAAAGACCCATAACCATTAAAGTAAAACTTGCAATAATTATTGACCAATAACCACCGTATGGGATTTTGTGTGTAACAGCAATTAAATAAGTAAGAGTAATAAACAGCACTACTATCGCAATAGACATTTTACCATATTGTTTCCTGTTCCTAAGAATGGCAACAATAAATAACGAACTTATAAACATAGTTGCAGTAACTGCCAATCCATACGCTGCCGCAAGATTGGATGATTCTCTAAAAATTAAAATGATAAAAATTACAGCTAGCAGTAAAAGCCAATTAACTGCGGGAATATATATCTGAGATCTAAGTTCTGTGGATGTATATTTTATTTTCATCAACGGAAATATTCCAAGGTTTATACCCTGAAAGATTAACGCCATTACAGCGCTGATCATAGCTTGCGAGGCTATAATAGTTGCAATCAATGTCAAAATTAAAAAAGGTATATAAAAAAAATGCGAGAATGTGCTGACTAATTTAAAGAGTACCTGACTAGTATCATGATGTTCGATTATATACGCACCTTGTCCAAAATAATTTATTATTAATGCAAAAAATACAAATGACCATGCCTGGCGAATTGGTTTTGCTCCCAAATGTCCCATATCCGCATAAAGAGCTTCGCCGCCCGTTGCACACAATATAACTTCACTTAAAATAAAAAATCCTGAAAACCCATTATTGAAAAAGAATTCAAATGCATGCAGCGGGTTAAAAGCTAAAAATATTTCCGGCACATGAATTAAATAGAAAAATCCCGACAAAAACAAACTGATAAACCATAGTAACATAATAGGTCCAAAAGAAATTGCCACCTTTGAGGTTCCTTTGAACTGAATAGCAAATAATAAAACTGTAATAGCAATTGTTATTAATATTATATTATTTGTAGATATAGAATTCATTCCTGGAATCAATCTAAGCCCTTCAACGGCTGAAAGAATACTGATGGCAGGCGTAATAACACCATCTCCTAATAATAAGGAGACGCCAATGTAACCGACAAAAGATATGAAAGCAATTTTTCTTCCTTTTTTCAAAATCGAGACAAGTATTTCTTTTAAAACTATTATTCCACCTTCGCCTCTTATGCTCATACTCATTGCAAGCCAGGCATATTGTATAGTTACAAGAGCAATCAAGGTCCAGAAGATTAGAGATAACACACCTAAAATATTTTCTCTGGTGGGAGAAGTTAAAGTAAAGATAATTGGAAGAGTATAAATGGGGCTTGTACCGATATCCCCAAATACAATTCCCATTGCCTTAATTATATCCTTTGCAGGATTTGATTGTGAGGTTTTCATTTAAAAGATATTTCTTGCATAAACTATAAAATGCAAAAATCTATTCATACCTTTCTATTTTATTGAGTGTAAAAATATGGTTTTCCACATTTCAATCACAATACTAAACAAAAATTAAAATAAATAAGTTTTTCAAGGTATTTAATGCTTCGATTTTGAAAAACTAATCTTTATTTTCTGTCATTATTTTTAATCTGATAAAAAGTGAATTATGAAAAACAAAAAATTTGTAATTATTGATGCAATGGCGCTTGCATACCGCGCTTACTTTGCATTTATCAACCGCCCATTAACAAACAGCAAAGGTGAATCAACTTCAGCAGTATATGGATTTTTAAACCAATTAATAAAAGTATTTGAAGATCACAAACCCGATTATCTTGCCGTTGCATTCGATTCCAAAGAAAAAACATTCAGACACGAAAAGTACGAATCCTATAAATCATCGCGGCAAACTATGCCAGAGGATATGATACCCCAATTACAAAGAATAAAAGATATTGTTCTCGCATTAAATATTCCGCTTTACATTTTACCAAGGTACGAGGCTGATGATATTGTTGGTACAGTTGTAAAAAAAGCTGAGAAGTTAGGATTAATCTCATACGCTATAACACCGGATAAGGATTATTTTCAATTGATTACTGATAGAACCAATGTTGTAAGACCGGGTAAAATGTCCGATCAAGCAATTCTTTATGATAAACAAAAAGTTATTGATGAACTTGGATTCGAACCAAAGTTTATGGTTGATTATCTTGCTTTGATTGGTGATAGCAGCGACGATATACCCGGAGTTGCCGGGATTGGACCCAAAGGTGCAGTTCCGTTAATTCAAAAATACGGTACGATTGAAAAAATTTATAAACACATTGATGAAATTGATAAAGCCGGAATAAAGAAAAAATTAGAGGACAGTAAAGAAAATGCTTTTCTTTCAAAAGACCTGGCTACAATTTATTGTGACGTTCCAATTGATTTCGATTTTGAACATGCAAAATTTTCAAATCCGGATTTTGAGAAATTAAAAGAGATATTATTTGAGTTAGAATTTAAAACCATTTACACAAAATTATTAAAGTTTTATCAGGCGGATATCTCCGAAACAACCACTGAAAAGGCGACAACCTTAGAATCAGTTCAATCGTATGATAATAAAAAAGTAAAATACCATCTGATCACCACAGAAAAGGATGCGAAAGAATTAGCCGTAAAACTAAATAAAACAGAATTATTTGTATTTGATACCGAAACCGACGGACTTAACACTTTTGATGTTAAAATTGCCGGCGCTTCCTTTTGTCTAAAACCAGGTGAGGCATATTTTGTTGCAACTAATCCTTTTGAAGATGAAGGCGGACTTTTTGATAACACGTTTAGCAATAGATTATCTATTTCTGTTTTACTGAAGCATTTCAAAAAAATATTTGAGAATGCAGATATAAAAAAAGTCTGCCAGAATGGTAAGTACGATATTGCCGTATTAAGAAGTATCGGCATTGAAGTGAAGAACTTTTTTTTCGATACGATGCTGGCGAGCTACGTTTTAGATGCTGATCAAAAGCACGGGATGGATGATCTGTCTGAAAAATATCTTAACTACAAACCAATTCCTTTATCAGATTTAATTGGTGTAAAAAAAGATCCGGCTAAAATATTTGAAACAGATTTAAATGCTCTATCAAACTATGCAGCAGAAGATGCTGATATTACTTTTAAGTTGTATGAAAAATTAAATGCTGAACTGAAAAAGCAGCAAATTGAAAAAGTGGCTTATGATATTGAGTTTCCGCTTGTACCTGTTTTAGAAGATATGGAAAATGAAGGTATCAAAATTGATATACCGGCTCTTAACCAGTTTAGTAAAGATCTTCAGATTTTACTGGATAATTATACTACTGAGATATTTAAAGCTGCTGGCAAAGAGTTCAATATAAATTCCCCCAAACAACTTCAGGAAATTTTATTTGATAAACTTAATCTTGCTACAGGAAGAAAAACTAAAACAGGATTTTCAACTGATGCACGTTCGCTGGAAAATCTTCGTGGTGAACACGAAATTGTTGATATGATATTAAATTATCGTCAGGCATCAAAATTAAAATCAACCTACGCAGATGCACTGCCAAATATGATAAATAAAAAAACCGGACGTGTGCATACAAGTTTTAATCAAACAGTAGCTTCTACAGGAAGGCTTTCGAGTAATGATCCAAATCTTCAAAATATTCCTATCAGAACAGAAATGGGAAAAGAAATTCGCCGGGCATTTGTGCCAAGAGATAAAAACTATAAAATCTTAAGTGCTGATTACAGTCAGATTGAACTTAGAATTATGGCTTCAATTTGTGGTGATGAAGCCCTGATAAAAGCATTTAGTGAAGGTGAAGATATTCATAGAAGCACAGCTGCTTTAGTCTTCAAAGTTAAACCAGAGGATGTTACTCCGGATATGCGACGAAAAGCTAAGGAAGTAAATTTTGGTATTCTTTATGGAATAGGACCTTTTGGATTGAAAACAAGATTAGGAGTAACACAGACTCATGCTAAAGAAATTATTGACACGTATTTTAATACTTTTAAACGCGTCAGAGAATTTATGGATAGTTCTGTAAGATTTGCTCAGGAAAAAGGATATGCAGAAACTTTACTGGGTCGGAGAAGATATTTAAAAAACATAAATAGTAATAACAGAGTTGTCAGACAATTCGAAGAACGCGTAGCCATAAATATGCCTATTCAAGGTACTGCTGCAGATATGATTAAGCTGGCAATGATCAACATTTTTTATGAACTAAAAAAGAAAAAAACAAAAACAAAAATGATTTTGCAGGTTCATGATGAATTACTTTTTGATGCTCATAAAGATGAAATTGATAAACTTCTTCCTATTATTAAAAAATTAATGGAAAATGCATTGCCGCTAAAAGTGCCTGTTGTTGCGGATACAGGAATTGGAGATAATTGGCTTGATGCACATTGATCCGATTTAAGTTCCGGTTAATTTATAAAAACTGATGAAAATAACTCCAACTGAAATAAAAAAAATACTTTGCATTAAACCCCGCGGAATTGGTGATATAGTTCTATCGACTATAGTTCTTGATAATTTAATTGCACATTATCCAAATGCCAGGATCGATTACTTAACCGAACATTTTGCCAAATATGCCGTAGCAAATAATCCACTTGTTAATAAAGTGATTACGATGCACAAAACAGAATTTGTTTTAACTGTTTCCCGCAGAATACGAAAAGAAAAATATGATATGATAATCGATCTATGGTCAAATCCGAGAAGTGCACAAATAACATTTTTTTCGGGAGTAAAATATAGAGTTGGCTATGCTTATCGCGGTAGAAAATATGCATACAACATTTTAGGAACCTCAGGTAAAGGAGATCATCATTCAGCAGAACATAATTTAGAATTATTAAAACCTCTTGGAGTAAAGGTCATTTCAAAAAAAATTTATTTTTATATAGGAACACAAGAAAAGGTTTTTGCAGATGATTTTTATAAAGTAAATAAACTTGATATAGAAAAAGTACTTGGAATAATACCTGCCGGTGGTTGGGATTCTAAAAGATGTGATAAAGAAAAATGGGTTGAGATTGCTGAAGCAGCAATAAATAAATTTAATTGTAAAATACTTGTGCTATGGGGTCCCGGTGATGAACACGATGCTGAATTTATTAAATCAAATCTTGATGATAATTGTATAATAGCCCCGAAAACTACTTTACCCCAAATGGCAGCTCTCATATCAAAATGTAAAATGGTTATTGCAAATGATTCCGGTCCGATGCATATTTCAGCCGCACTTGGAATTCCTACATTAGGAATTTTTGGTCCAACAAATCCAAAAGCTCACGGTCCTTATTCACCTAATTCGGATTACGTTATAAAAGAAGATCTGCATTGCATAATCTGCAATAAATTAATTTGTCCTTATCAGCACGAATGTATGAGACAGCTTTCTGTTGAAACAGTAATGAATAAATTAGAACTTATCCAGCAAAAAAAATAATAACTCCTAATTTAATTCTTCGTTATCCCCGTTATAAAATTTAGTAGAGCATCAGAATAATTTTTTAACTGATAATTTGTCATAACATCATTATAAGCATTAACTGCCATGCTTTTAGCGAATAATTTATCAACAGAAATTTTAAATATTGCTTCTTTTAATTCATCCGGTTTGTCAATATCGAAAAGCAAACCATTCTTCTTATCGATTATAAATTCATTATTACCCGGGATATCTGAAGCAATAATTGGCAGCTCTGCGGCTGCAGCTTCCAGTAACGCTAATGAAAATCCTTCGGATCTGGAAGTAAGTAAAAAAATATCCATTGCTTTATAATAATCCCATACATTTTCAACATAGCCGGGCATAATAATTTTATCTTTTGAGATTTTAAATTCTGAAGCAAAATCATAAACTTTTTGTTTATCTGATTCCGGTATTCCAATCAGCAAAAGCACATAATTATCATCGAGTTGTTTTACAACATTAAATAAAATGTCAAAGCCTTTTCTTTCCTTATGAAACCAGGTTGACATTCCAAGTACAATTTTATTTTTCAGATTAAAACGATCTCTTACCGCAACTCCGGTTTTTAAAACAATATCTAACGGAATCGTAATCGAATTTTTAATCACCTTAATTTTATTTGCTTTAATACCTGAATCTATAAGACTATCTGCAACACCATTACTGCAAGCTATCAAATAATCGAAAAAACGATTGTACAAAAAAGCACCAATTATCGGAACACTTTTACTGATGTTGTGCCTATATCCAATATTAAAAAAATTATTCTTGTATCTTCTTTTAAGATTGATTCCTATTTTACGATCTAGTGAATGATGAGATATTACTATCTCAGGTTTAAAATGATCAAAAATCGGATAGATATTTTTCATCAATTCATTAAATTTTTGCACCTGAAATGAATGCACAGGAATCCCCTGTTCGATTGCTCTTCTCTCCGTTAGCGAACCTTTAGAAACAAACAATTGTACATAATTTCCCTGTTCAATAAGCAGCTTAGAACTTAAGAGGGCAACTTTTGAGCTTCCCGCATATCCATCACCAAAACTAAATTGAAAAATATTCATAATTATCTTAAACCGATTATACTAGAATTTATTTGTTTACTATATTTCATACGTAAAAATAAATATTCATTTATTTTTTTTAATGATTTATTCATATTTAACTATATTCACGCTCACAACAAATTTACTGATATGAAAAAAGATATTCCATCCTGCAAAAACTTTACGGGGTATAAACCTTGTTATCCGGATCATGATTGTTGGAAGGACGGTTGTAAAGATAATTGTCAAATCGGGACTAAAATACTCATCATAAATCTTGATGCAATGGGTGATGTTTTGATGACAACCGCGCAGCTTCCTGCAATCAAAAGAAAATTTCCGGAATCAACAATCCATTGGATAACTTTAAAAATTGCTGCTCCACTACTTTATCATAATGAGTATGTTGACCAGGTTTTTGTTTATGATTTTGAATCCACTTCAATTTTAAATGAGATGGAATTTGATATAGTAATGAATGTGGACAAATCTCAAAAATCATGCGCTTTACTTAATTCAGTAAAAGCTGAAAAAAAACTTGGATTCGGTCTTGATAAAAACGGAAAAATAATTCCGGTAAACGAAGGTGCATATTATAATTACAACCTTGGGATGGATGATCATCTTAAATTTAAAATAAATCAACGGACGGGACAGGATTATCTTGCTGAAACATTTGAACTTGAATATAAACGTGATGAATACATTTATAATTTTAGTACTGAAGAACTTCGATTTATAGAGGATTATAAAAGAGATGTTAGATTGCGCGACACGGATAAAATAATAGGATTTAATACAGGATGTTCTAATCTATATCCAAATAAAAAAATGTCTGTTGGTCAGCATATATTTCTGATAAATAAATTTCTCTCCAGAAGAAAATATAGAATTATGCTGCTCGGAGGACCAGAGGATACCGAAAGGAACAAGGAAATTGCTGACTACTTCAAAGGACGAGTGATCAACTCGCCTACTTCAGAAGGAGTTAGAAAAGGGGCCTGCTATGAGTCTATCCCTCAGGTAATTATTAGTGGTGATTCATTTGGAATGCATCTTGCTATTGCGCTTAAAAAATTTGTTATCGCGTGGTTTGGTGTAAGTTGTTGGTCGGAAATTGATCTTTATGAAAGAGGAGTAAAAATTTATCAGGAAGATCTGTTCTGTTCACCTTGCTGGAAAAAGCAATGCCCATATGATCTGGAATGTATAAAAAATCTTGATCTGAATCGTATTTTAACCGAAGTTGAAAATTTCTATGAAAGTTTTGATAAAATAAAAATTAAAGAACGAATTAATCCTTTCGAAAAAGCAAAGAAAATTAATAGACCATTGATTCTGGACGGAGCAATGGGAAGTATGCTGCAGGAGAAAAAGCTTACTTCAAATAAAAGGGTCTGGAGTGCAAAGGCTAATGATGATTCTCAAAATGAAGTAATAACACTTCACAAAGATTATATTCGTGCCGGAGCAGATATAATTACGACAAATACATTTAGGACAAATCCATATTCTCTTATATCTTCAGGCGTTACAGATATCGTTGGAAGCGTAATAAAAGCTATAGACCTGGCAAAAAGAGCCAGAGGAAAATCTGCTGTTCTTATTGCCGGCTCCAACCCACCGGCAGAGGATTGTTACCAGGTTGAAAGAACGATCTCACAAAAAGATCTGGAATGGAATCATAAAATACATATTGATGCTTTGATGGAGAACGGCTGTGATTTTATTATGAATGAAACACAAAGTCATTTTGATGAAATTAAATTTATTTCAAAGTATTGCGGAGAAAATCAAATTCCATTTGTGATGAATTTTTTCTTTATTGATAAACCGAAACTTCTTTCCGGTGAAAATTTGACTGATGCTATAGATTACGTTTTAAAATATAATCCTCTTGCAATTGGATTTAATTGCATAAATTTTGATGCATTGGATAATGTAGTGAATCGTATAAAACCGGATTTGAATTGGGGATTCTATTTAAATTGCGGGAATGGCAAGTTTTCGGATAGTAAAATAGAATGTGGCATTTCTTCTGCTGAATATGCAAAACGAGTTAAATCTTATCTTCATTTAAATCCATCTTTTATAGGATCATGCTGCGGATCAACTCCGGAGCATACTAAAAAGCTAAAGTTTTTGATTGATGGATAACATAGTCATTAATTCGCTGGCAAAGATCAACATAGGTCTTAACATAATAAGCAAAAGATCTGATGGATATCATAATTTAGAAACGATTTTTTACCCTCTGAATCTATTTGATGAAATACGCTTCACCAAATCGAATGAATTTATCTTTAAAAGTAATGATGAAATGCTTTCTAATGATAGATCTAATCTTATTTGCAGAGCAATAAATCTTTTAGAAAATGAATTCAATCTTAATTTACCTGTTGAAGTTTATTTAAAAAAGAATATTCCAATTGGTGCCGGTCTTGGCGGTGGAAGTTCGAATGCAGCTTCTACACTAGTTGCTATTCCTAAACTTTTTGAGATTGCTATTGATAAATACACACTTTTAGAATTATCACTCAGATTAGGTTCTGATGTCCCCTATTTCTTAAATCCTGTTCCGGCATTTGCTGAGTCACGCGGTGAAAAAATTATTCCTCTAAATTTTCCTATAGAAAAATATATTCTAATTGTTAACCCGGCAATACACATCTCAACAAAATGGGCATTTGGTTTAATTAAGCCAAAACAACCGGTTGTTAGTTTAAAATCATTAATAAATAAAACCAGAATTGATGTTGATGAAGTGATGCTGAATGCCGGTAATGATTTTGAAAAAATTGTGTTTGATCATTTTCCAGAGATAATGGAAATAAAACAAAGGTTGTTAGAATTTGGTGCGATTTATTCTATGATGACTGGAACAGGCTCAACTGTTTGGGCTTTGTTTGATAATGAAGAATCAGCGCATCAATCGGAACTTTACTTTAAAGGCAAAAATTATTTTACGTTTATGCAAGATCCTATCTAACAGCTCCTTCAGTAAACTCAACTGTTCCTTTGGTCGCATTAAGATTGACCTTTAATCCAAATGGAATTGTAACAAAATCTTTTATATGTCCGTGTGGAAAAGTATAGATTGATGGAAGTTTTAGTGAACCGATGTAATCTGAAATTACTTCTCCAAGAGTTAAAGTTTTTTTATTAGGATCGTGCTCATGACAATCCACGAATCTTCCTAAAATAACTCCTTTAATTTTTTTAAAGGCTCCTGAAAGTCTTAACTGATTTAACATTCTATCAACACGGTAAGGTAGTTCGCCGACATCTTCAATCATTAAAATTTTACCGGTAAGATTTGGAAAATAATCAGTGCCAAGTAATGCGACAAAAACTGCCAGGTTACCACCAATCAATCTGCCGGATGCAATCCCCTTTTGCAAATTAGGAAGTTTTTGGATTTCCGGAAATTTAAGTTTTCCTAATTTTTTATTTGATGTAATCGTTGCCCAGAAATGTTCATTTGTATATGGACTTACTTCATCATAAAAATCAACAGCAACCATTGGTCCGGCATAAGTCATTAATCCTGCTTTTTCAAAAAATGCCATTTGCAATGAAGTAATTTCACTATAACCTACAAATATCTTAGGATTATTTTTAATTAATCGATAATCAATTTTATCTAACAATCTAAAAGCGCCATATCCTCCTCTAAGAGTAAATATAGCTTTTACATCTTTATCTTTAAACATCGCATGTAAATCATCAACTCTATCGTTGTCAGTACCTGCCAGGTAACCATGATTTTTTCCTACATTTGTTCCTACTTTAACCCTGTATCCCAGACTTTCCAAATACTTAACTCCTTTTTCAACTCTGGAAAATTCATCGGGAGATGAAGCAGGAGAAATAATTCCAATTGTATCTTTTTTGTTAAGTTTTTTAGGTTTCTGGAGTATCATAAAAATTCCTATAATTAGTCGATTGTTAATGCAATTTAGTGAAACATTAAAATTTGCACAACCGTTGTTCTTTGCATTAAAAACAGGTTTTTGCATAAATTGGACCTGGATTTCTTATGACTCAAATCACTGCATTTATCTGTTGGTTAAGTTTTATACGAATCTGAAGTATGTTATATTTGAATAGAGGAAAATACAATTCGATTTCAAATGTAATCTTAACGATTTGAGTTAATAGCTAAGTTAAAAAGATATTACTATGAAAAAACCCAAAATACTTTTTATCGGTGGTTCACTTAACCAAACCACTATGATGCATAAAATTTCTAAAGAACTTCCAGAGTGCGAATACTACTTCACTCCATATTTTGCTTCCGGTGTATTATCGTTATTGGTAAAAATGAGAATTCTGGAATTTACAATAATGGGCGGTGAATTTAAGAGAAAAACTCTCGAGTACATTAAAAAAAATAACTTAAAATTAGATTATAAAGGTAAAAATGATGACTATGATTTAGTCATTACTTCACAGGATCTCATAATTCCGGATAACATTAAAAAGTTTAAAACTTTGCTCGTTCAGGAAGGAATGACCGATCCAATTGATTGGCGATATCATGTTACAAGATTTTTGCATCTGCCTCGTTGGTGTGCAAGTACTTCTATGACGGGTTTATCTCATCAATACGATGTTTTCTGTGTCGCTTCTGAAGGCTTTAGAAACCAGTTTATTGACCGCGGGGTTAATCCAAATAAAATTTATGTAACCGGAATTCCTAATTTTGATGATTTTGAAAAATTTACTGGCTATGATTTTGAACATAAAAATTTTGTACTCGTAGCAACTTCAGATACGAGAGAAACACTTAAGTATGAGAATCGAAAAAAATTAATTCAGTATGCCCAAAAAATTGCAAATGGAAGAAAACTAATATTCAAACTTCATCCTAATGAAAATATAAAAAAACGAACAGCTGAACTAAAAAAATATGCTCCTGAGGCATTAGTTTATCATGGAATTGGTATTGATCCGCTTATAGCCAACTGCGATGTGCTTATAACCAGATTTTCAAGTACAATCTTTCCAGCTTTAGCCTTGGGAAAAGAGGTTCATTGTGATATTGATATTAATATTGTCAAAAGTTTAGTTCCAATTCAAAATAGAGGAACATCTGCTAAATCCATTGCAGACGTATCCAGAGAACTTCTGCTTTCAACTAAACCAATTGTAAGAGTTAAAGAAAAAAATAAATACCTTGAAGATCTTAAACTGGAATTAAAATATCTACTCAAGGAAAAACTTGTAAGAGTCAAATAGAAATTCAGAGGTAACTGCATTGAATGATTCACTTAATATTGTCACTGTGATTCAAGCACGAACAGGTTCAAGTCGCTTACCAAATAAAATATTGCTTCCTTTAGCCAATAAACCTTTACTATATCGAATGTTTGAGCGTGTTGCTGCATCAAAAAAACGCGGAACAATTGTTATTGCAACTACAACAGATAAAAGTGATGACATACTTAAAAATCTATGTGATGAGTATGATATAAAATGTTATCGGGGACATCCTACTGATTTGTTAGATAGACATTATCAAGCAGCTAAAAATTTTAATGCGGATGCTGTTGTTAAAATTCCCTCTGATTGTCCGCTGATAGATCCTAATGTGATTGATGAAGTAATAAATTTTTTTATCATTAATTATAAGAAATTTGATTATGTAAGTAATTTACATCCACCAACATATCCTGATGGTAATGATGTTGAAATTATGAGCATGAATGCTTTAGAAGACGCCTGGAGGAATGCAAAAAAAAATTTAGAACGCGAACATACTACTCCTTATCTCTGGGAAAATCCGGATAAATTCAGAATTGGAAATGTCGAATGGGAATCTGGTTTGGACTATTCAATGTCTCATCGCTTTACTATAGATTATGAAAAAGATTACAATTTCATAAAACAAGTTTATGATGAACTTTATTCTGTTAACCCTATTTTTACGCTTAATGATATTTTGGATTTATTAGATCGGAAATCTGAAATTAAAAAAATAAATGAAGAATATTGCGGAGTAAATTGGTATAGAAATCATCTTGATGAACTGAAAACAATTACTCCAAATCAGACAAAAATTATATAGAAAGAAATATTAACCGTAGAACAGATTTTAATCTGTTAACTGACTCAAAATAAAGAGGATATAAACGAAGAACAGACTAAAGTCTGTTTTACAAAATACAAACTATTATTATAAATAGAGAAATATTATGCCAAACAAAGTTGAATTTAACAAAGATTATCCAACAATTACAAAATCAGATGAGTATTATAAAATAGCATTAGAACTTATTCCTGCACAAACTCAAACTCTTGCAAAAGGAACAGGGCAAAACATTAAAGGTATTGCTCCTAAATATCTCCAGAAAGGTAAAGGTTCTCATGTTTGGGATGTTGACGGTAATGAATATATCGATTATACAATGGGCGTTGGTCCGCTATCACTTGGATATGCTTATGATAAAGTTGATGAAGCTATTAAAGAACAACTAAAAGATGGAATTACGTTTTCTTTAACTCACCCGCTTGAAGTTGAAGTTGCTGAGCTAATTCATAAAGTTGTGCCAAATGCTGAATCAATACGTTACAGTCGCGGAGGTGCAGATGTTGTCTCTGGTGCGGTAAGATTATCAAGAGCATTTACAGGAAGAAATAAGGTTCTATGTTGTGGCTATCACGGCTGGCACGATTGGTATATAGCAGTTACGGATCGTAATAAAGGAATTCCACAAGAAATACAGGATTTATCATTTACCTTTAATTATAATGATATTCAGTCAGTTATAGATTCCATAGATGACGACACAGCTTGTGTTGTTCTTGAACCATTTGTTTTTGAAGAACCTAAAGATAATTTTTTACAAAAACTCCGTGATGTTTGTACACAGAATGGAACTCTTTTAGTGTTCGATGAAATGTGGACAGGATTCAGAATTGCATTAGGCGGTGCGCAGGAATATTTTGGAGTAAAAGCAGATTTAGCTTGCTTCTCAAAAGCTGTTGCTAATGGAATGCCTCTTTCTGTTTTAACCGGAAGAAAAGATGTTATGTCCTTACTTGATAAAGATGTGTTTTTCTTTAATACTTTCGGTGGAGAAGCTTTATCTCTTGCTGCAGCTAAAGCTACTATCAATGAAATGATCGAAAAAAATGTTCAAGCTTACTTAGCAAAACAGGGCAATAAATTAAAAGTTGGGTATAATAAAATTGCTGAGAATCTTGGAATGGATTTTACGAAATGCTCTGGATATGATTGCAGAACAATAATAACTTTTGATGCTGAAAAATCAGGCTGTAACCCGCTTGAAATGAAATCATTAGTTCAGCAGGAAATGATAAAGAGAGGAATCCTTTGGGGTGGATTTCACAATATGTCTTTCTCACATACTGATGAGGATATTTCATACACATTAAAAGCTTATGAAGATGTTCTTCCGATTCTTAAAAAAGCAGTAGATGAAAATAATGTAAAATCATATTTGCGCGGTGAGCCAGTGGAACCTGTTTTTAGAAAAATCGGTAACTTTAATATGAAACCAAAAAAGAAATAAAATGAATTCACTCGAATTATTTTCATTAAAGAACAGAGTTGCAGTTGTAACTGGTGCTCTTGGTTTAATTGGTAAAAATCATTGTATTGCACTTGCTGAGGCTGGTGCAAATATTATAGTCTGCGATCTTGATGAAGAGCAGTGCAAAAAATTTGTTTCTACTCTTCCAACAAAATCAATTGGAGTTAGAGTTGATATTAAAAATAAATCCTCAGTAGAAAATTTACGAGACAAAACTTTAAATGAATTTGGAAGAATCGATATCCTTGTAAACAATGCAGCAATAAATGATATGTTTGAAAATCCTCAGATGGCTGCAGAGCAATCTATGTTTGAAAACTATCCGCTTGAGATGTGGCAAAAATCTTTGGATGTAAATGTTACGGGAACTTTTCTTTGCTCCCAAGTTATCGGATCTGAAATGGCGAAAGCGGGTAAAGGAAGTATAATCAACATTGCTTCTACTTATGGATTAGTTGGACCAGATCAATCCATCTATAAAAAACCTGATGGGTCTCAATCCTTTTACAAATCACCCGCCTATCCTGCAACTAAAGGAGCTATTGTAAACTTTACAAAATTTCTTGCAGCGTATTGGGGCAGCAAAGGTGTTAGAGTAAATACACTTTCACCGGGTGGAGTTGAAAATAATCAGGATGAATATTTCATAAATAATTATTCCGCAAAAACTCCTTTGGGAAGAATGGCTTACCCTACAGATTACAAAGGTGCAATAATATTTTTAGCAAGTGATGCTTCATCTTATATGACTGGAGCAAATTTAATTGTTGACGGAGGATGGACTACATGGTAATTGATAAAAAATTAAAAGAAAATAATCTGCATTTAAAAGAAAAAGCTGAAAAAATAAAAGTTATTCTTACTGATGTTGATGGCGTCTTAACCGACACCGGAATTTATTATGGACCTGAAGGCGAGGTACTTAAAAGATATTCCGTTCGCGACGGCATGGGTGTTGAGAGATTAAGAAAGTATGCTGGAATAGAAACGATTATAATTACCGGTGAAAATTCTGCAACAGTAAGATCACGCGCAGAAAAATTAAAGATGACAGAATTTTATCTTGGTGTTAAGAAAAAAGAAGATGTTTTAGAAATCATAAAAAAGAAAAATGGTTTTGTAAAGGAAGAGATTGCGTATATAGGAGACGATTCAAACGATTATGAAGTGATGCAGCTTTGCGGATTTACTGCAACTCCGGCGGATGGAATGAGTTTTATTAAAGATATTGCTGATTATATTTGTGAAACTAAAGCTGGTTATGGTGCTTTTCGTGAATTTGCAGAATTGATCATGGCATTCAAGCACAGTTCTTAATAATAATTTTGAAAGAACAACATGAGCAAAAGAGAATTAAAAGTAGGCGCTCGTTTAATTGGAGATAGTTATCCTGTCTTCGTTATCGGGGAAATCGGTATAAACCATAATGGTAGTGTTGATATCGCAAAAAAAATAATTGCCGGAGCAAAACACGCCGGTTGTGATGCTGTAAAATTTCAAAAAAGAACTCCTGAAATCTGTACTCCAAAAGATCAATGGAACATTGAGCGGGATACTCCCTGGGGCAGAATGACTTATATTGATTACAGACACAAAGTTGAATTTGGTGAATATGAATACACACAGATTGATAAATATTGTAAAGAGATTGGAATGATTTGGTTTGCTTCCTGTTGGGATGAACCTTCAGTTGATTTTATTGAAAAATTCAATCCGCCTCTATATAAAACAGCATCTGCTGCATTAACCGATTTTTCACTCCTGGAAAAACATAAAAAGTTACACAAACCAATTATGATGTCAACCGGAATGTCAACAATAGAGCAAATCGATGAAGCAGTTTCTATTATGGATAAAAATAATATAATGATTGCTCACGCAACCTCTGCATATCCTTGCAAAAATGAAGAATTAAATCTTAAAATGATTGAAACTCTTAAACAAAAATATCCAAATATTCCAATTGGTTATAGCGGACACGAGGTTGGGTTAGCACCAACCTGGGCGGCAGTTGCGCTCGGTGCTTGCTTTGTTGAGAGACATATAACACTGGATCGTTCAATGTGGGGTACTGATCAGGCAGCTTCTGTAGAAGTTGGTGGAATGGAAAGGTTAGTTTCAAGCATTCGTGATATTGAATCAGCTTTGGGCGATGGAATAAAAAAAGTTTACGATAGTGAACTTGGACAGATTAAAAAATTAAGAAGAGTTAAGTGATTCAAGAACGTCATTGCGAATGAGCCTGCCTGTCGGCAGACAGGTCCTCAAACGAAGCAATATGATAACCGATGTTAAGAACAATTAATAAAACCTTCGAGGTTTTCTGAGATAAATAAGAATTTTTCTATTAGCTTAGCTAAAGTTTTAGCCAAACCTCGAAGGTTTCATAGATTTGCGCAAGATGAGCTAATAATTAATTAGATGACTTCAGTCACCCTCAAGGATTTTTTTCCAAGTGACAACGCAATAAATTATGGAAGCAAACATTTACTCAGAAATATTTAATTCAATTTACAATTACTTCAGTGGATTATCATCTGCAGAAGTAATTTCGACTTCTCTTATAATTATTGCGGCTTTTATTTTTGTATTACTTGAGCGAATCTTCCCCTATACAAAGGGACAGGAAATTCTACGCGAAGGATTCTTTGATGATTTTGCAATGTACACCATTGCTCAAAATTATGTGTTGAGTATTTTAATTTTCGGAGTGATAATTAATTTTATTGATAACTCAACAGGATTATCCAGATTTGGACTCTTTGCAAACGTTCCGGTTTGGGCACAATTAATTTTCTTTGTTGTTACACACGATCTGTACATTTACTGGATGCACCGCTGGATGCACAAAAACAAATGGCTATGGAGAATTCATGAGGCGCACCACTCCCCCAAAAAGGTTGATTGGCTCTCAGGATCAAGATCTCATCCTTTAGAAATATTATTGAATCAAACCATTGAGTTTGCACCAATTGTTTTACTCGGATCACCGGTTGAAGTAATTGCTTATAAAGGTTTAATAAGTGCTGTATGGGGAATGTACATTCATTCTAACTTAGATATAAATTCCGGCTGGTTACAAAAAATAATTAACGGACCTGAAATGCACCGTTGGCATCATTCAACTGGAAAAGGGAGAAACAGAAACTTTGCCACAAAGTTTGCTTTTTGGGATTGGATGTTTGGAACCGCTTATTTACCGGATACAAAAGTTGATGAATACGGTTTGAAAACATTTTTTCCACGGCACTATTTTTCTCAGACCCTTTTTGCTTTTAGAAGATTCAAGAAATTAAAAAAAGAAGAAGTTTAGTTTTAATTTTTTAATAACGCTCAGTGGCATAAGATCGATAAATTAATTCATATTCCTGCAGCCATTCGTTATCAGTGTTCGGAGTTTCATTGGATTGAGACATTAAATCTTCTTTTTTGTTTGCATCTTTTACCGGATTTTCTTTCCGTGGTATCAGATTACTTAAGAAAGTAAAAAATAAATTACTTTTTTCCATAATCAATCCTTTTTTTTGGAGAAAGATAACTCTTATATCTTACTTGGATATTAACAGAATATTATTTTAGTGTTAAGAAATGATTAAGAATGATCTTTTATTCTGCACAGAATTATTAATTCAAATAGGGGCTGTCTCAAAAGTAATTATTACTGTCACACTGAGCCTGTCGAAGTGTGATTTAGTATTATAATGTAAGTCTTCGACAACCTGCCTGCCGGACAGGCAGGGCTCAGACTGACAGATTGTGTCTTTTGAGACAGCCTCATTACGTTACAATTTATTTTCCCACAAAGGGATATATCCGGATTGTCGCACAACAATTTGTCCTGCAGGTGAAAGCGCCCAATCAATAAAATTTTTTATCAGACCTTTTGGATTTTTAGTTGTAAAGAAATGAAGATATCTTGAGATAGGATAAGTATCATTTTGAATATTTTTTTCCAGTGGTTCCACTCCATTAACAACTGCATTAAAAACATTTAACGAGTAACCCATTCCTCCATAGCCGATTGCATTTCTATGCTCAGAAACAAATTTTGCTATTTCTTTTGTGGTCGGCTCAATCAAACAATTTGAAGAATATTCTTCATCTTCCAAAACGTGTTCTTTAAAGTACAAATATGTACCGGAGTTTGGATTTCTTATTACAGGAATTATAACAGTATCCTTTCCACCTAACACTTTCCAATTATTTATTTTACCGTTAAAAATATTTTTAAGCTGACTCATTGATAAATTTTTCACATTATTTTCCGGATGTAAATAGATACTTAAGCCATCTTTTGCGATCAGAAAAACCATTCCTAGTGAATTGTAATAATCCGCTAACGCTTTAGCTTCATCAGGTTTTAAATTGCGCGATGCTGTACAAATATCGGTTTGACCTTTAATGAGATCTCTGATTCCAGATGCTGTTCCACCGCCAATAACATTGATAGAAATTCCCGGATGTTCTTTCATATATTCTGCGGCAAGATTAGATGTTAAATCAAACATCGTATCAGAACCGGAAATTGTGAACGAATTAGTTTCAGATATATTTGCTGAACAAGCGTTCAAAATAATAATACAAATTGTTATAAATAATTTTGAAATTATTTTCATCTTTTTTCGGCTACTGATCTTAATCTTGCGTTTATAAAATTCACTCCATCGTTCCATATAGGCGTATCAATGTTGTTTGCCAGATTGAAACAGAAATCAAAAATTATTTTTGCATGTCTGGCGGCTGCATCATAATCTATATTCTGATTCAGATCATCAAAAGGAGTATGATATTTTTCTAAATAATAATTAATAAAAGCGTTTAATACTTCCTCTTCAGATTTAGATTTATTTTTTATCCCTTCATAGATTAAAATTGAGGGAATACCCGCCATAGCAAAAGCAAATTGATCTGAACTATTAAACTCTTCAACTATTCTAAATTTATCTGGGATATCCTGAACCATTAGATTAAATTTATCAGCAGTTTGCTTTAGATTTTTATCAAGAGAAGAATATTCAGCACCGATACCAACTACACTTTCAAAGTCTTTGAACATTGCAATACCATCAATATTTATATTTGCAATGGTTTTGTAAAGCGGAACAACGGGATTATCTGTATAATAAATTGAGCCGAGCAAACCTTTTTCCTCTCCTGTAGTTGCAATAAACACTATTGATCTTTTAGATTTTTTGTCCAGTTTAGAAAAAGAATTTGCCAATTCTAAAAGAACAGAAACACCAATGGCATTATCCAATGCTCCATTGTAAATCGAATCACCTTCTATCGGCAATGCAATTCCAAGATGATCATAATGAGCAGAAATAATTAAATAAGTATCTTTTAATTTTTCATCACTGCCTGGAATAATTCCAATAATATTTTGGGAAATGAAATCTCGTTCTTTAAACGCTCCTTTAAATTTTATTTTAGTTTTAAGCGGGAAAGATTTAATTCTATTTTTATAGAACATATTGATTACATCATCATATGAATATTTTGAATCTGTAAAAAGTTTTACAGCTGATAAAGCATTCATAATTAAATTTAAATTACCGGTAACAGAATATGCAAGTGTAACATCTTCATTAAAAAATTCTTTTTGAACAGAATTCCAATCATCATATTTACTTATAGGAATAAGAATCGTTCCTGCTGCTCCTCTTGAAAGTGCAATTCTCCTTTTAGTCTCCTGATTGCTGTAGATTGTCGGCAAATTACCGTTAAAATAATCGTCATCTTTTGATTGAGGTTCTCCGTCAAAATAAACCACAATTTTGTTCTCAACATCAACGGATTGATAATCATTATAATCAAATTCCGGGGCTACAATTCCATAACCAACAAAAACAAGCGGCAAAGGCACTGGAATGTAAGTTTGCTGCCCTGATCTGTAAAGAAAATAATCATCTCCAAAAATCAGATTAATTGTAGTATCATCCTGCACTAAAGTTAATTCTGAAGATAGTAAAGAAATACTTCCGTGCATTGGAATATTTTGATAAAAGGAATTAAGCTTAAAACTTTTTTCAAGTCCGAAATCAGAAAATTGTTCAGCTATATATTTTGCAGCAAGATTTCCGCCATTAGTTCCAACTGCCCTTCCCTCCAATGAATCACTGGCAAGAATAGTTAAATGCTTATTAATATTTATTGGTGAAATAGAATCAAAGGCATTATAAAATGATAATTTAATTTGAGGAAAAAGATTGATCCCGAAGAAATAAAACAGTAAAAAATATTTTAAGAATAATTTAATCATACCAAAATTTAAGAAATAATATAATAGAATTTAGGAACATTATAGTTCAATCAAACTCGTTTCAGTTTTTATCCTATAAAAAAAGGACGCTACACTTGATGCAGCGTCCCTTGTCGAAGGAGAGAGGAGAGAGAACTAGTTTATTTTAGTAAAGTCATCTTCTTTGAAATTTTAGTAGATCCAGCTTCAAGAGTATATATATATAAACCACTTGTTAACTTTGATGCATCAAAATTTACTTCATAAGTTCCGTTTGATCTGAAATCATTGATCAAAGTTTCTACAACCTGACCTAAAATGTTTGTAACAATTAATTTTACTTGTGATGGTTCTGTAACCGAGTATACAATTTTTGTACTTGGATTAAATGGATTCGGATAATTCTGACTCAATTTAAACTCTGTCGGTACAGGTGAAACCTGATTATCCGGAACATCAGTAACATAACCAAGCGGATTAAAATTAGACCAATTCGCAGTCCAATCAACTTCACCAAATGCACCAACATATGTAGCTGTCTGATCAAAAAATCCATCGTTAGGTGGAGTTGAAGCTCCTGATAATGCAGGTGAATTTGAAGCTGGTAAAAAATTTGGATTTAATAAATTGAAAGGATCCATCAAAGCAACTTCAGTATTTGCAGTAAACTTTCTTCCATTGCTGTTTGTCCACCAGGTATCAACATTAAAATTTGCTCCTCCTGCAGAAGCAGTATCAAGTGCTGAAGATGTCCAGCCGGATATAATGCTGTTATTTACCCACATAGTATTATTTATTGCGGCTGCAATTGTATTTACGCCATCTAATCTAATTCCAGTTGGCCATCCTAATATTAAAGTATTAGAAACTTTATTTAATGATGATCTTCTTAAATGCATTCCACGTCTGTACAAAGAATTAATAGTTGTGCTGGAAGTTGCTTTCGGTCCCACTAACGTAACATTCCACCAGGTTGGAGAAGTTCTTGGTTCATTAAGAGAACCGGAACCATCGTTATCTGATTCAAAACCATTTGATTGTGATTGGTCTGCAATTTCAGGATCTCTTAACCCAACCAGGTACTGTAATTTTCCGTTATAGCCAAAATCTGTATCAAAATCGTCATCCCAACCACGATAAGCAATTAAATATTTACAGTTTACCGTTCCGCCAAACCACTCGTAAGAATCATCACCGCTATAGCTGACTTGTATGTGTTCGATTGTCGTTCCGCGACCCACACCGCCAAACGTCAATCCGTTAATTTCATTATTTAATGTAAAAGCAATACCGGGATATTCAATTCTTACATATTGCATAACTCCGCTATTGTCATCGTCATTAGTTCCGCCATATGAATCACCCGGTCCCTCAATTGCAGCTGTTCCACCGGGAACATTAATCCTTGCATTACCAAGCAAAATAATTCCGCCCCAATCGCCATAAGTGGGTAATCTGGATGAGCCGGCTTTCGCATATTCACTTGTAAATACTATGGGATTATTTTCAGTTCCCATTGCCATAATTTTACCACCCGGCTTAATAATTAATGATCCTTGTGTGGTATTTTCCCCGAAGATATAAGTTCCCGCTTCGATAGTAAGGGTTGCACCTGACTGAACTCTAACAAATCCACGCAATAAATAAGTATTGTTTGCGGTTAATGTGGTATTAGTGGTTATGTCTCCTTCTATTACCACATCTTGAGCAAATGTAATTATACTAAATAGAACAAGAACCAGGGATACAGAAAATAGTCGTTTCATAAGTCACTCCTTTTATTAATTGATTTGATACGATAATTCTAATGATATATTTCTTCCTACTTTACTTAATTCAGATATACGATCACTGCCGACAGCTTGCTGAATAAATTTTCTTTCCTGATTTAACAAATCCTTTACACCAAGTTTAAGTGCAAAATTTTCAAATAATTTTTTCGAAATTGAGAAATCAATTATATCGACTGGACTTTCGATAATGTTACCCAGATCATTTGCACCTACTTTTGAAATTCTGGATCCGACTTTGTTGTAAACAATTGCCGAGTTTAATCCAAGGTCAAAATCATCGTAGTACAATCCTACATTAAAAATATAATCAGCCTGTCCTTGAAGAGGTCTTTCGTTCTGCTGAAAATTATTTTCAACTTCATTTAATTTTATTGTTGATCTGATCAGTGTAAGATTTGCTATAAATGAAAATTTATTTATTTCTTCGCTTATAAAACCGAGAGATTTTCTTATCTCCGTTTCAATTCCATAATTATCCGCGCTTACTGCATTTGCATAAGAACGGATTGGCTCGTTACTCGACGATGCTGTTAGTATTTCTTCTATCGGATTATTAAATCTTTTGTAAAAAAAACTTACAGCGATTAATTCTCCACCTTTTGGAAAGTATTCAAATCTAAGATCATAATTTTTTACGATGGTTCTTTCCAAATCAGGATTGCCCTGCACCAATTCATTAGAGATGAAATCAAAATAACTAAATGGCGCCAACTCCCTGAATTCTGGACGTGCAAGTGTATTAGAGTAAGCAAATCTTAAGTTAATTTCAGGATTTAACAGATATGTAAGATTAAGACTTGGCAGCCAATCTCTGTAGATATTATCTACGGAAATTTTCTGGTTAGTTTGTGAGAACGAATTAAGAACCTGATTAGAATATTCAAATCTTGCTCCGGCAACAAATCTTAATTGCTCAAAGATATTTGTATCGAACATAAAATATCCGGATGCAACCTTTTGATTTGAATTATAGCTATCCGAAGGTTTTGTAATTTCATTTACCCCGATAAATGTTGTGGTAACATTTTCAGGTATAAAAATATTCTGAACAGATAATTGAAGAATACTGTCCTCAACTGCAAAATTACCGCCGGGTAAATTTCTGAAACCAAAAGTCCTGGCATCAAATGATCTGTCTTTCTTATTAAAAAATGTACCGACTTTTAATTTTGGCAGATTGGGATCCTCAAATAATTTAAAGTTGAAATTGACTCCGCCGCTGTAATCATTATCAACCAATTTTCCATAATATCTGGTAGCCAGAGATTGATCTAACTGAAATCTTAATGGTTCGGTTAAATCTTCGATAGCCCTGGAGTAAACATACCTTCTGGCATCGGGTTCATTTCGATCAGATCTTGAATAGCTGAATGTCCAATCGAAATTTAATCCATTCATAACATTAAACTGGTGCTCGCCGATCAACTGAGAGGAAAGCAAAGAACGGGAAACAAATCTTAACAAAGTGATTTCCCTGTACTGATCAGCATATCTGTAATCACCTTTATAAATAACGGATTCGTTATCGGCGTTTTGATTGTAAATATTTTTTAAACTTATTTTATTTGTAGAAGCAAACTTTAAACTAAGATTTAACATTGCGCTCCACATAACATTTGAACTGTAATTCATACCCTTGTAAGCATATCTCGGTCCCGAAAAATCATAGAAATTATTTTGTTTTTCAGTGGTGTTAAAAGAATTGGAGTACGAAAAAGAACCGATGTATCCTATTAAATCCTGATCACTAAGATCAATTTTATCACCTGCCGTAATTTTAAATCCACCGTTTATGGGAGCCTTACCAGAATTAAGATTCCAGTTATTTGCAAATGCTGAAGTAATTTCCTGTAATTGTTGATCATTATAATTACCTCTTGTAACTTTTTGAGAGTTTATAAGGACGGGATAATTTCTTGTTCCATCATCTATTCCTAAATAATCGGTTTTGCCACCTGAATATGAGGTAAAATCTTTAAACGATGTTTGCGTATTAATTCCTGAAGAAAAACTGACTTGACTTGTAAATTTATTTGGAAATTCGATTGTGCTAATTTGAACAAGACCACCTGAAAAATCTGCCGGCTTATCTGGAGTAAAAGTCTTAGCTGTGATAACACTTTCAATAAGATTTGCCGGAAAGATATCGTACGAAAAACTTTTCTTTTCAGGATCAGTGCTTGGAAGATTGGACCCATTAAGCAGAGTATTATTATATCTATCTCCTACACCTCGAACAAAAGCATATTTTCCCTCAGATATTGTAACACCCGACATTCGTTTCAAAATATCAGTACCATCAGAACTGCTATTTTTTGAAATTAGTTCTGCGCTTACACCATCAACTATGTTTGCAGAATTTTTTTGAATTTTTAATACGGAATTTTCCGAATTTTTTAGTGCTTCAGCTGTAACAATTACTTCATCAAGTTCTGTGGAAGCTGATTCAAGTGAGATATCCAACCTGGTGTTACTATTTTGATTAACGATTACATTATTAACCGTAACTGTTTTATAGGAGATGTATGAAATTCTAATCGTATAACTTCCTGCTGATAAACCCTTAATTGTATATTTACCATCAATGTCAGTTGATGCACCAATGTTTGTTCCTGATACAAGAACATTGGCTCCGATTAATTCTTCATTGGTATTCTTGTCTGTAATTTTGCCTGAAACACTTCCAGTATTCTGTGCGATGGCACCCGAATTCATAATCGATATAAATGTCACTATCAATAGAATCAATTTCAATTTTAGAATGTCGCTCTGTTTATAAAGAATAATTTTTTTCATTTTCTCTCCGTTAATAAATTAGTTTTTCTTCGACGCCCGAAAACTAAAGTTTCAATGTTAAGAGAATGTTAACAGAGTGTTATTAGTATATTAAGGATTTTGGTAGGTTTTGAGAGTGAGATCATAAGGTTTTAAATAACCCTATAATCGAAAATTAATAAGCGTAACTCAGACTTAAGTCTGAGCTACGAAACTTATGTAAAGCTTATTTCAATAAATTCATTTTTCCGCTTTTAACTTTATCTCCTGCTTTTATATTGTAAAAATAAACACCGCTTGATACATTTTGATTGTATTGATTCTTCCCTTCCCACTTAACAATATAGTTTCCTGCTGCAAGCGGCTGATTTACCAGCGTTGCAATTAAACTTCCCTGCACATCATAAATTTTTAATTCTGTATTTGTATTTGTAAGATCGTATGGAATTGTAAATACAATTAATGTTGTAGAGTTAAAGGGATTAGGATAATTTGCAATTAATAACTCCGATTGCGGAATAATATTATTGTTTGGATTGTCATCAACAGAAGTTATTAAACTCGGTCCATTACCACGTGAATTTCCTGTTGAATCGGTTAAATAAATGTTCACCCATTCAGGTCGTAATGCAGATTGCAGATATTGATTATTCCATTCCTGATCTGTTAATCTCAAAAAGTTTTCTGTTGTATACTCATAATAGCTCATAACCGGACCTATAAAAGCTGTTTGAACTCCATCATTCCATGGAGTTATAAAAACTCCAAGATTTATTGGACCAGTTCCAACATGCTTTACCCATCCCATAATATTTCCTGCACAGTCAGTCGGAACTGTATGCATATCAGCAACAAGATGGTTGCTTTCTAACAAACCCGGATTTGTGGAAAAATAATTTCCCATATAATAAAAGTCTTCATAAAACAATCTTGGGTACCAGCCAAGATAAGGAGGTGTACCCGAACCACCGCTACCATTTTCATATATCATATTTTGTAAAAAGGCGATCTCATCATCCGCTAAAGCTTGTTGATTTAATTCTTTTTCACTGATAACCTTCAGAGTATCCATAATATTTCCGAGTGCATTAAAATAGGAACTGATTTTTGATTGATACCCTGGATCTGAAAAATTAATTGTTTGAATTTTGCCAGCCGCAGTAATTGAAAAATCTTTTAGAGTTTGATAAAATTCTGGAAACGGTTCAACATAACTGTACGGATAGGAACAAACCGTGCCACCCGTATAAGACTGTTTTGCATATAAAAGATTATCGTGTCTTAATTCTGCCCATGATGAAAGTTGTGTGTTCATCTTTTCCTGCCAGAATGCTGCTGTCTGCATAAATGGAGGGAGACTTGTTCTATCTTCAGGTGGGTTAAGCTTTCTGATTATACTTAGCCAATTAGAATAAAAATTTGCATTCCAGAATTCATCATCATAAGAGTCAATTAGATATCTTAATGCAGCAAGATTTGTTGAATAATGGTATTCATTTAGTTCCGTTATCAGTAGTTGTGCGGAAGCTGAATTACCAATCGCAAACAAAACATCCAAGAGCGATGGAAATAATCTACACACATCTTGATTGAAATATTTAATTCTATCATATACAACGGAGGCGGTTACATAAGAATCTATTACGAATCTCTGTCCAAACAGCATAAAGGCTGATGCAGGAACAATACTATCCGGACTCATCGGATCACCAAAAAGTATCTGTGATAAAATAAGTTGGTAAGCAAAACTTTGGTTTTTAAGAGTGTCCTGAAATTCGACTATGGCTAAACTATCTAAAAGTTCATTTGCATCGCTAAAATTAATTGCATTCTTCAAATATGAAAGATTATCCAGCGTTACATTATCCTGCTCACCTGCAAATATTTTTATTGTATTTTCAATCGCCTGATAATCATCATAAGAATTTGTAACATCTATAGCTTCTTTTATTAAATAGGAATCGATTATCTGTCTTCTAATATCATTAAAGGAAGGTAGCGGGCAAATAATCGAATCCAGTGCTTGTGGTTTAGTCAAATACAACTCAGTCCGTCCCAGCCACATCATAACTTTAAAATACTCCGGTAATTCAGTTTGTGGAAAGGTGTTCTCATCTTCATAATAATGTCCACGAGGTTTAAATTGACTCCAATCAATTACCCTGCAATTATCTGAAAATAATGGATATGGTTCCATTTGTTCGGCTGCAATCAATTGTAAGATTGTATCAATTTTTCCTGCATTATCTGCATAGTAAGGATTAACAGGCAACGCAAATAACTTTAAAGGAACGGTCAGATATATATCAACATCCTTAAGCATAGTTAACATCTCTGAGTTACTACCATACTTATTATTTAAATAGGCTTGTGAAGATCGTATAGCAAATAAGAGAGACTTTACTTTTTCGATAATAAAACCAAGTTCTGCGTCTTTTAAGATTCTATCATACGAAATATGAAATGCATGAAGAATTGCATCTGTTGAAACAAAAACAGGAAGATCTTTATGGAATATTTCTAGAAAGGATTCACCAAATGAAATTTTCTTCATTCTTTCCGAAACAACAAAACCATTCTGTTCCAATAATTCCAACTCATATGAAGTTAAACCGAACTTAGTTGAAATAGAATCTAAATATCTTGTGCTGATCAATGATAAATTCAAATCACCATTAAAAACTCCTGATGGATGCATTTGCAATAAATCATCGGAGCTCATATTCTGGTGTGATTGGAGAAATTGTTTGTAATCGTCTAAATTAAAGTTTGATTGGCCATATGCTGTACCGGAAGTAATAACAAGGAGGCTGGTGATAATTAAAGGTAATAACTTTTTCATATTAACTCACCGTTTTTTTTCAAACTTATGAAAATTAAAAGGTAATATCAATTAACATTTGGCAATAATAGATTGAGCTAAAATATAATCCTTATGAAAATCTGTGAGCTTGGGAGAATTTTATCATGAATAGGCAATTTTAAGAATAAATGTTTTTATCCAAATATGTCCACCTCAGTCGGATTCTCTTAAAAACTTTGTGCGTACTACTCACTATTTGTTTTTATCTTCTCGTCCCAGCAGCTCGTCAAGTTTTTTAAATAGTTCCTCACCACGTAAGTTAGAAGCAATAATCTTCTTATCCTTGTCTAACAATACGTTAGCCGGAATTGAATTGATGCCATATAATTTTCCGGCTTTATTAGCCCAGCCTTTTAAATCCGAAATTTGCGTCCATGTCAGATTATCATCTTTAATTGCTTTTATCCACTTGTCGCGATTAGTATCAAATGAAACACCGAGAACATCAAAACCTTTCATTCTATATTTTTGCCAGGCTTTTACAACATTGGGATTTTCAGCTCGACACGGGCCGCACCATGCAGCCCAGAAATCAACTAGCAACACTTTACTTTTTAACGATGATAGAGAAATTGGTTTTCCAGTAGTGTCATTCAAAGTAAAATTTGGAGCTAACTGCCCAATCGCAACACTACGAAGTACTTCTATGCGTTTTTGTATCGCTTTATAATATGTTGAAGCATTCAAGTTAGTGTCAAGAACTCCTAATAGATTTTCTAATTCAGACAAATCAAATTGCCAGGAATTCCGAGTGATCAAGTAAGGCGAAACGACAGTTTTATTATTTGACTTAACAAATGATATAAGTTGATCTTTTATTTCTTTATCAAGGTTCTCACTTAGTAAATCGTTTTTTTGCATCGCAACAGTGTCACCAATATCTTTTGCTGCCTTCCAATCTTTGTAAACATCCTCCATCCTTTTCATAGTTAAATCATTCATAACCATATATTGCTTATAGATCTCATTTGTTGGCGATCCCAAAATTTTAGGCTTATCAACACTATCAGGGTAGATTTGCACATTTACCTCAGCATTCTCTAAGAAAAAAGGTACCGATACTTCATTTTCTTTTAATGTTAGATATCTCATTTCGGGCATATCCATTGATCCGATGAAATTAAATTTTCCATTTATCACCTTCGTAGAATCAAGTTTTTCCCAGCCATCTATTCCACGTGTTTGAAGGTAGATCATCACAGAATCATTACCCGCTATAGTCCCGCTGATTGTAAATTGATTTTTTTTACTTGTGCAGGATAATAGCAAGATGCTTACTAGTAATATCAGAATTATTTTATTCATCATTTCAATCTTTCAATTTTTATTTTAATAAAGATAAACCTTTTGCCAAAGAAAAAGAATTTTTCATTCTATATCAATTATAAATTATCCAAATTAGTAGATGAATCCTGTTATTTGTTTAATTGTTTAAAGTTATTCTATTAGATAAAACCTATCGTTCTTTAATCCTATTTAAAATGAAAAAGTCCCGATAAAAAAATCGGGACTTTTGTGACCCCAAGGGGATTTGAACCCCTGTTACAGCCGTGAAAGGGCTATGTCCTAACCACTAGACGATGGGGCCGATCAAGTAAAAGGTTATATCGTTTATCTAAAAATGAAAATCTTTATTTTCTAACTTTTCATCTTTAACTGTTATTGGGTGAGCGATGGGAATTGAACCCACGACCCCCAGGGCCACAACCTGGTGCTCTAACCAACTGAGCTACGCTCACCATATAAAGAACAATTTTCTTCGTACGCCCGAGTGGACTCTCCCATTGGGATGGCTATGCCAGAACCACTATCCTTCAGCTTAGAAGGTTGATGTTCTATCCAACTCATTGTCTTACAAAATTTCAATTGTACGCCCGAGTGGACTCGAACCACTAACCCTCAGCTTAGAAGGCTGATGCTCTATCCAATTGAGCTACGGGCGCTCAAAATACACAAAACTTAAATGGACAATTTTAATGAATAATTTTTGTCGGGGCGGCAGGATTCGAACCTGCGACCTCCTGCTCCCAAAGCAGGCGCGATAACCGGACTACGCTACGCCCCGAAATACCATAATTCTTTAAAAACGAGGTGAAAATATATACGTTTATGTTCTAAAAAACAATTTTTTAGTACTAATAGAATCTTTAAATTGACATAATTAAAAATCAATTGTTTTGAAATGAATTTCGCGTTTTTTATCTCAAGAAGATATATCCTTTCCAATAAAGACTCCAGATTATTAAATCTCATTTCTGTTATCAGTATTGCCGGAATTGCTCTTGGGGTAGCAACACTGATTATTGCATTAAGTGTTCTTGATGGTTTTGAGAAAACTTTAACTGAAAAGATTACAGATTTTGATTCGCATATAAAAATCCAGACCTACAAAGAAATATTACCCAACGCCGACAAATACATAGAGCAATTTAAAATTCAACTAAAAGATAACTTAGACTATATCTCCCCTTCAGTTTCTAAACTTGCAATAATTAGTGCAAAAAATCGTAAAGAAGGAATAAATATTAAGGGAATTATAGAAGAACAGGAGATCAAAAAAATTAAATCAAATCTTGTTGAAGGTTCATTTAATGTAGATACAGAAAATTCTTTAGTGATCGGCAAAACATTAGCCACAAAACTGTTATTAAAAGTCGGAGATAGAGTTACGCTATTTGCATTAAAACATGATCAACTGCCATCTGCTGCTGATTTACCTAATATTAAAAAGTTTATTGTTACAGGAATTTTTGAAAGCGGCATGGCTGAGTATGATAATCTTATTGGTTATACAGGAATTAAAACTGCCCAAAATTTATTTTCAATGCATGATGAAATAAATGGAATTGATATAAAACTTAAATCTGTTGAAAAGATAGACAGCTTATCCAGCTTAATAAGAAAAGAATTAAGATATCCATACTATGCAAGAACAATATTTGAAATACACAGAAATATTTTTTCCTGGATAGATCTTCAGAAAAAACCAATTCCCATTGTACTTGGTTTAATAATAATTGTTGCAGTATTTAACATTATAAGTGCATTGTTAATGCTGGTGCTTGAAAAAACAAATTCAATCGGAATACTGAAATCTTTAGGAGCTAAGGGAAAAGAAATTATAAAAATTTTTGTTTATCAGGGTATCTATTTATCATTTATAGGTATTGTTTCCGGAAATATTCTTGCATGGCTTTTAATGTCAATTCAATTAAAGTTTGATATAATAAAGGTTCCATCAAGCGTGTACTTTGTAACAAAAGTGCCGATCGAAATGAGTCTTTATATTTTTCTGTTAATTTCCGCTGTTACTTTTATTTTAGCTTTGCTTTCCGCAATCGTACCGAGTTATTTTGCTTCAAGAATTAATCCCGTTACAGCTCTGAGGTTTGATTAATGAGTTACGAAAAATTTATCGCAAAAAGATATTTGTTATCAAAACATAAGATTAATTTTATAACGATTATTTCATTTATATCTATTACCGGGATTACAATTGGAGTTGCTGCTCTGATCGTGGTACTTTCTGTATTTAATGGTTTTGGCAGTTTGGTCACTTCTTTCTTAATGAATTTTGATCCGCATTTAAGAGTTGAATATAAAGTTGATAATTCTAACGCTGATCATGAAAATGTTTTAGCTGTCCTAAAAGAAACTCCTGATTTAAAATCATTTGCACCTTTTGTTAGTGGTAAAGTTCTGGCATTTAATGGCGGTATCACCCAGGTAATCTCCCTTAAAGGGATTGATTTGAAGAATGCTGAGAAAATATATAACATAAAAGAAAATATTTTATTCGGAAGCAGTAATTTAAATGAAACTGACAACACCCCCGGTATTTTAATAGGTTTAAGATTAGCAGATCACTTACAGGTTCTTGTTGATGATACTCTTACAATTATTTCACCTGCAGGGATTGAAAATGTTATAGCTCAGTTTGGAATGCCAAACACTCAGCAATTTATAGTGCGTGGAATCTTTAGTTCTCGAAATAATGATTATGATGAGAGTTTAACATTTACTTCTCTTGATGAAGCACAGTACTTACTTGGATTTAAAGATAGTTATCAGGGTTATGAAATTAAGCTAAACCATTCTGATAATTCATTCAAAGCGAAAGATTTTCTTGAATCAAAACTTGACTCCAAAACTTTCGAGATAAATACCTGGTACGACTTTCACAGAGAACTATATTCTGTAATGCAGATCGAAAGATGGGTTGCGTACATTTTACTTTCACTGATTATTGCCGTAGCAACGTTCAATATTCTTGGATCACTTTCAATGTCAGTTATCGAAAAGAAAAGAGATATTGGAATTTTGAGATCAATGGGTTCAAAAGAAAAATCAATTTTAAAAATATTTATGTATGAAGGATTAATGATTGGATTGATTGGCACGGGATTAGGCGTATTGCTGGGATATTTTATTTGTTTTCTTCAAATACAATACAACATCTATCCTCTCGACCCGACTCAATACAAAATTAATTCACTGCCACTGGAAATAAGGTTTTGGGATTTCATTTTTATAGCAGGTGCTTCATTATTTCTTTCATTCATTGCATCACTTATTCCTGCAAAAAGAGCCTCAAAAGTTGATGCCTTACAAGCAATTAAATGGGAATAGAAATGAGTATAATTTTATCATCAGAAAATATTACTAAGTCGTATCAATCCACTAAAAAAAATAAGCTTGAAGTTTTGAAATCAATTTCATTTGAAATTGAGGCGAACAAAATTTCTGTTATTGTTGGTGCTTCCGGTGCGGGTAAATCTACTTTACTCCATTTGCTTGGTGGATTGGATAGACCCGACAGCGGTAAAGTATTTTATGAGCAGAAAAATATTTTTGATTTTAATAATGATAAACTTGCCAAATTCAGAAATGAAAATATGGGCTTCGTTTTTCAGTTTCATCATCTGCTGCCTGAATTTACAGCAATAGAAAATGTATCTATTCCACAGATGATAAAAGGTGTTAGTTTAAAATCTGCCTCTGAAAATTCATTAAGACTTTTAGAAATTGTCGGATTAAAAGATCGTGCGGATCACAAACCGGCAGAACTTTCCGGTGGCGAGCAGCAAAGAGTTGCAGTGGCAAGAGCATTGGCAAACGATCCTAAAATAATATTTGCAGATGAACCAACAGGTAATCTTGATTCTGCTAATAGTGAATCAATTCATAAACTGCTATTTGATCTGCGTGATAATTTTAGGAAAACATTTGTTATCGTAACGCACAATCCTGAGTTAATGAAACTTGCGGATGTGATTCATGAAATTAAGGATGGGGTTATCAGACAGAATAAGTGATTATATGAATGACGGTTAGTTTTAATCAATCATTAAACCTAATCTTTTTGATAATTAAATATGCAATTATAAACAGTGTACCAAGTATTGTGTCGATAAGTCCGACTACCAAAACAGGGACTGCAACTCTGGTTTGCAAAAATAAAATTATCACAGCAACTCCATAGCTAAATTTTTCTACAATTGCTGCAAGCATTAGCAATTTATATTTAAATGGATCTCTTGAGATTATTAAGAAAACAATTTGCCATGCAACTGCAACTCCAATAAAACCGTAATAATATTCCGGATGATTTATTGGTGGCGGGTAATCAATTCCATTTTGCACTTCAAGAAAATATTGTGGAAGTAAAATTAAAAGGCCGTATATCCCGGCAATTAAGTATATCCATTTTGCAAATTTCATATAATCACCTTTAATGATTTAATATATTTTGGTAATGAATTTTTTATATACGTAAGAAACTTTTATTACGAAGATAACTAAGATTTAAAACCACTCCCTTTTTTTCCCTCTCCTTAGTAAGGAGAGGGATTAAGGGTGAGGTTAATTTTAAACTTTATGAGAGAGATAATCAAACAGTAGTCTTACACCAAAACCCGTCATATATTTTTTGGTGTAACTTCTTGATGAGTTATTCATTGCAGGACCCGCGATATCCAAATGAGTCCAGGGAATATTTTTATCAACAAAATGTTCTAGGAATTTAGCAGCTGTAATTGCGCCGCCCCACCTGCTGCTGCCAAGATTTGCAACATCCGCAAGTTCGCTTTTAATCAATTCATTGTAATCATCCCACATAGGCAGGCGCCATACACGATCGTAAGTAGCCATACCGCTTGCGTATAGGTTTTCAGCCATTGTCTCATTCTTAGTAAACATTCCTGCAACAAACTCACCTAGTGCAACAACACAAGCGCCTGTAAGCGTAGCAAGATCAATTATCTGATCAGGCTTTAATTGAGATGCATAGTGAAGCGCGTCAGCAAGAACAACTCTGCCTTCAGCATCAGTATCCTCAATTTCAACAGTTTTGCCGTTAGATATTTTAATTATATCTCCGGGTTTTATAGATTCACCTGATACCATATTTTCTGCGGCAGGAATTATTCCGTACAAATGAACAGGCAAATTATTTTTAGCTGCAGCAATAAGAGTTCCAACAACAACAGCCGCACCGGACATATCAGCTTTCATTTCGCCCATATTTTTAGGGGGTTTGAGTGATATGCCGCCGGTATCAAAAGTAATTCCCTTTCCAACTAGTGCTATCGTTTTAGCTTTATTCTTTTTATTCTTTTTCAATTTTACAGATGGCTTGTATTCAAGTATTATAAATCTTGGTTTATTAATGCTTCCCTGCCCAATTGCAATCAAACCGCCCATTTTTCTTTTTTGAATTTCTCTATCACCAAACACGGTGAATTTTATCCCGAACGGTTTAACTTCGCTTACAATTCTTGAAGCAAAAAGTTCAGGTGTAAGATTGTTGCTTGGTTCGTTTTGCAAATCTCTGGTAAGTGTAACAGAGGTAATTAATTTTTCGGCGGTAATGACAGCACTTTTTAATTTCTTCTCATTATCAGAGTAGAAGAAGACATCAAGAACCTTATGCTTGCTTTTTTTTGATTTATATTTTTGAAACGAATAGTTACCGAGTAAAATACCTTCGGCAAAAGTTTGATAATAATATTCCTCAGATTCAAAATACTTTTTTACTGCTGAGTATGCCGGAATAAATATATGCAGGTTTTTGGTAACCTCATTCTGTATACTCATTATGAATTCGGCAAGATGATTTCTAAAATAATCCGCATCAAATTTTGAATCAAGTTTTACACGGGACAAGATTAACGCATCGGGTTTGCCAGTGGGTTTTGTAACTCTTATCACTCCGCCATCGCCGGATAAGAAATTTTGTTTCTGCAGTTCGGAAAATTTTATATTAAATATTTTTTCAAGATTCGGTAAACTTTTTTCCAGTTTCTTATCATCTATCAGGTACTTTAGACTGATAGATAAAGGTTGATATGATATTTTAGAACCGCCCGGAATAAGATTTATTTTGTACATAAAGTCTGCCTTTAATTATTAAGATAAAGTTCTGCTTTTGAAAGGATTACAGGAATCATTTTCTGCATATTATTTGTAAAGAATCTTGCACCAGCAGCATTATTATGCCCGCCTCCTCCAAATTCATTTGCGAGTTTGTTAACAGCAATATTTCCTTTTGAACGGAAACTAACTTTGAAACCGTTTTTTAGTTCTATAAATAAAATTCCAAGTACCACATTTTCAATTGATAGATTATAGTTAACAAAATTTTCCGTATCGCTTTCTATAGCGCCAAGTTCTTCAAAATCTTTTTGAGTTATTGTCATGTAACCTATTTTATTATCAGCTAAAAGATTGATTGAATTTAACGCCCTACCGAGTAATTTAATTTTACTGAATTTACTTTGATCATAAAGTTTATCATACACCTGTTCAGGATTTACACCAAGTTTTAAAAGATCCGAAATTATATTATGTACTTCAGCCGTTGTTCTATCAAAGCGGAATGACCCTGTATCAGTCATTATCGCTGCATAAATTGCTTCAGCAATCTTAAAATCCATTTCAATAATTTTTGTCAGATTAATAAAATTATAAATTATATGCCCTGTAGCGCAATATTCCGTATCAATAAATTGATAATCTACAAACTCTTCAGGGTCCTGATGATGATCGATACAGATTTTTAATTTATTTGATTTACGAAATCCCTGCTCCATTCTAACTATTCTATCAGCACGATTAAAATCCAGAGCAACCAGAACATCAACCTCGTTAAAAATATTTTTGTGAATTTCTTCATCAAAATTTTGGATTACATTTTCTTTGTTAAAGAATTCCATATTGTATGGCAAAGTGCTGTTATTTATGATATAAGCTTTCTTATCAAGTTTTTTTAACAAATAATAAAAAGCCATTTCGGATCCAATCGCATCAGCATCGGGGTTAACATGCGTTGTTAATAGAAAAGATGAATTATCTAGTATTATATTTTTTAGTTTTTCAAAATCAATCATGAATTATAAATGGTTTAATTTTTTTTCGTCATTTCTATCCTAATCGATTTCTTCATTGCGAATCAGTATCTGAATTAAGCAATCTAAAGATTTTGTCAGATTGCTTCGGGCTAATGCCCTCGCAATGACTGTCAGATAATTACTTTGACCAATAAAGGAAAAGACTTTTTGATACCTAAAATAACAGCTCTAACTTTTTATAATATCAAATAGAAATGGGCTTGAAGTTATTTCAAGCCCACAAAAAATTACTAAATAGTTTTAGTCATATTTTTTTAATCAATTAACTTCCCAGGTATTGCCGCCAAATAGAACATCGGCAAGATCGCCCTGCCCTTTTTTCTTTTTAACATCTTCAATCTGACCAACTAAACCTTCATCATAAGTAGGTTTTAATACCTGTCTGAAAACTCCTATAGGAGTCGGAAGGCCGGGAATTTCTGTAAAGGTGGATAATATTGCCGAACGCACAGGACTTTCTTCAAATTCATCATGAATCCACAAATCATCCTTAGAAAATTGTCCGTTCGTAAGATCCACAACTCGTGGAGAAAAACCATCAAGTTTAATTCCTTTATCGGCATTCTTACCAAATACCATAGGTTTACCCTGTTCAAGAACTAAAACATTGTCATCCTTAGTTTCTTTTTCTGTAAGAATCGAGAAGGCGCCATCATTAAATATATTACAGTTTTGATATACTTCTAAGAATGCAAGTCCTTTGTGCTTGCCAGCTCTTTTAATCATTTCCTGTAGATGTTTGGTATGTCTGTCTATTGAACGGGCAACAAACGTTGCTTCCGATCCGGTTGCAAGCATCGTTGGATTAAAAGGATAATCAACACTTCCGTACGGAGTGGTTTTGGTAACTTTTCCTTTTTCAGAAGTTGGAGAATACTGACCTTTAGTTAATCCATAAATTCTATTGTTAAATAACAGAACTTTTATATCAATATTTTTTCTACAAGCATGGATAAAATGATTGCCGCCGATACTAAGCAAATCACCATCACCGGTTGCTACCCAAACAGAAAGTTTAGGGTTACCGAGCTTAACTCCGGTTGCAAGAATTGGTGCCCGACCATGAATACCATGAAAACCATAAGTATCCATATAGTAAGGAAAACGACTTGAACATCCGATTCCGGATATCCATACAACATCCTCTTTTGGAACATCAATAATTTCCGGAAAAGTTCTTTGAACCTGAGCAAGTATCGAATAATCTCCACATCCCGGACACCATCTAACTTCCTGATCAGATGCAAAATCTTTAGCAGTTAATTTAGCCGTCTTTACTTCAACTTTATTTTCCATTTTTTCCTCCGAGTGTTTCCTTAATCTTTTCTAAAATATCCGATACTCTGAATGGTAATCCTCTGACAACATTAAACTGAACAACATCAACCAAATACTCACTCTTAATAAGCTTAGCTAATTGCCCAAGATTAATTTCGGGAATAAGTACTTTATTAAATCTTTTAAGTACTTCGCCGGTATTTTTGGGGAACGGATTGACATACTGTAAATGAGCCTGAGAAACAGTCATACCAAGCGCTTTTGCTTTTATGACAGCTTCTTTAATTGCACCATAGGTACCACCCCATCCTAATACAAGAAGTTCACCTTGCTGTTCGCCATCAACTTCAAGCTCAGGAATATCATTTTCTATATTCTTTATTTTTTGTGCACGAAGATGAATCATTTTATTATGGTTATCGGGATCATAATTAACTGTACCATAAATATCCGCTTTTTCAAGTCCGCCAATTCGATGTTCCAAATCAGGTGTACCGGGAATTGCCCACGGTCTCGCAAGAAATTCATCTCTTAGATACGGATAAAATCCTTCTTTCTCAGTTCTAAATTTCACATCAATCTTAGGCAATGAATCTACAGAAGGAATTCTCCATGGTTCACTTCCATTTGCAATATAACCATCTGTTAAAAGGATAACAGGAGTCATATATTTAAGAGCAATTCTTGATGCTTCGATAGCCATATAAAAACAATCACGCGGAGTTTTTGCAGCAAGCACTGCAACAGGAGCTTCACCGTTTCTTCCGACAACGGCTTGAAGTAAATCTGCTTGTTCGGTTTTTGTAGGCAATCCTGTACTTGGTCCGCCGCGTTGAACATTAATAATAACAAGCGGCAATTCGGTCATAACCGCTAACCCGATTGCTTCTGTCTTTAACGCTAATCCTGGCCCGCTGGTAGTAGTAATTGCAAGATTACCGGTAAACGCCGCTCCAATAGCAGAGGTAACACCAGCAATCTCATCCTCGGCTTGAAAAGTTTTGACACCAAAATTTTTAAAGTTGCTTAAATACTGTAGAATTTCAGTTGCAGGTGTAATAGGATAAGAACCTAAGTATAAAGGCAAGCCGCTTAAAACTGATGCCGCAAGAAAACCATAAGCAGTAGCTTCGTTACCTGCGATGTTTCTGTAAGTTCCTTTTGGAAGTTTTGCAGATACAACATCATATCTTGTAGTAAAAGCTTCTGTCATTTCACCAAAATAATATCCGGCATTCAGTGCTTTTGTATTTGCATCAACAAACTGCGGATGTTTTTTAAATTTATCCTGAATCCAATCCAAAGTATTTTGAACAGGTCTGTTATAAAGCCAATACATTAAACCAAGTGCAAAAAAGTTTTTACATCTTGCAACTTCTTTTGGTGAAAGTGATGTGCCTTCAAGAGCGTTTTCAGTAAGAGTGCTTATTGGAACGCTAAAAACTGTATAGCCATTCAGAGTACCGTCATCCAAAGGATTTGATTCATAATGTGCTAACTTCAAATTCTTTAAATCAAATGCATCTGTGTTTACTATTATTATTCCATTCTTTTTTATCTCTGCAAGGTTTTTCTTTAATGCAGCAGGATTCATTGCAACCAGTACGTCCGGTTGATCACCGGGAGTATGAATATCTTCACTGCTGAAATGTAATTGGAATCCGCTAACACCATAAATAGTACCGGCAGGGGCACGAATTTCAGCAGGATAATCCGGAAGGGTATTTAAATCATTACCAACGAATGCAGTAGTATCACTAAACTGAGATCCGGTGAGCTGCATACCATCTCCTGAATCTCCGGCAAAGCGAACTGTAACTTCACTTAGCTGTTGAACTTCTTTTTCTTTAGCCATGTTTCTCTCTTTAAATTAAAATATTTGCTATTTCAAAACTAATAAGACTGTTATGAATTTACAATTGATTTTTAAAGCGCAGATATTAAAGAAGCACTGAAGTATTTGTAGACTATCTTCTCCATCCTTGTACTATCGGATATCTTCTTCCAATTCCAAATGCTTTGGACGAAACTCGCAGCGCAGGTGCAGCTTGATTTCTCTTAAATTCATTCATATCCACCATCCTCAATACACGCTTTATCAATTCGTCATCAACTATTACCTCTTTAATCTCAATATACTCTTTATTTTCCTCAAGATACATTCTTAAAATTTTATCAAGTACTTCATAAGGGGGTAAAGTATCCTGATCCGTTTGATTAAGTTTTAGTTCTGCTGATGGAGCTTTATTGATGATTGAAAGAGGAATTATTTCGCTTTTTCTATTTATGTAGTTTGCAATTTTATAAACATCGGTCTTGTACACATCAGCAATCACTGCTAATCCGCCGCACATATCGCCATAAAGAGTGCAATACCCTACTGCCATTTCAGATTTATTTCCTGTTGTAAGTAAAAGATTTCCAAAATTATTTGAATAAGCCATCAAGTAAATTCCTCTTACGCGTGCTTGTAAGTTTTCTTCTGTAAGAGATTTTAAATTTTTATCAAACACAGATTCCAATTGAGAAATTGTTTCATCAACAATTGGTTGAATGCTGACATTGTTTGATTTAATTCCAAGATTTGAAATTAAATCTTCAGAATCTTTAACACTTCCTTCACTTGAGTATTTTGAGGGCATTAAAATGACATGAACATTTACGGATCCAAGCGCGTCTGCTGCGATGCATGTCACTAGAGCAGAATCTATTCCCCCGCTTAAACCAATAAGTACGCTTTTAAATCCCAACTTTTCACAGTACTCTTTTAATCCAAATACAAGCGAGTTATATATTTCTTCTTCAAAACTAGCTTCACAATTAATAATTGGGTTATAATTTTCCAAAGTGTCAAATAAAATAAAATCTTCTTTAAATGATTTACCAAGCATGACAAGGTCACCATCCGAATTAAAACACATGCTTGCACCATCAAAAATTAAATCAGTCTGCGCTCCTACGCAGCATACGTATGCCAGAGGAATTTTGTCTTTCTTTGTTAATACAGACAACATTTCTTTTCTTGCAGCCCGTTTTCCATAGGAGTAAGGACTCGCAGAAATGTTTATCAGAATTGATGCATCTTGTTTTAATAATTCCTGTATTGGATCTTTGTGATATCTTCTTCTGTACCAGTAATCGGCATCATTCCAGATATCTTCACAAATTGATATGCCAAGCTTTTCACCTTTAAAATTAAATACCAAAACGTCTTTTGCGGAATCAAAATATCTCATCTCATCAAATACGTCGTAGTTTGGTATTAATGTTTTGTGCTGAACAAATTGAATTTTTCCCTGATAACATAATAAAGCCGAATTATGTATGTCGGTTCCAATCAAATCATTGTCTTCTGTTATTGCCCCAAAAATTAATCCGACATCTTTTGTTTCGGATGCAATTTCCTGAGCAGCTTGATTTACTGCTTCACGAAATTCTTTTTTTTCAACAAGATCTAATGGCGGATAGCCGACAAGTGATAGTTCAGGAAAGATTGCAAGATCGGCTTTTGCTTCTATTGCTTTTTTATATCCATCTAAAATCTTTCGCTTATTATATTTCAGATCTCCAATAATTGGATCTATTTGGCAAAGAGCTATTTTCATGTAAGGATACTGTAATAAAGATTTAATAAAATGTTGTAACTAAAATAAGCTAAGTTTTACATTTTGCAATAAGAGTAATTTCCTTAGTGTTATAGAGAAAATATTTACTTGCGACTTAAATATAATGTATATATTTTAAGTATAGACATTTAAGGTGATAAAAATGGAAACAGCAAAAGTATTTGATAGTGGAAATAGTCAGGCAATCCGAATTCCAAAAAAATTTAAATTGAAAGGTAAAGAAGCTTACATCACTAAAATCGGAGACGCAATTGTGATTCTTCCAATGAAACAAAAGTGGAATTCACTGATTGGAAGTCTGGATAAATTTTCATCTGATTTTCTTGCTGAAAGAATTCAACCGGATTTAGAATCGAGAGAAGAAATATTTTAATGAAATATTTACTAGATACCAACATCTGCATATATATTATCAAGAAAAAACCGGCAAGTGTTATTAAAAAATTTGAAAAGCTTAAGTCCGGTAGTGTTGCTATATCAACAATAACACTATCCGAACTTTACAATGGTGTTGCAAAAAGTTCAAAGCCGAATGAAAATATGATTGCTCTTCAGGAATTTATTTCTCCGTTAGAAATCTTAGACTTTACTCATGATGATTCATTAATTTATGGAAAAATTAGAACTGAACTTGAGAAAAAAGGTTCACCAATCGGAGCTATGGATTTGCTAATTGCCTCAATTGCTAAAAGACAGGATTTGATTTTGGTTACAAATAACACAAAGGAATTTGTTAAAATTTTTGATTTGAAAATTGAGAATTGGGTAGAATAAATAAAATACCTCCATTCACCGACTCCACTCGCCCGACGATAAACTGATTTTCCCTAATTTAATAAACATCTACCGCTGGTACTATAAAAAAAGCCTTCTGTGTATTTCTTTACTATTATTGCAACAGAAATTACAGACTGAAAGGAGTTCTGAAATGTATAAAAAACTTTATCGCTCGGTAACAGATAAAATGTTAGGCGGTGTTTGCGGGGGCTTAGCCGAATACTTTGCAATTGATCCGGTTATTGTACGATTAATATTTGTGCTGGCAGTTATCTTTGGCGGCAGTGGAATTTTGGCATACATTATTTTGTGGATTATTATTCCCCAAAAGCCATATATAATTACGCCTTATAATACTAATCCGCCCAGCGGTAGTTCACAGCCTGAATCAGATGAAAAAAAAAGTGAAAACACACAGGTAAATATGAATGCTATGAATAATAATACTCAGAATAACAGATCGATATATGCAGGTGCATTTTTAATACTTTTAGGCGGAATATTTCTTTTAGATAATTTTATTCCGCATTTTCACTTTGGTGATTTTTGGCCGCTAATTCTTATTGGATTAGGTTTGGCGATTATACTGAATGCAAAAAATAAAACTGTAAATGAGGTAAGACAATGAAAACTTCAAACATTTTTTGGGGTGTATTTTTTATTTCGATTGGTGGTTTGGTTTTAATTGGAAACCTGACTGACCTCAATTTTACATGGAATTCAGCATGGAAATTTTGGCCGATGGTTCTGGTATTAATCGGAGTTTCAATCTTAGTAAAAAATAAAATTGGCAAAGGAATAGTTGCAGGTCTGGCAGCATTAGTTTTAGCACTTACTATTTATGCATCAGTAAGTGCAACAACAAATCTTATTGATAATGATTTTGAACTGCATTTTGGTGATGGTGCTGCTGATTTTGACACTACTTACTTTGCACAGGAATTTTCAGATTCAATACAAACTGCAACCTTAAATTTTAGCGGCGGTGCAGGTGGTTTTAAAGTGCTTACTCCCACGGATAAATTAGTCGATATCCGCACGGAAGGAGAAGAAAATAATTATAGATTAAATAGAAATGATACGGGTACTCATTCGGATCTTTCTTTTGAAATGAAAAGCAAACACGTAAAATTTGGTAATAGTACTTACAAGAATACTGTCGAGATGTCATTGAATTCAAAACCTGAGTGGGACTTGAACTTTGATGTGGGAGCCGCATCTTTAGATTTGGATTTGACACCTTATAAAGTTAACAAACTGGATATAGATATGGGAGCAGCATCACTTAATGTTAAATTGGGCAGCCTTTCTGATATAACAAGATTTTCGATTAATGCGGGTGCATCGGATATGGATATTTTAATTCCTGATTCTGTAGGCTGCGAAATAAATTCTGATGCTTCACTATCAAGCAGAAACTATCAAGGATTTAAAAAGATTACTAAAAATATTTACCGTACTGATAACTTTGATAATTCTCAAAAGAAAATTTATATCGAAATAGATTGCGGTGTTTCATCAATTGATGTTAGAAAATATTAAATCAATATCGTAAAACTCTTTGGAGATTTAAATATTACTTTACAATTAAATTGGCGATTTATTTAAATCGCCTATTTTTTTGATCTTGACTTTCGGGTAGACCTGGACTTTGATTTAAATTGAGGTTTCCATAAATGCTTATCTAAATTAACGCAGCCATTTTTATCAAACTCCACCCCTTCTCCTCGAAGCAGTTCTTCCATTAAATTCGGATCACCAAAATGGATCTTACCGGTTAATGCACCAAACCTGTTTACAACTCTATGCGCAGGTATATCAGGTCCGCATCCGTTTAACGCCCAGCCAACAGTTCTTGCGGATGATCGAATTCCGCAAGCTTCAGCAATATCTCCATAAGTAGATACTTTTCCATAAGGAATTTTTTTTGTGATTTTATAAACTTTATTAAAGAAATCTTTTTTTGATTTTGAATCTTTCACTTCTTGTTTAGTTGATTTTTTTGCCATTCTCATTTTTCTTAAAACTTTCTTGGGTATTTTATTCCAGTTTTGCAATATTTCATAAGCAAAATGAAAAGAAACTTTATTTATGGCAAGTTTAAAAAGAAGAATAATCAAATATAAAATTTGGTTAAAAGAATTATTTCGTTTCTGTCCAATCAGTAAAATAAAAGTTGATCACGATAATTTATTTTTAGTGTGTGGTCATCGCGGCTCGCCGGTTAATGAACCTGAAAATACAATTCCTTCTTTTGAAAGAGCTTTGCGCGAAGGAGTTAATTCTCTCGAGACTGATCTTTGTGTTACAAAAGACAAAGAAGTAATTCTCTGGCATGATTGGAATCCCGATGAGCTTGTAGCGTTAATTCGCGAAAGAGGATTTGAACCTGAAGTGGCGTACAAACCTGATTTTCCAGCGCCTTTTAGCGGATTAAGAAATAAAACAAGTGAAACAAACCTGGAGGAATTCAGAAAATATTTTAATTATATCAAAAAAGATGAAACTGAATCGGTTCACGCTCATATACCTACTTTAACTGAATTTATAAATTGGTTGAAGGATAAACCGCAAATCAAATATGTGTTTTTAGATATCAAAGTACCAAAAGATGAAAAAGAATTAATAATTGTAATTTTAGATAAATTAAATTCATTGGTAAAAGAATTTAATCCAACGGCTAAGTTTATCATCGAAACTTTTTATAGGGATATACTGGAACTTGCAAAACAAAAGTATCCGGATCTAAATTACAGTTTGGATGTAGAACTTCCACCAGGATTTATATTTTTACCCAGAATTCACAGCACTGTAAAAGTAGCATCTACAAATAAAAATAATGTTGCAATAATTATGCGTCCAAGGCAAATAACATTTGCAAGCTGGGTAACTTTTAGAAGAGTAATCTGGTATGATGTAAGAAGAAAGAAATTACTAAATAAAAAATCTGAGTCAGTCAAAATAGATTTTCTTGTTGGATGTACTATCAACAATAAAAAAGAAATGGAATGTTTGATAAAGAGCGGTATAAATGGAATACAAACAGATTATCCAAGAAGATTGACTAACCTTGCAAATGAATATAAACTAAGAAGAGAATAAATTTTTAAGGCAGTTTAGAAACTAAACTGCCTTAGACTTACATAAACAAATAAAATAATTTTTATTGTACATTTGGGTTCATTGGTGCAAAGACGCCGTCAGGATTGTATTCCCAAACCCAGGCGTGCAGAGTCCATAAGTTATCATCCGGGGTTGTCGGATCGCCCTCAAATACGCCCCATTCATCAAACGCACCTGTAAATCCATCAGGTGCATTGGCTGATAAAATAACAGGTACTGCATATTCCACAGCTACTAAACGCATTTTACCAGTTACTGGATGTGGTGAGTACACCAGTATTTCAGGTTTATCAATTTCAAATGTCTCATTTAAGTTCTCAACCTTTAAATAATGATGACCCATTCCTGGAACAACTATATTTATGTCAACATAGCCATCAGCAATAGCATTTTCGATATTATTATATCTAGCTGTTGCAATTTTAGCAAGCTGAAGTTCTGCCATTGTAACCGGCGGAAGATTATATTGTTTTGCTAGAAATGAATCATCATTTCCGGTATTCAAATTTCCCTCAACAGGATTGCTTTCCTGCTGGTTGCAACCATAAAAAGATATTACTGCACAAAGCACCGATACTGATAAAAACACACTGAACGATTTCATAGAGCCTCCTCATTTAGATTGTTATTTTTATTTATAGAAGTAAGGATCGAGAACACTGACTTCAATTATATTATCAACAGGTAAACCATTCTTTTTAGCTGATTTTCTTATTGCTTCCGGTGATGGAGCATCATAAATACAAAATGTTTTTTTCTTATCCATAGTTACATAAGAGTGAACCCAGCTAACATTATCTTCAGCATTTGTTGAAACAACAGTTAAACAAATTTTGCTTCCCTCCATATTTACAGGAATATTGAGCCCATCGGGAAAACTGCGCTCAACAAGATAACGGTGTATAACAACTTGATTGTCATTTTTTTCTGTTTCTTGCGCGTATGAACTTGTAATCGGTATCGCAACAATCAAATGAAATAACAGAATAAAAAAGATACTTTTCATTTAAGCCTCCTATGGTGAATGTTTATTGATTTATAAATAAAAATAAGGGTCGAGTACACTTACTTCAGTAATCTTTTCTATTGGAAGATTATTTCTTCCAGCAGCTTTACGTAAGGCTTCCGGACTCGGAGCATCGTAAATACAAAATGATTTTATTTTATCTTCACTCACATATGAATGGACCCAGGTTACATTATCTTCTGAATTATTATCCACAACTCCCAGACAAACCCTTTGTCCTTCGACAGTCATTGGAATTAGAAGTCCATCCTTAAATACCCTTTCAACTACATAGCGTGGCATATTGACTCCTCATTTATTTTTTTAAAATTCCCGGAGTAAATATGGTACATATTGAAAAGAAGTGAATCGGGAAGATTCCCTATTTTATTGCGAGGCGTTCCCTATATTTGGGAAATTCTGGTTTGCAAAATTAGCTTGCAAATATATTGCAGCTTCAATTCTTGAATGTAAATTAAGTTTGGAAAAAATCGCTGAAATATGATGATCAACCGTTTTAGCTGAAATATACAGGTTATCAGCAATTTGTAAGTTACTCATTCCATTAGCTACTAATTTTAGTACTTCCAATTGTCTTGTTGTCAATCCTCCAAAATTTTCTTTGGTCGATTGACGGGGACCTTTTGGGATGCTTTTAATTCCAGAGTTTCTCATATTCTGTTTTATCAATTGTACAGTTGCTGAGGCACCAAGTTTTTCAAAGATTTCGATTGACTTTTTCATTGCGTCCACATCTCCTTTCGATAATGCAAGGGCTTGTTCGTAAGGACAATGTAATTCTCCCCAGACATTAGAAGCTTCTTTCCACTTCCCTTGTATTTGAAGTAAGTAAGGTTTAGCAATGATTTTTGGTATTTCAAATAGTCGGTCAGCTTTCCATAACCAATAAGCAATCTCACCGATTGCCCATGGATTATTTGTTTTTATTACTTTTAAATAAACTGAATCTAATTCATCAACCACATCTCCCAATTTATTCTGAAGCCAAAAGTATTCTGCCATGGCTGCAACTATGCTTACGATTTTTTCCATCTCTCCCATATCAAAAGCTAGTTTCAGAGCTTCATTAATAAGTTTCAAAGCTCCGGGATCATTTCTTCTCATTCTGATTACGGCAAGAACATTTAAAGGCATTATAGTATTTCCTGCAGGGACATTTTTTTGTTTAAGCACTAAGTTTGCCAGATCTACACTTTCATCCCATAAGCCAAAATGCAATTTAGTTTTTGCATAGTGTCCTGCTAAACACAAACTAAAAACATAAATGTCTTTTTCATTTCCGTACTCCAATCCCTTTGAAAAATATTTATCTGCGACCTGAAGATTTCTCTGCTGTAAAGTAATCCAACCCAAATTAACGTAGGCTCTTGTTGCATGTTCAAAATAATCATTTTCAATTGAAATCTCTAAACTTCTTAATAAATCGTATTCACCGGATTTATCTTCAGTCGCTAATTTAGCGCATCCAATATTATTTAGTGCGTGAGCTTCTACTTCTTTATCATTTAACTGCCTTGCGAGTGCTAAAGCTTTTTCTCCCCAGTAGATTGCCGATTCCGAATCTTCCCGAATGGAGTATGCCTGTGATTTATTACTATAAGCCATAGCAAGCTGTCTGCCTGGCGACAGTTTTTCGAAAATTTGAATTGCTTTATTTAAATATTTCTCACCTTTTTCATCCTGACAGTCGTACCATACAATTCTTGATAACCTTCTATAAATTTCTCCTTCTCTTTTCGCATCAGGATATTGTTTCAAAATATATAATGCTTCCTCTGAAGCTGAAATAGCATCCTTGACACTTCCAACCAAAAAACATTCATAAGACATTCCTTCCAGCAGCTTTAATTTTTGTTCGACTGAAATTTGATTATCGTATTGCAGAGCATTTTGATAATGCTTTACAGCCTGGTTATGTGCACCCAGTTGTGACGCTTGTGCTGCGGCCAAAGGTGCATATTTAATTATCGATTCACTTAATTGTGCTTTGGATGCATGGTGTACTATTCTCGCAAGGAAAGGATCAATATTTTTTTGTTCAACTAATGCATTTAGTACTTGTGAATTTAGTTTAATTCTTTTCGATTCAGATAATGACTCTTCGATAGCCATTCTTGCCAATTCGTGTCTAAATATATATGAGTTGCCTTCATTCTGTAATAATCCAAATTCCAAAATTTCATCTACTATTTTTAGTTCATTAATTAATTTTTTTACTAACCACTTTTCGACTTTACCAGGAATAACTGAAATTAATTCTACCAGAGATTTTCCATCATCTGATAATCGTTTAAGCTTGGAAGTAAAAAGCTCCTTTATAGTTGCGGGTGTTTCCTCTTGATCACTCAGTAGCACTTCAGTAACCAGAAGAGGATTGCCACCTGTCTTTTCGTATAGTAATGAATCGACTTTGCCACTACTTAAAGCAAGATTGTTTACAGCATTTTCTGAGAGCGGAGTAAGTTTAATTCTTTTAAGATAATTTGATTGAAGACTGCTTAAAACTAATTTTAACGGATGATCTGATTTTATTTCATCGTCGCGGTAAGTGATTATCAAAAGTGATTTACATTTATTAATTCTTTTTCCCAAAAATTTTATAAAATCAAGTGTTGATTCATCAGCCCAATGAACATCTTCAATCACAATAATATTCGGCTCATTATTTTGTATTTCTTTTAGCAGGATTGAAAAAATTGAGGGACGCGGTAATCCAGAATCTAATTGATCAATGATTTTATTATTTAGCTGGCTGGCTATATCGTACAAAGGTGCAAGCGGTCGTGGAGTGAAAAGATCATCGCAAGATCCCCAAAGAATTTTTTTATGCTCTATGATTGTGCTTGTAAAGAATTCAACGAGTGAGGTTTTGCCAATTCCGGCTTCACCGCTTATCGCAACTACAGTTCCATTTCCGGTTTGAACTGTCTCAAATAAAGCACTCAGATCAGAAATAAATTGATCACGTTCCAGCAATCTCATACTTGCCTGTGCTAAATAGTTAATGATTGTACATAATTAACTATTTAAGTATTCAATTGCAAGTCGTTTTTCAAAAATTTAATTTTGGCTGAATTTCAATAAAAAAGCTTTTATAAATCTATTAATATCTCCATCCATTACTCCCTGAGTATCAGAAGTTTCTTCATCTGTACGATGATCTTTGACCATATTATATGGATGGAAAACATAAGAACGGATTTGACTGCCCCACTCAATTTTCATCTTACTTTTTTCAACTTCGTCCAGCGCAGCATTTTGTTTCTCCAGTTCAAGCTGGTATAGTTTTGATTTTAACAACTTCATCGCATTAACACGATTTTGAGCTTGAGATCTTTCACTCTGGCAGGCAGCAACAATTCCGGTTGGAATATGTGTAAACCTGACAGCTGTCTCTACCTTGTTAACATTTTGTCCGCCTTTACCACCCGAACGATAAGTATCAACTCTTAAATCTGCCGGATTGATTTCAATCTCGATCGTATCATCAACTTCCGGTATAACAAAAACAGAAGCAAAAGAAGTGTGTCTTCTTTTATTCGAATCAAATGGAGAAATTCTTACTAACCGATGAACTCCATTTTCAGCTTTCATATAACCGTAAGCAAATTCGCCTTCAACTTCAACTGTAGCAGATTTTATTCCGGCACCATCACCATCAAGTAAGTCTATCAAAGTCATCTTAAAACCATTCTTTTCGCCATAACGCAGATACATTCTTAACAGCATATCAGCCCAATCCTGAGCCTCTGTACCCCCTGCACCGGAATGAATTGTTAATATACAGTTTTTGTTATCGTCTTTTCCACTGAGCATATTTTTAAACTCAGCTTCTTCAATTGCTTTGTTAAGACTCTCAAGTTCCGATGTTATTTCATCAGATAGAGACTCTTCATTTTCCATCTGTGCTAATTGAATAAATTCTTCGAAACTTTTAGATTTTTTGCTTACTGATTTCCAGAGTTCCACCCAGGACTGAAGTGTTTTTATTTCCTGCAAAATTGCCTGCGCGCCCATTTGATCATTCCAAAAATCGGGTGCTTCAGTTTTTTTTTGTAATTCTTCTATTTTAAATTCTTTTTTATCGACGTCAAAGATAGCTCCGTAAATTATCTATTCTAATTTTGTAATTGTTAAGTGTTTTAATTTCTTCTTCGAACATGACTGTAACTCCAAATTTATTATTCTTTTTTAGTTTTACTTTTAATTTGCTTTGACTTTAATAATTATTTATCGCATGGATGTATGCATGTTTGAATGAATAATTGTTTACCTCATTGTCATACCTTCATGCACATATGCGATCTTTCACACCGGCATTTTAAGTTTCTATTTCCATCCTAAGTAATGCTGCTGCTAATGTTTTGCCTTGAGCGTCATGTTTTAGTGAAACTGTTCCACCACCACCGAGAGTATTATGCAGTAAAAAATTTAATGCACGAAGATTTGGCAGCTCGAATCTCTCAACTTTACCAAGACAGATACCATCAAAGTGTTTTTTTACAACTTCTTCCGTAAGATATTGTTTTATAATCTGATAACCTGAATCACTATAAGCAATTATACCTACATTAGCGGCATCACCTTTATCACCACTGCGTCCGTGTGCGATTTCCAATAATTTTATTTTCATTTTGCTTTATGCTGAACTTGTTTCAGCATCTCCTACTTTATTTATAAATAATTTTAATTGGATCAGAAATTTCTGAAAATAAATCTTTCCATTCTTTATTTTTACTATCTATTAGATTTATCTTCCATTGTCTATGCCAATTTTTTAACTTTTTTCTCTCTTTATAGCACTTTCTAAATCTGGCTGAGATTCATACTAAACCAATGTTTGGACACTATACTTTTTAGTAAATCCATCAATCAAACCATTTTTGTGCTCTTAAATTCGTCTTGATAATTCATTTGTCATTCCAACATAAAGAACTTTATTTTTACTTGATAAGATATAAACGAAGTATTACTTCATGATTTAAAGATCCTGAAATAAATTCAGGATAAATTAATTATCTCAACTTTAGGTGTAACTAATTTCTTAGGAATTAACGCCGGCCAATAAGCAACAACCTCACTCGGTTTAGGTCGCCCCCCTGCAAATCCCGTTACCGCAGGCGGACCAGTTAATATTAAAGGAGCAATCTCCTTTCCAAATCTTTCAACAGATTTGTAATCGTGTGATCTTACTCCAATTCTTAGCATAATTTCGTTTATATCATTTTCATCCAATTCTTTAGCTAAAGGTCCATGAGTGGAATTGTATCCAACAAATTCTGTTCGAATCTCATCAAATTGCAAAAGCAAATTTGCCAATCTTTTTCTTAGAATAGTGTCAGCAGCTTTTGCTTTGGTCAAAGCTTGAGGCCATGAGTAAGTTAATGAAGATATCGCGCTGTAGCCATCGGCATATGAGCAGGAAACTTTATAAAATTCGGTTTCAGGAAATCCTTTAACACCGTACATTTTTACTCTATCGTTGCCCAAATCTTCCAATTTTATTGAAGTAAAATCAGCAACACAATCGGGAGTTATGTATGATTTAGGATCACCGATTTCATAAAGTAATTGTTCCGCTACAGTTTCAAAAGATACTTTACCACCTGTGTTTTTATGTTTAGTGATTACAACCTCACCGTTTGGATATGCTTCCGCAATAGGGAAACCAATTTCTGCCATATCCGGTACAGATTGCCAATCACCTAAAAAATTGCCACCGCTTGATTGAGCTCCGCATTCGAGTATATGCCCTGCAACCGTTCCGGCAGATAAAAGATTGTAATCATTTTTTTTCCAGCCAAATTCATAAATCATTGGTGCAAGAGTTAAACCCGTATCTGTTGTTCGTCCGGTTATAATTATATCTGCATCTTTCTCAAGAGCTTCCACTATCGGAAAGGCTCCGAAATAAACATTTGCACTAAGTATTTTATCCTGCACAATTGATATAGGCTCATCTGTTTCCATATTATTTAAAGGTGCACCATTCTCAATCAGATAGCTTAATTGTTCTTTAATATCATCACCCAGAACAACTCCAATTTTTAGATTTTTAATACCAAGTTCATCGGCAATCTTCATAACAGATTTAGCACATGCAACAGGATTTACTCCACCACCATTAGTAATAACTTTAATATTTTTTTCTTTGATTATCGGAAGTATTCTTTTCATTAAATCAGGAATATCTTTTGCATAACCGAGTTCCGGATTTTTGTTTTTCTGTTTTTGGAGAATAGACATTGTTACTTCTGCAAGATAATCCATTACAAGATAATCGATATCACCCTTGGTCACCTGGTTATAAGGTGCATCAATCAGATCACCCCAAAATCCTTGTCCGGATGCAATTCTAATTTTTTCTTTCATTAATTTCCTTTAAAATATTTTGTGCAAGCAAATCTAAATCTTTTTCTGAATCTATCTGAGTCCAATTAATTCTTTTATCAGCATTAAACCAAGTCATTTGTCTTTTAGCATATCTGCGTGTATTTCTTTTTATAAGTTCAACTGATCGCTCAAATGAAATTTCATTTTCTAAATATTGAATTATTTCCTTATATCCAACCGTATTTAAGGAATTAATTGATTTTGAATATCCCATTTTAAGTATTTTTTTAACTTCATTAACTAAACCATCTTCTAACATCTTATCTACTCTGTTTTCGATATTTTGATAAAGCAAATTTCTATCCCATAGTAAACCGATTTGGTTATAGTTAAAACTATTAGTTTTTGTTTGATGGACATGATGATACCAGATTGGTTTGCCGGTTAATCTAAAAACCTCCAATGCACGTATAACCCTTTTCCAGTTTTGTGGCAGCATTTTTTTGGCACTAATCTCATCAACTTTTTTTAACTCATCGTAAAGGAAATCATTTCCATATAACAGTCTTAATTCCATAAGTTTGGTTCTAATCTCTTTATCAGTATCGGCTGATTCACTAATTCCATCAATTAACGATTTTATATATAACCCTGATCCACCAACTACGATAGGAATTTTTTTTCGTTCAAACAGATTCCTTATTATTATCTCAGATTTATTTGCAAACGAACTAACATTAAATTCATCATCAGGATTTATTTCATCTACAAAATGATGTGTAACTCTTCGTAGCTGCTCCACAGAAGGTTTAGCAGTTCCAATATTAAGTAATCTAAATATTTGTCTGCTGTCGGCTGATATTATTTCGGTATCAAGATATTCTGCAAGCAAAAGACTTAAATAAGTTTTGCCTGAACAGGTTGGTCCAACAATTACAATTACCTCTTCCAACCTTCTCTTCCAATCAATGGTACAAAAGTAAATTCAGGAATTACCTCAGATTCAAATTCATTTTCTGAAACCTTTTTAAGCAAGTAAAGTTTTTGTGATTTACGATCGCCAACAGGAATTACCATTCTGCCTCCAACTGCCAATTGTTCCTTAAGGTTTTTGGGAATGACCGGAGAACCTGCTGTTACTATTATTCCATCGAATGGAGCAAATTCCTTCCAGCCAATAGTACCATCTCCAAACTTTGCATGAACTCTAATCCCAAGCTTATCAAAAAGCTTTGTTGCCCGATGATGAAGATCAACATTTCGTTCAATGCTATAAACATCTGCCTGCATTTCAAATAATACGGCAGCCTGATAACCTGAACCGGTACCAATCTCCAGTATTTTCATTCCGGGTTTTTTAATATTTAACAACTGTGTCATAAAAGCAACTGTATATGGTTGTGAGATAGTCTGGTCATAACCAATTGGAAGTGCAACATCTTTATATGCCATATGATGCATAGTCTTTTCAATAAATTTTTCTCTTGGCACTATTCCAATAGCTTTTATAACCGCCAGGTCTGTTATTCCCTTTCTGGTAATCTCATCTACTAATTCTTCTCTCTGAACTCTAAACATTTATCTATAATATATTTATTTTGTTAAGCAAAGATAAAATATTTTGTATTAGTATTAATAAAATAAAATTTGAAACAGGTTTTTATGATTGAATCTATTTTAGGCGCTCTATTAATAATGTTTATGCGCATTTGTGATGTTTCAATCGGAACTATGAGAACGATTCTGGTAGTTCAGGGCAGAAAATATCTGGCCGGGGTAGCCGGAATGGTTGAAGTTTTGATCTGGGTTTTTGCAATAAGATATATTTTCCAGAATCTGGATCAGGTTATAAATCTATTTGGATATGCAATTGGTTTTGGTCTTGGAAATATTATTGGAATTACAATTGAACAAAAAATCGGATTCGGGTTTGCACAGTTAAATATTATTTCCATCTCATCCAGCGAAAAAATTACAGAAGCATTGCGTAAAGCAAAATATGGAGTGACCGTTTTGCCCGCTTATGGTGCCAAAGGTAATCTTACAATTATTGTAGTAATAGTACCAAGAAAATTTCAGAAAAAAATTATTGCTTTAATAGAATCCATAGATCCAAAAACTTTTATTACTGTTCAGCACTCTTTACCATATCGCGGATTTATCCATGGCTCACGAAAATAATTCATTCTATAGTTGATGTTTATTTTTAAATTAGTTAATATCATTACAGGATTTCTGTAAATATTATAATATGCAGATTCAATAGTTATTTTGTTTACTTAATTCAAATTAATTTTCAACCAAATTAAGGAGTGATCATGCGTAAACTAAGTACTTTTCTATTTGTTCTTGCGGTTACTTTTGCGTTCGTGTCAACTAGTTTCTCGCAGAACTTTTCTGCTGCTCAAAACCAAAAACCAGGTGGATCACCGGATGGTATCGAATCATTAGTTACTATTCATTACGATGGTGATAATTTTACATCTATTGGTGATGGCGGAACCACATTTATTGCCGGTGCTCGCTTTACCCCAAGTATTACCGGCCCTCTTACCGGCGGTGAACTTCGTTACGTTCAGTTTTATTATGCTCAAGTAGCAACTGGTTTAACTATAAAAATTTATGATTCAGGCACAGCATCTGTTCCTGGAGCATTATTATTAAATCAGCCTTTAACTCTTGGAACATTAATCGTTCCGGGTTGGAATGAAGTTGAATTGTCTACATATATTCCTATTTCCGGAAATGATCTTTGGATATGTTTAGAAGTTGCTGATGCATCAACAACAGCTTTTCCTTTAGGTTGTGATGCAGGTCCGGCAAATGCAAATGGTGACTATGTTAATGATTCAGGTGTTTGGCAGCATCTTGCAGGTTTTGGATTAAATTATAACTGGAACATTCGTGGAGTAGTTGAAGATACACCTGCACCTCCACCACTATTTTTTGAAAACTTTGATGCTTATACTGCAGGCAACTTAGTAGCTTGTTCAAATCCTACCGATTGGACAACATGGAGCAATGCTCCTTGCGGCGCTGAAGATGCTGAAGTATCAAGCGATTTTGCACATTCTGGAACTAACTCTGCTAAAATTATTACAAACGATGATTTAGTAAAGAAATTTGGTGCTACTGCTTTTACAACCGGTAAATACAAAATTAGTTTCTGGGCATATATTCCGGCTACAAAAGCAGGATATTTTAACACACTTGCTACATTCGCAGGATCAAACAGTTCTTGGGCATTAGAAGTTTACTTTGATGCTGGTGGAGCTGGCAGAGTTAATCCAGACGGACAAGTACCTGGTACATTTAGCTGGACTGCCGGACAATGGAATCTAGTTGAGTATATTGTAGATCTGAATAATGATTTGGGTCAATTTTATTTTAATGGTTCATTGGTTCATACCCAACAGTATACCATAGGTGCATATACTACAGCTGTACCTTTAACATTGGATGCAAATGATTTCTTTGGTGCAACACCTAATGATATTATGTATATTGATGACTATACATTAGAAGATATGACAATTGTACCAGTTGAACTTTCTTCATTCTCAGCAAATG
>DPRR01000018.1 GCA_003538625.1 Ignavibacteriales bacterium
TAGAGCACCTGACTCATAATCAGGGGGTCGCAGGATCATGCCCTGCTGGGCCCACCCTAAAAATCAAACACTTACACTCAACCGTGTAGGTGTTTTTTTATTTCTTGCCAAGTTCTTGCACAGTTTTATGGATTTTTCGATGATTTTTGGGTTTAGAGAATGGTGGAAATTGACACCATTCTTCTAACAAAATCAAATATGTAAATGGTTGCATCTTTTCGAAAAAACTCGTTTTGGAAAAAGGAAGAGTTGCAATCTTTGAGTTCATAACTCCGATACAGGTTTTACTTAATACTAGCAAGGTTTTCAAAAATCCGGGCACAAAAAAAGAGGTCGAAAATGACCTCTTGTCCTGTATGGCTCCCCTGACAGTCGGAAGTTGCAACCTAATTTGTGAAAAGTTGGTGTGAGATACCACCATTCTTGAATTAATGAAGCTTAGCCATATTCGAATGATTTTATACTGTAAACGTAGTTTTTGAGTTGTTTGTTATTGGTGCAAAGTCGAAATGATTTGTTAGGGTGATTGCATTCTGGTTCTTGGAGGCAAGCAACACTTATTAGCTTTAATGAACGAAAAGACAAAGTGCTCATAGTCGGCTAGCAAACAAAAAGTGTGACAGAAAAAAACAATAGAAGAGCTGGTGAGTGGAGTACCTATAAAAGACAAGATAGCCTGCAACGCTTCATTTTAATTAAGTTAGGGCGATGGATTTTCATAGGCATGTGGTAGTAACTCGTGAAAAACAATGATTTTCCCCTTTTCATGGATTCAAAGTGCATTTCTAAACTTGTAGTATTTGTAAATTTTGTAAATAAGCTTACCTATCAGGTATAACAAAATCAGTGAAAGACATATCAGAAACCAACGGATTATTATGTAGATTTTTATAATAGTCCAGATGATTTTAAGATATCTTGATATGTTACTGTAATTCAACATGTATTTATCTTAAATGATCGAGGTAATATTTTAATTCTCTTGCGTCTTCGGACTTTAAGCCTGATACTGTTATATAATCGCCACCATGACTTTCTATTTCGAGACGTGAGAACAACAACCATTCAGCACGGTGAATAAGCCGGACAACAGCGATGTCTTGAAAAGAGATGCTTTTGTTTGTAAACCCGATAATATTCCAACTCCTTTTCTGGTAGTACAGGAGCTTGCGGTTTGTATCAATTGTTGCCTTGTCACGGAAAAGAAGATTTCCTTTAGTGACAATAGGTATAGCTATGTATGTTTTTATCATCTGGACCTCCCGAAATTTTGAGTAACTAATAAATACTTTATTTTTAAACCATTACACTCCTTAGGATAGAGCAATAACCCAAAACCGACATAGTTGTAATCAGGACAGAGCAAGTTTGCCCGGTGACCAGGTGAGTTATACCAACCCTTTATAATGTTTTTGCAAATGTTTGTTGCAGGAAGCAACTGTTGAGGATTTATATTTTTAATCAGTTGTACTATTGGACTAATCTGAATCGCATTACCAACAGCGGGATAGTCAGCAAGATTTTCACCAACTATATCATAAAAACCAATAAGCCCGCAATATTCCATTCTGTCAAATAGGGTTTCAACTTTCTTGCAATATGGATTATCATGCAGAAAAAACTTATGCGTGTACATTTCATTCGTGTGCATTTGCCCCATCCTGTCCAAATAGTTTGAGTAAGCTACCGGTTGCATTCCAAATCTGACCCTAACTTCATTCGTGAGGTTGAAGATTTCTGTTTTTATTTGTTGCATATAATCCATTTCACTCTAATTTTAAGATTTGTGAATACAGCTTCTTAAATCACCGCTACCTCCACAGTCAGGACAAGGTTTATACTTTGGCGGACATTCAGCTTCAATTTTTTGAAATACTGAGTTAAAGGTTATTGCTCTGCCTTCAGAACCGGCAAAAGTTCTTTGGAACAGTGAACCGACTTCAGTACCATAAGCCGGATGAATTTTCAATTGTAAAAGATTTCTTTCCCACCGGTTACCAAACCAGTTTGAAAATTCGTAGCCAGGTACATCGTTATGAAGTATTGCCATAATCAACATTCCTACGTATGCATCCAGAATCTGACTGTGAAATATGGTATTGCAGTTGGAACTGATTCTGATTTCACTTTTGCTATTTTGCTGTGCTTCATATCTAGGCGAAACGGCGCAGCGGAAACAAGCAGGTGTTACTCCAGGAATCGTAAATACGATTTCGGCTGCCTGTGATTTTTCATAGAACCCAGCCCAAATAGCGGGTTTACCGTAACGTAATGCTAACTTATTTCCGAATGCCTGAGCTGAGAATGAGTCGGTCAGGAAAAGGAACAAATCACCTTTGCCGAAAATGGAATCTAACTCATTGTCATCCATCACCAGGAAGTTTTTAGTAATACCGGTGTAATCCAAACCTGCATTTACATTCAGTAAGTGCTCGCCAAGGGCATCCACCTTTAGTTTCCCGAGTTGGTGCATCTCATAACCTTGTCTTGTAAGGTTCACATCATCAACCGTATCAAAATCCGACACAGTGAGTTTACCAGTAGCTGAACGGGCCAGGGATTCATACAGGCAGTATGCACCACCAGCACCAACACCAATAATGTGAGTGTGTTGGAGCAAGTCAACATTCACTGCTCCATTAATGCGATTGTAATTTTCAATTTTTTTCATGACAAAATTCTATTAAAGTAGTTAGTAAATATGTATATGGTTTTAATCAAGAACCAACTCAGGCTGAACGTTATCAGCAATAACCATACGATCCAAATAATCCGCACAACCGAATCGAATTTTGTTCTTCTTTTAAATCCCTTGACGAAAAAGATATTCGGACTTACAGGTGATTCGTTTAAAGCCGCTGAAGTTTTTTTCTGGAAATAATCATCCGGCAATACTTCAACATCAGCACTAATGGTTTCTTTTGACTTATTTGGGAGAATGTGAGCATTGATTTTAAAGCCTCCATCCGGCACTGTAAAAACAATGGGAGTTATGTAGTGTTTGCGGGGCATACATTCGAACATACTTGCAAAGTATTCAAGATCAGGTGGACTAAGACGACCATATCCATGAGGATGACTATGAATGAAACCAATGCATGACAACCCTTCATCGTTCCAAATCCGTTTGATTTCAGGGTTCAAAAACTCAGTATTGAAGGTATAGGAAGAACGAGTAATACGGGCGTGTTTGTCAAAGACAAACTTTTGAACTATCATATCATCTTCTTTTCCGAAGAGTAAACCACCCGATTCAGCAGGACGGCTGCCAATAGTGTTGATGATTTCATTGTAGGCACTTTCCAAAATCTTCATTTTGGGACGACCGTTCATTTCTTTTATTTTTTTCATATCAATTATCTGTTTTAAATGTTTGACAACGATTAAAATAGTCCTGTTTTATCCGAACAGCCAATCCCAAAAACCTCCGCTTCTGTTATTACTATTATTAGCAGAGCTGTTGTTTCGATTTGTACCTTGAGTAATCTGCTGATCAAGGGTTCTGCCTGTTTTGATGTACTCATGCGTAAGTTCAGCCCACTGAATAGAGATATTTTTTGCTCCCTCCAGCGATGTTGGTTCATGACCAGAAGAGATACAGATTTTCTGACCACCCCGTGCCGAAGGCAAACGGTGTACTATATGTGCATCAGAGCTACGGTGACGGTATGAAGGCTGCTCAATGATATCCACTTCGAACTTTTCGTCTATTCTCACATAACGGAACTTGTACAAGGCACTACCGTCTTTGGTGCGATAAGTAGCCGGAGAAAAATCGGCATATAATGTGCCATCCAATAACTGTTCAGGAAAAGCAGAAGGGCATGCTGCCCTTCTGTAATCGTTAACATGTAATGTTCCGGGAAGAATTTCCTCACCACCATGGAGAGTACCGGGTTTGATTTCTTCACCACCGTGAAGTGTTCCTGGCTTGATTTCTTCGCCACCATGCAATGTTCCCGGAAGAATTTCCTCACCACCGTGCAGTGTACCGGGAAGAATTTTTTCACCACCATTCATGGGGTTGAAAGTGGGACTCGGTTTTGAGTCGTGAGCTGGACTTCCGTTTGAAATTAAAACTTTTTTCATTGTTATTAAAAAGCCGCTTGGTTTAAAACTTCATACAGATGCGGCATTAACTGTTTGAAGCTTGTTTCTTAAACTTGTTACCCGCCAGATTGTCAAAGAACTTTTTCAGTGTTATTGATTCTGACTCATGTATGCCAATACTTATGCCGTTTGCATTTAAGAACAATTCGAAATAAAAGTAGAAACACGCAAACCATTGATTGGTAATGGTTTAGTAGGTGTTTGTTAAAAAGAAGCATGAATGAAAAGAAAGAAATTTAAGGTAGAATTTAACCTTAATTATTTGTTGAGTTTCTTTAAATATTCGATAGCGAATGACTTTGGGGTACAGGACATTTCTTTAGTATTCTTCAAATTCAGCAAAAGCCAGAGGTATGAGTACAGCCATTTTGTTTCATAACGGACAATCGATCCAAAGCAATGAGGTAAATAATTACAAAATAATTTATGTAGAACTTTCGTACTTGATCTTTACCAGTTTAAGCTTTTTGAGGTTGGGAAATATATACCTCTGTTCTTTCCATTAAAAAAGAACTCGATGAAGATTACAAATTAATAGATAGTGAATTACAGATCATTTCTGAGGTAATTGATCCTTCAATATTAAAAACACCTCCGAAATATTTCTTCATGTAAATTAATTTGCCGTTTAGAAATATTTTCTCACATCCAATAAAATCTAAAATATCACCCTGATGTTCATTAATGTATTGGTAGTTAAACGCATTATAGAATGATGGGCCACGAACTGGAAATGACTGAGGAACATTTGATAAAGACTGAATCAAGAACTTGAAGCATTCTTTTGTATCAACACCCTGCTCAGTAATGCCGCCACGATAAGACATAGACCAGATTGGGATTTCCGATTCATAAATGATCTCTAATCCTGCATCAATAGCGCTACCATAGTAATTATCTTTATACAGGTAATTGTCTTTAGCAAATAAATATTCTTTGAGATGGTTCGGATACCTGTTGGATTTTAGACCAGAAGCGTAAGTTGATAATTTGGCAGAGTAAATAAAATCTCTTAGTTTGGGTAAATGATTCATTTTTACTTTTTTTTGTCAGTTGAATGATCAAAATATATTCTGTATTTCAAATCTTTATTTTTACAATACAATTCGATTTCCGACTTTAATGATTGCCAGTAACAGGATTGACTGTTAAGGTTTGCGTAGAAACCAAAATACTCAGGTAAGACTTGATTGATAAACTCAAGTATTTTAGCCCTATTATTGGAGCGAATGTTTAAGTTCTCGAATGAAAAATTTCGAGTATAAGGAATTGTTTCTTCAAGTAGATCTTTGAAATTAGTAACGTAAGGAAAAATTGGAGAAATAAATAAATAAGATTCTATTCCTGCTTCACTAAGTTGCTTTATAACATTTATCCTTGACTGAGGACTTGAAGCATAAGGTTCCATCATGTTTGAAAGTTTTTGATCAAGAGTATTAAGTGATATTCCAACACGAAGATTTTTAAACTGTATGAGTAAATCAATATCACGAAGGATAGAGCTTGACTTAGTCAATATCTCAATATTTGGTTGACTGACAAGTAGATTTTTCAATATTCCTTTCGTGTTACCGTACTTCAATTCGGTTTGTTGATATGGGTCAGTTACAGAACCTATTAAGATGGTTTTTCCGTTAAAGCTTGTTAGTCTTATGGTATTTGCAGAGTTAATTTTTACATCTACAAATTCCCCCCATGTATCAGAACTATGCCCTGTAAATCTTTTCATAAAATCTGCATAACAGTATATACAAGCATGCTGACAACCAACATAAGGATTTATTACATAATCTGCATCTGGGAGCTTACTTTCTGTAATAATACTTTTTGTGGTAATTTCTTTTATTTTCATGACTCATTATTTTTAAAATATGATTAAAGGAAACTTGCTGCTTTATTTGATAAAAATCTCAAATTCTGCATGATATTGAGATCTTTTTTTAATGTAATGCCGAGAAGATCAGAGAGACTGTTGTGTTTCATGTCACCAATAACAAACTCAGGTATTGGCTCACCATATTTGTCAAAGGCCCAAGGGCTTTTTGAAAGTATCCCAAGCTGATTAATATTAAGGTGAGATGAATCATAAATCTCATTTGAAGTGTTCCCGAGTTCAATTGTCTTCTTTAGACCTGTTTGAATATTAACCACGGGGAAGCCATATTTTGATTGAAGGGATTTGTATTTTTCAATGGCAGTAAGGTAATCTTTTATTGATGGGTAATTAAACTTCATGTCGCTACCACGGCCAACAGGGAATATTCTCATGAGTAAAATCTTTCTTACTCCGGCTGAATGAAGATCCTGAAATATCTTTTCTATTATATCTTCAGAAATATTCTTTTCAGACAAAGGAATCTGAGCTGTTACAGATACTCCCTTGCTCGCAAGTTTCATTACTTTGGATAGGTTAGAGTGATTATATCCATTTGGGCGAAAAGGGACATTTTCTGATTTTGGAAAATCATAAGTGAAATCGACACCACCCACAAGTGAAGCAACAGCATCAACGTCAATTAATGAAAAACCAATACCAGTGGCTGTTAATGATATATTTTCCTTTCCAAATTTTTGAGCTGCTTTTTCAATAACAGCTAAATTCTCTTGCAATAGAAGTGGATCACCTCCTGAAAAATCAATATTCGAATTAAGATTGATATTGTTCAGGATTTGAAGTTTATCAATTAGACCAATTTCCATTTTTTGCGATACCAAAAAATTCTTGGCAATTTCGTATTGTTGACCAGTAGACCCATTTATAGGAATTCTATTTGCCATTGTTAAACCTTTTGACTTGATGCAAATTTCGTTTTTAGTTTTACTGACATGGTAAGCGTCAACACAACAAAATTCACAATCCCAGGCACAGATTTTTGTGATATTCCAAATTATTTTAATCTTTAATGGATCAACCTTTGAATTTGTATTTAATAATTTCATTTCGACCTCCTTTTTTAACTTATTTCAAATTGCTGATTTAAGCTTATTATACCTACTAATCGAATACTATACCAGCAGAATAAGTGGATCGGTGAAATAAAATATGAAAAACCCGCAAACCATAATCTGGTGCGGGTTCTAAACGAATTGAAGATTATTTTGTACTATGCGATCGAAAATATTTTGATTTTTTTCAGGACAAAATTAAGGCGAAAGTTTTGATTAAGAAGTGATAATGTTTTTGAGCGGGCGGTATTTCATTGCCAATTGAAGTTTATCTGAAAATTCATTTGAACTCATTAATTCTTTAAAATGGCTTTTATATTTGCTGAACTCTGAACTTAAATGAGGCCCTGCTGTTCCCTTATTTCCTTTTCCTGGCATCACGATTTGTTGTGCCAGTTCTACTAGTGTTACTTGAGCTTTTTTATTAAAATTTTGCAATGCATTTAGAATAGCTGATAAAAGAAGTTTCGCGTTTGGTTCAACGTATTTCTTTGCAGCATTGGACACTAGTAATTCATCCCCTACTATTATTTGACGAATTATTTTTTCATCGCTGCTTTTCTTATCGTGTAGGCTCAATGCATATTCAATGTGTTCCTTATCAATAATTGTCTGTCTGGGGATACTGCCAAGATTTTTCATTGTGTTGACTGTGCCTGAATAAAGATTATTCAAACCGAAAATAAAATTGCGTAATTCTCTTACATTCCTTTTCCAAGAGTGCTTTACTATAACATCTTTTGCATCTGATGTAAGAACCAAGTTGGATTTTTTCGCTAATAGGAAATATTCAATCAATTCCAATATGTCGTCAGTTCTTTCACTCAATGTTGGCAAGATGGGCATGAATGAATTCAACCTTCCAAATAAATCTTCAAGAAAATTCCCTGCTTCAATAAGTTCTTCAATATTGGGCTTGGTCGCTGCAAGAATGCGGGTATCGTCACCTAACTCAATTGGCTTCTCCCCACCTAACTTGTAAAATTTTTTATCATCAATTGCCCGCAAAACTTTTGCTTGTGCAGACAAACTCATATGATGAATTTCATCAAGAAACAAGGTGCTTCCTTTTGCTTGTTCAAAGAATCCAACTTTTTCTGTCTTGTTGTGAAAGCCGTGGTAATTTGCTACCACCCCAAACAATTCACTTTCAATAAGTGTTTCAGGTATAGCCGCACAATTCACAATCACAATTTCTTTATTTTTTCCACTGAGTTTGTGAATTGCTTTTGCAACTAATTCCTTTCCTGTTCCAGTTTCGCCCAACAAAAGAACATTGCCTTTATCTTTTGCAGCTAACTCAATATGAAACCGGAGTTCTTTCATCTTCAGCGAGTTGCCAATGAGTGGATCTTGCAATGTTGCAAAATCAGAACTTTCAGTTCTTGTTTTTAAATCAATGCCGAGTGTCTTTTTTAAGTCGTTTAAATTCCCTTGAGCTTTGCTTAGTTCTGTAGCTAGTTGTTCTTTTTCTCTATTTAATCTGCTAATGCGAATTTTATCTCTTAGTATTGTCGGCAATGATGACCAAACAATTCTCTTATCATATACACTATCCCAGTTTTTGTTTATTAATGCAATAAGCTGTGCAATTCCATCCCTATGGGTTTGACTTTCAAAATTAGTAATTCCAATTACAGGAATGTCATTCCATTTTTTCTTAACTGTGGAATAGAGTTGAGAGGTTTCTTCAATAAAATTGCCGTCATCTCTCAATTGAAAATCCAATGTTATTAAGTCAGGTTCTTTGTTAAAAAGGGAGAGTAACCTGTGCACTGAATCAGCATCAGTACACACAATAATAGAATCAATTTCACCACATTCGCTACTATAATTCAACAACTTGCCAATGTCTTCATAATCATCATCAACGATGACTATATAATCACCTTTGGGTTCCTTGATTGTAGTGTTTTTTGAATCAATGAATTGAATATTATTATTTGAAAAAAGTTTTTCAAGCCCTTTCAATCCATATTGTGACTCGTTTTCAGACAAATTGCTTTCATATAAGGCAGATTTGTTTGAGTAAATTAAGCAACTTTTCATTTGTTCGTTTTTGTGTTTTCATTGATTGGTAACTGAATAGCAATTGTTGAACCTGTCTCAGTGTTTTTAGGAGACAGAAATCTTCCATCTGGAAATCTAATAGCCCCAGCTTGTTCCAATACCTTATTTATTAAATACAACCCAAACCCGGTTGAAGTTGTATTGGCTAAAGGAAACTTCCCTATTGCAGGAAGTTTATCTGGGTCTAAGAAATCAAGATTCATTGACTGAATATTGATTAAAACAAACTTCAATGATTTATCTGGGAATAAATATACTTTCATTTTTTTTTCTTTGTTGATATTGATCTTTTTATTATATTCCCGACTGGCATTCATAACTAACTCTTCCATAATAAACTGAAAAATAGAAATATCTATCTTTATTTGGAATGTATTATTATCTGCTTCTGAAATGATAACAACTGGGATATTAAACTGAGATGCCTTCGATTCAATAGCGAGTTTTATTTCATTAATGCTAATTATACTATCTTCGGACATTTGTAAAGCTTTTCCGAAGCTGTTTAGGTAGTGGGTAAGTTTTGTGATTAATTCTTCGGTAAAATTAATCGTATCGTCCATCTCCTTTTGTGATGTGGCATCACACTCAATATTTGTTCTAAGATCTTTAAGTTTCTCAATTAAACGATGCGACAGTTTATTTTTAATTTGATGAATGAGCTTTAATTCAATGTTTTTTATTAAATTGTCCTTTTCGTCAAAAGCAATCTGACTATGACTGGTTTGGAATATAGATTTTGTAATATTACTTTGAACCTCTAATATAAACCTATCCTCTTTAATTTGGTCAGCTAAGTGACCGTAAACAAAAAGACCTCCACCATTATAGATTCTTTCATCTTCACCTTTAAAAGTTGCTGCTGGCCTAAATAATGGTATTAGTGCAGCATAGTTATAGATGTGTCTGCCATTCTCATTCTTCAGACAAACTGTAAATTGATCACTGACATCTTGTAAAAAACCACTAATTGACCTGCTTAATTCTTCTTTTGTTTCGACTAATAGTTCATCCTTTGCATTATCAATATTATAATGTCCTATGGACATCCAATCTGAATCAGGCTGTAGTTCGTTAAAATAGATATTGTTATGCGTATTCGTCTCAATATGTAAGGAATAATAAATATATTCATGTAGGTGTTTATTAGGAATAATAGGGCTGCGAGGACGTGCAGAAATATTGGCTTCTGTTAAGTTACAGCCCATCTGATAAAAATATGATGAAAGAGCATTTTCATTGTCAGAAAAAAGTAAGGAATAAAAAGTCTTACCAGTTCTATCCTCAGGGTCAAATAAAGAAAGTTCAATAAAAAACGGATAAAATGGCACTTCTGTAGTGCTTAAAATGTGAATTAACTCATTTTTGAAATCCAACATTCCATGTTTTATTCCCTCATTAATATTAATTTCATTGAGCCGCCAATGGTTTATTATTTTAGTATTTTGAGGATAAATTTTCTTTATTTCCCTGCAAAATGCTAAGAATGGCATTAGGTTTAATGACTTTTCACTTAGAGAAACCTTAGCGAAATTTTTATCTGAATAATTCATTGATCAATTCTTTTCTAATTTTTACAAACTCATCAGTGGTTTTATCATGAGCTCCGTTTCGATTTATATTAAATGAATTAGAAATCGAAGTTGGACTTCCATTAAGAACTAAAATTCTATCACTCAATGTTATTGCCTCATCAATATCATGTGTTACCATAAGCACCGTTGTATCAGTGCCTTTCAATATACGCTTCATTTCTTTTTGCATTTTGTCTCGTGTGATGGAGTCTAGTGCTCCAAAAGGTTCATCGAGCAACAATACTCTAGGGAGGTTAACCATTGCTCTTGCTAAAGCAACTCTCTGCTGCATACCACCAGAAAGCTGATTTGGATAAGCATTTTCGAAACCGGTTAAGCCGACAAGTTCAATGGCTTCCAATGCTTTTTTTCTTTTTAAATTTCCTCTAATTGAAACAGGCAGCGAAAAAGTAATGTTATCTTTAACTCTCAACCAGGGAAGCAATCGTTGCTCCTGAAACACAATACATCTTTCAAGCGAAGATCCGATTACTTTTTCATTGCTGTTTCTTATTTCGCCTGAAAAATCCACATCAAGTCCGGCAATGAGTTTCAGCAAAGTGGTTTTCCCACAACCTGAGGGGCCAATAAATGTATTGAACTCTCCCTGTTGTATATTTAAGCTAAGGTTTTTTAGAACCCTCAATTCTCCGCCATTTAATTTGAATTTTTTTTCTTTGATTGAAACTTCAAGTACTGTTTTATTGGATGTGTCAGGGTGAGTTCTTGATTGACTTTTCTTTTTCCCGAAAACAAGATTAAACTTATCAAAGAAAAAATCACTTACCGAAAGTTGCAGCTTGCGATAAATAGCTCTTAAATCATTCCACTGATTTTGCAACGGCAAATTGCTCCAAACCCAAATGCGAAACATATTCAACAACGATGGTTCTTTTTTCACTGCTTTCCATCTGCTAAAGTAGTTGCCAAGCCATTGAAGTGACCTATCCGTGAACCACCCCAAAATTCCAACTGAAATCATGCCGACAATCATATCATCAGGTCTGGAAAAATTTCTTGAATCCCAAATAAACCATCCAAGCCCTGATGAGGAAGCTATCATTTCGCTAGCCATGAGCAAAGTCCACGAAAGTGCCATTGACACACGCAAACTTCCTATGATGTTTGATGCTGAAGAAGGAAGTAAGATTCTGAAAAGTTTTACATACCACTCTTTTGAATAAAGATTGCTCAACTCAAGCAGGTTTTTATCAGTAGCCTTAACAGAATAGGAAGTAGTGAGAAACAAAGTGCAAAAACTACCAATTGATATAAGAGCAATTTTTGAACCCTGATCAATTCCAAAAGTAATTATTAACAGAGGAATCCATGCAAGCGGAGGAACGGGAATAAGAATTAGAAAAAGCGGTTCAATAATTCGGGATGCTAGTTTTGAAACTCCGACTAATACACCCAATGCAATACCGAAAATGCTGCCTAATAAAAATCCTGCAAGCAACCTGAACAGACTAGCCTTTGCATTAAGCCACAGCACATCATCACCGATTAAAGTTTTGAATTTACTCAAAACTTTAATCGGGCTTGCTATGAGCGAAGGGGGTAAAACCTCTGTTTTTACTCCCCAATTCCAAAGAAGAATAATAACTATTGGTAAGATAATACCAATACTAAAAGCAATCAGCTTGTTTGTTATTTTTCGATTCACAATCCTATCTGTTTATTGAAAGCAGTTTATTTGATGTAAACAGGAATCAAATCATCCTTAACCTTTACAGGGTTTTGAATTTTTCCGGTCTCTTTTAGGAAGTTCGCCTTTGCCTGTATGTCATCAATTACCTTCATATTCAGTTTAGCTGTCCAATCGTGCCGTGGCCAGGCTTTTTGAATGACTTCAATAGGAACATTAAGTTGTCTTGAAACAATTGCCACTGCTGAATCGGGGTTTGCCAGAATCCATATTTTTGTATTATTGAAAACATTTTCAATCGTTTTGTAGATAGCTTCGTTGTCTTTAATAAAATCACCTCTTACTGCCATGATGCTATTAATGTAAGCATCACCTTTTGGAAGTATTCTACCCTTTCCTGTTAGTTCTTCCTGCTCCACAAACGGGGGCCACACCGCCCAAGCATCAATCTGCCCACTTTCGAAAGCAGCTTTTGCATCAGGTGGAACCATATCAATTATATGAACATCATTAGCATTAATTCCATTATCCCTGAGCATGTTAAGCACACCATAATGTGAGCTTGTTCCCGCTAAGACAGCAATCTTTTTCCCTTTCAGATCCACAATTGTTTTAACATTTGAATTAGTTGGAACGAGTATTTCCTGAATTAAACTGCAAGAAATATCTCGAATTACAATTCTTATTCCCGATGCTTTTCCAATAATGGCTGGAGGTTCAGCTTCAAATACAATGTCAATTTTACCTGTAGCAAATGCTTCATTGATTGTCGGTAAAGTTTGAAACTCGGTGTATTCTACCTTTATTCCTTTTACAACCAAAGAATCTTCAAACCAATGTTTGTCTTTTGCGATTAAGTAAGGGGCATAATCAACAGCCGTAAAGAAACTTCCGATACGAACTGTTTCGATCTTGGTTTTAGTTGGATTATTACACGATGTAATAATGACCACGCTCAATATGAGCAATAGAAAGCCATTTTTTAAAATCTTTTTCATTTCTCAAATATTTAAGTTAGAAATTGTAGTGGTCAACATTAATGCCTATTTTTTGTCTTGAGATATAAATTTTACTATACGCTTCATTATCTGCACATTGTCAGTTTTGAACTACTTTTGGAGAATTAATCTTATCCAAAAAGTTAAGGTGAAAATTAAGGTTAATTTTTGTTTTCAGCTTCATAAGTCCATTATTTTTAAAAACGATAAATTCTACCTTCCAAAATCTGGGATGTTTATGCTCTCGAAATTAGTTTTTTAAAGTAACCGTTACAAAAGTCTTTGCAAGTCAATTTTGGATTAAAATATTCAAGTTTTATAATGGGTTCACTTATATAGCCCGTACCTTATTTTGTAACTTTTAAATTTCACATGAACTCAACTTTCACAGGGTATTAGTAAGAAATTATTTGAATTTTAAAGTCACCCAACTCCTACCTTGAAAATATAAGATTTTTTTACTCCAGATAGGTGACAACTCCCACCGAACTTTACCTATTTAATATTAAAACTTAACCGGCAAAATTAGCAACGCAAACGACTATAATACAGTAAAATAAATCACAATTTTACAAGGCAGAACCAATTAAAATCACTATCTTAGCTATACACCGGACGAATTTTGGCGCAGTTCTTTTGAGACAACCGGTTTAACAAAAACCTGAAAACGAACAAAACTGACCGAACTGAATCGGTCATGGATTGGCACTATTAATAATGGTGTTTTTCCTATGCAAATACAAATTCATCATCCAACTTAGTATGATTTCAGACATGGTTGTGTCTTAGCCCCCTGAAAAGCTGGAGAAGAAATTAAAATCAGTTTAGGTCTGATTAATTAATTTTACAGCGATGACAAAAACGAGAAGAAAAT
>DPRR01000016.1 GCA_003538625.1 Ignavibacteriales bacterium
CAACACAAAATGACTATTATACCCAGGATTACAGTGATTTATACTTAAGAGCATTTAACAATATATTTTGATATTTTTGAATTGACACTTCATCAACTAAAGGCAAAAATGTTTTTAAAAGATCACAATAAAATCGCTATGATTCTTAAGGATCAGAAGATTAATTACGCACAATTAATTAAAAACGCAATTTCGTATTCATCATTACTCCCGTCAGAAAATTTATCCAAGGTTGCAATTTTTTCTGAGAATCGATTTGAATGGGTCTATTCATTTTATGCAACCCTGCTAAAAAAAGCTGTAGCTGTTCCGATCGATTATTTATCTTCAGCTGATGACGTTGCCTTTATCTTAAATGATTGCAAACCGGAAGTAATTTTTTATTCCAATGAAACTAAAGAGGTTTGTGAAAAAGCTATTGCACAATTAAATCATAAAATTGAAAAAATTAATCTTGATGAAATAAAAATTGAAGAATCAAAAGTTGACGCTAAATTTCCTGAACCGGATCCAAATGAAACGGCGGTAATAATTTATACTTCCGGTACAACCGGTTCACCAAAAGGCGTAATGCTTTCTTATGATAATCTTCTCGTTAATATCGAAGCTGTGACAACTGATGTAAATGTTTATACAAGTGATGATCTGGTTATGGTTTTACTTCCACTGCATCACATATTTCCATTAATGGGAACATTAGTAATTCCATTAAGTATTGGAGGAACAATTGCTTTTTCTCCATCAATGGCTTCTGAAGATATTATGGCAACACTGCAACACGGAATTACAATTATCATAGGTGTTCCACGTTTGTACAATCTTATAAGAAAAGGGATTAAAGATAAGATTGATAAAAGCGCAATTGCAAAACTTCTTTTCAGAATTGCAGAGAAGAAAAATTCGCTAAGTTTTTCGAGAAAAATTTTCGGCTCTGTCCAAAAGAAATTTGGCGGACATATTAAATATATGGTAAGCGGCGGCGCAGCATTGGATAAGGAAGTTGCTAAGGATTATCTAACACTTGGATTTGAAATACTTGAAGGTTTTGGAATGACTGAGTGCGCTCCAATGATTACTTTTACCCGTCCGGGCAAAGTTTTACCTGGCTCTGCAGGGCAGCCGCTTAAAACAAATGAAGTTAAAATTGTTGATGGTGAAATTGTGAATCGCGGAAGAAATGGTATGCAAGGATATTCCAATCGTCCCGAAGAAACAGCGGCAATACTTAAAGACGGCTGGCTTTACACTGGTGATTTGGGCTACCTTGATGAGGATAACAGAATTTTTATAACCGGGAGAAAAAAAGAAATTATTGTTTTATCAAACGGTAAAAATATTAATCCGGAAGAGATTGAAAATAAAATTCAGAGCATGACTGAAGTAATAACAGAGATCGGAGTTTTTGAAAAACAAGATATGCTGCACGCAGTGATTTATCCGGATTATCAAAAAGCAAAGGAACTTGGAATTGAAAATGTTGAAGAGATGATTAAGTGGCAGGTTATTGATAAATACAACCAATCTGTTACTCCTTATAAAAAAGTAATGAAGTTTAGTTTGATAAAAGAACCTTTGCCACGTACAAGATTGTTAAAACTAAAAAGATTTTTATTCCCTAAACTTGAAATGATTTCTAAAGAGAAATTAGAAAGTATTGTTGAACCTGATTTTCAGGAATACGTTTTAATTAAAGATTTTCTAAAGCAGCAAAAAGAAATGACTATTCATCCATCTGATCATCTTGAAATTGATTTAGGATTAGATTCGTTAGATAAGGTTAACCTCGGCGTTTATCTGGAATCCAATTTTGGAGTTAAGCTTACTGAATCAGAGCTTGTTGCATTTCCAAACATTGTTGAACTTGCAGAAAATATAAGAGATAGGAAAACAAAATTAAGTGTTGAGGCAATTGATTGGGGAAAAATATTTAAAGAGCACCTGGATCTGGATCTTCCCAAAAGCTGGTTTACGCATAACATTATGAAAAACATTGCAAAAGTTTTTCTAAAACTTTACTTCAGATTAAAAGGCGAAGGATTAGAAAATTTGCCTGATGGTCCTTTCATTCTTGCACCAAATCATCAAAGCTTTTTTGATGGATTATTTGTTGCTGTATTTCTAAAAAATAAGCTGATGAAGCAAACTTATTTTTATGCAAAAGAAAAACATGTTAAAAATAGTTTTCTAAAATTATTAGCGGCAAAGAGTAATGTTATCGTAATGGATTTGAGTGATTTAAAAACATCGTTACAAAAAATGGCTGAGGTTTTAAAACGTGGAAAAAATATTATCATTTTCCCGGAAGGAACGCGCACGCAAACAGGAGAGATTGGTGATTTCAAAAAAACATTTGCAATACTTAGTCGGGAATTAAATGTTCCCATTGTTCCTGTTGCAATAAGTGGTGCTTACGATGCACTTCCACGCGGAACACATTTTCCTAAACCCTGGACTAAAATTAATGTTGAGTTTTTAAAACCAGTTATACCCGAAAATCTTACTTATGATTCGATAAAAGAAATTGTGCAAAGAAAAGTTTCTGAGCAGTTGAAGAAAAAATAAATTTTAATCAGTAGTTTGATGAAAATTCCTTTGTCACACTGAGCGAAGTCGAAGTGTGACTGTTAAATCTAAGTGCGGTCAGTCTTCGACAGGCTCAGACTGACAAATGGATATACAAAAAAAACATTCTATGAAAAAAATAGGTTTAATACTTATACTCATTATCATACTGCCTATTGCATTTTTGTTAGTTAATGAACTTGGCAAATTAAACGAGAACGAACAGGTTCTTGAACAAATCTACAACAACCAGCTGCAGGCAATTTTATTTTCAGTAAACCAGTATTCTGAAGATGTTGTTAGAAACAGTGCCAATAGTATAATTGATGATCTTGAATCCATTAACAATTCTCCGAGCAGCGCAGAGACATTTAATAATTTGTTGAACGAAAATAAATTAGTAACATTTATTTTTACGATTGATAGTTTGAATCCTAAAAATATAACATTTTATTTTAAGAGAAATAGTGGCGTAACTAATATTGACTCACTTGAGCAATATTTTAAAGATGTTATTGCAAGTAATTCCGATAAAATCAATAAACTTTACGGGTATCGGGATATAGGATATAATAAAATTGAACCACTTGTTCTACCTCATTCAAGCAATCAATCGTTACTTGTATTTACAGGATTAAACACACAAACAAAAAGAATTTACGGAACTGTTATAAATCCACAGGAATTTATTACAAATATTCTTTCTGCGAGACTGCAGGAAGTTGCAAAAGATGAATTTATAATTTCTGTAATTAATCCAAAAACCGGATATCAATACAACTCTACAAAAGATTTTGAAAAACGATCAGTGCAAGCTCAAAAGACTTTATGGATTTTTCCTGATTACAACCTTGGAATTTCCTTGGTGGGAAAATCCATTGAAGATTTAGTAACTGAACGAGCCTTGAATAATTTAATTCTGATTGGAATTTTGCTGGTAGTATTAATCGTAGCAGTCTGGTTTGTTTATCGTGCCGTTAAAAAAGAATTAGAACTGGCGCAAGCAAAAGCTGATTTTGTTTCGAATGTTTCTCATGAACTTCGAACACCGCTTGCTTTGATAAGTATGTTTGCAGAAACTCTTGAGATGGATCGTGTTAAAACTGAAGAGAAGAAAAAAGAGTACTATACAATTATCAGCCACGAGTCTAATCGTTTGGGAAGAATTGTTAATACAATATTAAACTTTTCTAAAATGGAAGCGGGAAAGAGAAAGTTTAATTTTGCCGAAGAAGATTTAAATGAAGTTGTTATTCAGGTTTATCAAAATTACAGTTACCACCTTTATAACAAAGGATTTGATTTTGAATATGAACCCGGAATTGATATTCCAAAAGTAGTTATTGATCGCGAAGCAGTTTCTGAAGCAATTGTAAATCTTTTAGATAATGCAGTAAAGTATAGTGATGAGATAAAATTTATAAAATTGATTATAGGTAATGAAAACGATTCAGTCTCTATCGAAGTAAGAGATAAAGGAATTGGAATTTCTGAAGAAGATCAGAAAAAAGTGTTTGATAAATTTTATCGCGTTTCTTCGGGACTTGTTCATACAACAAAGGGAACAGGACTCGGTCTTTCTTTAGTAAAACAAATCATGGATGCACATCGCGGGAAAATTATTCTTAAAAGCAAACTAGGTGAGGGCAGCAGTTTTAAGTTGTTATTTCCTAAAAATTCTCAATTAAAAAACGGAGAAAAAAATGCCTAAGATTTTAGTCGTAGATGATGAGCAAAATATGAGAACCGGATTAAAAGATAATCTTGAGTTTGAGGGTTACGATGTAGAAACAGCAAACGACGGTGAACAGGGATTAAAAAAAATTCTTGAGAATAGTTATAACCTGATTATTCTTGATGTGATGATGCCTAAAAAATCGGGATTTGATGTGTGTAAGGAAGTTAGAAAAGCGGGAATTACAACTCCGGTTATTTTACTTACAGCCAAAGGTGAAGAAATTGATAAGGTTGTCGGACTAGAACTTGGTGCTGATGATTATGTTACAAAGCCATTCAGTTTACGCGAGTTACTTGCAAGAGTAAAAGCAATTTTACGAAGGGGTGAAAATCTTGTAATGAATGAATCCGAACGTGATATAAAAATTGGCAGATTAGAAATAAACTTTAATGGATACAAAGCAACATCAAAAAACAAAGATGTTGCAATGTCTCACAAAGAATTTGAAATACTTCATCATTTATGGAAACACCGCAATTCAACTGTGAGTCGTGAAGATTTATTAACAGAAATTTGGGGTTATGATGAAACTCCGACTACAAGAACTGTTGATAATTTTATTTTAAAGCTAAGACAAAAAGTAGAAGTTGATTCAAATCATCCGCAAGTAATTTTAACTGTGCATGGGATTGGGTATAAGTTGGTGATATGAACAATCCAATATAAAATGTTTTATTGGCTTTTAACTAAAGATCACTTTTAATTCTTCATTTCCAATTCCTAATTCTCATGACATTTCTTTACATCTCTTTACCTTGAGATGACACCGCTGACAATTCCTTAAAGTACGTTTGTACCAGACGCTTAGATATATTTATTATTTATTTACAAGAGGTACAAAATGAAAACAACATTATTACACAGTTCAGAAAAGTTATACTTTGCATTAGTTGCAATACTTTTCTTTTTCCTAGTTACAGATTCTTTTGGACAAAACCAGAAAATTTCTGATTTATCAAAACATAAATATGCTTTACAAAATTTGATTATGGGAATACAATCTGAAAATGATGGTGTTAGAGAAAGTGCTATTTATCTTGCAGGACAATATAGATTCATTGATACTGAAGATGCGCTAATCAAACAGCTTAAAGTTGAAAAAGATTCTGACATTAAAGTTTTAATTGGTTTAGCTTTATACAGAATGGATAGTGAAAAAGGTATGAATGAATTGTTGGGACTTGCAACACAAGATAAAAATCCCAGAGTGAGAAGAATGAGCTCCGCAATTTATAGTGAATATCTTGTTAATAATTCTAACAGAACTGCGGTTGTTAAGTAATGAGAAGTTGTACAAATAATATTGTCATCACGAGTCCCGAGATTGCTTTTTGTCATAGAAGTTTATCGGGACGAAGTGATCTGATGATTCAATTAAATAAATAGATTGCTTCGTCGTAAACTCCTCGCAATGACTATTTCAAATCTGCAGAAACATCCTCAACTTGCTTCCAAACCCTTAGTAAATTTTCACCAAGAATTTTTTGGATATCGTTATCAGAATATCCCCGTTTCAACAATTCATATACAAGATTTGGATATTTAGAAACATCATTTAAATCAACCGGAAGCAAACCGCCGGTTCCATCAAAATCAGATCCAATACCAATGTAATCTATACCCACCAAACTTTTTATATGATCGATATGATTAGCGACATCCTCAACAGTTGCAGCAGGAAGTGGATTCTCTTTCCAATAATTTGATTCGTATTGCCAGGCTGAATCTGTACCTGATTTTATATTATTTTCTTTTAGATATTTCTTAATATTTTCTTCGCCGTTTGTATAGTTTTGATAAATATCATTTCGCAGAAAAAAGCTGGCAAAAGCAATTTGAATAACTCCACCGTTCTGTGAGAGAACTTTTATCATTTCATCGCTCATATTTCTTTCATAACCGGGAGTGAAAAATCTGCAGCAGGAATGTGAAGCAATAACCGGAGCTTTGCTTAATCTAATCACATCATAAAAAGTGCTGTCGCTAACGTGTGATATATCAACCATCATTCCTAAACGATTCATTTCTTTAACTACATCTTCACCAAACGGACTAAGTCCATTCCATTTCCGTTCCGGATCATTTGCAGAATCACAAATGTGATTCCATTTATAATGTGCGAGCGTAATGTAACGGATTCCATCATTATAAAATTCTGTTAGATTATTTATATTATTTTCGATCGGTGATCCATTTTCCAATCCCATAGTTAACAGGATTTTATTCTTTTTTAAACTATTATTTATCTCAGTAGTTGAGTTGATGAAAACAAATTTATCGGGCCAGGTTTTAACCATTTTATGAACAAGACTAATCATTGAATCAGCTTTAATTTTGGACTTACCTGTACCTTCAAGGCTTGGTGAAGTATAGATTGACATAAACGGAATATTAAGCCCGCCCGCAATTGCACGCGGATAATCAACCTCGCCTTTGCTGACTTTCGTTACATCAAACCATTCATCGTAAAGCCAATCTGGCAAATCAATGTGAGTATCAACCAGGATATAATTTTTGCATAACTGTTCTGCTTTTTTCCAGAGTGTAGAATCGATTAGTTGACTTTCATTTTGCGCGAAAGCAGATCCGATAAAAGTTGAGACAACCAGAAGTAATAAAAGTTTTTTCATTTGTCTTCTTAAAGAATATTGATATAATTCATTGAGAAAATAGTTAATTTGAACTATCGGTCAAATCAATATCATGACAATTTTTTACAATTGTTTACTTTGTGGTGATGTTATTAAATAGTTAATGAATTAGGTTTATGCCAGGAAAAATTAAAAATGATTTATGAAACATAATCTTAAAATAACCGCGATCAGTTTAATTCTAATTGCATTTCTCACGAGCGGATGCTTTGAAAATCCAAGTCCGCCGCCTCCGCCAAAAAACAAAACAGAAAAATTGATTTTAGATCTTTCAGGAAGATGGAAATTTAGTCTTGGCGATGATACAAAATGGAAAGAAAAAGATTTTAATGATAGTAAATGGGAAAAAATATATGCACCATCATCGTGGGAAAATCAGGGCTTTCATGGTTATGACGGCTACGCCTGGTACCGGACCACTTTCAATTTAAAATCAACTACAAAAGTTAAAGATTTATATTTAGTTCTTGGATTTATTGACGATGTAGATCAAACATTTTTAAATGGAAAATTAATTGGAATTTCCGGCGGATTTCCGCCAGACTACAGAACTGCATATAATGCGTTTAGAAAATACTACATTCCAAATGAGTATTTAAACAAAGATGGCGATAATGTTATAGCTGTAAGAATTTATGATGATGAACTTGATGGTGGAATAATGAGCGGTAAAATAGGGTTATATACTAATGAAGGTGGATTTGAACCAGATATAAACCTTAGTGGAATTTGGGATTTTAGGACAGGGGATGATTCACTATTTCTGAAAAAAGGAACAGTTAATTATAGCACAGATAAACTTATGGTTCCTGCTCATTGGGATGTTCAAGGTTATCCGGATTATGATGGATTTGCCTGGTACAAAAAAACTTTTTATCTATCAAAGGAATTTGAAGGTGAAAGTATGATTCTACTTTTGGGTAAAATTGATGATATCGATCAGACTTTTGTGAATGGAATAATTGTTGGGTCTACTGGACTTTGGAACTTTAAAGGCACTCCAACTGAATTTGACAAAAACGAAGAGTACCGTATTAACCGTGTCTACTCAGTTCCACAAAAAATATTAAAGTCTGGAGAAGAAAATACTATTGTTGTAAGAGTATACGATGGATTTAGAAATGGTGGAATATACGATGGACCCGTCGGATTGATTACTCAAAGTAATTACAATAAATATTTTAGAAAAAAATAGTATCAATCAGTTTCAACTTTTAAAGTTTTATTTGCTCTGTTGATCAAAAACAGATAAGCAATAATCATTGGAAACGCACCAAAAAGTACATCAGAAGCAAAGTGTGCACCAATAACAACTCTGCTTAAGCAAACAAAAACTCCGAAGGTAATTATTAGTCCTTTTAATAAAACTCGTCTATAAAAAGGTTGATCTGTAAAGAAGACGAATATTGCCAGCAGCATAAATCCCATTGCCGCATGACCCGATGGAAAGGAATCATTTCCGGTAAAACCTTGTGGTAGATACCAGGGAGAAAAATTTGAAAAATTTCCCGAAAGATCTCTAAACCTTATTCTTCCCCAAAAAATTTTTAATGGTTGAATAAAGAGAATATATCCATAAAAAAACATTTTAAACGAAACTCTTGAGAATAATATTGCCTTTTTTGAAAATTTATATTTTTTGCGGAAAAGCCAGGACAAAAAAAGGTTAAATAAAACTGCAGCCAGAAAAAAATAGTTTCGGTAAGAACTAAATAACACCCAATCATTTGAAAATGCATAAGTTAAAATCCACAGAATATAAATTGTTATCAATGTTCCGGTTGTTAAAAGGAATCCGGTTATTAATATAGTTTTTATATTTGATGAAGCTTTTAGCGTTACTACATATATTTGGATACCCGTTAAAATGATAATCAAACCGGGAATTTCTCCGTACTTCTCAAAGAAATTACCCCATCCGGAATTTGCATTGTAAAGGTTTATGGAAATCCATAAATCGGTTGATTCCAGAAGGAACGCGATTATGATCCAGATAAGAATGAAATAATATGCTATTGTTTTGTTTGATCTTCTATTCAAAAAAAAATCTTTCTGTTTAATATAATTTAAGTAATGAGTCACAAAACAGCTAATCAAAATTATTTCGTAAAAGATTATGTGATTATATTTCTTTTAGATAAATAATTTATTACGAAAGGATGAGAAATGACATTTAAATATTCAATTGGTGAAAATTCAAAGTTAGTTGATGAAACAATAAAAAAACTAAATGATGAAAATGTAGTTGATAGAATCTGGAAAAAAGACTACACTGTCTGGAGCAATGATCCAACAGAAATATCAAATAGACTTGGTTGGCTCGATAGTGTCGATGTAACTGGCAAATCTGTAAAAGAAATAAATAAGTTTGTTGATGAAGTAAAAGATGCAGGATATACTCATGCATTGTTAATGGGAATGGGCGGCTCGTCCTTAGCTCCGGAAGTTTTTAGACTAACATTTGGAGTTAAAAAAGGTTATTTAGATTTAGCAGTAATTGATTCAACTCATCCACAAGTTGTAATGGAGTATGCAAAGAAATTTAATCCAGCAACAACATTGTACATTGTTTCAACAAAATCCGGCGGTACTGTTGAAACTTTTTCATTTATGAAATTCTTTTACAACTACGCTTTGCATATACTAGAGAAAGATGAAGTTGGAAAACATTTCGTAGCAATAACAGATCCGGAAAGCGGACTTCAAAAGGTTGCTGAGGAATTAAATTTTAGAAAAATATTTCTTAATGACCCAAACATTGGCGGAAGATTTTCTGCTTTATCCTTATTTGGTATAGTTCCCGCAGCTTTAATTGGGGTTGATATTGAAAAATTTTTATCACTTGCGAAAGAAGAAACTCTAAACTGTAAAAACTCCGGTAAAGAAATTTCTAAAAATATTTCAGCAGTTATTGGATCAATAATTGGCACTCTGGGTAAAAAAGGAATTGATAAACTTACTTATATCATCTCACCAAAGTTTTCATATGCCGGTGCATGGATAGAACAGCTTATCGCTGAAAGCACAGGTAAAGTAGGGAAAGGAATCCTTCCTGTTGATTTAGAATCAGTTGAAGCACCGGAATATTATTCGAATGATCGGTTGTTTGTTTATTTAAAACTTAAAGACGATATGACTTATAATGAAAAACTAAATTCATTAAAATTAAATGGATTTCCACTAATCGAAATTGAAGCAGAGTCTATTTACGATTTAGGTAAGCAATATTTTCTATGGGAGTTCGCAACTGCGATAGCGGGATGGGTTATGCAGATTCAACCTTTTGATCAGCCAAATGTTGAGCAGGCAAAAATAGTTGCAAGACAGATGATGAAAGAATATGAAGAGAAAGGGAAATTACCTGAGCTGAAGCCGCTATTACAGGATAAAGGAATAACGGTATTTGGTGATATCAAATCAAACTCTATCGATAAAGTATTAAGCACATTTCTATCAGATATTAAAGGTGGAAAAAACTATGTATCGATTCAGGCATATCTTACTCCTAACAAAGAAACCACTGATGCTTTACAAAAACTGAGAACATCAATTCAGAAAAAATATAAAGTTGCAACAACGCTTGGCTTTGGTCCGCGATTCTTACATTCAACTGGACAACTTCACAAAGGTGATGCAGGAAATGGATATTTTATTCAGTTTACATCAAGCATTGAAGAGGATTTGCCAATACCAGAAAATCCTGGTGAAGAAAGTACATCTATTACATTTGGAATTTTAATTAAAGCACAAGCTTTGGGTGATAGACAAGCGCTAATTGATAATAAAAGAAAAGTACTTACAATTGATTTGGGAAGAGATGTTATTGATTCACTATCCATATTAACATTATAATTTTTAATTGCCAAGACTTTCAAGATTGTCCACGACCTAAAGGTCGTGGCAATTCAATAAAATCGATTAATTTCTGTTATAAACCCCAAAATAAGTCCAAAAGCGAGTGACTTCCTTATACTATACCTATTTGAGATCTCTTTTGCATACCTAATAATCATTCTTTAATTGTGCTTGTGACTGATTTATATCACACTGAAATTTTTTTTATAAATATTTCTTGACTCCTATGTTTTCTCTATCGTATATTTACGATGAACGATAAAGGAATTATTTATATGGCTGTTTCAAAAAAAGAAGAATTTACTCAAGAAGAAATCTGGCTGGCTGATGTTGCAAAATCACTTTCTCACCCTGCAAGAATTAAAATATTAAAAATGCTAAATGAGATGAATTCATGTATGGTAGGCAGTTTAGTGGATAAACTTCCACTGGCGCAAGCAACAGTTTCACAGCATCTAAAAGAATTAAAACGGGTTGGGTTAATTGATGGCGAAATTGATGGGCCAAAAGTATGTTATTGTGTTAACACTAAAGCATTAGCCAAAGCAAAAAGTGCATTAGATAAATTATTTAATAAAATAGGTTGTTGTTAATTGTTATTGAAAGATTAAAAATTGAAAAAATTAGAAAGGAATATTTAATGCAAACTTCTGAGGAACTAAAAAATGTTGTTAAAGAAAAATATGGTGAAATCGCAGTCTCAACGCCCCAATCAGGATGTTGCGGCACAACTTCTTCATGTTGTGGTGATTCATCCAATGTGGAATTTGTAATGATTGGCGATGAATATAAAAATTTAAGCGGCTATGTTGCTGATGCCGATCTTGGATTAGGCTGCGGAGTGCCGACAGAATTTGCGGGAATTAAAAAAGGTGATACCGTTGTTGATTTAGGATCCGGCGCAGGCAATGATGTGTTTGTTGTACGAGCGATAATTGGTGAAGAAGGTAAAGTTATCGGTATTGATATGACTGAGCAGATGATTGAAAAAGCAAATAGGAACAACGCAAAACTTGGTTACAACAATGTTGAGTTTAAGCTTGGTGATATTGAAGCAATGCCTTTAGAAAATAACATAGCAGATGTTATCGTTAGTAATTGTGTGTTAAATCTTGTCCCTGATAAAGTAAAAGCTTTTAATGAAATGTACCGGGTATTAAAACCAGGCGCACATTTTTGTGTTTCAGATATAGTAATTCAAGGTGAAATGTCTGAGGAATTAAAACATTCTGCTGCAATGTATACTGGTTGTGTTTCGGGTGCGATAGAACAGGAAGAATATTTGAAAATTATTGATGAAGTTGGTTTTAAAAATATTGAGATAAAAAAATCCAAAAGAATTGCTTTGCCAGACGACTTACTGCAAAAATATTTAACTGAACAAGGTATCAAAGAATACAAGGAAAATCTGAAAGGTATTTTCAGCATTACAGTGGTAGGATATAAGCTTTAACAATTAACAGGATGCAAAGTAGTATTGCATCCTGTTTTTTTTGATTTTATATTTCGATAGATAACGAAATGAATTATGACAAAAATCGATACAAAAATATTTAAAACCCTTTCTGATCCAAATAGACTAAGAATACTTAAAATGCTTCAGAGTAAATCTCTTTGCGTTTGCGAGATTACTGATGTTTTAAAACTTGCAGCATCAACAGTTTCAAAACATCTTAGCATTCTTAGGGAAGTGGGTTTTATAATTGAACAGAAAGATGGCAAGTGGGTAAATTACATGATTAATCCGCGTCCATCTGATGCAAGAATATCTTCTGTTATTTCAACTCTTGATTTCTGGATTTCTGATGATCAGGTGATTCTATCAGATAAGCAAAAAGTTCAGAAAGTGGATCGTAGTGAAGTTTGTTCTAGATAAAAAATTTTTAATCAATAATTCGATATATAGCGAATTGTAGTAGTAAGGTTAATCAAATATGAATTGGAAAGAACAGTACAAAAGTTTTTTATGGATATTAGTTTTTTTTCTGTTCGCATACTTTATGCCGATAGAAAACCCAACATTCAAATCAGCGCTAAATGAAGCATTCGTGCTTGCAAAATGGTACGCACAAGAACACGTTTTGCTTTGTCTTATTCCAGCATTTTTTATTGCAGGCACAATTGCGGTTTTTGTAAGCCAGGCTTCAGTCGTAAAATATTTTGGCGGTAAAGCAAAGAAATGGGTTGCATATTTGGTCGCCGCCGGTTCAGGAACTATACTTGCAGTATGCTCCTGCACAGTGCTTCCTCTTTTTTCAAGCATCCACAAACGTGGCGCGGGATTAGGCCCAGCCGTTGCATTTCTATACTCGGGTCCAGCGATAAACATTCTTGCAATTATTTTAACTGCAAGAATACTTGGATTTGAATTAGGTGTTGCACGAATTATTGGAGCAGTTTCTTTTAGTGTGATAATAGGTTTGATAATGGCATTTATTTATCGTAAAGAAGAAAAAGAAAAAGCTGATGCACAACTTGCAATGCCTGACATTCCGGAAGATAGACCAATATGGCAAACGGCAACACATTTTTTTATTCTGGTCGCAATTCTTGTTTTTGTTAATTGGGGCAAGCCGGATACAACCGCAGGATTCTGGTATTTTATGTTTGCAAACAAATGGTTCATAACTGGTTTGTTTGGATTGGCATTTGCACTATCAATGATATACATAATTAAAGTAAAAAAATTATTTGTGGCACTCGGAACATTAGCGGTAATCATTGCGGGAATAATTTTCTATAACAATCCACTTATTCCATTTATAGTTGCAGTAGCTGCAACAACAATTGCATTAAGTTTTTCGGAAGATGAACCCAACCAATGGCTGGGCGAAACCTGGGGATTTGCAAAACAAATTATGCCGCTGCTAGCTGCGGGAGTTTTGGTTGCGGGATTTTTACTTGGATCACAAGGTAATCCTAACGGTATAATTCCAAATGAATGGATTGCAAATTTGGTTGGTGGAAATTCATTGTTCTCTAATTTTTTCGCATCCATAACAGGTGCATTTATGTATTTTGCCACTCTTACAGAAATTCCAATTGTTCAAGGTTTAATCTCAAGTGGAATGGGTAAAGGTCCGGCACTCGCATTGTTGCTCGCCGGTCCTGCACTTTCATTACCAAATATGTTGGTTATTAGAACAGTTATGGGTACGCAAAAAACTATTGTATTTGTTTCGTTAGTAGTTGTTATGGCAACTTTAAGCGGATTGATTTATGGAACATGGTTTTAGCCGCAGCACAGAATTTATTCTGTGCTTTCAACATGAATTAAATAATATTATTCAAAATATCACAGACTAAAGTCTGTGCTACGAAAGTAAAAGGAAATAAGTGAAAACAAGAATCTTAATACTTTGTACAGGCAATTCGTGTAGAAGCCAGATGGCAGAAGGATTTCTAAAATCATTTGATGAAAATCTGGAAGTTTATTCAGCAGGAACAAAACCTGCGGAAAAAGTAAATCCCTTTGCAGTAAAGGCAATGAAGGAAATTGGAATAGACATTAGCAATGGTTTTGCTGAGAATGTTGATAAATATCTTTCACAATCTTTTGATTTTGTAATTACAGTCTGTGATAATGCAAAAGAAACCTGTCCTGTTTTTATGGGAGATGTTAAACATCGTCTGCACATTGGATTTGATGATCCTGCAGATACAGTTGGTACAGAGGATGAAGTTATGCCCGTTTATCGCAGAGTTAGAGATGAGATCAAAAAAGAATTTTATGAGTTTTATCTAAAGGAATTAAAAAAGTAGTGTCATTCTCGCGAAAGCGGGAATCTAACTAAGCAAATCGAAATGAATAAAAATATAGATACCCGCCTTCTCCCAGAGGGATGCCTATGGCAGCAGGTATCACAAAATAGGAGAAATAAAAATGTTAGATATAAAAGTTCTTGGTACAGGCTGTGCCAATTGTATTAAACTTGAAAATCTGGTTAAAGAAGTTGTTTCAGAGTCTAATATTTCTGCAATTGTTGAAAAGATAACTGATAAAGATAAATTTATGGATTATGGAGTTATGCTAACTCCAGGTTTAGTTGTAAATGGGAAAGTTCTTTCAAGCGGAAAGATTCCAACTAAATCCACATTAGCACATTGGTTAACGGATATTGTAAAGAATTAATTATTCTAAAAATAAATCTCATAGGGGAGATTATATGAAAGTTGATAACTCAAAAGAGTGGCATTGGTTTACAGGTGGAATTTTAGTTTCACTTTTATCGGTTGCTACGTATTTTATTTTTGCTGCAATTGCTGACCGCAATTATCCCTTCGGTATTACAGCCGGATTCGGATACATCGCAGCTTTTTTCGGAAATATGTTTGGTGGATTATCAGAAAATCCGGTGATAAAAAGATTTGGTGAAAAACCAGACGCATTTATTGAATTTTTTATTTTGATTGGATTAATTGCTGGCGGATACACTGCGTCAAAAATATCCGGAACACTATCACCGGAAAATATTCCTGCAGTTTGGGAAAAGTATCACGGTAAAAGTTTAGTAAAACGATACGTCTTTGTTTTAATAGGAAGTGTTTTACTTGGATACGGTGCAGCATTAGCTGGTGGATGTACCACTGGAAATATACTTCAGGGCTGGGCGCATCTTTCACTTGGAAGTATCGTTGCGGGAATTTCTTTTTTTGCTGCTGGAATTATCACTGCAAAAATTCTATATCCTAAACTTGGAGGCAACGATGCTTCTAATTAATATTCTATTCGGATTAGTGGTTGGATTTATTTTCGGTTTCATCTTAACCAAAACCGGAGTTACAAAATATCCACGCGTAATGGGAATGCTTCTGCTTAAAGATTTTAAGATCCTAAAATTTATGCTTACTGCCGTTACATCATCAATGATTCTGTTTTATCTGCTTGGTGATTTTGGATTGTTGAAAGTTGTCCCTAAAAATCTCGATTGGGGAAAACTTGTTGGCGGATTAATCTTTGGAACTGGAATGGGAATACTTGGTTATTGCCCGGGCACAATGGCAGCAAGAATTGGTGAAGGTAAGAAGGATTCCATACTTGCTCTGTTTGGTACAGCTATTGGAATTTTAATATATGCGCTAACAATAAAGCCTGTTAAGTCGTTATTCTTATCAGGTGAAATTAATGGAGACATTTCAATTCTGCTTGGAATAAACAGATGGTTCGTAATTATTCCCGCTGCTGTAATCTTCATTTCCATAATATATTTTGTTAATAAAAAATTTGACGACAATAAGAAAATATTTTAAAGGATTTTGATGAGCTCATTAACAAAAAAACTGTCATTCTTAGATCGCTACTTAACATTATGGATTTTCCTTGCGATGTTTATTGGAGTGTTCTCCGGATATCTATTCCCATCAGTTGTTGATTTCTGGAATTCATTTCAATCTGGTACAACAAACATTCCAATTGCAATTGGGCTAATTTTAATGATGTATCCTCCGCTTGCAAAAGTTAAGTATGAAGAGCTGCCTGATGTTTTTAGAAATGTAAAAGTGCTTACACTTTCTCTTGTTCAAAATTGGATTATTGGTCCGATACTAATGTTCGTTCTTGCTATTATCTTTTTGCAGGATTACCCGGAATATATGGCCGGACTAATATTGATAGGGCTGGCACGCTGTATTGCAATGGTTATTGTTTGGAATGAGCTTGCAAAAGGAGATACTGAATATGCAGCAGGATTGGTCGCATTCAATTCTATATTCCAGGTTTTGTTCTTTTCGATTTATGCTTATGTGTTTTTGACTGTTCTTCCTTCTTGGCTTGGATTAAAAACCTTTGCTGTTGATATAACTATCGGACAAATTGCTGAAAGTGTTTTTGTCTATCTCGGAATTCCATTTCTGGCAGGAATGATAACACGATTTGTTGCATTAAAATTAAAATCAAAAGAATGGTACGAAAAGAAATTCATTCCAAGAATCAGCCCAATAACTCTTATTGCTTTGCTCTTTACTATTGTGGTAATGTTCTCACTAAAAGGAGAATATATAGTCCAGCTTCCACTTGATGTTGTAAGAATCGCAATCCCATTACTGTTTTATTTTGTGATAATGTTTTTTGTTTCGTTTTATATGGGTAAAAAAATTGGTGCCGATTACAGCAAAACAGCAACACTTTCATTTACTGCCGCGAGTAATAATTTTGAGCTAGCGATAGCAGTTGCAATTGCGGTGTTTGGAATAAACAGTGGTGAAGCTTTTGCTGCGGTAATTGGTCCGCTTGTAGAAGTACCTGTTTTAATAGCACTTGTCAATGTTGCATTATTCTTTCAAAAAAAATATTTCGGCAAAGTGGAAGAAGGAACAGTTAAAGCTCCGGATATTTGTCCGTAATTATTCATAAACTTTATATTATTTCTAAGGGGAAATGTATGATGTTAAATTTTAAGTTTTTGGTGTTTGTTTTTATAGCAGTTTCAATAAATACATATTCTCAGGTGTACGAATCAATTGAGAAGTCAGCCACTGAATATTTTATTAGCCTTTCAAATAAAGATTCTGACGTAGATAGTGATCTATCAAAGCTAAAAGAAATACTTTTCAGAAATTTTGATAAAACAGAACTTGAAAGTAAATATCAAACGTCAATAAATGATTTTGATAGTCTGAAAAATCATTTTACCGAATATGAATTAACAATAAAAAACATATCTAAAGATTCTGCATTAGTATTATTCAATCAATGGTATCTCCACTTCTCAAACACTTTTTATAACTATGCTGATGAAAAATTCTTTTCATCAAACCAAACAAAAATTCTTTTCTTTAGTGCTTCAATGTCCTGCCAATGCACGCTTGAAATGTGTAAAAAACAGACGATTGAAATATTAAATCTTGCAAAAGAAATGAACTTGGATTACTGGATTGTCGATTCTTACGAGCACAATGATTTACAAATAAAGTATGAAACATTTTTTGCTCCTTCTTTAATTGTCTTTGATTCTCATAATAACGTGCTTTATAAAATTGAGTATGATGAAAAGATGATTGTATCATTATTTGGCTACTTTAATAACGAATCAAAGAAAAATAATTTGGAGTAAAATATGAATTGGTTAACAAATCTTGAACAGGCAAAAGAAGAAGCAGCAAAGTCAAAAAAAATAATTCTTCTTCAGTTTGAAATGGATAACTGTGGCGGTTGTAAAAAACTTGAAACAACAACTTATAAAGATCAAAAAACAATTGATGAAATGAATGAATGGTTCGTTCTACTTAAACTCGATTTGATAAAAGACAGGGAAGTAAGAAGAATACTTGGAGCATATTGGACTCCGGCAATTTATTTTCTTGATCAAAATGGGAATTCGTTTTACCATTTTAATGGTTATCTGCCAGCAAACGAGTTTAGAGCAATGTTAAGATTAGGAATTGCAGAAACAGTTATGCCTCGCGGGAAATATGACGATATAATTAAATTTATTGATAAGGATTTGGATGAACTTTCTCAAAGTTCATTTTATCCCAAACTATTGGTAGCCAGGGAAACAGCGCGTTACATCAAACTAAAAGATAATTCTCAATTGAAAAAATCCTTAAAAGAAATAGAACAAAAATTCCCGGAGTCAGTTGAAGCCCAAATGTATTTCTGGGATGAATAAATAAAAATAATCAGTTATTGTTATTTAATAATATGATCAGAAGAAATTTAAAAAAGGAGAAATAAAATGTTCCAATTACCAGAATGGACTTTTGAATTTCACGGGCATCGCTGTCCTTTTATGCCAATTGGTTTCAGAATGGGAACAGTGGCAATGGAAAAATTAGGCGTTAAAAAAAGTTTAGATCATCAAATGCACGTATTTTCTGAAATGGGTGTTGGTCACCCGCAAGGTTGTATGCAGGATGGAATTATGTCCGCAACCGGTGCAACATTTGGTAAAGGTATGATAGACAGAATGAATTACGGTAAAGTCGCTGCAACTTTCTGGTATCCCGGTAAAAAGGATGCAGTAAGAATTGTTCTTAAGAATGAATTCCAGGATAAGCTTGCACCGCATGAATTCTTTAATTACCGCAAACAGGGAATTGAACCATCTGAAATTCCTGAGAATGTAAGAAAAGACATTATCGATATAGTGCTTAATGCAACGAACGATGAACTATTTAATGTAAGCGTATTAAAAGATTTCAAATATTCTCCCGTCAAAGGTTCTTTCAATAAAGCAAAATGCGAAGTATGCGGCGAGTATGTTTTTGAAAGATACTTGCGTGTTAAAGATGGAAAGAAGATTTGTATTCCTTGTTCTGAAAGAACTAGTGAAGAAGTAATAATTCATTTACCAAATATTGGATAAATTAATATAGTCATTGCGAGAAGTGAAACGACGAAGCAATTTCCAAAAGTAAAATAGATTGCTTCACCCACTAAAGTGGGATTCGCAATGACAAGGAAAAAATTAAGAGAAATAAAAAATGTTATACCTAATAGTATCAATATTAATATTCGTTGTTTCCTTCGTCTTTGCAATGCTCGGCTTGGGCGGTGGAATGGTTTATGTGCCGATTTTAAAATGGGCAGGATTTCCAATGAAAGAAGTTGCAATTCCTCTTGGACTTTTACTGAATGGATTGAATACACTTCTTGCACTAATTCCATTTTCAAGAAAAAAATTAGTTGATTGGAAGGGCGGAGCTGCAATGGCGGTTGCTGCATTAATCTTTTCACCGATCGGTGCATACACATCTAAGTTTGTTCCGGAAAAACCTTTGATGATTTTGTTTGCAATCGCTGTTATAGTTGCAGCTGTAAGAACTCTTTGGGCATCAAATCAAAAAGAGCCGGAAGAAGTAATGCCATTGAAGAAGAGATCTATTATTGGTGCCGGAGTTGGTGCGTTCGCAGGATTCGCAGGTGGATTACTTGGTATTGGCGGTGGATTTATAATAGCTCCAATTTTGATGTGGATGGGATATAAAACAAAAGAAGCCGCAGCTACAACTGCATTTGTAGTTACCTTTTCTTCGTTCAGTGGATATTTAGGACACGCAGCCGAAGGTGAAATGAATTGGGCTTTAACAATTTTGGTTGTTGTTGCAGTTATTATCGCATCGCAGCTTGGTGCAATGTTTATGTCCGGTAAAGCAAAACCAAAAATGGTAAAACAAGTCTATGCTTTTGTACTTTTAGGCATTGCCATCAAGTTGATTTGGGGTGTGTTGTGAGAAATGTGATAACTGCATTTTGTCATTCCCACGAAAGCCTGCCGGACGGCAAGGCAGGTGGGAATCTAAAAAATACGAAATGGATTCCCGTTTTCACGGGAATGACAATTAGGATATTGTATTTATCTGTTCTCTTTATTCTGATTGAATCCAATTCATCATTTACACAAAATACTGAACCAAATTTACACGGTTATATCCAAACAAGATTTACAACTGATTTTGAAAATCAAAATGATTTTATGATTCGCAGAGCAAAACTTTGGGTTGATGGAAATGCGCCGGGATTAGAAAATGTTTCTTATAAGATTCAAATGGTTTATCGTTCATTTAAAGACGAAGCAGTAATGCTACAGGATGCTTTTGCTGATGTAAAGTTTAACAAAATTGGTTCTCTTCGTGCAGGAAGATTTGTCCCCGATTTTATGTTGCAAAGAATGCAGCCCGATTACGAAATTCCTGTATTGGAAAGAGCTTTAGTAATCAATGGATTGATTCATAGTTCAAAATCAATGGCACGACAAATAGGTATTCAGTTTACCTATCAACCAAATTATTTTCCAATTCATTTCAGCTTCGGCGTGTTCAATGCAAATCTTGAATCACCGGGAATGAATAAAGATCAAAATTTACTTTATACTTCCCGCGCTCAGGTAAATCTGATTAAAAATGATAATACGTTAATTGAAGTCGGAGCTTCGGGTGCTTATCGATATGCAAATTCAATAACGATGAATACTATTTACGATGCAACTCAACTAATAACCGGTAATGATTATCGCTTTGGATTTGAGTTTCAAATGGTTTACAAATCTTTTGGGTTTCAATCAGAATATGTTCAGGCAAATATCAACAAAGATAGAGCCTGGGGGTATTATGGATTAGCAACGCTGTATCTCATTTCTGATTTACAATTATCCGGATTATAGACAAATATTCTGATCTTAATCCGGCAACAACCGGCAATGAATGGTATGGTGCAGGTTTGAATTATTACTTTACAGAGAGAATAAAACTGATGACAGATTTTAGGACTCAATTCACGTCAGGAAAAAATAATTACATAAGTCAAATTCAGTTTCAAATATTTTTTAATTAAATGAGTTTGTCACTCCTGCAGAAGCTTGCCTACCGGCAGGCGGGCGGGAATCTAAAAAGAAGAAACATAATTAACATAAAGTCATAACAAAATAAGGAAAAACAAAATGTTGAACGAAGAGAAATCCCGCACAACGGGAATAAATCCACAAGAATGGTTAGAGTTCGGACAAAAATTTCACGGACACAAATGTCCCGCAATGCCAATGGGCTTAAGAGTAGGCGCAGCAGCAATGAATAAACTCGGTGTTGATAGAGCACAAGACGGACAAATTATTGCGTTCGTTGATCTTGGTGAAGATCATTGCGCTACTTGCTATGCAGATGGACTGCAGGTAATAATGGGAACAACATTCGGCAAAGGTAACATCAAAAAGACACACAAAGGTAAATGGGCTGTAACAGTTGTTAACAAAGCAACAGGCAAAGCAGTTCGTGTTACACCGACTGCAGATGCAATGCTTGCAAATAAACAAACAGACTTTTTCAAAGAGTACAGAGAAAAAGGAATTCCTGCAAGTAAAGTTCCTAATGAAGTTGTCGATCCATTAATAAACAAAGTAATGGCAGCACCGGAACAAATGTTAGTAAAAATTTCAGATGTGTTTGATTACAAACTTGAACCACACAAAGACAGCTTTAACGGATTTGTTTGCGAAGAATGTGGCGAGATGACAGTTGAAGGATACGGAAGAATTAAAGATGGCAAGCACGTTTGTATTGATTGTGCTGCTAAATAAATTTGTGTAAGTCATTGCGTCGAGTGAAGCAATCTCATCATATAAAGAAGATTGCTTCGCTCGCATTGGCAAGTAAAATAAACTGAGAAAAATATGTCACATAATCATTCACATAATAACGGTAATGAAACTTCAGAGAAAAATCTGTTCATAACAATGGCTCTGAATTTTTTCATAACAATTGCAGAAGTTATTGGCGGATTTATTTCGGGAAGCTTGTCTCTTCTTTCTGATGCACTGCATAACTTCAGCGACGGCATTTCAATTATAATCACTTACATCGCAATGCGTTTGAGCAAAAAACCAAAAACATTTAAATATACTTTTGGTCTAAAACGCGCTGAGATTATTGCCGCAATTATAAATGCAAGCACTCTAATAATAATCAGTTTCTTTTTAATTAAAGAAGCAATTGAAAGATTCTATAATCCTTCTCCAATTACTGGTAGTTTGATGTTGATTGTAGCTGCATTAGGCTTAGTTGCAAATGTAATCGGAACACTGCTTCTAAAAAAAGGTTCTAAAGGAAACTTAAATATCAGGGCGGCTTATTTTCATTTGTTGAGCGATGCGGTTTCTTCTCTTGCAGTGATAATTGGTGCGGTGTTTATAATTTTTTTACAAGATTTATTGGATTGATCCGCTTTTAACCGTCTTGATTTCACTCTACATCTTGAAAGAAACATATAGGATAGTAAAAGAATCTCTTGATATAGTTATGATGTCTTCACCGGAAGGAATTGATTTGAATGAATTGAAGATTATAATTGAATCTTCAAGCGATGTGAAAAATGTACATCACGTTCATGTATGGAAGCTAAACGATAACGATACTCACTTTGAAGCGCACATTGAAGTCGACGATATGGCTGTTAGTAAAACATTAGAAATTCAAAAACAGATTGAACAAAATCTGCACGATAAATATGAAATCAATCATACAACTTTGCAGTTTGAATGTAATAAATGTGATAATAAATCAATAATATGAAATGGACCAACAATGAATAAACCTGAAAAAACACCAATGGAATTGCTAAAACATTTTGCACCTGAGTTTGCTGAGAATCAGATGCAGGAAAAATCTCTCATCTTTGAGAATGAGAAATATCAAAAAGTGCCTAATAAGTACAAAATGCTCATTGGAATAGGAGTTGCCGCATCTTTAGGAAGTGATACTTGCACGCAGATGTGGACTAAAATGGCAAAGCAAAACGGAGTTACAAATGAAGAGATTGTTGAAGCAATGCAGGTCGCACGTTATATGAAGCAGGCAACTGTTAATGATACAATTGCTAATTCTTTAAATATGTTAACTGAAAAAGAATGAAGCTTAGAATTGAATATCAGTACTTTGAGGGTTGTCCAAATCACAGAATAATGGGTGAGAATCTAAAGGGAGCTTTAGAAGGGTTGGAAGACAAAATTGAATTAAAAAAAGTATTGGTTGAAGACGAAGCAACCGCAAAGCAAGTTGGATTTCGTGGATCACCAACTCTGCTGATTAATGGTGAAGATATTGAAGGAGTTCCTGCTCGTGCAGAACCATCATTGTCTTGCAGGTTTTATGTGAACGGAATTCCTTCTTCTGATGAAATAAAAAAAATAATTATTGAAAAAATTAATATGGAATAAACGATAATGATTTCAGTTAAAATACTCGGCACAGGATGCAAGAAGTGCCAAACTCTAGAAGCAAAAGTGAGAGATCTGGTTGCAGTAAATAACATCGATGCGGCAGTTGAAAAAGTAACAGATATTCAGGAGATGGTGAACTATGGTATAATGATGACACCCGGTCTTATTATAAATGAAAAAGTTAAAAGTTTTGGAATAATACCTAAAGACGACCAACTTATTAGCTGGTTGAAGGAGGCTTAAATGAAATACATTTCAATTATCGGATTATTAATTGTTGCTGTTTTATATTTTTCGTTTACAACGATTGGCAATAATAAAAGTAGCAGTGATGAAAATATAGTTAACCAGGCAAGCTCGGCTAAAGTAACTTTTGTTGAACTCGGTTCAGTAAATTGTATTCCCTGTAAGCAAATGCAGCCGATTATGAAATCAATAGAAGAAAAATACGGCGAACAGGTTAAGGTTATTTTTTATGATGTTTGGAAAGAAGATCAGAAAAAATATGCTCAGCAGTATGGAATAAAATTAATTCCAACTCAGGTTTTTCTTGATGCAAACGGTAAAGAATTTCATCGCCACGAAGGATTTTATCCTGAAGCAGAGATTGATAAAATATTACAAGGCAAAGGATTAACAATTAAAAAATAATAAACTCGGTGGTTCTCCGTGAATACTCTGTGTTTCTCCGTGTAATTATGATTAGTTACACAGAAAACCACGGAGAAGACACTGAGTGACACGGAGAAGAAAATTAAAAAAATGATTGAAGAGATTTTCACAATACTAAGCACAGCACTTTACGATAACTTTTGGATTGCACTACTCGCCTCATTAGGGTGGGGAGTGCTATCAATACTTTTGTCGCCCTGTCATCTTTCAAGTATTCCTCTTGTGGTTGGATATATCTCTTCACAAGGTAAAATTTCTTTAAAGCGAACTTTTTATATCTCATTAATTTTTGCAGTTGGTATATTAATAACAATTGCAGCAATCGGGGTAATCACAGCATCCCTCGGAAGATTGATGGGTGATGTTGGTGCAATAGGCAATTATCTTGTTGCAGGAATTTTCTTTTTGGTCGGACTTTATCTTTTGGATATCATAAAGTTTGATTGGAATGCTGCCGGGTTACGCCAAACAAAATCAAAAGGATTATTAGCAGCACTAATTCTTGGATTACTTTTTGGTATCGCTCTTGGTCCCTGCACATTTGCATATATGGCTCCTGTACTTGGAATTGTTTTTCAAACTGCACAAACAAATTTTACTTCTGCGGCAATTTTACTTTTAGCATTTGGGATAGGGCATTGTTCAGTAATTGTTGGTGCCGGTACATTATCAAAAAAAGTTCAGCAGTATTTAAACTGGTCTGAAGAATCAAAAACAATTTTGTGGATAAAAAGAATTTGCGGCGTTTTAGTAATTTTGGGCGGAGTTTATTTAATCTTAACAGTAGCATAAAAGATGGAAGAACAAAGAACAGATACTATTTTAAATTCTTTAGCAGAAGGTGTAATTACTGTTGATAAGGAATTTAAAATAACATTCATCAACGAAGCCGCGAGTTTAATGACCGGTTTTCACAAAGATGAAGTAATTGGTAAAATCTGTAAAAATGTTTTTAAATCAGAATTTTGCCTGGAAAACTGCCCGATTGCCAGAATATTAAAATTTGGAAAAAGTATTTTTGATTTCGATAGTCAGATTGAATGTAAAGATTCAACACCTGTTCCAATACGATTAAATGCGGCATTATTAAGAGATGAGAATAACAATCCATCCGGTGGAGTAATTACATTCAGGGATATCTCAATTTTAAAAAAGATAGAAGGAATTTTAAATGATGAATTTAATTTTCATGGATTAATTTCAAATTCAAAATCGATGAAAGAAATTTTTACTTTAGTAAAACAAATTTCTGATTCTGCTGCACCTGTACTTATAACTGGGGAAACCGGCACCGGCAAGGAATTAATTGCCGATGCTATTCAAAATCTGAGCAAAAGAGTTAAAAATAATTATGTAAAAGTAAACTGCTCTGTTATTCCACAAAATTTATTAGCAAGCGAGTTGTTCGGTCATTTAAAAGGGGCCTTTACCGATGCTCAGAAAGATAGAGTCGGGCGATTTGAACTTGCACATAATGGTACGATATTTTTAGATGAAATAGGTGAAATGCCATTACAGATGCAGCCTCAGATTTTAAGAGTATTACAGGATGGTACTTTTGAAAGGTTGGGTGAATCAATAACTCGATCAGTAAATGTTAGGATTATTACCGCAACAAATATAGATCTGGAAAAAACCATTAATGAAGGAAGGTTCAGGGAAGATTTATTTTATCGATTGAACGTAATTCATATTGAATTGCCTCCGTTAAGAAAACGTACAGATGATATACCATTACTAACAAATCATTTTCTAAGAAAGTATTCTCTGATTTATAAGAAAAATATTCCGCATATTGATGATGAATGTATTGAACATTTAATGCAGTGGCATTGGCCCGGTAATATTCGGGAACTCGAAAATGCAGTAGAGTTTGCAGTTATTAGAAACAAGACCGATAAGGACTTATGCATTTGCTCGTTCCCGCAAAAGATTAGGGAGAATATTTATTGTGATCAAAAACATTCTGAAAAATTAAATATCCAAACTCCTTTCGAAAATTCTAATTTATTGGCATTACTGAATCAGTACAAATGGAATAAAACAAAGGTAGCTCAAATATTAGGTGTTGATAGAACAACACTTTGGCGTAAACTTAAATCAATGGGTATAAAATAGTAACCACCTAAATTTGTTAATTTATTAGAATTGTTACGGTCATTCTCCAAATCAAATCCCATCATAATATTTAATAAACCCTTTCGTAATTAACACTCGTTTAAATTGCAACAATATAATTGTACTGTTGCAATTGAAACATATCGTTGCAACAAATTGTTGCATTGTAGTTCTTTTTCAGACAGATAATCAATAAATGTTTTCGGCAAAATAATTGCATAAAACAATTATTATGAGCGAGATGTTAGGAAATCATTATTTTCAGCTTAAAAATTTTATTCTTGCTGAAGACACCTACGAAAGATTATTACCGGCAGAGTTGGCTAATCTAAAAGTTAAGCGAAAACTCATCATATGTTATACTCAAACAAATAAACTTTCAAAAGCTTTACAACTCTTAATCGATCTTATTGAACAAGACAGCAGTACAATTATCCAATTCAATTCCAGAGAAGAGGATTGTCCGTGTAATGATTTGATATTTCAAATTGAAAGCGGAATAATCACTTATCCTTTATATCAGGACTCTTATTTAGCATTGGGTATTCTTTGGCTGTACTGCAATTATAGAACTTCACTAAATTATTTTCAAATGGCGATTAAGGAAAACCCCAATAATGATCTTTTAAATAAAGCTTTTAATCTCATAAAAAAATTATCTAAACAAAATATCTTACAAACAAATTAAAAAGGAGTTATTATGGAACAGAATGTTACGCGTAAAGATTTCTTAACTAAAGCTTCTAAAGCTGCGGTTGGTTTAACAGCAGTAGCAGGGATATCAAGTCTCGTTACAACTGCTAATACCCAGGCAAAAACTATCGTTACACCCTGGCCCTGGCCATATGCCCAATTAGATGTAGAAGCTGTTCGTATTCAGGGACATTATCTTTACTGGAATGATAAAGATTGTGCCGCCGGTGTATTTGGTGCACTTGTAAATGCTCTAGTTACTACTGTTGGAGATCCTTGGACAAACATGCCAATGGAAGTAATGCTTTTTGGCAGAGGCGGAGGAAATGCGTGGGGTACATTATGCGGTTGTTTAAATGGCGGTGCAGCTTTAATTAGTTTAGTTACGACTAAAGCACAGTCAGGTGCTCTTATTAATGAACTTTGGGGCTGGTACTCACAAGCTGAATTACCTACTGATCAGGCAAACCAGGTTGCAATAAATGGGCAGTATCTTGTTCATAATTATGATCAGGATTTACCTCAAAATATTTCAGGAAGCCCGCTATGCCATACATCAGTAACAGAGTGGTGCATAGTTTCAGGTAAGAAAGTAAGTGATGTTGAAAGAAAAGAAAGATGTGCAAGAATAACTGGTGATGTTGCTGCAAAATGTGCTGAGATACTTAATGCATTCTTTGCCGGTTCATTTGTATCAACTTATGTTGATCCCGCAGCAGTAACAGCTTGCTTAAGTTGTCATGGTAGTGCGTTAAATAATAATGTAATGACTAAAATGGATTGTACGCCATGTCATGCGACTGCTCATGGCGGCTTAGCAGTTGAACCGGTTGGAGGAATCGCAACAACATTTGCATTAAGTCAAAACTATCCAAATCCTTTTAATCCAAGTACAAAAATTCAATTTTCAGTTCCTCAAATGGAAAAGGTTAAAGTAGAAATCTATGATATCCAGGGCTCACTAATTAAAACACTTGTTGATTATGATTTATATCAACAGGGTAATTATGAAGTAATGTGGGATGGAACCGACAATAACGGCAAGCGTGTATCAAGCGGTATCTATTTTACAAAAATGCAGGCTGGTAAATTTGCTCAAACCAAAAAAATGAATCTTGTGAAATAGTTATTGTGCTCATATTTGCCCCTTAAGGTGCTGTCTCTTTGTTGTGTTCGACTTGTTCAAATGTTTAAGAGACAGCACTTTTTTTGTTCGTTTCTTGCTATCGCCTTTAATGTAAGTTTTCTCTGATTTGCTTATCTTTGCACCACTATGTTTAAGAATAAAAATTATTAGCTCGTCTTCTCACTCCATTTAGGCTTTTTAGCAAGCCGATTGTTTTATTTATCCCAACTATTAGAAATTAAAAGAAAATTATAATGAGTATTATTAAAGAAATTAAGAACAGAAAAACTTTTGCAATTATAAGTCACCCTGATGCGGGTAAAACTACTTTAACGGAAAAACTTCTTTTATTCAGCGGTGCAATACAAATTGCTGGCGCTGTTAAATCAAATAAAATAAGAAAAACTGCAACTTCGGATTTTCAGGAGATTGAAAAGCAGCGAGGTATTTCGGTTTCTACTTCAGTATTAAGTTTTAAATACAATGGAATAAACATAAATCTACTCGATACTCCGGGTCATAAAGATTTTGCGGAAGATACATATCGTACATTAACCGCTGTGGATAGTGTTATTCTTGTTATCGATTGTGTAAAAGGAGTTGAAGAGCAAACAGAAAAACTTATGAATGTTTGCAGAATGCGCAATACACCCGTTATAGTTTTCATAAACAAACTTGATAGAGAAGGTAAAAATCCAATTGAATTACTTGATGAAATTGAAAGCAAACTAAATATAAAAGTTCGTCCGTTAAGTTATCCAATGGGGATTGGTGTTAGCTTTAGAGGAGTTTACAATCTTTATGAAAATTCATTTTCATTTTTTAAAGCTAACAAGCAAAGAATCGAAGATGAAATTGAAAAGTTTAATGGAGTAGATGATCCCAAATTATTTGAATACTTTGGTGATGACGCATTAAAGCTTAAAGATGAAATAGAACTTATTCACGGAGCTTATGATGAATTTAAAATTAAGAATTATCTGAATGGAACTACTGCTCCGGTTTTCTTTGGAAGTGCAATTAATAATTTTGGTATAAAAGAATTACTGGATACATTTGTTGAAATTGCACCGCAGCCTCTTCCAAGAGAAACAACTAAGGGAATGATAGATCCTGAGGATGAAAAATTTTCAGGATTTGTGTTTAAAATACACGCAAACCTTGACCCGAAACATCGCAACAGAATTGCATTCCTAAGAGTCTGTTCCGGAAAGTTTGAGAGAAATAAATTTTATCATCACGTACGACTCAATCGTGATATTAAGTTTCCAAATCCGGCTTCGTTTATGGCGCAGGATAAAACCACGATTGATGAAGCGTTTCCCGGTGATGTGATTGGTCTTTATGATGTTGGTAATTTTAAAATCGGGGATACGATTACCGAAGGTGAAAATTTTATGTACAAAGGTATTCCAACTTTTTCACCGGAAATATTTAAAGAGTTGCATCTTGAAGATCCATTTAAATCCAAGCAGCTTAATAAAGGAATTTTACAGCTAACAGATGAAGGTTTAGCTCAGGTGTTTATCCAAAATGATGGTAACAGAAAAGTTGTCGGAACTGTTGGCGATCTTCAATTTGATGTGCTTGAATATAGGCTGTTAAATGAATATGGAGCACAATGCAGATTCCGACCTTTAAATTTTTATAAAGCCTGCTGGGTTATTTATGATAAGGAAGAGGATATTACTGAGTTGAGACGAATCCGATCACACAATTTGTTTTTAGATAAGCACAATAAACTAGTTTACCTGGCTGAATCTTCTTATTCCATAATCAGTGCACAGGAAAAAAATCCAAAAGCTAAATTCTTATTTAGTGTTGAACATAACACTCAAACGCACGAACTTGAGGATGAGGAATAATTTCTGACGTAAGTGAGGGACTCTATTAAGGTCATTTCGAAGGAGTCTGCGACTGAGAAATCTGTTAAAATATAAAGTTCAGATTTCTCCCTTTGGTCGAAATGACAAAAAATTAATATACTTAAAATGATAATACAAAATAGTTATTCATAATAATCAATCTTACAACCGCAGCCATCCCATTTGCGTTCATAATAATCCAATCTTTCCTGGACAAAAAAATCAACATCTTTCATTGAATCCATTTTACGGATTAATATTTCTTTTTTAAAAGTTGTTTCCTGGAAAAAGAGTTTATCATCATACTTTAAAACACGAATAAAGTCTGAAAGATGTGTGTCTTCAACTCTTATTATTTCAGAATTATCCAGAACAGTTTTTAGCTCGCCCTCATCTATAATAAGATAGTTTGTATTGAGCGCTTTGTTAAATATTTCTTTTGCATCCATAATACACTAATGTTTTGAGGGTTGGATGATTTGAGATAGTATAAGTTTCACGAATTGATCACGTTATTGCGAATTTACCACAAGTACCGGACAAGTTGCATTATTTAAAACGCTCTCAACACTTGGCCCAATATATAAATTTTCAGATCCTGGCCGGATATCAGTTCCCAAAACTATCAAATCAAAATTCTTTTCATTAGCCATTTTAAGAATTACAGATTGTGTATCAGTTCCAACTTCAACTTCAGAAAATGTATTGATTGATAACGATTCACCAAGTTTTTTTAATTCTTCAGTAATCTGATGAGCAAATATATATTGCCTTTCCTTAATGCCGCCCTCAACGTCCAGATGATAAATATCTTTTTTTTCTTCAATGACCTTTAGGATATGTACCTCTTGATTACTAGCGGAAACGAGTGCAAATGCCACCTGAGCAGCATGTCGAGAAGCTAAACTTCCATTGGTTGGGACCAGAATTCTTAAAGGCTGCCAGTTATCCGAATTGAATCCACTTTTAACCACAATACTTGGACAAGATACCAATCGAACAATATTATCTACCATTGGATTAAAAACCATTTGAGATTTTTTATCCTTTTCTGTGGCTCCGATTAAAATAAGATTATAGCTTCGGTTGGCTTCATCAAGAATACTTTCAACCGGTTTTGCAGATACTACAACCTTTTTAGTAACGGATATATTTGTAAAAAGTTTTGAAAAATCTTCTAAAAATTGAATGCACTCATTTTTATTTTCATCAGTACTAATTGTCAGTAATGTAAGTTCCAATTCTCTGTTTTTTGCTAACCTTTCTATTATTTTCGCTTCAATTATTTTTTTGCCAAAATCATCTCTTTTTCTTACAGGTAAAAGCACTCGGTGAACAGATGACATAAAATTATCTTTATGTAATTCTTCCAGTTTCAGTCTTTCAATTTCTTCATCTTTTGGTTTTACTTTTTTAAGAGTATATCTGAGCATAAATGGAGCCATTATGGAAGTAACAACCGCCATTATAATTATTAATGAAAAAATTTCTTTTGAAATTATACCCAAAGACAAACCAATTGTAGCTACGATTATTTGAATAGCACCTCTTGCATTTAATCCCGATCCAAAGGATAACGCAGTCCAATGATCACTTCTGCCTACCCATCGGGCCCCAATGTATGCACCGGTAACTTTACTTATGGTGGCAATAACAATCAGTCCAATTCCAATTATTAATAATTCAGGATTTAATAATGGTACCAGACTTACTTTTAAACCTGCAGCTGCAAAAAAGATTGGAGCAAAAATTCCAAAAGTAAAACTTTCAATTCTTTCAATTGCTTCTTTAGGAACTGCAGGAATGCGGGAAAAAATAATTCCTGCCACAAAAGCTCCCAGAACAGCTTCCAGTTTTAGAGATTGAGCTATTGCACCAAATCCGAAACTAAAAAGAATTAGAATAGTTAAAAACTTATAACGGCTCTTGATAGAATTCTGAGCAAAACTGACTGCTTTTGCAGCAATCCATTTCCCTGCGATAATACTGACAGAAAGGAACGCTAAAACCTTTCCAACAGAGATAAAAGCATTTTCGGCGGTTACTACTCCAACTTCTATTAATCCTAAAACAATTGAAAGTAAAATCCACGCTGCTGTATCATCAATCATTCCGGCTGCAATAGTAATCTGACCAATATCTCTGCGGATTAAATTTAAATCGATTAATACTTTTGCGATAACCGGAATAGCAGAAACTGAAATTGCGGTTGCAACAAAAAGTGAAAATACTGTGCGTTGTGATGGGTCAACCAAAAGAGAATCCGGAATAAAAAAGCAAAACAGAAAACCAAATATTAATGGTAAGATTAAACCACCTAAAGCAGTTCCAAATGCACTTCTTGCGTGATGTTTTATTAAAGCAAGATCAGTTTCCAATCCTGTAATTAAAAGCAAGAGCATTGCACCAATAAGACTTACTACTTCTAGTAAATTTGTTCCCGTTGATGATTGCGAAATCATTAAGTCAGAAAAAAAAGGAGTTGCACCTAAAAGTGAGGGACCTAAAACTACTCCGGCAAGAATTTCACCAACAACGGTTGGTTGACCCATTCGCTGAAACAATTCTCCAAATACACGCGCAAAAAGCAGTAATAAAAAGAGTTGAAAAAGAAGAATAAGAATGTCGTTATGTAATGAGGCTTCTAACATCAAATTTATAATGCGTACTAGAATATATTATTGAATATAAATTGATTTCTATATAGTAAAGTAATGAAAAGATAGTTTAGAATAAATATTCTTTGATAATCAGACCAATAGAAGATTATTGAATTAAATTGAACGATATGAGAGATTTTTAAAACGATTTGCTACTATCATCCGCCAAATTTTATTAGTTAGAAATACTCAATTGGCTGGAACTTATATTTTACTTCATATCAAAATAAGCATTTAATGGATTTAACTTTAATATTCGAATAAACAATTTCAATCCCACTTCTCATTTAGCTAATTTTGAAACGTAAATTAAATAAAAATTTGAATCACATTTAGAAAAATCAGGAGTTATAAAATGACAACAATAGTGGATGTATTTGCACGAGAAATTTTAGATTCGAGAGGCAATCCAACTTTAGAAGTTGAAGTGTATCTTGAAGGGGGAGCAATGGGAAGAGCGGCGGTTCCAAGCGGTGCATCTACCGGTGAACACGAAGCAGTTGAATTAAGAGACGGCGATAAATCCCGTTACAACGGTAAAGGCGTACTTAAAGCTGTTGATAATGTAAATGAAAAAATTGCTGATGAGATTATTGATTTTGATGCAACAGAACAAGTTGAAATTGATAATCTTCTAATCGAATTAGATGGAACAGAAAACAAAGGCAACCTTGGCGCAAACGCAATGCTTGGAGTTTCACTTGCTTGCGCGAAAGCTTCCGCAGAATTTTTTGGATTGCCTCTTTATCGTTATATCGGTGGAGTAAATGCCCGAACACTTCCTGTTCCGATGATGAACATTCTTAACGGCGGAAAACACGCTGATAATAATGTTGACTTTCAGGAATTTATGGTTATGCCAATCGGCGCGCCAAGTTTTAAAGAAGCATTAAGAATGGGTGCAGAAACCTTTCACGCTTTAAAATCTGTACTTGGCAAAAAAGGTTATAACACAGCAGTCGGTGATGAAGGTGGATTTGCACCAAACTTAAAATCAAATGAAGAGGCTATTGAAGTGATTTTAGAGGCGATAAACATAGCTGGTTACAAAGTTGGAACAGATATAGCTATCGCACTTGATCCCGCTGCAAGCGAATTTTTTATCAAAGAAAAAAATGCTTATCATCTTTTCAAATCAGCTCCAAACCAATTAATTCCTATCGAGAAAATGGTTGATTACTGGGCGGGCTGGGCAAAACAATATCCAATTGTTTCTCTTGAAGATGCAATGGCTGAAGATGATTGGGATGGCTGGAAATTATTAACAGATAAACTTGGAAGTAAAATTCAGCTTGTTGGGGATGATATTTTTGTAACCAATACAGATAGACTTGCAAAAGGTATTGAACTTGGTGTTGCTAATTCAATTTTAATTAAATTAAATCAGATTGGAACGTTGACTGAAACACTTGATTGTATTGAAATGGCAAAGGTTGCAGGATATACAAATGTGATTAGTCATCGATCAGGTGAAACTGAAGATACGACAATTGCTGATGTTGCTGTTGCAATAAATGCCGGACAGATTAAAACGGGATCTGCTTCAAGAACTGATCGAATTGCAAAGTACAATCAGCTTTTAAGAATTGAAGATGAATTGGATACTACGGGAATCTTTCCCGGTGTTGCAGCGTTAAATTATAACGGTTAATTATTTATTTGAGGTTGTCTTAATTGCGTACTTGTCATCACGAGCAAAGCGAAGTGATCTCACTCTTTTGTTAAAGATTGCTTCGTCAAAGATTCCTCGCAATGACTTTAAAAAATTTTGAGACAATCTCATTTTTTTCTCTAAACATTATAATAAATCTTAAAAACTAAGAGATCAAAATGAAAAACAATCATCTTGAAAATTGTAAATCACTAATCAAAAAAAATAAAATTGAGTTTATTGATTTAAAGGCCAATGATCTTACTGGCAGATTACATCACATTACACTTCCATATTATCCAAACATACTTGAAAAACTTTTGAGCGAAGGCGTTGGATTTGACGGATCGAGTTATGGTTTTCGTAAAGTTGAAAACAGTGATATGATATTAATTCCGGATCTTGCAACCGGAAAGTTAGACCCATTTCGTGACGCACCGACTTTAACTTTTTATTCACACATAGTGCTCACGGATGAAAAGAGAAGTCCTTTTAATCAGGATGGAAGATATTTGGCAAAGAAAGCTGAAGAGCTTTTAAAGAAAACTACCGGTGCTGATAAATCCTGGTGGGGCCCGGAGTTTGAGTTTTATATTTTTTCTAAAGTTGAATATGATACGCGCACTGCATCATCATATTATCGTGTAGAGCACGCAGAGGAATTTTATAAAAAAGCCTATCATGCAGCCAATCCTTTTGATGAGTATGATGATTTTCGGGATGAAGCCTGTAAGCTATTAAAAGCTCAGGGAATAAATGTAAAATATCATCATCATGAAGTTGGTGAAAGAGGGCAGCAGGAAATTGAAACCTATTTTAGCAATCTGCTGGATACTGCTGATAATATAATTACTGCAAAATATATCCTTTTCAACTTTGCAAAAGAAAAAGATTTATTTATAACATTCATGCCAAAACCGATGTATCAGCAGGCGGGTAATGGAATGCACTTGCATCTTTATTTAACAAAAAATGGTAAGAATGCCTTTTACAAAAAAGGTGAGTACGGAAATATGAATGAGCTTGGCAGATATTTTATTGGAGGCATGTTAAAGCACGCTCCGGCACTTTCTGCTTTTACAAATCCTAGTACAAATTCTTATAAAAGACTGGTTCCCGGTTTTGAAGCACCGGTTGCACTAACCTATGGACAGGGGAACAGAGCTTCTGCAATTCGTATTCCCAAATACGTTTCAAATCCGGATGAAACAAGATTCGAATATCGCCCGCCAGATGCCACTGCAAATCCATATTTGTGTTTAGTATCGATGCTGCTTGCAGGAATAGATGGCGTTGTAAATAAGATCGATCCGGTAAAAGAAGGCTACGGTCCCATTGATAAAAATTTTTTAGATAAAGACTTTAATGAGAAGATACACTTTCTGCCGAGAAATCTTACAGAAGCCTTAGATGCATTAGCTGCTGATAATGACTTCTTAAAACGTGGTGGAATTTTTACTGATGAACTTTTAAATCAATGGGTAAAAACAAAAGAAGAAGAAATTCATTCGATTGGTACAATGCCTCATCCGTTTGAATACAAAATGTACTTTAATCTTTAATCATTTTGAGGGGAAGAATTTTAATTCTTCCCCTCACTTCGGCGACAAATTTTAAACTTTCAATTAAAACTTTTCTGCACAATTTTGATATATGAATTATTTAGGTGAACTAAGTGCTTTATTAACTGCATTTCTTTGGTCCGGAACCTCTTTTGCTTTTTCTTCCGCAGCAGAAAAAATAGGATCACTTCAGCTTAATATTAACAGAATGATATTGGCATCTGTTTTTCTAATTGCTACGATTTTTATCATGGGTTATGATTTTGATTTATCTAATTCACAATTTACAAATTTAGTAATCAGCGGAATAATTGGATTGGTCATCGGTGATTCATTCCTTTTTAAAAGCTATCAAATGATCGGTGCTCGGATAAGTATGCTGCTTATGGCATTATCGCCTGGTATGTCAACACTTCTTGCTTTTATTTTTCTTGATGAGAGAATTACTTTACTTGGAATGTTAGGAATTTTCATTACAATAACAGGGATAGCTCTTGTTGTTCTGGAAAGAAATGCAAACTCAAAATATACTGTTACTGGCTTAGGAATTTTTTATGGAGTTATGGGCGCACTAGGTCAATCCGCAGGATTAATATTTGCAAAGTTTGCATTTACAGAAGGTCACATAACAGGATTTGTTGCAACTTTTATCCGTGTTTTTTCTTCAGTAATAATTTTTTTACCGATTATGTTATTACTAAAAAAGTACAAAAATCCGTATAAGCTGTTTAATAAAGATAAATCCGCTTTTGGCGTAACATTAATAGGAACAATTCTGGGACCATTTTTAGGAATAACATTCAGTTTAATTGCTGTGGAAAATACAAAAGTCGGAATTGCAGCTACACTTATGTCAACAATGCCAATAATAATGCTGCCAATGGTAAAATATATCTATAAGGAAAACTTATCCTGGAGGGCGATACTTGGTGCCGTTATTGCTGTCTTAGGCGTCGCATTAATCTTTTTAAGATAATATATTTGAGATACTTTATTTAATTAATGAAAGAATAAATATGAATGAAACTAAAAATATTAATCATTGTTTGAATTGTAATGCCTCAGAAAATGAAATGCCTCTGGTCAATCTTGTTTTTGCCGGCAAGCCTGCATTTATTTGTTCAAGCTGTTTGCCTGTATTAATTCATCAGCCTCAAAAATTAATTGGTAAATTGGAAGGTGCAGAAAAAATATCACCGGCTAAACACGATCATTGAGATTTATTAATTAGCAGACTTTCAATCTAAATATTTTTTATATACTTGATAAGTTCTATCATCAAAGCAAACAAATATTACTTTGCTTATAGAATTTTTTGATGTTAAAAATTCCTGGATAGTCTCTATAGCAATTTTAGTCGCTTTTTCTATTGGAAATCTATAAACACCGGTTGATATAGCGGGAAAAGCTATAGTAGTTATTTTATTTTTATCCGCGAGATTTAAAGAATTAAGATAACAGCTTTTTAGAAGTTCATCTTCATTGTTAGTTCCACCATCCCAAATTGGACCGACAGTGTGAATAACAAATTTGGCAGAAAGATTATAACCATTAGTGATTATTGCTTCTCCGGTATTGCAGCCATTTAAAGTCCGGCATTCTTCTAAAAGTTTTGGTCCGGCTGCACGATGAATTGCGCCATCCACGCCGCCACCGCCCAGCAGTGAATTATTAGCTGCATTTACAATTGCATCGACAGGCATTTTTGTAATGTTCCCCAGTATAATTTCAATTCGTGGGGACGACATATCAGAGATACTGAACATCCGTCATTTGAGTTGAATAAATTTTCCAGGAATCTCCTTCTTTTTTTAATAGATGTATTCCCGTCGATCTATTGTTCTTAAATTCCGGTCCCTTAATTTTAGTTGTTACTTGAGTGAATTCAACTTTAGCTTCTGATCCGTTATCTTCAAGCACTTTCATATTGATAATTTTATAATTCAAATCATAAACTTCAAATAATTTTTCTATCAGCATCTCTGAAGTTTGATAAGCAGGACTGTCTTTGTAAATCGTACCCATAACCTTTTCAAGATTTTCTTCATTCATATATTTTGCATTTGCTTCAATAACAAATTCAGGCATCTCGTATTTTTCTTTACCGGAACACGAAGCAAAAAGAACTATTCCCGCAACCAAAAATATTTGAAAATAATTTTTTTTCATTTTTTCTTTCAGATTAAATTGCCATTTCTTTTTTTACTTCAGAGAATTTTTCAACCGCAAAATCAAGATCTTCTTTAGTATGAGCGGCTGAAATCTGAACACGAATTCGTGCAGTACCTTTTGGTACAACAGGAAAGAAAAATCCCACAACGTAAACACCTTTCTCTAACATTTTTGCGGCCATAGTTTGTGCAAGCACCGCATCTCCAAGCATAATGGGAACAATGGGATGAATACCCTCTTTAATATTAAATCCGGCTGCTTTAATTTTTTCTCTAAAATATTTTGTGTTGTCTTCAAGCTGATCCCTTAAATGTGTTGTAGAACTTAACATCTCAAATACCTTTAAGGATGCAGCAACAATATTTGGAGCCACAGTATTTGAAAATAAATACGGACGTGAACGCTGGCGAAGTAAATCAACAATTTCCTTTCTTGCTGATGTATAACCTCCGCTTGCACCACCGAGTGCTTTACCTAAAGTTCCGGTGATAACATCAATTCTTCCCATTACATTGTTGTGTTCGTGCGTACCTTTGCCGTGTTTACCCATAAATCCAACTGCGTGTGAATCATCTACCATTACCATCGCATTATATTTTTCTGCAATGTCACAAATATTTTTTAACGGAGCAATAAATCCATCCATTGAAAATACGCCGTCTGTTGCAACCAAAATATTTTTTGCTTTGTTAGATCTTGCTTCTTTAAGTTTTTCTTCAAGATCATTCATATCGCAGTTTTTGTAACGATAACGCTGTGCTTTACATAGTCTTATTCCATCAATAATGCTTGCATGATTTAGTTCATCACTTACAATTGCATCATCTTCACCAAGTAATGTTTCAAACAAACCACCGTTAGCATCAAAGCAGGATGTATATAGAATTGTATCTTCCATTCCAAGAAACTCTGAGATTTTCTTTTCAAGTTCTTTATGAATCTCCTGTGTACCGCAAATAAATCTAACCGAAGACATTCCAAATCCCCATTTATCCAGGCTATCTTTAGCTGCTTTAATTATTTCCGGATTATCTGCTAAACCTAAATAATTATTCGCACACATATTAAGAACCTGTTGTCCTGTTGTAACAGCAATGTGAGCACTTTGCGGGGTTGTAATTATTCTTTCCTTTTTAAATAAACCTTCTTTTTCTATACCATCTAAAATTTCTGTGTAGTGTTGTTTAGTCGTTGTATTCATTTCAGTCCCTTTCTTATTCCAACCAGTTTAAAATAACTTTACCCGAATTCCCTGATTTCATTATTTCAAATCCTTCAAGATAATCATCAATTTTAAATTTATGTGTAATGATTGGTGTAATGTCTAACCCGCTTTGAACCATTGCCTGCATCTTGTACCACGTCTCAAACATTTTTCTGCCGTAAATACCACGAATATTTAATCCGTTAAAAATAATTTTTGTCCAATCAACCGAGCCATTTGAAGGAAGAAGACCAAGCAGTGCGATGTTACCTCCATGGAACATAACTTCAATCATATCATTAAATGCATGGATACTTCCTGACATTTCTAATCCTACATCAAATCCTTCTTTCATACCCAGTTCTTTAACTACTGCAGGCAGTTTTTCTTTTGAAACATCTACCGCACGGGTAACACCAATCTTTCTTGCAAGATCTAACCTGTATGGATTCATATCTGTAATAACAGTATTTCTTGCACCAGCATGCATTACAACGGCTGCAGCCATTATTCCAATTGGTCCCGCACCCGTAATTAAAACATCTTCTCCAAGAAGATCGTAGCTTAAAGCTGTGTGAACAGCATTTCCAAATGGATCAAATACGGAAAGAACATCAGTTGAGATCTTGGGATCACAATGCCAGATATTTTGAACGGGGATAACTAAGTATTCTGCAAACGCACCGGGACGATTAACACCAACACCTTTTGTGTTCGGGCAAAGATGACCTCTTCCGGCACGACAATTTCTACAAGTTCCGCAAACTATGTGTCCTTCACCGCTTACTAAATCTCCGATTTGCACATCGTGAACATTTGATCCAAATGCCTCGACAGTCCCTACATATTCGTGTCCAACATGCATAGGAACCGGGATTGTCTTTTGTGCCCATTCATCCCAGTTATAGATATGAATATCCGTGCCGCAAATTGCAGTTTTATGGATTTTAATTAACACATCATTTGGTCCATATTCCGGAACCGGAACTTCGTCCATCCAGATACCAGGTTTAGCATATTTTTTTACAAGTGCTTTCATTTTTTTCATGGTAAGATCCTTTATAGAAAAGTAATAAGATTTATGAAAAAGAATAATTTTTAAAAATATTCTAATCAAAATTAGAAATAAGAGGGGTAAAGGACAAAGAAAATCCTTCTGAAACTTAAGAAGCTAATAATTAAATTAAATTATCGAATAAAGCGCAAATTCAGTCCCAAGAATTGAACGCGGAGTGGTTTGATAATTCCTCAATTCTTCTTCCACAAAACTGCTTTTAATTTTATTAATATCAGCAGTATTTTTTAACCAATTAATTTCCGCCTCGGTAACCAGATTATTTACACAAGCTAATTTTACTGCATCCTTAATAAACGAGGTGGCAATTTCCTGATTAGAAAAAACGATTGGTTCTTCGATGATGTATTTGTTACTTAAAAGGCTTCTAATGGTTTCATTAAAAAAATCTGATGCAAAACCTAATTTATCTGAAATTTTTTTTAAAATTTCTTTTTCTTTATCTGTTAGTTCCTTATCAAGTTTTGCTGTGATAAATAAGCCTTTTAGATAATTGCTGCGATCGATAAGTGGAATATTCATTTGTACCTGATAAATAAATTAAGAATTGTATAAAACCCTATAAACTATCCTTTCAATTATTATGCCTTTAAGTCTACCGCTAATTTAAAGAAAACATTAAAAAAAACTATATAAAAATCTGTCCCTATTATTTATTCTAATCGAAATGATAAGACATCATTGTTATATCTATTAATGAGATTTTAGTCATGTTAATTACTAACTAACAAGTTGGAATCTTTTACATCTGATTCCTCTTATTTTTGATAAATAGAATTTATGAATTGTTGATTCTTGTCTGTTGTTTAAAGATATTTTTATTGCCGATTAGGATGTACAATTTTTATTAACTATTGGATATTTATTAATAATTTTTTAATAATGATTTTAAAATTACTTTATCATTAATCGGGAAGTTATGAAACTACATTTTATTTATTACTTAATTTTTTTTATCACCTTCAATTGCAGCAACTTTGCACAAATAAACACAGAAAGATATCGCAAAGATTCAGACTCCGTTGGTTTTTCTGCAAATGTCAGTATTAATATTACCGCAATTACGGGTAATACTGATTTCCAATTTATAGATCTTGGCGGAAGGTTAAATTATAATTGGGGTGAAAGCTATACTTTTATAGTTTCGGACGCTGGTTTTGGCTGGGACGAGGGTAAGAGAATATTTGATCAGGCACTTTTACATTTAAGACATGTACAATCTGTTTCGGATCTAATACAGGTTGAAGCATTCGGACAAATCGATTTTAATAAAAAAAGATTGCTTACTGAAAGAGAACTATTGGGCGGTGGATTGAGAATTAAATTATTAAAAACGAAGGACTTTAAGCTTCGTTTGGGAACGGGTTACTTCTATGAGCATGAAAAATTTGACGCTCCCAAAAATTTGATGCACGGAAATAATTTATTTGCGAACCGATTATCCTCTTACCTTACTGTTGAGTACAAATTAAAAGATGATATCAATTTTATTATGATAACTTATTTTCAACCGCAGATAGGTAAATGGAATGATCATCGAATTTTATCTGATAATTCTTTAACAGTTGCGCTTAGTTCTTTTGTTGATATTAATATAAGTTTTAATCTGCGATATGATTCAGAACCACCGGAAACTATAAAGGACACAGATACTGTAACTAAATTTGGATTTACTTTTAATTTTTAGAGATAAATTCTAATAAAAAAATGTATTAAATTATTGTTTAATAATTAACAAATTTTCTTAAATACAAAATTATCAGGGAGAGTTTAATATGGAATACAGAATTGAAAAAGATACAATGGGTGAAATTAAAGTACCTGCAGATAAATACTGGGGTGCACAAACCCAAAGATCAAAAGAAAATTTTATAATTGGCGGGGATAAAATGCCTTTTGAAATTATCAGGGCATTCGGAATCCTGAAAAAAGCTGCTGCTCTAACTAACGCTGAATTAGGTGTTCTGCCAAAAGAAAAAGCAGAAATAATTTGTCAGGTTTGTGATGAAATAATTGAAGGAAAATTAGAAGAGCATTTTCCGCTGGTTGTATGGCAAACGGGTTCCGGTACACAATCTAACATGAACGTAAATGAAGTAATAGCTAACCGTGCTCACGTATTATTGGGCGGAAAACTTGGAGAAGGAAAACATTTTATCCATCCAAATGATGATGTTAATAAATCTCAATCTTCAAACGATACTTTTCCAACTGCAATGCATATTGCTGCTTGTGATATAATAACACACAGAACTATTCCGGGAGTTACCAAGCTGCTTAATACCTTAAAAAAGAAGGCTGTGGAATTCGAAAATATTATTAAAATAGGCAGAACTCATTTAATGGATGCAACTCCACTGACTCTCGGGCAGGAATTTTCAGGATTTGCTGCAATTGTAGAACATGGATTAAGAGCAATAAGATACTCAACAGTGCATCTGCATGAAATAGCTTTGGGAGGAACTGCAGTTGGAACTGGTTTAAACACACCTAAAGGATTTGATGTTTTAGTGGCAAAAAAAATAGCTGAACTTTCTCCCGGTTGCCCGTTTGTTACAGCTCAAAATAAGTTTGAAGCACTTTCAGCACATAGTTCTATAATTGAAATTTCAGGGGCACTTAAGCTTTTAGCAACAGGACTTACAAAAATTGCAAATGACATACGGTTCTATGCTTCAGGTCCCAGATCCGGTATCGGTGAATTAATACTTCCCGCAAATGAACCCGGTTCATCAATTATGCCCGGTAAAGTTAATCCAACGCAGAATGAAGCATTAACACAGGTTTGTACGCAGGTTGTTGGTAATGATATTACAATTACAATGGCAGGAATGCAGGGACATTTTCAGTTGAATGTTTTTAAGCCAGTTATGATACTTAATCTTTTAAACTCAGCAAAATTATTAGGAGATGCATGCGTTTCTTTTAATGATAATTGTGCTGTTGGCATCGAACCAAACCTTGAAAGAATTAAGTTTAATCTTGATAATTCTTTAATGCTGGTAACTGCTCTAAATCCGGTAATTGGTTATGATAATGCGGCAAAGGTTGCCAAAAAAGCGTACAATGAAAATAAAACTCTTAAAGAGGCAGCTCTAGAATTAGGATTATTGACCGCAGAAAAATTTGATGAGGTAGTGCAGCCGGAAAAAATGATTGGACCCAATAAATAAGTTAATTGTTTATTTAAAATTAAAAACGGCAGTTGATTAACTGCCGTTTTTTATTGAAGCTTAATGCTGCTACTTTGGAATAATTTCAATCAGTGCGCTGGCAACTGTTCTGTCATTATCATCAAGCAAAAAAACTCTATAAAATCCGGGTTCCTCAAATTTCAAATCGCTATCTGAATTTTTTGCGAAATAAACATAACTCATATCACGGTCGATTGAATAATCAAACTTTTTATAAAACTCAAACTTACCATTTCGTCCGTTCAATTTATCAAATTGAATATGTACATCTTCTAAATCTAATGGATTATCTGCTTTTACCATTACAGTTAAATAACCGGTTGTAAATCGATCACTTACTCCAATTTCACCCTTGTTGGCATCGTACTTTTCGCAGAAGTATAATACCGGTTCAGACTGTGCAAATACGGATGTTAATAATCCCGGTAAAAAAAATACTGAAAACACAAAGACGGACAAAAAATTTTTTTTCATACAATTGCCTTATTTAAATTGATGAGTAACATACTTCTATAAAAGAGTATTAAGTAGAGGTTTAAGGTTTATTTTAGGGTATAAATTATTGCATTATTGCCACAATAAATCATTATTTTTAATTTCAAAAATGAGGAATAAGTTTGGATAATTGGAATGGAATAGGTTCGCTTCTTATTGCATGTCTTGAATTGCTTCTTCTTTTCAATTTATTGGTGTTCATTGAAAAGAATAAAATTAATAAAATTGCAATGGTAATGATCGCTTTGTTAGCAGCCTACCAATCCATGGAATTTTTAATGTGCCAGGTTGGATTGCAGGATTCATTCTATCCATATCTTGCTTTTGTTATTATCGGATTTCTGCCACCGTTAAATTTATTACTTGCTTTAACTCTTACAAATTATCAAAATCTAAATCGTAATGTGTTGATGATTTTTATTCCTGCAATAGCGTTTTCAATATACTATTTGTTCGTTATTCCAAAATTTGTTGTTGCAAAATGTGCAGTTCTTTATGCAAGTTATCATTATCCGCTGGGAGATCTGTTTGGTGCTTTTTATTATTTACCAATATTAATCTCTATAGTACTGCTAATAAAATTTATCAAAAAAGAGGCAGACAAAAAGAAAAAAATAATTGCTAAAGTTTTATTGTTTGGAGCAATATTTATTAGCCTTCCTTCATTACTTGGTTTTAGCTTAATCATCACCTCAAATAATTATTCAATTATTTCTTCAATTGAAAGTATCATGTGTAAATTTGCATTTATCTATGCAGTATGTCTAAGTTTTGTATGTTTATATAATTCACCTTTTAACGATGAACGAAATTATTTTAAATATTTATTTAATAATAAATAACGGATTGGTAGGAGAATTCAGAGTTGTTTCCTATGAAATGGAAGGCGGCGACGACAGGAAAATAGATTTTCTAAAATCGCATGCAAAGGAAGATTATCCCAGAGCAATAATATTTGATTCACCTTCTGATGAGAACGGAAAATTTATGAGTTATGCTAAATTTCACAAACTTGAAAAACGTGGTATGCATTTTCAATTGTTTGAAGAAATTTTCCAGCGATACGGTACTCCGGAAAATCCACTTATTTGTGTTACACCAGTTGTGGATGGTGAAATTTACTCCCAATAAAATTTTAGCAGCAGGTTTATGATGAAAAACTTTTTTATAAAATCGATAATAATAGTAATTACAATAACATTTACAGGAAGTGCATTGTACATCTCAGATAAATCAAAATTACAGTTGAAAAGTAAAACTGAGTTTCAGTTAAAACAGGATGAACTGGATAAGTTTTACTCGGATAAAAAGCTTGGTTCATTTGTCGAATCCGGTAAAACATATTTTAGATTGTTTACACCAAATGCGGAAAAAGTTTCGCTGGTTATCTTTAATCGTGTTGATGATCAAAACGGAAAAGAATATGAAATGACCCGCGATGAAAATGCTGTTTGGGAAACTTCTTTAGATGGCGAACTTTATGGTAAGTATTATGGATTTAATGTTAAGCACAAAAACAAAGAAGCGGTGCTTTGTCTTGATCCTTACGCCAAAGCAGTAGCGAGTTACAATACATATTTCACTCCGCGTAAAGGAATAGTTGTGAAAGAAGATAATTATAACTGGCAGAATGATAATTGGATTCAAAGAGATTGGCGCGATTTAATTATTTACGAAATGCACGTTCGTGATATGACTGAACATCAATCTTCCGGAGTTAAAGAAAGAGGGACTTATCAGGGGCTAATTGAAAAAGGTAAAACAGGCGGCATTGATTATATCAAAAATCTTGGAGTAAATACTATTGAATTACTACCATCACAAGAGTTTGCCAATATTGAAATTCCTTTTAAAGATACATTGCGTGGAAAGTTTAACACCTGGAATCCATACGAAAGAAATCATTGGGGATATATGACAGCCGCATTTTTTGCACCCGAATCATATTATTCAGAAAATATTCGTGAACTTGAATTTAATAAATGGAGCGGTGCTAACGCTAAGGCAGTTAACGATTTTAAAGATATGGTAAAAGCATTCCATAAAGAAAATATTGCAGTGATGATGGATGTTGTGTACAATCATCTTTCTGAATATGAATTTGGAAACTTAAAAGAAATTGACAGAGAATATTATTTTAGATTAAATCCTGATGGAAGTTATTGTGCCGTTAGCGGATGCGGCAATGATTTAAAAACAGAACGTCCGATGATGCGCAGATTAATTGTTGAAAGCATTTTATACTGGATGAAAGAATATCATGTTGATGGTTTTAGATTTGATTTAGGAAAGTTACTTGACTGGGAAACAATTGAAACAATTATTTATGAAGCAAAAAAAATAAATCCCGAGGTTGTTTTTGTTTGTGAACCCTGGGGCGGCGGTTATGATCCTGCAGGATTTTCGTTAAGAGGTTGGGGTTCATGGAATGATCAAATAAGAAACGGAATAAAAGGTGAAAATCCAAATGACGGACACGGTTGGATTTTTGGAAATTGGTATGGAAATAATTCACTCAAAAGAATTAAAAGTTATGTTACCGGAACTCTTACAAAAGATTCACTTGGATTATTTCAAAAAACTGATCATTCAGTAAATTATCTTGAATCCCACGATGGTCTTACTTTGGGAGATTTTATTAGAATTGGTCTTGGCGATGTTAAACCTGATGAGATAATTAAAGATGTTGATAAAAATGCTCAGCTAACTCCAACACAGTTAAAACTTAATAAACTGGGTGCACTGTTTTTATTTACATCGCGTGGAATTACAATGATACACAGCGGACAGGAATTTGCAAGAAGCAAAGTTCTTCCGTTAACAAATCAAAATGATCCGCATCGCGGAATGATTGATCATAATTCATATGATAAAGACAATGAAGTAAATTATATTAATTATAATCATGCAAAAATGAATCAGGATTTGTGGAATTATTATAAAGGATTAATAGAACTTAGAAAAGAATTTCAATCGTTTAGAAGAGCTGATTATGAGGAAGTAAAATTTTTATCTGTCCGGGATAATGATTTTGCACTTGGTTATGAATTAAAACATGACGATGAGGATTTTGTTGTTTTGTTTAACGCTAATCCAATTAAAGAAGTTGTGTTTGATCTGCCAAAAGGGCATTGGGATGTTTTAGTTAATCCTGACAGATCAGGAATAAAAGCAATTGAAAAAGTTAGCGGAAAAATAAAAATAGAACCATCGACCGGATATGTTCTTAAGAAGAAGTGATATTTTAAAAAACCTTATAGATAAAAAGTTTGAGGAATCTAAAAAGATCAAAATCTAATCTCCACTTAAACCTTTTTGAAGTGATTTTTCTATTGCAAGTTTGAAGCTGCCGATATTAACCGGTTTTTGAAAAACAAATTCAATTCCGAGCTGTGTATAATCATTTATAACCGCGCGATCGATATCACTGCTTAAAACTATTACAGGTGGTTTACCATTTATATCCATCTTTTTTAACTCGATAACAAATTCATAACCATTCATAACAGGCATGGCATGATCAGTAATTACAAGTGCGGGCGGTGATGAAAGAATTTTTTGAATTGCTTCTTTTCCATCTGACGCAACCTCAACATCATACTCCGGAGTAATATTTTTTAAAATTTTAGAATAAAGCAGCCTGTCAGTTTTGTTATCATCAACAATAAGAATATTGGAAGAGGCGATTGGTAATGTAAAGATAAATTCAGTTCCCTTGCCGTATTCACTTTCAACAGATATAGTTCCGCCGTGTTTCTCTATAATTTCTTTAACTAGTGATAATCCTAAACCGCTTCCTTTTTCACCTGCAGTTCCTTCAGATGTGAATTTAGCGTCCACACTAAAAAGTTTTGATAAGTCATCAGCCTTAATACCGACACCGGAATCCTTGACAATAAATTTTACAAAGCGGGAAGTTGTAACGGCTTCATTAGATATACTTATAAGTCCCTCTTTATTAGTAAACTTAATCGCATTTGAAATCAAATTATTAAAAACCTGTGTGATTAAACTTTTATCAACAAAAAGAAAGAGTGAATGATTAATATTGGATACTACTTCAATTCTTTTTTGTATTGCTGAACCTGAAAGTGCATTAATAGAATCAGTAACTATTTTTGCAATATCAATTTTTTGAGGTTCAAATTTTATTCGTCCTGTCTGTAATCTTGTCCAATCTAAAAGTGAATTAACAAGTGCAAGCATCGAACGCGATGATTCCTGAATATATTTAATGTACTGTTTACGTTCATCTTCAGTAAGTTCATCATCATTTGCAAGAAGATCAGCAAATCCTAAAATTGAGCTAAAAGGCGTACGCAAATCATGTGAAATAATTGAAATGAAACGGTCTTTTGTTTCATTTAACTTGATAAGATTTTGAGTAGATTTTTTCAATTCTTCTTCAGCACGTTTTCTGAAGGTAACATCGCTGACTAATCCAAATATCTTTTGAATTCTTCCGGTACTTGATCTTACAAGATTAATTTTAGCTCTTACCCAAACAATGTTAGCCTGTTTATTAATTATCCTAAATTCAAACTCACCGGAAAGCTGAATACGGCTTTTCATAAGATTGATGAGCTTTGGTTTTATCAGAGCAAAATCACTTGGATGGATTGCTTTAAGAAATAATTTGGAATCAGTTAAAAATTCTGTTTGTGTGTAACCCGTTACCTTTTGAATTGAAGAAGTGCAGAAAATAGGTCTTAGTGCAAGCCCGATTCTTTCGAACGTAAAAAGAAAATCATCAATATTTTCTGTGATGTTTCTATATTTTTCTTCTGATTCTCTTATTGCACGCTGAGTCCGGATTCTTTCCGTAACATCTCTTGCAATCATTACAACATAGTTTTTATTTTCAGATTCAAAAGTTCCGATTGAAAGTTCAGTATGAATATTGCTTCCGTCTTTTTTCTTGCCAAGGAAATCAAATTTGGAAGGAATCTCTTTCTTTCTTTCAAGCAGTCTAAAATATTCAGCAAATTTAATTATGTCATCATTAGATGCTAACTCTATTAACTCTTTATTGATCAAGTCTTCAGTGCTGGTATATCCGAATATTTTTGCAAAGGAATTATTTGCTATAATAATTCTCCCTTCGCAGCCTAATGCAATTCCGTCAAGTGCTGAGTTTACAAGAGACAAATAAAGGTTAGTTTCAATAGGATTTGATTTTTGTTCCTCAGCTTCCGAAAGAAAACAACTGAAAAACTGGATACTGCCTTGATTGTCTTTTGATGTATGGAATGTGCAGTGGAACAAATTAGAATTTTTACCTTTATCGTTTAACGGCAAATCAATAGTCTTGATTTCGTCACCGTTAAAATTTTTAAAATCAAAATCATTGTTTTCCAAGAATGAAGGTTCAATTAAATCGTAAAAACTTTTAGAAAGTAATTCTTCCTCGTTGTAACCCAAAACTCTTTGAAATGTATTATTAATAAATAAAATTTGCCCGTCATTATCTATGTTACAGATCATCATCGGAACATTGGAACTTATATCCTGCAAACCCTTTAATGATAATTTTAAACCCTCTTCAAAATGAATTTTATCCGAAATATCTAAGCTTTTTACAACAATTGTTTTTTGGTTTTCATCAAGAAAAGTAAAATAAGTCTCATAAGTTTTTTTCTCCCTGTTCTTATCAAAATAGGTAAGTATTATTTTGTAAATATCCCTATCCAGTAATTTTGATCTGATTGAATCAAGAAAGCTATCTGATAATAAACTTACGACGTTTTGAGCAGTAGCGCCTATCGCTTCTTTTGCCGGTACTTCATAATGTTTCTCTGCACATTCATCCCAGTATTCAATTTTGTTGTCAATATTAATAACAAATACAGCTTCGGTAGATTTTTTAGTAATGGTGTGATAATATTCAAGTGTGCCAACATCTTTATATAAATTATCGATTTCCTTTTCTTGTGATGTAATATCTTTAAAGAATAAATAAACAAAACTAATTTCTTTCCTAAAATTTTCTTGCGGAACAAATCGACATTCAAAAACCTTTTTGTTTCCTCTAACATCATAAGATACTTTTTCCGTAACTACAATTCTGTTTTTCTTTGCGTATTCAAAATATTCTTTTATAATTCCTGAAGTATCTGAATCGAATAGACTGCCTACAGTTGCAGTTTGAATTAAATCTGATGAAACATTGATATAATGTAAAATGTTTTTCGAAAAGAATTGAATTCGTTCCAATCTATCTACAACCAGAAAAAAATCAGAGACATTATGAATTGCGTTTTCAATAAAATCATTTCTGATAGCTGCTTCTTTTTTTGTTTTGGCGAGAATCTTTAAATCCTCAATAATAATTAACCCGCCAATTATTTCATCACCATCAAAAATTGGTGCACCTTTTATAATAAGGTGTACTAAGCCGTTTGATTTGGTCTCAACAAAGTTTAGTTCTTTTTCGAAAGGAATACCGGATAAAATATCATTTAGTTCGCTTGTAATTGTAAATTTTGGAAACAGTTCTTTCCCAAAAATACTTGAGCCCATTAAATTAGCAGGATGCTCGAATCCGTAAAGCAATTCCAGATCAGAAAAAGATTTGTTAGCATAATCTATTTCGCCATTCTTATTAAAAGTAAGAATAGCAATAGGAGCGCTATCAATTAGATTCAAAGTATTTGGTTCCAATTTCTAAATACCAATTATGGTTCAATAAATTTATTTATATCCCAAAACTTAATTTTAGTTAAACAAGATATATTTATTCCTGGTAAAAGGGTTCTTTGTTATAATAACTATAATGCCATATTACATTTACTTTTCATTTAAAATATTAACAATTCAAAAGATAAATAATACTCAAAAACGCTTAATATGTCTCGTTTTGAATAAATGTATTGTTATAAAGATTAAATCATAAAACTTAAAGTAAAAACGGATATGATTTTAGAAATATTAAATCCAATTATTCCCGCTTTTTATTTAAGTTTGCATATCACAAATTAAAATGTTTGTTTTGATTACAGCTGCATTTCAAAAACTTGGTAACCGGACTCTGGCTTTCCTTCAGGAATTCGGGCAGATTTCCAATCTATTTTTCGGCATTATTAAAAATTTTCCTCAAATACTTAAGAGTAAAAGACTTATACTTTTTCAAATGGAACACATCGGCGTTAATTCACTTCCACTTGTTCTTATTATTGCAATTTTTACAGGTGCAGTTTCTGCATGGCAGGCTGCCTATCAGTTAAAAGGGATTGCTCCATTATCTTTTCTAGGAGGTGCAACTACAAGGGCAATTATTACGGAACTTGGTCCAGTTTTAACGGGTATAGTAATAGCAGGCAGAGTTGGTGCTTCAATTGCTGCGGAACTTGGTACGATGAAAGTAACAGAACAAATCGATGCGCTTGAAACGATGGCAATAAGTCCTGTAAGATATTTAGCAATGCCGAGATTTTTAGCCGCAATAATTATGATGCCTATACTTGTGATATTTGCTAATACAATTGCAGTTTTGGGTGCTTATTTGGTATCTAATTATTTTCTAGGAGTTTCATTTGCTGTATTCTTTAATTCGGTAAACAGATTTTTTGATATCGGAGATTTACTTTCCGGTTTAGTTAAAACTATTTTCTTTGGTGGTGTTACCTCGCTTTTGGGCTGTCATATCGGTTTTAGAACCGAAGGAGGAGCTGAGGGCGTAGGTTTAGCAACAATCAGATCTTTTGTAATTTCTGCTGCATTAATTTTAATATTGGATTATGTTCTATGGATGCTAATCTTTTAGAAGAGGAAATCTATTATTTACAATAATTTTAAATTGCTTATTTCTTAATAAAATATATATTACAAATTAAATAATTAAATTCTTGAAGGCCTTCAGCTAAAAGGAAGGAAATAAAATGGAACCAATTAAATACATCGGTAAGGAAAGAACAGAAAAAATTGTCTTTCCAAAAAATTTAGGTTTTGGACAAGTTTTTACTGACCATCTTTTTGAAATGGATTACAATGACGAACAAGGATGGCATAATCCCACAATCAGAACTCTGGAATCGTTAAAAATGCATCCTGCTACATCATTTATACATTACGGACAAACAATTTTTGAAGGTATGAAAGCTTTTAAAACCGTTCAGGGTGATGTTGTGCTTTTTCGACCGGAAGTGCATTTGCAGAGATTAAACAATTCGGCAAAAAGAATTTGTATGCCTGAGATTGACGTTGATTTTGTTCTGGAAGCACTTAAGGAACTTGTTGCAATAGATAGCGATTGGATTCCTGCTAACAAAGGTGAGTCTCTGTATATAAGACCATTTATGTACGGTTCTGATCCGGCACTTGGTGTCAGACCATCAAATAATTACAAACTTGTAATAATCCTTTCGCCGGTTGGAGCATATTATGCTGAAGGATTTAAGCCAATTAAAATATTAATTCAGGATGATTATGTACGCGCAGTAAGAAAAGGCTTGGGTGAATGCAAAACTGCTGCAAATTATGCGGCCAGTTTATTAGCAGCAAAAGAAGCGGCAAAAAAAGGATTTACACAAGTTTTATGGCTGGATGGACTTGAGCAAAAATATTTACAGGAAGTTGGAACAATGAACATCTTTGTAAACTTTAAAGATGAAATTACAACACCTGCCTTAAACGGATCAATTTTACCTGGAGTGATAAGAAGATCTGTAATACAAATACTTAAAGAGTGGGGTATGAAAATTACAGAAAGAGAAATTTCTGTAGCGGAAGTTATTTCTTCTTACGACAAAGGAAATCTATTAGGTTTGTTCGGTACCGGAACTGCCGCAATAATTTCATCAATCGGTTCGCTAACTTATAAAGATAAGAACATGTCATTTAACAATGGGCAGCCTGGTGAGCTTGATGTTAAATTGTTTGATGAATTGTCATCAATCTATTACGGTGAAAAAGAAGATTTACATAACTGGTTAGTTAAAGTTGAAAAGAAAGTTGTTGAAGTAAACTAAATGTTTCGGTTTTTTCTGGCTTTATTATTTATAGCCTCTAATTTTATTAGTGCCCAGAATGTAAAGCCTAAAAATATTATTATTCTTATCGGAGACGGAATGGGCATCAACTATGTTGGTGCCTCTTTATTGCAGGATTCAAATTCACCATTCAAAGAATTCAAATCAATTGGTTTATCTATTACTTGTTCCGCTGATAAATTAATAACCGATTCAGCTGCTGGTGCGACAGCTATTGCAACCGGATATTTAACCAATAATAAATATGTATCGGTTGATCCTCTCGGAAAACCACTCTATACAATATTTGAACTCGCTAAAAAACGTGGACTCTCAACCGGGATAGTCGTAACAAGTTCAGTTGCACATGCAACTCCGGGTGCATTTGTTGCTCACACTAAAGATCGAAATGATCAAACGGAAATTGCATCTCAGATGATCGATAAAAATATTGACGTTGTTATTGGAGGCGGATTAAAATATTTCTTGCCAAAAAATTTAGCCGGAGTAAGAGATGATGACAGAAATCTAATAGAAGTTTTGAAATCAAAAAATTATAGTTTGCCCAAAAATTATGTTGAGCTAAATTCATTAAAAGAATCAACAAAAAATCTTTATGCATTATTGGAATCAGACGGATTACCGGAATCAACTAAAAGAAATTATACGTTAGGTGATTTAACAAATAACGCTTTGAAACATCTTAAAAGAAATTCTAAAGGATTTGTATTGATGATTGAAGGCTCTCAAATAGATTGGGCCGGTCACGATCATAAATCAAAAGAGTTGTTAACTGAGATGAAAGATTTTGTTACTGCAGTTAAGGCAGCTTTAGTTTTTGCAAAAGAAAATAAAAACACGTTAGTTCTTATTACCTCTGATCACGAAACAGGTGGTATGTCAATAACAAACGGAAATTTAGATGCTACGGATATAGAGTTATCTTATACCTCCGGCGGACACACTCCTTCTCCTGTCGGAATTTTCTCCTTCGGCCCCGGAGAAAATATTTTTAAGGCAATAATGCATATTAACCAGATAGGTCAAAAACTTTTCCAAATATTAGATCCCTCTAAAAAATTTTAACCCTTCAAATTTTTTTTTCTAAAGTCTTGACAAGTGAACACTTGTGCACTATATTTGAGGTGAACAAATGAGCACTACTTTATAAATATTTAAAGTTATCAAAATGGGAAAAAAACAGTTAACCGATCGACAGGAAGAAATACTGAATTTTATTCAACTCTTTCTTCACGAAAATGGCTATCCGCCAACTTTAAGAGAAATTGGAAAGCGATTTGATATTTCGTCAACCTTTGGTGTAAAGAGACATTTAGAGGCGTTGACAAAAAAAGGTTATCTAAATATTCTTAGTAATGCAAGCCGGGGAATAACTATTACTCGCGATGAATTTGAACAAACAGCAACAATTAACATTAGTGAAATTAATAACGCGGGTAAAATTCCAATTATCGGAAGAGTTGCGGCTGGTTCACCAATACTTGCTGAAGAAAATATTGAGGGTTCAATTATCATAGATCCGGGTTTTTTGAAAAAAGATATAGATTCGTTTGCTCTAAAAGTTAAGGGTGATAGTATGATTGATGCAGGAATCTTTGAAGGTGACCTGGTTATCATTTCACCAAAAGCAAATACCGTAAATGGAGATATTATTGTTGCACGAATTGAAGATGAAGTAACTGTAAAAGTTTATGAGAACAAAAATCAGCAGATAAGACTAATTCCACAGAACAAATTGTACCAACCGATCGTCATAAAAAATAAAAATGAGTTTTCTATTGTGGGTAAAGTTACTGGTGTTATAAGGTGGTTAAATTAAAAAGGAGAATGATATGAAAACAGAAATATTTGAAACGGCTATTAAGAATAGAAATCGATTAAGATTTTTATACGGATTAAATGAAGTTTTGATAGAGCCTTATTACTTAACTGTTGAAAAGAATGGTTCTAAAGTAATTTACGGTAAAGTCTATCAATCCAGTGAAATTAAAAAATTTAATTATGGCAGAATTGCAAACATTAAAGTACTTGAGAAACGAAAATTTTCTCCTGTTATACCAATCATTCCACTTGCATCCTAAAGAGGTGATAATATGAATATGGAAAGAAGAAGAGAAATAGATTTGTTGATTGAAGAATTTTGGAAAAAAGGGTATCTAACTTTATTCAGAAAATTTGGTACATATCTTCCCGAGCCTTCAAATATTGGCGGGTTTGAGGTTGATGTTATTGCCAAACAAAAAGATAATCTGGCAATAGGAATTACATTAAGTGATCAGGATTTTAAAGATCCTGCGTTTATAAAAAATAAACTGTCTTATCTTGCTCAAAGACAATCAAGAGGAACAAACAAAAAAGTACAATTGTTTGTAGGTGTTTCAATCCTTAACTTAAAATTTGCCAAGGCATTACTGGATGAACTTGATCCTGAAACAAAAAGAAACATCAAACTATTCCAGATTGCAGAAAAGCCTGATTTATTTATACGTAAAGAAAATAGAATAGAAAAAATTCTTTTTTCTTAAGTCATTCATTCCGGGGCTGAAAATCAATCAGCCCCTTAGCTTCCTGATTTACCCTTTTATACCATAATTAATCCACATTAGCAATATTTAGTTACCTTGACATTCGTGTTCTGTAAAATTAACTTTACACGCTTAATCAATAACAGGAATGGAATTTGAAAAAAAAAAGCTCCTCATCCGATGAGCAGATTAAGGAAGCATTAAAAAAATCGGGTGAAATTCCTAAACACATAGCCATTATTATGGATGGAAACGGACGCTGGGCAAAAAAGAGGGGTTTGCCAAGAGTTGCAGGACATAAGCGTGGGGTTGATACAGTTAAGGAAATTGTTGAAGCTTGTGCTGAAATAGGAGTTAATTATTTAACTCTCTATACATTTTCAACGGAGAATTGGAAGCGTCCAAAAGATGAAGTTTCTACATTAATGCGGCTTTTATTGAACAGCTTACGAGATCGTGTAAATGAACTTAATGATAACGATGTACGTCTGACCACTATCGGAAATACTCAGTCTTTGCCAATTGAAGTTCAAAAGCAGCTGAATTCTGATATCGAGAGAACTAAGAATAATAAAAAAATGGTATTAAACCTGGCTTTAAGTTACAGCGGAAGATGGGAATTACTTGAAGCAATAAAAAAGATAACAGCTTCTACAGCAAAAGGTAAAATAAAGACAGAAGATATAGACGAAAATCTTGTATCATCTTTTCTAACAACAAAGGATATTCCCGATCCTGATTTAGTTATAAGAACCAGTGGAGAATTTAGGGTAAGTAATTTTTTGTTATGGCAAATTGCTTATTCTGAATTTATAATTACAGAAACGCTTTGGCCGGATTTTTCTAAATTTGATTTATACGATGCAATTAAAATATTTCAAACCAGGGAAAGAAGATTCGGAAAAGTAAGCGAACAATTAAAGAAGAAAGAAAAGGAAAAAGGTCTGGAGAATGTTCATTTCCTCCCCAATGAGATTGCTTAAATATTTTTTAGTGTTTTTTATTCTGATTTTTTCTACTGCAATCTTATCCCAGCAGAGAACAACATACAAAATACTTGGAATAGCTGTCGAGGGTAATAAATCCTCCGACGCAAATACAATTGTAGTCTCAACCGGATTAAAGGTCGGGGATGAGGTTCAGGTTCCGGGCGATAAGACTATTAATGCAATTAAAAATCTTTGGGCATTAAATATTTTTTCTGACGTCCAAATCCTGATTGATAAACAATTAAGCGATGGCGTTTTTCTGCTCATAAAAGTACAGGAATATCCAAGGCTTGAAAAAGTTGTTATAGTGGGCAATGATGAAATTAGTACTGATGACATAGAAAAAAAGATCACCTTTCTAAGAGGATCGATTTTAAAACCTCAGGAGGTTGCTAAACTTATTCAACGAATTAACGGACTTTATGAAGAAGAAGGATATTTTAATTCTGAAATAACCGCTCTTTATTATAATTACTTTAATGCAGACACAATCGGAGAAAGTGTTTATGTTCGATGGCGCAACACGGCTGATCTTGCAGATGAATATGAAGTTGAATATAGTGGAACAGAAGCAAAGTCTTCTAATTTGATCAACAAAATAAAAGATCGTATACTTCTTAAAATTAATATTAAAGAAGGCGACGAGGTAAAAGTAAGAGAAATTAGTTTTACGGGCAATTCTGCTTTTGATGATGGTGATTTAAAAGGTGCAATGGATGAAATTTCTGAAACTAAATGGTGGAAGTTTTGGGGCGGTGGAAAATTTGATCCCAAAAAATATTTAAAAGACAAAGAATCAATAGTAAAATTTTACAAAAAGAATGGGTATAGAGATGCCGAAATACTTTCGGATTCTTTAATTTATTCTAATGATAAAAAAGATCTGAAAATTGTAATGGATGTTTATGAGGGGCCACAGTATAAATTAAGAAATGTAAATTGGGAAGGTAACACTGTTTATCCCGCTGAAGTATTAAATGAAAGATTAGATTTTGCCAAAGGCGATGTCTATGATCTTGAAAAATTTGAGCAAAATTTACGCGGTAATGAAAAACAATCAGATGTTTCGGCATTATATCTTGATAACGGATATCTGACATTTAATCTTCAGACTAAAGAAACTAAGGTTGATGATGATTCAATAGATGTTACAATAAGAGTGGAAGAACGAAATCAGTTTAGAATTGGCAGAGTGGATATTTATGGGAATGATAAGACAAAAGAAAAAGTAATCCGCAGAGAACTTTATACAATACCCGGCGACTATTTTAATCGTGGTTTATTATTCCGCAGTGTACAAAATCTTGCAAACCTTCAGTACTTTAATGTAGAACAATTGTATGGACCTGAGGGAATTACTACAAAACTTTCAAGCGATAGCACTGTAGATGTAGGGTTTAAAGTATCAGAAAAATCAAGCGATTACCTGAATGCTTCAGTCGGTTACAGCGGCAGTTTTGGTTTTAGTGGTGCCGTTGGCGTTACACTTACAAATTTTTCGATTGCTGAGCCTTTTAGACTTGGCGGCGGACAGGTACTTAGTTTCAACTGGCAATTTGGCGTAGGCAGTTTATACAGAACTTTTACTTTGGGATTTACAGAACCGTGGATGTTTGATACTCCAACTTCAGTCGGTGCTGAGCTTTTTGATACAAGGCAGCAATATGTATACGATCTTCGTCAATCAGGTGCAACAATAAGAGTTGGTAGAAGATTAAAATGGCCTGATGATTTCTTTTATATTCAGGGAAGATTCAGATATCAATACAATAATGTTATTGAAGGACAAGGATATTATAGGGAAGGTGTCACTAACCAATTTTCGCTTGGCGCTCTCATTTCAAGAAAAAATATTGATAATCCAATATTTCCATCAACCGGCTCTTCTATACAATTGGATGCTGAACTAACTGGCGGGCCGATTTTACCTGGTGATGTTGATTATCTTAAGCTAAGTTTTACCTCAGAATGGTATAGAAGATTATTTAATTCAAATAGAATTGTTCTTTATACCATTGCAGATGTTGGGTATATAGATGAAATAGTCCCCGGCACTAACATACAGCCATTCGAATTCTTTTATATGGGTGGAAATGGTTTGGTAATTGCAACAACATCATTAAGAGGATATGACGATAGAACTGTTGGACCCAAAAATCCCACAACAGGGCAGGTTATTGGCGGTAGTGTGATGGCGAAGTTTGGCGCGGAATTAAGATTAGCAGTTACTTTAGAGCCTATTCCGCTTTATATATTAGCATTTGCAGAAGCAGGAAATGTTTTTGAAAATTTTCAAAAAACAGATATTTTTGACCTGCGTCGATCGGTTGGGTTTGGCGCCAGGATACTTATTAACCCGATTGGTTTAATAGGGTTTGATATTGGTTATGGTTTCGATAGAAAAATTACAGACGGTCAAGATCCATCCTGGTTGTTCCACTTCCAGTTTGGCAGAGGTTTTTAAACAATTGTATAACAAATAAAGAACGAGGAATAGTAGTGAAAAATTACATATTAGTGTTAGCACTTATTGTTTTTGGTGTTACATCATTTGCACAAACACCTTTAAAAATTGGTTATGTTGATTCTGAGGTTATCTTAACTCAGTTCTCTGAATCAATTAAAGCTCAAGGTGATCTTGATGCAATAACAAACAAATGGTCAGCGCAGTTGGATTCTATGACTTTAGCATATCAGCAATCAATCGCAGATTATCAGAAGCAGGTTGAAACTATGAACGAAGCTAAGAAAACAGAATCTCAGCAAAAAATTGTTAAGATGGAACAAGATATAATGGATTTTAGAAAAGCTAAGTTTACCCAGGGCTCCGGTGAAATTTACAAGAAGCAGGAAGAATTATTTTCGCCTATAAAAGCTAAAATTTATGCTGCAATAGAAAAAATATCTAAGGAAGAAAATATGCAGTTTGTTTTTGATAAGAGCGGCGATATACTTTTACTTTATGCTGATTCATCTTTTGATATTACTTTTAAAGTTTTAGATAGGCTTAAAAGAGGAAACTAAGTATTTCATAAGTTTAGCAAGTTCTCCCCATAGTTTTTTGGGGAGAACTTTTCTTTTTTATTTATGATATTTTGACCAAGCAAAATAAACTACAGGATTTTTGATGAAAAAGTTAATTGTCATTTCGATTTTAATTATAACCACATCCATATCATTTGCTCAACTAAAAATTGGCTATATTGATTCTGATGCAATAATGGATAATCTTCCTGATGTGCAGGATTCCAGACAAAAACTTGATGCGCTTATTCAGGAGTGGCAGGCTGAATTAACAAAACTTGAAAACGAATGGAAGACAAAATACGATGATTATGAAAAAAGAAAATTGATTATGACAGATCAAACAAGATCTGAAACAGAGGCCGCACTTGTTCAATTAGAAACACAAATTGCTCAGTATCGTGAAAAAAAATTCGGCACTAATGGAGAATTATTTCAAAAGCAGGATGAACTGATGAAACCGGTTCAGAATAAAATATTTGGCGCATTGAAAGAAATTGCTGAACAGGAAGATTATGATTTTGTTTTTGATAGGAGCGGAGATATTATGATTCTGTTTGCAAAAGAAAAATATGATCTTACTTCTCAGGTTCTTGACAAATTAAAACTTAAATGAGTATTGTTTTATGAAGATTAGTATCCGAGAAATAGCCAGGTTAATTAATGGCAGTGTTTCGGGTGATAGTAATCTTGAGATTTCTAATGTTGCCAAAATTGAGGATGCAAATTCTGGAGATCTGACTTTTCTTTATTTATCAGCGTTCGAAAAATTTTTTCCCTCTACAAAAGCTTCTGCTATTATTGTTAAAACCGGATTTGCAAAAACCCGAAATGATATAACTTACATTGAAGTTGATTCTCCCGAAAAAGGTTTTTTTTCAATCGTCAAAAAATATTTTACCCCGGATTTTCCACTCAGTGGAATAGATCCATCCGCATTTATTCATCAATCTGCTTCACTTGCCCCAGATGCGGCTATCGGAAAAAATGTAGTTATTTCTGCAGGGTGTAAAATCGGAGCCAACTCAAAAATATTTCACAATACGGTTCTATCGGATAATGTAATTATCGGTGATGATTGTTTGATCCACTCAAATGTAAGTATAAGAGAAAATTGTACTCTTGGCAATAATGTAATCATTCATTCAGGTACTGTTGTTGGAAGCGATGGCTTTGGATACAATATAAATGAAAAAAGCGAATACGAAAAAATTCCTCAGATTGGTAACGTAATTATCGAGGATAATGTTGAGCTTGGCTCAAACGTTTCTATTGATCGTGCAGCATTGGGATCAACCATAATAAAACGCGGATGCAAAATTGATAATCTGGTTCAGATAGCTCACAATGTAATTTTGGGCGAGGATACTGTTGTCTCTTCACAAACAGGAATTTCAGGAAGTACTAAAGTTGGCAAACATTGTATTCTGGCTGGACAAGCGGGTTTGGTCGGGCATATAGAACTTGTTGATAAAGTTGTTATAACCGCTCAGTCCGGGGTATCAAAATCTATTTTAAAACCGGGATATTATATGGGATCACCTGCACGAGAAATAAAAACTGCTCAAAAAATAGGCGTACACTTGCATAACTTGCCGGAGTATGCAACAAAAATATCAGAACTTGAAAGCGAAATAAAAAAACTTAAAGATAGTTTGAAACAGCACTAAAAATATTTTTTATCCCTCATTCATCACATTCCGTTAATTGTATTTAGTCCATCATCTTACTATTTTTTTCATCAATATTATAAAAAAATGGAACAATTATGATCGAACTCCAAAGAACAATATCAAAACCAGCTACATTAAGTGGAATTGGATTACATACAGGAACACAATGTACGATGACATTTAAACCTGCACCAATAAATTCAGGAATAAAATTTATTAGAATTGATCTTGGTGGTAATCCGGAAATTCCGGCTTTAGCAGATAATGTTGTTGATGTTTCAAGAGGAACAACAATCGGAATTGGTGAAGCAAAAGTTCACACGGTGGAACATGTGCTTGCAGCAATTGCAGGGTTGCAGATCGATAATATTAATGTGGAGCTTGATGGAATTGAACCTCCGATAGGCGACGGCAGCTCTATCTCTTATGTAAACGCATTGCTAGAAGCAGGAATTGAACAACAGGATGCTCCTAAAGATTATCTGATAATTGATGAAACAGTTATGTATTCAGATGAATCCAGACAGGTAGATATCGTTGCACTTCCATTAGACAAGTACAGGCTTACTGTAATGGTAGATTATCAAAATCCGGCATTGGGTAGTCAGCACACAGGAATGTTTGATCTTGATAAAGAATTTGTTAGTGAATTTGCTACTGCAAGAACGTTCTGTTTTTTAAGTGAAGTTGAAGCTTTAGCTGACCAGGGATTGATTAAAGGAGGCGATCTTGATAATGCAGTTGTTATTGTTGATCATAAACTCGATCAGGCGCAGTTGGATAATTTAGGAACCAGAATTGGATTAAAAGAAAAATTTGTGCTTGGTGAAGATGGAATTTTAAATAACAAAAAGCTTAGATTTAAAAATGAACCCGTCAGGCATAAACTACTTGATATGATTGGTGATCTTGCTCTGATTGGAGCCCCAATCAAAGCACAAATACTTGCTGCAAGACCCGGCCATAAAGCTAATGTTGAATTTGCTAAACAGGTAAGGAAACTTTATCAGCAGAAAAAACTTGTTAAGAAATTTCAATTTGTAAAGAAAGAGGGAGTTGTATTTGATATTAATGCAATCGAAAGAATACTTCCGCACCGTTATCCATTTTTACTTGTTGATAAAATAATTCACCTTGAAATGGAAAAGAAAGTTATTGGTGTTAAATCTGTTACGTTTAATGAACCATTTTTTCAGGGACATTTTCCGGGGCAACCTGTTATGCCGGGTGTTTTGATTCTTGAAGCAATGGCTCAAACGGGTGGTATACTTCTATTAAATTCATTACCGGATTTTAAAGAAAAACTAGTGTATTTCATGCAAATCAACAACGCTAAGTTCAGAAAAACAGTTGTACCGGGTGATCAGCTTTTTATTGAAGTAGAATTTTTACAGAAGAAATCAAAAATATTTACGATGGCCGGCAAGGTTTACGTTGATAATGTTCTTGTTGCAGAAGCAGATTTTATGGCTGGAATTGTAGACAGACCAAAGAAAGTTGAAGAATTGTCATGAACACAATTCATCCTACTGCAATTGTTAGTAGTAAAGCAAAAATTGGTGATAATAATATTATTCATCCATTTACTATAATTGAAGATGATGTGGAGATTGGCGATGGATGTGAAATTGGTCCGAGTGCAGTATTATATAGTGGCGCGCGAATTGGAAGCAGAGTTAAAATTTATCAGGGTGCATCTATCGCCCACAGACCGCAGGATTTGAAATTTGGTAACGAGCCAACTCAATTTTATGTAGGCGATGATACTGTAGTTCATGAGTTTGTAACTTTTCATAGGGGCACTAAAGAAACGGGATTTTCCCGTGTTGGGAAGAATTGTTTATTTATGGCTTATTCACATATTGCACACGATTGTGTGATAGGTGATAATGTAATTCTGGCAAATGCTGTGCAAATAGCAGGGCATGTAAGCATTGAAGATTGGGTAATCATTGGCGGTACAGGTGCAGTTCATCAATTCTGCAAAGTTGGAAAACATTCAATGATTGGTGCAAATACAGTTGCTGTTAAAGATGTTCCACCATTTGTTTTATCTGGAAGATTTTCAATTAAATACGAAGGACTTAATAAAATCGGTTTGAGACGGCGAGGTTTTAGTGAAGAAGATATTCAAATCATAAAAAAAACTTATGACTATATCTATAATTCCGGATTAAATGTTTCTCAGGGAGTTGCAAAAGCTGAATCAGAATTTGGAGATAATACAAATGTAAAGTATATAATTTCATTTATTAGAACCAGTAAACGCGGAATCATCGGTAAATGAATTGGAAATTTATTAACTCCGGTGATAACAGCGGCAAGTTTAATATGCAGTTTGATATTTTTCTTGCCGAACACTATGAACCAGATACAGCAATATTAAGAATTTACAGATGGAATCCTTACTGTATATCACTGGGTGCCAATCAGTCATTTGAGGATATTGATCTTTCAAAAACAAGATACCACCAGATTGATGTTGTGAAGCGGCCAACCGGAGGCAGAGCAATACTTCATTCACAGGAAATTACATATTCGGTAATATATCCGATAGATTTTAACACTTCTGCAAAGAATGTTTATTGTGAGATTAATCTTGCGCTGCGAAAAGGGTTAATTAATTTTGATTCCAGACTCTCTGAAATAGACCTGGAACATTCTCAACCCGATTTTAAAGAATTTTATAAAACTGATATCAGCGCAATTTGCTTTGCGGTTTCTGCAAAAAGTGAACTGAATTATCATGGAAGGAAATTAGTCGGAAGTGCTCAAAGAAAATTGGGAAATGTGATACTTCAACATGGTTCGATATTATGCGGTGACTATCATAAAAAAATTGTTGATTATCTAAAAGTTACTGATGAAAAGAAACGTGAAATGCTTAAAGAAATTTCTTCAACAACAATAGACCTAAAATCTGCACTGAATACCAAAGTTGATTATGCTAAATTGAATCAATCAATTCTTAATGGGTTTAAAATACATTTCGATTCTGATTTTGAAGAACTAAATCAAGCCGATATGGAAGTTAAGATGACAGCATGAACTTAATTTGAAAAAATTTTTGTAATCATTAGAATTAATTGATCTTCATTAACTATGCTTTTAAAATTAAAATACTTGTTAACAATTTTTCTTATTCTTGCATCAATCTCTGTTGCTCAAATTCAATCGCAGATTTTTCTTGAAGGCGCACGCATAACAGACATTAAGCAGGAGGGATCCTTCCTTTGGGTAGCAACTTACGGTCAAGGTATCTACCAATATTCTCTTAAAGATGATAAATGGACAAATTTTTCTAGCAAGACCGATAATCTGGAAAATGACCTCTTCCATTGTGTTGCTGCAAATAAAGATTTTGTTTGGGCAGGAGCTAATGAAGGATTGTTTATCTATTCTAAGAAAACAAAGAAGTGGACTAAAAGAAAATTTGCTCAGGGCGGCGAATTTGGTAATTGGATCAGAGCACTTAGTTTTGATGAAAAGAATAACAGATTATGGATTGGAAGATTTAGAAACATTACCGTGCTTGATGTAAAGTCAAATAAATTTACGGACTATAATCGTGTTATTAACTCTGATGAAAAGACAAACAACTTTAATACAATTGCATTCGATGGTGATAGTGTTGTATGGTTTGGAGCAGAATCGGGTGTTCACAAATACAGCACCCGAAAAAAGATTGAAGATCAGACTGCCTGGAATTATTATAAAAACAAAGGAAGAAATTTTAATTCTGATGGAGCATCGGTTTCAGTATCTGAATTAATTTTTTCAAATAAAGAAGTTTGGTTTGGTACCGATGAGTTTATAACAAAAGAAGAACCGGAATATAATATCGGTGGTATTTATGTATGGGATAGAAAACTAAGATGGGATAGAATCTCAAAAGCAAACGGACTTGGTGGAAATGGAATTTATTGTTTAGCAAGAACAGGAAATTATATCTGGGCTGGAGTTTATGAATTTAATAAAAATGATAAATCAGAATACGGGAAAGGTCTTTATTTAATTAATCGTGTAACAAAAAAAGTTATACCTGTTGATCTTACTGAATTAAAGATTACAACTTCAAATATATTATCTCTCTACTTTGATGGAACGAATCTTTGGATAGGGACGACTGAAGGATTAGTAAAATTAAAAGTTGGAAATGAACTAGCACATTTAAAAAAGTAAAATACTCTATCATTAATAATTTTATTTAGTTACATTAGGTCAGTTTTTATTTTCTGTAGGGGTCATAAAATGAATAGTAACGGTATTCACATTAGTCTGTTTACGTTAATCTTGGTTTTTTTATTCACGCTGCCGGTTTATACCCAAACAGCAGATTTAAAACAAATTCCTTTAAAGTATAAAGATGTCAAGGAATCTGCTTCAGTTGCTATAAATGATAATGAGTTACTTTTCTTTTTTGTAAATCCAACCCAGGATTCAATCTATTCAATCAGAACTACTGACCTTGGCAGCAATTGGTCGCAGCAATCCTTAATCCTAAAATTTGAATCTAATCAGTCTGCTATTGTGCTAAGAATTGCAGCTATTAAAACAAATACCAATAGAATAATTCTTTCTTGTGCGTATTCATCAACGACCATAATTAGTGACTCAATTATCATTATTAAATCAGATGATTTAGGACATAGCTGGAGCTCTCCTTCAAAGATTAAAGGCGGCAATCTTGCTAACAGATTATCAAATAAAATCGGTGAGCTGGTGCTTACCAAATCCTCATCTAACACTTTGTACTTGAGTTTTAATAATCGTGCAAATCATTATTTGTGGTTTAAAAAAAGTATAGATGATGGACAAACCTGGACTGATACCGCAAAAACAATTTACTTTAGTAATTACTTTACAATATCTGATGTTAACATTTTTACTTTAGACGATCAGAATTTAAATACGATTTTTGTAGAATCAACACCAGGTCAGAATGTTTTAATGAAAAAAAGTTCCGATGCAGGTGAAACCTGGAGTGATACTGAGACAATTTTTGGGTCCGAAGAAAAGATTAAATTTCCCAGAACAATTATCACAGATGATAATAGATTATGGCTCGTTTATCAGAAAGAATTATTTTACAACTTACCATACAGTTCAGGAGGCTATACAGCTTATTATTTCAACAATAATATTTATTATAGGATAAGTACAGATTTGGGAAATACCTGGGGCGAAGAAATACAATTGACAAAATATACAGGTGATGATAATTATTTAAATTTAACATATTATAACAATGTTCCATTAATCTCATTCTCAACTCAAAGGTTCTCTAATAATTATAATTTGACTTTTTTAATACCAAACAAAATAGATGAATTAAAAACACCACCCTACATTGGATTTTCCTATATTGAAAGTATAGACTCCCTTAAAACAAAATTTTCCTTTAAGGCATACGTATTTGATGACGAAGCAATGAAGAAAGTTACAGTTAATCTGGATAATGGTTTTTTCAATGGCGAACTTTATGACGATGGAAATCACGATGATGGTGAGGCAAATGATAGCCTTTATGGAGTTAATTTTGAAATATCCCGACTTAATAATTATGAAAGTTATCTCATACAATCAAACAATCTTAAAATTCCAATTAATAAAAAAGGTATAATTGCTTCTTTGGGTTATCCACACTCAACTAATTATTTGTCAGGAATTCTTGATTGCTATGATATACATAATTCTCTCGTGACTACGAATGAGAATTATCCAGTCCCAATTATTGATTCGTACGGTGGTAAGTTTGATGGTGAAGTTTTTCTATTTGCCAGCGGTTTTTTGATGTCCGGTTTGGATGGCGATTCTATCTGGGCTAATGGAGTTGCTACTGCCTCCCTTATAGAAGATTATCTTCCGGGAAATGTTGGTTCAGATCCGGAAGATAAAAGAAATTCTATTTATGTGTTAAAGGTTGATGATAAACCTTTTGGAAACTCCTGGCAGATTTGGAAAGATGCAGTTAATCGGGGAGCTGAGTTTTATGATGGAGATAATGATGGAATTTACAATCCAGTGGATAAAAATTTTAATGGTATCTGGGATACTGATGAAGATATGCCGATGATTCTTGGTGATGAAACAGTCTGGTGTGTTTTTAATGACGGAGTGCCTGCTTATATGAGAAGATTGGGTGTGCCTCCAAAAAATATTGAAGTTGCACAAACAATTTTTACATCAATAAAACCCGGTTTAGAAAATGTAATGTTTTTAAGATATAAGATTTTAAACAAAAGTAATGTGGATTATGATTCTGTCTACTTTGGTTTTTGGGCTGATACAGATTTAGGTCAGGCAACTGATGATCGTGTCGGTTGTGATACTATGTTAAATTCAGGTATGGTTTATAATAATGGATCAGATTATTATTATGGAGATAATCCGCCAGCATTCTTTACAACTTTATTGCAAGGACCAATTACTGAAACGGGTTTAAATGCAGATACTGCCTTCAATAGGTTGGGAGAATTATTAGGAACAAAAATATTCTCAGGTTCATTGAACTCAAAAATTTCAGCACATACTATGTCTATTGGTGGAGATCCAAGTTTAAGTGATCCGAGTGAATCTATTTTTGTGAGAAATTATTTAATGGGTAAAACTCATTTTGGTGATTATCCGGACCCTTGCACTTTTAGTTATGGTCATGTACTAGGTGGAATAAATTGTGACGAAGTAAATAAACGACTTTGGTTTTCCGGTGATCCTGTAAACCAAGTTGGGTGGGTTGAAACACTATCTTCGGATGTAAGAAATTTACTAAGTACAGGACCTTTCACATTAAAACAAAACGAACCTATAGATATTATTGCCGCGTACATTGTCGGCAGAGGAACAGATGCATTAAACTCAATAACAGTTACAAGGGAAATTGTTGCTGGAGTGATCCAGGAATATCAAAATAATTTTCCAAGATTGACGTACAAATCTGGCTTACCTACAAATCCAATAATTAGTTATGAACTATATCAGAACTACCCAAATCCTTTTAATCCGGTAACAACGATAAGATATGCATTACCGCAAGATGGAGTAGTTACGATAAAAGTGTTTGATATTTTAGGACAGCAAGTAGCCACATTAAAAAATGAGTACCAAAAAGCAAACCGATATGAAGTTCAATTTAATTCAAAAGGATTAGCAAGCGGAGTTTACATATATAAACTTCAGGTTAACGATTATTCTGAATCAAAGAAGATGATGCTCCTAAAATAATTTTATATTTCGGGAGTAGTTACCCGACTATTCCCGCTATACTTTAAGGCCAGTTTTCCCCACTTTTTACCCTCATTATTTATAGTTATTTTTAAGCCAAATTTATTAACTAATCTGGCTTATCAATGATTAATATCTCCGAAAAAAGATTGCTTCAAATAAAAAAGAACTTAAAAGGAAAACGCATTGCTATTATTGGCGATATGATGTTAGATATTTATTACTGGGGAGATGTTAAAAGAATTTCACCAGAAGCACCTGTTCCGGTTCTTGAAGTTGAAGATGAATTTTATCGTTTTGGCGGTGCGGCAAATTGCGCATTAAACATTGTTAAACTGAGCGGCATCGCGGAACCAATTGGAGTTATTGGATATGATAATTTTGGAACAATTTTTAGTTCGCTTCTTTCAGAACAGAATATTTCTCATCAGGGCATTATTGAAGATGAATCTAGACCAACAACAGCCAAGACACGAGTTATCTCAGACAATCAACACATAGTAAGAATTGATAAGGAAAGTAAAGAAACAATTAATCAAAATATTCAGAATAAAATATTTGAGTATATAAAAAGCATCATAAAAAATATTGATGGAATAATTCTTCAGGATTACAATAAAGGAGTTTTGTCTTCTTCACTTATCGCGCAGGTTATTGAGCTGGCAAATAAGAATAAAAAACTTGTTACAGTAGATCCTAAATTCAATAATTTTTACGAGTACAAAAATGTAACAGTATTTAAACCAAACAGAAAAGAAGCAGAAGATATACTTGGTATGGAAATTAGAACCGATGAGGATATATCTTTTGCAGGAAACACTCTTCTTAAAAAACTAAATGCTAAAAATATTTTACTAACACTTGGTGAAGGCGGAATAGCGGTTTTTGAAAAAGGCAAACCAGAAAAACGAATGCCCACTAAAGCAAGAAAAGTAGCAGATGTTTCTGGTGCCGGTGATACAGTCATTTCTACTTTAACTATGGCTCTTGCAGCGGGAGCAAATATTTATGAGGCTTCATTTCTTGCCAATTATGCCGGCGGTTTAGTTTGTGAGGAAGTCGGAATTATTCCGATTGAATTGGATAAACTTTTTGATGCTGTAAAAAGGGAAAACAAATGAGTAATATTAAATCAAGAGATGAAATACTTTCAATAAGATATCAATTAAAAAAAGAAGGTAAGAAAGTCGTTTTTACAAACGGATGCTTTGATCTGATTCATTCAGGTCATGTTGATTATCTTGTTAAAGCAAAAGAGATGGGAGATGTCTTAATTCTTGCCCTTAATACAGATCCTTCAGTAAAAAGAATAAAGGGAAGCAATCGTCCTATCTTAATGCAGGATGAACGAGCATTTATAGTTTCAAATCTAAAACCTGTTGATTATGTGACATTCTTTGAAGAAGATACACCTGCAGAAATAATTAAGAAATTAATTCCGGATATTTTAGTTAAAGGTGCGGATTGGGCAATAGATAAAATTGTGGGAAGAGAAGTAGTTGAAGCAAATGGTGGTGAAGTGAAAACAATAGAATTCGTAAATAATCAGTCTACATCAAATATTATTAATATTATAAAAGAACGATATAAAAACTAGTGGACGAGAAAAAGATTAAGGAAGATACCAAGAAGATCATTGGTAGAGGCAGAAAAACTTTAAGGTACGGTGTAAATATTTTTGTTTATACTTTTGTGGGGATATTTATGCTTCTTATGATTTTTTTTGGAATCTCCCAGACTTCAATTTTTAAAGATTGGCTTCGTGATAAAGTAGTTGAAACTGTTAATGGAGAAATACATGGGAAACTTTCGATTGGCGAAATAGACGGAACAATATTTACTTCACTTATTATTAAAAATGTATCATTAATTTCTGAACAAAGTGATACTGTTATTTCCGCCGGCAATATTGAACTAAGAACAAGTCCGTTAAAAATTCTATTTAAAAATATTTACGTCAGAAAATTTGAATTGAAAGATGCAAAGATTCATTTAGTTGAAGAAAGCGACGGGCAATTAAATCTTCTTAAAATATTTCCACCGTCAGAGAAACCAGATGATACCACATCATCCAAATTTCCATTTAGCATTGAAGTAGCCGATTTTGAAATGAGAAATGTCGAGTTTACCCTGCAGCGATTTGATAAAGTTGGAAGTACCGAAAATTATCAAAGTATGACAACTGATGATTTGCGTATTAAAGATTTGAATGTTTCATTTAGCGCTTTTGCTGATTTAAATAAATACGCATACAGACTTACCATTAATAATATTTCATTTAACCCCAACTTTAATTTTTCACAGGTACAGTATTTAAGCGGTAGCATTTTGCTTACTCCTGAATTGGCAGGAATAAACAAACTGCATTTAATTACAAGAGACTCTGATGTAGAGCTTAGTGCGGCAATTTTAGGTGTAAATTTCCTGGAAGATTTTTCTATAGAAAAACTTGAAAACGCGCCGGTTCGTTTAAGTTTTTCTTCACTCAAATTAGCTGTAGATGATGTTACAACCTACGTTCCGGTTCTGAAAATGTTTGATGGGATTATATCCACAGAATTGGAAGGTTCAGGAACTTTTAAGGAGTTATCGCTTAAGAAGTTTACTATTAACTATAATAACACATTACTTAAAGCAAAAGGTGTGCTTAAAAATTTATTGGATCCAGATAAAATGAATTTTGATATAACTGTTACCGATTCGTACGTAGACCCGTCTGATCCTAATAAATTACTGAGAGAGTTAGAATTGCCTGAGTATATGGAATTCGGCGTATTTAAGATTGATACATTAACTTATTTTGGCGGACCATTAGAATTTAAAACCACGTTTGCTATTAGAACCGATAAAGGAAATTTAAATGGTACTGCTAATATCGATTTACATTCTGAAGAAATGGTTTATGATGCTAAACTGATCACGAAAAATCTTGACATTGGCCCATTTATCTCCATTTCAACTGATATGAATTCTGAAATAAAAATAAGCGGGGTTGGTTTTGATCCCCAAAAAATGAAGTTAGACTTTTCTATGAATGGTGTTTCATCAAGGTTTGGAGAAAAATATTTTAATAATATTAATATCAGCGCTAATGCAGAAAATGGACTGGTTAAAACGAATTTGTCTCTGTCATCAGATTCAACTTCTGCAGATTTAATTGCAACATTAGATTTTAATAACGCCGATGATCCTGCGTATGAAATTAAAGGCAAAATGAACGGAATTAATCTTGCTGAGCTGCTTGGTATTAAATCACTTGATTCGAAAATTAATCTCACACTTGATGCCAGCGGGCAGGGTTTTAATCCGGACAGCATGGATTTATTTTTGGTAACAGATATACAGAACAGCAGATTTGCTGAATTTAATATTGACAGTACCAGACTTATAATGGATGTGCGAAGAAATGATAACGGCAAAAAAATTATTAACATTATTTCTGACATTGCCGATTTTACATTAAGCGGTAATTTTCAAATTACTACTTTGGGTAATGTTTTATCGCGTGAGGGAGAAATAATAAATGCGGCAATTGAAGATAAAATAAATCCCATTTTAAATAATGATTCAACCGGAAGTATTTCATCAGAGATCCTGGTGTCGGCTACACAAAACTCAGTTCAGGATTTTTCATTGGAATATTTATTGGACTTTAAACAAAATATCAATTTAATTTTTGGAAAAAGTCAGATAGAACTTGATGGGCAGGCGACCGGGTTCATAAAATCAAATGATGATTCTTTATCCATTACTCTTAATTCTGATTTTGATTATTTAAAATACTGGAATGATAAAGATGTTCTCTTTCTAATTAACTCTCAGCTTAATGGTTTGCTGTCAAATCATTTAATAAATGGTAATTCCGGAAATCTAAATGCGGAATTGGAATTTAATGCGGAAAGGATTTACGCGAGCGGAAATATATATGATGTAAAATCAAAACTCGTACTATCAAACAATGAATTGGATATATCCGCTAATGGCAAATATGAAGACGATATTTCAGCAGGTATCATTGCAAAGTCCATATTCGCAGGTAATCAGATTAAATTGGATATTAAAAAGCTTGATTTAAATTACAAACGATTTAACATTCATAATAAAAATGATCTTGAGATCACATACTCAAATGAAATTTTAGATTTCAAGAAATTTATATTGGAAGCTGCTGATGGTACAATAAATGTTAATGGTGCATTTGGCCTAACAGGTGATCATAGCATAACAATTACTATTGATTCGCTTAAAAGTGAAAAAATAGTACAGGATATTATTGGTGATCTTAAAGGGAAAAAATTTGTATCAGACATAAATATTGAGGGAATAGTAACAGGTAATTTTTCTGATCCCAGGTTTTCAATCTCTGCTTCAGCAAAAAATATTAATTATGATGAAAGTAATTTTGGTTCTTTAATATCACGCTTTGATTATGAAAACAATTCACTTAAAACGGATATTAGATTAATTGATTCAACTGGTAATACTGATTCACTCTCAATGTTAATAACTGGATACATTCCATTAAATTTAACTTCTTTAAAAGACACAGTTGATAATTCCAAAAAACAAATAGATTTGACTATTGAATCGGATGAATATGATTTAGCATCGTTAAAAAATATTTTGCCATATGTGCAGTTTCAAAAGGGAAAACTTGAAACAGATATTTATATAACAGGTACAGTATCCAAACCCGTTGCAATCGGATATTTTAGTATAAATGATGCTAGTTTAAAACTGACTCAAAATAACCTGGATTATAATTTTAGTGCAAAAGTTTGGGTAGATGATGAAGATATAACAATTGAAAGTGTTACACTGCAAAATGTTTTTGGCACCAGTACAGGAGGTACATTAAAGGGTGAAGGTTTTGTGAAACTTGATGAATTCAGATTGGATTCCACTTTTATTAAAGTGAATGGAGATTTGAAAATACTGGACAAAATATCTAAAAATGCAAGTCCATTAGCATACGGAGATCTTGCTATTCGAACCAGAGGTGATATCGTTTATTCTGCAAAAAGAGGGAAGTCATATCTTAATTTGCCTATTGATGTAACCGTTGCCGATTTAACAGTACCGCTTAGCAAATCTGCGTATTCAAGTACATCAGGTTTTATCTATAAATATAAAGAAGGGAAAACAAATGTTGATCAACTAATAAGTGAACTTGACAGTTTAATAGAAACTACCAATAGAAAAGATTCTATAAGAAATATCAATGAGGTATCACGATTTGATTATACGCTTGATATTAAACTTGCAACGGAAGCTGAAGTGGTTGTAGTGCTTTCTAAAGAACTAGATCAAAATTTAGTGGCCATTCTTGGCGGTGATTTTTTTCTCGAATCAATTAATGGAACAAAAAGATCCGGCGGTGAACTAAAATTGCTCGAAGGTTCAACTCTTAGTTTTATTAAAACGTTTGAAGCAATTGGAAATGTAAAGTTTGATAAACTTGATAATCCTATTATTGATATCACCTCAACATATAGAGATTATTACACTCCGCCAAATTCTGCTAATGGTGCATACGAACAGGAAGTTGCAGTTAAAATAAAATTAAGAGGACCATTAAGTGAATTGAATAGAAATTTTATTAAAGATGAAAATAATATTGGTGTTTATATGGGTCGACAAGCGATAGAAGAAGATAAAAAAGATCCGACAAAAAATGCCACTGATGCGATGTACTTTTTAATTATTGGTAAATTTCCCGGTGATGATAATAGCCAGCAGGATAAGAATTTAGTTGCTTCAACATCAACTGCTCTTGCGGGCTCCCTTTTGGGTGAGGTATTAAATCAATACTTTGATAATTATATAAAGGGTTTTCAGTTACGTCAAACAGGAACTGAAACTAAATTTAATTTGCTTGGGCAGGTTTGGAAAATAAAATATCAAATCGGCGGTTCAACTGAAGTACTTCAGGATTTAAGTCGTGCTAATGTTAAAATGGAATATCCAATAACTGAAAGATTACAGTTACGGTTAGAAAGAAAAGAATCTGAAAATCAAACATCATCAATCAATAATCCCTTATTCTTTGAGGGCGGTTTCAAATATAATTTTGAGTTTTAAATGAAAAAAGAAATAAAAGCGTTCTTCAACAGGAATCAGGGTAAAGGATATAAATCCAAAGACATTGCTGGCAAACTCGGATTCAATTCCGATCACGAATATGCTTCCTTAAAAGCAGCGCTTCATAAATTGGAGGAAGAATCATTTCTTATAAGAACAGGTAAAAGATATCAGCTTAACAAACTACCTCAATCTAACCGGTTAAAAGGCAGACTTGAAATAAATCGAAACGGATTTGGATTTGTAAATATTAATGATGGAAAACGTGGAGATGTTTTTATTGCTGCAAGAAATATTGGCGCCGCTTTTGATGGTGATGTGGTTGAAGTTGAATTATTTGCAAAACAAAAAGGGAAAAATATAGAAGGTCAGATTGTAAGAGTTATTGAAAGAAAACGTAAGGAGTATGTTGGAGTTATAAAAAAATCAAAATCATTTTTCTTTATTTCGCCTGATGATCCGAAACTTCACAGAGATGTTTATATAAATGAATCTAAACTTAACGGGGCTGAAAACGGAGATAAGGTTGTTGTTGGAAATTTGGTTTGGGATACTTCAATGCTTAATCCTGAAGGTGAAGTTCTTGAAGTTTTGGGTAAAGCCGGTACGCACGATACTGATATTGTTTCTATTGCGAGAGAATTTAATCTGCGATATAAATTTCCTAAGGAGGTTTTGGATGAGGCAGACAAAATTCAGGCAGCAATTTCAGATGAAGAAATTAAAAAGCGTTTAGATTATAGGGATAAAAATGTTTTTACAATCGATCCTGATGATGCAAAGGATTTTGATGATGCACTTTCAATTGAAAAATTAAAAAATGGAAATTTATCAATTGGCATTCATATCGCCGATGTATCTCACTATGTAAAAAAGAATTCGTCACTCGATGTAGAGGCAAGTGTTAGAGGAAACAGTGTTTACTTTGTTGGTCGTGTGATTCCAATGCTTCCCGAGAAATTATCAAATCAAATCTGCTCGCTGGTTCCCAGCGAAGATAGGCTTACTTATTCTGTTATAGTTGAAATGACACCAAGGGGAAAAATTATTGATTACTCAATTAACAAAACTATAATAAACAGTAAAAGAAGATTTACATACGAAGAAGCACAAAAAGTTATTGATGATGAAAAAGGAGATTTATCGGAAGACATATTGCTGCTTAACAAAATAGCCGTTCAATTTAGAAACAAAAGGATGCGCGAAGGCAGTTTTGATTTTATGTCGCCTGAAGTAAAATTTAAACTTGATGAAAATGGTGTTCCTGTATCAATTAGTATAAAACAGATGAAACAAAGTAATATGCTGATTGAAGAATTTATGTTACTTGCCAATAAATTAGTTGCACAGCAAATTGCGATTCCGAAATCCGGACCAGTTAAACCATTTGTGTATCGGATCCATGATTTACCTGACCCTGAAAAGATAGTTGAATTTTCAAGATTTGTTAAAACGCTTGGCTACTCATTTGACCCAAATGCAACATCAAAATCCATAGGATTTCAGAATCTACTAAATCAAATAAAAGGGAAAGAGGAAGAAGCCTTAATTAATGAACTTGCTATTCGCTCAATGGCCAAGGCTGTGTACTCGCCAGAAAATATTGGGCATTATGGCTTAGGATTTAAATATTATTCTCACTTCACTTCTCCGATACGAAGATACAGTGATTTAATAGTTCATCGTTTGCTTTTTAATTATACTAATTTAAGAAGTGGAGAAATTTACTCTCTTGCACAATTGGAAGAAATTTGCGACAATATATCTGCAACAGAAAGAAATGCTGTTGAAGCAGAAAGATTTAGCGTTAAACAAAAACAGATTGAGTTCTTAAAGAATCATCAGGGTAATGAATTTTCGGCAATAATTTCTGGTATTACAAATTTTGGAATTTTTGTTAAAATTACTGATATACTGGCAGAAGGACTTGTAAAACTTAGAGATCTTGATGACGATTATTACATTCACGATGAAAAAAACTATGCAATAGTCGGCAAGCGGACAAAAAAGCAATACCGGTTAGGTGATAAAATTAATGTTAAGCTTATCCGGGTTGATGAAGAAAGATCGGAGTTAGATTTTATAATTCTTGATTCAAAGGAATAATGATGAAAGTAATAAAACTTTTTTTAGTCTTTATTTTTTTCTTTTCCATTAATGTTTTTGGACAGTTTGGAAAAAACAAAGTTCACATTAAGGACTATGATTGGTATTATATTCAAACAAAACATTTTGATATCTATTTTTCTCAGGAAGGTGAAACACTGACTGAATTTGCCTCAAAGGCAGCAGAAGATGCAATAGCCTCTATTCAGTCAACTCTTAACTACAGAGTAAATAATAGAATTACTATAATTATTTTTAATTCTAAAAATGAATTTCAGGAAACAAATGTAATTGATCAATATTTAAGTGAAGGTATAGAAGGATTTACAGAGCTTTTTAAAAACAGAGTTGTAATTCAGTTCACAGGGTCTTACAAGCAATTCCGGCACCTTATTCATCACGAACTTACACACGCCGTTATGAATGATATGTTTTATGGCGGATCCATTCAAAACATTATTGCAAATAATATTTCATTACAATTTCCATTGTGGTTTAGCGAAGGATTGGCGGAGTATGAGGCTTTGGGATGGGACGTTGATACAGATATGTTTATCCGTGATGCAGCTGTAAGTGAATATTTACCAGAAATAAATCAGCTTAGCGGATATTTTGCGTATAGAGGCGGGCAGTCTGTTTTTTATTATATAGCAAATAAATATGGTAAAGAGAAAATCGGCGAACTTGTAAATAAAATTAAAGGAGTTGGCAACGTTGAAGAGGGAATAAAAGCCACGCTTGGAATAGATGTTAAAGAACTTGGTGAACGCTGGAAAAAGGATATTAAAAAAACTTTTTGGCCTGATGTTGCTCTAAGAGATGATCCGGAAGATTTCGCAAAAAGATTAACCGACCCGGAAAAAGACAAAGGATTTTACAACACATCGCCGACTCTATCTCCACAGGGTGATAAGATTGCATTTATATCAAATCGTGATTACTATTTTGGTCTATACATCATGGATGCATTGACCGGAAAAACTATAGAGCGACTTATCGAAGGAAATCAAACTCCTGATTTTGAAGAATTAAATATTCTAACTCCCGGTTTAACATGGTCTCCGGATGGAACTAAAATAGCGCTTTCTGCTAAGAGCAGTGGAGTGGATGTGATTTATATTTTTGATGTTGAATCTGAAGAAAGGGAAGTGCTTGATATTAATTTTGATGCTATCGAGAGTGTAACATGGTCAAACGATGGAAAATATCTTGCCTTTATTGGACAGAATGCTCGTCAATCTGATCTTTATACATACAACTTTGAAACTAAAGAAATAATAAATTTAACCAATGATATTTTTAGTGATTCGGATCCCTCATGGTCTCATGATGATAAAGGGATTTACTTCTCGTCTGACAGAGGAGATAAACTTGATCCGAAACAGTTACCTGGTGATTTCAGAATATCGCAGCAAAATTATTCACAAAAAGATATTTACAAATTTGATTTAGCTCAGAATAAGATAGTAAGAATTACGGATTTACCACTAAGCGATGAAATGTCTCCGCGTGAAGAAGCTAATGGTGAAAATCTTATCCTTATTTCTGATTTAAACGGGATTAATAATATTTACATAAAACCAATTTCGGTAACCAGCGATGAAGATTCTTTAATCAATTCAAAAATAAGACCAATTACAAATTCACTAAGCGGTTTGTACCAGTTATCCTTATCAAAGGATACAAAGAAATTAGTATTCTCAACATTATATGAATCTGTATTTAATATTTTTATGCTCGATAATCCTTTCGAACGTAAAATGGATGTTGATGTTTTGGAACCCACAATATATTTTACAAAACTTGAGGAACAAAGAAACAAAAAATCCGAAATTAAAAAACTTCCCGGGGAACAAAATCAAAACGAGATAACACCGGATGACGAAGATGAAATAAAAATTTTTACAGGTGATGTTATTGAGGCAGATACTTTAAATAAAAGTAACGGAAAGGATTTTTCAAATTTCGTATTCGGGATGCGGGATTCTTCACAAGAAAAAGTTTATGCTAACGATTCATTATTTATACCAAAAGATAATTTAGATTCAAACGGTAATTACAGGGTTAATAAATATAAAATTACTTTTGGTCCAGATCTTATCTATGCAAATGCCGGTTACAGTACTTTTTATGGATTAATTGGAACAACAATACTTTCTTTTAGTGATGTGCTGGGTGATCATCGTTTAGTTGGTGTTACAGGTTTACAGGTGGATCTAAAAAACAGTGACTACGGTTTAGCCTATTATTATCTTGGCGGAAAAATAGATTATGGTGTACAGGGATTTCATACAGCAAGATTTGTAAATCTGGTAAGAGGTAATTATATAAATCTATATAGGTACAGAAGCTATGGTGCATATCTTTCGGCAAGCTTACCATTAAACCGGTTTTATCGATTTGAAGGAGGTATAAGCTGGTTAAACGTTAGAGGAGAAAACCTTGACGATCTTTCTGTTCCATTGCAGCAGGCGTCATATATAGTACCATCATTAGCATTTGTGCACGACAATGTTATGTGGGGATATACCTCACCAATACAGGGTACAAGGTACAGATTTGAAGCTTATGGAAATCCGGGAATTGGTGATAAAAAATTAGGCTTTTATACTTTAAGCGGTGATTATAGAACTTATTTAAGATTCTGGACTGATTATTCGTTTGTAATGAGATTTTCGGGTGGATATTCAGGTGGAACAAATGCACAAAGATTTTTTCTGGGAGGGATTGAAAATTGGATAAACCGGTCATTTGCTACATCACAGATACCAATAGAATCAACAAGTGATTATGCATTTCTTACAGCAGTTCTGCCGTTACGGGGTTATAATTATTCTGAGCGCATAGGTTCAAAATATTTTTTAATGAATTATGAATTAAGATTTCCGCTTATACGATATTTAGTTCCTGGTCCGCTTCCAATTTTATTTAGTAATATACTTGGCGTTGCATATATAGATGCAGGTACCGCATGGAACAATACAAGCAAGCTGCAATTCTTTAATCGAAATGAGAATGGCAGTGTAGTTAGCAAAGATCTGTTAATGGGTACTGGTGTCGGTGCCCGTGTTTTCTTTCTGTATTTTCTGTTGAGATTTGATGTGGCCTGGGCTTATAATGTAGATAGATTTGCTAAACCAATATTCTACTTTTCAATCGGTGCAGATTTTTAATGGATAAAAGCTATTGGTAAAAATATTTATCAATAGCTTTCTATTCTTTGCTCTTTTTATCTTTAGTAGGTTTGTCAGCAGACTTTGCTTTTTCGGATGATTTTTTATCAGAACCGGTCCCTGCATTTTTATAATCGGTTTGATAAAACCCGGTTCCTCTGAAAATTGTTCCTGCACCTGCTCCAATTAATCTTTTAAGTTCACCCTTACATTCCGGACAATTTTTTAATGGTTCATCTTTCATCGATTGAAAGATTTCAAATCTCTTGTGACACTTCAAACATTTGTATTCATATGTAGGCAAAACAATCTCCTAAAATTTAAGGACAAACATAATGAATAATTATAGAATGTTCTATAAATTTGATTTGGACAAAAATCAATTTTTAACAAACACCTATTACAATTGAAAAAACTTATTTTAATTTCCGCATTAACAGTTATGTTTTTAACCAGCTGTTTAAATTATGTTCAAAACACAACAATATATCCGGATGGTTCAGGTAAGATGGAAATAAACTATTGGATGAATTTTTCAGACGCTAGCAGTGTTGCCACAATATTAAGTCTGGAAATATTCAATCCCGATTCAATTAGGAAAGAGTTTTCATCAGAATTTGTTAACATTATTAATGTAATTACTTACTCAGATACTTTGGACTCAACAATACATGCAAAGATTGAATTGAGTTTTAATCATGTTGATTCATTAAATACTACAAACGCATTTGCACAATCAAGATTTCGCTTAGAGGATGGAGCATCCGGTCAGAAAATTTTTTCTCAGTTCATTCCTCCTGTTACAACCGGCTTTGGAATTGACGGTTCAAAGTACCATGTTACATATAATTACGATATCAGAGGGGACATTGTCACGCACAACGCAACTAATAAGAATGGAAATAATTTAACCTGGTCATATTCACTATCGGAAATTGGTCGTGGTAAAACTATCTCGGTTACATTTAAGCCATATAAATTAAAAGAAACGCCGTATTGGATATATATATTAGCCGGATTAGTCCTATTAATTGTCATATTTTTTCTCATTAGAAAAAAGAAAGATTAATTAGTAATCTCTATCCAAACAGTTAAATTTATTGACATAACTTACCTCTTTGGTTATATTTAACATCTATTTTTAATTTTAGTAGAGCATTGTCCCATGTCATCACCAGGATATATGATTTTTGCAGGAACTTCGAATATTCCTTTGGCGGAAAAAATCGCTGATTCTATTGGTGCAAAGTTGGGGCTGCTTGAATTAAAAAAATTTAGTGATGGTGAAATATGGGTGAAGTATGGTGAGAATATCAGAGGAAGAGAAGTATTTCTAATTCAATCTACTAATCCACCTGCTGAAAACTTACTGGAACTTTTAATAATGATTGACGCTGCCAGAAGAGCATCTGCAAAAAGAATTACAGCAATCATTCCGTATTTTGGGTATGCCAGACAAGATAGAAAAGATCAACCGCGTGTATCTATTACGGCTAAGCTAATGGCTAATCTTATTACCGAAGCAGGTGCTGATAGAGTAATGACGATGGATTTACATGCGTCACAAATTCAAGGATTTTTTGATATCCCTGTTGATCATCTTTATGGATCATCAATCTTTATGGATTATCTGGATAATTTGTCAGACAATCTATCAGTTGTTTCTCCTGATGTTGGAGGAATTAAAATTGCCAGAGCATATGCTAAAATGCTTCACTCTGGTCTGATTGTAATAGACAAAAGAAGACCAAAACAAAATCTGGCTGAAGTGATGCATATTATAGGGGAAGTTGATGGAAAAGACATATTGCTGGTGGATGATTTGATTGATACAGCAGGAACTTTTGTGGGAGCGGCTAAAGCACTTAAAGAAAAAGGTGCAAAAGCAATTTATGGTGCAGTTACACATCCGCTGCTATCGGGACCGGCATTTGAGAGATTAAACAATGGTGATATTGATAAACTTTTTGTAACGGATACAATCCATTTTGATGAAAATGCCTGCGATCGAATCACAAAAATTTCAGCAGCGCCCTTATTTGGAGAAGCAATTAAAAGAACATTTGAAAACGAATCAATAAGTTCATTATTTAATATAGATAAAGGTTAATAAGACCCGGAGATAAAATGGAGAAAGTAATTATAGACGCACAAAAGCGAAGCAAAATTGATAAAGCATCCAGAAGTGCATTAAGAAAAGAAGGAAAAGTTCCTGGTATTTTTTATTCAAAACATCATGAGCCGCTTGCTGTGCAATTTTCAGAAAGAGCGATTCATCCGCTCGTGTTTACATCTAAGACTAGTTTAATTACCTTAAATGTTGAAGGACATGAAGAATTAGATTGTATTATCAAAGATGTGCAGTTTGATCCAGTTACAGAAAAAATAGTTCATGTTGATCTGTTAGGACTAAAAAAAGGTGAGAAAATTCAAATTGAAGTACCTGTTCAATTAATTGGTAATCCGATTGGAATAAAAGAAGGCGGAATTTTACAACATACACTTCACAAAATTGAAATCGAATGCTTGCCGGTTGACATACCTGAACATTTGGAAATAGATGTTGCCGAATTAAAGCTGGGGCAAGCTATTCATGCTGGTGATCTTAAGTATGATAATTTTATTGTTCTCAATTCTCCTGAGTCGATTATTGCTGCTGTAACTCATCCAAAAGTTGAGAAAGTTGCTGAACCTGTTGCCGGTGAAACTACTGAAGCAGCAGAACCTGAAGTAATTACTAAAGGTAAACCTCAGGATAAAGAAGAATAGAATTAAGTGCGCATTATTGTTGGAATTGGAAATCCAGGTAATAGTTATAAGGATAACAGGCACAATGTTGGATTTCAGTTTCTTGATTTTTTTGCTCAAAAAAAAAATCTCTTATTTAATGCTTCAAAATTTGATTATCATTTTGCTGAAGGGGAACTCTCAGGTAATCCCTTCGTATTAGTTAAGCCCGATACTTATGTTAATAATAGTGGTTTGGCAGTATTAGATTGTATCAGATATTATAGTGCAAATGTTGAAGATGTATTAGTTGTAGTTGATGATATTCACCTCAATTTTTCGGATATTAGAATTAGAAGATCCGGCGGTGATGGTGGACATAACGGATTAAACTCAATTATATATCATCTAAGTAGTGAAAACTTTTCCAGACTTAGGATCGGCATAGGCAGTGATTTTGAATCTGGAAGTCTTGTTAATTATGTGTTATCTAACTTTAACAAAAACGATTTTGTACAGTTAGAAAAAACTTTTAATCTAAGTATACAACTAGTAGAAAGTTTTATATTAGATGGTTATAGTAATATGCTTAGTACCTTCAGCCGATTAAAAAATCTAGACAAACTAAATAAAGAATCAGAATAAACTCTATTTGAGGAGAGCATAATGGATCTAATATTTCACATTATTCCACTTTTTGGTGTGCTTGCATTACTTTACACATTCTGGCGTTCTAGCTGGATTAAGAAACAAGATGCAGGATCTGAAAAAATGCAGGTAATTGCCGGGCATATTGCTGAAGGCGCAATGGCTTTTCTTAAAGCAGAATATAAAGTATTGATATTTTTTGTTATTGCCGTTGCTGCACTACTTGCTTACAGCGGTGCCAACTCAGCTGATTCTTCACCACTTGTTGGTTTATCTTTTGTTGTTGGTGCATTTTGTTCGGCACTTGCTGGTTTTATTGGAATGAAAGTAGCAACAAAAGCGAATGTTAGAACAACCCAAGCCGCCAGAACAAGTATTGGTAAAGCATTAGAAATTGCCTTTGCCGGTGGCTCTGTTATGGGATTAGGTGTGGTTGGATTAGGTGTTTTAGGTTTAGGTGGTTTGATGATTATTTACGGCGATATATATGGAGTTTCTTCATTAGAGAATGTTACAAAAGTTATTACAATTATAACCGGATTTTCTTTTGGCGCATCTTCTATAGCTCTCTTTGCAAGAGTTGGCGGCGGAATTTATACAAAAGCTGCAGATGTTGGTGCTGATCTGGTTGGTAAAGTTGAAGCTGGAATTCCTGAAGACCATCATCTAAACCCTGCTACTATTGCTGATAATGTCGGTGATAATGTTGGTGACGTTGCAGGTATGGGAGCAGATCTTTTCGAATCTTATGTAGGATCTATCGTTAGTACGATGGTACTTGGAGCTGCATTTTTTCTTACTCCTGAATTTGCGGCAAAGTTTAACAGTCTGGGAGCAGTTTTGCTTCCATTAGTAATTGCAAGCGTTGGTATCGTTGCATCAATTATCGGAACTTTTTTTGTTAAAGTAAAAGAAGGCGGTGATCCTCAAAAAGCACTTAATCTTGGTAATATTATTTCTGGAATCTTAATGATTGTTGCTTCCTGGTTCCTGATTAAATGGCTGTTACCTGATACATGGTATTTTCAAGATCCACTGTATCAATGGGCCGACCCGGTCAAAGGAAATCTTTATACATCAACAGGTATTTTTATCGCAACCGTTGTGGGAATTATTTCAGGTGCAATGTTAGGAATGATTACAGAATATTATACTGGCAGCGGTAAAGGTCCTGTAAAAGGAATTGTAAGACAATCTTTAACCGGTGCGGCAACAAATATAATTTCAGGTTTAAGTGTAGGAATGATTTCTACTGCTCTTCCCGCAATCGTATTGGGATTTGCAATTATAATCGCCTTTAATTTTGGCGGACTGTATGGAATAGCAATAGCTGCGGTTGGAATGCTTTCAATACTTGGTATTCAACTGGCTGTTGATGCTTATGGCCCTATCTCTGATAATGCCGGTGGAATTGCAGAAATGGCTGAACTTCCAAAAGAAGTAAGAGCAAGAACAGATAAATTGGATGCCGTAGGAAATACTACAGCGGCTATAGGAAAAGGTTTTGCAATCGGATCTGCAGCGTTAACTGCCCTTGCATTATTTGGTGCTTACATGACATCTGCAAAGTTATCATCTATTGATATCTCGAAAGCAGTTGTGATGTCTGGATTATTAATGGGTGCAATGATTCCATTTTTATTTTCGGCCCTGGCTATGCAAGCTGTAGGTAAGGCAGCAATGGCAATGATTGAGGAAGTTAGAAGACAATTTAATACAATCCCTCAATTAAAAGCTGCATTAAATGTGATGAGGAAAAATGATGGAATCGAACATTCCCTATGGTCTAAAGAGGATATTGGAATTTTTGAGGATGCAGAAGGCAAAGCGGAGTATGGTAAATGCGTTGAGATTTCAACTAAATCTGCAATAAAACAAATGGTTCTTCCCGGATTATTGGCTGTATTAATTCCATTGCTTGTTGGATTTGCTGGAGATAAAGAAATGCTTGGCGGCCTTATTGCTGGAGTTACAGTATCCGGAGTTTTGATGGCTATCTTTCAGGCAAACGCCGGCGGAGCCTGGGATAATGCAAAAAAGATGTTTGAAGAGGGTGTTGAAATTAATGGACAAAAATATTTTAAAGGCTCTGATGCTCATAAAGCAGCTGTTGTTGGTGATACCGTTGGTGATCCATTTAAAGATACGTCAGGTCCTTCGCTTAATATATTGTTAAAATTAATGTCCGTAGTTTCTCTTGTAATTGCGCCTTTAATTCGGTAATTTTTGATCGCTTTTTAATAAATATTTTATAAACCCTGCTCTTACTTCTGAAAAAGTAAGGGCCATAAAGTCCATAGGGAGGTGATACTAAATGAGAACTGGTGTATACGAAAGTGCCGTTCTTATAAATGCTGCGTTAGACGATCAGCAAATCGATTCAATTCTTTCCAGAATTAAAGATTTTATAACCAATAACGGCGGACAAATCCGCGAAGTTGATAATTGGGGCCGTAAGCGTCTTGCCTATCCCGTTGAAAAAAGTAAAATCGGATATTATGCCATTTATAGATTTGATGGCCCTAGTGATATCGTTGCCAAATTAGAAAGAACATATAGCTTAGATGAACAAATTTTAAGATTTGTCACACTTAAACTTGATAACGACGCATTAGAACAGCTCGAAAAAAACAAAACACTTTCATCTACGATTAAAGATGAAATAATTCCAGATGCCGTTGAGATAAAAACTCCGGTAGTTGAAGAAGAAACTAATAATGAAGACAATGGTTAATAATTACTAAATGATTTAGTTTGGAGGTTTACAAATGGCCGATTTGAAAATGCCTGAAATTAATTACGTAATAGTAGCAGGAAATCTTACAAAGGATCCTATATTCAGAGAAACTACAAATGGTACACCTGTTGTAAATTTTTCTATTGCTTCAAACAGGAAATTCAAAGACAGTACAAATCAATGGCAGGAAGATGTTTGTTATGTTGGTATCGTTGCCTGGAATAGACTTGCTGAGAGCTGCAGGGACAGACTTAGAAAAGGTTCTGCTGTTTTAGTTGATGGTGAATTACAAAGCAGAAGCTGGAAATCAGAAGACGGACATAACAGAAGTATAGTAGAAATTAAAGCCCGAAGAATTCAGTTTCTTAATAAAAGATTGGTTGGAACTGACGGAAACGGTTCGATTGAAGATGAAGAAATAAGTGTTGCTGTTGATGATTCAATCGATTATACAGAAGACTCTTTTGATAAATTTTTATCTGAAGAAGAATCAAGTTTAATTAAACAATCAGGTAATGGAAATGAAGAAAGAAGTTAGAACAAAAAAAGTCTGTAGGTTTACTCAAAATGGTATTAAATATATCGATTATAAAGATGTTAAACTTTTACAGAAATTTATCACTGAGCAAGGAAAGATTATTCCCAAAAGAATAACCGGAACAAGTTCAAAGTATCAGCGTGAATTAGCTGCAGCTATTAAACGTGCAAGACATATGGCACTTTTACCATATGTTTCAGATACTGTTAGATAGTTAAATTAAGCCGGAGAAAAAATGAAAGTTATTTTAAGACAAGACTTTGAATCCCTAGGCAAAATAGGCGAAGTTGTTGATGTAAAAGACGGGTACGCAAGAAATTATCTTTTCCCCAGAGGTTTAGCTTATGCTGCCCTTAAAGGGAATATAAGATCTCTTGATGAAGAGAAAAAATCCGTTGAAAAACGTAATCTGCAGGAACTTAAAGCTGCAGAAACTCTTGCTGCTGAGCTTGAAACGGTTTCGGTAACAATACCTGTTCAGGTTGGTGAAGAAGATAAGATCTTTGGAACCGTAACAACTCAAATGATTGCCGATGCTCTTAAGGAAAAAAGTTACGATATCGACAAAAGAAAAGTTGAAATTGAAGAACCCATTAAAGCTCTTGGAATATATGGAGTAAGTCTAAAAATCCATCCAAGCGTTAACGCCAAAATTAAAGTATGGGTTGTTCGAGAGTAGAGTTTTAATTGTTTAAAACTAAAAAGGGAATCCACTCGGATTCCCTTTTTTATTTATATAAAAATCTCTCTTATCTAATTTTAATTTTCTTTTCACTTACAAGTTTAGCAATATGAGCGGTACCTTTTTTATTAATAGTTTTTATAGCACTTGTAGAAAGTTTTAGTGTTACAAATCTATTTAACTCTTGAACCCATACTCTTTTCTTCTGAAGATTAGGTAAAAAACGAGTTTTAGTTTTATTATGTGCGTGAGAAATATTATTTCCGGCAACCGGACTTACACCTGTTACTTGGCATCTTCTGGCCATTGCTATTGCTCCTTAATATAAATTCTTTTCGATTTTAGAGCCGTAAATATAAGTAAATCGTTCCAAAAAACTAAAAATTTTACTTATTATTTTTTTTGATTTATGCAGACACTTCAAATAATTAAGTTTATCAACAGTTTACCGCTCAATTGTCTTGATTATGTTGATAGAAACTGTATTTTTGGGTTAAATTTTAACAAATTTGAAATTATAGGTTATTATGGAATTTTTTGAACTGCACCCGCAAAACCCACAAATAAGATTCATTAGCAAAGCTGTTGATGTTTTAAAAAACGGTGGTATAATTATTTTTCCTACTGATACTTATTATGGCTTAGGATGTGATTTGTTCAATAGAGAGGGAATTGAACAAATACTCAGCATAAAAAATGAAACAGACACAAAACTTTTTAGTTTTATTTGTTCTGATCTAAAAGATATATCTAACTATGCTAAAGTATCCGATTATGCTTATCGTACTATGAAGCATTTGTTGCCGGGACCATATACTTTTATTTTACCTGCCGCCAAAGTAATCCCCAAAAAACTATGGAGTAAAAGAAAAACCGTAGGTATAAGAGTACCCAATCATGCGGTTACGCTTCAATTAGTTAAAGAACTGGGAAATCCAATTGCAAGTACAAGTGCAACCACAAGGCTAGGTGAGGCTTTAATTGATCCATTTGAAATTAAAAATATTTTTAACTCTCGGGTTGATCTAATGCTAGCTTCCAGTACAATGAGTTTTGAACCATCTAGTATAGTGGACCTTAGCAGTGATGAGCCTGAAATAATTCGTGAAGGCGCCGGTGATGTGAGCTTGTTTAAATAAGCTTTAAATTTTCAAATTTTGTTGGGAGATGCTATTTCTCCCAACTATTATTTTCTGTAAACCTGTGTTGATGATGCTTGCTGGAGAGGTGTAATAATTATTTCGTTAATGTTTACATTTTGGGGACGTGTTGCACAGAAAATTACAGCTTCGGCAACATCCTCCGGTGAGAGCGGGGTAACGCCTTTATAAACCTGTTCTGCTCTGGAATCATCACCTGAAAACCTGACTTTACTAAATTCAGTATAAACCATTCCTGGATCAACACTGCTGACTTTTATTCCTTTATCAAGCATATCTAATCTAAATGATTGTGTTAACGACTTTACAGCAAACTTAGTGGCAGAATAAACATTTCCATAAGTGTAAACCTCGTGGCCGGCAGTTGATCCAATATTTATAATATGTCCGCTCTGTCTTTCTACCATAAATGGAGAAATAACACGAGTGACATTTAACAGCCCCTTAATGTTAGTATCAATCATTTCATCCCAATCGGATAATTTTCCTGAATACACTTTATCTAAACCTTTAGCCAGTCCGGCATTGTTTATTAAAAAATCAACATTCTTCCATTCTGTTTCTAACGAATCAAATTTGTTCTCTACTTCTTCATAATTTCGGACGTCGAATGCTAAGCATTTAACTTTTATCGAAAATTCCTTTTCTAATTTCTGAGAAAGGATTTTAATTCTTTCTTCTCTTCGTGCAACTAAAATCAAACGAACTTTTTGTTTTGCGAATTCTTTTGCACAAGCTTCTCCTATTCCTGATGATGCACCAGTTATTAAGACGATTTTATCTTTAAGATTAACCATAACACTTTCCTAATATTTTTATGAATAAATACCCGGTATTTTATTGCCGCATTTTTTGCAGCTATCTTTTACAAGATTAACTAATTTTATTTGATGCCAGGTTCTTTCTATCAATAAACTTCCGCAATTTAAGCAGTAAGTAGACTGATTTTTTGTATCATTAACATTTCCAATATAACAATATTTAATTCCCATTTGATCTGCAATATTTTTTGCGCGTATTAAAGTTGAATGAGGTGTTGATATTTTATTCATCATCTTAAAATCTGGGTGAAAGGCTGTAAAATGTAACGGAATATTTTCACCAAGATTCTTTAAAATCCACTCGCACTCATTTTTTATTTCTTCATCAGAATCATTTTCATCTGGTATAAGAAGGGTTGTTATTTCAAACCAGACATCAGTTTCATTCTTTAACCAAATTAATGTATTTAAAACATCATTTAAATGTGAAAAAGTATTCTTATAATAAAATCTTTCGGTAAAGCCCTTCAGATCAACATTGGCAGCATCTATAAATTTATAAACATCTTTACGAGCCTGTTTATCAATATATCCCGCAGTTACCATTACAGATTTTAAATTTTCTTCTTTTGCAATTTTTGAGATATCAATTACATACTCTCCAAAAATTGTAGGATCATTATATGTAAAGGCAATGGATGGAGTAGAATATTTTTTTGCAAGAGAAACTACATCTTCAGGAGATGCAATTAAAGAATTAATGTCGTCAAGTTTAGCTTTGCTTATGGACCAGTTTTGACAGAATTTACAACCAAGATTGCACCCCGCAGTTCCAAAACTTAAAACCTTAGTGCCGGGTAAAAAATGATTAAGTGGTTTTTTTTCTATTGGATCAATTCCAAATCCGGTCGGTTTACCATAACCAATTGTAATAAGTTTTCCGTTAATGTTTTGTCTGATATAACAGAAACCCGGTTGACCTTCACCAATTTCACAGTATCTGGGGCAAAGTGTGCACATGATTTTTCCACGTTCAGTTTTGTGCCACCATAATGCTTCTTTTAAATCCTGCTTATTCATTTTATATCACTTCAAATCTTAACCAGTTTGCTCTGCTTTTTTCGGAATAGGGCGCTCCTGCTGTAAAAATAATAAGATCACCCTTTTTTGCAAGATGATAATCCAGGATGGATTCTTTTGCATCATCAATTGCTAAATGTTCTTTATCAATTTTTTCTCTGTAAATAGATGTTATGCCCCAATACAATGAAAGATTGTTCATTGTTTCAAAACTATTTGAGATTGCAATTATTTTTGATTCAGGTCTATACTTAGAAATAATTCTGGCTGTTCGTCCTTTAAAAGTAAAGACAACAATTGCCTGCGCATTAATTTGTCTGCTTATCTCTACAATCGCTTTCCCTACAGAATCAAACATATTTTCCTGAAGGTTATCCGGTTTGATAAAATAATTTTTTACTCCGTCTTCCAAATGCATCTCAGCATTTTTAATTATATCATTCATCATCAATACGGTTGGAGCAGGAAATTTTCCAATAGATGTTTCAGCGCTTAACATAACAACATCAGTTCCATCCCATACAGCATTAGCTACATCAGAAGCTTCAGCACGAGTTGGTACCGGCGAATTTATCATAGATTCCAGCATTTGAGTTGCTGTAATTACTAATTTTCCTGTAGCATTACATTGTTTAATTATTGATTTCTGCAATACCGGAACAACTTGAGGAGGCATTTCAACTCCAAGATCACCTCTTGCAATCATAATACCATCTGCCGCATTAATAATTTCAGAAAGACTATCTACAGCTTCTTTTTTTTCTATCTTAGCAATAACAGGTACATCTTTCCCTTGTTCTTTGAGCCAATTTTTTAGTTGTAGAATGTCATCTTTACTGCGAACAAATGATAATGCTATAAAATCAATACGATGTTTTAAAACAAAGTTCAGATCTTGAAAATCTTTTTCGGTTAAAGAAGGTGTTGATAATTTCATCCCCGGCAAATTCATCCCCTTTTTAGGAGTCAAAATTCCGCCATTAATAATGGTACAAATCAGAGAATTATTTTTTTTCTCTTTTACCGATAATTTTATTAGTCCGTCATTAATTAAAATCTGGTTTCCGATTTCAGCATCATCAACCAGATGCTTGTACGAAGTTGAAATTATCTTTTCGCTGCCTTTTATGTCTTCTGTAGTTATCTCAATTTCGTTACCAGTTTCCAGAATCACACTTGATTTCTCAAGTTCGCCAATCCTGATTTTTGGTCCCTGAACATCAACAAGCACAGCAAGGGGAGTGTTCTCTTCTACACAAGCGGTATGAACCGAATTAAATATTTGCTCAAAAAATTCATAAGAGCCGTGAGAAAGATTTAGTCTAACACCATCAATTCCTGCAGTGATTAACTTCCGTATTGTTTCAACATCATTTGTAGCAGGACCAAGAGTTGCAAGTATTTTTGTCCTGGCTATTAATTCCTTTTCCATGGTTATTTCTTACTTCTTTTCCGTGGAACTTTATTTCCATTTTTTTTAATTACTGATTCTTTTGAATTTTTTGACTGTGAGCTTTTATGTTCTTCACCATTGTTCCTGATTTTAACTGCCCGTGATTTTGCATATAACTCCTGTATTTTCTTTTCTACAAGATAAAAGACAGTTCCTACCGGGTATCCTTTTTCAGATTTAATTCCAGCCTTTACACCACAAAGAATCTCGATACCTTCTTCAACACGGGTAATAGGATAGATATGAAATTTTTTTTGTTTAACAGCCAGAATCACATCTTCACGAAGCATAAGGTCATCAACATTTTGGATCGGAATAATTACGCCTTGATTCCCGCTAAGTCCATTCAATTTACAAATATCAAAAAAGCCTTCTATCTTTTCATTTACTCCCCCAATTGGCTGTACATCTCCTTTTTGATTAAGTGATCCTGTAACTGCAATAGATTGCTTTATAGGCAAGCCGGATAATGTAGAAAGAAGAGCAAAAATTTCTGTGCAGGATGCGCTGTCGCCGTCAACCATTCCATAAGATTGTTCAAATACCAGATTAGCATTAAAGGAGAGTGGCTGATCCTGACCAAAGGTTTCTTTAAAATATCCTGAGATGATTAAAACTCCCTTGTTGTAATGTCTTCCGCTCATTCCGGCTTCGCGTTCAACATTAATTATTGTTCCGCTGCCAAGTGAAACAGTTGCAGTTATTCTTGTTGGTCTTCCGAATGAATAAAAATCAGCATTATAAACTGCAAGACCGTTTATCTGTCCAACTCTTTCACCAACTGTATCTATTAAGAAAGTTTTATTCTCAAACATTTCAGTTACTTTATCCTCAAGCATTCCATGTCTCTCTCGTGCTAGTTGATATGCTTTTTCTACATGAGCTGAAGACACAATATCAAATCCATCATCCGATGCCCAAAAACTTGCTTCTCTTGCTATGTCCGCAATTTTTGAAAAACGTAATGTAAGCTTATTTCGTCTTCCAGCTAATATTGCACTGATCTCTAACAAATAGGCAATTGCAGATTTATCAAATTCTTTAAGTTTTTCTTCCTTTATTAATTTTTTAATCACCTGTACATATTCAACAATTACATTATCGCTGCGAAAAATTTCATAATCAAAATCGGCTTTAACTTTAAACATTTTCTTAAAATCATATTCACGTTCACTCAAATAACCATAGATCATCTGGCTGCCGATTAAAATAACTTTAGTATCAATATCAATTGGCTGTGGTTTTATGGATGTTGAAGCCATAGTCAAATGATACGGGGATTCCTGTATTTCTAATTTATTGTAAGTAAGAATTCGCTTTAATGATTTCCATACACCGGGTTCTTCGAATAAATGCATTACATTTAAAACTAAATAACCTCCATTGGCACGCAGCATTGAACCGGATTTTATATTTGTAAAATCACTGTACCAATTGCCTTTTCCGTCACTTACTTTCTCAATGGTTCCAAAAAGATTTGTAAAATTTGGGTTAGTCTCGATAATTACCGGGCACTCGGTCGTCTCTGAATTATCAAGTATAATATTCAGATCATAGTCGCGGAAGTAGTCAATTAACATACCTTCCTGAGTAATTTCACCTTCGGGTTTAACACCTTTAAAAATCTGAATGTTGTCTAAAATATTTTCTTCAACAAGATTAAGATGTTCTAGTACAGAATTTGAATTATACTTTTCTTTTAAGCCTTCAAAAATTCCAAGTACAATAACTTCCGCGCTGTCCTTCTCAAGTTTCTGAAGCTTTTCCTGAAATTCCTGACTTATTTTTAATCCTTTTTTGAATATGATCTGCAATTTTGGTTGATGTCCATTATAATCAAGTACAATTTTCTGTGCATCTTCTTTAGTTAATTTTTTTTGTTTAATTAATTCTTCAAGTTGAAAAACCGGAACAGGCTGCCCTTCAATTAAAGGAATTATATCAGGTCTTATTTGATCACCAACACGAATTTGTCCGAGAGAAAATCCATTCTTTCTCAATTCCTTATCAAATGAATCCATTAACTCCTGTTCTTTTTGGTTATATTCATCCACAATATTTTTTTTGCGGGAAAGATACAAATCACCTTCAAGTGCAATAGGAATTCTTTGCTTTAATACCTCAATCGCAGCATTTAAATCCTGTTTAAATTCCTTTGCCTGTCCTTTACTAAACTTTATAAGCAAAGGCTGATCGGGATCACGAAAATTATTCACATATGCATAGTCATAAAGCCGCGGACAATCAGAACTTATTTTTTCAAGCATTTGTTTTACAGTTGTTGCTTTACCTGATCCTGAGAGCCCGGCAATATAAATATTATATCCGGGCGCGCGTAAATCAACGCCCATTCGGATAGCTTTGAGTGCACGCTCCTGCCCTAATATTCCTTCAATTGGATCAACATCATCGGTAGATTCAAAAGAAAATATATTTGGATTACATTTCCACCTTAGTTCTTCAGGTTTTAGTTCTTTATGTTTGAGAGGTTTTGGAGTTGCCATATTTTGCCTGTAAATGATTAATAGTAGAAGAGATATAATTCATTCTTATTTTTGTATTGAAAACTAATTAAACTATAAGCGAATTTCAAAGATGAACATAACAGATGTACGTAATAATTTCCCTTATCTTAAAAACGGTATTATTTATTTTAATCATGCTTCAACCGGTCCGGTTTCAACACTGGTAGCAAACAGGCTGACAAATCTTTTGAGTGAAAAAAGTGAGAGCAAAATTGATGACTACTCATCTTTTCTTAAAGTTGTTGATGAAACTAAAAAAATGCTGGCAGATATGCTCAATTGCGATGCAGATAGAATAGCATTTGTCGATAATACCTCAAATGGATTGAATATTCTTGCACAAAGTATTGATTGGAAAAAAGGTGATAGAATATTATTGAATGATATTGAATTCCCTGCGAATGTGTATCCGTTTCTTAATCTAAAAAGATCGGGAGTTGAAATTGATTTTGTCAAATCAGAAAACGGAATTGTAACCGCTGATCAAATCATTAATTCTATCAGACCCGAAACAAAATTGGTTTCTGTAAGTTTCGTCCAATTTCTTTCTGGTTATAAAATTGATTTGGAAAAAATTGGAAATTATTGCAGGGCAAATAAAGTTATTTTTTGTGTTGATGGTATTCAGGGGATTGGTGCAATAAGGCTTGACGTGAAAAAATGCAAAATAGATTTTCTTTCGTGCGGAACACAAAAGTGGCTTCTGGGAATGCAAGGTTTGGCTTTTATTTATATTGATGAGGATTTTCAGAAAAAGATGAATCCTGCAAATGTCGGTTGGCTATCCGTAATAAACGCGTGGGAGCTATTAGATTACAAATTAGAACTTAAAACTTCCGCAAATGTTTTTCAGGGCGGCACTTTAAATTCTTTTGGAATTTATGCTTTTAATTCCTCTTTAAACTTGTTTAAAGAATTTGGTTTTGATAAAATTGAGTCGGTTGTTTTATCAAACACAAAATATTTTATTAGCAAACTTAAAAATATTGGATTAGATTGTCTGTTATCAGATTGTGCTGATGGAGAATTAGCAGGGATAGTTTCAATCAAACCAAAAAATCCTGAAGTAATATTTGAGCAATTAGAAAAGAAAAAAATTATATGTTCAATAAGAGAAGGGTTAATAAGATTTGCACCACATTTCTACAACACTAATCAGGAGATTGATATAGTAGTTGAGGAATTACAAAAAATTTGAATATCTTTATATAATTAAAATATGGTTTGAAATATGAAAAAATTTTATAGCGTCATAGTTTTTTTGTTATTCGTTTTAGTGTTTTCTGCAAGTTTGGTAAATGCACAAAACAATAAACAGGAATTGAGAATTAGTCCCAAAGCAGAAGTTATGCAAACCGTTGGTTTTACAGACGTTCGAATAATTTACAGCAGACCTGGCGTGAAAGGCAGAGTTGTTTGGGGCAAACTTGTTCCCTATGATGCAGTTTGGCGGGCAGGCGCCAATGAAGCTACTAAAATTTCTTTTTCAACCGATGTAATTGTTGAAGGGAAAAAATTGAAGAAAGGTTCCTACAGTTTTTTTGCTATTCCGGGAAAAAATGAATGGACATTAATCTTTAATAAAGTAGCAGACCAATGGGGAGCATTTACCTACAATGAATCAGAAGATGCATTACGAGTTAAAGTAAAACCAGAAAAAGCAGTTTGGCAGGAATGGTTATCCTACACCATTAACAAAGCTTCGGATAATTCCGCTGTTATAAGACTTGAGTGGGAGAAGGTCAAGATTCCATTTAAAATCGAAGTAAAATTATAATCTAATTATTATGTTCTAACTTTAATGGGTATAAAACTAAATAGCTGTTTAGTATAAAAAAGGGTAAAATCATTGTTAAGTATTTTTCCCAAACCTGATATGAAATTGGCATTATTATCAGGAATAAAATCCAGAGTAAAATAAAAATCATTTCTTTATTACTAGATTTTGTTTTAACAGATAAATAAAATCTTTTCACTATTTCTGTATTGATATAACATCCGGCTAAAAGCAAACCAAAAAGAATAATTTTTAACCAGAGAGTATTGTATCCAAGTAAATTTGAAAATACCTGGTGAACAAATCCTACGGTTTTATAATCTGTAAACTCTAAAGTAGCTTCAGAAGGTTTGATAGGAAAAAAAGTTAAGATTATGGTAAACAAGAACGCGATCATAAAACTCGGGAAAATGAACTTAATCTTTTTCAAAAACATAAATGCTATGGGAAAAACATAGATAAAAGAAAAAGTTAAATAAGTGTTTATATAATCTATATTATAAAAAGATGAATTGACGACAATCCACTTCTCAATTCCGCTAACCGGGGAGATGTTTTTCCATATTATAAATAATCCGAACAATGGGAATAGTGTTATTATAGAAGCAAAAATATTCTTCCTGCTAATTATCTTTTCATTTTTATAATTTAACGCTGAATATACGATGACCGATACCGGGATAATGACTGCATATTGTCTGCAAAGAATTGCCAGCACTCCAAAAATTGTGTAAAAATAAAATTTATTTTTTATGAATGATATGACTGCCGCAAGTATGAGCAAGATGGTCAACATATCAGTAAAAACGAAAACACTTGTACCAAAGAAATATGGATTTATAATTACTAATAATGAAAGCAAAATTGCATGAGTTTTTTTGCTAACGAATAAACTAAACATGTAGTAAACTAATTGCCAGGTTATAAACGAAACAATTAATGTTAAAATTCTTAAACTGTCTGTTGAAGCAGTGAAAATCTTGGCCCAGAGAGCATAGAACATATAGAAAAATGGCGGAGTGACTTCAGGGTAATCTTTAATTGTATCAAACGTAAAATTATCGGCAAATAATTTTATTGTTTCAACTATGTGTCGTTCATCTCCACGAAAAGGAAGTCTGATAGAAATGATTCCGATTAATGTTAAGGAAATAAGTGAAAATGCAAACCAAATATAGTAGGGTTTAATTTTATTCATTATAAGTTATTAGTGCAGCAATCAATGGGTTGATGGCTGCACTACAAATCTGTTACGCTCTAATATGCTCCAATAATTTTTTTGTTTTTTCTTCCATTAATAAAACATCACCTTTAGATTCAACATTTAATCTAATTATCGGTTCTGTATTTGACATTCGCAGATTAAATCTCCAGTTATCATATTCAACACTTAAACCATCTACTCTTTCGATTTTACCATCAGAATATATTTTTTCAATCTCTTCAATTTTTTTTGCGGGATCAGCAATTGTAGAATTAATTTCACCTGAACAAGGAAAATTTGCAATCATTCCCTCAACATGTTCACTAAGAGGTTGATCATCTTCGGAAATAAGCTGCATAATTAATAAAAAAGGAATCATACCACTATCTGAATATGCATTATCCCTGAAGTAATGATGCGCCGACATTTCACCGCCATAAATTGAATTTACTTCACGCATTTTTTGTTTAATGAATGCATGACCGCTCTTTGATTCAACAGCAACGCCTTTGCCTTTTTCAACAATATCAAGCGTGTTCCAAACTAATCTAGGATCGTGTACGATTCTTTCACCAGGAAATTTTTTTAATATGGACTTTGCAAGTAATCCAACGATATAATATCCTTCGATAAAACTCCCTTTTTCGTCAAAGAAAAAACATCTGTCATAATCTCCATCCCAGGCAACACCAAGATCTGCATTATTTTTAAGCACGGCATCAATAGTTGGCTTTCTATTTTCAATTAGTAATGGATTTGGAACACCGTTTGGGAATTCAGAATCAGGTTCATTAAAAACTTTTATCATTTTTATTGGCAATCTGGATTCAATTGCATTAATTGAAAGTCCTGCACAGCCATTGCCGGCATTTACAACAACTTTTAATGGTTTAATTTTATGTGGATCATAAAACTTACTTAAGTTGTTTATAAATGCTTCCATAATATCTATCTGTTCAACAGATCCTTTATCGGAATTAATTTCACCAATTTCATTTTTTAGAATCATTTTTTCAATAACATTTAATCCCGAATCATATCCAACCGGAACAGAATCTCTTTTAACGAATTTCATTCCATTATATTCAGGTGGATTATGGCTTGCTGTTATCATAATTCCTCCATCGGCATCCAGATAGGGAGTAGAAAAGTAAATCATTTCGGTTCCGCATAATCCAATATTTATAACATTGGTTCCTGCATCAGTTAAACCTTTTATTAAGGCGTCTGAAATTTCTAAAGAGGATTTTCTTACATCATAACCAACAATAACTTTTTTTGCACTAATGTATTTGGAGAATGCTCTGCCAATTTTATAAGCTAAGTCCGGGTTTAGTTCCGTTGGAACCTTTCCACGTATATCGTATGCTTTAAAAGAATTAAGTTTTTCCATACTCGGTCCTTAATAATTAAATGATTAAATAATCCTTGAAAAATAAAAGCGTTTTTTTATGTAAAAACGTGATCTAAGTTTAATTGCAATTTAAAGAAATTTAGGCACTGAACATCAAAATTTTTTTTTGAAAGGTACTCATTTTTCAATGGACTTTTTGAATAACACTAATTACATTCGCTTAACAAATTTTATGGAGATAGTTATCGCAAATACTGATACTATTAAGTGGCACTTCGCTAAATGTAATCACACAAAATGCAACTCGATCTTTTTGGTTCATCCGGAAGAAAATCCCGGAGATCTCGGGTTTATTTGTCCGGATTGCAGCAGAAAAATACATACATCACATATCGTTCAATGCGCAAGCTGTAAAACGGTATTAAATTTTGTACGTGCTGCACCAAATGAAGAAAAAGTTGTATTTACGGTTCCCAAATGTTCCCATTGCATCGGAACGATTGAGGATGAGTGGGAAATTGAACCTTTATATCAACCGGATTCATACATTTAACAGATTTTAGTGCTGGAACAATTGATTTTAAGTAACTTTTAAGTCAGTTGTGAAGTTTATCCTTTTATTCGACCATTCATAATTTGTTTGGCGCATAGAAGGATTTTTTATTTATTTTTAAAAATTGTTTTTTAGTTAACAATATTAATACATAATAAGGTGTTGTCATGAGAAATCTGTTCCGAAATTTGGTTAAACGGTTAGCTTACAGCATAGTGCTTTTCAGTTGGATTTTATCGTTTCAAGCGTCAGCACAATCTGCAGATTGGATGAACCTTGATACAATAAAAGCCGGCAAATTTGATAATGGCAAAATGTGGACATTCGAATATCCACCTATGCAGTACTTCAGTCAAACCTATAATTTTAATCCCGATGAAGCCTGGTTTGAACATGTAAGGATGTCAGCCTTACGCTTTGCAAATTATTGTTCAGCATCATTTGTTTCTGAAGATGGTTTGGTAATGACGAATCATCATTGCGCAAGACAAAGTATAACCCAGGTTACAAAAGAGGGAGAAGATCTGCATACGAATGGATTTATTGCTCAAACACTTCAGGATGAAAGACCGGTACCAGGTTTGTATGTCGATCAACTGGTTTTATTTAAAGATGTTACGGATGAGGTTATCGATGCAATTAACAAAGCAACAACCGATGAAGAACGTTCAAAGTTAGAAAACGATATCATTACGAAAATTGAAGAACGTGAAGTTGCTGCTACAGGGCTTGAAGTTGCCATAACTCCACTTTATAATGGTGGAAAATTTTCTCTTTATGGATACAAAAGGTACACTGATGTAAGATTAGTTTTAGCGCCTGAAGATCAGATGGGATTTTTTGGCGGTGATCCTGATAACTTTACTTATCCACGTTTTAATTTGGATTGCAGTTTCTTTAGAGTTTATGATGATAATGGAAATCCACTAAAAACTGAAAATTATTTTAAATGGAGTGAAAATGGTGCGGCTATTGGTGAACCTGTTTTTGTTGTAGGCAATCCAGGTAATACAGATAGATTAAATACTGTTGCACAATTAGAATATGCAAGAGATATACAATATCCAAGAACCTTAACATTGCTTACATCACTATCAGAGATGTACAAAGACATGCTCAAAAAGGATCCAAGCCGTAAAGCAGAACTTGAAGACAGAATATTTTCTTTTGATAATTCTATCAAAGCATATAGTGGAATTTTGGAAGGATTAAGAGATCCTATCTTAATGCAAAGGAAAAAAGACTTTGAAAAATCCTTCAGGCAATCGGTTGAAGCAGATCCTGAATTAAGAGATAAGTACGGCGATTTATGGAATAAAATAGCTGATTCTCGTAAGCAGCTAAGTGAAATATCCAATAAAAATTTTGCTTTAAACATGAATCGACTAGCTACTCCGCAATATTTCTTTATTGCCGATGAACTAATTGCCATCGCTGAAAATTTAAAATTGCCTGAGACTGATCGAAACGATTTATATGTTGGTGATGAACTTGATAATACATTAGCCTCTCTTTTTCCTGAGGATTTTGATGTGGAAATGAATAATACATTACTGGAAGAAAAAATTAACGCTCTATATAAATATCTGGGTCCTGACGATCCATTAGTTAAAAAGTTTACAAATGGATTGCAGGGAAAGGAGGCAGTTAATTATGTTCTCTCAAAATCAAAAATAACTAACTTAAATGATGTTAAAAATCTTTTAAAAGATGGACCGGATGAAGTATTAAAAGGAGATGATCCTTTTATTTATTTCATGATGAATTCGAAGGATCGGGCTGATGAATATTCAAAAAAAGTGAATAAACTTGTTGAACTTGAATCTTCATATTCTCAACAACTGGGTGTTGCATTATTTGATGTTTATGGAACATCAATTCCACCTGATGCTACATTTACTTTAAGACTGGCAGATGGAGTTGTAGAAGGTTATCCTTACAACGGAACTTATGCTCAACCATTTACAACTTTTTACGGAATGTACGATCGTTATCTCGGTCAGGGGAAAGTATTTCCCTGGAGTTTACCGGAAAGATGGGCAGCACCACCTGCAGGATTGGATTTATCGACGCCATTTAACTTTGTATCCACAAATGATATTATTGGCGGAAACTCCGGAAGCCCTGTTATTAATAAAAATGCAGAAATTGTAGGTTTAGCTTTTGATGGAAACATTCAAAGTCTGCCGGGTAGTTTTATTTTTAGAACAGAGGAGAACCGAACCGTTTCCGTTCATTCCAGCGGTATGTACGAAGCAATTGATAAAGTTTATAAGCTTAAAAGATTAAGTGCTGAATTGAAGAGCGGTAAAATTACCAACTGATTTTAATTCTATCCTGATTTTCCGTTATTAAATTCCCTTCCACTTGAAGGGAATTTTTTTTGTCCAATCACATTTTATTAACTCTCCAATACTCTACAATACTCTCCTAAATTTTATAATACCCATGACAATATTTTACATCCATTTACCACTTAATGACACGGGTTACATATTGGCGAACTAGATTTGAATCAGAGATTAACGATAACTTTTTAGTAATTCTTTATAAGAGAGGTTCAAAATGAAAACATCAAAATTACAAAACACTTTATTGGCAGCTTTATTTTTGATTCTAGGTTTAATTTCAAATTTAACGGCTCAAGCAAACTCAATATCAGACATTACAAAAAATGTATACGCATTGGATAATTTAAAATCCGGTATCAATTCTGAAAATACCGGTGTAAGAAAATGTTCAATTTATTTTGCAGGTAAATATAAAATCAGAGAGGTCGTTAGTACTCTTATAGAAAGATTGGAAAAAGAGAACGAACCGTCAGTAAGATTATTAATAGCATATTCACTTTATGAAATAAAAGAAGATGAAGGAATGAAAGCAGTAAATCAATTATCATTAAAGGACAAAAATTCTCAGGTAAAAAGAATGAGCTACAATCTTTATAAAGAGTATGTTGATAATTTGAACAGGACTGCTGCACTCTAACTGAAATTTGTGCCTCTCTCGATAAAAGCCCGCGTCTCTTAAAAAAGCGCGGGTTCTTTTTTGTCTAAATCAAATTGTATAATGCAGGAAAATATGTAATGAGGAATACTTTGGAAGAGTATTAAAAAATGTCAATCCGTATTCAGCTCCCGCACCTAATTTAAAACCCTTTAAATCATAATTTCTTAGATCAAATCCCGCTGATATAGAAACAACAACACCATAATCCCAAACATCGGTATCAATAAAAGTTCGGTCATTCAGGGCTAACAATCCTACTCCTTCCTCCAAAAATATTTTATTATCAAAATATTGAGTTGTAACGCCTTTAAAATTAAGTCCCAAAATGTAAGGGTTGTACGGTTGGCTATCATTTGGAAGTATTGCATTAAAATCTTTTGTAAAGATTAAACTCACTCTTGGAAAGACTTCTTCAAAAAGCGGAAGATTAGCTTCAACAAATAGTGAGGAAGTAAATCCACCTACCGAAGTTGAGTTACCGCTAAAGGTGCCGCCTCCCAAATATCCGCCAATTGAAATTTCAGTTTGTGAGAACAGCGGGGATGATAAAAATATTATAAATATTAAAAATTCTTTTATTTTCAATTATTATCCTTTTAATTTTGTTAAGACTAAAATATAAGCAATCAACTCAAATCAAAAGGATCATACATGGAAAAAATTCTTTATCATTACAAAGCAATAATTGCAGAGGTTTATGACGGCGATACTTGTACTGTTGATATTGACCTGGGTTTACACGTCTGGATTAAAGGCGAAAAAATAAGACTGAACAGAATTAACGCACCTGAATTAAAGGGGGCTGAAAGGTCAAAGGGTTTGCAGAGCCGTGATTTTTTAAGATCGTTAATTCTTGGCAAAGAAGTGATTATTGAAACAATCAAGGACAAAAAAGAAAAATATGGAAGATATCTTGGCGAAATTTGGCTTGAAGACACTGATGGAAAATTTATTAATATTAATGATGAAATGGTAAAAAATAGTTTTGCAAAATATCAAAAGTATTGAATTAAGGTATCTAATTAATTAAACCAATGTCATCCTGGGCTAGTCGAAGGATGACTTACTCTTAAGTTGTTGATAATAGGTCACAAGTAAACTCTGCCTAACGCTGGCAGGTTTGCTCACCTTTTCGAGAGATACTATTTGTTCTGTGCAATTCACTGCAGCGGATATCTTAATAATACTTTATCATTGATAATAATGTTGTCAATTAGAGCAATCAACTTGAGTTACATAAACAAAAATTAAGAAGGAATCTTTATGAGTAAAAAATCCGAAATAAAATTATTGATTCACCTTGATGATAAAAAAATGCCGGAAAAAATTGAGTGGCAGGCTGATGATGCCGGCTTTACCGGAATGAAAGAAGCTAAAACAATGATGCTTTCTCTATGGGACAAAGAAGATAAAGTTACTCTTGGTATTGACCTCTGGACAAATGATATGCTTATTGACGATATGAATCTGCACTTCTATCAAATCATTTTAAAGCTTGGTGATACTTATCGTAAATCAACAAACAATCCAGACGCTGCAAAAATGTTTGATGATTTTGCTTCACAGTTTGCAAACAAAATTAAATTGTTTGATAAAAAATAATTGAGAGTATTTAAATATTTCAAAATTATAAATGTTAACAACAAACAACAGTTAGTAAAGTCTAAATGTTTTTTGTTTCCCAATGAAAAGCGTTTTTACTAATTTAGATTTACAATTCAAAAAAATATTAGGTAAGTATGGATGTTGAAATACTTTCTCGAATTCAATTCGCATTTACAATAGCATTCCACTATATCTATCCGCCGTTAAGCATTGGCATCGCAATAATTCTTGTGATTATGGAAGGGATGTATCTTAAAACCAAAGATAAATTCTATGAGAACATGACCAAGTTCTGGGTAAAAGTATTTGCGTTAACCTTTGCTGTAGGTGTGGCAACAGGCATTGTGATGGAATTTGAATTTGGAACAAACTGGGCAACTTATTCACGATTTGTGGGAGATGTTTTTGGAAGCGCACTCGCGGCTGAAGGAATTTTTGCATTTTTTCTTGAGTCTGGTTTTCTTGCAGTTTTGGTTTTTGGCTGGGAAAAAGTTGGACCCAAAATGCATTTCTTTTCAACAATTATGGTTTCACTCGGTTCAATGTTTAGTGCTGTTTGGATTGTAGTTGCAAATTCCTGGCAGCAGACTCCTGCAGGTTTTCATGTTGTTGGTGAGGGAATAAACGCGAGAGCAGAAATAACAGATTTTTGGGCAATGGTCTTTAATCCATCTTCGATTGATCGGCTTTCACATGTATTATCGGGCTGCTGGTTAGCGGGAGCTTTTCTTATTATTAGCGTAAGTGCATATTATCTTTTAAAAGATAGACATATTCGATTTGCAAAATCATCAATTAAAATTGCTCTGGTTGTTGTTATGATTGCTTCTTTGTTTCAGCTTTTTACGGGACACAGGAGTGCGGTAGGAATTAGTAAGAATCAGCCGGCAAAACTTGCTGCAATGGAAGCTGTTTTTGATGATCAAACAAATGCTCCGCTTTATTTATTTGGATGGGTCGATGAAAATAATCAAAGAGTCAGTTTCAGCATTGCTGTTCCTGGTATGTTAAGTTACTTAATTGGCTTTGATACAAACACAAAAGTAACAGGATTAAATTCATTTAAAAAAGAAGACAGACCTCCTGTAAACATTGTATTTCAGGCTTATCATTTGATGGTAGCTATTGGTTTTACGTTAATCGGAATTAGTTTACTTGGAGTATTTTTTTGGTGGCGGGGCACATTGTTTAAACAGAAATGGTTGTTATGGATTTTTGTTTTCTCAGTTCTGCTTCCGCAGATTGCAAACCAAATAGGTTGGATAACTGCAGAAGTTGGTAGGCAGCCATGGATTGTTTACGGATTACTAAGGACTTCAGAAGGATTATCAAAAGCTGTTGAAGCCGGACAAGTGTGGTTTTCACTGGTTCTATTTACACTTATTTATATTGGTTTGTTTATTTTATTTATCTATCTGTTAAACGAAAAAATACAACACGGACCCGAAGATGCGGATTCAATTCCATCTGAAATAGGACATCCGAAAGCCTAACCTCTGTTGTCATTCCGAACTCGTTTCGGAATCTTAGTGTCGAATAATGTTAGTTAGTATTAGAACTGCCTAATATGAAAAATTTTTATGTCTATATCATGAGCAATAAATCAAAAACTCTTTACATTGGAGTGACAAATGATTTAGTCCGAAGAGTGTATGAACATAAAAATAAAATGATAGATGGGTTTACTAAAAAGTATAATCTAAACATATTAATATCTTTTGAAGTTGTTAATTCAGTTGAGGAGGCTATAAGGAGAGAAAAGCGGTTAAAGAATTGGCATCGGCAGTGGAAAATAAATTTAATTGAATCGATAAACAAAGATTGGAAAGACTTATCTGATGATTTTGAAATGTAAGAGAGCGAGATGCTGAAACGAGTTCAGCATGACATCATGGTTTCCACACTAAGATTATTTATAATTTGGAGTAGCTATGGAATTTACTTTTGATCTAAATACAATCTGGTTTTTTTTAATTGGAATTTTATTAGTGGGATACGCCATTCTTGATGGGTTTGATCTTGGAGTTGGTGCGCTGCACCTTTTTGTAAAAGATGATATTGATAGAAGAATCATGATTAATTCAATCGGGCCGGTGTGGGATGGAAATGAAGTATGGCTTGTAACGGGAGGGGGAGCTTTATTTGCTGCTTTTCCACACGTTTATGCTACGGTTTTCTCAGGATTCTATTCAGCATTAATGATGTTACTATTTATGTTGATCTTTCGCGCAGTTGCAATCGAATTCAGAAGCAAACAACAAATGAAATGGTGGAGGCAAATGTGGGATGTTGCATTTAGCGTAGCAAGTATTTTTATCGCATTTCTTGCAGGTGTAGCAGTCGCAAATTTAATTACAGGAATTCCAATTGGACCTGATAAAGAATTTATTGGAACATTTTGGGGTTTAATCAATCCTTACACTGTTTTAGTGGGTGTTACCACCGTTTCACTATTTATGATGCATGGTGCTATTTATGGAGTAATGAAAACTGAAGGTGAACTTCAAAATAAATTGAGAAGTTGGGTTAATAACACAATTATCTTTTTTATTATTTGTTACATAACTACTACAATGGCAACATTAATATATTATCCGCATATGATACAACACTTTAAAGAATTTCCTGCATTGTTTGTACTTGCTATTTTAAATATGCTTGCAATTGCCAATATCCCGAGAGAAATTTCAAGGAAAAAAGAATTTCTGGCATTTCTTTCCTCGTGTGCTTCTATAGCGGCACTGCTTTCTTTGTTTGCATTTGGATTATTTCCCAATTTTGTTTTAGCATCAAACAACCCTGAATACAGTTTAAACATTTATAACGCAGCATCATCACAAAAGACTTTAAACATTATGCTGATAATTGCTTTGATAGGTATTCCATTTGTTTTAGCTTACACAATAAGCATTTACTGGATCTTCAGAGGTAAAGTTAAACTGAATAATATGAGTTATTAAAACTTGTCTATTTTGTAATTCGTAAGTTCATACTTTTTGTTGAAAGCAGATTAATTGCTTGATTAATATTTCTGAGTTTGTCAAAATATTCAGAATTAAATTTGAGATTGGATTTTTATGGAAACACTACTTAGTATTTTTATAGGAATTGGATTAAGTGCTGCAGTTGGTTTCAGAATTTTTATTCCCTTCTTGATTGCTTCAATAGCGTCATATTCAGGACAACTTGAATTATCAACATATTTTAGCTGGATAGGAACGCTGCCCGCCTTGATTGCATTTAGTATTGCAACAGTTGTAGAAATTGGTGCTTACTATATTCCATGGCTAGATAATCTTTTAGATACAATCGAACATCCGATGGCAATTGTTGCAGGAATCATCTTAACCGGTTCGGTTATAACAGATTTTTCTCCATTCCTTAAATGGTCGTTTGCCATTATTGCAGGGGGAAGCGTTGCCGGAACAATTCAAGCCGCAACCGGTTTTGCAAGATTTAAATCTTCTGCAATAACCGGAGGCACAGGTAACTCAGTTGTATCAACAGTAGAAGCCGGATCATCAATCGGATTGGCACTTATGGCTATATTTGTTCCTGTACTGGCATTGTTAATTGTTATCTTAATTATCGGATGGGCAGCATCTATCTTTTATAAAAAGTTTATTAAAAAACATGATTCAAAAAATCATTTAATGGAGGAATGATGGACTTTATCCGGAAGATAATAATTGAATCTATTGGCTGGAGCAGTTGCAAAATTTCTTATGCAGGATAAGATCAGTACGGAATAATAACTACAATTCTATTTGTAATTGGCGGCTCCATAGTGTTTTCATATCTTGGGTAGTTTTTAGGATGATATAAAGAAGGGGAAACTTCAGGATTTACTGGAGCAGTTCTTGGTGCTATGATTTTACTTTTTATCTACAGGATTTTTTTGAAGAAAAAATAATTAATTTCTAAATCCTATTTGTAATAGAAATTTCTTTCCATTTTCCAATGGTAAGAGAATCTAAATCCCATTCCCCGATTGAATATCTTATCAATCTTAGTGTAGGATAACCTATTGCTGCTGTCATTCTTCTAATTTGCCTGTTTCTTCCTTCAGTAATTCTCAAGTCAATCCAGCTTGTTGGAATATTTTTCCTTTTCCTGATTGGCGGAATGCGATTCCATATATCTGGCTGTTCAATCAATTTTACTTTTGTAGGTTTTGTAATTCCATCATTCAATAAAACACCTGTGTGTAATTTATTAAGCGCAGTCGCGTCAGGGACCCCTTCTACTTGAACCCAATAAGATTTTTCTAATTTATGTTTTGGGTCAGATATTATGTTTTGCAGTTTTCCATTATTAGTTAATATAACAAGACCTTCGCTGTCGTAATCAAGTCTGCCCGCAGCGTAAATATTTTTAATAGAAATAAAATCCGATAGATTTTTTCTTCCTTGTTTATCAGTAAACTGACATAGAACATTAAATGGTTTATTGAAAAGTACAATCATCAGTTGAAATTCATTTTTATTTGATGAATATCAAAAATAGAATTACTATTTTAAAATAAAATTATAACTTCTTACCTGGTTAATCATTATGGTAGCTTATTCTGTAAATGCAGTCAGCATAATCATCAGAAACCAGCATCGAACCATCAGGTAGTAATTCAATATCAACAGGTCTACCGGAAACATTATCGCCATTTAACCACCCATCTGCAAATGTTTCGTAGCTGATTGATTCATTTCCATTCAATCGAACTAATGAAACCCTGTATCCGATTTTTTGAGATCGGTTCCAACTGCCATGTTCAGCTATAAATATTTGATTTTGATATTCCGCTGGAAACATTTGTCCGGTATAAAACTCCATACCCAGTGCCGCAACATGAGGTCCAAGTTCCTGCACTGGTTTTGTGTACAGGGAAGTATCGCCCTGTGATCCAAATTCAGGATCAAGAATATTTTTCCCATGAAGAAAAGGATATCCGAAGTGTAATCCTTTAACGGGTGCGCAATTTAGTTCATCGGGTGGAATATTATCTCCGAGCATATCCCGGCCATTATCAGTAAACCACAATTCATTTGTTTCAGGGTTCCAATCAAATCCAACGGTATTTCTGATGCCATGAGCAAAGACTTCAAAATCACTTCCATCATCATTCATTCGTGTTATTGAGGCATACCTCGCATCATCATCCCTTAAACAGATATTGCACGGAGCGCCAACCGGCACGTACAATTTTCCATCAGGTCCAAATTTTATAAATTTCCATCCGTGACTTCTATCAGCAGGAAAATCACTGCTTACAACAGAGTATGTGGGATGGTTTTTATAATTATTATCTATATCTGAAAATTTAATTACTCTGCTAACTTCTGCGACGAATAAATCCCCATTTTTAATATCAACTCCATTTGGCATGTTCAATCCCGATGCAATTGTATAAACTTCATCAACTTTATAATCATTGTTTTTATCAATAAGTGCATAAACATTTCCAGCTGATCTGGTTCCAACATAAAGAATTCCATTTGGGCTAAGTGCCATTGATCTGGCATTTGGAATATTTGAAGCATAAACTTCTATTTTAAAACCGTCCGGAAGTTTTATTGTTGAGGTTTGAGATTCAGTATCAGAGTTGCAAGCTATTAGCAAGACGCACATTAAAATGGATGTCAAAATATTTTTCATATGTTCCTCCATAATTTAAAAATCAAGAATTTGGTTTCCATTTAAAACCTGTTTTGTAAACAGTACTTGGAATTGAAATTGGCAGTTTACCTTCGGGCTCTATAGAACCATTAAGTAAATTTAATACAGCGCGTTGTGAAGATTGTGAATTGCTAAAAGTACAAATATAATTTTTTACATCCGGAAATAAAGAAAGTACATATGGATTTTCAAAACTTATAAAGATTATCCTTTTATTAAGATTTAGTAAATCATTAATAAATTTTATTTGATAATCCGGTAATGATTTTGAATCTGCATTATTTCTAATGCTGAAGTATGAAGCTAAAATAATCAGATCACAATCTTTAGCAACATCCAATGTATATTTATAATCGGACGTATTCGAAGAACTGGTTAAAGTTGTTTTGCTGTATATTGAAAAATCTTCTTTATAAATTTCACTAAAATGCGGATCACTAATATTTCTACGATTTGTAATATTTACTAAAAAAGTTTTTATGAACTTTGAAGAATCTAACGGCAGTAAATTATCCTCTAATTTAACTACGGTAACAGATTTTTCAGCAATCGTTTTTGAAAGTTTATAATGTTCCTCAAATCTTATACGCTTTGGAAGCTTATTATTGTTTACAAATTTTGCTGTTTCAAGTTTCAGCCATTTTTTTGCAGATAATATTTTTCTGACACTCACATCCAGTCTGGCTTCAGTAATACCTCCGGATTTTACTTCATTGTAAATCGCGGTTATTCCATCTTTAATATTCGCCGGCATCAGCAGAATATCATTGCCTGCTTTGAATGCCTGTACGCAAGCATTACCGGCAGAAAAATAATTTGTGACTGCTTTCATGTCTAAAGCATCTGTAATTATTAATCCTTTATATCCAAGTTGTTCAATTAAAAGCTTTGTTATAACATTGTAAGAAATAGATGAGGGTAAATTATTTTTTGTATCAAAAGCAGGAACATTCAAATGCCCGATCATAATTGCCTGAATATTATTTTTAATCAATTCAATAAATGGTTTTAGCTCATTATCAAACAAATAGCTTCTTGACCCATTTATAACAGGAAGTTCATTATGCGAATCTACTATTGTGTTTCCATGTCCGGGAAAATGTTTTGCCGTTGCAATAACACCTGCTTCTTTTGTCCCCTCATAAAATGATTTGCAAAAGTCGCTGACCAGATTTTTATCTTCAGAAAAAGATCTGAGATTAATAACGGGGTTGTCCGGATTATTATTAACGTCAGCTACAGGTGCAAAATTAATGTTTACTCCAAGCATTAGCGCTTCAATACCAGTTGCTTTGCCGGATTCAAATGCAAAATTTGGATTGAAGGTTGCTCCGATTGCCATGTTATGCGGAAAAATATTCGAAGCAATCATCCTCATTCCGATACCATTCTCAAAATCTGCTGAAACCAGAAGAGGAATTCTTGCATTTTTTTGAAGTTCGTTTATCATTGAAGCTGTTTCATCTACACTGCCGGAAGAAACAACGATTCCACCAATTCCATGAACTTTAACAAGTTCCAGTGCCAGCTTAAATTCTTTGGAAGACTGATTAAGGCTATTGCCAAAAACGGCTGGCATAAAAATCTGAGCGCACTTGTCATACAACGTCATGGATTCCAGCGTTTTATCAATCCACTTTTCATCATCTTCTGTTAGATTAAAAACATCCGACTTTTCCATAACTGTACTTAAACTTTTGTCATTATGTTTTTGATAAAACGATACTATAGAATTAATGTCTGAAGCTGGAAGAAACAGAAATAAAAAGTGAACAAAAATAACACTTGCAAATCCCAAATTAGCTTTTGATGATAAATTACTTTTCATGAGTTTTTTCTAAACACTGTATTACAGCATCATGCAGTTTTGGACGAACTCTTAAAATTTTTGAATTATTTCTTGTGGGGTATACTCTATTTGTTAAGAACACCACAAATAAATTCATTTTTGGGTCCACCCAGATAGATGTACCCGTAAATCCTGTATGACCGAATGATTGATTGGAAAAATATTTACCTGCAGATGAACTGGATTCTGATTTAGTATCCCAGCCAAGTGCTCTGGAACTTTCTTTTGAAAATCTTTTTGTAAATAACTCGATAGTATTTTGATTAATAAATTGGTTTTGCTTAAACCTCCCATTGTTCATCAATACCGAAATTAGTTTGGATAAATCATCAGCGGTCGAAAATAATCCTGCATGACCCGCAACGCCATTTAACATAGCTGAAGTTTCATCATGAACCTCACCCTGAAGTGTTTTCATCCTCCAATAAGTATCATTCTCGGTAGGCATACAATATTTTTTTAATGAATCAGGCGGATTGAAAAATGTTGAATGCATGCTTAACGGAGTAAAAATCTCATCTTTGCAAAATATATCCAGACATTTGCCGGTTACTTTTTCTATTACTTTGCCGAGCGTTATAACTCCTAAATCTGAGTAAACTGTTTTTTCACCGGTCTTATATTCAAGTTCAGACGAATATATTTCTTTTATAACGTCATCAGATTTAAGATCTCTTCCGTAAAATTTTTTCCAGGCAGGTAAACCTGAGTTGTGAAGCAGCAGATTTTTTAGAGTTATATTTTCTTTGCCATTTGCACCAAAATCCGGAATAAATTTAATTACCCTCTCATCAAGTGAAAAAAGTTTTCTGTCATAACAAATCATTGCAGCAGTAGTTGTTGCAACCACTTTTGTTAATGACGCAAGATCGAAAATTGATTTAGTCGTCACTTTTCCAGATGCGGGATCATAGGTGTAATGCCCATAAGCTTTATCAAATATAGTTTTACCATCCTGCCAAATTAAAACAACTGCTCCCGGAAACGCACTATCTTTAATAGCTTCATTTATTACTGAATCAACATCTTTAAAAATTGAATGATCAGTTTGTGAAAGTAATACCGCAGGAAATAATAAGATGTTTATAAAAATATATTTTAAGGAAAATTTCATCGTTTTATACTAATTATAAAAGTTTATTTCAATTTAGGGAAAAAGAATTAACAAAAAAATTCAATGAATTGCAGAGCCTAATTTATTATATTTATAACAACAAAGAATAAGGTTTGTAATGAGCGAACTAGAAAAATATTTTTCGCACTTTCGAAAACATATTATAGGAATAGATGAAACGTTTGACTCTCCTTACGGTAAGAAAAAAATAATTTATGCCGATTGGATTGCAAGCGGAAGGCTGTACAAACCGATTGAAGAAAAAATTTGTGAAACATTTGGACCACTTGTTGGAAATACGCACTCAGAATCAAGTATAACTGGTAGTACCATGACATTTGCGTATCACCAGGCACATCAGATTATAAAAGAACATGTAAATGCCGGTAAGGAAGATGTGATAATTACAGCGGGATCAGGAATGACTACGGTTGTCTGCAAATTTCAGCGACTACTCGGGCTAAAGGTTCCTGAACAGCTTGCTAATTATCTAAAGCTACCCGAAGAAATGAGACCTGTTGTTTTTATAACTCATATGGAGCATCACTCAAATCAAACTACCTGGTTGGAAACAATTGCAGATGTGGTGATGATAGATCCAAATGAAGATGGATTGGTAAATGTTGAAGATTTCAAAGCAAAATTAGAAAAGTATAAAAATAGAAAACTGAAAATTGGGGCATTCACTGCCGCATCAAATGTGACAGGTATAGAGCCCGACTATTTTGAACTTTCAAAATTGATACATCAATATGGCGGATACGCTTTTATAGATTTTGCCTGTGCCGCACCTTATGTTAAGATTGATATGCATCCTGCATATCCCGAAGCGAAACTTGATGCTATTTTATTTTCACCTCATAAATTTTTAGGAGGACCCGCAACTCCGGGAGTACTTATTTTTGATTCGAAATTATATCACAATAAAGTTCCTGATTTACCAGGCGGCGGAACAGTGGATTGGACAAATCCATGGGGACAACATAAATTTGTGGCGAATATTGAGGCAAGAGAAGACGGAGGGACACCGGCATTTCTACAGACTATTAAAGCAGCACTATGTATTAAGTTAAAAGATGAAATGAACGTAGAAAAAATCCGGGCTAGAGAAGAGGAACTTGTTAAGCTGGCATTTGGGAGACTCAAAAAAATTCCTACGCTTCATATACTTGCCGGAAATATTGAAAAGCGGCTTGGTGCAATCTCATTTTATGTAGAAAATATTCACTACAATCTTATTGTAACATTATTAAATGATAGGTTTGGAGTTCAGGTTAGAGGAGGCTGTTCATGTGCCGGTACGTATGGACATTATTTGTTGCATGTAGATCCTAACCGATCAAAAATAATAACAGATAAAATTGATAAGGGGGATCTGTCAGAAAAACCTGGTTGGGTTCGAATGTCTATTCATCCAACCACGACTAACGATGAATTAATAACTATTCTTGATGGAATTGCTCAGATTGTTGAGAATATTGAAGAGTGGAGCAAAGATTACATTTATGATAAATCTAAAAATGAATTCTTCTTCAAATCCTTAAATGGGGGTGATCTAGAAAAAATAAAAAAATGGTTTACACTCAAAACTTCTTAAAAGATCATCGACAATTGACTTTTGTCAAAAATAGTTTATACTATTTATAGTAATAAATTTAGATTTTGTAATTTTATTAAAACACACGATTTCCAGTCCAATACAAAATAAAATGGAAGGAGAGAGTAATTGTGTTAATAACTGGCGCATATGAAAAGTGTAAGCAGTATCTTAAACTTCACTCATCTGTTTCAGAAAATAAAAAGGAAATATTTCCCTGCGTAACAATTTCTCGTTTGACCGGATCAGGATCATACGACGTTTCTAAAAATCTAATCGAAATACTTCAGCAAAGAACGAAAGATTCCGAAAATCCCTGGACATATTTTAACAAGGAATTAATTACCAAAGTAATTGAAGATTTTAAACTTCCCAAAGTGCTCAAAAAATATATTCAAGAAGGGAAGTACAGTCATATTAGTGATGCTGTAAATGAACTGCTTGGTGTTAAGCCTTCTGAATGGACTATACTCCATAAAACAACTGAGATCGTACTTCAACTGGCCCGATATGGTAAATCAATTATCGTGGGTAGGGGAAGTACAGTGATAACTGCAAAATTACCAAATTGTTTTCATGTAAGATTAGTAGCTCCAATTGAGAATAGAATAAAACATGTGCAGAAGAATTACAATTATTCAAAACAAGAAGCAAAAGATTACATAAAACAAGAAGATGAGCGAAGAAACAAATATCTTAAATCACATTTTTTCCATGATGCGGATGATCCTACTTTATATCATCTTACTATTAATACAGGGTTGCTTACTTATGAAGAGAGTGCAATGGTAATTGCTGAAGCACTGATAAAAAAGTTTCCGAAAAGTTTTGTTAAGTAGACTTCAATAATTTAAGAATATAAGAATTACTTAGAAAAAAGAAATTACCTGAGAATTAAATTTGTCAGGTCTTTCATATTGTAAAAAGTGGCCGCACTCATCAAATAAAATCAGTTTACTATTTTTAATCTGAGATGATCCATAAACTGCAACTTTCTCTGTGGTAGTTTGATGGATAGATTTATTTGGGATCAATAAATCATCTTTTCCAAAAAATATTAAAGTTGGAATGTTTATTTGTTTTAATTGATCATAAACCGGTGCATTTAATAATCCAAATAAAGAATTTGAAACTATAGTGCAATGATTAAAAAAATCTTCGTCAGTCTTGATTGCAATTCTATCAGCAATCATTTCTTCAGTTTCCGCGGGCATTTTGAAAAAGTTAAATTGATAATTTAATCTTATTTGGTGATCTGAAGTTTTGAAAAGAATTTCCGGAGAAATGATTTTTTTAATTAACTCAATTTCATCTTTATTAAAAGTTTCAAATCCTGCAGGAGCAGCTAAAATTAGCTTTACAATTTGGTTTGGATTATTTATCACGTAAGCTAAAGCTATCTGTCCACCCATCGAATGCCCAACAAGCGAAACACTTTTCAAATTAAGTTTTGTAATAAACTCATTTAAAATTTCAACATAAAAACTTACTTCACCCGAATGAATTTGTTTACTCGATTTTCCATAACCAGGTAAATCTAAAGCGATACATCTAAAATGATTTTTTAATTCAGGAATATTTCTATCCCACGCTTTTAAATAACTGCCGAGTCCATGGATGAAAAGTAAAACATTTTCAGAATTACCTTCATCGATATACGCAATATCATATTCGTTTACTTTTATGAACTTCGTATCGAATGGGTATTTGATTTGATTAAATATGGTGCTCATAAAAAATGTTGAGAAACTGCGACCTTAAAGTTCTGTTGCATAATTCTGATCGATGTCATTTCGATCCCGATTCATCGGGAGAGAAATCTTTTTTGCTGTATAGTAGAAAGATTTCTCAGCCTGCCTGTCCGGTAGGCTGGTCGATGACTCCTTCGAAATGACTCTTAAAAGTTAAACAATTGGCCTTGAAGGCTGCGGATAATAATATAACCGCAGGTTAAAACCTGCGGCTACCATTAGAGTAATTATTTAAGAAAATCTAAAACTGCTTTATTAAACTCATCAGGTTTTTCAAATTGTACAAAGTGTCCACAGGATGGAATAATTAATAAATTACTATTTGGAATTCTTTCCTTACCAATGTTAGCAACATCTTCTGTAAAACCAGGATTTAAATATGGATTTGGGATAAGATTATCGCTTTCTCCAAAAATGATTAAAGTTTCTTGTTTTATATTTGGTAAAAAATCATAAACTGGCTGATCTACCATTCCATTTACTGAACGAACAACAGTATAACAATAATTATCAAAGTATTTTGCACCACGCATTGCAATTCTATCTGTTATCATAAACTCTGCATCATCAGGCATATTATAAAAATTAGATAATAAGTTTGCTCTAATTTGTTGTGGCGTTGTTAACTTAACACCTTTAACTGTCATAACACTTCTAAACCATTCTTTCTGACCATCAGTAAATGTTTCAAAGCCAGCGGGAGAAACAAGAATAAGTTTGCTTACATATTCCGGATACTTAAGAGACATTACCATTGAAATTTGTCCTCCCATCGAATGTCCGGCAATAACAGCGGTTTTTATCTGCAGTTTATCCATCAGTAACTTAACTACATCAGCATAAAAATCCATAGTACCTGTATGAATTTCTTTTGAAGATTTTCCATATCCTGGTAAATCAATCGCGATACAACGATAATGATTTTTTAATACTTCAATATTTTTTTTCCATGCCGGCAGATAACTTCCGAGACCATGAATAAAAATAATTGTTTGCTCGCCTTTTCCTTCATCAACAAAAGCAATATTAGTGTTTTCTGAAATATCTAATTTATGCACTTTATAAGGTTAGCTTAATTCATCAAACTCTAATTTCTGCAAATCAGGATAAGTTGAACAGCCACTTATGAATAATATAAAAAACGGGATTACTAAAATTAATTTTTTCATTTTGTACTCTTTTCTTATTAGATCAGAACATAAGCCATTTAAATAAAAGAAATAGTGTATAAGGATTTTCAGGTCGTTCAGTGACATTTCCATTCATAATCGGACTGTCATAAAAATCACCAAGCATTAAATATGCACCATGTAATTCAATATTCATAAAAACAGCAGGTTGATACACAACTTTAAAGTTTAGTTCTGTACCCACCATTGTTCCGCCATCCTGGGGTTCATATATACTTTGAGCAGCGGCTATACCAACTTTCCCGAAAAACTTATTCGGGATAAATGATTTTGAAAAATTTATTGTTCCGCCAATTTGCCCTAATCCTGTATTGGATAAATCACTAATAGCCGAGATATAACGGTTAACAACATTTCCGTGGGGATAAAGAATATAAGCACCTGTGCTTATATTTAATGCGCCGGGTGATCCCCATGTATTTCCAGTAATCACACCATTATATTTTTGATCATCAATACCGTTTTTATCGCCTGAAGCAAAAATTATATCCATGGTAATTGCATCATCAGCAGTTTGACCATATTTATAGCCAGTTCTCAGATTTGCACCAATTCCTAAAATATCCGAAGCTTTTATATAAACACCACTTTGTTCTGTTTTAACATTTCCAAAGTTGGCAACTGCATAGGCATTTAAACTCCATCTGCCTAAGAGAAATTCAGGATTATAATTTCCGTAAGTACCAAGCCACATAATGTCAGCCTTGTAAGGTAAACCTCCAAGTTTAAACCTAAAAGTACCATTATAATCATTAAGCGAGCTATTCAAGCCCTGCCCTAAAACAGAAACTCCACCCTCGCCATTTCCACGATCGTAAATATACCAGAAAGACAGCCCCTGCTTCCATTCCGGCGTAATATCTCTTTCATACATAAGCTCCCAAAGTGCAACATCATCCAACTGATGAACATTATTTTCATACAACTGATAATATCCGGCTTTAAATCTTGAAAAATCCTGATCATTTCTTACAGATATTCCAACGGCATCACTTCCCCAATACATTAATCGATAGGCTGTATTAGTCATTGTACTAACTGCGGTTCTGTACGGATTAAATGGAGTGTCAAACAATCGTTGCAATCCAAGATTAATAGCCCAGGTTTTCCAAGGAATTAATTCTAACTCAATATTTTGTGTTTGTATGTTTACTTGATCGGCACTGAATGCAGAACCAAAGTTACCACCAACTCCATAGGAAGCATCTCCCCAGGTCCAATCAATTTCAAAAGATGCTCTTAATATTGCTTTTCCATCAAGTAATTTTGGTTGATAAATAAAGAATGGAATTAATCTCTGTTCAAAATAAAATGCTTGTGAACCTGTTGTTGTTGTATTACTGCTGAAAAGTCTTCCCACAATCTGACCTTTAAGAAGGTCATTATTTGCGTAATAATTTTGACTTACAGTGTGGTTATAAAAATAAGCTAAAGCTTGAAATTCATTAGCAGGATCAGGTGGCACTCTATGGTCATCAAAATTCCATAACTGCTGTGCTGAAGCAACAGACAGAAACATAAGACTAATTACAAGTAGTTTGATAGTTTTCATCGTCTTACCTTTAATAAAAAGGAGAATAAGTTTCCTTATTCTCCGTTATTTTAAAATTATCTAACTCTTACATATTTCTGAATATTTATTGTACCAAGTGCACCTCCATTTGTACTTCCAAATCCAGCCTCTGGGGTAGGAGGGACATTCTGTGTCCCAGAAGTAAGAACTATTTCATATTGCATAAAATGAGGGTTTTGCGTTCTGTCTATTTCATAGATACCCTCAGAAGTAGCAGCAGAAGGAGTACTTTGATTTGTAATTATAGTATAAATATTTCCGACAGTGCTTTTTGCATTAGATATTGTACCTGTATAGTTAAGTACAGATGCATCACCATTAATTTGCTTTACTGTGTATGATTTGTTTGCAAAAAACTCTGCATAAATAGTATCAACACCGCCACTTGCAGCAAAAATAATATCAAGTAATGGTGCGACATTTGTACCTGCTGAAACCCAAAGACCAGTAATTCCATCTTTTGCAGCAAAATCTAATGTAACATCCGAAGATAAATTACTTGTTTGTTTGTTGATAGGTTCAAAATCAAAATCTGGAGTAACTGGTGTAACAGTAAAACTCAAACCACTTTCTAATCCAGTAAAGGAATATTTTCCGGTTGCGTCGGTTGTAGTGGAATCTGTTTTACCACCTGTTAGTCTTACTTTAACAGTTGCTAAAAAATTTCCAGATGCATCTGTAATAGTACCAGAAATTTTATATGTTGCTGCCGGGGGAGTGACTTCATCATCACTACAGCCTGCAAAGAACAATACGACGCTAAATAATAGCGCAAGAGCAAATAACTTTTTCATGACTTCTCCTTTGTTTATATGAATTAATTATTGAGTGAACGAATGTGCATTTGAATTAATTTCTTTTTATCAATCTTACCTGCTTCACTTTTTGGAAGCTCGGATAAAAATTCTACGTACTTTGGGATTTTATACTTTGCAAGGTTTCCTAAGCAGAATTCCTTGATTTCAATTTCATTTAATGTTTGATTGTCTTTTAAAACAATGTACGCTTTTCCAACTTCCCCCCATTTTTCATCTTCTACTCCGATTACTGCAACTTCTTTAATCTTTTCATTTGTGTAGAGATAAGATTCAATTTCGGCAGGAAAAACATTTTCACCACCGCTTATATACATGTTTTTTTTGCGATCAACTACATAGAAATAACCATCTTGATCTTGCTTTACTAAATCACCTGTGTGAAACCATCCATCTGTGATTGTTTCTTTTGTCGCTTTTTCATTTCGCCAATAACCTGGAGTAACAACCGGGGACTTGAGCCATAACTCTCCAACTTCATCGGCAGCACATTCGGTTTTATCCTCTTTAACAATTTTTGCATCGATATAAAAATTTGAAAATCCAATTGATCCTTTTTTTCTTATTGCATCATCCTGATGAAGAGAAAAACAATTTGGTCCAACTTCTGTGAGCCCAAATCCTTGTCTTATAAAAACACCTTTGTTGTGCCAGGTATTTATTAATGGAATCGGCATTGGTGCACCACCTACAATTGCATAACGGACAGAAGATAGATCAACTTTATTAAAGTAAGGAGAATCAGCCATCATCTGAAGCATTGTTGGAACTCCGAAAAGTATTGTTGCTTTTTCTTTTTCCATTAATTGCAAAATCAAATCAGCATCAAATTGTGTTAGCAATGTATGTGATGCACCGTGATGCAAGAATGGAGTGAATAAAACATTCCAACCACCTGTGTGAAAGAAAGGTGCAAAACTTTGTGTATGATCACTCGAGTGAAGATCTAGACGTAAGCCTGTGTTGATGGAATTCCAGAAAAGCATTTTATGAGTAATGATAACGCCTTTAGAAAGTCCCGTTGTACCAGCGGTAAAGAGAATCATTACAGCATCATCTTCAGTAAAGATCTCTTTTGATGTAAAATTTGATTTGATATTATTTTCTAAAAGGAACTTACTTATTTCAGAAAGTTTGTTTACAACTGCTATTTTATTAACAGATGAAAGTTTTGGAATATGATCAGCGAACTCTTCATCATAAAAAAATAATTTTGGGTCAGCATCATAAATTAGTATATCAAGTTCGCGTGGCATCAATCTGAAATTTAGCGGAACAAGCAATGCACCAATTTTTATACAAGCAAGAAATAGAATTACATGTTCAGCTTTATTTTTTGAATAGATAGCAATGCGATCGCCTTTTTTAATCTTGTATTGATCAACAAGGTAAGAGGCAAGAGAATTAGTTCTTAAATTAAAATCGGAGTAACTCCACTGCATATCACGTTGATGTTCTCGTAAAAACATTCTGTTAGGTGTGTAAGTTGCCCATTTGGCAAGCCAGTCTGTTTGAAAATTATGCATCAGCTTTTCTCCTTGTAAAGAAGTAAACTAATCCACCAGATATAATTGATGCGGTGATTGCCATCGCTGCTGAAACTCCGGGATTTTGTCCGGTTGCAATGCTAAATGGCACGCTAAGATTTCCGTAGAAGTAACTAAAGTGAACAACTATCGCAACTAAAGATGCGGTTATAACTGCTGCTTTTTGTGTGTCTTTTAAAAACATTCCAAATAAAATTGGAACAAACGCAGCAGAGAAGTAAGCATACACTCCGTTCTGTGCAAATATTCCTACACTTAAATTCGGGTTTGTTAGTTGATCATAAGATAGAAAGATTGAGATAATTCCAATGGCAACAATTACAATTCTATTTGTAACTATTGTAGTTGATGAATTTTTCTTTTCATCTTTTGGAAAATATTTTCCAAGCAGTGGTTTGATAATATCTGCTGTAATAGATGTTGAAACGGATTGGATTAATCCTTCAAGTGTGGAAATACCCGCTGAGATTAATCCTAATACAACAATTAACCCAATGTAAACTGGAAACTCACGAACGACGTAAGCGGAAACAACACCATCTAATTTTAATGGAACGCCATTTACGGTTAGATCAGGGAAAACTATTCTTGCATAGAGTCCAGTTATAACAACAATAAAGAATAACATTTGCGTAATAATACCGGCAGTTAAATACTTATTAACATCTTTATCAGTTTTTAAAAGTAAAGATTTTGTAATGATGTGAGGCTGGCAAACTATTGCAACACCAATTACAATTTGAGTAAAAATAATTTCAAAATAATCTCTAAAAAGAAAACTTGTTTCGTTTGTGGGCTGCGTAAGTTTAGGATCAATTGCAGATAGTTTTTCAAGAAATCCATGAATTCCGTTTGAGAAATGTTCATAACCTGAACCAAGAAGAATAAATGCAACAACTATCATAATTACGGCTTGTACAGTATTTGTGTAAACCATTGAGTTTGCACCACCAAACATCATATAACCAAAAATGAAAACTACAAGTCCGATTAAAACAGAGAGTTCGCTAGCGTTTAGTGTTTTGGATAGAACTTTTGTTAGTCCAACGCAAATCAAAACTATAAAAGTGATAAGTAATAACGTAAGGAATGCAAAAAATAAAGCATAGCCTTTGCTCTTATATCTTGTACCCATCCACTGAGCCATTGTTAATGCTTTAACACTGCTACCGTGCTTGCGAAAACCCTTGGTTAGCAAAACTAGTGAAACCATTGCTGCGACAGGCATAACAAAAGCATAAGAAATTACTCCGCTTATTCCATAGTAAGCTATAAAACCCGGATTGATTATAAATGTTGCTGCACTCGTCATAGAAGCAGCAAGTGCTAACCCAACAGCAATAGGAGAAAACGCAATATTACCAACAGCGTAATCACTTATGTTTTTAATTTTGAGAGCACCGCGAATTACAAAAAATAAAATCACAGCGCTGTAAGTGATTACGAGAATCCATCCGGCAGTTACAAGTTCTTTAGAAGCAATATCCATAAATGATATTTATATTTTTACATTTTAAAAATTGATAGAGCAAATGCTAATCCGCCACCAGAACCAATGAATAAAATTAAATCTCCTTTTTTGATTAAACCTTTTCTATTCGCATCATCAAAAGCCATTGGTATGCAGGCAGAACCTGTATAACCAAAGTATTCCATAATCGTATGACCTTTAGATCTGTCAACTGCAAGATTATCAAGTGTTTCCCAGATAGAATTAATATTTATCTGTGTAATGAAGTAATGATTAATATCTTTTGGTTTTATATTAATTTCATCACAGGCTTCTTTAATCATTCGTGTCCAGGTTATAGGATTTGTTTCCTTAGGAAATTTTTTAATGAACTTTAATAAGTGATCTTTATTATCTAAAACTTTTTGAGTAACGGGCATATGAGTTCCACCTGCATAAATTCCCATCCAGTCACAATATTGTCCCTCAGTATAAAGTTTGCTTGTAAGAAATCCTTCTAATTCATTTTCTGTTGATGTGAGAAGAACACCTGCGGCTCCATCAGCAAAAAGCGTTACTGTTTTTTTGTCTGCAAGATTTAGATATTTGCTCATAGCATAAGCACCGATAACAAGCACCTTATTATACTTTTTATCCGAGCGAATATATTTTGATGCAATATCAAGTGCGGTTACAAAACCAGCACAAGCAGTATTAACATCAAAAGTGCCAGCCTTAATTGCACCAATTCTAAATTGTACTACCGATGCAGTAGAGGGAGAAATATATTCCGGTGTATCAGTTGCAATGATTAACAAATCAAGTTCATCTGTTTTTACTTTAGCATTTTCTAAAATTACTTGTGCTGCTTCAACACAAAGATCAGCAGTCGATTGATTTTCATTGCACCATCTTCGCTCTTTAATTGTAAGATTTTCACGAAGCCAGGTATCAACATCTTCCCCAAGCAATTCGTTGAAATAAGAATTTGGAACTACTCTTTCAGGAACAAACATTCCAGAGGAAACTATTTGAGCATTTCTCATCATAAAACTAGTCCACCATCAACACTTAACACAGTTCCGGTTATATATTTTGCTTCATCACTTACTAAAAACAAATATGCATTTGCAATATCTTCTGGATCACCAAGTTTGCCAAGCGGAGTTTTTTCTTTTAACATTTCAATCACTTTTTCAGGAACAGTTTCTACCATTTCCGTGGCAATAAAGCCTGGAGCCACTGCATTAACATTTATTCCTTTTCTGCCTAACTCACGTGCCCAAACTTTTGTCATACCAATTATACCCGATTTTGTAGCAACATAGTTTGTCTGTCCAAAATTTCCGTACAATCCAACAACAGAAGAAGTGTTAACAATTTTACCGGACTTATTTTCAACCATAATTGGAGCAACTGCTTTGGTGCAATTAAAAACTCCTGTTAGATTAACATCAATAACCTGTTTCCATTGTTCAGCGGTCATTTTAAGAAGAGAAGCATCACGTGTAATTCCAGCATTGTTAATAAGAATATCAATTTTTTTATGCTTCTCAACAATATTTTTTGCTGCCTCAGTTACTGACTCTAAACTTGTTACATCAACTTTTTGAAATTCAATTTTGTTGCTGAGACTTTTTAACTCTGAAATTGTTGAATTTGCTTTCTCTTCATTAACATCCCAAATAGTAACTGTTGCACCTTCTTCAGCAAAACGTTTAACAGTTGCTTTACCAATTCCTTGTGCACCGCCGGTTATAACAGCTATTTTGTTTTCTAATCTTTTCATTTGATTTTCTTAAGTTTTTAACGTTTGAAAATTATCAAACGACGATTTAAAATTTTTTGATTTTTTATTTGTAAATCTTTTTTCTTTCTTTTGTCCAGGCAGTAAGAAAACTGTTAAAATGGATTTCCATTAAGAGATAAAACTTTTCCATCTCCACCATCCGCTGGTCAACAGGATGAAGGGATCCGTTCTTTGCTGATTTGACTTTTTCTTTTAACTGCTTTGCAATACGAGTATTGTTTTTGATCAGCTCAAGATTATTACGGAAAGCATGTTCAAACACTTCAGGTTCAACTTCATAAAAATCTTTTCTGTTATTTCCTGGCATCCAAACTTTGCGGATAAGATGTTTATCTCGAAGTCTTCTTACAAGTTGACTGATTGGACCTTTGCTTCTTCCCAGCTGTTTTGTTATTTCATCAAGTGATAAAGGTTCAGGGGAGAAGAGGAGAAGTGCGATGATATGACCCATTAGCTTGCTTAACCCGAATGCTTTATAAGCATCACCAAAGCGCTGAATCAGTTCTTTTTTAATTTTTTCTTCGGTTGTCATTTAGATTTTAACTTTTGAAATTTTTCAAACGTTAAAAACTTAACGCGAATTTCTTTTAAAGTCAAGAAAAACTTGTCTGATTATAAATTTAATTTTTTAGAAGCTACAGAGTGGATTTCAGTTTTGTTAGTCCGGTTTTGCTTACCGGCAGTTCTTTACCGTTCTTTAAAACTAATCGATAGGATTCTGTGTCTGTTTGTTCCAGGTGCTGCAGAAAATCCAGGTTGATTATATACGATCTATGAATACGGACAAATTGATTTTCATTTAAATGATTTTCAAAGTACTTCATAGTTTTTTGTTTTAGGAATCTTCCTTTTTCAGAATTGATCAGAACATAATCATCCTGTGCTTCAATCCATTTAATTTCTTCAACGGGTATAATTGTTATCTTACTTCCATCTTTAATCACAACACGCTCAAGAAATTCAATTTTTTCATCTCTGTTTTTTATGATATTTTCAATTGCTGAGTTTTGCTGGAATCTATCGCCTAATTGAGAAATAGCTTTTTGTAATGCATTCGAAAATCGTTCTTCTGAAAAAGGTTTTAAAAGATAGTCAACAGCACTAACCTCAAAGGCTTTGATTGCAAAGTGATCATAAGCAGTGGTAAAAATAATTATCGGAGGGTCTTCCAGAAGTTCGAGCATTTCAAAGCCGTTTAATTTTGGCATCTGGATATCCAGAAAAATAAGATCTGGCTTCAATTCATTTATCTTTTTTATTGCATCAAATCCATTTGAACATTCGGCAAGAATTTCAACATCGCTTCTGTTTGCCAGATAATTTTTGGTAATCTGTCTAGCAAGCGATTCATCATCAATGATAATAATTTTTATTTTGTCCTTCATATTCTTTCCTGAATTAGTGCTAAATTCGTGTTAATTAGTGGAAGAAAAGAACCGCCACGAATTAACACGAATTTCACGAATTATAAAACCAATCTTTTGTATTTAAGTGAGTCTTCTCCAAAGTTGACAATTATTCCAAGTTTACATTTAGATGTTGCAAGATAATTTAACATAAGTTTAGTGAATTCATCAGCAATCCCACTTACTGCTTTAACTTCAAGAATAATATCTTCATACACAACAAAATCAGCAAAAAATTTATGCGGCAATATAACTCCCTTATAATCTATTTTGTATTCCTTTTCTCTCGAATAAGGAATATTTGCAAGTCGAAATTCTTATTCGATTGCATCTTTATATACGATTTCTAAGAATCCACGTCCTAAATATCTATGTACCTCCATAGAAATACCAATAATTTTATAGAATTCTTCTTTGTAGATTAGGTCAGTCATACTTTTAAATTAGTGTCTAATTCGTGTTAATTAGTGGTAACAATGCTGCCACTAATTAACACGAATTTCAGGAAATAGTTTTTAAAGGAATAAAAATGTTTACTATAAATTTACCACTCTCTTTTTTTATTTCCATCAAATTATCCTGCTGATAAATTAATGATAATCTATCTTTGATGTTTTTTAATCCAACACCAGCACCTTTTCTATGCGATTCTCCCTCAAAACTATTGCATACGGATATTTTCAGGAAGTCATCTTTTTTTGTACAGGTTAATTTTATAATAACTGTTTCGAGAGTTTCGTACACTGCATGCTTAATTGCGTTTTCAAACAACGGTTGAAGTATCATGCTTGGAATTTCTGTTTTCCCGCAATCTTCATGTAATTCTTCAACATAATTAAATTTATCTTCAAATCTTATTTTCTCTATATCAAGATATAGTTTAATATTTTTTAATTCTTCATTAAGACTATTTTTCTGTCTGTCGTTATAAGCAAGGGTGTAGCGTAAAAAATCCGCTAGTTTTATAATCATCTGCTTAGCTTTTTTGGGATCTATTTCGGTTAACGCACTCATTGAGTTTAAACTATTAAAAATAAAATGCGGGTTTATCTGGAATTTAAGTGAACGTAATTCAGCTTCAGTAACAAGATTTTTTAGTTCTTTTTCTTTTATAGTTCTCTCCTGAAAATCAGAATAATAAATTACCACATAATAAAATGCGGTCAGCAGAAAATAGTAAAGTATACCGATTATAAATCTTGATTTAATTGTTTTGATAAAAAAATCACCGAATTGTTCAGTATCATTTACAAGACTGATTACAATAAAATAACCAAGTGCCAGCCACACAATTGAAATTAAAATTCCCCCGCCAAAATGCGTTAGAATAATTTTTGAGATCTGGTTATTTTCAATAGAAAGGTAAACTGAAGAATACCAAAAACTTAATCCGAGCGCTGCAATTAATAAGTTAAAGGTTACAGCATCAGCAACGGAAATCGAAAATGTTGCTTTGCTTTCAAGAGTAATCAGATTGATGTACAACACTGTTATGGTTATAACAAATAACAGATATAATAAAATACTTTTAGGACTCTTTAGTATAGGATTACTAGACATATCTGATTACTACAAATATGTTTTCAATTCACCACCGCCAAATACAACTAATCCTTTTATTATCAAGGTTTTACTCTGATCAACAAAAGCATTTGGGTCTTTAACGCTTTTGTTTGAAAATCCGCCAAAGATGGAAGTAACGTTCATAACAACATTCCAATCATTCGGAACAACTATTGTGGTTCCGCCAAAAACTGCAAGAATATCTATTGAGTTATTTCCTTCAGCGAGTTTACATCCTTTAAGAATAATTTCTGATCCGCCGAATACTGCAGTTATATTTCCGCCGCGGAAATTATCTGAGGTAATAATTTTTGTCCCACCGCCAAATATAGCTACATCATCAATAACATCTTTTGAAATTTGTCCTAGTTCGTCGGTTTCTTCTTTCTTCTTTTTCTGATTAAGAATGATGTAACTGCCGAAAGCAATTAAAAATATTGCCACAACAACAGAACCGTCATAATCGATTGAAGGAAAAATTCTTGGAAGAATAAATACAAATCCCAAACCTGCTAAAATACCGCCAAGCATTTTTCTTGAGGTGTTAAGAGTCAGGTACATTCCAATTACTATAAAAAAGAAAGGCCAGGAAAAAATTACTCGGGCAAAATTAAAATCAAAAATATCCAATGAATTAAGAAAAAATATTCCTCCTAATCCAATTAATATGCTGCCAAGCAAAACTCTTTTATCAATTTTATTATTCATGTTTTCCATTTTTCTGTTCCTTAAAAAGATATACCGTTTTCTGGTGGAAAAGTACTACAAAGATAATGATCCCAAAAGTAAAAATCGGCGAAACGATAGTATTTATCGGTAAACGGTCGAAAAACTCTTAGTATTTGAAATATTTTTTAAGGAGATTTTTTGCCTTATCGTTGCCGAAGTCTGAAGCAAGTCCAAAATCAACGATTGCCTCATCTATATTTCCTGAACTTATTTCGGTTAAGCCAAGATAATAATATCCATCAGCATATCTTTTATTTAACTTAATTGCTTTCCGGAAATCTTTGCTAGCTTTCTCAAATAATTCTAAGCCGTGGTAAGCTCTTCCTCTATAACAATAGAATTCACAATTAAGAGGATCATCTTTAATCAAAATATTAAAACATTTAATGGCTTCATTAAATAATTCAGTATCAAGATTTTTAATGCCAAGATCGTATACTTCAGTGAGTGATAAATTATCTAAGGAAGGCGGGTTGTCTATTATTGGGGGCATATGTGGATAATTTATTGGACTAACAGGGTCAGGACAACAATCGCATGGATCAGGATTCCAGATTTCAACAACTTCAATTACAACTGGTTCCGGTGGCGGGGAGGTTTGTGGAGGATTTATTTTCTCTCTGTAGGGCTGCTGAACGGGTTCGCGTTTTTGATCTGGATTCCGTAGGGGGTTTCGTTCATTTACTCTGTCAATCCTATCTGGGGACTTCTCTCTATCTTTTGTTGGATTTCTTTGTGCGATTGAGGTGAAGTTAAAAGTAAATGTAATTGTAAGCAGAAGTAATAAAGTTTTCATAACTCTCTCCTGTAATAATTATTAAATTTTAGTCCATAACTATGCCAGAGAGATAAAAATAAAAAAGGGAGCCGGAGCTCCCTTTTTTATTTAATAAATTAAATTTCTAAACGTGAACTTCAACATCCTTTAGATGGGCTTCATCTACTTTTTGTAAAGCTTGTTCAAGATCCGCAATAAGATCATTTACATTTTCAATCCCAACAGAAATACGAACTAAGCCGTCAGTAATTCCTCCGGCTAATCTTGCTTCTTTACCCATAGAAAAATGAGTCATACTTGCCGGATGTTGAATCAAACTTTCAACTCCGCCCAAGCTCACAGCAAGTTGGAATAGTTTTACTGAGTTCATCATTAATCTTCCCGCTTCAATTCCGCCTTTTAATTCTATTGTAATCATTCCGCCGGGACCTTTATGCTGTTTTAAACCAACCTGATAATGTGGATGAGATTTTAAACCGGGATAACGGATTGATTCAACTGATGGATGATGTTCTAACCATTCAGCAATTATTTGTGCGCTTTCACAATGTCTTTCCATTCTTAACGCAAGTGTTTTTAATCCGCGATGTACAAGAAAAGAATTGAATGGATCAATAACTCCACCAATTTGATTTAATGTTTTGCGGAAATGTATATATGTTGGTTCATCTTTTACAACTATAATTCCGCCAACAACATCTGCATGTCCGTTCAAGAATTTTGTTAAACTATGCATTACAACATCAGCACCTAGTGCAATTGGATTTTGAAGTGCAGGACTCATAAAAGTATTATCAACCACAACTTTTGCATTATGTTGATGAGCAATATTTGATATTTCTTCAAGATCAGAAATGCAAAGTGTTGGATTGCCGGGCGTCTCTACATAAACAACTTTTGTATTTGCTTTTATAGCATCCTGAACTTCATAAAGATTGGCAGTGTTAACAAAAGTTGTTTCAACACCAAACTTTTTCATAACTGTATTAAGTAAAGTTGTTGTTGGTCCATATACAGCAGAAGAACAAACAACGTGATCACCAGCCTGCGTTAAGGCGGCAAATATAGTATGAACTGCAGCCATCCCGCTGCCGCATCCGAGTGCTTTGTGCCCGCCTTCAAGTTCAGCAATTGCATTTTCCATTGCTTCAACAGTAGGATTAAGCATTCTTGTATAAATGTAACCTTTCTCTTCACCAGCAAAAAGTGAGGCACCGTGCTGAGCGGATTTAAATTTAAAAGTAGATGTTTGATAAATTGGAGGTACAACTGAACCGTATTCATATTCGTCAATACCTGAGTGAACACATTTAGTTTGGAAATCTATTTTGGAGTGATTTTTCATGTTACTTTTTCCCATAAAAGAATATTGTTAAAATTTTATTACTTAAAATTAAGTAAAATTTATGAAAGGTTTGGAATGGACTTTCATCCATTCCAAAAATATTAGAAAAAAAATTATTGCTTAATAAACCGGTATGGTTGGTAATCAATAAAATCATCGACAAATAGATCAAAAGATTTTACATTGCCATTTACTATTTCAAAAGGAAAAACTTTTACTCCATAGGTTGGATCTGAGTAAGTACAAAGAAATCTATTATTTCCTATATACTCAAGTTTTCCTTTAAGTTTTGAATGGTGTTCAAGTGTTAATTCAAGAAAATTTTCTTTTTGTACAAGTTCAGCAAAGCCATAAACCTGATTTTCATATTTCCCTTCAAACTTTGATAAATCCAATTCCGGTATGATATTCATTGAAACAGAATCCCTTAATACAGCAAGTTTATTTTCATTAGCAGTCATATCTTGTTTTGCTTTTTTGAAAGTAAAATCATCATAATTTCTATAGGGCAATCCCAAATAAGCGTCAATAATTTCCCATTTCAACATCTGGTAAAATGCATTTTGATCATTATTGGTTAATACACAATACCTAGTTTTTCTTCCGGCAGCAAAGTAACGGAAGTAACAAATCCATTAACACCACCAGTATGAGATACAATTTCTGTCCCTTCATAATCCATAAGTCCCCAGCCTAAGCCATAAAGATTAAAATGACCAGTATTAAATGGATGTTTTACTCTCCCTTGTATACTCTCAGGTTTTCTTGTTCGTTGCAAGACTGTAAATGGAATCTCAACTTTGCCTTCAAATTTACCACTATCAAGCTGAGCAATAATCCAATGGCTTAAATCATTTATTGAGGAACTGATACTTCCACAGGGAGCCAGGTTATCTATATTCTGAATTGGAAGAACTGACATTTTTCCATTAACAAATGTATGAGGTTTTGCAATATTTTCTGCTTCCATATAGTCTTTTGATAAAGCTAAAGTTCTTTCCATTTTTAATGGAGTAAAAATTTTTTCCTTTAAAAATTCAGCCCAGGTTATTCCGGATATTTTTTCAATTATTTTACCAGCAATAGCATACCCTGCATTTGTATATCCATACCTTGTTCGGAAATCATATTTAGGAGTTAATTTTCCAAACTTTTCAATAACTTCATCCATCGTTAAGTCAGATGTCCAATACATAAAATCACCTTGAAAAGTTGACAATCCCATTCTATGAGAAACGATATCAACCAGATTTAACTCTTTAGTTATCCATGGATCTTTCATTTTAAAATCAGGCAGATATTTTATCACCTTATCATCAAGATTTAATTTTCCTTCCTGCTCAAGCAATGCAAGTGCAGTACCTGTAAATGCTTTTGTATTTGACCCAATCATAAATAAAGTGTTTTCATCAACCTTATCATTTTTTCCAAGTTCTTTTACACCGTAGGTTTTAGAGATAATTATTTTTCCATCTTTAACAACAAGAACTGCAGCTCCGGGAATTTGCCAGTTTGCAAGTCCACGATTTACATAAGTATCAAGACTATCTGTAATGAAGGATGGAATGTCCTGAGCAATAAGAGTGATATTTGAGATTAGAATTAACAGTGATACAGAAATAAATTTTTTCATGATTATTCCTTTGAGATTGATGAGTAAAATTAAGAAAAATTGTTTATCCGATTGCTCCGTTTATCATAAAATAAAACAGTATTTCACATCCATTTTAGCAATCAAATTCCTTATATTTCCCCCTCAAATTATGTAAAACATTAATTCGGTTATCATTGTGGCTGAAGAAAAAATATTAGTAACATCGGCGCTTCCTTACGCAAACGGACCAATACATCTTGGACATTTAAGCGGTGCATATTTGCCTGCAGATATTTATGTAAGATATAAAAGATTGAACGGTGATGATGTAATTTACATTTGCGGATCAGATGAACATGGCGTACCAATAACAATAAGTGCTGATAAAGAAAAAGTTTCACCTCAGGTAATTATTGATCGTTTTCACGAAGCAAATAAAAAAGCTTTTGAACGATTTGGAATGAGTTTCGATAACTATTCGCGCACCAGTCTTCCGATTCATCATGAAACCGCTAAAGAATTCTTTTTGGAATTTTATAATCGTGGATTATTTGTTGAGAAAAAATCACTCCAGTTTTTTGATGATAAAGCAAATATGTTTTTACCGGATAGATATGTTGAAGGCACCTGCCCTAAATGCGGAAATGAAGAAGCGAGAAGTGATGAATGTGAAAACTGCGGTTCATTGTATGATCCATCAGAATTAATAAATCCCAAAAGTAAAATTTCAGGTGGAACTCCCACGCTCAAAGAAACAACTCATTATTATTTCCCGCTTGGCAAATATCAACCGGCACTAGAAAAATATGTTGATAAAATGAATGAAAAGTATGGCTGGAAAGATAACGTACTTCAATACTGCCGCGGTTGGTTTAAAGATGGATTAAAGGATCGTGCAATTACCCGGGATTTGGATTGGGGAATTAAAGTCCCGGTAGATGATGCAGTTGGTAAAGTAATTTATGTTTGGTTTGAAGCTGTACTCGGATACATTTCATCTGCAAAAGAATTATCTCAGTTAAAAAATGATCCGGAGTTTTGGAAATTATATTGGCAGGATCCGAAAACAAAATACATTGCTTTTATTGGTAAAGACAATGTTGTATTTCACACAATAATTTTTCCTGCAATATTAATGGCGTGGAATGAAGGCGGAAAAGAACAATACTGCTTGCCGCAAAATGTTCCGGCAAATGAATTTTTAAATTTTGAAGGAAAGAAATTTTCAAAAAGCAGAGGTTGGGGAATTGATGTTAAAGAATTTCTGGATTTATTTCCAGCGGATTTATTGCGTTATGCGTTAGCCGCTAATCTGCCCGAAACACGAGATACAGATTTTTATTGGAAAGAATTTCAATTAAGAAATAACAGCGAACTGGCAGATATTCTTGGCAACTTTATCAATCGTACTTTTACATTTGTGTTCAAACATTTTGATGGAAAAGTTCCAACTCCTGGAAAGTTAGAAAAGATTGATGAAGAAATGCTGAAGCAAATTTCAGATTATCCAAAACGTGTTGCTGATCTTTTTGAAAAATATAAAATTCGTGATGGCGTAAATGAAATTATGAACCTTGCCCGTGATGGAAATAAATATTTTAATGACAGCGAACCCTGGAAGACTATTAAATCAGATAAAGAAAGATGCGGCACTACTTTAAATATTTGTCTGCAGGCTATTTATGCTTTAGCTGAATTATTTTCTCCCGTGCTTCCGTTCTCAACAGAAAAATTATTTGTTATGCTAAATGCTAAGTCGGTTGATTGGAAAGATTGCGGTAAACCTCAATTAAATGCCGGACATCAATTAAACCCAAGTGAAATTCTTTTTCCAAAAATTGAAGATGAAAAAATTGAAGCTCAAACAAATAAGCTCCCGGAATCAGAATCTGAAAAGGATAAAGTTGATTTGATTACTTACGATGATTTTATGAAAATTCAACTTCGCACCGCAGAAATAATTGAAGCAGAAAAAGTACCTAAGAGTGAAAAACTTCTAAAGTTAAAAGTTAAACTTGATAATGAAGAAAGACAGGTTGTTGCCGGAATTGCAAAATCATATCAGCCCGAAAATTTGGTTGGGAAAAAAGTTGTAATTGTTGCTAACTTACAACCCGCAAAACTTATGGGGTTAGAATCAAAAGGTATGATTTTGGCTGTTGAAACTAAAGATGGTTCTTTAGAAGTTCTGCATGTTCCGGAATCAGTTAATAATGGAACGAGAGTAAAATAATAGTTAAAGGAAGATACATGAAACAACTTATTCTGACCCTGGCTTGTTTAGGCTTATTTGCTGTGCACGCACAAAGTTCCCTGGAAAAAATTGCTCCCAGACTCGAAATGAAAATGCAATCTGATGTTCAGTCGGAAAAATATTTGGTATGGGTGTACTTTACTGATAAAGGAGATAACCTTGATGGTTTTTTTGCAAATCCACTCTCAGTGGTTAGTAAAAAATCTTTGGAGAGAAGAGCAAAAGTATTAAGCGAAAATAATTTAATTGATATTACGGATCTTCCGGTTAACCAAAATTATATCAATGTAATTATTCAAAACGGATTTGAACTAAAGCAAAAATCAAAATGGTTTAATGCAATTAGTGGTTTTGCCAGTCAAAGTGAAATTTATCAAATTGCATCTAATTCATTTGTTAAAAAAATAGATGTTGTTGGTACATTCGCAAAAAATTATGATGATGTGGAATTTAAAACAACCCAAATTCAAAATGATAATCCTCCACAACCACAGGGTATTAACACATTAAATTATGGGAGCTCTTTTACCCAACTTAATCAAATAAGTGTGCCCCAGGTTCATGATCTTGGATATAATGGAAGCGGAATTACAATTTGTGTTTTGGATGCAGGATTTGATAATCTTCCTCACGAGGCATTTTCTTCAATGAATATAATTGCAGCCTATGATTTTGTAAATCATGATCCGAATGTCGGCAACCAGGGTGATATGGGTGAAGGATCACACGGAACCGCAACACTATCGATTATTGGTGGATTTAAAGAAGGACAGCTAATCGGACCAGCGTACGGCTCTAATTTTATACTTGCTAAAACCGAAAATACGGATTCTGAAACTCCGGTTGAAGAAGATAATTGGGTGGCAGGTATTGAGTGGGCGGATAGTATCGGCGTTGATGTTACATCAACTTCATTGGGATACCTCGATTATGACTTTCCTTTTACAAGTTATACCTGGCAGGATATGGATGGTAACACGGCGATAATAACTATTGCTGCTGATCTTGCAGCAGGAAAAGGAATCGTTGTTGTTAACTCTGCAGGAAACAGTGGCAGCAGTACACATAACACATTAGGCGCTCCGGCTGATGGAGATAGTGTTTTTACAATTGGGGCAGTTACATCAAGTGGAGTCAGATCAAGTTTTAGTTCAGTCGGTCCAACCATTGATGGACGAATAAAACCTGATTTAATGGCAATGGGTTCTAATGTATTTCACGCAAGCTCTTTTGGAAATACATACTCATCCGGAAGTGGAACCTCATTTAGCTGTCCGCTCTCTGCAGGAGTTTGTGCTTTAATTTTACAAAAAAATCCTTCACTCACACCAATGGAAGTGCTGGATGCATTGAGGTCAACGGCAACAAGAAGTAATAATCCTGATAACCAATATGGGTGGGGAATTATTAATGCTTTAAACGCAATAAATCTTATTCCCGTTCCGGTTGAATTAACATCATTCAGTGCAAATTATTCAGATGGAGTTGTTAAGTTAAAATGGATTACCGCTACTGAAACAAATAATTACGGATTTGAGGTTGAAAGAAAAACTGATAATTCAAATTATGAATCAATTGGATTTGTTCATGGAGGCGGAAGCAGTACAAATCGATTAACCTATAATTTTGTTGATAACAATTTACTTTCCAACAAATATTATTACAGGTTAAAACAGATTGATTTTGACGGCTCATTTGAGTATTCAAGTGAAATTCAGGTTGATATTGATGGATTAAATGAATTCAAACTTTACCAAAATTATCCAAATCCATTCAATCCGTCTACAAAAATAAAATATACAATCCCGACAAATAGTTTTGTTAAGATAACATTACACGATATTTTAGGAAGTGAAATTAGAACATTAGTTAATCAAAATGTTCAACCGGGTACATATCAGATTACTCTGGATGGTTCCGGGCTTTCAAGTGGAATGTATTTTGTTAGATTGAGTTCAGAGAATATTGAGAGAACTTTGAAGATCTCTTTAATTAAATAGTATTTTATCAGGCTGATATATTAAAAAAGTAAATATATCAGCCTTAAATTACCTTGATTTTCTAACCCTCTATCAATAAAATTTAAAGTTAAATTTGTAAAAATTATAAAGGAGATAATAATGTCTTTAAGGATTTCTTTTTTATTCACAGCCTTTTTAGCCTTACTGGTTGCAGCATGTTCTCCGGAACATTCTAAAATTATTATTGCTGAATATGATGATTCTAATATTACAATGGATGAATTTGAAAAGGCTTATGCTAAAAATGTTGGCGGATATGAAGTTGCTGCAGATGATAGTTTTGAGAATTATAAAAATTTTGCTGATCTGTACACAAACTTCAAAATGAAATTAGCAGATGCGCATGTTCGGGGCTACCAAAATGATCCCGCTTTGGCACAGGAATTACAGGATTATAAAAAGAAAGTCGGATCATCATACATCCTTGAAAAATATTTGGTGGAACCGAACATTAAAGAAATGTATGATAGAAGAAAAATAGAAATCCGTGCAAGCCATTTAATGATTAGACCTGATTCTACAGGTGAGGTGGCTGCTCTAAAATTAACCCAAAGTATTTTAGACAGTATCAAACAAGGCAAATCATTTGAAGAGATGGTTGCAAAATATTCTCAGGATAATTTTTCCAAAACTAAAGGTGGAGATATCTTTTACTTTACTGCCGGTCAACTTCCTTTTGAATTTGAAGATGCTTGTTATAATACTGAAAAAGGAAATGTTTATCCGGAAGTTGTTCATACCAGATTTGGTTATCATATAATTAAAGTAACTGATAAAAAACCAAGAATTCCAAAAATAAGAGCCAGTCATATTTTGATAAGTTATATGAATCCGGAGGGAGTTGTCGATTCTGCTGCTGCACAACTTACAATGGATAGTGTGCTTACTGAGTTGAAAGCCGGTAAGGATTTTGGTGAGGTAGCACAAAAATATTCAGATGATACTGGAACTAAAGATAAAGGCGGTGACCTTGGTTTTTTTGAGAGAAGGATGATGGTTCAGGAATTTGATGAAGCAGCATTTAATCTGGGTGTTGGTCAGGTATCTGATGTAGTTAAAACAAATTTTGGTTTACACGTTATCAAAGTTACTGACAAACAGGATTATCCGACTTTTGAAGCAGATAGAGATAATCTGAAAACCTTATTAAAACGCACCCGTTATAATGATTTGTACGCAGATTTGATTAACAGTTATAAAAAAGAATATAATTACAATTTAAATGAATCAGTAATTCAACAGATTGCCAGCAGCAATGATTCATCAGTAATCGGTGCCGAAATGAAAAGTGCTGATAAAATTGGTTCAGATGTAGTTTATTCATTTGCTAACCATGTAGAAAATGCTAATGATTTTTATTCTAAGTTAAAATCGGATACTGAATTCAGTGGTAAAAAATTTACTGCGGATATATTAAATAAAGCAGCAAATAAACTTAGCGAGCAGGCACTGCTTGAAGAAAAAGCATTGTCTCTGGAAAAAACAGATTCTCAATTTGCAGACCTTATGAAAGATTATCAAAATGGCATATTTATTTTTAAACTTCAGGAGGATGAAGTTTGGAATAAAGTTGCTATTGATAGTGCGAAGCTTTATGATTTTTATAAAAAGAATATGCAAAAATATGCCTGGCCGGATAGAGTTGCGTATACGGAGATATTTGCCAGAAAAGATTCTGTTATAAATAATTACTATAATTTGCTTAAACATGGTGAACATTTTGATTCCTTAGCTGCAAAAACTGAAAAATCACAGGTAAAAGAGAAAAAAGGTAAATATGATTTGCAAGCAGTCGGATCTTCAGAGTTTTCGCAAACTGTTTACAATCTAAAAAATGTTGGTGATTATACTGAACCAATTGCTAATCAAGGTGGTTTTTCTATTTTAAGATTGGATGCAAAAGAACCTGCAAGATTAAAAACCTTTGAAGAAGCGAAAGCAGAAGTATCCGGTGCTTATCAGGAATATGAGAGCAAACGACTTGAGAACGAGTACATCGATTCTTTAAAGAAAACGTATTCACCTGTAATTAATTATGATGAATTGCGAAAAGCATTTAAACAAAACAATAACTAAAATTTTATTTCTTTTTGGAGTTCTTGTATTTGCGGCATGTACTAAAGAACAGAAGAAAGATGATTTTATAGCTCGCGTTAATGATTCTTATCTAACCAGGGAAGAATTTTCTTCCCTGGTTGATACAACAAGTCTAAGCACCACACAGAAAGATCAGGTAATTAAGAACTGGATATATCAAGAAATATTATATCAAAAAGCATCTAAAAAAGGTATTACCAAACGGGAAGACTATAAGAATATATTAAAAAAATCTTCATATGAATTGGCTGCTGCAATGTTGATAGAAGATTATTTATCAGGTGAAGAAACTAATTATTCAGATGATGATCTTAAAAATTATTTTGAACAGAATAAAAATTATTTTCGTGCAGCTTCAGATTTATATTTATTAAACAAAGTTGCCTTTAGCAGTGAAGAAAAAGCAATTAAATTCAGAACTCTTGCATTGGAAAGTGATTGGAAAAAATCAGTAAATGTGTTCTCAAGTGATTCCACTATGTTAAAAAACTCAGCATCAGATCTGATAGAAGAAAACAATATCTATCCTGCGCAACTTTCCCGGATAATTAAAGAATTTTACCCTGAAGAAATTAGCATTGTAATTACAGAAAAACCTGGATATTATTCCATTGTTCAATTGCTAAGTAAATTCGGTAAAGAGTCCATACCGCCATTTGAAATAATAAAATCAAAAATTGAAAAAAGATTTTTAGCTGAAAAGAAAAAAATGCTAGTTGAAGAGTATCTTAAAGAACTTTATTCCCAAAATGAAATCGAGATAAAATAATGAAAGTAAATATAGCTGCCATCATTTTGCTTATTACTGTTGGCATATTTCCGCAAACTACTCTGGATAAAATAGTTGCAGTAGTAGATAATGAAATAATATTACAGAGTGAGCTTGACTTTCAGGTTGGAATTTATGCGTCACAAAGGCAAATCGATCCGAACACTCCCGGATTAAGAGACCAGCTTCTTAAATCAATGATAGAAGAAAAATTAATTTATGCTCAGGCAGATCTTGATTCCATCACTGTAACTGAAGATGAAATAAATCAGCGTATTGATTATCAAATAAGCTCTTTTGTTCAGCAGTATGGTTCTGTTGCCAATATCGAAAAAATATATGGGATGAGTATTGACAGAATAAAAAGAGAATTACGCGATGAAGTTCGTAAAAGTCTGATGTCCCAAAAACTGCAGGAAAAAAACTTTGGTAAAGTACAGGCAAGCAGAAGAGAAGTTGAAGAATTTTTTGATACATATAAAGATAGTATCGGAGTAATTCCGGAAAAGGTAACTATCTTTCATATTTTCCAAAATCCTAAAGCAAGCCAGAAATTAAAAAAGAAATTTTATGATAGAGCTGCGGCATTGCTGGATTCATTAAAAGAAGGTAAAGATTTTGCAGAGCTTGCAAAAAAATATTCCGATGATCCCGGAAGCGCAGCACAGGGCGGCGATCTTGGATTTGTAAAGAAAGGTGTATTCTATCCTGAGTTTGAAGAAGCTGCATTTAAACTTGATAACGGTCAGACTTCAGGAGTTGTGGAATCACCGGTTGGATTTCATATAATTCAGATGATTGAAAAACGGGGCGAATCAATTCATACCCGCCACATTTTAATTAAGATTAAGGCTGATGAGGATGCAGATCTAAAAACAATTGATTTTCTATCTGAAATAAGAGATAGTATTCAAAAAGGATTTGGTACGTTTCAGGATTTTGCAAAAAAATACAGCGAAGATAAAGAGACAGCACCTTTTGGTGGTGAATTAGGCAGCTTTTATATCAGCCAATTGGATAAAGCTTTGCTGGATGCTGTTGGTAAATTAAAACAGGGCGAGATTGGTTACCCGAGGAGATTGGAATACGCACCCGGTACTTATGGATATCATATCGTATGGCTGCAATCAAGAATTCCGCAGCACAAAGCAAGTTTAACTGAAGATTATACTGAAGTGAAAAAACTTGCAGATGAAAACAAGAAGCAAAAAGAGTACACAAAATGGATTGAAACTATTAAGAGCAAAATCTATTGGGAAGTAAGAATTTAAAACTAACAGGATTTTAAGTGAGCGAATTAAATTCAGATAATGATGTTCAATTAGTCGAACAGCTAAATATTAAAGTATCAGAAATTAAATCTGAAATAGCTAAAGTAATAGTCGGGCAGGATGAGATCATTAACCAGTTAATCATTTCACTTCTATCTCGCGGTCATTGTTTATTAGTAGGTGTTCCGGGTTTAGCAAAAACATTGCTTATCAAAACTCTTGCGGAAGTAATGGACTTAAAGTTCAGCAGGATCCAATTTACACCGGATCTTATGCCGAGTGATATAACCGGAACAGAAATTCTTGAAGAAGACCTTGCAACAAAGAAGAGAAATTTTAGATTTATTTCGGGTCCTATTTTTGCAAATATTATTCTTGCTGATGAAATCAACAGGACTCCACCTAAAACGCAGGCAGCTTTATTAGAAGCGATGCAGGAACATAAAGTAACAGCCGCCGGAAATACTTATCAATTACCTGAACCTTTTTTTGTTTTAGCAACTCAAAATCCGATTGAACAGGAGGGAACGTATCCACTTCCTGAAGCGCAACTTGATAGATTTATGTTTAATCTCTGGCTGGAATATCCTTCTGTAAGTGAAGAAATAAAAGTTGTACAAACAACCACAAGTGTGTACAAAGCCAGCTTAAAGAAAGTAGTTTCGTCTGATGAAATAATTAATTTTCAGGATCTTGTTAGAAAAGTACCTGTGGCGCCAAACGTAATAGAGTTTGCCGTAAAAGTTTCTAATATGACAAGACCTGTAAATGGAAATGCTCCCAAGTACGTTAAGGATTGGGTTACATGGGGTGCCGGTCCAAGAGCATCTCAATATTTAGTTTTGGCTGCTAAAACCCGTTCAATAATTCAAGGTCGATATACCCCAAACATAGATGATATAAAGGCTTCTATGATGCCGGTATTAAGACACAGAATTATTACAAACTTTAGTGCTGAAGCTGAAGGCATATCTTCAATTGATGTGATAAAAAGAGTGGAAGCCGAAGCTTAGTTATAACAATTTATAATTTTGCAATAGAATAATTTTTATAAGCAAAGTAAATTTCCGTAGCTGCCGTTCTAACTACTGTTGCTGTGGGAACTGCTAACAACATTCCGATTAACCCGAATAATTCACTGCCTGTAATTATTAAAAGAATAATTATTATCGGGTGCATATCCACGCTTTTAGAAAATACATACGGCTGAACAATACCATTATCCAAAGTGTAAGTTGCTGCTAATATCATAAGTATTAATGGAACCTGTGATAAATCACCAGTTTGCATAATTGAAAGAATTATCGCCGGGATTCCTCCGATTACTGGGCCAAGATAGGGAACCAGATGACCAACTCCCGCAATCACTCCTAAAGGTAAAGCATTTGGCAATCCAATAAAGTAAAATCCAAAACCTATTGCCACACCTACAAAAGTTGCATCAAAAATCCAGCCTCTAACAAATCTGCCAAGCTGCAGACTAACTCTCTTTAAAATCCAGTACGACATTTCAAAATACTTGTTGGGTACAATATGTATTAATCCTTTTTGAATAACAGCGCTGTCTTTAAGCAGATAAAAAGTTATAAATGGAACAATCACTAAAAAAGCAGCAAGCGATACAATACCGCTAACATATGATGTAAGATGATTTATTGCATCATTAAATGATGTTGAAAAAATTTCCTGTACTTTTTTGGAAAGCTCACCTTTATTGAATAGAGGAAAAATGCCCAATATTTTTTTCTCGAGCGAATTAAGTTCTTCATTCAAGGAAAAATCTTTTAATGAAGCTATAACCTGATCCATTTGATAAAAAAGTTTTGGAATTACAAATGAAAGCCCCAGGTAAAATAGAAATCCAAAAATTGCAAAGACTATAAGGGTCGAGATTGTTCTGGTAAATCCCTGTCCTTCAAAAAATTTTACAAAGGGTGCAAAGATAAATCCGAGTAAAACAGAAATTGCGATTAGAACTAAGACATTAATCAACAGATAGGAAAAATAAAAAAGTAATACAACTCCGATTAGTAAAAGTATAATCTTTGTATTTTTTTTAAGAAATGATTCCATATAAAAATTAACTTACTGCCTCTATTCTTCTTACTGCAGGAACCTCTTTCATGATTGCTCTTTCAATTCCGGCTCGCAGCGTCATAATTGAAAGCGGACAAATTTCACACGAACCGGTAAGCCTTACTTTTACAATACCATCATCCGTAACCTCAACTAATTCAACATCACCGTTATCAGCCTGTAAAAAAGGTCTGATATTGTTTAATGCTTTTTGTATTTCGTTTTTCATTAACAATTTAACTTTCAATTAACCAATTTAACTCTGGCAGTTAATATCGTTTTAATAAATATTTAATGCAAAATTAATCCTGATCGCCGAGTAATATTTCAATTTTATCGGATGCATTAGAATTTCTGATGTTAACCTGTTCAGTAAATTTGCGGGAAATATCCATCAAAATACTTGTTTCATTGGCGTCAGGAATCCCATAAACCATTGGCATCCCTGCATCTCCGCCTTCTCTGATTCTTGGATCGATTGGAATGCCGCCAAGAAAAGTAGTGTTAAGTTCTTTACAAATTTTTTCGCCGCCTCCCGACCCAAAAATATTATATCTGTTGCCTGTATCCGGTGCAATAAAGTAACTCATATTTTCTACCACTCCAAGAATGGGAACGTTAACCCGTTCAAACATCTTAAGTGCTTTTCGTGCATCTATTAGAGAAACTTCCTGAGGCGTTGTTACAATTACTGCCCCGGTCAATGGAATTGTTTGTACTAAAGTTAATTGTATATCACCTGTCCCGGGAGGAAGATCAAAAATTAAATAATCAAGTTCACCCCAGTTAACATCAGTCATAAATTGTTTAATCGCTCCGCTTGCCATTGGTCCGCGCCAGATAATCGGGGCTTTATCATCAACAAGCAAGCCGATAGACATAAATTTTATTCCATGACTTTCAAGCGGAATCATCTTTACGGAATTTTCAGCCTGATAAACTTTTGGCTTGTCATTCGAGCCCAGCATTAAAGGGATGCTTGGTCCATAAATATCGGCATCAATTAAACCGACACTGGCTCCATCTTTAGCAAGTGCTACTGCAAGATTAACTGCGACTGTACTTTTTCCAACACCGCCTTTACCGCTTGCAATTGCTATCGTATTTTTAACTCCCGGCAAAACCGCATCCTTACGCGCATCCTTATGTGTAGATACTTTAGAAGTACTCTTACTGGAAATTTCAAGATTTACATTTTTGAGTTCAATAAAATCTTTTTTTAGATGATTTATAATTTCATTCTTAACCTCTGTAGAATCTGCCGAGTTAAGCGAAATCTCTAATGATAAATCCAAATTATTTAATTCAAGTTTTTTTATTGAATTAAGTGTTAGGGAATTAGTGTTAATCCTACTGCTGTTTAAATTTTTTAATGAATTTACAATTGTACTTTTTGTAATCTCGAACATTTTACTTTCCTGTTTCTTTTTAAATAAACTAAATGCCACTTTTATCTGAAAACTTTCTAATAATAATATCAGCTTACATTATTTTTGAAAAGGTTTTTGGGATCTAACGCCCATTGCTTTTAATGCGTGATTCATCAGCCATTCCTGACTATTAATTTTTTTTGATGTTTCTTTAATCTGTGGAAAAATATAAGAACCATCCGGCTGTAGTATTCTTGTTTTAACATTATCTTTTAATGAAATCTTAATTAATGTTTTAATAAGTTCATCTTTTAATTTTTGATTCTCAATAGGGAATGCTACTTCAACTCTTCTATCCAGATTTCTTTGCATCATATCAGCACTGCTTAAGTAAATTTCTTCAGCACCATTATTGTAAAAATAGAAAAGTCTGCTGTGTTCCAGATATCTGCCGACAATACTTCTTACTTCGATATTTTCACTTAGATCTTTTACACCCGGTACAAGGCTGCAAACACCTCTTACTATTAATTTAATTTCAACTCCGGCATTAGAAGCTTCATAAAGCGCACAAATAATTGCGGGATCAACCAATGAATTAAGTTTCAAAATTATTTTTGCTTCATTTCCGGAAGATGCAGATTCAATTTCCTTGTTAATCAATTCAAGAAATTTTTCGCGCATATTAACGGGAGATACAAATAATTTTTTGTACTCTTTTTGTTTTGAATATCCTGTAAGGAAATTAAAAATATCAGATACATCACTGCATATATCTTCGTCACAGGTAAATAATCCCAAATCTGTATATAGTTTTGCGGTAGTTGCATTATAATTACCCGTTGCAAGATGTACATATCTTTTTACCCCGTCGTATTCCTTGCGCACAACTAATGTCATCTTAGCATGAGTTTTTAATCCAACCAAACCATAAACAACGTGCACACCAACTTTTTCTAATTCTCTTGCCCAATAAATATTATTTTGTTCATCAAACCTGGCTTTTAACTCAACAAGCACAGCAACCTGCTTGCCCATTTCAGCGGCTTCAATTAAACATCTAACAATCGGGGAATCCGGACCAACCCTGTACAATGTTTGTTTTATGGCAAGTACATCCGGATCCAAAGCTGCTTTTTTGATAAAATCAATAACAGGTGTAAATGAATGATATGGATGATGCAGTAAAATATCTTTTTGTCTTATGATTGAAAAAACATCATCTTCTTCTTCAAACACTTTTGGGGTAACCGGGTAAAATGGTTTTTCCTTTAATTGATGCAGCGGCAGTTTGAATAAAGCCATTACATCGCTCAATCCTAAAGGACCATCAGACATATGAACATCGTCTTTTGTTATCTGAAGATTTTCAATTAACGTATTAAGCATAAAGTCCGGCATCGGGTGTCCTACTTCCAATCTAACAACACTTCCGAATCTTCTCTGTTTAATATTTTCTTCAATCACACTAAGCAAGTCATCAGCTTCATCTTCCTGAAGTTCAATATCTGTATCGCGCGTAATTCTAAATCTGTGTGCCTCAACTATTTCCATTCCGGGAAAAAGCAAAGACAAATTAGCTTTAATAAGATCTCCAAGCCAGAGATATGTTGCTGAAAAATTACCATTTGTACCAAATGATTTTTTAGGTTCTATAATGTTATCAATCTGTAAGATGCGCGGTAATATGCTTGGTACTTTTACTCTCGCAAAATGATTTTCACCATTTGGTTTTTGTATTAGAATTGCAAGACTTAAACTTAAGTTTGAGATATATGGAAATGGTCTTCCCGGATCGAACGCAAGCGGAGTTAAAACAGGGTAGATTTCTTTTTTAAAATACTCCGTAAGTTTTTGTGCGGCGGACTCATTTATTTCCTCATAAGAAAGTAAATGAATATTGTTTTGCTTTAATGAAGGAATTATTTCATTTGTCCAATAATTATCTAATGTTTTCAGAAGAGGTTTTAAAGTCTTCTCTAGTTTTTTTAACTGTTCAATTGGCGTTAATCCATCTATAGAAGGCTCTTCTACATTTGCAGCAATTTGCTCTTTTAATCCTGAAATTCTGATCATATAAAATTCATCCAGGTTGGAGCAGAAGATGGAAATGAATTTAATTTTTTCTAACAGCGGCAGTTCTGGATTTAGCGCTTCTTCCAAAACGCGTTTATTAAACTCAACCCAGCTTAAATCCCTGTTTATAAAATTTTCCGGTTTACTGTATTTTTTTAATAGTTCTTTTATATTCATATTATTTAATTCCAATCGAGTGCAAATATAAGCTAATTGCAAAAGATTTGCCGTGCTAAAAAGAGTAAATTCATTCAAAAACGTAATGGATTTATATCCTATCTGCTCGAATCGGGCTTTTTCTTCCAGAAGTAAGGAGTAAAAATTATCGGATTTGTAAAAAGTTCTGGAAATGCAATTATCCAAAACAAAATACTGATAGAAATCTTTGTTAAAGTTAATTAAATTGGGCTCAAAATTATCTTGAAAAACAATTTAATACCTTATTAACACAATATGATTTTAGATTACTTATTACTTGGCAGCGCAGTACTAATATTGTTAAGTATAATAATTGCAAAACAGTTGTAGAAATTGGTTTGCCAAAAGAAAGCCTTATAGTGATGATAAACCCTAATGAGCAGTATGTTGTACCCCGCGGCGGAACTATTATAGAGCAGGGTGATATTATTCTTGTGCTCACTAATAAAAAAATTATTGGGGAGATAAGAAAGTTACTTACTTAGCAGGATAATGAATCAATTTTAATTTTTTAATTTGCTGTCACAGCCTGCCTCGATCGATCGGAGGACGCACCGTGACAACCATTAAACTTTTTAGAAAGAATAAAATGAAAACTTTGTTTCTGTTTTTAGTTATTTGCATTACTTGCAACTCTAATTTATTTGCTCAATACTACATCGGGCAGGATAAAATAGATTCGTTAAAAGATAAAAAAATAAAATCCTTTTCAGTTGGTAAAGATTTTAAATCAACTAACCACGAGGTTTATTTGAAGGGAGCATCAACGAATGGTCATTTATCCGATGTTAGAATAGGCTTTGATAAATTAAAGTATTCAAGAGGTGATGTTGTAACTTTATCATTTGATCGAACTGGTAATAATGCTAAGACAGAAGATGAATATATTTTTATCACTAGTGTTGGGAATGCATCGGGAGATGGATTTGAAATAACAAAATTAGAAGGTTATGGTTATTACTTTACATTAAAAGAAGATGAAGTAAAAAAGGTATTTATAAAATTGAAAGATATAAATCAGATTAGGAATGATATCGGGATAGGAATTGGTAAATATGGACCATACAGAGAAACTAGAGGATATGTTATTACCTACGATTCGAGTAAAAATAAACAAAAGACTTATAAACTCGACCGTGAGAAATATAAACACCCCCAAGGTCAAAGCCTATTTTAAGGCTGTCACAGTCGCACCGTCACAAGTAGTGAAAGATTAATTAGAAAAATAAAACATTATGAAAAATCTGCTTAAAATATTTTTACCGTTAACATTGCTTGTCTTTGTTCAAGTTAGCTGCAATACAACAGAACCGCCAATAATTCCACCACCCGATGATACAATTGCAAATACTATTTTAATTACATTAGAATGGAAGGACCTTTACAGGATAAAGCTAAATTGGAATAAAGCAAAAGCAGATACAACAACATCACACCCATCCATTATAAAACATTCTCCCTCTTCTTACTTTCAACAAATCTATGCACCTCCTCTACCTGCTCAAGAGTAAGCCCTCGCATCTCCTCGCTAAGTACAACCACTTTTTTATCCTTTATCAGCTTACTCATCTCATATTTTTGGGGATCACCTATCGTCGTATCCGGCTCCCACTCAAGTAAATCGTGCGGAGTACAATTTAATAGCAAACACAACTTTTCCAATCGGTCAAGCCGTAATGCCTTCACTTTACCCGTAACAATATCCGAAGCCGTGTTGGTTGTAAAACCATTTTTCCGTAAAAAACCATTAGGCGTAACAATTGATTTTGCAGCAAAGATTGGATTGGCATTTAATTTTAACATTATTACTCTTCCTTTTTAAAATCGGATAACATTTAATGCTAAAATTAACTAAAATTCAATAATATATCAAAAGATATGCACATTCCTTTACACTCAACGCATTTTTCTTTACTACCAGTGCATATTCCTTTACATTTAACGCATTTTTCATTATCTACAACGCACTTTTCTTTATATCGAACGCATATTCCTATATAGTAAACGGACATTCCTTTATATTTAACACATTTTCCTTTACATCCAACGGATATTCCTTAATATTCAACGCATTTTCCCTTACATACAACGCACTTTCCTCTACACAAAACAGTTTTACTTTATGTTCAATTTGGAATCTGTAACAATCTTTTATGCTGATACAGATCAACTAAAAATCTATATTAGATGAATTCTTTTGATGTAAACTAAAGAGTAATAAATATTATTACTTCTTCCAGAAGTAGGGAGTAAAAATTATAAGCACAGTAAAAAGTTCTAATCTACCAAGCAGCATTAAAAAACTAAGTAACCATTTTGCAAGATCAGGCAAGTGACCAAAATTTGCTATTGGCCCAACAGTTCCAAATCCCGGTCCGATATTTCCAATACAAGTGGCTGCAGCACCAATTGAAGAAACAAAATCAACACCCATTAATGATAGAAGTATTGAGCCGAAAACAAATATTAAAATATATATTATAAAAAATGCCTGTACGTTTGATATAATTTCCGGCGAGACCGATTTGCCGCTTATTCTAACCGGAATAACCACTCTTGGATGTATCAATCTTTTTAATTCAAGCAGACCATTTTTAAATAGCAGAAAATGTCTGACTATCTTTATACCACCGCCTGTTGATCCTGCAGAACCTCCGATAAAAAGAAGAACAAAAAATATCATTCTGGAAAACACAGCCCAATTTTCGTAATCGCTGGAAACATAACCTGTTGTTGTAACTAATGAAACAACGTGAAATAAAGATTGTCTGAATGATTCTTCTAATTTAAAATCAACATAGGGCAGATGTGTAAGTGTAACAAATAAAGCGGTAAATAAAATGAAATAAAAGTAAACTTTAAATTCAGTATTTGCTTTAAAGAACGAAAAATTTTTGTGAATGGCGAGATAATGTAAAGTAAAATTCGTACCCGCAAAAAACATAAAGACAATAAAGATGTATTGGATTACCGGAGAAGTAAAATACGCTGTGCTTGCATTCTTTGTTGAAAATCCACCCGTTGCCATAGTTGTAAAAGAATGATTGATGGCATCAAAAAAATTCATTCCTGCAAACATTAATAGAACAGATTCTGCAATTGTGAACAACAAATAAATAACCCATAATCTTTTAGCAGTTTCTTTTACTCTTGGATGAAGTTTATCCTTTGTTACTCCGGGTACTTCTGCCGCATAAAGCTGCATACCGCCAATGCCCAGTAATGGTAATATTGCAAGTGACAAAACAATAATACCCATTCCTCCAATCCATTGTGTAAATGAGCGCCAGAAAAGCAGACCGTGGGGTACTGCTTCTATATTGGAAAGTATAGTTGCACCTGTTGTGGTAAAACCGGACATCGTTTCAAAAAATGCATCAGTGTATGATGGAATTGAACCATGTACAACAAATGGCAGCGCACCGAATAGTGACATGATTATCCAGCCGAGAGTTACAATTAAGTAGCCTTCTCGTTTGCCTAATTGTAGTCTGTCAGTTTTTCTTGTAATTATCCAAACAAATGCTCCAATTAAGGATGTGCCTAAACCTGATAATAATAACGCAGCAATATCATCATCCCCATAGTAAATTGAAAAACCAATTCCGAGCATCATAAAAATGCCGGTGATGAAAAGTAAAAAGCCGAGTATGTTTATAATTAATTTATAATTCAAAGGTAAAATTATTTTTCAAAAAATTTTTCAAGTTTGCTTACCGAATCAGGCAAAGAGAATACTACAACTTTATCACCCGCATAAATCCTGGAATCCCCTGTAGCTATTGAGACTACATCCCCTCGTATAAATCCGCCGACTATTGAGCCTTTAGGAAAATCAATTTCAGAAATTTGATTTTTAGTAATTGAAGAATTTGGCTGAACTTTAAATTCAAGTACATCCGCATCAATACCTTCAAGCGTGGCAATAACAATAACATCGGTTTTATGAATGAAGCGGGAAATATTATTAGCTGCAATTAATTTTTTATTGATAAGAGAATCAAGTCCTATAGTTTGAGTTAAAGGTATGTAATCCACTTTATCAACTAGCGCAATTACTTTTTTTACGCCAAGATGTTTTGCAAGCAAACAGGAAATAATATTGGTTTCTGCATCATCGGTTACGGCAATAAAAGCATCAACATCAATAATACCTTCCTGAGCAAGTAAATCGATATCTCTTCCGTCACCTTTAATTACAAGTGTATCAGGCAGTTGATCCGCAAGTTCAAAACTTTTATCCGGGTCAGACTCAATTAATTTTACCTGCATTTTATCACTTAATAAACTTGCAACCCGTCTGCCTATTTTACCGCCGCCGAGAACCATAATATTATCAAACTTAAGGTTTTCTTTACCGGCAAGTTTTAATATCTGATCGTGTCCTTCCCGTTTTGTAATAACAAATACCTGATCATTAGGCAGGAATTTATCATTTCCCTTTGGGATGATAGTTCTAAAATTTCTGTGAATGGCAACCACTCTGAAATCTGAGTTGGGATATTCGTTTGCTACTTCAACAAGTTTTTTATTTGCAATGGGTGCGTTTTTATCCAGCCTTAACCCGATAACTGCAAGTTTTCCATCTTCAAATTCTAAAACATCAGTAGCGGCAGTTCTGTTTATCAAGCTTACCGTTTCAATCGCAGCCAATTCTTCTGGGTAGATCATAAAATCCACACCAATCTCTGCGAAATTTATTTTTATGGTCGGATCTAAATATTCCGCATTTGAAATCCTTGCAATAGTTTTTTTTGCTCCAAGTTTTTTTGCAATTATTGATGTAGCAATATTTACTTCTTCCGATGAAGTAACCGCAACAAGAAGATCAGCTTTTGAAACTCCGGCTTCATTAAGAATTTTTATAGAAGTTGAAGAACCTTTAATTGTAAGTATGTCAGCCATCTGGTCGGAATAAGAAAGACGCTGCTGATCCATATCAATTGCAATAATATCATGTGATTCATTGGAAAGCTGTTTTGCTAACTGATACCCAACATCTCCCATTCCGGCAATAATAATTCTCATATCAAATTTGTTGTTATTGTTTATTCAAATATTATAAATAATTGATTCAATTGCCCCTGATAAAAACATTTAATTGATAAAATAAAAACGCCTCAATTGAGGCGTTTATTTTTTTGCTAAGCAATAGCTTTTTCTTTTTGATAAATTTTTTGAAACTCACGTGGGTTTCTATTCTTCCATCCGCCTTTGTGATAAGCATATCCTACAACCAAAGGCATTGCAACAGTTGCTTCCGCATAAACCATCTGTTCAGAGGATGTTGAAACTTTACCCCAGGAACTTGCTTCTTTAAGTGTAGATCCTGATAAAGCTCCATCACGTTCATCAGCCACAGTAATTTGAATTGCGTACTTGTGCATCTCAGCATCTTCCTGTAAAATATCTGCAGCAACTACAATATCCTGCGTAAAGTTTTTAGGTACCCCGCCGCCAATCATTAATAAACCGGTTTCTTTACTGTGCAATTTTATCTTTGTCAGTTCAAAAAAATCTTTTCCTGAATCGCAGGAAACATGATTATCCGGATTTTTATGCTGATGCATTACAAATCCAAATCCTGCAGAGCAATCTGAAAAAGCAGGAACAAAAATCGGGACATTCTTTTTATAAGCAGCATATACAACTGAATCATCAACTTTAGGTCCGCCGTTTTCATCAAGATATTTACCAAACTCCCATAAAAATTCTCTGGATGAATAAGCACCGGGTTTCATACCATCAAAAATAAGTGCAGTTGTATCATCACAAATTCTAAGTTCATCTTCATCAATAAAGGTATCGTAAATTCTATCGATGTGTAAATCTCTCATCTCATTATCATCAACCCATTTAGTGCCTTTGTAATGTTTAAATCCAAGCGCCTCAAAGAAATCCTGATCAACCATAATTGCACCTGTAGAAACGATTGCATCAACCATGTTATTCATAACCATATCGTACACAACTTTTTTTAATCCGGCACTGAATAAGCTGCCTGCTAAAGTTAATATCACAGCACAGTCTTTATCTTTAATCATTGTATCTAAAATATTTGCAGCCCGGTTAAGATCTCTTGCTGTAAAAGCCATATCTGCCATTGCATCAACAAGTGGAACAACATTGTGCTGTTTTATATCTATATGTTTTACTACTTCTTTTAGATAATCTTTTTTTTCTAACATTTATTACTCCTTGCTTATTTATAACTTTATATAAAAATAAACTTTTTTTATAGATTTACACAAAGAAAAATACTATTTTCCGAGAGAAAAAGGAGACAAGATGACAAGAATTATTATAGAATCACAAAATAAAAGTGATGTTTTGCAGATTACAGAATTGGCAGATAGATTAAAAATCAAATATAAAATTGAAATGCTTTCATCTAATGAAGAGCGTGAAAAATTGAATATTAAGTCGATCTATTCTTTATTAGATAAAGGTGCTGATATTTCAAATTATGGCGATCCATCTGAGTGGCAGAGAACTGTAAGAAAAGATAGACGTTTAAACCCTTCTTAGACAATGAATTTAATTGATAGTAATATTATAATATATTCAGCTTTGAAGGAGTATGCTTATCTGAGAGAATTGTTCAAGGAAGAAAACGTATTTGTTTCAGAAATAAGTTTACTTGAGGTGCTGGGTTACAGCAGCATCACAAAAGAACAGGAAAATTATTTTAACGCAGTGTTTTCTCTCGTTAACAAAATCCCGGTATCAACAGAAATAATTTTTGAAGCTATTAGATTGAGAAAAAATAATAAGTTATCTGTTGGAGATTCAATTATTGCTGCAAGCGCGATTGGATTAAATTTAACTCTGCTAACAAATAATGTTTCGGATTTTAAGAAAGTGAAATCACTTCAAATTAAAAATCCGATCAAAGCATAAATTTGCTTTGAAATTTTAATATTACCTAGAAAAAGATTTTAGCAAACCTTAATATTCCTTGCTTCCATGGTACACGATGTGAAACGCCATCTTTATTAATAAATTCATTTCGATGCTCAACATACCATTTGAAATTTCTAATCAAAGCATCTTTATTTGAAAACTTTGGTTTGTAACCTAAAACTTTTTCTGCTTTTTCTATTGATACAAAAGAATCTTTTGAAGCAGTTTCATAAACCCATTTGTAAAGCGGGGAAAGTTTCAAGGCTTCCAAAAATTTTAAAGTATAGATTATTGGTTTTTCAGGTAAGCCGACTATCTTTTTACCAAATCCTGCATAATCTAAAACTGCCTGATAATCTTCACGCATTGTTGTAAATTGTTTTGCCCCAATGTTAAAAGTATCATTTGCAACTTTTTCATCAAGTGTTGCAGTTAAATAAATTGCTTCACATAAATCTTCAACATCTAAAAGCTGATATCTATTTTTACCATTCCCTATCATAGGAAAACCTTTACCATCCTGCGCCCAATCATAAAGCAGATCAAATACACCAAGTCTTTCGGGTCCAATAAAAGATTTTGGACGTAGAATCGGGACGCACATACCTTTATTTCTATACTTAACGCATTCTTCTTCTGCAAGAATTTTTGCTTTTCCGTATGGTCCAACGCCATCAAGCTTATCATTTTCTAATAACGGGTGATGATCAGGTATACCATACACTGCTGTAGATGATATATGGATGAATCGCTTAATCATATTTTCGTAAGCTGCTTCGATAAGATTTCTTGTTCCGTCAATATCAGTAGAAAAAATATCTTCTGGTTTATATAGTGGAAGTGCCGCCGCAGTATGAACTATAATATCCTGTCCGCTTACTGCTTCTTTAACTTTTTGCTTATCGCGAATATCGCCGGTAATAATTTTAATTTTATCGTTCATATCCGGATAATCAAATTTGACAATATCCAGAGAAGTTATATCGTGACCTTTAGATTGTAAATATCTCACTAAGTTTATCCCCAGAAATCCTGCGCCGCCTGTAATTAGATACTTCATTTTGCTCTATAATTTATTAATAATGTTAAGCCAAAATTAGTAATTTTGATTCAGGCATCAAACTAAGCTTTAAATCGAGATGAATAAGCATAATTCCGAATTAGAAGAAATAAATGAAAATAAGATATGGTTTAGGAATTTTTCTATTTCAATCCTATTGCATTTATTGTTAATTGTGCTGTTCATTTATTTGTATGATCTAAGACCTGAAGCTGCGAAAGTAAACCCGGAATTTTTTACTATCGATACAAAAACATTTTCCAGCGTAACACCTGAGTTAAATGATAAATCGATGCAGACAGAAGAAAAAGACGAAAACAAAAAGAATGAGACCGAAAACACATCTGAATCAAATATTGAAATCAAATCAATAAACTTTTCTGATTTGCAGGCAGATACCACAAATTTGGATCAAATTTATTCTGAGAAATCACTAAATGTTAAAATAAAATATCCAAAAGGCTGGACGTTCATTGATCAACATAAAAAAAATAAATTGGATGGAGTTACATTTTGGTCAAGCGAGGGAATTTATGATCCACCTCCATTTATTCACTTTGAAGTAGTTGACAAAGATCTTTTTCTGGAAAAGAGATATAAGTATAAATCAGAGCTTGAAAATTATACAGCTTACTACAACGATCCTGAGGAATTAGAGGGATATCTGACATTAAATGTTTACTTGAGAACCGATGATAAGGAAGATTATCGACTAAAACTGATGATGAAAGGGAAAACGGAATTTTATTCATTTCAGCCAAAATTTTGGGCTATATTAAAATCATTTAGTTTTGGTGAGCACATTTTCTAAACTCAATTGTGTCCTTTTGGGCAAAAATTGATCTAACCAAACATATATTATTAATAAACCCCTCCATTCTTGACTTTTCATTAGTTAACCCATATTTTTCCATCCTTTATTTGAAACGATTTAAGGTTTTCGGAGGAAAATTACGTGAAACAGGAAAAATTAACAAAATCAGTAAAAACTGAGGACGCCAATCATAAGTGGTTTTTGGTTGATGCTGATGGCCAGGTTTTAGGAAGATTAGCTTCAAAAATTGCTATGATTATTAGAGGTAAGAATAAACCAATTTTTACAACTAATACTGATACAGGTGATTTTGTTGTTGTGATAAATGCTGAAAAAGTTAAAGTAACCGGTAAGAGAGAGGCGTTAAAGGAATATAAAAGACACTCAGGATATCCCGGCGGTCAAACGACAACCTCATATCGTGACATGTTAGCAAAGAAACCAGAGTTTGTTTTAGAGAGTGCTGTAAGAGGTATGTTACCTAAAACCAAACTTGGCAATCAGTTAATTAAAAAATTAAAAGTATATGCTGGTACAAACCATCCGCATAGTGCACAGAAACCCGAAGCAATTAGTTTAATGGAGAAATGATGGCTGAAAAAATTTATATTGGAAGAAGAAAAACCGCTGTTGCCCGCGTTATACTTAAAAGCGGAAACGGAAAAATAACAGTTAATAATAAAGAGTTTGAACATTTCTTTCCGCAGTTATTAAGTCGTGAAGATATTCTGCTTCCTTTTAAAGCTACAGAAACATTAGGCAAATATGATGTTTATGCGAACGTTAATGGCGGTGGAACAACCGGGCAAGCACAATCAGTAAGATTAGGAATTGCAAGGGCGCTGCTTGAAATCAATCCTGAATACAGAGTTCAGTTAAAAGCAGAAGGATTATTAACAAGAGATCCAAGAATGGTTGAACGTAAAAAATACGGACAGCCAAAAGCTAGAAAAAGATTTCAGTTTTCTAAGAGATAATTACAGAGTTCAGGAACAAGTTCAATTATTAATCTTGAACCTGAACTTAAACTTAAATAAACATACTTTCTGATTTACCCCCTGTGTCCCACATTAAAAAGGGATGGAAGGTAAAGGTGAAGAAAGTAGAAGATAAACAGGAGATATATGAAAAAAGTTGATCTGACTCAGCTTATCGAAGCTGGTGCGCACTTCGGGCATTTAACACGCCGCTGGAATCCTAAAATGAAATCCTACATCTTTATGGAAAAGAACGGGATTCATATCATCGATTTAAAGAAAACACAAACACATTTAAATGAATCAGCAGAAGAACTGGCCAAGCTTGTAGCAGATGGTAAAAAAGTTCTTTTTGTCGGAACAAAAAAACAAGCAAAAAATGTAATCGAAACTGAAGCAAGAAGATGCGGACAAAATTGGGTAAGCGAAAGATGGCTTGGCGGTATGTTAACTAACTTTGCTACAATCAGAAAAAGTGTAAAAAGATTGAGCAATATAGAAAAGCAGGAAACTGACGGAACGTTTGATAAGATAACAAAGAAAGAAAGACTATTTCTTACCAGGGAAAAAGACAAACTTAAAAAAGTTCTTGAAGGTGTTGAGACCATGGGAAAACTGCCAGGAGCTTTGTTTGTTGTAGATATTAAAAAAGAAGACATCGCGGTTAAAGAAGCACACAGACTAAATATTCCTGTTTTTGCAATTGTAGATACTAATTGTGATCCGGATGAGGTTGATTATCTTATTCCTGCTAATGATGATGCAGTTAAAACTGTTGAGATTATAACACAACATATGGCAGATGCTGTACTTGAGGGTGATGCAAAGCTTAAAGAAAAGAAAGCTGAAGAAGTAGCGGAGAAAGAAAGAGTTAAAAAAGAAAAAGAAATTGTAAAGAAAGTAGAGTTAAAAAAGAAATCTGAAGCAAAGACTAAAAAAGATGATGCTGCAGAACATACTGAATCAACAGAAAAAACTGAAGAATAATATTCTGATAAATAAAATTTTTGAAAGGAAGTGAATTAACTATGGCTATTACGGCTTCACAAGTTAATGAGTTAAGGCAAAAAACCGGTGCCGGTATGATGGATTGTAAAAAAGCACTTACAGAAGCTAACGGTGATTTTGAAAAAGCAATTGAAATTTTAAGAAAAAAAGGTGCATCAATCGCATCAAAAAGAGCGGATAAATCTGCTAATGAAGGTATTGTTGTTTCTAAAGTTTCGGATGATCATAAAAAAGCAGCTATGATAGAGGTTAATTGTGAAACCGATTTTGTTGCTAAAAGTGATGACTTTATTAAATTGGCTAATGAAATTGTTGAGACGACATTTAAATCCGAATCATCAAATGCGCAACAACTACTTGAATCGGATAAAAATCTAAAAGAAAAAGTTGTTGATGTAATGGGTAAAGTTGGTGAGAAGATCGAACTATCAAGAGTATTAACAGAAAAGGCAGATAATGGTTTGCTTGTTGATTATATACATATGGGTTCCAAACTTGGAGTGTTAGTTAAGTTTGATAATGTTACCGGAAATTCTGATGAGTTAGTTGAGATCGGAAAAAATATTGCTATGCAGGTTGCTGCAATGAATCCGATTTGTGTTTATAGAGATGAAGTTCCAACTGATACAGTTGAAAAAGAAATTGATATTTACAAAGAATTAGCTCGTAAAGAAGGTAAACCTGAAAATATTCTTGAAAAAATTGCTGTAGGCAAACTAAATAAATTCTATTCTGAAAATTGTTTATTTGAGCAATCTTATATTAAAGATAGTACAAGCTCTAAAACAGTTGGTAATTTGATAGAAGATTACAACAAAAAGAACGGTTCCGCGGCAAAGATCAGTTCGTTTAAGCGGTTTCATCTCGGCGACGAGAAAAAATAGTTTTATCAAAAAGGTCTTAATTATATTAAGACCTTTTTTTTATATTTAATTGTAAAAAATCCAAAAGGTTGTTAATGAGTAATGTAAAATTTAAAAGAGTCCTGCTAAAATTAAGCGGTGAATCTCTTATGGGTCAGCAGGGATTCGGAATTTCATCGGAGGTTTTGGATTTTTTTGCAGATGAAATAAAAAATGTGCACGATGTTGGAGTGCAGCTAGGCATAGTTATCGGCGGTGGAAATATTTATCGTGGTCTAAGTGCCAACTCTCAAGGTATTGATCGTGCAACTGGTGACCAGATGGGAATGCTTGCCACTGTAATCAATTCACTTGCATTACAAAATGCAGTTGAAAAAAAAGGAATAACAACCAGACTGATGAGTGCAATTAAGATGGAAGAAATTGCTGAGCCTTACATAAGAAGAAGAGCGATAAGACATCTTGAAAAGGGAAGAGTTGTTATACTTGGTGCAGGAACCGGTCATCCTTATTTTACTACTGATACTGCAGCTTCACTTAGAGCTGTTGAAATTGAGGCAGATGTAATTGTAAAAGGAACCAGAGTTGATGGAGTTTATGATTCTGATCCTGAAAAAAATCCCAAAGCGATAAAATTTAACAACATATCATATCAGGATATTCTTAAAGATAATTTAAGGGTAATGGATCTTACAGCAGTAAGTTTATGCCAGGAAAATAATTTGCCGATGATGGTTTTTAATATGGATGTACCCGGAAACTTATTAAAACTTGTTATGGGTGAACCTGTTGGCACTTATATAAATAATGATAGTTCAAAATAAAATTTTAATAATAATTAGCGAGGTGTTATGCACCAGATTATAAAAGATGCTGGAAATAAAATGGACAAAACCTTAGAAGCTCTGAGATCGGAGCTTGCAAAAGTAAGAACAGGTAAAGCAACCACCGCCTTGCTTGATGGCGTTAAGGTTGATTATTACGGCACTCTTACTCCAATAAATCAGGTTGGCAACATAACTGTTCTGGATCCTCACACACTTTCAATTACTCCATGGGATAAATCAATGGTTCAGGCTGTGGATAAAGCAATCCTGGAAGCTAACATCGGGTTTAATCCGGTTAGCGATGGAACCAATTTGAAAATTCCTGTTCCCGCTTTAACTGAAGAAAGAAGAAAAGATTTTGTAAAACTGGTTAAGAAATTTGGTGAAGATGCAAAGGTGGCAGTTAGAAATGTTAGAAGAGACGCAAATGAGCGGCTAAAGAAAGATGAAAAAGATAAAAAGATGTCTGAAGATGAATTAAAACATGCAGAAGACGAAGTCCAAAAACTAACTGATCATCACATTAAGATGATAGATGAAGTTTTGAAGCATAAAGAAGTAGAAATAATGGAAGTTTAGACTCTCTTTGTTACTATTACCCAACTCGCTGCAGAGTTGGGTTTTTTTTTATCTTTGGTTCGATAATGCTTTAGATAATTTAGTATTTTTGTTTTACCTAAATAAATAAAATCTTTAAGAATGAATCCTGAACAAGAGGAAAAACCCAAAAGTATAGTTACATTTTTAAGCAGCCCTTTGCTTAGAAATATAATTTTTACTATTGGAACTATTGTTCTTTTTATTGCGGGTGTAATTGTTTATGGCGTTATTCTTAATCTTAGGGAAATACCACTTTCAGAAGCAATGGCGCAAAAGGGATTTAGGACCTTAAGCGATGTAAATATTTTGGTGGACAGAAAAACTTATACATTAAGCATTTATGAAGATACTGTTCTGATTAAATCATATCGTGCCAGTTTTGGAAGAAATCTTAGTGATAAAAAAAAATTAAATAAGGATGGTGCTACCCCTGTTGGAACATATAAGATTTGCAATATCAGAAATGATGAAACTTATTATAAATTTTTAAAACTAAATTATCCCAATCTGGATGATGCAGCAGATGCATTACGCAAATCACTGATTTCTCAAAAACAATTCAATCAGTTAAAGTTTGAATTTTATTATGAAGAGTGCGTTAGTGATAATACAGTTTTAGGTGGTAATATCGGGATTCATGGTATTGGAAGACTTAATTCTGTTTTCAAAAATCTTCCATTTGTTTATAATTGGACTGACGGATCTATAGCTTTAAGTAATGAATCACTTGATGAAATTTTAACAGTAATAAAAACAGGTACACAGGTTGTTATCAAATAATTTATTAAAAATACTTTTTATTCCATTTGTATTGTTCAGTATAATTTCTTGTTCCGAAAAACGCGAACAAATACCCCCGCTTGATTTTGAAAATAAAACTCAATTACTCGATGTAATTAAAAATCATTTTAACAAAGACGCACAAATTGCTCTTGGCGGCATGTTTGATGAAACAGGAAAACAATTTATCGCAGTTGGCTGGGAAGTGAACAATTCGGATGAGTGGGGAATCAAATTTGCGTTCCTTGAAAAATCAGGAAATGAATTTAAACCTGAATATGAAACCGATTTGCTGGATGGCTCTTTCAAGGAAAGTCTGGTTGACAAAATAAAGTTTTCTTCAGTTGATTATGATTTAGTTTATTATAATTCCCAGGGATATTTTATGGGAAGCGGCGGCGGAGAAGTTTATTCTTATATAATAGATTTTGAAAATAAACAGGTTTATTACGCGCATCTTGTAGTTGAATCGGAAAACTCAACTTCTTTATTTATTTCTGATAATACTAAGAATAAAGAACTAATAAACTTTTTTACACTCACTTTTAAAAAAGATCATCCGGAATTAAAAATTGTTTATGACGATATTGTAGTAGAATAATAAGTGATTTACTTTTTTGCTTCTTACTAAAATGGATTATAATTACGCTCAAATTTCTCTTAAGTAAAATTTTAAAAATGCTTAAACCAGTTTATATATTCTTATTGATTTTTTTTGTTTGCTTTTCAAAAACTTCGTTCAGCCAGTCTTATTATGATTTTGAACTTAGCTCAATAAACTTTACAGGAAATAATTTCTTCTCATCCTCAGATCTGCTAACAAATATTGAAAGTAAAGAGACACCTATGTGGCTCTGGATATTTCTTGATTCCTTTACTCCATTTGGTGATGAGCGGGTTTACTTTGACTCATCAAAAATATCAATTGATAAACTTGCCTTAAAAGAATTATATCGTTCAAATGGATTTTTTAACGCACGCATTACAAATGAAATTGTGGTTGACTCAGCAGATAAATCGATTGAATTGAACTATCATATAACAGAAAACAATTATCTGAATTATGGTAAGATTAATTTTTTTGGACTGGATAGTTTAAGCAGCTATGATTACGGCAGACTGATCAATGAATCGATTACTATCGACAGCACAAAACGGTTTTCTGAATCAGAAGTTCAGAATAATATTGGAGCAATAAGAATATTTTTAGCAAATAATGGTTTTATTTTTGGCAGGTATGACAGTACTATAGTTATAATCGATACTTTAACACAAAGAGCCAATCTCGATATTTATTTTCATAGCGGGGGTAAGTATACAATTAGAGAAACTGTAATTAATAAATCCGGTAAATCAATAGAACAGATTAATAACAAACTAATATCAGAAATTGCCGACTTTAAACCGGGAGAAATTTACAATCAGTCTAAAATAGACAGAAGTGAATTAAGATTATTAAAAACAGGACTGTTTACAACATTAAGCATCAACCCCCAAATAAAGGATACATCAAATCTTACAATCCCTCTTGAGGTGAGCGCTACTGTCGGATCACTAAATGAACTTTCGCCTGAAATAAAAGCTGATAATGAATTCAGCAGTTTCAATATTGGTTTGGGTATAGGATATACAAGAAAAAATTTATTTGGTGATGCCAGAAAACTTAACCTGTCAACTTCATTCAGATTGATTGATATAATTCACCTGAATTTTGTTGACCTTTTTAAATCCGCTGATAAAAGAGATTCAACATATCAAGGTGTAATAGATCTAAATCTAAAATTAGAGCAGCCATTTTTATTTGGCAAACCAATTCTTACCTCAACCGAGTTGTATCTAAGATCTCAAACGTTTAAAGAATATACAGAAAATACTTATGGTGGTGCACAAAGATTTGACGTTGAAATGCCGCCATATACATTTGTTACTTTGCTTCGTCCGTTTATTAGTCTTGATGTTGCTCAAAGAGAAAATGTAACCAAATTTACCTCTGATGGAATTACTTATAATTTAACTGAAACCGATAACAGCTTAACACCGGGCATTGGGGTTGAATTAGGATCATCTAAAACAAATGATATTTTATTTCCCACAAAAGGCAGTTATCTGTTTTTCACTCCGGAGTTATTCCATTCTAAAAGTGAATATAAGCTTGTTAGAAAAGATATAACAAATAATACTTCTCAGCTTGATTCAACTTTAACAGGATACATTTATTTTTATCGGTTACAAACCGGATTATCAAGTTATATTTCAATTACAAATGATAATTCATCAGTCTTCGCATCAAAAATCAGAATTGGTTATGCGCAAGCTATAACCGGCTCTGAAAATCCGAACATCACATCTGATAGATTGATCCCGCCAAATAAAACTTTTTATGCTGGTGGAAGTAATTCAATACGAGCATGGAAATCCCGTGAGTTAATTCCAAGAGATTCTGTAGATTATTTTGGCACCACAACCGAAACTAATGCTATAAGGGGTGGTACGTTTTGGTTTGAAGGCTCTTTTGAGTTTAGAAAAAAACTTTCTGATTATTTTGGATACGCAGTTTTTACAGATTATGGAAATACCTGGAATGGCTGGAAGGAAATGCAGTTAAAAGATATTGCCGTTGCGGTAGGTTTGGGCATAAGAGTGTACACTCCGATTGCTCCGTTCAGATTGGATTTTGGGTCAAAATTTTACAATCCAAGAGATCAAAGCCTTATTTTTGACAAGAAATTCCTTGAAAGTATGACAATTCAGTTTGGTATTGGTGAGGCTTTCTAATCTTTGCTAAGAGTCTATAATTCGCTATCTTTCTAACCCTTTTTAAGAAGATTAATATGATTTTAAGTATGACAGGTTATGGCAAAGGCTCTGCTGTAAATATCAAATGGCAGGCTGATGTTGAAGTTAAGAGTATCAATAGCAGATATCTTGAAGTTTTTTTAAAGTATCCGCCTCTGCTTGCAAACAAGGAATATGAACTGCGGGAATTAATAAAATCAAAGATCCGGAGAGGAAAGCTTAATGTAAGTATCCAAATCAAAAAGAACGGATATGAAGATGAAGTAGTTTCTTTAGATGAACCCAGATTAAAAAATTATCTTTCACTGATAAAGAAAATAAAAAAATCCGCAAAGATTACTGATAAAATTAAATTAGAACATATTCTTATAAGCCGCGATATCTTTACTGCTTCCGTTGATGATATTAGTGATCAGGATTTTGAAGTAATTAAAAAATCAGTTCTTAATTCATTAGATTCACTCCTGCTGATGAAAAAAAATGAAGGTAATGAATTAGAAAAAGATTTAAAGAAGCGTGTTAAATCGATAGAAAAATATCTTGACTTAATAGAAAAAGATGCACAATCCAGTGTTGGTGATCATTTTACAAAGTATAAAGAAAAAGTAAAAAATCTACTTGAAGACAATGTTATTATAAATAACGATAGGCTTGAAACAGAATTAGCTATGATGGCTGAGCGTGCCGATATTACAGAAGAATGTGTACGATTAAGAAGTCACATTAAATTTTTTATCAGCAGCATGGATAAAGAGGAAGATCCCGGAAGAAAATTAAATTTTCTTTGTCAGGAAATGAACAGAGAAGCAAATACAATCTCAGCAAAAACTCTTTCAACTGCTATAACGCATAACTCTGTTTATATAAAAGAAGAGATTGAAAGAATCAGAGAACAAATACAAAACATAGAATAGTTTGGAGAAAAAAGGAAAGATAATAGCAGTATCATCCCCAAGCGGCGGCGGTAAAACTTCTGTTGTAAAACAGATATTAAAAGATTTTCCCGACATTGTGTTTTCTGTTTCCTATACAACACGACCTAAAAGATCAAACGAAATTAATGGGGTAGATTATTTTTTTGTAACTGATGAAGAATTTGAAAAGAGAATTAAGAATCAGGAATTTATTGAGTGGGAACGGTTTTACGATTATTATTACGGCACTTTAAAAAGCACTGTTGAAGATAATATTAATAATGGTAAATCAGTTCTGTTTGAAGTTGATGTTAAAGGTGCTTTATCGTTAAAGAAAATTTATCCTGAAAGTGTTTTAATTTTTATAGATCCGCCTTCATTTGAAGAGCTTGTTGAAAGATTAAAGAACAGAAAAACAGAAAGTGCTGCAGATCTTAAAAAGAGGATTGATAGAGCAAAAATGGAATTGAGCCATAAGAATGATTTTGAGTATATTTTTGTAAACGATGAACTTTCTAAAGTACATAAGAATGTAAAAAGTTTAATTAAAAAAATAATAAATAAGGAGTAACATAAATGAATATTACACCAGTTGATTTGAGAGAGATTGATAAAAGAGCTGAAAATGTTTACGAAGCAATTTCTGTTGCAGCTTTAAGAGCCAGACAGATAAATACCGATAACAAAGTTGAATTTAATGCATTGCTTAATACAATACCTTCAACCGGTTCTGATGATGATGCTGAGGATGTTACAAATCCGGCTCAACTAAAAATCGCTCTGGATTTTGAAAAGAAACCTAAACCACATATTCAGGCTCTAAATGAATTGCTCGATGGTCAGGTGAAGTTTAAGTATAAAAAATAATTTTATTTTATAATTTATTTTTAAAGTGATGTCATCCTGAGTTAAATCGAAGGATGACATTTCTTTTATATCTAATTACTATAGACTAAATAATCTTACAATATTTGGATCTTTAAATTATTTAATTGCAAATGAACTCTTCATCCAGAAAAAAAATAATCGAAGCACTAAAAGATCAGCAAGCTATTTTTGGTGATGATCTGTTTGAAGAAAAAATATCTGCTGTAAAAACTGAGCTTAAACAGGAGAAAGCAAAGATTGAAAGTAAGCCGGTTAAAACTTCCTATGTAAAAGAGCCCATCAAAAACTCAACTGAATTATTTACGGATGTAAAATCTGAATGGGAAAAATCCGAATCGCTGGATAATCTAAATAATTTAATTTGCAATTGTACAAAATGTGTACTGCACAAGGGAAGAAACAAATTTGTATTTGGATCAGGTAATCCCAATGCAGATGTTCTTGTAATTGGTGAAGGACCGGGCGCAGAAGAAGATAAACAAGGACTGCCATTTGTGGGCAGAGCCGGACAACTTTTAACAGATATTCTTAAAGCAATTAAGTTCAGCAGGGAAGAAGTTTATATTGCTAACATCGTAAAATGCCGCCCGCCTGATAACCGCACTCCATTACCGGAAGAAATGGATACCTGCATACCTTACTTAAAAAAACAAATTGAACTTATTAAACCAAAATTAATTTTGTGTTTGGGTCTTACCGCTGCCAAAGGTTTGTTAAAGAAAAAAGATAGCTTAACAAGTTTACGTGGTCAGGTTTTTGATTATGAAGGAATTAAAACAATGGTAACATTCCACCCAGCCGCACTGCTGCGCAACCCAAACTGGAAAAAAGACTGCTGGATTGATGTGCAAAAGTTTAGAAAACTTTATGATGAGATGCAGTAACCTCACCCTTTATCCCTCTCCTTGTAAAGGAGAGGGAATTTAAATCCTCTCCTTATTAAGGAGAAGGGTAGGGATGAGGTTGTGATTAAAGAATGACATAGATATAAAGTATGACAAAACACTTTAACAAGACATCCGAAAAAGAAAAACGTAGAACTCTCCAAAAAGAACAAACTTATTGTGAAAAAATACTCTGGCGTTATTTACGGGATAGACAATTACTTGGCTGCAAATTCAGAAGACAATACTCCATCGATCAATTTGTTATTGATTTTTACTCTCCCGAAATTAAATTTGCTATTGAATTGGATGGCGATGTTCATAACAACCCCGATCAAAAAGAGTATGATGTAAAACGCCAGGAATATTTAGAAACTTTCGGTATTACTTTTCTGCGTATAACTAATGATGATTTGATTGGCAATGCAAACATGGCTTTTAAAAAAATTGAAGAAGCAATTAAAAAATTAAGACAAAGATAACCTCACCCTTTTATCCCTCTCCTTGCAAAGGAGAGGGAATTTAAATCCTCTCCTTAATAAGGAGAAGGGTAGGGATGAGTTTGAGATTAAAGGATAACATAAGAATTACGCATAACGAAATAATTCAACAATGTATCTGAAAAACAAAAAAGAAGTCTTCTAAAAAAGGAAATGTATGGCTATGAATAAATATATTTTAATTCTGTTCTCCTTTTTATTTGTTCGATGTGCAGCAAATAAAACACCGGAGTTGTATCAAACTTATGACAAAGCAGATTATGTTTACTGGTCTGAAACAAGTAAGCTAACCTGGAATGATTTTCAGGGGACACCAAAAAGTTCAGATAAAAATTATGTAAGTGAAATACGTTTGTACAATCCTGCCAGAATAGAAAAAGAAAATATTTTTAGTGAAGTAAAACTTACCTCACTCTGTGTGTTTGATAAAAAACATTCCTGGGTAAATAAGAAAGATGCTTCTGATAATTTATTACTTTACAATCAGGTTATGTTTAATATTTATGAACTTTATGCACGAAAACTAAGAAAAGAATTTTATAGTACTGATTTTGAAGTAAATGATTACAAAGAACAATTTCAATTAATGTCAGAAAAAATAAATCTGGATTTAGAAAAAAGATTAGAAGATTATAAAAGTGATGCTGATTTGGGAAATAATATTGCGGCGATTAAAGTATGGGAAAAAAATATAAATAAAGAATTGAATGAACTTAAGGCGTACAAAGTGGACTATAAATAAAACAGCCCCCATTTGCGTGCCTCGAACAAACCAGTACATTAACTAACCTCACCCTTTATCCCTCTCCTTGTTAAGGAGAGGGAATTAAAACCCTTCTCCTTGATAAGGAGAAGGGCAGGGGATGAGGTTGAGATTGAGTTTAATAATATTACATTACTTTAATACTTAACCGCATCCTTATACTTATTACTGGTTTTGCCGTACTGAGAGGCAAGAGCAAGCTTAACCTTTGTAACTCTATCTTTCAAATCGTTGTATAAACTTAACCTGTCCTCAACCGCAAATAGTAGACAACAAATAAAAAATTAAATACACCCTGTTTATTGTTTAGAATGTTAAGTATTTTTTGCCTTACAATGGTTTGTAATTTTTACAGAATTGAAAAACAATTGAGGTTAGTGATATTCAATTGTCTAATAAAAATAAAGATTATTTGAATTTTATGATTAAAACTAAACATACTTTAATTTTTCTTACAGCCATAGTGTTAATAATTAATAGTTGCGCGCCCAGTCTTGTTTATAGTCCATCAATTAATTTACCTCCAAAGCCATTACAAAAAGATGAAATACAATTACTTGGTGGCGCCGGGTATTTACCAGAAACATTACCAGATAGAACAGCTGCAAAGATGGCTTTTGGTGGAGAAGCAACAATTAGATATGGATTTAATAATACAATCTCTGGCCAGATAAAAGGATGGTATGATTTTTCAAATAATGTAGAACAAAAAAGATGGGGCTTATCCACTGCAAGTATTATTACCTTTAATGATTCCAGTGATTTTCGTTTTGGTGTTATGCCAAATTTAGCAATGGTTCTATCTGATAATTCTATTGAAGGAGGTGGAGGCAGTCTTCCTTTTACCTTCTGGTTAAACAAATACAATCCATTTAACATTTATTTTGGTTTTGGTCCTATTGTGGGTTTCCGAGATCTAACGGATGAAGCGAATCAATGGGGTTGGGGATTAATATTAAATACTGGAATCAGCATCTTATTAGAAGAAAGGTTCACATTAAATTTAGAATTTTCTGGAATTAAACAAGTAAATGAATATAACGGCAGTAATGAATATTTTTTATCACCAAGTCTGAATATTGGTTACATATTTTAAGCAAATGTCAAATTACGTTTACATAGCAACAAGTCTTGATGGTTTTATAGCAAGAAAAGATGGAAGCATTGACTGGCTTACAGAAATACCAAATCCGGATGGAAGCGATTTTGGCTTTGGTGATTTTATAAAAAACATAGATGCGATTGTTATGGGAAGAAATACTTTTGAAACAGTTTTATCTTTTGAAGAATGGCCCTACCCGAAAAAAGTTTTTGTATTAAGCAGCACTTTAAAATCCATTCCAGATAATATTAGTGATAAAGCAGAACTTATTAATGGCAAACCGGATTATGTAGTTGATTTATTACACTCCCGTAATTTTACAAACCTTTATATCGATGGCGGTAAAACAATACAAAATTTTCTTGAGCAGGATCTGATTGATGAAATGATCATAACAAAAATTCCAATTCTTTTAGGGGATGGTATTCCATTGTTTGGTAAAATGGATAATGATAAAAAGTTTGTACATAAAAAAACAGAAATTTTAGCCGGATCACTTGTAAAAAGTTATTATAAAAGAGACAGATAACCGGTTTTCCTTCAATATCATATCTTGTAATTAAATAATATCTAACTTACTTTTACATCCCCGATATAATCGGTATTAAACGTTTGAATAATGGCAAAAACAAGTAAAACATATAACGAAACTACTCAGATTGTACCTGCAGATGTAAGACCGCCTTCTGCACCCGAAATTGAAGCTGCCGTACTTGGCGCAATGCTTATCGAAAAAGAAGCAGTACCAAAAGCAATTGAAATGCTTACTAAAGAAAGTTTCTATCTTCGTCAGCATCAAATGATATTTGAAGCAATGATTTCTTTGTTCGAATCAAATGAACCGATAGACACCGTTACGCTTTATGAAGAACTTAAAAAAAGAAATCAGGTAGAAGAAGTAGGCGGTGCAGTTTATTTAAGTAAGCTTTCACAAAATATTTCTTCTGCTGCCAATGTGGAATTCCACGCCAAGATTATAATAGAAAAACAAATATTACGCGGACTTATTTCTTCATCACACCAAATTGCACAAGCAGCTTATGAAGGTAACCTTGATGCATTTGAAATTCTTGATGATGCAGAAAGAAAAATATTTGAGATTACAGAATCGCATTTACAGAGAACATTCCAGGGAATGGATCGTGCTGTACGCGATGCACTTGAGTACATTGAAGCGATTCACTCTCAAAAGGAAAGAAAGTTTTCCGTTCCCACCGGATTTTATGAATTAGATGAACTGCTCGGTGGTTTCCAAAAATCTGATTTAATAATTGTAGCTGCAAGACCATCAATGGGCAAAACTGCATTTGCATTAACCCTTGCACGTAATGCTGCTATTGATCACAATGTGCCAATAGGAATATTCAGTCTTGAAATGTCAACAATGCAATTAATTATTCGTCTGCTTTGTGCAGAAGGAAGATTGGATGCGCATAAAGTAAGAACCGGAAAATTACCGAGTGAAGAAGGCGTTAAACTAAGTAAGAATGCACATAAATTAATTAATGCGCCTCTGTATGTTGATGATTCACCTTCACAAACGGTTTTGGAAATTAGAGCAAAAGCAAGAAGACTTAAGGCTGAAAAAAATATTGGAATGATAATCATCGATTACCTTCAGTTGATGCAAGGCCCGCCAAAAGCAGAAAGCCGTGAAAGAGAAATCTCTCATATCTCCAGATCGTTAAAAGCTCTGGCAAAGGAATTAAATATTCCGGTTATAGCATTGGCACAGCTAAATCGTGCTGTTGAAGCAAGATCAGATAAGCGTCCGCAGCTTTCAGATCTCCGTGAATCAGGTTCTATTGAACAGGATGCAGATGTGGTGATTTTCTTAAACCGTCCCGAGTATTACGGTATTGATAAAGATGAAAACGGTGAATCAAATGAAGGTGTTGCAGAGATAATTATCGGCAAGCAGCGTAACGGACCAACAGGAACAATTAAACTTGCATTTATAAAAGATTATGCACGATTTGAAAATCTTGCACATGCAAGACAAATTGCTGAGTATACATCAGCACCGGTAGATGAAGATATTATTTAGAAACAACCTGTCGATAGACAGGTTAAAAATTAGGAATTAAAAATGAAGAATTATTTTGGATGTCATTTCGAACCCGCCTTTGTGGTAGGCAGGCGAATAGAGAAATCAGATTTATATAGAATCAGTTTGATTGTATTCACAACTATTTTATTTCTTTCTTCTAATGTTGCATCACAGACGTTTTCAGAAAAAGATGTTGAGATATGCAACTCAAAATTTAAACTTGCTGTTGATAATTCATTAAAAGAAAAACCTATTAATGAAGTAGTTGCTGAGATCGGTAGAAGTTTTCTTAATACTGAGTACGTTGCTCACACTCTTGAAAAAGAAGGTGATGAAAAACTTGTAATTAATTTAACAGGTCTTGATTGCACAACCTTTCTTGAAACAGCTTTAACATTTGCAAGATGCATCAAAAAAGATAAAACAAGTTTTCAGGATTATCAGAATGAGTTAACATTTATTAGATATAGAGATGGAAAACTGGATAAGTTTCCTTCACGCTTGCATTATTTTTCAGATTGGATTTATAACAATCAGCAAAAAGGAATTGTTAAAGACATAACGGAAGAAATTGGCGGAAAGCCTATCAGATTTAAGGTTAACTTTATGTCTGAAAATCCAAAGTTCTACAAACAATTACAGGATAATCCTTCATTTATTCCAATCATAAAAAAACAGGAAGAAGAAATTAACTCGCGCCAGTATTATTACATTCCTGAAAATGATATTGAAAAAGTAGAATCAAAAATTCAATCTGGTGATTTAATTGCATTAACTACCAGCGATAAGGGTTTGGATATTGGTCACGTTGGAATTGCACTTAAAATGGATGATGGCAGAATTCATTTTCTTCATGCGCCATTAGCAGGAAGCAAAGTTCAAATAACAGAAACCCCATTGAGTGATTACGCAAAGAAAATTAAAAAACATACAGGAATAATTGTACTAAGAGTGATCGAGCTTTAATTTCATGATATTTCAACCAGCGGGATAAATCTTATCAATTTAGGTTACAGATTTCCCAATCTGCCTATAGGTTCGGCAGGTCGAATCTGCCGCGTGCGGACTTCGAAATGACTTTAAGTTTTTAATACAATTTACTGCTCAAGAATTTCTAAAATCATTTCATCAAGTGACTTCTGTTTGAATCCAAAAGACTCAAGTTTATCAGTACTCATAGAAACATCTTCAACTTTTGCAACTTCAGTAACATCATCCATTGTAATTTTAGTTAAAAGATTTTTATCAAACTTTGCTATCTCACAAAGCAGTTCTCCAAGTTCATAGCGGGAAACTCTTTCCAATCCGCCAAAGTTTATTATTTCTGTTTTTATATCACTGCTTACAAGTTCACATATTATTCGTGCAGCTTCAATCAATGAAATAGGTGTTCTGTACTGATCAATAAAAAGTTTTACCGGCTTGCCTTTCTGCAAATCTGAGTAAATTTTTTGAAGATGATTTATTGAATGATTTAATCCAAACCCAAATAACAATGCTGTTCTAAGAATAATATAATTGTCAAATGTTTCCCGGATTTTTACTTCACCCATTAATTTTGTTTCAGCATACAATGAAGCCGGAAGTAGTTTTGCATCTTCTTTTAAATAAGATCCCCTGTAGCCGGCATAAACCAGATCTGTGGAAGTATAAATTAATTTTGCATTGAACTTATCGCATAATTCAGCAATTTGTTTTGTGGCATTAACATTAATATTATATACATCTTTTGAAGAATATCCCTCAGATAAAATTGATTTTGAATATGCAGCAGTATGAACTACAACATCAGCTCTAAAATCATCAAAAATTTTTGTAAGAGATGTTTTATCACAAATATCTAATTTTATTGAATTGTATTCTTTGCAATTTCCAGCGTTTGTATTGTAAATGGTCAAAATATTGTGCCGTAAAGAAAGTACCCGATTTAAATACTGACCCAGCAATCCGCTTCCACCGGTTATTAATATTTTCATATAATTTTTATTGATTGATATTTACACTACAAAAGTCTGTGAAGTATGTTATTTTCACAAGTGGCTAAACAACCCTTTTTTGAAAATCATACTTACTTTGGTAAATTTATTAAGAAATAAAGAAACAATTATGAAATATTTAATAACTGTAATCATAGCTTTGGCGCTTAATTTTCAGGCGCAATCACAAACTACCAAATATTTTGATGCACCGTTTGGCGGCGGCGGCGGATTTGTTGGTGGATGGTATATGCCAAATGTGGATCCGATTAATTTAAAGCTTAAAGAAGTTGGGATTCCCGAACTTTCAACAAGCGGAATGTTTACAACTGGCGGTGCAGGTTTTATTTATATTGGATTTGTAAAAAATCTACGTGTTGGCGGTATGGGTTTTGGTGGATCCGTTTCGAATTCATCAACAATAAACGGCATTAATCGGGAGGCAATATATTCCCTTGGCGGCGGCGGACTGACTGTAGAATATACTTTGCCTTTTATTAAAAATGTCGGTGTTTCTGTAGGTGCAATTTTAGGAACCGGAAGTATGACAATTGAATTATTCCGGAACGATGGAAATTTTAGTTGGGAAAATGGATGGAATGCAATTGACGATGGGGGATCAACAAATATCTCAAGAAAAATTAAAAACAGTTACTGGACATTTACTCCCACTTTGAATGCTGATTTTCCAATTTACAGATTTTTATCTTTAAGAGTTGGAGCAGGATATCAATTAACTTTTGGAAGTGACTGGAAAACTGAAAATGATCAATCAATAAGTGGTGTTCCATCGGACTTAAAAGCTGATGGATTTTTTATTCAAGCAGGCATTTTTGCAGGATTTTTCTCCTTTTAATTATGAAAAAAATATTAGTAACAGGCGGTGCGGGGTTTATTGGTAGTAATTTTATAAACTACATATTAAAATCAAGAGATGATTATTTTATTGTTAATCTTGATAAACTTACCTATGCAGGCAACCTTGAAAATCTAAGTGCAGTTGAATCAAATAAAAACTACACTTTTATTAAGGGGGATATTACAAACTCTGAATTAGTTAACTACATATTTGAAAAATATAATATTAAATATGTAATTAACTTTGCCGCCGAGTCCCATGTTGACAGAAGTATTTCAGGCTCAGAAATATTTTTCAGAACTAATGTTATTGGTACAAATGTTTTGCTTGAAGCTTCCCGGAGATTTGGGGTAGAAAGATTTTTGCAAATCTCAACTGATGAAGTTTATGGAAGTTTGGGCGCAAGTGGTTTGTTTACAGAACTAACACCGATTTCTCCAAACAGTCCATATTCAGCAAGCAAAGCTGCTGCTGATATGATGGTTCAGGCTTTTCATCATACTTACGGGCTGCCTGTAGTCATTACAAGATGTTCAAATAATTATGGTCCGCTTCAGTTTCCGGAAAAATTAATTCCTTTAATGATCTTAAATGCTTTGCAAAACAAAAAACTACCGGTTTATGGTGATGGAATGAATGTGCGGGATTGGATATACGTTATTGATCATAACAAAGCTGTTGAATTAGTTTTTGAAAAAGGTAAACTTGGTGAAGTTTACAATATTGGAGCAAGTAATGAAATGCCAAATTTAGAAATCATAAAATTAATTCTGCAAAACCTTAAAAAGGGAGAAGACTTAATTCAGTTTGTTAAAGATCGCCCTGGTCATGACAGGAGATATGCAATTGATTCAACTAAAATTCAATCACAGTTAGGTTGGAAACCCGAATTTCAATTTGATTCAGCGATTCAACAAACTATTGATTGGTATCTGAGAAATAAAAATTGGTGGGAAAGAATTATTTCAGGCGAATATCAAAATTACTACAATCTTCAGTACACAAATAGAAATTAAGGAATAAGATGAAGTATCTTTTTTTAGTCTGGTTTTTGCTAATTACAGTTATTTATTCTCAAACAACAACTAAAGATCAACAAAGTTTATTGAATTTTTCAGGGATAAGTGTTACAATTGGTGGAAGTTTTCCACTCACAGGATCGTTTCCCGCTTTGATGACTGAACGAGTAGATCAATTTGTGACCAGAATTTATAATGAAGCTGTTTCCCGTTCCATCGCAAACGCTCAGGATGAAGAATTTCTAGAAAAAATTAAAAAAGATCTGACAAAATTTTCACTTAGAGGAATTCATTTAAAAAGATCGTCAGGCGAAGAGATAATAATTGATTTAGAAAAATTTAGGTTATACGGAGATTTTAAAGACAACCCATACTTAAAGAATGATGATGTAATAATTTTTCCTTCTTATGATATTGACAGAAATTTTTTTAGTATAAATGGAGCAGTAAACAGACCGGGAAAATTCTTTTATGTTGAAGGAGATAAACTAAGCGATGCCATTTCACTTGCTAGAGGAGTTAACCCGGCTTTTGAAAATGTAAATAAAGTTCAGATAAACAGACTTTCTTACGATGGACTAAAACAAGAAACTATTAGCGTTAATTTAGATGAAGATATGCAGCTTCAAAGGGGTGATCAAATAGTAATTCTTGCGAACGAAACACAACGAAAGGATTTTTACGTATTAGTACTTGGCGAAGTAAATCAGCCTGGCTATGTTCCAATTACAAAAAATAAGACAAAACTTGGTGAAGTCATAAAGTCAGTTAAAGGGTTTACCAGCAACGCATCGCTTAAAAGATCCAGAATTTTTAGAGGAAATAGTATCACTCCGATTCTTGAAAGAGAATATGGGATAAAAATTGGTGATGATTTGCTAAATAGAAATACTCAGTTAGTTGATAGAATTGTTAATTATGAACAAGCTATGATGTTTAGAATGTCCAATTTGGTTGAAGAAGATAAATATTATTTTGAAACTGAAAATCAGTATAGAGTTTTAAATGAAGGAAGTGCAATAGATTTTACACAAGCAGAAAATGAGAACTCTGATATTTACAATTTTAATTTAGAGAGTGGTGATGTAATTGTTGTACCGCCGTATACAAAGACTGTATATGTTTTTGGTCAGGTATCGAACCCCGGGCATGTTAAATACATACAAGACAAAGATTATTTGTATTATATAGAACAGGCAGGTGGTCTGGGCGAGTATGCAGAAGACGGAATCATGATTATTAAAGGAGATTCACGAAATTGGGTTACAGCAACTTCAAACGTTAAAATAGAAGACGGTGATTATATTTTTATTCCTAAACAACGAATCAGATCATTCCAAACAACAGTATCAGAATGGGGTGGGTACTTTAGTATCATTGGCAGTATTGCAACTGTTCTATTGTTAATTGTACAATTAACCAAGTAAAACTTGACATTTAATTGTTAATCCCGCATATTAGCGGGCTACTTTTAAATAAATAGTTGTTCTTCAAATTATTTTTTATGTTTTGTTATTGCCAAGATTAAGTTTACTTGACTTTAGTATAACGAGACTTTAAATTTGTAGCCCTTCTTAAAGAAGGTTTTGTTCTTTGAAAGAGTGAGATAATAAGCCAGTTAATTCCATAGTTTAACTTGCGTCTAACGCCAAGATTACAAAAATATTAAACTCTACAACGGAGAGTTTGATCCTGGCTCA
>DPRR01000028.1 GCA_003538625.1 Ignavibacteriales bacterium
CGTGAGATACACGATATTGGTGTAAGACACGAGCAGCCGGATACACCAGTTGAGCCGAGTTGAGTGTTGGTTGAGAGCAGCAACGTTGAAGTTGGCAGTCTACAGTTGGCAGTCTTCAATTAGATTTAAATAAATAATTAATAAAAACATAAGTGAGTAAGTAGGTTGGTTTTTTTGTTTGCGGACTTAAAACCCCCCGTTTTTTAAGCGAGGGGTTTTTTGTTTTTGTTATTTTATTGCTAATTGTTAATTGAGATTGCAATTTAATTTGTTTACGTTTGCATAAATAGTTTTATACTCTCTCCACACTTTTGCCATAGGGAGTACTTGTTGGTGGTTTTAGAGTCGGCAAGTTTTTATTGGGTCTGGTCTTACTTATTACCTTCTGTAAATATGATTTTTAGCCTGCTTTGTTTTGATGGATACGCTTTTCTTTTTTCCTCCAACAGTTTTTTAGGTGTGAAGTTTTGTGTACAGCATTGCACGTAATTGAGTGTGTGTAGTGCTGATGAATAGGTATTTCTCACGGTGCAGCCGTGACATACAAAGAAGTTTTCTAGGATTTAAAAATCTAAGGAGATCAAAAACATGGCAAGATGTACAGCACCTGTTAATGGTCATCGCACAGCGAGTGGAGCAGCAAACTGCCCAGTTTGTGGAAGTAGGTATAGTGGTTACAGATCTTATCCTTCTTATAGTTCACAGTATTCATCACCCTCATATAATTCAATAAGTCGCAACAGTAGTAGTGGCAGTGGTAGCCAAACTAAAACTAAGGCACGTTGGTCTCCATTAAATTCCAACATTTTATACACACCCGCAGAAATTAGAACTCTAACACCTGTTCGAGATAATTTTGAGAAACGTGCTGAATTACAAGATTTACGTGATGTTTTTCTTTGTCACGCTTGGGATGATCGCAAAGGTGTAGCACGAGAGTTAAACGATTTTTTAGAAGCGAAAAGTGTAACTGTTTGGTTTAGTGAAAAAGATGTTTCACTAGGCTCACCTTTACTACGTGAAATAGACAAAGGGTTGGCAAAGTCTCGAGTAGGCATCGTATTAGTTACACCTTCTTTTCTTGAACGCATTAAAGGAGAAGGAATAGCTGATAAAGAACTTTCTGCACTCCTAGCTCGTGATTTACTTGTCCCGATCGTGCACAATACAACTTTTGAGAATTTACGTGAAGTAAGCCCTTTACTTGGTTCACGAAGTGGTTTAAGTACTATAGAAGACTCATTAGAGGATATTGCGGCTAAGTTGGCTGAATTGGTAAATACAGAGACTGTGGCAAATTAAATGAATGGGATTTATTGAATTACAAACTTGGCCAAGAACACACATGAGATCCAACTGACAAGTTTTATTGTTGAAGTGATTTAGTATTTGGCAGGGTGCGAGCGTGATAGCCAAAGAAAAAAAGGAAATATTAAATAGTTGAGTGTGGAGCAATCCTTATAATTATTTTCTTTTATCGAAAAATTCAACGAGCAATGTTAATATTGTAGCTACTATAATTGAGGTTGCAAGTGCTATTAAAATATTTGTTAAATCCATAATCGTCCAAAATTTATTATGTCGGCTTTAGAAACTTTTTTAATATCCTCTTTAACTACTGCTGTCGGATTTCTCTTTTATTATTTAAGAACTTGGATGAAAGAAAAATCTCAATCAAAAGCAGAGCTTGAACAAAATAAAAGAGCATCACTTAAGAGAATGCTTGACTCACATTCAGAAATTTTATTTAACAAACACCATTATGAAAATTGGCACTATAACTTTTCTGAAATGAGTAGAAACATATTATTATGGGGCTCTGATGAAATTTTGGAAGAATATGGCAAATATGTTATGGGGCGACATCCTGATTATGAAAAAATTAAAGAGCACGAACTTCATTTTGCAAAAGCTATACTTGCTTTCAGAAAAGAAATAGGTTATAAAAACAAAAAAGATAAAGTTACTCCTGAACAGATTGTTATTATTTTTAGAAGTGGATATAAAGGAAATATATAAAAAGCTACCTAACCTCTTTAATAAGTATAAAGTCAAGAGGATATAAAAATATTATTAAATCAATTATTTATATGTTGTCACGGTGCGACCGTGACATCAAAAGAAAAGCTGCCGCGCTTGGCAGCTTTTTATTTTGCTCTCTTTTGGCATCTTGTTAAGTTGCAATTGCTTTCAATAATTTTTTATTAAAGGTTATAAATGTTCTCCATCCAACAAGAAATTGATAATCAAAAAGCCCAAGAATCGCCAAAATTAAAACCTATTAAACCACTCGAACACCCAGTTCAAGCGGCGCAACATACGCCTGTTTATAAAATGCATAGATATTATGCACGCCGACCTTGGAATGTTTTTGAAAATATTATTAAACATTATACTGAACCCGGAGATATTATTCTTGATCCTTTTTGTGGTGGCGGTGTTACTGTGGTTGAGGCATTAAAATTACGACGTAAAGTTGTTGGTGTAGATCTAAACCCTCTCGCAACTTTCATAACCGAAATGGAAATAACTCAATTAGATATAAATAAGTTTATAAAAGCTTTTGAAGAAGTAAAAAAAAGTTCAGCGGATAAAATTAAACCCTTATATAAAACAAAATGTTTAAAATGTAAAAAAGATACTTTCGCTGAATGGTTTGAATGGAGTAATGTATTTGAATGTCCTATCTGTCATCAAGAAGTTATATTAGCTAATGCGAAAAAACCTAAAGCAGGTGTTTATATATGTACAAATAAAAAATGCAAGCAGGCCTTTAAACCATCAGAAACAATTAAAATTAAAGAAGTACCTATTAACTTATTAGTTGATTGTAATTGTGGATACAAAGGATTGCAAAAGTTAACAGATAGAGATTTTGATTTATTAAATGAAATCGACAAAAATTTTTCCAAAATAGTGAAGAAGGAGAAACTTTGGTATCCAACTGATGAATTTCCCGATGGTGACTTAGAAAAGGATCATGGTTTATTTAAGAAAGGAATAAAATATTTTTCTGATTTATTTACAAAAAGGAATTTATTGGCCAATTCGTTTTTGTTAAAAGCAATCCAATTAAATACTTCCGATGAAATAACGAAAAAATTTATTTACATGTGTTTTAGTAATTCACTGCGATTTACCAATCGCATGGTAGCTGGAAACCCCAATTGGCGCGGGGGTAATCCTGAGTGGGGTGGGCATGCTTATTGGCAACCTAATGTATTTAATGAAGTAAATGTGTATTCAGCATTTTCAAAATTGGCAATGGGAATAGTTAGAGGTAAAGAATTCTCAAATCAGACAATAGGTGATTTTTTTTCCATTTCTGATTCTTTCAACGAAATACAGGAAAATAAAACTGTTAATCTCTATAATAGATCGTCACATAAATTACCATTGCCTGAAAATTCAATTGATGCCGTAATAACCGATCCACCATTTGGAGGCAATGTACAGTATGCCGAATTAAGTGACTTCTGGGTGATATGGTTAAAGGATATTTTGAAAAAGGACGGGATTATTGATAATAAATATGAAGCGATCCAAACACGACATAGTGGGTTTGAATCTGCAAAAGATGAAAAACACTACGAAGAAATGCTTTATAAAATATTTAAAGAATGTCACAGAGTATTAAAACCTAATGGTTATATGGTATTAACGTTTCATAATAAGGATATTAGTGTATGGATGTCACTACATCGTGCAGCTAATAGAGCGGGATTCAAATTGCCATCCGAAGATTTTTCAGAAAATAGAGGTATCATTTATCAACCACCAATTCAAAATTATACTCAAACCTTTCATACTAAAGCATCTGGTTCAATGCTAGGCGATTTTATATTAAGTTTTCAGCGTATAGATACTATAGATGATGCACACAAAATAAGTTCCATGCTTTCGCAGGAACAAGAAAAAAAACTTGTAGATAAAATTGAAAGTCTTTTAGTTTACCACGGTGGTGCTGATGAAAATACTCTAATGACTGTTCTCGTACCATTTTTAATGAATGAGATCCACGTTTTTACTGATGTAGCAAATTTCAATTTTGAAAGTTTCTTGAAAAAGTATTTTAGTTTAGATTCAAAACAAAAAAAATGGTTTACAAAAGAACAGTTCACAGAATACTACGATCCCAAAACGAAAAGACTTCGCCCAATTGATTTCGTCAAGGCAGAAGAATTTTCTTATAATGTTATTGTTTCCTTATTAAAGCAAAGGCATTTCGTAACTGTTGATGAATTGTTATCAGAAGTTTATACTAAATTAGTCAATAGTCATCGCCCTGGTATTGAAGCAGTTAATAAGGTACTGGATAAATATTGTGAAATGTATGAAGATAAAAAATCAAAGAAAAAAGGATACAGGCTTAAAACAGATTTCAAACCAAAAGAAAAAATTGATAAACCATATACTATAGATCAACTAGGATTGTTTGGTGAAGATTCTAATACTTCTAATCTATCACATAATGAAATCATACAACTTGTTGCTCATTTTGCACTAGAACTAGGCTATAAAGTTCATGTTGGTAAGACAGAGCAAAATAAAGAGAAAGATTTTCGTATCATCAGTTCTTCCATGCAGTTTAAAGAAGACTTTGGTATAGCAAATGCTAACGCCTTTAAGAAAATAAAAGAAATCGATTTATTGATTTTAGAAGGTTACGAGGTTCCTGCAGTATTTGAAGTTACAACATCAATTGATACAGCACGAGAAGCAATTAATGATCGCTTTAGGGATTTATTTACAATTCTACCTAATACAAAAATTAATGCTTTTGTGATAGTTAAGGATGTAGATTATAATAAAGCTAAAGAGATGTTAAATTCTGCAGCTAACAAAAAAGATAAACTTAATTCTAGAATAAGAATAATTAAAGTCTCAGAATTAACAAAACAGTTCATTAATGAAATATTAAAATCATAGGTGACGGTTGCTGCAGATCGCTCCGAACAATCGGGGAATCATTAAGTGAAATTGATAATAAAAAGAAGGTTATTGCTATAAAGGCTCAGATACCTGAGCCTTTTTTATTTTCTAATGATTCGGTTAATATTAAAAAATATTTTTCTCTCTTTTTGTATTCTTAATATTTCTTTTTTTCGTAAGGTTTAGTTTTGAAGCTGCAGCAGATATCGCCAGTGGAGTACGTTTTAAATTTTGTGATAATTCTTCAATAGAGATTTTGCCATAATTTTTTTTTACAAAATCTTTTTCTTCATCAGTCCATGGACGCGGCATCCCGGCACTAATACCGAGAGGTCCGGCGCTGTTTATAACCGCATCAATTGATCTGTTTAATTTTGCAGCAATTTCTCTTGTTGGAATCTTTTTGTAATTATCTTTAATGTATTGAAATTCTTCTGTCGTCCAGGGGCGTCCTTTAGCACGGTGTTTTAATCCTGCCCTGTTTGCATAATGTGAAACAGAACTTTGGGTTAATCCAAGGTCTTTAGCAATTTCTTTATAAGTTTTTGTCTTATAATATTTAATCAGATACTTTCGCTCTTCCTTAGTCCACTCGTGATCATGAACAGGTCTGTTTATACCTAACGTTTGTGCTTTTAAAAGAATGGCGTATTGTGTTCTATTTATGATCTGCGAAATTTCTTTAAGGGAGTATTTTCTGGATGGATACATTTGCCGGAGAATGGCTATTTCTTTTTCTGTCCATCCTTTAGCTTTAGGTCCACGCAGTTTAAGAAATTGTGCTCTTCCCAGAATTGAATTGACTGAACGTTTAAGTGTTTTAGCCAGTGAAGTGTTTTTCCGATCATCATAATGTCTTTTGAGATAACTATCTTCCCACTTACTCCAGGATCTTACACCATTAAATTTTATTCCAAGTTTTGCTGCTTTAGTCATTACGGAAGAAGGTGATCTTCCTAATTTTTGTGCAACGGGCTTTGCTCCTCTTTTTTTATAAAGCTGTTTAAGAATTTTTACTTCTTCTTCATTCCATTTCTTAGTCATTAAAACGCCTGTAAGATTTATTAAATATAACTATTGTAATAATTCTTTAATTTTATTTTGTAACTCACCTATTGCAACATCAAATCTTTCACCTGTTTTTCTAATCTTAACTTCGCATTTATTCTCTTTTAATTTTTTCTCTCCAATCACTACCTGTATGGGCATTCCAAGCAAATCAGCATCATTAAATTTAAATCCCGCAGTAACTTCACGATCATCATATAATACATCTATTCCCTGTCTGTTCAAATCATTATAAATTTTCTCGCAAGTATCTACTATATCTTGTTTTTTCAAATTCAATCCAAGTAAATGAATTTTAAATGGTGCTAGTAATTTATCCCAAATAATTCCTTTTGCATCGTGATTCTGTTCGATGTAACACGCCATCACACGCTCAACCCCTATTCCATAACTTCCCATAATAATCGGATGTTCTTCACCCTTTTCGTCTGTAAATAACGCACCCATTGAATCTGAATACTTTGTGCCAAGTTTAAATATATGTCCAAGCTCAATTGCCGGAAAAACTTCAAGATGTTTATCACAACGCGGACAGCCTTCACCGGATATCACTGTCCTGAAATCAGCGTATTCGATATTTGCAATATCACGTTTAAAATCTATTCCACCGATATGAAAATCATTTTTATTAGCACCGCTAAACATATTGTTAGCATCCTTCAAACGATTATCTGCAATTATTCTTCCACTAAATCCAACCGGACCAATGGAACCCGCATCTGCACCGGAAATGGCTTTAAGCTCTTCGGGATGAGCAGGACGAACTGCGCCTCCTAAAACTTTTTCCAGTTTTGTTTCATTCACTTCATCATTACCAAGCATTAAAATTAAAATAGGTTTATCATTGAAAATATAAATTCTTGATTTTGCACATCGGGTCTCATCTATTTTTAAGAACTCACAGAGTTCATCAATTGAATGAACATTTGGTGTTGATATTTCAAAAATGTTTTTACTTTCAGCATCTCTTTCAACAGAATCAATACGTGATTCAGCAACCTCAACATTTGCAGCATATCCGCAGGATTCACAATAAGCGACAGTATCTTCACCCGCCGATGATTTAACCATAAACTCTTCCGATCCGGTTCCGCCCATTGCACCGCTTGATGCGCCGACAACAAAATATTTTAATCCACAGCGATCAAATATTTTTCTATATGCTTTATCGTGCAGTTCGTAAGATTTATCAAGCCCTTCCCAGCTTGTATCAAAGCTGTAAGCATCTTTCATTAAAAATTGTCTGCCGCGGATTACTCCACTTCTTGGTCTGGGTTCATTTCTAAATTTTGTTTGTATCTGATACCAAATTTGCGGCATGTCTTTATAGGATTTAACAACATTGCGGGCATGAAAAGTCATTATTTCTTCGTGTGTCGGTGCAAGTACATATTCACGATTTTTTAAATGAAACATTGTATCACCAAAAGCTTCAACACGTTTTGTTTCCTCCCATATCTCCCGGGGATTAAGTGCCGGTAAATGAAACTCCTGTCCGCCGATTGCATCCATTTCTTCTCTGATTACTTCGCTAATCTTCTTTACAACTCTGTATCCGATAGGAAGAAAGGAATAGATTCCTGCTGATAACATTCTCACCATTCCGGAACGGAGCATTAAAATATGACTAATGACTAACGCATCGTTTGGAACTTCTTTTAATGTGGGAACAAAATATTTACTCAATCGCATAATTAATTCTTCTTATTATTTCTTAGTTGATGTTAAATTTTAGTTTGAAAAATACTGATTTGAGGAGGCTAATCAAAGTTGATATAATTCTTATTGAGTACACAAAATCTATATTTAATGGATATAAAATTGATAATAATTTCTTTAGTTTGACATTTAAAATTTTGGATTTTACGCAAACATTGAAAGTAAATTATGGAAAACATGCCTGCTGTTGAAATACCGCTTTTAAGTATGCTGCCATTTGTTTTAATGCTTTTATCAATTGCTATCTTTCCTTTATTCTGGAATCATTTTTGGGAAAAGAATAAAAATAAACTGATGGTTGCAATTATTTTCAGCATCCCTGCAGTTATTTATTTATTAATGAGCGGTTTTTCTGAAAGACTAATTGAGACAATGTTGTTTGATTATGTACCTTTCTTAATTCTACTTGGAGCCTTGTTTACAATAACCGGGGGAATTTTTTTAACGGGCGATATTGAAGCAAAACCGAAAATAAACACTTTGTTCTTAGCCATTGGTGCTGTATTAGCTTCATTTATGGGTACTACGGGTGCAGCAATGTTATTGATTCGTCCCATTATACAAACGAATAAAGAAAGAAAATTTAAGGTCCATACCATTTTGTTCTTTATTGGAATAGTTGCAAACTGCGGTGGGCTGCTTACTCCTCTTGGGGATCCGCCTTTGTTTATGATGTATTTACGGGGTGCTCATTTTACCTGGTTTTTGCATTTATTACCCGAATGGTTTTTTACAAATGCTATTTTAATAATTATTTATTTCCTGGTTGATACTTATTACTACAAAAAAGAACCTGTTGCAGCAATTGTTAGGGATGAAGCTAACATACGTCCAATAAAAATTGAAGGTAAAAGAAATTTTATATTTCTAATCGGTGTAGTGCTTGCAGTAGCATTTATAAATGAACAATATTTATCTTTCATTCACATCAATCCTTATTTCAAGTTTACTAGAGAGGCAGTAATTGTTTTTATGGCATTTTTATCAATGCAATTTACTCCAAAGCTTCTAAGAACATCTAATAACTTTACCTGGGGACCCATAGAAGAAGTTGCATATCTTTTTTTAGGAATTTTTATAACTATGGTACCTGCTCTACTTTACCTTGAAGTGAACGCAAAACATTTGGGAGTACAAACAATCAATCAATTTTATTACTACACCGGATTGTTAAGCAGTTTTCTTGATAATACTCCAACTGCAGTAACTTTTCATTCGCTTGCACTTGGATTAGGCAATACAACAGGACCTTTAGTTGCCGGGATTCCGGAACCATTATTAAAAGGGATCTGTACAGCGGCAGTATTTTTCGGGTCTATGACTTATATAGGAAACGGTCCAAATTTTATGGTTAAAGCTGTTGCTGAAGAAAACAACATTAAGATGCCTGATTTTTTTAGCTACATGTTTAAGTTTTCTATTATAGTGCTTTTACCAATATTTATATTAACAGAATTATTATTTATATAACTTTATGAAAATTTATTCAGCAAATCCGTGGCACTCAGTACCGGCGGGAAAAAAGATTCCCGAAGTAGTAAATTCAATAATAGAGATCCCAAAAGGTTCAAAAGGCAAATATGAACTTGATAAAGAAAGCGGTTTGTTAAGATTAGACCGGGTTCTTTATTCATCTGTTCATTATCCTGCCAACTATGGATTTATTCCACAGACATATTGTGATGATAAAGATCCATTGGATATACTTGTTATCTGTTCTATTGATGTTGATCCCTTGTGTATTATAGAATCCAGAGTTATTGGTGTAATGCATATGATTGACGATGATGAGCAGGATGATAAAATTGTTGCTGTCGCAAATAATGATATGGCAGTTAATTACATTAATGATATTTCAGAATTGCCGCCGCATACTGTGGTTGAGTTGAGACGATTTTTTGAAGACTACAAAAAGCTTGAACATAAACAAGTTGTAGTAGAACAATTTCTCGGACGGGAGACAGCTTACAATATTATTAACGAAGCCGTTGAACTTTACGCTAAGGAACGAGATAAATTAATAAAATAAATTTATCAGGGAATTAAGTAATAAATATAACCTCCATATCCAGCAAGCAGTAAAGCACCTTCAAATCTGGATATTGAAAACCCAGTTCTGCTAAGTGGAAACAAAATGATTGCCGTAAACAACATTACTCCTAAATCAACATAGCTTATTCCAACAGAACTAATTGGAATTATTAGTGCCGTAATTCCCAATATTCCGAGAATATTAAAAATATTAGACCCAACTACGTTTCCAATAGCTATATCAGCTTCCTTTTTATATGCAGCAACTATTGAAGTTATTAGTTCCGGCAAACTTGTACCAATAGCTACAATAGTTAATCCAATTATTGCATCGCTTACATTAAATATCTTGGCAATTGCAACCGCACTTTGAACAAATAAATTAGCACCAAGTATCAATAATCCTAATCCTGCAATCATTAGAACAATAGAAACTGGAATTCCAAGTTTACTTTTTAATCCCTCACTAAACTCAGAATCTATCTCGGGATTTTTTTCTTTTCGTGCTATCAAAACATTAACAACCAGGTAAACGACTAATCCAATTACAAAAACCAATCCATCAAAAAATCCTAACTCGCCATCAATTAATAACAATAGGAGTAAAATGCTTATTCCTATCATAATTGGTATTTCTCTCATTATCACTTTTGCGTGAACATCAAGTGGTCTTATCAATGCTGCAACACCAAGGATAAGGGCAATATTGGCAATGTTTGAACCCACTACATTACCTAAAGAAATTGAGCTGTTACCAAGAAGTGCGGCTTTAAGACTTACAACTAATTCGGGCGTACTTGTTCCAAAGGCTACCACGGTTAAACCTACTACAAGCGGAGTAATTCCAATTTTTATTGCGAGATTTGAACTGCCTCTAATTAAGCCTTCCGCACCGATAAATAGCATTATCAATCCGCCGATCAGGTATAATATTATTTCTATTCCTGTCATAAATTAAAAATCAAATAAGTCATTAAAGAAGGATTTTCTTTTGTTTCTTTTATAGTAATCGTCATCATATTTTTTATCAGAATAATGTTTTGTATCATCGTATCGTTTATCATCGAAAGATTTAGATTTCTCATTGTCAAAAACTTCATTTGATCGATCGATTATTTTATCCAGTTCTCCGCGATCAAGCCAAACACCACGGCATTTTGGGCAATAATCAATTTCAACACCTTGTCTTTCAGAAATTACAAGACTGGTTTCGCTACAAACAGGACAGTTCATTTTTGTTCCTTTCTCTTTTTATTATGAAACTAAATGAGCAGCAAAAAAGTTCATTAAAAAGAGAATTAAATATCAACACTATTTGATAATATCAATCAAATAAACTTTATCATTTCTTCTAACGAGTGAAGGAACCTTTAGGGTAATTTCATCACCTCTGTTTGCAATTGAGTTTTCTTTATCATTAACAGAAAATTTTTCTAATTTGATATCAAGCACGCCTGTCGTTTCACCCATAATCAATATTTCATCATCTACTTTTATTTGACCTGATTCTATTAAAATATGTGCTACTTCAATTTCTTTATAATAATTCAAAATTTTGCCAACATACGATTTGCGAGTCGTGGCTTTGCTTCCCTCAACACCGGCGTATTCTTCAGAGCTTGGAATATCGAAATAAAATCCGGACGAGAATCCACGATTGTAAACTTTTTCTAATTCAGTTAGTAATTCCTTTTTCTTTTCTTTGGTAAGATTACCCTCAAAGTATAGATCAATAGCTTGTCTATAAACCGACACAACTTTAGCTACATATTCTGGTGCGCGTTTTCTTCCTTCAATTTTAAAAGAATCTATTCCTGCCTCAATTAGCTGATCAATAAATTCAATTGTGCAGAGATCTTTTGGAGACATTATATAATCCTCGCCGATAACTAATGATTTATCTATCGCCGGATCATAAACTTCATATTCTCTTCTACATGGCTGAATGCATTCACCGCGATTAGCACTTTTGCCAAATAAATGATGACTCATAAAACATCTGCCACTGACTGCAATACACATAGCACCGTGAACAAATGCTTCTATCTCTAAATCAGTTTTAGCTCTTATCTTTTTAATTTCATCCAAAGAACATTCACGTGCGAGAACAATTCTTACTGCTCCCATTCTCTTATATACATCCGCAGCAAGAGAATTTGATATTGAACTTTGAGTTGATATACAAAATGGGAATTCGTGTTTATAACATAAATCTGCAACTGCAAGATCAGAGCAGATAATTCTATCAACTCCATTTTTTTTTGCTGCAATAATTATTTCTTCAAGTTCCTCTAACTCTTCTTCAAAAATGATTGTGTTAAGTGTGAGGTAAGTTAAAACTTTATGTTCTTTACAGAATGAAATTATCTCATGAAGTTGATCAACAGTAAAGTTAGCGGCTTTTGCGCGCATATTAAGTTTATCTAACCCAAAATAAACCGCATCTGCACCATTGCTAACAGCAGCTCGCAGCATTGTCCAATCCCCTGCGGGAGCCATTAGTTCTGGTTTTTGTTTACTTTTAATCATAAGGTTATAGGAATAGAACGCGGATAACACGGATTTACACTGATTTAATCAGTGGAAATCCGTTTAATCCGCGTCATCCGTGTGCTATTGTGTTAAGCTTTTTCTTCCCAGACTTTTGCAACTTCTACAATTGTCTTAACAGCCATTTCCATATCCTGAATAGCTACCCATTCGAGTTGAGAATGAAAACTATGTTCACCTGCAAAAATGTTTGGTGTTGGTAATCCCATAAAAGATAACCGTGAACCATCTGTGCCGCCGCGTATTGGGTGCATGATTGGTTTTATTCCAAGTCGCTCCATTGCAATGATTGCATAATCATTAACGTGCGGATGTTTATCTAACACTTCTTTCATATTTCTGTATTGCTCAATTACCTGAAATTCCATTCTTGAGCCCGGGAATTGAATGACTACTTCTTCGGCCAATTTTTTAAGCATCTCTTCATAATCTTTTAATTTTGCAGTTTCAAAATCGCGAATAATAAATTTTAATGTAGTTAATTCTTCGTTTCCATTAAATGAACCGCAATGTACATATCCTTCTCTGCCATCAGTAGTTTCTGGTGAGAGTATACCTTTGGGAAGATTATCAATAAAATGTGAGGCAACTTTTATTGAATTTATCATTATGTTTTTTGCATATCCGGGATGAATATTTTTTCCAAAGAATTTAATAACAACAGCATCAGCAGAAAAGGTTTCTGTTTCAAGCTCTCCAAGACTCGAGCCATCAATGGTATAAGCATACTTTGCACCGAGTTTTTTAAGATCTATTTTTTCAGTGCCCCGTCCAACTTCTTCATCAGGTGTAAAACAAACTTTGATGTCGCCATGTTTTATTTCAGGATGAGTTAATAAGTAATTGATTGCATCTACTATTTCTGCAACACCAGCTTTATTGTCTGCCCCAAGCAATGTGGAACCGTCTGTGGTAATGATATCAAATCCAATCATATTTTTTAGATCAGGATTATCATTTACCGTAATTACTAATCCATCATTTTCCAGTTTTATATCCCCGCCCTGATAATTTTTTCTGATCATAGGTTTAACATCTTTACCGATTACCGCAGGAGAAGTATCAACGTGAGCGATGAAAGCAATAGGGTCAACTTTTTTTGTTGTGTTTGATGGGAGCGTAGCCATTACATATCCCCACTCATCCATATGAGCATCTTTTAATCCCAACGCTTTTAATTCTTCTGCAAGATCTTTTGAAAGAATTTTTTGTTTGTCTGTGGATGGAAATGAAGTTGATTCTTCATCTGATTGAGTATCGTATTTAACATACTTTAAAAATCTGTCAACGCTTGTGAATTTATAATTAGAATCGAACATGTTAACCTCGCATAATTAATGAAATAAAACTTTTTAGTATCCTCTTCTTAAAACTTTATCCATATCAGATTTTATCATAATCTGAACAAGATCTTCAAACTTTGTTTTGGCTTTCCAGCCCAATAGTTTTTTTGCTTTTGCAGGATCACCTATCAATAAATCCACTTCCGTTGGACGATAATAATTTGGATCTATTGTTACAACAGTATTACCTTTTTTCAATTTAGTTGTAAAATCGAATTTATAAAATCTGGAGTTCTTATTAAAGTTTATAAGCGATTTTGCTTTATCAAAATCAATCTTACCGATAACTCCCTTTTCGTTTACTCCTTTACCTTTCCATTCCAAATCTATTCCAAGATGTTTAAATGTCAATTCGACAAATTGCTTTACAGTGTTAGTTTGTCCCGTCGCTAAAACAAAATCTTCAGCTTTTTTATACTGAAGTATTCTCCACATTCCTTCGCAGTATTCAGGTGCAAAACCCCAATCACGTTTTGCATCAAGATTACCGAGAGAAAGATTGGATTGCAAACCTGCTGTAATTCTGGAAGCAGCACGAGTAATTTTTCTAGTTACAAATGTTTCGCCGCGTTTAGGTGATTCGTGATTAAACAATATTCCGTTGCAGGCAAACAGATCATACGCTTCTCGGTAGTTTACAATTATCCAGTAACCATAAAGTTTTGCAACTCCGTAAGGTGAGCGTGGATAGAACGGTGTTTTTTCACTTTGAGGAACTTCCTGCACCTTCCCAAAAAGTTCTGATGTGGAGGCTTGATAGAATTTTACTTTTCGTAATCCAACCTCACGTATAGCATCCAAAAATCTTAGTGTTCCAAGTGCATCAACTTGAGCTGTGTAATCAGGCACCTCAAAAGAAACTTTTACGTGACTTTGTGCTGCAAGGTTGTAAATTTCATCCGGCTGAATTTTTTCAAGCAAACGGTTTAAGTTGCTTGTATCTACAAGATCACCATAATGAAGAAATAATTTTTTATTTAGAATAGCCTTATTTTCATATAAATGATCAATTCTTCCCGTATTAAAGGAACTGCTTCTTCTTATTATCCCGTGAACTTCGTATCCTTTTTCAAGAAGTATTTCAGTTAGATAACTTCCATCCTGACCTGTTATTCCAGTTATTAAAGCTTTCATATTCACCAATTAAAAATATGTTTAGTGATTCTTTAACTATAGTAATCTATTTTATTATATAAACCGCATGAATGCATGAATGCATGATTTATTCAATACTGCCATACTTTTCAACTATCTCTCGAAGTACATAATCATTTTTCCATTCGGTTGGATTAATTTTTGAAATCATTGATTTATTAAATTGAATTAATTTGTTTTCTAATGAATAATGTTTTTTATCATATTCATCAAACCAACTCCTATCTATATCTGCTGAAGAGTGTAAAGAAAATAGTTGTGTATAATTCTCAGATAGTGATGATAAAGCAATATTTACAAAATTAATGTTCTCTTTAATTGAACGTCTACTATAGCCTTCTGCAACGTTGGAAGGGCAGGATAAAATTGAATCTTCTATCTGAGCTTTGACTTTAAATGGAATAGAATCAATAGATTTCAATTTCTTTCGTACTAAAACAAAAAGCTCAATCCCTTCTTGCCAAACTTCAAGTTTTCGATACCCTCTATTTATGTTTCTATTTCTATTTAAAATTTCTTGGTCTAACATCTAATTTCCAAATAAATATTTTTGAAAAACAATTGCAAAATAATTATTCCACCATGCATTCATACAATCATGCATTCGTGCATTCAAGCAATCACGCATTCATGCCAACATTAATTCATAACTTATTTTTTATAAACCATTGATACGTTTTAGTTATACCCTCGTAGAGTTCTGTTTTATGTTTCCAGCCAAGCGAATTTATTCTTGTTACATCCATCAGTTTCCTTGGTGTACCATCCGGTTTAGATGAGTCATAAACTATCTTTCCATCAAATCCGGTTATCTCAGCTATCAGTTTTGCAAGATCAGAAATTGAAATGTCTTTGCCGGTGCCAACATTAAGATGAGTAATTCCATTATCATAAAGGTCTTTGGCTTCTATATTTTCCATCATAAATACAATTGCGTTTGCAAGATCTTCAACATACATAAATTCACGCAAAGGATTTCCCGTTCCCCAGATGGTAACAGAATCTTTTCCCTGAACTTTTGCTTCGTGAAATTTTCTAATTAGTGCCGGAAGGACGTGTGATGTTTCTAAATTAAAATTATCATTAGGTCCGTAAAGATTAGTTGGCATTGCTGAGATAAAGTTACAATTGTATTGCCGATAATAATTTTCGCACAATTTTATTCCGGCTATTTTAGCAATAGCATATGGTTCATTTGTAAATTCAAGATAATCTGATAAAAGATATTCTTCCTTTAACGGTTGAGGTGCCAGCTTTGGATAAATGCATGAACTACCAAGAAATACAACTTTTTCAACTTTATTTAAAAATGATGCATGAATAAGATTGGCTTCAATCATTAAATTATCATACAAAAATTCTGCACGGTAAGTGTTATTAGCTAAAATTCCTCCAACCTTTGCTGCTGCAATAATTACAACTTCTGGTTTTGCTTCACTAAAGAATTCTTCAACCGATGATTGGTTTCTTAAATCAAGTTCAGAAAGTTCTTTATGGATAATTTTTTTATATCCAAGATTTTCAAACTCTCTAAAAATTGCAGAACCTACCATTCCATTGTGTCCTGCAAGATATATTTTCTTATCTACTAAGTTTTTCATTAACTCTTATAACCCATAATACACAGAAAGATAAAATTCATTTAATCTCTTATCAACAAAACTAAAATCCTGCTGCTGTATAGAAGAATTTGTAGTTTGAAAATTTAATTTAGCAAAAAGTTCATGAGTATACTCGTACTTAATCTCCGCCCCTAGGTATGAATAATTTTTTCTAAGTCCGAATAGAAATGGTGGTTGTGGTTGAATATTGTATTGTTGCTGAATATTACCTGCTTCACCTTTGCGGATGTACTGACCCCAAACCGTTGTCTGCAGACCACGAAAAATCCTGTAATTGAGTGATACATAAATTTGATCAGCATTATTTCCCATCCAATGACCAAGTATGTAATTATCACTTTTGTAATCTTTGGTCTGAATATAATGGTTGTAAACAAAAGGATAAATTTTTGTGTATTCAATTGTTGTTGTAAGATTTTCAATCGGTAGATCTGTAACAGAACCACCAAGAGTAAATCCTAACTGGTTTCTTTGTTTATACGAATCAAATAAACCGCTTATAGTAATCTCATCAATAAAAAGTGTTCCGTAAAGATGGGTGTTTTTTAACTGGCCCCTGGAACTGGCAGAAAAAAAGAATTGGGCATTGCCACCTGCTGCGTTTGTCTGATTACTTAGCTGATGATCTGCCAATCTGAAAAACATAATCGGAATTAAGTATAAAAATTCAAGTTTATCATCATAAATAATGGATTCGCCAACAGCTAAATCCAAACCGGTTAATGGTGTAATAATCAAAGAATGTGTTGCTATAAATTTATCTTTAAAAGAAAAACTAATTGTTCCGGCTTTATTATAAAAAAAGGAGTTTGAATCCGGGATATCTGAAGAAAGCCAGCCATGCATATAATTAAATTTTAACCAGCTAACGGGTTTAATATCCAGTTTTATAAATCCATAAGATAGTGGTTTTTGAGAGAGTACAAGCAATCCGCTTTGACCATAACCCCATTCATTAAAACCTTTCCCGACAGAGATTGAACCCCAATCCCAATCTGTTGCAAGGGTTGCATTTACTTCGCTATACTCCATTTTATTTTTAGGATAATTAACGATGTTTCCTTCTGTACGAGCGTCCACTCCGGTAACCGGAGTAAAGTCCTTATATTTATCAATCGTACTTCCGTCTTCCTGGTTATCTCTAAAATCAAAACTGAATCCAATATATTTATCTATATAACCATACGTATAAATTCCATTCCAGATATGTGTTAATTTTTCACTATCTCTTGATCCTATTTTCAGTCCAAGAATAGGACTAACATTAATGCTAAAGCGATCATCTCTATAACTAAAAAGTCTCAACCGGTCCCCGTCATCATAACCAATTATTTTAATTTGCGAGGAATCAATTTTAACATTTTTAAGTATATCAAATTCAAATTTAAAATCTTTATTAAAAAACTCCAGCTCTTGCTTTTCCAGCGCAGTTAATTTAATTGAGTTTTCAGACGCTTCGATTAATTTTTGAGCAATATACTTACGGCTAAGTGGTCTAATCTGATCATCAAAAACAATAATTGATTTTTGACTTAGCCTTGATAAAAAAGTATAAACGTCTCTATGCAATGGTTCATAAACCACCTGTGAAAAGGCTAAGCTACTGAAGACAAAAAAAAGAAAGATTTTTTTTAACATTAATTTTACTTATTTAAGAAAAACTTTTTAAAAGTTTCCACAACAAAGATTAACTGCTCGTCACTTAACTCCGGATAAATTGGAAGTGCAATTGAAGTGTTTGCAGAAAATTCAGAGATAGGAAAATCTCCTTTTTTGAAATTTAAATCTTTGAAACACTCCTGTAAATGGAATGGTACGGGATAATAAATTTCCGAACCGATTTCATTTTTACTTAAAAAATCTCTCATTGCATCTCTTTGTTCAACACGAACAATGTACTGATTGTAAATATGATAATTCTTAGCACCTGATTTTTCATAGACCGCTTTTGGGAGAAGAACTTTATTTTTGTCATCAAATTTTATTCTTCCGGTTTCTTCCGCCAAACCTGCTTCAATAAAAAGTTTTGTGTATTGATTTGCATTATGTCTTCTTTTTTCGGACCATTTATCAAGATGCGGAAGTTTAACTCTTAATACTGCTGCCTGTAAAGCATCGATTCTAAAATTTCCGCCAATAACTTTATGATAGTATTTTGGTTCGCCGCCATGTACTCGTTTTATAGTCAGGATTTTTGCAAGTTCGTCGTTGTTCGTTGTAACTAATCCGCCGTCGCCATAACATCCGAGATTTTTACTGGGAAAAAATGAAAAACATCCCATGTCTCCAATTGTTCCCACAAATCTTCCGTCTTTGTACTGCGTTCCTATTGCCTGAGCAGCATCTTCAATTACAATTATACCATGTGTCTTTGCAATTTTAACAATTTCATCTAACTCTGCGCTTTGTCCGTAAAGATGAACAGGGATAACAGCTTTTGTTTTGGCAGTAATTTTCTTTTCAAAATCTTTCGGATCCATATTAAATGTTACGGGATCATTTTCAATTAATACCGGTGTTGCATTTAGTCGGGATACAACTCCTGCAGTTGCAAAGAATGAATAAGTCGGAACAATAACTTCATCACCCGGCTTTATATCAATTGCCATCAAAGCTAATAACAATGCATCTGTGCCTGATGAAACACCAATAGCATGTTTACAATGCAGATAATCACAAAACTCTTTTTCCATTCCACTAACCTCTGGTCCAAGAATAAAGTATTGTGATTCTGCCACTTTGATTACTGCTTCATCAAGTTCTTTTTTTAAAGATTGATATTGAGGTTTAAGATCTAAGAGTGGTACGCGCATAATATATCCTTTGTAATAAAATTTTAGTAATTAAATTCTTTTTCAATGTTTTTAAAAAATGGAGCTTTAAAATCTTTTTCAGATACAATTGGGTTTTCAACTTTCCAATCAATATTTAAATCGGGATCATTAAAAATTATTGCCCGTTCATGTTCTTTGCTATAAAGAGCGGTGCACTTATAAGAAAAAATTGCTTCGTCCGATAAAACTGAAAATCCGTGTGCAAATCCTGGTGGAATCCATAATTGTGCGTGGTTTTCTTCGGATAATTCATAAGAGAAGTGTTTACCATAAGTCGGAGAACCAAATCTTATGTCAACAGCAACATCCAATACTTTACCGAATACAACCTTGCACAATTTACCCTGAGCTTTTTCTCCGATTTGGTAGTGTAAACCTCTTATAGTCGATTTTTTTGATTTGGATATATTATCTTGAAGGAATTCAACATCAATACCTGTTTTAATAAAATTATCTTTATTATAACTCTCAAAAAAATATCCTCTATCATCGCCAAAAACTTTTGGTTTAATAATCAATAAACCATTAATTTCAGTTTTAATTACCTCCAAATTAACTACCCTTCCTTTAATATTTTTTCAAGATAGGTACGATATAATGATTTTGGTATTGAGTTTACCAATTCCTCAAATTGATTTTTAGTTATAAATCCTTTGTGATAGGCAATCTCTTCAATACAGGCAACTTTTAATCCCTGTCTGTCTTCTATAACTCCAAAAAAGTTAGATGCCTGCAGCAGTGCTTCGGGAGTTCCGGTATCAAGCCAGGCAATACCTCTGCCAATTTTTTCAACTCGTAATTGTTTTCTGTTAAGATATTCTTTATTAACATCCGTAATCTCTAACTCACCACGTGGGGATGGTTTAAGATTTTTAGAAATATTAATTACTTCATTATTATAAATATAAAGTCCGGGTACGGCATATTGTGATTTGGGATTTTTAGGTTTCTCTTCTATGGAAATTGCATTGCCCTCCGTATCAAATTCTACAATTCCATATCTTTCAGGATCATTAACCTGATAACCGAAAATTGTAGCTCCGGTATTTTTACGAATTCCATCATAAAAAAATGTCAGGTCACCATAAAAAATATTATCACCCAAAACCAGGCAAACATCATCATCGCCAATAAATTTTTCGCCAATAATAAACGCTTCGGCAATTCCATTTGGTGCGGGTTGAACTGCGTAGGAAATGTTCATTCCAATAGTACTTCCGCTGTTAAATAATTGTTTATAAAGCGGTATAGTCTCTTCGTTAGAAATAATTAAAACATCTTTTATTCCACCAAGCATTAGAATGGATAAAGGATAATAGATTAATGGTTTATCATAAATAAGGGCAAGTTGTTTACTGTAAACTTTTGTTATTGGGTATAATCTTGAACCTGATCCTCCGGCAAGGATGATTCCCTTTACATTTTTTGATTTGTTCACTTATTAAACCTTATGTATTTAATTAATGTTGTAAATATAAAAATAATCTCTTTATGAATCCTGAATTTATTGCTTATAATAGGCTTAAATTGCTTATAAAAGCTTACCGCTTAATGTAATGATGGCAACTGAAAAATATATAACCAAACCGGTTACATCTACCAAGGTTGCCACAAAAGGGGCAGAAGATGATGCAGGATCAAAACCAAGTTTTTTTAGTATAAATGGCAGCATTGATCCCATAAGGGTTCCCCAAATAACTACTCCCACCAATGAAATTGAAACCGTAATTGCAACATATAACCAGTACTCACCATAAATATGCGAAGCCATCTGCCACACAAAAATCCTGAAAAAACCGATTACAGCAAGTATAGAACCCAAAGTTAATCCAGTAATCAATTCCCGCTTAATTACAAAAAACCAATCTTTAATAGTCACTTCACCAAGAGCCATTGCTCTAACAACCAATGTAGCGGCCTGCGAGCCGGAGTTACCACCGCTTGAAATAATTAATGGAACAAATAGTGCTAAAATAACCGCTTTTGCTATTTCATCTTCAAAAAATGCCATAGCAGAGGCAGTAAACATTTCTCCTAAAAATAAGATTGCCAGCCAACCCGCTCTTTTTTTAATCATGCTTAAAAGAGGAATAGATGAATACGGCTCATCAAGAGCTTCAACTGCTGCTTGTTTCTGTATATCTTCGGTTACTTCTTCTTCAGCAACATCAAACACGTCATCAATAGTAACAATTCCTATTAATATTCCTGCTCTATCAACAACAGGTAATGCAACCCTATCATATTTTTTAAAAGCTTCAACCGCCGTTTCCTGATCATCATAAACATGCAAAGCAACAAAGTTTTCATCCATTAGATCAGCAACAACTTGATCAAGCGGCGCGAGCAGAAATTCCTTTATTTTAATATCATCAATCAATTTCCCCTTATCATCAATTACATAAACGATATTTAAAGTTTCTTTGTTTTTTCCATGTTCACGAATATAATCCAGTGTTTGTTGTATTGTATAAGATGGTTTAATTGCTATGTAATCCGGTGTCATCAGTCTTCCAACTGAATTTTCCGGATAGCCCAGCAACGTAACGGCTATTCTACGTTCTTCATTTGAGAGCAACTGAATTAATTGTTTGGCTGCAGCCGACGGAAGTTCTTCGAATAATGCAGTTCGATCATCCGGATCCATCTCGTTAAGGATCACGGCACTTTCTTCTCTACCCATAGATTTAAGCAGCTCCATTTGAGTATCAAAATCCATATACTCAAACGTATCGGCAGCAAGTTCTTTTGAGAGAAGTCTAAATATTATAACCCGTTCTTTTTCAGATAAGTCAATAAGAAGTTCAGCGATATCGGCAGGAGTCCAATCAAGAAGGATTTCTTTTAAGATACCAAGCTGCCTTTCTTCAATAAGAGATTGGATTTCTGGTTGTAATAATCTGCTTAGCATCTGAAAATCCTTATTTTAGAGAAAACAATTTGTTTTTACATTTTTTAGATTTGTGTTGATTATTGGCTTGCAAAAAATAATTGTATTATGTTCAAATCACAATCAAAAAGTTTGTATTAATAGATATAAATTAACGTATGATCAAAATAGTTGTGGACGAAAATATTGCTCTTGCTGATAAAGCATTTAGCCGCATTGGTGATGTGGTTATGATATCAGGCAGAGAAATTACAAATACAGTTCTGAAGAATGCTGACATTCTAATAGTCCGCTCCATTACAAGGGTTGATGAAAAATTATTAAAAAACACTTCGGTAAAATTTGTTGGAACTGCAACAATAGGAACAGATCATATAGATTTAGATTACCTTAACCATAGTGGTATTGCTTTTGCAGATGCTAAAGGATGCAATGCTTACTCTGTAGCTGAATATGTTATTGCCGCCTTACTTAAGCTCTCAATCCAATTGAAATTTAAATTGGATGAAAAATCAATCGGCATTGTGGGAGTTGGAAATGTTGGAAGTAAGGTCGCCGCATTTGCAAATGCATTGGGTATGAAAGTATCATTAAATGATCCACCATTGCAAAGAAAAGGTGATAAACAAAAATTTGTTGATTCGGATGAAATTTTAAAGTGTGATATCATAACTCTTCATACTCCGCTTAACTTAACAGGACCCGATAAATCCTATCATTTATTTAACAAGGAAAAATTAAAAAGAATTAGGGAGTCTTCCATTTTATTAAATACATCCCGTGGCGCGGTTATTAATAATGCAGAATTACACGATTTAATCGCAAACAAAAAACTTAATGTTGTTTTGGATGTTTGGGAACATGAACCCGAAATTAATATCGAATTGCTACAACAAGTTAGTACGGGTACTGCACACATTGCAGGTTACTCATATGAAGGGAAAGTTAACGGCACAAAATTAATTTACAATTCGCTTTGTGATTTTTTAGATATAGAAAAATCTTTCCGGTTTGATCTGAATAATCCTCAAAAATTTAAACTGCAATTTAAAGAAACTGAAAATCGTGCAGCTGGATTAAATGATTTAATTAAAAATATTTATTCAATTGAAGATGATGACAAGCAAATGAGAAAAATGTTAATTATGGATAAATCTGAACGGATAAAATTTTTTGATCTTTTAAGAAAGAACTATCCCATAAGAAGAGAGTTTAATAATTATCAAATCCAGTCAGATCATCTGTCTTCAGAGATGAAAAGTGTTTTACAAAAACTTCGTTTTAATATTTGAGTTTTATTCTGATGTTTTATCAAGTTTAAATTCTATCGGGATTACCATCTGAACTTTCATCCTTTTGCCCTTCTGTAATCCCGGTTTAAATCGTGTATAATAAACAGAAAGTCTTGCATTTTCATCGCATCCGTAACCAATGCCTTCAACTACTTGTGCAGATGAAACTTCACCATTTTTTTCAATAAATGCCAAAACTTTTACAGTACCTTCAATTTTATTCTTTTTTGCTGCTTCAGGATAAACTAATTTTTTGTATATCGTATTCATTCCACCTATTGGCTCAGGCATAATTTCAACATTCATATAATAAGCGGGATCATCTTCAAGATCAGTTCTGTTTTCTTCAACCGGCGGAAGGTTTGTCTGATCATTATCATTTTTCTTTTGCTGTTGTCTCTCTTTCCATTCTGTCAGCAGTTTTTGATAATCTTCTTCACGGTACTCGCCAACCAATAAAAACTCCTGACCTTTTCTCACTCCATTATCAAACATCACGTCTTCAATTACATTCCCTGTCGAATCATAATAGGTTGCAGGTCCGTCTCGCTTTCCATCTTCAATGCTGTAAAGCTCTTTAATCTTTCCATTTTCATAAAAAGATGTTACTGTACCAAAAACTTTATCATTAACATAATTTCTTTTTTCTTTTACATTTCCATTCTCCCAATAAAACACTGCTTCGCCCTGTCGAATATTTTTTTCAAAAGGAACGACAGATTCAATTTTGCCATCAGGGAAATATGTTTTTACGGTATCTATTTGTGCAAAGATTCCGGTCGGAATAAAAAACAGAAATAGCAAAGAAAGTAACTTCATCTGAATAAATCCTGAAAATTTTGGTGGCAAAAGATAATATTTAATTCTGAGTAATTAGAGGCATAATAAGAGTGATGATAAAAATGAGAATGGCAACACCAAAAAAGAAAAATCCCACTTCGGCATCATATTGCAGCAACCCTATTTCACCTAAAAGATAATGCCAGTCGTGGTAAACACTGTTTCCGCCAAGCAGTGGTAATCTTCTTGCCTGCGCATCAGCAGCATAAACAGATATATTGATAAAGTTTTGCCCAAGCCATAGCAATGAAAACTGCATTCCGGTGCGATAATCATTTCTAAAAAAGTAGAAAAAAATTATTGATGGAAGAATAATCTGCATTAACGTTCCACCAAGAGTATAAATATATTTACCAAAGAATTTAAAGAAGAAGTGCCCCGCTTCGTGAATAACCAAATCGGCATTATCAATAAATCCATACTCGCCGCGATTTAAAATCCAATAAACCGCTATGGGAAGAATGATAATTGATGGAATCCATTTTTTAATTTCATCAAAATTAGTGTGGGTTTCTGACTTTTTTAAGCTCTGTTCAATTTCTTTCTTTAATTCATCATCCATAAAATTGCTTAAATAAAAAATGATCTTTAACTTCGCAACGAAATTAACTAATCCAATCCTGTCGTTCAATCTTTTATAAATAAAATGAAAGGAATCTTTATGAGAAGAAGTGCATTAATTTTTGTTAACGTAATACTGCTTAGCATCATTTTAAATGCTCAGGAATTTAGAACGCCTCGTCCCAGTCCGGATGCAACTGTTTCACAGTACATTGGGGTTACAAAAATTTCCGTTGATTACAGCAGTCCCGCAGTTAAGGGAAGAAAAATATGGGGCGAACTTGTTCCGTTTGGAGAAGTTTGGAGAACAGGAGCTAATGAAGCAACCACAATAACCTTTTCTGATCCAGTAACTATTAATGGAAATGAATTAACAGCGGGCACATATGGAATTCATATGATTCCAAATGCTAATGAGTGGGAAATAATTTTTAGTAAAGATGTTCGGGTTGATGGCAGTTCAACTTTTGATCCTAAGAAAGAAGTGTTAAGAGTAAAAGTAAAACCTGAAGAAAATCCATTTACAGAAAGAATGACTTTCCTTTTTACAGATGTTACTGACAATTCGGGTAACGTTGCGTTAGTTTGGGATAAACTAAAAGTATCTTTTAAAATCGAAGTTAAAACTCAGGATTTGACATTTCAGAAAGCACGTAATGCATTTAACTGGAGCCAACTAATGGCTGGCGCTACTTACGCATTGGATCAGAACACAAATCTGGATGAAGGTTTTAAATGGATTCAGGCATCAACATTAATTAATGAAAACTATTGGAATACAAGAATACTGGCACAATATCTTGCTAAGATGAATAAAAAATCAGAAGCTATTGCTGCGATGGAAAAAGTAATTGAGTTTGGAAGTAAAATGCCAAACGCACCTTTTGATTTTGATAGGATGAAACAGATGTTAGCCGATTGGAAAAAATAAATCTGTTTGTTTTTAACATCTCTGCGATGATTAAGTTAATCGCAGAGATGTATTAACTTTAAATTATCCGTGAAATTCTTTTCGCTTATTTTTGCTCGCTCTGCACTCCGTTGAACAGCAGTACTCATTTTCAATTTTACAATCATGGCAGCAGACAATAATTTTATCACAATCAATGTTGTGGCAATTAATATGATATGAAGCCGGTTTGCCGCAGTAATGACAATTAGCAGTGTATTTTAATTCTTCTTTTGTGTTGGGTTCAAAAATTCTGCGATCATCAAACACAAACATTGCACCTTCCCAGTAAGTATCAGGAAACCTCTGAATGTAATTCAAAATTCCACCGTCAATCTGGTAGACATCTTTAAAACCTTTTTCACGCATGTAGGCTGAGGCTTTTTCACATCTTATACCGCCTGTACAATATGTAACTATAGTTTTATCCTTATACTCATTTAATGAATCAACAACTTTTGGCCATTCTCTAAAATGAGTTATTTGTGGAGTTAAAGCATTCTTGAATTTGCCGATTTTGCTTTCGTACCAGTTGCGTGCATCCACAATTATAAAATCTTTTTTGTCTTCATAAAATTTAAGAAGCTGTTCAGGAGTTAGTTTTGGTGCAGTGTGTTCAGGTTTTGTTTTCATCAAACCGGAATTTACAATTTCTTCCTTAACTCTAACATGCATTTTACGGAAAGCAATTTTATCAGCAGGAGTTTCCTTAAACCAAACGTCTTCAAAAATCTTATAGCTTCTCAAATGATTTTTATAATTACCAGTAGTCACATCATCACCGAAAACAGAACCATTAATTCCTTCGTTTGCAAGATAAACTTTACCTTTAACATTATTTTCTACGCACCATTGAAGATGATCTTTAGCTAATGACTCGGGATCTTCAATCCATACATATTTATAGAACGATATTACTTTATGATTATTCATATACCTTTTAAATTATTGTTTCTCAGTTCAATGTTTTTATTCTCCCTGTGCTTTAGTATATCCCAACTCGTCATCGAAAAGCTGCAGCTTTTCAATGTGCATCCATTTAATTCCTGCGGCGGATATTTCTCTAATTAAATCAAAAATTTCCTCATCACCAATATTTAAATAATTACCATTTTCATCAGCGGCAACATATCTGCATCTATGGTGATCAACCAGCCAGATTTTTGGAATGACACCAGGATAAACTTTCGTTCCCCGGTTGGAAATCATCTTTAATTTTAAGTGATCAGCTTTTTCCGGCATTTCAGGAATTCCTTTTGGGTTTTCCACAAACACATCTACACCATGACAATATTCTTCAACTTCTTTATAAGTTTTAAGCAATGATGTTGTAATTCTAACCGGTGTTGGATTGTTAAATTCATTTTCAACTACAGGATCAATATTGGATATAATTGCTTTTGTAAATTCTTTAGTGTTTGCTTTTCCACCAAGATCGCCCGTTTTAATTCCATCTTTTAATGTTTGAATAAGTGCATTTTCAATTCGGGTTTTAGTTTTATGAAGCCCTAAATGTTGAAGCATTTGAAATGATGAAAGTAAAAGTGCTGTTGGATTTGCAATTCCTTTCCCTGCAATATCAGGAGCTGAACCATGAACTGATTCAAATATCGCAGAAAATTCTCCGATGTTTCCACCCGGCGCAACGCCAAGTCCGCCTACCAATCCTGCACATAAATCACTAACGATATCACCATATAAATTTGGAAGAACCAAAACATCAAATCTTTCAGGATTTGTAACTAACTGCATGCAAGTGTTATCAACAATTAAATCGCTCGATTGGATTTCGGGATAATCAGCCGCAACTTCATAAAAACATTTTAGAAATAATCCATCGGTTATTTTATGAATATTTGCTTTATGCACAGCTAAAACTTTTTTTCTGCCGTAAAGTTTTGCCATTTCAAAAGCGTACTTCGCAATTCTTATTGAACCGGGACGGGTAATTAACTTTAATCCCTGTGCTACACTGGCAGTCTGATGATGTTCAATTCCACTGTATGTGTCTTCAATATTTTCTCTAACAATAATCAGATCCACATTATCAAACCGGGTTCTAACTCCTGGTAAAGATTTTGCAGGTCTAACATTTGCAAAGAGTTCCAGTGTGGTTCTTAAAGTTACATTTACAGATTTATGTCCGGTGCCAACCGGAGTTGTAGTTGGTCCTTTTAACGCCACCTGATATTTTTCAATAGCATCCAGAGTTTCCTGCGGAATACCTGTCGGATATTTATCTATAACACTTAATCCCGCTTGTCTCCCGACCCATTCAACCGGAACTTTTGCAGCATCAAAAATTTCAACAACTGCGTCTGAAATCTCCGGACCAATACCATCACCTTTTATTAATACTACTTTAAACATTTCTATCCTTAAAAATATAATTCTGTTGAAATGAATTGTAATCAGATATGCAAATATAATCTTTTGAAGACGGGATTATATAAACAAAATAAGTTTTCGATCAATTTTAAAGGAAATGAAGATTAATTATAAGATTTGTATTTGTTTTCGATTTCTTTGGTTTGTGAAAAATCCAATTCTTTATCAAAAACTACAGAAAAGACGGAACCAATATTTTTTTCACTTTCAACAATTATTTCTGCATGGTTAAGTTCTAAATATTTTTTTACCAGTGCCAAGCCCAGCCCGTTTCCCTCAAATTCTCTTTTATATCCGCTATCTTCCTGAGAAAAAGGTACAAACATTTTTTGAAGATATTCCTGGCTCATTCCAATTCCGCTGTCTCTAATTTCAACTTTAACCTTACTATTTTTAATGTTCTTAACATAAACCTCAACATATCCTTTTAAAGTATACTTGATAGCATTATTGATAAGATTTTGAAACACCTGATTAACAGTATATCTATCTGCAATAACAAATGCACTATCTTCATTATGTGTAAGTTTAAGTTTTAAACCTTTATCATCACTTAATGATTTGAACTCGTTAACCATATTTTTCAGATCAGGAAGAATATCAAATTTTTCAAATGTGGCTTTATAGTTTCCGCTTTGCACAGATGACATGCTTAAAATCATATCAATGGTTCTTTGCAATCTTCTGCCGGCGCTTTTTACGGAATCCAAAATAATTTTTAAATCTTCATCCTCACTGGAAATTTCATCAGCAATTAATGGTATAGAAGTTAAAATAACATTTAGGGGAGTTCTTATTTCGTGGGACATTTGCGCAAGGAAAGCTGACTTAAGTTTATCAGATTCTTCTGCTTTAGTAAGTGCATCAACTAATTCTCTTTGAACGCGTTTTATTTCAGAGATATCAAGAATCTGCATAACATAATGCAGCACTTTCCCCTTGTCATCAATAACGGAAACTGATTTTACAATTACGTGAATTTCTTTTCCTTCTTTTTTTAGGAGTATTTTTTCAGAGTTGATATCTGCAACAGGGTTTCCATCCAAATCAAAAGTGGCATTGCTAAATCCTTCAAGATCATTCTGCTCAAATAAATATTTTATCGGAATTCCAATAACTTCTTCTCTTTCAAATCCGATTGTGTCACAAAAAGATTTATTTACACTTATTATTTTTCCTTCCGTCGATATAATCACAATACCAATTGGTGCATTTTGAAATACAAGTCTGAATTGTTCTTCACTTTTTTGAAGTGAAATTTCAGCTTTCTTTCTCTGATTTATTTCAAAATTTAATTCTGCAATTTTATCTTTAAAAACATCGTGCAGCTTTTTATTTAAGTTCTCTACCTCATTTGAAGACTTATCCAATTCGGACAAGAGAAATTTTACCCTGTCTTCAATAATGCCCAATTCATCCTTCTTGTATCTTTTAGATTTATTAGGTTCCCTAGTTTGAGGAGCAGAATCAAGAGCTTTTAAAATTTTTGAAAGTGGGCGAAATGAAATTGAGCTTAGGAAATATGTAAAAACCATCCCGGCCATCAGAATAGACAAACTGAACAAAGCAGTTAATAGTCTGTTTTTATAAATAGCCTGTGCATCTTCTCCGGATGCAAATCCAACATAAATCTTTCCTGAAAAATTTTTACCGTTTATAGGTAGTCTTACCCGATACACTTTTTCATCCTTTGAAATACCTTCTCCACCGGCTTTAGAAAGTATATAAAGATTCTGCTCTGCAATTTGCAGATTTAATGCATCAAGTAATCTTCCTGTTGAGTCTTCTACAACCAGATAAACAGCACCATTTAAATCTAAAAGCCTATTTATAATTTCCGCATCTGAAAATTTTCTTTCTGAAAATATTTGCGGGTTCTGATTAAAATAATTTATAAATACGTCCGCCTTATATTTGTACTTATCATTTATCTGTTCTTCATATTTATTTGTAAAATAGAAAAAGATAAAACCTGCAACTATTATAAAGAAAAGTGAAAACTGAATTGTTAACTTTAACTGAAGCTTTTGTGAATTGGACTTCATTTGGATTGACTATTTTTACTTGATTTACTCACTTTATCCTGACCATTTAAGATTATTGAAACAACAGTACTTAGCAACTTAAGTGCCGTTATAATAATACTTAAATATTTCTTTAATGTTAAAAATCCAACGGTTTAGCTGTTTTACTATGAGAAAATTGAGGGTTTTACTTCAATTTGTGAAAAAAATAAGCAATTTTAACTTGAATACTTATTGATGTATGCTTTAACATCAAATTTTTTCTCGGCGCCATTGCGATTCATATATCTTATTTTGCCATAGACTGTTCTCTCAAACCATGGGCGATCATGAATTCCGCCGATTGACCAGGCAATACCCGTATAACCATTTGGATCACGTCCATCAAGTTCATATTTATCATTTAAATAAATTGCAATTTTTAATGCTTCTTCAGGAGATTTACTCCACTCCAAAATTTTCTTTGCCCAGTACATTCGCATATAACCGTGCATTTTACCTGTTTTAACCATTTGTACTTGGGCAGCATTCCACAAATCTTCATGAGTTTTTGCATGTTCAAATTGCCTAAGTGTATAAACAAATTCCCTCTCATCTTTTCGATGTTCATTCAATGAAGTTTTTGCCCAATCATGAAATCCCTCGAATGAATCATAATTTTTATTGAAGTAGCAAAAATTATCGGCAAGTTCGCGGCGAACAATAAGTTCCTCCAGAAAAGATTTTTCAGATTCCTTATTTCCATTTATTCTTTGTGTTTCCAATGCAACACGCTGAGCTGATATTTGACCAAAGTGTAAATAAGGAGAAAGATTTGATTGCCCATCTTTTGTTGGATCGTTTCTTAATTCGTTATAATTCTCGAATTTATTTTTAAGAAAATCCGTTAGTGATTTTAATGCTGCCGATTCTCCCGGTTTTATCCAATCAACTTCTATTACATCACGATTTACTTTTAATGATTTATCAACTTTATGCCAATTGATTTTTTCAGATAAGAATTCATTATTGCTCATTTTTTTCAGTGGTGGAAACTCATCCATAAATTCTATTAGTGCTTTATGGATCTTAGGTCTGATTGTATAAGCCGCAAATTCCAATTTATCTGAAGCATGTAAACAAGGTACAATATTATGCGAATCAACTTCATAAAATGGAATTTTAATTTTCTTTGCAACATAACGTTTCCAAATTCTTTTTATTTTTAGCGGATCAAAATCTGAAACAAGGATTGATGAATTAGTGTTTGTAATAAACCCTGGAATTTCGTTTTCAGGTTTTCCAGTTAGAAGAAAAAAAGAAATGTTGTATTTGTATAATTCGGATTCAACTTTTTGTAATCCTTTTAACATAAATCCATATTGGCGTATAGTTGCGTCCAGAAAATCAGGAACAAGATTAAACATAACAACTAAAGGTTTTTTCTTTTCTAATGCAAGCTGCTGCGCATACAATAATGTCCAATTATCGTGCACACGCTGGTCACGACTCATCCAATAAACAACTGGTCCGTTGGTCTCTTCCCCATATTGAAGTAAGCGAATTCTTTTTTCGTTAATCATTAGATCAAACTTCAATCTCAATTCCAACAGGACAGTGATCAGAGCCCATAACATCGGGCAGAATAAAAGCATCTTTAACATTTTTTTTGAAATTGTCAGACACAAAAAAGTAATCGATTCTCCAGCCAACGTTTCTATCCCGGGCCCGGGTTACCATATCCCACCAGGTATATTGTTCGGGCTCGCTGTTAAAAATTCTAAATGTATCATGATAACCGTTGGAAAAAAACTTATCAATCCATTCTCTTTCTATTGGAAGAAAGCCGCTTACCTTTTCATTTTCTTTAGGGCGGGCTAAGTCTATTTCTTTATGTGCAGTGTTTACATCACCGCAAATTACAAGCTTCTTTTTATTGGCTACTAAATTATTTGCATATTCATGAAATGCATCGTAAAAATCCATTTTGTACTGCAATCGTTCTTCATTCTTTTTTCCATTAGGATAGTAAATATTAATCAGGACAAAATGCTTGTAGTCAGCGATGATAATTCTTCCTTCATCATCAAATCTGGGAATCCCAAAACCGCGCTCAACTTTTAAAGGTTCTTGCTTTGTATAGATTGCTACTCCGCTATAACCTTTTTTAACTATTGAAGACGAAAAATAAGATTTGTAACCATTAATGTTTAATAACTCTTCAGACAATTGTTCCGGAGATGCTTTTGTTTCCTGCAAACAAAGAATATCGGGATTTTCTTTTAACACCCAATCAACAAATCCTTTTTTCTGAATTGCACGAATACCATTGACATTCCAGGAGAGTAATTTAAATTTTTTCATTTAACCAATTTTCCTAATCTAATTTTTATAAAATAAAGTTAATAAATCATCTTACGCAAATTGTGAAACCTTCGAGGTCTAGCTAAAAAAGCAGTTAAAATAATATAATAATTCTCAATTATTTCGGTAAACCTCGAAGGTTTTTATCATATATCTTTATAATGCAAAGTTAATAATCAATCCCCAGCTAATTGCAGATCCCAGTGTAAGAAATAAAATTTTAATAGATGTTTTAATTTCTCCATCTTTAAATAATACTATTGGTCCAAATCCTGCACCTGAACTTAATCCCGCAATTGTGGCTCCCAGCGATAACCCGGTGTGTAAAAATGCTTCGGCAATTGCAATCGATGCAGCACAGTTGGGAATCAATCCGAATACTGCTGCAATAAAAATTTGAATTTTAGGATTTACATTTAATGATTCCATCAATTCAGCAGAATGTGTAAAAGCAAGCAGCGAAGCAATGATAATAGTAATTACAAATACCCAGAAATAAATCCTGAAAGTTCTTTTTAAACTATGGATAGTTATTTCCCAGTATCTTGTTTTATGCAGCTCAACGTCAATCTCCACAGCGTGAGATGATTTTATCTCCGGAGCTTTTCCTTCATAAAATTTTTGGGATAATAAGAAATCGATAAGATATCCGGAAGTAACGCCAATTAATAATTTTAATCCAAGTATATAAAAAATATAAATCGCATGCTCACGATTTGCAATTAAAACGGGTAAAGCTTCATCAGAAGTTGCAAGGTATGTTGCAATCAATGTTCCGATTGAAACTCTGCGTGTTAAAAAAAGCGAAGTGACAAAAACAGACATCCCGCATTCGGGTATTAAACCAAGTAAAGTTCCTGCAAGCGGACCCATTGGACCTGAAATTTTAAGATAGGAAATTAAATCTAGCTGTTTGGTATGTGAAAAATATTCTAAAGCAAAATAAAGTATAAACAGAATTGGAATCATTAAATAAGTATCCCCTAAGGAACCTAAAATAATTTCCCAAATATTTGAATAAGAATGCGTGTGCATTAAAAGTTATATTATAAATGAATGTGCAAAAATAGGAAATTCAATAAACAATAAGACAAAATAGTAATCGTTGTAACTATTAAAATATCAAGCGCCAAATTTGTGTTACAAAAAATGTTATCGTAAATCCCATCGCTATTGGAAGCAGGGTCGAGATAACTGTCCACTTTACACTTTTAGTTTCTTTGTAGATTGTAAAAATTGTTGTTGAGCACGGATTGTGAAGCAGACTAAACAACATCAAATTAATTCCGGTCAGCAATGTCCATCCACCAGCCTGAAGGATTGCGGCAGTATCTGTAACTGAATCCAGTTCAAACATAACCCCGCTGCCTGCACCAACGCTCATCATTCCAAGTTTTGCAACAGTAAGCATAAGCACTGTTGGAATGACAATTTCATTTGCGGGAATTGCAATTATATACGCAAGCAGAATTATTCCATTAAGACCAAATATAAATGCAAAAGGATTGGACCAGTTAATAAAATGATTAGCAACCGAAACTCCATCAATATTAATATTTGCAACTAACCAGATTACCATTCCTGCAGGAACTGCAAAAACAATTGCACGCCACAAAACAAATATTGTTCGGCTAATTAATGAAGTATAAAGAGTTTGTAATATTCTTGGTGGACGATAGGGCGGTAATTCTAAACTGAAAGCAGATGCCTCGCCTTTTAGCAATGTTCTTGATAATCCCCATGAAACTAATAGGCTAAACACTATTCCAAGCACAGCAATAAAAACAACTGCAGCTGCGGAAACAATTCCAGCAAGATATGCCGGTGCAGCTCCGCCAATAAAAATTGTTGCAATTAAAATTTGTGTCGGCCATCTACCATTACACAAAGAAAAATTATTTGTAATGATTGCAATTAATCTTTCACGCGGTGAATCAATAACTCTTGTTGCAACTACTCCTGCAGCATTACACCCGAAACCCATAGCCATTGTTAATGCTTGCCTTCCGTGTGCACCAACTTTTTTATATAGCGGATCCATATTAAATGCAACCCTGGGTAGATAACCAAAATCTTCAAGCAAAGTATAAATTGGAAAAAAAATTGCCATTGGGGGCAGCATTACACTTATGACCCATGCCATAGAAAGATATGCGCCGTCAATCAGCACTCCGCTTAACCACCACGGAAAACCAATTGAGTTGGCCATATTTTTTAATGCCGGATGCAGAGTATCAACAAGTAAATTTGCAATTAAACCTGAAGGAATGTTTGCACCCTGAATTGTAAGCCAGAATACTACAGCAAGAATCAAAAACATTATTGGAAAACCGAGATACTTGCTTGTAAGTATTTTATCTAAAGTTCTATCCAGACTAAACGCAGGTTTCTTATCCGGATAGAGTACAACCTTGCTTGCAATAGATGTTGCATTTTCATAGATGGACTCCATTAAAGTATCGTGCAAATTATCTCCGACCTCCCACCTGAGATTATTGGCAACTGCAAGAATTGATTCTCTTTTTATATTATCGTTCATATCATTTCTTCTAATTCTATGTTATGCTTCTACTTCGTTAGGGATAATCTCTTTTTTAAGATTTCCTAAATCTCCGGATCGAATAGAGTCTATAATGCTTTGATCGCCTTCTAGCAATCTTAAAGCAACCCAACGAAGATTTGGCAGACCCGGATATTCGATTTCAATTTCTTTGCTAAGTTTTGCTATTGCCGTATTTAATTCTGCTGAATTAGTTTTTAATCTGTAGGGTTTACAAATATATTTTCCTAATGCAACATCATTGATCGCATTTAGCAATTCATTCATGCCTTCGCCCTGTCTTGCAGAAGTCGGAATTATGGGGATTCCCAATTCTTTAGACAAAGTCCTGTCATCCACCTGAATACCATTTCTTCTTGCTTCATCCATAAGATTTAAACAAAGTACTGCACGATCAGTTATTTCAAGAATTTGTAAAACAAGATTTAGGTTTCTCTCTATTCTTGTTGCATCAACAACAATTACGGTAACATCCGGCTGTCCGAATAAAATAAAATCCCTTGCAACTTCTTCATCGGTGCTTGTAGATAAAAGCGAATATGTTCCCGGTAAATCAACAAGTTTAAATTTCTTTTCACTGTACTCAAATCCACCCTCCGCACGTGCAACAGTTTTACCCGGCCAATTACCAGTGTGTTGTCTTAATCCGGTAAGATAATTAAACACTGTACTTTTGCCAGTGTTCGGATTACCGGCAAGAGCAACAACAAAATCAAAATTACTCATATCGATACCAAGTTTTTTTAGATTGCCCATATTATGGACCGGACAATTGGCACAGTTATTTAAATCAACATTACTCATAGCTGTTTTTTTCGTCATTAGTTAAATAAATTTTCTCTGTCTGCTGCTTACGAAGTGCAACTGTAGTTCCCCGAACTCTATATGCAACGGGATCTCCGGTTAAACTTTCTAACTCAGCTTCAATTTTAGTTCCCGGTACAATTCCCAAATCCATAAGTCTTCTTCTCTGCTGCCCGCGCAAAGCTTTTGCGATTCCAAGTATCGTTCCTTCTTCACCTATTTTTAATGATGAAAGAGTTTTAAATTTTCCCTCAATCTGTTTTTCAAACTTAAGTACTCCAACAGTAATGTTTTTTGCGATCAAAGGAGAGAGAATGCACTCTTCACCATTTGCAATAAATTTAATTCTCTTGTCTGAAACTTCCATCATTCTTATTTGCATTCCCGGATATAATCCTTGAGCGAGAATCTGACTATATATTGCATTGGGTTCATCTTCAACGTGAATAATATTTGCAAATTCACCCGCTTTCATTTCATTCAATAACCTTCCTTTTTTAATCGGAAGATCACCCGAAGCTGATGGGATGGGATCACCATGGGGATCAAAAACGGGATTACCAATTTGTGCTGCAAGCTGGTCAGCTTGTTCTGGTGTTAATGTGTGTTCTAATTCTTCAGCTTTTTGATGCCACTCATGTTCCGTTACACTGGTTTCATCGGCTAAATATTTTTCCCAGAGCCTATGCACTCTTATAATGCGCAAAGCATAAGATCTTCCGTCTGAAGTTAAACTCAATTCATCTTTTTTTGCCGATACAAGTCCCATCGATTCAAGTCTTGAAATAATATCAGTTGCATCATCTGCTGAAACAGATAGATTACCGGCAATACCATTTAGAGAACAGGTAGTATTATTATACTCGCAGTTGTATAAATATTTAAGAGCATCCTCAATTAAAACTTTTTTGCTAGCATAGTTTGATTTTTTCCAGATTGCAAGTATCCCTTTGTGTGGATAAAACACAAGCACAAGTATAAGTAATGCTATAATTCCTATTATTAAAAGGACTAATGGTTCATTCATTTTGCAACCTATTTTATCTTCTCAACAAAAATATTTGAGGCAATTTTACTGCTGACATTTATTTCCTTCTTATCTATAACAATTAAAACAGATCCATCGTATTCAAGTTTATCTTTTATAAAAATTTCTTTACCTAGTGTAATTCCAATTTTAGTTATATATGATAAAAGATTTTTAACATCATCATTAACACGAATTACTTTTGCAGATTCATTTTCGCTTAACTCCGTTATTGCCATAACTGCTTTGTTTTTTTTCATCTTTCCGTTTTTATCTGGAATCGGATAACCATGCGGATCAACTTCAGGATAATCTAAAAATTCTTCCAAAAGATTAATAATTTCATCCGAAGAAGAATGCTCTAACTTTTCTGCTTCATCATGAACCTTATCCCAGGGCATTCCCAGAGTCTGATGAAGAAAAACTTCCCAAATTCTATGGCGCCGCAACATGTTTTTAGCATAAGATTCACCTTCACTTGTAAGTTTTATGCTCTTGTACTTTTGATAATCTACAAAACCATCGCGGGATAGTTTACGCAGCATATCTGTAACTGCTGCATTAGAAATTTCTAATTTTGATGCAAGTAAATTCGGTTTTATCTCACCGGAATCATCCAGGTTTCGATAAATAGCCGTAAGATAATCTTCTTGTGAAATATTATTCATTTAAGTTGTTCTAATTATATTTTTAAGCTCGCTTAAATTTATATAATGACAAAATAAAAGGCAAAGGAATAATCTTTGCCTGTAAATTGGATCACACTGATTTCTGCTTGATGTATAGTTCTAAAGAATCCAGTGAGTTAATGCACACAACATTCTTATATTTTTTCAAAATATTATCTGAGTTTTCACTTAATGCTTGCCCGCCTATCAGTATTTTTTTTGTAGGAAAAAATCTTGTAATATGATCAACAACTTCAAGGAATCTGCCAAGGTTAAGATACAGGCTCCAGGAAAGTGCAATAATTTCAGGATCAATCTGTTTTACAAACTTTAATATTTCTTTATTGGGAACAGATGCCCCCAGGTAATATGATTTCCATCCATTGAGTTCAAAAATATTTGAAACCATTTTTGCACCGATTTGATGATATTCTTTATCAATACATGTTACAACAACTTTTTTATCTGAATTAGATTTTCCAACCGGGGCAAAACGGTCTATCAATGATTCAACTATCTGTGTGGCAAGATGCTCTTCTGGTATTGACAATTTATTATGATCCCATAGTTTACCAATTCTGTATAAAGATTTTTGAAATAGATCAACATAAATATTTTTTAAAACCACACCTTCATCAAGCAAGGCTTGCACAATTTGTATACATTTATCTTTGTCTCCATCAACCAGGGCGTTGTAAAAACCAAGAAAGTCTGATTGTTTTATTTGTTTCATAAAGAGTTAATCCAATAAACTATGTGTAAGCTAATAATTCATTTTTGTATATAAAAGTTCCCAATTCAGAAAATCTGTACTTATTAGATTTGAATTTACTATGATTCTATACCTTTTCTTGCCAGAACACCTTCCTGATAGTAATGTTTTATATTTTTCATTTCAGTTACAAGATCTGCAGCATCCAGGATTTTATCCGGACAATATCTGCCGGTTAAAATCAATTCAACATTTTCCGGTTTCATTTTCATAAATGTCATAACCTCTTCATCATTAAAGAGACCAAAATGAATTGAAACTAATATTTCATCAAGAATTATTAAATCAAACTTTCCGCTAAGCATTTTTGCTTTTGCTGTCTCAAGTCCGCGCCTTGCTTTATCCATCTCAACTTTGTTTGGAATTTCTTTCCTATAAACAAAATCATCACCGGCAAACTGTTCAATTGTAATCCATTCACTTAAAAATTCTAAACTGTTCAATTCATTGTACGGATACTCTTTCATAAACTGTGCAATATAAGTTTTAAGTCCATATCCTGCAGCCCGCACAGCCTGCCCGATTGCTGCCGTTGATTTTCCTTTTCCGTTGCCGGTGTATATCTGGATAAAACCTTTTTTTAATTTGTTCATTTAATTCTTAGGAAAGTCGGGATGATTAAAAATTTTTTCTGCTTGATTAAAATGTCTTCTATCGTGTAAATGAATTATTTCTAGAACATCGCAAAAATTTTCCTTAACAATTTTTACCGCCGGTGAAGACATAACATATTCATTAAGATTTAAATCTTCCGCAAATCTCACAAGATTAATTAGTCGCTTTTGCAAATCATAGAAGTCATCAAACACTTCTTTAGTATGATTACTTAAAGCAGGCATAAAAACAGCAAAGGTATTTGCTTTTTTTGAATTAGACGGATCAACCGATTTTATTAGATACTTACTTAACCATTTGTGCTTTACTTCTGTTTTAGAGCAATCAGTTGTTATTTTCATTTCGGAAAACTGTTTTTCAAATTCCTTAAAGTATAAATTGTTTGTAACAATAAGATGATCAACACATTCGGCTATACTCCAGTTTTTTTGCGAAGGTTTCCAGTTAATTTGAGAGACTGAAAGTATTTTAAACTTTCCGAAATCTTCGATTACTGATTCTGAATTTGCAATAAATTTATCTTTTAATTGTTGAATAGTTTGCAAAGTTATCTTCAATTTATTACTCAAAGATTAGGAAGTGTAAACGTTTTTCCAATATCATCAATACCCAGTTTTATTTTATATTTTACCACTGAATTGTTTAGCCATGTTAACGGCTCATCAATTGGTTCGCTTCCCTGCTTAAATGTTTTTGTGTGAATTGGAATAAAATATTTTGCACCAATGTGTTCATCAGCCATTAGTAGTGCTTCCTCAGGATTGCAATGATTTTTTCTCCATGGCTCATAAGCGCCAATTGGCATTATTGCAACTTCTATATTTTGATCTTTTAAGGGCTTAAATAAATCATGATATGCTGTATCCCCTCCAAACAGAATTTTCTTTCCATTCTTTTCCAGGATTAATGCGTTAAAACTTCTTCCGTCTTTCATATAACCTTTAGAGCGATCTTTTTCCCATGGATAACGCCAGCCAAAATGTTTTACTTCCAGTGCTTTAAATTTTATTCCGGCTAATTCTTTTTCCTCATTCCAATCAATTTCCTGCAAGGATTTCCATTCAAGTTCGGCAATTACATCGGCAGTGTTGTAAGAAGTTATACAATCGATTTGGTTTGGATATTTATTGACAATCGTTGAGAGCGTTTCATAATCCATATGATCCATGTGTGCATGTGAAAGTAGTATGATATCAGGTTTCGGAATTTCATCTGCGGTTAAAGCCGGATGAGTAAATCTGCCGGGACCAAACGTCATCCCAAATATGCTAACACCAACCCGCTCAAATAAAACTGGATCTGTTAAAATTGTTGTACCAAAAAAATTCATTAGAATTGTTGAGTGTCCAATCCAGGCAATATTTATTTCATCATTTTTCCATTGCGCCGGATCGGGTTTATAGTTAGAAAACGCAGGGGGTTGTTTTGCATGTATTTTTTCGTTTATAAATAAAAATCCTGCAGAAACTAATGAAATATTTCTTAAAAACTTTCTACGATTCAATTACTTTCCTTTTCAGTGTTTTCTTATAAAACCAAATATTCTTATTAATAGTTCTAATTTAAATATTACAAGAAATTTATCAGAATAAAACCTATTTTTTGGTTACATAAAAAAACATTGAGGATGAAATGTTTGAATTATTAATCTTATTGCTAATTGCGGGAATTACCGGCGGAATAGGGCGCTCGCTTGTTGGATTTAAACGAGGCGGCTGCATTATTTCAATAGTAGTTGGATTTATTGGCGCTTATATCGGAACAATACTTGCACGTGAATTTCATTTCCCTGATTTCTGGTCGCTTGAAATTCGTGGAATAAATTATCCCATTATTTGGTCGATAATTGGTGCGGCTGTTTTTACAGCGGTTTTAAGTTTAATTGTGCCCAAAAAAAACCAATAATATTATTTTATTATTTTATTTTTAAGTGCCTTAACAATCTCAGGAAGTACTTTTCCGGCTTCTCCATAAAAAGATTTATCACACATTACTGATATCTCTGTTTCTTCAATATTAACTTCTACAATATAAGATCCGGCCCGCTTTGCAGAATGTACTAATCCTGCTGCAGGATAAACAACTGCAGATGTACCAACAACAAAAAATATATCACTATTAACGGCAGAGTTTTCTCCTCCCTCAAACTGATCTTCCGGCAAGTATTCTCCAAACCAAACCACATCAGGACGAATCAATCCGCCGCAATTACATTTAGGAACTCCATCGGAAAAATCAAGTTCACCATTATAAAAGGTTTTGCATCTTACGCAATAATTTCTTTCAATATTTCCGTGCAGTTCAAAAATATTTTTGCTGCCGGCACGACGATGAAGATTATCAATATTTTGTGTTACAACTGTAACTTCATCAAATAAATCCTGCATATCTGCAATCGCAAAATGTCCGGCATTTGGTTTTGAATCATGAATAATTTTTTTCCGGTGATTATACCACTCCCAAACCATTTTTGGATTACGCATAAACGCATTAAAATTAGCAAGTTCTTCAGGTTTTAATTTATTCCAGATACCGTCTTTTCCGCGAAAAGTTGGAATTCCGGATTCAGCTGAAATGCCGGCTCCTGTAAAGAAAACAATTTTTTTTGCTTTAGATAGTTTATTCAGAAATGTTTCATCGAAGTTCATATTAGTGCTACCACAAAACCGCTCCCTTGTATTCCCTCTCCTTGTTAAGGAGAGGGATTAGTTAAGGTTGATTATTCGTTTTTAATTTCTTCATATAGTTTTTTTGATTCAGCCAAAACTGCATCGTCATCTTCATCCTGAACAGGTGCTTTTTCAACTTTCTTCAAAGTTTCTTTTGCTTTGTCATATTCATCTTCTTCCACATAAGCTTTGGCAAGTTCAAATAAAAACATCCTGAAGTTTGGCTTTAACTTAACAGCTATTTCAAGCAATCGAACCGCTTCTTCAGTATCACCCCAGCCTAATCCCAGCGGCAAACGAACAAGATATGCTTTTTCACAAACCTTTAAATGTGTTCTGCCCAAAACATAATGAGCCAATGCCTGTACATAATTACCTCCGTTGCCAAGTTGAATTGCTTTTTCACAATCAGACTTAACATCTTTCACTGTCCCAATGGCTGAAAATACTCCTTCAAACAAAGCAATTCTTCCATTGGCAATCGCTCGTCTTATATATGTTATTGATTGATTTGGTTCGAGTTTTACGGATTTGTCTGCATACTCAAGCGCTTTTTTATAAACTTTTTCCTGCTCATCTTTTTGCGTATCGGTTTTATCAGGCATTTTTTCGCCAAGATCAACATAAGCGCGACTAATGCGCCAGTATACTTCCCAATTATTCGGAGCAATCTTATCTGCTTGTAAATAAGTATCCAATGCCTTTTGATTCTGAAATTCGGCAACAAACTGATCCCCCTGTTTTAGAAGTTCATCAAGAGTCTGAGCAAATGAAGTACTGATTCCAAAAATAACCAGCAACAGGATAGATGACAGTTGTAGAATCTTTTTCATTTCCATTCCTTCTTTAAATTTAGATTAATCGAACAATGTTTTTTTATTTTCATCAGATTTATTTTGTAAACCATGAGAGTGAATATCCGTGCCGGCAAGTGAAATAAACTTTGTCCAGTTTGAACCTGGTTTGATTTCATTTGTAATTACATTTTTATATGCATTTACTTTTGCGCTTAATTCATCTGCCTGATAAAGTGTAATAGCCTCTAAAGTTTTCGGTACAACCGGTGATGCATATTCAAGTTTTCCTTGATGACTTAAGATTATGTGGAGTAAATTGTTCTTAAGATCTTCCGGAAAACCATTAATTTTATTTATCTCATCATTAACGATCATAGCTGCAATTACAATGTGGCCAAGCAGTTTTCCTTTATCAGTATACTCAAATACCGGATCAAAACTTAACTCTTCTATCTTGCCAAAATCATGAAGCATTGCACCACAAACTAAAAGATCACGATTTATTTCAGGATGGATATCGCACATCAAATCACAAATTTTTATAATTTCCAAAGTGTGTTCAATCAATCCGCTTATATAACCGTGATGCCACATTTTACCTGCTGGTACAGAAGTATATTTTTCAAAACGCTCCGCAGAAAAAATATTTTTTATAAGATTTTTCAAATCAGCATTAACAATCTTTTCGATCCGGGTTGTAAATTCTTTTTTCATCACATTAAGATCGCGCAGAGATTTTGGTAGAAAATCTTTGGTTGTTACGTCATCACTTTGTTTTGCAAGTCTAATATTTTCAATTTTGATCTGTGGATTACCCTGATATTCATCTATTGACCCCGCAATTTTAACAACTTCACCAACGGTTAATGAATTCTTTATTGATTTGAATCCCGAGACATCATCCCAAAGATTTGAGGACAATGAGCCTGATTTATCACCAAGTTCTAAAGAAAGAAATTCTTTACCTGATTTGGTTAATCTGATTTCACATTTTTTGACAAGCAGAAAATGATCAACAGGTTCGCCTTTTGAAAGTGTTGATATTTCGGATTGATTTAACATAGTTATAGATCTTTTTATTTTTTATTTAAACGCAAAAAGGAGCGAAACATTAACGGTTCACTCCTTTAAAAATTATTAATTAACTATCTCGGTTCTTCCAATTGAATAATAACTAAACTTTAACCCATTTAGCTTATCAGGATCATAAAGATTTCTGCCATCAAATATAACCGGAGCCTTTAAAGTATTTTTTATTATTCCAAAATCAGGATTACGGAATTCTTTCCATTCTGTAACTACAACAAGTGCATCAGCTTCTTTTAGTGCTTCTTCAGAACTTTCAGCATATTTTATAACATCACCAAGCACAGTTTTTGTGCTTTGGTTTGCTTCCGGATCGTATGCTTTTACAGTTGCACCTGCTTCCACTAATAGCTTTATAAGATAATGTGCCGGGGCTTCACGAACGTCATCGGTGTTAGGTTTAAATGCTAATCCCCAAAGTGCAAAATGTTTTCCTTTTATATTTCCTTTAAAGTGTTTTTCGATTTTTTTGTAAAAATGATTCACTTGTTCTTTGTTAACGTCTATAACAGACTTTAATATTTTAAAATCATATTTGTTTTCATTTGCGGTGTTAACAAGTGCGTGAACATCTTTTGGAAAGCAAGAACCTCCGTAACCGATGCCGGGGAACAAATATCTTTTACCTATTCTTGAATCTGATCCGATACCTAATCTAACGTTATCAACTTGTGCCCCGGTTAATTCGCAAAGTCTTGCAATCTCATTCATAAAAGAAATTTTCATTGCAATAAATGAATTAGCAGCATACTTAGTCATTTCAGCAGATTTTTCATCCATAAAGTAAACCGGATTTCCCGTCCTAACAAAAGGCTCGTAAAGCTGTTCCATTACTTTTTTGGTTTTTTCATTACTTGTTCCAACAATAACTCTTTCCGGTTTCATAAAATCTTCAACTGCAATTCCTTCGCGTAAAAATTCAGGATTGGAACAAACATCAAAATCAAAATCAGGTGCATGTTTTCTTACCGCTGCACGAACTCTATCGCTGGTCCCTACAGGAACAGTGCTTTTATCAACTATAACTTTAAATCCAAGATCAGGTTCTTCCTTAAACATCCGGCCAAGATCATCCGAAACTTTTAATACATATTTAAGATCTGCAGCACCATCACCACCTTGCGGAGTTGGTAAACAAAGAAATATTATATCCGATTTACGAACTGCTTCTCTTAATTCCGTTGTAAATGATAATCTCTTTTTTACAATATTTCTCAGGAACAATACTTCAAGTCCGGGTTCATAAATTGGTATCTGTCCGCCCTTCATCGTTTCAATTTTTTTCTCGTCAACATCAACACAAATAACATAGTTTCCGGTTTCTGCAAGACAAGTACCTGAAACAAGACCTACATATCCTGTCCCTATTACTGCAAGATTCAAAAGTTCCTCCGATAAAAATTGATTTACTTTAGAAAAATAACTAAAGTCTTTTTGAAATAGAATTAAACTTTTTTATTTGATTATTTTAGCGCTAAAGCTACTTCCCGGTTAAAATGTTTAATGTCAACAGGTTTAGAAAGTACTGATTTTATCCCTATTTCATTATAAGTTCTTAACAATGATTCATCCACAGTATCCAGAAGCGCAATTATGGGTGCATAATATTTTTTATCGCCGCGCAAAATTGATTTGACAAACTGTACTCCATTCATAAGCGGTAAATCATGCGAGGCAATGATTAATGACGGGTGTTGTTTTAATACTACATTGATTGCTTCAAATCCATTATCAGTTCCGACAAATTTAAAATCAGGAAAATTTTCTTTAATCATTTTTTCTAACAGATTAAAATCATTTTTATTATGTTCAACCAACAAAATTGTGTTTTCAGAACTTGGAACTGTAAAGTGAAATTCACTGCCGACTTTTTCTTTTGAATAGAACCAGATTTGCCCGTTGTGTCTTTCTATTATCTCCTTAACCAGCGATAATCCAAGACCGGTACCTTTTTCTCCGCGTGTTCCTCTTGTAGTAAACATCTTTTCAAATTTAAAAATTCTTGATTGATAATTATCGGGTATTCCAATTCCTTCATCACCAACTACAAATTCTACAAGTTCAGGATTAAATCTATCCGCCGAAATACGAATTGTTTTTCCATCTTCTGAAAACTTAATTGCGTTGCTGACAAGATTGGTTATGACCTGCAGCATCAATCTTTCATCTGCCTCGATAAAGATTGAATCAGGAACATTAACTTTTATATCAATGTTTTTCCGCATCGCAATTCCTGTAAGAGACGAGATACAGTTAAACACTAATCCCTGTGCCTGCACACGATGCGAAGCCATATGCGTTCTGCCGGTTTGAAGATTTGACCAATCAAGTAGATAGTTTACAAGTCTAAGTTGATTATTTGAAGAGTCATTTATATAATTTAAATATTCTGTGCGCTCGGTATCCGTCAGATTTGCTTCACTAAGCAGTATTTCAGTAAAACCAAGTATACTGGAAAATGGTGCCCGGAGATCGTGAGATAAAATGGATAAAAAATTATCCCTTGCTGTAATTTCGCTTGAGAGATTATTAATAATCTCACCATAATCGCTTTCGGTTTTTTTAAAATCAGTTACATCAATTACTAAGCCCTTTAAAATTTTCTGATTACCATTCAACTCCATTTTTATTTGTTCTTTTAACCAGATAAGTTTTCCGTCTTTACGTTTATAACGATACAGTAATTCCAGATTTGATATTTTTCCATTTTCAATTCTATGAAGTTTCTTTTTTACATCCGGTATATCATCTCCAAAAACCATCTCTCTGCCTAAAGATGGTAGTTTTATCAGTTCGTCTGGTGAGTAACCTGTTACTTTTTTTATGCTCGGTGAGTAAAAGATTTCCACTCTTTCTCCATCCGTTTTTAAAGAGTAGTGAAATTGATCATCAAATACTGCAGCAATTTCACAAAGTACAGTATTTTGTGGTTCTTTGATAAGCTGTTTTTCTTTAATTCCTGAAAGAAAAGAATCTTTATGTTTCTTATCACTAACTTTTGATGTAAGATTTTCTTTTTTTTGTGCCATTATAAAATTTTAAAATCAATTCATTAAAAATATACCAATTTACTTTTTGGTATGAAACGATTGAATTTTATCAAAATGGAACTTTGTGCCTCTATAATTGTTTATCATAATATTATTTATCAACTAAGAATTTAAAAATGTATAAAATTATTTTTCTATTTATATGTATGCAACTTTCTGCGTCTTTGTTTGCCCAGAATTTAACCGGTTATCTTTACGGCAGAGTTTACGATGCGACAACAAAACAGCCAATACCTTTCGCTAACGTAATAGTTATCGGAACGAATAATGGAGCAGCAACGGATGAAGAAGGATATTTTAAAATTAACAATCTTCCCGTAAACACATATCAGGTGCGTGCTTCTGTTGTGGGATATAATCCTATGACCAAAACTGATATTGTAATCCAAACAGGCAAACCTGCTGAGGTAAATTTTGAACTTGTCCCTCAGACAATTGAATTAGAAGATGTTACAGTAACAAGTGATTACTTCCGGAAAGACCCGCTTGAGGTTAACAGTATTAGGAATTTTAGTTATGAAGAAATCAGAAGAAGTCCGGGCGGATTTGAAGATGTTATTCGTGCACTGTCAATATTACCCGGAGTTGCACAAGCAGATGCAGGTAGAAATGATTTAATTGTTCGCGGCGGCGCACCTTCAGAAAATCTTTATCTTATAGATGGAATTGAAGTTTCAAACATTAACCACTTTGGTACACAAGGCGCAACAGGCGGACCTTTAAGTTATGTTAACCTGGATTTTGTTCGCGAAACTTCTTTTTCAACAGGCGGATTTTCTGCGTTGTATGGCGACAAACTTTCATCCGTTCTTGATATTAAACTTAGGGATGGAAGAGAAGATAGGCTCGGTGGTAAAGCAACTATCTCTGCCTCACAGTTTGGTTTAAACTTAGAAGGGCCAATAACAAATAAATCTAATTTTATTTTTTCTGCCAGAAGAAGTTATCTTGATTTTATTTTTAAAGCCGCAAATTTTTCTTTCGTACCCGAATATTATGATGTTTTGTTAAAAGCAGATTTCAATCCGCATGCACAGGATGCCTTTAGTTTTTTGTTTATAAGTGCTTTTGATAATGTTAAATTTTTTAATGATGATGCAGAGCAGCGATTTGATAATTCAAGAATTCTTGGAACTGATCAGGTGCAATATGTTGCGGGATTTACTTACAGACATTTATTTACTGATGGATTTTTAAATATTGCTTTAAGCAGAAACTATGTTGATTATGACAGCCGCCAGCAAGATTCATTATTAAACCCAATCTTTACAAACAAATCTAAAGAAGAAGAAAATTCTTTACGTGCTGATTTAGTTTTTAAGCTCTCCAAAACTTCAGAAATAAATTTTGGTGGAACAGCAAAACTTATTGAAGCCGATTATGATATTTTATTTCCAAACTTTGTTACAACTTTTGGAGATTCTCTTCCTTTAACGTCTTTAAATACTCAAAACAACTATACTAAATTCGGAATTTATACTAACTACAATGCTTTCTTGTTTGATCGATTGACCGCAAACCTTGGTGTGCGTTCAGAAATATTTACTGCGCTTAATAACAAAGTATATCTTAGTCCAAGATTTTCTCTTTCTTATGCGTTAACAGATTTAACAAACATAAATTTCAGTACAGGAATTTATCACCAATCACCGTCGTATATATGGTTAGAAGCTTTTGAAAGCAATCGCGATTTAAAGATGATAAAGGTTAATCAATTTGTTCTCGGATTCGATCAAAGAATTTCTGCAGATGCTTTATTAAAGATTGAAGCTTTTTATAAAGATTACGGTAATTATCCTACAAGCACTATCAGGCCATATCTTGTTCTTGCAAATACCGGGGCAGGATTTGCCGGAAGCGATGATAATTTTTCTTCTTTTGGTTTAGAGCCTCTTGTTGATGCAGGCTTTGGCAAAGCAAGAGGAATCGAATTATCAGTACAAAAAAAATTATCTGATATTCCTTATTACGGAATTTTTAGTTTCACTTACAGCAAATCAGATTATACCTCTTTGGATGGAATTGAACGTCCCGGAAGTTATGATCAAAACTGGATTATTAATTTATCCGGCGGATATAAGTTTAATGAGTTCTGGGAAGTAAGTTCCAAGTTCAGATTTGCAAGCGGTAAACCATTTACTCCATTTAATTCTGATGGAACACAAAACATTATAGCTTATAACACAGCAAGAATGAAATCGGCACACAGCCTTGATGTTAGAGTAGATAAGCGCTGGTATTTTGGCGGCTGGACGCTGATAACTTATATTGATATTCAAAACATCTACAATCAAAAAAATGCAAGCGGAATTCGTTGGGACAGACGCGAAATGAAAGTTGATGAATCATCTTCAATAGGAATTCTTCCTTCGATAGGAATTAGTGCCGAATTTTAATTTTTTTAGGATAAAAGGGATTGCGCAGGAATATTATATTTTTTGTGCAAATCTCTCATCATTTTTGCCGTTAAATCTCTTTTACGGTTAAGTATTTCAGAAGCCCGGTTTTTACCGCCAATAACTTCAGCAATATCAGATTGTTTTAATCCTAGCTGATCCATTCTGAATTTTATTGCTTCAATCGGGTCTGGTGGAGCTATTTCAAAATGCCTTCTTTCATAAGCTTCAACTAGCGTTACTATAACATCTAACAAATCACCATCAGGGGTATTTGGTTTAGCATTAAAAAGCTCTTCAATTTTTTTAAGAGCTTCTTCATAATCTTTTTTGGTTTTAATTACTTTTATTTTCATTTAAATATCCTCAGCATTAATTCTATCATATTCTTTGTGTGTGCCAATAAATCTTATATACACAACCTTATAATCGTAATTTATTGTCGTAATCAATCTGTAATCATTTCCTTTAATATTAAAAACAACTCTATTACTGGATAAAATATTAGCTGTTCTATAATATTTTGTTAAATCATTAGGTTTTACCCAATTAGCATCTTCTGCTTCTTTATACCAGGCTCGCAAAGGTTGTTCGGCATCTGGATGTTTTAACCAAAACTCTCTCAGTTTTTTAATTGCTATTATTCGCACAAACAAATATATAAAGTTCCCATATTGGGAACAAGTGAAAAATTACTTTACTAGTATCATTTTTTTAGTGTGAATAAACTCACCAGCCTTTAGCTGATAATAATAAACTCCACTTGCCAACTGAAGACTGCCGACTGCAGACCCGAATTCTACTAAATAGCTTCCTGCTTGCTTTTCTTCATTAACAAGTGTAGCAATTTCCTTTCCCAATACATCAAAAACTTTTAATGTAACAAATTGCCTGCTGGCTATTGCATACTGGATGCTGGTGCTTGGATTGAATGGATTGGGATAATTTTGTGATAGAGAATAAGCTACGGGTAATTCTACTTCAGTTCCAACATTAGTTATTCCATTTTCTACTGTTAATACTGCAATTCCTCTCCCCTTGCAGCTCATCCATAATTCGTAACCGCCGGCAACTTCTTTGTACTCTAGTTCTCTGATATTGCTATTCGGTAATCCGCCCCATTGAGGTACACCACCCGGTGATGATGGGATTATTCCGACATTAGTTCCATCATACCAGCAAAGTCCCGCTTCTGTAGATGGATATTCGCTGTCATACATCAACCAGAGCTTTCCATCAGGGGTAACCAGTCTTGGATACACGTGTTCACCAGGAAAAGGCCAGCCAAGATCGTGCTCAAATGTTGTATATAATCCGGTATTAGAATCTAGTCTTATAAGAGTACTGCCTGTGCTGGTAAATTGCGAGTAAGTACCAATCCAGGTAACGCCGTTAGTATCAACAGCTAATTCAGTAAACCAGGCTGCAGATCCGGGAAAGTCATCGATTGTTCTCGAGAACGAATTTGTTCCATCTGTCCGTAAAATTTGATAATCGGTTGATGCCCAGATTGTGCCTGGTAGTGTTTTATCACGAAGAATGCTTTTACCTGATCCAACAATAGGTACATCTATCCAATCTGGTATACTTTCATTAAAATATCTTAGGTTATAATATTCACCAAGACTCCATAATCTTCCTTGCGAATCTTCAGTAAATCCTTTTGAAGTACTAAATGAATCTTCTAAAGTAAAAAAGTTAGTACCATCCCAAGAGTGTATTCCGTGAAACGTAGGATTGAATACGATATTACCGTTAGATGATCTGTAATAAATTGCCTGGGTGTTGTCAGCATCATAAGGGAAAGGATATCCTAAACCGTAAGTGTATTGATTAAATCCAATCCATCTTTCGCCATCAAATTTTTGAAATCCGCCTATTCCTGTTCCTGCATTTCCTGTCATCCAAACATTTCCCAGTGCATCAATGGAAATATCTTCCACAAAATAATCAACCTGAGAAGTATTGGTTATTCTATAACGCTGCCAAATTCCTGTTAATGCATCCCGTTTTGCTGCACCTCCAAGACCGCAGACCCAAACATTATTTTGTTTGTCTATATCTATTGAAAGATTGAAATCACCCGAACGCCATACGCCATAATTATTCCACGCCGCACCGTCAAACAGCCAGGCTTCTCCCGAACTAAGCACCATTACAGCTTTACCATTTCCAAAGGCTTTAAATGCATCAATATAAAAACTAACATTATTGTATGGTGGAGTTGGATAAATCCAGGTTCCATCGGGTTTTTGATATTCAAGTGTTTCCCAATCACCATTTTGAGCCATTCTTAATGCCCAAAAATTTCCTGCCTCATCAACACAATCTTTTCCGGGTAATCCTGCAACTTGGCCTAAGGAATCAGGTAAGTAATCTGTTAATTGATTTGTAGTGCTGTTATATGTAAACACATAACCGAAGTAAGTATCGGCACTCCAAACTATATAACTTCCATCAGGTTTTGGCTGAACTGAAAGTCGTGTATTTGCTCCCTGCCAATAATTCCAATTTTTGTCTTTTGGATTATAACGAACAAGTCCGCTGCTTGTAAACCAGATAGTACTGTCTGGCGCTAAATCAACATCATATGTAAAGCCCAGTAAACTTGAATTGTTGGGTCCGAAATTTTCTAACGAAGACGAGCCAACTTGCGGATTAAATTTAATTGCACCCGCATAATTTCCCATCCAAAGATTTTTTTCAGAATCTTCTATTATATCTAATATTTGTACGTCAGCATTATCAAAAGTTCCTAATACAGGATAATCAACATTCGAATAATTAATCCATTTGTTCTCACTCTGAATAAATTTTGCAAAACCGCCTTCACCCCAGCCGCCGGTTGCAGCAGCAATATATGGATCTCCATATTCATCGATCCAAAGCGCCGTAACCTGATCACCTTGAATTCCGGTGTTTCCGGGTCGATAGTAGCGCCACGAATAATTAGGTGATGGTTGGGAATAAGTTGTTGATATGGCTGTTAATATGAAAATTAAAAAGAATATAATAATCCTGTTCATCCGATTCTCCACTCTTCTATTTTTTTGTGCTGCTATTATACATAAGTAGCTTAAAAAGTAAAATAGTGACACAATTTAACAGATGTGTAACGATACGTACAAAAAAGGCGATTCATTGAATCGCCTTAATTATTCATTGATAATTTTTAATCGTTAATTATTTAAGCAGTAGCATCTTTTTCGTTTGCACATAATCACCAGCTCTTAGCTGATAATAGTAAACACCGCTTGGAAGTTTTTCCGCATTGAATTCGGTTTCATATTTCCCGGCCTCTCTATACTCATTAACGAGTGCTACAACTTCGTTACCAAGAACATCAAAAATTTTTAATGTTTGCCAACTGCCCACTGGAGACTGCCAACTGATTTTTGTGCTTGGGTTAAATGGATTTGGGTAATTTTGTTCAAGTGAAAATGTTGATGGTCCGATTTCAACTTCTACAACATCAGAGTATTTAAAACTTCCGTTAAAATCTACTTGCTTTAATCTGTAAAATATCTTGTTATTAGAAAGATCAGTAACATTTTCTGAAAAAGAATAAGATTGTGGTTCCGTTGTCGTTCCTTTTCCTTTAACAAAACCTATCGTGTTCCATTTTTTTTTATCAAAACTTCTTTCTATCTCAAATCCGTGGTTATTTTGTTCAGTTGCCGTCCTCCAAATTAGATTTATAACTTGATCATTAATTACGCATCTGAATGAAACTAATTCTACAGGAACAACAAGTGGGTATTTGCTTCTAAACAATCCTTCTGAGGTCCCAGCAAAAATATATCCAGAATCATTCATTGCCAGTGAACGAATAGATAAATTATCAAGGCCGTCATTTAATTGATACCATTGTTCCCCATAGTCTGTTGTTAAAAATAACCCTTCTTCTGTTGTTCCAATAATTATTCTGTCGTTATTATAATATTTTATAAAAGATAAATAAGGATTGTTTATATTTTCAGTTAAATTAACCTGAGTCTGACCGTTATCAGTTGATAAATAAAGATATCCATTATGAGTGGTAGTATTGTTACATGTTGTAAGTAAATATCCTTCCTCTGTTTGTGCAAGATCCATTTCACTACAATTTCCACAAGAATAAAAAAATTGCCAGGATATTCCATTATCTAATGTTCTGTATACAGAATAACCTGCTGCAATTACTGTCCTATCTGATAAAACTTTTATCTTACTTGTCCTAAAATATAGTGGAGGATTCCAATCCCAGCTTTCACCGTTATCATAAGAAACGGCTATCCCGCCGTTACCACTACCAACAAAAAGAGTGTCATTATCTTTAATTTCTACGCAAGTAATAATGTCGTTACCTTCTCCTGCGGGGGATAATTTTTCTTTCCAGGCATTATTATTATCATCATATTTATATATGCCGTATGCATCGGCAAGGAACGTACTATTATCACTTGCTACTTTCATTTCATAGCCCGATGGAGGTGACAAACCTTTCGATCGTTCCAGCCAAGTATTTCCATAATTTGAAGAATAAAATATCCCCCCTCTCGAGGTGCAAAGCCAAAGATTATTAGTAGTATCAAAAGCTAAAGAATTAATATTCATATCATACATCCCGGAATTCACATCATACCAAGTTGTATCATATGTATTTAATTCTTGAACTCCTTTACCGTTTGTGCCTATCCATATTTTATTATCATCTAATAGTTCTATACTCAATACTTGCCTATTAGTCATATTATATGTGAGGTTCTCTTCCCAGCTTTGTCCACCATTTGTCGATTTATAAATCCCACCATAGCCCGCCCATCCGATATAAAGAATATTTTCATTTAACCCCAAATACAAGTTACCAAACGTATCTTTTTTTATACATCTTATCTGCTGATTGGTTGGGGCAAGACTAATCACATTCCAATTCTGCCCATTGTCTATAGATTTCCATATCTCCTTACTTGTTTCCGTGGCAAACATCTCAGTATTAGAGACTATTAGAATACGATATATACTACTCAAATTAGAATAATTAATTTCATTCCACGTTTGTCCATAGTTTATTGTTCTTAAGAGTTTGGGAGATGTTCCTCCAGCCAGAATAAGTCCATTTTTGCCTGCTTTAATATCATAAAAATCAAAGTATGCTGGGTAATAACTATAAATTTCATTCCAGGAAATTCCATTATCAGTAGATTTAAAAATTTTACAAGTAAGCGAAATTAATGCAGAAGTGTAAAGATTATCTTCGTCGTCAATAGTAAGTTTATTAATTAATAATCCAGTTACCCCAGAGTTCATCAATTCCCAAGTATCACCATTATTGCTTGAGCTATATGTTCCGATTCCGAAAGAAGCAAAAATTTCTCCTTGTGAATTTTCTACTATTGTTGTTCCAGTACTGCTTGTGTTTGTCCTGAGTACAAGAGTCCAATTATTCTCATTATAGTCTTTTCTATACAATAAACCTCTTCCACTAGCGAAAATTTTCCCTGATGAGGATTTGTAAATAACTGTTATAAATCCTCCATAAGGTCCATTTGTCCTCTCCCAGCTAATGTTTTGTGATAATAATATGGATGGCAAAAAAATAAACAAAATTATTAGAAGTGTTGTTTTCATATTTATAACCAATATTTAATGGATACCAATCTTATGATATACTATAATTAAATTTAAAGAGAGTTAATAAAATAAATTTCATATCCCAAATTCCTTATTTACTATACCGACATTTGTCGCTATTTAATTAATAACATCTTTTTCGTTTGCACATATTCACCAGCTCTTATTTGATAATAATAAACACCGCTGGAAAGTTTACCTGCATCAAAGTTTATCTCATAATTTCCCGCATTTCGATATTCATTTACAAGTGTTATAACTTCGTTACCAAGCACGTCAAATATTTTTAATGTTTGCCAACTGCTGACTGGAGACTGCCAACTGATTTTTGTGCTTGGGTTAAATGGATTTGGGTAATTTTGAGATAGTGCAAATTCATACGGCAAAACTTTACTGTCTTCAACTACTGAAGTAATATTATCGCCATATCTTAAGACAAGGATATTGAGAGGTGAAACAGGTCCGCCTTCTCTACCAACTATGGCGTAATTATCCTCACCGAACAAAATTATCTCGGCTGCATCATCCGTAATATTTGGATTATTATTATGACTGTAAATTTTTTCATATTCTAAAACATCATTGCTGTTTATCTTTGCAATCAATATATCGGTATATGTGCTGGGCGCTACAACGGTTAGCGGAATATAAATATTATCTGCTTCATCTAATTTAGGGGTAGCCCAAAACTGAATTGGTAAACTGATCTGCTGCTGATCGAATTGAATTTGATTTCCCGAGGAATCATATGATGTTGTAAAGGTACCGTACTCTGTCGTATTTCCATCCCAATACTGGTAAGTACCTGTTATTCTTATTTGGTCGGTGCTATTGATAAATAAATCAATTGCTGAAGCGAAATAATCATCGCGGAAAAAAAAGATTCTATTCCAGATTAAATCTCCGTACTTATCAAGTTTTGTCAGATAACAAACTGTATTACCAAAATCTCTTTGGTTGCTTATAGTATAAATATTCCCTTCATCGTCAATAGTGGTTTTGATGGCTTCTATGCTTGTTGTAGTATCTATCAATAATTTTTCCCATACCTTTTCTCCGTTTATTTTTATTTTGGTAATTAGCGGTCGCCTCTGCATTAAATTTGGTCTGTCATTATACGTAAGGAGTAGCGTAGAATCAGACTCAATAAATTTCAGATCTATTGGTGCACCATAAAAATTTTCTGAAAATTTAACTCCAATAAATTCTCCTGATTTTTTATAACTAAACACTAAGATGTTTACTGAATCCGCTATCGTATAATGGGCATCAACGATGTAGTATCTGGATTCATCCTTAAAGATATTTCTAACATTATATGGCCAAAAGCCACTATAGTTTTGAACATCTTCCCAAATTGTATCACCAGTTGCAGAGTAAAGTATATTTAATATTTTTGTCGTACTGCCAACCTGCATATTTCCTGTAACTAAAATATTTCCCACTTCGGTTACTAATGCTTTAATAAAAACATCATCACCAGAGGTTGCTAAGGAATGTTTTCTGTACCATTGCAAATTCCCAAGTCTATTGTACTTAAGTATTAACGCATCAAAATTAGTTTGTGGATTATTCGTAATTTCAGTTTGCCCAATTACGTATATGTCTCCGCTGTCATTAGCTATTATTTGGTATGGCTGATCCTGGTGGCCGTTATAATCGAAAACCTTATTCCAATTTAATATTGGTTGTCCATACACAGTAGCTGTGTAAAATAAAGTCATCAGATAAATTCTTAATAGTATTTTCAGTTTCATATTCTTGCTTCTTAATTAGTTTCCTTTTTCGTTATTCTCTATAACGTCAATTGCTTTTATTTCATCAGGATCATTTTTTTAGTCTCAACAAAGCCCTGTCCTGTGCCTGTCGAAGGATCACCTGCTCTTAGTTGATAATAATAAACACCGCTGGAAAGTTTACCTGCATCAAAGTTTATCTCATAATTTCCCGCATTTCGATATTCATTTACAAGTGTTTTAACTTCGTTACCAAGCACGTCAAATATTTTTAATGTTTGCCAACTGCTGACTGGAGACTGCCAACTGATTTTTGTACTTGGGTTAAAAGGGTTTGGAAAATTCTGCCCTAATGAAAACTTTTCTGGTATATTTACTTCTACTTCAATACTACTCGAATATTTATGACTGCCATCAAAATCTATTTGTTTTAATCTGTACTGATATTTTCCTGAAGAAAGATTTTCATCAACAAAAGAATATGATCGAGATTCTGTTGATGTACCATTTCCATTAACAAATCCAATGTTCTGCCAGTCTCCACTTCTTTCTTCTTGCGTTTTTCTTTTCTCGATTTGAAATCCCTGATTATTTGTTTCCGTTGCTGTTACCCAATTAAGTGTAACATCATTATCAACAACAGAAAATGTAAATGAAAGAAATTCAACGGGTAATGGATAATCAATACTTTCATCTGCACCCATATATGGGAAGTATAAACTGCGTGGATCGTTATCTATATCCACAAGAACGGATGAATTGGGTTGAGCAGTTAAATCTACATCTCCGAGTGAACTGCCTGTTAGATGTAGATCAGTTGGTGAAATAAAATTTACATCTTTTGATATAGATGAAAAATCCTTTTGTGTAAATGATCGCCACTCTGAAATACTTGTCACATCATAACTTAGCCACCTGCCTAAAACTGTTCCGGTACCAAAAGCATAATAATCATTGTAATCTATCTGATGGAGCCCGCGTTCATCTTCTATGGCAATCGCATAATGCCAGCCAAATCCCTGAACATTATGCCTTTTATTTATTAAAATATTATTCTTAAGACTGAAACTTAAACCTGCATAATACTGTGTTGCACGTCTTCTAAAACAGTAACTGTTCTGTTCATTTATAGAATTTCCGAATATATAGATTGTATTATTATAAATGTTATTAGTTGAATAATCTTCTCCACTAAAATCAATACCTGTTACAGCAGAGTACTCATTACCTGCTAAGCTTATAAAATTATTTTGAATATTATGAGATGAAGCAAACGGTATTTCAATTCCAATTATTTGATTGGTTACAGAATTACTGCTTGATAGAGAGTGAATTCTATTTCTGTTTATTTGATTATTCCACGTCAGTGGATACAGACTGATTCCCACAACTTTGTTTTTATTACTGGGTTCGGTTAAATAGATTTCCGTGTTTTCAATAAGTATTCTGTATCCGGATTCCATTTTAATTCCGACGTCCGTAAAATCACTTATTGTACTATTTACTATTCTCCAATGATCAGATCCTGCATACATCTCCGGTCCGAAGTAAAATCCATTCACTGGTCGACCTGAATTAGATTTTCCTATATAACAATTACGAAACGAAATACTATCGCTATAAAGATTATATCCGGAATAAGAAGATTGAACAACTCCCTTAACTTCTGATAAACTGCTGCCTAAAATCTTACTGTAAGAAATATCAATATTCTTTGAACCGCCCGTAACTAAAATAGATGATCCGCTTGTATCTTCATTTTGAATTGTCAAGTGTCTTTGTTCACCAACTCCACCTGGTCTTCCATCAATAGTTATGTTATTGCAATTTGAAAATTTCAATATCGCACTACCATTACCGGCAATAGAAATGTCTGCAGCAGTAATCGCAGGTCTTATCGTAATTTTATTTTGGGATGAACTTCCATAAATGAATGGAAACTCAATTGGAAAGGTTTCTGATGTAGAATTATAATCGTTCAGCATTTCAATTGTTATTGGAGCAGAAATAAAAGTTTCAGCTAAGCTATCCACAATGGATGTTAATGATGTAAAATCACCGGAAGTTCCAACAGTATAGGTTCCTGCTAACCCGTTACCGGGAACAATTGTCCTGCTTCCGGAAGGTGCTGTAATATCAGGAGATTGCGGCCAGGTTAAATTAAAAGAAAGTTGATAACACTCTGCATCTAAAACATTACCGATCTGAGCGCTATCTGAAACATCATAAGTTAACCAAATATAATTGGTTGTATAATCTCCCAATCCAATACCTCCATTGATTGAAAAATTACCATCCGGATTATTGAACGTGCTACCCGCCTGATAGGTTGTTGAAAAATATGGACTGCTTCCTGTAGCAAAAAGTTTTGCGTTAAGAATATCATTCGTGTTAGTTGTTCCATTCGTACTTAAAGAAATTGATGTAATGCTGGGCATAGTCAATACACCTAAACGAGAAGTTACCAGTATTGCAATAATAGGCTGATTGACCGCACCCTTTATCACATTATCGGTTATTTGATAGGTAGTGATATAAAAGGCTTTACCTGCAGGTATAAAGTAAAAATTTGCGTTCTCTCCAATATCATCAAATGAATTTATATTGTTATTTGCAATCATTGTATCGACTGTAACAAATTGTCCGGTTGATACACTGATGAAGTGACCGGATCCGCCAATATGATCATTCATTCCGATTGAAGCAGAGAAGAATCCCGTAGAACTTTGCGGACCATAATGGAATGCAATTGTACCGTCTAATTCAAATAATCTAATCTGAAAACTTTTTCTTGTACCTGAAATTAAAACGTCTTTCCATTCAACAATAAATTGTCGGGCTGGTGCAACACCAATACTTTTATATCGTATTTCACTAATTTCATCATCTATCAAATCATCCCATAAAGGGCAGATAAGTGGTTTTGCTGTTGTGCTTGCAAGATCATTGTCATATCCCAATCCTGTGTACGACTGACCTAATTCCAACCATCCATTTACAGAAATTCTTGCTGTTGAATATGTTACACCCATATAAGGAAAATTAAAGGGAAGGTTTATATTTTCAGCCCCATCATTTCCTGTTGCAGTACTTAAGGTTGCATCCTGCAGTTCGGTGTAATATTCATATCCCCAGGGATCAAAACTGTATCCAAGATACAAATCCTGAGCAAAAGAGTTAATTGAAAATGCGAAACAAAAAATCAGTATTATATAAAATTTCATAATACACCTTTTATTTTAAATAAATCATCTTTTTAGTTTCAACAAAAGAACCAGCTCTTATTTGATAATAATAAACACCGCTGGAAAGTTTACTTGCATCAAAGTTTATCTCATAATTTCCCGCATTTCGATATTCATTTACAAGTGTTATAACTTCGTTACCAAGAACATCATAAACTTTTAATGTTTGCCAACTGCCAACTGGAGACTGCCAACTGATTTTTGTACTTGGATTTAACGGGTTTGGATAGTTTTGGAATAATACAAACTCAGAAACAGTTGGATGATCTTCACTTATATTAGTAATCCCGCCACCATTAATAGTCTTGTAAATCCTACCATTTCGTCCTACAGTGTAACCAACACTTTCATTTATCATTGAAATTGATTCAAATCCCAATGCATCCTGAATTGGCGACTGATCCATCCAATTAGTTCCTCCATTGGAAGTATTAGCAAGCATTGCACCACCGTCATTTGAACCTGCAAACCAGCCTAATTGTGAGTTAAGCATTTCGATTTCTCTAATGCTGCATGTTGTGAAGGAATCCAGATTTTGTGTTTGCCAAGTAAGTCCGCCATTAATAGTTCTTGCTATTAATGTATTTGCAGCTATACCACCTACGATCCAACCGCTATCCGGGGATGTGAATTGTATATCACGACACGGTGTGGAAAAGTTTGGAATTGCGACAATGCTATCCTGAAATGTCCAATTAAAACCGCCATCAGTAGTATTATAAACCCATCCCATATAACTAACGGCCCATCCTCTTAATGAATCGACAAATGAAATCCCTTCAAAATCATAACCTGAATTTGCCAGATAAACTGATGCAATAGTATTCCAGGTTTGTCCTCCATCAATTGTTCTTCTTACTATACCACTATCTATAGAGCTAACTGTGCCACAGGCAGCAAACCCTAAAAGTTCATTAACAAATTTGAAATCATAGTAGAAGTAATCTGTGGTATCTGCATAATACCAGTTAGTACCCCCATCAGTAGTTCGCCTTATCCCATATCCTGTATAATCAGCATAGATAGCCGTAAGGGAATCAATTGCATAAAGAGCCTCACATCCACTACCAAGAACCGGATCCTGAGTTTCCCAGTTAGCACCGCCGTCAGTAGTCTTATATACAAAGTTTTCACCAACAACCCAGCCGGTAGTTTCTGAAACGAATCTCACCATATGCAGATCTTCACTAGAAGGAAATGTAGCCTGATTCCATTGACCCCATGAAAAAGAAGATGCTAACAACCCGATAAACAGAACTGAAAGAATATTTAATTTTGAAATTTTCATTTTATTACCTTTATTTAATTAATAACATCTTTTTCGTTTGCACATATTCACCAGCTCTTATTTGATAATAATAAACTCCGCTGGAAAGTTTACTTGCATCAAAGTTTATCTCATAACTTCCCGCATTTCGATATTCATTTACAAGAGTTGCAACTTCATTACCAAGTACATCAAATATTTTTAATGTTTGCCAACTGCTGACTGGAGACTGCCAAATGATTTTTGTACTTGGGTTAAAAGGGTTTGGGTAGTTTTGAGATAAAGAAAATTCTTTTGGTAAAATTTCTTCGTCTTCTACGTCTGATGGATGTCCTTCTCCACTTATTGGAATTGATTTGCTGAACGAATAAATATTCCCATCTAAAAAAGTAAAAACAAATCGTAAAGTATCTTTAAAATAATTTTGCACTTCTAGATCACAGAAGGGACAAAGATCCACATTGAAGAAAGAAACGTTTATGGAATCGTGGGGAGAAATAATTATCCCTAATGTATCTCCCATAAATCCGGGTACAGATTGAACAAGGTAAAATGGATATTCAAACCCTGGTTTGTTAAAGTTTCCCCAATATCCATAAAAAGAACCAACAGAAATTATTGAATCTACTTTTACAGCATAATCTGAAGCGTTAATAATTTTTGTTGATCCTGAGTCTGAAAGTGTTGGGATATAAATGCTGTCTTCAGAAAAAACAATTTCTTCCGGGTACGGATATAAACTACCATACCGCACTCCATCAATCTTTACCCCGGTTAAGTATATCCACATTCCCTCATTAAGTTTTCCGCATTTTTTTGATAAATGATTGTACTCAGGAATTACGTTGTAGTTTGTATCTCCTGTAGAAGTATTAAAACTAAAATTCCTTAGAACATAAACAGTATCGTTAGAAAGAAATGTGTCTTTAATTACTATACTGTCAATTCTTTGTCCGTCAATAATGTTGCCTTCGGAAGTAGTAAAAAACTTTTTACCAATTTGCCAGTTAAAATTAAAGAGAAGAGAATCCTGATTATTTTGGTCAAAGACATAATAAGTGCTGTCACCTTCAATTCTTTCGTACAAGTTTGTGGATGCGTTGAGGTTAAACCACGGCTGATAGTACTTCCTTTCAAAGTATTCTTTTCCATTAAACGTAACTTTTTTTGTGGTAAGAATAATCCATTCCGAATTGCCTTCATAAGAATATTGTACAGCATTGCCAATTCTTAAAAGCTGCGTTTGAGAGTATTGAGCGGAAGATAAAATTAAAACACAAAACAATATTAATATCAAAATTTTCATAAAAACCCCTTATAAAATTATTTTAGATAAATCATTTTCTTAGTTTCAACAAAGCCTTGTCCTGAGCTTGTCGAAGGATCACCAGCTCTTAGCTGGTAATAATAAACTCCGCTTGAAAGTTTTTCCGCATTGAATTCGGTTTCATATTTCCCGGCCTCTCTATACTCATTAACGAGTGCTACAACTTCGTTACCGAGAACATCAAATATTTTTAATGTTTGCCAACCGCCTACTGGCGACTGCCAACTGATTTTTGTACTCGGATTAAATGGATTTGGATAGTTTTGTAGTAACGCAAATTCACTTGGTAAAACGTTCTCACCCTCAGCATCTGATGGATAACCTTCTCCGCTTATCTGTATTGATTTATTGAATGAATACACATTTCCTTCCATAAAAGTAAAAACAAATCGTAAAGTATCTTTAAAATAATCCTGCACTTCATAATCACATATCGGGCAGAGATCAACATTTGAAAATGAAACATTTATTGAATCGTGTGGAGGTAATACTATTCCTAATGTATCTCCTGTAAAACCTGGTGCGGTCTGGACAAAATAAAAAGGATATTCAAATCCCGGTTTCGAAAAATTACCATGGTAACCATAAAAAGAACCAACAGAAATAATAGAATCTATTCTCACTGGAATTTCTGATGTATTAATAATTTTTGTTGAACCCGAGTCTGCAAGTGTTTGGATGTAAAGACTATCTTCAGAAAATATTATTTCTTCAGGATACGGCATAATATCTCCATATCTAACACCATCTATTTTAGCACCCGCTAAAGAAATAAATATTCCATAATCGGTTCTACCAAGTTTTTTAGAATGTCTAGTATGACAATGAGCACCCCAACAATAACTGGTATCACCTGTTGCAACATTGATTGAATAAAGAATAATACGATAAAGCGTATCCTGTGGAATTAATATTGAAGAAATTTCTATGCTATCAATTCTTTTTTCATATATAGTAGTATTACCTACATTATTACTATAAGTCACTGTTCCAACCGGCCAATTGAAATTGAATGCTAGTGAGTCTGTATTCGTCGAAGATAAAACATAGTATGATGAATCGCCTTCTATTCTTTCATATGAAACTCTATAATCTGAAAATGGCCCTGTCCATTCTAATTTTCTTTTTAAATATTGTTTCCCATTAATTGTTACTTTATCAACGGTAATATCAGCAGAAATTAGACCAAAAGGCCATTCACCAAATGCAGTAGCATTTCCAACTCTTAAAAGCTGCGTTTGAGAGTATTGAGCGGAAGATAAAATTAAAACACAAAACAATATTAATATCAAATTTTTCATAAAAACCCCTTGAAAATGTGACTTTAATGTAAGAAGCTAAACTTGCAATGTCAATCAAAAGTAATTTGCTAAACCACAAACACTTTTGCTACTTCAAATTCTCATTCTTCTTAATCTCAACAAATCTATGAACCTCCTCCACCTGTGCAAGAGTAAGCCCTCGCAGTTCCTCGCTAAGCACAACAATTTTTTTATCCTTTATCAGCTTACTCATCTCAAACTTTTTTGGATCACCTAAAGTCGTATCAGGCTCCCATTCAAGTATATCATGCGGAGTGCAATTTAAAAGCAAACACAACTTCTCTAATCTTGCTAATTGTATTGCCTTTATTTTTCCTGTCACAATCTTCGAAGCTGTATTGGTCGTAAAACCATTCTTTCTTAAAAATGCGTTCGGTTTAACAATTGATTTTGCAGCAAAGATTGCATTAGCATTTAATTTTAACATAATTGCTCCTTCTTATAATGATTGTATGACCTTTTCCTCTAATATAATTCAAAATCAAATAATTTATCAAAATTATTGCATTTATCTCTATACAAAACGCATCTTCCATTAAATATAACGCACCTATTTCTATATAAAACGCATTTTCCGCTAAACTAAACGCATATTTTGTTGAATAAAACGCATTTACCATTAATTAAAACGTATATTCCATTGGATAAAATACATTTACCATCAAACAAAACGAATATTCCAATAAATATAATGCATTTTCTGATTTATAAAACGCACTTTCCAATAAATAATAATAAACTATTTTAACGCTCTTTGCTTATACCACAAACACTTTTGCAATATCTACAAGTAAAGATGGATTGTTCATTAACGCGGTTGTAAACACTTTGCCAAGCGTTCTTTTTTCGATAGGAATTTTTAGAATTGAATGTGCAATGCTGTTAAATTTATCATCAGAAAAATTGTAAATACCTTCTTTAATTCTGTTAAAAGTTTCGTGTCGTTTACCAAGTCTATCGTGCCAGGCTTTATCATAAGTTAGGATATGATCAAGCTTGTTTTGCTTTACTGCTTCACCTGCAATTGTTCCCGCTATCTTTCCGCCAATCATTCCACTTGCAATACCACCGCCGCTAAGCGGGTTAACCTGCCGCGCAGCATCACCAACTAACATAATGCCTGGACCAGAAATTTTATCAAGCGTAACCGAACACGGAACTCCGCCGGCAATTTTTGTAAGTACCGGAGCGTTTGGATAATGCTTATTCATAAAATCATCAAGAAAAGATTGTGCAGATTTTTTCTTACCGATCAATCCGCTAACACCAAGTCCTATGTTTGCTTTGTTGTGTCCTTTAGGAAAAATCCAGAAGTATCCGTTTGGAGCAACATCTTTACCAAAGTAAAAGTAAAGTGTGTTTTGGTCCACAGGAATGTTAGCTGCTGTAATTTGCACAGCACTTTCCATATCACGAAAATCGATGTGTGTTTCAAGTCCAGCCCAGCGTCCCACGCGAGATTCAACTCCATCAGCAGCTATTACAACTTTTGCTCTAACTTCTTTTTGCTCACCGTTGTGTTCATATTTTACTCCGCTAACTCTACCATCATCAAACAACAAACCATTTACATAAGCACGAGTTAAAATTTCTGCTCCTGCTTCAGCGGCTGTGCGCGCAAGTTCGTAATCAAAAATCCTGCGCTCAAGAACGTAACCAGCATCACCAAAATCTACAATTACTTCAGAATCATCAGGAGCGATGAAAGAAAACTTACTGATCTTTGCAGCAATCCATTTATCATCACTTGGAATAAATTCTTCTACTCCAGCTTTACTGATTGCTTCTCCGCATCTAACAGGATAACCAACATCACGATCTTTCTCAAGCATCAAAACAGAAACGCCCTGCTCAGCAGCAAACCGCGCAGCCATACTTCCTGCAGGACCCGCACCGACAATCACTATGTCATAATAAGTTTTCATTTACTTTTAGATTTCATTTTTGTATAAAAAGTCCACAGTCTTCAGTGGGCAGTTTGCAATTTTTAGAACAGTAGACAGATTATTATTCATACTTATCTGGATTTTCAATCATATGATTTAACATCTTACCAATCTCTTCAGATCGTTCTTTGTACTCTTGATAAATTTCTTTGTTAATGTATTTACAACTTAAAGAAAAGTCTAACCACACCTGTGTTTCAGAATTTTCCATATCAGCATCTGTGGTTTTAGAAACAAAGTGAGCAGGATACTTCCTTTTTCTATATGCTTCCCCAATTGATGAACATACACTTCTTGATGATTTTCTAATCTGAATTGTTAAGCCATACTTTTCTTCTTCTGGAAATGATTTTGTCATATTAAAAATATCCATCGCCAGTTTAAAAGCTTTTTGATAAACCTTTAAATCTCTAAAGGTACTCATTAGTAATGCCTTGTTATTTTCCTAATTGAGGACTGAAGACTGTGGACTGAAGACTCATTTTACAAGAACTCCGTTTTTATTAAACTTAATTACCTCAATCGGGCAAGACCATACACACTTGGAACAATTCGTACATCGTTCATCGATTATAAAAATTTCTGCTTCTTTTAATTCGATTGCATCTTCTGGACAAACGCCAACACAGCATCCACAGAAGTCACACTTATCCGGCAGGATTTCTATCATTAATTTTCCGGTTTTTGCCTGGCGATAATTCATATTGCAATTTTAAAGGCACAGACTAAAGTCTGTGCTACGTTAATCTTATATTATTTTTTTTGATTGTTAAGATAAATAACTCTTAAAAGATGAAGTTCATTATAAGAAATTTCGCTATTAAATTTTTCAAAAATTGGTTTTAAGGGTAAGGTCCCGTTTTCATCAAACTCAGCAAAAACTTTTTTCTGTTTGGCTTTATCAATCGCTATTCTTTCCATCAAACCGTCTAATCTAACTTTGTTACCTTCATTTGTATATCGTGCAAGATGATTTACTATTGTTTGTTCCTGAACATTATACTCTTCTGCTAACTCAGTAATTGAACTTCCATCATTATAAGCTTTTGCAACAACTCTATGTCTTGGTTCCTCGTGTAAAGATTTTCTAATTCGTATTTCTTGCTTAAGACTTTTTTGTTTTACGTTATTATTCTTAACATAATTTTTAATGATAGTTAAAAATATTGAACCAAAACTTTCTAGTTTTTTAACACCAACACCGCTAATTCTTAAAAACTCATTTTCAGTCTGAGGAAAATCTGTTGCCATTTGTATAAGCGAGCTATCAGCAAAAATAACAAACGGAGGTATGTTTTTTTGATCAGCAATTTGTTTTCTTTTTACCCGCAGCAATTCAAATAATTTTTGGTCGTAGTCTATTCCAATTGATTTGAGTTTCTTTTTTCTTTGCTCCGGTTCTTTAATCAAACCAAATACTTTTTTGTTGCTGAATAAAACATCTGAAGCTGACTGCGATAACTTTAAACTTCCATAGTCATTATCACGAATAACAATTTCTTTTCTTATCAACTGATGCGAAAGAATCTGCCACTGCTTTTTGCTAAGCTCTTTGCCGATACCAAACACGCTAAGATTATGATGATTGTTACTTAGAATTCTATCGGTATCATTGCCAAGTAAAACATCAACAATATAATTTAAACCAAAAACTTCTCCGGTACGTTTTAATGTTGATAAAAATTTCTGCGCATACATAGTAACGTCAGTTTTATCGCTATCATCTTCTTCGGCTAAACAATTATCACACATTCCGCACTTATCAATCTTATAAACTTCTCCAAAATAATTTATAAGAGGCTGTCTTCTGCAGATCTCAGTCTCGGCATATTTAATCATAGCTTCAAGATGAATCTTTGCAGAAAGTCTTTCACGTTCATCTTCCTTCTGATCAATAAAATAATTTATCTTGGAAATATCAGCATAACTAAAAAGCAATAGACAATCGGAGCGAACTCCGTCTCGTCCAGATCTTCCGATTTCCTGGTAGTATGATTCAAGATTTTTTGGCAGATCATAGTGAAGCACAAAGCGTACGTTAGATTTATTTATCCCCATTCCAAATGCTATTGTGGCAATGATTATTTGTACTTCATCCTTAATAAACAAATCCTGATTTGTATTTCTCTCTTCATCAGATAAACCAGCGTGATATGGTTTTGTTGAATATCCAAGTTCGGATAAGTTTTCATGAAGACTATCAACTTGCTTACGTGAAAAACAGTAAATTATTCCCGATTGATTTTTATGTTCGTTAAGAAAATCAATTGCCTGCTGGAATGGTTCGCGTTTAGGAATTACTTGCAGATATAAATTTGCTCTGTTAAAACTAGCAATAAATTTTTTAGGATGATTCATTTTTAAGTTTTTCATAATATCATCCTGCACGCGCGAAGTTGCAGTTGCAGTTAAACCAATGCAAACCGCAGATGAAAAACTTTTCTTGAAGTTACCAAGCTGTCGATAATCTTTTCTAAAATCATGTCCCCATTCAGAAATACAATGTGCTTCATCAACGGTAATGCAATCAACAATAACACTTTTTAGTAAATCACTAACGTCTTCTTTCTGTAAAGATTCCGGCGCAAGATAAAGCAGTTTAGCTTTACCAGTTTTTACATTTGCAAAATTTAAATTATAGTCTTTTTGTGATAGTGAACTGTTTAGCAAAGCAGCTTCAACACCAAGCTGCCTAAGCTGCTCAACCTGATCTTTCATCAATGAAATCAATGGTGAAATAACTATTGTTAAACCATTAAATATTAACGCGGGAATTTGATAGCATAAAGATTTTCCGCCGCCTGTTGGCATTACAACAAGGCAATCTTTTTTGTTTACAATGCTTTCAATTATTTCCTGTTGAAGAGGACGAAAAGAATCGTAGCCAAATATTTCTTTTAAAATTTGTTTTGCTTTTTGCATTCGGGATTGTGAATTGTTTAACTGACCGTGAATCTCAGTGCCTTCTCTGTGGTACTCCGTGTAATACATTCAAAATACTTTCACGGGGAAACACAGAGAAATCACGGAGTGCCATTGAGTAAATTTTATTGTTTTTCAAGTTCTTCACGAACTGACTTTCTTTGTTTTTCTAATTCATGTTGTTCTTTCATTAACTCAAGTTGTCTTTGCTCATCTTCTGTATTTGCTTGTGCTCGTATATTTTCTGCTATTTGCAAATCAATATGCATTTGTTTGTATTTTACTATTAAGTCAAATGCATATTTTTTAGTTATCATTTCCTGTGTGATTGATGGATTCAAATCCTCCCAGTTATTGCTAAGCGAATATTTTTCAATTGTAAGTTCGCGCAAATAAGATTGAACTTCATCATCAAATAAAGAAATTAAATCCGCCGGATTTATGCTGCCACGATTTTCATATTCAAAATAGACTTTATCAAAAATTTTTCTGTGGATATCAACTAGAATATCTTCTTCGTGGATGTTGTACGTAATCAGTCCGATTATCTCCTCATTGTTTTCGAACAACAACCTTATAAGTTCTCGTTCAGTGTTGTAAAAGTACGGTGGAATAGTTTTCTTCTCACTTGGAATTAAACTTTCCTGCTGTGCCTCTTCTTTCTTAAAAATTCTTTGTGCCTGAATTCGGTTCTGCTTTTTCTGAAAGTCCAGTGCTTTATCTAATTCGGTTTCTAAAAGTTTTTCCCTAAGATTAAATTTTTTGGCAATGGTTCGCATCAAAATATTTCTTTTCAATTCATCATCAACAAGTGCGATTGGCTTTACAAGTTCTCGGATAGCCTCTGCCATTTTTGTTGGATCATCAAACATTCCTTCCGTTTCGTAATAAGCTGTTTGATACTCAAGAAAATTTTCCGCGCGTTTTATAATTTCATCAAAAGCATCTTTGCCAAATTTTGTAACGTAAGAATCAGGATCTTCACCTTGGGGCAAAGTTGAAATCTTAACATCAAAATCTCTCTTTAATAAAATTTCAATACTTCGCATAGATGCTTTAATTCCTGCTGCATCAGCATCAAACAAAAGAACAACATTTTTTGTATAACGAGAAAGCAACTGCACCTGATCATCCGTCAGCGCTGTTCCTGATACCGCAACCACATTTTTTACACCTGCCTGATACAGAGAAATGAGATCCATGTATCCTTCAACAATAATTGCTTTATCAAGTTTTCTAATATCATCTTTTGCGTGAGAAAGTCCGTAAAGAATTCTTCCTTTAATGTAAATAATCGATTCAGGGGAATTAATATATTTTCCACCGGAATCATCTTCGCGAAGTTTTCTTCCTGCAAAAGCAACAACTCTTCCGTTTGGCGAAAATATTGGAAAGATTATTCTCCCGGCAAGTTTATCATAAACACGTCCATCGTTGTTTCGTCCGATCAATCCAAGCTGAAGAGCTTTTTCAAGATCAATGTTTTTCTCTTTAAGAAAGTTTACAAGATTTTCCCAGCCGTTGTGCGCATAACCCAATCCAAAGGAGCGCATAGTCTGCACTTTAAGATTTCTTTTTTGAAAATAATTTCTTGCGATCTCACCTTCTGAATCATTTAATAGATTATTAGAGAAATATCTTGCCGCCTCTGTGTTTATATCATATAGAATTTCCTGCTCTGATTGTTTTTCGTTAAAGCCTTCATCATCGTAACTGATTTCAATTCCTTGCTGCTGGGCAATTTCCTGCACAGCTTCTATAAAAGATATTTTTTTATAATCCATTAAAAACTTATAGACATTACCTCCGGCGTGACATCCAAAGCAATGAAAAATCTGTTTTTCTTCTGTAACTGTAAACGAAGGAGTTTTTTCAGAATGAAACGGACACAAACCAATAAAGTTTTTTCCTCGTTTTCTAAGTTGAACATATTCGGAAATTACATCAACAATACTTACGGAATTGCGTATTTCTTCTATTTTCGATTCGGGGATTCTCATATCCGAAATATAATAAGATTAAGATTCAGGATTTAAGACTTTCGGTGTGGAGATAAATATTTTTATATTTGAATTAACACAATTGATTATGAAGTGTTACAGATAATTGAAGTGTAAAAATCAAAATATTCTGCAAAATAAATTTTAATGGGAACTTTTACTTTTTGAAACACCTAAAAAAATCATCTTCTAAAAACAGTGCTCCAGTAAAAATAGATCAAGACCCATTGTTCGGCAAAATTGCCGCACTTATCCAGGAAAGCAAACAACGGGTTGCAGTTTCGGTAAACGCTGAGTTAACAATGCTTTACTGGAATATTGGCAAACACATTAAAACTGAAATATTAAATAATAAAAGAGCAGATTACGGACAAAGAATTCTCATCACGCTGTCACAACAATTAACTGAAAATTTTGGCAAAGGCTGGAGTGTTAAACAGTTACAACATTGTCTCCACATTGCAGAGATTTTCCCTGATGAGCAGAATGTCTACACACTGTGTAGACAATTGACATGGTCTCATCTACGTGCAATTATGTACATTGAGAAAGAGTTAAAACGCGAATTTTATATCGAAATGTGCAAAATGGAACGCTGGAGCGTAAGACAGTTAAGTGAACGCATTGGTTCTATGCTTTATGAACGAACTGCCATTTCAAAAAAATCTGAAGAAACAATTAAACAGGATTTAAACTTATTAAAAGATGAACAAAAACTTTCGCCAGATTTGGTTTTCCGTGATCCATACTTTTTAGATTTTTTAGGATTGAAAGACACTTATTCAGAAAAAGATTTGGAAACAGCGATCATTGCTGAACTTCAACGATTTATTCTTGAATTCGGTAACGATTTTGCTTTCCTTGCAAGACAAAAACGTATTACTATCGATAATGAAGATTACAAAATAGATCTTCTTTTTTATCACAGAAAATTAAAATGCCTTGTTGCAATAGATTTGAAACTTGACAAGTTTAAGGCAGTATATAAAGGACAAATGGAACTTTACTTGCGTTGGCTCGAAAAGTATGAAGCAGTTGAAGGCGAAAACAGTCCGGTAGGATTAATACTTTGTTCTGATTCTAACAAAGAACATATAGAATTACTACGTTTGGATAAAAGTAAGATTAAGGTTGCAACATACTTAACCGAATTACCTCCGGTAAAGTTACTACAAGAAAAATTACACAGGGCTATTTCTATAGCCCGAGAGAAACTTGAAAATAGCACTAAGGATTTCAGCAGCACCAGTAGGTTAGAAGATTAGTTATATATTAATTTAGATTATGCAAAACAAAATTAAAGACATTTGGTGATTTATCGGCAACTTCTTAAGCCATTAAATCACCAAAGCACTAAAAAACATAAAAGAGAATATGCAAGAAACAATAAATCAAATAAAAAAATACTGTAACAGTTTAACGCAATATTCGCGATACAAAACTCGTGAAGTTAAGGTTGGCGATATTCCTCTTGGTGGAAATAATCCAATCCGTATTCAATCGATGACAACAACAGATACGATGAACACAATCGCGACTGTTGAGCAGACGATACGAATGGTTGAAGCCGGTTGTGAGTATGTTAGAATAACAGCGCCGAGTATTAACGAAGCTAAAAATCTTGAAGCAATAAAAAGAGAATTAAAAGTTCGCGGATACAGTGTTCCGCTAATTGCGGACATTCATTTCACTCCAAATGCAGCGGAAATGGCTGCACGAATTGTTGAAAAAGTTCGTGTGAATCCTGGCAATTATGTTGATAAGAAAAAATTTGATTTGATTGAATACAGCGATGCTGAATACCAGGAAGAGCTGGATAGAATAAGAGAACGGTTTACTCCGCTTGTAAAGATTTGCAAGGAATATGGTACAGCAATGCGAATCGGGACAAATCATGGTTCCCTATCAGATAGAATTATGAGTCGTTACGGCGATACACCACTTGGAATGGTTGAGTCGGCATTAGAGTTTTTAAGAATTTGTGAAGATGAAAATTATCACAGCATAGTTTTATCTATGAAGGCAAGTAATCCCCAGGTTATGGTTCAGGCTTACAGATTGTTAATTAATAAGATGGAGGCAGAGGGAATGAATTACCCGCTTCATCTTGGAGTTACAGAAGCCGGCGGCGGTGAAGATGGAAGAATAAAATCAGCACTTGGTATTGGTGCATTGCTTGAAGATGGAATAGGTGATACAATTCGTGTTTCTCTTACTGAAGATCCTGAATTTGAATCGCCGGTTGCAATTGCTATTGCTAATCGATACAAAGGCAGAGGTAAGCATAAACCAATTAAAGAAATTGGAAAATCACCAATCGATCCGTTTGTATATAACAGAAGAAAATCTTTTGAAGTACTTTCAATCGGCGGAAGTAATGTTCCAAGAGTTGTTGCTGATTACAGCGATAGAGCAATTATATCACAAAAAGATTTGATTGATATTGGCTATACTTACGATGAACCTAGTGATAAGTGGAATCTTTCTGATATTGCGGCAGATTTAATTTATCTTGGTAAAAACGTTTTACCTTTTGATTGTCCGAATGGATTAAATGCAATTTATGATTTTGAAACCTGGAAAAATTTGGAAAATAATTATAACAGCTACCCAATCTTTACCGCAAAACAATTTGTTGAAGAAGGGAAAAAATCCGAGCAGCTAAATTTTGTTAAGCTTTACATTGATGACTTTTCTCGGGAATTAATTAATAAAATTAAAAACGATAATTCTGTTGTAATTGTTTTAGAAACCGAAAATCTGCACGGAATGGCTGAGCAGCGCAGAGTGTTTTTTGATTTGATCGAAAATAAAATTGATAATCCGATAATTCTAAAAAGAAATTATGCAAATATAGCCTTTGAGGATTTGCAGCTTTATTCATCTACAGATTTTGGTACTTTACTTATTGATGGATTTGGTGATGGTGTTTGGCTCTCTGTTAGCGATTTGAAAAGTGAGGCAGAAAAATCCGGAACTTATGTTAAAAGTTTTATTAAAAAATCGGAGACAAAAGAAAAAATTGTAAACAGACTTTTATTTAACATCTTACAGGCAGCGCGACAACGAATATCAAAAACAGAATATATCGCCTGCCCATCCTGCGGAAGAACTTTGTTTGATTTACAGGAAACAACTGAAATGATCCGTAAACGAACTGAACATCTTAAAGGTGTAAAGATTGCGATTATGGGTTGTATAGTAAATGGTCCTGGTGAAATGGCAGATGCGGATTATGGTTATGTTGGATCAGGTGTTGATAAAATTACGCTATATCGCGAAAAAAATATAGTTAGACGTAATATTCCTGCAAAAAACGCAGTGGATGAGCTTATAGAGTTGATTCGTGAAGATGGAAACTGGGTTGACCTTTGATTTAAAGCAAACCTTAATTGTTTATATTGCGGGATAGAATTATATTTATGCACTAAATATGAGAAGAATAAACCCGAAAAAATTAAAGTTCCTTGCGGAAAATGACCAACACGGTCAAAATGCAAAGACCAAAAGTTTATAAGAATGCACCCTAATTAAAATAAAGGGTGCATTTTTTTTTGTTATTATGAGATGTGACAAGATCATTAAAATAATTGAAGACTGGGCACCGAAAGATATTGCCTGGGAAAAAGACAACGTTGGATTACAAGTTGGATCATTGCGAAGAAACATCAAAAACATTTTGCTTTGTTTGGATGTTGACGAAAAGGTTGTTGAAGAAGCAAAACGAAAAAAATGCAATTTGATTATCAGTCATCATCCGCTCCTGTTCCGATCACTTAAAAAACTTGATTTCGAAAATGACAATAGATCAATAATAATCGAAAAACTTATTAAAAACGATATCACTCTTTACTCAGCTCACACTAACTTAGACTTTACAAAAGACGGCGTAAGTTTTCAACTTGCCAACAAACTAAATCTTACAAATCAAAGATTTTTACAAATGCTTTCCCAAACCCAAAATAAACTTGCAGTGTTTGTTCCGATTGATCATGCGGATAAAATAGCTGATGCCATGCACAGTACTGGTGCGGGAGTTATTGGTGAGTATCACAACTGCAGTTTTAGAACTCCCGGTACAGGAACTTTTATGGGATCTCAGAAATCTAATCCTAAGATTGGTGCAAAAGGTAAAGTTGAAAGAGTTGAAGAAGTAAAGATTGAGGTTTTGGTCAATACATTTGATTTGAAAAAAGTGATTGCAGAAATGAAAAAGTTTCATCCTTATGAAGAAGTTGCTTATGACGTATATCCGATATCTAATGATAATGTTAATTATGGAATGGGTGTAATAGGTGAATTAAAAGAAGACTTGTCAGAAAAAGATTTTTTAGACTTTACAGCTAAATCTTTGCATATTAAAAATTTCAGATTCAACTGCGGAAAAAAATCTAAGATTAAAAAAGTAGCGGTGTGTGGTGGTTCATGCAGCGATCTGATTGATTTAGCAATACAAAATGATGCAGATGCTTTTATTACTGCTGATATCAAATATCATTCTTTTCAGGATGCTGAAAACAAAATTCTATTAATTGATGCAGGGCATTACGAAACTGAAATCTTTTCACTGGATGAGCTAAAAAATAGAATTGTAAAATCTTTAACGGATAAAACAAAAGTTTTTAAATATACGGGTTCAACTAACCCGATCGTTTTTTATAATAACTAAGGAGCCAGAAAAAATTGCTTAACAGATTAAAGGTGCTGTACCAATTACAGCTTGTTGATGATCAACTTGATAAATTGGAGGAGTTGCGCGGAGATTTACCAAACATGGTAAGTTCTTTGGAGAATAGTATCAATGTGTTAAAAACTGAAATTTCAGATAAAGAATTGGCACAAAGAGAATCTGTCGAAAAAAGAACTCAGAATGAGGAAGAAGTTGAAAAACTAAAAGAGAGTCAAAAAAAGTTTAAAGCTCAACTTTACCAGGTAAGAAATAATAAGGAGTATGATGCCCTTACAAAAGAAATTGATCATTCCGATGAGCAAATATCAAAACTGGAAGCCGAAAATAATGCCTTGGCTGATTCAAGCAAAAGTTTAAGTGAACAAATTGAGGAACTTAAACCCAAACTTGAGGAGCTTGAGACTGAACTTAAAGAAAGAGAAGCTGATCTAAGGGAAATTATTAAGGCTAATGAAAAGGAAGAAGCAGTACTCCAATCGGACAGAAAAAAAATTGAAGATCAAATAAAAAAACCTGATGTTTCTGTATATATGCGTATCAGAAAAGCTAAAAAGGGAAAAGCGGTTGCAACAATCAGAAGATCAGCTTGTTCAGGCTGCCACAACATTGTCCCCTCTCAAAGACAATTAGAAATTAGAAGAAATTCAAGGATTTTTACTTGCGAATACTGCGGCCGAATTCTTATTTCACAAGAGATTGCTGATGAGGTTGAAGCATCTTAATTTTTATTAAGGTGCTTGCTGAATTCAACGACTAATTTTTGTATATTCCGCCTCACTGATTTACTCAGTGTTTATACCTTTTATATATTAAAAATAATTAAGTAATTGGCAGAGTTGATACACCAATCAACTCATTATTAAAGACATAATCTAATAACTCAATCCGGGCAATTGCCCCGATAAGATCGGGGAGGAAAGTCCGAACTTCATAGAACAAGGTGCCGGGTAACTCCCGGGAGCTAATGGAGTAATCTATTATCGACTGAAAGTGCCACAGAAAATAAACTTCTCCGATTTATTGGAGTAAAGGTGAAAAGGCGAGGTAAGAGCTCACCGTCTCAATAGTAATATTGGGTGCATGGCAAACCACACCTGAAGCAAGGTCAAGTATGAAAATCTTCCCGCTTTATTGCGGGGCAAGCTGTTCGCTTTGAATCAATGCTTAATTGCAGGTTGGATTTTCGGGTAGACCGCTTAAGTCTGTTGGTAACAACAGAACAAGATAAATAATTGCCGTCCCGATTTATCGGGATTACAGAATTCGGCTTACAGGATTGAGATATTAGATTTGTTCTTAGAAAAGATAAGTAATTCCTTATGTTATACAAACGTTGGAAAATTAGAGAAGTTGAAGACAACAATTCATTAAAAGAGCTTGCTGATACCCTTAATATCTCAGAAATTTTATCAAAGCTACTTTTTCTTAGAAATATTAAAACATTTACACAAGCAAAAATCTTCTTTAGACCCTCCTTAGAATCTTTACATGATCCCTTTCTGATGAACGGAATGGAAGTCGCTTCTAAACGTGTAATTAGGGCCATCACAGAAAATCAACCTATTTGCATTTATGGTGATTATGATGTTGACGGAACTTGTTCTACCGCACTTTTATATATGTTCCTAAAAGAACTGGGAGCTAATGTTGATTTCTACATTCCTCAAAGATTAACTGAAGGATATGGTTTATCTGAAGAAAGCATTGATGTTATTAAATCAACTACAAATGCAAAATTAGTAATTACTGTGGATTGTGGAATTACTGCGATTGATGAAACCGCTTATGCTAACTCATTAGGCATGGATGTAATTATTTGCGATCATCATCAACCAAAAGATGAACTACCGCCTGCGCTCGCTGTTTTAGATCCTCTTAAACCGCAATGTCAATATCCATTTAAATATCTTTCCGGAGCGGGAGTTGCATTCAAACTAGCACAGGGTGTGGCAGAAAAAATTGGTAGAAGAGATATGCCTTTGGAATATCTCGATCTGGTGGCTCTTGCCGGTGCTGCGGATATTGTCGCTCTTGTGGATGAAAACAGAGTGTTGGTTAAAGAAGGATTGGATAAAATAAATTCAAACCCGAGACCTGGTATTCTTGCCTTAATAGAAAGCAGCAGTCTTCAACCGGGTAATTTGAATTCCGGTCAGGTTGTTTTTACAATTGCCCCACGAATTAATGCAGTTGGAAGATTAGGAGATGCAAAACGTGCTGTCGAACTTCTGATTACTAACAGCAAAGAAGATGCATTAAAATTAGCTAAAGTGCTGGAGACGGAAAATTATGAGCGAAGAAAAATTGATGTTGATACTTTTGATAATGCGCTGCAGTTAGTTGAAAGTTCTATAGATCTTGAAAATGAGCTGGCTATTGTTCTTCATCAGGAAGAATGGCATCCGGGAGTTATTGGTATTGTTGCATCACGCTTAGTTGAAAAATATTATCGGCCTACAATTATGTTAACCACTATAGATGGAATTGCAAAAGGATCGGCAAGAAGCATAGCTAATTTTAATATTTATGAAGCATTAGAAAAATGTAAAGATATGCTTATTCATTTTGGCGGACATCAGGCTGCAGCGGGTTTAGCTGTTGAACTTGATAAAGTACAGGAGTTTAAAGACAGGTTTAATGAAATTGTTAAAGAAACTATTACAGGCGATGATCTGTTCCCCGAAATAATAATCGATGCTAAAATTAAACTTTCTGAAATCACGCCAAAATTTTTAAGAATACTCGATCAGTTTTCTCCTTTTGGACCGGGTAACATGCGGCCGGTGTTCCTTTCTGAGGCCGTGGAAATTTTTAACACTCCACGACTTGTGGGAAACAAACACATAGTAGCGTGTTTTAAACAAAATGGTAATGACAAGATCTTTGATACTATTGGCTTTAATATGAGTGAATATTTAGATTTGTTATCAGATAAAAAATTAAAAGTGGATATCGTTTATACCATTGATAAAATGGTTAGAGAAGGCAGAACTTATCCGCAACTTAGACTAAAGGATTTAAGAATAAACAAAACAGAAAATCAGGAGAATTACTAATGTCCGGTCACTCAAAGTGGGCAACGATAAAAAGAAAAAAAGCCGTACTCGATTCTAAAAGAGGAAAGATTTTTACCAAGCTTATTAAAGAAATTACAATTGCTGCAAGAGATGGCGGGGATGTAAATGGCAATCCAAGACTGCGCTTAGCTGTTGATAATGCAAAAGCTCAGAACATGCCGCTTGATAACATTGAACGTGCAATTAAAAAAGCTACCGGTGAACTTGAAGGTGTAACCTATCATGAACTGACATACGAAGGTTATGGCCCTGCAGGAGTAGCTGTGCTTGTTGAAGTTGCTACCGATAACAAAAATAGAACTGTTGCTGAAGTAAGACATCTCTTTAGTAAAAATGGCGGCAGTATGGGCGAAACAGGATCTGTTGCATGGATGTTTGATAGGAAAGGTGTTATCACCCTTCCTGCTGAAGGAAAAAAAGAAGATGATGTTATGGAAATTATTTTAGAAGCCGGTGCAGATGATCTTACAACTGAAGAAGATTATTTTGAAGTTACAACTTCAGTTGAATCTTTTGAAACTGTAAGAAGGACTTTAGTGGAGAAAAGTTTTACAGTAGAAAATGCATCGCTTCAGTGGATTGCTAAAAATATGATTGAGGTTAAAGGTGAAGATGCCGAGAAAGTTGTTAAGATGATTGAGTCACTTGAAGATCTTGACGACGTTCAGAATGTTTATTCAAATGCTGATATTGTTGAATAGAATCTGATATTCAATAACTAATAATTTTATTGTCATTCCCACACAAGAACCTGTGTTATAATTTTAAAATCGTCACATCGAGCGAAGTCGAGGTGGGAATTAATTTCAAAATTTCAGTCTTCGACTCCGCTCAGACTGACGAACAATAATTTTTACATAAGCTCGTAAGTAGGAATCAATTTTTAAACAGCTTAAAACATTTATATGATCATCTTAGGTATAGATCCCGGAACAAGAATTACCGGTTTTGGAGTTATTAAATATATAAATAATACCTTCGTAAGAGTTGCCGGCGGATCTATTAACCTTCCTGCAAACGAACCAATTCCACAACGACTAGAAATTATCTACAGTGAAATAAGTAAAATCATAAAAAAATATAAGCCGGATGAATTTGCAATTGAAACTGCTTTCTATGGAAAGAATGTACAATCAGCAATGAAGATTGGCTATGCACGCGGAGTTTCTATTCTATGTGCGTTACATAATAATGTTCCTGCAAGTGAATACTCACCAAGAGAAGTTAAAAAATCTGTCGTTGGAAAAGGCGCCGCAAGCAAAGAACAAGTTTCATTTATGATTAAAACGTTACTAAATATTAAAACAGAAAAAATAAAAGTTGATGAAAGTGATGCACTTGCAATAGCACTTTGTCATGCTTTCAGAATGAAAACTCCCGTAAAAAAAACTAAAGATTGGAAATCTTTTATTGAAGCTTATCCGGAAAGAGTTATAGGTTAATATTTTGATAGGTTTTTTGACTGGCAAATTAATTTCATCCAAACCAACACAAATCATACTTGATGTAAATGGTGTTGGTTATTTAGTAAACATTTCTATCAGTACTTTTGAAAAAATTTCTGATAAAGATGTTGTGTCTCTATTCATTCATACAAGTGTTAAGGAAGATTCAATTACTTTATTTGGATTTTTTACTCAATCCGAAAAGGAAATGTTTGAGTTGTTAATCTCAATTAGTGGAATTGGTCCCAAAGTAAGTCTGGGAATATTATCTGGAATTTCTGTTGATGATTTGAAAGATGCAATTGCCAACGGAAATGTTTCGCGTTTAATTGCAATTCCTGGAATTGGAAGAAAAACAGCAGAGCGCGTTGTACTCGAGTTAAGAAATAAAGTTGACGCGATTAAAGCCGATGGATCAATTAAAATAACATCTGCAAAAGATGAAGCGATCTCTGCATTAGCAACACTTGGTTACCAAAGACAACTTGCAGAAAAAGTTGTGCGCGATTTACTTTCTGAAAATGCAAACTATTCTTTGGAAGAACTTATAAGAAAAGCTTTGGCTGGATTAAATAAGTAACTCACTCTGTATGTCATTAAGAGGAGTCCTCTACAGCCTGCCCCGATTCGATCGGGGAAGCAATCTAATAATGAACAGATTGCTTCATCCCGAAAAACGGGATTCGCAATGACCAGCAAGCTAACGAACCTTACATTCAAGTTTAACTATTCCATCAAGCTCTGCTTCAAGTTTATCTCCGCTATTAACTTTGCTTACACCTTTGGGAGTCCCTGTAAAAATTAAATCACCTGCTTCAAGCTTCATTAAGGAAGAAATGTATTGAACAATCTCAACAGGTTTGTGAAGCATTTTATTTAATTGATCTTTCTGTCTGTACTCACCGTTTATTTTTAATGAAATTGTTTCATCTAAAGTTAGCTGATGTGAAAATTTTTCTACAAACTCAGAAAGTACTGTGGACGTATCAAAACACTTTGCTATTGTCCACGGATGTCCTTTCTTTTTAAGATCAGACTGAACATCGCGTAAAGTCATATCTAATCCGATTCCATATCCTGCTATTGCTCTTTCTGCAGTTTCAGAATCAGCATCTTTAATGTCTTCACCAATCAACAATACTAATTCAGTTTCGTGATGCATATCATTCGAGAATGATGGATAAACAATTTCATCACCTGAATAAATTACAGACGAAACTGTTTTTAAAAACACAACCGGCTTTTCGTGAATTATATTTCCAAGCTCGTGAACGTGTTCAGCATAATTTCTGCCAACACACAATATTTTGCCAATTGTAATTTCTCTACTACTATTTTTGATTTTTATTTTTTTCATATCAAGTTCCTTCGTTGCTCTTCGTAACTCAGACTTTAGTCTGAGATTAAATATGATTGTTTACATGCGCAGAATGAATTCTGCGTTACGAAAGTACAAGTTATTTGTTGTTTTCGTAATTCAGACTTCAGTCTGAGAATTTAGTTTTTAGTATTTATCTAAAGCACAGAATAAATTCTGTGCCCCGAAAACTTCAATCCAAAACTAAATAACTTGGATGACAATAAGTATATTCCCAATCTTTCCAATCAGAAACTAAATTTGCATTAACAGGATTTAAGAGAACATATTTAATAATATTGTAAAGTTCTTTTTCCTCACGAACTAATCTATCAAAACTTTCAGCTTGCCAAAGATTACCTTTTCTGTTTAAAAGTTTATTGATAGAAATTGAAGAACTGCCTTTAATAAGTTTCATAATATCGCTTAAAGTCTTACCGGTATTTAAAATTGTAAACACAATATGTACATGATTCGGCATAATGCAATAACAGATTAGTTGATATAATTTATTCTCATATTTTTCTATTGTTTCCTTAATTACGCTTACAACTTTTTTATTTAGTAAATAATTCTCTCCATATTTTCCGGAATCCAATAGCTCATCATATTTCTTAAAAAGTTTTTTCTCTTTTATGGATAATTCGGCTTGATCCTTTTCTAATGAGTTTCTTATTTCTTCTATCAATTTTAATGGCAGACTATCTTTCAATCTGAAAGTAACAAAGTAATTCCCTTCGTTATAATGAAGATGAGGTAAGTTCCTTCGATGAAAATATCTCTGTGTCATTATTGTTATTTTTGTAGTTCAGACTTTAGTCTGAGACTATGTTTAATAATTATATACATGCGCAGAATAAATTCTGTGTTACGATTTTGCTTGCATAGCTCAGACTTTAGTCTGAGACTATGTTTAATAATTATATACATGCGCAGAATGAATTCTGCGTTACGAAAAACTATTTACGTTTTCTGTTTCTTTTTGGTTGCCGCGGGAAATAAAATGTTGTTTAATATTAATCTGTACCCGGGAGAATTTTTATGCAAACTTAAATCTGTTGGAGGATCACCAACTGCGTGCTGATAATCTTCGGGATCGTGACCGCCATAAAAAGTGAAGGTTCCCCTTCCAAAATTTCCGTGTATATATTTTACCTGATCAGTACCTTGTCTTTCTGCCATAACAATTACAGAATTCTTTATAAGATTTTTTCTGAACATTGTTGTCTGTCCCATAAATCCTTTTATAACATTTGCATGATCCTGTGTTAACATTGTTGGAACAGGATCATACTTGGCAGAAAAATCAAACAAGGTAAAATAATCGTTCTGTTCTAAACCAATTTCAGCAGGTTGTATATCAATATCGCTGTATTCATAAATATAGGGATTCATATCTATTTTAAAATTCTGGAAAGCAAATGTCTTAGAAAAATCAAGTTTGCTTTGCGCGTCCGGATCAGCAGCATCGCCATCAAAAACCGGAGCGCAGATATCCACATTTTCTGCAGCAAGTGAAATATCATAAGAATCAGTTGCACTGCACATCGCAAACAGAAATCCGCCTTGCCCCACAAAGTTTTTGATTGTTAATGAAACAGCTTTCATCATATCAGAAACTTTATTGAATCCATTTTTCTTTGCATCATTCTCATACATTATCTGCTGATCGATATACCATTGTGCATTACTAAAACTTGCGTAGAACTTGCCATACTGCCCCGTAAAATCTTCGTGATGCAAATGGATCCAGTCATATTTTTCCAGATCGCCCCGAAGAATTTCATCATTCCAGATTTTATCATATTTAACATTAGCATATTCCAATGCAAGAGTAACAGCATCATCCCATGGTTGAAATCCCGGCGGAACGTAAACAGCTATTCTCGGTGCCTTTTCCAACCGCACAACATCCATGTTATTATCTTCACTCTGCACCTCAGCATATATCTGCGATGCCTGACTAAGATTAATTTGTTCAAACAAAACTTCATTAAGCAAACATTCAGAAACTATTTTATCGGATTGATCAATCATAAATGATCCGCCGCGATAGTTTAAAAGCCAATCAGCTTTTAACCCGTCCTCCAAAGCGTGAAAAGTAATTCCATAAGCTTTAAGATGATCTGTTTGTGTTAGATCCATCGGGATTAGGATTTTGTTTTGGGGAAAGATATTTGTGTTAAAGGCGAGAAGTAAAAAAAGCAAAGCACCCAATAATTGGTTCATGCTGTATAACTTAATTAACCTTACTTTTTGCTCGTGTTTTTTTTCTAAGCAAAGTATTTCTTTTTTTACTTTTTTCTGATTTGATATAATCATTTATTAATTTCACTTCATCCTTCTTTAAAGGTCTAGATTCAACTGTAAGATAAACTTCTTTTGGTTCCTTTATAATACCCATTATCTAATCCTTAAAATATTTATTCGTTAGTTTAAAGGCAGCATCTGAATTAATCAACATAAGATTGCCGCCTAAATGTGTTGCACCTAAAATATCTATATAGTGGTTTATAAGTTTTGATTTTGAAATGAATGAAACATAACCGCCATAACCTCTCTGGAATGATAATTTACACGCAAACGCAACTAAATTACCTGGAACGCCAAGGTATATTTTTTCTTTCCCTCTATTAAATGGAGCACTTTCAAGAAGATTCATTAATACAAAATTATCTTCAAATGAAATGCTGATTAAACCTTGAATAACTTGCAGATTATTTTGAATAGTAAGTTTATATATCTCTTTGTTTGGAGATTGTAGTTCCATTTTCCAATTAAATTCCCAGCCGAACTTCTTATTGATTTTTACTAGATCTGATTTTAGGAGTAATGAAACCTCTGTCTGAAAAACATCTCCAGTAACCACGTTTTCGATAGAGTTGGTAAGTTTATCAATTTCAAACGAAAGTTTTGTTTTAATGTTTCTATTCATTCACATCCATCATTAACAGATTGCTTCGTCCCCTTGGGACTCGCAATGACATTTCAGGAATAGTTAAGCAGATTTTACATCACTCTTAATAAAAATGGGCTCGGAGTTTTTTTCAACCGCATCTTTGGTGATAATACATTTATCAACATCTTTTTTGTTCGGAAGATCATACATTATATCAATCATAAAATCTTCAACAATACTGCGCAAAGCTCGTGCACCGGTTTTTCTTTCCATTGATTTCTGTACAATTGCATCTAATGCAAACGGATCAAACTCTAACTCTATCCCTTCCATCAAAAAAAGTTTTTTATACTGTTTTATGATTGCATTCTTCGGTTCAGTTAAAATATTACGCATTGCTTCTTCGGTAAGCTGATGAAGCGGAGCTGCAACTGGAAGTCTTCCAATCAATTCAGGAATCAACCCAAATCTTAAAAGATCTTCCGGCTGAATGTGGGAAATTAAATCATCCTCTTTTGTTTTTGCTTTTAAATCTGATGCGAATCCCATTCTGTTTTCATTAAGTCTTTTTGCAATTATTTTATCGATGCCATCAAATGCACCGCCAACGATGAACAAAATATTTTTCGTGTTAAGATTAATCAAACTTTGTTCAGGATGTTTTCTTCCGCCTTTAGGTGGAATGCCTGCGATTGTTCCTTCTAAAATTTTTAATAATGCCTGCTGCACGCCTTCACCGGAAACATCACGAGTAATTGAAGTACTTTCACTTTTGCGTGCAACTTTATCAATTTCATCAATGTAAACAATTCCTTTTTGCGCGCGCTCAAGATTGTAATCCGCGGCTTGAAGTAAATGAACAAGAACCGATTCAACATCATCACCAACGTAACCGGCTTCTGTTAAAGTAGTAGCATCTGCAATTGCAAAGGGAACATCCAACGTTTTTGCGAGAGTTTGTGCAAGTAAAGTTTTTCCAACTCCCGTTGGACCAATTAGAAGAATATTGCTCTTTTCAATTTCAACATCATCAAGCTCAAAAAATGTTGTGCGTGATCCAATTCTTTTATAATGATTATAAACTGCAACAGCTAAAACTTTTTTTGCTCTGTCCTGTCCAATCACATATTCATCAAGTGCTTTTTTAATTGTTTCCGGTGTATGCTGATTCCATTTACCTTGCTTCTGATTACTGAACGCGGCAAGATTATTTTTTAAAATATCAACACTGCTTCCGATGCAAATATCACAAATATAAACATCGGGTCCGGCAATCATACTTCCGACTTCATTTCCATCTCTTCCGCAGAATGAGCACTTTACGATTTTTTGTCCGGGTTTTTTAGACATCGATTATCCTAACTTAATTTTTTCTTTAACTCAATTATATTTTGTCTTGCCTCATCCAGAAATAATGACTTCGGAAATTTAGCAAGCAGACTTTCGTATGATTCAACAGCTTTTAACGAATCTTTCAATCCATACTGGTAAATCTGACCCTGCAAATATAAGGCTTTATCCGCATAAATGTTTTTCTCGGCTTCTTCAACGATCAGTGAAAGATCTGCAATTGCTGCTGAAAACGCATCGGTTGCAATAAGCATTTCCGCAACTCTTAGTTTAGCAATCGAATGAAAAACAAATGCCTGCGGATTTTGTGAAAGCTGCAAGTATAAATCCTTTGCTTCGCTAAATCTTTTCTGCTCCGTTAAAAATTCTGCTGAACAATAAAGCGAAAGGTTAGACGAATCATTCTTTGCGGTGTTCAATAAGATTGATAACTCAATTGCATCGTTGGCAATGTTGTCTTTAAGATTGCCCATGACAGATATTAGATTTTTACGTGCAGATTCAAAATCATTTCTAAACGAAAATATTCTTGCAAGCTGATAGTTAGCATAACTTTTGTCCTCGGGATTTGCCCGCTGAAGTTTAACAACCGATTGAAAAAGTTTTTCTGCTTCATCAAGTTTTGCTTGCTGCATTTTAATATTACCTAGTTCAATAAAAGCTAATGATGCAAACTTTGACATCGGATATGTTTCTGTAATGATGCTGAAATATTTTTCCCCTTCAATAATATCGTTGCGATAATGAGCAAGCAGAATCCCAATTCTCAGATTAGCTTCAATTGCAACTTCGGAGTGCTGATACACTTTTATGATTTCCTGATATGCACTTATCACAGGTTCAATTTCATTCTCATCAACTTTCGCGGGGATAAAAAACGATTTCCATTCCGGGTTTGTCGCATTATACTTTTGGATAAACAACGCCTCCTGGGTTTTTGCATATCCTAACTTTGCAAGCGGAATGTTTTGCTGATCACTGTAATTGTCTATAAGAAATTTAAATACCTCGGATGCAGTTTTATATTCACCATCACGATAAACAAATTCACCGAATGAAAAAAGATCCGCACCGCGCGTGTTCTGCTTTTTATCAATCTCTTTGAAAAGATCAAATGCTTCATCGTAATTCTTTTTTTCGATATATAATCTTGCAAGCAGATAAGAAAAACTTATGTCATCGGATTTATGTTTATCAACAACTTCAATAGTTTCATCAAGAGCATTTGGTTTATTTGAGTATGAAAGAATTTTACTTTCTATTTGCTGATACTGCGAAGGATTTGCCTTGATCAAATCACAATATTCGCTGGCAGCTTCGCGGTAACGCATTGTTATCTGGTAAAGTTCGCCGAGATCATAAGAGTATAAGAATGGATCTTTAGAAATTTCCTTTCCACGATTCAAATACTCAATAGCTTTTTCAAAATCTCTTTTTTCAATTGCATAATTAGAAATAATTCTAAGAGTCATAGGATTTGTTTTAAACTTTTCGGCAGTATCATCCCAAACCTGGTAAGCTTTTGTACGATCTCCGGCAGTGTAATAAGTTGATCCAAGCAATCCGTATAAACTAATATCCTGCGGAGTGATGTTTATTCTTGAGTTTATAAGCGCAGCGGATTCATCATACTTTTTTAGCTGAAGGTAAAGCGAATTAAGTTTGTTGAAGTACTGAATATTTGCTGGATCTTTTTTGTTTAGCGTTTCAATTATTTCAACAGCTTTAACAAAATCCCCTCTTTGCTCATAACTTTCTGCAAGCATAAACTGGTTTTGATCCATTGGACTTTGCTGTGCAAAGAGCGCAAAAGCAAAAAGAATTATGGGAAGAATTTTCTTTATCATAACTTAAAAATAGCAATTAAATGCGGGCATTCAAGGGGAGAAATGCGGCTATAAATCAATCTATTTTGGGAATGATGTTAAATTATTCTAAAAACTACCAACCACTATCTCCGTTACTGGCAGTATTAAAGCTAATTAAAACTCCGGCCGTAAAGCCCCAATTTAAATCTCCTTCGGATAATGAAAATGTTGGTCCTAAATAAACGTGTTCAGCAATTAGAATCGGTGCGGAGAGACCCAAAGCAGTTACCGGATTTCCGCTGTCTTCTTCAGTGGGGATTCCTACAGCAAATGAAAAAACAGGATACCAGCTTAACATTTCGTGGAGTTTAATTTCACTTCCAACATTAAATCCCAACAATAAAACATCAGGGCCCATATCGGAAGTAGAGTAACTAACATTAACTTCTAGCTGAGCTTTTTTCTTTAAGAGAACAACGCCTAGTGATATTGTCTTGCTGTTAACTTCAACGTCATCGGAATAGTAATAGTTATCCAATTCAATTGTAGAAGTTGAACTAGTAAAACCTAGTTCCATAACCCCGCCTAATGCAAATCCACCTCCGAAGGATGTTGCGTAACCACTTTCTAAACTTGAATAACCTCCATTTGCAAAAAATCCGGCTTCTCCCTTTTCTAAAAAAATACCCTGTGAGTAGATATGAGAAAAAGAAAAAAATAAACTAACCAATACTGCAAGAACAAAACTGTATTTCATTTGAGATCCCCTGAAATGATAAATAACTGTAATGCAAAGCTACCTTTTGCAGACTTAAATCGAAAAATATTTTAATACAGGCCCCCACATTAATGATACAACTTCAATTGCCAAACCTTGGATTAACAATGTTATTATAAATTGACCCAAAAGAGTATGAAACTCCAATACTTCCCCAGAATGAATAACCAGTTTCTAGTTGTCTTCTTTGCAGTAATACTTCCTCTAGCGTTGCGTTTCCTCTGGGAAGTGAAATTTGATTTTTAATTTTAGAATAACTGAGATCACAATTAAGAGAAAATCCTCTAAAAAGTTGCCAAGAGAAATACGTGTACAATTCAAACCTGTATTTATTCATATCATGAAAAAAATTTGATCCGCTTAATGAAACAGAAGTGCTTCCCCAAGGTTCAATTAAAGAAAGAGTTGCAGAAAGTTGCTGACTTAATAATGTTTCTTCAGTTTTAAAGAAAATTGTTTCAACTCCGTATTTGTTATAAGTGGGTGAAATTTTGTAATCCAATCTAAGTTGCCTTTTGTTTGATTCAGAATAGGGGAAGAAATTATACTCTATTTCAGGTGAAAGTAAACAAGAAAAATCTATGTTATTATAAGTTGATTTGGTGAGGTTTGTAGAAATTCCCCAAGACCAGTGTTCGTCAATTGCAAAGTAGTTATGCGCATAAAAATCAAAATATCTACTTAAGCTTTTATAATTTTCAATTTCTACACCGTTATCATATTCGTAATTGTTTTCATTATAAGATCCGGAAAATCTTATAAACAGTTTTGAATTTTCTTTCACCCTGCTCGCTGATATATTTCCGTTCAAGTAATAATAGTCATAAGATTCAACACCGTTCATATAAGCATTCAATCCTAATCTAAATACCCAAAAATCCCAGGGATCAACTTCTGTTTCTTTTACTTGTTCAGGCGCTTTAAATGAAATTAGAATTTTATCTGCTATTGCAGATTTAGATAAATAGTTTACTAAACCAAGCTTCAATATTTCAACCGTTCTGTCTCTAGTTAGATTTTCAGATTCGTTTGGTGATGTAGAAAATTTTAGTGTATCGTTCCTTCCTTCATAATTATTTTGTCCATAAAAAATAGCTGTGCGTTCATATCCACCAGAACCCGTTCTTTCTGATGTGAATAAAATGTTTATATCAGCATCATTTCTATCGTTAACATAGTTTACAATAGGAATTTGTTCTTTGATAAAATTCAAGTCGCAAAAAGTACAATTAATAAAAACGCGAGGGGCATTATCTTTAATTAATTGTTGAGTGGTTTGTGAATAAATAAAACTTGAAACTAAAAATAAAACGGCGGGCAATATTTTGTGTAACATTTTTCCCTCAGTGAATTTTGACTGACATTACAAAACTAAGAACAAAATAAGTTAAGTCTTTATCCGAAAATCTATGACCTTATAAGTGTGCAAAGTAGTAGAGAAGCACCGCTGTGCTTCTCTATCAAAATAATTTTAAGACAACTTAAACATAACCGGAATTGTTACTTCTGATTTTACCGGTTTGTTGTCTTTAATCCCAGGAGTGAATTTAGTTTTCTTAATTGCATCCATTGCTGCTTTATCGCAATCTGCATTAACACTTTCTATGATTTCTGTTTCAACTACATTACCATTTTCATCAATTATGGTTTTAACCAAAACTTTTCCCTGAATGCCCACTTCTTTAGCTGATACAGGATAGACAACATTTTTAATCATTGCCTCAATTCCACCAACTGGTTCTGGATACTTATCAAGTTTTTCTTCTTGAGCAAATCCGCTTACTCCTAAGCAGAGAAAGAAAAATAAAAGTGAATAGAATGAGTTTTTCATAGTGCCTCCTTTTTAGTTTATATCCTAATCTATTTTAACGAGTGTTCATTAATAAGTTTATTTGAACTGAGTAAAATTGTGATATCAGCAGTTCTACCACCTGGAAATAACTTTAAACCAGCTAGGGTTTTGTTGTCAAAAGACAAAATCCATTCATTAGGCTGCGCTTGAATTTTTGTTAAAGATATTTTTTCAATCTCATTTTTTAGCGCACTGTAGGTTTTTGATTTATCAGATGAAGATGTTGATTTGAATTCGATCGAAATAAGACTTAGACTATCATTTTCAAAAGTGAATATCCATCTATATGTTTTAATCCCATACAATGAACCATCAGAAAACTGAATCACACGCGAACGATTATTGCTTTCCTTTACTACCGGTCTGCCGGTTAATGAAAAAACACTTTTTGCAATTCTAATTATGTTCTCTTCATTATTATTCCACTTAAGTCTATCTAGAATGTCTTCAATTTTTAATTTTTCTTCAAGTTTGAATGAAACTGGAATTACTACTTCTGATTTTACAGGCAAACTGTTTCTGATTGCAGGATTAAATTTCACTTGTTTAATAGCATTTACTGCAACTTCATCACATTCAGGATATATTCCTTCAAGAATTTTTGTGTTAGTTACATTCCCATTCTCATCAATCTCCGCTGAAATCACAACAGTACCTTGGATGCCATTATTTTTTGCACTCTCTGGATACTGAATAAGTCTTTGAATAGCAATCATACCTCCCACAGGTGTTGGGAATGAATCGAATGGTGGGTAATAAGACATACCTTTTTCATACCATAAGCGCTGTGTCTTATCGAACCAAAAAGTAAATTGAAAACTTCCCGGTAGTTTATTTATATCTAATAGTTGTTCGGAATTTTTTGCTAGTTCATCAATAACGATTTTAACTACTTTTTCATCTCCCTCTAGTATCATCACTTTATTAAACTTCCCCTTTTTATTTACATCCACAATAATTTGGTAACGTTGGTCGGCTAATATTTCAAATCCTGAATTCTTGACTTTCCTTTCAATTTCATCAAAAATTTGATTATGATCTTCTCGTGGCTTAAGAAGCAAATGTTGAAGTTTATTAAAGTCTTTAAAGACTTTTACTGTTTCAATTTTTATATCATTATTATCTGAACAACCAAATAAACTAAGTAGCATCAGAACAATTAAGATTTTATTTTTTTTCATCACAACCTCATGAATCAGAATTATTATTTTTATTCTCAAAAGTTGCGCGTACTTCCACTCCGGGCAAACTGTTGTAAAGCAATTGTATTGTTTTTGTCTGCATCATCATTTGCTGTGAGAGATTATCAACTCGTTCCTGGTAGCTAGACACTTTAAAGAAAAGATAACCGCTTAAAAAAAGTAAAATTAATGCAGCGGCATAAGAAACTGCAGTGAAGATTTTTATGTTAGAAAACATTCCCGTTCGTGCTGCGGTTTTAGATCCAACAGATCTTAAAATTCTTTCTTCAAGCTCAGCAGGAAAATCTTCTGTATCATTATCAACAGCATTTCTTATAACACTAAGCTGTTTAAAATAATCTCTTGCAGTTTGGTCGCTTGCAAGTAATGAGAATAGACTAGCTTCTTCACTTTTATCAAGTTCTCCATCGAAGTAGAGGTTGATCACTTCTGTTATTTTTTTTTCGCTCATATATTTTATCTTTCTGTGTTCGTCATTGCGAGTGAGTCTTCGAGCGAAGCAATCTCATATATTCTATGTGTGAGATTGCTTCACCCCGATGAATCGGGGTTCGCAATGACTATTGTAAAACCTTCGATATTTTATTTATTAATTTCTGCCGTGCTTTATAAAGTCTGCTTTTTACAAGGTCTTCATCTATCTCAAGCAAAGAAGCAATTTCTTTATAACTTAATCCCGAGTATTCTTTTAATATAAACACTTCGCTAAAATCTTCGTTCATCATTTCAAGTTCTTTCAAAATCAGTTTCTTTAATTCTGCGTTTTCTATTTCATCAGCAAGTGAGGTTTTATTTTCTATCTCAAAGTTTTCTATATCCACAGCTTCTGTAATAAACTTTTTATTTTTTGTGTTTCTTAAAAAAGCCATCATTTCATTACGTGCAGTTTTGAACAACCAAAATTGTATACTTTGTTTGTTGTGAATGTTGTTAAGATTTTCAAACAACTTTATAAAAACATCCTGCACAATATCATCCGCACGCATTTTATCGTTTAGCATTTTTAATGCGTAATTGTAAATCCGCTTCTTGTACTTATTGAAGAGGATTGTGAACTCGATTATTTGATTTTCTTTCTGCTGCAAAATCGATTTTTGTTACTTATCTAAAAGATGCTAAAAACAAATAAAATGTTTCCATACTTACAAAATATTTTTTGTGCAATTTAGCGTTTTGGTGCTTTAGTGGCGAATTTTCTTTAGATTAAACTTTCTGCAACAACCCTGCCCGCAGCAGCAGGCTGTTGCAAAACCATTAAAAAGTCATTTCGAAGGAGTCCTCGACTGAGAAATCTTTTCCATTTCCAATTTTTCAGATTTCTCCCTATGGTCGAAATGACCTCTCTGCAACACCGTCATCAGGCGAATCACTAGGACACAAAATTCTAATCACAAGCACATTGTAATGCGTTGCTAAACTTCTCATTCTTTGGTACTTTTAGCCGTTAAATTCTAAGAAAATGAAGAAAATTTTAATTTTAGGTTCGTCCGGTTCGATTGGTGTTAATACACTTAATGTTGTCAGGAATTTTCCGGATAAATTTTTTGTTGTAGGATTAACAGTAAATTCAAGAATTGATGTTTTAGAACAACAGATAAAAGAATTTAAGCCTGAGTTCGTTGTTGTTACCGATGAATCTAAAGCCAAACAGCTTCAATCTAACATTGGCAATTTGTGCCAGGTTCTTTCAGGTTATGATGAATTATTAAATGCAGCTTTTCAGAGAGAGTACGATATTCTTCTTGGTTCAATGGTTGGTTTTGCGGGATTAGCTCCAACTCTTGAAGCAATTAAACGAGGGAAAAGAATTGCTCTGGCAAATAAAGAAACTCTTGTTGTTGCGGGTGAACTTGTTACAAAATTAGTTTTAGAAAACAGCGCAGAAATACTTCCTGTTGATTCTGAACATTCGGCTATTTATCAGTGTTTGGTTGGTGAAAATCTGAACGAAGTTGAAAAGTTAATTTTAACAGCTTCAGGCGGACCGTTTTTACACAAAGATAAATCGTTTTTTGAAAATGCTACTGTGGAGGAAGCCCTTAATCATCCAAACTGGAAAATGGGAAATAAAATTTCCATCGATTCCGCAACGATGATGAATAAAGGGCTTGAAGTTATCGAGGCACATTGGTTATTTGGATTGCCTGTTGAAAAAATTAATGTAGTCATTCATCCGCAATCAATAATTCATTCAATGGTTCAGTTTGTGGATGGATCTATAAAAGCTCAGCTTGGTTTGCCGGATATGAAGTTGCCGATACAATATGCGCTTACTTTTCCGGAAAGATTGCAGAATGATTTTAAGCGTACAGATTTACCGGCAATAAATAATCTCTCTTTTTTTGAACCGGATTTTAATAAGTTTGAATGTTTGCAACTGGCGTTTGATGTATTAAAATCAGGTGGCACAGCACCTTGTATTTTGAATGCTGCAAATGAAATTGCGGTTGACAAGTTTATAAATAAGAGAATAAAGTTCTCTCAGATATCTGATTTGATTAGTAAAGCATTGGATAAAATTGAAAACCACTCTGATCCGGATATGGAAACAATTTTTGAGTGTGATAAAAAAACAAGAGAGTTTCTTCTGGATACTTGATTCTAGATACTGGATTCTTGATGCTGGATACTGAAGGAGGGGTTAATAATAAACTGAAAATGTTTAATTTCAATATCTGTTGAATAAAAAATGAATTATAAAGATTTGGAAATTTGGCAGCTTTCAAGAGAAGTGGTAATTGAATTACACAGGATGAGTTTAGAATTACCAAAGTTTGAAATGTATGAAGAAGGAAGCCAAATTCGAAGATCAAGTAAGTCGGTTAAATCCAATATTGTAGAAGGATACGGAAGAAGAAATTATAAAAATGAATATATCAGATTCATCACATTTGCTTTAGCATCTAACGATGAGACTTTAGATCATTTGGAAACTTTATTTGAGACAAGATCATTGACTGATAAAATTTTTTATGATAATCTTCACAATAAAATAGAATTGTTAGGGAAAAAGATAAATCGTTTTTTACAATCAGTTCAAAACGAACATTTAAGTGATAGATAGTTTACCAGCATCAAGAATCCTGGATCATTTTTAAAATATGAAATAATAAATAGATTTAGTTTAAGGAGTTTACAAGTAAGATGGATTATATAATTTATTTCGCGATTACAATTGGTATTTTAGTTTTCATCCACGAGTTTGGACATTTTGCTGCAGCTAAACTTAGCGGAATGCGTGCAGATGTTTTTGCTATCGGATTTGGAAAAAGATTATTCGGTTACAATAAAAAATCCGGATTTTCTTTTGGTGAACTTCCAAAAGATTTTGATGGTGAAGGACATACCGATTACAGATTAAGTTTATTACCTCTTGGCGGTTATGTTAAAATAGCCGGAATGGTTGATGAAAGCGGAGATGTTAGCTTTGCTGAAAAAGAACCACAGCCATATGAGTTCCGTGCAAAACCTGTTTGGGCAAAAATATTTGTAATTACTGCCGGTGTATTTATGAATCTTATGCTTGCATGGTTAATATTCTGGGGCGCAAATTTCTTTCAGGGAAAACCAATTACTCCAACAACAACTATCGCTTATGTTGAAGATGGAAGTCCTGCTTCATTAGCCGGATTTGTTAGTGGCGATAAAATCTTAAGCGTTAACGGAAAAAAACTAACCAATTGGGAAGATGTTCGTGCAGAGATTTTCATCAACACACTTGGTGAAAATATTAATGTAAAAGTTTTACGAGATGGTAAAGAACAAAATCTTTTAGTTGAAAGAAAATTAATTCCCGATGATGAAACACAAGCGATGTTTTTAATTCCGGAGGGAGTTAAACCGGCGATTGGCGAAGTTGTTAAAGATTCGCCAGCAGAAAAAGCTGGAATAAAAGCAGGAGATATTTTATTAAGCCTAAATGGGATTTCTCTTTACAGCGCAAAACAAACAACAGAAATTATTTCTGCAAATCCTGAAAAAGAAATGCAGCTTGTTGTTCAAAGAGATAAAAAAGAAATTAATCTTTCCGTTACTCCCGGAGAAGATGCAAAAATTGGTGTAGCAATTGGTCCTGTGTTTATGGGTGAATCCAAGATGAGAAAGTACGGTGCATTCGAATCTGTTTACTACGGCTGGAAAGATATTGAAAAAATGACTGCATTAACTTTTTCCATGATCGGAAAAGTTTTTACAGGTGATGTAGAATTTAAAAAAGCTTTCGGCGGTCCAATTAAAATTGCACAGATAGCGGCAAAATCTGCAGACAGCGGAATGGCTAATTTCTTATATTTCCTTGCCCTTCTTAGTTTAAGTCTGGCAATATTAAACATTATGCCTTTTCCTGTTTTGGATGGCGGACATTTGGTTATGATAATTGTTGAGGCTGTGATAAAAAGAGAAATTCCAATAAAGATTAAAATGGCAATTCAGAATACTGGACTTGTTTTACTTCTACTTTTGATGGCTTTTATAATTTATAATGATATAATTTCTCTCTAAAGTTGAATTAATAAAAGAGGCTGTCTCAAAAGTAAAAAACACTTGAACGTCATTCCCACGAAAGTGGGAATCCATTTTGTTTTAAGCAATTTAGATTCCCGTTTTCACGGGAATGACATATGCGACCCAACTTTTGAGACAGCCTCTTTTTATTCCAATTATTCCCACCTATCACATTTCTTTACCATACATAAAAAATATTTCAATTCTCTATCGTACATCCGATAAGTTGCCTTTGCAAACTTAAAAAATGATTCCCTTTTATAAAGGTTAAGATTATATTTGATATGAATACTGCGACACTTAATACAAAATCAGATTTTGTCACTGAAAAACTCTCAACTAAAAATGAGTTTATCGACACTTTGAAAAGAAAAAATTTATACTGGATTTCACAAGCTTCGGGTTGGAGTTTATTTGTAATTGTAAATCTCCTTATTATTTCTTCTTTCGAAGCCCTGCCTTTAAACAGAGTTTTCCTTTGGATATTGCTCGGTGTCATTGGATTATTTTTCACACACTTGTACCGATTCTATATTAGAAAAGAAAATTGGGCAAATCTTCCTTTAAGAAAAATTACTCCCAGAATATTAATTGCAAGTTTTGTTGTGGGGCTTATAATTTTTATACCTGTTTATACTTTTGGATATTTACTCCATGTTGAAAGAGAATCCCAGCATTTAATTGCGTCAATTATATCAGGCATATTAAACTTAACCAGCATTGTACTGGTTTGGTCATTGATATACTTTGCAATTCATTTTTTTGAAAATTCAAAAAAAGCTGAAATTGAGACACTGATTTTTGAAGCTGCCGTAAAGGATTTTGAATTAAAAACTTTAAAGGCACAGCTCAATCCTCACTTTATGTTCAATGCAATGAACAGTATTCGTGCTTTAATTGAAGAAGATCCTAAAAATGCAAAAGATGCCATTACAAAACTTTCTAATCTTATGCGTTATACATTAAAGATTGAAAGAACAGAAACTGTTCCACTATCTGAAGAATTAAGAACAATACAGGATTATCTTGATCTTGAAAAAATTAGATTTGAAGAACGACTTAATTATAAAATTTGCTCTACACCGGATGCTGACAGAATTGAAATTCCCCCTATGATGGTACAAACGCTGGTTGAAAATGGAATTAAACATGGAATCTCAAAAATTACACAGGGCGGAGAGGTTAATGTTGATGCAATGGTTACCGGTTCAAATCTTATAATAGAAATTAGAAATAGTGGTAAATTTGATGAGGACGCATTAAAAAATTCCAGAGGATTTGGAATCAGCAATACAAAACATAGATTGTCTTTATTGTATGGAGAAAATGCCTCATTATCTTTAACAAATGAAAACAATAATAGTGTTCTAACAAAGCTCATAATACCATTAGGAGGTTTAAAACAATGAAAGCATTAATTATAGACGATGAAAGACTAGCCCGTGCAGAGTTAATAAGATTATTAGAACCATTTAAAGAAATCGAAATTGTGGGTGAAGCTGTAAATGCAGATGATGCCCACAATAAAATTTCTGAACTAAATCCCGAGGTAATTTTTCTTGATATCCAAATGCCGGGTAAAACAGGATTTGAACTGCTAGAAGAATTGGACAGCGTTCCAAAAGTTATTTTTACTACAGCATATGATGAGTACGCGCTTAAAGCTTTTGAGTTTAATGCACTTGATTATCTTTTAAAACCTATTGAACCGGCAAGATTGGAAGAATCAATTAAAAAATTAATTGAAGGCAGACGTAAAGAAAAAATTCACGAAGTATCACAGGAAACTTTAACTGCCGATGATCAGGTTTTTGTTAAAGACGGCGACAAATGCTGGTTTGTAAAATTAGAAAAAGTACGGCTGTTTGAATCCGAAGGAAATTATGTAAGATTATTTTTTGATGAAAATAAACCGCTTATCTTAAGAACATTAAATTATCTTGATGAAAGATTAGACCGCAAATCATTTTTCCGTGCAAGCAGAAAGCATATCATAAATCTAAAATGGGTCGAAAATATTGAACCCTGGCTTAATGGCGGATTACTTGCAAAGCTAAAAGGCGGACATAAAATTGAAGTCTCCAGAAGACAAGCAGTTAAATTTAAAGAGATGCTGAGTCTGTAATTCATCATAGTGGTCATTGCGAACGAGTTTTCTGCCATAGGCATCCCTTTGGGAGAGTGAAGCAATCTAACAAATAAATAGATTGCTTCATTCCGACAAGTCGGGATTCGTAATGACAAACGAAAAACTAATTAAACAACTCCCAAGCAACACCAAATCTTATACTTCTCGATAGCATAGGATAATACGGTGTAATGTAATATTGATTATCAATTAAATTCTGCCAGGTGAAATAAACAATAGCAGTTTTTTGTATTTCACCAACAAGTGTAAAATCTAATTTGTATGATGATGGAACTTCAGTAACTCCATGTTCCCTTGTAAACACATTATTAGTTCCAGTGTAATAAAAGACAAATCCTGTTTTTAAATCAAGGTTATCGTTAAATAATATGCTTGTGTAATAAAGTCCTGTTTGTGTTTGGAATTCGGGGACACCCATTAATTTATTGTAACCAATGGTATAATAATATGATGAGTTTGTTTCCAGAAGTAATTTCCAGTAATTGAATTTTAGATTCAGTCCCAATCCGTTCAAGTAACCATATTTGACATAATCAAAGAAAACTCCCCCAGTATAAAACCCTGAAGAATATTCGTTATAAAAATATTTTATATCGGTAAATACAAATTCATTTTGATATCTTGCACCAAATTCAATAAATGAATATCCGTGATCGCTTGAATTATTAGGTTTTAGAACAGAAGTGCCAAGATAAAGACCAATGCCTTGTTTAATTTTAAATAATAAATCAATACCCACTCCGTGACTTATTTCATCAGTATTATAAATTGCTGGTTGTGAATAATTTTCATTATATGAGGATCTCTTATAGTAAACGGATGGAATAAAAGTACCATCATCTAAATTAGCAGAAAGAATACCGGAAACCGCAAAAACATTTTCAGCAGCGTCAATTTGAACTGCATTCAATTGCACGGGGAAAATAAATCGGTTTGAAAACAAATCCTGCTTTTCATAATCAACATTTAGCTGAAACTTAAAAACGCTATAATGAAAATCGTTTCGAATATTTAAGCCATAAGTTTTGTTTTCAGAATATTCACTTGCTGAAGTGTTTTTTTCATACCGATTGAACATAAAAAATAAACTAGCATCTGATCTCATCCATTCTGCTGGCTTAATTAAAAATCTTAATCTTGGTAAATGTGTTAAAGTCTTTAATTCACCTTTTGGATAAACCACAGGTGCGACCCTAAAATCATACATCACATTATCCACATTTTCTCCGAGTGCGATAATGCTGTCAACATTAATTCCACCGTTATACCCGGCTTTATAATCATTGTAGTTATACGTTGCTATTATATTAATCGCGTTTGATAATAAATATTTTAGTTTAACTTTTCCCTGCCAGATTGAGTAATCGCTGTTAGTATAAGTTCCATCAAATATTCTGTTTGCAATATCAAATGATGCTATCAGTCTATTTGTAATTATTGCATTAAAACTTCCGTCAAGCATCATGTCCCTGTTGGCTCCCTGATAAAATCTAAGGCGGGTATAGGGTTGAGCTGGAAGAAAATCTTTGGTGATAAAATTTACACTTACCGGATTATTGTAAGCTCCGTAAAGAAATCCTCTCGGCAATGGAATAATTTCTACTGAATCAACATCCTCAGATTGAATAAGGTTAAGATTTAAAGAGTTAGAATATCTGTCATTGAATGATATTCCGTCTATCAAATAATTTATAGCATCATTACCAACACCATAAAGAAATGTTTCGTTAGGCTGTCCTGTAAATCCCAGATCCTTTATAAAATTAAATTGAAATAATCTTAGATAGTCTCCCGCGTACTGATATTCAAGCCTTTTCATAGCTTTGTTTGATACGATAAAACTTTTTTCTGTTAAAGGTGAATAATAAAGAGGAACTAATGAATCCCGTTTAACTTTTGTAAACAATGAGTCATTTGTTAATAGTGAGTCCGTACGAACGGAAATTGTATCAGGATAAATTTTTATTTCAGAGGTAACAGAATCTTGAATTTGTCCAAGCGTTATTACAGGATAAAGGATTAACAGAATTAATATATTCCTGATCATTTATAAACAATTCAATTTTAATTTATTAAAGATAAAAATAACTAATTAACCGGTGTGCACCAAAGTCATTTACGCTATTAGGGATAAATTATCGGTTGAGTATACCCTCAATTTATGGGAGTGAACTTAATGTTAAAATTATTTTTTATTTGGAATTCATTTCATTTGAAATAAAATATATTTATTTTCGCTCTGTAATTAAACATCATTCATTAATTAAAAGAGAGGGCTATTTATGGCAGTTAAACCAATGACCAAAGGTCAGATTCTTGATCACCTATCAAAAAAAACCGGAACAACAAAAAAGTTATCCGGTCAGTTTCTAGATGAACTCGTAGCTTTATCATACAAAGAAGCTAAGAAGTCTTTCACCATTCCTGGTTTAGGAAAATTAGTGGTAGTAAACAGAAAGAAAAGAATGGGAAGAAACCCAGCCACCGGCGCTACAATGCTAATCCCTGCAAAGAAGGTATTAAAGTTCAGAATAGCTAAAGCAGCAAAGGATTCAGCTTTATAATCTTAGTTAAGATTGTATTAATTAAGCGAAGAATAATTTTGTTCTTCGCTTTTTTTATACGGAGGTGATATGAGTGAAATAATTTATGCAGTTGAAAAATCTCTTGATGTTTCTGAATTTATTGAGGTGTTGAAAAACAGTACGCTTGCTGAACGCAGACCGGTTGATGATGAACAAAGGATCTCATCAATGTGTAATAATGCAAACCTTATTGTTACAGCCCGATTAGATGGTAAACTTATCGGCGTTGCCCGATCAATAACTGATTTTGTTTACTGTACTTACCTTTCAGATCTTGCTGTTGACATAAAATATCAGAAAAAAGGTATAGGAAAAAAATTAATTGAGGAAACAAAAAAAATAACCCCGCAGGCAAATCTGATATTGCTCTCTGCCCCTGCTGCAGTTGATTACTATCCTAAAATAGGAATGTCTAAACATAATCACTGTTACTACCTTACTGATATTAAAGATTTAAAATAATCATAACATTATCAGCTTAATCTTTAGCCCTGTTTTATTAAATTTGCGGAGTGAAAATTTAAATTCGAAAAACAATAAATTTTCTCGCAACATTTTACAACAATTTAGTAATAAAGCGATTTAACAATTAATTCCCACAGGTCTGGCAAAATGTTAAAGAAGATGTTTTTATCTGTACTCCTTATTTTCTCATTAAGTAATGCGCAATCAATTCATGATCTAATCCAGCCTATAAACCTTGCTCAGGATCAACCCACAGGGGTTCTAGTTAGTGATATTTTTTATGCTGATAATTATGATGTAAAGTTTTCATCAAGCAAGAATATAGATGTTAAATATGATATTTCATTAATGGAATTATCATTAACTCCGAAAAAGGATTTTTCAGGAATGGAATTAATCTCCTTTCGCTTAAACGATGAAACTTATCAAATACCTGTTAAACTGGTTAAGAGTCAGAAATATCTTTTTACATATAAACCACAGCCCGGTGAAAAAGAAGTGAGTTTGTTTGGACAATTCAATAGCTGGGATAGACATAATCTTCCAATGAAAGATTCAAATGGCGATGAAGTACTTGAAGTTGAGATACCGCTTGATCCCGGTAGATATGAATATAAATTTTATGTTGATGGGAGAGAAGTTGTTGATCCCGAAAATCCTGTTAAAGTTTCCAATGGGATGGGAGATTTTAATTCGCTTAGAATAATTGAAGAATCTGCAAAAGATAAAATGTTTCTTCATGTGATGGGAACAGAAAAAACAAATGATGGTTTAAAATTAAAATTTTACTTTTCCCAAGGGGATGGCAAACCAGAAAATGTTGACCGAAGTAATCTTGTAACAAGGGAAAGTTTGATTGCTTTATTTGATAATAAATTATTTCCCAATGATTTAATAAAAATTAATGGAAGAGAAATTACTCTTACCGCTAAAGCTAAAATGTTAGTTGGAAACCATACCGTTAGGATAGCTGTAAATCGAATGGGTAGAAATTCAAATATTCAAACAGTCCAATTGCAGAACGGTGTGATCGCCGGAAATTCAGAAGTGCATACTTTAAATGATAACATAATCTACAGCATGATGATTGATCGTTTTAATAATGGCGATAAATCAAATGATAATCCAATTGTTCACGATTCACTTTTTATTCCCGCGAATTATCAAGGCGGTGATTTACAAGGCATCATCAACAAACTGGAAGAAGGTTATTTTGACAAGCTTGGTGTAAATGCATTCTGGATTTCTCCGATTGTTGATAACACAAATAATGCTTACCGGGAATACCCTGCTCCGCATCGCTGGTACACAGGTTATCATGGTTACTGGCCTGTTTCATCAACAAAAGTTGAAGAACATTTCGGGGATATGAATCTGGTTAAGAAATTAATTGATATCGCACATAAAAAAGATTCAAAAGTTTTTCTGGATTATGTTGCTCATCATGTTCATCAGGAACATTGGATGTGGAAAGATCATCGTGATTGGTTTGGAACTTATAATCTTCCCAACGGAAGATTAAATTTAAGATTGTGGGATGAGTATCGATTAACAACATGGTTTGAACCTTACATGCCTTCGTTTGATTTTGTTAGTTCTTATGAGGCACTTGAATTTATGACTGACAATGCTGTATGGTGGCTAAAAGTTACAGATGCAGATGGTTTCCGCCATGATGCAGTTAAACATGTTCCCAATGAATTCTGGAGACTGCTGACAAAAAAAATAAAAGAGGAAATCTCCGTTCCAAAGAAAAAAGAGATTTATCAGATTGGTGAATCATTCGGCGGGATTGATATGATTGCTTCTTATGTAAACAACGGACAGTTAAGTGCACAGTTTAATTTTAATCTTTACGATGTTGCCATTCCAACTTTTCTTGATGAAAAAGCTTCATTTAAATTACTTGATTATCAAATGCAAAAAGGCTTTCAGGTTTTTGGATATAATAACTTAATGGGCAACATAATGGATAGTCATGATAAGATCAGGTATATGGCGTATGCAGACGCTGATCTTGCAATTAATGATGGACGCGCTGGAGATTTTGCATGGAACAATCCACCAAAAGTTGATGACCCCAAAAGTTATGATAAACTTAAACTTCATCTTGCATACATATTAACAATTCCCGGCATTCCAATAATTTATTATGGCGATGAGATTGGGATGACAGGTGCCGCCGATCCTGATAACAGAAGGATGATGAGATTCGATACTGAACTTAATCAATATGAAAAACAAACTTTAGAAGATGTCAGTAAACTAATTCACATCAGAAAAGAAAACTCTGCTTTGCGGTACGGTGATTTTCTAACCCTGCAAGCTGATGAAAATATTTATGCTTATTTAAGATCGGATATGAATGAAAGAGTTTTGATAATTGTTAATAAAAATTCAAACCAACAAAAAGTTGAGTTTACTTTACCCGGAATGTATAAGATTACAAAAGCTAAAGATCTTGTAAGCGGAAAAGAGTTTGATGTGAAGGATAATAAAATTGTTCTGGATATTGATGGATCTAAATATTTAATATTGGTATTAGCAAAATAATTGGAGATACAATGGCTAAACTAACTATCGTTTATGGTGTAATATTTATTGTAATGGGATTGTATGGTTACTTCGGGATTAGCAGTGAAAGTATAACCGCACTCATTCCAGCTTTCTTTGGAATACCAATGTTAATCTTTGGCTGGCTAGCACTAAATGAAAAATATTTAAAGCACGCAATGCACGGAGCTGCTGTTTTAATGCTACTGGGATTTGCAGGCACAGTTGGCGGACTTTTTAATTTTTTCAAAATGCTGGGCGGAGTTGAACTGGAAAGACCCGCAGCAGTTACTGTTCAGGCAATAATGGCTGTTCTTTGTTTGGTGTTTTTAATTTTAGCAGTTAAATCATTTATTGATGCCCGAAAAAATAGGACAAAAAGTGAATAAAATAATTTCCATTTTAGTAATTGCTGTAATTTTAATTTCATGCAGCGAAAAAAAAGAACCAATTATTCAAAGTGATCTCGAGTTGAAAATGAACAGCATAGCAGAAGATTATGTAAAACTTGTTTTAAACATCGGGCAGTATGATCCTGATTTTGTTGATGCGTTTTACGGTCCAAAAGACTGGCGTGATAGTTTAAAATCAAATTTGGAGTTTGATTCAACCGCTTTTAAAAAGTTATCTTCTAAAACGGATACTTTGTTGAATGAACTTGAATCACTTTCAGAATATAGAGCTGATAGTTTAGAAACACTTCGTTTCAGATATCTTTACAAACAACTACTTGCTTGTAAAACAAAAATATATATGTTAAATGGAGTGCTGCTTCCATTTGATGAAGAAACAAAAGCACTATATGATGCTTCAGCACCTAAACATAATGATGAATTTTTTCAATCTACAATAAAAGAGCTGGACAAAATACTTCCCGGTAAAGGTGATGTTGCTATACGTTTGAATGAATTTAAAATGAAGTTTGCAATACCGGCAGATAAACTTAAGGATGTTTTTAACGCTGCAATTAAAGAATGCAGAACAAAAACTCTAAATCATATAATATTACCCGATGAAGAATCCTTTACCGTTGAATATGTAAATGATAAACCATGGGGAGCTTACAATTGGTATAAAGGAAATTTTCACAGTGTTATTCAGGTAAATACTGATCTACCAATATTTATTGATCGTGCTGTTGATCTTGCAGCGCACGAAGGATATCCGGGTCATCACGTTTATAATGTTTTACTGGAATCTAATCTTGCAAAAAAAAGAGGATGGAAAGAATTTACTGTTTATGCGCTGTTCTCTCCTCAATCTTTAATTGCAGAAGGAACAGCTAATTTTGGAATTGAAGTTGCTTTTCCCGGGGATGAAAGAATTAAATTTGAAAAGGAAGTTTTGTTTCCGCTTGCAGGTTTAAATCCGGATGAAGCTGATCTCTATTATAAAGTTATAGATTTGCAGAAAAACTTTAGTTATTCAGGGAACGAAGCCGCAAGAAATTTTTTAGATGGAATTTGGACACGCGAACAAACCGTAGAATGGCTTCAGAAAAATGCCTTACGCACTAAGGATAGTGCAGATAAATTTGTTTCGTTTATTGAAAAGTACAGAAGTTATGTAATCAATTATAATTTAGGAATGGATATGGTCAGAAATTATGTCGAGAAAAATGGCGGAGCTGAAAATAATCCAGCTAAACGTTGGCACTTGTTTGAGTATTTATTATCAACACCTCAAACTCCGGGTGGGTTAGCTAAGTAAGAGCACAACAGTCAGTCTGAGTTTGTCGAAGACTGACTTTGATTATTATAGTCACACTTCGACAGGCTCAGTGTGACATCTAAATTTTTGATCAAACGTCATCCGTCAACGGATTTTACCCCGATTCATCGGGACTCAGGATGACATAATAATGGCAACAAATTTATGGCACAAAAAATACAAACTGATTCAACTACAAAAATCTTTATTGCAATTATTGGTTTGGTTGTAATTGCAATTGTACTAAAAGAACTTAGTCATATCTTTATTCCCTTTGTAATTGCAATTTTTCTTTTCTTTGTTTTTTCACCTCTTAACAACTTCTTAAGCAGCAAAAAAGTTCCGATGGCAGTTATTACTTTGCTTGATATCGTTATTACCTTTAGTGTGCTTTATGGAGTTGGAAGAATCGTTGTTGATTCTTTTTTTCAGTTTGCAGATGGATTGCCTTTTTATGGTGAAAAACTAAGTACTATGATTAAAACAACTGCACTGTCCTGGGGTCTTACAGATCCTTTCTTTACCGAGTTTTCGTTTGATCAATTACTTGCGAAGTTAAATGTACAAAATCTTGCAGGCGGAATATTTTCCTCCACTTTTTCTCTTCTTGGCAGTGTGCTGTTTGTGTTGTTCTTTTTTGTATTTGTGCTTTCCGGTAATGAAACAATTTATGAATCTATCAAACACCGGTATGTATTTAAAAAAGTTAATCCTCAACTAAAGAAAATAAAAAGGAATCTACAGCACTCTGATGCTACGGTTGATGAGCAAAAACTTCTTGATGAATTTCAACATGAAAGACAATTACGTGAACAACAGCTTGAAACAACATTCAAAAAAATAACTGAGCAAATTCAGCGTTACATAATTGCAAAGGTTGGTGTTAATCTTGTTGCGGGTATTATAACAACAATTGTCTTATCAATTATTGGTGTAGATTTTCCCATAGTCTGGGGTTTATTTGTATTTCTCTTCAATTTTATACCGACCATAGGTTCCGCCGCGGCATTAGTTTTTCCGGTGCTGTTCACATTGGTTCAATTTGATTCTTTTGGAACAGTAATTCTGGTTTTGATTTTGATGGCCGGAATTCAAACATTAGCTTTTAATGTTGCAGAGCCAATGATTCTTGGCAGGCGATTAAATTTAAACCCACTTTTAATTCTGATGTCTGTTTTAGTCTGGGGTTACATTTGGGGTATTGTTGGAATGCTGCTATCAGTTCCGCTTACTGCGATAATTAAAATTATCATTTCAAATTCCAATTCGCCTGATATGGAATTCTTTGGACAATTGATGAGCCAGGAAAAAAAATAAATGTGTGCCCCGATCAGCTGAAAGTTGTCCCTTCATAGAATATAATACAATTAATCCAGGCTAAATTTTCTAACCAGCGAGTCTAATTTTTCCGCATCCACAAAAACCTCTTTAAATATATCTGCAATCATTTCTTTTGTAATGCGGTTAAAATCTTCTTCACGCGGGAAAACACAAACTCCGCCTAAATCTATTGCCGCAGGACTAACCAGCATTTTACTTTCATCTTCTGCAAAAAAAATAGCCGGGCGGTGTTTTGCCCTTAAAAATATTATCACCCGCCATCCATAATCTTCTTCATAAAATGATATAAGATTTAACATTGGTTCCTGTTCTTCATTCATCAGTTTAGAATATGTTTTGTAAAACTTATTAAAAGAATTTACAACTAATTCTTTATCTAAACTTTCAATCGAAACAAACTTTCTGATTCCGTCATCAACAGCATAAAAAGATAAATCATCATTCTCATAAATCACTTTCCCGTACTCATTTTTTATTTGATGAAACTCATCATCTATCGGCATAAAGAATTTATTGCCTGCCTGAAAATGCAAATGATCCGGAGCAGAAGCACCACATCTTGGTCCGTTATATATAACTGAATAATATTTTGAAAGATCTTTACTTAAATCCAGCATATCAGAAAAAGTATCAATAATTTTTTGCGGTGAATGTTCTTTATAGGTTAACGTAAAATGAGTCGGAAAAATCGGGAAAGGATTACATAGAATAATATACTTGCTGTTATATAAAATCCCCTTTTGTTCTGCAGGAAGATTTTCTGTGCATAAAAAACATTTCCGCTCGCTTACAGATTTAGGATCAACCTTTGCAGATGTTGAAGTTATTCTACCCGCATTAAATTGTGCTTTTATTTTATATCCATTAAATTGAAATGATTTTGACTTAACTGTTTTAAGAGATTTATAACCGGCATTAAGCATTGGCCAGTCATTATATTGGAGTTCAAATAATCTTTTTGCAGCATCTGAAAAATTATTATCTTTTAAATAATTTTTAATTAGTTCATCGTTTGGTGTAGCTGTCATTTTTCTCTTTTAATAATTTTGAATAAACATTTATTACTTGTTCTGTAACTTTTTCAAGATCAAATAGATCAGCAACTCTTTTTCTTGCATTATAACCAAAGCTACTACGTTTTTCAAGATCAAGAATTAATTGTTCAAGTTTTTCTGCTAAATCATTTCCATCTTTTACTGTAAAAAGGTAAGATGTTTCATTATCAACTGCAATATCCAGCACACCATCGGAATTAGAACAAACCGTCGCTTTTTCCATCGCCATTGCTTCAATCAGCCCTAATCCAAAAGCCTCTGCGTGTGATGGAAAAACAAATATATCCATTGCACAAAGCACATCCGGAATATCAGATCTATAACCGACAAAGTACAAATTGTTTAAATTATAATTATCTGCAAGCTGCTTTATACTTTTTGCATATTCATCTTCGCCGCGGCTTGCTTCACCCACTACAACAAATTTAAGGTTTGAATATTTTTTGTTCAATAAACTTGCTGCCAGCAGTAATTCCTCGTGTCCTTTACCGGGACTAAATCTCCCGGTCATTCCTATCAGAATTTCATCATCAGATATTTTTAATTCGTTTCTCAACTTGTTTTTATCGGTGTTATTAGGATTAAACTTTGTCAGATCAACACCATTAAAAATTATTTGAACCTTTTTTTGATCTATTGAAGTTGTTTTGATTAAATTTCTTTTTATCACACTGCTAATTGCTATTGCGGCAGTTATCCGTTTGTAAATTATATTATGCAAAAAATCTTTTTTGATAATATATGAACCAACATGTTTTGTAAACACAAGTGGTGTTTTGTCTTTATGAATTTTTAATGCGGGAACAATTAACCATAAATCTTTTGATGCATGACTATGAATCGCATCAAATCTTCCTGATTTTAAAATTGTAATAACTTTAAGGATCGAAAATGGATTTGGAATTTTTCCGCTCTTTATGGAGTGAATAATGATTCCGAGATTATTTGCCTCTAATTGTAGACGCGATTCATCCGTACAAAGAAGTTCTACTTTAATGTTATTTTTTAAAAGCTGTTTTATTCCTGTAAGCGTAACCATTTCCATTCCGCCCCAGCTTTTTGATAAACAGGAATAAAGAATCTTCATAACTTCTTAATGCTTTTAATAAATCTTTTTAAGTACAGCACCTTTAAAATAATGTATTGCAATCTCATCAAACTGATAACCTTGTTCCGCCATAACTGCAGCTCCAATCTGGCAAAGCCCAACGCCATGCCCCCACCCTGCACCGCGCAAAATAAATTTTTCCGGTACACCATCGGCACCTCCATACTTTTCAACAATAAATGCAGAACTGTAAAGATGTGTTTCAGACAATGTTCTTCTTATCTCAAGTTCTTTTCCTATTGTTAAAGTTTTTTTTGTACCAATAATTTTAAGTTTAACAAGTCTTGATGAAAAACCCCGCTCAACAGGAATAAGATCTTTTATTTGTCCAAAATCAATCCCGCTTTTTCTTTTAATAAGATCACTCAACTGGTTTTGTGTAAACTCTACTTTCCACCTGTAAAAATCCTTTGTCTCCTGATCATAATCCAAAAGTATTTGATTTAAAATTTTTGGATCTGATGTATTACAAAATGCCGGTGGATTTTCTCTAATCCATTTTACTGCATTTTCTTCCTTAGTAAAATCATCATTATAATCATCTGCAATAAATTTATAATCATAAACTGCACTTAATGAAGGATGTTTTACAGGCTCCCAAACATTCTCAAACGATTCAGATATTCCTCCGCAGGATTTTGAAAACCGTGCGTCCAGAATCTTATCACCCTCTAACAGTACTATTCCTGCTGTTTGCTCTACGGCTTTACGTACAGCATCAGAAGTCATTTTGGTAACACCCTGATAACGCTGACAATGATCATCTGCACATACATCAAATAATTTATGATCTTCCCTATCGTACCATTTAATTAATTCTTCCTCACTCCGGTGCATCGTTTTATAATCCGAGTGCTCTGACTTTATCTGCTTTGATTTTTCTATCTGCGCAAGCAGCCAGCTTCTGGAAACAACCGCTGTTGCTTTAAGCATCTGCATAGAACATTTTGCGCTCATTTCAGATGAAATTACACTCATTAAATATTTTTCAATCGGTATAATATTAATTACAACAATATTTCCATTTTCTTTAAGAAGTTTTAGTGAATGTGTAAAACGCTGCTTCTCTTTTCTTTCCCAGTGAAACTTAACCCCTATTACAACATCACGAATCAAAAATGATTCAATTTCTGTATCCTGAGGCTCAAAAATTATTTCATCGGTTATCTCAATTTTATCTTTATCACCCTTACATACAATTCTGTCATTAACAATTTCAGCTTCATATCTTCCGCTAAAAAAATGTTTAAATCCGTACGAACTAAAATCGCCGTACAGTTCAAACTTTATTTTCTTATCTGTCAAAATCCCGACGTTTATTAAAGGTTCGCTTTCATAACCTGACATAATTATATCCGTAAAATTGATTTAAATAATTAATATGTTTTATATCTAAAATATAAGAATTGTAAAGATGAATAGTAGAAATCAAACCCAGTTCAACCAATAAATTGGGTTTGTAGATTACAAGTGTTATTTAAGCAGCAGCATCTTCTTAGAGTTTATAAAACTTCCTGCCTGCATTTTATAAATATAAACTCCGCTTGCAAGTGATGACGAATTAAAGTTCACTTCATATCTTCCTTTTGGTTTTTCTTCATTGACAAGAGTAGTTATTTCATTACCGAGTATGTCATACACTTTGATTGAAACAAATCCATTTTTAGGAATCTGGAATTTTATTATTGTACTCGGGTTAAACGGATTTGGATAGTTTTGTTCCAATGAATATTCTGTGATTACTGATTCACCCGATAAGTTTAACTCAATAGGATTGTTTTTTAAAAGCACGCTTTCATCGGATTTTATTATTGCTGAGGCATATTCAGGTTCAAAATCATTATTTACTTTTAATCTTACAGCTAACAATGAATTAGGCAAACCGGTTATATTAAAACTAAAAGTTGCTGTTTTTAATTTTTCAACATTATTACCATCCATTTGAATATGATTCAATTCTGCCAGAACAACTCCGGTAAACTTATCTATCAATTCGACTTTAAATGAGATAAATTTATTTTGCAGTTGAACCAATGCTAAAATAGAATCTGTAACTCCGTACTCAATTGAGTAAACTAATGTATTGGTTTCATTACTTGTAAAGCTATTTGTTATCAGATTTGTGTTCAAATCCTCAAGACTTAAAATTCCAACTGTATCTTCAAAACTTTCAAAATCTATATTTGAACCGTTAAAGTTTATATCTCCAATTCTGAAGAAGTATTCAACTTCTTCTTTATATGCTAACGCTTGAACACCGGAAGCCATTATCAGTGCGTTATCTTTATTTATACTGTTAAGGTTAGCTGAATGTGTAAACGCATAGGGCAAACTATTAGTTGTAAAAGAAACCAGATGCATATCCTGTAAAGTAGATGCATTAAAAATACGTACATCCTTTCCTGTTGTACCTGCTGTTTTAACAGAGCCATATTTAATAAACTTGTTTGTAAATGTATTACCAGAAAAAGGATTCTCACTCCACGATACAACGCTTGCACCCGTATAAAATGCAACATCAGGACTTAGAACATTATTACCATACTGAGCGAAAGATGAACTCCAGTTTGTGGTTCTGCTTCTTGATAAAGTTTTTCTGTAAGTGGAGCCATAATAAGGCGTACCTATCCAAACAAGCTGTACATCATTTGAATTTGAAACATTTATTGATGGATAATAATTAACAGGAAATCCGCATCCCTGTGAAACCTGATCTACTGCCGAAACTAAAAAGGTATGATCACTTTGTGCTGTTAAATTACAATATCTTATAGTACTGTAGTTGTTCTGCCACGCTAAATGAAATGTTGCTGTGCCGGGGGTGGTTTTATATGCTGCAATAGTTGGATTTATATTAGCACTGTTATAATTATCAACACTGCCTGAACTATATAATGTTATCTGCTTTGAATCAAATGATAACACACCCGTAACATACCATATTCCATAATCTTCCCAGGCAACAGCTATATTATCATTGCTGGCATACCCAACCACCGGTTTATAATTTTCTTCGGAATATATAGTTAGATAACTTTCATAAATTGTAGAAGTAAACTGTAACTGACCATTTGCAAAACAAGCTGCTTTAATAGCTGCAAACTCATTATTATCTCCCGCCCAGGTTTGATAAACTATTATAAGTCTTTGATAGCCATAATAAAAATCTATTGATGGAGATTTGGAAGGATTTCTATCAATTGGTTTACCGCCATTCATTATATGCCAGGTTGCACCATTGTCTGTGCTTCTTTCATACCAAACATAACCCATACTTTCGTAAACAAGATGCAGGTAACCATAATCGCATTTTATTACTTTACGCTGACCGCTGTTTGCAAATGAACCTGTATTGGAGTGGTGCGGGTATTTGTAGAGTGCTGTATAAGTATCATTCTCAATAGGATTAATACTTCTTGGATTTAATCCTTCAAAGTTATCAGACCAGTATGAGAATTTATAATTTATATTACTACCACTTGGTTGATATGATGAGGGTGCATTAATTAGCCCATCTTCGTATTGAAATATTTGACCAATTGTTAATCCAGTAGCTATAATTCCATTAAATTCTGTAATTGCTGTTAAGTCAATATTAGTTTTATAACGGTATCTTGCCTTATAAGTGCCTGTGGTTATATTAGATATTAATACTTGTTCTAATCCTACGGTTGTAAAATCATTTAGAATCCATCCTCCATTGTATTGTTGAAAACGATTAAATTTCCTATCAATATCCTGAAAAGGCTGCTCTTTTGCCTCAAACCTTCTTTGAGAACCATGATTAAAAGCAAAAGATTTTTCTTTGTTTGGCAAATTATCAGTATTAAAGTCTTGATAAATTCCAGGAATAACTTCAGCATTTACAATTCCACCATTTACAACTGAACCATCAGGATTTTTGAATTCATTTTTAATTTTGACAGTTGCATATATACTCTGTATTCCTTCAATATCATATTGGTGCAGTATTCGTTTATTTGGATTAGAAATATCAAAATACATTACTGTTTCAGAATTATTTGAGTGGCATAATCCTAAAATATGCCCTAATTCATGTAAAGCAACAGCTTGTAAATCCTTTGCGTTTTGAGGATTTTGATCTAATGAAAAAGTATGATAGGAATCATTTAATAAAAGTAATCACTGACAATTGGTTTCGGGATACCAAGATACTGCAACTCTACTTTCAGTTTGACCAGTCGAAAGCCATTCATTTATAACTTGTACAAATTTAATATAAATATCTGCTTCCGCTGAATTCGATGTTTCAAGGAATGTAAATGGTACTGCGCATGACCATGTATTGAATGCTGCTACAAATGCACTTTTTTCCTGATCACCAGTAATATCGCTAGTGCCATTAGCAAAATAAAATTTGAGTTCTGATTGAGTCCAATTACCTCCATTTATAGTAAAATTACCCATATCAGGGCAAGAAGAATTATTACAAAATGCCCATTGAGCAAAACCTGAATCAAAAATAATAATGACAAGAAATATTATTAGAAAATATAATCTAGAATTTAAATATGATGTCATAAAACCTCCTTGAATTTTAAAGTTTCTATTTACCATGATAGATAATTCCATTTTCTACATCACAGAAAAAAATTTCTTCTTCATTTCCCCAAATGCCCCAAAAAACATTTCCGGACACCGGAACAAGATTAAAATACATATCAATTGGTTGCCAATTTGAACCGTTGTAGTGATAGGGGAATTGATTATTACCAACAGCCCAAATATTTTTATTTGATAATTTTAGTGTATTACCAAAGCCTCCTGCGTTCGATTGAACAGTAATTTGCCAAGTTTCGGTACTGATAATTTCACCAATCATTTCAGCTTGATAGATACCATATTCATCAAATGTATATATTTCATTTTGAGTAAAGGAGATTGCTAGATGTCCGAATTTTCCTGCTCCAAATAAAGAGGAATAGTCAATTGGTAAAAAATTTTCATTTATTAATTTCATAATAAACAGAGAATCTACACCAATAGGATAAGTTGTTAAATAAACACTGTTTCCGATTCCTTCAATGGACTGAACATAATAATTTCCACCTATGAAGTATTTATTCCAAATCCCATCTTTATATTCGGAAACGTGATCAGAGGATGAGATCCAGAAATGATCTTTTCTTATTGGATAAATATCTGTAAATCCATCTGGCATTTGGCTTTTATCCCCTAGCACCTCAGTCCATTGGTTTCCGTCATAGTGCATAATAAATGGTTCTGAACTTAATGGATTACTAAAAATTCTTCCTCCAAATGCCCATACATCGTTTTGCGCTGTACCCCATACTCCGCCAACTATTTTAGAACCATTTCCTAATTCAGTTATAGGTGTGCCTTCGGTTGCCCTTTTCCAGCTTACTCCATCAAAATGCCAAAGACAATTTCTAACATCTTCAGAAAAACCCGCACCCCATACATCGGTTGGAGAGCTTCCCCAAATTGATTGTAAATATGGAACACCCGGCCCACTTATGCTATCAATTGACCACACATAATCACGTCTTCCGGGTTTAATATCATCGGTTGGTTCAGTGGTGTTGCAGCTAAACTGCGTTAGAAATGGTAAAGTTAAAATTAAAAATAGTTTAAAATTTTTACTTATTGTAAAAACTTTTAGAAAATTCACTTTTAATAAATTTGATTTAAACATACCTTTATTTCTCCTCTGTGCTTTAATTAATTCAATAATCATTCCTTAAAAAATACCTCAAAAAAAAAACAAATATCAAGCCACTGTCAATATAGTCGGTAAATATTTATGCAGGTAAGTAAAAAATATTACTTACATAAAAAATGTAAATACTCTTTTTAAATAAATAGTTTTAATTTTATTTGTCTGGGTTTGCATCAATAACGATCTATTTTTCATTTAATGATTTTTAACTAAAAAAATTATTGCTTAGTCTGTTCTTCAATTCAAAACATTTATTACTATCGATGAAGAACATAGTGATTAAATTTTTTATCATTTTTTAAGAGAGGTTAATATGACCGTAGAAATAATTAAGGAAAAAGTTGCACAAGCCATTGATATTTAAAAAAAAATTAAATAGAGTTAGTTTCAAAATAGAACCCCAATCAAATAAATAATTGGGGTATATGTTTTTTAAGCTGCAAAATATTAATTGTTTTATATCCTTATTTTAGAAGCATCATCTTCTTAGAACTTATAAAACTTCCTGCCTGTATTTTGTAGATATAAACTCCACTTGCTAGGCTGCTTGCGTTAAAGTTTACTTCATATTTTCCAGCTAGTTTTTCTTCATTAACTAAAGTTGTAACTTCTGAACCAAGTATATCGTAAATCTTAAGTGTTACAATACCATCCTGTGGAATTTGATAACGTATTGTTGTACTCGGGTTAAAGGGATTCGGGAAGTTTTGAGCGAGATCATAATTAACAGGAATTTCACTACCTGTAAAATTAACCTTGTTAAAGTTTTTCTTTGCAAGTGTTGTGTTATCACTAATAATATTTGCAAGTGCATAGTTCGCCTCGCCATTTACACTTGTCACTAATCTTAAATAATAATTGCCCGGCGTAATACCTGAGCAATCAACCTCATAATCTATGCTTGCATACTTATCAAGATTGTTTTTATTGTATGTAATATTATCAAACGTACCAACTACCCGATTTGTTATGGCATTTACTAGCTCTGCTCTAAAATTAACAGCATCTGTGTTTGTTAAAGCCGTGTCAGGGTCCGATTTTTGAACTACATAATAAATGTTTGAAAAGTTAAAATTTGTTTCAGGGCTTAATGTAAAGTTATTAGTTCTTGTATGCTGATTAATTTTGTTTGTATTGGCTTAAACAATAGTATCCGGTATTCCTATAAATTTGATTGTACTATCACCAACAAGTACATCTCCTATCTCAAAAACAAATTCAATATCATTGATCGAAGCAATTCCGCCTCTGCCAAAGGTTACCATTGTATCGTTTTGCGTTATTTTATTTAAGCCTCCTCCTCCGCCTTCCTGATCAGTACTAAAATCAGTTGTTGATTTTAAAAAGTAATATGGAATTGTAGTATTCTTAAAAACCATTGCAGACATAGTTTGAAAATTGGTACCCGAACATATTTGAGATTGAATGCCGGAATTGCTTAGTGTTTGAGGTATTGTGTATAATGTATCATCCCTTCTCATCCATTTTGTTACCGGATTAGTTGTACCTTCACTCCAACTTATTACAGTTTTTTCAGTTGTACCTGTAGCTGAGTTGTTGTTTACAAAATTAACATCCGTGCCCGCTACTTGAAAACTTCCCCAAGTAGTTCCTCTTCTTGTTATAGCTTTTCTTTTATCAATTCCATCTCCCGGATTTCTTGCCCCTGTCCAGCTTACAACGGGAGAATTATATGCAAAGCTGATTGAAGGTGAAAAGTTAAGCGGTGATCCGCTGTTTGTCGATATAGTCGATACAAACCCGGATATTTGTGAACCGTTTAAGCCTGCATATTTTATTGATGAAAGTTCATCATTCTGTATCTGTTCCCAAACTATTACTATTGGACCGTTTACCTTGTTTACTGCAATTGAAGGATTCACCGAATAGCTGTCTGTATTTGTTAAAGTTGTTGCACTTCCAAGTACGGTAATAACGCCGGAGCTTGAATTTATACTGCTATACCTGCAAAGTAAATAACCCGATGGACCGTTTTTATAAACTGCAGTGTACATATTAAAGGCAAAGCTTACTACAGGCGTGCAGTTTGTTGTTTCATATGTGCCCCAAACATATCCTAAGTCTTTCGTATCCCTCCAGTTCATAAGTCCATCAGGTGTATCAACAGAACGATCGAAGTAAGCTATTCTTATTTTTGAATTGATACCTGATTTTTCCTGCCAGACCATTACGATTTGACATAATTCTTCATTCCATTGATCCAAGGTCTTATTAAAATCCAGTGATGGTTGTTTGCCAACCAGGGCAATGGGGCTTCCATTGTTTTGAATTTTCCAGCTTACTCCGTTGTCTGAACTTGTTTCGTACCACACAGAACCCATAGACTCATAAACCAAATGTAAATAACCATCATCAGTTTTTACATACTTGCGCTGGCTGTTGTAATTATATGCATTTGTTTGACTTGACAGCTGTGTGCCCTTCAGGTCTGCTTCAACTTTTGGAATCTCATTCAAAATTTCATCTTTAAATACTACTCCCGTTTGTAGAGAATTTTCATTTTCGTATTGAACTTCCGTCCCTGTCCAGCCCTTAAAATAAAATTTATGAATACGACCAGCGGGGACACCAGTATTATATAAAGGAGCCTCAAACACTTCCTCTACTTTTACGGAGTAGTAGGGTGGTGTCCAAGTTTGATTAACTGGGTTATAACCCTGATTTAAGAAGACGCCGCCAGTTGTCTGGTTAAATTTGCCAGTAGGATTATATGGCGATGGTGGAGAAATAAAATCACCCATCCCAGATTGATTATCATTTACGTCCTTCACATACCAGGGATCATTAAAACCAATGGGAACACCATCATTAAAACTAACTCCGTCGATAACATAGCGTATTGTTGCAGAGGTTAAAGGAATAAAGTTTGCATTTTGATATTGATCAAGATTGGTATTTTGAACGGTAAAACTATTATTTAAATAGAACTTATTTAAATCACCATTCCAATTATTATGTTTATATAGAGGTGAATCCTGTAACCTTTCATTGAGAGTTTTAATATTATGTGGGGTTGAGCTAACTCTTAACCACCTATATCCGCCGGATGGAATTGTTGTATTATTATCTAATTCCAAATTACCAGCCGAAAGACTTAACCCTTTTTTATTGGAAAAAAAAACTTTCCCAGCATCTATATCCATATTATTATAAGTATAATCAATTCTTATTTCATCTCTGAGCAGTACTGGTAATAAAACAATATCTAAGCAGCCCTCTGTATCAACATCAGTTGAACCAGCTGAATTATTATCGAGAGGGAAAATTAAATTATACGAAGGTGGTTCAAATTTATGCTGAATAATACTTGCTGCCCATAGGTAATTATCCTCTCCATTAAAACTGAGTTCCATTAAGCCAAGCAGGGGAATAAATTGCAAAAAGACTGTACCACCGAACCCATTTATTTGCTGCAATATATTAGTTGGAAATAAAACAGAAGTTGGCAATTCATCAGCATTATTAAAATGTTCTCCATCATCCCTAGTGCCTGTAAAATAACGCCACTCTGCATAATATCTGGCTGCTTCGTTCAAACTTGACTCATATTCAGGAGCAGATAATATATAATTAATATCTGAAAGAATATTATCGCCTGGATTCTGACCAAGGCGCTGCCAGATTTTTCTAACAATCGCATTATCACCGGTCCATTCCGCTAAAAATTTGGGCCATAAAAAGCCAGCATAATTGTACTCACCAATACCATCCCCCCAGGAAGTATGGATTCCAAATTCAGGATGATCTAATGGATCAGGTCCATTAGATGTAGCAGTATAAAAATAATGTTCATAATATTTATATGAATAGTTATAAACTATTTCTGCAACCCAAACTGCTGTATTCTCTAAAAACCAGGTATCCGTTGAACCATCTCTACACGAATATGCTAGTTGAGATGCATGATTAAATTCGTGCGCTATAACCATTTTTAATTGATTTTCTGTTTCAATTGTATTTCTGATTAATATAAAACTTGGCGACCATTCGTAAGTCCAGTTACCTATAATCTCTGGCTGGGTTAGACCATTTGATTTTGGGATATATGATTCATTTACTAAATAAATATCATACTTATTATCCCCACCCCTGTTATCATCATTTGGTGGTATTTGCCACCCCATTTCCATACATATTCTTTGGTAGGCATACTCAGCATAATTGGCGGCGTTATCAGCATAAGTAGAAGTCGTGGGGTTTTCCCAGTGGATTTTAAAGTGATCAGTATTAATCTGGTTTGCAAGTGTCGGTCTTTCATAAATCAACTCACTTGCACCTGGATAGTGGACACAGGTGGTATCAGCAAGCGAAAATTGAGTGGTAAGAAATAGTACAGCTACTAAAAGAGAAGAGAAATTTTCCATCACACCCTCCTAATGAGTATTATTTTTATTTGCCTAATACAATAACAGCATTTGAGTAAATCGGACTGTTATAGTCCATTCCTACTGCACATACTATATTTGTATTAGCTTTTACACTCTTAAATGTTCGTTGTTGCTGGAATAATTCTGGATATTCTTGGTAAGTGTAACCGTTCCAATGACCAACGAATCCTACTCCGCAAGCAAATATGTTATTATAAGCCGTTCCATCCATACCAAATCCAGCATTGCTAAATCTTGCAATCTCCTTTTCAATGTAAAATTGATTATTATTCTGTTGCAGATAAATTCCACCCCAATTCATCAAAAAAACTCTGTAAACATTATCAGACCATACTCCGCTCATCGGCCCAACATAATATCCGTTGCTTTGACTATTGCTAAAACCTTCAAAAACTTTTTCTACTACACCGTCTTTAATCTTAATCAGGGCAGAAGTACCATAATCATCAGTATATCCGCAAGCCCAGCCTGTTTTCCCATCTGCATTGCCCCAAACATCATTTAAATTAACGGTTGTTCCACTCTCTAGCTTTGTCCAGCTAGTTCCGTTGTAGTAAGCTATGTTGCCATTGTTACCAACCGCATATAAATCATTGCTGTTGCTGCCCCACATTCTGTTTACTTGCCAACCATCTCCATTTGGCATTAATGGCCATCCATTTTTATGAACATTATAGCTTGCACCATCCCAATGAATTGTTCCTTCAAACCAAATATCATTAGCAGAAAATGCAAAAACCGTATGACAAGCCCAGCCACCAATTCCGCCAATTTTCTTCAATTCCCAGTGTTGTCCATCCCAATGCACGGCGTTAAAGGAAGTAGGATCAGGATTACCAAGCGAATCATTCATATAAATTGCACCGACAGCCCAAATGTTATTTTCATCTATTACAGCAACATCATAAAGAACACTATGCTGGTGCTGCCCAAAAGTAAAAGTTTGCCAGGTAAAGTTGTGGCTGGTGGTGTCAAGCGTAGTAACTGGCACTTTGTTACTGGATACTGGTCCGCCTGTGGCGGACTGGATACTGGATACCTGGAAAGAATAGTTTTGGTTTGGCAGAAGAGAATCGATGTAGAGCAAAGAGTCCGTTGTGCTCAGATTTAATGTCTGAGCTACGGAATTATTTTTTAACAGGTTTATTGTAGCAGGTAGTTGTATGTTATTTGTACTTAGTTGCAGCCAGGCTTCAGTGCAGGATACATCTTCAAGTTTAAGTAACAGTTCAGGTTCAACTTTTGGGTCTGTGGTGTTACAGCTAACCTGTATAAAGACAAGCAATGTTATTATTAAAAATATTTTAAGTTTGTGCATCTTTTTTCTCCTGTCATAAATTAAACAGCAATAATCACTCCTAACAAAAAGAAACAAATAATAAAACATTTACAAGTAACAAAGTAAAAATGTAATGTTATACAAACTAAAATTACTTGCCTGTTGTAAAGCAAATACAAAATATATTTTCAAAAATATTCCTGTCTGTCAAAGGTGTCGCATTTCTTTTCCCCTCTCGAGATAGCCTGTCCCAATAAGTCGGGAGGAAACAAAAAGGGGTGTGTTTCCTCCTGTTCTGTATCTGCATATTACTACAATTTCTTAATATCTAATCCGGCATCAAATAATTTAAGTTTACCTGCTGGTAGGCAGGTTAAAAAAATAAACGAACGAAACGCTAAACTTCTCTTATTATTCTGGCACATCAAAACAATAGCGTTAAAGAATTTTGCGGAATGGAGCGTATAAAGGCGAAAGCTGTTTGAGCGAGTCTTCGAGCGAGCCTGCCTGTCCGGTAGGCAGGTTCTTTCGTCTTAGCGCAATGAAGAAAAATTCTAGCTATTATTTTGCTGGTGCGTGCTTCTTTTGCAACTTTTCTTACACTAAGAAAAGTTGAAGAATAATTATTTATCGCCTGCTGGCAAAGGCAAGTCTTAATCCGCCGTGGCGGATTTGGTACTTTCTTATCAAGTGGTACATCCCGATTTATCGGGGAAGAAAGTACATTATCTTCTTTTAAAATTTTCTGCTCCTGTCCCGATCTATCGGGCGGAGGCCGGGAAGGGTTATGCTTTAAAATCCTGAACTTCACAATTTCCTTATTCTATATCCCAATCCCTCAAAACCCGCCAAATTCAAAAGATATACCATCTCCAGACGATAATCAGTCTCATTTCTTGAAACTAAAGTCTCATTGTATGAATCAACAGTCTCATTGAATGAACTCATAGTCTCATTGAATGAACTCATAGTCTCATTATATGAATCAACAGTCTCATTATATGAATCAACAGTCTCATTGTATGAATCAACAGTCTCATTGTATGTAATTATAGTCTCATCTTTTGCAACTTATTTTCAATAGTACCATTTAACCACAAATTGTAACTATGAATATTTCCCTCATTATAATTAGCTTTATATAAATAATTTATTATTATTTACTAAAGTATTTATGAATTCAGAAAAACAACAAACAATAACCATAATCGGCTTTCCCGTAGATCTTGGCTCCGGCAGACGCGGTGTTGACATGGGACCATCCGCTCTGCGTATTGCAGGATTGGAAAACAAACTTAAACACCTTGGTTACAAGGTTGAAGACACCGGCGATATTAATATTGAGATTATGGAAAAACAAAAAATTTCCGATCCCCGGCTTAAATACATTAACGAAATTTTAAAAACTTCTAAAACCCTTGCTGCACGGGTTGAAAAAGTTCTTGATCAAAAAAAATTTCCCCTCTGTCTTGGTGGTGATCATTCTATGGCAATTGGTACCATTGCCGGCATCTCAGCATATTGTAAAAAAAATAATTTAACTCTTGGGGTAATATGGATTGATGCACACACTGATATGAATACCGATAAAACAACTCCTTCCGGTAACATCCACGGAATGCCTCTCGCCGCTTCCATGGGTCTTGGGCATCCGGATCTTGTAAACTTTTATGGATTTGCACCAAAATTAAAACCGGAAAACTGCGCCGTTATTGCAGCCAGAAGTATTGATATTGAAGAGAGAAAAAATATTAAAAAACTTAATCCCGCTGTTTATACAATGAGTGATGTTGATAAACTTGGCATACACAGAATTATAAGTCGTGTCTTAAAACAGTTCAAAGAAAAGGTAGATCACATACACGTTAGCTTTGATGTTGACAGTATTGACCCGAATTTTGCACCCGGTGTTGGTACTCCCGTTCCCGGCGGATTAAATTACAGAGAAGCTCATTTGCTTATGGAAGCTATTGCAGAATGTGGTTGTATGTCTTCTCTTGAAGTTGCGGAAGTAAATCCAATTTTGGATGTTCGTAACAGCAGTGCTGTGTTTGCTGCAGATTTAATTGCATCAAGTATGGGGCAAAGAATTTTGTGATGAATTTTAAATCAGTTAATGTTTATTTGTTAGTACTCTTAATCGTTGTAACACTTTTAAGTCTGCTTGGGATAATTTCATTAAGTGCGTTGGAGATTGCCGCTTATGCCTGTTTGCTTTGGGGAATAAGCTTCTTCTACTCTTCTTTTCAAAAACAGTATAAAGCAGGAATTGTAATTGGCGCAATTATTTTTTTAACGGGCGGAATTTTATTTGTGTTTGCAAAGTTTGAGATATTAAACTTTGGAACTGTTTTTATTCCATCAACATTAATAATTATAGGGTTTAGTTTATTAATTGCAAATTTATTAACAAGGATTAATGGGGTTGCTGTTTTGTTTTCTGTGCTTTGTTTATTTGCCGGCACCTGGTTATTAATATCACGCGGAACACCAACAATGGATCTATATCTGTCCGCTGTTTTTTCGTTAATTAAAAGTTACTGGATAGTCGTTTTATTCTTACTCGTAGTAATTTTTATGATATCTAAAAATTCTAAGAAAAAAAATAATGATCAGGTTTAGGCTGAGATTCTATATATAAAGTTGAAGTACTTTTACTTTTTAATTCTTTAATCTCGTTTTCAAGATTTTTAATATCTGCACTGAACTTAAAAAACGAAAATATTAATAAAGCAAGCAGAACAGCAATTAAAACATAGGCAATCAAAAGTCCGCGTGTAACTTTTCTTTCGCTTTCATCAAAATGAAATTTCAATGAATCAAAATCCTGTTCAATCGCTTTAAACATTTTATCAGCAACGCTTCTCCTGGTTAAATCAGGCTGTGTATCCTGCTCGTCTGATTCTTCTATCTTTTGTCTTTCTTCGGCAACAAAATTATTTGTCGATTCAGAATATATGGATTCACGAGCTTCCGGTGCTTGCAAAACTTCTTCAACATTCATCTCTTCTATTTGCGGAACATCAATTTTTGTTTCCCCGATAAGTGTCTCAATCGGACTATCAATTGTGATTTCTTTCACTGAATTTTCATCCGATACTTCTCCGGATTTAAAATCGGGTAATGTTATTTCATCAAGATTAAAATTATTATTCTCCGGGTTCAGCAAAGAAACTAAATTATCTTCAATAACTGTCTCTTCAGATTCAATTTCAATCGGCTGTTCAACAATTGCTTCTTCAATATTAGTAAACACATCCGCATTTTCTTCATAATCTTCTTCGACTTCAAACTTATCTTCTTCTAAAATTTTATTTGTCCGTAACTGTTCAATCAGTTTAATTAATTTTAAAGCAACACGATCTTTTAGTTCGGAGTTGGGAAGTTCTAAATTTAAAGCCATTGGTAAAAGAGAAGCGATATTTTGAAATTTACCTAATTCATCCCATGGAAACTGATGTCCTTCATTAATGAAATCCTGCATTTCCTTATCATCTTCCGGATCAAGACAGCCTAAAGCTTTTGCCTGAAGCATCCCGATGATTTTTTGTTCATCAATCATTGCTTATCCTCTTTTGCAATAATTTCAGAAAGAGTGTTAAGTACAACTCTCATTTTTGATTTAACAGTCAGCAAAGGTATGTTTAATTTTTTTGCAATTCCGGATTCAGTTAATCCCTCATAATATGCTAATGATAAAACATATTGCTGGGCTTCCGTTAGATTATGAAAAGCAGAGTATATTTTATCTCTGCTGCTAAAAATTTTAGCTAAATCGTTTGATGGAATAAGAGTAGAGATTTGCGGAATTATAAAAGTGTTTTCATATTCATCGGTGTATTCATCTGTAATAATTGATTCTTCCCGCCTCATCAAATCCAATGATTTGTTTCTGGCAAGATTTATTAACCACGAATACAAATTTCCTGAATTGATATCAAACATTGAACTTTTTTTCCAGATAATAACAAAAATATCCGCCAGAATTTCTTCGGCTTTCTCCTGATCAATAACAATGCGTTTAACCAAAGTGTACAACACAGGGCTATAACGATCATAAAGATTTTCTAAAGCTTTAGAATCCCGGTTTATTACCCGCTCAAATAATTCAATGTCTGTTAATTCTGTATCCAATTTTCTATAATAATTAGTTCTTGCCGATTTTACTGTACTAAAAGTATATGTCCTTACTCAAAAAAGCAATTGTTCAATTATAATCTATGGCAATAGTTATTAATTGTAAACTAAGATTAATTCCCCAAAAGGTTGAAGGCTTATAAATAAGTTGTTAAATTTAAATGTAAAACAATAAGGAGTAATACATTGAAAAAACTGCTACTGTTATCCATCTTTTTACTTACTGCAACAATTTCTTTTCCACAGGCAGAAGTAAGTACAAGGCTGCAAGAAGCTTTAAATAAAGCTAACCCGACTGATTATATTAAAGTAATCGTCCTTCTTCGTTCACAGGTAGATTTGGCAACGCTTGATCAACAATTATATGCTCAGAAATCTACATTACAGCAAAGAGCTTATCAGGTTATTACTGCTCTTAAACAAAATGCAGAAAATACCCAGACTGGATTGAAAGAATATTTTCTTCAAAAATCAGAAACGGCTGAGGTATATACTTATGAGGCTTTCTGGATTTCAAATATGTTTGCTATAGAATCAAGACCTTCTGTTATTTATGAATTAATGAACAGACTTGATGTAGCTGAACTTGATCTTGATGCTTTGCTTGAACTTGACAGACCTGAAAAAGGTTCGGAAAATGTTGACGGAACTGAATCGGTTGAACCGGGATTAAGAATAATCAATGCTCATTTACTCTGGGCTCAGGGAATTACCGGACAGGGCAGATTAGTAATGGATATTGATACAGGTGTTTATCCTAATCATCCTGCATTAAATTATAAATGGAGAGGAAATCATGTTCCTTCCAATCAGGCATGGTTTGATCCGGCAGGTACAACAACTCCAAGTGATTGTGATGGACATGGAAGCCACACTATGGGTATAATGGTTGGCAGATCTCAAACAACTTTTGATACCGTTGGTGTTGCTCCGGATGCAGAATGGATAGCTGCAAAAACAATTTGTACAAGCCCTCACACATCAAACTCAGTTGCCGCCTTTCAGTGGTCAATTGATCCTGATGGAAATCCATTAACTATTGATGATATGCCTGATGCAATAAATAACAGCTGGTACGATCCTGATGTAACTAATGAATGTTCCGGAATTTACAAAACAACACTTGATGCCGTTGAAGCTGCAGGTATCGCTGTAGTTTTTTCTGCCGGTAATAACGGACCGGGAACATCCACAATTACAAAACCTAAAAATATTAACACCAATAATGTAAATGTAATGTGTACTGCAGCAATAGATGGAGCGTTGTACATTGGAGGAAATACAAATCCAATCGCAAGTTTTTCTAGCCGCGGACCATCACTTTGCGGAGGAACAGGATCTTTATTAATTAAGCCTGAAGTTTCTGCACCTGGTGTAAATGTACGTTCATCAGGTACATCTACAGGCTATAATCTTCTTAGCGGTACCTCAATGGCAGCACCACACGTTGCGGGTGCCGTTGCTCTGCTAAAACAATTTGCTCCAAATTTAACCGGTAAACAAATTCTGGAAGCATTATATAACACTGCTGTTGATCTTGGTGCAGCCGGTGAAGATAATAATTATGGAAATGGATTGATTAATGTTTACGCTGCTTTTTTAAGTTTAGGCACACCGGATTCAACTGCGCCTGATCCAATTACTGATTTAAGCGCCGGATCACCAACTTCAAATGCATTAACTCTTCAATGGACAGTGCCTTATGACTCATCTATGAATGGAGTTACAGGATTTGATATCCGTTATTCAACATCTCAGATTAATGATTCAACATCTTTTTATAATGCGACTCAGCTTCCTTTCACTACACTTCCTGATACAACAGGAGGAACTGAATCTTATCTTGTAGATGGATTAAATTTTGCAACGCAATATTATTTTTCAATCAAATCAAGAGATATTTGGGGAAACTGGTCTCCATTATCTAACAGTGCTAACGGTACAACCCTTGCAGCACCACAAATTTCAGTTACCCCGGTAAGTTTACATCATATACTAAATCCTTTGGATGTTGTTGTAGACACCGTTACAATTTCTAATATCTCTGCAGTTCCATCAACATTGGATTTTACCGTAACACTCGATAACAATACTTTTCCTGAGGGAATAATAAGCACAAGGTTATTGCCAAAGTATAATGAGCTTGCCGATGCAACAGAAACCACATTAAAAGATAAGGTAAGTGAAATAAAAGGTTTAAGTATTGATGGCAGCGGTGGTCCTGATTTATTTGGTTATAAATGGAAAGACAGCAACGAACCAAACGGTCCGCAGTATGTCTGGACTGATATATCGACAAATCCAAATGCAGTTGCAGTAACATTCCCAAATGGTACGCTGGATGATGGATGGACAAATGCAATTCAAATCGGATTTCCGATGAATTTTTATGGAGTCGATTATTCAAATGTATATCTAAGTACAAATGGATTTTTGAGTTTTACTCCATTAAGCAATGCAACCTACTCAAATGCACAAATTCCAAATACATCTGTACCCAATAATATGATAGCAATGTTCTGGGATGATCTCGACGGAAGAACTCAGGGCACAGTGCATCGCTTACTTGATGGAAATAAATTCTACATTCAGTTTAAAAACTGGCAAAAGTATAACGCAACTGGATCGCTTACTTTCCAGGTTGTACTAAATCAAAATGGAAGAGTTACTGTTTACTATAATAATATGGCTGCAGACTTAACTTCTGCAACAGTGGGAATTGAAAACACTGCGGGTAACGATGGGCTGCAGGTAGTCTATAATGCAAATTATGTTGCAAATAATCTTGCATTGGAATTTGCAGCCGAACCTGATTGGTTATCAAATAATGTTAACAGCGGAACGTTGTTTAACGGCAACTCTGTTGATGTTGAGTTAACTTTCCGGGCTGAAGATTATCCGCTTGGCAATTATGCAATGGATCTAAATGTTGCCAGCAACGATCCGGTTAATTCTTTAATTACTGTACCTGTAACCATGGAAATACAGGTTATTCCGGTTGAGTTAACTTCATTAGCTGCAAATGCTGATAGAAATAATGTTGCACTCAAATGGTCAACAGCTACTGAAACAAATAATAACGGATTTCAGATCGAAAGGAAATTAAATAGAACAAATGAATGGAATAATGTTTCTTTTGTTTCTGGTAATGGAACTACAACAGAAAGAAATAATTATGTTTTTGTAGATAAAGGTTTGACTGTTGGAAAATATTCTTACAGATTAAAACAAATTGATAACGACGGCACGTTTGAATATTCACCTGTTATTGAAGTTGATGTAACTGCTCCTGATGAATATACATTGTACCAGAATTATCCTAATCCATTTAATCCTGCTACAACAATCGAGTATTCACTTCCTGAAAAAGCAGATGTTACAATTTCAATTTACACTGCTATAGGTGAACTGGTAACAACCCTGGTTAACGGAACTGTTGATGCCGGATATCAAAAAGCGGTATTCAATGCATCAAACCTTACATCCGGTACTTATATTTACCAGATTAAAGCAGTTGGAAGCGGAAGAACTTTTGTTGATACAAAGAAAATGATCCTGATAAAATAATGCTACTGTCACCCTGAGCCTGTCGAAGGGTGAACGATTTACAAAGTTAAAGGCACGAGTAACATCGTGCCTTTTTTATTTGGTGATAGGCAAGCATTAAAAATTAAATTTAGTTTGACTTTAACAAATTTTATCTTTCGTTTTGAAGTAACGTTAGAGAGTAATTGGTGGAAACAACAGTAATAATTTTTACTTGCTTAAATAAAATTTTACCGACTATTTTAACAGTGCTTGATATTTATGTAATTATTTTAAACTATTTTTTAGGAACATAAATTGATATAAATAAACTAAAGAGGGAGATTGATAGATGCGTAAAATAAAATTAACAATAGCAGGTTTTCTAAAAATATTTTCAGTACATAAAAATTTAAAGGTATTTTTACTTTTATCTTTACCTTTCTTAACACAGCTAAGCTGCAACACAACAGAGCCACCACTGGTAATACCCCCAAAAGACCCGAGAACCTACACCTGGACAATTGACACATTAATAAATAACAGTTTTCAAACTGCTATGAGAAGGATTTGGGGTTGCGCACCTAACGATGTATATATTGGAGGGCATAATGCCGATACACCCGGGTGTCTGTGGCATTATAACGGTGAAAGTTGGGAACCTGTAAATCTACCAGTCATAACATTTGATGTAAATGGTATTTATGGATTTTCATCAAATGATGTTTGGGTTGTAGGAGAAACTGCGACAGATTTTAGCCTGATCTTACATTTTAACGGTACAAACTGGCAAAATTATTCTAACTCAACTGGCAAAGCACTTAGATGTATTTGGGGAAGTTCTCCATCAAATATTTGGGCTGCAGGAACTAATACATTATTTCATTTTAACGGATCGAGTTGGAACAATTCATCTTTTTTTATTCCATCGCAAGGGGTACATATTCTAAGTATGAGCGGATTAAATTCAAATGATATCTATATGGTTGGTGGTAGAAATGATGTCGTACAGCCATTAGATACATCATTTTATTACTTGTACCAGTTCGATGGTAGTCAATGGACTGTCGTAGATTCTTCATATATAACTAATAATGACAATGTGCGGAATTTTGGAGTACAACTTAAAACCATTGGCGGTGAGTTATATAGTGCTAGTGATAGATTATTTAAAAAAGAAGGAAACAAGTGGGAAATAATAAATGATGATCCACTTATATTCAGCTTAGGTGGCAGTAGTTCTAATAATATATTCGGGGCTGGAATTAATGCTACGGTTTATCATTTTAATGGCTCAGACTGGAAAGAAATAACAATCAAGGAAGGATTTCAAGAACCAATTTATGATATATGGACAGACGGAACAGAAGCATTTATGGTAGCTATGGATGGAATCCGGACTTTTGTAATTCACGGAAAATAATGCCTATATTGATAAAAGTATTTGTCAAAATACGAAAAGGATTAAAAATGAAATCTTTAAAAACTTTCAGTTTATTTTTTATTTTATTCATTTTTTTTAGCATAAATTTTCTCTTAATCATTACCTCTTGCGATACCACAGAGCCACCGTCAGTAATACCTCCCAAAGACCCGAGAACATACACATGGACTATTGACACCTTGATTAATAATTCTTTTCAAACCGATTTAATTAGGATATGGGGAACATCACCAAGTGATGTTTATGTTGGAGGACATAATGCTGATTTTCCCGGAAGTTTATGGCATTATGATGGAAAGAGGTGGGAAGACGTTACACTACCTGTAACAAATTTTGATGCTCCAGGTATTTATGGATTTTCTTCAAATGATATTTGGGTGGTTGGAGAAACAGCCACGGACTTTAGCTTAATTTTACATTTTAACGGAACAAGCTGGCAGAATTTTTCAAACCTAACTGGCAAAGCACTTAGATGTATTTGGGGCAGTTCACCCAATAATATATGGGCTGGCGGTACAAATACTTTGTTCCATTATGATGGCATTAGCTGGAAACAGTTTCCTATTTTTATTCCAACACAAGGAATACAATTAACCAGCATTGTTGGATTACAAAAAAGTGATATTTATATGGTTGGTTATCGAAATGATGTTGTACAACCATTAGACACCTCATTTTACTATTTGTATCATTTTAATGGTAATGATTGGTTAGTAGAAGATTCATCTTATATAACAAGTAATATCAACGCACGTAAATTTGGAGTAATATTAGATTCGTTTGGAGGAGATTTTTATGGAGCTGGGGATATGTTATTTAAGAAGACTGGAAATGATTGGAGTATAATAAATAACGACCCGCTCATATTCAGTTTAGGTGGCAGTAGTTCTAATAATATTTTTTGCGCGGGAATAAACGGCACAATTTACCATTACAACGGAGTGGATTGGAAGAAAATAATTATTAAAGAGAACTTTACAGAACCTATATATGACATTTGGACGGAGGGTAATGAAGCTTTTTTTGTTGCTCATGATGGAGCAAGAACTTATATCATTCATGGAAAATAAAAAAATTATAATAAATAAATTAAAGAGCGTTCTATGAAATCTTTTAGAATCAAGTTTGTTTTTACTACAATGTTTTTCATTTTGACTTTTAAAGTAACATTTTTCGCAATGTGATGAAACAAACTGTCTTGGTTATTACCAAGAGAATAATTCATCCGCAATAATTACTCATTATCATAATACTTCTACAGGCGGTAATTGCATCGGTTATGCACTTGCCGAAACACAGCAAAGTTATTTAGGTCCAATTTGCGGTCAAACAAAATCAATATCAATCAATGAGGCTTATGCAAAAAATTATTGGATGACTTGGGGTTTTTATAATAAGTTGACTTTTAATGGATATGTACAAACAAATGATGTTTTGATATGGGATCTTTATGAAAATGATTTGAATATGAACTTGAGACATGCAGCAGTTGTTAATTATAGTGGCACCGGTTATATAAATATTAGATGGATTGATGCTTCTTTGGCTGATAATACTGTCCATTATAGCTCTTTATTGAGCTCTAATAATTATGCCGCTCCCGGTTATGGGAGTCCAGCTTATGTTGTTAGACGTAATCCAAATAATAAAACTTACGGGTATGCAATAACACTTAAAACATCATTTAATGGTGGCACGTTAAAAGTTGATGGAATTACTTACAATATAAATGTAAGTAATGGCGCACTTGTTAAAAATTTAAGTTCTGGTCCTCATATACTAGAAGCTGATGACCGGCAGTATAACGGTACAGTCTGGGTTGGCTATAAGGAATGGAAGAATAGATATGATAACACAATTGTTTCAGATCCATATCATTCTGCTTTTATTACATTAAACTATTCAAATGGTTTTGGAGAAACTTTCACTGCAAATTATGTCCCGTTTTATAATGTTACAATTCAAAATAATTTTGTGGGTCTCTCTTATACTGGCAATGTTAAAGTAGATGATGTTCTATACAGTGCACCCAAAACTACTGAAGTGAAAAAAGGTGGTTCTGTAAAATTTGAAATTCCTAACGACGAACAAAATGGTATTAAATATCAGTTTAATCATTGGCAGGATCAAATCATACAAAATCCTAGAACTTTTACTAATATTCTTAGCAACTTAAACATTACAGCATACTATGTAGGCAAACCATCTACTGCTAATAGAAATCTTACAATGGGAACTGTAGTTGGTCAGCCTATTGTACTTTATTGGAGTGAACATTCCAATACTAATGTAACACAATATAAGATCTGGCGAAAAGTTAAGCATAACGGCGTAATGGGTAGTGATTATTTAATTGCCACAAAAAACAGGGGAACAACAAGCTTTATTGATTATGATTATGCTTTGACTAATGGTTATACGGATGATCTGTTATTTTATGATGTAAGACCATATTATTCAGTAGAAAATACTTATTCTGATCCTAACTGGATTCCTGTTTATGGTGAAATGTTATATAAATCATCCGATTCATCATTAACAACAAATCAACGTCTTGAAAACTTATTATCAAATTATCCGAACCCGTTTAATCCAATTACCACTATTAATTTTAGTATTAAAGAATCAGGTTTAGTAAATATTAAAATCTTTGATTTGATTGGGCAGGTAGTTGCAGAACTTGTAAACGAAATAAAAGAAGCAGGAAATCACACAATAGAATTTAATGCATCACAACTGCCAAGCGGAGTTTACATTTATACATTGCAGGTAAATGGTTTTACCGCCACTAAAAAATGTTGTTGATGAAATAATAAAGCAATAAGTAAAAAGTTAGAGACTGAAAGTTAAAGGCACGAGTAACATCGTGCCTTTTTTATTATCTCTTATCTTACATTTTCATTAGCTTAGCTTTCAAAAATTAAAAATTCTGAAAACTAAAAGGGACAGCAGATGAGCGAAACACACACATCAAAAACGGGATTTAAATCCTTTCCCCTTAACTACTGGGTTGTGATAATGATGGAGTTTTTTGAACGGGGCTCCTACTATGGAATGATGAGCATTCTTTCTGTTTATATGACTGATCAGCTTAGTTATACAAAAGAAAGCGTGGGGGTTATTAAAAGTGTTATACAGCCAATGCTTTATATTCTTCCTATCCTTTCAGGAGCAATTGGGGACAGATTTGGTTATAAACGTGTTTTAACATTTGCATTCATCTTTTTAGGACTTGGATATTTTCTTACCAGTCAAACTACCGAGTACGCAATGGTGTTTGGAAGTTTGATAATTATGGCAGTAGGAGCCGGCGCATTTAAACCAATGATATCCGGAACAATTGCAAGATCAACAAATGAAGGCAACAGCACACTGGGGTTCGGAATTTTTTATTGGTCAATAAATCTTGGTGCTTTTTTATTCCCGCTTATTCTTGTACCATATATTAAAAATACTTTTGGCTGGCAGTATGTTATGATGGCATCGGCAATTGCAACCGCATCAATGCTAATTCCTACTTTTCTTATTTATAAAGAACCCAAAAGACCGGAAAGCACAAAAACACTTGCTGAAGTTTTAAAAGGTGCAGTAATGGTGCTAACCGATTTTAAGTTTATCGGTTTGATTGTAATATACTCCGGCTTCTGGATTTTGTACTTCCAGATGTTTGATTCCGTTTTGTGGTATGTACAAAAGTATGTTGATGCAACCTCACTGAATACTTTTGTTAACGGTGCGCTTGGCGGCATTGGAATTAATATCAACTGGAAGTTTGATGTTGAACACGTAACGGTAATAAATGCAGGAACAATAATTCTTCTTCAGATACTAGTATCAAACATTGTAAAGCATACAAAGGCATTACCAACAATGATAGCGGGAATAGCAATGGGCACAATCGGAATGGCGATACTTGCTATAAACACAAACATCTGGGTTTTTATGATTGGTATTACAATATTTTCTATTGGAGAAATGACTGCACATCCCAAGTTTATTAGCTATGTTGGATTGATTGCTCCAGAGGATAAGAAAGCGCTTTACCTTGGTTATTCATTTTTATATGGAGTATTAGGCAGCTTTATAGGTGGAATACTCGGGGCAAATCTTTATGTGCACTTCGTTGATAAACTCAATCAGCCTGCTACACTCTGGATAATTTTTAGTTTAATTGGAGTTGTCACTATAATCGGACTTTTACTTTATAATAAATTTGTAAGTCCAAGAAAAGCTGTTTAATAATTCCTGAAAAATTTGAGGGACTCCGATTGGGTCCCTCATTTATCATTCCCTAACTATATTTTTGTCTCTCGTTTATTTCCACAAAAAAAAGAATTACTTTTAAATAGTGCTTAATTAAATACTTGCAGTTCATCCCTGATTTATCCGGGCATCCATCCCTTTGGGAGAGGCATTATGATTGAAGCGAGTGCTAAATTAAAAATTGTTCTTTTGATAGATGCTTTATTGTTTTTTCTTTGTATACTCGGATCTATCAGCGTAAGTAATAAAGCTGATTTACCTTTTGAAATATCAACTCATGATTCTCTGCTCGCCATAAAAATACCGGATTCAAATTCATATGGACTTAAAAATGGTGATAAACTTTTATCCATTGATGGTATATCCACCAGTACAGTTGAAAAGACTGAGTTTATTATTGATAGGAAATATATTGGGGACAAAATATTAATAAGCGTTTTAACTGATGCAGGACAAACCGGTTTAACAGTTAAACTGACAAATTATTACAGCGTTTTTTATCTCATAAGCACATCAATTGTGGCGTTTTTGTTCTTTACTATCGGTGTATTTGTTTTGCTGAAAAAATCTGATTTAAAAGCAGCCTATATTTTTCACTGGGCAAGTATTGGTATATCTCTTATGGTTTGTTTAACCTGGTCCAATCTTAATACATTTTCATTTCTTTCAAAATATATATTCAGAGCACTCCTTCATATCTCATATGTAATTACTCCTGCCCTCTTTGTTCATTTTACATTAGCTTTTCCAACAGATAATACCACCAGATGGAAAAATTTTATCTACTTTAATTATTTTATTGCATTTTTATTGGCGGCGCTAAACATATATTATTTTACAAATGCATTGGGGATTTTTAATGACAAAGAAATAAACTCTTATTTATTGACGTTTAATTTTTTACGCATTTACTTAATTATTAGTGTTGTACTTTCAATATCATTTTTCATCTTAGCATTATTAAAAGAAAAAGGCAAAGTTGAGCGCCAGCAGTTAAAATGGCTTTTGTTTGGCTTTTTAATTGGACCTTTCAGTTTTGTTATTCTTTGGGTTTTACCAATTCTCTTTACCGGTAAAGCGCTGGTTCCTGAAGAATTGATTATGATCTTATTGTGCGCAATACCAATGACATTTGCAATTGCCATTATAAAATATCACTTGCTGAATATAGACGAAGTACTAAACCGCAGTATAGTTTATGGAATTGTGATTGCTATTTTACTTTTGATTTACTCGGCTTTAATTATTTTATCTGTTTACTTATTAGATCTGCCCGACCAATCTCTTATATCAGCAATTGCCGCAGTAATTCTTGCATTGCTTTTTCAACCTTTAAAGACAAAAGTTCAAATCTTCGTAGATAAAAAATTCTTCAGGATTAATTATAATTTTAGAAAAGAGCTGAGCCGGATTACGGAGAACATCAAAAATTATAATGACGTAAACTCTCTAAGTGAATATCTGATAAAAGAAATTGACAGTCTCTTTTCAGTAGAAAAAATAGCATTTAGCGAACTTGATGTTAAAACAGGCAAACTGTCTATTCATACTCAAAAGAATTTTGATCAGATCTCTGATAAAATTCTGCATATTAAACCCGAAACATTAGCTAGAAAATGGTTTCAGGTTGCTGCTGTTAAAAACAAAGTAGAGGACGGTGCAAATATTTCAACTATATTTCAAAACACTTTAGTACGCTGGAAAATCAGTTTAATTGTGCCGATAAAATCGGTTAAAGATGAGTTGTTTGGTTTTATTATTCTCGGCAGCAAAAAGTCGGGTGTCAAGTTTTCCTCGGAAGATGTTGATTTTCTAAAAGATATTGGTATCAATGCGGGTACTACCATTGAAAGAATTAAACTTCAGGAGCAATTAATACGCGAAAAATTAGCTGCCGAAAAATTGGAGGAATTAAATCAACAGAAATCAATGTTTGTCTCACAAGTTTCTCACGAATTAAAAACTCCATTAACATCAATTAAAATGTTTTCTGAAATGCTGCTGCAAAACGAAGTATCGCTGACCAACAAATCAAAAAATCATCTTGAGATTATTGAAGGGGAATCTGACAGACTAACACGATTAATTAATAACGTTCTTGATTTTTCCAAAATTGAAAAGGGAGTAAAAGAGTATTCATTTAGAGAAATACATTTTAATAAAATTGTTCGGGATGTAATTGAAATGATGCGTTATACTATTAAGATGAAAGGATTTAATCTTAAAACAAATATTACCCATTTTGATGATGTGGTTTGCGGAGATGCCGATGCACTTATACAGGCAATAGAAAATCTTACTTCAAACGCGATAAGATTTTCCACTGAAAACAAAGAGATTGCACTTTCAACATTTAGAGAGGATATTTTTGCTTGTGTAAGTATTAAAGATAGCGGGATAGGAATCGCACAAAACGATATTGATAAAATTTTTGATCCTTTCTTTAGATCTGAAGATGCAAAACTAAAAAAGATTGATGGAACTGGTTTGGGACTTCATATTGTTAAAGATATCATAGAGCAGCACAAAGGAAAAATTCAAATTGAAAGTTTAGTCGGAGAAGGCAGTAACTTTACTCTTTGCATACCGATAATATCGAATAAAAAAGGAAGTAGTGATGAAGAAAATTTTAATAATTGAAGATGATCCCGCGATAAGAACAGGATTAAATGAGACACTGACCGCCGAAGGATACTCAATTGCTGAAGCGGAAACAGGCAACAAAGGATTTGAACTTGCACGCAAAAATGATTTTGATTTAATATTATTGGATTTAGTTCTTCCGGGTAAAGACGGAATCGAGATATGCAAAGATTTAAGGAATGAAGGTATAAAAACTCCGATTGTAATGGTAACCAGCAGAAAAGAAGAGATTGATAAGATCCTTGGATTGGAAATTGGAGCGGATGATTATGTAACAAAACCTTTTAGTATCAGAGAACTTGTTGCGCGGGTAAAGGCTTTAATAAGAAGAAGTACTTACGAACCGGGAAATATAGAAGAAGTCGAATTTGCTGACATCAAAATAAATTTTAAAAATCAGGATATGCTTAAGGGAAACAATCCTGTAAGATTATCAGCAACTGAATACAGAATTTTACACTACTTTATTGATCACGAAAGTGAAGTAATATCACGGGATAAATTTCTTGATGAAGTCTGGGGATATGATTCTTATCCGACAACACGCACGGTGGATAATTATATTCTATCACTCAGAAAAAAAATTGAAGATGATCCGGCGAACCCAAAACATTTAATTACAATCTATAAGGTTGGTTATAAATTTGTGAAGTGAAATTACTTTTAACTTAGAAATCAATAATTAGTTGTTTTTAATTAATTAAATACAAAACATTTAAATGTCTTCCAGAAGAAACTTCCTTAAAACAAGCTGGCTTGCTTTAGCAGGATTATCTTTATCAAATCTGTCTTTTCCAAAATCATTCGATGTTAATTCATTTCAATCTAAACGTCCACCTATTTCTGAAAGAAAATTTATCAGCGAGGCGATCGAAACAAAAATTACAGAAATGAAAAAAACAATCAAAGATGAAGAGCTTGGATGGATGTTTGAAAATTGTTTTCCCAACACGCTGGATACAACAGTTACTTATAAAATTATTAATGGAAAACCCGATACATTTATAATTACCGGTGATATTAATGCAATGTGGCTGCGCGATTCATCAGCACAGGTTTGGCCTTATTTAAATTTTATTAATGATGATAAAAAATTAAAAGAACTAATCGCAGGGGTTATAAACAGACAAACAAAATGTATTCTTATTGATCCATACGCTAATGCTTTTAATGATGGACCAGGTGATAGCCCCTGGAAAAATGATATTACAGAAATGAAACCCGAACTTCACGAGCGTAAATGGGAAATTGATTCATTGTGTTATCCAATAAGGCTTGCTTACGGTTATTGGCAAACAACAAACGATGTTTCTGTTTTTGATGATGACTGGAAAAGTGCGATGAAGCTGGTTTTAAAAACATTCAAAGAACAACAAAGAAAAAGTGGAAACAGTCCCTACAGATTTATGCGTAATACTTCCTGGTCCATGGATAGTTTACCGCTTGGTGGATACGGGAATCCCATTAATCCGGTTGGGTTAATTGTTTCATCGTTTCGCCCGAGTGATGATGCAGCAATATTTTCTTTTCTCGTTCCATCTAATCATTTTGCAGTAGTTTCACTAAGACAACTTGCAGAAATTTTTAATGAAGTTATCAATGATAAATCCTTTGCAAATGATTGTAAATCTCTTGCTGATGAAGTTGAAGAAGCTTTAAATAAATATGCTATTGCAGAGCATCTTAACTTTGGTAAAATATTTCCTTATGAAGTTGATGGTTTCGGTAATAAACTTTTTATGGATGATGCAAACATTCCAAGCCTGCTTTCACTTCCCTATCTTAATGTAATAAATTCTGATGATGAGATTTATAAAAACACCAGAAAATTTCTCTTCAGCCAAAACAACCCGTATTACTTTGAAGGAAAAGCTGGAAACGGAATCGGCGGACCACACGCAGGCTTGGGAAAAATCTGGCATCTTTCAATTATAATGCGTGGATTTACAAGCAATGATGAAAATGAAATTATTGATTGTATTACTCTCCTGAAGAATTCACATGCCGGAACAGGATTTATGCACGAGTCGTTTGATAAAGATGATGCTGCACAATTTTCCCGTCCCTGGTTTGCCTGGGCTAATACATTATTCGGAGAATTTTTACTAAAGGTTAATAAAGAATACCCTCATCTTTTACAAAAACAATTTTAGATTTAATATGAAATACTTTGCTTGTGTTGTTTTAATTACATTATTCTTTTTACAAAGCATTTATGCACAGGATTACACACAGTTCGTTGATCCTTTTATCGGAACAGCCGATCATGGACATACATATCCGGGAGCAACCGTTCCGTTTGGGATGGTGCAGCTTAGTCCCGATAACGGAGGAAGCGGTTGGGATTGGTCTTCAGGTTATCATTATTCTGACAGTGTTATTGTTGGTTTCTCACACACACATTTAAGCGGAACGGGCATAGGCGATTTGTGTGATATCCAGTTTATGCCGGCAAGTTTTGATAATAAACTAACTGATGCGGAAATATTAAATCAAAAATTTGTTTCAAAGTTTGATCACAATAGTGAATCCGCAAGTCCCGGTTATTATTCTGTTCTACTTAAAGATTTCAATATCAAGTCTGAATTAACAGCAACACTTCGCTCGGGATTTCAAAAACATACATTTAATAAAGATGGTAATGAATTTGTTCAACTTGATTTGGGTTATTCAAAAAACTGGGATAAGCCTGCTGAAACATTTATTAAAATTATTGATGATTACACAATTAGCGGATACAGATATTCAACGGGATGGGCAAAAGATCAGCGAGTATATTTTTATTCTGAGTTTTCTCAGCCCATTAAAAAATCATTTCTTATACAAGACAGCATTTATCTAAAAAGCTTAAGTGAAGTAAAAGGTCAAACAACAAGAGCAATTTTTCAATTTGATTTAAAAACTAATTCTGATCTACTTATCAAAACAGGAATTTCATCTGTCAGTATTAATAATGCCAAATTAAATCTAGAAAATGATATCAAAGATTGGGGTTTCAATCAGGTTAGAAAAAATGCTGAAACCAGTTGGAATAAAGAGTTAAGTAAGATCGAAGTGAAATCATCTGATAAGAATCTTCTCAGAACATTTTATACTGCACTTTATCATTCAATGCTTGCCCCTATTGTTTTAAGTGATGTTAATGGTGAATACAAAGGTGCAGACGGAAAAATTCATCTGGCTAAAGATTATACAAAGTACAGCATATTTTCTTTGTGGGATACTTTTCGTGCAGAACATCCGCTTTTTACTATTATCCAACCACAAAGAGTTACTGATATGATTAACTCAATGCTATCTCACTATAATGAATATGGTTTGCTTCCGGTATGGGAATTACTTGGTAACGAAACGGGAACAATGATTGGTTATCATGCAATTCCGGTAATAACCGATGCAATCTTAAAAGGTTTTGATGGATTTAATATTCATCTTGCTTATGATGCGATGAAAAAATCTGCGATGGAAGATCATCTTGGTTTAAAATATTATAAAAAGCTTGGTTACATTCCCGATGATAAAGAAATCGAATCGGTTTCCAAAACACTTGAATATGCATATGATGATTGGTGCATTGCACAAGTTGCAAAACATCTCGGCAAAGAAGAAGATTATAAATATTTCTCCAACCGCGCAGAGCATTACAGAAATCTTTTCGATCCATCAACTAATTTTATGAGAGCAAAAACAAGTGATGGAAAATGGAAAACTCCTTTTAACCCAAGATCATCAGAACACAGAAATAATGAATACACAGAAGGCAATGCGTGGCAATATTCATGGTTCGTTCCTCAGGATGTGCAAGGGTTAATAAATCTGTTTGGAAGTGAAAAAGCTTTTTCAGAAAAACTAGATTCACTTTTCAAAATTGATTCAAGACTCGATGGTTCAAATCCAAGTAGTGATATTTCCGGAATGATCGGCCAATATGCTCAGGGCAATGAGCCAAGTCAACATATAGCTTATATGTTTAACTTTATCAGCGAACCGTGGAAAACTCAATTTTACGTCCAGAAAATATTATCAACACTCTACATTCATACTCCAGCAGGACTTTGTGGAAATGAAGATTGCGGACAAATGTCTGCCTGGTACATTTTTAGTTCACTTGGATTTTATCCATTTAATCCTGCGGATCAAAATTATGTTATTGGCTCACCTTTATTTGATGAAGCCGTGATTAATCTTGGGAACGAAAAATCTTTTACAATTAAAGCAAAAAATCTTTCCGATAAAAACATTTATATTCAATCGGCAACATTAAACGGTAAGGAATTAACAAAAAGTTTTATAACTCATAAAGAAATAATAAATGGCGGAACGCTTGAATTTATTATGGGTGATAAACCAAATAAAAATTTATGGACAAATGCTGAATCATTTTCACCTTCAATGACATCAATTGATGATCCGAATAAAATAAACAAAAAAGAATATGCTGAAAAAGTTAAACAAGCATTTCTTGATGCGTGGAATGCTTATAAAAAATATGCCTGGGGCAAAGATGATTTAAAGCCTCTCAGCAAAACATTTAGAAACTGGTATGATGAAAGTTTGTTAATGACTCCTGTTGATGCATTCGACACAATGATTTTAATGGGATTAAAAAAAGAAGCGCAAGAGGCAAAAGATCTTATACTTAATAATCTTTCATTCAACAAAAATTTCTTTGTTCAAAACTTTGAAGTTACAATACGTTTGCTAGGAGGACTGATTTCTGCATATCAACTCGATGGTGATAAAAAGTTTTTAGATCTTGCCGGCGATTTAGGAAACAGATTGCTTCCTGTTTTTAATTCAAAAACCGGAATGCCATATCGCTATGTAAATTTACAAACCGGTGGGGTAAAAGATAAAATAAGCAATCCCGCTGAAATTGGAACTTTGATGCTTGAATTTGGAATGCTGAGTAAACTGACAGGAAATTCTATTTATTATGATAAAGCAAAGCATGCAGTGAAAGAAGTATTTAATCGAAGATCTAAAATTGGATTGGTGGGAACAACAATAGATGTTGAAACGGGTGAATGGCAAAATACTGAATCTCATATCAGCGGAATGATTGATTCTTATTATGAGTACCTTATAAAATCTTATTTACTGTTTGGCGATGAAGATTTTAAGAATATGTATGATGAAAGCAGTGCGGCAGTAAATAAATATCTTTTAGATTCTACAAGCACCGGAGTTTGGTATGCGCATGCTGATATGAACAAAGGTGAGAAAACAAAAACATCCTTTGGTGCATTAGATGCTTTTATGCCCGGCATGCTTCTACTTGGTGGTGATATTAAAACTGCAGAACAAATTCAAAAAAGTTGTTACAGAATGTGGACAAACTTTGGAATTGAGCCAGAAGAAATGGATTATACAACTTTTGAAGTAATCTCACCTTATTATATTTTGCGTCCGGAAAATATTGAATCATCGTTTTACCTTTATCGAAAAACCAAAGATCAAAAGTATTTAGAAATGGGCAAAACTTTTTTTGATAGTATATTAAGATACTGCAAAATGGATGAGGGATTTGCATCATTAAAAAATGTTATGAGTAAAGAAAAAACTGATTCAATGGAAAGCTTTTTTCTTGCTGAGACATTAAAATATCTTTACCTGATCTTCGCTCCCGAAGAGACTCTGGATTTAAATAAATATGTTTTCAATACCGAAGCTCATCCACTTAAAAAGTTGGAAAAATAAATATGAGTGAAAACTGCTGGGAATGGACTATAGGAATTGTTGATACCAACGAAAGATATTTCGAACTGAAGTATGGTTTTGAACCCGCGCCTGTTGTAAGAATTGGAATTGCAATTAACAAAAAATTTATTGTTGAATTTCTGTTTTCCCCTCTCATCGCTAACGGACAGCGTGAAGAAATATTTAGAGAAATAATTTATGAAATTGAACTTTATCTAATTAATAACAGCGTACCGGACCCGATTGAGTATATGATTAAACACACTCAAAAATGCGCCAATACTTATTCCAGAGTTCACTGGAGATATTTTCCTAAAGGATCAAAAAGAGAAATACTGTTAACTAAAGAGCCTGCTATAAAAAATTCTGAAAATGCATTTTTCAATTTTTTTTCAAAAATTAAGCTTGATACATAATAAAAAAATATTTTTAATTCTTTCGATAATCATTGCAGGCAGCTCAATTCAATTCTATTCTCAAACTGATTCTTTATCTAAACAAAACAATGAATGGGAAGTTTTTCCGATAATTAATTATGATTCCGATGCAGGATTTGGTTATGGCGGTAAGGCATTTCTTTATAATTTTTTAAGCAGTAAGGAAAGTTTTGATTTAACTATTTACAATAGCACTAAGGGAGAACGTTGGTACAGGCTTGCTTTTTCTGTTCCGGATATTCAAAGGCGACAAGGAACAAAATATTCAATCGCTTTTGATCTGATTCTGGATTATGATAAATGGATTAACTATAAATTCTACTTATCGTACAACGATAATACAACCGGCGAAGTAACTGACCGCATTGAAAATTATATACGTGAACCAATTGAACTGACTGCTTTGTTTAGTAGCGGCTTTACAAATTATTTTGTTGGAGAACTTGGTGCAAGATTTAAAAGTATTAGTTGTTATAATTTTGATTCGGGAGGAACACTTAAGGCTTTGACCCCAGGTATTATAAAAAATGTTTCGTTTATTTTTAATCTAAGATGGGATACAAGAATAAATTTTATAAATCCGCAAAATGGTTTTGTAATAGAAATAGATAATGAATTAGGTTATGATATAATTAATCCACCTTTGCAAAATTTTTATAAAATAGGAATATTAGCACAGCATTATTTACAACTGATTGAACCAAATCTTATTTTGGCTAACAGGATAATTCTTCAAACCATTTCAAATGTAAGCTACCAGCTTTTACTCCCACTTGGCGGCAACAATACGGTAAGAGGTTTACCACAGGATAGATATCTTTCAACATCAACAGCTTTAATTAACTCTGAATTTCGATTCCCTGTTTGGAAAAGACTTGGTGGGATTGCCGGAATTGATATTGGCAATAGCAAATCAACTCCGGACTGGATCATTAATCCTGTAGTTGGACTGAGGTTTTACATGGATAATTTTGTTGTGCGCTTTGATGTTGGTTTTGGAAGCAAAACAACAGGAATTTATTTCAACTTTGGACATATTTTTTAATTAGCAATTAATTTTCCTTCCGCAAATTTTTGACAATTCTATGACAACTCCCTCTTGTGTTAATGCGATTTTAAATCAGTTAAAAAATTGAGCTTTAACAAATAAGAGGAGATCCGAAATGAAAAATGTACTTTTTACCTTCGCCGCTTTCATATTGTTTTCAATAACAATTTTTTCACAACCTGATACCCTGACAATTCTACACGTCAATGATTCACATTCCACCTTAGAGGCTATTGGACCAAGAGATGCAAATCTTAAAGGAACTTTAGGCGGAGTTTCCAGAGTTGCCACTTTAGTCGGAATGACTAGAAATACAGAACCAAATGTTCTGTTTCTTCATGCCGGTGATATTTCCATCGGTGATGTTTTCTTTAACAAATATTTTCATGTTCCGGAACTTCAAATTCTAAGTGCATTAGGACTTGATGCAATGACACTTGGTAATCATGAATTTGATTTGGGTCCTGAGGTGCTACTCGGTTCTTTGCAATATGCTTTCCCGATTGCAAACGATGCATTCCCTCTACTTTCAGCAAATATAGATTTTTCAGACCCAACAATTATTGGAATGCAGGATTACGTTAAACCATATGTAATAAAACAATATGGAAGCACCAAGGTTGGAATATTCGGACTAACGACACCCGCAACTAATTTACTTTCAAATCCTTCACCAGCAATAGTAAGTGATGATATCTTTACAATTGCCGGAACAATGGTTTATACTTTACGCACAGTAGAAAGCTGTGATGTTATAATCTTTTTATCGCATCTTGGAGTTGATCTTGATAAACTGATTGCTTCAAATGTGCCTGGAATAAATGTAATAGTTGGCGGGCATGATCATTACATGTACGAACAACCGATAACATTGACAGATCCAATGGGTGGAACTACATGGATTGTTCAGGCAAGATCAAATTATATGTATGCCGGTGAGATGAAGTTGGTTGTTGATAACACAAGTGTTCAGTTATTAAACTATCAATTAATCCCTGTTGATGAAAACATCCCACAAGAACCAACTGTGCAGGCAATTGTTGATGGACTGATCGCTGATATAGAATCATTTTATGGAATTCCATTTTTTACTCAACCATTTGGATATGCAAGTTCTTTCTTTGAAGAAGAGGCAAAAGATCTTTTAACATTAGGGGCACATGATACGCCCGTTGGAAATTTAGTGGCTGATGCTTTTCGATCATATACATCAACCAATATTGCTTTGCAAGCCGGTGGATCCATTGCTCTTCCATTGTGGGAAGGCACTTTTACATTAGGTGATTTATTCAGAGTAAACGGTTATGGATTTAATCTTACGAATTCACTGGGATTTCAACTTGCAACTTTTGATCTGACCGGTATGGATATTTTAACCGGACTTGAGTTTGGTCTTTCTGAAATTGATATGAACGATGAGTTCATGCTACAAGTATCCGGAATGGATTATGCGTATGATGGAACAAAGCCTGCGTGGGAAAGATTAGTTGGTGTTAAAATAAACGGAATGCCAATCGACCCGACTGCAACTTATTCCGTAACTGCAAATGAAATGGTATTAGGTATTATGGCCTTTGTTGGTATAGTCCCTTCAAATGTCACAATCCTTGAAGGTGTTACAGAGTTTCAGGCATTATCTGAATATGTATTAGGTCAAAATAATTTTATCCAACCTAAAACCCTGGGAAGAGTTTTAAATGTCGGGGATCAAAACACAAGAAGCACAATAACTGGTGCCGGATGGTTAAACTCTTCACAAGGTTCTTATAAACTTGATAAAAGTACCGGTGATAAATTATACTTTGAGTTTCAAATGATGGATCGTGGTTTAACGTATCAGCCTGCCGGAAAAGTAACAATAAGATATCCACAGGCAAATTTGAATTTTAAAAGTGATGTATGTGATTGGCTGTTATTAGATAATCAAATGGCAACATTAACCGGAACAGGTAAAATTAATAATCAGGGGAACTATGGTTATATGCTGATTGCAAATGACCGGCCCGATAAATTAAGAATTGTAATCTGGGATAAGAATGATGGAGATAAAATTGTTTATGATAATCTTATTCCACAAAGTATTCAGGGTGCGATAGTAATGCACAATGGAATATTCTTTACCAAGGAAGGTGATGAAGAATTATCCGCTGCACCGGTTGAATTCGGGCTTGAACAAAATTATCCAAATCCATTTAACCCGACAACAACAATTAAATATTCAATTCCTGAAGCCGGAAACGTTGAGTTAAAGGTTTATGATATACTAGGAAACGAGGTTGCAGCTTTAGTCAACGAAACCAAGTCACCTGGTAATTACTCAGCTGATTTTGATGCCTCATCTTTGGCAAGTGGAATTTACATTTGCACTTTAAGAGCAAATAATTTCGTTCAAACAAAAAAGATGTTGCTGATGAAGTAATGTATTTCTCTTAAAGCGAACCCGGTTCATTTGTGGAACCGGGTTTGTTTTAAGAAACGAAAGGAGATAACAAAATGAAAAAAACAATCTCAATCATATGTATTCTTGCCGTACTAAATTACATTGGATGTTCTTCAAAAGAAGTAATGACAAAAAATACTTTTATTAGTAGTTATGTTTTTTTAAAAGGAGATAACAGTAATGATATATTTGTAAATACCCTTAATGATGATCAATACTTCTTTGCATCCGGTCATTACACTTTTGAAGCAGATTCACTTAGCGGTAAAGGAATGATAATACTACCAAACAAAAAAGGAAATTTTAGTGGGAAAATCGCTTTTGCTGATATCTTAACTGTTGAACAAGAAGCTTCCGATACAGGTAATACAATTTTGCTTGTGGTAGGTATTTTGCTTACCGGTGCGCTTATATTTGTGGGTATATCAGCTGCTGCATTCAGTTCTTCAGTGAATAGTTGTACTGAGTCAGTTAATAGACATTAAAATATAACAAACCGGTTTATAATTAGTGTAAATAAATATTATCTCTTTTGAAAGATTAGCAAAAGATCAATTGATTTTTTTGTTTAATTTTGAACAACAATTATTATTTTCTTTAAAGAAAGATGTTATATGAAAACACATCTCAAATTATTTTTAAATATAATTTTATTCATACTTTTATGGTCTACTTTGGATTATTCTCAGAATTTTCAGCAACTGATAAGATTCCCTTTTCAAGACTCAGCAAAAGTTAATTACTGCCAATCTCAGCCATTGATTTTGGGAAATGAAATTTTAATTTTCTTTTCTGCAAACAAATCACCTCAAGATACAATCTTATTTACTCGAAGTTCCGACAATGGTCAAAACTGGAGTGTGCCATTTTATGTGGCAAGTTTAGAACGAGAATCTGATGAAATGCTTTTCATTTCTGGAGCTATTTCAAGTACAGGTAGACTATTAATCGTGTTTTCTATCGGAGAAACCCCGGTAAACAATAAAACAAAAATTGTACGTACTGATGATAATGGGTTTACCTGGTCTGAACCACAAAATGTAATTGGCACCGCTTATATACCATATCCAAAAATTACACAAACAACTGATGGGAAGTTATGGATTGTTGGAAGAAATAATTATTTCTTTTATAGTACCGATGATGGGAATACCTGGTTATCTAAAAATTTAGGATTTAGTACAAGTGCAATGACTGCTTTTGATTTAGTCTCATTTGATAGTTTAAATTATATAATGACATATGATAAATATGATTCATCCATTGATAAATATAAAATTTACTCTAGAAAAAGCACCGATTCAGGTAATAGCTGGTCTTCCGAAACAGTTATAACAGAAACCGAAAGTTCCGAAAAACTACCTCGTTTATTGAAAGAGTCAAGCGGAGTCCTTTGGTTAGTTAGTCAACAGCGGGTATCAACTCCGTTTAGTCCTGTTTATAATATTTATCAGCAAAATATTTCTTATAGAAAAAGTACTGATAATGGAATAACCTGGAACACATCAAATAGTTTTACAAATTATCTTGGTTTTGATGGTGCACATAATATTTTCAATTATAATGATAAGCCGCTAATTACATTTTTATCAGATCGTTGGTATGGTAAAAATCAGATCTGGATTGGACAAATAGAGGTTAGTCAGGATATTGATAATCCTCCTGTTTTGTATGGAATGAATAATTCAAACATAACAGTGGGTATTCCAATTTCAATTAGGGCCTTTGTCGCAAGTACAACTGGAATCCAAAATACTGAACTGCTTTATGAAAAAAATAATATTTCATATGGCCCTTACCCAATGTTTGATGATGGAAATCACGATGATGGAGTAGCTGGAGATAATATTTGGGGAATTAGCATAGGGCCATTTAATTATTATGATGTAATTAATACCTCCATCATTGTTACCGATAATAATTCCTTAACCATTAATTTTGCAGGAATCAAACTCAATTTGCCTCCAGTACCTATAATTAATAATTGGCTCTCGGCAGGTTCTTTACATAATTGGTACTCATCAATTGGTTCCGAGGTAGAAGAAGGATTTTTTCCCTCTCAGCAGTATGGACTCCAGTGGAATGCTATTGCACCTTATCAAGATATTCAGGCCTCGAAAGGACTTTGGATTGGAGCAACTAATTTTACTGATCAGAATGGAGATTTTTTTCCTTATAAAGTTGTTCATACCGGCCCAAGAGTATCTGGATCTGGTCAGTTTTTTCCAACAGAATTTAAAATGAAAAGTAAATTTGTGCCATCTATTGTTTTTGTTAATGGGAACATATCAAAGGATAAAAATATTACTATAGATGAGATTGATCCAAACCTGTTTGCAGATCGATTTATTATTAATAGGGTAAATACACAGCTTGGGGTTACAATGACCCGCAAAATTTTTCAGTTCAGTCAAAGTTATAATGACAATTATATAATATCCGAGTACACTTTTAAAAATACAGGCAATGTTGACGGTGACTCTTTAATTGAACTGCCAAATACAACACTTGAAGGTTTATACTTTTATTATATGTTCAGAAACGCAGTGTGCGCAAATGTAAGAAATGTCATTGGTAATGCTACTAGTTGGGGAATAAACTCTATGCTTGATACTCGAGGTGATGGCGTAATGAACGATCCACCTGGTGAAGACTTTCGCGCACAATACATGTGGCATGGTAAACTCCCATCATTTACGATGTATGATAATATTGGAGGACCAATATGGTACCCAGCTTTGAATGTGGATCCAGAAGATACTGTTGGAAGATTAGGTGCCTCTCAATTTGCCGGTGTTGTAACATTGCATGCTGATGTTTCAGCAGAAAATAATTCTGACGATTTATCTCAGCCGAAAACTACTTCCTGGGAGGGATCAGATGAGCCTTTGACTACAAATAATGACCCATACGATATCCCTAAAATGACCCAGGAATACACAAGCTGGATAACTCGAGGACACAAATCCCCAAGGCATGCTTATGCTGTTGAACCATCCGGACTCCCAGGATTTTTACAACCCACAAACGATCCAGCACTTGGAACACCTGGTGGATTTACATTTACAAATGGTTATGGACCATATACTCTGGCACCCGGAGACAGTGTAACTATTGTATTTGCTGAAGCTGTGTCTGGGATAAGTCGTGAACTGGCTACATCGACAGGAATACAATATAAGCAGGGACAAATAAATGCTTTACAAAAAAACACTATTGTATTCCAAAGCCGTGATTCGCTTTTCCAGACGTTTAGAAATGCAATTGAAAATTATCAATCCGACTATCAGATTCCACAACCACCTAAGCCTGCTTTAACTTTTAATGTAAGCAGCGATAGCATTCACGTTACACTAAGCTGGACAATTGATGAGCTAAGTCCACCAGAAAATTTTAGAGTTTATAGAAGTTCAGGAAGACGATATAATACTCCGATATTAATTGCGGAACTTCCTTCTACATCCAGATCTTTTGTTGATACAATTCTTCAGGCAGGTACAGATTATTATTATTATTTGTCTTGTGTTAGTCCTTACCAACAAGGTGGACCAGCAACACCTCCTGGCAGATTAGAAAGTAGCAGGTTTTATACTCAAACTTATAATCCGGTAAATGTTAGTGTTGGAACTTCTGTAAATGATGATCATAACATTATTAATGCTTACTCGTTATCTCAAAATTATCCGAACCCATTTAACCCAAGTACATCAATAATTTTTACTATACCTGTAAGAAGTAACGTTAATCTTTCTGTTTACAACGTTCTTGGTCAGAAAGTCTCAACACTTATAAACAATGATCTGGAACAGGGCAAATACTCTATTAATTTTTCAGGCAATGAATTGGCAAGCGGAATATATTTCTATATTCTAAATATTAAGGATCGATATTTTGAAGTAAAAAAAATGTTACTGCTTAAATAAATTATAAAATATTGTTAAAATAATTTAGTATAAATTCAAAATGATCGTCAATTATGCAGCGAGGTATACAATGAAAAATAGTTTTTTAATTTCATTTTCTTTATTACTTGTAACACTTTTTCTATTACTCTGTAGCTGTTCACCAACCACAGTAATAACAAAAATTTATCTGCAGGATGCGGTTGTTTCCGGACCAATTAATCAATCACCTGTTCACGTAACAAGCAATAATGAAACCGGTATTACAATTTCACCACGGATTTCATTCAACACTAAAAAGTCTTTAAGAGGCCGCCTTGATAACCATACTCTTGTAAATTCGGAAGGAGTTTTTCAGGTTGATACTGTTTTTAATGGAGATGGAACTTTTTATTTTCAGGAAACTCCCGGCGCTAACAGATATCATTACACTGATAAGAATTTGTTATGGAATATCGCTGAAGTTAATGCATCTCTTGATTTTGATTTTAAGATTTCAAAAACCTTTGCGCTTTTTGCCGGGGGTAATTACTCGGTAGTAAAACAAAAATCCATCTGGGGCGGATTATTTGGTCTTGGATTGATGAATCAAGGTTTTAGATTTGATATAGGTTTAAGCATTCAGGAAATTCCGTACGAAGCTTCTACAGTTGTAACGGTAACAGAAACAGGTTCATCGGGCACATCCAGCTATGTTGCACAATATCTTGATGCATCAACGGAGACAAGTTTCAATCCTTTCGCTAATTTAACTTTTAACTCAAGTAATCCGGAATGGTTATTTAATATTTTTTTCCAGGCAGGATATGCTGCTCAAAGCTTACTAAATTTTGAACCTAAAACATCGGTTTATCATAATCCCTTTTATTATGAAAATGTAAACATTACTGAAGATTTGCGTGGTGAAGCAACCGCCGGAATAATTAATATAACTCCAGGAATATATTTTAATTTTGGTGACGCCGGTCGGGTGCTTTTGGGAACAAGATTCTTTTGGATTACGCAGATTGAAGACATTGATAATCAATTTTATTTTCTTCCAATGCTGCAATTTGATTTTAGATTATAAACAAAACCGGATGAAAATAATTTTTAAGGAGATGAATTGTAACTAATGTTTATTATAGTTTAAGATACATTTTCTTCATCGCTGTTGAATTCTGTTACTTTAAAATCATCATAAAATTGATTGATTAAAAACATAAATCCAATTCCTGCTATAGCGCCGAGAATAATCATTGAATTTCCGGTTGAAAATTGTTCATACAAAAATTCCAAATTAAAATAGTAACTAAATCTAAAGTAAACCAATTTGCCGGCATGTGAAATTAAATTTCCGATTCCAGCTCCGAAAAAAGCAAACAGAAGGATTTTAGATATTTTGTAAACGATTCTAAATTTGGTGTAAAACTTTGCAATCTCTTTTATCAATCCATAAACAGAAAAAATTCCTATAACCATCCAGAAAAATTCACTTTTATTTATAAAATCAGGTATAATAAATATTATAAAAAGTATAATCACCGCTCTTGTAATTATAATTATATACAACTGCGGATAATCAAGAAAGCTAAGTTTATCAACAAGCAGATCATTAATGCTTTGGAAGATACCAACCTTGTTTACAATTTCTGCTTTAGTAAAGCCACAGCTTGGGCAATCTTTTAAATTGCCTTCGGATTTTTCTCCGCAATTTGGGCAAATAGTAGTATACATTAAATCTTAATTAATATTTTTAACCAAATATCTTTTAATTTTTTGTGTAGTTGTTTTCTCAAATTCGGTATCTCTAAGATAAAATTTTCTAATCTGTTTAAAAATCGGCAATTCTTTATTTGTTTCTTTTATTGCTTCAGATATTATTTCATTAACAAGCTCAGGAGTTATAGACAAATTATTTTTTTCAGAATATTCAATAAAAGCTTCAGCATCAGTTACAATTTGAACAGCTATTATTTCCGTATGCTTTTCATCCTGCTCACCAAACACCATACTTTCCTGCACAAAAGGATTTCTGTTTAGAATGTCTTCTATCTCTTCAGGAAAAACATTCTCACCACTTTTGGATATAATTACATTTTTCTGTCTTCCATTAATATGTAAAAAACCATCTTCGTCAAAAAAGCCAATATCACCGGTTTTAAACCATCCATCTTCAAAAGTTTCATCAGTCAGTTTTTGATTTCTATAATAGCCCAGCATCACACTATCACCTTTAACAAAAATCTCTCCGGCTCCCTCCGGATTGGGATTGTTAATCTTTATTTGAATACCCGGTAATGGCAACCCGGCAGCATTATCTTTAAAACTGTACAATCGGTTAAGCGCAACTATGGGTGAGGTTTCAGTTAATCCATATCCCTGGACAAAATTAAATCCAAGCTCACGTAAACCTTTAGCCACTTTAGGATCCGGAGCTGCTCCGCCGGCAATAAATAATCTTATATGTCCGCCAAATTTTTCATGGAGTTCACTAAAGACTAATTTTTTAGAGCTTTTCCATCCAATTGATTGGAGCATATTTGTAAGTGAAACTAACGGCGGCACTATTTTAGATTTTAATTTATTCTCCTGAATTCCTTTATATATTTTTTTAAACATTTTATCATAGAGAAGCGGAACTCCCAGCAGTATTGTGGCTTTTACTTTCTGCAGATCATCTACTACAGTTTTTAATGAACGTGCATAATGTGCAGAACCGCCTGCATATAGCGGACAAAGCAATCCGCAGGTACATTCGTATTTATGATGAATCGGAAGCACTGAAAGAAATTTGTCTTCCGATGTAATATTAATCATGCTTGTCATTGCCATAAGATTTGAAGCAATATTTTTTTGTGTAAGCATAACACCTTTTGCACGCCCAAGTGAACCGGAAGTAAAGATAATTTCTGCCATTTCTTCAGGATTGATAAAGGGCAGTTTTTCAATTGTGGTATTTTGACTTTCGATCATCTGAGGCATTGAGTAAATGTCATCTCTGTTTTTCTTTGAATCCATATTTATATAAAACTTTAATTTCAAAAGAGAGTCTCTTTTTTCTTTCATCAATGGTTCAAAGCCGTCAGAAAATACAATTGTTTTAGCTTCTGATTCGTGAATGATATTTAAAATTTCATTATGGTTCAGTCCCTTATCAATAGGAACTATAACCATATTAAAACACATTGATGTTAAATAAGTAAGAGACCATTGCACACGATTTTCACTTATCACTGCTATGTGATCTCTTTCATTCATTCCCATATCTAAAAGTGCTTTACCAAAACGAATTATATAATCATGCAGCTGTCTGAAAGTTACACTGGAAATTACATTGTCAGATAAATCTTCAAGCGCAAGTTTATCTCCATATACTCTGGCAGATCTCAAAATCATATCTTGAATAGAAGTTATTGTTGGTACAACATATTTAGGATATTCTTTAACCATTTTATTTTCCTTTATTATAAAGTTTTTTGAATTGATACAGCGCCGCGAAGTTCATCCGGATAATATCCCGTAGCTTTATCATCGGGATATTTGTTTTGAATGAGCGTCTTCACATCTGGACTGATTTGCTCATTTGAACCATGACAGTTTAAACAGGGAGCTTGTACAAATATTGGTTTCATATATCTTACATTGTAAACTCCATCTGAATTGATAACTTCAAAAAACTCACTATTTCCATCAAGTTTTCCAACAGAGTTTAACTCGCTGAAATGATTAAGCACTTTTGATTCAAATCCATCGGGTGCATTGTTAGGATTTCTGTATTTTAACGAAACACGCTTAATATAAATCCCTTTACTAAAACCATAGTTCACTGTCAGAATCTGTGCGGTATCTGAACATACGGCAACAGCAGCAACAATTCCGTTTGTTTGCATTTCTTTAACCAAAACATTTTTTAGGGAATCGAGAAATTCTTTTGCATCTTTTCTTAAACCGGCTTTTTGATTTTCGGTCAGTTGAGGTTTGGGTTTTTCTGCGCATCCGGCAGCAAGAAAAAGCGAAAGCAGTAACGTGTGAAGTAAAAGGATTTTTTTCATAACAATCTCTCCTGATTTTTAAAAAAATATCAAATCCCGGTTTTAATTTAACAATAAATATCAAACGTTAGATAAATAATATTTATGTTTGATCATTAAATTTTGTTTAATGATTTGAACACAAAAGCGAAACTAACACAAAAAACAATATTTCTATTTTGGATTCCTTTAGCGGCAACATGGCTAATGATGTCAGTCGAAGGACCCTATCTATCAGCATTAATAGCCAGATTAGCTGAACCCGAATTTAACCTTGCAGCATACGGCATTGCATACTCACTGGCTTTAATTGTAGAAGCTCCAGTTATAATGATGATGAGTGCATCAACAGCACTTGTAACAAATTATCAATCATTCAGGCAACTGCAAAAATTTAATTATGCACTGATGATAATTCTAACAGGAGTAATGATCTTATTTGTAGTTCCACCAATATTTTATTTTATTACCGAAACGCTGATAGGGTTACCCGAAAAAGTTTCTCACCTAACGCATATTGCTATGATCATATTGATTCCCTGGCCCGGAGCAATTGGGTACAGAAGATTTTATCAGGGAATTTTAATTAGAAATAACTTAACCCGTTTAGTTGCTTACGGAACAGTAATAAGAATAGTTTCGATGAGTCTTGCTGCGTTTTTGCTATTTAAATTTACTGATCTGGCGGGAGTTATTGTTGGTGCAAGTGCGTTATCAACTGCCGTAGTTTGTGAAGCCATCGCAAGTAAATTTATGGCTGTAAAAATTCTTCGAAAACTAAAATCACAAATTGATGAAATTCAAAACGATTTAACGATAAAAGAAATTATAAAATTTTATTACCCGCTTGCTCTAACTTCACTACTAACTCTCGGAATTCAGCCTTTCGTTACGTTTTTTATAGGGCAAAGCCGAATGGCGCTTGAGTCATTTGCTGTAATGCCTGTGGTCACTTCGTTCGTATTTATTTTTAGAGGGTTAGGATTATCATTTCAGGAAGTTGTTGTTGCCTTGATAGGCAGCGATATGTCGCAGTTTGATCAACTGAAAAAATTTGCTGTTAAACTTTCTTTTTTTGTTGCCGGTACATTAATATTGATAGCGTTTACTCCGCTTGCAGAGATTTGGTTTAGAGATGTTTCCGGTTTATCGGATACACTTACGGATTTTGCAAAAACTCCTTTAATGATTATGTCATTCTTTCCTGCTCTTACTGTTCTTATTAGCTTTCAAAGAGCCATTTTAGTTAAAGCCAAAGAAACCAGGCAAATAACATACGGAACCGCAATTGAATTTATCGGAATTATTATTGTGGTAGCTGTTTGTATAAAGTTTTTTCTCTTTGTCGGAGCGATAGCAGCAACAGTTGCTTTTGTGATCGGAAGATTAGCCGCTTGTTCCTATTTAATACCCCCATCCATTCGTGCATTGAAAATCAGAAAATAATTTTCCATTATAACGTTAGCAAATCGACTAACACTTTAAGAAAGAAACATGATAAAGTTTATTTTAGCCGGAGTAATTTTAATAACAGGATCCTTATTTTTAATTTTTTCTGATCACAACAGTGATAAAAATATTTATAATTCAGATCCGCGTTTTTTCGATTCAACAAAATCACAAGGAAAACAAATGAGTGATAAAATTATCAAAACAGATGAAGAGTGGAAAAAAGAATTAAGCCCTGAAGCATATAAAATACTGCGCGAAAAAGGAACAGAGAGACCATTTACCGGAAAATACTGGGATAATTTTGAATTAGGTACATATGTTTGTGCAGCATGTGGCACTGAATTATTTGAATCCAATGCAAAGTTTGAATCAGGCTGCGGATGGCCAAGTTATTTTGAGCCGATTGACAGCAGTAGAATTATATACAAGGCTGATAGTAGTTTCGGAATGGTAAGAACAGAAGTTATGTGCTCAAAATGTGGCGGTCATTTAGGTCACGTTTTTGACGACGGACCCCCGCCGACGGGTAAACGATACTGCATAAATTCAGGAGCAATGAAACTAATAAAAAAAGGAAAGTAATTGCGTTAAAAGTTAAAAGTCCTATCTTGCAATTTCAATATTCAAAATTTATTAGAGGTTTTTTGTGAGCAGTATAAATAAATCTGAGGGGCAAAGCGACATTAATAAATCCTCCTGGAAGTTTCCGACAGCATTTTGGACAGCAAATATAGTTGAACTATTTGAACGGGCTGCTTATTACGGTGTCTTCATTGCAATTACGCTTTACCTTTCCCGTATTGTTGGATTTGATGATATTGAGGCTGCATGGATCGGCGGTATATTTTCTGCCGGACTTTATTTTTTACCTCCTTTTACCGGAGCACTTGCAGATAAGATTGGATTTAGAAATGCAGTTATACTTGCTTTTGCACTTTTGTCTTTAGGATACTTTTCGCTTGGCGCATTTCCTTATAAAGCAGTGGTTTTACCATCACTGGTTGTTCTTATGTTTGGCGGATCTTTTATCAAATCAATTATAACCGGAACCGTTGCTAAAACTACCACACCTCAAACCAGGGCAAAAGGATATTCAATATTTTACGGAATTGTAAACATCGGTGCATTTTTGGGAAAAACCTTTGCCTATCCTCTTAGAATTGAATGGGGGTTAACTTCAATTAATTTTTTCTCTGCTCTGATGAGTTTTATCGCTTTAATTGTTGTTGTGTTTTTTTATAAAAATGTCAGTGCAGATGGAGAAGGAAAATCTGTAAAAGATGTATGGACTGGTTTTGTTAAAGTTGTTTCAAATATGCGTTTGCTGACTTTAATTTTTATTGTTACCGGTTTCTGGATAATTCAGCATCAACTTTATGCAACAATGCCTAAATACGTTTTAAGAACTGTTGGCGAACAAGCCTCACCTGAATGGATTGCAAATGTAAATCCGGCTGTTGTTATGGCTCTTGTTATGTTTATAACCCACTTAATGCGGAATGTTAAGGCGGTTTCTTCTATGGCAGTCGGAATGTTTCTAATGCCCGTCTCAGCACTTCTTATGGCATCAAGTAATTTACTTGAATCATTTACAGGTGAATCAGTTTCTATACTTGGATTGTTCAGCGCTCATCCAATAACTGTAATGATGATAGCCGGAATTATGGTACAGGGGCTGGCGGAATGTTTTATTTCACCTCGTTACCTGGAATATTTTTCACTCCAGGCACCAAAAGGTGAAGAAGGATTATATCTTGGATTTAGTCATTTACATTCTTTTCTTTCATCAATATTAGGTTTTGGAATTTCCGGTTATTTGTTAACCGCATACGCTCCTGATCCCGCTACTCTTTCTCCAGCGCAGCTATTAACTGCATATGATAAATCCTATATGATCTGGTATTATTTTGCAGCAATTGGGTTGACTGCGGCAATTGCATTATTAGTTTATCGCTGGTATTACCAAAGAAAAGATTTGCGGACTGCTGTTAATTAACTATTGGTTTTATATCATAAATCATTGCGAACGAAGTGAAGTAATCTCAAGATCGCTTTGCTTCGCTCATGAGAATAAAACAATAAACTAATTCTCCATTTACTCCAAATCTTCTGCCCATCAACCGAGACTTTATTGATGACTATAAACACAATAATATTAATTAAAAGAAGATGTAGGTGTGAAACTATTTCAGGTTTAAAATAAAAAATCCGTGCCGTCTTTTACCGACACGGATTATAATTGTAATTAATTATTTTTTAGAAGCCAAGAGATAATGCGAATACATGGTTTCCATCAAAATATTTTACAGGTACATATGCATAATCAACTGATAAGTCAATTCCGCTGAATTGTTTTAGGTTTAATCCAACACCAACTGTATAATTCTGGAAGATATTTGGTGTATTGTCGGTTGATTGTGGTGAATAGAGATAACCTGCTCTTACAAAAAGAATGTCTTTGAAGGAATATTCTGCACCAACTTTATAATCATCATAAGTATAGTTGTTGTTCTGAAATGCAGCTGAGACTGTTACAGAATTTTCTTCGTCAAATTTTCTTTGATAAGATAAGCCAACGGATATTTCTGAAGGTAGTTCAGCAGATGCAGCATCAACCTTTAGAAATGTTGGACCTCTATCTCCAGTGGTGCTTTCTGCCTGCGTGTATAATCCGTTACCATCATACTTGATTGAAGAACCAAGATTCTTAACAACTACACCTAAATCAAGTCCATCTACTTCAAGCAGATTTTTATACTGAACTCCAAAATCAAAGCTAAAACCGGTTGCTCCGGCTCTATCAATGCTTTCATTTATCAGATTGAAGCTTGCACCAATAGATACTCTATCAGTAAGTTGTTTAGAATAAGTTAAACCAAGAATAAAGTAACTTGGATTAATTATTTGACCGGTACCATCGGGTTGATCCATGGTTGTTACATTAATCTCTCCGATGTTAAGCGATCTGAATGATAATCCAATAGAGCCCAAATCGCCTAACCGGCCGCTGACGGCAGCAAAATTAACATTCATATCTGCTATATAAGAACGATAAGAAAACAAGGCATTTGTGCCTGATGTGCTGAAATCAAGTCCAGCAGGATTCCAGTATATAGACTCTAAACCGGTTACTGTTGCAATCGGAGCGCCAACCATTGCCAGGTATCTTGCACCAACAGGAATTCTTAATTCCGGGGCACCTGCAGTACCTGCACGATTTTGACCACTACCGAATGTTTCAATACCTGAGAAGCCTAATATTAGAAGAATAAATATTACTCTTTTCAAATGAAACATAATTTCCTCCGAATAATTTTAAAATTTTTAATCAGATACAGGTGTTTAAACATTTACACCTGTATCTATTCTTAAATATCAATAAACTTTTAACATCTGCTGTTCTTGAACAACAGCTAACTTTAGTATCTTGGTTGTGCCTAATTCCGGCATATCAATATAAACCACATAGATTCCGCTGGCTACAGGATAATTGTTATCATTCTGCAGATCCCAGATATCAAATTGTCCACTACCAGATTCATGATTAATAGTTCTTACCAAGACACCGCTTAAGTCAAATATTCTAATGACTGCATTATCCGGCAAATGATTAAAAGTAACATATTTATTGTTTGGTGCCGTTTCTCTGACCTGGAATCCGTAATAAGGATTTGGGAACACATTAATTTTTCCGACGTCTTCCTTCGCTAAAGTTGAACTATATGTTGCTGCTTTAGTTGAAAAAGTAAATTCATCGGCACTGGTGCTTATATGGTTCGCGATAATCAGGAATTCATCATCGCCGGAAGCACCGGGTGAAAAGACAGCATTACCTCTTCTATTTACAGCTATCCACCACATGAATGGAAGCTCGTTATTTAAACAGTCGATTTGATATGCGGGATCAGGAGTTGTACTGTATGGAACATCCATAACAAATAGAAACTCTCTTGAAACCGTATTATCGGTAACTGAGTTGTCTCCCGGCCAGTATTTGCCATCCACAAAACCACCCACAACGTTGTTTTCAAATACGCCAACAGCTAAACGGGTTGGTGGATCAGTTTCCATATTCCAGGCGCTTAACGGTGTATTCTGAGTAAAGTCCTGATATGCATATCCACCACCTGGGTTTACTATGAATGGAGCAAACTGCGGCTCAGCCGGAGGATTTGCAGCACCACGTAACCATCTGTAGCCGTAAGAAACATTCGGATCGTTCACATCAAAACTTCCTGTTGCATCTGCTGTAGCTAAAACAAGTTTAACAGTTTTTAAATCAGCATCTGTAACTGTACTGTTACCGAACCAATTACCGTATGCTTTTCCGATTGCTCCTTCAAAGCCTTCCAATCCCCATGCAGCTCCAGCCCAGGTAAATCGTCTTGTTCCTTGCGGAATATCCCAATCTTTCATACCTGCCGGCGGACCAACTACTTTTATCTGGAAGCCATCTACAACCGGATAATTATTATCACCGGATTGATTTGTTTGATTTGCTAAAACTACTCTGTTATTATCAGTTACATCAATTAAATTCCAATAAACCGTTCCTGGCTCTGAAACATCATCGAATGTAACTTTGTATTCATGACCTGTCAATCTCGCAGGATCAATTACGATTGCAAATACAGTTCCATCACCGCCGCCTGTGTGAACTGCCATTAATGTATCTCCAACACTTGATGGAAGTCTAACTCCCGGATCAGGTGATTGAGGAGTGACATTTAAAATTGCAGGAGCAGATTCTAATATAAATGATGGTAATCCTGGATCATCATTGTAACCAATGCTTGTTATTGCAAAAGTGTACGATTGACCACTGATGAGTGCTTTATTATTTATATAATCCCTATCAAAAACAAAATTTCTTTTTATACCTTCAACGTTATTAAGGGGAACTAATGGTCTGGTATAAACAATACCTGTTTGTTCATCCAAAACTTTCTCTGATAAAAAGCTTATTGCATCAACTTTATCAAAAGTTGTAATTCTAATACCTTTGGTTATATCGCTACTTCCCGCGGGTAATTGATATAATGCATAAGCTTGAAATTCATAAGGACCGTGAGGAGCCTCTTCAGTATTGCTGATTAACGCTTCCGTTTGATTCCAGTACGCTGAAATTTTACCATCCAATACAGCAAAATCAACTTTTGGAGTTGGCATTAATGGTACCTGAAACAGTTGATCATAAGCAAACTGTGCAGATGCATCATTAAATTTCATTACACTTATACTGGAAAGGTTATTTCTTCCTAATCCGTAAACCTGTGCTAATACTACTTGTGCAGTATCGCCCTTAAACATGGTAATTGGTCCGTTAGTAACCATAATTCTTCTATCACCAGGTCCTTCAGCGGATCCATCAATTTTTCCTAATCCATTTACAGGATCTCCCGCAAGAAGATAAGTTCCATCAGCAGTAACATCAGCTACTTCCTCAGGAAATGCTACTCCGGTTGGATAACGCGGTGTGGGCAGTTTACCTCTCATTAGATTGTAGAATTCAAGTGTACCGTTATAGTTAAATCCCGGATCACTCCAGTTACCGCCTGCAGCAAAATATACAAAAGAACTCATAGGTTTACGATTTACGTATTTATAACCTTTACGCCATTTAAGATCGAATATTGCACTATCACTCGGGTTCCCTGTAAAAGTAGAGACACCTTGTAAAAAGTCATATCCAACTGCTGGCGGAGCCAAACCTAATCCTGCATAAGTTGCATCCGAACTACCTGAACTATAAGCATAACCCATATTTAAGGTAGTATCACAACCGGCAAAGTCATCTGTAGAGTTTCCGACATCCGGATCAGCCCATTGAACAATATACATACTATCAATACGGGCATTGTTTGGTGTTGTTGCTGTTCCCTTATAAACTATATTAACTTTTTTATAAATTACATTTGCCAAAGGGCCAGACGCAGCATAAGCCCAAAAAGTTTCAGAAACTTCCAAACCGATTGGGGGAGAACCGTAGTTAGAAGCGGACAAAGCATCATTGTATTTAATAAATAAAGTTTGTGACGCACCGGGTATTCCGGGAATATCCTCTCCGGGTTCGTATGTGCCATTGTTATTAACATCTTCAAATGGAGCACCTTCATTTACAGGCCATTCGTCCCAATCAATTGCGTATTGATTTCTTAATGATTGAATATTAGCATCTGTAACATCACCAATTGGAATTTGGTTAAAGCTAGCAGCGTCTGAAGCCAAATCACCTTCCAGATAATCCGGTCTTACTCTGTACAAACGAGTAATTCGCGAGCAGCCGGTTCCATATGTATTACCATTAACTCTAACTGTTGGAGATGAACCATCGCTAACTAAACCTCCCCAAACTATTCCTTCAGTAAAAATTGCACCTACTGTAGTTCCGTTCGGAAAGGCTCCACTCCAGCCTGAAGCAACAACCCAATCATGAAAGCCATCTTCTGCAACCCACATAGTGGCGTTATTAATATTGAGAAGACTTTGTGATGGGTTAACCAGCGTTTTCTGCAAAACGGGTTTTTTTCCATTTTCCTCCTCATTACCCTTATAACCTGCAAGCAAATTATTGGGTAGTACGAAAAAGAAAATGAGAATAATAATTAAACTTAAATAATTAAATTTTTTCATATTAAATAACCTCCGCGAAATTATATTTTTCATAATGCAACATTAAACTCACCTTTGATTTAAAAATTAATCAATACTCCAGCACGCAATTGTCTGGGCTCACCAAACAGATCAAACCCATATATATTATAAGCAGCTTCCCTATTGTCATAATTCAATGAACGGTATAGGTCAGCAAATCTTTCTGTATATCTTGGGCCAGCTATGATAGCTTGTCCTTCCGGCGAATTTAAGAATCCGTCGTTGTATGCATTGCCGGTTTTATCATAAACATTAATAGCACTCTTAGTATTAAGTAAGTTTTGTACAGCTACATAAAAATTAAAATCAAGATTAAATAAATTCACGGTCTTATCAATACGAAGGTTTATATTATAAACCCAAGGCGTGGTTGCTGAATTTATTGGTCCGATTGGTCTTCTTCCTCTTGTATCTCCAACACCACCAATCGGGGTAATTCCACCTGTCCATGCTAACGATTGTCCCAAGCCGGTTGTTTGGGAATAGGTGAATGGATGACCGCTGTTGAAATTAATTAAAACGTTTATTCCTAACTGTTCAAGAATCGGACCTCCGTCTCCCTTATCAAATCTATAATCCAAACCAATAGAACCTCTATGACTTTGATTATAATCTAATGGGATTAATACTGTTGGTACGTTACCATTAACTTCTACTGAACCAATACCGCTGCCGGATAATGAATTTGTACCTTCTGCGGATGAAAATGTATAATTTATTACAGCACTAATTCTTTCAACACGTCTAACTGTAAAACTGAATTCAATACCCTTATTAGTAGCAAAGTCTTGATTAGTAAAAACATTGTATTTACTTCTCAAAGCACCTGGTTCAGTATTAACTACAGTATACTGTAATTGACCTTTGATGTCTTTATAAAAAGCTGTTATATCAAAAGCAGCGAAATCTGAAAACTGATGTGAAAATCCGATTTCGTACTGTGTGGTTCTTATTGGATCAGGATTATATGCAATTACCTGATTACCAAATAGATTTGAACCCTGGATTTGTTGTGCTGCTTCATAAACACCTTTGTAAGCTACATCTAAACTGGGCGCCTGAACAAATTTACCAAACTGTAAGTGGAAAACTGTTCTATCAGTAACAGGGAAAGCGAATCCAAGTCTAGGAGAAATATAACTGAACGTGCTTCCTTCTGCCAAAGCTGAATCAGGTATTAAATGGGTTGTTCGATCGATAATTGGTAATCTGGGATTTTTCCAATTCCAGCTATCCATGTCAATGTAATCATATCTTAAACCGGCATTAATAATTAAATCATTAACTTCGATTCTATCAACCAAATACCCGGAAGCAAAAACCGGATGTTTAGGAGCAAAAAGTCCTTCTTCATCTGTTTCGTTACCGAAGACGTCGTATCCGTAATTATTCATATCGTTAAATAGTGTACTTCCAAAAAGGGCTTGCAAAGAATCTCTTGCAGCATCAGGATTGTTTCTAAGTGTTGTTAGTAAGTTACTAGGACTAAAATATTGATATCTTCTTACAGTCCATCTTTGAAACGATCCGCCAATCTTTAATGCATGTTTATCAATTTGACCGGTATAAGCAACAGATCCTGTAAAATAATTGTTATGATCTTTAGTATACTGATTCGCGGTTCCTGCAGTCAATAAGGTTCCCGGACGATTAAATGGAAATCCATAAAAGTCATAGGGATCCGGGCCTGATGTATAATTACTATACGTCCATCCGTGTTGCGAATTTGCAAGGCTATCGCTATAAGCTAACAGATTATCGCCATAGAAAGGATCATATCTTTTTGATCGGGAATCGAAAAAGCCAACGCTTCCGTCTATAAACGAATTTGAGCCTAATAGATAAGTTCCTTTTAAGTTTAATAAAAGATTTGAATTATCTGTAACAGGCAGTCTTTCGGTACTAAATAAATTAAACTGTCCCGTTGCTAAATCTGTTAATGCGTTTGTACCTACATTTCTTGACCAGGTAAATGCACCAGCTAGTCTTAGTATAAGTGGATTATTATCAAATACAATCGTTCCATTTGTTGTATATCTATTATTTGAGTTACCAGGAATATTTCCGGCACCCCACGTCAAATACTGATATTCATTTGTTGAGCCGCCGTAAAAACCTGTATCGTATACTTTTGTTGTATCAAGCAGTGCTCCATCAGAAAATGCTGTTGGATTTCCATTCCAGAATCTTGGAGTTTCTCTCTGAAAAGCATTTTCACCAGAGAGGAAGAATCTCAGTTTATCTGAAACCACAGGTCCACTAACAGTAAGAACATAATTAGAATAACCATAAGAATAGGTTCCTAAGAATTTTTCACCTGGATAATTTCCAAAATTGTCTGTTTCTGCTCTTAGTGAAAATTTATATTGGCTTGTACCTGTTTTAAATTCTGAAGAAACAATTCCTGCATTAGCGTTTCCGAACTCAGCCGTATATCCGCCGGCTTGTACAAGAACTTCCTGTAAAGCATCGGTAGTAACTGTAACAAGGGAACCGCCGTTTCTGTTCAATACGTTTTTTACATCTGCACCTTCTACAGTGTAACCGGTTTCATCGGGTCGGCTGCCACGAATAAATGTTAAACCATTTTGTCTAACAACACCCGCCTGAAGTGAAACCATGTCATCAAGATTTCTGACACCTAATTTTTCAAATTCATCTGAACCAATAATTCTAACAGCATTGGTAGATGTTTTTTCAATAAGAGGTCTTTGAGAAACAATTACTACTTCTTTTGTAGAAAATCCTGTTGACTGGAGTTCAAAATTCTGTCTTGTAGTTAAGCCGGAAGTAACTTTTAAATCACTAATTGTTACATCCTGATATCCGATATATGAAGCTCGCACAGAATAATCACCCGCATTTACGCTGGTAATTAAGTACTCGCCGTTAACATCAGATGCGGCACCTAAGCTTGTACCCACAATAAGAATATTAGCTCCTATCAAAGGCTCTCCTGTCTGCTGATCAATAACCTTACCCGAAATTCTTCCGGTTTGTGAAAAGGTAAATGAGCATGCAAACAGTATTAAAATTAAAATTTTGTAAATTCTGGGAAACATTTTTTTCCTCCGTTATATATTAACTTTATTATTAGTCATCAACGAAAACTGCATTTTTAATACTAGCAGCAGCATCATATATAGCTGCCGTATATCTACCTTTTGCACTTAAATCGTAATTAAAAGTGGTGTGCAAAGAATCATTATATAAAACATCAAAATTGTATGAACCAGCTTTAAGTTTCATATATGAAGTACTTTCGCCCAAACCAAGTGGTGCATCAAACTCAACAGTGCTGGTATCTGTAGCACCGCTAATTGTTACACTATTAAGAACTGCATCAGGAGATCCATTAAAAAATGCAACCTGTCCTGTATCAGCAGGAAATAAAGCATTACCGTTAACAGATCCGGGTGTTTGCCAAATATATCTTTGGGCAATCATTACCATCTCATTAACCGCTGCTGTTCCAACCAAAAACACTCTGAATTTATATTCAGTTGTTGCAGCAAATTGATAATTTTGTGCTGTAGCTGAAGCAAAACTAGCATTTAGGACCTTGCTTCCCGACGTAATAGTTAAAAATGCTGCTTGTGAGGGTGCCTCGCCGCCAAACTCTGCTGTGCCGAGAGATTGACCATTTAGTGTAAGTGTAGCTGTACCTGCACCCGACACTAAGTTGACAACTTTTATCTGACTCGAATAATCTATACTGGTGGGAAGGGACTGAACACTTGTGTCCACGCACCCGGCAATAAAGACTACCGTGCAAATACTTAGTGCCAATAGTAGTTTAGATTTGTGTGGTATTCTCATTTTACCTCCTAGTAAAATAATTAATTTGATAAGTTGAGAAATATTTAATAAAACAAAAACAAGATTTATGATTTACTATTAATGTCATCAATTAAACCGCAAAAAAAAAATTATACTTTTAATTTCAATTTGAAATTGAACTTTTACTAAAAACCGTTGTTATTTAAAATAAATGATTATTTAATATTAATTCAAATTTCAAAAAAATGTTATTATCAATAAAATATTTTTTCATCTGATTAACTTATAAGATTGACAGTTAGGATAAAAACATACGAATGCATTAGCTTCATAGGAGAATCTTTAGATAATTCTAACTTAAAGGGTACTTGCGAGATGTAAAAAATTGTATCAAACAATCAGATAAATATTCCTTTTAAAAAAGATTTTAATATTTCGTATATGAACGTCCTAAAAAATATTGTTAAAGTCAACTAAATAATTAAGAATGTTTTATTTTTTTAATTATTAGCAATTAACAAATTTCCAATGCAATATATAAAAATATTCTACAATCTTGTTAATATTTTAAATTCTATTCCCTGGAAAGCAGGTTCGTACCGGCAAATTCCACCAATACAAATATTACCAGCTTGTCTTGATCCTATAAGTAAACTAAGGTCGCTGTGATTTCCAAGTTTGTATCCAAATTGTATAAAGCTCCAAACTTTTCTCACCGTCTTTCCTGCTTCAGGTTCTTTTGTTTGAATCTCTGTTACAACTGAAACATTAAAATTGGGTGAGCGTAAATATTCAATAGCAATTACATCATCATAATATTTTTCATCAGTTGAAAGATTTTCTGTCTGCTGATGTTCTAACACTACTTTGATTGTATTTATATCGTCAAAGTAAAATTTGTTTTCCAGTATCGGAGTAAAATTTTTTGTGTTTGTTGATAACTCCTCGTTATAACCAAACGCCGCTATTGTGGTAAATGATTCATCCCAATTATGTGTGGCCTGAAGATAAACTTCTTTTAATTGCGTTGTTATTGGAAGTGAGAAATTATTTACCCGTTGATAATATGAACTTGCAGGAAGAGTTTGTGTGATACCATAATTTGCAATAAACGATGTGGCATCAGAAAGATTAAAATTAGCTTCTAAGGAATAACCTTCTTCATTTGATTGATCCAGCGGCGATGGGTGCCGATTAAGCAGCTGATATGTATACTCTTTTCTTAACGATGGAGCTGTGTTGTAAAAAATAGTCCCATCGTTTGAAGTGAATGCATAATTATCATAATACTTATATTCACCTACGATTGAAAACATATCATAGTAAAAATTTAAACTGCCATAAAATGCTTCGCCGATTTTCCATTCATCATCTTTAAAAATTTGAGATTGAATATCTTTATTACTTTTAATCCCATATTCAGCATAGCCGTCAAAATTCCAGATTGTTGGCTGAATTCTTGCGGAGGCTAAGGTTGTTCTTGCTGTGCCATCAATCTCTGGTTGATTAGATGCAAAGGTAGTTCCGAGTTTCACAAAATCAAATCCATTGTACTGTAAATCAACTGCGTGAATAATATCCTGCCTTTCATTAATAGAATTGGAAGCGGAGCCGGAAAGTGCGGCGAGTGTAAAACTTAAATAGTTGGCTTCAACTTTAACACCGAGCAAATTGTTATCTACTCTTATATTTCTATCTTCATAACTTTTTAGGATTAATCCCCGACCAAAAAGTTTGTAGAAGTTGCCCACTGTAATATTCAGACCTTCTTCAACATCACCAATATCAACAGCAAAATATTTATATGCTATATCTGCATATCTGACTTTTCCCCGGCTTATTGAGGGATCGGGATCGTTTGGCTGGAAGGCTTCAAATCTTAATCCTGCACTAAAAATATTTTTATTGTAATCCAGTGTCAGCCAGTTTTCAAAAATTTCAATTTTGTTATCAACATTATAAGAGTATTCAAGTTGGTTGGATAAACCAAGTCCATCAGGCAACAAAAACCAATCGCTGCTCTGACTAAAAGTACTTGTTGATATAATTATAGTAAACAAAAGAGAGATGTAATAAATTGAAGTTTTCATTTTTCTTTTGATTTGAAATAAGTTAATTACAAAAAGCATTCCCTTCGGATGAAAAAGTTTTTCCGAAGGGTTCTGAAATTATTTTGCCAACAATTCAATAACTAATTTTTCAATCTTCTTCTCATCGCCCTTCATATATCCAAGATGTGAATAAACTATATTCCCGTTTTTATTTATCATAACAGTATACGGCATTTGCTGCGCATAATATTTTCTTGCGGTCTCACTGTTCGTATCAAGCAAAACTTTAAATTTATAATCTTTTGATTTTATATATGGTTTTACTTTTGCAACAGATTTTTCAGTATCCGTTGAAATGGCAAGTAATGAAAATCCCTGATCTTTGTACTGTTCGTATATCTTATTGTATTCCGCCATTTCTTCCAGACAAGGTTTACACCAGGTAGCCCAAAAACTTAATAGTACCGGACCGCTGCCTGTTTCTTTGTTTAGCTCAATATATTTTCCATCAAGATTACTGAGTTTAAAGTTGGGTGCTTTTCTGCCTGTAATATCTTCTTCGTTTTGAGCAATTAGCGGAAGAGAAATAAAGAGAAAAACAGTAATCAATAAAAGTAATTTCATTTATTTCTCCAGGATCATTTTTTTTGTTTGAATAAAATCCGGTGTACTAATTTTATAGAAGTAAATTCCGCTGGCAATATTTGAAGCATTAAAATCAACAGAATGTTTTCCTGCAGATTTATATCCATTGACTAAAGTAGCAACTTTATTTCCCAGAACATTATAAACAGTTATCTCAACATTTCCGGATTTTCTTAATCCATAATTAATTTTTGTAGATGGGTTAAAGGGATTTGGATAGTTTTGCTGCAAATAATAATTATCAACAACTGTATTTTCATTATCCACAGAAGTAGGAACTGTTGTTGCAACAAAGTCTAATGTTGTTCTAAGCGATGGGTTTCTAAAGGTCCCAACCTGAATTTGCACGTTGGCAGTACCTTCAGTTGTCATTGAATAAACATGCAATGATGTAATTAGAGTATCGCCTGGCTGGAGTGGTTCTCCAAATGGCTGCATAGTTGCAATGCTATCTAAGCTTGGAGAGAAACAATTAACGCCAAAACATAGAGAAGATTGCCACCCTGATGGAAGATCATCTAAAGTTCTAACTTCAAAAACGGTTTGTTGAAACTGTGAAATATTAATAACCTCAAAATCAAAAATCATTTCTGATCCAAGTGTGCTGTCAATATATGTTCTGTGAACTGTAACCTCAATGTCCTGGGCTTTAATTGTTCCTGTAAGGATTAATATTAAAAACACTATAACGCTAAAAACTTTATTCATCATCAAACCTGATTTTATTTATAAATACTGAAAATATTTTTTAACGGAAGGAACTATTAATATTCCCTCCGTTAAAATTAAGAACTACTTTAAAATACTCATCTTTTTAACTTGAGAAAACCCGTTTGATGTCATTTTATAGAAGTAAACTCCCGATGACAATCCGGCAGAATTAAAACCAACTTCAAAATTACCTGCTTCTTTAACTTCATTTACTATTGTAGCAACTTCCTGCCCTGTTAAATCATAAACTGCAATTTTAACTAAACCACTTTGCGGAACAGAGTATTTAATTTTTGTAGTTGGATTAAATGGATTCGGATAATTTTGTCCAAGTGCATATTCAATCGGCATTTCAATAACTATGGAAACTACATCACTATAATTCACGCTTCCATTATAATCAACTTGTTTAAGTCTATAATAGATTGACTGGGTTGCATTATATTCAAACTCATCAACAAAAGAATATGATCTTGGTTCTGTAGTAGTACCATTTCCTTTAACAAAACCAACAGCAAAAAAGGCACTACCATCAAATGATCTCTCTATTTCAAAACCTGAGTTGTTAATCTCAGTTGCTGTTGTCCAATCAAGTTGTATTTTGCCTGAATTTGCTTTAGCTGTAAAAGATGTCAACTCAACTGGCAGAGGACTCAAGTCTTCAAGAGCAACTTTGGCTCCCTGAAGTATTTCTTTACCATCAAGATTTTGTATGAAAGAAACAAGTTCGCAATTAGCCAATACCCAGGCAGCGTTTCTACTAAAGTTAAGATTAATATCAATCACATTTCCTGATGAAAAATCAAGCGGAGTTCCAAGTTCATTTGGAACCATTAATCTTTCAGCATTATTTACCATTGTTTGTCCCTGCCAGTTGAAAGGGATTTCAGATTCAGTTAATGCTAAATGCAGTACAAGATTACTGTATGATACAGGAACATTTGCATGTTTAGTAACACGAATAGTTAATGAATAATCCAATCCGCTGTTTTGTCCATAAATCTCAATTGAATATGCGGAATTTTTAGCTTTACGCACATCATAAATTGGAAGATAAGTTGGATACATACTAACTGTGTTGCTTCCACCAACAACATATTGAACACCATCAAAGACAGCTGTCGGGAATCCCGAAATTCCGTAATAAGTATTTCTTGCGTTTGAATATGCGTTTGTAAAAGAATCACCGTTATGATATTTAACAACACCAACAGCTTTTCCATTAGTAATTAAATCGTGAGCACCCATTGACGCCCCTGGACAATATTGACACCAGGTTCCGGTTCCTATTTCAAGGATAACCATATTTCTTGCTGTAGTGTATGTATCAAATCCTTCTGTTCTGCTATCATTTGTCGGATCTAAGTCGCCTGCTAAATTTGTTGTAACAGTTACCTCATAAAGGTCATTAGCGGCTGCAGGTGTAAAGTCGGGGAATGATACAGTTTGCTCGACACCAGCAGCAAGATTTACAGTGGAACAATTTTGTGTATAAACCTGGGTACCATTCAATTTTATCACGCAGGTTGCATCAAATGTTTCTGAATTCAATCCAAAGTTTTTTAATCTTGCTTGAGGTGTAAAAGGAGTACCGGCAACATACTCAGGATTAATAACAATATCTTTTGTCATAGCATCATGTGCAAGTGGAACGAACAATTTAACATCATCTATATACCAGTAATTCAGGTTATAGGAATCACCGCTAAAGAAAAAACATACCTGAAAATCTGCTGCACCAACATCAGAATTACTTATATTAATTAACTCTTCACTCTGTGTGCTTGCAGTAGGATTAACCATTGACCAAACAGTATTCCAGGTTCCTCCGCCTGATCTGGTTGCAACCCCAATTGTGTACGGACCTCCATAGTGATCTAATGAATGTTTAAATTGAAAAATTAATAATGTTTTTCCTGTGGTATTAATCGCAGGAGAAATAAAATGCGAAGTGGAATTAAATTGTGGAGTCCAGTTAAATCTTAATTCTGGAGCAACACCACCTGCATTAGCAGAAGATACTGCCGACCAATTGCCGGCCTGAAGATCAACACTCCAGCCCGCTGGTGGATAACCACCTGCAAAATCAACCGTTAATAATGGTTGTGAATTTGTAAAAACAGATGCTATTATAAAAACAAAAAGAGTAAAGAGTTTTTTCATATCATTCCCCTTAGAATGAATAAATAAGATGTTAATTAAGAGAACAGAATAATAAAACTATGATTAACTTTTATAAGGTTTAGAATACTAACAAATTCGTTCATCGTATAAACTTATTTTATTTAATATTCAACCTGAATTTTTATTTATGGAAGGAACTTATTAGTGTTCCTTCCATAAACTGCATTATTAAATTACAAGATTACTTTAACACGATTCTATTTTAAGAGTAACATTTTTCTGGTTTGTACAAGACCGTTAGATTGAAGCTTATACAGATAAACACCGGATGAGAGATTCGAAGCATCAAATTGTACTTCATACTTTCCTGCGGGTTGTTCCTCATTAACCAGTGAAGTAATCTCATTACCAAGAATATCAAAAATCTTTAAGCTGGTAAAAGATTTTTCACTAATTGTATAAACTATCTTGGTTGATGGATTAAACGGATTCGGATAGTTTTGTTCCAAATCAAATTTAAGCGGCATACTGTTTTCGCCACCCATTCCGGTAACCACGTTTTCTGCTAACCATCTAAGGCTGCGGGCAGTAATAGTGTCTCGCACTGCCAGATCGGTAATTTGTTCAGGTCCTGTAACCATATAAACAATTCTGTAATTATCTGCAGCAGCTCTAATACCTGCAATGTCCGGTCCATTAAAATATGTTAAGATTGCTGTTGCATTTGTATCTAAAGCACTAATTTTATCAAGTGATCTTTCATAAATAGAATTTGCAACAAACTGAACTCCATTAGAAATAATATCACCCGGAATACCTTTTATTAAAAATAGATTTGATATATCCGAAACATAATTTGCGTGCAGATAATTATGATAAAAATCCTGGGCAAAATGGCTTTGTCCTGTTGTTTCAAAAATATCACTTCCTATATTCTGTCCGGTTATAAGCAGATTTCCACCACCATCCAAATAATTCTGAAGCTTGGTAACTTCATTTTCATAAAATGCGCGATCAGAATTACTACTTTGCCAAACAACAATACCAAAGTTGGAAAGATCCAGATTTGACGGTTCTAATGCTGACCTGGATACAGCCCCACATGTTCCATCAAATACATTATTAATAGATTCTAAAACATAAGGTTCAAATTCTCTGCTTCCCGCACTTACAACAAGAATATCTGTTCCGCCAGAGGTAACATTGTTAAAGATAATTGATCCTGACATACCGGGATTATTATGCGATTCAAATTCAACCGTAGTACTGCCAAAGCCATTTATTCCCTGTGGATTAATCTGAACCTGTATTATTGCGGAATCTCCTGAACTAATTTCCAACGAATCGGAAGTACCAAATTGAAATGTTCCATTCGATGTTGTATACTCACCAGTCCAACCTGTGGGTGCATTTAGTGAACAATTGATTGTGTAAACGTCAGACATCACTCCAATATTTTTGATTGTAGCACTAAAATCAACAGGAGTTGTATTATCAAATATTGCATCAGGGCTTTGCGAATTAATTTGTGCAACATAATTAGGAACCACTTCTAACATCTCTGATTGATATATTGATTTATTACTTTCGTTCTGAATAAATGCTACTATCCGCAAACTATCAATATTTACAGATTGCAGAAAAGATGCAGTTGGAACATATTGAAGAATTATTTCTGTCGAATCACCTGGTGCCGGAATTGTTAATGTCGTTCCATTTGCATCCGGTAACATCTTTCTGCAAACGCTATGAAATTGTGATTCTCCGTTAGTACCCGGAGGCGCAGGGAATATCACAACTTTTTCAGTTAGAGCAACTTTAAGTTTGGTTGTTGCAAATGTTGTGTTGTCATTCGGATCTCGTATAACTTTGACACCAACTTCAATCAGATTCTCAGAAAGTGCTCTTTGAGTCATAACAATTTTAAAAGGAGCATATTGGCTATTTCCACTATTTACTGCATTAACAAAAACGGATTGAGTTGTGGATACAGTTGCCCCATTGACCACTATCCACGGAACTGCATTTACACCATAATAATTAGTACGTGTAGTATTATCCGGTGTATTTAATAAATACATCGGATCAGTTGCGCCTGGCCACCATACATTATAAATAATATGTGATATTGATTCCGTAGCAAGCATTCCTGCCAGAGTTGTGTTATACCATGAACTGTTTAAAGATGCACAAGGGGCACAGGAAGCATTGGTAAATCTTTCGACAAGGGATTTTTTGTCATACGCCGAAGTGCTAAATGCAAATCCTAAAACGAGCAAAAATAGTATTACTTTTTTCATACTGATCTCCTAATTTGTTTTACACTAAACTCAAATTAAAAACTCGATCCTGTTTGTTGTATTTCTTTTGTAGCTGTGTTTTGTATAAAAACCACTGCTTCAAGTTTATTTGTATTCCAAACGGTATCAATTGTGTTTTCAAATTGGTAAGAGTTTGTACTGTTTAGGGATGATAGTGGAAATCCATCATTTGATGGAAACAGTACTCTTAACACATCATAAAATTTTGTCTCGCCATTGGAGCCGGGTGCCTGGGTAAATTCAATATCCGATTCAACAATTGCGCATCGTAAAAATAATTCATCAAGGTTTAAAGCACTTTTATTTTTTACTTTAATATTGGCATTAATCAACAAACCTCCGTTTATAACGGTTTTAGTTATCTCTATAGAAAAGTTTGATGAGGAATTTAATCTTGTATTTAATGCTTGTTTAATTGAGTTTGAATCTGTTGGAGTTGGTCTAACGGTTCCATCTAAAATTAATGTAGGGGCAAAAAGTATGTTATAATATGTCATCCTAAAATCACAAAAGGTTTTTGCTGAAAGATAAAACGGATCAACAGGGGAAGGAAAGTTTGTTGGAAATTTTACCGAAACAATTTTGTTACTTCCATAATTCTGCAAAACTGAGCGAATTATTTTATTTGATATAACACAGGGGGTGCAGCTTACATTTGCAAAATCTTCAAGCAGAACAGTTCTTTCGGGATTTAGATTTCCATCTTCAGAAAAGGTAATTTCAAGTTTGACCTCGCCGGTTTTTAGTGATATAGGCTGAGTTGGCGGGTTAGTCTCACACCCCAGTATTAAGAAAGGAATAATTAAGAAAAGAAATTTTTGCATAAACAACTTATTTATTAAACCAAACAATTAAACTTTTATCCCCAGAAAAGATAAACATTTATTTTGCTGAACCGAAAATAAAAAGTGTACAACGAAATTCAAAGAAAATTTTAGTATTCCGGGTAATTATTAAATTTATTTAAGATTTCATTTTATGTCTATTTATCCAACAAATCTAAAATTACTTAACAGTAGCTAACCAGTATCCACTTATAGAAAACATTTTTGAATCTGCCCATGTACGGACTCTAATAGTAAATTTATCCCGGGAAATGGAAATTGCTTCAACATTATATCTTGTGTTAAATTCTTTATCTGCATCTATTTGAGTAACGCTCAGTATAATCTGAGGTTTTTTTGCAAAGGGAGTTTCAAATTCAACTTCCACGGTCATAACTCGCTCACCATTATTATTATCAAGCGAGTATCCTGCAATACTTTGGTTAACGGACCAACTACCGCTTTGTACGGGTTGAGCAGATAAGGGAAAATAAATTACTGTTAGTAACAGCAAAAGTGTTATTAAAAAAAATTTTCTCATCTATGTTCCGGATTTTTATTTCTGTTCAAAATTAATCCCTCAACAGATTATATGCAACGGTCTTTGCATAGCAACAAAAACGCAGTAAGCTTTTATTTGAATTTTTCTTTTTCACTTTTCTTCAATTTCTTAACAACTTCATCATACGAGTGATCAATCCATTCCTTTAATTCATCCCAGCGAATATTACCATCTAGAATAACTGTGTTCCAATATTTCTTACTCATATGCCACCCAGGCTGCACATCTTCATATTGTTCTCTTAGTTCCATCGCTTTTTCAGGATCACATTTTAGATTTATCTGCAATGGAATTTTTTCCAATGGAATAAGCGCAAACATTTTTCCACCAACTTTAAACACAAGTGTTTCTTCATCGAAAGGAAAATCTTCAATCGCGCCCTTCTTACTTAAGCAATATTCGCTGATTGATTCTACGTTCATTCAAGTTTGGGTTAAGTGTTTCTAAATCGTTAATAAAATTTCTTTTGATTATTTTATGACATCAAAAAATTACATAAAAATGATTGTTTATTTCAATGATAAATATATTCCGCACGATGAAGTAAAGATTTCACCTTTTGATCGCGCATTTCTTTTTTCAGATGGAGTTTATGAAGCTTTAAGAACTTACAACGGCAAACTCTTTCGTTTGGATGATCACCTCGAAAGATTAAAGTATAGCTTACAGCAACTTGAAATACCGTTTCATGATTTTCATCAGATCGAAGATATTTCCAAAACGCTTGCAGATATAAATAAAATCAAAACAGATTATTCTGTTTACTTACAAATAAGCAGAGGAGTTAGTTTTCCCCGTACACATAATTATGAAAGTAATTTAACTCCAAATGTTTTTGCTTTTGTAAAACCGATTAAAGATAACAGCAAAGAAATTAAGGCTGGAGTAAAAATTATTCTGGAAAAAGATCTTCGCTGGTTACGATGCGATATTAAATCAACCTCCCTTTTGCCATCAATTATGGCGAATCAAAATGCGATTAGAAATAATGCTTATGAAGCAATTTTATTCCGCGATGATTTTTTTACCGAAGGATCACACACAAGTTTCTTTGCGATTAAGGATAATAAAATTTTTACTGCTCCATTATCTAATTATATTCTAAACGGCATTACGCGAAAAGTTGTCATTGAGCTTTGCAAAGAAAATAAAATTGATATTTGTGAAGAGTACATTTATGTAAATGAACTAAAAAGCTTTGTTGAATTTTTTATAACAGGAACAACAACTGAAGTTACTCCTGTTATTCAGATAGATGATTGGATTGTTGATGATGGAAAACCGGGTAAGATAACTCGTAAAATTCAGCAATTGTTTTTTAACGCAGTAAAACAAGTTTGATGAAAACTGATAACAAAATATCTGCGAATGTTTTTCTTCTGACCGGAGAATGGAGCGACTACAGTGGAAAAAATATTCTTAAGTTCATTGGTACAAGTGATGAACTTGGTCCCGTAGAAATTATTGTTACAAATAACAAACCTGTTTTCTTTGTTGATAAAGATGCGGTGCTGAATCCGTTAAACAAAACTTATTTAAGAAAAGAAACGAAACTTAAAAACTTTAACAACAAACCTGTTGATGCACTTTATTTTAATACTCAAAAAGCATTAAATGTTTTAGCCGAGTCATTTCAGCAATCAAATCAAACAACATATGAATCTGATATTGATCCGTTAAGAAGATTTTTAATGGAAAAATCCATTAACTCGCAGATGAAGATTACCGGGACTGCGGAGAAAAAAGACTCAATTTCAAAATTTATAAATCCGACTATTGAACCGGCGGAGATAACACCTCATTTTGTTATCGCTTCAATCGATATTGAAACCGGGGCAAAAACAAATCAGCTTTATTCTATTGCTGTCCATATCACCCGAAAAAATGGCGAACACAAAAAAGTTTTTATTATCGGTGAAAAACCGAAACGTGATTCACAACTAATTTCATATTATAATGATGAAAGAGAATTGCTAACAAATTTCTTTGTTTGGTTTAAACAAATTGATCCTGATATAATTATTGGATGGCACGTTATCGGATTTGATCTTTTATTTCTTGATAACAAATGCCGTGAACTTGGAATCAGTTTGGATATTGCACGTGTAAACGGCAGAGTTTCAATAAGACAAAGAAAGCCAAGCGGACATTTTATTTCTGTAACAGGCAGAGTTGTAATCGATGGGCCTACAATGCTGCGAGCTTCATTTTTTAGTTTTGAGGATTTTAAACTTGAGACTGTTGCGCAGGAACTTTTGGGAATCGGCAAAACCATTGCTCCCGATGAAAATAAAATTGAAGAAATTGACAGACTATTTAAAGAAGATAAAACTTCTCTTGCAGAATATAATTTACAGGATGCCGTACTTGTTACAGATATTTTTGCCAAAACAGGTTTGGTCGTTCTTTCTGTTCGTCGTGCGCAGATCTCAGGATTGTTAATGGATCAGCTTGGAATGATGACAGCAGCGTTTGATCATTTTTATTTGCCGCGGTTACATCGTGCCGGATTTGCCGCACCAAATTTAAAGGACATACAAACAAATGAACACGCTGCGGGCGGATATGTAATTGAACCCACTCCTGGAATTTATGAAAACATAATCGTACTGGATTTTAAAAGTTTGTATCCATCTATCATCCAAACATTTAAGATCGATCCATATTCTTTGTTGATGAAGGATGTTGATACGATAGAAACTTTAAATGGCTACAAGTTTTCAGCTTCACTTCATATCCTGCCGGATTTTATCGATGAGCTGATGAAACTCCGTGACATTGCAAAAAAGAAAAAAGACAAGCAACTTTCTCAGGCGATAAAAATTTTAATGAACAGTTTTTATGGTGTGATGGGTTCTTACGGATGCAGATTTTATCATCCCGATCTTCCGCGTGCAATTACAGGAAGCGGACACAAACTTTTACTTGGAAGCAAAGACTATCTAGAAAATAAGGGATTAAAAGTTGTTTACGGTGATACTGATTCTTTGTTCGTAATGCTCAATGACATCTCTGTTGATGACGGTGAGGCTCAAGGTAAAAAGATTGTTAAAGAACTTAATAATTATTGGAAAAGCAGATTAAAAAAAGAATTTAAGGTTGAATCATATTTAGAATTGGAGTTTGAAAAATATTATAGAAAATTTATTATAACTCCCGCCCGTGGTGCGGAAATTGGGGCAAAGAAAAGATATGCCGGACTTGTAACAAAAGATGGTAAAGAAAATATTGAGTTTGTTGGAATGGAATTCGTTCGCTCTGATTGGACAAAGTTAGCAAAGGAATTTCAGGTAGAGTTATATCAAAAAGTTTTTGATGGTGTTGAAGTTGAAGATTGGATTCGTGATGAAATACAAAAACTTAAATCTGGCGAGTTTGATGATAAATTGATTTATAGAAAACGATTACGAAAAGAAGTTGAGGACTACACAAAAAATGTTCCGCCGCATGCTCGTGCAGCAAAATTATTAAATGAACCTCGTGATATAATTTATTATGCAATCACACAGCGCGGACCAATTCCAATCGAACTAAAACATAATGATTTTGATTATGATCATTACATTGAAAAACAATTAAAGCCAATTGCTGATTCTGTTCTGTCACTGCTCGGCAAAAACTTTGATTCGATTGCAGAGAATGATCAGTTGAGTTTCTTTTAGTGTAGTCCACCTTAAAGGTGGCCTACACTTTTACACTTTATTAAGGGAGAGATGTCTTATGAAAACAAAAAATATTTTAATAGTTGTTTTTATTTTTTTATTAATGATCCTAAACTTTGGCAATGAGCCAACTCCTCCGCCTTATCATCAATTTGTAATATCCGGTTCTGTTTTTTGTGATACTCTAGCTGATAAATCAAATTACACAATTGGCGTGTGGGGAAAAGTAAATCTTTACGATAATGAATTTCAGCAAATCAAAAACACAGGTTTAGGTATTGAATATCCGATTGTGTTAACTGACTCTTTAGGCAGCTATACTCTTCAGGTAAATTATTATTATTTCCTGGATTCGATTAAGCTCGGAATTATACAACCGCAGCTTCCAATCTTTTTCAGCGAATCATATTCAATTGATCAATCAACCGGCATCCCTGAAGAAAGACATTATAATGGTGATGGTGGTTCGGGTTGTAATAGCTGCACAACAGAACATACAGCAACAACAAAACGAGTAATAAAATATCAATACCTTCTTGATAGCACTAAAATATATTTTTGCTTGTGAGAAATAATGTGTAGACCACTTTTAAAGTGGACTACACATAATTGTTAATATTATTACAAAATACTTAATAAACTGTATATGCTTTTTAAAATGAAATAAACTATATTTTTGCAAGTATAAAAAGAAAATAAAGTAAAATATGAGTAATGAATATTCAGAAAAGATTGCAAACTGTCTTAAAAACAAGCCTGTAAAGAGAGCCTTTTTATTTGGTTCTGCTGCCCGCAATGAAGAAAATGAAAAAAGTGATATTGATATTTTGGTTGAATTAGATTACTCTAAGCCAATTGGACTAAGCTTTTTGCAAATGAAACATGAATTAGAAGATTTATTAAATAGAAAAGTTGATCTTCTTACATTCAATAGTGTTTCAAAGTATATCCAACCATTTATCGATGCAGAGAAAATACTGAACTATGAAAAGTAGTTTGGGTGACAAACCAAGATTGCAACATATTTATGATGCAATCCTTGAAATTGAATCTTATGTTGAAGAATCAACTTACGAATCATTTCAATCCAATTCTATGATGCAGTATGCTTCTGTAAAACAATTAGAAATAATTTGCGAAGCAGCAAATCATCTCACTCCTCATTTTAAAAAACTTTATTCCGAAATACAGTGGCGAGAAATAATTGATTTAAGAAATCTATTAATTCACGAGTATTTTGGGATAGATACAAAAATAGTTTGGGATATAATTACTATCGACCTCGCATTATTAAAATCTCAAATCAAAGAAATTCTTGAACAATTATAACTTTCAACTACTCATTCCTTTGCGATTCTATCGGTGAAATTTTATTTAAATATTATCTTTTGATATTTTTATATTAATGAAATTAAAACTCTCCAATCAAATTACGGCAATACTACTTGCACTGTTTGTAACCTTTCTCTGGTCAACATCTTTTGTGATAATAAAGTTTGGATTAAAAGAAATACCTCCGCTTGTGTTTGCCGGATTAAGATACTCTATTGCTTTTGTCTTTCTGCTTCCATTTTTGTTTACAAGGAAAAATAAAGCAATAGTAAAAACTCTTAATCGCAAGGACTGGATAAACCTTACATTACTTGGAATACTTTTTTATACATTTACGCAGGGCACTCAATTTATCGGACTCTCACTTCTTCCTGCAGTAACGGTTAGTTTATGGTTAAACTTTACTCCGCTTATTGTTGCTGTGCTTGCAATATTTTTAATAAAAGAAATTCCAACTGTGCTGCAGATATTTGGTGTAGCATTATTTATAACCGGAATTCTAACTTACTTTTACCCGGTAAACTTAAGCAGTAATCAATCAACAGGACTGATTGTTATGACGGTTGGTGTGTTTGCAAACGCAGCCTCTGCTGTACTTGGCAGAAGTGTAAACAGAAAATCACATTTAACTCCAATTGTAATAACTGTAATTAGTATGGGCATCGGATCTTTTATTTTGTTAAGTGTGGGTATTACACTGCAAGGATTACCTAACATTACAACTAAAAATATTTTTTATCTTCTCTGGCTTGCAGTTGTAAACACAGCTTTGGCTTTTACTCTCTGGAACTATACACTTAGAACTTTAACCGCTATGGAATCCTGTATAATAAACGGAACTATGCTTATTCAAATTGCCGTGCTTGCGTGGATATTTCTTGGAGAAGAAATAACTTTAAAAGAAATGGCAGGAATGCTGATTGCCGCTCTTGGTGTGCTTTTGGTACAATTAAAGTTTAAGAAATGATTTGTTTTTATTGAGATTTGCTGTTTTATGGGTTAAGTTGCAAGCGAGAAACAAATGGATTTAAATATTAGTCAGAATTTTTAATTGAGAAGTGATATGATTTTTAAATTGGGCACATTAATGTCTCTAGTAATTTTTATGATGGGTTGCGAAGATAGTGGAACTAATATCGCAAAGTTTAATGGAGAAGGAATATTTAAAGTCGACACTCTCTCATACAATATTGGAGAAGGTATTGCTTCGAATGATAGTTTATGGAATTATGTGGAGTACAATTTAAGTTTTCATTTCGAAAATTATTCGGGTACACTCAATAGCATAGTATTTGTCTTTGATGACTCAATTGGAAGGGGATTAAATCTTGACTATGCATATCCTGAATCTGCTAACAAAATATTTTCCTGGAAAGAAAAGCTGTGGTTACAAAAAAGACTAAATAATAATGATAGCGTAAAAATAAGTTGTGGTATGAGTGGAGCCTTTTGGGAAAGAGTAAATAATAACTTTATATCTGTTGATACTTTTAATTGGCAAAGAGAGAATACTATTTATTACAATCGTTAGTCCAACAAAAAAACCTAACCTCTTTAATAAGTAGTTTTTATAGCAAATTCTCTAATGCCCATAAACTTTTTCACCGGCTTCTATTCTTAGCTTAAGATAATTTTGTAATGGAGGCAAAGGACAAGTTGCGTATTTTGTAAACACACAAGGCGGGTTGTAAGCTTTATTAAAATCTAAAAGTATTGTTCCTGTTGAGTCCGGCTTGTTAACATACATAAATCTTCCGCCACCGTAAGTTTCCTCACCGCTGGTTTGGTCTGCAATAATTAGAAACAATCTATCTCCGCCTTCATCAACAGCATCAATTCTGTATGTCTTACCATCGCGTTCAAATACAACAGCACCGGGACATTTTTCCTTGCTTATTTGTCCAAGTACATTTGGCACATCAATTTCTTTAACAGGATTATAAGCTTCAAACTTTGCTGTTATTTTCCAGCTTTCGTCAATAGGAAATCTTTCTACTCCCTTAAAATTTTTAACAAGTTCAGAATTCAAATCACGGAAACGTATGCCGTAAAGTGTATCTCTAATTATCAAATTAAACTTTAGAGAACCAATCTGTAAAACAGTCATATCTTTTTTCTGATCATCAACTAAAACAATTTCTTTAACTGGTTTTCCATCCAGCAAAACCTCAACGCCGTCTTTTGCTTTAAATGTTACTGTGGTGTCATTAAATATAAACGAGCCGATATGATCCGGCAGTTTTGAGGATTCAATTTCAATATCATTATCCTTTGAGGAACCAAAAGTGCTTTCACCTTTCTCAAGCCAGAATCTCCCGACAAGATTTAGCCAGCCGTCATCTGCTTTTAATCTGTTAACTCGCTTTGCATCCCATTCATTAATTTCTTTTACATAATTTGGATCAGCGGTTGGTTTTTGAGTACAGGCAAATGCTGCTAAAATTATTAATATCAAAAGCGAGAATGATTTTTTCATTTTATAGTCCTATTCTTTCAGTAATTTTGCTGGCGTTAAGCTACTAATTAATTGAGACTTCTGAAAAATTCAAACGGTCATTCCTGTGAAAACAGGAATCCAGTAAATATAAAATAGATTCCCACTTTCGCGAGAATGACAGTCACTAATTTATAATTGAAAAACACATTTTCTATTTGAACGAGACTCTGTTGAAAAAAAATCCGTTAGAAATATTAAAAGAACATTTCGGGTATGATTCCTTTCGCGGTAAGCAGGAAGAAATAATAAAAAGAATTGTTGAGGAGAAAAAGCACTCTCTTGTACTTATGCCAACGGGAAGCGGTAAGTCTTTATGTTATCAGATTCCCGCTCTATACTTTGATAACAGCACGATTGTTATAAGTCCGCTTATTGCGCTTATGCAGGATCAGGTTGATGTGCTGCGAAAGAAAAATATTCCAGCCGCTTTTATCAATTCCACTTTATCCAAACAGGAAAGAGAAAAAAGACTTGAGCAGTTTGTGGACGGAAAAATTAAACTGCTTTATGTAACACCGGAGAGATTTCGCAAAAAGGATTTTATTGAACAGATTAAAAAAGTTAAAATAGATTTACTTGCAGTTGATGAAGCTCATTGTATTTCTGAGTGGGGACATGATTTTCGCCCCGATTATTCACGCATTGGTGAATTCAGAGAATTGATGGGCAATCCGTTAACAATTGCGCTTACTGCAACTGCTACACACGATGTTCAGGAAGACATTATAAAAAAACTTCACATCAATAAAGATGATATTAAACTCTTTCATCAGGGAATTGAACGACCAAATTTACGACTGGAAGCTGTTGATGTTTTTGATGATAAAGAAAAGCTTCGTGAAATAATTTCAACATTAGAAAAATATGATGGATACGGAATAATTTATTTTGCTTTAATCAAAACCCTGGAAAGATTTTCTGAAATTCTTAGCGATAAAGGATTTAAACATGGTGTCTATCATGGTAAGCTGGAAGACAGACAAAGAAAATCAATGCAGCGTGATTTTCTAAACGGAAAGCAAAAACTTATTCTTGCAACAAACGCATTTGGAATGGGAATAGATAAGGCAGATATAAGATTTGTTATTCACGCAGAAGTACCTTCATCTATCGAATCATATTATCAGGAAATTGGAAGAGCAGGCAGAGATGGAAATGATTCACTTTGTCTTTTGCTCTATAATCAGGAAGATCTTTACACACAAATGGAGTTTATTAAATGGTCTAATCCTGATGCAAATTTTTATTCTGCCTTGTATGATATTTTAAAAAGAGAAACCGGAATAATCAATTCCAGCGGAGTTGATTACATTCGCGAACAAATAAGTTTTAAAAACAAAAATGATTTTAGAGTAGAAACTGCTCTGGCAATGTTAGATCGATATGGAGTTACAGAAGGTGAAGTTGAAAAACAAAATTTACGAATAGTAAATGAACTGCCAGATATTCTGCAGGATGAAAATCACTTGAAAGAAAAACTTTTAAATGATAATAAAAAACTTCTATCGGTAGTTAATTATTTTCGCGGCGAAAAATGCCGCAGAGTTTTTATTTCGGATTATTTTGGTTTCCCTGGTGAGCAGCCCTGCGGTAATTGTGATAACTGTACAATTAATGGAGATGTAAAGAGTTAATGAATTACGTTTACATCATTTTTTCTTCGATTTGCCATTAAAGATTTTTTTGTCATTCGCGTGAAAACGGGAATCTCTCCCCATAAAACAAATTGGATTCCCACTTTCGTGGGAATGACAATTTTTGCTTGACTTTTTTTAATTTTACTTCTTCAACTTATCCTTAAATATCTTTTCAAATTTTTCTACTTTAGGAGTAATGACGTAAGCACAATAGCCTTGATTTGGATTGTTATCATAATATTCCTGATGATAATCTTCCGCAGGATAAAATTTTTCAAATTTTGTTATCTCAGTTACTATTGGTTTATTCCAAATTTTTTCTTCAGTCAGTTTGTTTTTATAATACTCCGCCTTTTGTTTTTGATCATCGTTATGATAAAAAATTACTGAGCGGTATTGTGTACCAACATCATTGCCCTGCTTGTTTAATGTTGTTGGGTCGTGTGTTTTCCAGAATATTTCCAGCAGCTCATCATAACTAACAACTGCAGGATCAAAGCTTATCTGGGTACATTCAGCGTGTCCGGTAGTTCCATCGCAAACTTCTTTATAAGTTGGATTATCCACAGTTCCACCTGAATAGCCCGATACAACAGACGTAACTCCATTTACTCTTTCAAAGATTGCCTCAGTACACCAGAAACACCCGGAACCAAATGTTGCTGTTTCTAAATTTGGGTTGTTCTCATTCATAATATTTTTCATTTCTTTATTTGCTTGTGATTTACTTTCATTACAACCTATTATCGTAAGGGTTATAAGGAATAAGGTATAAGTTATTTTTAATGTCTTTTTCATTTTTTAATTCTTCGGTTATATCAGAAAATTTTTTTAGATGGTACATTGATTTTAAAAATTAGTTATTGTTATAACTATCTTAATAGATCATAAAGATCAGTGTACCATTGACTTAATTATTTTTTTAACAGTTTAAAAGCATGCGTCCATCTGTTTTGTAAAAATCCCGGGATACACCACAAAATGCAAAGCGGCTCAATTGCACGTGCAGCTTCAGCTTTTCCCATATCTTCCACTTCCCAGCCAAAAGTATCCAGAATTTTTGTTACTACATTTTTAGAATCACCATTATTGCCGGCAATAAACATAGTTGGTTTTTGTCCATCAAAATCGGGGTCAACCATTGATGAATTTCCCACACAACTAAATGCTTTAACAAAATTGGCATTGGCATATATGTTTTGTAATTCTTCCATAAGAGATGAATTTAAATCTGTAAAAAACTTAAGAACTCCATTAACGGGTGCAGCGTCTGCAATTGGATTTGTTGTATCTATTATTGTCTTATCCTTAATGTTTTCGGGACCCGCTTTTTCCAAAACAACTTTTGCCGATGTGCCTTTAACTGCAAGCACTATTACATCTCCAAACTTTGCGGCTTCTGCAAATGATCCAACTGAATCACTTTTACCTGAATTTTTAATCCAGTCATTTAATTTGTTTACGTTTCCTGTTCCTATTTTTACTTGATGCCCATGTTTAACAAATCCGTTAGCAAGTGTTTGTCCAACCACTCCAGAACCTAATATTCCAATTTTCATTTCATCTCCTTAAAATTTTAATTGTATTTTTTTCTTATTACCAGCTCAATCCATTTATGTTGATAAACATAAAACAATAAAGTTTTAATATAAATTCACTTTCTTTTTCATTATTGATTTTATGACAATTATCACACTTAATAAAATCAGAACCATATTGTTAAAGCTTAAAGAAGAATACTAACCAGCCATGCTGTTTTATGTTAAATTGTGCGGTTCCGTAGGATATTTACAATTAGCTGACAAATTGATAAATAAAAATTTTTTAATGAATTGAATTATTAATATCCATAAAAGAAAAGCCCCGATGGTTCGGGGCTTTTGAAAATAGAGAGTTATGATCTGGTTTTAGTTTTGAATTGGATTAGAATCCAATGGTGTTTTTTTCTTCTTAAGTATAAAGATTAATGCGATTATAAAAATAACTGCCAAACCAACCACAGCATAAAGCCATGTAAGATTTTGCGGCAGCACCACAGATTTCCATTCTGATATTTTTTTCTCTATTTGATCTTTTTGCTCAACTGTTAACAATTTATTGTCTAATAGATAAGGCATCCAGTTAGAAGTGATAGTTTTAAACCATACGCTATCCGCAAACAAAGAATAAGCAGCTTCTGACTCTGCTTTACCTTTTATTCCATAATTTTTTATTTCATCTGAAATATATTGGGTAACTACATTTGTGAATTCATTTCCGCTTGTAAAATTCTGAAGATTAATATTGTTTAATGAAAATTCTTCATTTATGGATTCCCAGGCTTCCTGACTTATTCTGTTTGACCAAACATCAAAAAGGTTATCAATGTCTTTTAACTCAGTGGTTTTATCACTCTTGCCGGCATAAACATCAACAAGTTTTGGCCCAACCTTGCGCCACATTGCTGCAAAACTTTGCTGTTGTTTTTTAATATCACTTAAGTCATTTGCTGTTAAGGAAGTAACTTCAAGAAATCTACTGTTATCTCTAAGTGATTTTTTAACAAGAGCAAGAATATTGTTTTTTTCTACCTGTGAATAAACTGCTTCTTTATCTTTTTGAGTCATAGTAGAAATATCACCGGCAAGTTTAGGAGTAAGACTATCCACTATACCAAATACAAGTTCATCTCTTTTTAATATGGAAGCTCTAAGGCTGGAAATAAGTCCTTCTAATTTTGAAATTGTTGCTGCATCTTTTTTTCTTTGTGATTCTAAATCAGTAATCTGGTTTAGCAATTCATTATTTCTGCGGTTTAAAAGATCAACCTCGGATTTTAATGTTGTTACCTCAGTTTGTAAAACATTTATAGAAGTGAAATCTCCTCTTCTTAATTCAATGGCGGCTTCTAATTTATCAAAAGAAGATGTATAATTTTCGGGATATAATGTTTGATCAAGAATTTCTTTTTTTGTTGAAAAATCTCTCTTCAGATTTTCAATTTCGGCTGATAATTTGTCAAGATCCTCAAGACTTGCTGCAGATTTAATTTGACCGGACAGATTTTGATATCTTTCTTTAAAACTTTGCACCATCTCATAATCTGACTGGGCAAATAATGATGAAACAGATGAATAAAAGAAAATCAATAAAAAATTTATTAAAATATATTTTTTCATTTTACACCTTCCTCAATTCCTTCAGAAGTAAGTTTATAGGATTTTGTATCATCCAGTAATTCAATAAAAGAATTTCTTTGATTGAATGCGGGATTTATTAATCCAGTTTCATTTATCTGGATTTTGTTTTCTAAGCTTAATGCATTTTTTGTTACTGTAAAAACATAAACGTTCTTAAAATCCACAGCGGTCATAAAATAATAACCTTCATTATTTCTGATAAGACGAATGGATTTTCCAGCATAGGCTAGTGAGTCCTGTGTCTCTTCAAAGAATAATGCTTTTGTACTAAAACTAACTGAATGACGGTCTTCTTTTACAAATCCATCTTTATCAATCTTCAAAACAGATTCGATCGGCCAGCCAAATTGAGCAGGCTCTAATTTTAAAGAAGAACATGCAGCAAAAAATGCTATGACTCCAACTGTCAATAATATTTTGAAATAGTTCATTTTAACTCCATTATTAAATCGTGAAAGTAAACTTAAGAAATCCGATAGCATCACAAAAGACCAAAATAATAAAAAATAGTCCCTTTTTGATGAAATAATAAGTTTTTTTATTAAAATTGTAATGAGAGAAATCTATTCCTCAGAATTACTCGACTGTAACCCTGAATCATAATTATTCGGAAGTGGTCCGGAGGTAGAAATTCTGCCGGATTTTTTTAACAAGTCTGTTAATAAAAATTCTATTTGGGCGTTAATACTTCGCAAATCGTCAGCCGCCCATTTTTCAAGGGCGGCATAAACTCTATCATCAATTCTTAGTAAAAATTTTTTCTTGTCCGGCATTATTAAATCTTTATTCTTTATTGCACATCGTGACTAATTATTTCTTCTGTTCCTCTGAATTATCTGATACCAAATTAACATCACTATCCAGGGATTTTCGTCAATTAAGGTAGAAGATCTTTGAATTGTAACAATATTTTGCTGCTTAAATGAAAATCTGTTTTGAAACAGCAAAAGCAATTCTTCTGATTCCGAAAAGACCTGGCAGGATTTTTTGAAGTTACCAAACTTTAATAATAATTTTTTCCCGTTCTGCAAATCAATTGAACCTCTTGTTCTAAATAAATTTGTTGTCAAGGTTGCAAAAGTCATATCATGAGCAAACTTGCGAATTGCAATGTCTGTTTTCCAAATACTCGGTCTTATAATTTCATACTTATTATCAAACCCTTCAACAATTGCTGTAAGACTAAAGAATTTTGTAAAGTACATTTTTGCTAACACTTCGTCCGAAGATCTAAACTCATATTCGCGTTTCCAAATAGAAGGTTGAATGAGTATCAAATTTTCACCAATATGTTTTGAAAGTGGAATCATTTTTGTTCTCAATATCTTTTAAAATTACTTATTGATAAATAGTTCCTGTGTTAATAACCGGCATTGCTTCGTGATCTGCAACCAGCGCAACCATAAGGTTATTTACCATTTGTGCTTTTCGTTCTTCATCAAGATTAACAATATTTTTATCACTTAAATCCTGCAAGGCCTGTTGTACCATTCCAACAGCACCTTCAACAATTTTAAATCTTGCCGCAACAATTGCCTGTGCTTGCTGTCTGCGTAACATAGCCTGAGCAATCTCCTGTGCGTATGCAAGATGTGTAATTCTTGCTTCAACAATTGTAACTCCGGCCACTTCAAGTCTTTTCTGAAGTTCTTTCTGAAGATTTTCTGCTACTTCTGTAGGACTGCTTCTCAATGATTCTTTTTCACCTTCGTTTGTATCGTATGGATATTCTGATGCAAGAGTACGTATAGCTGTTTCAGCCTGTATAGCAACAAACTGTTCGTAATTCTGAACATCAAAAATTGCACGCGCAGAATCTACAACCCGCCAAACAATTACAGCAGCAATCTCAATCGGGTTTCCGTGTAAATCATTCACTTTAATTTTATCGCTGTTAAAGTTTCTTATTCTTAAAGAAACATGCTTTTTTAATGTAAAGGGATTTACCCACCAAAATCCGCTCTCACGAACAGTTCCGGTGTACTTACCAAATAGTACTAATACTTTTGATTCATTTGGCTGAACTATCATAAATCCGCCAAAACTTATAAAAGATATAATTACCAGTGGAATAAAAAACCATAAAATTGAGAAATCATTAGTTCTGATTCCTGTCGCAAGAAGAAAAATATCCAGGGCGAAAAGTGCTATGACAAGAAAAAGTGCAATAAAACCATTAAACTTTGAAGCTGATTTTTCTGTTATTTTGTCCATTGTACATTCCTTTTAAAATTGCTATCATAATGATATCATATTGATAGCAAAAAATCAAGAACTCAACTTAAACAATTTATTAAAATTAAAATATTTAGTTTTTCTTCGATTTTTGAATTATATATCCTCCATAAATGTTATGAAGATATAATAAAGGATTTATGAAAATACTATTAACCGGTGCTACCGGATATATTGGCAAAAGACTTCTTCCTGTTTTGATTGAAAATGGACACGAAGTTATTTGCTGCGTGCGTGATAAAAACAGATTCCCTACTGAAGGGATTTATAAGCATCCAAATGTTTCTATACTTGAAGTGGATTTTTTAAAAGACATTCAAAGTTCAGGGTTGAGTTCAAATATTATTAAAGATATTGATGCGGCATACTATCTCATTCATTCAATGAGTTCAAATGTCAGAGATTTCGGTTCGCTCGAAGAGATTTCTGCAAATAATTTTATCAAACTTGTTAAGCAAACTTCCGTTAAACAAATTATATATCTCGGCGGAATTACAAATGAAGAAAAACTTTCTAAACATCTGGCTTCAAGAAAAAACGTAGAATCTATCTTAAGAAATTCCGGAATTGCCTTAACTTCAATTAAAGCCGGAATAATTGTTGGATCAGGCAGTGCATCGTTTGAAATAATTCGTGATCTTGTTGAAAAACTACCGGTAATGATCACTCCAAAGTGGCTTAACACAAAACACCAACCAATTGCAATAAGAAATATTTTGGAATACTTGAACGGTGTTTTACTTAAACTAGAAACATTTAATAACTCTTACGATGTTGGCGGACCTGATATTTTATCATATAAACAAATGCTTCTTCAACTAGCCCAGGTGCGTGGATTGAAAAGATTTATTTTTACTGTTCCTGTTATGACTCCGCGACTTTCATCTTACTGGCTTTATTTTGTTACATCAACATCATATATGCTGGCAATAAATCTTGTTAACAGTATGAAGATTGAAGTTGTGGCAAAAGATAACGAACTTGAAAAAATGCTTGGAATAAAACCGATATCATACAAAGAAGCTGTGCAGCATGCATTTCAAAAGATTGAACAGAACAATGTTCTTTCAAGCTGGAAAGATTCTCTTGTATCAAGCTATTCTGATAATTCATTGCTTGAACATATTAACATTCCAACCAATGGATGTTTTGTTGATAAAAGAGAAAAAGAAATTACTATAAGCATTGATCATGTCTTGCACAAGATCTGGTCAATTGGCGGTGAGCGCGGATGGTACTACGGTGATTGGCTCTGGCATCTGCGCGGATTTTTAGATAAACTCTTTGGCGGTGTCGGATTACGGCGAGGAAGAACAAATAAAAATGAAATTCACACCGGAGATACGCTTGACTTCTGGCGTGTACTCGCAGCCGATAAAGAAAACAAAAGATTACTGCTTTATGCAGAAATGAAACTGCCCGGCGAAGCCTGGCTTGAGTTTAAGATAATTGAAAAGGAGTCTAAAAACTTTTTGCAGCAAACAGCAACATTTCGTCCAAAAGGTCTGCTTGGCAGATTGTACTGGTATTCTGTTTTGCCATTTCACTTTTTTGTTTTTAATGGTATGTCAGAGAATATTATTAAGCATCAATAAGTTTTCCTGACAAGGGTAATTATCAAAATGGATTAATCTCATCATTTTCAATTCGTAACGACTTGCTTCCCGGTCTTTTCTAAAGAATACCATTAATTCTCTGATTCACTTTTGAATTGATTTTAACACAATATGCATATATGTTAAAAACAGATTGAACACAATTTAATTGGAGAAAAATGAATATACCCGTAATGCCAAAGTCGATAATTTCAGTAATCAACTATCAATCCGATGCGATTGTAAGCAAGCAGCTTCTTAAAAAAAGTAACGGATCTGTAACTATTTATGCCTTCGATAAAGATGAATCAGTGAATGACAGTACTTCTCCCTTTGATATACTTATTCATGTACTGGAAGGAACTATAGACCTTAAAGTAAATGGATCAACTAATCTGATAAAGACACCGGAATATTTTTCACTTCCCGCCAAAATACCTTATTCAATAGAAGCAAAAGAAAAAACAAAACTTCTTTTAACTGTAATAAAATAAACTCCCGGCACAAGGGTGAATACTAAGTTTGATAAAAAGTAATAAAGCCCGCAAATTTCTCTGCAGGCTTTAGTGGAGATGAGATTATCCGTTACGCATCAATCTCTGTTAATTTTTATTTTGCCGTCAATTTCTTTATCAAAGTGTTTTTTATAAAGTTCATTATATTTTTTATGATCTTCCGGTTTGACATCAACACCATCTATCTTTGTGTAATCTTTATCCATTTCTAAATTAAATTCCTGATCGATTGATTTTAAATATCCGTCATTTACAAGTTCTGATTTGAGGTCATCCAAAAAGGCATTTAATTTTTTCATTTCAGTTTTTAGACCATGCATTTCGATTTTAAGTCCTTTCATGTTCTTCTTAAGCTCATTCATACTGTTGCGTAATTCACTCATATCAAAATCAGAACTGTCTATTTTAATATCAAAACTTTTAAAAGATTCTTTAAATTTTTTCATACCGTCTTTAAAAGCATCCATATCCAAATGAATATCTATATCAACATCAGGCGGATTTGGAGGAACCGGCAGATCCTTAAGATTTTCTTCAAGCTCTTTCATTTTTTCATTAAAATCTTCAGAATCAAAGTATAGTTCTATCTTTTTATCTTTCAAGTGTTTTAAGCTTTCTTCCAGTTTTTCCATATTCTTTTCAAATTCATCTTCGTCAAACTCAAGTTTAAAGTGCATGAATTTATCCTTATCAAAATCATGCTTAAACTTTTTCATATCATGACCAAACCTATCCATATCAAAATGAAAGCGGTGAACCTTTCCATCAAAATCCTTATAATCAGATTTAAGTCCATCCAGTTTTTCGTAAATCATTTCTTTATGCTGATCAATTTCTTTATCCGGTATTTTTACACCATCCCGGTATAATGCTGATATTTCATTATCATCAAAATCCACTCGCCAGTCAGAACCTTTATCCTTAAATGAAAAAGATTTATCCCCGGTAAAACTTGATTGGTTTTGTGTAGTGCCCTGTTCAATTCCTGAAGAGCATCCGGAAAAAGAAATTAGCATCGCTAATAAAACTGCGGCTATCTTAACTCCACATAAGTTTGCCTTAAACTCTGTGTTTGTAAAATTAAATTTCATAAGTAACCTCATCTTTTTTGTTCTTTCTGATGGTTAAGACCGTCGCTAACCTGGAAATGTTTCGTTGATTGTTCGGTTTATTTAAGAAAGGAATAATTGGCTGATGAGAGGACAAATACAGATTCGATTAAAATTATTTAAGAAATCCATATTTCTTAATATGCTTGTAAGCAAGATATCCAACTGCACCTGCCTGCACCATTCCAAGTGCATATTTTACCGGATCAAATTTAGAGTTTTCTAAATATTGTTTTTCAAGCGGTGATAAAAAATGACGGGAAAAACTTTGATTTGTGTTTTCTGTATTTGCAATAGCAAGCGAGGTTCTTAGCCATACTGTCTGAGGATCACCATCAAGAGGAATACTCATTTTCATATCTTTAAACTCACGACGCAATTCAAACTCATCAAACTTAATTTGTAATTGAATTAAGGGATTTTTATTGAATTCTGATTTTAAAGAATCCTTTGTGGTAATGAAATTTGTGTTCTCTGTCTGCTGCGAATATGATATGAAAGCAAGAATGAAAATAAGTAATAATATTTTAAATAAACTTTTCACAATTCAAAGTAAAGATTGTACTACTTTTAATCTGAAGCAGTTGCTATTTGTTTTTTTAATGTGTTAAAATCCCATGAATGAGTTATAACATCTACCAGAGTTTTGATTCCGGTAAATAGAAAGATTATAGCCAGATCAGTCTTTGCAGCAAACAACGATCCTGCTGCTCCAATAAATCCTCCAAAGATAATTGTAAAATGCATCGGGATAATTCGGGCGTACGGTGCAAACATTAAATATCCTATGTTTGGTGGCTCAGAATTTTGTGCTTTTCTTGAGTTAATGAACTCGATTAGATAACTAATAAAAAACATTCCCGCTGAATAAATAAAATAACTTGTTGAGAAACCGGTAGAACCGGAATTAGAAAATTGAGAAAATCCTCCCAGAAAAATCGCATAAACAAAATGGAAAAATCCGTAGTGGAAAAGAAAAAACACTGCACTGGAAATTGCCGTAGCACGGGTAGGCGGCATTTGCTTATTGCCCTGTTTAAACCCTTCTGTTGAAAAATCTTTAAGTGTAATCATCTTAATAAAATTAAATATTCCGATAATTACACTTTGGGTCCAGTATATCCACATTACTTCGTTTGCTGAAATACTATCAACAATTGCAAAGAATATGACCAGCAGGTTTGAAAAGATTAATGAAAGTGTTGAGGGCTTAGTAAAATCAACTTTGCGCCAAAGCGTAGAAAATTTAATTTGAGATTTCTTACTCATCTTTACAACTATTTATTTGTAGCCCAGTTTCTTAAAAGATTTTTTTCTTCAGGAGTAAGTTTAGCCTCACTGTGAAAAATTTTATATTGCCATGGAGGCATTTGTTCTTCACGAATCTCATCCCAAATTTCTTCTTTATATTTTGCTTCTTTATTTATATTCCATTCAGAAAAGTTTAAGTTCTTTCTTGTATCATTAACATCCTTAACCGCAAGAAATGAAGAAGGTGCAACTTTTGTGTACCAGGCCCAGTTAGTTTCATTAGAATGACAATCGTAGCATGCTTTTTTAAGAATTGCTTTAACATCTGCTGGCGCATCAATATCCGAAATAACGGGAGGATTGGTTCTTTCAACGGGAATGAATTGAATTCCAATTAATATAACTACTACTGCAATTAAGAATTTTTTCATTTTAACCTCTTTATTGAATATTTATTTCAATTGTTTTTTGTAGTCCTTAATAAATTTCTTTTCGCCCTCTTTCTTTCCAAAATTATCTCTATATGCATTTGCAATATCACAATCTTTACAAAAGCTTCCACAGCATTTTTTCCATTCTTTCTCCGTAAAATTTTTTCTTAACTTGCTCATATTTTATTATAAGAACTACACCGATTGTTCTAGTGATAATTCTTTAATCCTGTAAAGAATAATTTTTTATCTTTTATTTAAAACCTCGTTGCACTTATTAATAACATTCTCAACAACAAATCCGTACTTTTCAAATAATATATTATCCGGTGCAGAAGCACCAAATTTTTCTATACTGATTGATTCGCCGTGGGCACCAAGATATTTATCCCAGCCCATTGCAACACCCATCTCAACCGATATTCTTGTTTTTAATTCGTCCGGAAATATTTTGCTTTTGTATTCATCAGATTGCTGTTCAAATATTTCCCAGCTTGGGAAACTAATAACACGAACATTTTTTCCTTCTGTTTCAAGCTGTTCCGCTGCTTTTATTGATAACGAAACTTCCGAACCGGTTGCAATTAAAAGCAAGTCTGGTTTTTGTTTTGAATCTTTAACTATGTAGGCTCCATATTGTAAACCTTTTGCGGAACCATATTTGTTTTGGTCAAGAATAGAAAGTTTTTGTCTTGTTAAGATAAGTGCCACTGGTCCACCTTTATGATTAATGGCATACTTCCAGGCCTCAACAGTTTCATTTGCATCTGCAGGACGAATAACAATTAAATTTGGGACTGCTCTTAGTGCAGCTAGTTGTTCTATGGGTTGATGAGTTGGTCCGTCTTCACCCAAACCTATACTATCGTGAGTAAAAATGTATATCACTTTTTGTTTCATTAATGCAGCTAAACGGATTGCAGGACGCATATAGTCTGAAAAAATTAGAAACGTTGCACCAAACGGAATGATTCCGCCATAAATTGCCATGCCATTTAATATAGAACCCATAGCATGTTCACGAATCCCGAAATGAATATTCTTTCCCCTTCTATCCAAAGAAGAAAAAGAGGTTGAAGATTTAATAAGAGTCATGTTAGATTCATTAAGATCAGCCGAGCCGCCGATGAGAGTTGGAATATCGATAGCGGCAGCATTTAATACTTTACCTGAAGCAACCCTTGTTGCAACTTTTTCAGAAACATCTTCAAATCTAGGTAAATGATCAAGCCAGTGTTGATCAAATTCGTAATTCATAATTGATTTAAACTGTGCATAATCTTTAGGATATTTTATTTTATACTCTTCAAGAATTTTAATCCACATATCTTCAGCTTCCTGTCCGCACTCAGTTATTCCTTTAAAATGAGAGTAAACTTCATCAGGAACGTAAAAAGTTTTATCTTCGGGCATACCAAGATTTCTCTTGGTGAGCTTTACTTCTTCTTCACCCAACGGAGCTCCGTGTGCTGATGATTTGTCTTGCTTATTCGGACTTCCAAAACCAATGTGTGTTTTTGTAATAACTAATGTGGGTCTATCACAATTTGAACGGCACAACTTAATTACGCGATCAACTTGTTCAGAATCATTTACATCTAAAATTGTTAAAACCTGCCAGCCATAAGCCTCAAATCTTTTTGCAACATCATCCGAATAAGTTATATCTGTTCTACCATCAATTGTTATTCTATTGTCATCATAAAAGAAAACAAGTTTATTTAGCTTTAAATGACCGGCGAGTGAAGCGGCTTCGTGAGAAATTCCTTCCATCAAATCGCCATCACTGCAAATTCCCCAAATACCATGATCAATAATTTTTAGATCCTCTTTATTAAAAAGTACTGCAAGATAATCGCGGGCAATTGCCATACCTATCGCATTTGCAAAACCCTGGCCCAACGGTCCAGTTGTAGTTTCAACTCCGTCAGTATGTCCAAACTCCGGATGCCCTGGTGTTTTGCTATTCCACTGTCTAAAATTTTTAATATCGTCTAATGAAATTTTATATCCGCATAAATGAAGGATTGAATACAGAAGCATACTTCCGTGTCCTGCGGATAAAATAAATCTGTCCCTATTTAGCCATTTGGAATTTGCGGGGTTGTGTTTCATGGATTTGTAGTAAAGAGCATAAGCAATTGGCGCCATTCCAAGCGGCATACCTGGATGACCGGAATTTGCTTTTTGGACTGCATCAATTGCAAGAGTACGAATTGTATTAATTGAAAGTTTTTCTATGTTCATATTTATAGACCGCTTTAATTGGAGTTTAAACAAAAATTAACCCTGAAAAGATAATTAAAAGATATAAAAATGTTTTAATTTTATTAGATGTTTATGAGCGGTAATAATAATTTAATTCATCAATAATGAGCGTGCTGTTATATAACAGGGGCAATGAATTATTTAAATTTATTTTGCCGACGTAATTATTGCTTTTTTAATATTCGCTAATTAGTTTCAACCCACATCGGGAAGAAAGACTTTGTGTTATATTGATTTGTCCACTTCTTTCTTCTATACTCACTTGTCCCATATGGCTGTAATAAGCCATTGTCATAATCCATTTTTAATAATTTTTTAGGAGGCACTATGCAAAAAATTTTTCTCATTGCAATTTACTTTGCAATGATTTCCACGGTTCTTCTTACTCAGTTCGGATGTACATCACCGCAAAAGGAAGAAAAAGTTCTTACGAAAGCTGAAATGGTAGATCGCGGAAAATATCTGGTAGGTTTTGGCGGATGTAATGACTGTCATACTTCCAAAATTTTTACCGATATGGGACCCGAATTTGACACAACCCGTTTACTAGCCGGTCATTTTTCGGATCAACCTTTACCTGAGATTGACACAAAAATGGTTCAACCAGGAAAATGGATGTTAACCAATGCACATCTTACCGCATGGGTTGGACCCTGGGGCATATCTTATGCTGCAAATCTTACTCCGGACAACGCAACAGGAATTGGCGCACTTTCCGAGGAGATGTTTATAAAAACATTGAGAGAAGGGAAAATGATGGGAGTTGGAAGACCAATTCTTCCTCCTATGCCATGGCAGGGTATTGGTGGAACTCTTACGGATGAAGATCTTAAATGCATTTATGCATATTTAATGTCAATAAAACCAATCAATAACAAAGTACCGGAACCGACTCCACCAGATAAAATGGGCCCGGGTATGGCTGCCAAATAATTTTGATCTAAACGATAATTAAATTCAATAATTATTTATTCCCTCTCCAGCTTTAGGAGAGGGAATATAAAAACAAATTGTCCCGCGCTTCATTAAAAACAAAATCTTATTTTATAAGCAATTTTTAAGAAACCCCTCTTCATTACTGATTTGCGAAATTGTAATCATCAATTCATTTTTAACTAATAGAGTTTAAATAATATTTTAACTATTGCTTGGAATATAAAATGCTTACATCATTCAATAGAATAATTGATAAAGCAAGAAATTCTTTTTCATTCTTTTTCTTGTTAACAATTTTTCTTCTCTTACAAAATTTTCTTTCGTTTGCACAAAACAAACAACTTACTTTTAACCAGGTTTATCTATTTGGTGAACCGAGAATATTAAAACCTGTTCCCCGATTGATGGGTTGGTTTGACAGTAATCAATATCTTTTACAAAAACGTGATGCTTCAACAAGTGCAATTGTAAAAGTAGACGCAAAAACGGGTGAAGAAAGCATCTTACTCGATTTTAAAACAATCAATTCAAACCTTGATGATGCGGAGTTAACTGCTGAAGAAAATATTGGCATTACAAAAGATTACACGGGCTTACTTTTTTATGATAATAACGATTTGTTTTTCTATTCCATACCCAGAAACAAAGTAACTCGATTAACAGAAAATGAAGATGAAGAAGTTAATCCATTGCTTTCTCCGGATGGAAAGATGGTCGCTTTTACACGCAATAAAGATTTATATGTTGTGGATGTTGAATCAGCAAAAGAAACACGATTAACAGACGATGCAAGTGATGTCGTATATAATGGTTATGCTTCCTGGGTTTATATGGAAGAAATAATTGGACGCTCACTTAATTACCGCGCTTTTTGGTGGGCACCAAATAGTGAGATGATCGCTTTTTTAAGGTTTGATGATACACCGGTTCCAAAATTTCCGCTGATTAATTATAGCAGTGTTCACGGAGATCTTGAATGGGAACATTATCCAAAACCCGGTGATGCTAATCCTATTGTTAAAATGGGAGTTGCACATATAAACACAAACAAGGTTATTTGGATAGATGAAGATGAAAAGGCTGATCAATACACAGCCTGGCCTTTCTGGGCTCCGGATAGCAAAGAGATGTTTTATCAGGTTTTAAATCGTGATCAAAATGATTTGCAAGTTCTTTCTGCAAATCCTGAAACAGGGAAAAACAGATTGGTCTATCAAGAAAAAAATAAAACCTGGGTTGAGTTCTTTGAAGACATTCACATTCTAAAAAACAATAAGGGTTTCATTCTTAGAAGTGAACTCGATGGATGGAGACATTTATACCATTATGATATGAATGGTAAATTAAAAAAACAATTAACAAAGGGTGACTGGAATGCTTCCAAAATAGTTTTTGTGGATGAAGAAAATGAAAAAATCTTTTTTGAAGCTAACAAAGACAATAAGATTGAAACACAACTTTATGTGGTTGATTTTGGGGGAAAGAGAATTACCCGATTAACAAAAATTACAGGCACACACAGTTCGACAATTTCACCAAACGGCAAATATTTTTATGATACTTATTCTAATATAAATACTCCTGCAAAGTTAGATTTACTGGATGAAGACGGGAACTTAATCCGCAATATAGGCGATAGAAAATCAAAGTTGTACGATGAGTATAAAGTTGGCAAAGTTGAAACTTTTACTATCAAAACAAGTGATGGGCTTGAACTTCCCGCAATGTGGGTCCTTCCACCGGAGTTTGATAAAACTAAAAAGTACCCTGTATTATTTTCTGTTTATGGCGGTCCGGGTGGAACCGATGTTACAAATTCTTACTCTGTATATCTGGATAGATATTTTATTTCACAAAATGATATAATTTTTTTTGTAGTTGATCATCGCGGCTCAGCTTACTTTGGAAAAAAAGGAAAGGATTATTTGTATCGCAATCTTGGTAAATGGGAGATTAATGATTACATCCAGGCAGCAAAATGGTTAAAGACAAAAACATTTGTTGATACTACAAAGATTGGGATTACAGGTGGAAGTTATGGAGGATATCTAACCTGTATGGCGCTTACTCTTGGTGCAGATTATTTTACACACGGTCTTGCAGAATACTCAGTTACCGATTGGGCTCTTTATGATAATGTTTACACAGAAAGATATATGGATCTGCCATCAGAAAATAAAGAAGGATATAAGTTTGGTTCCGCAATGACACACGCAAGTAATTACAAAGGCTTACTCCGATTAACTCATGGAACTTTAGATGATAATTGCCATATGCAAAACACACTCCAGCTTGTGGATAAGTTGACAAACCTGAATAAACATTTTGAGTTAATGATCTATCCAAATGAAAGACATGGTGTTGGATTTCCAAAATGGGTTCACGCACAAACCGAGTATGTTCAATTTTGGTTTAAAAACTTTCTTGGAAAAGATTTTGTGAAAGAGTAAATACGAATAGAACACGGATAGCACGGATCACGCGGGTTTTCGCGGATTAAATCCGTGTTGATTCGCGTAATCAGCGTCATCCGCGTTCCATTACTATTAAACAGCTCGGATCACTTTTCTAAAATGGAACCCATATACCGCAAGTGTCATTGCAGTTGGAAATTTGCGTGGGTAATTCCATAGACTTACAAAGAAAAGTTTCCAAAAATATTTTTTTCCGTGTTCAATAATTCCAAGCAGCCAAACTAATCTTATAAATGCTTTTAACTGAGCAAAATTAATTGCCTTAGGAGTCCAGACAGGAACATTATATTCTTTTAAAAATATTTTCATGCGTTTATAATATTCTTCCTGCGAATATATTGTATTAAGCAATCTGCTGTAACCACGAATCAGATTTTTAAATTCCATTTTGGGTACAAAGTTTATACTCGCATCCATATTGTTGCCGGTCCACATTTCAAGCAGCCTACCCTCTTTTTTCATTCTCGCAAAAAGTTTTGTTCCCGTTGGTGCATTAAGTAATCCAACCATAGCATTGGATATGCCGCTTCGTTGTATAAAATCTATCTGTTCATCAAACACACTTTCAGTATCATTATCAAATCCAATTATAAATCCACCTGACACAAGCATACCGCTTCTTTGCAATCTATTTACTGATTCAACAAGATCTCGTTTTAGGTTTTGGATTTTACCGCATTCGACTAAACTTTCACTATTGGGAGTTTCAATTCCAACAAAGATGCTGTTGAATCCTGCTTCAACCATAAGCCGCATTAACTCATCATCATCAGCAAGATTGATTGAAACTTCTGTTATAAAAAAGAACGGATATTTTTTTTCTTTAGACCATTCAATCAGTGCAGGCAAAGTATGTTCTTTAAGCTTTCTTTTGTTTCCGATAAAATTATCATCAACCACAGAAATTCCGCCTCGCCAGCCAAGTTCATACAATCGATCTAACTCAGCAATAAATTGTTCAGTACATTTTGCACGTGGCTTTCTGCCGTTAAGCATTGTAATGCTGCAGAATTCACAATCATACGGGCAGCCCCGGGAGTATTGCATGCTCATCGATGCATATTTTTTTATGTCGATTAATTCCCACATTGGAACTGGTGTTAAAACTACATCCGGAAAATCATTGGATTGATAAACGTGTTTTGGATTCCCGTTTTTCAAATCCTCTAAAAATTGCGAAAGAGTTATTTCAGCTTCATTTAAAATAAAATGATCTACGCCGAGTAAATCTTTATATTGTGTTGTACAAAGCGGTCCGCCGGCAACAACTTTTACTTCCAGTTTATTGCATCTTCTTACTATTTCTCTAAAAGATTTTAAATGAATATTCATTCCGCTTAAAAAAACATAATCTGCCCAAAGAATATCTTTATCATTTAGTTTGGATACGTTAAGATCGATAAGTTTTTTGCTCCAATCTTTTGGAAGCATTGCGGCAACGGTTATTAAACCAAGAGGAGGTTCTGCGGATTTTTTTGAAACGAATTTTAGTGCTTCTTTAAAACTCCAGAACGTTGATGGTGTTTCAGGATAAATCAGTAATACTTTCAACGTAATTCCCTTTATAAAGTTACATATCAAATCTGCACAGAATATTGATGCGTGTTTGTAAAAGAATTGTAAATTAGATTTTTTTTTATTTGAACTTCATCTTAATTAAAATGATATTTGATTAAAGAAATTATAATAAGTATCGTGCTGAGAGAAAACGAAGAGTTAAACTTCTCTCATAAAAAATATCACACTCAGATTAGCCTGCCAATTGGCAAGGTTTGATAAGTGTGAAATGTAAACTAAATAAATTAGTTCTATGATTCGCCGCAGACATTCATTTGCTTATAACCTTATTATTTTTGTGCTGGCACAGCTTGTTTGGCTTGCAGTGTTATTGCTGTGGATATACTGGTACGTAAAAAACAATATAATTTTTGAGCAGGTCGGTGAAAATATCTCTCCGCAAATTGTTTATGATACACCAAGTGTTTTTCCCTTTGTTGGCGGAATCGTTTTACTCGTTGGTTTGTCTTTCAGTCTTGTATTAATTTTTCGTCATTTAAATATCCAGATGAAACTTACGGCACTTTATGATAACTTTATTGCAAATGTCACTCACGAGTTAAAGTCTCCTCTATCATCGATTCAGCTTTATTTAGAAACTCTAAACTCGCGTGATGTGCCGGAAGAAAAAAGAAAAGAATTCTACGGTGTTATGATGCGTGATGCTGAGAGATTAAAGAATCTAATAAACTCGATTCTTGAAATAGCTGTTATGGACAAGAAAAAGTTTAACAAGGAGCTTGAAGTTTATAAGGTTGATGAAACAATAAAGAAAATCGTCTTAGAATCAGCGGAACAATTTCAATTGAATGAGAACATTATCAAATTTAGCGGGGATGCCGGTTGTGATGTTTTGCTGGATAGAAATTCAATTAAAACTGTATTTGATAATCTTGTGGATAACTCAATTAAGTACAGTGTTTTACCTTTAGAGATTGAAATAAAATTTAGATGTAATTCTAAAAAAGCTGAAATAGAATTTTCAGATAATGGAATCGGCATTCCTCATGAAGAAATAAAAAAAATCTTTCAGAAATTCCATCGCATTTATGATAAAGATATTCCTAATGTAAAAGGTACGGGTTTGGGACTATATGTTGTTAAGGAAATAATAAAAAACCACAAAGGTAAAATTTTTGCTTTTAGTGAAGGAAAAGGTAAGGGTTCCAGATTTAAAATAGAACTGCCAATTTATATAGAAAAGAAAAAATTTTTAAAGGGAAACAAGAAGGGTTTTAAAAATGAATGAAACACAAACAGATAATCCTAAAATCCTCCTGGTGGAAGATGAAGAAAATCTTGCACGCGGTCTGGAATATAATCTTTCCGAAGAGGGTTATAAAGTTTCACTGGCCAAAGACGGACGCGAAGCTATAAAACTATTTGATGAAAATGAATTTGATCTGATAGTGCTGGATATAATGCTTCCGTATTTCAACGGTTTTGAAATAGCAAAACATATACGGAACAAACATCCTCAAATGCCAATATTAATGTTAACGGCAAGAACACAAATTGAAGACAAAGTAAAAGGTCTTGAAATTGGTGCTGATGATTACCTGACAAAACCTTTTCATTTAAAGGAATTGCTTCTTAGAATAAAAGGTATGCTTAAGCGCAAACATTGGTATCAAAAGGTTGTGATTGAAAATCCAATTTATAAATTTGGCAATAATGAAATTAATTTTGAAAATTTAAAGTGTAACAACGGTAAAAAAGAATTTCAGCTTACATCTTATGAAGCTATGATTATTAAATACCTGATTGAAAACAAAGATAAAGTTGTAACCCGTAAAGAACTTTTAGAAAATGTCTGGAATATGAATCCGGAAGTTGAAACCAGAACTGTAGATAATTTTATAGTAAGGTTAAGAAAATATTTCGAAGATGATCCTTCAAATCCCAAATTTATTGTAAGTGTAAGAAGTGCCGGTTATATTTTTCAATCTTAATTTTAGTAACTCAGTTTAAGAATCAAGACCTATTTTAAGTTAGTAAATAAAATTTTAAGAAAAATATTTTGAAGATATTATGGATAGATTAATTCCAATTATAAATAAGCAGGATATTCCCGGGAACTATCAAAACACACCAATAGGGTTATTACTTGAGTATCATAATCTTAGTCTTACTTTTCAAACTTATTCCAATGCTCAGTTGCTGATTGGAATGTGTATGGATAACCGCAAACATCTGCATATGCCCGATAACTTCGCGTTTATAATTCGCACGGGGGGAGCAAATTTACGTTACAGCGAGTTTAAGGTTTCCTTTGCAATTGCGGTCGGTGGTGTTAAACACATTGCTTTAATTTGTCACAGCAACTGCGGAATGGTAAATCTTGCATCCAAGAAAAATCAGTTTATAGAAAAGCTTTCTGAAAATGGCGGCTGGACTTTAGAACAGGCTGAAGAACATTTTAACAACTACGCACCAATGTTTGAGATCAATAATGAAATTGATTTTATACTAAGTGAAACTTCCAGACTCCGCCTGCGTTATCCTAAAGTGATTATTGCACCGATGTATTATAAAGTTGAAGATAATCTCCTCTACATGATTAGAGAATAACCAATTGTATATTTAATTAATCTGTACTAAAATTAATGTTGAAGTGTTGATTTAGATAATCAAATAATTTTACAGAAAAATTTTTAAATAGTCTGAGTGTCATAAAATATTTTCAGAAAGGAAACTTTAAAATGAAATGCTTTTTAAAATCACTTCAATCATTTCTTTTTCTGTTTGCATTCAGTTCTTCACTGTTTGCACAATGGTCAAGTAACCCGGCTGTTAATCTGGCGATTTGCGATACAACCGGAGCGCAAGCACTTGCAAAAACAGAATCAACTTCTGATGGCGGATGTTACATTTCCTGGTTTGATAATAGAAGCGGTAGTTATTCAGTTTATCTTCAGCGTTTGGATCCTCTCGGTAATAAAATGTGGGGTTCGGGCGGACTGTTAATCAGTAACAATCCACAATCAACTTCGCTTGTTGATTGGGATTTAATGGTCGATGCAAATGATAATGCTATTATCGCTTTTACAGATACTCGGAATGCCGGAAATCTTAATCCCTTTGTTTATGCGGTTGCACCAAATGGTAACTTTCTTTGGGGAAATAACGGAATAGATTTAAATCCCACTTCTGATTTTCAGGCAAATCCAAAACTTGCAAAAACTGATGATGGAAATGTTGTTGTTGCATGGATAATTGCGACTGCAAGATCTCAGGTTGGATTACAAAAAATTTCTCCGGCAGGTGCAAAGCTCTGGGGCACAAGTCCAATCATACTTCAATCGGCTACGGAAGGTTATAATTATCCTGATGTTGTTACTTCAGATAGCGGCGGCGTGATACTTTTTCACACAGCTACAACCGGAAATTTCCCTGCTCAGGTAGTAAAACTTAGAGCAAAGAAAATCACTTCTGCGGGAACTGTTAGCTGGAATGTTAATGTTCAGGATTTAGGTAAGATAGCTGCTTTTTCTGTACCAAAAGTTTACTCAGATAAAAATAATGGCGGGCTATTCTCCTGGCATGACGATCGGGATAACAATTCATTACAGAGTGCGTTTGTACAAAGAGTATCTTCGGGCGGTTCAATTTACTTTCCTGTTAATGGCGCTGAGGCTTCATTAATGCCTAACAGACATAAATTTAATCCCGTTTGTGCTTTTGATAATACAACAAACGAAACATATGTGTTCTGGATGGAAACAGAACCAAACCAAAATCAAAATGGTATAAGCGGACAGAAGCTTTCATTAGATGGAACCAGACAATGGACAGACAATGCAAAAATATTTAAAGATTTAAGTGTTGCTTTTACAACATCTATAAGTTATCTGACATCGGAAATGGGAAGTGATCGGGCATATTTATTTTATCTTGAGGGAAATGGCGCGGGACAGAACGATAAAGTTGAAGGATTTGCGTGCGATGCCGCTGGAAACTTTTTATGGCCGGGTAATTTTACAATTTTATCCAATCCTACCAGCGATAAATTGCAATTGGTTTCAACTGTTGATGTTTATAAAAATTGTAAACTTGCCTGGGGAGATGATCGTTTAGATGGCGCCGGAATTTATGCGCAAGACATTAATCCCGATGGAGAACTCGGGAATTCTATCGTGCCGGTTGAACTTACCTCGTTCTCGGCTAGTGTATCAAACAATAGCGTTACTTTAAATTGGATAACAGCAACCGAACTTAACAATTCGGGGTTTCAAATTGAGCGCTCTGTCATTTCGAACGAAGAGAGAAATCTGGATTGGGAACAAATCGGATTTATTAATGGCAACGGTACAACATCAGAATCACATTCATATTCTTTTGTTGATCGAAATATTTCTGACGGAAAATACTCTTACAGACTTAAGCAAATCGATTTTGATGGAACATTTTCTTACTCGAATGAAGTTGAGGTTGATTTAAGTCTGCCGCAAACATTTTCTTTAGCACAAAACTATCCTAATCCATTTAATCCAAGTACGAAAATTAGTTTTTCTGTTCCATCAGTAGTCGACGCAAAATTTGCGTCCACTACATTAGTGCAGTTAAAGGTTTATGATGTCCTTGGAAATGAAATTGCAACACTTGTTAATGAAGAAAAACCAGCCGGTAATTATGAAGTAACCTTTGATGCAAAAAACCTGCCTGCCGGTAGGCAAGGTCTTTCAAGTGGTATTTATTATTGCAATTTACAAGCGGGTAGTTTCAATCAGTCAATAAAAATGATTTTATTAAAATAACTTTTGCTATTTAAAAGGACGGTTTAATTACCGTCCTTCTGATTTATTTTTTCAGTCTCACTTAACTTTTCAAGATCAACTATTGTTTCTCCACTTTCATCGGTTGAAAATGCACGGACAAATTTTAAATCCCATTCTATTTCATCATACTGATAAGAATTTCTAGTTATAACCGTTTGGGAAAAACTGTCATCAAACCCCTTTATCATTACTAACATTTCAGCTTCAAGTTCTTTCAAATCACTTTCAGTTTTGCCAAATAACGGACTGTCTTCATCTATTTGATGCACAATTGTCCAAGGCAATGGGAAAAAGTATATGAATTTTATTTCCAGTTTAAGCGGATAATATTTTCTTGTAAACTGATTATTCTTTTTATCCAGAAAAGTCATCATTGCATTCGCTTCCATTTCCATCATCACATTTGGACGAGCATTTGCAACACGAAACATCAATGCTTTACCATCTTTGAATGATGTGATAATTGCCTTATCGCTAAAAATAATTTTTGCTGATGGTTTTGAAAAACGACCATAAAGCAGCCCGGTTGCCAATGCAAAACTTAATATTCCTGTCATCGATTCAATTGATGCGATGATATTTGATATAATCCCCGAAGGATGCATTCCACCATAACCAACCGTTGCAAAAGTTTGAACGCTAAAGAAAAAAGTGTTTAAGAAAGATTGTAATTCATTTTGGGCCTCAGCATTAACAAGATTTTTAACACCGGCAAGATGATACAGAATTGCAAATAATAAATTAACCGATATAAATCCTGCAAAGACAATTAATAAAAACTTTATCCAGGAAATATTAATCAGGTAATGAAATGTATTCCTTGAAGAAAGTCCGCCGCCTATTCTTTTGATATTAAACGAACCATCTTTGTTGATAATGCGTTTGGTGTGTTTAAAATATTTCTCACCCAATCCGGGATCTTGTGATTGCTTAAACATATCTTTTTTATTTAGTTATTGATTTAATGCGGTGAAGATATAAAACGAATTGGATATTTGCTGTGATTTTTTACCTGAGTTTCTGGAAAGGTAATGCTGCCTTTGGAAATATCGCCAAGGTTATATTTAGTTAGAAGACAAGCGCAAATGAATAAAACAAGATCTTAATTACATACTGAGATGGTGTGCTTGAAGAAAGAATTGAAAGCAGCGAGTTATGTTGGATGAAAGAAATCCTTGACTGTGAATTTAGATTTGGAGTTTTAACAAATTGTTTAAACAGAAAAGGTTTTCTTCATAATGTTTCCGTATCTCTGACTAATAGGAAACGGAGTGGAAATATTTTTTAGATAAACATTATAGCTTCTAAATCCGGCTTTCTCAATCTTATCTAAAAAAAGCATGTTAACAATTGTAGCGCGATGTATTCTTAAAAAATCTTTTGCGGGTAAAGTTTCAACCCAGTTTCTAATAGATTTTCTAACAATAATTTTACATCCCTCATCCGTTGTAACTTTTGAATATTCTTTTAAAGCAGAGATACATACTATTCTAGAAAATTCTATAAGCTTTAAATTTGTACCAATCTTAACAAGAATATGATCAATCTTTTTTGATTGATTTGAAAAAGCATTTTCCGTTGAAATAATTTTATCCGTTAAACGTGCGCTTATTACTTCAATTTTCCGTAGTCTTTTTTTTATAGATCTTAAAAGCGATTCGTAATTAATTGGTTTTACAAGAACATCATCAGCACCCAATTCCATTGCCGCTCTTACATGAGCATTATTCGGTGTAGATGTAATTACTAAAAGTGGAATGCCTTCTGTAGATGAGTTTTCATTTAATTTTTTTATAACACCAAGTTCTTTTTCATTATTATCAAGATCACAAATCATAATATCCGGCGCATAACGATCTGCAATTTTTAAACCGTCGGTCTCTCCTACGGTTATGTAAGTATTAAAACCCACAGACTCTAGAACGTTTTGAAATTCAAAATTCTGTTCGGGCTTGCCGTGTATTAATAATATTTTTTTCAAACAATACTTAAGTAAAACACAATAAAAGTATAAATAATTGAACCAAAATTAGTTTTATAGATTCCGGGAAACAACAAAATAATATCAATGGCGACGCTTCTACACTCGCTTACAGCATCCTTGTTGCGCTTGTTGATTTTTCAGTTTATAGCTAAAAACATACTACATAAAATTGATCAGGTAATTTTAATTTTTATGGAATACCAAAATCAAAAACTTCAATCGTTTCTTTTCTACAAATCTCATTACTCACTATTTAAGGGAAAGTATTTATGATATATAATTTTAAAAAATTATTAACGATGCTTTTTATCTGTATCACAGGTATCTCATTTGCACAAGATCTAAGTTTAAGTGCCGGTGCTGATGTTGTTAGCCGATACATCTGGCGCGGCATTAATGTTAATGATGCAATAAATATTCAGCCTGCTTTATCATTATCGGTTTCAGGATTTAGCGTTGGATTTTGGGGTTCATATAGCTTATCAAATAATTCCAGTGAGAATATCTATGGACAGGAATTAGATACCTGGCTTGGTTATTCTTATGCTTTTGAAAACGGAATGAGTATTGGCGCAATCGTAACAGATTATTACTTTGCTAATGCTGGAATTAAATGGGGCAACTTTAATAATTATGATGACCCAGAAGGACCAGGTGCACATACAATAGAAACAGGGCTTCTTCTCAGGGGTCCAGATTCTTTTCCGATTTCTCTATCCGGCTTTATAAATGTTTATAATGATGCGGGCAGCAATACATATTTTCAAGTTGATTATCCTGCAACAGTAGGAGATGTTCCGCTTAACTTTTTTGTTGGTGCATCTGCTGGCAGTGAAGAAAATCCCGGCTACTACGGCACAGAAACATTTAATGTTATAAACGTTGGTGTTAAAGCAACAAAATCTGTTAAGATAACAGAAGATTATTCTTTGCCGGTTTCTGTTACATTTTTAATTAATCCAAGAGCAGAAATTTCATACCTCGTTTTTGGTTTAACGTTTTAAAGATTCAAATTATTTATCATTTAATATAAGGAGCATTTATGTTCGATACCGGTAGTACTGGATTTATGCTTATCGCAACCAGTCTTGTTATGCTTATGACTCCGGGTCTTGCTTTTTTTTATGGCGGACTTGTTGGTCGTAAAAATGTTTTAGCTATTATGATTCAAAGTTTTGTTTCACTCGGATGGACTACCATTCTTTGGTTCACTTTTGGATATTCTCTTTGTTTCAGCGGTGGAGAAGGCGGAATAATAGGTAATCTTAATATGGCCTTTCTTGCAGGCACAGATCTTAATTCTGTTTTTACTGGCAACAACCAAATACCACTTTATGTTTTCTGTTTATATCAAATGATGTTTGCAATAATTACTCCTGCATTAATCACAGGTGCATTTGCAAACAGGGTTAGATTCCCTGCTTATATGTTGTTTCTAACTTTCTGGCTGATATTTGTTTACTTTCCACTAGTGCATATGGTTTGGGGCGGTGGTCTGTTGGCACAATGGGGTGTTCTTGATTTTGCAGGTGGTATCGTTGTTCATGCTAGCGCAGGTATGGCAGCACTTGCTTCAGTTTTTTATGTTGGTAAAAGAAGCATCGCAGAGCGTGGTCCTCACAGCATTCCGCTTGTTGCTCTCGGTACGGGATTATTATGGTTTGGCTGGTATGGATTTAATGCCGGCAGCGAATTGCAGGTTGATGCAATAACTGGTATTGCATTTTTAAATACTGATATTGCTGCATCATTTGCTGCAATAACGTGGCTGCTGTTAGCATGGACGCTTGAGAAAAAACCCAAATTTGTTGGTTTGATGACTGGCGCTGTTGCTGGATTAGCCACAATTACTCCTGCCGCCGGATTTGTTACTGTTCAGTACGCAGCAGTAATTGGAATTATCGCCGGGATTGTATGTTACTTTGCTGTTTCACTTAAAAATAAAATGCATTGGGATGATGCACTTGATGTTTGGGGTGTTCATGGCGTAGGTGGATCAATCGGTGTTATTATGCTTGGATTGTTTGCAACCAATGCTGTTAATCCCATGGTTACAACAAATGGATTACTTATGGGCGGCGGATTCGACTTTTTTTGGAAACAATTTATTACAGTTATTGGTGTTTGTATTTATGCCTTTGTTTTTTCTTACGTAATGCTCTCGTTAATAAATTTTGTAACTCCTGTTAAAGTTACAAAAGAAGAAGAAGAAGCTGGGTTAGATAGTTCACTGCACGGTGAAATGGCTTACGAACAAGATTAATTATTATTCTATCTTTCAATCAAACCTTCGGGGTTACAAACAAAACCCCGAAGGTTACTTATAATTTCTTTGCTTTCCACATTCTAAATTGCCGACTGGCAAATGCTGCCATTAATTCTACATTTTTAATTTTTAATCCTTCATTGTAAATTGTGCATTGTGCATTCAAAGTAGGTAAAAAAAGAATACCTTTTTACAATCGCTCAGATGAAAACCATGTCGGACCAAGAGGTCTTAGTTACGATCGTGAAGCGCAAGATGCAACAAATGATTTTGAAAAAATAATTTAAGAAATTTATTTACAGGCAAAAAATAAAATCAATTATTTTATAATATTACAAGAGAAGAAATGGAAATCGATAAAATAAATTTTCTGACAGGCGTTTGGAAAGGTAAGGGTGTTGCTCAATATCCAACCATACAAACAGTTGATTATACAGAAGAGCTTGTTTTTAATAAACAGGATGGATTTAACGTGATGTTTTATGAACAAAAAACATGGGTAAAAAATGAAGCAGGAATTTTTAATAAACCAATTTTCTGGGAAAGCGGATTTTTGATAGATAAAGGTAAATATATTGAACTGTGCAATGTTCAATTAAGCGGAAGAATGGAAGTCCTGATTGGTGAGGTTATAAATTCTGCAGATAACAAACTCGAAATTAATTTTCACAACAAAAATATTTTTAATGATGAAAGAATGATCAGATCCGGTAGAAGAGTTACTTTTTCAGAAACAGAAATTAATTATGAAGTTATGATGTCAACAAAAGAAAATCTTGATTTTAATATCCATTTAAATGCAGAGCTTAAGAAAGAATTGTAAAAATAACTTATCAATTAACAGAGGCAAAAAGTATGAGCAAATCCACCAGCACTAAAAAAGTTTTATCACCTAAACAAAGTGAAGAATTATTAAACACTTTAAAAATCCGTTTTGAAAAAAATATGAATCGTCATAAAGATATTAAATGGGATAAAGTACTATCAAAGTTCGAATCTAATAATGAGAAATTATGGTCACTGTCTGAAATGGAAAGAACCGGCGGTGAACCGGATGTTGTTGGCTACGATACAAAAATGGACGAATACATTTTTTTTGATTGCTCAGCAGAAAGTCCAAACGGACGAAGAAGTTTTTGTTACGATCGTGCAGCGCTTGATGCAAGGAAAGAAAATAAACCAAAAGATAATGCTGTTGATGTTGCAACTTCTATGGGCGTTGAACTTTTAACAGAAGAACAATACCGCGAATTACAAAAGATTGGCGAGTTTGATCTTAAAACGTCAAGCTGGGTTAAAACTCCGGATAAAATTAGAAAACTCGGCGGAGCTATTTTTTGCGATCGCCGATATGACACTGTTTTCACTTACCATAACGGCGCCGAATCATATTATGCTGCCAGAGGTTTCCGTGGTGTGCTTAAGGTTTAATGTACCAATTATCATTACCGCGAACCTGCCTGCCGGTAGGCAGGGGCAGGAATCTACCGAATCAGAAAGAAAGTCCTAGATACTCAGCAACAACTTATTGAGTTTTTCTTAAGCTGATAACTGATAAACAATTAAGGATATCTATGAATAAAGAAATAAAAGCATATAACAACAAACAAACTCCTGAAGAGAAAAAGATTTGTAATATTCTTGCTATAGAGATTGACAACAGCTTATCTGAAGCAGAAAATAAAATCTGGCATGCACATCCTGTATGGTTTTTGGATGGCAACCCGATTGTTGGTTACAGTAAACAAAAAGCGGGTATCCGCCTGATGTTTTGGAGCGGTGAAAGTTTTGAAGAAGAAAAATTAAAACCCGGCACAGGAAAATTTAAAGATGCTTCAATTTTTTATACTTTAGCTGAACAGATTAAAGTTAAAGATCTTAAACGCTGGTTGAAAAAATCTAAAAGCATACAATGGGATTATAAAAACATTGTAAAACGAAAAGGTAAATTGGTCAGACTGAAATGAAATCGAAAAAATAATTTATCACAAACAAAAAGATTAATACAATGAGCAAACTGGCTGTAATAAAAACAAAAGAAACTAATTCAAGTGTTGAGGACTTTATCAACTCCGTTAAAGATGAAGCAAAGCAAAAAGACAGCGTAACAATACTTAAGCTTATGCAAAAGGCTACAAACGAAAAACCTAAGATGTGGGGCAGTTCAATGATTGGTTTTGGAAAAAAAATATACAAAAGCCCTGCTACAAGCAGAGAAGTAGAATGGTTTAAAATCGGATTCTCTCCCCGCAAGGCTAACTTTTCTTTACATCTTGTTTTGGATATTAAGAAGTATGCAACTGAACTGAAAAAACTTGGCAAGCACAAAACAGGGGTTGGATGTTTGTATATTAATAAGTTGGATGATATTGATATAAAGGTTTTAGAAAAACTGATTACTGAAGCTGCAAAAGTAAAATTATAAAGCTTCACCCATTCCCTTTTTGCCCTGTCATTCCCGCGAAGGCGGGAATCTCTTTTAACTACCATTGTCAAACTGAGCGAAGTTGAAGCGTGAACAGTGCAATTTCACCCAATTGACCATTCTCCATTTGAAGACTGACGGCTGCGAACTGAAGACTTTAACAACTCTTTCCGTATTTTTACACATTCCAAAAACAAAAGAAAGATTAAATGAGCGCAGAAGTAAACAAAATTATTTACTCTATGGTTGGAGTAAGCAAATTCTATAATAACAAACCTATACTTAAAGATATTTATCTATCGTACTTCTACGGTGCAAAGATTGGTGTTATCGGTTTAAACGGATCAGGTAAATCATCACTATTAAAAATTCTTGCAGGAGTTGATAAAAACATAAACGGAGAAACAGTTGTGTCTCCCGGTTTTACAATCGGCTACCTTGAACAGGAACCGCACGTTGATGAAACTAAAACTGTAAGAGAAATTGTGCAGGAAGGCGTTCAATCAATTGTTGATTTGCTTAAAGAGTACGATGAGATAAATGCAAAGTTTGCAGAACCGATGGATGATGATGAAATGACAAAGCTTCTTGAACGACAAGGCGAAGTCCAGGAAAAGCTGGAATCGTTGGGCGGATGGGATCTTGATGCACGACTTGAAATGGCGATGGATGCTTTACGATGCCCACCTTCAGATACTTTATGTAAAGTTCTTTCGGGCGGAGAACGAAGACGAGTTGCACTTTGCAGATTGCTTCTTCAAAAGCCAGATATACTTTTACTCGATGAGCCAACAAACCATCTTGATGCTGAAACAGTTGCGTGGCTAGAACATCATCTGCAAAAGTATGAAGGAACAGTTATCGCTGTAACACACGATAGATATTTTCTTGATAACGTTGCAGGCTGGATACTTGAGCTTGATCGCGGTGAAGGAATTCCATGGAAGGGAAATTATTCATCGTGGCTTGAGCAGAAACAGGAAAGATTGCGCGTTGAAGAAAAACGTGAAAGCGACAGGCAAAAAACTTTACAGCGCGAACTTGAATGGATAAGAATGAGTCCGAAAGCACGTCACGCAAAATCTCAATCAAGAATTACTTCTTATGAAAATCTTCTTAAGGAAGAAAAAGAAAAAGGACAAAAAGATCTTGAGCTTTATATTCCTGTTGCAGAACGTCTTGGCGATATTGTTATCGAAACAGAAAAACTTAGTAAGGCTTACGGCGATAATATTTTAATTGATGATTTAACTTTCTCAATTCCTCCCGGCGCAGTTGTAGGAATTATCGGAGCAAACGGCGCGGGTAAAACAACTTTGTTCAGAATGATTACGGGACAAGAAAAACCTGATAGCGGAAATATTAAAATCGGCTCTACAGTTAAGCTGTCTTATGTAGATCAATCTAGAGATGCTTTGAATCCGGAAAAAAGTATTTGGGAATTAATCTCCAACGGAGAGGATACAATTATGCTTGGCACCAGGCAGGTAAACTCACGGGCTTATGTTGCGCAGTTTAATTTCTCCGGTGCGGATCAGCAGAAAAAAGTCAGTATGCTTTCGGGCGGAGAAAGAAACCGCGTGCATCTTGCAATGATGTTAAAGCAAGGTGCAAATGTTATCCTGCTTGATGAGCCTACAAATGATCTTGATGTAAATACATTACGCGCACTTGAAGAAGGCATTGAAAAATTTGCTGGATGTGTTTTGGTAATAAGTCACGATAGATGGTTTTTAGATAGAATATCAACACACATATTAGCATTTGAAGATGAAAGCAAAGTTGTTTGGTTTGATGGAAACTACAGTGAGTACGAAGAAAAACGAAAAGAAAGGTTGGGAATCGCAGCAGATCAACCGCATAGAATTAAGTACAGGCATTTAACGAGGGGGTAATGTTGATGCAAATGTAGGTCGCTCCGATGGAACTTGTAAATGAAATGATTACGTTTTTAAAAGGAATTTTAACTTACTCCGTTAGGAGTAAACTGTCTTTAATAGAGTGTTAATTAGAAAATATGGAGTCCCATCGGGACGACCTGTTTATTGTAGTGAAGGAATTAATAATAATTACAGCAATCCTCCGCAGGATTAAGATGAGTATGTTGATGGGCTGATAATTATTAAGAATTAACCAAAGGTCGCTCCTATGGAGTTAATATATGTTTTGCTGTTTTCGTATTACAAACAGTTCGTTCCTACGGAACTTGTAAATGAAATAATTACGTTTTTAAAAAGAATTTTAACTTACTCCGTTATGTGTAAACGGTTTGTAATATAGTGTAAATTAGAAAATATGAAGTCCCATAGGGACGATCTGTTTATAGATAAAAGGAAAAGGTAATTAATAAAGCTCCATCGGAGCGACCTGTATTTACCCAATTTATTATTAGAGATTTAAATGGCAAATACATATTCACAAATTTACATTCATATTGTCTTTGCCGTTAAAGGAAGGCAAAACCTTATTCATGCAAACATCAGGGAAGAGCTTCACAAATACATAACCGGCATCATTACTAACCGTGATCAAAAACTATTATCAATATTTTGTATGCCCGATCATTCTCATTTGCTTGTTGGCTTAAAACCATCAATTAGCATATCTGATCTTGTTAGAGATATTAAAGCGGGTTCATCAAAATTTATTAATGATAAAAAGTTAATTAAAGGAAAATTCAGCTGGCAGGAAGGTTTCGGTGTTTTCTCCTATTCTCGCAGTCAGATTGATAACGTTATAAAATATATCCAGAATCAGGAAAAGCATCACAACAAAAAATCATTTAAAGAAGAGTATATCGAGTTTCTTGAAAAATTTGCAGTTGAATACGATGTAAAGTATTTGTTTGAGTGGATTGATGTTTAACTTAAACTATTAACTAAAGGTCGCTCCGATGGAGCTAACTTAGTTTTATGATGACGAAATTACAAACAGTTAGTTCCTACGGAACTTATTAATGAAATTATTTTAACCTTGGTATTAATGAGTAGTAAACCATTTATAAATAATAGTCCGTCCCAAAGAAAGAGAAGCAATGCTCTATTACTCCGTCAGGAGTAAACTGTTTGTAACAAAGAATAGCAGAAAGATATTAGTCCCGTCGGGACGACCTGTTTCTTTAAGTACAGGCATTTAACGAGAAATGGATTAACAAACCGTCTAGGTTACTTGATTTTGATTGAATGATCTTATAAATAACTAATTACTTACATTCAGGAGAGGCTCGGGTTACATTATGAAAAAATTATTATTCTTTGTTCTGGCTTTAACATTCATCATTGCATGCTCAAAGACTGAAGAGAAAAAAGTAGAGGGCACAGATCAACAAACTGTAACAACGCAGGAAGCACCGAAACCTGTTGTTACTCAAAGATATGGAATAAAATCCGGCGTAATTTTTTACGATGCGCCTATGGGCACAAAACAGGAATTATACTTTGATGATTACGGGGCAAAAGAAGTTTCCATTACTTCTATTGATTTAGGAATTGCCAAGACCAAATCAATAGATATAAGAAAAGATGGATTCAGCTACACATACGAAGAAGGTAAAACTGAGGGAACCAAAAAAGCCTGGTATGCTCCAGCCAGCACCGATTATTCAAAAGCCGATCCTAAAACAATTGAGCGTTACAAAGTAAAAGATCTTGGTACTGAAATTATTGCAGGAAAGGATTGTAAAAAATTTAGTGCAGAGTTTGGAGGTGCCCCTATGATTAGTTGGACCTGGAATAACATTCTAATAAAATCAACAACCAAAATGGGCGGAGCAGATTTTGTTATCGAAGCAACAAAAATTCAGGATGGTTCTGTAGATTCTAAAATGTTTGAAATACCTGCAGGGGTAACTTTTAAAGAGATGTAAACCAAATTAACCTTCGACGTTGCAATTAAGAACGTCGAAGGTTCAAAATTACAATCAGCGTTTTTCAATTTGATCTGTTTTTTGCCAATGATAATCCTTTGAAGAATCACCATTAACATACAGGGAATATTTGTTGTTAATCCAATTTAAAATTACTATATGATAATTTTTATCTCTTTTTACAACAACTTTTTTAATTGTTAATACATTGCCATCGTTAAATAGTTTTTGAAAAATCATTTCGCGGTTTTGAGGATTATATAGTAATGCTGTACTATCAAATCTGAAAAAATAATTCAATTGGTTGTCGGAGGTTTCGTAAAACGCATAAGATATTGAACCGTCGTTTTGTTTTAGCTTGGTAACCAAAGCAAGAGAATCAAGCTGTGACTCTGTAAATATTTTTTCAAAACTATCTATGCTGTTTACCGGATTATATTCGCCTTCAAATAATTGTTCTTTTGGGACAAAGAAAGTAAATTTATTTTTATGCTCAATTGAATCATCTTCAGAAAAAGATTCATAGTATAAAAATATATTTAATGAAAAAATGTCTTCCTTTAAAAAGTATGGATTAACTATGGGTATAGGAAATAAATTTAAACTTTCATCAACGCTAAGATTTTGAGATATCTGTTCGCTCTGACCGTATTGATAATCATCTAACACAACTCGATATCTTATTTTTCTTGCCATCGATTTACCGATATTTTTTATTTTCAAACTATAATTAACAGAATCTCCTTTTATATTGTTGACAACCAATGTGCAATTCAATTTTGAAGAATTTTCATGAAGGTCTTCCTGTTTATTCGTTAACCAATATATTATTAGCCCCCCAAGAACAGTAATTAACAATCCACTAACTATATTACTAAAGTGTTTTTTGATAAATGATTCAGGTTTTGGGTTTATTATTTTTTTCTTTTTTAAAGACTCTTTATTTTTTTTCATTTCCACTACTTCCTATACTGCTTTATAAACTCTTCAACCTCTGGTAATCCTCCTTGATAAATTAAATAACCATTACTTGGTTCTCGTTCTGTTATTTCTCCATTAATTGGAGTTAACATAATTTCTTTCACTTTTTCTAAATCATTTGTTTGTCCCAATGCCCAGCCGAGTTTTACATAAGCAACTTCGGGCAGCATATTAGCAGCAGGTACAACTCCGAGTTCCATCATATCCCTTCCGGTATCGTAAACATACATTTGCACATAACCCCATAATGTTTGCACTGTCATATAAACAGCAACATTTTTTTCTCGTGCGCGCTTTAGCGCAGGATACATTGGTTTGTTAACATGTCCAAGTCCGGTTCCTGCAATTACAATTCCCTTATAACCATTATCAACAAGCGAATCAATTATATCAGGCTGCATATTAGGATAGTAGTAGACGATAGAAACTTTTTCTTCAAACACCGGATTGATTATTACTTCTTTATCATCTCTTCTTCGTTTATAATCTTCACGGAGCGGTGTGATTTTTTCATGACTAACCATCGCGATGGGAATATCGCCGATTGTTCTGAAAGTAGAACGATAGCTTGAATGCATTTTACGCACTCGTGTTCCGCGATGAAGTAGTCCGTACATATCAGAAGTTGGTCCAAACATGCAAACCATAACTTCTGCAATATCACTTTCAGCGGCAGTCTTAACCGCGTGAATAAGATTTGATGCTGCATCAGATGATGGACGATCACTTGATCGCTGAGAACCGACCATTACGATTGGCACGGGAGTGTTTTGAACCATAAAAGATAATGCCGCAGCGGTATGATGCATTATATCAGTACCATGTCCGATTACAATTCCCTGCACACCTTTTTCAATTTCCTTTCCGATCGCTTCCGCAACACCTTTCCAATGCTTCGGTCCGATGTTCTCACTGAACTCACCGTAAAGTTTTTCTGTTTCAAGATTACAGTAATCTGCAAGCTCGGGAACCGAACCATAAAGTTCTCCCGGGGAAAAAGCCGGAATAACAGCACCTGTTCTATAATCTAAACGCGAAGCAATTGTTCCGCCTGTTCCCAGAAGTTTTACTCGCGGTTTTTTAGGATCATAAGGAAAATCTTTTTCAGGAATTTTATATTTTGCCTCACGTCGCCCAAAGATTTTTACATCTTTAATTTTCTCTGCTGAAATTCCGATATTGTACCCGATTGGCATTTTAAGAACTATGTGAAATTCATCAGCAGTTTCTGAGCGCGGTAAAATTAATCCTTTAAAACTTCCTTCATCTGTAAGAATTTCTACATCACTCCATATTGGTGTTTTAAATTTCTGCAGAGTGTTTAATGCAACTCCGCGATAACCTTTGTAATCTTCTAAATTAATTTCAGCCATTATTTTAATTTCTTTTTAACAATTAAATATTTTTTTGCGTTAAGTTTTGTGACCACTTTCTTGCCGGTTTTTTCTTCAATTTCTTTTCGAGTATTTCCAGCAATTGTACCGCCCTGATTAGCAATGATTTTGTTTTCAATAAATGTTTTTGGTTTCCTTTCCTTACTAATTTCTGTTGTAGTGGCTTCGGCGAGCATATTTAGAACAAGTTCTAAATTACTCATGTTGTCTCTTAGATTTTCTTTTTTTAATCCTTTATGTTTCTTGTATTGCTTAACAGAGAAACTGCTCCAGGCTTTTATAATTTCATCAGTAAGTATTGCATATTCCTGTCCTTTTGATACACCTCGTTTTTCCCATTCATCAGTTAGATCTTTACGTACTTCAATACTTTTTAGTCGTTGATTGATCCATTCTTTGCTGTATCCCTTTTTAAGGTATGTTTCCATTAAACGATCTATACCAATTTCAGGATCTTCAATTTCATCAATACGTTCTCTTGCTACTTTAGCCAGCCATAATTTGAATGGTTCAGCCTTTGGTGAGGGGACGCTTTGTATTAAACGGAATAATTGCTCTGTATCAGCGACATCAGTTAGTCTCATCTTTCCATCCGCAGCAAGCATTTTCAAACCGTGAAGATTTGTCACGGTTTCATTTCCCTCTTCTTTCAAACGCTGTTTTAGCTTTCGCCAATATGCAGCTACATCAACACTATCAGTAAGCACCAAAATGACATCAACGACCGAGAAGTACCATTTTTCTTGCCCATCATCCCAGTGTGAGCGTATTTTCTTTTGTTCAAATATTTTAATCGCAGTTTCTTTATTCATATTTATTAAACCTAATTAATTTGAAAAACCAATTTTATCTGCAATAACTTTTGCCGGGATTCTACCCCGGAGTTTTTTCATAATCATTCCTAACAATATTTCATTTTTCTTCTCCGGATTTATGATCTTCATTTTATCACATTCTGTTTGTGCTAATTTGATAACTTCATCAACTTCTTTTTTGCTTGCAGGATTTTTAATTACTTCTTCGGTAAATGCACCAAGTTCTGCAACTGTTCTTAGTGTTGTAAGCAAAGCGTCGTTAGGAATTTTTCCATCGGCATAGGATTTTAAAATTCCTTCAAACATCCCTTCATGCAACCATTCAATAATGCAGCCATACTTTATCAATCTTTTGGGATATTGAATTAATAAAACCGCTGCAGTAGTTGGATTTATTTTCCAATCATTTACTGCTTTCTTAAAAAGCTTCGCATATTTAGAAACAGAGAGTTCCTCAATAGTGTCTTTCGGGATAGAAAGTTTGTTGTACCATTCAATCCTTTTCCAGATCTGTTCAGGCAGCCATAATTTTATTTTATCTAATCTTTCACTTGTAATTTTCTTAGGAGGCAGATCTGTATCGGGATACATTCTATCTGCACCGGGAAGGATACGTTCAAATCCATTTGTTCCATCGCTCATTGCCTGCCGTGTTTCAGATGGGATTCCAATTGTTGCTTCCTTGGCACGAATGATAATTTCGTTCACTGCTGTTTTAACATCATCTTCACTACCCCATACAATAATCATTGTATCGTTGTCAGCAGCGTTTGTAAACTTTTTGATTTTTAACCAATCAGCGGAACTAATTGAATCACTCTTGCTATCTGAATGAATAATATTTGGAATATTGGTTAAACAAGCTATCACTCTTACACGATCAGAAATTTCTTTTGAAAAGTAAGTATCGGTTTGTGTTTGCCAGTGAAGCAAATCTTTAAATCCTTTTAACACTACCGCGCTCAGCATCATTCCGGAATCCGCAGCATTTTTAAGCGGCGCATAATGAACTTTCTTCAAAAGTTTTGTAATGTCATAAGATTCAGCCTTAAATGTTTCCGGGGTGATTCCTCGTTTTTTTAATTCTTCTCTCAATCGTAAAAGATTCCATTGTCTCATCGCTTCGTTATAAGTAAGCAGTGGAATCAATGTAATCTGGGGAACACCTTTTATTTCAACACGGGTTCCGCCCTCAACACTAACATTTACATCTTCACGTGCAGCGCCCATTCCACGCCTAACTTTATGTGTGCTTCTTACGAGTTTACTGCATTGCCAGGCAACTTCTGCAACTTCCTGCGGAGTTTTCATTGCAGGTTCTGTCACTGTTTCGATAAGCGGCATTCCAAGTCTGTCTGTAAGATAAACTCTATCATGACCAATATCAGAAACTTCTCTGCACGAATCTTCTTCAATAGACATCTGAACAATTTTAACTTTTCTATCTTTGTACGGAATCCAGCCGTCGAGAGCATAAATCGCTGTGCGTTGAAATCCCGTTGGAATACTTCCATCCAGATACTGTTTACGTGCGATATGAATTTCATCTACAACATTGCAGTTGTACAACATTCCAATTCCGATTGCTATATCAAGCGCATCTTCATTAATTAAGAATGGCGGAGTATCATCCATCTCGTAAGTGCAAACCGTTTCTCGCTTTATATGATAGATAATGTTTTTTTTTGTTTTAAATTCCATCAACGCTGTACCGTCGTAAACACCCATTTCAGAAAGTGTGGGGCGCATATGCCTAAGAATTTCAGCATCATAGTCTTTGCTGTATTTTCCTGCAGGACAGCGGCAGAAAAGTTTTTTCTCGGTTAAAAGTTGTTGATGAATTTCTAATCCAGATTTGAATCCGACTGTTTTATAGTCTTCTTCTGTCATTTCGTTGAAGGGTTTGAAGATAAAATCGTACATAAGTGTGCTACAGTTATTATTTTTTTAAAACAATGGAACACGGATGACGCGGATTTAACGGATTCACACGGATTAATTCGTGTTAACCAGCGTTATCAGTGTCATCCGTGTTCTATTACTATTTATTAAACTTTGAGAAGTAATCCTTAAACATATCTTTATGAACCATAAAGTCCATAATCTTTAGTTTAACATAATCTTCGTTGTAAAAATAATATCCTTTATCGCCTGTGTTATGTGAGCCGGCTCCGGAATCTTTAATTAAAAACCAGGTCTTGCCATCCAATTCTTCATATCCAACAAGATGAATTCCATGATCATCAGTTGTTGTTTCATTACTAAATCGGAATTGTCTGGCGTTTTCATCAATGTATTCAGATGGAATATCAAACGATGGGACAACTGCACACTTTGTCCAGCTATCATAACCGGCTTCACTAACGTCTCCGCCAATTGCTAATGTGTAACCGTTTTTAATAGCATTCTTCAATACTTTCATAAAATCATCAAGCGGTACATTGTAATAATCTTTGTTGTGCCACCAGTTATCAGGAACTTCATACTCGACCTGCTTCCAGTAAGGCTGCTGCATATATGAAAGAACATCAACATAATCATCCGTATTTAATTTTAGATAATTTGTTAAATATTCTTTTGGTGTGTATTTCTTTCCATCAACAACAACTTCTGTTGGAGGAATACCAAGATAAAAATTCATAATTGATTTTATAACTCTTACAACTTCATCCTCATCCCAGGCATTGGTTGCTTTTATGTTCTTTAGATAATCACGTATTTCATCAATCATTTTACTGTGATCATGAAATTTCTGTTCAGGCAACAACCCGGTATAAGATTCAAGTGGAACAATTCCATATTGGTTATAAATTCTTGTAACTGCATTAGCCTCAGAACCTTCATCGACAAGTGATATGCCACGGGTACGAACGTACTCTTTCACTTTTTCAACATACTCCCAGTAAGCGGTAAAGATGGGAGACAATGCAACTTTCTTTCCCGTTAAACGATAAACCTCAGATTCAAAAAATGATGTTGTGGAGAAAGACCAGCAGGTTCCTGTTTGTCCTTGTGAAACAGGATCATTATGCCAGAAATATTTAAACTCCTCTTTGGATTGAGGATAGTTCATTCCGGTGAAATCTAATTTAAAAGATTTCTTTTTTTCTTTCGGAGGATTATTGAATTCATCTATTCCCTTCTGGATCTCCTGATAAAATCCGGGTTTTGATTCAGTAAAAACACCTTTGTTTTTTTCTTGCGGTTTGATGAATGAAGCAGAAACGAAAATTAATATTGCGAGAAGTGACAAATAGGATTTCATACCCTTATCCTTTAATAAGTTTAAATAAAAATTATTTAAAATTTGTGATTCAAAATTAGAGATAAATAAAATGAGCAGGAAATAAACAACCGTAAAAAGGGTTCCAGAATTTATCTGAAACAGTATGTTTTGATTAAATGATAATTGTTATAAATAACAATTCCCGGCATGATTGAAGGAGGCAACAAACAATCCGCCGGGAATCTTAAGCGATTGAAGACAATATTACTAATACGATATGTCGCTTATTTCAATCATCTCCGTTTTATTATCATATTTTTTAAGGTATGCTATAAATTCTGCATTTAAAAATTTCTGATGCGTTTTTTCATAAACTTTAAGATACTTTTCGACCTGTTTATGAGTAAGCATACTCTTCATATAATTTTTCTTTTCATTATCATCAAAGAAGATGCGATAATAAAAAATCTTAGCCGGTTTTGATTTAACTTTTGCAGCAACCGGTTTCTTTACTGTTTTTTTTACTGGCATTTATTTTTCTCCGGATAATGGTTTCAGTGTTATAACTTTCCGCCCTTTTTAATTACGTCTCTTGCAATAATTCCTTTTTGAATTTCGTTTGTTCCTTCAAAAATTCTGTTAATTCGGCTATCTCTATAAATTCTTTCTATAGGCAGCTCCTGTGAGTAACCCATACCGCCATGAATCTGAACAGCAAAATCAACAATCTTATCCAGGGATTCTGAACAATAATATTTTACAATCGCGGATTGCCTCGAAATATCTTTATGAAGATCATAATCAACAGCTGTACGATACACGATTGATTCCATATTATAAATCATTACAGCCATTTCTGCAAGCATAAATTGAATTGCTTGAAAATGTGAAATTGGATGATCAAATTGTACGCGCTCTTTTGCATACTTTGCAGAAAGTTCCAGCAATTCTTTTGATACACCAAGGCACGCCGCACCAAGTCCGAGTCTTCCAGCATCAAGAGTCTTCATTGCATAAACAAAGCCTCTTCCATCCTGACCGATTAAGTTTTCTTTGGGTATACGGACATTTTCAAAACTTAAGGCGTTTGTTACGCTTCCTTTAATTCCCATTTTCTTTTCAGGCGGACCGGCTTTAAAACCGGTAACATTAGTATCAACAGCAAAAAGACTGATTCCTTTTTCGGTTCTTGCAAAAAGAGAAATAAAATCTGCTATGCCGCCATTTGTAATCCAGAGTTTTTCACCATTAATAATCCATTCATCACCAACAAGCTCTGCTTTGGTTTTAAGATGAAATGAATCCGAACCTGCCTGCGCTTCTGTTAAACCAAATGCAGCAATTTTTTCACCTGATGCAAGAGGTGGAATAAACTTTTTCTTTTGTTCTTCGGATGCGCCATTATAAATTGCATTTGTTCCGATTGACTGATGGGCTCCAATAAAAGTTGCTGTGCTCATACATCCACGGGAAATTTCTTCCTGCATCAGACAATAACCAACTTCACCAAATCCGCCGCCGCCGTATTCTTCAGGAAATGAGATCCCAAGAAAGCCAAGCCCGGCCATTTTTTTAATAAGCTCTTCCGGAATTTTTGATTCTGAATCTATCTTTGAAGCAATGGGTTTGATTTCATTATTAGTAAAATCTTTCACCATTTCACGAAGCATGTACTGTTCTTCAGTAAACTTAAATTCGAACATAAACGAAGAGCCTTCTTTTTATTCACTTGTCATAGTCAAATAATATTCCATAAAGATTGCCGTCATTGTTTGAAAAAACTAACATAAAACAAGACAAATTAGTTCATTCTTTTCAATTCAAAGAAGTGAAAGCATAGCTGTTCTTAATTGTGAGAAGGCAAGTACAACTATTCCAATCTTAATCCGTTTTCATAAACAGGAGTAGGAATATTAGAGTTGCTAAATTTTCTTAAAAAACCAACCTGGGTATAACCTAAATACTTTGATCTAACTTCAACAATAAAATCATAGATCCTGTTTGTTCTCATCGGAATCTGCTCCTGATTAAAATAATAAATGGATGTTTTGCGGTCGGGTGTTTCAAACACAACCGGAACTGTTTTATCAAAGTATTCTGTATTACTATTAATTGATAAAGTTATTTCCAGAGTATAAATGTATCCGGCAATTTCATTGATTTGATTCTTCTGAGGTGGATAAACTCTGGTTTGAATTCTACTTTGTTTGTAAATTGGTTTTGATTCAATCACTCTAATAAATGGAATACTAACTTTGTACCCAGGCCAATCTTCCTCAAGCTGGCAGAAAGCACGTACTGAAAAGAATAAGAATAGAAATAAAATTTTTGCAGTGATGTTTTTCATAATCAATTCCAATCTGTGTGGAGTGATTAGGAAATTCCATCATAAATTATTCCGTAATCTGTTACTTTAAGATTCATCCCTATTAACATTATCCGGGGAGAATGCGGGCAAACAAACAGCTATATATTCTACACTTCCCTCATATGGCGTACTGTATTGTATCCACTCACCCTTTTTAGCCAGGATTGCTGAGCCCTCTTTAACATCAATAATTTCATTCTCTGTTTTTACTTGTAAAGTTCCTTTTATCACAACTGTATATTCATCAAACTCCGGTCGTTGGCCCGGTTCAATCCAGCCCTGTGGGCTTTTCATTCTTGCGATACTAATTTCAGATGATTTTGAATTTACTTTACCAAAATATTCTTCAATAATTTTGGGTTTATTTCCTGCGGCTTCAATTATGGTTGGTGATTTAATTACTATTGGCATTTTTTACTTCCTTTATTTTTTTTGCGCTTACAAGATAAAATACAACTGATGTTTTAAAAACTGTTTCCGGATCTTTAACTATTTGATTTTTAATCTTCTCAATACCTTTTTGATATTCTTCATCAGAAAGATCTGCGAGCTGTGAACAGTTATATTTTTCAAGAAATGGATCATTAAAAATATCATTCCCGATTCTATTATGGCGGACTTGTTCGACTGTCTTTATTTCAACCTCTCCAAAATTTTCTGCCTCTAACAAATTCTTCAATAATTTTAAGGAAGTAAATCTTTTCAAATCATTTGCATAAACGGATTCAAAATAATCATAAACGTACCAGTCTTTATCAATAAGCGGATCAACTCCAAAAACAGCAAGCATACCGTTATTTGTTAATGTGCGCTTGCATTCTGCTATAAATTTTTCTTTATCAGTAAAATGATGGATTGCATTTACACAAAATATTAAATCAAAAAAATTATCTTTAAATGGAATGTGAACAGCATCAGCATTTACAAGATTTAGATGTGATGTGTCAATCTTTGGAATTTTTATCATATCAAACGAATAATCTAAACCAAAAATCTTTTTGCTCATGTCTTCAAGCGAACTTATCCATCTTCCTGTCCCGCATCCGGCTTCCAAAATATTTTGATAGTTATTTGAGATAATCAGATTTCTGATTTCTTCTTCGATCTTAACTAAATAATTTCCTTTATAACGATTATTATATTTACCGGCAATTATAGTATAATTTGTTTTTTTCATCATTTAACAATTATTTCATGTTCAAGCTAAAAATAAGAATTAGTATTCTAAATAATTCATAAAAATTTTGTTGTAAACAGTTACTGTGTTTTTTAGATTGAACCGGATAGAAAAACTATTATTTAATTATTGATAGGAGGTGTTATGCATAAGCTGATTTATTTTATTTTCTTAACCGTCATTGTTTCTTCAAGTCTTTTTGCTCAGGATGTTGATAAAGTTAAAGCAAAGATTGAAGAAATGAATAAGGTTTACACACAAGCAATGATTGATAACGATACAGATAAAATGTTATCAATGTATACTGATGATGTGATTTCCATGCCTAGTTATCAACCAACAGTAAAAGGTATTGCAAAAGTAAGAGAGCTTAGTGAACTGCAGGCGCAATCTGGTTGGAAGACTACCCACTTTGCTTTAAATATAACTGATTTAATTCTTGCCGGTAATCTTGCAATTGAAATTGGGAATTATGATATGAAAATGTCAGGTCCTGAAATGCCGGAATGGGCAGACAATGGAAAGTACATTACAATCTGGGAAGAACAAAAAGATGGTTCTATGAAAATAAAAGTTGAAACATGGAATACGGATACAAATCCATGGGCACAAATGGAACAAGCTAAACAGGATGAAATGAAAAAAGTGGACTGACAACTATTATTAATTCAGTCATCTTACTAACGCAATTAACGCTAATTGCGTCAGTTATATTATCAAATAAGGCTAAATACTAACAACTATTAATTTTAATTAAGTATTTCATTAAATAAGGTTGCTATGTTGACCAAATTAATGTAAATTCAGTCAACATAATGACGGAATTTATATGTTTATAAATCGAAAAGCTGAAATTTTAATAAAAAACAAGCTTTCACCTGGCAAAGTCCTTATTTTACTTGGTGCAAGACGAGTTGGAAAAACCTCTCTATTGCAAAAACTAAGAAAGCAGACAAATGAAAAAATAATTTTCTGGAACGGGGAAGATTTTGCAATACACGAATTACTTAAGAGAAGAAGTATTCAGAACTATAAAAACATATTGGGGGATTGTACTTTATTAATCATAGATGAAGCACAAAAAATTCCAGAAGCGGGATTAATACTAAAACTAATTGTTGATTCATTTAAGTATTTAAAAATTATTGTGACTGGATCTTCGGCATTTGATATTGCAAATCTAACAGGGGAGCCATTAACCGGAAGAAAAATAGAAATAAATATATTTCCTATTGCAGAAAGTGAGTACTATAAATTTGAAAAGCCAGAACAAAGAGTAGATAATCTTATGCAAAGATTAATTTTCGGTAATATGCCAGAGTTAGTTAATCTTAATAATAAATCAGAGAAGGAAGAATATTTAAGAACTTTGATAAGTTCGTATTTACTCAAAGATGTTTTGTCATTTGAGAATCTTAGAAATTCCTCGAAACTCTTTGATTTACTTAAGCTTGTTGCGTTCCAGGTTGGTAGTGAAGTTTCAATTCAAGAATTGGCGAAACAATTAGCGATGTCTAAAAATACAGTAGAAAAATACCTGGATGTTCTTTCAAAAGTTTTTGTGATTTACAAATTAACAGGCTTCAGTAGAAATCTTAGAAAAGAAATTGTAAAGAATTCTAAGTGGTATTTTTACGATAATGGAATTAGAAATGCAATTATTTCAAATCTAAATTCTATTGAAAATAGAAATGATGTAGGAATAATTTGGGAAAACTATATGATGAGTGAACGTATTAAATACCAAAGTTATACCGGCATTTATTCTAACCGATATTTTTGGAGAACCTATGACGGACAAGAAATTGATCTGATAGAAGAAAGAGATGGAAAACTTTTTGCATATGAACTTAAATGGGATAAAATAAAATCATCGCCACCACAAGCATGGAAAAATGCTTATCCTGAGTCTGAATTTAATTCCATTACTAAAAACAATTATGAGGAATGGATAATATAATTTTCATTCTTATCCAAACATCTTCAATAGAACTTCTTTTCTGTAATTAAAAATTTCGTTAATCTTTTTTGATATAATCAGTGTGTTCATTATCCGACCTAAAAATCCAAACGGAACTACATAACTTACAATGTCTTCCATCATTACTCCGCCATTTTCATCCTTTACAAAAATATGCTGATGATGCCACATTTTGTACGGTCCAAATCTTTGTTCATCCACAAAATAATTTGGTTCACTAACGTGAGTTATTTCTGTAACCCAAGTCTGCGGAATATTTATTAAAGGTCGGACAAAATATGTAATGATCATTCCCGCATACATTTTTTCTGGTAATTTTGTTCTAACCTCAAAGTTTAGCCAAGGTGGAGTGATTTTAGACAGATTTGCAGGATTTGAAAAGAATTCCCAGGCAGTTTCTATAGTGATTGGCAATTTTTGTGACGTTTTCAGTTGATAAAGTTTCATAACCTTTTCATATTATTGATAGTCTTTTAACAAAATATTAGGAACAATAATTCCCGTCTTATGAATATTACTTCTATCGGAGAAATTCTTTTTGATATTTATCCGAACCACAAACGTCTTGGTGGTGCTCCGCTTAATTTTATATATCATATCAAAAAGCTAACTGATAATGGAAACATTATTAGCCGTGTTGGCAAAGATGTTCTTGGCAACAAAGCTATTAATGATCTTAAACATTCCGGATTATCATTTGATTTTATCCAGCATGATAATCTTCATCCAACCGGAATGGCACTGGTTACTTTAGATAGTGCAGGCAATCCAAATTTTAAAATAGAACCTGATTGCGCTTATGATTTTATAGAATTAAATGATGAAAATAATAATTTGATTAGTGCGGATACAGATTGTCTTTACTTTGGAACTCTTGCGCAAAGATCTGATATTTCGCGTAAAACAATTCAATCCTTTTTCAATCGCGGAATAAAATATTTTGCGGATTTAAACTTCCGCGAGAATTTTTACGATGAAGAAATTCTTAAGACATCACTAGAAGCCGCTGATTTTATTAAAGTAAATTATGAAGAGATGCATATCTTAAATGATTTTTTTGTGCAAATAGATTATTCCACAGAGCGAATTGCTTATGAACTGATGGAAAAATTTAATATAAAAATGATCGCGGTTACACGCGGTAAAGAAGGCTCATCAATATTTGAAAACGGAAAAAGATACAATCATTCAATTGATGAGGTAAAAGTTGTTGATACTACGGGTGCCGGGGATGCATTTGCGGCTATACTTTGTGCCGGTTACTTACACGGATTAGAAATTCCATACATTAATAAACTTGCTAATGATTTTGCCGCTGAGATTTGCCAGTTTGAAGGCGCACTTCCAAAGTATGATAGGATTTACGAAAGTTTTAGAGAACAGATGGGATTTTTTTAGTGCATCTTTAAGTCTTAAACGGATCTGAAGATAAAAACAATACTAAAAAAACTGTAAATAATACAATAGATATAGTTATTGTGCCTCCCAGATCAAATCTGGATTCTCTGATTTTTTCAACTTCGCTCATTCCAATCAGCTTCTCTTCTGTTCCTTGATAAACTACTAAAGAATCACCAACTATTTTAACATTAGTGGTATCATCTTTTTCAATAACAAATTCTTTTCCATTTTTATAAACAACTTTTATATCATTCATTCTTTCTAAATTATTGTAGTCCTCCTTTGGCACTTCATAAAATGAATGACAACCTGTTAACAATATTGAAATTGATAATAGAAAAATGGTTATTTGAAAAATAAAATTTGAGTTTTTCATAAATTCTTTTTGATAATCACCCGCCTGGATCATAACCACCCATCGCCCAGACAAATAACCCTACCGCTAAAATAAAACCAACGACTGTCCCAACTACCAATGACAGCGTTCTTCCAAAATCAAATCTAGATTCTCTAATTTTTTCAACTTCATTCATCCCGATAGATTTTGTTTCAATTCCTTGATATACGATTAATGAATCTTCAACCATTTTAACATTAGTGGTATCATCTTTCTCAACAATAAATTCTTTTCCGTCTTTATAAACAACTTTTATATCATTCATTTTTTCAAGATTGCTGTAATCATCTCTTGAAACCTCAAAATATGAATGACAGCCTGTTAAAACGATTGAAACTGACAATAGAAATACAATAAAACGAAAAGTAGCAACTGAATATTTCAAGAGTAATTTCTTTCTTAAATTTTATGTCTTTCTATAAGTTCTTCAGGAATTCTTGTCGGTCGCCCGGAAGCAAGTGAAACAAGCGTGTATAGCATTTTACCTTCCACACAAATTTTATTTGTAGCTTTATTATAAACCCAAACATTTATTGTAACCTGCGCACCGCTCCATTCGCCAACTTGTGTTTTTACGAGAGCAACATCGCCAAATTTTAATTCGCGTTTGTACTGCAGATGAACTTCACTTGCAAACCAATTCAATCCTTTCCCAATGTATTCTTCCATAGGAACTTTATAGTTATCTCGCATCTGAATAAATCTTGCCGTTTGAATGTAATCAAGATATTTGGAGTTATGAACGTGATTGTTCATATCAATATCATCAGGGCGGACAATTATTTCGGTTTCAAAAATAGAATTGGTGTTTGCAGCAGTTTCCATTCATTTCATCTCAATAAAGTTTTTTAGTAATGTTAAACCAGCATCGCCCGACATTTCCGGATGGAATTGTACAGCATAAGAGTTTTCGTTTTCCATCGATGAACAAAACGCAAAATCTTGCTGGCAAGTTGATGTTGTTAAATTGTTATTGGGCAAATAATAAGAATTATTAAAATAAAACTCTGTGTTATCTTCAATTCCGTTAAACAATGCACTTGATCTGCAATAAGTCACTTTTTTAAAACCTTTAAATTCCGCATCATTAACTTCCGGCTTAAACTTAATTGCTGTGCCTGGTAAGATTCCGAGACAAGAAATATTTCCCTCGGTTGAATAATCTGCCATTAATTGCATTCCCAATCCAATGCCAAGCATTGGTTTTTTGACAATACGCAGAACAGAATAAAGGTTTAAAAGATGTATTTTTTTCATTGCTACTGCAGCACTTCCGCATCCCGCAAAAATAATCTTATCGCACCGGCAGATATCAACTTCATTTCGTGAGATGATAAAGTCATCGGTTACTTTCTTTACGGCTTCTGTTACTTTTTCTATACAAACATCACCATAATCTACAATTGCTATCATTTTAAAATCTAACTTTCTAACATTTTTAAGTTTACTATAATGTAATAACTCTAATTTAGTATTAAAACCTATCAATCAAGTGCTTAAATAATTGCCTCTGAATTTTTAATCTTTTCGTTAAATGCTTTTGCAAATCTAATGGGGGAGTTTTTATCTTTATTCAGATAAAGAGATGGTTCAATTAGTTCTAATTCCATAAGAGCAAATTCATTTTTATCTGTGCGGACTAAATCAACTCTGGCATACAATGGAGTTGTTGATAATTGCTTAATTATATTGCCCGCAATTTGATTTATTTCCGGTGATGTGATTATGGATTTAATTATGCCGCCATGTTCTTCCTGCACCCGAAAATCTTTTTCTTTTGGTTTCTTTAGAACCGAGTGACTTAGTTGACCGTTAAAATAGAACAAAGAATATTCTCCTTCTTTAATTATGTTATCCAAAAACGGTTGAACCATAAATTCTCTTTGTGCAAATATTTTTTCTAAATCTTTTAAATTTTCATTAAGATTTTCCCTGGTTAATCTGAATGTATTATCAGCACAGGCACTAATGTTTGGTTTGATAATTATTTCTTTTGATTTAAGTTTTTCAAAATAATCGTACGCGCGATTTGAGTTAAAATTTTTCTCCCAAATTGTGTCTACAATTTTTATCCCCTTTTCATAAAGATCAAAAAGATATTTTTTATTCATGTTCCATTTCATTAATTCAAACTCATTTTCAAGATGAGTTAAGCTATTGATCTTTTCCAAAACGCCTGTAAATTTTTCTAAATCGTTCTGATAATCCCATGTCGTTCTAACAATAACGGCATCATATTCGCTCCAATTTACTTCTTCATTTCGCCAGGATATTTCTTCGGTCAACCAACCCATAGTTTTCATTGGCTCAATAAGCATGTGATCATAAGTATGAAAATTTTTTAAACTGTCCATTGAAAGAAGAACTACTTTTTTATGCATGATTTATTACTCAAGATTAGGAAGAATTAATTACACCATTAATTAAATTTCAAAAACTGATTTACTAAAATAAATTAATTAACTTTGCCGTGTCGAGTTATAGAGAAAATAAAATTTAATCTTAAAAGCGAGTTCCTGTGGAGTGGATTATTATTATTCTTTGGCTTTCCATTATAAATGGCGGGCTTGGTGGGCAATATGTTCTAAATTGGATGGCCAATCAACCAAAGTATACTGGTGGAGAACCAATTAATGTTTCACCCGGAGTTATGACCTGGTGGAGGGAAATTTCAAAACTTTTATGGGCAGTTGTAGCCGTAATAATTGAGGTTACCAGAGGAAAGAAAATAAAATTTTTGTGGCCCGGTTTCATTTCTTTATCTACTATAATAATATGCGCTTTTACAGGAGTAATAGAAAATATAGGATTTTTCTATTTACCCAGAAATTATTCGCCCCATATATTTGCCCCATATGTAAATGTATATCTGGCATTTCTTCCATTCTTTGGTAAAGTAATGTTTGATGCTCCTATCCGCAAAGAGCATTGGCTTGGTATTTCTTTGGTTATTGCAGGACTTGCTGTTCCTCATATTCCCTATCTCTTAGGATTTGCGAATGAGAATACAAATGCACTTGATACAAATGCAATAATCTGGATAGTAATAATCAATGGCTGTTTGCTCTCGCAGCAGGTTTTAAATAATAAGACTGTTCAAACTGCAAAAATAGGTGTCGGTCCGAATGCACTGGTAATGTGGCGGGAAATCTGGAAAATGATATTTATTTCCGCAGCAATTCTGATAATGCCTGTAATTGGAAATCTAATGAATGCAAATATGCCGCAAACTGTTTCTGCTAAAAAGTTTGAAGAAAGAGTTTTAAACAGAGTTGATCAAAACAAAAAAGAATATCTGCTAAACTATTATTCAAAATCAGATAAAAGTTATAATTTAAATAATGAAGTTTCTAAAAAAGACGAACAAAACATTAAAGAAATTATTAAATCAACAGAGTACCACCATTTTTTCTCATTGTTTGATGGAAGCATAATACCAAATAACTGGCTTCCCATACTTTTTGTAATTGCTGCCGGTTTAACAGGATACATTTATAGTTTTGGTTTTTTTAATCTTTCAAGATTTGCCGCACACTTCTGGGTGCCGTATACAAATGTTTATCTTGCTTTGCTTCCCTTTATAATGCTTTTGTTTGGAAAAGATGTTACAGCATTTCAAATTGCCGGCGCAGTTGTGGTCACTGCTGGATTAATGGTTGGTGTTATGGATTACAGCAAAAACAAAGTTATAGAGATTAAGAAGCATAATTAGTTGTCCGCAAGATTATTCCTGAGATTTCTCCATGATTTTGGGGGGATTCTTGATCGGTTTTATGATATTTACTGCAGATCATTTTATAGCAATAGCTATAACTGTTTTGTATTAAACTTCCATTCTTTAAATCCAATTCCTGTGAGCATTCCTCAGTTTTCTACTTCTAACAATAGTTAATAAACACAAATCGATACTTTTTGACTTTGATTAAAATTAATTGCTAATTACAATCGAGTGTTTTTATTTGACCTGTATTTATACAACATTAATTGCAGATCATATTTGAGATTATTAATTGTATAGAAATTTTTATTTGTTCTTAATAAATCTTTTGTGATTATGATAGCTATGCAAGCATGCATAACAATCTTCAATCGTAATTTTTATAAATCTATGAAAGGATTACAATTATGAAAAAAGATGAAATTTTTGTTAAGGATATCCTTGCATTAGCAGATGTTAAAATAAATGGTTCCAATCCCTGGGATATACAAATAAAAAATCAAAATTTTTACAAAAGAGTTCTTAGCCAGGGATCGCTGGGTCTTGGAGAATCATATATGGATGGGTGGTGGGATTGTGATGATATTGATGAACTCTTCTACAAAATACTTAAAGCAGATTTGGAACATAAAATAGTTCCATTAAAACTTTTTTATATGGTAATTAAGGCAAAACTGTTAAACCCTCAAAGTAAAAAAAGAGCTGCTCACGATGTTGGATATCATTATAATCTTGGCAACGTGCTTTTTGAAAATATGCTTGATAAATATATGACTTACTCGTGTGCTTACTGGAAAAACTCAAACAAACTCGATGAAGCACAGGAAGCAAAACTGAAATTAATTTGTGATAAGATTTATTTAAAACCCGGAATGACATTGCTTGATATCGGTTGCGGATGGGGAAGTTTAATGAAATATGCTGCTCAAAATTATGGAACAAAATGTACAGGAATTACTCTTTCACAGGAACAGGTTAATCTTGGGACTGAGCTTTGCAAAGGACTTCCCATAGAATTCCGTCTTATGGATTATCGTGATATAACCGGAAACTACGATCGCGTTGTATCAGTTGGGATGATCGAACATGTAGGTTCAAAAAATTACAGAACATTTTTCAGGATTATGAATAAATGTTTAAAAGACGATGGCTTGTTTTTACTCCACACAATTGGCACGCTAAATCCCAAAACAGCAAATGCAGATCCGTGGACAGATAAATATATTTTTCCTGGCGGCGAACTTCCGACAGTCCAGCGATTGGCGAAAGCTTTTGAAGGACTTTTTGTTATGGAAGATTGGCACAACTTCGGAGTTGATTATTCAAAAACTACAAAAGCCTGGTTTGAAAATTTTAACAGGAACTGGAATAAGATTAAATCAGATAATTATGATGAAAGATTCTACAGGATGTGGAAATATTTTTTGTTTAGCCAGTCGGGTGCTTTTCGCTCTCGAAGAAATCATCTGTGGCAAATTGTTTTATCAAAAAATGGGGTGCCGCAAGGATATAATTCAGTTCGTTAATATATAAGTACTTAATTAATTAAAATAGTTTTTCGGAATTAAGTATGATTAAACATTTTATTAAAACAGCTAAACCTTTAATAATTGCACATCGTGGAGAATCCTATGATGCACCCGAAAACACGTTAAAATCAATTAATCTGGCATGGCAAAGAGGTGCGGATGGAATTGAAATTGATGTTCATCTTTCTATGGATAACGAGATTATGGTTGTTCACAATAAAAAAATAAAAACTGTTTCGGGCAAGAGTTTATTGATAAAATCACACACGGCAGAAGAATTAAAAAAATATAGCGTGAATAATACTAAAACTGAAAATTATGCGAGTGAAACAATCCCGACTTTAAAAGAAGTTCTGTCAACAGTGCCTATTAAAAAGTATATTTTTATTGAAATCAAGTGCGGAGTTAAAATTATCCCGGCTTTAATACGTACGCTTAATCAATCTAAGTTAGATACTGAACAAATTAAACTGATCGGGTTTGGTTTGAAGAAAATGTCGCTGGTTAAAAATGCTTTTCCGGAATATGAAATTTTCTTAAATAAAAGAGTCAGTATGGGTAAAATATTTCCGGGCAGTTCATACTGGGATAATCTTATAAAAAAACTAAAAATAAATTTTATAGATGGGATAAATCTGTCATATACAAGATCATTAAATTTTAAATTGGTTGAAAAGTTAAAATTGAATAAAGTTAAAATTTTTATCTGGACTATAAACTCTCCTAAACGTGCTATAAAATTAATTGAATTGGGTGTTGATGGAATTATGTCTGATAGACAGGGCTGGTTGAGAGAAAAAATAAATTTATAATGAAAAAAGAATCATAAACTATTTGCGCGGCAACAGATAAGCCGTTATCCGTATACTTCTTCCATAAAAATTCTCATTATCTTAACAAATAACTTCTCCGGAATTTATTATTTTTAGAAAAACAATCTTTAAGATATGACCAGCAAAAAAAAATCATTGTCTCTTTCAAAAGAAAAAATAAAAATTCTTTTGTTAGAAGGATTACATAAAAATGCATTGCAGCTTTTTAATGATAATCAATTCACAACTATTGAATCACAAAAAAGTTCTTTAGATACAGCAGAATTAATTGAAAAAATTAAGGATGTTCATTTACTTGGGATAAGATCCAAGACAATTATTACCAAGGAAATTCTTAAACACGCAAATAAATTAATCGCCATAGGTTGTTACAGTATTGGTACAAACCAGGTTGATTTGTTATCAGCAAAACTGCAGGGAATTCCTGTTTTCAATGCACCGTTTTCAAATACTCGTTCAGTTGCTGAGCTTGTAATTGCTGAATGCATTTTTCTTATACGGGGAATTCCTGAAAAAAACTTTGCTTCTCACAATGGAGTGTGGCTTAAAGATGCTTCTAACTCATACGAAGTTAGGGGAAAGAATTTAGGAATCGTTGGATACGGACATATCGGTTCTCAGGTTTCTATTCTTGCGGAATCGCTGGGAATGAATGTTTACTATTTTGATATCGAAAAAAAATTAAATCTCGGTAATGCAAAATCCTGTTCAAGTTTGCAGGAGCTGCTTTCGCTATCTGACATTGTAACTCTTCACATTCCCGAAACACCTTTAACAAAAAATATGATTGGGAGACAAGAATTTGGCTTAATGAAGAAGGGCTCTTTCTTAATTAATGCCGCACGGGGATCCGTTGTAGCCATTGATGATCTTGCAAAGGCTTTAGAGAATAATCATCTTGCCGGAGCAGCTATTGATGTATTTCCTGAAGAACCGAATTCAAATAAAGATTCATTTAAAAATGTTTTGCAAAAATTTCCAAGTGTAATTTTAACTCCGCACATTGGCGGCAGTACATCAGAAGCACAGGCAAATATTGCTCTTGAAGTCTCTGAAAAGTTGGTTAAATATTGTGATGTCGGAACAACAATCGGTGCAACAAATTTTGTTGAGGTTGCGCTAACGCCAAATTTAAACAAGCAGAGATATTTACACATCCATAAAAATCAGCCGGGTGTATTAAACAAAATCACAAAGGTTTTTACATCAAGAAAACTTAACATAGCATCACAATATTTACAGACAGATGCGCACATTGGTTATGTAATAATTGATATCGATCAAAAAAATAATTCTGCCGAGATAATGAAAGAATTAAAAGCAATTCCGGAAACCATTAAAACAAGGATGCTATTATAAGAGGCGCAATCTGGACTATTTTTGATGATCTTGCAAAATAGTCTTGACTATTTTGCAACCGAAACTTAATTTGGCGGTATGAAAAGATATTTATATAATCAAATAATTGAAGACCTAAAGAAGAAAATTGTCTTTGTAACAGGACCAAGACAGGTTGGCAAAACATTTTTGGCAAAACAAATAATGGAAGGCTTTGCTCGACCGCAGTATTTAAATTATGATAATATTAATGATTTGAGAATAATTAATGACACGAGCTGGGCACTTAACACCGATTTAATTGTCTTTGATGAAGTTCATAAGATGAAAAATTGGAAGCGCTACATAAAAGGGGTTTATGACACAAAACCTAAAAATCAATCAATATTAGTTACCGGCAGTGCAAGACTTGATACTTTTCGGCAAACTGGTGATTCGCTAGCCGGGCGTTATCTGCATTTAAGATTAAACCCAGTTTCGATAAAAGAACTTTCACCAATAGTACCCAAAACCTATGATGCGTTGGAATTATTAAATACATTCGGTGGTTTTCCTGAGCCGTTGCTAAATGCTGTTAGCATAGAAAAAGAGAAAGCTGAAATAGAATCTGCAAGATGGAAAAATCAATACTATTCAGATATAATCAGAGAAGACATCCTGGAATTCAGCCGCATAGGCGAAATAAAAACAATGAAAACACTGCTACAATTGCTGCGTACTAAAGTTGGATCTCCGCTTTCATTAAATTCAATAGCAAATGATTTACAAGTATCGCCCAACACAATAAAAAAATATATTCAGATTCTGGAAAGTTTATATATTATTTTCCTTGTTACTCCCTTCCATAAAAACATTGCCCGCTCAATATTAAAAGAACCTAAAGTATATTTTTATGATACTTCTTTTGTTGAGGGAGATAAAGGTTTAAAATTAGAAAATGTCTGTGCAGTAAGTTTGTTAAAACACGTTCAGTTTTTGTTTGATACAAAAGGTGAAAATATAAAACTTAATTATCTGCGCACTAAAGACAATAGAGAAGTAGATTTCGCCATAGCCCGCGACGGAGAATTGACACATTTGATAGAAGTAAAATTAAGCGACAACAAAGTATCTCCGTCTTTAAAATACTTTGCCGAAAGATTCAAAGCTGTTGAAGCAATTCAACTAGTTCATAATCTAAAACAAAATGAAAGCAGAGACGGCATTAATGTCTTACGTGCTTCTGATTGGCTTGGAGAGTTATCAGCCTAAAATATTTACATAATCTTTTCTGGTTTTATAATCGCTTCATAACGGGGGATCGTGACAGACGAGGAAGACTACTCTAATTTTAGAATTATTCCCCTTCATCGTCCAGCTTATCTTCCCAGAGATATTTTTTTGTTTCGCTGGCAATTACTCCGCTTAGTAAAAGTAATGAAACAAGATTTGGAACTGCCATAAGAGCATTTGTAATATCTGCAAAAGTCCAGACAACATTTAAAGACATCACAGAACCGATCATCACAAACATTACCCAAAGGTAGCGGTAAGGTTTTACAACTTTATTTCCGAAAAGATACTCAGCTGCCTTTTCACCGTAATAAGACCAGCCGAGTATTGTAGAGAAAACGAAAGTCAATAATCCAAGTGTAAGCACAATTGGACCAACAATATGAAAATCACTAAAGGCTTGTTTGGTTAAAGCCGCGCCTGAAAGCCCTTTCATCCATTCACCGGAATTAACAATTACCAATCCTGTTATCGCACATACAACAACCGTATCCCAAAATGTTCCTGTTGATGAGACCAATGCCTGGCGAACAGGATTTTTTGTTTGTGCTGCCGCGGCAACTATTGGCGCACTTCCCAAACCAGATTCATTTGAAAAGAGTCCGCGTGCAATTCCAAATCTAATTGCTTCTTTCATTCCCGCACCAAGAAATCCACCAACAACTGCGTGTCCGCTAAATGCACTATTAAGAATAAGCATTATTGTATCCGGAATTCCATTAATATTCATTCCAAGAACTATTAAACAACCAACCACATAAGTAATTGCCATAAAAGGAACGAGACGTTCGCAAACTTTTGCAATAGATTTTATTCCGCCGATAATTACAACAGCAGTAAGAACAGTTAACACTAATCCTGTAACCCACATTGGTATTTGAAAAGCTTCATTAACTAATGTTGAAATTGAGTTTGCCTGTACCATATTTCCAATCCCAAATGCAGTAACTGAAGTGAATGCCGCAAACAATACTGCAAGCCATTTCATATTTAATCCGCGTTCAAGAACGTACATAGGTCCGCCTGCCATCGAACCATCAGGCATTTTAACTCTGTATTTTACAGACAGCAGTGCCTCACTGTACTTTGTAGCAATTCCAAACACACCTGTTAACCACATCCACAAAACCGCGCCGGGTCCGCCTGCAGCAACAGCAGTTGAAACACCAACAATATTTCCCGTTCCGATTGTTGCGGCAAGTGCAGTGGTTAAAGCCCCAAACTGACTTATATCACCCTTACCTTCTTTATCTCTGTGCAAAGAAATTTTTATTGCTTTGCCGATAAAGCGTTGAATGATTTTGAGTTGAAATGTTAAAAAGACATGTGTTCCAAAGAGAAGTATGATAAGCGGGTATCCCCAAAGTAAATCGCTAATTTGAGTAAGAATGTTTTCTAAGGCTTGCATAATTCTCCTTTGGCTTTAATTAGAAAGTTACCTGCACAATTTCTTTACTGTCTCTTGTTTTTAATTTTCAAAATCCTTCTTCACTAATAAGGTATGCCATAATAGCAATTGAGGCGGAACCAAGTTCAAGTTCTCTTGGATGTACAGACTCAAATGTGTCATTAGCTGAATGATGAACATCCATATAGCGTTGAGCATCGGGAACATATCCTAATTTTGCTTTTGTGTTTTTGATATACTGGATATCAACACCGCTGCCGCCTTTTTTAATCCAAGTAATTCCTGACTTTTCTAAAACAGGAAGCCAACTTCTTATTTTATTGAGAGTTGATGAATCGGTATCAACATCAAAGCCAATTGGAGTAAATCCCCCACGATCAGATTCTATTGCCGCTAAATGATTTTCATTGTTTGTCTCGACAAATTTCCCATATTCTTTGCCACCACGAGACCCGTTTTCTTCATTGATAAACAATACACATCGGATAGTTCGTTTAGGTTTTATACCAAGTTCTTTAATGAAAGACAATACTTCCATTGATTGAACACAGCCGGCGCCATCATCATGCGCACCGCACCCAACATCCCAGCTATCAAAATGCGATCCAACGACAATTATTTCGTCTGGAAATTCTGTTCCTGTTATTTCTGCAACTACATTGTATGATTGAGTATCCGGAAAAGTTTTACAATTCATATTTAAATTGATTTTCAAATCGGGATTTTCAATCAAAGCATTATGCAAATAATCAGAATCTAAATAACCTATTGCCGCTGCAGGAATTTTTTGAAGTGAATCAACATAACCCATTACACCGGTGTGGGGAACGTTATCATATTTGGTTGTAATCGATCGAATAAGCACGGCAACTGCACCATACTTTGCGGCTTCCATCGCGCCATAAAATCTTTGATCAACTGCTCCGCCATATCCGGCAAATGTATTTAATAAACTCTCATCAAGAGTGCGACTAAAGAAAACTATTTTTCCTTTTACTTCGTTTTGTCTCTCTTTTAATTCAGTAAAGTTTTTTACTTCAATAACATTTGCTGTAATTCCATTTTCAGTAGTTGCAACACTCCCACCGAGAGAAAGTATATTAAGAGATTTTCCATTTGTGCCGTTCTCTTTTACAATTTCTGCTGTCTCGACAGATCCTCTTTCCCAATGCGGAACCATTACCGACTGCAGCCAAACTTTATCAACTCCAAAGTTTTCTAGTTTTTCTTTTGCCCAGTAAATTGAGCGTAGTGAATTTTCTGAGCCGCTTAATCTCGGTCCGATTGCACAAAGTTCCTGTAATAATTTATATCCGGTTTTTTTTGTTAATGCTTTTCTTGTAATCTGATCGGCAACAAGATTGTATTGATTTAGTTTTAAAGAATCCAGTTGTGGAAATATTTGAAATGATATCAAAACAATTAAAAGACAAACATTTTTAATTTGTAAAATAGAATTGGAATTCAATTAATCTTTCCTGTTAATAAAGAATTATAATCAATTTGTTTTTTGTGGAAAAAATAGCTTTGATGTTTATTAAAACAAAGATAGTTTGAAGAATATTTGATGAGACAAATTAGGAAATACAAAGTGGAGCCGTTTTACTGCGACTCCACATTAATAATTATTATACTTCTGCCGGTGGTGGTTCTGATATTACATTTTCTTTAGGGAGTTTTTCATTAAATATCAGCCAGCTTAACACTGCTCCGCCAATAAAAAGTAAAATTGAAAACCAGTAACCAAATTGGTAATCAAGTGTAATTATGCCCTGACCGGTTGTATTTAATTTTGCATCTCCATCAATGTTAAATTTTAATAGAAACAAAAAGATAACTCCCAAAACAGATATAACTATATTGATAAGTGCTGTAGTCTTTTTCTTCATCAAGCTTATTAACAAAGCTGCAAGCGCAGCAATAAATGCCAGCAGAGCCATTGGCTGCGAACTAACTTCTTCATTCTCTTTATCCATATTATCATTTTGTCCCATCATATTTTGTCCAAACATATCCGGCTGTTTTACTTCTGCTCCGGTAATTAGCTGAAATCCGGTTAAAGACATAATTGTTTGTCCGCTGCAGGAAAGATTTACGAATGGCAGAAAGAAACAAAGAAGAATCAATCCGAATAAAAATGGTGAAGATTTTTTAGGAAGTTCCATAGATTTGCCTCTCAAAATAGTGATATATTATAGTTAATTCAGTGAGCTATGAAATTCTATTGTTGTCTTAGCTGCCCAGAAAACTTTATTAGGTCAAAATTAGTTTGCTTGATTAAAATTAATAATATCAATGCAGTACTTTAACTATGCAGGAAGAATTTTTCTAAGCATAAATTTTATAAACAAACTCGGCCTTTAAAGATCTCTTGCTGCAAAAGTATCACCTTGTCTTATGTCGCCGGAAGTAAATCCTTTATAGAACCATTTTTTTCTTTGAGCTGATGTTCCGTGTGTAAATGATTCGGGAACGACATAACCTTGCGCCTGCTTTTGAATATTGTCATCACCAACCGCACTTGCTGCATTTAGTGCTTCTTCAAGATCACCGCTCTCGAGCAGATCCTGCTGTTCAGTATAATGTGCCCAGATGCCGGCGTAAAAATCAGCTTGTAATTCCACTCTTACAGAATACTGATTGTATTCTTCCTTGCTAAGTTGTGAACGAAGATCATTCATCTTATCCATAACACCGGTTAACTTTTGTATATGATGACCAACTTCGTGAGCAATTACATAAGCCATTGCAAAATCACCCGGGGCTTTAAATCTTTTTTGCAGTTCTTCAAAAAAACTTAAATCTATATAAAGCTTTTCATCACCGGGACAATAAAAAGGACCCGTTGAAGCTCCCGCTGTACCGCAGGCAGATTGCACAGACCCGCTGAACAATACTAATTTTGGTTCACGGTAAGTTGAGCCTTCTTCTTTAAAGATTTCGTGCCATACATTTTCTGTTTCCGCTAGTACAACGCCTACAAACTGTGCAAGTTCTTTATCCTGTGCAGTTTCAGTATAATTTGAATTCGTGGTCTTATCATCTATTTGAACATTTTGAATTATTGAAGTCGGATCTCCGCCGAGCAAAAGGACAACAATTACAATTGCAATTGTCCCGATACCGCCGCCAACCAGACCCTTACCTCCGGAAGACATACCGCGTCTGTCTTCAACATTAGAACTTTCTCTTCTGCCTTTCCAGCGCATCTTAAATCCTTTCGATGATATATTTATTCATCATTCTGATATTGATATTATAACATCAGAAAGTTTGCAGGAATAAATTAGTTAGTGCTGACCAGCAAAGCAATAAATCGTAAGAATATTTAAAGGAATATTTAAAGGAATATTTTTTTGAGAAATGCAAAATTAGGTGGGATTAATTTCCGGCTAAACTATTAGAGATTAGCCGGACTAGTAAAATTTAAAACTATTTTAAAAGGATCATCTTCTTAGTTTCAACAAAACTTCCAGCCTGTATACGATAGAAGTAAACTCCGCTTGTGTACTTTGTTGCATTGAATTCAACCTCATAACTGCCCGCTGGTCTATATTCATCTACCAAAGTTGAAACTTCATTTCCCAGAACATCATAAATTTTAAGCTGCACTCGAGACCCTTCGACTCCGCTCAGGGTGACATTTGGAATTGAATATCTAATAGTTGTTGCTGGATTAAAAGGATTGGGATAATTCTGGTACAAAACAAATTCTGTTGGAACTAAATCATTTTCTATTTCAACTTTTGTATAAATATCATTCAGATAGCCGGGAGTGCCGGCAAATCCAGAAGCATTCCAGCTTTCTGCAAGTGAGTTATCCAGCTGCGGATTTACCAATGATAATGTTGGTCCGTTACCGTTTGGTAATGATGTCCATAATCCGCTAGATGAATATATAACTTCATCAACCAGATTTCCGGAATTATCTTTTAACATTATATGATCTCCATCGCCGCTTAAGCCAAAATTTATATTTCCTAAAATTTTGTTTTGATTCGGATGAAGCAGTTTAAATTTAACCGTGTCTCTGCAGAGTACTAAATAATCATTTGCTCCAAGCATTGTTCCGCCGGGAAATGTAAACTGATTTGCAATATTATCATCAACAAATTTCCATCCTGAAATATCAACAGCGGCAGCATCGGGATTATAAAATTCTACCCAGTCTTCTGTATCAAACGCTGCAGATGATTTATAATTAATTTCATTTATTACAATAGACGTAACTGTTAATTCTGCCGGTTCAAACACTGCTGTTAAAGTTGAGTTGGAATTAAGTACAACAAATATTTCCGGTGAGGTTGAGCTTGATATTCCTTGCCATTGTACAAATCTATATCCCGGCATTGGCAATGCTTTTATATGAACAGGAATATCATTAAAGAAAACATTTGTCGATCCATTATTTTTTATTTCAACAGTGTTTGTAAATATTTTTCCCCATCCCGGATTGTTTCTACTGATAACCAAAGAACTCGATCCGCTTATACCAAACTTAGAATAAAAATGTCCTCTGGTGTTTTCTGGTCTGTCAACAGCAAAGTTTCTCATTATATCAACAAGCTCCTGCCAGCTATCACCAAATGAAATTGATTGCGGCCATCGCTCTTTGTGTCTTGGAATTTCGGATGCAATATTTCCCGCCATACTATCTATCACGGCAAGAACTTGGTTCGGTTCAAACGTAGTATTAACATGCGCAGCAAAGCGTTGTATAAATTCATTTTTAAAATCAGGATTATCAAGAAGTTTTCTTAACATCAAAGTAGACCATGGTGGATTTGGCCATGCGGGACCGTTTGTTGCCGTAGCCTGAGCTAATGTATTTGTTGTTGCTAATCCCTGTGCATTACCGCCAAACGTAAAATCAAGATCATATATCATCCAGCGCCACTTTGAACCGGCAGCTCTTTCACGCCATAGCTTCATATTTGATCCGGGCCAATCACCATTAGCAGAATATATTTGCGCAATTTGATAATCAAGGTATTCATCAACATCCACAATGGATTTTATATACTCATAATTAGCGGGATCTGCCATATTGTTTGTAGAAAGAAAATTTATCATTTCATTGTACGCTGCTACATCACCGCTGTTTGCGACAATACCCTTGCTTATTTCAATTAGATCAATATTATCTTTATCAACACCGTGATGATAATAAACATAATGTTCATTTAATTTTTCTCTGATATTATGAATTCCCCAGTACTCGCCATTAATAAATAATATAGATGGACGATAATCCTGGTAATCTAATTTCATCCCCTGTTCAACAAGTGTTTGAACCATTGCATCACGAAACATTGTTCTCCACCAATCCTGCCCCGAACTGCGAAGAATAAAATTATTATATTCATAAACAGGAATGTCATCAAACAAACGATAGCGTAGTTTATCGTTTCCATATTCACCTCTGAAAAAGAATGCAAGAGATTTTTCAGGATATAAACGGCTGCATCCGCCATTTATTTTTACGCCTGTATTAACTTTAAATGCCAGCGATTTATCAAACTCAAAAAACTCTAAGCTTACCGGTCTCTCCCAATCCTGGTTCCAATTTCTTGGTTCCGTACTGCAATTGTCAATTATTCCGTTTGTTCCCGCAACATAAATTCCAGATGTATCACTAAAAAAGTTTGCCGGATCAGTAACAAGAGAAAACACAGGAAGATCTGTTTGTTCATTAATAAAATATGTTCTTGTTTCTGTTATGCTTGGTGTATATCCATTTTTAAAAGCTCGGAATCTTAAAACTGATGTTGAATCTATTTGTATTGGAATTGAATATACAATGCTATTTGGTTCGGGAATTGTTCCATCGTTTGTATAATGGATTGTTACATCCTGCAAACTGTGTGAAACAGAAACATTAATTGATGATGAGTAAAATCCGCTTTGTGTTGATATTGAAGGGATTGGAAGAATATTAAAAATACCGGATTCTAAATTTGCAACCCCGGGTGTTGCAGGAGAAAATTTAAACCATGTGTTTATTCCATTTGGAAATCTTCCGAAAGAAATATCTGTTTGCTGTTCGCCAAAAGTAACCGTATCAAGAAGTTGTAAAGATGGATCAGACAATCCCAGACTTTCGCCGCTTGCGCTGAGTTTAAAATTTGTATGATTGCCTGTGTTGGCATCATCTGCCCAGAAAATGATATATCCGCCTGGTTCAATAAAAAGATCAATTTGTATTTGGAATTTTTGTGGCTGTGATAGATCATCTGTTATATAATAATTTTTTAAATTAACAGCGGCAGAACCAGAGTTATAAATCTCTATCCAATCTGCGTAATTATTAAAATCAGGATCTGTTATTGTCGCGGAATTTGACGCCATTATTTCATTTATGAAAATACTTTGCGCAGTACTGATAGATTGAAACAGGATTATCAGTAAAAGAATTGAAATAAGATTTTTATAGAATATATTATTGTACATTTTATTATTAACCGGTTTTTATACTTATAAAATAATCATTCCCACAATTAAAGAAGACAGATATTAACAGTATTAAGATTAATTAATCGGAAGTTTTGATGATAAAATGATTACAGGAAGAAAATAAATTAAATTGACTTAAATTTGTTTTTAATTTAATTTTTTCGCCAATAAATAATTAAACTCATTATAAAAGCAGAGTAATTGTATGAATACAAAAATGAATATTGCCGGTGCCGCACCTTTTATTGCTGTTCCTACTTTCGTCTATTTAATAATTACTGCAATTATCAGTTTAAACGAAAAACCTTTTTATACTATTACTGAAGAACATTATGGGATATTAATTGTTTTGGGAATCGTTTTAATCCTTCTCGGAATTTTAATGGTTGCGAACTGTGCAAGGAAATTACACAAATCCTTTAACCAGGGCTTGTTGATGAAAGATGGATTGTATAAAGTTTTTAGAAATCCAATGTATGCGGCTTATCTGCTGTTCATAATTCCCGGAATTGGTTTGCTTTTTAACTCCTGGCTTATGCTTACAACAGTACTTTTAAATTATATTCTTCTCACAATATTTATTAAGCGCGAATACCAATATCTAAAAGAAAAATTCGGTGCTGAGTATGAATTATATCTTAAAACGGTTCTGATAAAGTTTTTATAAAAGATGCTGATCTTTTTAATCAAAAAATTATATCATTAACTGAGATTTAATTTTACTCCAGTTTTCATTTTTTAAAACGGATTGAGCGACTCCCACAACATTTTCAAAAACCTGCGGCGGTGCGCCTGATTTCATTCCACCCAACAAACTGATTAATTCAGAATTGTTTAACGATTTCAACATCCAGTGCAGCCAGATTTTATATCTCTCCGGAGGAATTTTAGTTTGTATTCTTGTTCTTATTGCTACAAGCTCTTCATCCGATAAATATTTAAAACTTGCTTCAAGAACAGTTGCTTCTTCATGATTCATATGTGCAAGATAGTTTGCGGCAAAGTCATTAAATATTGCATTTAGTTCTGCTCCGTATTCAAGACGTTTATCTTTGTCGATAACTTTATCGGTTTTTTCAATCTGCATTTTAACTTGATTTAATTTCTCTTCAAGTATTTTATGTTCTTGATTCAATTCTTTAACCATTTCCGGCTCATTAATTTGAATCTCCGGAAATACTATATTGTCTTCATGTACGGCATGCTCATGTAAAAGTTCAAGCTGGCTTTGTAATGATGCTAACAATTTTCCCGATTCATTAATATCTGCAAAATCGATTGATTGCAAATTTGATGCAGCGTCATAAATTATACTTCTTATTGCTTTATGAATAAATGTAAACAAATCTGTTTTTCTTAATTGCATTATTATTTCTTTCTAATCTTCGATTACTATTGATTTCCTAAAAATCTTGCTATACTAAATGATATCGGTCTGACTTTTTCCAGATCGCAATTCCCCAAGACGATTATGTAATAATCATTATTCCATAACATTTCAGCATCAGCACCAATACCTGAATTTCCGCCGCCGCCGCTGTGCCCGCGTAAATTCGCTCCCCACATATTTGCATCATAAAATCCGTATGCATATTTAACTGGCATTCCTTCTTCAACACTTACTTTTCCGGTTGTAAGCATTTCAACCATTTCTTTTGATACCAGCATGTTTTCTTTTAGCGAATGCAAAAATCTATATACATCTTCTGCTGTAAGATACCCGTTGCAATAACCCGAATATTCAAATTGAATATCATTTTCCAAATCCACGACCGGAGTTACTGGCTTAAGCGCTAACGGATCATTTTCAGTCGAATGACTATATCTAATTGCTCTTGGAAGTTTTTCATACTCCTTCGGATAACCAATTTTCATTCCTGCAGGTTTAAAAATATTTTCTTCAATATAATTCTCAAAATTCATTCCGCTGATTTCTTCTACAATCGCTGCAAGCACGGCATAATTACCATTGCTGTATGAATGATGAGAACCCGGCTTCATCGTTAATTCAGCATCTGCAAATAAAGGTAAGTTTGATTTGGGCGTTGAATAATCCATTTCCGGTTTTCTTCTTCCTAATTCAAAAGGGTCGGCCACACCAGATGTGTGTGTCAGTAATTCGTGAATAGTTATTTCTTTTGCCGCATCACGATTAGGATAGTCTTTTAAAATCGTACCAAGCGTATCGGAAAATTTTAATTTTCCTTTTTCAACCAACTGGGCTATTGCAGTTGCTGTAATCATCTTGCCCAATGAACCGGTATGGAAACGAGTTTTGTTATTATTCAGAATTTGTTTTTCAATGTTCGCATAGCCGTATGATTTTTCTAATATAATTTTATTTCCTTTGGCGATTAAAACATTTCCGGAAAATAATCCATCTTCAAAATCCTTTTGTACTTTTTCATCAACAGCATTTGCAATTCTTTTTTCATCCAGCTTTTCATTCGGCCATTGATACGGCTTGTTTTGAGTCCCTAATACGTGCACTTCAAGTGATCGCAAAGTGTTATCGTCTTTATTTTTTATAAACTCAATACCAAGGGGCTTTTCACTTTTTGTAATTTTAAAAATAACTGCAAGATAATTTTCATCATTGCCTTTTCTAACATCAACCGGATTTATCAAACCACCATCCAGCATTAAATTTTTCAGCAGTAATAAATATTTTTCACCTGACCAGCTTTTTCCACCGACAGAGCCAAGCTCTTTATTAAGATATTCATTAACGAATTTTGAAACCGAGTCAGTGTTGGATGAATTAATAACCGAAATAAAAGTATTGATAATTTTTCCAAGCGCATTTTCAGGCACAATATATTTTTTGGAAGACATACTATCCTGTTGAGGCTGAGCGATTAAAGAAAAACTGAAAATCAGCATTAAAGTAATATTTGTTATTAGAATTCGCATAGTTCGCATTTCTTTACTCTTATTTCGGTTATTTGGCTTTTTATTTATTTAAGTTTATTTAATCAAAGTCATTTTTCTTGTTTGAACAAAACCCTGTCCTGAGCCTGTCGAAGGATCACCTGCTTCAAGTCTGTATAAATAAACTCCGCTTGGTAAGTTTGAGGCATTAAATTCAACAGAATATTTTCCTGCCGGCTGTTGATTATTTACCAGAGTTTTGATCTCATTACCGATTATATCATAAACCTTAAGTGTAACCTTGCTTGATTTTGTAATCTGGTAATTAATTACTGTAGATGGATTAAACGGATTCGGATAATTCTGTAATAGTTCAAATCCGTTAACAATTTGCTGCGGATCCTCTTTTACATCAGTTGGGGTTTGAGTATTGTACTCAACCACCTTGTGATTTGTGACGCTGCCGTTTACATTCAATTCGAAGTATGATACTCCAAATACAGGATATTTCATCTCATTGGTGTACCATTCGTAAGTTGTTGCTTTAACTTCTGTTGTTGATAGAGGGATTCCTGAAACAAGCATTGTATCGGTAGTATGTCTAAAGATTTTAACACGCAATGCAGCATGATTACTTCCATCAGGTAAAATAATATTGCCAAATGCATCACCGGTAAATTGTGTGATACCTATATTGCGGTCAATCAGCCCCTCTCCCAATTCGTACTGTGCTTGAAAGTTATCAAGAAAAGTTGAGTTGAAAGTAAAGGGATACTCTGAAACTTTTTCTGTATTCGAATACACTATTGCAAAATCTTCGTATGAGCTTCCAAGTGAATATACCGTATTTCCATCTGTATCATAAAATGTATATGATAACCCATCATAGCTAACTGCTACGTCTGAACCGGGAAATAATGCAGAGTTTGGTGCTTCTGAGGGATTGATGTAATTTACTATCATCTGCTCACCGGTTGAAGTTACATTTGAAAAATTCCAGGTAACATTTGTACCGGCACTTCCCTCTGTAACCCCGAGTGTATCCATATCCATAATAGTGAACGAATCTCCTGCCAGAGGTTTTCTGTCAGTATTCAGCACTATTTGGGCGCTAATTGTTGCTGAAAATAATATTATTATCAAAAGAAATTTTTGTAGTATGAGTTGTGTTTTCATTTGTATCCTTTTATTTATTTTGGAAATTATTTTGTTACTGACTGAATTTTATCCGGAAGTTCCTGCAATGTTTTTATCAGGAGCTTCATTATCATAAATTGTTTATTGTTCTGTATGCTCAACAAGAACTTTGTTTGAAGGCACTGCGAAAATATATCTGAGTAATAAAACCTACTGACTTTTAATGATGAGCGGATTAATATTTTTAATTATGGCTATTCTTTTGATCCAACACACATTTAAGTTTTTAGTTAATTGATTCGCATTGATACAAATACAAAAAAAATTTTATTAATGCGTTGGAAACAACTTGAATCATCCGGCTGATTATAAATCAACCGGATATTAATACTTTATGTAATGGTTTGGAATTTAATCTTAGTGTTTTGCAGGTGTAAATTTTACGACTAAATTCTTAACTGGTTTTAAACTTTGCAGATATTCATAAATTGCACCTAAATCTTCTTCAGTCATACCGCCGTATAATGACCATGGCATTATAGTATTAAAACTGCCTGGCTCAATTTTCATATCTTTTACCTGATCTGATGACATTGATTTAAATCTTTGAATAAACTGTTCCTTAGTCCAGCTTCCCAGTCCTGTTTCAACATCAGGAGTAAGATTTGCTGAACGAATTGTGCCGAATGGCAGATCGACTTGGGCACCTCCGGCATATTCCATTCCTGGAATGGGCTCGCCGTCTTTCGATTGTGTATGACAATGATTGCAGGAAGCCAAAGTCACAAGATACTCACCATAAGCTTTCATATCAGATTTGTTAGGAGCTTTATGCGGTTTGTAGCTATCAAGCGGCAAGGTCTTAACAATGTAGTTTAGAGGAAAATCAAGACTTTTTTCACCAATTTCATTTTTTATTGGCTTTAAGGTTCTTAAGTAAGCAACCACTGCATAAAGATCTTCTTCGGACATAATTGTAAAATTTGGATACGGCATAATCGGGAATAAAGCTTCTCCATGTTTATTTATTCCTGATGTCAATGCCCGTATAATTTCACCATCTGTCCAATCGCCAAGGGCAGCAGGAGTAATATTCTTAACAGGAATTGTCCCGGGTAATCCCATTTCTTTTCCAAAAATTTCTCCGCCTTTTCCTTCAGTACCTGGTACAACGGGACCCGAATATTTTGAAAAATCGCGTGTTGAATGACAATCTATACACATTGCAACGTTGTTTGCAAGATATCTTCCTCTTTCTATTCTTTCTGCGGTAAGCTCAACTTTTACCTTAGAAACCGGAATTGCTTTGGGATAGGTTGAGTTGAAATAAACTGAACCTACTATTATAATAAGAACGAACACCCCGACTATTATCGAACCAATTTTCATTAACTTTTTCATTTTGCCTCTTTTTTAAGTTAATCATTAGATATTTATTTATAGAAATTTTTTATTTATAGCTGCGCCTTCTGAGTTCCGCATAAATTTGTAATCATCGTATAAATGTGTTAGTAAATAATTATTTTTAAGGGATTTTTAATCTGCTCAATAAATGTTTATCAGAAAGCAGCGCAAAAATAGATTTGCACAGTTATCACTGCAGATTATAAATGATGAACGGATAAATAATTTAATCAATGGAGGCTGAAGTGACGCTGCTTACGATATTATGATAATCAGAAACATTTCTTCCGGATGCTAATTAAATATTACATCAAAACAATATTTATAGATATTGATAATTTTCTTTTGCAACTCATAATTTTTTTTAATTATTTTAAATCGGGCATAAAACCAAATTAATCTTATTAACAAATTACAGGAGCTGAGATGGTTTCAATAATTTCTCTCTGGCTGCCGATTCTTCTTTCTTCAATTGTAGTTTTTTTCATTAGTTTCCTTATGCACATGGTAATCAAACATCATAATAGTGATTTCAAAAAAATACCGGATGAGGATCATATTATGGATGAGCTTCGAAAAGCAAATGTTCCTGCCGGTGATTATGTTTTTCCTTATGCAAAAGATGAAAAGGAAAGGAACTCGCAGGAGTATAAAGATAAATTCAAAAAGGGACCTGTTGCTATTATAACTGTTTATCCATCAGGTCAAAATGGTATGGGTTCAAGTTTGGTTCTTTGGTTTATCTATTCTTTAGTAGTTGGAATTTTTGCTGCATATATTGCCGGTCATGCACTACCACCCGGTGCACATTATCTTTCAGTTTTCCGATTTGCCGGGACAACAGCATTTGTCGGATACTCGCTTGCACTTTTTCACGATAGCATCTGGTTTAAACGAAACTGGTCCACTACTTTTAAATATCTGTTTGATGGATTGGTGTATGCTCTTTTCACAGGAGGTGTATTTGGCTGGTTGTGGCCAACAATGTAATATAAATTTTTGAAATTATCGTTCTGACCCTTGATATGGTTGCCGAGTTTAATATACGGCAACCATATTGTCCCCCTTAATTAAAGTCAATTAGCCACATATATTTCCAATCCGATCAGGTTGCAACAATTTAAAGTACAAACGCGCATATCCTTTACTAACCGTGTAAATTCTTTGACTATTCTTTGACAACTTAATGACAATAACACGCTTAGAAAATAATATTCTTACGTCAGAGGAAAGGAAACATTATGAAAACTTTAATAATATACCTGTTATTTGTATTTGTGTTCAATGTTTCGTCGGTTTATTCACAAAATACAGTTGGGACAAGTAAAGTATTTTACTCCGGCGAAACTCTTGTTTATAAGGTAAAGTGGACTTTCATCAGAATCGGGACTATCACAATCAAAACAAATCTAAATGAAGATAATCCGGATTATATTAAAGTAAGCATGCTTGTTGAATCTAATCCATCAATTCCTTTCTTAAATATTAAAGAATACAACGAGACCGTAATAGACCGCCAAACGTTTATGTCTAACTCCTATTATGGTTATTATGAGAATGGGGGCGATGGAACAAAATATTATACAAAATATAATGAGGATTCTAAATCAGCAATTTGGAAAGTTTACGATGTAACAAACCACAGGCTTACAGATTCCACAACGATATACAATTGTGTGCGATATGTTGACGGACCATCGTTATTCTTTTTTACCAGGGTTAATTCACATCAGGGCAAAACTATTAAAGTTCCCACAATAATCGACGGCAAAATTGAAAGTACAAAACTCGTTTTTACAGGTACAAAGGAAGAAATTGAAATAGATGCTCTGGACTATCCTATAATTACAAGACAATACTTTGGATTTGCTGATTGGGAGGGTGGATCTTCACAAAGTTTGTCGGGTGATTTTATGGGGTGGATAAGTGATGATGATGCCGCAATTCCTGTTTACGCCGAAGTAAAAGTATTGCTGGGAAAATTAAAAATAGAGCTGGAGAGCTGGGAACGTGGAAATTGGAATAAATTGTTGGACACAGCAGGAGCGAGATAATTTTTACTGATTATTAGATGTGAGAGTTATTATGGAAAATACATTTCAAAATAAAGATAATACTTACTCAAATATTAATTTATTAATCATATCTCTTATAGTGCTTTACCTCAGTCTCGGGGTTTTATTCAAAACATCAATAAATAATTTTCCGGAAACCATTCTTGAGTTGACTATCCTTCTAATTGTTTCAATTATAATTATACGGGTAATTCACTTAATAAGAATGAAGAGTTTAAAATCAATTGCTCAAACTTCATTTGTCTTGCTCTTTTTTGCTTACTTCTTTGGCTTAACCTCAAAGTTCCAATTGCTTTTACACAACGAGTGGATGGATAAAAATCTAATCGATGTAGATCAGTCAATTTTCGGTTCGGAGTTATCTCTATTGCTTCAAAATTACATTACGCCTTATTTAACAGAAGCAATGATGTTCGCTTACGTTTTGTATCTCCCTCTGCTAATCTTCACAGCGGTTATTGTTTATAAAAGTGCCGGCCAAAAAGGACTTACAGAGTATTTATTTGTACTCTCGCTTACTTATATATTCTGTTACATAGGTTTTATTTTATTCCCGGTTGCAAGCCAGATGTACTTTATGCCGGATAAATATTCGGTTTCACTTAAAGGCGGTCTGTTTACATATTTTGCAGAATATATCAGGCACAATCTTCATTTCCGCGGCGGAAGTCTTCCAAGTCCGCATTGTGCAGCAGCCACAGTTATTCTATGGGCTTGTTATAAATACAACAGAACAATCTTTTTTGTGATACTCCCCTCAGTGATTCTTTTATACATCTCAACTGTTTATGGCAGATTTCATTATCTGCTTGATTCTATAACGGGAATCATTACGGGATTTTTAGCGGTTATTATTTATCCTTTTGTTATCAAAATAATTGATCTTACAAAAACTTTTTTCAAATGTGTTCTTAATCCTGTGTCTGTAGTTAATTCACTAAGTGAGTAGCAACTAAATTTTTTAGCTGAGGATAACATGAAAATAATGGTAACTGGCGCTACGGGTTTTATCGGAAACAAATTGGTTGAGATATTAAGTGATAATAATATAGTTCATGCTTTATGTAGAAACTCATCCGATACAAGCAGATTAAAACATCCGAACATAAAAATATTTAAAGGCGATATACTAAATAAAGCAAGTGTTGAAGAAGCGATGCAAGGATGTAAAACAGTTTATCATCTGGCGGCATATGCACGTAACTGGGCTAAAAATTCTGATGTGTTTTTTGAGTATAACGTAAACGGTTTGAGGAATATTCTTGATTCAGCATTAAAATCAGAAGTTGAGCGCGTGTTGTTTACATCTTCAAGCGTTGTTATGGGTAATTCAAATGGCTATCCTGCAGATGAAACTAAATTAAGATCCCTGCTACCGTTAACAACTTATGAAGCATCAAAACTTAAAGCAGAGAGTGTTATTGATGAATATCTAAAGCAAGGTTTAGAAATTGTAACTGTTTATCCAACCAGGTTATTTGGTCCTGGAATATTAGCCGAAAGTAATTCCGTTACAATGATGATTGATCTTTACTTAAAAGGTAAATGGAGATTGATTTTAGGAAACGGAGAAGCGAGTGGTAACTATGCTTTTATTGATGACGTAGCAAATGGGATGATAAATGCAATGACGCTTGGTAAAACCGGGGAAAGATATATTCTTGGGGGTGATAACTTATCCTATAACCAATTCTTTTCAATGGTCGCCGATAAAGCCGGGATAAAGCACAAAATGTTCCATGCACCTAAAAATTTAGCATTAGGGTTTAGTAAACTTGAAGAAGCTCGGACAAAAATCTCAAATCATTATCCGCTTATTTCACCCGGTTGGGTAAAAACATTTTGTCTCGATTGGAATTTTTCTTCTAACAAAGCAATCAATCAAATCGATTATAAAATTACACCTTTTGAAAAAGCTCTTGAAATGACTTTGTCATGGTTAACCTCAGATCAAAGGAGGAACTAAATTATGAATAGATTAAATATTTTAAATTATAGGCATGTAATTCCTAAAGATGAATTAAAACCAATATCAATTCTCTTTTTATCTGTTTTAATTCTGGCAGCACACAAGAGTTTTGGAACAATACAATTTGTCAATCAGATCATATCAGGAATTTCCGAATATCATGCCGTCATTTACATGTTCACTTCGACTTTTATTTTACTTGGAGTATTTCCATACGTGTTAATTAAGGTAGTATTTAAAGAATCTGTAAGAGAATATGGATTAACTATTAGTGATTGGCAAAAAGGTTTAAAACTTATTGTTATTCTCTTTCCTCTTATTGCTGTTTTTGTTCTCTATCCATCCATTTACAATCAGGAAATGGTGAACTTCTATCCCCAATCAAAGGAAATATCTACATCAACAAGCTTATTCATAAAATTTGAGGCGATACGGGTTTTGCTTTTCTATACCGGCTGGGAATTTTTTTTCAGAGGTTTTATGCTGTTTGGATTGAGAAAATATGTTGGTGATGCTATGGCAATATGTATTCAGATAATACCTTCTTGTTTGTGGCATATTGGTATGCCAACAGGAGAAATTTTTGCATCAATATTTGGAGGTGTTTTATTCGGAATAATGGCATTAAAAACGGGATCAATTTTATACCCTTATATACTTCACTGTTTAATTGGTCTTACACTTGATTTATTTATTGTTCTAAATATTTAGTGAAGAAAGGATTTGCAAAATGAAAGCATTAGTAACTGGCGGAACCGGATTTATCGGAAGTCATCTGGTTGAAAAACTATGTTCTAATAATAATTCAGTTAGATGTATTTCAAAAGATTATCTTAATTCAGATCAGCTTGATAAATTAAATATTGAGTTTATTAAAGGTGATCTGTTAAATGGCTCAGTATCAGAAGATCTGTTTGATGATATTGATGTGGTGTATCATGTAGCGGGAATAACCCATGCAAAAACAAGAAAAGAATTTTACGAAGGGAATTATCTTGCGACAAAAAAACTGATTGAATATTGTATTAATGCTAAATCGAAAATAAAAAGATTTGTTTATGTAAGCAGCTTAACTGCAGTAGGGCCATCCATTGATGGTTATGAGGTTGATGAAACCACTCCTTATCATCCGGTTTCGGATTATGGAATGAGTAAAATGATGGCAGAATATGAAATCTTGAAGCACCGCAATAAAATCCCAATATCAATAGTCCGTCCTTCCGCGGTTTATGGCCCCAGAGAAAGAGATATGTATTTGTATATGAAATCAATAAAACACGGAGTTCAACTGTTGATTGGGTTTAACAAAAAATATTTAAACCTTATTTATGTTGATGATCTTGTTGATGGAATTATTATGGCGGCAGAGAAAATAAAAGCAGAGGATGAAATATATTTTTTAGGATCACAAACTTCTTATCCAAACGAAGATATTGGCAAAGCAATTGCTGAAATACTAAACAGACATCCCTTAAATATTCATTTACCACATTGTATGATTTTTGGTATTTGCGGAATTGAAGAGCTGCTTGGGAAAATGTGTAATAAACAAATGTATCTTAACATACAAAAGGCAAGAGAACTGGTTCAGAATAACTGGGCTTGCTCAATAGAAAAAGCAAAATCTCAGTTAGGATTTAATCCGCATATTTCTTTGTATGAAGGATTTCTTAATACTTTTATATGGTATAAAAAAATGGGCTGGTTATAGACCCGCTCGTTTAATTTAGGAATAATATCTGTTTCTTTTCAAACACAACTTAGCCGGCTAATTTTGGATAACATATTCATTTATAAATTAAACGGTTAATTATATTTTTTTTTACATTGAATTAAAAAATATAATTTCATTATTAGTCTATCGTATTTGTCTGCGTAACTGATCTATATTTACCATATACTTTTATTCTTTTACAGAGCAATTATATGAACGCAGGTAAAATTTATACATTATTTGTTCTATGCTTTTTATGTTCTATAATTATTTTATCAACCGAAGGATGTAAAGAAGAAACGTCATTACATTCAGGTGCTGCCTCAACGACACCAAACCGGGATCAGCTCAACGACAGCAGATTTTTTCAATTTGTTACCCGCTTAACATCGCTTCCTGTCGATAGCCGAAAAGAATATCTGCATAATTTTCTTGAAGCAAATCCTGAATCGCCGATTATTGAAAAAGACAGTCTTGCCTGTTTTTATTTTTATGGTAAAGCATCATCGGTTTTAATTAATGGTGATATTCAATCAGGCTGGTCAAATCCGGATTCGATGGATATGATCGGATGCGGAGACGAAAATTTCTTTTACAAAATATACTCATTGCCTTCTGATACCCGAATTGATTACCAATTAATTGTTGATGGTAAAACAATTACTGATCCACGTAACGCAACGATTACACCAAGCGGATTTGGTTATCACTCGCAATGTGCTATGCCTTTTTTTATCCCGAATTCTATAAAGGATTTTCGCTCTAACATCGGGAGAGGTAAAGTGGATAGTTTGTTTTTTAAAAGTAAAAAAACTTCTGTCCAGCAACGGATGATAAAAGTTTATACTCCTGCCGGATATGAGCAGACTTCAAATATTCCAACCTTGTATGTAAATGACGGTTATAAAGCTATTGAGTATTGTTCCTATGTAAATGTTTTAAATAACCTTATTGCAGATAAAAAAATTGCTCCAGTTATAGTTGTTTTTATACAATATCAGGATAATGACGAAACTTTTTTTATAGAGAAACCCGAAGATTATATTACAGCAATTTGTGATGAACTCGTTCCACTTATTGAAACCAGATATAAAACTTCCTCCTCCCCGCGCAATCGTGCAATAAGCGGAATATCGGCAGGTGCTCATATATCAATATTAACTGTGCTTGAAAGACCGGATGTATTTCTAAATGCTGCCGGACAATCAACAACCATTACAACAAAGCTTTTTGATGCGATTAATAAATCATCTTCAAATGAGAGTATCCGCAAGTCACTTCGGTTTTATTTTGATGTTGGCAGGTTTGATCTCATTTCCGGCGGATTAGATAACTATACTTTTTTATATGCAAATCAGTTAATAGATAAAGAAATGACAAAGGTTGGTATCAATCATACATTTAAGATCTACAATGACGGACATCAATGGGCAAACTGGAGAGAAAGAGTTGATAAACTTTTAATTTATCTTTTTGGTATTTAGTTGTAATTAAATTTATTAAAAACAAAAAGCGGAAAATTAATTCCGCTTTGCATTTGATTAACCTTATTTCAAAAAATCAAGTATCCGCACAATAAATTATACTAAAGCTATCTTATTTGTTACCTTAGTTTTCTATCCAATAAAATCATTCAATGTCATCTTATCAGAAATAGTTAGCGAGCCGTCCCTTGATGTAAAAGCAAATTCCAGTTCGCTGGCTTTACGACCCAGATATTTTTTCATGCTTTTTACAATGCCGCGGGAAAAAAACTTATAAGTGGTAAACAAAGCTGTTTTTATTCCATTAAGTGTCGGCAGATTATTTACAAAATCTACCCACTCACTATCGGGATTTTTTGCCGAAAATAATGAACCGTTTTTCCATCCACTAACTAACAGATAATCCGCATTTTCCAGTTTATTCGGTTCAAAATTATTGATCGGGATAAGTTCCGCAGCAAGTCCGCGGGCAAGAAGAAAATGTGCTATCTCTTCACCATATCTTTTAGATGAGCTGTTTTTAGTCTGAAAAATTATTATCGCCTTTTTCATAAGAACTCCGTTATAATTGCTGAGCGAAACGTAAGAATGCAGAATGCAAAACTCAATCAATATATTATAAGTGGATATAATTGGTGATAATGCTTTGTTTTTCTTTATCAATAGTAAAGATGAATTTTATACTTGGAGACTTAACATGAACAGAATTCCTTAAATATAAAGGAATAAATATCCGCAGTGTCAAAAGCGGTTTTAGTTTTTCTTTACAGCCATTATTGTTAAATCATCTGTTAGTGAAGCGTTACCGGTATATTCTTTATTGTCTTTTAAAAATATTCTAACCATCGCTTCTGCTGAATGATTATGACAACTGGTTAGTAATGATTTTACTCTTGCTTCGCCATATTCAATTCCATCTGCAAATGATTCAGTTAATCCATCAGTATAAAGTAGAAGCGAATCTCCTTTTTTTAGAGAAAATTTTTCGACAGTATAAACGGCTTCGCAAAACAGACCAATGGGAATGCCTGTAGCATCTATAGGTTTTACAATTCCATCCGAAAGAAGCAGCGGTGCATTGTGTCCCGCATTACAAATCTCAACTTCCCCTAATGTATTTGCTTTACCGAAAACCATTGTTGCATAATTAGTGTTCATTGTGCTTTCACAAAAAAGACGGTTAGCTTTATCAACCAGTTCATTAACACTTAAGCCGAAAGAAAGTAAACTTTTTATCAAAGCATGAAGATGCGACATCATTAATGATGCAGCCACTCCTTTACCGGAAACATCGCCGAGCACAAACAGCACTGAGTTGTCGGCCATCTGAATAATGTCACAGAAATCACCGCTGACCGGACCCGCGGGTTCATAATGATAGCTCAATTCCCATCCATTAACATAAAGATTATTTTGCGGCAGCAGATTCCTCTGGATCTTTGAAGCAAACTCAAGATCAAGTTCAAGTGCCTTTTGCTGATGTGCATTCAGATCTTCCAAACATACTGTTACAAGAGGATCGGCGGCAAGACGTTCTGCTTCAATTTCACCTTTACAAATCTCACATATTCCATAAGAACCATTATCAATCCTTTCAAGAGCGGCATCCACCTGTTTAAGAAGATCGAGAAGATGTGTTGAGTTTGGTATGTTTTTGTTTGTATGAAGAAGTCTTTCGCGTCTTTCGCTAAGCTGATTTTTTATAGGAGATAAATAAGCTGAGTCCATTTTATTCTTCCTGTTTTAAACTTTTGATAAATAATATAGTGTGAAAATAAAATCAATTCAAATGTTATTTTTAAGAAGGGATAGGGGAGAACAGTATAATGTTTTTTTTACATAAATAATTTTTTTTAAGTGATGGTCTCTTCGACAATAATACAGTATCAATAAAAAAGGCTGTCTGATTTTTGACAGCCTTTACTATTGAGTTTTTTCAAATTATCTCTGCAAAGTAAATAATTTGATGTCTTTCAAATTAAGTTTCTCCGATTTAGGAAAATCAAATCCCTCCGATTGTGGTTTTCCGAGAAATATAAGCTGTGTTCCTTCAGAAGCAATTAGCTGTCCGTAAAGTTGATCCATATTTAAAGGAAATTGCTGCGAATTTACTTTAGCATAGCTTCCGCCGTCTGACCATCCCCTTACTCCCAATCCATTGAATAACTGAGATTGTGAGTATGGCTGAACATTAATTCCTGCAGAAAATGTAGGCACGTAGTTGTATAACTTTATTCCTTTAATTTCTTTTTCATCTAAACCGCTAATAAAATAAGAACCTTTTTCTGATGAACCCAGAAACGCCATTACTGCTCCTTTTACATCAACAAAATCCAAAGTTGCAAATAAATGTGTATTCATTCTTGCGGATCTGTCATCAATATTTATTACAAGTCCGCCTTTTTCATTATGCCAGGTAACGCTGGCGCTTTTTAACTCAGGGAAAGTCTGATAAAGTTTATACGGGTATGATTGTACATCACCTGCGGTTTTTTCTATCTGCGATGCAAATGGTGATGTAATATCCTGTTCTGTATTTGAACAGGCTGCAAACACTAAAGCAAATGATATAGCGAAAAGATAAATTGTCTTTTTCATTACGGACTCCTTTTTATTTTTATTTTAACTATTAAACATTTTATAAAATGAACACACAATTTTTTTTCCCGGGTTGTGTTATTCGTATTTAATGAAGTAGTATCGTCCACGATAAAAAAGTGACAGGAAATTATTTAAGAGTGAATTGCATCACCGTATTTTTCTTTAACTAACCCAGGGATACAAATAATTGATGCGGAAGGTTATCCGGTAAAAGTTCAATGAGAAATGTTTTAACTAATAATTAATATTAACTATCTGGCAGCTTTTTGCTTTACAGAAAAATCCTGATTTGAAAATGGCGGAGTATCAGGAATTTTTACAACGTTAAACCCAAACTTTACTGATTGATGACACGCATTGCAGGTGTTTGTTAAATCAGTAAAACTTTTAACAAATAATTTTTGATCTTGCTGCCTGATTGATACTCTTACACTATCCATTGCAGGATTTAAAATACTGAGTACTTTTGTTTCGGGTCGTTCCTGCTGATATTTTTTAATTGCATCAATTGTTTCGGATATTTCATTTAACTCAAAATCAGCCAGCGCCCAGTTTTGGTACTTGCCTGCAAACCACAATTTTGCGTGATGAATTTGTACATTTGTCATAAACTCACCAAAGCCCGGTTTATAAGTATCCAATGCCATCGCTTCAGGGTTATTAACTTTTTCTTTCACATTACTGGAATCATTACAAGAAACAAAAAGTAAAAGCGAAATAAATAATAAAAACATATACTTTATCATAATGCTTTCCATTCATAATGTTATTAATAAATTTAACTTAAGGTAAATTTTATAAACGCATATAACCAAAAATTGTTTACTTGCTTTAAATCACTAAATGTGGTGATTTAATATCAATCTTAAAATCGATACTAAAATTGTGTGTGTGTTTGAATATAGGACAAATTTTTAATCCGTTACGGCAGGATTACCATTGGTTTGGATTTGAATGCACGGGTTTATTATAAATAACATAATTTGATAACTCCTTTAAATCATAATCTTCATTTATATAAATTTCTTTATCCCAGCTTGAAGTTGCCAGGCCGACTAAAAGACCTATCGCTGTGCCGAGAGCTCCTGCAAAAACTGCGGCTACGCTTCCCTTTTCTTCGGCACTCATTGCCATACAGCTTTCTTTAGGATCATCACCATCTGCAGAACCTGTTGCATAACCTGTTAATGCACCGATCAAACATCCTAATCCCATTCCTGCCAGTATGTTTGATTGACCTGCAATATAAACTGATTGTATTTTGTTTTTTGGAAAAACTCTGCTGATAATTGCATTATAATCCGGAGAATCTTCTTCGTTAGATTTACGTTTTAACAGAACAAGTTTATCGCTGTTAACATAACCTAACACTCCGCTGTATTTTAAACTGTCTCTGGTTGTAACTATAACAACAGTTCCATCTTCAAACAATTGGGGTTCATTAGTTTCAATGTCATAAACTTCTGAGCGCAGCTTATTTAATAAACTGCTGTTAAATATTATTGATGTATCAGCCGGGGAGTTATTATTGTCTGTGTAGTTTATCTTAACAACAAGCAGGGAATCATTTCTTAAATAAAACTTTGCACTATTAAAGTTCTTGTAAGATTGCAGATCGATTGATCTTATTTTACAACTTTCGTTTTCATCAACTGTTTGACCAATTGAGTTTGAAATCATTACCAGGCTATCGGTTTGCTGCGGAGCTACATTAGCGGTTATAAATATCAATATCAACAATGGGAGGATTAAAGTTTTCATTTTAATCTCAGGTTTATTTATGCAAAAGTAATTAAATCCCCTTAACCTGTTGTCACAGAAATGTAAAAATGTTCTTTTCTATCATTTCACCTTCTTTGTCATTGCCTGTGCTGCAAAGCAATCTGTCCAATCCTGTTTTAGCTTTTTTAATTCAGTCTGCCAAATAATTTCCAAATATATACAGTTGTTTTTTGTCATCTTTTTTTTATTTTTTATCGGAAAGCGGATTTAATATATAAATCCGGTTTAAATTTTATAATTAAATTTTATAGGAGGCACCTATGTACAAATATTTTTTGTCCCTTTTAGTATTAGTATCCATACCCTTACTAACTTATGGTCAGCCAATGGATAGTGGATCGATGGATGCAAAATATAAATCGATGTATAACGATGTGTTGAATGCATTGACAAGCGGTAAGACCGACGGGCTGGATAAATATATTGCACCCGACTTTATCGAACACGATCCAAGCCCTGTGATGTCAACTAAAACCGGGCTCGCACGGATTAAAGATGACTTTGCTGAATACCATAAAGTTTTTCCCGATATGAAAGCAAAGGTACACAGTATAGCTGTTGATGGTGATTATCTTTTTGCTTACCTGACTTTTACCGGCACAACTTCGGAACCATATATGGGTATGCCTGCGGGTCATCAAATGACTATGAACTCTGTTGACGTTATCCGTTTTAAAGGTGATAAGGCAGTTGAGCACTGGGGATTTACTTCAAACTCGGATATGATGAATATGATGCCTAAAGAAAAAATGATGGATAAAAAGATGGATAATAAATCGGGTAAAATGTAGAGTAGTGTTCATAAAAATTATAAATGAGGCTGTCTCAAAAGACACAATTTGTCAGTCTGAGCCCTGCCTGTCCGGCAGGCAGGTTGTCGAAGACTTAAATTATATTGCTAAATCACACTTCGACAGGCTCAGTGTGACAGTAAGAATTACGCTTGAGACAGCCTCGTTTTTTTTTGCTAAAAATTTTCTGCTCATTGTCATTCCCCCGAAGGTGGGAATTTTAAATACAATCATCCAAAACAATTAATCTTTTTCTTTACTATCGAACTCCATACGTTTGGCTACTACGGTTCCTTGGTTGTTGTAAACTATCTGCTTTCCGTTTTGATCAAATAAGTTAAAATTAATTGTTGAGCTGTATGACTTTCCATCTTCTGAGAGAGTAATTTTTTCTAAAAGCACCCCGTAACCGGCATTAGTAAATCCACCGGTTTTAACAAGATCTTCAAAAGTAGCGGGAACTTTATTCCAGTAAAATTCATACCTGGCTTCATATTGTTTATCGCCGTTCTTCTTCCATATTCCATAAGCAGGTGGAGTAGGAGGAACACCATCATAATTGGAGGATTCTGTCATGGTGCCGCCTGCGTTAAAGACATACATAAATTCAAAATCTTTTATTGCTGCATATTCACCGTTATTAAACTGAACTTTTCCTTTCCAGGCTCCGACAATATTAATGTTGCGGTCTCTGGTTTTACTGCAGGCAATTAATAATGAGAAAAGTAAAAATATTGTAAGGATAGAAATTACCCGCAGAGTGAATATCCGTTTTTTCATAGCGCTCCTTTAGTTAAACTTTTTAATTACTGTTTAAGATAGAAAGATTGAGGGTATTGTTAAAATTTTATAAGATTTATTTAAACGAGGTTTCATTCTAAGGAATGTACGTTTCATTTCAAGGAACGTACGTTTTATATCAAGGAACATACGTTTCATACTAAGGAACGTACGTTGTATTTGAAGGAACGTACATTTCATTTCAAGGAATATACGTTTCCTTCTAAGGAATGTACGTTTTATTCTAAGGAACATACGTTTCATACTAAGGAACGTACGTTTTATATCAAGGAATATACATTTCATTCTAAGGAATGTACGTTGTGTTTGTGTTTATCTTTGATTTTGGTTAAAATTGTAAGGAAAGGGGTTTGTGTTTTTTAAAGAGAGGATAAGGGAACACCTCCCGGCTGATGGACTGTGAGGCGGAACGGACCTAAATGTTTTTATTACAAGTGAAAAGAAACCCCACCCGACCGAGGCTGTCTCAAAAGGCACAATTTGTCAGTCTGAGCCCTGCCTGTCCGGCAGGCAGGTTGTCGAAGACTTAAATTATATTGCTAAATCACACTTCGACAGGCTTAGTGTGACAGTAATAATTACTTTTGAGACAGCCCCGAAGAATGATGAGGGGGGGGATGTTGATAAGGCAAACCAGATAACTATTTAAAGCAAATTATAAGATTTCTTTCTCCGGTTGAAATGATAAATATAATTTGCAAAAAATCTTATGCATATAATATTATAGGAGGTTTTATGTTACGGTTGAATGCAAAGCATTTGTTTGCGGCAAAGGTGATCGAGAGACCACAGGGATTTTTGAGGAATAATGGTTTTACCCCAAGTACTGCGCACCAGATTGCAACGGGCAAGGTGATGCAGTTGAAGTTTAAAACGCTTGAGAAGTTGTGCCTGGTTTTGAATTGCACCCCGCATGATTTATTTGAGTGGGTGCCGGATGCGAGTGTTAAAGAGCCGGGCAAGTTTGAGCTGAGTGCTTTGAGGAAAGATAAACAGGTTGTTAAGTTAAGTGAGAAGCTGCGCGGAATGACGATTGCGGAGATTGAAGAGGTTAACAGGTTTGTTGAGGAGAAGAGGAATAAGAAGTAAGTTGTTGGTTTTGGGTGGTAAGGTATTAAAATTAAAAACTGTCACGGAGTGGTCCGTGACAGACAAATAATAAAAAATATTTAAGTAATTTTGGTTAAAGATATTTTATAAATTATTATGAGAGGGGCTCATGTATTCAAAGTATTTTATCATCCTATTTTGTTCTATTCTTTTTCAATTGGTTGACACTTCCACAGCACAGTGCAATCATTCCAAGACATATAATTTTAACACTCTGAAAATATCCGTAAATGCAAAGGATAACACAGGTCTTAGTCTTTCCAATGAAATAATTATTGGTATTGTTTTAAAAAACAATTTGATTGAAAAAAAAATGGATGTGGGTGATGAATGTATTATTGATTCGTATGTAAGAGATTATGACAAAGACAAAAATCCAGAGATTATAATTTATACAGAAGGGGGTGGCAACGGGGGTCATCGGTATATCTATTTATTTGAGTATGAAAATGAAAAAATACTTACAAAGGAATTGCCCTCATTGCCTGCTGAAATAGAAAAATTCCATCGTGGAAAAGATAAGTTTGAAATAAAAGAAAATAATATCGAAAGAAACTACCCTGCATATTTAGTTGAAGATTCCGAATGCTGCCCAACTGGCGGAAATTGTAAGATTAGCTATAACTATTCAGGGAATACATTTGTAGAGGGAAAGCATGAACATATTATACCAAAGGGCAAAGAAGGATTTAAATTAGTTATTAGATCAGCGCGAGGAATACCTAAAATGGATTCTTTTTCTAATACTGATTGTTTCGTGGAAGTTTATATTGGTGATAATTTTTTCGGACGTACAGAGACAATTATTAATGATAACTCCCCTTATTTTAATCAGGAAATTGATATACCCGTTTATTCTGGAGAACCGATTGAATTTATTTTGTCTGATGAAGATATTTCGCAAAATAGAGTAATTGGTAGTGTAAAAATTTTAAAACCTGAATCGGGTTTTTACAAAGTAAAGACCGAGACTTCCGATGGAAGTGTTGTTTCAAACGGTGAACTTGAAGTTGAGTTTATAAAATAACCCGTTATGAATTTGCAAGACGAACAAATAAGATTAGCGGCATTTGATTGGTTACGCGATCAAACAGATAAGTATGATCAAGTCTTGTCAATAGAATTATTGCGCCAAGGTTTTATTTTTAAGAATGAGAGAATCTCCTTGGTTGCCCCACAAGGAATTTTCAAACCAAGATCAATGGAACTCCCTCTCTCAATAACAACCGCTCCTCTAAGTGAATATGATGATGCATTTAGACCAGATGAATATTTAAACTATAAATACCGTGGTGATAACATTCATCATAGGGACAATGTTGGATTAAGAGAATGTATGAAACAAGGAATTCCGTTAGTCTACTTTTTAGGGTTAGTACCAGGAAAATATTTACCAGTTTGGCCTGTTTATATAATTGGTGATGATCCTGCTAACCTAAGTTTTACCGTCGCAGTAGATGATTTAGGTTCAATTATTAAAGATGAAGGCAAAATCAAAGAACCGGATGGCAGAAAGCTTTACATAACCACAATGGTTAAAGTAAGATTACACCAACAGGCATTTAGAGAGAAAGTTTTGTATGCCTATAAATCTCGATGTGCTTTGTGCCAATTAAAACATAATGAATTGTTAGATGCGGCTCATATAATTCCCGATGGTGAACCGGAAAGCAAACCAACCGTTGATAATGGACTTTCTCTATGCAAATTACACCATGCAGCGTTTGATAAATATTTTATAGGAATAACACCTGATTATATAGTTGAGGTAAGAAAAGATGTTCTTGAAGAGTTTGACGGGCCAATGCTACAACATGGCCTTAAGGAATTAAATGGAAATAAAATATTTGTTCCAACGAAAAAAATTGAAAAGCCAAATCCAGATTTTTTAGATATTCGTTATCAAAGATTTCTTAAAGCTTCTTGATATCATCAACTTTAAAACTTGGCTTTGGCAAGAAGGATTTCATTAAAATTAAAAGGTTATACTGCTTTTTACTAAATGATTCTCAATATTAAATAAATAATTTTTATCTATTGTCGCATAACGCCAGATAACTAGATCTATTACAGATTTTTTTTCTTCGGTCCTTTTTTCGATGTAGGAACATAATGAATCTACTGACTTAAAGCCGCATAGGTTTGAGATTCTTAACAAGTGCCGATCTGGTTTACTAATTGAGATGCCAATGTTTTTTAGAAAATGTCTACTTGTTGCTGGACCAAAAAAAGGTAATTCTAATAAATAAGTCTCGCCTAAAATAATTAGATCCTTTTTAAATTGTTCAACACCCTTATCATTTAAGAAATCAATGAAGGTGAATATTGCATCAACTTTTTTATCATTATTAAATATGTTAAGAATTTTCCTTCTAATATTTTTTTTGTTTTTTACTAAGCTATCTAAGTTTTCAAACTGTTCTAAAATCATTGAGATTGATGAAAATTTTTTACTTACAACTTTATAACTCAATCCTGCAGATAGAATAACCCATATAGCTTCATTTATAAGATCCCTATATCTAATATTATTGTAATCCCTATTATCTTGCCATTCAATTTCAGAAAAATATCCGCGCTTTATTATATATTTTTTTGCAAAAAGATATGCTTCAATTAGTGCAATACTTTTATTTTTCTTCACTTAAATTTTACTCCATTTAAAAACTGTTTTATTCTTAACAAAAGCAATGGTGTGTCCGGATGTGTGCTAACTAGTTTACTAAGTTCAATTTTTTTTAAATGTAAAGATTTTAATGAATTAAATTTTTTTGATGGTATTTTTACAATTGTTTCGTTCACCTGTTTATGCTGATCAAAAAATATCGGTATTCTTTTTTTTTTGTCATCGTCATCGCTTTCCAAAATATATCTACAATCATTTAATAATTTAGATAGTAAGTTTACAGCTTTATCATGGCTCTCGGATTTTTCTTTCCAACTAACAATTAGGGTAATTACAGAAATAATAAAGATTACAATTGAAAACATTCCAATTAGTAATTGAGTATATTCTTTATCAAGTCCAAATTTTTGAAGAAAATTGTAGTCTACAAAAACAAGTGCATTCAATATAGCTGCTGAACTAAATAAAATTATATCTGCAAATTTTGATCTAAAAATGTAGCGATCTCTCAGTTCTGAATGCATTGTAATCATCATGTTTAAAATGTTTTTCTGTCTTATTATTTCTTCCATTCAATTATCTTCCTAATAATTCTCGCCAAAATATTGAATTTGAAGTTGCATCGGCATTCTGAATTCTCCTACTAATAATTGATAATGAATCAGAAACTAGTTGTCTAAATATAGAATTTTTATTACCCAAATATCCATCAACGTGTGCTGATTGTCCTGTTTTATCCTTTATCGGATTTAATACAACTTTTGATGATTGTTCAAAAAAGTGTTTTAACATTTCCTTGTTATTTTTTGGTCCATTATAATGTTTGAATACTTCAATTGCCGAAGCCTCAATATGGTACCCCGTCATTTTTCTTCTATCGGGTAATTGTGAAAGAATCGATTTAACAAGTTTAATAATTGGTATCATTTTACCCTGCATTTTAATATTTACTGATCTCAATGCCTTGGCAAATGTTTCTGGATTTATTCTTGACCAATCATCTGCTGATTTCGCGGATTGAATTTTATATCCCCTTGTGGTTTTTATTGCAGGCAAAATTTGTATTTCGGATTTATCGTGATATTTTATAGTAACGGCTAAATTTCCGACAGTTACTTCGGCATTTGGATATTTTGTTCTGATTTTTTCTGCAAATAGATTTTTGACTTCGGTCGGGGTTTTACCTATTAACGAAGTATCATTTATTAAAGCTAGAGTATCAACATCACTAAGACCATCTACATATGTATGTTTTGCTACTGATCCACCATATCTTATATTTAATGTACCTTCAATACCAAGCTCAATTGCTTTTGCAATATTGTTTAAGTAATCGTTTATCTTGTCCGCATCTCTTTCATTAGCTTTTATAAGTGTCTTAGATAAAAGTTCATTAATCTCAATGTCGTAAACTTGATTTTTTTCTTCTTGTTCAGCATCTCGTATTTTCTTTGCAAAATCTTCGGCACTACTACTTGGATATGGAAAACCAGAACCTGATCCGCCCATATTACACCTCTCTATTAAATCGATTGTAAGCGTTTTCTAAGACTGTAATTACTTCTTCATTTGTAATGTCTTTAAAAACACTAAAATCTTTCATTTTAAAAAAATCTATCATTTTATACTTGAACCGGTAAAGAAAATATATATTCCTTGTTATAGATGATGCTAAGACTTGTTCATTTCTAGTATTAATACCAAGTTCCTCATTCAGAATGTTAAAATTCCTTGTATAAATTGCAATGCTTTTATAATAAGAATATCTTAACCAAGTTAATCCATCAAATATTTCAGCTCCAGAAGTATAATACAGTACACATGAAATTGGGTCAAGGCAACCAAATATGTGGATTGGGCTCTCAATTTTTGCTTCATCTAATGCGTTTCTCAACTTAAGTATGTTTTTCATCCTAAGAATCATAGAGTCCCCTGCTTCTTTTTCTGTCAATCCAATAATATTAAAATCTTTTAGTTTTTTAATATGCCTTATTAACTTATCAAAATTAATTGTTTGCTCATCCTTAGTCTCTGGCTTTATTAAGAAATCACTCATATGATTGGGATGTCTATTGAATAATTCTTTGGCTGAATTTATTTGGTCACTAAAGTTTTTTCTGCTTTTATCAGAATCATAACTAATAATAATAACGTTATCTTCATTGGACCATTCATTTATCGTTTCATTATGTAAGTTTTCATTCCATTTCTTGCTTTTTACTGGCATTTTTTTTATCTCAGAAAAATCCCTAAATGTCGATACTTCATAACCGCCACTATCTATGAATATTAAACTAGCAAAGCTCAATTTTTTCCTACTAGGTATAAATTTATATTTATAATCATAAGCACTTATTAATAAGCTTTCAGTAATAAACGGCGTTGAAAGATTCAAATAGTATTGTAACTCTGAGTTTTTTCCAGTTGTTTCAAAGCCTTTACTGGAAAATGAGGGCACTAGCAATGGTGTTTGTATAATTAAACCAAGTGGATGCTTTATTTCTCTACTATTCTGTTTCATATAACCTCTCTAAATCTCTACACGAAAGACACTGACCACAAGGTTGTTTGAGCCCTAATTCACAACTATAAGTCATATCTAATGGTACTCTATTTTCTTTGCAAAATTGAAACACTTCCAGTTTATTAAAATTAAGAAATGGGCTACCCAAATACATAGTATTAGCTGTATAATCTTTTATGATTGTATTTGATTTATTAAAAAAGTCTTTACTACAATCGTAATAATTTGTTCTTGAATGGATACCAAGAGCAATTATTCCATAAGTATATTTAAAATTTATCAACGCAATTGATAATAAAAACAAATTTCTTCCATTAATTAATCCACTCCCAAATTTTTTATTTGGCAGTACTATTTTAACTTTTTCAAATTTAATATTATAGTACTGAGCTATTTTTTTTGAAGCACTGAATTCTTTTTTATTTGCTATTTGTCCAAAATCAATAAATAAGCTTTCAACTTTATATTTTAGATTTAGATAAAATTTAATAGTTGCTGTAGAATCAATTCCGCCACTACTAAGGACTAAAACATGTGTTTTTGTGTTCATAATAGATTTCGTTTAACTAATTCTTATATACATTCTCATTATGCCACTTAATAAAATCAGGCTTACTAAATAGCTTTTAAAATTGCCTTAATAACTTCTGTATTTCTTCTTCTTTTTTATGACCTATACAATACATAATATCCTTTTCACCACTATCATCACCACCTGTAAAGAACTCACACCCTAAACAATCATCAAAAAAGTTTGCATAAGCTTTTCCTTGCCAAATCCTTGCAGGTAAGGGGCAATCATCTACATGCTGCATTAATTTGCGGCTTATTATTTTTCTTTTTATAGAATTGCTTAATATCTGTTTTCTAACCTTTTCTCTTTTTTTGTTATATATCCAATTTTTGTTTGCTATAGAATCAACAACTTTTTCTCTTAAATGATTGAAATCTAATCCTCTTTCAATTTTTGATAAATCAACTTCAATTGTTGAAATGTTACTTTTTACTATTTTTTCTTTTTTAGATTCATCAATTTTATGCGTTACATATATTTCAATACAAAGTTGTTTGTTGTCTTTTTCTAGAATAATATCTGGGACAAAGTCATCATATCTTTTCTCAAGATAAATATTATCAAAGTATAACTTTGATGTTGGAGCAAAAATATTTTGTCGGCTATAAAAAATATCATTGACGACTTCAGGAAGGACAAAATAGCCTGTTTCTTCTATTACTTTTTTTGCTGCCAAATGAAAGCTTGTTTCAAGGGCGTGTTCGCAATTGGCATTTTGATAGTGTGCAAAGTGGTGGACGGTCTTATTCCCTTTTCGCGCTACTAGTGGATGATTACACGCTGGGCATTGACAACCACATTTTAAGCCCCGTTCAACTTCGGAGATTTGAACAAGCTTTCCATCCTTCATCCCAAATGGTAACTTTAATTCAGTAGGCATTGTACGCTACTTATTAAATTGTTTTTATCAGTAACACCAACCCAAAACTTCATTCAGCCTCTGAAGAAATTCTACTAGTGATTATGATTTAATTAAGTTACTCACCAACTCCCAATCCTCAGAAATAAATGAAATGCATAAGAGAGGATGTAAACGTAATCATATACCCAATGCAAACTTAAGAACGTAAGACGTTAAACGAAAGACGAGGGATGAATAAAATCTACAGTCCTCAGTCTACAGTCGGCAAAGAATATTTAGAAATATGGGGGTGGAGAAAGGGGTGATGACAGACGGAAAAGGCTAAAGCTCTCGTTCAATTTTCTTCTCCTTCATCAATGATTTCAACAATTTGCCTTTCGAACCAAGAAAGCCAATATTTTTCCGTATCTCTTCTGTTGTAGCAAGAGGTATTATTCTTAGTCCGTCTTCGGTGGGTTCAATCTTTACAAGTCTGCCGGGTGTAAGCTTGTACTTTTTACGCAGCAGTGCGGGAATAGTAACTCTTCCGTTGGTTGTTAGTTTAGAGATTTTCATAGATATAACCTTGAATCAAAATTAAGCAGACAAAAAGCGAGAGGCAAGAAGGCAAATCAAGATAAAAGACTAAAGTAAAAAGAAGAAAATCAACCTCACCCCCGAAATGATTTACCGCGGTGGAGACAGGCTTTTAATTATTATCGTTTTTTTTGATACGGTTGCGCCCAGAATGACAATGGTGATATTGAGAGTGTCATACTTCGACACTCCGGCATTGTTCACGATAACCTGTCACCCTTCGACAGGCTCAGGGTGACAAAAAAAGTGGAGGCTATCCTAACCCCACGCAAACTCCCCTTTTCCACCACAGCGGCAGGCAAATCGGTTGTCCCCAGAATGACAATGGTGATATTGAGAGTGTCATACTTCGACACTTCGGCATTGTTCACGATAACCAGTCACCCTTCGACAGGCTCAGGGTGACATAAAAAATGGAGGCTATCCTAACCCCTCCCAACCTCCCCTTTCTTAAAGGGGAGGAGTAGAGAAGGAAGACCGCCGTTATTTTGTTAATTAATTTTGTGTTTGGGCGGTTACTTTTTAGCGCTGCATTATTTTACGGATTATCGGGTGTATCCGGATCTGCAGGAGTTTCATCATTATCTTTAAACCTATGACCCAGATCTATTATCTCACGGCTCTGTTCATACTCGCTATAAAACTGCGGATCAGATGTTCTGAATATTTCCATAATTTTATCCATCTGTTCTTTAAGGAGCTTATCGGTTTCTTTAAACATAATTTCCATCTGCTGGAAAGCAGCGGAGCTTACATTAGAGCCGAGTTCTCTTGCACCAAGGGATGTATTAAATGCAGTTATCTTGGCATCAAGATCGGTTATCATAGGTGCAGTAATACCATAACCCGCAAGTGCGGCTGAATTTGCATCCGCAAGATTTTTTATGTTTGATACCTGTGTTGTAAGCTGGGTATCTCTTAAGTTTTTAAGGCTGCTTTTTGTAACCTTAGATAGTTCCTTAAGATGTTCATCATTAGTGGAAGCGCCCAGTGCATAAAGAGCGGCAGCAATTGTAACCGCATCAGAAATTAATGCGGCTTCATCATTGGCTTTTGTTGATGTGTTACCGGCATCAGCAGTATTTGCAAGATCATCTTTTGCCTGTATAGCAACTATGCGATCTTTGAAATCTGCTATGATGGGTGTTAGTGCGGTGATGGGTGAAAGTTTTGCCGAATTGGCATCGAGTAAGCTTTCTAAAGCTTTGTACATGGTAAACTTGTTTTCAAGTTTATCCTGCATAAATACCTCCGTTTTTTTGAAATATATGATATTAGAAATAACGGCGGGATTAACGAGTAATCCCCCAAACACAGGGCAAAAATAAAAAATGAGGTTTTAAAATTCAAAAGTGAAAATTCAAAATTCAAAAATGTCAAATGTGAAACGTCAAAGATCAGACAACCGCCATCCGGTTTATTAAAACACTTTTTATATTTTAATATTACTCGATATATTTATAAATATTTTATAGTTTAACTATCATCAACAACATAGAAAGCAACGATATTGAAATTTAAGGAAAAGTTTTACGGCAAATTTGATAAACCCATAACGACGTGGATGGCAGATAATGCAATCAAATTTTTACGAATCAGTTTGGGAATAATTTTTTTCTGGTTCGGGTTTTTAAAATTTTTTCACGGTGTAAGTTCAGCAGAAACGCTGGCTACAAAAACTATTTCAGTTTTAACATTCGGACTGATTGAACCTTCTGTATCACTGATTATTTTGGCTGTGTGGGAAACCTTGATAGGACTTGGATTGCTGTTTAATATATTCCTGCGTGAAATACTTTTGCTGCTATTCCTGCAAATGATAGGCACAATTACTCCGCTGTTTTTCTTTCCCGCAGAAACATTTAAGGTATTTCCATTTGTACCAACGCTGGAAGGACAGTATATAATAAAGAATTTGATATTGATAAGTGCGGGTTTGGCAATCGGTGCAACTGTCCGCGGTGGAAAAATTATTTCCGAGCCGGTAAAGAAAAAAAATTAAATAAACCTTGCTATACTTAAACTCAAACTGTTTACCATACTGTTTATTTTAACCGCTTGATCAATATTTTTGACTAAAGTTAAATTCTAGACAGAAGCCCTAATAACATATTTATTAGAGGCTTCTGAAAAATAGATTTCCAGTTAAATGACACATTGAATTTTTCGGAAGTTTCTTATTAGTAATTACCCCGGACAGATTTAAACGCAAGATGGGAGATGGGAGATGGAAAATGGAGGATGGAGGATGGAGGATGGAAAATGGAAGATGGAAAATGGAAAGTTCGCAGTCCGCCATGGCGGGTCAGTCGGCAAATAGAGAAAGGGAGAGTAAAGACATCAAATGACAAATTCCCAAAAACAAACTTCAAGAAAAAAAGAAAAATGCTTTGTCACTTTATAAATACTACTGTAACTAATAAACCGGACAATAATACAATAACTAATTCAATAACTTATCTGAGAGGCAAAAATGATAAAGCATTTCTATAAACTTGCAATAATTTTAATCCTTTTATTGCAATCAAGCGGTTTTCCGCAATTTTGGGATTACCAGGTTTCCGGTACAACGCAGGATCTTAATGGAGTTTATATGCTGGATACACAGACCGGCTGGATTTGCGGTAATGCAGGAACTCTGCTAAAGACTAATAATGGTGGACAAAACTGGACACAGGTAAATGTAACTGCAAATGATTTGAACTCTATTTTATTTAAAGATGCAAACATCGGTGTGGCGGTTGGTGATAATGGAACAATAGTCAGAACAACTAACGGCGGAGTAAATTGGTCCGTTGCTGTAAGCGGAACAAGTGAACAATTCAGAAAAGTATCGTCTGGTTCCGGAAATACTTTTTTTGCAGCAGGTGATAATGGTTTAATTTCTGTTTCTACAGATAATGGTGCAACATGGAGTTTAAAAAATGCGGGCACAATTTTAAGATTCAGAGGTACAGCAACAACAGCTTCAAATAAAGTGTGGATCGCTGGTGAAAACGGTGTTATTAAATATTCTGCAGACGGCGGAAATAATTGGATTGATCAGACAAGCGGTATTACAAACAATGATATAAATGATATTCAGTTTATTAATGAAAACACCGGGTTTGCAGGAGCTGATGGTTCTAATTTTATTTTTACTACAGATGGCGGACAAAACTGGGCACCGCGTAATTCAGGAATTTTCTTTGATATGAAAGGAATATATTTTCAGGATGCAAACATTGGCTGGGGCGTAAGCATTGTTGGAACAATATTCTTTACAACAGATGGAGGAAGCTCCTGGTCAAGTCAGCCTTGCGGATCGGCTTTTACTTTAAGAGAAGCATACTTTTTGAACCAGGGAAAAGGCTGGACTGTTGGGGATAACGGAACTGTGGTTATGTACACAGATAATACTGTGCCCGTTGAGCTAAATTCTTTTAGCGCTTATGTAACAGGAAACAATGTTAGTTTAAATTGGAGTACTGCAACAGAGACGAATAATTCCGGATTTCAAGTTGAAAGGAGAGGCCCATCCCCAACCCCTTCCCTAAGGGAAGGGACTTTTGATGATTGGGAAAATATTGGATTTGTTGATGGACATGGCACTTCTACAGAACAACAATCATATTTTTTTAATGATCAGAATCTTTCCGCCGGAAAATATTTGTACAGGATTAAGCAAATAGATTTTGACGGAAGTTTTGAATACTTTGAATTGGCATCAGAAGTAACTGTTGAATCACCAAATACTTTTTCACTATCACAGAATTATCCAAATCCGTTTAACCCAACAACATTAATTAAATTCAGCATTCCGGTTAAAGGAAATGTGACTTTAAAAGTATATGATATAATTGGTAATGAAGTTGCTACGCTTGTTAATGAAAATAAAGATGCCGGCGAGTTCGAGGTTAGGTTTAGCGGAGAGGGACTTTCAAGCGGGCTTTATCTGTATCAATTAAAATCATCAACTTTTATTGAAACAAGAAAGATGACCCTGTTAAAGTAATAGTTCTGTTTTTATCTGATGATTTTAGGGCGCTCATATAGGGCGCCTTTTTTATAAATGAAAAAGTGGAACGGGAGACGAGAGAGACAAGATGTAAGAGGAAAAACAGTTGATATAAAAAATCCGTAGTTGTCAGTCTTCAGTCCACAGTCGGCAAAGAAAAAAAATAAGAGGGTTGGTGTTATTTAATGTTCAGTGTTCAATCCGGCTCGGTGGATAAATGTTTAATTGTGGTACAAAACATTCTCACTCCTGCCCGTTGGCAAGCTCACCCTTCGACCCCGACAGGCCGGGGCAGGCAAGGCTCAGGGTGACAAGGGATCAGAATAATATGGAATTATACTTCGAACTTAGTCTTTGCCAAGGATGACTGCACAGTATGAAATATGCTTAGGATTACGTGAAAGGAAGAACGGAATAAATTGAACAGCAGTTTTAATTTAAATTACGGCTGGTGTTTAAGAGTGCGAATTATAAAACTAATATATGATAAGAACCAAATTTTTTAACCTCAATTACCCGTGTAGTGTTTCTTTCAGGCGCCGGAACAGATAGCAATGCCTCACCTTTACTATCGGCTTTAATAATTGCCCAGCCGGTACAAACACCATCTTTACATCCCCAGTTAAAAATTTTTATATGCCCGGTTAATGCAAAGTTTTTCATCACGGTTAAGCATTGTTCTTTTTTGTGTGTTGTTTCAACAAGATATCTTTTCATATTATCTGCTTACATTCGGTTAAAATAATTAAACTGGGTATAAACGAGCTTGTGTGAAAATTGTATTTGTCATTTCGATCCCGATTCATCGGGAGAGAAATCTGATAATTTACATACAGATTTCTCAGTCCCCCGAAGGGATGCCTATGGCAGCGGACTCCTTCGAAATGACTTTTATTGAATAATCACACAACCTCAAACGGCCGGGACTAAGTTTCAAAAAAGGATATGCTATTTATACACACACCAAACTTAGCCCGCCCAAAGGTTAATAAGTTTTTTATTTTTTTGATTGTGCTTTAATGAACCGGACAGACTGATCCAGCTCCTTTTTGAACTGATCATAGTCCAGCTGCATTCCATTAAGATAGGCGCTCCAGCCGGCACTTGATTTGGCATAATGAACAGCGTCTTCAATTTCTTCATCTGTAGCACCAAATAGTTTTGCAACTTCGGTATGGAAGTATGAACAGTATCTGCATTTTGTTACTGCAGAAATGCCAACACCAATTAGTTCCCGGTATTTGTTTGGTATGGGGCTGTCTTCAAGCTGCAATGTTTTAAATAGATTCCATTCAAGTTCAAGTGATCTATCCGGAACAAGTTTGAAAAATGATGGAACCAATCCAAGTGTCTGTTCAATTTCTTTATAGATTTCCTGTCGTTTCATATCATCACTCCTTTTATTTTTTTCTTGTGAAAAAGTTATTCCTGTTAAAAAAATTATGAACATCAGAAATAAGAAAAGCTTTGGTATCCTTTTGATTAAGGATTTTGAATGGTTGTACATGATAGCACTCCTTTTTTGTTAAGTTTAGTTATTCAGAATTCTGATGGAAAAATAGTCCGCAGCTAAACTTTAGCGCTTGTAAAAATTTCGGAAAAGATTGTACGGATTGGAGGTTGGTGTTACATCATATCAGGGACTTGTAAGCAATTTTATTTCTTCAGCATGTTTAAGGTACAATTGACGGAGTTCGAGAGGTGAATTGCCGGTAAGTTTTTTTACAAAATGATTGAAGTGAGATTGGTCATTAAAGTTTAAATCTAAAGCTATTTCAGTTACTGTTTTATCTGTGGAGGCTAACTGAACTTTAGCTTCCAGCAGAAGCATATCGTTTATCATTACACGCGGCGACTTGCCGAAAGTACTTTTAACCACATCCGATAAATGCTTCGGGCTTATGTTAAGCTTATCTGCATAATCTTTTACTTCCCGTATTTTCAAATAGTTTTTATCAACCAGCTGTCTGAAACTGTTTGCCAGTTTTTCTGCTCTGTTAAGATTCTGTTTTATGTAATTAGCATGCGGGCGATAAATTTCTCTTATGCGAAGTAAAAGAATGTAGATGTAATTTCTGAGTATATAATCTTTCTCGTGGGAAAATCTTTGATATTCCTCTATAATATCTTTAAATGCTTTTTTTATTATTTGAGTTTCTTCATCTGTAATGTTGATTATGTGTTCGGTTTCAAAATTAAAAAAGGGAAATTGCTCAGTGATTGATCCGTTAAGCAAAGGTTGAACGAATTCGGTTTTAAAGTGAATGCAATATCCGGTGCAGTTCTGAATATTAGAAGAAGCGTAAAGCATATTTTCAGGAACAATAACAAGATCATTGGGTTTAAGCCACCTGTAATCTGCACCAAGATGAACATCGTGAATACCACCGATTAAAAGATAAATCAAATTAAATTGTCTGCGCAGCGGTTGAATACCAATCTCAGGATCGACGTCTTTATGCTTATCTTCAAGAGTGCCGGGCATTACCATCAGGTTAACATCGTACGGTTTTGTATCACGGTTAACTATTTTTTCAAAAGCAGCAAGGTCTTTAATAACCAAGATATTTCTTTGTTTCATAGACTATTAAAATGTGTTTATCAAACTTTGAAAATGTATGCTCAATAAAAATTAGTGAATTTACAAATTGTCTGCAATCAGCACTTAATATTTAATTATGGAAATTAACTTTAATTCAAAACCTTAATCAAATTTTGGCTAAAGCCCAATTGTTCTTCGGGCATCCATGTACCCAGCCTTTAAAGGCGGGGCTATTTACAATTAATAATTAAAATTTTGGTTGACACCTGTACGATGAATCCGGATCGAAAAGACAAACATAGTTTTCACTAAGTCTTTCGGGATCGAAAAACATTGAACTGCAGGTAAGCAGCTAAAGATTTACAAGATATAAATTTTCAGCTGTTTAATATTTTATCTGCAGCATCTTCACCGGAGTTGATTGCGCCTTCCATAAATCCCTGCCAGTCCGCAAGATGCTCACCGGCAAAATAAACCAGTCCGTTATTTTTATTTAACACTTCTCTAACATCCAGCCACTGGTGCTTGTTATAAATTGCATAGGCACCCTGAGTAAATGCATCGGCGCCCCAGTAATAATTAACTGCGTGCTCTGCATATTTTTCAATATCGCCAAATGCAGGTTTAAGGGCTTTGCAGATTTCATTTATCTTTTTCTGTTCATTCATTTTAGAAAGCACATAAGCACGGTCGCCAACGGCGTAAGAGGTTAATATTCCTTTGTTTCCATCCTGGTTTTTTGTTGAGTGAAAGAAATAATGCGGGAGTGTCTCTGTAATCATATCAAGGGATTCGTCTTTCCAGAATCTTTCTGAAAACAAAACTGAAGTTTTGATGATACGTGCATACTGAAGTTCGTTGAGTGCATCAAGATAATCTTTTGGTAATGCGGGCTGCCAATTAATTTTTAAAAGAGAAAATGTTGGCGCTGTGCAGATAACATTATCTGCTTCATATTTATTTCCATTATCGCAGTAAACAATTACACCATTATTTTTTTGTTCTACCTTTTCAACTTTTGTTTTTAAAATTATGTTTTCTTTACCTACGGCATCGGCAAGTTTAAAAATAATCCGGCTGTTGCCGCCTTTAATGTGATAATCCATTTCATTTTTCTCACTGGATTCAGCGTATTCAGCAATACCTGCATAAGCAGAAACCTGTCTGATTGATTCGCCAAAATCAGTGCTGTCTAAAAGTTCTTTTAGTTCAAGATCTTTTTCTGGGATACCCTGATTAACAAGAAAGCGCCACCAATCCAGTTTATCAAAATTATTTTTTTCTTCAGATCCATCCTGCAATGAATTAAAATGATTGAGAAGGTTTTCGTATTTCTGTTTCCACCCGGGTGAAAAATCCCAGCCGCCGGATTTGCTGTATTCTCCGTTAAGAATCAAATGGGTTTCAAACTGGTGGTTTTGTAATTCCAGTCCGAACTCTTTACACAGTTCAATCAATCTGGTATGTGATTTACCGACCCATTCAGCGCCAAGTTCGCAGGTAAGATTTTCCTCGGAAAATTTGTGTGTAAAAATTCTGCCTCCAATCCGGTTGCGTGCTTCAATCAGTGTAACATTTACTCCGCTTTGTTTTAATTTATAAGCGGCGGCAAGACCGGAAATGCCCGCACCGATTATTACCACATTTTTAGAACTTTGACTGCCAAAAGAAATATTGGGCAGTATTACCGCGCCTGCAACTACAGCGCCGGTTGTCTTAATGAAATCTCGCCTCCTCATAACACTCCTTTATTTTTTTAGGAATGAATTTGTAAATTTTAGTTAAAACATAAAAGCGCCGGGTGAGAAAAATCTGTTGAAAGGCTTGAAACGAGAAAGGCGGGGAGTTAATTAAATTCAAAAGTAAAAATTCAAAATTCAAAAAGCTTAAGAGCACGGACACTTAAAAAAACAACATGTTTATTAAATGTTAAATTAAATTTAAGAGGCTGTATGAGTCAGCTGCTTGTAATCAAAGTCCATGTCCACTAAAAAGAGGGCCCGAAAAACTAAAATTTCTTGCAACAATTACCCCTACAGCAATCACAATTGCTACCGGTATCGCAATGGCAAAAAAAGTTTTAGTCCCGTCAAATTCATCAATAAAAACCTTATCAATTTCTGAGGAAGCCATCTTAACAGTATCAGAAACAACTTTGTTAGTCCTTTGGTCTCTTACATAATGAGTAGACAAGATTGTGATTGTGTCTTCGGACGCAATCCATTTAACGTAATTGTATTTTAAGGAATCGGTTGTAAGTTTTATTGACTTATTTTTATTAGTAAGAATTGTTGCGCCCGCAGTGTTTTGCATATCATAAAATTCCTGATATGTAATTGCTTTTTGCGAATAGCATCCAACAAGTTGTATAAGTAATGCATTTATTAAAACTGCTGAAAGATATTGTTTCATTTTTTTCACCTGCTTCAAATTCTGACTTTAATTTATTAAAGTTTTATTGCAGAGTTGTCATAAAGTTGTAAAAAGAGGAGATGTAAAAGCCAGAAGTAAAAAGCGAGAAATTTAATCTATGCAAAAGGACAACAGATAGAGTTAAAAACTTGAGTAACGCGATTTTATTACTTTATTAATAACAACGGGATTTTAAAAATTTAAAGATTTTTTTTTGATTACTTTTTATATTCAATAGCATAATTCAATTATTTTTTAATAGCATTGGAATAAAATGACATTAAAAAGAAAATCAAAAGTCTTATTAATTATTGTTTCTGTCCTTGCTTTTATTTTTATATCAGGTCTTATTGGCGGATGTTCAAGTTCGGTGCTGGCGCCTGCACTTTCGGAAGAGGAAGAAGCTATTGTTGAGCATGCGCATTTGAATTTTGTAGTTGGTGTTGAGGAATCAAATCCTAAAATATATGCCGACAAGCTTATCACCTCGTTAAGGCGAACAAATCTTTTTAAACAGGTAGATTATATAAACAATCTTTCCGGCGAACCGGATATTATTGCAAAAGTAAATGAAAACATTTACGGTTCTGCAGTAATACCAATTTTTACTGCTATAACTCTAGGATTTTTTCCTACCTGGGTTGAGGAAGAACATGGAAATTCTTTTATCTTACAATGGAAAGACAATATGAATAAAACCATAAATGTCCGATCTGTTTACAGTGGATATACTGTGCTTGGCTGGATTTCGGGTCTTCTGAATATTCTGCCGGATAGAACGAGCAGCGAATCTATATCACACCCGCGTTATACTGCAAGACTTGCCTATGATATTGTGCGGACATTGAATTAATGAAAAATGATATCTTGTTTGTATGCCGGTCAAAGAGGATAAATAATATAGCCGCCGCAAAGAGTTGTTTAGATATTTCCGGAAACTCTTACATATAAATTTATTTGTATAAAATTCTTCTCATTATCGGGTTTCATTAACCACGATATTTTTTCCTTCAATTTTAAATTCATTCAGTGCCTTAACAGCCTCGTATGCCTCGGAGGTATTCTCCATTTCAACAAAACCAAATCCTCTGGATTTTCGACTAGTGCGATCTGTCATAACTCTTGCTGTTAGTACAGATCCATGTTTCTCAAATGTTTTTTTTAACAGTGCGTTGTTAAAAGACAGCGGGAGTGACCCTACAAATAATTTAGTGCTCAATAGAAACCTCTTATTAATAATAAATAGAATGCCGGATTAGTAACGGATTAACATTACTTAATTGAATCGCTTGCGATAAAGTGATTATACATTTATTATCTGTCTGAAACTTAATATCATTTAAGTCCACGATAAACGGGATATAGATAAGGATTAGTGATAAAACTACTGCAGTATAATATTTACAAATGTGTTTATGTTCAAAAAATTCTTAACAGTAAAAGTGAAAATTATAAAGGCGCCGTAAAGCGCCTTTAAGAAATCAGAACAGAATATCTACTCTGCATTAATGGCTAAGCCATTAGCTGCGTGCTTTAGCTTCGTTAACAACGATACTTCTTCCATCAATTTCTGTGTCATTTAAAGCTTTTATAGCTTTGCTTGCATCTGAAGAATTTTCCATTTCAACAAATCCAAAACCTCTGGATTTGTTTGTATCGCGATCCATAATAATCTTTGCAGACAATACAGAACCGTGTTGTTCAAATGTTTCTTTCAGCTTTTGATCGTTTACCGACCATGGGAGCGAACCCACAAATAACTTAGTACTCACAAAGGACCTCTAATAAATAGTAAATAAAATTCCGGAATATTACCGGAGGTGATAAACGTAGGTAAATAAACTGCCATTAGCTAATTATGATTTTATTAGTGCCAATTGAGACACAATTAGCAGCTAATTGTGTGGTTAAACGATAAAAAGCAGGAATGCAAACAAATGCATTCCTGTTTTAAAATTTTACTTTAGAAGCACCATTTTTTTTGTTTCCACAAAGTTACCTGAGTGCAGTTGATAAAAATACACCCCGCTGGCAAATCTGCTTGCATTAAACTCGATATTATATGTTCCTGCAGGTTTATATTCATTTAGAAGTACTGCCACTTCTCTGCCAAGAATATCAAATACTTTTATATTTACTATGTCAGAATTCGGAATTGAGTATTTAATGGTTGTTGATGGATTAAACGGATTTGGATAGGATTGATAAAGCGCATAATCTTCGGGCAAAATATTTGCAGCATCCTCTAGACCTAAAACAGGTGAAACCCCTAAAATGTTATATCCTTTGTTATTGTCTTCGTGAATTTCAGTAATTGCATTTTCCTGATCAAGCACAGCATAAATTCTGGGATATGCTGGAAGACCATTAGGAACAACCCATTTGAAATTTACGTCAGTTTTTCCCTGAACATTAATAACACCATTAGTAGTAACTGTATTAGTACCGTTTACGCCTATCATGGCTGTACCGCCCGAATCCGGATCATCTAAATAAAATTTTATCGTAACCGGTGCTGATGTCGCTTTTAAACTGAAATTCCTTACCCTTGCAGATATAGTCAGCGTGTCTCCGGGTACTGGTTTCCGTGGAAGAAAAGTTATGTCCTTCGTCTGAAATCTTTTATCGGGATCACCAAGTGCAAATCCTTTTTCTGGATCCAGGCGCCAAGGTAAAACAAAAGTGGGATCAGGATTACTTCCATACTTATCCTGCCACCAGGTTGGTGGAAAACCTATTGGTGCCAGTTCAGGCTGCACAGCATAATCAACCACGAGTGCATCGTTTGTTCCCCAGTACGCATAAGGTGTAACTGAATATTTAACATCGCCAATGCCCATATTAACATTACCCAGGTGTACGCGCAGATCAATTAAATTTTCTATCGAGGTAGTATGTGTGCTCATTTTTGTATTGTCAAATTTAAATGAAGCTGATACACCTCCAAGTTCTGCCCCGGCATCAATACCCAGATTTCTTGTTGTGTCTGCTCCGTTCTGTTCAAAATCTGTAATGGATAAATTCCAGGAATACGAAGAAGAACCGTCTAATGAAAATCTGTCTGAAACATAACTTGCGCGAATTTTTTGCGACAAATTTGGATTGTTTGTTAATGTATCGTAGGGATAGTACGACAGTATGTTGCTAACTTCATGATCGGGAATATATTGCTGAGCAAAATAACTTTTACTTCCGTACCACGTAGCCTGAACATTCTTGGGCACCAATGCAAAATAAGATCTTCTTGCAAATTGTTCATTACCGTGAAATACCGGATACTCCCAGATATCATAATCTGCTATAGTGGAATAAATCCGGTCATCCTCTCTTGCTTCAACTTCAACGCTGACAGAAACGGTTGTACGATTAGTTTGGTCATTACTAAAATGTTTACCGTACTTACCGGTAGCCCAAACTTTGTAGTTAAGATTAACTCCAACGCCCATTGGTGAGGCTGTGATCTGTCCTTCAGCTTTTGCGCCTGCAGAAACTTCCCAGTCATTATGAACTTCCGTTTTTACTTCAATTGATGAAGTTGATTGTTTTTTATAAAGCGCCCAAAAATCACAATCGCCCCCGTTGTAGCATCCGTTAACATCATAAATATTTCCATTAAACATATCAAAGTGAACCGGTGGTGCATTCAACAGTACAACGGGCTGCACAATTCCGTACTCATGATATAATGAAGGAGTACCTACTGTAAAATCGAATCCGTCAAAATTACCAACAGCAATAGCGTATCGTTGATACACATCGTTCTGGTTTTCATCTCCAAGTCTACGCGCAAAAACTTTTTCTGTTCCATCGGCAAGTGTTGAATCCGGAAACGTTATTGCTGCTATCTCAAAACCATCCGGGGCATTACCTGAGATAATGTTTTTTACAATAATAATATCATCGCGGCTATCCATATTAACATCTTTTACTTTCAGATAATTATTGCTTTGTGTATAATCGCTTGGACCAGCGTTGGCGACACCTATATCTGATTTAAATGTAAAAGAATAATCATCATTAACTGCACAAACACGAATATTTTTTCCGGCAGCAAAAACAACTTCATCTCTTCCGTTTCCATTCAAGTCCCCCGCAGCAAGTCCAAATTCTGTAATATCATTAATGAAAAATGGAAAATCACTAATCATAGTGAATTGTTGTCTTGGTCCGACAGATATTGTTTGCAAATTTTGTGAGACATTTAATATGTAGTGGTGAGAAACATGAGTGAAGTTTGATTTAACAACAGCGCTGAATACTAACTCATCACTATTATCGTTATCAAACTGACCTTTAGCAGATGCCATTATAAAATCCTGCACTCCGGTTACACTGGACTTTGGAACATTTACACTAGTCGTTCCCTTTGGAACTATTGCTCCGTTTTCAACAGCATAAATTTTGATAGTTATTGGTATTGCTGTCGATGTAACACCCGTTTCCCACGTATATAAAACTATCTCATCAACTCCATCGCCATTTAAATCGGCTGTTTCAATAAAATATTTTACAAAATGCGCAAGACTTGAACCGACAACTTTTGTATTACTGAATCTTGCTCTTTGTGATGCTTGTAAAGTTGAGTCAACATCATACATATAAAAAATTACAGAATCTGAAATATCACGGAATGCAACTAAAAATTCATCCAGACTATCTCCATCAAAATCACCAGCTCTTACATAAATTTCTTCATCCTGCCTTATATCTTTCCCTACATCCAATGTAACCGGGGTAGTGTTTGTATAAAAACCTGTAGTATCAAAATGACTTATCATGATTTCAAGTTTCTGGTTGGATTGAGTAGTTCGCCATGCCGCGACAATATCATCGTACGGATCTTTATTAAACTGGGCGGATGCAACATCAATGAAAGCATTTTTGCCTGGTCTGCTATCCTCTCTGCGTGATGTGTTAGTTAACATCGTATCAATATTCAGGGAATCTAGCGGGAGTAATATTCCATCTGTTTTGTAGCGATAAACTTTTTGATAATTTTTAATATTTCCGCCGCCGATATCTTCCATCCAGAAAAGAAAAACATCTTGTGATTTAACCGTTACGGGTCCGGTTTCATTAATTCTGAATGGATCTGACTGGGGAAATATTGATGTGAATGATAAGAGAAAGAACGAGAAAAAAAGAATGAAAAACAATTGCCGTTTTTTCATTTTACCTCCTGTAGGGATTGTTGAATGTAACTTATCTTTTTATCTGAATTGATAATTATTCAAATCGACAAGAGAAAATGAGGTGGGATAGCGTAGTTATTGCTATGAGCACTTCCTTACATAATTATTTTAATTGGAAGTTAAGAATTTATTTTTAAAATACAAATTAGTTTGATCCAGCAGCACTTGCTTAAACAATAAAAGTTATAACAGGTTTACCTGCAATAATTTAAACAGAAAGATTTATTGAGCCTGGTTGAATAATTAGCAGCAATATTTCCTGAAACTGCCAGAGCTTATGTAAAATTATCAAGCTAGTTATATTCTAATAAGAATTAAACTAGTCTTACTTTTCTGTTAATATAATTTTTCACTTATCAAACCAACTGCTACAAAATCAAAATGTTTTTCACTTTCATTAATTATTTCTATAATTACATTTAAATAATTCGTGAAGAGCTTAGCTTGATATCAGAAAATTTCCACGCTTCATTAAATCGTTTTAAAACGTTTTCAGCTTCAATAATTTTATTTTGTTTTAATAATGCTTGATGCAATCCAAACAAGCCCCAGCCGTTTTCAGGAATTTCTTTAAGGTTTTCCTCATAAACTTTTTGGGCTTCGGCGTATTTGCCCGCATCAATTAAAACTGCTCCCAGATTTTGTCTGCATGGATAAAACCAGGTTGGCGGTTCATCGTATCTAAGCTGGTCTTCAAGTTCAACTGCTTTTTTAAGATAAGAAATTGCCTTAGGATAATTTTTCTTTTTTGCTTCAAGTTCACCGCTTGTTACTTCATAAGCAATTTTAATAAGGTTACCTGCGGAGTTAATTCCCCAAATAGAAAGTTCATCAATTGTTTTATTGTTTCGCAAAATCTCTAATTCAGAAATTTCTGTTTGTGCTTCAGCTAAATTGTTTTTTGCTATTAATGCCATCGCGCGTGCATAATGCCACACAGCCTTTGAGTATGGACGTTTATCCTGTGGTTCGGAATAACTTAATATTTCATCCCACTTACCAAATGTTACATAAGCATAAAGCGGAATAGCGGCAAAATGCTGCAGTGTTTGATAACCGCAGACATCCATTAAAGAATCCGGCGGCTTTTGAGAGGTTTTGATAGCGGCATCTATCGCAGTTTTGCTGTCGCCTTCCAAAGTAGCTGTTGCCCACAAAAAATGATAATTGTGCGGATAATATGAAAGAGGATAAAATCCTTGCTGATTACACTGGTTGATATAAGCTTCATCAGATTTTACCGCACGGAGATTTGCTAAAGATCCTTCATGATATTTACCGACCCGAATAAATATATGTGCAGGCATATGAACAAGGTGACCGGCTCCCGGCGCAAGAAATTTTAATCTTTCCGCACTGTTAAGTCCGCGTGCAGGATTTTTTGATGCCTCTACAGCATGAATGTACAAATGATTAGCACCATGATGAGTAGAGTCTTTTTCCATCACACGCTCAAGCGTAGATAGAATTTCAGAAGTCCACGACTGCGGAGTCCCATCTTTAAGCCAGTAATCCCATGGATGAAGATCCATTATTGATTCCGCAAACATTGTTGATGCATCAAGATCATCAGGGTATTTGTTTGCAAGTTCTCTCATCGCATCGGAGTAAGCCTGGTCAAGCGGGGATCGGTCTTGAAGTTTTTCACTGCTGTACCGTTTTGAAAGAGCCATTACATAATCTTTTTCCCGCTGCGTCTCATCATCAAGTAATGATATTGCCTTTTGAATTGCTTCATAAGAGGAGTGAACAACACCGGAATCCATTGGCAGATTTATATTAGGGCCCAAGACATACGCCATCCCCCAATATGCCATTGCACAATTGGAATCCAATCTTGCAACTTCTTTAAACGAACGGAAAGCTTCTTCGTGATTAAATCCATAAGCTAGGATTACCCCCTGATCAAAATATTCTTGTGCAAGTTCAGAACTTGTTGTTACAGAAAAATGATGAGTACCAAGATTTGTAAATAGTGGTGCCTGACCTTTGAGATTATCTGAACACTTATTAAAAATTAAAAAAGTGCTAATTATCCCAATAATAAAAAAGCTTAATTTCATTGTTGCCTCCTTTTTTTAAGCTCAAAAGATTTGTTTTACCAACAGGGAATATGTTCTGCCAATAGAAATGGAAGTTGTTTTTTGTGAACTTATATTAATATTTGCATTTAGTCAACAGTTGGGCGTTGTTTATTTTTATCTGTAAGTAAAACCGCGTTACCTGTTTTACTCAAATAGTACAGGAAAAAATTTAAGTTGATTTTCTTAATTGTTTATTGCAAAATCAACGGCGGCTTTAGCATGAATATTTAATGTGTTAAATACAGACAGATGAGTATCTGTTTGTTTAATTAGTAAGGGAATTTCCGTGCAGCCCAGCACAATTCCCTGTGCACCGTTTTGTTCAAGATCGGAAATTATATTTAAGAATTTTTGTTTTGTTTCGGGTTTAAAAATTTCTTTAAGAAGCTCATTCATTATGGTGCTGTGTATAAACTGTCTGTCAGTTTTTTCCGGCACTAAAGAATTAATTCCTGCATCACTTAATCTTTTTGTATAAAAATCCATTTCCATTGTAAATTTTGTTCCGAGTAATCCAATTGTGTTCATTCCGATTTTTTTAATTTCATTTGCAGTTGCATCAGCAATATGAACAATTGGTAATTCAACTTCTGCAGTTAATCTATCAACATATTGATGCAGCGTATTTGCACAGAGAATAAGACAATCTGCATTAGCATTTTTAAGTTTGATAGCCGCATCAAGAACCAGCCTGTAAACACCCTCGTGATCATCTCGGAGATTACATTCGTTTATGTCCTCATAATTAAATGAATAAAGAATACAGCGCGCAGAATTATGCCCGCCAAGTTTTGCATTTATTCCCTTGTTAATCAGTCTGTAATATTCAAGGGTTGAAACCCATCCTGTTCCGCCAATAAGTCCTATTGTTTTCATTACTTATACTTTATAAAATTTATAGATAAAATTAATTAACGAGATAATATTCATCATTTTTTATTTTGAAAACATTTCCATTGCGGATAAATAATAAGTAAGGCTTGCAGTGCCATCCATTGTTGGTTCGTTAGTTGAGTAATCACCATAGTCATCGTGATACACAACGTAACCGTTCTGAAATTCAGCATATTCATCCGGACTGTAAAGAGTTATGCCAATCAGTTTACTGTATATTGAATAATAAACAGGACCATCAATTAGTCCACCATTTACCGGATAATTATATAAATGTGTAAAAGCAGAGTGCGGATCTGATGGATAATCTCCTTCGGAAGGTAAACCAACAATCATGCTGGTTCCCCACGGATTGCAGCCGAACAGCCAATCACGCAGCGCAGCTTCTTCATAAAGAAATTGATTGTCTCCGGTTAGATTATTATAAAGTCTTAATTGGGTAAGCATAGCAGCAACAAGATTATTTGAACACCAGATAAAAGGAACTCCAATATTAAACGGGTTGTCTTTGCCTCTGTTTACAACTTTTTCAATTCCATTTTTTATATATGAAAGAAATGTTTCCTTATTACCATTTGTAATTTCTTTTGTAAGGAGATAATGACCAAGGTTTACAAACGGATACCACTCATAATGTTTTGCTGTATCTGCACCCATCCAGGGAATGATTTTTTCTTCATTACCAAAAACAATTCCATCATTTAAATAAGAATTGTTTTTAGTGACAAGGAACAATTGAGATGCTGCAAGTTCCATATCATCTCTAAAGTTTTCTTCTTCATAAAAATATGGTGCCCGGCAAGGAGCTGTTTGACAAACACCGGGATATTCTTTTCCTAGCTCATATGCCTCAATAGCTTTCTGAAGCAAAGTGATAGACAATTCCGGATAATAATTTTTAAGAAGCTCAGATGCTAATGCAAATGCAGAAGCAAACTTACCGGCTGTAGAGGCGAGTCCTGTTGAACGATTTTGATATTTAAAAATTCCTTGTGGTGTGCCCGTTGCAAAATAAACCGGTCTTTCTAATCCTTTTCCATATGAGATAGTATCTTTGTTGGGTAATCTAAATCCCATATGATCGCGGTCATCTGCAATCTGATTAAATATCATATCTTTTTCTGGATTCATTTTTAACAGCCAATCAATTCCCCATTTTGCCTCATCTAGAATATCGGGAATTTTATTCGATCCTTCATTACCGTTTGCATCAAACTCGTCAGTAAATACTCCGGGGTTTTGCTTATATGCAAATAACATTTGATATACAGCATTAGCAGAGGTTGTTACGTATTGCAAATAATCAGAGGCATCATGCCAGCCTCCGGTAACATCAATATGTGTTGAATCTAGTTTAGGATTGTAAATTATAAAACCATCTTTAGTGTGGCAGGAATCTTTAAGGAAGGGGTTGTAGCCGCATCTTTGTTGTCTCATGTATTTTAGTAAAAAATCAGCAGTGCCGTTATAAACATTTTTTGCAATTTTAAAATTATTTGAGCGGACATTTTCGCACTCAATAAAATATATCCCTTCATCTTTGAAAGATGAAAAATCAAGTCTGAAATTTGAATTGAAATTCCAAACGCTGCCGAAAGATTGAATGCTATTTGATGTGTATACAATTTTTTTAGTTTTTACTTCTTTTATTAAAAACTCCTTTAATAAAATATTTTTTTTACTTATAAGTACAGCAACTTTGGGTGTGTTTGGCAAATAACCAAGCTGATTGACTCTAATCCAAGAGTCAACCTGAGCAAAGGATTGAAAAAAGGACAGACAAAGAAACAGTATTAGCAATTTCAAAAACATATTTGTACTATCATAAAATAATTCTGATATAATTATTTAAACATCGCTGGATGCTTTTTATGAAAATCTGTAGAATCCTGGTAGAGTTTTGCAAATGCGATTAATCTTCCTTCATCAAATAACTTTCCTATAAAGGTAATACTTGTCGGCGTTCCGTTATCCGAAAACCCATTAGGAAGAACAACACACGGCTGCCCGGTTAAATTTGTAAGCAGATTGCTGTCACCTTCATTTGTTGGTGCAATGTATAAATCAATTTTGTTCATTAGCTTTTGTGTTTCTTCAATCAATAATGTTCTGACACGACTAGCATTTATATATTCAACTGCGGGAATAAATCGAGATGCACGGAATGAATTAGGCCAGGCATTTTTAATTTGTCTTACAAGAAGATCATCTCTGTTGCTTCGTGTTAATTCATCAAATGCCGCTCCGGCTTCTGCTGATAGAATTATTGCAAGATCATTTACCGGATAATTTGGTAGATCGATTGGAATTAATTCTGCACCAAGTTCCTTTAGCTTTGCAAGCGTCAGCGAATCATTTTTATGAAAATCATATTGTTTGTCAAAATCTTTTTTAAGATAACCTATTTTTAAATCTTTTAGGTTAATTGATGGCTGATAGTTAAACCCGCAATTATATATTGTCTGATCAATTCCATCCGGACCATAAATTGCATTAAACACTATTGCAAGATCTTCTGCTGATCTGCAAATAGGACCTATTTTATCCATAGACCAGCTAAGAGCCATCGCGCCGGTTCTGCTCACTCTTCCGTAAGTTGGTCTTAATCCTGTTGTTCCGCATACGGTAGAAGGAGAAACTATTGAGCCATATGTTTCAGTACCAATTGCAAATGGCAAAAGTCCCGCGGAAACAGAAGAAGCAGAACCTGCAGAAGAACCGCTCGAGCCTTTTGTTGTATCCCAGGGATTTCTTGTTGTTCCGCCAAACCAAACGTCCCCCCAGGCAAGCGCTCCCATTGTTAGTTTTGCAACAAGAACAGCTCCTGCTTTTTCAAGTTTAGTTATTACGATTGCATCCTCATTAATTATTTGATCTTTATAAGGCATTGCACCCCATGTAGTTTTGTAATCTTTTGTTGCCAAAAGATCTTTAACGCCAAATGGAATTCCATGCAGCAAGCCGCGATATTTTCCTGCTGCAATTTCTTCATCAGCAATTTTAGCCTGACGCAACGCACGTTCTTCCGTAAATCTTATAACACAGTGTAGTGCGGTATCATATTTTTTTAGCCGATCAATAAAAAACTTTGTCAGTTGAACCGAAGTTATCTGTTTTGTTCTTACCAACTCTGCAAGCTGCCCAATTGTATAAAATGCAAGATCATTTTTATTTGCAGGCATTAATGTTGTGGAGTACTCACTGAACTTGACATCTGCTGTCTGAGGAAATACAAAACCTTCCGGAATGGGATTAAAAAGCAAGGATGGCATTACACTATTATCAAGTTTAACATCTCTTATTTTATCATAATTACCCTTTTGTTCTTCCAGATAACCCTGCATAGAGTCTCTTTCTGCGTCTGTAAAATTAAGGTCTATCAGCTTTTCAGCGTTCTCAATGTTTTCTTTTGAAATACTTTGTGAATTGATAAATGATGGGACCGCCATTAATAAAAGGATTAGAATTAATTTAAGACGCTGCAGCATGATAATCTCCTTAAGATTTATAGAAAATTATTTACAAAAAATAACTGATGCTAATTTATGATCAATAAAATATAATATGGAAAAAATCTAAATCAATTTTTCAAAACAACGACTTTCGTCATCATCGGAATATTTGCCGTAGCATTTAATTGGAGTGTATCCAAATTTTGTATAAAGTGATATTGCTTCCGGCTGTTTTATTCCTGTTTCAAGCACTATGCGTTTGTAATTTAGCTTGCCTGCAAGATCTTCCAGGTGCGATAATATTAATTTTGATATTCCTTTTCCTCGATGCTTATTTATAACAAACATCCTTTTAATTTCTGCGGTAGAATTATTAAACTTCTTTAATGCTCCGCATGCAACAGGCTTATTTTCCGAATTATAAACGATATGAAATTCTATCATCTTCTTATTCTCTTCTATAAAACCTTCAATTTTCCCTTTACCGTATTTTTTTTCAAGATCTGCATGCAGAAGATTAGAAAGGAATAAGACATCATTGGGGTTTGCAGATGCAGTTAAAATTTTATAGTTCAATTTTTTAATCAGATTAAATTCAAAATGCTATCAATTATTTGGCAAAGGATTAATTTTCTTTAAAGATAATTTAAACAAAAAAAGTCACGTTTAATTTACGTGACTTTTAACAAATTATTAATATTACTATTAAGTTACTCTAATGGAATCTTTGTACCATTTTCTTTAAGCCAGCTTTCAAAAGTTTGCAGTGTTGGATTTAATTTTCTTGCAAGCTCAACACTTCGGGAATTGCAGTAATCCTCTTCAAACTCTGCTTTGAACTGGTACATATTTCCCATATCATCGGCACCCGGAAAACCAAACCCGCGGTAAACTTCAGGGGTTACCGGAGCATAAATAACCTCTTTGCCTAATACTTTTGTAAATGCTTCCGCAAATTGCTTACCGGTTAATTGTTCTCCGGCAATTCCAATAGTTTTGCCGATGTATTCATTTCCGTTTTTAAATACACCATACGCACATTTTCCAATATCTTCTGCAGCAATTGATGGAAGTTTTTTATCTGACATTGGTATCGTAAATGTGATCTTGCCATCGCTTCCTTTTTTTGGTCCCTGTCCAAAATAAACAAAATTTTCCCAGTAGAATACAGTATTTAAAATAGTTGTCGGAACACCTGATTCAATAAAGAATTTATTCGATTCGCCTTTAGCATCAAAATGAGGAACTTTATATTTTTCTTTAAGAGTCGGCATTCGGTCATCACTCAATGGTATCCATTTCCGTGTATCATCAAGGGAGGACCAGATTACATGTTTTACTTCTGCTTCTTTGGCTGCTTTTGCTATTGATGCTGCCTGAGCAATTTCTTTTTCAGGTGAAAAGTGTTCCCAGAAATTAGTTACGGCATAAACACCATAAGCGCCGGTAAATGATTTTTTCAAACTTTCGTAGTCATCAAGATCTGCCTTAACAACCTCTGCACCCAATTTAGATAAAGCTTTCGCTTTTTCTGAATTTACATCCCTTGTTAATGCGCGTGCAGTAAACTCACCTGATTTGTCTGCAAGTATAGCACGAACCAATCCGCCGCCCTGTGCGCCTGTTGCGCCAATTACAGCGATTACTTTTTTTTCTGACATAGTAACCTCCTTGATATTAATTAGTATTATTTAACAATCAAAACAATATGTTATAACATACAATTATTATTATAAAAATAAATTGCTAAAAAAAGGCAGGTGATGGAAGACACTGAGATTTTTGCGGATTATTAAATAACTAATGGTAATTACAAATTAATTATTAAACGGGTTTGCTCTGTTTTCATTAAAATTTGGTCGGTATGTTTCCGCACTTTCCATTTCCTGGATCCAGCCGTTATGCAAACCATATCTCTCCAACAACCGGACCGCTTTTTCATATTCAGAGTTACGCACTGCGCGGTCTATTAATATATCTTTATAAGCTTTGTTAGTTGGATAGTACTGCGACATTAATGATATGTGAACATCCGGACTTAATTCTTCTGCAATAAATTTAAATACTTTTTCTGAATCAGATAAATCGTTTGGTAAAATTAAGTGCCTGATAATTAATCCACGCACAACAACACCACCTTCATAAACAAGTTCATCGCCGACCTGTCTGTACATTTCTTTAATTGCTTCTTTGGTCTTTTCAAAATAGTTATCAACTAGGGAATATGTTTTTGCATACTGACTATTGCCGTATTTAAAATCAGGAAGATAAATATCAACCACACCATCATAAAGTTTTAGCATCTCAATAGAATCATATCCGTTTGTGTTGTAAATAATCGGAAGATGCAATCCCTTTTGAGAAGCAAAGTAAATAGATTTTAATATTGTTGCTGAAAAATGAGTTGGGGAAACCAGCCCGATGTTATGACATTCTCTGCTCTGAAGTTCAATCATTATATCTGCTAGCTTTTCATGACTTACCTGATGTGATCTTTCTATTTTGGGATTCTGACTTATCTCAAAATTCTGACAGTAAATACATTTTAGATTGCAGTTACCAAAAAAAATATTTCCCGCTCCCTTTGTTCCGGATAAAACCGGTTCTTCCCCAAAATGCGGAGTGTAGGAAGATACTATTGGTAAATGTCCGCTGGTACAAATTCCATACTCATCATTAATGCGATCAACTTTACAATAACGGGGACAGCTTGTGCAGGATGAAAGATTTGCATAAGCTATTTCTGCTCGCGTCTTTAGTTCGCCATTTTGCAGAAGTTTTATATAGGATGGAATAAAATTCATTGTTTTAATTTACAATGTATAATTAACAATGCACAATGAAGAAAGCAGAGGTTGAGTTGATATTAATTGTTCAATAATTAATCTTTCGTTTACAATTGCATTAGTGTCAAATATTTTAATGAAACATAAAAAAAGTTTCAGCAGGTTGTTTGATACAAAGTTATAAACGATTTCTGTCATACATTTATTTACGGTTTTTTATCCACACTAAAAGCGAAACCCCGCTTGCAAATCCGCTTGCATACAATGTTATTAGATTCGGAAGTTTTGCCACATTGCCGATCATTGAATATGCTGTTAGTACACCGACAGCAATTGTTATTAAAATTCCCGCGAATGCCAGTCTCTTCTTTTTATCCATATACCTTCATTTAATAAAATTATTTAATAGTGAATTATATTTCTTTTCATTTTTTAGAATTAAGGTTCATATAGTTATACGGAAATTAGAAAGGATTTCTACGGAAATAAATAAAAAGGCGACTCATTTGAATCGCCTTGATAAAATAATGGAAAAACTATTGTGGTCTTACAAAGTATGGCAAACCCCAGGATTCCATTTCAACAGGAGTTGAGTCATCCTTAATTACCTGAAGCGGCATAGCATTAATTACGGAATGAAAAAATCCCGGATTGCGATGAGCGTTAAGTGTTTGCACATAAACTTTTTCATAATTTGTTCCGTTAAACTCTGAGGAAACAAGGACAAATTTTCTTTTTATCCTGTTCATCCCCTTAAAATCTGCACCAAAAGTAATCGTAACAAAATCTGTATCGGGATATGCGCTAGTAAGTTCAAGTTTTAACGTTGCATCCTGATGCGGCGGCATGATTGGGAATGGTTTCCATTTGCCCGGAAATCCGGGTTTTCTGTAAAGATAAAAATCATTTGGAGAAGTTATTACAAGCGAGTCACCCGGCAGATAAACTGTTAGCTTTGTTATATCGATATCCGGATTTAATGTTCCGCCTTCGGGCAGCGATATGGCAACAACTTTCCAGTTGTGTTTTGGATGTCTGGTACTATCCATCTTAACAAGAATAGCGTTTCTTGTAATAACAGAAGTAAAAGATTTTTTAATTATAGTATCCGGTTCTGTTGAATTAGGATCATACGTGGCTGCAATAAAAAGCTGTCCATCAAAAGTGTTTGTGATAAATGCATATGCGGTATCATTCTGAATATTAACATCAACATTATGGTTTGTTAATTTCATCTTCTGTCCAACTCTAAGCGGATAAATTTCTGTACTTATTTTTCCAAGGATTTGCATAGTGCCGCCTTCATCAAAATTTGGCTCAAACGATGCAATAGCCTGATCTTCATCTAATAAGTTTATGATGGCTTGCTTTTCAGATATATTCTGATCTGCAGATTCCACGCTTGTTGGATCCTGACATCCGGAAAATAACAATGCTACGCTTGCCGTAAAGACAATAGACACCATTGTTTTCATTTGCTCTTTTACCATAGTTAACCTTCCTTTTTATTTAAAGAATTTTTTTCTTAAGAACAGAAATTAGACAAGGGTTTAATAAAAATGGTTTAACGATATTTTTATTAAATATAGTAATTGTGTTAAATCTGTTCTCAATTTAACTGGATTCTTTCCAAATATGATTTGATGAATCAACAGCTTATATCTTCAAAGAAACTAATATATTTAATTAGTTGCTTCCGTGGATAATAATTTACAATTAATTAATGAACATTTTATGATGTTTCAATAAGAATATTATTACTGGCTATCTCAAAATCTTATAACAAAAACACGTGGATTTTTAACTTTATCGTAAAATAAAACATTTGTAAAATGTGAACGAAAAAAATTTCAATTGTTTTATACGGAAAGAAATATGAAAAATGCATTACTTGTATTGGTTATAATTGCTGCACTTGGATTTTCAATTTTTAATTTTACTCACAAAACTTCTGCTATAAAACACTCAGAGTTTGTTTTATCTTCAGGAAACGAACCAGGTCCGGATCTCCGCCCGGATGAATGGGCATATATCAAAAAAACTTATCCTTACTACAAAGCTGATGCAGATGTTTACATTCGCGCTCTTGAGCTGGCCCACAAGCTAAAAGATGAAACGATCGCAAAAAGATTAAACAAGGGAATGAGTGCTGTACAATGGCAGTTCGCTGGTCCCACCAACATTGGCGGCAGAGTTGTTGATCTTGAATTTGATCCAAATAATCCAAGTATAATTTATGCCGGATTTTCTACCGGCGGCATTTTCAAATCTTTTGATGGAGGAAATAGCTGGCTGCCCATTTTTGATGAACAGGCAGTTTTAACCGTTGGCGATATTGCAATTGATCCTAATAACAGTAATGTAATTTATGTTGGAACCGGTGAGGCAAATGGCGGGCATAATAATTTTCCCGGCGGCGGCGTTTTTAAATCCACAGATGCTGGTTCAACCTGGAATTTTCTTGGACTTGAAGGAACAACATCCATCGGAAGAATTGTAATCAACCCGCAAAATTCAAATATACTTTATCTTGCTTCCGTTGGTTCTTACTTTGCGCCAAATCCCGAAAGAGGTATTTATAAATCCACAGATGCCGGGTTAACATGGGAACATTCATTATTTATATCAGACACAACCGGTGCGGTTGATATCATTATTGACCCAAATAATCCCGATAGATTAATGGCATCAGCCTGGGAAAGAGTTAGAAGACCTAACACATCGCGCTTGTTTGGTCCCTCAAGCGGAATTTATAAAACCACTAACGGTGGAATTAACTGGAACAAAATTACCGCATCACCATTACCAAATCCGGGTTTTACAAATGTGGGAAGAATTGGTTTGGCTATCCATAAAAATAATCCTGATATTGTTTATGCTCTTTTTACGGATGGATACTCGATAATTAGTCTTTACCGATCAAACGATTTTGGAATTAGCTGGACTGATGTTGATCCCGATGATGAGTTAAGCGGCGGAATGTCAAATTTTAGCTGGTACTTCGGACAGGTAAGAGTTCATCCGGAAAACCCAAATGTTGTTTACGTTTTGGATGTCGCCTTTATGAGATCATCAGATGGCGGCAGCACATGGCCGGTAATTTATGGTTACGGCGGTCCTTCAGAGCTTCATGTGGATCATCACGCTTTGGCATTTAATCCTGTTGATCCGAATTTTATTATCAGCGGTAATGATGGCGGAATAAACATTTCTACAAATGGCGGACAAACTTTTTCCCAGCCCAAAAATATTCCTGCAACACAATTTTATGAAATTGGTTTAGACTATAATAATCCCGAAAAGCTTTACGGGGGCACACAGGATAACGGAACAAACAGAACTGCCGATGGAAGTGTTGATAACTGGCAACGCATTTATGGTGGTGATGGTTTTTATGTTGTTGTTGATTATAATAATTCAAATATAATTTATGCTGAATCACAAAATGGCGGACTTGGTAAATCAACAGATGGTGGAATAAGCTGGCTCTATGCATTAAATGGAATTGACGGAAGCGAACCGACAAATTGGTCAACTCCGGTTGTAATGGATCCCAACAGTTCCAACATTTTATATTTTGGAACTCACTCGCTTTACAGAACAACAAACAGCGCTGCAAGTTGGGTAAAGATTAGTCCGCAGTTAACCGATTGGATTCCCGGCAGAAGACTTGGAACTATTACTACAATTGCTGCGGCACCAACAAATTCAGATGTAATTTATGTTGGAACGGATGATGCGCACGTTTGGGTATCGTCAAACAACGGAACAAACTGGAATGATATTTCCAACGGCTTACCAGAAAGATGGGTTTCCCGCATTGTTGTTGATCCGGCTAATGAAAATATTGTATATGCAACCTTTAACGGATTAAGATGGCGAGATCCTCAGCCTCATGTTTTCAGAAGTACAAACAAAGGAGCAGATTGGGCAGATATTAGCGGCAACTTACCGGATGCACCGGTTAATGCTTTTGCTGTTGATAATATATATTCAAACAGGCTTTATCTTGGAAACGATGTTGGTATGTATGTTAGTTTTGATTCGGGACAAAGCTGGCAGGTTTTGGGTGAAGGATTACCGGTACTTCCCATTGGCGATATTAAAATTCATCCAATAGAAAATTTTCTTGTAGCGGGCACCTACGGAAGATCAATGTACAAAATTGATCTTAATCTTGTAACAGATGTAAACAATCCGCAGCCGCAATTTATAACCGGATTTTCGCTGTATCAGAATTATCCAAATCCATTTAATCCAACTACAAAAATAAGCTGGCAATCTTCTGCCGCGGGCCATCAAACATTAAAAGTTTATGATATAACCGGAAAAGAAATAGCGACCTTGGTTGATGAATATAAATCTGCCGGTAATCACGAAATAAATTTTGATGCGTCATCATTATCCAGCGGAGTATATTTATATAAACTTAGCTCGGAAAATTATTCGGATACAAAAAAGATGTTACTTTTAAAATAATGCGGATTTAACTTTTTAAAAAAATAATTTGAAGTTGTTTTCAAATAGATAAGGAGCGAAAAATATGTGTGTAAAAAATTACATCTCCCTGTTTTTGATAGTAGTAATTTCATTTACTGTTAGTGCCCAAAAAAGAGCATTTACAATTGAAGACCTTTATAAAGTAAAAAACGTTGGTTCACCCGTTCTTTCAAACAAAGGAGATAAGATTGCATTTACTGTTACCGAATATGATTTGCCGAAAGGTAAAACGATAAACAATATTTTTGTGATGAACACAAATGGTTCTTCATTAGTAAATATATCTGAAAAAATGACCGGAGCAGATTCTCCGATTTGGTCTTCTAATGATGAACTTTATTTTATGTTTAATGGTCAGGTTTATAAGCATTCATTCGAAACAAATGAAAATACACAAATCACAGATTTTTATGCCGGTGTATCCAATCCGGTTTTATCAAACGATGGCAGATATATTGCCTTTACCGCCGAACTTTTTCCTGAGTGCGGAGTTGATGACAATTGTAATAAAAGATTAGACGAATCATCTTCTAATGGTCCTGTGCAGGCTTACATTGCAGATGAACTTCTATTCAGGCACTGGACTGAGTACAAAGGAGAAAAAGAAACATATTTGGTTTTGTATGATATGAATGAAAAAACATATCAAACCATTACTTACAGTGATGTTTTATCCGGCACATATATGCTTGGCGGCGGACCAAAGTACGCGTTCTCACCGGATAGCAGAGTTTTAAGTTATGTCTCTACTCCTGAAAAGAACATTGCAAATTCTACAAACACTGATATTTATTTGCTGCCGATGGGCGGTAAAGACGCAGTAAACGTAACCATCGGAAATTCTGCCTGGGATGGTTCCCCGGTTTATTCGCCTGATGGTAAATATATCGCTTATAAAACTCAGGTTATCCCGGGATTTGAAGCAGATAGATTTCGGGTTGCTGTTTATAACACACAAACATTACAATCAGAAATTTTAACTGAGAGTTTTGATTATACTACAGATAATCTTTGCTGGTCAGCAGATTCAAGATCAATTTATTTTACTGCAGATTACCAGGGATACAATCCTGTTTACAGTGTCGATCTGCAAACAAATAACATTTCCAAATTAACTGATGATAAAGCAGTACGCGGCTATCAAACAAGTAAGGATGGTAAAACTCTTTACCTTACTTTTTCAAGTGTAGATAAACCAACTGAAATGTTTTCTTACAATGTAAAGGCAGGTGTTTATTCACAAATAACTTTTTATAATAAAAAAATAACAGAAGAAGTTGATTTTCGTCCAGCAGAGCAAATGTGGGTTGATGGTGCTGACGGTGTTCCCGTTCATGTGTTTATTGTTAAACCTCATGGGTTAAAAGAGTATACAAAGTATCCGCTTATTATTAATGTACATGGTGGACCTCAAATGCAATGGATGGATTCTTTCCGCGGTGATTGGCAGGTATATCCCGGCTCGGGTTATGTTGTGGCGTTTTTTAATCCTCATGGTTCAACTGGATACGGAAGCAAGTACACAGAAGCGATTTCTAAAGATTGGGGCGGAAAAGTATTTGAAGATGTTATGAAGGTTACTGATGCATTAGAAAAACTTCCGTACGTTGATGCCGATAGAATTGGTGCAATGGGCTGGTCTTACGGCGGATATATGATGAACTGGTTACAGGGACAAACTAAAAGATTTAAATGTCTCGCATCTATGATGGGCTTGTTTGATCTTAAATCTATGTGGGGCGCAACGGAAGAATTGTGGTTTGCAAATTGGGATTTGGGTGGACAACCATGGAACTCTGATATTTATAATAAATTTTCACCATCTAACTTTGTTCAGAATTTTTCAACTCCCGCTCTTATAATTACCGGTGAAAAAGATTACCGGGTGCCCTATACCCAGAGCATAGAATATTTTAATACTCTTCAATCACTTGGTATAGATAGCCGATTAATAATCTTTAAAAATGATGGGCACTGGCCAAACAATGTTAAATCAATGCCTTTATATTATAATGCACATCTGGAGTGGTTTCACAAATATCTTGGTGGTGATCCGGCACCGTATGATTCAAAAGAATTAGTTAAGAATACTGTATTCAAGTAAACTTTATTTTTTGTAAAGCGCATTTCACTATTAATAGAACGATGCGCTTTATTTGTGCAAATAAGCCTGATAATTCTTTGTACATTTTTCCCCTGATTAAAAAAATTACATTACAGGATTATGATAACAAAAAAGGCGTCCATAGGACGCCTCAGGTAAGTCAAATCAGAATTTTAATTTAGCTGCGTGATTTTGCTTCATTAACAACGATATTTCTTCCTTTTAATTCCGAATCATTTAATGCTTTCATAGCAGTATTTGCTTCGGAGGAGTTCTCCATTTCAACGAAACCGAATCCTCTGGATCTTCCAGTATCGCGATCTTTAACAACTTTTGCAGAAACAACACTTCCGTGTCCTTCAAATGCTTCTCTTAATGCTTCGTCGTCAACCGACCATGGGAGAGAACCCACAAATAACTTAGTACTCACTATAGAACCTCTAAAAAATTATAGTAAAAAAATTCCGGTCTATTACCGGAGGGGCAAAATTACGACTAATACCGAGAATAACCTAATTAATTTAATCGAGGGACAATTATGAAAACATATATGCGATTTCTAATTTCACAAATACTTTGTTTTGAATTGGCTTTTACTCAATTGTTGTTTTCTATCAATTATCTGTATTGCAAATAGTGGATTACTTTAAATAATAATCTCATCAGCGGCAATTGGATTGATAGAAATTGTGGATGGAATTTTTATGATGGTCAACGATTATTTAGAAAAACAAAGCCGATTTAAACTTCTTTAAAAATCTAAACCGGCTAATAAGAAATTCTTAATATCTGCGTCTGTTATTTTGACCGCCGCCGCTTCCGCCTGATCTTCCACCGCCGCCGCCATTAAATCTTTTTCTGCTGTCAGTTTTTGGGCGAGCTTCGTTTACCACAATTTTCTTTCCCTTAACTTCTTTAGTATTTAAACCGTTAATCGCTTTTTGCGCATCTGCAAGTCCAGGCATTTCAACAAAACCAAATCCCTTTGTCTGCTGCGTAAACATATCGCGAATAATTTTAACTTCTTTTACTTGCCCGAACTCTGAAAAAAGATTCATAAGATCTTCTTCCTGAACATCGTTTGACAAATTGCCAACGAAGATATTCATAGTAACTCCTGAAAAATTTTATAAAAATAATTAATAAATTGAGAGTATAGTTGCTATACTTCCCTTTTCCTGTAGATAAAAAATAGAATGAATAAAATGGAATGTATTCAAATTTTTAAGCAGGCAATTGAAAGATAGTGCTATTAATCTTTGCAAACAACTCAGCAATTAAAACATAATTTTAATTTACGCCAATTTGTGAAGATTAAGTATTGTCGATACCTAAACTAGTAGTTCAGAATGGGGCTTAGCCACTTTTCTATTTCTTCCACACTCATCCCTTTTCTTCGATGGTAGTCTAAAATCTGGTTTTTTTCAATTTTACCAACATTAAAATATCTGGATTCCGAATGCGAGAAATATAAACCGCTTACACTTGCCGCAGGATACATTGCCATATTTTCTGTCAATATTATGCCTGCATTCCTTTCCGCATCAAGTAAAGAAAAGATAATCGGTTTTTCTGTATGATCCGGTTGGGCAGGATAACCCGGCGCAGGGCGAATACCAATATATTTCTCTTTAACAAGTTCTTCGTCAGTTAAGTTTTCATCAGGCGCATATCCCCAATATTCTTTTCTAACAAGTTTGTGAAGATATTCTGCAAATGCTTCTGCTAACCTATCAGCAAGAGCTTTTGTCATTATACTGTTATAATCATCATGTTCTTTTTCAAACTGTTCAACCAGTTTTTCTATTCCTATTCCTGCAGTTACCGCAAACATCCCGATATAATCATTAATACCTGATTCTTTTGGTGCGATAAAATCTGCCAGTGCCAGGTTTGGTTCGCTTTGTGATTTTTGAATTTGCTGACGCAGACTGTGAAGCACTCTCTTTACACCGCTTCTTGTTTCGTCAGAATAAATTTCAATATCATCACAACCAACAGAGTTTGCAGCAAATAATCCGATTACTCCATTTGCGGTGAGTAGTTTTTCAGTAATAATTTTATCGAGAAGATTATTTGCATCATTAAAAAGTTTTTTTGCTTCCACTCCAACACTTTTATCTTCAAAAATTGCCGGATATTTTCCTTTCAATTCCCAGGTCATAAAAAAAGGAGTCCAGTCAATAAAATCGCGAAGTGTTTTAAGATTAAAATTATTAAGGACGGTAATTCCCGGTTTATTTGGTTTTTTAATTTGCGTATTATGCCAATCAATTTTTAATTTGTTCTCACGTGCAACGTCCAGGGGAATATAATTTTTATCGGATTTTCTTTTTGAATAATCATCTCTTAGCTGAGAATATTCATCTTTAAAAGACTGAACATATTTTTTTCTCTCTTCTTCATTTTCACTTAAAAGATTTGATACAACAGGAACACTTCTCGAAGCATCCAGAACATGTATAACTGCTCCGCTATAATTTGGTGCAATTTTAACCGCTGTATGAATACGCGAAGTAGTAGCACCTCCAATAAGCAGCGGAAGTTTCATTCCGCGTCGTTCCATTTCCTTTGCAACATGTACCATTTCATCCAGCGAAGGTGTTATAAGTCCGCTTAATCCAATAACATCAACTTTTTCATCAATTGCGGTTTGCAGAATTTTTTCTGTGTGAACCATTACGCCAAGATCAATTACGTTATAATTATTACATCCAAGAACAACTCCCACGATGTTTTTACCAATATCGTGAACATCTCCCTTCACAGTTGCCATCAAAACTTTACCTTGCTCGCGCGTGCTTTTATTTTTTTCCTTTTCTGCCTCGATATAAGGAATTAAAATTGCAACAGCTTTCTTCATCACTCTTGCACTTTTTACAACCTGCGGAAGAAACATTTTCCCGGCACCAAATAAATCTCCAACCACATTCATACCGGCCATCAAAGGACCCTCAATAACTTCAATCGGTTGTGGATATTTTTTTCTTGCCTCTTCAATATCAACATCAATAAAATCAACAAGGCCTCTAACAAGAGCATGCTTTAATCTTTCTTCAACTGGATTGTTTCGCCAATCTTCTTTTTTCTCTTCTCCGTCTGTGGTGGATTTATCTTTCTTCTTGATCGTTTCTGCAAATTCGATTAATCTTTCAGTTGCATCTGGTCTTCGATTAAGAATTACATCCTCAACTTTTTCTAAAAGATCTTTCGGGATTTCTTCATATACTTCAAGCTGACCTGCATTAACAATCCCCATGTCCATTCCAGCTTTAATTGCATGAAAAAGAAATGCTGAATGCATTGCTTCCCGCACAGTATCATTACCACGAAATGAAAACGAAAGATTGCTAACTCCGCCGCTAATTTTTACAAACGGCAGATTTTGTTTTATCCATCTTGTTGCTTCAAGATAATCAACAGCATAATTGTTATGTTCTTCAATTCCGGTAGCAATGGCAAGTATGTTTGGATCAAAAATTATATCCTGCGGCTGGAAACCAATTTCTTCTGTTAAAATTTTATATGCACGGCTGCATATTTCTATTCTTCTCTTAAAAGTATCTGCTTGCCCTTTTTCATCAAACGCCATAACAATAACAGCTGCACCGTAGCTTAAAACTTTTCTGGCGTGCTCTCTAAAAACATCTTCACCTTCTTTAAGCGAAATTGAATTTACAATTCCCTTTCCTTGCAAACATTTCAAGCCCGCTTCAATCACACTCCATTTTGATGAATCAATCATTATCGGAAGCTTTGCAATATCAGGTTCTGCCTCCAGAAGATTAATAAACTTAGTCATTACAACTTCGGAATCAAGCATTCCTTCATCCATGTTAATATCTAAAACCTGTGCACCGCCTTCAACCTGATCGCGAGCTACAGAAAGTGCTTCATCGTAATTGTTTTCTTTAATAAGTCTTGCAAATTTTTTAGAACCGGTAACGTTTGTTCGTTCACCAATATTCATAAAGTTGGAATCCGGACGATACACGACCGGTTCAAGCCCGCTTAGTCGCAAATAAGGTTCCTGAATTTTGGGAATTCTTGGTTTGTGGTTCTTTACAATAGTCGCAATTTCTTTTATATGATCTGGGGTAGTGCCACAGCATCCTCCAACAATATTTACAAATCCACTTACCAGAAAATCTTCGAGCACAGTTGACATTGTCTGCGGAGTTTCATCATACCCGCCCATCTCATTTGGTAATCCCGCATTTGGATAAACAGATAGAAATTTATCGGATACGTTTGAAAGATCTTCAACAAATGGTCTCATCTGTTTTGCACCAAGCGCACAGTTTAATCCAACACTAACAAGATTTTTTGCATGAGAAACTGAAGTTAGAAATGCTTCTGTAGTTTGTCCTGATAACGTTCTTCCGCTTTGATCCACGATCGTTCCGGAAATCATGACGGGTACATCAAGCGATCTTTCTGAAAGTAATTTTTCAACGCCAAAGATTGCCGCTTTTGCGTTAAGCGTATCAAAAATTGTTTCGATAAGAATTATATCAGCACCGCCATCAATTAACCCGCGAGCTGCATCATAATATGCTGCTGCCACTTCATCAAAAGTTACAGCACGGTAACCCGGATCATTTACATTTGGAGAAAGTGAAAGTGTTTTATTTGTTGGTCCGAGTGCTCCTGCAACAAATCGTGGTTTATCAGGAAATTTTTTATTGAATTCATCAGCAACTTCTTTTGCAATCTTAGCCGATTCAAAATTTATTTCATAAGCAATATCCTGCAAAAGATAATCTGCCTGAGAAATAACATTTGCATTGAATGTATTCGTTTCAACAATATCTGCACCAGCTGCAAAATATTCTCTGTGTATCCCTTTTATAACGTCCGGTTGTGTTATCGAGAGAAGATCGTTGTTTCCTTTAAGATCGTGCGGATAGTTTTTAAATCGCTCACCACGAAAATCCTTTTCGGTTAATTTGTGACGCTGAATCATGGTACCCATTGCGCCATCTATAACAAGTATTTTTTCTGATAATAAATTTTTGAAATCTTTAACTGTTGTTTTCATACTGCCTTCTTTAAAATTAAAAAACCTCTATCAATGAAATGAAGAGGTATAAAAACTCAATCTTCATCTCATCTTTCCCCAAAATAAATCGGGGCAGGATTTAGCACCCGACGTCCCGATTATATCGGACCGGCTGCTACGGCATCAGCGGGCCTGTTCCCTCTGCCGTTCTTGATAAGAATTATATTTATAAAAGAACTAATAAAATCTGGTGTAAATATATAAATTATAAACTCTTTGTCAATGCGATGCTCATCAACCCAAAGTGTTACGATGTTATATCTTTAAAACTCAACTAAATATGGCTAAATTACATTCTCTAAAAAGCAAAGGATTTTTTTATGATAGTTGTAACCGGCGGTGCGGGATTTATAGGCAGCGCAATTGTCTGGAAATTAAACCAGCAAGGCAAAACCAACATAGTAATTGTTGATGAACTTGGCAAAGATGAAAAATGGAAAAATCTTGTTGGACTTAAGTACGAAGATTTTGTAAACAAGCTTGAATTTATTGAGCAGATACTTGATGATGTTATTCCCTACAATGTTGAAGCAATAATTCACATCGGCGCAAACTCATCTACAACAGAAAAAGATGCCGATCACCTGATGGATAATAATTATAACTACACAAAAGAGCTTGCAAAATTTTGCGTGGAAAAAAATGTAAGATTTATATATGCATCCTCCGCAGCAACTTATGGTGATGGCGCACTTGGATTTGATGACAATGAATCAAAACTTGAAACACTGCGACCCTTAAATATGTACGGTTATTCAAAACAGCTTTTTGATTTGTGGGCTAAGAGAAACAGCATTTCAGATCAGATTGTTGGAATAAAATATTTTAATGTTTACGGTCCAAACGAATATCACAAAGGCGATATGCGTTCGGTTGTACACAAAGCATTTGAGCAGGTGCGCGATACTGGAAAAGTCCGATTGTTTAAATCGCTAAATCCAAAGTATAAAGATGGCGAACAGATGAGAGACTTTGTTTATGTAAAAGACGCTGTTGATATGACCTTGTATTTTCTGGATAACAAAAACAGGAATGGAATTTATAATGTTGGTGCAGGCAAAGCAAGAACCTGGAATGATCTTGTTACTGCATTATTTAATGCCGTTGGCAAGCCTGTGAATATTGAGTATATCGATTTGCCGCAGCATCTTGCAGAAAAATATCAATACTTTACTGAAGCCAATCTAACTAAAATTAAAAACGCAGGTTATAAACAACCGACAACTTCCCTCGAAGTCGGGGTAAATGATTATGTTAAAAATTATTTGTTAAAAAATTTATTCTTGGGATATTAAAGGCAAGAGTGTGAGAGATATCTTTTTTATTTCTCTCACACATAATTTTAATCCTTAATTAAATGGCGGCTCTTCGTCATCGTCGAACAAATCCTCTTCATCTAATTCTTCGATATCAAACTCATCGTCTAAATCGTCTTTTTTCTTGGGTTCATCATCAAACAAGTCATCCTCGTCCTCATCTTCCTCATCATCATAATAGTCATCTTTTTCTTCTGCATCATCGTCGTCGTCAAAATCATCATCGTCGTCTTTTTTCTTTTTCTTGGCGGCAAAAAGAGAATTTGTTTCAAAAATATTTTGATCACTTATTGCAAACGGATTTTCGTTATCCTCTGGGGTTTGCAAGTCTAACTTATTCTTTTCCATTATAAATTTTCTCCGATAAAACTTAATAATTACAGTGTTAATTTATATGAGTATAGTAAATCTGCAAATAGAAAAATTAAAATCTTTAAAAAATATTTTCTTGATTTCTTTTGCAAAGAACTTAAATTGTTTTATTATATTTTCCAAGCACTAAAATTTTTCAAACAAATTTAATTACACTCTATATGAAACTTGCAACCCTTTGTTATGTAATTGATAAAAAAAACAACACAACCTTAATGCTTCATCGAGTAAAAAAAGAAAATGATTATCACGAAGGTAAATGGAACGGGCTTGGTGGAAAATTTGAACAAGGGGAATCTCCCGAAGAATGTGCTGTAAGAGAAATTGAAGAAGAATGCGGATTAAAAGTAAACTCTGTAACGATGAAAGGATTTATTACGTTTCCTTTGTTTGATGGCAAAGATGATTGGTATGTGTTTCTTTTTACAGCAGATGAGTTTTATGGAAAACTAATTGATTCACCTGAGGGAAATCTTGCCTGGATCAAAAATAATAAGTTAACAGAACTAAATCTTTGGGATGGTGATAAAATTTTTATTCCGTGGTTATTTGAGGAAAAATTTTTTAGCGCAAAGTTTAATTATAATAACGGAAAGTATGTCAGCCACGAAGTTTGCTTTTATTAAATACCCACTTAACGATAATCAATTGTTGACGATTCACAAACATTCTGGGTCTTTGTATAATCCTTAATTTGTTTTCTCTCTTTAAATATTATTAAGTTTGATTCACCATTAATCTAACTTTATTGATTAAATTATTTCAGGGAGAGACAACGTGCCAACCACAAAAGAAAACCTTAAAGAAGCTTTCGCCGGCGAAAGCCAGGCTAATCAAAAGTATCGTGCATTTGCAAAAAAAGCTGAGCGAGATGGGTTTCCAAACATAGCCAAACTTTTTAACACCGCAGCAGAAGCAGAACGAATCCACGCTGAAGGACATCTTGGTGCTTTAGACGGAATTACATCAACTGTTGAAAATTTAAAAACAGCAATTGCCGGCGAAACCTACGAATACACAACAATGTATCCAGCCATGCTTGATCAGGCAGAGAAGGATAACCATAAAGCAAAGCGAATGTTTAAGTATGCTGTTGAAGCAGAAAATGTTCACGCACAACTTTATAAGCTTGCGCTGGCAGCCGCCGAAATCGGAAAAGATTTAGATGTAACGGAATTCTATTTATGTCCTGTTTGCGGACATATTGAGTTTGGCAAGCCGGAAAATAATTGTCCGATTTGTGGAACTCTTGCATCAAAGTACATAAAAGCTGCATAAAAAGTAAAAGTATATATTCATTGTTATCATCACTAACATTTAATAACAAAATAAAGGTGTGTGAAATGAAAAAGTTGTACCTGGCTTTGTTCTTAATACTCGCGATTGGTTTTACACAAACCACACAAGCCCAGTTTTTTGATAAGCTGAAAAAAAAGACTGAAGAAAAAATTAAAAAAGAGGGAGAAAAAAGAGTTGAAGATAAAATAAATAAGGGGGTAGAAAAGGGTTATGATGAAGTTGAAAATCAGGCTGAAGGAACTGGCGACGATCAGAATCAAAACGAGGACGCAAATAAAGATGGACAGAAAAGTGATAACGAAAAAACTTCTGACAACAATAATCCTCAGGAAGATCCGCAGTTTGTGGCAAGTTCAAAATATGATTTTGTACCGGGCGAAAGAATAATCCTGTTTGATGATTTCAGTCAGGATGCTGTTGGTGATTTTCCGGCATTATGGACAGCAAATGCCCCCGGTGAAATTAATTCTTTAAGCATTACGCCTGGAAACTGGTTTAATCTCAATAGTAGTGATGGAAATTATTTTTTGTTAAAAAATGTGGATTTCCCAAAGAACTTTATAATTGAGTTTGATATAGTTCCTAAAAAAACCGGCGGACGTATTGCTGCGGGACTTTTGCTTTATGGCGAAGAGAAACATAAAGAGATGGACAATAACGCACATCCCGGTAATGGCGGCATTATGATATCAATTGAAAAAGAAAATTGGAATACATGGGGATACAAAACAGGTGAGAATGAACTTATCACCGGAAAATCTACTGTTAAACCGGTTGTGGCTGAAAAAGTAAATCACGTTATCATTTGGGTTCAGGGAAGAAGGCTTAGAATTTATCACGAGCAGGCTAAGGTTCTGGATATGCCCACAAATATTTATGATGGTGTTAAACTTAATCGGCTTTGTTTTAGGTTAAGCAGGGGTGCTTCTTCCGGTTCATATATATCAAATTTAAGAATCACTGATGCTGCTCCTGATATGCGAAGCAAGCTTCTTACTGAAGGCAAGCTTATTAGCTATGGGATCTATTTTGATGTGAACAAAGATATAGTAAAATCAGAGTCATATGGTACCATTAAAGAAATTGCAAGCGTTCTTACAGAAAATCCGGAAGTAAAAATTAAAATAGTTGGTCATACGGATTCTGATGGTGATGATAAATCAAATTTAGATTTGTCTAAACGCCGCTCGGCTTCTGTTAAAAATGTTTTAGTAAAAGAGTTTGGAATTGATGCTGCAAGAATTGAAACCGATGGAAAAGGGGAAAGCCAACCCATTGCAGCAAATGACAGTGCTCCTAATAAAGCGCTAAATCGTAGAGTTGAGTTTATAAAACTATAAGTAGCACTTACTCTCTTAAAAAAGGTTTTTAAAATGAAAAATATTTTTGTTTTCTTTGTATTAATATGCTCCTTCCGTGGATTCTCACAATCCGGAATGTATTTCCTTGCGCAATTTCCATCATCACCAAAATCAATCTGTATTACGGACACTGCAACTATAGATAATTATCTCTCGCAGCTTGAGATTGTGACAAGCCAACTAGATTCTTTATGTGCTCTAAGAAAGGCAGCGCTTGAATTAAGGATTAATAAGGTAAAACCTGATGTTGAAAAAAATATAGCTCAAGAATATGGTTTATCTGATGCAGATCTTCAGAAACTTAAAAACAAAAAACTAAGCGCTGCTGAGAAAAAAGCCCTGACAGATAAAATGCTAAGAGAAAAAGCAAATATTTCGATGAAGGAGATTGAACAGCTTAAAAAAATGAAAAAGGAGGGCAACAAGGAAGGTATCCGCAACTGGGCAGAGGCTTATCAAACCCAACAAATTAGCGAGATGGTAAGCGGTGATTCAACCAAGACTCCTGAAATGATTGAGTTTGAAAATAATTTTGCCAAGAACAAAGAAATTAATGACTTAATGAAAGAGCAAAAGCAGATCCTCGATAGAATTGCGGCTGTTGATAAACGGATTACGAACAAAATGATCGAGTTTAACAAAGAAGATTCTATCCAAACTGAAATTCTTAAACAGAATATTGAACCTTTAGAAAAAATGCTGACTGATGATTATCTAACCAATGATCAGCAGCAGACTATATATATGAAGATTGCAACTAATCGTTTAAACTACTGCAATAAAATTTCTCCAATGTATATGGATATAATAAAAGATTTAAGAGCATCCACGGAGCCGCTAATACCAACGTACGACAGACTTGAAGTTGTTAATGCAGAAATTAATGCAAAAACAATGGGGTTAAAAGAATGGCCGATTGATCCCGGACTAATGCAGCTTGATGCGGTTCGAAGCCTTGCGCACGCAATTGCTGGTGTTTTTAGATACACAATTGTTCCACCAAAACTAGATTAATATAAATCTGGAAAGCATTAATCCATCAAAGGATAGATTATGAAACAATTTATTTCCATTTTTTTTATCATTATGCTCTGCACTGCGTTATTTGCACAGAAAGATTTAACACCAGAACAAATCAAAAATAAAATGACGCAAATAAGAGAAAACACTGATTGGTCCGATCCAGTTGCTTCAAAAAAAGCTAACGAAGAAATTAAAACGCTCTCTAAACAACTAATGATGTCAAGGGTCAGCAACAATCCGGTCAATCAAATTGATTCTGTTCACGCCCAAATACAAAAGGAAAACATTGAATCTATTTCCGGCCAATGGAATCAGATAATGGAAGCCTCCAGGTATGGAAAAGATGCAGATATTCTTCTTGGTAAACCGATAAGAGAAAAAATTGTTGAAGATTACAAAGAAGACGAATCACCAAAAAATATTACGCCTGAGTTTTTTAAGGAAATGAGCGTTCTGGTTATTGATATGTCCATTCCAACCGTCCAACGCACAATAGATGTAATGCAAAACTTTAAAGGCATAGAAACATTAATAATTATTGCCGGAAATAAAAGCGCTGCTGTTAATTTGACTGATATTTTAAAGCGAGCATTACATTATCCACTAAAAGAATTATACGTTATTAATTTTGGTCAATTTGTAACAAGTATCCCAAAAGAAATAAATCAATTTAAAAATCTTTCCACATTGGCAGTATTTAACAATAATATAAATCAATTACCCGAAATGAAAAGTTTTGCCTCTAAGCTTGATTCGCTTTTCATTGATATGAACCCTATTAATTCTTTATTCCCCGCTATTAGTTCAATGAAAAATTTAAAAAAGTTGGGCATTGCAAAAACTTCTATCTCAGATGCAGAAATAAAAGAGATTGAAAAATTACTGCCCGATTGTGAGGTAATAATAAAATGAAAACTCGTTATTTAGTTTTATTTATTTTGATATCTACAATCGCTTGCAATTCCTTTGCACAAAAAACACAGTTTTATATAAAGTCTACTGTCGGCGGACTTTATCCAAAAGAAATTGAAGGGCTTCCAACTTATTTTGCAACATTGTTTGACAATTATTTAAAGGAAAAATATTCGTGTACTACTGTTTTAACAACATCAGATGTGGGATATTTGCTTGGTTGGGAAAGACAAAGACAATTATTGGGTTCGGGTTCTGAAGAAACAATTAAAAGCATAAGCGATGCATTGGGCGTAGATTATTTAGTAAGCTTTGAAGTATCCGTGGCGGTTGGTGAAAAGTTTATTGTAAACGGTACAATTATTCCAATGCGGGTCAAGCCGGTCTTTCCACTGGTTAAGGCATCCGCATATAGTAATTATTCAAAAAAATCCTTTGATCAGATTGATGCAAATTTAAAGGAGGTTGCACAGAAACTTATTGATGGATTAAAGAAAATTGAAATTTGTCCATTTAAAGGAGAAATAACCGTCAAAGTGGTAAGCACAAAAAAGGATGATCAAACTGAACAGTATCCCGTTTATTGCAATGGAATCGATGGCTATTTTAAGAAGACCACAACCCTTGATAATTATTCGGAAATTGACTGGACGCTTCGAAAAGTCGCCCGGAATAGTTCGACCGGCAATGTAAAAATTAATATATCCGAAGAATTAAAAATTGATGAAGATAATCCATGTTATGAGTGCTCACCACAAAAGCAGGGACACAGAAGCTTTATTGAAAAGACAACAACATATGCAGATATTAAGGGATTATCCACTGAAAGCGAAAGCAAAGGAATTAAGATTGATGATGCGCGCTGCTACCTTACTTTTCTTGACGATGGCACTTACACAATCAGAGTAACAGCTGCCTCAAAACAGGGAGATAAAAAAACAATTAAAGAAATGTCCGCTCAAGGTATTTGTGATAACATTAACGAATCACCTAAAAAAACAAATAATAAAATTGATGCCGGACTAAATGAAATCTGGGGACCGTTTAACGGTGATACACAGGATAAGATTTTATCACACAAGGATACTATTACAAGGACAAATGCTGCCGGGGAAGAAGAAACAATTACATACGAGTTTAATTTAACAAGAGATTAATTATCTAATTTAAGTCACGATTTATGAAAAACATTAACAAACATATTCTCTGGTGGTTTGCCTTTCCTTTTGTCGGAATTCTAAATGGGATATTAAGGGAAGCAACTTATAAAAAATTTGTTGGCGATTTGGCCGCGCATCAAATATCAACCGCAACAGGAATTGTTTTCTTTGGAATAATATTTTATTTCATTTTCAAAAAATGGAAAATAGAATCTGTTAAACATGCAATTTTTATTGGCTTAATCTGGCTTTTTTTAACAATACTCTTTGAGTTTGGATTTGGGCATTACATAATGGGAAACCCATGGCAAAAACTTTTCCACGATTATAATCTTGCGGAAGGCAGGGTTTGGGGTTTATTTTTGGTGTGGATAACAGTTGCGCCATACATTTTTTATAAATTATTTTCTCATTACAGAACTTGATAAAAAAATTATTCTTCTTGCTATTTTTTTTAACTGTGGCATTTATTTCACTCTCCACCGTTTCTTGTTCAAATAATTCTAATAAAGAAATTACCCGCGGTGTTTACTTCTGGAAAACTAATTTTTCACTTTCAACATCAGAGTTAAACTGGCTTAAAGAAACAGAAATCAAAAAACTGTACGTTAGATTTTTTGATGTAGATTGGAATCCGAACATTAACAGTGCGGTTCCTGTTGGCGAAGTTTCAATTTCAACAAAAAAGATTGTTGGGGTTGAAATAATTCCCGTAGTGTTTATTACTAATAGAACACTTCTCAATCTTCCGGATACTCTTATCGCTGAATTATCAAACAATATTTATAAAAAGATTTTTGCAAAGCTAAGTTTATTTGAAAATCAACCAATAAAAGAAATCCAACTTGATTGCGATTGGACTGAAACGACAAGAGAAAGATATTTTGAATTAATAAATCAAATAAAAAAACTAAGCAGTGAAAAGAATATAGAAATAACTGCAACTATAAGATTGCACCAAGTAAAGTTCTTCAGCAAAACAGGAGTCCCACCAATAAAACGCGGAATGTTAATGTTTTACAACATGTCTGATGTTTCGGATATCAGAACAAAAAATTCAATTTATGATAAAGACATTGCTAAAAGATACTTAGTAAACTTTGATAAATATCCGATTGCGCTTGATGTTGTATTGCCTGCGTTTAGCTGGTCTTGCTGGTTTAGAAATGGCAAGCTTAAAAATCTTATAAATGATGTTAAGACAAAAGATCTTGAAGCGAATTTGAATTTTGTAAAAGAAGATAAAAATATTTTTCGTGCAACTAAAGAATCTTATTTAAAGGGTAATTATATTTTAACCGGAGATTATCTTCGCACTGAAGAAACTGATTTTAATACAACACTTGAAGCGGCAGAATTAATTGCTCCTCATATTAAAAATAAAAAAATAAATGTTTCCATCTATCACCTTAACGGGGAGGTTATAAAAAACTATGACAAGGATAATTTCGAAGCTATTGTTGATTGTTTCAATTAGCAGTTTTCTATTATTCTTAAATTCGGATAATACTAAAAGCTGCGGACCTTATTATGACGAAAATCCATTTCTATATGGATTGTTTGAACCTACCATTATAAAAGATGACTCATTATCTGCTTTTTTTCTAAGTCCTAGTTTTTTTTCTGATTATTCACAAAAAAGGTTATTGAATCCTGAAGTTGATAATATTAAGGAATGGAAAGATTACTTTAATAATAAATATACGTCTGAAGATTTATCAAATATAATTTATAGATCATCTCCAGAAGATATAAAGATTTTGATTGCTTCTAAATTAAATAACACCTATTCGATCATTCCAAAGCACTTAGCAAAAAGCAATATTACAAAGGATTTTATTGCTGGCAAATATTCCGAGGCATTCAAGTATTTAATTTTTGCAAAAGAATGTGAACCACAGGTTACAGATAATCGAAAAGATGCATGGAGTGAGTTGATAAGAGATACTACAGCAATGACAGAACTGTTGGAAAAAGGCAAGTTGTTTTATCAGGAAACAACAGATAAATATTTAAAAGAAAGATATGCTTATCAGTGTGTTAGACTGGCTCACTATAAGAAGGATTTTAATCTTACAATAAAACTTTTTGATGATTTATTTAACTCGTTAAACTTTAGAAGCATAATTTATTATTGGGCTTTATCTCATAAAGCGGGTGCTATTCGTTCTTTGGGAGATATTACTTATTCCTCCTATTTGTTTTCAATAATTTTCGACAAATGTTTAAGCAGACGATTAATCGCTTCTCAAAATTTTAAAAGTTTAGACGCATCATTACTTTATGAAACCCTAGATTATTGCAAAGATAATCACGAAAGGACTGCTGTCTGGTTTTTACATGCCTATCTAACAAATGATTTTGGAAGCATGAAAAAATTGTACGCGCTTGAACCTAATTCTGCATATTTAGAAATTCTTCTTACCCGGGCAATTGATAAGCTTGAAAATGATATTTATGAATATTGGAACAGAGATAATCGTACAAACTGGTCTAATCAATTCATTCGTTTGGATTACCCTAATTTTTATTCCTTTGTTATCTCTTGTGCTAAAAAAGAAAACACATTGAGACCTTACTTTTGGTATTATGCCGCAGGTTATCTGTCTTTACTGAGACAAGATTATGATTCTATGAAAGAAAATTTTACTTCGGCAAAAAGGTTGACTACAAACGATGAGCCTGAATATAATAATAGAATTAAAATTTTAGAGATTCTTGCCAAAGTTGATGCGCAAAAAATTATTGATGAAAATTTTGAATCAAATATTCTTAAAGATACTAAATGGGTTCTCGATTTAAAAAAATACAATTCAGATGATGCTTTTAGCTGGATGATGAAACGGTTTTCTGAAAAATATTATAAACAACAAGATACTGCAAAAGCACAAATGTGTTTGGGCTTTAGGCTGGGCAAAGGCGATTATCCAGAGACTGTTTCACCGATTGATTATCGATCAAATCCGGGCAGGGCACCGCTTGATAAAATTATAAGATTTGTCGAATCCGATTATAATAGAACAGCTTTTGATAAGTATTTAATAGAAAATTTTATTTATACTAAAAAAGATCTTTATGAAATTAGAGGCACCCTATTATTATCAAAATACGATTTTGAAAATGCTTTGCTCTGGAATTTCTCAAACATTAAAAATGATCTTTTTCTACTTCCTGCAGATCCATTTCAAATGAATTTAAATGATTGCCACGACTGTGACGCTACAGTGCTAACTACAAAACTTTATACTAAACATTCATTTGCCAAGAGAATGCTTGAATTAGAAAATGAAATTAAATCAACTTCTAAAAACAGAGCAGAAAACTACTTTCTATTAGCTAATGCATATTACAACATCACCTATTTTGGCAATAGCTGGATGATTATAGATTTTTATCGGAGTCATTACTCCAGTGATTACGATCCAAATTATTTAGATTGCTCGAAAGCGGAAGAGTATTATTTAAAAGCAATAACTGCTTCTAATGACAAAGATTTTCAGGCTCGATGTATATTTATGGCAGCCAAATGTGAACAGAATAGATTTTATATTGATAAGGGCTTTTTTCAAAGCAGAGACTATTATTATTATTATTCTGATTGTGAGCCGAATCCTCAAATCAAACAAGAAAACTATCGTATGTATTTTAAAAACCTAAAAGACAATTACTCTAAAACACAGTTTTACAAACAGGCGCTTAAAGAATGTAAGTATTTCAATTACTTTGTTACAAATAAATAATGTTTTATGAATGCTGTTTTCTTCCCAACACAAAAACATCTAAGAAAGTGGTTTGAAAAAAATCACAAAAAAGAAAAAGAATTTTATGTTGGGTTTTATAAAGTTTATTCTGGTAAACCCTCTGTTACCTGGTCCGAATCTGTTGATCAGGCGCTTTGTTTTGGCTGGATTGATGGAATAAGAAAAAGTATTGATGAAGAAAGTTATTGTATAAGATTCACTCCCAGAAATCCCAAAAGCAATTGGAGCGCAATCAATATTAAAAAAGTTGAAGAACTTACTAAGCTTGGATTAATGAAACCCGAGGGGCTAATTGCCTTTTCATATCGCAAAGCAGAAAAATCAAAAATCTATTCTTATGAAAATGCAATGGTAGGTTTTGATAAATCTTATGAGAAAAGATTTAAATCAAATAAGCAAGCATGGAAGTTTTTTAAATCAACGGCTTCATCATATCAAAAAATTACATCTCGCTGGGTTATGAGCGCAAAGCAAGAAACAACAAGATTAAAACGATTAAACGAACTAATTAATGATTGTGCTTTGGGAAAAAAAATAAAAGCTATGAATTACGGAAAGAAATAAGATGAGCATACCTTTTCAAGTAATAGATTGGAACAATATTTCCAAAGAAGAACACCATGGAGTAACAGGAACATCTTACTGGCAATCTTTGCAGTATGATGGTTTGCGTGTTCGCATTGTTGAATACAGTGCGGGATATCTCGCCGATCATTGGTGCAGGAAAGGACACATTGTGCACTGCCTTGAGGGCGAAGTTTTAAATGAACAGGAAAATGGCGAGAAACATTTGCTTAAAAAAGGAATGACTTACATTGTTTCTGACAATTTAAGCAGTCATCGTTCATTTGCAAAAGAAAAGGTTACACTTCTAATAATAGATGGCGATTTTCTTAAATAATTTCTGGGTTTTCATCATCAATGCCTTCGGTGTTTATGTTAAACTTGCATTTGTCATTTCGAATCTCACTTCAGTGGGTGAGAACTCTGCCTTTCGTTGAGTTCAGATTTCTCCCTGTGGTCGAAATGACTTTCACAACTTCAATAAAAATTTTGTCATTGCTTCGTTTACTTCTTTTGGATTTTCAATCGGACTCATGTGCCCGCTGTTTTTTATAACAACAAACTCAGCGTTGTTTATCTTTTCTGCCATAGGTTTCATAACTGCGGGTGGAGTTAGCGCATCAAACTCACCGCAAATTATAAGCGCTGGAATTTTAATTTTACTTAAATATTCCGTGGTGTCATTTCTTCCCATCATTGCAAGCAAAGAGCCTTTTACTCCAACCGGATCAAAAGACAAAGAATCAGAAATCCTTTTCTCAAATTCTACTTTATAATTTTGTTTAAAATAATCACCGAAACAATTTGTTATAAAATCCTTTGTAAATGGTGCAACACCTTCTGTGTTAATTCTTTTAATTGCGGCTGCACGTTTCAGCTTTCCTTCGTTGCCATCGGCATCTGCTCTTGTATCGCAAAAAATAATGGCTGAAAATTTATTCTCAAACTTTTCTACGGCTCGTAACCCGATATAGCCGCCCATTGAAAGTCCGCATAAAATTGGTTTATCTAATTTTAATTGATTAATAATCATTTCTAAATCATCAACAAAAGATTCCATTGTAAACTGTCCGTTGTCTGCCGGTGATTTTCCAAGTCCGCGAATATCATAAGCAACACAAAAATATTCTTCCTTTAGTAAATTTATCTGGGATTGCCACATTGTACTATCGTATGGAAAGCCGTGAATAAAAATTATTGATTTGTTTTTACTGTTTCCTTCAAGAAATACAGATAAACCATTAATTGTTTCTTTCATTTTGTTTCCTTTCGATTAAAAACTTTTGAATAATAAATAATGAATGTTGAATAGCGAATGATGAAATTTTTGCATTTAACTTCAACATTCTGAATTCTTTGTTCGATATTCGTTATTCATTAAAACTCTTTTGAACTTACAAGATGAAATTTAAATCATTATAGCTTATTATACACTTAAGAAAAAAAAATTTATTATTTGATCATTTCCATTTGTCACATTGAGCTTGTCGAAATGTGACATTCAAATAATTTATTCGTCATCCTTCGACAGCCTGCCTGACGATAGGCAGGGCTCAGGATGAAAAACAGCAGATGAACAATAATGAAAATAGCCTTTGTTACAACAGAATGTGTGCCTTACGCAAAAACAGGCGGACTTGCAGATGTTGCCGGTTCTCTTCCCAAAGCTTTAGAAAAGCTTGGCTGCGAAGTGAAAATTTTTCTCCCAAAATATAATTCAATTGATGAATTAAAATATGGATTACACTATAACTGGGAAATCGGAGAAATGATTGTACGCATTAATGGTGTTGATCGTTCTGTTCACCTACACCAGGCTAAACTTCCGGGCTCAAACATAGAAGTAAATTTTATTGATTGTCCGCACTACTTTTCTCGTAATGCTATTTATACCGAGAATATGGATGAAGATGAAAGATTTATTCTTTTCAGCAAGGGCGTTATCGAAACTCTGCAAAGATTTAGCTGGGCACCCGATATTATCCAGTGCAATGATTGGCAGACAGGACTTATCCCGCTTTTTTTAAAAGACAACTACAATTGGGATCGTATGTTTGATAATACTGCAACGGTATTCACAATTCATAATATTGGTTATCAGGGAAGGTTTTCTAAATCAACTTTGTTTGCTGCTGAAATACGCGGTGATTTATTTTATCCCGATGGACCAGTTGAGTTTGAAAATTCAGTTTCGTTTATGAAAACAGGAATTGTTTTTTCTGATATCATTAATACCGTAAGCAATAAATATTCACACGAAATTTTAACACAAGAATACGGAGCCGGGCTCCACAATATTTTGCGCAAACGCAAGGAAGATGTTTTTGGAATTTTAAACGGTGTTGATTATGAAGAATGGAATCCTGAAACAGATAAATTTCTTCCCTATAAATTTTCTGTAAGGGATTTATCCGGTAAATCAAAAAATAAAAAATTTCTTATGGATCATTTTCATCTTCCTTTTGATGAAGACAGACCATTAATCGGCGTTGTTTCAAGATTAGTGACACAAAAAGGATTTGATATTTTCTCTGGTGCAATAAACTATTTAATGAAACTAGACGCCCAATTCATAATTCTAGGAAGCGGTGAAGATAAGTATGAAACATTCTTCCGTGGACTACCTCAATATTTTCCCGGTAAGATTGGAACTTATATTGGCTACAATAACGAACTTTCTCATCTAATAGAAGCCGGTGCAGATATCTTCCTGATGCCTTCGAGATACGAGCCTTGCGGATTGAATCAAATCTACAGCCTAAACTATGGAACCGTTCCGGTCGTTAGAAAAACCGGCGGACTTGCAGACACGGTTAAAGATTGGGATGAAGAAAATCATTTTGGATTCGATCATGGAAATGGATTTTCTTTTTATGATTACACAAGTTTTGCTCTTTCCTCTTCTGTTGAGCGCGCGGTAAACGTTTTTAAGCAAAAAGATATCTGGAAAAAAATTCAGCATAATGGAATGAAGTTAGATTTTAGCTGGAAAAAATCTGCAGAAAAATATTTGGAGCTTTATAAGCTGGCTAAGGAGAAGAGAGAATAAATTCTTAAAAATTTAAAATTGTTATGAAAAATATTCTTTCCGTTGTTTTTGTTTTCGTTTTTTTATTCACAGACATATTTCCACAAACAAATCCTATTGTCTATGGCAACAATCCATCTGCCGGACATTATGCTTTTGTAAACGGAATAAATTTATATTATGAAATCTACGGGAGCGGCGAACCATTAATTCTTTTACATGGCAATGGAGGATCAATTAATGCTTTCAAATATCAAATTCCCTTTTTTGAAAAACATTATCGCGTAATTGCAATAGACAGCAGACTGCAAGGTAAATCCGGTGGATCACCCGATAGCATTTCTTATGATATGATGGCATCAGATTTTTGTGCTTTGTTGGATTATCTGCAAATTGATTCCGCTTATGTTTTGGGCTGGAGTGATGGTGGAATTGATGGATTAATTATGGCGATGAGTTGTCCCCAAAAAATAAAAAAATTAGCTGTTTCCGGTGCTAATGTTGTGCCTGATTCTTCAGCCGTTCCTTACGCAGATATACTTTATTTAAAAAATTTTATAGAGCATGATACAACTTCTTCAAAAACAGAAATTGCTTTAAACAAAATGATGTTATACCAGCCCAACATTTCTTTTGGAAATCTTAAAAAAATTAATTGTCCTGTTTTAGTAATGGCTGGAGATCATGATATTATAAAACCAGAACATACTTTAAAAATATTTCAATCAATTCCATCGACTTCGCTATGTATTTTCCCGGATTCGAATCACGGAGTTTGTCAACAGCATCCTGATTTGTTTAATGATGTCGTATTAAGATTTTTTAGCAAATAAAATTTACTTTAATCATCCGAGGGATTTTCTTATAACAATCGCTGTTAAAATTAAAAAGTATATTCTTGATAGTTAATAACCCCAACATAAAAAGTTTAGTGTCAACCCACAAAATCTTTTCAAACATAAAAGATAAATATGGCGCACCACCAAACTGGCAAAGACCACAGGGCTATGTTTCGTTATCGAGAATAATTTTAGAACAGCAAATTAGTCTAGCCTCTGCAGAAGCACATTTTATTAAACTTAATAATTATATTCCTGAGTTTTCACCAACTGAAATTCTCAAACTTACAGATGAAGAAATGCGGGCCTGCCAGATAAGCAGACAGAAAAACAAATATCTTCGTGAACTTTCTTCAGCTGTGCTTAATAAAGATTTGGTTTTTGAAGAACTTTCAAAACTTAGTCCAACAGAAGTAAGAAGAAAACTAACAAGTATTAAAGGAATCGGAGATTGGACAACAGATATTTATTTAATGTTTTGTCTGCAGTCTAAAGATATCTTTCCACTTGGCGATATTGCATTGATAACCACAATAAGAGAATTGACAAAAGTAAAAACAAAATCCGGAATTGTTCGCCTTACTAAAAAGTGGAAACCATTAAGATCATTAGCAGCATACTTTTTATGGCACTATTATCTAAAAAAACGAAATAGAAATTAAGCTGCTGAAAATTATCAACTTTTCTGTCTAAAATTTTTTAAATAGCAAAGTAAGTATTCGTGGAATATTTGTTCTATCGTCATCATCAAAATACTCATCCAAATCAACAAGGGTTATTCCGTTATTTTTCCCGGAAACTATAAAATCAGAAATGTTGTGATTGAAGCATTTTAACACTTGTTCTCCATCATCTGTTTCAAATTTTGCCTTACTGCCGGAATATTGTTTAAATGGATGCAGTTCACCAATGTAAACATATCCTCCGCTTACTAACGCTTCTGAGACTTGATAAAATATTTTATCTAGTTCCTCAATGTGTTCAAGTATAAGACTAAAAGTTACAAGATCATATTTTTCATTAATAAAATTCCACTTCTTTTTTATATCTGCCTGCACAAATCTTACATTATCTGATTTTATTTTTTGTTTTGCCTTTATAATCATCTCTTCCGAAAAGTCAACTGCTGTTAGCTGCTTCGATTTATTTTTAAGCCATTCAGTGTTTTTCCCTGTTCCACAGCCAATCTCAAGACAAGAATCAAATTTAATTTTTGATAATGTTTTTCTTATAGCCCTTGCTTCAAGATCACGGGTTTTATTTTCATTTGTATCATACTGTGCTGACCAAATGTTATACGCTGTTTTTATATCCATAAAATGAATTATCCAAGTTTTTATGTTGCTCAATTAAAAATAATAAATCTAAAATTTAGTTTTCAATCAAACCAATGTTTCTTAGGCAATCTGTTCCCTGTTATATCTGTTTTTATATTGAATAGGTGATAAGCCTGTAATTCTTTTAAATGTTGTTCGAAAGGCTTTGTTATCATTATAACCAACGCTATACATAACCTGATTTATATTTTCTGTTGATGATTCAAGACTTTGTTTTGCTGCTTCAATTTTCACTCGTTGTATGTATTCTACAACCGTGTTTGCTGTAGCTTTTTTAAATCTTCTTTCAAGATTTCTTCTGCTAAGAGCAGCCATTGATGCAATTTGGTTAACTGTAATTTTTTCATGAAAGTTGTGTTCTATATACTCCTGCGCTTTTTTAATATGTTCATCCTCGTGTTCTTTTTGCCCAATAAATATTGTAAAAGGTGATTGACTGTTTCTCTGTATATCAATCTGGAATGCTTTCGAACAGAATACGGCAGTATCTCTTCCTGCAAACTTTTCAACCAGGTACAAGATCAGATTTAAAGAAGAATAAGCCCCACCACTTGAGTAAATACCGTTTTCATCTGTAATTATTTTATCTTCAAGCAGATTTACAGCCGGAAACATTTTACGAAATGCATTTGCGGCAAGCCAGTGTGTTGCAATGTTTCTTTGATTAACCAAACCGGTTGATGCAAGCAGGAATGCTCCAAGACAAAGGGATGCTACTTCTGCGCCTTGTTTATATTGATTTACTATCCAGGGAATAAAATCTTTATTCTGTTCAATTGCTTTCATAAGATCTCCATACATTGCAGGTATGATTATGAGATCGGTTTTTATAATCTCGGAGAACTTTTCAGTTGTAATTGTGTAAAGTCCATCATTTAATTGAGAGGATTTCGAATATCCGGCAAGATGAATTTCAAACATTGGGTGATTTCCGTTGCTTGATAAGTATTGATTTGCTTCAGTAAAAACCTGCCTTGGTCCTTCGATATTTCCGAGTATTGCCCCTTGTGAAACCAGGATTGTAATATGTTTCATTATTTTTTCTTGATTGTTAGTTGATATTGTATCATAAAATTATGAAACCAAATTGTCGCATTCAACCCCTTAGATTGCCGTAATTTACCCCTTTGATTTTTCATTAATCATATTATTTTTGTCAAGCATTTATAATTAGCAAACAATAATTTATTGTTGTGTAAAATACAGTACTAGCAACAATTATTTAAATCCGATTCTATCTAAAAAGAACTTTTTATTACTATTACCTTCTATTCCCGATTATTAAAAGATAAGCGGAATTAGATATTTTATATTTCAAAACAAAGGAGGCAATTATGAAATCGATCAATCCGTATTTGAACTTTCCGGGTAACACCGAAGAAGCATTCAATTTTTATAGAAAAGTTTTTGGCGGGGATTTCCTGGGCGGCATCTTCCGATTTAAGGATACACCCGACGCAGAAAAGCTGAGTAAAAGTGATCAGGAAAAAGTAATGCATGTGGCTTTACCGATGGGCAAAGATAATATGATTATGGCAACGGATGCTCTGGAATCAATGGGATTTAAATTAACATTCGGAAATAATTTTTATATCTCGGTTTATGCTGAAAGCAAGGAAGAAGCTGACAAACTTTTTAATGGTCTTTCAGAAGGTGGTAAAGTAGAAATGCCAATGGCTGATCAGTTTTGGGGCGATTATTTTGGTTCATTAGCAGATAGGTTCGGTGTTCGTTGGATGGTAATCTATTCTGCGCCAAAAGAAAATCAATAATTAATAGAAATAATTTTTATGAGAAAATTAGTTTTTGCAATCAACATTACGATAGATGGCTTTGCTGATCACACTGCAGGTATTGCCGATGATGAATTGCATGACTTTTTTACGGATTTGCTGGATACTGTTGACATCTCTTTGATGGGACGGAAAACTTATCAGCTTATGGAAAATTATTGGCCTAAAGCATATGAAGATCCAAAGGCAACTAAAAGTATAATTGATTTTGCAGATAAATTTAATGCAATGAATAAAATCGTTTTTTCAAACACCCTTACAGAAGTTAGCTGGAAAAATTCCCGGTTAGCAAGTGAAGATTTATTGAAAGTAGTATCCGATTTGAAGAATCAAAATGGAAAAAATATATCCGCCGGAAGCTTGAGCATCGCTAACCAATTATTTAATGCAAATTTAATTGATGAATTCTGGTTTCTTATCCATCCGGTAGTTTTAGGAGAAGGGAAAAAATTGTTTGATGGCTTAGATAGGAAAAGTCAATTTGAATTACTTGATATCAAAAAATTTAATTCAGGGGTGGTTGTTCTTCACTACAAAAATCTTAGGTGATTTTTATTTAATAAACCAAAACAAAAGGATACTATAATGAATAAAATAACTCCTCATTTATGGTATGATAAAGAAGCAAAAGAAGCCGCGGAGTTTTATTGTTCGCTCTTTCAGGATTCAAAAATAACAAACGTCACAACACTTCATAATACGCCTTCAGGTGATGCTGATATTGTTTCGTTTGAGCTTTCCGGACAAAAATTTATGGCTATAAGCGCAGGACCTTTTTTCAAATTAAATGAATCAATTTCTCTCTTTGCTTATTGTGAATCGGATGAGAAAATTGAACAGGTGTACCACAAGTTATGTGAAGGTGGAAAAATTTTATTTCCTCTCGATAAATATGACTGGAGTCCTAAATATGCCTGGGTTGTTGATAAATTTGGTCTCTCCTGGCAGCTTGATGTTGAAAAAATAAATAATCAGCAGAAAATCTTGCCTGCACTATTATTTGTTAATGATAAAGTTTTAAAAGTTAAAGAAGCTGCGGAATTCTATTGCTCCGTTTTCCCGAATTCAAAAACAATTATGGAATTTCCTTATGATAAATCGGCAGGTTTGCCGGATGGTGCTTTATTATTCACTCAATTTAAATTATCGGAGTATCTTTTTAACGCAATGAGCGGACAGGGAGAACATAAGTTTGATTTTAACGAAGCAATGTCTTTTATGGTAAACTGCGATACACAGGAGGAAATAGATTATTACTGGGAAAAACTTTCAGCAGTTCCGGAATCGGAACAATGCGGTTGGTGTAAAGATAAGTTTGGAGTATCCTGGCAAATTGTTCCATCTATACTTGGCGAAATGATGAGTAAAGGCACAAGAGAACAAATTGATCGCCTTACACAAGCTTTCCTGCCAATGAAGAAATTTAATATTGCTGAGGTAGAAAAAGCATTTAAAAATTATTAAAAACCCGCCTTCGGCAGGCAAGTTAAAAATGAATAATTGATTAATTGCTGTATTGTCAAATTGTCAAAACAATATAGCAATTGGATAATTTAACAATTGAAAGGAGTTTGAGATGAGTAATACTAAAATCACAATAGAAGCAGAAATTTCTGCAGATGCAAAAAAAGTCTGGGACTATTTTAACAAACCCGAACACATTACAAAGTGGAATTCTGCTTTGGATGAATGGCATTGTCCAAGTGCAGAAAATGATTTAAGAGTCGGCGGAAAACTAAAAAGCAGAATGGAGGCAAAAGACGGCAGCGTTGGGTTTGACTTTGAAGCTGTTTACGATGAAGTAATAAATGAGAAGAAAATCGTATATACAATCGCTGACGGAAGACAGGTCGTCACAAATTTTGAAAACCTTGGTAACATGACAAAAGTAACCACAACATTCGAAGCTGAAAATGAAAATCCCGTTGAAATGCAAAGAGCTGGCTGGCAGTCAATTCTGGATAATTTTAAAAAGTATGTGGAATCGAATTGATGTGTAAAAAAATATCTTAACATATTTTGATAGGAAAATATATGCGAAAACTTATAATGTGGAATATTATTACACTTGATGGTTATTTTGAAGGAAACAAAAACTGGGAATTGCCTTTTCACGAGTTGGTTTGGGGAGAAGAGCTTGAGAAACTAAGTCTTGAACAATTACACTCAGCAGACTATCTCGTTTTTGGTCGCGTAACTTATGAAGGAATGGCCGCATACTGGACAAAAGCATTAGAAGAAAATATCGAACAGGGAGAAATTGCAGAACTAATGAATAAAATTCCTAAACTCGTTTTTTCTAAAACATTGAAATCAGTTGAGTGGAATAATTCAACCCTGATAAAAGAAAATGCTTCTGCTGAAATTTCTAAACTGAAATCTCAAGGCAATGGAGATATGTATGTATTTGGAAGTGCCAACCTTTCAGAGACATTTATAAATGATAATCTTTTTGACGAATATCGTATTGGCATAGCTCCGGTTATTTTGGGCAGCGGGCGTCCACTGTTCAGTCAGGGAATATCTTCTATAAATTTATCTCTTATTTCAACACAACAGCTTTCAAATGGCGGTGTAGTTTTGAAATTCAAAAAATAATTATAGATAAGTGCTCTTTTCTAAATAGGATCTTATTTGAAATAATTATCTAAAAGGTAACATAAATGAGAAAAATAATTGTCCAGGAGTTTATCACATTAGACGGAGTAATGCAGGCTCCCGGCGGGCCAGATGAAGATACGTCAAGCGGTTTCAAATATGGCGGCTGGACTGCCCCGTATTTTCATGAAGCTGACAAGGAAGCCGACAAGTTCATGCAAAAAGTTATGGAGTCCACTGATCTTCTATTGGGCAAGAAAACATATAAGATTTTTGCCGCCTACTGGCCTGAACATTCAGACATGTGGCCTGGCATCAACGATGTAACGAAATATGCGGTTTCTCATAAACAGATGGAGCTTACCTGGACAAACTCAGAATTGATTACTGGCGATGTAATAACACGCATCAAAAAGCTCAAATCCGGAGAAGGTTCGATTTTAAAAGTAATTGGCAGTGGTAATTTGACTCAAACATTGTTTAAACATGATCTTGTTGATGAGCTATGGCTTATGATTTTCCCGATTACGCTCGGTACTGGTAAACGCTTATTCGATGATGGTACTATTCCTGCTTCCTTTGTAATAACAGATAGTTTGGTTACATCAAATGGAGTGATCTTCGCAAATTATAAAAGAGCTGGCGAAGTTAAGACAGGAACTGTAGGTGCTTAAGATTTTCAACTTGTTAATCATTTTTCTGCCCAATTAAATATAAATTATAAGAATTTATTACTAAAGGAAGAAGTTGGCTAAAACAAATCTCAAATCTGTTGATGAATACATTAAAACTTTTCCGGCTGATATTCAAAAGATTTTAAAGCAGGTAAGAGAGACAATTAAAAAAGCGGCACCCGAAGCTGAAGAAACAATCAATTATCAGATACCAACATTTAAGTTAAATGGCAATCTTGTTCACTTTGCTGCGTTTAAAAATCATATTGGTTTTTATCCTGCACCATCAGGACTGAAGAAATTCCAAAAAGAACTATCTGATTATAAATCTTCTAAAGGCTCGGTACAGTTTCCGATTGATAAGCCAATACCTTTAGCACTAATAATAAAAATTGTGAAGTCCCGAGTAAAAGAAAATCTTGAAAAAATAATAAAGAGAAAGGATGTGGATTAATAATTATGCAAAAACTAAAGTTTTCAATTGAGATCAATGCACCTAAAGAAAAAGTCTGGGATTCAATGCTTGAAGATAAAACTTATCGTATATGGACTGAAGCATTTTCATCTGGTTCACATTATGTTGGCGCTTGGGACAAAGGAAGTAAAATTCTTTTTCTTGGTCCAAATGAAAAAGGAATTATGGGTGGCATGGTAAGCCGCATCAAGGAAAACAGAAAGCACGAATATATTTCAATCGAACATCTTGGTATAGTTCACGATGGCGTAGAGGATACAACCAGCGATGCTGTCAAGCCATGGGCTGGCTCTCTAGAGAACTATACTTTTAAAAATCTTAATGGAAAAACAGAACTGCTTGTTGATATAGATATCAATGATGAATACAAAGATATGTTCAACGATATGTGGCCAAAAGCACTTCAGAAACTGAAAGAACTGTCAGAAAAATAATTTTCACTTTAAGTACAAATCGTATTTTAAAATCTACTCAACAGATAAACTTGAACGAAAACGCTAAACTCGAAATAATGAACAGAACAAATAAATCTGAATCTAGGCTGAATTCGCTTTGGATAGAGCTGAAAGACGCAGTCAGCGGCAGCGAAGCGGACTATACTGAAATAAAAATCGGTAAAGCAATTTTCCTTCTTGCTGTTCCGATGATTCTTGAATTAATAATGGAATCAACCTTTGCTGTTGTTGACATTTTCTTTGTCGGAAAACTTGGTCCATCTGCTGTTGCTACAGTCGGGTTAACCGAAACATATTTATTCTTACTGTACTCAATCGGAATGGGATTAGCAATGGCGGTAACCGCTATTGTTGCAAGACGAATTGGAGAGAAGGAAAAAGAAAAAGCCGGTATAAGTGCCGTGCAATCTATTTTTCTTGCAGTATTAATTTCTCTTCCGTTTGCGTTTGCCGGAATATTTTATTCGAAAGAATTGCTTGCCGTAATGGGTGCTGATGCGTGGGTTATTGAGCATGGTTATCATTATATGCAATGGATGCTCGGCGGGAATGCTGTTATTATGCTTCTGTTCATCATCAATGCAATCTTCAGAGGTGCCGGCGATGCAGCAATTGCAATGCGTGTTCTGTGGATAGCAAACGGAATTAATATGGTTCTTGATCCTATTTTGATTTTTGGCTGGGGACCATTTCCTCAACTAGGAATTGAAGGCGCTGCTATCGCAACAAACATTGGAAGAGGCATTGGAGTTCTTACACAGCTTTGGTTTCTCTTTAACGGTGTTAAACATATTCGCGTTTTCAAATCTCAACTGCATTTTCAATGGCAAACTATTAAGACGATTGTGAAAACCTCATTAGGTGGAGTCGGACAAATGATTATTGCAATGACTTCCTGGATTTTTATAATGCGGATTCTTGCAGAATTCGGAAGTGAAGTTGTTGCGGGAACCACAATTGCATTGCGAATTATGATGTTTACAATGATGCCTGCATGGGGAATGTCGAATGCAGTCGCAACTCTTGTGGGACAAAACCTTGGTGCTAAAAAACCTGATAGGGCTGAACGCTCCGTTTGGATTACTGGTTTATGGAATATGGTATTCTTGATCGGCGTTGCTGTGGTTTATTTTTTAGCCAGCGAATCTTTGGTTGGAATATTTACAGATGACCTGAAAGTAATTTCAGTTGGGGCAATGTGGCTTCGTATTGTTTCCTACTCTTATTTCGTTTATGGATGGTGGATGGTTGCATCACAGGCATTTAATGGTGCCGGAGATACTATTACCCCCACTAAAATTAATTTTGTTTTCTTCTGGCTGATTGAAATTCCGCTTTCATATTTTCTGGCAAAGACACTTGGTATGGAATACTCTGGAGTTTTCTGGGCAATCTTTATAGCTGAGACTTCCGTAGGACTTTTTACACTTTGGTTGTTCAAGAAAGGCAAGTGGAAATCAATTCAGGTGTAATTAAATAAAAGAGAAAGTTTTTTATAAGCAAAGTTTTTGTTGATGTTGAATTTTTATAAGGTGGAATACTATATGACAACAAATAAAGAAATCATTGAAAAGTATATGGATGGATTTAACAAATCTGATCACGATCAAATTTTATCTTGCCTTACTGATGACGTTGAATGGATCTTGCCAGGCGTATTTCATCTTTATGGTAAAGATGAATATGATAAAGAGATTGAAAATCCTGCGTTTGAGGGAAAACCAATAATTCAGGTAACAAGAATGATTGAAGAAAATGATGTTGTAATTGCAGAAGGGACAGTCCGCGCAAAGAAAAAAGATGCTGCGTTTATTAATCTGGTTTTTTGCGATGTATTTGAGATGAGGAATGGATTAATAAAAAAACTGGCTTCTTATTTAATGCCGCTAAATAATATGAACTCTATAAGATAGATTAATAACTTAACCGGATTACTGAATATTATTTTTAAAAAAGAATTAATTAAACAGGAAGGGTACTTAAATGAATCTTAATTTTAGAAAATCGCTGAAGCTCATTAAAATATTTTTTATCGTACTCGTTGTATTGATTTTCTACGGGAATTTATTTTCTCAATCGTATAATGATCTTGAGACTCTTGGCGGATATAAAACGAAAGTATTTTTAAGTGCCGGTAACCTTGACCGGGCAAAAATAGTTGCTGAAAGAATGGATAGAGTCTTAGAATTTTATAATAAACTAATCGCTTTTGAGCCCGATGTTACTTTATTAATTCTAAATCCAACCGACTGGCCAAAACATACAACTTTTCCTGTTTATGGAATGCCGCATTATGATGATAAAAGAAATTTATTAATAATCGCCTCAGAGAATAACGAATTCTGGGAAAGCTTTATTCCTCCGGTAGATATATTGCCGGGCACGTTGGCTGAAAAAATCAAGTCGGCGTATGCAGATGCAGATGGTAATTTAACAATGCAGCCTTTTTTTGATTTGCTCGCAATTCATGAAATTGGGCACGCTTATCAATTTCAAGCCGGATTAAATGTTCAGAGAATGTGGATGGGAGAATTGTTCTGCAATATTTTACTTCATTCATACATTGCAGAAAACGAACCTGACCAGTTATCTGCATTGACTGTGTTTCCGCAGATGGTCATATCTGCTGGCAAAGAAGAATATAAGTATACTTCATTATCCGATATTGAAAAACGCTATGAGGAAATAGGAGAAAAATATCCCAAAAATTATGGATGGTATCAAAGCCGCTGGCATTTTGCAGCCGGCAAAATTTATGATGAAGCTGGTATTGATGCATTTATTAAACTATGGAAAGTTTTCTCTGAACAGAAAGAAAAATTGAATGATGATAAATTTGCAGAATTATTATCAGGCAACGTTCATCAAAGTGTAGCAAATGTTATGCTGAGGTGGGATGAATAAATATAAATTAGGTTTAATAATAATATCCGATTGAGAAATAAAACAACACATCTCCCCAACTAAGTGGGTTCTGGGGGAGATCTTTTCTAAAAAGAAAACTTCTGCCAACAGCAAACTCCGCCGGACCAATGGGTGTATCAAATGCAATTGATCCGCCGATTCCGTGTCGTAAATCTTTAAATCTTATTTGTTCCTGCTCATTCCAAGTTGAACCAATATCATAACGCAGTTTTAAATATGTATCAAAGAAAATTGCTACCGGTAATTTATATCTGTACATCAACGAAGCAAGAAAAATTTGTCTGCCCCTAAATTCATTTTCTCTCATACCAAAAAAAGATTCCTGGCCTCCTAAAGAATACTGCTCGCTAAGCGGAAGTGTTTTGTCTGCAAAACCAAAACTTATTTTAGGAGAAACTACAAGTCGGTTTGACAAAGAAAAATAATTCTTATACTGAAAATTAATATTACTATAACCGGTTTCACCTCCTAGAACAGAAACCGCGGTTTCATAAAACCCCGTAAAATAAATTCCGTTTTCCGGAAACGGATATTTGTCTTGCGTATCTATTGTTGATGATATTTTAAAGCTTACAATTTTTGTGTTATATGGTATAGTAGGATCGTTTTCTATGTTTTTAATTTCATCAAATTGATATCGTCCTTCGAAAATTAAATTACCGAATTTTCCCACTTGTGTTCCAACTCCAAGTGAAAGACCATAAAATATTTGTCTGTAAAGTCCGGTTTCTTCTCGGGAAAAAGTATTAATATTTTCTGTTATAACATCAGAGTAAACACGAACATCATTAAACTTGTAGTATGCATTTAATTTATAAGTCAGGTAAGTATCAAAGATTCTGTTTGCTTTTTGTTCAAGTATATACGCACGATTTTCAAGTCCACCAAAAAGTATTAGTCCTAGTTCTGTTCCTGTTCCCAATAAGTTTTCATCACGAAGATCCAAACCAAACTGTGCTCGATATTCATTATCGGTTCTAAAGCTTATCCTTAAAAGTCTGGAAGGTTTTTCATCCACGCTAATAACAAGAATATTTTGACCATTATCTTCTTTTACCGCAACATCAATGTTGTTAAAAAGTTTTGTGCTTCTAAGATTAATTAATCCTTTTTCCACATCATTAATGCGGAACAGGTCTCCTTCGTTAAAGTTAAATTCTCTTGTTATTACGTTTTTATTTGTGTGCTCATTGCCTGCAACTTCAACATGTGAAATAATTCCTTCATCTATGTAAATTTTCAGTCGTTTCTCTTCCTGATTATATTCTATACTTTGAATTTCAGCAAGTGAAAATCCTTCTTCGCGATATAATTTAATAAGCTCTATAACTTCTGATAAAACCTGCTTTCCTGAAAATGGTTTTCCTTTTAATGAAGAAAAGATCTTGCTAATTTGATCGGAATGAATGAGTGAAATCCCTATCAGATCAATCGTGTTAACAATTGGATTGTTTTCTTTTACAAGATCAAAAATGCTTCCATCTTCAGAAGTTGAAATTTCTGCTGAAAGGTTCTTATAATCCCCGGTTTCAAAAAGTTTATATAAATCATAATTTATTTTTTTATTAGATACCGAATCAGATTTTTCATAACCTGAAAAGAAAGACTTTTCTTTCAAAGTCATGTTATCGCTTAATTTTATGCGATGAAAATATTTTTCTTTTTCCGGAAGGGAATTATAAACAGCAGAGTCTATTTTTGTTTTAAGCAGATTTACTATGGGTTTTGCAGAATTATAACCAAGAGCAATAAGACTATCAACCAAATTAAAATCAGCAGCAAGTATGTTGTTCAGATCAGGCGAAATCACAAAATCAGCTTCACGTAATTGATCTGCATTATTTTGCTTCATTGGTATGCTAACTATTTGGTCAGCAACTATCCATGGGGTTGAAAGATCTTTTTCGGGCCAAAGATTACTGGTTGTATTAATAGCAACAACAAAATCAGCTCCGCTTTTTTTTGAAATATCAACAGGAATGTTTGCTACCAATCCGCCATCAACTAAAAGCAAAGAATCCATTTTTATTGGCGCAAGAAAAAAAGTTACGCTTGAACTTGCACGCAGCGCATTACTAAGAGAACCACGATCTAACAAGACCAGTTTCCCGGTAATTAAATCTGTACAAACGGCTCTAAATTTAAATGCTAAAAGATCAAAAGATGTTTCCGCGTGCAGCGGCGCATTAAACGTTAAGACGTTAAGCTGGTTGGATAATTTTTGACCATCATTAAAAGATGTAGGAAGAATAGGATTAAGTCCATCAAGTCTTAGTGAAAAGATTGCTCTGTCTTCTGTTACTTTTTGATCAACAAAAAGATCTCTTCGGTTTGATTGGGTATTAAGGGTAAGTAAATCATTCCAATCGGTTTGTCTGGCAATTGAATCAAGCCCGTCAACACTGTATCCTGCGGCATAAAGCCCGCCGATTATGCTTCCCATGCTTGTTCCAATTATTAAATCGGGTTTTATTCCAGATTCATCAAGTGCCTTTAATACACCAATTTGTGAAAGTCCTCTTGCGCCGCCCCCGCTAAGAGCATATCCAATTTCAGGTTTGTTTGCGGGCACAAAGTCTGTTAAGCCAAAGGGAAGTTTTCTTTCTTTTAAATCTAACGACAGAATATATTTTGTCTGACCAAAGCCATTTGAGGAAAATAAAACAAAAAGGAGTAAAACTATTTTTAACAGTGCTTTCATCTTTTTATTTGATTCACACAAAATAAAATTCAAACTATTCTACTTCTTTTTCTTTTGCTGACCCTTTGACTTCTCTTCTGCCGCTTCCATTAATTTTGACATAAATCCTTTTTTCTTATTGGGATTGGCTACAGGTACAAGCTCAACTGTTCCGCCTTTATGATTTATATAGTATTGCTGTGCAATTGAAAGCACATTAAACATAAAGTAGTATAAATTTAATCCTGATGGAAAACTCATAAATAGAAGCGTCAGCATAATAGGCATCATATAAATTAATGCCTGTTGTTTTGGATCTTTAACTGTCATCTTTTGTTGAATAAACGTTGTAATACCCATCAGCAGTGCTAATCCGCTTATCTCTTGAATACCGACAATTGGTAATTTATATCCTAAATGAAAAATAACATCGGGCTGAGAAAGATCTGTAATCCATCCAACAAAAGGTTGTTGGCGTAAATCAATAGCAGATTGAAACATTCCCCACAATGCAACAAAAATTGGCATCTGTAACAACATTGGCAAACATCCGCCAGCAGGATTTATACCATAAGTTGAATAAAGTTTCATTGTTTCTTTATTCATCTTTTGAGGATCATCTTTAAATTTTTCTTTAAGCTCTGTAATCTTTGGTTGAAGAGCTTGCATTTTTTTCATTGATTGATAGCTGGATTTTGTAAGCGGGTAAACAACTATCTTAATGATTATAGAGAAAATTATAAGAACAATTCCATAGTTTGGAATGAAAGAATTAATAAATTGAAACAATGGAAGCAAAATATATTCAGCAATTGGTCTTACTATAAATTTAAGACCAAAGAAACTTCCAAAGTCTACTATCTTAACTAAATTTCTTCCATAGGCTTTTAATTCTTTATAATCTACCGGACCTATATAGACAGTAAATGATTGTTTTTCAATTGTCTGGTTTTGGAATGGAAGTGTTAGCCTGGCATTGTATGTTTCGTGAATCCCATCTTTACCGACTGCTTGGTGTGTTCCCTCAATGTAAGCACCTTCAACTTTCTGAGGATTATCAGGAATAATTATAGCAGCAAAATATTTATTTCTAACCGTAAGCCAATCTATTCTTCCCCTAAATTCTTTAACTTCTTTTTCTCCCTCTGAAGAAGCATTAACAATAACCTGCTCATCTCCATAATAAACACTTGCATTTGAATAGTTGGCTTCATCAACTGAATTTTTTTCAACCGAACGAATTCCATTACTCCAAACCAGATCGTAAGTGTTGTTACTTATTAAATTATTGAATCCGTTAAAAGATATTGTGCTGTTTATTTCATACTTATTACTAAAAAATGTGTATGATTTTGTAAGAATTTTTCCCGGCTCCAGCTCAAAAGAATAATTGACCGTTAATGAGTCATCGTTTTTTAGTTTATACGTGGCGCTTTTTTTATCAGAATTAAATGTTATGTCTTTTGTATTAATTCCTTTGCCGTCTGTTGAAACAAAAGATATATCGTAAGACCCGCCTTTGCTGTAATCAATCAGCTGAACATCTGCATTATAGTTTGTAGTACCTTTAATATTAGCAGAGTACCAGTTTTTAAATTTGGATAAAAAAACTTTTTTGAAATTGCCGCCTTTATTTGAAAGCTCTATTCTGGCTAATTGTGTTTCTATAACTATAAACTCTTCCGGAACATTAGAATTATCAAAGGCAATTTGTTCAGTTTTATTTTCTTCAGTAACTGTTTTTGGTGCTGCAATACTGTCTTTGGGAACCCTGTTTATAGAGTCTTGTGTCTGTGTTGTCTGACTCTTTTGCTTTGGTTGCTGATTTGTATCCGGAGCGCTTATATAAAGCCACAGGACCAAAATAGCGCCAATTAAAATAAATGCAATTGTTGTTTGCTTGTCCATCTATAAAACTCTGATATTAAATTACAGTTGAAGAAATCTTTGTTAATTCCGGGGTGCAAAGAAGTGTAGTTTTTTTTTGAAGTACTATATTCAAAATAACCTATTAAATCTGTTGTATGATTTTACTCATCAGTTCAACAACACCTGGAGAAACATCTTGTAAATATATTTTTTTATTTTCTGATTCTGATAATCTGTTTGGAGAAAAAACTAATAGCAAGAATATTTTTTTCTTTAATACTTTTTCAACTAATGGTTTCTTATTTAGTCTGTATGATTCTTTTATTAATCTCTTTAACCTGTTTCTCCAAACAGCCTTGCCAGCTTTTTTAGATACTGCTGCTGCTATTTTTACACCAGATCTGTTGCTATCTGCGCTTGCATAAAAATTAAGCCTAATTAATCTATCTGAACTGAACAGTACATTTGCAGAGCCATAAACTTTTTCAAAATCTCTTTTCTTTTTTACCCTCTCATTGCGGGTTAAAGAAAAATTTTTCAAAACAATTATTTCTCATCGCTAACGGTAAGTTTTTTTCTTCCTTTAGCTCTTCTGCTCGCTAAAACTTTTCTACCGTTTTTTGTTTTCATTCTTTCTCTAAAGCCATGCTTATTTTTTCTTTTTCTATTGCTTGGCTGAAATGTTCTTTTCATTTTATTACTCCTGTTTTACATAAAGTTTGCAAAAATATACATAGATTCAAATTTTTCCAACAATTTTAGCGATCTACTTGCGTTAAATCTCAAACAAATATCTATAAAGGCTTTAGTAAAAAGAATGTTAATCGTAATAAATAATTTAAAAACATAGAAATACCTTATATTTAGAAGTATTTAGATGTTTTTCCAAAAGCATAACAATTTATCTTTTCTAACTGCCATCATCAAAAAATATATTTAAATATGCTTGCCGATAATAAGATTTGTGTCTATTTTTTGTTAAAGTTGGCGCACTTCTTTTTATGTTTATAATATGTGGATAACTTTCGTTTGTGGAAACGTTTCACAAAACATTTAAATGGAAAATGCTGGTAAAAATTACCTTTGTTTGTTTGATAACATGAAAATATATCTTATAATTCTTTAAAAAATAAGCACTTAGACGTTGTTTAATAATGTTAATAACTTGTTAATTTGTTTTTTATAGTTCGATTTCAAAAAATAATTTTTTATTTATTAATCGCTTTTTACCCTTACAACTATTGTGGATAACCTTAAATTTATCAACCTGGAAACTGCTGCTTCCTCCGCCAGCACCGATGCTAATTTAGTCTGGAAAAACTGTTTAACCCGCATTAAAGAAAACGTTACTTTAATGACCTATAACACTTGGTTCTTGCCCATCAGACCCGTAAGTCTTGTTGATAATAATCTGAAAGTTCAGCTGCCCAATCAATTTTTTTGGGAATGGATTGATGAGCATTTCAGCACTATAGTAAAAAAAACAATACTTGAAGTACTTGGTTCTAACGGTAAGTTATCATATATAATTGCAGACGAACAGGAGCAAAAAGAAGAAATCGTTAGACATAACTCCATTGTTGATAATAGTAAATTAAAAGTAATCGAGAACAAACGCCCGGAACACGAAACAAACTTAAATCCTAGATACAAATTTGATAATTTTATAAAAGGTGAAGGTAATCAGTTAGCAAGGGCGGCTGCCGGAGCGATAAGTGATAATCCCGGTGGAACTTCTTTTAATCCGTTTTTTATTTATGGTGGAGTAGGGTTAGGAAAAACTCATCTTATTCAATCAATAGGAAATAGTATTCTCGAAAAATTTCCGGAAAAGAAAGTAATATATCTTTCATCCGATTCCTTTACCGTAGAATTTGTTGAAGCTATTCAATCTAATAAGGTTAATGATTTTTCCGGGTTCTATCGAAATATGGACGTTTTAATAATTGATGACATCCAATTTCTTACTGGAAAAGAAAAAACACAAGATTTGTTTTTTCACATTTTTAATACACTTCATCAATCCAGAAAACAGATTATACTTTCCAGCGACAAACCGCCAAAAGATTTGAAGGGATTGGATGATAGATTAATTTCCCGTTTTCAATGGGGACTCTCGGCAGATATACAACCACCTGAACTTGAGATGAGGATTGCCATTCTTAAAAACAAAGCTGAAGAGTACGGCATGCAGGTATCAACTGACATCTTAGAGTTTATTGCTGAAAGTATTACTTCAAACATACGTGAACTTGAAGGCTGTTTGATAAAACTACTTGCCAATGCTTCGCTTAATTCTAAAGAGATAACTTTGGAGTTGGCAAAACGGACAGTAAAAGAAATAGCAACTGATAGAAAAATTAATATTACTATTGATGATATAAGTAAAGCTGTGTGTCATCATTTAAATATTGCTGAAAATAAGATAAGAGAAAAGACCAGAAAAAAAGAAATTGTACTAGCCAGGCAGCTTGCAATGTATTTTTCTAAAGAGCTTACAAAATCCTCTTTAAAAACTATTGGTTTACATTTTGGAGGCAGAGACCACTCAACTGTAATTCACGCCTGTAATACTATTGAAAAAATGAGAGTCTCTGATATTTCTATGAAAGAATTAATTGATGGCATAAGAAACAAGATTGAGCTTAACTACTCATAAAAAGAATAATCATCTTACAATTTAAGACTCTTTATTGAGTCTTTTTTTTGTCTTTTAATAATTAAAGTTGTGTTGAAAAGATGTTGGTGAAGTGAAGATAATTTGTTGATAAGTACTTTTTTGCGTTCAATTTGTTTTTATCCTCTGTTTGATCAGACCTATAATTAACATTAAGTGTTCATTAATTAATAGGCTTATACTAAATAATAGAAAGATAAAAGGCTTTTCAACATATCAACACACTTATTATTATTATTAAAAAAATATATATACTTATTAATTATTAATATGATGTGCTCAACTTTTGAGTTAGAAGCCTTTTTTTATTTAACGCTTTGTACCAATACATAAAGTGATAAACAGCTAGCTATGATTTAAAATTAAATCTGTTATTTTACATTGAGATTACAACGTTTTTTCGTATTTTTAGACGCTTCAAAAGGAGATATTTTTATATGGAATTTAAGATAAACAGCAAAATTTTAGAGAAACTTTTAGCAAAAATTATTCCTGCTGTTCCATCGCGTACACCAATGCCAATATTGGAAAACTTTCTTTTCGAAATTAAAGATGGTTCACTTACCGTAAGCGCAACAGATCTTGAAATTGCGTTAAGATCATCATTAAATGTTACGGCAGAAAAAAATATTAAGATGGTTGTTCCAGCCAGATTGCTGTACGATATTGTCAGATCTTTAGAAGATACTCAGGTAAATTTTGTAATTGATACAAACGGAAAAATTAAAATAAAAACCGATAAAGGCGTATATGGTTTAAGTTATTCCCCCTCAGAAGATTTTCCGGAAATTGCTTCGGTATCAAAAGAAAAAGAAGTTATTATAAATGGAAATGATTTAAAGAAAGCTTTAGATCAAACATCATTTGCAATGAGTAAAGAAGATATGCGCCCGGCTATGACCGGAACTTTAATTGAATTTACAAAAGAAGGTTTACGTTTTGTTGCAACCGATGGACATAGATTGGTTAAGTTTATTAACAAATCTTTTTCAGCTGATGTGCAGGAACAATATATAATTCCGGAAAGAGCAATTTCTGTTTTACTAAAACAATTAGGGGATTCTGATGTTAAAATTTATTTAAGCAAAACATATGCTTCTTTTATAATTAACGATCTTGAGTTTATTAGCAGATTAATTGGTGAAAAATATCCATCATATAGCAGCGTAATTCCATTAGAAAACGAAAACTTTCTTACAGTTAACAGATCAGAACTCTTATCAGCAATAAAAAGGATGATGCTTTTTTCAACATCAAACTCAAAACAAGTAAAGTTTTCAATAGCGGAAAACACTTTGGAAGTATCTGCAGAAGACGTTGATCATGGTTCTGATGCTAAAGAAAATATTCAGTGTGAATATAAAGGGGATCCTATGGATATAGGATTTAATACAACTTATGTAAATGATATTTTATCGCATCTTAATGGAGATCAGATTATTTTTAAACTTCATTCTCCAACAAAAGCAAGCATTATCGAACCAGTTAAAAATGAAGAGAACGAAGATATAATGATGTTATTAATGCCGGTACGTTTAAATAATTAAAATGATCCTGTCTCGGTTATCCTTAAGAAATTTCAGAATTCATAAGAATATTAATTTTAACTTTTCTGAAACTTTAAATTATATAGTTGGTGGAAACGGACAAGGAAAAACATCAGTACTGGAAGCCGCGTATTATCTGTGCACTACTAAAAGTTTTAATTCAAAGGATATAGAAGCTGTAAGTTTTAATGATAATGAATTTGAGATAAATGGTTTATTTAATGATATAACAGAAGACAAGATAAGAGTGATTTTTTCTGTACCCGAGAACCGCAAGTATTATTTTCAAAACGATAAACTTATTTCCAGAAGTTCACAAATAATAGGAAGATTTCCCGTTGTTATTTTAACTCCGGCTGATCATGCAATTACACAGGGTTCACCGGCTGAAAGAAGAAAATTAATTGATTCAGTTATAGCGCAAGCAAGCAGCACATACCTGGAGGTTTTGTTAGACTATAATAAAACGATTAAACAGCGATCCGTTGTTTTAAATAGGTTAAGAGAAAATTTTAATAAGAACACAAATACTGAACTGGAAGCCTGGACTGAAAAATTAATTGCCAACGGTGTTGAATTAATACATCATAGAATAAAATTTATTAATGTATTTAATAAATACGTTATTGATTCTTATAAAAAGATTATAGGCGAAAAAGAAAGTCCCTCTATCGAATATAGCTTTCTGAATGATTGCGATGAAGATCAAATTAAAAACACTTTTTTATCTCTTATAAAAGAGAAAAAAGAAGAAGAGATAAGACGCGGAATAAACCTTGTTGGTCCGCATAGAGATGATTTTATTTTCAAAATTAACAATGTAAGTTTAAGAACATACGGCTCTCAAGGGCAGCACAAAACTTTTCAAACAGCATTACGGTTTGCAGAGTTTTTTTATCTGAAAGAAACAACCGGTAAAACCCCAATCTTTCTTTTGGATGATGTTTTTGGTGAGTTGGATGCTTATCGTGCGGGCAAAATAAGTGAATATCTTAAAGAAGTAGGACAGGCATTTATCACATTAACTGATTTTGCAGATTTCTCTTTTCTAAAAAAAGATAAAAATGATTTAATAATAAAATTAGACAATGGAAGCGTTACATATGCCTGAAGGATTTAAAAGCATTAAAGATGTTTTTTATACTGATCCTGCTCTTAAAAAAATTAGAACTGTTATAAACGAAAACGATGTTATAAATGATTTTGAAGTAATTTTTCCTGAATTTAAAAAAGTAGCTAAAGCAAAAAAAACTAAAAACACAATTGTTACGCTTAAGGTAGAAAATGCCGCCTGGCGCAGTGAACTTAAGTTTAAAGAAAAAGAGATTATTGAAAAAATAAATTCATATTACGGCGAAGAACGGATTACTAAAATTATTTTTTCTGCCAGATAAAGAATTAAAGGAATCAAAACAGATATGGGCAAAGCACAAAACAACAATTCAAATAATTATAGTGCAAAAAATATAAACGTTCTAAAAGGACTCGAAGCTGTTCGTAAACGGCCAGCTATGTATATAGGTGATGTCAGCTCACGAGGTCTTCATCATCTTATTAACGAAGTTGTTGATAACAGTATCGACGAGGCTTTAGGCGGTTATAATGATCGTGTTATTGTTACATTAAAAAAAGATGGAAGCGTTTCGGTTGAAGACCGCGGAAGAGGAATTCCGGTTGACATGCATCCCGTAGAAAAACGCTCTGCTCTAGAAGTTGTTATGACAGTTCTTCATGCCGGCGGAAAGTTTGATAAAGATTCGTATAAAGTTTCTGGAGGACTTCACGGAGTAGGAGTATCTGTTGTAAATGCTTTATCAGAAAAATTGGTGGCGGAGGTTAGAAGAGATAATGTAATTTATTTTCAGGAATACCACAGAGGAATACCGGTAGAAAAAGTAAAACAAATCGGCACCTATAAAGGAGATCAAACCGGAACCACGATTACATTTAAACCCGATACGGAAATATTTAAAACAACAAAGTTTAACTTCGAAACAGTTGCAGAAAGATTACGGGAACTTGCCTATCTCAATAAAGAAGTTACCATGATTCTTAAAGATGAAAACGATGGACAGGAAGAAACGTATAGATTTAAAGGCGGGCTGATAGACTTTGTTAAATATCTTGATGAACAAAGAACAGCAATGCATAAACCCGTTTACATAGAAGGGGAAAAAGAAAACACACCCGTTGAAATATCTTTTGAATACAGTGATTCATATTCAGAGAACGTTCACTCTTATGTAAACAACATTAACACAATCGAAGGCGGAACACACTTGGTTGGATTTAGGACCGCGCTTACTAGAACACTGAACAACTACGCATATAAAAATGGACTTATCAAAGAAAACAATAAAATAACTTTAACCGGTGATGATTTTAGAGAAGGACTGACTGCCGTAATATCTGTTAAAGTTATGGAGCCCCAGTTTGAAGGACAAACAAAAACAAAACTTGGTAACAGTGAAGTAAAATCCATTGTTGAAACAATTGTTGGCGAAAAGTTATCTGAATATTTAGAGGAAAACCCATCTGTCGGTAAAAAGATAATTGAAAAATGTATGCGCGCAGCGGAAGCAAGAGAGGCATCACGTAAAGCCCGGGATCTTGTAAGAAGAAAAAATGCGCTGGACTCAATGCATCTCCCAGGAAAATTAGCAGATTGTTCTATTAACGATCCTGAACATTGCGAAATTTATATTGTTGAAGGTGATTCTGCGGGAGGATCAGCAAAGCAAGGGCGCGACAGAAGATTTCAGGCAATCCTTCCAATCAAAGGAAAAATATTAAATGTGGAAAAAGCAAAACTTAATAGAATTTTAGAAAGCCAGGAAATTCAGGCAATGATTGCTGCACTTGGTGCGGGTATTGGCGAAGAGTTTAATCCTGAAAAATCCCGCTACGGAAAAATTATTTTAATGACTGATGCCGATGTGGATGGAAGCCACATCCGCACACTGCTTCTAACATTCTTCTATAGACATATGAAAGAACTGATAACATCGGGAAGAGTTTATATTGCGCAGCCGCCGTTGTATAAAATAAAAAAAGGAAAAGAAGAGCATTACGCCTTTGATGACGAAGAAAGAGATAAAGTTTTAAAGCAATTTAAAAAAGACATGAAAGTAAAAGCAGGTGTAGTTGACGACGAAGACGAGGTTGATGAAGAAGGACAGCCAAAAGGAGTTACAATTTCCCGCTATAAAGGATTGGGAGAAATGAATCCCGAGCAGCTTTGGTCAACAACGATGAATCCTGAAACAAGAACCGTTTTACAGGTAAATGTTGAAAGCGCAGCAGCAGCGGATAAAATATTTGAAACACTGATGGGCGATGCCGTTGAACCAAGACGCGCATTTATAGAAAAGCATGCTAAGTATGCTAATCTTGATATATAATTAAAAGATTTTTTATTTAAGAAATAATTAAAAACCATGACCACAATATTTGAAAAAGTACTACCCAGAACATTAGAAGATGAAATGAAGTCATCTTACATCGATTATGCAATGAGCGTTATTGTTGCCCGTGCATTGCCGGATGTAAGAGATGGACTAAAGCCAGCTCACCGTAGAGTTTTATTTGGCATGCACGAGCTTGGTTTACCGCACAACCGACCATATAAAAAATCCGCCAGAATTGTGGGAGAGGTTCTTGGTAAGTACCACCCGCACGGAGATACCGCCATTTATGATACAATGGTGCGTATGGCGCAGGAATGGTCTTTACGCTATCCACTTGTTGATGGACAAGGAAACTTTGGATCTGTTGATGGTGACTCGCCCGCAGCAATGCGTTATACCGAAGCAAGACTTGCAAGGATAGCCGATGAGATGCTTCGTGATCTTGATAAAAACACAGTTGATTTTGTAAACAACTTTGATGAATCGCTGCAAGAGCCAACAGTTATGCCATCTTATCTTCCTAATCTTTTAATAAACGGCGCTAGCGGAATTGCTGTTGGAATGGCAACAAACATTCCACCACACAACATAAGTGAAGTTATAGACGGCTGTGTTGCTATGATTGAAAATCCAAAAGCAACTGCGGCTGATTTAATGAAACATGTTAAGGCTCCGGATTTTCCTACGGGGGGAATAATATATGGATACGAAGGAGTAAAAGAGGCTCTTCTTACAGGAAGAGGCAGAGTTGTTATACGTGCAAAAGCAAACGTTGAAACTCTTAAGAACGATAGAGAAAATATTATCATAACTGAAATTCCTTATCAGGTAAACAAAGCCTCATTGATTGAAAAGATTGCTGATCTTGTGCGCGAAGGAAAGATAACAGAAATATCAAACATAAGGGACGAATCTGATCGCGACGGAATGCGCATAGTTATAGAACTTAAACGTGATGCACAACCTGCCGTTGTTTTAAATCAACTATTTAAGCACACACAAATGCAGGTAACATTTGGTGTTATTATGCTTGCGCTTGTTCATGGGGCTCCCAAGGTGCTTAACCTCCAGGAAATGATTCAGCACTTTTTGGATCATAGGATGGACGTACTTATACGCAGAACAAAATATGAGTTAGATGCGGCAGAAAAACGCGCCCACATTTTAGAAGGTTACATAATTGCTCTTGATAATATTGATGAAGTAATTGAGACGATTAAAAAATCTAAAGACACCGAGACAGCAAAAAATAACTTGATGAAAAAATTCAAGTTGAGCGAGATACAGGCAAAAGCAATTCTGGATATGAGATTGCAGCGCTTAACGGGATTAGAACGCAAGAAGATTGAAGACGAATACAAAGAAACAATTAAGTTGATTGAAAGACTTAGAGGAATTTTGGATAACGAAAGAACAAGAAAGAAAATTATTAAAGACGAACTTCTTGCTCTTAAAGAAAAGTACGGCGATGAGCGTAGAACAGAAATAATCAAAGACTACAAAGAGTTTGCGTTAGAAGATATTATTGCCGAAGAAGATGTTGTTGTAACAATATCTCATGGTGGATTTATAAAACGTTTTCCGGTTAGCGGCTATAGAAGACAGGGGCGCGGCGGTAAAGGGGTAACCGGCGCAGGCACCAAAGAAGATGATTTTATCGAGCATATGTTTGTTGCATCAACACATCAATATATTTTGTTCTTTACAGACAGAGGAAGATGTTACTGGTTAAAGGTTCATGAAATTCCTGAAGGCGGAAGAACAGCCAAAGGAAGATCTATTGTAAATCTTCTTGACAAGGATAAAGACGATAATATTACAGCGTTTGTTGCAGTTAAAGAATTCCGCGAAGATCAATACCTAATAATGGCTACAGAAAAAGGAACGATAAAGAAAACGGTTCTTTCTGCATACGGAAATGTTCGCAAGGGCGGAATCAATGCCATCAATCTTGCTGCCGGGGATAAGTTGATTGAAGTTAAGATGACTGATGGAAAAAATGATATTGTTATCGGAACAAGTCACGGTTTTGCAATCCGATTTAATGAAAAAGATGTGCGTAATATGGGAAGAACAGCTACGGGCGTTCGTGGAATAAGACTCGGTAAGGGAGATCACGTTGTTGGTCTGCTGGTTATCAGAAACGATCAGGCTACTGTGCTGGTTGTTACTGAAAAAGGATTCGGAAAACGATCAGATATAAATGATTATAGAATTACAAAACGCGGCGGAAAAGGAGTCATCACTGTTAAGACAACAGATAAGGTTGGTAAAATGATTGCACTGATGGATGTTGTTGATCGTGATGAGCTTGTAATTATTTCTACACAGGGAATGGTAATAAGACAAAGCGTTAAAGATTTACGTGTGATGGGAAGAAACACGCAGGGCGTAAGGGTAATTAGATTAAACGAACACGACACAATTGCAGATATTGCACGCGTTGTGCCTGAAGACGACGAAGAAATTAATGGTAATGGAAACGGAAAAAATGATGAGCCATTACTTAGTTAATAATATTCTATTTTGATGTGTGAAGTTAAATCGTCCCGAAAATCGGGACGATTTTTTATAAACAAGCTTGTTTAATTATTGTGTTACTAAAAATTGTTTTAATAATTAAATTATTTATATGAAAAAAACAATCATACCCTTTATAATACTTCTCTGCAGCCTTTATCTTTACGCACAAAGTTCAACGGGACTTTCTGAAATTAACAAAGAAGATTTAATTAAAAACGTCGGGATACTTTCTTCTCCGGATTTTGATGGAAGATTACCAGGCAGCGAAGGATATAACAAAGCCGCACAGTTTGTTGCAAATAAATTTGCAGAGCTTGGATTAAAACCAGCCGGCGATGAAAAGTATTTTCAATATTTAAATGTTGAATACAACAAAATTGAATCTCCCGCCATATTTAAAACTATAGTTGATGGCGATATAACTAATTATGTATTAGGTAATGATTTTGTATTACGCGGATTTACGGGCTCAAATAAATTTACTTTACCGGTTGTGTTTTGTGGATATGGATTATCAAGACCATATTTGAATTATGATGATTATGCGGGAGTAAATGTTAAGAACAAAATTGTAATGGTGTTTAAACAAAATCCAACCTGGAAAATCAACGATAAAGATTGGGGAACAAATTATCCGCGTGAAAAATCTCTTGTAGCTAAAAAGTATGGTGCAAAAGGTATTTTGTTTGTCTCGCTTTCAAATGAAGAAAAACCACAACCGCTAATAGGAAGCGTAATGCATGGAGAAGGGGAACAGCCGGTTGATTTTCCTCAACTTCAAATATCACATGAAGCTGCAAATATTCTTTTAAGCAGAACAGGCCTGAAAATAAACGAACTTCAAACAAAGATAGACGAAAAGAAAAAACCGCTTTCAATAAATCTTTTAACAAAGGCAGTTGTTGAGGTTAACGCTAAGTACGAAAAAAATGCCAGGACAATGAATGTTGTCGGATTGATTGAGGGCAGCGATCCAAAATTAAAAAATGAATATGTTGTAATTGGTGCGCATTTAGATCACGTTGGTTCTCAGGCAGGATTATTATTTCCCGGTGCTAATGATAATGCTTCCGGCTCGGCAGGAGTGTTGGAAATTGCCAAGGCTTTTGTAAAGAATGGTATAAAACCAAACCGCACTTTGTTGTTTGTCCTTTTTGCCAGTGAAGAACAAGGATTGTATGGAGCAAAACATTTTGTTGATAACTGGAAAAAAGGGTATAATAAAATTTATGCAATGCTTAACATGGATTGTATAGGATATGGAGACAGCATTCAGGTTGGCAATGGTAAAAGTGCACCAAACTTATGGGATTTTGCAAAACAAATTGATCAGACAAATTTCAAATCGATGGTAAGCAGAACCTGGAGCGGCGGCGGTGCAGATGCAACTCCATTTCATGAAAAAGGAATTCCAAGTTTGTACTTTGTAACCACAAATAGCTATGATCATCTGCATCTTCCTTCGGATAAAGTTGAAACACTTAACCCTGATTTATATGAAAAATTAGTTAAGCTTGCATATTTAACAGCCCTTGAAATAGCAAATGGAAAACATATTCGGGAAGAGATTATAAAGGAAAGCAAATAATGGATTTAATGATTGAGCACTTCAGTCACTTATTTAAATATAACAGCTGGGCAACGGAAAGATCCGCCCAATCAATCAGATCAACACACAAAATCAATCCGGATGCCATAAGACTTCTTTCACACATCATTTCATCTCAATATGTTTGGCTAAGCAGAATTACTGGCGAGAAAAACGAGATGGTTGTTTGGGATAATTTTACAATTGAAGAATGCTTTACGCTGTCTGTTGAGGCTACAAGTAAATGGATAAATCTTTTAGAGGAAAAAAACAACGAATTTTTAGAGAAAAGATTTAAGTATAAAAATACCAAGGGAGATGAATTTGAAAACTCGTTGAAAGATATTATTACGCATGTATTAAATCATTCAACGTATCACAGAGCGCAAATCGCACAGATAATCAGGCTCTCTGGAGGAATTCCTGTTTCTACAGATTATATTGTTTATCAGAGAGAATTACAGAGATAAAAATTAAAATCAATCAATTAAAAAAATAAAAACAAGAATCCAATTACAAAGAGTATGTTTGTTTTCATAAAAGGGTTTGGGGTTTATTTAATTTATATTGTTCAGCGAGAAATCTAAATAAAAACATTAATTGGACAAAAAAGAACGGACGTATATTATTTAAAATTAAAACATTAATCCGTTAAAAAGAATATAATTTTTATTTAATAATTTCATTTAGACTTTTTCCTGTAACACTAAACTTTGTGACATTTATTTTGTCAGAAATCTCGATGCTTAAAAGATCTTCTCCAACCATTAAAGCTCCATTATAAATTTTTTGTGTTCTGCTAATCAAATCATTTGTTGTGGGTGGAGGTATGGTTGGATCAGATGTTAACAATACAATATGAGAATAAACTGCAAGCCTTGGTTTTGTTCGTGCAAATACTTTTCCCGCATCTTCCGGTGATGAATGAAAACCAAGAATTTGATTAATTAACGGAGATGTTTGCATAGATTGTTCATTGGCGGCGGCTACTTCATGGATAATAACATCTGCCCCTATTGAATATCGGATTAAGTTTTCACTATATCGAGTATCGCCGGATAGAATTACTGAGTAACCGGCATATTCAATTCTGTAGCCAAGTGCGGAATCAATGAAGTCTGCATGGCTAACAATAAATGGTGTAACCTTAATTCTGTCTTTTTCCCAAATAAATCCGTCTGTTATGTTTGTTGCATTAACTACGGCACTGCTATCGACTTTATTTTTTTCTTTACTTCGGATGTTTATATCCCACGAAAATGCTTTTGCAAGACCCTCCATCATTTCTTTGGTGCCACAAGGACCAAATACTTGAAGCGGGTTTTCTCTTCTTCCATATGCTGCGGGAATACAACCTGTAAGCCAAAGATCCGGAATTCCGACAACATGATCTGAATGAAGATGAGTGAGAAACAGAGCATCGATTTGACCCAATGGAATTTTTAATTGCCAAAGCCTTTGAGCTGCACCACGTCCGCAATCAAATAAAAGCTTTTGTCCGCCCGCTTCAACTAAAACACTGGGTCCAAAACGTTCAATAGACGGGACAGGCGCACCAGTTCCCAATAAAGTCACCCGTATAGTAGTTGTTTGTGCAGTTATGAAAGGAACACAGATTAAGAAGAGAATAAGTAATATCTGATATGTGATTTTACTTCTCATTGCCATCCTTTTTAATAAAAAATTTATATTAATTAAATTTCTTTAAATAAAGTTAAACTTACACCCATCCTCGCTTTTTATAAAGTTTAAAACCGGCATCTAAAGATTTTTTTATTTGTGATAAAAGTTTTTTATCGAGCTTCTTTATATGAAAACAGGATTTCCCTTTCAGAGTTGAAAGAAGCTCTGTTTCAAATATTTCTTTTAGCGTAGTATCAACATAAATTGGCATATAGTAAAAACCCACATAAGCACTCTGAATTATTAATCCGGCAAAGTAAATCTCTTTTCTTTTTCTTCCATCAAATTTAATTTCTTTCTCTGACCACAGTTCATAACGCGACCCAAAGTCGTTGCGCGCAGTAAACGGCGGCTCGTACCGTTTCATCAGTTTTTTTATTTGATTGAAAATTTCTTTTTTTTCGTTCACAAACAATTCCAGGATTATTATAAAACTTCTTCTAAAGACTCTTTATGCGCTTTAATCGTCTTATCCAAGTCTTCTTTGTTGTGCACGGTCGAAACAAACAAGGCTTCAAATTGAGCCGGTGCAAGATAGATTCCGCGGTTTAACATTTCGTGAAAATATTTTCCGTACAATGCAGTATCAGAAGCTAAGGCAGACTTAAAATCATTAACAGGATTTTCTGTAAAGAACATACACATCATAGAACCAACACGATTCATTGCATAATTTTTTCCAACAGATTTTAAGTTTTCCTTAAATCCATTTTCTAAATACATCGAAGCTTTTTCTAACTGCACATAAATTTCGGGATGTTCTTTAATGTTTGATATCGCCGCAAATCCTGCACACATTGCAAGTGGATTACCGCTAAGCGTTCCTGCCTGGTAAACAGGACCGCTAGGTGAAAGCATTTCCATAATTTCTCTCTTACCGCCAAACGCACCAACAGGTAAACCGCCGCCAATAATTTTTCCGAAGGTTGAAAGATCAGGCTTAACTCCCAAAATTTCCTGTGCACCGCCAGCAGCAACACGAAATCCTGTCATTACTTCATCAAAAATTAAAACTATGCCTTCTTCATTACAGATTTCTCTTAGCTCAACAAGAAAATCCGCATTAGCCTGTACAACACCCATATTGCCGGCGATTGGTTCTATTATAATTGCTGCAATTTGTTCGTGGTATTGTGTAACCAATTCTTTAACAGAATTAATATTATTGTAATCAGCAAGCAAAGTATCTGATGCATTTGCTTTTGTAACTCCCGGAGAAGTTGGAACACCAAACGTTAATGCACCGCTTCCGGCTTTAATTAAAAAATGATCTGCGTGTCCGTGATAGCATCCTTCAAATTTTATAAACTTATCTCGTCCAGTGTATCCGCGAGCTAAGCGCACGGCGCTCATTGTTGCCTCTGTTCCGCTGTTAACCATTCTTACCATTTCAACCGAAGGAACGAGCTCAGTAATAAGTTGAGCCATCTTTACTTCCATTTCGGTTGGTGCGCCAAAGCTTGTTCCATTTTCAAAAGTACGCTTTAAAGCTTCTTTGATAAATGGTGGATTATGCCCGAATAAATGAGGTCCCCAGCTTCCGATGTAGTCAATGTATTCGTTACCATCAACATCATAAAGTTTTGAGCCGCTTCCTCTTTCAATAAAAATTGGATCGCCGCCAACTGATTTGAATGCTCTAACAGGTGAATTAACTCCACCGGGAATAAATCTTTTTGCTTTTTCGAATAACTGTTTGCTTTTTGTTGTGTTCATATTTTTAGAATTTAGGTGAATAAATAATTCTATGTGAAACTTAGTGTTCTAAGTGTCTAAGGGGTAAAAAATCTACCACTAAGTCACGAAAAGCACTTAGAATCACTTAGTTAAAAAGTATTTTGTAATCTTTTTCTTTGCCTGCTTTCCAATAATCTTCGGGAACAACTTTCCAGTTGCCTAATAATTTTGGCGTAACGATTTTTTCTTTCTCAATCCATTTCATCAGGTAATATCTCAAATCCTTTTCAGTTGAATTGATAACGCGTTTAGATAAATCTTCCTGCGGAATTTTAGCGCCGCGGGTTAAATGTCCACCACCGCCATTCCCACGGTAAGAGTTAACGGCAACCTTATACACCTTGTTTAACTCAAAAGATTTTCCGTTTGAGAAATTTTTTATAGTCACTCTTGATCCGACAGGCTTTGTTACATCAACAACATAATCAATTCCTGCTGCTGATTCAAAATTGTAATATCTTTCCACTAGTTCGGGTGATTTACTTCGCTCAGAAAACTTTAGTTTTCCGTTTTCATCAAGTTTAAATTTTAGAAGATGATCATCTTCATTTTTCATCTGATTTAACCAGTTGCCGTAAGAGTATTCAAGATAATCTTTAATTTCCTGTCCGCTTAGCTCCATTGTGTAAAGAAGATTTTCATATCTGTAAAGATCAAACATATCTCTTACGAAAACAGCGCCTTTATCTATCCTGGCATTAAATGAAAGTGGAGCGGAGAAAGATAAATCTGCATCCGTAAGATTAAGCTGTATAGTGTGAATAAGATCAACAAACTTTGAAGGACCAAAAATTGCATCTCGGGATGAAATTGTTTCTGTAAATTCCCCCACAGAACGGGACACATAATTTTTAACCTCCTGCAGATTGTTTTTATATCGATCCATAAAATCTGGATCGGCAGCAAAGTTCTTCATATCAATCAATTCACCAGTAACATTTTTTTTATCATAGATCATACAGATTTTATCATAATTTAAAATATAATTAGCAACAGCAATATTTCTTGCACCGGATGTTGTACCAAGAATTAAAACTTCCTTACCGGAAGGACCCTTTGTTTTAAAATTCCAACCCGCATGATCGTGCCCAACAAAAACAACATCCAAACCATCAACCTTTTCTGCAACAAGACGGGAAGCATTTTCATTTTTATAAGTGTTTTCATTTTCGTTGTTGTATGTATAATCAACCCCGGCATGAAATAAACCAATCATTAAATCCGGCTGCTCGGTTTCTCTGATTTTTTTAACCCATTTTTGAGCAGTTTCTATCATATCGTCAAACCTTATTCCGGACCAAATTTTTTCCGGAAGCCATTGCGGAATAGCCGGGGTTATCAAACCAAGTACAGCAATTTTAACTCCGCCTCTTTCGATTATAGTGTATGGTTTAAAATAAGATTCGTTTGTTTTTATGTTGATAGCATTAGCTGCGAGCCACGGAAAATTTATTTCTTTATTGAACTTATCATAAACATCGTGTCCTGTTTCAATATCATGATTGCCTACTGTTCCGGCATCATATTTCATATAATTCATTACATCAGCATAAAGGTGAAGCGTATCAGTCTTTTCAAAATTGTAATAATAAACAGTTGGATCGCCCTGAAGAATATCTCCGTTATCTAACAAAAAAACAATTTGATTTGAGTCTGCACGCTGTTCTTTAAGATAAGTTGTAACCCTTGCAAGAGAAGAGTTTGTTTCTTTATTTTCTTTAAGATCATAAGGGAAGATTGCGCCATGCACATCGCTTGTTTCCATAATTTTAACAATAATGGTTTGGGCAAATACAGAAATTGAAAATAAAAAGATAATAGCTAAAGCAACTAAAAATCGTGATGTCATTTTTGATTATCCGTTTGAATTTTGGTTTGTAAGATAATAAAATGATTGATAACAGGTTATGAAAAAAGGCGACCGTTTCTGATCGCCTTAAAAGAATTTGAGTAGAAAAAAATAGATTCCGGGTCAAGCCCGGAATGACAAAATAATTAAACTTATCTTTTTTCGTACGGCGGTTGTTTAGGATTTACAGGTGGATTTAGTTTATGTAATCGCATTACTTCTTCAATTGCCTTTTCAAGTTGATTATCAACACCCTTTGAAAGTTTTGAATAATCTTCAGGTACATCGATATCAGGATCAACACCGTGACCTTCTTTAAACCATGTTCCATCCGGGTTATATTGTCTGAAGGTTGGAACAGTTACATTACCGCCATCAATTAATGTTGGTGCGCCCGAAATTCCTATTAATCCGCCCCATGTTCTTGAGCCAATTAGGGGACCAACGCCAGATTTGCGGAAAAAGTCGGGAAATGCATCACCGCCGGATCCGCTCCAACCATTTATTAGCATTACCTTAGGACCGAAATTTGCGACAGCCGGAAACTGCCAATTCTTTCCATCCCTAACAGCAAAAAAAGCAAGTGGTTTTCGATTTAAAAGTTCAACAAAGCGATCAGGAATTTGTCCGCCATTGTTAAATCTTTCATCAATTATCAACCCTTCTTTTGTAAACTGTCCGCTAAATTGTCTTACAAGTTCATCCTGTCCATCAATGCCGGTACTCGGCACATAGATATATCCAATCTTTCCATTAGTTGCGTCATCAACTCTTTTTCTTTTTGATTCAATCCATTCAAGATTTCTTAATCTTGTTTCATCGTTAATTGTTTTAATAATAATATTCCATGCCCCGTCAATTGAGGGCTTATCATTGACTGTTAATTCAATTGTTTTATCAGCCAGCCCCTCAAAAGCAGCCCACGGATCCTGCGTAACATCAATTGCAACTCCGTTAACAGCAAGAATATAATTTCCTTCTTTAACTTTTAATCCCGAAGCCAACAGCGGCGAACGAACTTCAGTATCCCAATCCGCACCATTTATAATTCTTTTAATTCTGTAAGCGCCATTGTTTAAATCCCAGTCAATACCAAGATATCCCACGGGTCTTTGAAGTGTAGTTTCGTCATCGCCTCCGCCTCGATAGGTGTGAGATGAACTTAGCTCGGCTATAAGTTCTCCGATGATAAAATTTACATCACCTCTTGTAACAGCGTTATCAATCAAATCTCCGTATTGCTTTCGCATTACCTTCCAATCAACTCCGTGCATATTTTTATCATAGAAAAAATCACGCTGTAATCTCCATACATCAGTAAAAATTTGTTTCCATTCTTCACGCGGCACAACAGTCATTTCCATTTGATTGGTCGGGAGTTTTTTATCCAGCTTCTGATCGGGGGCAATATCAACAACAGAATAAGCATTTTGTTTTGCTACCAGGAGTTTTTTTTCATCCGCAGAAATTTGAAAAGCATCTGCATCCTCTACTATTGTTTTTTCCTCTCTCTTATCCAAATCAAAATATCCAAGAATTTTTTTCTTATCGGCGGAACCGCTGTTTGGCATACGGTGAAAAATTACTTTACCGGCTACAGTCTGCAAGTTGGCATAATTACCTGCCGCGGGCGGAAGAATTACAACCCGTTGTTCAAATCCATCAAAATCTATTTTTACTTCTTTTATTTTCGATTCGTCTTTTTTCTCTTCCTTCTTTTCATCTTTCTTTTCATTGGTCTTCTTCTCATCATCATTTTTAACTACCGTTGAATCATTTTTTGGAGCAAGAGGAGAGGCTATTTCTTTGGTTAATGTAACGGCGGCAATTTCGGTTGAGTTTGGATATATCCAGGTGCCGTCAAAATCACTATAAACTGGTTTGAAATTTCTGTTTGTTAAGAAGAATAAATATTTACCGGAAGGATCAAAAACAGGTTTTGAGTCTTTATAATAACCGGAGGTAACCTGATGAATTTTTCCTTCCCTTTTATCAAAGATAGCAATAGCAGTAGTATTGCTTTCAAGGTCTTTTGCATAAGTAATATATCTGCTGTCGGAAGACCAGCTAATAGAAAAATTTTCGAGATCACCTTCGTACAACCATAACAGCTTATCAACATTAACAACAGTTTCATTGGTAAGATCATAAACATAAATTGTCATTGTTTGATCAACAAATGCAAGTGATTTGCTATCCGGAGACCAGAATATTTTATATCTGAATCCTTCACCAAGCGAAGTCAGTTTTTTTTCCTTAAAGGGGTTTTCAAAGTCCTTTATTGTCAATTCATATTCACCTGAACGATCGCTAAAGTATGCAATATATTTTCCGTTAGGAGAATAAGAAGGATATCTTTCCGCAACCCCTGATGATTGTGTAAGATTAATAACTGGACCATTTTCTGTCGGGACTGAAAATATTTCTCCACGCGCTTCAAATAAAGTTCGGTTGCCGTTGTAAGACAAAGAAAAATTCTGAATCATCTTCTCAACATTTACATTGCGAGCCATTAAAGTTGATTCATCAGTAACAACATTAATTTTTACTTCACGATATTTTTCTGTTGTAAGGTCCAGCAAGTAAAGAAGTCCGCCGGCTTCAAAAACAATTTCATTATTTCCAATAGACGGAAAATGAATATCAAACTCATTAAAACTGGTTACTTGTTTGGTTTGCCTGGTTGATAGATCATAGTACCAAATATTATTTCTTTTGTTTTCGCCCCGATCGGATAAGAAGTAAATTTTATTTCCGCTCCACATTGGAAATTCATCGTTAGCAATATTGTTAGTAATATTTTCTGCAGTTTGTTTTTCAAAATCATAAATAAAGATATCTGGCGCCATTCCACCCAAATATCTTTTCCATGTTCTAAATGCCCGGCTAATGGGGGTGTATGCTATCTGTTTTGCATCAGGAGAAATAACACCAAATTCTGCATAAGACAGTGGAAGTTTTTCAGGGAACCCGCCGTCTTTAGAAACTTTATAGAATTGATTGAAGCGCTGCTTTCCGCTTTCTCGTGATGAGGCAAAGAGCAAAGAATTACCATCCGGATACCAATCAATTATTCTATCTGCCATTCCATGATGAGTAATTCTTTTTGGCAGCCCGCCCATTGACGGCATAACATACACATCCAGGTTGCCATTGTAATTTCCGCTAAAGGCGATTTGCTGACCATCGGGAGAAAATCTGGATAGCAATTCTGTTCCCTTTGCAGAGGTTAGTTTGTATGCCGTGCCACCTTCTTTAGCAACAATCCAAACATCGCCTCCGTATGTAAACGTAATTTGTGTTTTGGAGACATCGGGATATTGAAACATCCTTGCGTTTATTTGGGCATTAATATTGCAAAGTGTAAAGATAAACAGAAACAAAAAACTAAAGGTAAAGTTTTTCATAAATCCTCTGATAATGTTATTTAGAGAAATAATATTTTAATATGGCACTGGTTTTAACGAAAAAATATTATGAGATAAAGCAATAAATAAAATTAAGTAAATCCAGATTAAATAATTAAGTGTTGTGCTGGACGGAAAAACAGTTAGATAGACGGTAATCAAAAACAAAAAGGATTAAATAAATTTTTAATTGTATTCTACGGCAAAAAACAGAGGTTATAATTCTCTAACCCAACGGCATATTAAATCTATACCTTCAAGTATATTGGAACAATTCGCGTTTAGGAATACTTCATCAGGAGTTTTGTATGCCGGCAGTGTTTCTGCAGAGGCAAGCGCCTTTGCACCATCAAAATCTACATAAGCAAGGCGGGCCGTTAACTCACCCCCGGGTCTGCCAAAAACACTGCCCGGCAGAACAGCAACACCAGTATCCTCTAAAAGTTTTAGCGTTAATTGGCTGCTGTTTGTAATTCCCCTTTTTTTGAGTTTGGAAGCATACCTGTTAAAATTACAAAACAAATAAAATCCTCCATCAGGCTTTGGCGCGCTGATACCAACCCTATCCAGTTTTTTATGAATTAATAAACCCAGCGATTTTAAAATTCTTCTTGTATTACAAAGATATCTTTCAATTCCAATTCCTCCTTTGAATGCGCAGACAGCGGCATACTGAATAGGCGTGCTTGTGGAGGTAAATGTTTCACTTGCAAGCGATGACATTGCTTCAAGCAGCCAGTTAAGAGAAGTTGGAAAAGTGAACGTGCCAAGTCTCCATCCACCGGCACCACACCATTTGCTCAATCCACTGGATATTATAGTTCCTTCGGGATAGAATTTAGCAATTGAAATATGATTTCCTTCAAAATGAAGTTCGCCATAAATTTCATCTGAAAGCAAAACGATACGATATTTTTTTGCAACCTCTGCCAATTCTTTTAATTCGTTAACGGAGTAAGTTGCCCCTGTTGGATTTGAGGGATAGTTTAGGATTACTATTCTCGGTCTATCGGGATCGAGTTTGCAAAGATTTTCTAAATCCTTTGCTGCAATTCGCCACTTGTTTTTTTCATTTGTGTCCAGCCACTCAACATTTCTTCCAATAAATTTTGCCTGGGGGGCATAAGAAACCCAGCTGGGTGTTGGAATTACTAAATCGCCATAATAAACAAACTGAAGTAAAAACATTAATTCCTTAGACCCGGGACCAATTAATACATTTTCTGCGTTACGTCTAATGCTGTTTCTTCTGGAATGATAGTCAGCTACCGCCGCTCTAAGTTCAGGTAACCCTCTAACCGGCAAATAATTTTTTTGATGAGCGTTAACTTTCAATTCATCAACCACCATTTGTGGAACAGGAAACGGGGACTGTCCCAATCCAAATTTATAAACCTTTCTTCCTTCGCGGATTAATTTGTCAGAGATTTCATTAATCAAAAGAGTTGCAGATAGATGTGCCCCTCTTACATTTAAATTTAAGCTTATATCAAAAGTATTTTTGTTATTATTACTTTTACTCAAAATCGTTTTCCACTTCTTCGGGGGATAAAATTCTGTTTAATTCATCGGTAAAGAAAAATTTTTCCTCATCAAATGCCGGCTTTAAATCAGTATACCAGATAGCCTCTTCGTCATATTTTGCAAAAAATGGCCGGGCCGCCCAATTAGGATCTCTTCCCTGAATCATTCTGAATACCATTACTTTTTCTTCTTTAACATCTGCAACGCCAAGTATCTGAACTTTTCCCGGGAGACAAGACATACTTGGTCCGCGAAGAGTTCTGCATATACCGCTAATGGATTGATAAGTTTTCTGGAAGATTTTCCACGCATCAACAAGCGGAATAGAAAAATAATGCTGTGCCCCGGTATTACGAGCAACAAACATATAATATGGTATACAGCCAAGCGAAACTTGTTTCTTTAGCATCTCTTTCCAAATTTCAGCAGAATCATTAATATGTTTTAAAACAGGTGATTGTGTTCTTATAACTGCACCGGTATCTAAAATATTTTTAATTGCTTCAGATACCACATCTGTACTGAGTTCAACTGGGTGATTAAAGTGTGCCATAAAGGCAAGGTGTTTTCCGGCTCGTCTCACATCTTCGAATAAAATTAATAAATCTTCAGCATCATCATCAGTTAAAAATCTGTATGGCCAATAACCAAGAGCCTTAGTTCCGATACGGATATTTTTTAAGTTCTCAAGATTTGCATCAAGCAAGGGGCGAATATATGTTTCTAAATGTTTAGTTTTCATTATTAATGGATCGCCGCCGGTAAAAAGAACATCAGTAACTTCTTTATGCTCCTTTATATATTTAACAAGCAATTCTGATTCTTTGGATGCAAACTTTAAATCTTCCATTCCCACAAACTGCGGCCAGCGAAAACAGAAGGTACAATATGCATGACAGGTTTGTCCCTGGCTCGGGAAAAACAAAACGGTCTGTCTATATTTATGCTGCATACCATAAAGTTTTTCTCCCTCTATCATAGGAACATTATGCTCAAGCTGCCCGGCGGGATGGGGATTAAGTTGCAACCTTATTTCATTTGCAGCTTCTTTTATTGCCGGCTTATCTGCACCGCTCTGAATAACAGACATCATCTTTTTATAATGCCCGGGGATCAGCATATCTTTTTGCGGAAAAGTCAGCTTAAACATCGGATCGTCCGGAATATTGTTCCAGTCAATAAGATTATCTATAACATAATTGTTTGTTTTGAATGGAAGAACTGAACCAACCGTTTCTATTGCATCAATCAATTCTACCGGGATTGATTCTATTTGGGGGATGTTTTTGAAGTTGTGAAGCATATATGAATTGTACTTCATACGCCATCTCCTTTCGGGCTTGTGTGACTAATCTAAAAATTAGACTTGTTTACGAAATGAATTTTGTTGCAAGATAGCAAAAAAACAAAGAAAATCAAGGCTAAACAAGATTTTCTACAAACCACTTATGCAGCGGATACATATCTTTAAATACGCTAAAGGAAAAATCGACAGGACCTTTTTTATTTAACTCATCGAAATTTTTGCTTTCGTAGAAGACATATACTCCGCTGTGTAAAAGTAATTCGTTGAACTTATAATTCGGATCGAACCCGCGGGGAGTTTTTTTATATGTTTTGCCGCCCAGTTCAAAATTCTTTTTCTTTAATAATTTTAAAATAATATCATTTAATTCCTTACCAGCCGCAGGATCGGAGACAAGGTTTCTATATTTTTTTAATTGATCATTTGTAAACTGATACATTCCGGCACCAAGAAAAAACAGTTTGGGTTCGATATGAAAATAAAGCCCGGAACATTCCATTTTCTTTCCGCGCCCTTCCCAAAAGTACAACCCAAGATTTGTTTTAAATGGCGCTTTATTTTTACTAAATCGTACATCGCGGTAAAGTCTGAAAATTGATTTATCAATTTTTGGAATAGCATTTATGTTTGGAGATAATTGGAAAAGTTTTTCACCAAGATCAATAACAAACCGTATTGCGGGCTGCAGCAACTCAAGATCATATCGCATTCGGTTTTTTTCAAACCACTCTTTGTTATTGTTTTTAGAAAGTGCGGTTAAAAATTTTATTGTTGACTGTGGAAATGAGATGTCATTTTTCATCGCGACTCCGTTTGATATAAACTATTTTTTTTGAAACCAATGTATTGGCTGTTGTCGCGGTTAAAACGTAAATACCGCTGGCAATTGAGTTTTTAATTTTTTGTGGATCAATTTCTCTATAATAAAATCCGCCTGCAAAAAAATCATCTACAATTGTTGTAACTTCATTTCCAAGAATATCATAAAGTTTAATTATTACTCTTGCCGGAATTTCTCGTTCCGGTGTATTTACAGTAAAGACAAAGCTGGTCTTATCAGAAAACGGATTTGGATAATTTTGTGATAGATAAATCTCTGTGTTATCAGACGCAAACTTTTTATAAGAAGTAAATTTTAACAGAACACCATCTTGTCCGCAAGCATATCCCGTATATTTATCAACAAACTGAAGATCATACACTATTGTGCTATCAAAAATAAATTGTTCAACCCATGTTTTACCGCCATCAGTTGAATTTAAAAATTTATATCCCGCGGCAGACCAGCCTTCATTTTGATCTAAAAAATCAATCGCATACGATATTCCAAATATTGGTATATCATTAAATTCCCATGAAACACCGGCATCGGTGGTTTTTATTAATCCAACCGGATATAACATTTCCGGATCACCAGAGAGAGAAATTGCATTTAAAGAATCAAAAATAAAAACATCATAAATTTGATCCGGACTTAATCCAATTGATGTCCAATTATTCCCACCATCTGTGGTTCTCCAGATAACTCCAGCAATATCAACTCTTCCTCCGCAAGCATACCCAAATGTTTTGCTGTAAAAAGAAAATTTATTTATTGGCAAAGTTGAAACACCGCCGGGCTCAATGAATGCGTTTGTCCATGACAATCCGCCGTCTGTAGTTTTTTTAATTCCGTTGCCGCCAATGAAGCCAACGTTATCATCAACAAAAAATATTGTTGAAAAAATTTCGTTTTGAAAAAAAACAGAGTCTTTAACCCAACTTTCACCGCCATCTGTTGTTTTTAAAATAGAAGTTCCAAACGGAGGTTCGGAAGGATAAGTTAAAGCCCAGCCGCGATTCGGGTTTATAAAAAATATATCAACAATAGGAGTAGTTACAGTGCTGTTTTGAATGTTCCAATTGTTTCCGGAATCTGTTGTGTTAATTATTTTACCACCAAGACTAACAGCCCAGCCATTGTTTGCATCAACAAAATAAAGTCGTCTTAATGTTTCACTTGTTGGCGATATTAATTTAAACCAGCCAACAGGTTCTTGAGCAAAACAGTTTGTTAATACAAACAGGAATATTAGAGAAAAAAGAAAATTTTTAAATAGCATTTTTAAAGACGAATCAATAAGATTTAACAGATTATAATAACGCCCTTAAATTAAATGCATTCTTGTAAATATTAAAGGAAGTTCTATACAACTATCCTCTATCAAATTTTGATGTCGCCGGAATTTTTCCGGCAAGAGAGGCTTTGTAAAACAAGTTACACAGTCTTTTAACTCTGTCGCTCTCATCAAAAACGGATGCACGCTTAACCGCATAAATTCCCCGGGCATCTCCAATCTTGCAAAGGGAAAGCGCTGCAAGAATTCTTATCTCTTCACACTCAGCATTATGTAATAAAGAAAGTAGTGGAATGACACCTTTTTTACAACAAAGCTCCCCCATCAAATAGGTACTTGACGCACAAAGACCTTTGTTTAATGAGTTCATTCCGATTAGAAGATTTTCTGATATTTGATTCTCGTCCATTTGTACTGAACGCATCGGCACAGGTTGAGGAAACAAAATTGCGCTGAATAGAATGACGGATATGACAACAACTGAAACAATTGTAAACTTTTTCATCGTTTTTCTCCCGGCTATTCAGTTAATAAATAATTTACATTTGTAACATGATTTTTAATTTACGCCAGAGCAAACAAAACAGGATGAAGGGTAAAAAGTAGTTAAGATATAAGGTTTTTATTGGTTAGAAAAGGAACTGAAAATTTGACCAGACCTGCAGTGTGATTTTTTAATAAAGAAAGATTCTATCCCCAACAGAAACAGTACCATTATTTTTACAAATTACATTCATTCCGAACATAACTTTAGTATTGATTTTTCTATATAGAGATAGCGTTTTTAATGGCTCAGCAGTTCTTTCTGCGGTATCTTGATTTGTAGTTGTAATTACGCATCTTGCGCATGGCTTAACAGCCATAAAATCTACATTGTTAATTCTAAAATCTTTCCAGTTATCTTCTTCATAAGGTGTTCCACCGGTAAAAACAAAGTTTGGTCTAAACCGATTCATTGGCAAAGGCTTTTCTAATTTTGTATTTAGATCATCCAGGGATGATTGACCTATTATTAAATAAGGATAGGCATCGGCAAAACTTACGATATGATTTTCATTTAGATATTTTTTTTCAACGATTCGTTTCTCATCATCAGACATATAAACGAGCGAACATTTTTTGTCAATCGCAGTAGAAAACCAAACGTCTACATCCTGGCTTACCCGCACAGCACCACAAATATCCTCCCAAATTTTAACAGAAATATTTTCGTTTGAATCAGACTTAAACGGCAGAACAATATGAGAACCATCTTTTGTATTTAAAACTTTAAATCCATTTTCATAAAAAGACAATTTTAACAAAGCCATTTCAGGAAAATCACGTTGAGTCATAAACATATTATTTTCATCAACAAGCAAAAACCGTCGATCATATTTTAGCCCCCGTTCTTCTGCAGGTGCCGAAGTAACGCTTATTCCGCCAAGAGACTTAATCGGATAGATATAAATTTCGGATAATGTAAGCTGCGGCATAGTTTATTGAACCACTAGTTTTATGTTATTGTTTTTTGTTCTTTCAGACAGCCAGTCTTTTAATTTTTTTAATTCTGAAGACGAAGGCCGGTATTTAAACTTTGCATAAGCAAATGCCAGAGTATCTGTTTTTTGTTTTGCAAAGTCGGTAAAAATATTTTTACTGATAGTAAACTCAACAAGATTTTTATTTAACGCCTTAGCTTCGTTGGAAATATCCTGAACAGGAAACGACTCTGATTTTAACCTGCTTATTTCACTTTCAAGCAGGGCGATCTTTCTATCTTTGTTTTTTATTAACTCTTCATTCTTTCTGTAAAGATCTTCGATAACGCCAATTCTAAGTGAGGACAGATCTTGTTTAATGTTTTCACCAACACCTTGTTTTATTTTTAGCTCAACATTGTTAAGTCCATAGTTTTTTAATTTCGTTTGAACATTTTTAATAATATCATTAGGAATTACTTCACCCAGAAGAAAAACCTCAAGAGTGCTTTTATTTCCAGTCTGTTTAATGTTTTTGCTTATTATCTGTGAATTATCAAAAACCAGTTCATTATTTACAAATTGCGTAATTTTTTTTTCAATTATACTTCTATTAACAATATTATATGCAATTACGATGCTGGGGATTACGGTTATAGCTACTACTATTAAAATATATCTTCTAACTCTTTTTTCTCTGCTGGTATCAAGAAGCACTTTTTTCTTGAACTTTAAAAAGCGAACGATTATAAATGATGATAAACTGATAAACACACTATTAATAAAGTAAAGATAAAATGCACCGAAGAAGAATGTCAGATTTCCGGTTGCGATACCATAACCAGCCGTACATAACGGAGGCATTAATGCAGTTGCAATGGCAACGCCGGGAATAACGTTGCTTACGCTTTTTCTTGTTGCAGCAACAATACCCGCCAGGCCGCCAAACAAAGCAATCATCACATCCCAGATGGTTGGAGTTGTTCTTGCGAGAAGTTCAGACTGCGCATCACTTATGGGACTTATAAAAAAGTATATTGCAGAAGTAATTACTCCAATAATAGTTGCGATTGCAAGATTTTTGTACGCCCTCTTTATTAAATCTAAATCATTAATTCCAATTCCTAAACCAATCCCCATAATTGGTCCCATTAAAGGGGAGATTAGCATCGCACCTATAATAACAGCAGTTGAATTAACATTAAGCCCGATAGATGCGATAAAGATTGCAAAAATAAGCACCCAAAGATTTATTCCTTTAAACTCAACATTTTTTTTGATGCTTTCAATTATTTCATCTTCATTTGCTTTATCTTCTTCCAGGTTAAACCTGTCTTTAAGAAATTCTTTTAGGTAAGCAAGCAACCTTAAATTTTTATTTACAATCATAAATAAAGCAGAGATTTATTTTTTATTGAATAATATATAACTAACTCAAATACTTTTTAGTGTAATAATAACAATTTCCGGAGTTGAATTATATCTGACAGGGGCAAGCGACATTCCCAGTCCGCCGCAAACCACAGCGAGCATCTTTCCGAAATAATAGTCTCCCTTAATATAATTTGTTTCTACAAGAGTTGGAGTAAGTTGCACAAATGGGAACAACAAAGTAATTTGCCCGCCATGCGTATGTCCTGCCAAAAACAAATCGTAGTTGTTTTTAACCGCGCTGTTAATCAAAAATTCGCGGGGCTGATGGGTAAGAAATATTTGAAACTCTGCTTTGTTTGAAGCAGAAAGATTTTCTAGTGTCGTTTCCGAAATATCAGACACATATGTATTGGTTATAAATGTAATTCCAATTCTGGTCGAATCAATGTTAATATACTTCATCCCATTATCAATCATTTCAACATGATATTTAGTTAAAGCGCCTTCGACCTCCTTTAAACTTCTAACATAATCTTGCCTGTAAGCCCAATTGTCATGATCGCCCACGCAAGAATAAACGCCGTAATTTGTTTTTATCTTGCCGATGAACTTAGCCGCAGTCTCAATATAGTCCGGGGAAGAAGTTATCACATCTCCTGCAATTAAAACCAAATCAGGCTTTTCTTTATTGATTTTATTAACATAATTCAAAAGTCTGCTTTCATCAGTATATCTATCAGCCTGAATATCAGAAATGAATGCAATTTTAAATCCGGATAATGCATCCGGAAGATCTTTCTTTTTATACTCCGTAGTTCTAACATCAACATTGTAGTAATCGTAAATAATTCTGGCGGGGATATAAACAATAAAAAACACAGTTAATGCCAAAAATATTTTCACTTGAATCCGATAAAGCTTTTCTTTATGCTTTTTATAAAGAGGATAAAAAATCAGTTTAAGCAAATCAATAAAAAAGAAAAGCGCGCTTACTTGTAATATTAAAATTATTAAAACCCAGAACGGATAGAGAAGCAAATAATCGGCAAAAATATTTTGAGGAAAGGAAACCGATTGCTTTGTTATTGCAGCATAAAGCGCATTAAAGATTAATAGAGCCGGATAAAGATTAAGCAAAATGAGAAATAAATAGATAATTAATCTTTTGTTCTTTACGGGAAACTCGGGAAAAAGAGTTTTAAAAACTCTGTTAATCTTTCTGGTAAAGTAATATTCTAATAAAACCAGAACAACAATACCAATTAAAACGCGAACAATTATCCACATAAAATTCTCATTAACTTTTTGTATTTGATAAAAATGTTTCTGCCAACAAAAAAACTTCATTAACAGTAATATTATTAATATTACTGTCCGCGGACTTAATGTACTTCTGATTATTTCCGGTTGAAGCCCATTCATTTGGATTAGTCGGACCGAAAAGCGAAATCATTTTTGCGTTGGAATACCCGGCAATATGCATTGTGCCCGTATCGTTTGTAATATAAAGATCAACCAGGGATAAAATAGCACCAAGTTTCTTCACCGGCAGATTATTTAAAATCGTATACTCAATCTTCTCATCTTGTAAGCTCGTACAAATAGGTTTTACTATTCTATCGTCAGTCCAGCCGGAAGTTATTAAAATATAAATACTATAATTATTGTTAAGTTTTTTAACTAGTTCAATAAAATTTTTTGCCGCCCAAATATTAATTTCTTTTCCCGCCCCGGGATGTATTGCAATGATTTTTCTTTTTTTATCAGGAATTGTGGAAGACAAAAAATCTTTTGCAAAAGAAACATCTGCGCCGCTTAGATTCATTCTAATTGAATCTATTTCCTCTTTTGTTAAATGGCAATTTATTTGTTCAATTACTTCAAGGTTGCGGATTGATTGATGCTTTCCTTTCCAGAAAAAATCACTTTTTATATTAAGATATTTATGAGAGTTGTTTTCATTACTATCTATAGACTTTACGCCAATTCTATATTTAGCTCCAGATAAAAGGTTGATAATATGTGATGTTCTTGAAAGGACAATTGTGGAAGGCACAACGCCTATCTGATATTTTCTGTCGCGTAATGTTTTTATAAACCTTATGATTGTTTTTAAAGATGATTTGTCAAAAATAATTACACGATCCAGATATGGATTAATATCAAAAAAAGGAATTTCATAATTAGTCTTAGCCGCAACCAATGTTATTAATGCTTCGGGATATTTTTTCTTTAGTGCAAGATAAAGCGTTAGCGAGCATAACATATCTCCAATCTGATTATGCTGGCGCACAACAAGAATGTTGTCTACTTTTTCAGGAAGTTTAATTTTAATTTTTACCTTCTTGTTTTATCAATCCACTTAGCAAGATCTTTTGCAAAATAAGTTAAAAACATATCGGCACCAGCACGTTTGATTGCAAAAGCAGCTTCAACCATAACGCGCTCTTCATCAATCCAGCCATTTGCGCCGGCTGCTTTGATCATTGCATATTCACCGCTAACCTGATAAGCGGCGGTTGGCATTGCAAATTTTTCTTTTACTGCTCTTATAACATCTAAATACGGACCCGCAGGTTTTACCATAACAATATCTGCACCCTCTTCAATATCTTCTGCAACTTCGCGTAAAGCTTCATTAACATTTCCAATATCCATCTGATGTGATCTTCTATCTCCAAAGGCAGGGGTAGATTCTGCGGCATCTCTAAATGGTCCATAAAATCCTGATGAATATTTTGCAGCATAACTCATAATAGGAGTTTTATTAAATCCTTTATAATCAAGCGCCTTTCTTATCGCCGTAACTCTGCCATCCATCATATCAGAAGGAGCAACAATATCGGCACCGGCTTCTGCGTGTGTTACGGCTTCTTTCGCAAGAAGTGAAACGGTTTCATCGTTTAAAATTTCCTCCCCATTCAAAACTCCGCAATGCCCGTGAGAAGTATATTCGCACATACAAACATCGGTGATAACTAATAAATCTTTTACCTCTGCTTTAATAGCACGAACGGCTTGCTGAATAATTCCGTTTGCATCATAAGCGCCGGAACCAACTTCATCTTTGTGATCTGGTATTCCAAAAAGTATTACGGCAGGAATTCCGAGATCACGAACTTCTTTGCATTCTTTTACAAGTTCATCAATTGATAATTGAAAAACTCCCGGCATAGATTTAACGGGATTTTTAATTTTTGTTCCCGGTACAACGAACAGCGGATAAATTAAATCGTTTTTAGTTAACACCGTTTCGCGAACCATATCTCTTACGAGTGGATTGTATCTTAAACGACGATGACGAATTATTGGGTATGTGCTCATAAATGCTCCAATGTAGAATTTAGAATGTATAATGTAGAATTAATTTTTTTTTGACGATTTAATAATTGCTGTTAGTAATTTTGATAATTCTTCACAATCGCTAAAAAGGCTTTTGAATTCTTTTTCCGAAATAATCTCCGACGCTTTTAATAATTTAAGCCAAAACTCAGTTTCTCTTGATTCTTTTAATGATATTCCAAGTTTATTAATGAAATCTTTCTTTGTAAAAGCACTCTGTGCTTCAGATACATTTGCACCAATTGATGTTCCCGATCTTAATAACTGTTTAAAGAGAGAATTTAGATTATAATTGTTTTGTGATTTCACCTTATAAAATCGAACGATTCTAACTGAAAAAAGAAAACTCTTTTCAAGAACAGGATTATAATATTTAGTCGCTGTTTCTTTTATAATCATTCTAAATTCTACATTCTACATTAATCTTGTTTGCTACCAGATCTGCATTCTTGATGCAATCACCTACAGAAATTCCGCCGCGAAAATTACCGCTGATAAACAAGCCAGGATTTCTTTTTTCAAATTCATCAAAAAATCTTTCATGTTCAACATATCCCAAATTGTATTGTGGAATCGCTTTTTCCCAAAATCTTTCAGAGGTAAACATTGGATCAGAAGTTATTCCCATTAATGATTCAAACTCTTTTCTGACTTTTGTTAATAGAGTTGTCCTGTCCTCGCTTACAAAATCAGGATTTCGTGCGCCGCCGACAAACAAAGTAAATGCGGCTTTACTTTCATCAGTTCTGTCTGAAAAGATTACCGAACTCCAAAGCGCACCCAGAAATGATTTGTTTTCTTTAGCCGGAATCAAAAACCCGAATCCATCCAAATCCTGTTTTATATTTTTCTTATCATAAACTAAATAGTAAACCAAAACCGGAGGATAATAAATTGCATCAGCATGAGTTTTAAACTCTTTATCATACTTAGTAAAGATACCGCTTGCAACATAAGATGGAATTGTTGAAAGCACAGCATCACTCTCAATTTTATTTATTGTTCCATTTTGTTGATATGAAACAGAATATCCATTTGGATTTTTATCAACCGATGTAACTTCACTTGAAAGCAAAATATTATTACCAAAATATTTTTCTATAGCTTTTGGAAGTGCTATCATTCCGCTTCTAAAAGACAGCATTTTTGCAGATTGTTTTGCAACCTCTGCACGTTTTTTTCTTTCGCGAATGCTGCGAACAGTTCCAATAATCAATCCGCCATATTTTTCTTCTAACGCATACAACTTTGGAAACGCAGATTTAACGCTCAAGTCTTCGGGTCTTCCGGCATACACTCCCGCAACAAAAGGGTTTATTGCATAATCAAGAAACTCTTGTCCCAATCTTCTTTTAACAAACTCAGCAAGACTTTGATAATAGCCATCGTTCGATCTCCCAATAAATGGCTCTGCCATTAAACGGAATTTTGCTTTGGTAGAAAATAATTTTGTTTTTATCAATCCTTGTGGAGAAGTTGGAAGCGAATGAAGTTTATTATCACGAAGAATATATCTTTTGTTTGCCTGTTTGCTTGCGTATAAAAGTTCGTTTTCAAGATTAAGCTCACGGATCAATTGACCAATTACTGGAGTTGTTTCTAGTGCACTGTTTGGTCCCCGATCGAACAAAAAACCATTTTCAAATACGCTTTCAATAGATCCGCCAACAGAATTATTTTTTTCTATAACTGTAACATCAAATCCTTTTTTAGATAAAAGATAAGCCGTTGTTAATCCGGAAATTCCTGCGCCAATTACTACAATTTTTTTATTCATCTATACTCGTGAACTTTGATTTAAACTTGAAGTTTATTGTGAACAAATTTAGCAAAAGATATTAGAATGAAGAATGATATTATTTGTCAAATAGGATAGATTTTAGAACTTAATTAAATTTAAATATCATTTTCAGGGGATTTTTATGAGTACAGTAAAAATAGTTATAGTGCTTTCTTTTTTGTGCATAATATCTTTTTTGTTTTTATCATGTGATTTGATAACTGAGCCGGAAAGATTGGTTGATAAAAACAATATTCCGCCAGAAGCGGGAGATCTGCAATTAAACGACCTTGTTGAAGGGCAACATGTAGATGGTACCCTAAGATTTAGTATAGACACAGCCGGGTTGATTTTTATACCAACCGGGATAGGCGTTTTTATTGATGGACAGGAATACACACGATATCCTAATAATAGCTACATAATAGAAATTGATACAAGAAGATATTCCGAAGGACCACATAAAATAGCCATTGGTTATTATCAGGAAGACCCAAATCATGGATTGCTAAATCTTTTTTATATTCCAAGCGTGTATTTAGAAACAGGTCTTTATTTTGATAGAACCCCACCCGCGCAAATTTCAATTACTACAAACGAAGAGGAAAACGGATTTACTCGTATTAATTGGGATGAATCACCAAACCAAAATTTTTTAGAATATCGAATTCTTAAATCATATGACAATGTAAATTGGGAGACCTTAGAAACAATTAAGTCGAGACAAGTTACATCGTTGATTGACTCGGTTGATGTTGTATTAAATGGAGTAGAGGTAAAATATAAACTAATTCACTCTACGGGCTATACATCAATCGAAAGCAACATTATTACACAGTTGATTGGTCAAGAACTGGAGTATTATGTTCAACAAAGCATATCAAAGAGAGGGCTGATTTCAAATCGAATGTTGAATGAGATTTATTTTATGATTGATAAAAAGATCATTGGCTTTTCATCACTCGATAATTTATTTAAAAAAGAAATTTTTCTTTCTGATATTCCCAGCGGACCACCATTTGCATCATTCGCTGTTAGCAAAGATGGACAAAGAATCTTTGTTTACAATAACTATGGAAGAAAGCTTTGGATACTAGGGGCAAACCTTTTCTATGTGATTGGTTCGGTTACTCTCAACGTGCCCGAAGAACTTAGGACTGAATCAGATGAAATTATTCACATTGATCAAAACAAAATTCTTCTATTCGGAAAGTATGAAAAACTTAGACTTGTTGATTATAGTCAAAACATTGTGCTGGATTCTTTGGTTATTGCAAACACAAACATTCAATGTGTTACGGTTTCAAACGATAGAACCAAGCTGATAGTTGGATTAATCGATAAAAATGTTTTTCCTAATGTTTATAAAATACAGATTAGAAACCTCGGATTGTCTGGATTTCCTGTAATAAACGAGATTGTTACGGATGCGCCTTGTTATAAAATAATGACATCGTCTGATGATCAAAGGCTTATAGAACTTCCCTCTCAATCAACAAAGTTAAATATTAGGAATATAAACTCTCTAAATATTACAGGCTTTCTAAATTCAGAACAGAATCAAAGAATAACTGACTTTGCGCTGAGCGAGGATAAGTGTTATTTATATCAACAGTTCTCAATAATCTACAACGGAAATACGAAATCAGTATTTAAGACAACTCGGTTCGATATAAATTCTTTAAATCCTGAAATGTCACAGTATTTGTCCAATGTTTGGTCATATAACATTGATATCTCTGGAAATAATATTTATGTACCAACGTCGAGTATTCTTAATGAAAAAAACATAATTGGAATTTCAATAAAGAAATAATGGGGAGCAATAAATGAAGAAATCACTCGTATTAAACTTTGTAATGATTTTGGTTGTAGCGATCCACGGACAAAACCAAACAATTGATTATAGCAATTTTAACCAATCTGCCGGCATCCGAGCATATGCCGGATATAACACCTTTGATTTATCTGAAGCAAAGGATTTTTTAAGAAAAGAAATTGATTACTACAACGATCTTAATATTAATGTTCAAGAACAAACCATGTATCCTGCAAATTCACTATTTGGATTTGGCACATACTACCTTCCAACAAGAGAGTTAGAACTCAATATGAATGCAGAGTTTACAAATACAAAGGCATATTCATATTACGGGGATGAATTTGGAGAGTTAGACATAACATCAGAAATTAATTTTTTTTCATTCTCACTTGGGATGAAAAAATATTTTATGGAAGTTGATCCTATACAACCATTTGTTAGCCTTAACATTGGTCTTGTTAATGCTAGATACGAGCTAATGGAAAAAGTAGAATTTTTTCAAGTACCCGAATTGAACAGGGAAGGCTCATTAGAATATTCCAAACTTGGCTATAAAGCAGAACTAAATGTTGGAATATCTTACAATCTTTCATTTGTAGTTATTGATCTGGAGGGTGGATATAGATATTCAATTATTCCTGCTCCAGAAAGAGAGGATTTAATAGCTGGGCAATTTGGGGAAAATCCATTCGAATTAAACAATTCCGGTTTTGTATTTAGGCTTTGTTTTCGAACGGGAATTTATTGGTAATCAATAATTATAATTGATGTGTAAGTTTAGTTAGACGATTTTTTTTACGAAGGATTAAATGAAAATATTTTCAATTCTTTTATTGGTAACAACTCTTTCCGCTTGCTCATTATTTGAGGAAGATGATATTACACACCCAATACCAGTAGATTCAATTTCTGTTAATAACACATCAAGTCTTACTGCGGATATTACAGCATCAAATTTTTGCGGCAGCATGTGTTGGAAAAAAACATACTTTGAAAAAACGATTAATGGTAATAACGTATATATCAAAACATTTGCAGTTGTAGATGGCTCAAAAACCTGCCCCGATGTGTGCGTATATGCAGAAACGCCACTATTAATTTCTCTTCCATTTGCAGGCAGCTATACATTTCATTTCTGGAGAAGCGATTCTAGCAGTATCGATACAACATTGATTTTGGGAATGTAATAAGCAACCTTCGAGGTTTTAACACATCAACCCCGAAGGTTTAATAAGAACTATAATTTATTCTTTAAATGATTAACATAGCTAACAGGTCCGCCTGGCAGATAACCTGTTTGTAAAACCATTTGTCCTTGTGAGTTGAACAACAAAATAGTTGGAAATCCCTGCACATTGTATCGTTGCGCAAGTTGACTGTTATACATTTTTGTCTCATTGCTTTGTTCAATGTTTTTGGGAAAATCTAAACGGACGAGAATCAGGTTTTCATCTGCATAATCTTTAAACTCATCCTTTGAGAAAACTTCGTTACTTAATCGCTGACACCAAATACACCAATCACTTCCTGTAAAATTAACAAGTACTGCCTTATTTTCTTGCTTAGCTTTTTGCAGAGCGGTTTCAAGATTATCCTGCCAGTTTAAATTATCTTTAGCGCCGCTTTTGCTGCACCCGATTAATATTGCCGTTAACACAATTAACGACAAAGCTAATTTTTTCAATGTGATCTCCTTCTTTTTATCAGTTGGTTAGATTCAAAAACAATATCATCGTTTCATTAATATTTTAATTTTTATTGATTTTCTGTTTTAACTTCTTCAACCTTTTTCGGCTTTGGCGGACGTTCATAAAGTTGTGCCAGACCCAAATATTTTAAATGAAGATCCTCTTTAATTTGATCCCACGTAAAACGCCACATCCAGTTGCCGCCTAGTTTACCGGGAAAATTCATTCTTGCTTCACCGCCAAGATTTAAAATATCCTGCATCGGAACAATAACAATATTAGCGGATGATCTGTAGGCAAGCCGTATCAATTCGTAAACAATATCCTCACCAAAATAATTTAAATATTTCTGAACGTGATCATAAATATCAGAATGTTTATCAAGTTTTGCCTTTTCAAAGTAAGCACGGGTTGTATCGTTATCATGAGCACCTGTTAGCACAACACAGTTTTGCACAAAATTGTGAGGCAAAAATTTTGTTTCCATATCAGTTCCAAAAGCAAACTGAAGAATTTTCATTCCCGGAAATTCAAAATCATCTCTTAGTTTTTCTACTGCTGGAGTAATTACTCCAAGATCTTCTGCAAGAATCGGAACATCACCAAGATGCTTTTTTATCGATTTGAACAATTTATGTCCGGGTGCTTTAACCCATTTACCGGTTTCTGCTGTTGGTGCATCACCGGGAATTTCCCAAAAAGCCTCAAATCCTCTAAAGTGATCTATTCGAACTATATCAACCATTTTAAACAGTTGAGCAAAACGATTTCTCATCCAAATAAAATCATCCTTCTCCATTTCTTTCCAGCGATAAAGAGGATTACCCCAAAGCTGTCCCGTTGCAGAAAAATAATCCGGAGGAACACCTGCAACAGTTTCAAGATTTCCTTTTTCATCAACCGTAAACAATTCTTTATTTGCCCAAAGATCAGCGCTGTCGTAAGCAATAAAAATGGGCATATCACCTATTATTTTAATGCCTTTGTCATTAGCATATTTTCTAACAGCGTGCCATTGTTTAAAGAAAACAAACTGAACAAATTTTTGGTAAAGAATATCCTCTTCTAAATTTTTCTTCCACTCGTCTAAAGATTTTTTCTTTCTAAGAACCAAACCTTCGTCCCAGTCTTTCCAGACAATTCCGCTATGAGCTTCTTTTGCTGCCATAAAAAAAGCAAAATCATCCAACCAGATTTTGTTTTCTTTATTAAACGCATTAAACTCTTTTTCAAACTTTTCTTGTTGATGTTTAAAATTTTTAAAGGCTTTTTTCAGTAAAGATTTTTTATATTCAATTATTTCTCCGTAGTCTATTGATATTGGATTGTGCTTGGGGATGTTCTGTAAATCATGATCACGAAGTAAGCCATCTTCCATTAACTTATCCGGACTAACAAGATTCGGATTTCCGGCAAAGGCAGAAAAACATTGATATGGAGAATCACCATAACCCGTTGGACCAAGCGGAAAAACCTGCCAAAGTTTCTGTCCCGCACTTTCTAAAAAATCCACAAACTTAAAAGCATCATCGCCAAGATCACCAATTCCATACTTACCGGGTAAAGAAGTTGGATGTAACAGAATTCCGGCATTACGTTCGAATTTCATTTTAAATCCTTTAAAAATTGTCGGGGAAAAATAAGGAGAGCACAGGCAAAAAAAAATCCCGCTTATTGAGCGGGATTTATTAAGACATATAGAAATTTATCTTCCTAAAAAAATTGTAAAGCCGGCATTAACGCCAAAAACGTTTTGACCGATTCTTCCGCCGCTCCAATTTTCTGGTTCCATTGTCATCTGATCATAAGAAAGAGCGATATTGACAAGCGAGCTGTTTCCAACCTGAACCTTTACACCGCCTCTAAAACCCCAAGCCAATCCGCTTGATGAAGGATCATTGGTTTCTGAGTTGCCATCATCATAAGAAGAAGTGTTGTAACCAATTCTTCCTTCGATGAATGGATATAAATTGCTTCTTAAATCGAAATTCCAGGCTGGTGCAAAATAGACGCCAAATGAAGTACTTGATTGATCACCATAGCTTGAAGTGGAGAATGAAGGAATTAAACCAAGCTCTAAGCTGTTAATAACAAAGTAACCAACATATGGCTCAATCGAAAAAGTTGAAACAGAATTATCAGAACTGTTTCCATCAAAAACCATTGTCGTGCTTGAAAATCCCAAACTTCCACCAAGCTCTACTGTCCCCTTGGTAGCAAAATTTTGTGCACTAAGCGAAATAGTACCAAATAAAAGAACCACGAAGAAAAAGTAAAATGACTTTTTCATGAACAGTCTCCTTTTGTTGTTAATAGTTAAGATCCGAAATAATTCGGTTGTGTAAAAATAAACAAAAAAAACAATTTGTCAATAGCTAATTTCTTTTTTATAAAGGATTTGTGGCGATTATCTAATACAATGCTCTAAGAAATGCGGATAACTAATGTAAAAAATTTTGAATTTAAAATAAAAAAGGCTGTCCTTTTGAGACAGCCCTTTTTAATGAAAATTAAGAAATTATAATGCTATTAGAACGCCAGCCATAATGCCAACATAATTTGAAGCACTTCCTTCTGAAGAAATGCTATTAAATTTAGCATTTACGTCAAGGTCAAGATTTGGACCAAGTTTGTAGAGAAATCCTGCGCCAACACCAAAACCAAAAAATGAATCAGAAGAAGTATAACTGTTTCCTAAAAATTCAACTTTGGAAGAGGTAAAATGCATTCCTAATTCACCAGATATGTAAGGATGAAATTGATCCTGACCAAAATAATATCTAACGCCGACTAAAACAGGCACTGAACTGAAAGTAACTCCATCAGCTTTACCGCTCCAGGTTAAATAACCAACAGAACCTGTTACATCAAACATTGGATTTATATGATATGCAAAGGTGCCCTGTCCACCAAAACCAAGATCGTACCCATCACCAAAATCACCCAAAGGTATTGCAACGCCAGCTTGCAGCCCGAATGCCATTTTGCTTTGTGCATTGATAAATCCAGTAAATAGTACGGCTAACAATAGAACAGAAAGAAACTGTTTCATAAAACATCCTTTTTTTATTTAAGATTAGTTAATTAAGACCAGAGCAAAGTTATTAAAAAACAAATCACTTTTGCAAGCAATTGCCCTAAGAGGTACATCACATAATAATATGACGAGAAAGAGATCAAAAAAATTGCGGGGTTTAATTGCCATAAGAAAAATCAAGCGTAATTAAAAACAGGATTATTTTTTATGAAAAAAATATATATCACTTTGGTTTTTTAATTCATGTAAAATCATTTAAGTTTCGGCTCAATTATGAAGATTATAAGAAAACTGTACGATTGGGTTTTACATTTTGCAAATACGCCGCATGGTGCTATTGCACTTTTTTTACTTGCTTTTGCAGAATCATCTTTTTTCCCTATTCCTCCGGATGCACTATTAATTGCACTTGTTCTTGGGGCTCAGAAAAAAGCATTTAGACTTGCCGCAATTTGCACTGCCGGATCTATTTTAGGTGCATTGTTTGGTTATGCTATCGGACATTTTTTGTGGTGGACACCAGCGAATGAATTTACCGGAATTGCTAACTTTTTCTTTACCAATATTCCTTCATTTACATCAGAAGCTTTTTTTAAGATACAAAAAATGTATGAGCAATACGATTTTTGGATTGTCTTTACAGCCGGTTTCACACCAATTCCTTATAAAATTATTACAATTTCTTCGGGTGCGTTTAACATAAATATGATTATGTTTATGGTTGCTTCGATTATAAGCCGGGGTGCAAGATTTTTCCTTGTAGCTTTTCTGATCTGGAAATTTGGTCCGCAGATAAAATCATTTATCGATAAATATTTTAATTGGCTGGCGATTGCATTTACAACATTATTAATTGGCGGATTTTTGGTTATAAAGTATTTTGTTTAATGGAAGATTTAATTGTCATTTCGAATCTGACTTTAGTCGGTGAGAAATCTAAACCTCTTATTAATCAGATTTCTCAGTCTCCCGGAGGAATACCCATGGCAGAAGTCCTGTTTGCCGACAGACAGACTACTTCGAAATAATTTTTAATTTTCTGCATCATGCAATCCGCAAGGGACAATATAAGACCAACTAAGGAAACCTATGAAAAATATTTTTTTAGTATCTGCATTTGTTTTGATAGCCGCAATTTCTGTATTTGCTCAAGCAAGCGATACAACAGTTGGATTTGATCCTTCCCGAAATCCTTTTAACGATTTAAAAGTTGCAATCCAAAATGCGGAACAATCAAACAAAAGAATAATTCTTGATGTTGGCGGTGAGTGGTGTATCTGGTGTCATCGTATCGATGCGTTTATGCACAGTGATGAAGAAATACAGGCTATATTGGAAGAAAATTATATTATTATAAAAATTAATTTCAGTAAAGAAAACAAGAACGAAAAATTTCTCTCTCAATATCCTAAAATAGAAGGCTATCCGCATTTCTTTATTCTTGAAAGCAATGGGAAATTACTTCACTCTCAGAACACAGGAGATCTTGAAAAAGATAAAGGTTACGACAAGCATAAATTTTTAGACTTCCTTAATAAATGGAAACCTGAAAAAAATTAAAAATCATTTGTAATTACTGCATCATCTGCGTTTGCCAATATTAGATTAATATTTTTTATTAAGTTAGTGTTGTTCTTATTTTAGGTTATCCAAAACAATTATTGTAATCAGATTAATAACAACACATAAAAAGTTTAAAGAATTTTTAGCAGGCACATCAAAATGAACACGAAGAGAGACTTTACGAAACAGATTATTCCACTTATTGTGTTTTTGGTTTTTCAATCAAATTACTCCCAGCAAAAAAATGATTTTGTATTGACCCCGTGTATCGGGAATAGTATCCTTAATTCTCAAACATCTGAAGCAGAACTTGTTAAAATTGTTGGCAAAAAAAATGTTGAACGAGTTGAACGGTGGTACGCAGAAGGATCAGAAAGAGTTATTGGATCAGTATTTTTTAAAGACACTCCCCAATCATTTTTTATCAGATGGAAGGATACAGTTAACTTTAAAAACCCCGAGTCCATAGAAATTCATGGAGATAAATCAGTATGGGAACTTGATAACGGCATTAAGATTGGGACAGATCTAAAAGAATTGGTAAAGCTTAACGGAAAACAATTTACTTTTTCAGGATTTGATTGGGATTATGGAGGATATGCAATATTTGAAAAAGGTAATCTCGAATCAGATTGTTATTCAATTCAGCTTTACTATGATTATAAAGATTTATTTGAAAACGAATGGAATCAGATAGTAGGGGATAAAATTGTATCCACAAAAAATCCCGTTCTAAATAAAATTAAAGTTTATGTTGATTCAATTACGTTTTACTTTAAATAGTACCAAACACAATGGCACACGGATTAAACTGATCAAACAAATTAAAACGGATTAATCAGTTAAAATCCGTCTAATCCGTTCGATCAGCGTTCCATTTCCTTGCCTTAAACTTGATCTTGAACCTGACTACCGACAGGCAGGCCCTAAAATCCATCTTCATCAATATTCTTCTCAATCACTTTCCCATATTTTTTTGCAATCTCACGAATGTCATCAGCTTTTCCAATCAGTACAAATTGAAGATTGTCTTTGGGAAAATATTTTTTGATAATCTCATTCGCACTTTCAACGGTCATTCCATCAACAGTTTTTTCAAAATCGTTAATATAGGAATCACCTAATCCATAAATATATTTCTGAGTTAAAAATCCGGACAATGACCCGGCGGTTTCATATCCGGGAGGAAACTGACCTTTAACATAATTTTTTGCAGAGTTTAATGTAGTCTCATCAATTCCCTTTTCAAAAAGTCTGTTATAAGTTTTTAATGCAAGATCTATTGCGGCTTCTGTGTTTTTAGATGCGGTAAATGTGCTTATATAAAACGTGCCGGTAGTTTTATAAGATGCAAATCTGCTTCTTGCGCCATAAGTATAACCTGCATTTACGCGCAGCTCATCATTTAACCACGAAGTGAATCTTCCGCCAAGAATTGTATTGATAACATCAATCTGAATTTGATCCGGATTGCTCATTGGAACTCCAAATCCGCCAATCATAAACGTTGTTTCTCTTGCGTTGTCTTTGTTGATAAGATAAACAGCAGGCTCATTTAATTTTTTATTGTTGCTTCTTAAGTCGTTTATAAGTCTTGGTGAAGTAACTCGCCAGTCAGCAAAATATTTAGTTAATTCGGATTTCATTTGATTGGAATCAAAATCACCAACAACCGCCATAGCACAACTTTCTGATCTTATATTATCCAAGTAAAAAGAAGTTATTGCCTTCCCGTCAATTTGTTCAATCGTTTTTTTAGTTCCATCAACAGGATTACCATAAGGCGAATCCGCAAATAAAAATTTATTGTAGTAAGCACCAATTACTTGTCTTGGACTTTCTTTTGCTTGATCTAATTCTGCAACCCACCTTTGTTTTCTTTTTACTATTTCATCTTCAGGAAAAGTTGGATTTGTTATTACATCTTTAATAACAGGCAGAAGCTTGTCTATATCATTCTTCATAAACTGGGTGTATAATCCAGAATAATCAAGTCGTGTATAAGTATTTAAACTGCTGCCATAAAAATTGAAGATCGAATCAATCTGAGTTTTGTTGTAATTTTTAGTTCCAAACTTCAATGCTTCAGCAGTGAATGAAGCTAAACCATTTTGAGCGCCGTCTCTAACTGCGCCGGCATCAAACACAGCAGAAAATGAAATTAAAGGAACGTCTTTCTTTTCCATTAGATAAATTGTCAACCCGTTATCAAGAGTTACAACTTCGTACTTCGGGAGTTTGAACTGTGCTGAGCTAATAGAAACAAATAATAATGAAAGCACGATTGCATGCTTGCATGATTGCATGCATCCATTCAACCATACACTCAAGCTTTTGTTTTGCATGCATCCATGCATCAATGCATTATTGTTCTTGTTAGTTTTTGATTGCTTCATTATTTATTCTCCTCTGTTTGCAGGGTTCCAACAGTTCTGTTTTGTTTTGTAAAATATTTTGCAGCAACATTTTTAATATCTTCTGTGGTTACTTTTTTGTAATCATCCGGCGCGGTAAACATTTTTTTATAATCGCCAAAAAATAATTCATATGTGCCAAGTGTATTAGACATTCCATTTATCGTTTCAGTTGTTTTATAGAAACTCATAAGTTTTTGATTTTTTACCTTTTGTAATTCGCTTTGACTGATTCCATCCTTAATAATTTTATCAATTTCTTGAGTTATCGCATTTTCAAGTTGTATGGCAGTTACACCATCATTGCAGATTCCATAAAAATAAAACAAGGTTGGGTCAAAAGCATCGGGATAAAAACTTCCAACTTCCAAAGCAAGTTGCTGATTATTAACTATTGAATTATAAAGCCTTGATGACTCACCTTCAGATAAAATTGAATTAAGAAGATCAAGTGCGTAGTAATCTTCACTCCCTGATTGCGGAACGTGATAAGTAATCATTATATGAGGTGTGGGAACTTCACGTTTTACGAAAACGCGTTTCTCACCTAGCTGTTCCGGTTCGATCGTGTGAAGTGATCTTGGTTTTGGACCCGCAGGAATCGGTTCAAAATACTTTTCTGCAAGCTTTTTAACTTCATCTAATTTTACATCTCCGCTGATAACCACAACACAATTGTTAGGTGCGTAATAAATGTGAAAATAATTTTCTAAATCTTCTTTTGTCCAGTTCTTAATATCAGATTCCCAGCCAATTACAGGCCATTGATAAGAATGAGCAACAAAAGCAGTTGCCTGAACTTCCTGCCACAATTGTTCTAAAGGGTTGTTCTCAAGTCCGGTACTTCTTTCCGAGAGAATTACTCCGCATTCACTTTCAATCATTTTAGGATCAAAGTTTAAGTTTGCAATTCTGTCAGCCTCCAGATCAAACATTACTTCAATTGAACTTGATGGAAACCAATCTGTGTAAGCGGTAATATTTTCAGAAGTGTATGCGTTGTTTGATCCCCCGTTTGCTTCCATAACACGATCAAACTCTTTTGGTCCATACTTCTTAGCACCATTAAACATCATATGTTCAAAGAAATGTGAAATGCCGGTTATACCTGTGTATTCATTTCTTGATCCGACTTTATAGAAGAAGTACATATTTGCATTGGGAATTGAGCTGTCTTCAAGAACAAAAATCTTCATTCCGTTCTTTAGTGTAAAGGATTTAACATCATCTGCTTTTACCTGAGCAAACAGAGAAAAAGCAGAGAGAAGAAAGGCTAAGATAAGTTTCATGATCTATCCGGAAATATTTATTAAATATGGATGCTAAAATACAAATTGTAAATTTCAGACAAAGCATAATTTAATATCCCACTTTTTCATATATTCAAACCAAGATTATAGAATTACTATAATCTTAAAAAATTACTCAACACATATTTAAGGAGGCACCCTTATGAAGATCCTAGCATTATTTGTTTTTCTTTCAGCAATGATATCAGCCCAAGTGCAGAATGATTTTTCTCACTTTAAAGCATTTGCCGGCGATTATAAATCACATGAAGTTTTAGAAGACAAAACCCTAAAACCAATTCTTAAAAAAATTCTCGGCAAAGAATACAATCACTTTATAACTAATCTTGATGTGATAGGCTCTGTTGATTTAATCAGCGGCGGTATTGTGCTTGAAGGAAATGCCCCTCATAATGGCGGTGAAGAAATGGCAAAGCTTGACGTTAATCTTTATAACGGAGTTGTAACCGCTGCCATATTTTCAAAAGGAAAAATTGATGTTTATACTGACAGAAAAGATTATAAAAAACAAGATCCCAACAACTATATGAGTTTGCCAATCAGCATTAAGGATTGGATTGCTCTTATTGTAACAGAATTGAAGTACAGATTTGATAAACCGACCAATTTAACATTCAAGTGATGTTAATATTTTAGCAAATATAAAATAACATTCATTTGGATTTATAACCTAATATTAATTATGGCAAAGTATATCGCATTTCTAAAAGCAATAAATGTTGGTGGACATACTGTTAAAATGGATCATCTGAAAAATCTTTTTGAAAAAATGGAATTTGAAAATGTTGAAACATTTATTGCAAGCGGCAATGTTGTGTTTGAAACAAAATCCCAAAGTGTCGTTTCCATAAAAAAGAAAATTGAAACAGAATTAGAAAAATCTCTTGGTTACAAAGTTGTAACTTTCATCAGAACCACAAAAGAATTAAAAGAAGTATCCGAGCACAAACCATTTAAAGATTCGGATTTAGACAATAAACAAAATTATTTGTACATAGGTTTTCTTGACAATCAACCGGAAAAAGATTCACAGAAAAAAGTTTTAGCTTTATCAGACAAAGCAAATGAATTTCATTTTAACAAAACAGAATTGTATTGGCTTTGCAGAAAAAATTTTAGCGATTCTGGAATAACAGGAAAAATTTTAGAAAAAGCACTTGGAATGGAAACAACGATCCGGAATTCAACAACGATTAGAAAAATGGTGGCAAGGTTTTGTTAACAGCAATTTTTTATAAATTAACCACGTGTATTAGAGATAGTTTTATAAAAAGCGAAAAAACATGAACCAAAAGAAATTATTAAATCTCAGGCCTCACTTAATTTATTTGTTTTTAGTTTTAATCTTCTATCAATGCAATCCAGAACTACACACATCAAAGAAAAATCTTGATGAAGCAATTCTTTCAGACACCTCAAACTTTTATTATGTGGATGTAAAAACCTATCCCGTAAAAAATAAAAGCCTGCCAATCGGAATTTTTGATTCCGGTACGGGTGGATTGACAGTAATGGATGCAATCGTAAACTACGATGGTTTTAACAATCAAAATAAGGCCAATAACCCAGATGGAATTTTGGATTTTGAAAAAGAATATTTTATTTACCTCGCCGATCAGGCAAATATGCCATACGGTAATTATCCTTCACTAAATAAAACTGATGTTTTAAGGGAACATATTCTTAAGGATCTTCTATTTCTTCTTAGTAATAAATATTATCAATCTTCAAGCGATAAAGATTATAAAGCAGATAAGCTGCCGGTTAAAGCAATTGTAATTGCATGTAATACCGCAACGGCTTACGGAATGGATGATATAGAAGCATTTTTAAAAAAGGCAGAATTAGACATTAAAGTAATTGGAGTTATTAATGCCGGAGTGAAAGGTGCTTTTGAAAATATATCAAAAGATGAAAATTGCAGCATTGCAGTAATGGCAACGGAGGGAACTGTTTTATCAAATGGATACGTAAATGCAATTAACAAATATAAAACTGAGTTTGGATTTGAGGGAGAAATCCAGACATATCAGCAACCCGGAATTGGATTAGCCGGCGCTATTGATGGCGTTATAGATTATTTCTACACACAGGCAACAGAAATAAGAAAAGAATATAAGGGGCCATCGTTAAAATCAAAGGAAGCAAAAATAGATTTAAGCATTTTGAATCGATATAATTTTGATTGGAGCAAAAACCACGTTTTATACTCGGGTGAAAAAAATAATCCAACCGAAATACAACTAAACTCCATAGAAAATTATATTTATTATAATGTTGTTTCTCTGCTTGAACAAATTAAAAAATCAGAAACAACAAAACCGCTAAAAACGATAATTCTTGGCTGCACACATTATCCCTTCTATAAAAACATATTTGCTCAAAAACTGGATGAATTATATAATTTAAAAGAGAATGGACGGTATGTTTATAGAAATGTTATGCACAAAAAAATAGCATTGATCGATCCGGCAATAAATACTGCAAAAGAATTGTACGATTACTTGAATACAAACGATATGTTTGGCAGCGAGGACTTGAATAAAAGCGAGTTTTATATTTCGGTTCCTAATACTTTAAATAAAAATGTTTTATTAGATACTCTTGGTAATTTTACGTATGAATACAAATATGGGCGCAATGCCGGATCTATTCAGGAATATGTTAAGCAAGTTCCATTTAACAAAACAAATCTGCATCCTGATGTAATTAAAATGTTAAAAGAAAAAACACCACTAGTTTTTAAATTGATAACTGACTTTAATCAAACAAATATTAAAACTGAGTTTATAAGAATTAATAATTTAGTAATTCTTTAAGGAGTATAAATTGAAAATAGAATTTATAGGGGGCGCAAGAACAGTAACAGGTTCACAACACCTGCTTCACATCAATGGTAAAAAAATACTTCTTGAGTGCGGTTTATTTCAAGGCAGACGAAGCGAAACTTACGATAAAAATAAAAATTTCAAATTTGATCCAACTGAAATTGATGTGATGATATTATCGCATGCACATATAGATCACAGCGGCAACATTCCAAATCTTGTTAGCAAAGGATTTAATGGATTGATCTATGCAACTTCTGCAACGGTGGATCTCTGCCAGATAATGCTTCGTGATTCAGCTCATCTGCAAGAAAAAGATATTGAGTATGTAAATAAGAAAAAGAAAAAAAAGGGTGAAGAACTTTTTGAACCGCTTTATGTTTTGGAAGATGTTGAAAAAGCGATGGAACAATTTGTCGGTGTACAATACAACCGAGCTATTGATTTGTTTCCGGGAATTAGATTTACTTTTCAGGACGCAGGGCATATTCTTGGTTCTGCGGGAGTGTTTTTAGAAATAGAAGAAAGCAATGGAAGAACAATTAGTTTAGGATTTTCCGGAGATATTGGAAGACCCGATTCACCGGTTATAAAATCACCCGATGTACTTCGTGATCTTGATGTTCTGATTATGGAATCAACTTATGGTAATAGACTGCATTCTCCTGCCGAAGAAGTTGAGGAAGATTTTGCATCAACAATTATGGGCGTTATTAATGAGGGAGGAAAAGTTATCATCCCGGCTTTTGCTGTTGGCAGAACCCAAACAATTGTTTACTTACTGCACAAACTTTTTGATCAAAACAGAATTCCTGAAATTCCAATTTATGTTGATTCACCAATGGCTGTTGATGCAACGGCAGTATTCCGTTCTCATCCCGAATGTCTAGACAGAGAAACCGGTCGCATCTTTTTAGAAGAAGGAACAGACCCATTTGGTTTTGGCAGATTGAAGTACATAAAGAAAACAGAAGAATCGAAAGAGCTTAATGATAAGCAAGGAGCGATGATAATTATCTCTGCATCAGGTATGGCGGAAGGCGGAAGAATCTTGCATCATCTGGCAAATAATATTGGCAATCCAAAAAACTTAATTTTATTTGTTGGGTATGCCGCAGAGCACACTCTTGCGAGAAGAATTATGGATGGAAATGAGAAGGTTAACATTTTTGGTGAAGAATACGAAGTTCGGGCTAAAATCAAGAAAATGGATTACTTTTCCGGTCATGCCGATCAAAAGGAATTATTGGATTACCTGCGTCTAAATGATCAAAACAAGTTAAAAAATATATTTTTAGTGCATGGTGAAGAAGATATGGCGCTTCCATTTAGAGAGAAATTATTACAAAAAGGCTACTCAAATGTGCAATATCCAGCATCGGGCGAAATAATTAATATTTAATTAGGAATCATTTTTCTCTTACATTTATCTAATTAAGTGTTATATTTGCCGTTTACAAAATCAGCACTCCGGTTCTTCCTCTCAGAAGGATCAATGATGGAAATATCAAATACTAAAATCACAATTAAGGAGACTTAACTCTTGAAGATCACAAAACAATTTACCAACCGAGAAAGTAAATCTTTAGACCAGTATTTACAGGAAATCGGTAAAGTTGATCTTCTCACTCCCGATGATGAGATTGAACTCGCCATCAAAATTAAAAAGGGAGATAGATTAGCCCAGGAAAGATTAATAAAAGCAAACCTCCGATTTGTAGTGAGCGTTGCAAAACAATTTCAGAACCAAGGCTTATCTCTCGGCGATCTCATCAATGAAGGAAATATTGGCTTAATAAAAGCCGCTGAAAGGTTTGATGAAACCCGTGGATTCAAATTCATCTCTTACGCTGTGTGGTGGGTTAGACAATCTATTATGCAGGCAATTGCAGATCAATCAAGAGTTGTAAGATTACCGCTTAACAGAGTTGGAAATCTTACCAAGATAAGCAAAGCTTACAGGGATCTTGAGCAGGAGTACGAACGTAAGCCCACAACAGATGAGCTTGCACAAATTCTTGAAATGACCGCTGAAGAAGTTGCTTACGCACTTCAGATTGCTGGAAGACAAGTATCAATGGATGCGCCTTTAAAAGAAGGTGATGATGGGAAAAATTCTTTAGTTGATATTCTTCCTAACGATGAACAGCCGTTGCCGGATAATAAATTAATGACCGAGTCTTTGAAAAAAGAAGTTGCAAATGTTCTCTCAACTCTTTCTGAAAGAGAAGCAGAAGTAATAAAATTATACTTCGGAATTGATGGAGACCATTCAGCTACTTTAGAAGAGATTGGCGAAAGATTTAATCTTACTCGTGAACGCGTACGACAGATTAAAGAAAAAGCTTTAAGAAATTTAAGGCAATCAAAAAGAAGCGGCAGACTGAAAGCTTATTTAGGATAAATAATTCGTTTCAGGTTTTAAGCCCCGATTTATCGGGGCTTTTGTTTTTTAAACCGTTCATATCTCTCTGCGCTCTCTGCGAAAAATCTTAGCGATCTTTGCGTGAGTCCTTTTTTCTCGCAGAGACGCCAAGACGCAAATTTGGATTAAAACATTTTTAACAATCGTCTATAAATCCATTTTACCGCTTATCTAAAACAAAAGAATTTTTTCTTTCGCACAAGTAACTTGCGTATGAAAAAAAAGATCTAATTCTAAAAACGCAGAGTTATGAAACAACGCCTACTAATAATTTTAGTTTTAATCTCTTCCAGTATACTTCTTGCAACTGGGAATAAAAATCTTGAGAAAGCACTTCGTCTTGTAAAAATTAATAGCGAAATAATAATTGACGGCAAAATAGATAGCGCATGGAATTATGCCGATTCTACGGTTAGCTTTTTTCAATTCGAACCATATTTTAATCAGCCAACATCAGTAAAAACTATTGCAAAGGTTTTAACAACCGAAGAAGCTCTTTACTGTTTAATGATTTGTTATGATGATAAAGGTTACATACAAGCTAACGCAGGAATGCTTGATGGTTATACAGGAGATATTGTTTCCATTATGCTTGATACTTTCGGTGATAAACAAACCGCTTACAAGTTTGCTGTTAATGCATCCGGAGTAATGTCCGATTCCCGTATGCTGGATGATGCACGAAACCGTGATTATAGCTGGGATGGAATTTGGAAAGGCACATCAAAAATATATGATTGGGGTTTTGTGGTTGAAATGAAAATACCTTATAAATCCATCAAGTATGATAAAAATCTTACCGAGTGGGGTTTGGATTTTGATCGCTGGCGATCTTACGATAAGGAAGATATTTACTGGTGCGAGTATGAACAGAGCGAAGGACAAAGAATTTCTAAATTCGGCAAACTTATCTTTGAAGATTTTAAACCAAGCGTTACCGGATTAAATTTTGAAGTTTATCCTGTTGGAATATCTAAAGTAAAATACATTGCAGGTAATAAATATAAATTTGATGCCGGTGCAGGATTAGACATATTTTATAATCCTTCTGAACAACTTACATTTCAATTAACTGCTAATCCTGATTTTGCCCAGATTGAAGCAGATCCATTTTCATTTAATATAAGCAGATACGAATCTTATTTTTCAGAACGTAGACCATTTTTTACAGAAGGCAATGAAGTGTTTAATCCTTCAGGCAAACAAAGCAACACTGGTTTTTACAGGCCGCTTGAACTTTTCTATTCCAGAAGAATTGGAAAATTATTACCCGGCGGAAAAGAAGTACCGTTAACCTTTGGTACCAAAACTTTTGGAAGATTCAATGATTGGGAGTACGGCGGATTTGTTGCAATGACAGGCGAAACGGATTATGTGGATGATGGAGAAAATCTAACTGAACAAAAAGCAGTTTTCGGTTCCGGCAGAATTAAAAGACAAATTATGGATAATTCTTCAATCGGTGTATTGATGGTTGGAAAGCAAAACAAAGACAATACATACGGAGTAATTGATGTTGACGGCGCTTTCCGCGGATCTGATTGGCAGCTTGCTTATCAGTTTGCAAGATCATTTGAAAACTCTAATGGAGATTATGCCGCTTCAATTGGATTTACAAATTTTTCGTCTTCCTGGGTAAACCTATTTCGCACAAGAGCAATAGGTAAAAATTTTGATGTAGACCAAATAGGTTTTGTTCCATGGAAAGGTACTTTTACAACCGTCGGATTAACCGGACCAACATGGTATTTTAAAGATGGAGCAATAAGAAATATGCTTTTATATTTTGGACCATCGATAAATTATGAAGATGCAGATATTTATACTGATTATGCATTAGTGTTAGGATTTAACATGCAGTTTAGAGATGGATGGGGTTATGAAATAAATACAAATTATGGAAAGAGTAAAGACGAGGGAATAAATTACAACTCATATAATGTAAGCTTAAGTTCCTGGTTTGATGTATCACAAAAATGGAATGGAAATTTTTGGGGCGGATATGAACGCACTTATAATTTTGACAGAGAATATCTTGCATTTTACTCCTGGCTTGGTGCTTCAGTAGAATGGAAAGCATTTGATATACTTGAAGTAGGAACAACATATGATATGTTTATTGAAGGAAATCCGGAAGGAAATATTGAAGAGATAACATATAATGCCCGGCCATTTTTCTCTTTAACTCCCGTTAATAATTTAAACTTTAGAGTTTATGTTGATAACGTCTTTTTAAAATCATCGGATAGAATGGATAGAATAATAGCAGGGTTTTTATTCAGTTATAACTTTTCACCCAAAAGCTGGATATATTTTGCCATAAATGAAATTAAAGATAGAAGTGATCAATACGATTCAAACAATAATCTGCTTCCAAACAAAATGCACACAACAGATCGTGCAGGAGTTTTTAAGATAAAGTATCTGTACTATTTCTAAGCAGTTAGTTTGCATCACCCTTGATTTCACGTACACAATTACGTACGTTTGACAACAAAGGAAAAACTAACATGAAAACTATTACAATTACAGAAGCCAGAAATAATATCTATAAACTTATTGATATGACAACTAGTGAAAGCGAGCCAATTCAAATTACAGGCAAACGAGGTAACGCTGTTTTGATTTCAGAAGATGATTGGAGAGCTATAAAAGAAACTTTATATCTCACATCAATTCCTGGAATGCGGAAATCAATTATCAAGGGTATGAAGGAGCCATTATCTAATACAACCAATAAAATTAAATGGTAACCTGGCAGGTTGTCTTTACTAAGCAAGCGTTAAAAGATGCTAAAAAAATATATTCCGCAGAATTAAAAAATAAAGCAGAATATATTCTTAGACTCTTGCAAAAGAACCCTTATCAAAAGCCTCCATCCTTTGAGAAGTTAGTTGGCGATTTAGCCGGCGCATTTTCGAGAAGAATAAACATTCAGCACAGAATGGTTTACCAGATTTATGAGAAAGAAAAAACTGTTAAAGTTATTAGAATGTGGACTCACCACGAGTGATTAACTTACAAAAAAAACAATCAGCAAAACAATCACAACAGCTTTAACAAATATTGAAGAGTATTTGGGATAGTTTTTCTTTGCCCAGCCCCAGAGTTTTGCAGCAAGTATCATTAGTGTAATTAAAATCAGGGCGGTTATCGATGCCTCTAAAGCATTATAAGTTGTTCCGATTATCATTGCAAAACTTTTTTTATTCCAGAAAGTCCCGAATATTATAATTAAGTGCAGCCAGTATATAAAAAGCGATTCTCTGCTTGCATCAAGTACGATAGATTTTTTAACAGTAAATTTTTTATCAACAGACCAGCAGAGAAAAAAAACAACAGCAAGGTAGCCTAATCTTTGAAAGTAGAAAACCGGGTTTGGCATTATGAGTGTAAATGTTTCTGAAAATAAACCTGAATAAAAAAAATGTCCGATAATAATCAGACCTAAACCCCACAGAGTAATTCTTTTTACAAATTTTTCTTCCTCATTTTTTTTGCGGGCATCAACATAATATTTTGCAAAAACTGCCCCGGCAAATATAAAATTGGACCAGGGAAATATTGGGAAGAGCGAGCCGTGTAATTGATTAAAATAATTTGCAATTGCAAGCGGAAGATAGTTCGTAAGCTCAACCGACCATAAAAAGGGAGAGATAAAAGTTACAAGAAATAAAGAAGCAATTAAAAAATAATTATAAGTCTTTTCAGATTTGATCAGGAGTCTGGATAAAAATAAGAACAACAGCCCAACACCAATGCATTGTAAAACATCAACAGCAAAAAAATCTTCTACTAATTGCGGGGATGATTTAGTTAATATTTTTGTAAGTGAATAGGATGGCAGATGAAGCACATACCCGATAATAATAATCTGAAAAATTCTTCCTGTCTTTTTCCAGAAAGCACTACCGAGTTTTTTCATTTCATCTAGCTTGCTGCCGGATGAGACCTGAAATGCAAATCCCGAAACAAATAAAAATGCCGGCGCAACCAAACCATTAATAAAATTAAGAACACCTAACCAATTCGTTTGTCTTAGATCAGGAATCAGAAAAGCATTAAAAACATGTACTTCAATCATTACAATAATTGCAAGTCCGCGTAAAAGATCAACTGAAATATATCTCGTTTTTTCCATCACAGAATTTTATGCCTTTTAGAAATCAAAAAAGAAAAACAAAATGAATTTTTTAATTGGCTTAACAATCCAGTAATTAACCGATGAATTAATTACTTTTTTACTTAATTGTAAACGTAATTGGGCAAAAATTACAATTATTTTATGATAATTATTGGAATAGTATTTGTAAAGAATACGGGCATATATATTTATTTCTGTTTCTAAAAAACTAATCATTAATCATTATAGGAGGCTAATAATGAAGAAACATATATTGTTTCATCACGTATGGCATTTCATTGTTCTTGCATTTATCATAACAAATATTTCCATTGCCCAGCCGATGCCCGGCGGAGATGCGCCACCAATCAGTCCGGGAAAACATTTTTTGCATGTTGCAACCGCGGGTAATTCAACAAGTAATTGGACAACAATTGATAACCCAAATACTAATGGAAATCCTGATGCAAAATTATTCATTGCGCATAATTGGAATGGAAGCGGAAGTGGAGTATACAACGATCACGTCTCGGGATTATGGTATGATGGCTCTAACTGGACAATCTTTAACGAAGATGCGGGTATAGTACCTGTTGTTGAAAATTCTGCATATCATATTTTAGTTGCAGATGAAAGCCAATCCACAGTTTTTCAGCATATTGCCGATGCTGGAAATATTATTTCTAACTGGACAGTTTTATCACACCCCGAATTGGATGGAAACCCTGATGCAAGAATCCTTGTAACCCAAATTTTAATCAGCTCAGCAGGTAACACTTATAACAATCACGAGATCGGTGTATGGTATAATGGTGCACAATGGGCAATATTTAATCAGGATCTAGCCGGTATGCCAGTTGGCGCATCATTTAATGTGTTAGTTTTAAGTGATGATAATTCTTTACTTCAAACAGCAGTTTCTGGTAATATAGCCGGGGCAACAACCCAAATAGACAATCCCGCTCTTAATAATAATCCGGATGCAATTGTGTATGTAACTCAAAACTGGAATGGAGGTGGTTTGGGAGGTGTATATAATACTTCAAAAGTAAGTACATATTATAGTGCAAGTTCACATAAATGGACTATTTATAATGAAGATGTACTGGGTATGGTAGAAAATTCCAAGTACAATGTTTATTTTGGATCTCCATCATTTGTGCACCACACTCAGGCTGCAAATATATCAAGTGATTTAACTTACTTTGATAACCCACTTGTTAATAGAGATAATAATGCAATGGTTTTTGCGTTACATAACTGGAATCCTTTTGGATCCGGTACGTCAGTTTATGATGTAAAGCTTGGGGTCTTTCATTATAGTAACAATTTCTGGGGTGTTTTTAGCCAGGATGCTTCATCTATGCCGGAAGGAATATATTTTAATGTTGCAGTAGCACCTAAATCAGATTCAGCATTCTTACACACAACTTCAGCTTCTAACATATTATCAAATTATACAACCCTTGATAATCCATTGCTTAATGGCAATCCAAACGCTAAAATTTTAGTTCAGTCTCAATATGTCTCTTCGTATAATAATGTTAATGTTGGTCTCTGGTATAATGGATCAAAGTGGACAATTTTTAATGAAGATGTTTCTGCTATGGCTGAAGGAAAAGATTTTAATGTCTGGTTGTTGGATAATGATAAATCTTTTGTGCATAACGTTGATAGTGCCAGCTTGAGTCTACAAAACAGTTATACTATTTTTGATAATCCGTTGACCAATAATAACCCTGATGCAAATATACTGGTAACTCAATTACTAAATGGCGGCGATTATTTCGATCACGTTTTAGGTGTTTGGTATTATGATGTAATACAAAAATGGATTTTGTATACAGAAGACGCCACGCCATTTTTTAACGGCCTTAAATTTAATGTATACGTTTCAAACTCAATGGGCATTCCAACATCGGTTGAAGAAGAAAATAATCCTACTGCCGTTAATAATTTTGAGCTGCAGCAGAATTATCCGAATCCGTTTAATCCAACAACCCAAATCAGATTTTCTCTTGCAGAACAATCCCAGGTTACACTAAAGGTTTACAATATTCTTGGTAAAGAAATTGCAACCCTGGTAAATGATGTTCAAAGTTCTGGTGTTCATGAAGTTAGTTTTAATGGTTCGGGATTAGCGAGCGGGGTTTATTTCTATACACTACAGGCAGGCAAGTTTACAGAAACGCGCAAGATGATTCTGGTTAAATAGCTTATCTATAAATTAAGTAATACAAAAAAGGCGAGCATCAAAACTCGCCTTTTGCTTTTGTTCTACTTTAGTTTTTCCTCAATCTCAAAAACCGGTTTTATATCTACAGGTAATGTTTCAAGTTTTTTTCTAAGTACTTCAATGGTTGGTGAGTTAACAGCATACTTTGCAATTAAAACTTTGGCTCCCTGATAATTTCCTTCAGCCTGAATTGTTAAAATAAGGTTTGCAAGTTCTTTGAGAGCAGAATGAATTTTTGTAAAATCAACACGAACTTTTTGTGTTCCTTCATCGTAAACATATCCGCCCTTCTCAAGCAGATAATTATATATTATTGCATTTCCGCCGCCGTGGGCCTCACCAATTCCAAATCGCATACTTCTAAAAGCACCGGCAAGAAAGGTTACAAGTATTTCATTTTCAGATTCTTCTGGATACACACCTTTTTCAATCATGAACATATTATTATACATTCCAAGTATATCTGCTTTGCACTCTTCCATAGTGGAATAAGTCTCTTTTAATTCTTTCTTAACTTCTGTATCATGCCCATTAACTTTTATAAATCCGGGACCAACACCGTGAGACATTTCGTGCATAAGTGTATGATTGAAGAATGCATCAAACGTAACATACTTTAATTGCTCCGGATCAAGAACAATCTCGGCAATCGGTTTTAAAAGTTTTTCAAACTTTGCTTCGTGAACATTTTTAAGCATTACTTTCTTTGAACCCTTTGCCTGCCTAACTCTTTCATCATTCGGTAAATTAAAAGCAAGTGTTTGAACTCCGGCTTTTGTATCGCCCGCAGTAAATACTTCGTTAGCTACAACGATTGGTGATTCTGATCCACGGGAATAATTTTTATGTTTTTCATCAAGCGGAAGATTTTTTTCGATGTCTGTTAAATATTTTGCAAACACTTCAAGCTTTTTGCTTTCAACCGGATCTTTAATTGTTACAAAACTTTCAAACGAAGCTTTATAGTTAAACATCTCATCTTCATAAACTTCATATGGACCAATTATTACTTCAATTTTATTATCCTTCAAATCCATCCAATCCATATCGCTTTGATAATAATCATTGCTCAAAAATGCATCAGCACGGGAAAGCAAATATTTTTTTAATGATGCATTATCGCAATTATCTGCCGCTTCCTTTAAAAGATTTGATGCGGCGGTTAAATTATCTTTATAAAACTGACTGTAAGGAATTGCAACTAACTTTCCATTTTCTCTTCTTATTACGGTAAACTCACTTGTAAAGCTTTTTTCTTCCTTCGGATTTTCTTTTACAAATTTTTCAAACTCCTCCTTTGTCATATCTTCGGGATAAAAATCTGCACCAAGAGGTTTTTTGTCTGTACCGATAAACGGCTCATTGTCTTCAAGTCTGTTAAATGGACCAAACATAATTGTAAACAACTGGGATTGCAGATAAGCTGTTTCATTGTTCATCTTTTTCAATGAATCGCGTATCTCATAATTCTTGGAATAAACCTGCTCAAGAAAGATTTCATCTATTATCTTTGATGCGCGGTAAAGTTTTTCAAGCACAACCTTTTCTCTGTCTGTTAAAAGGTTCTGATCGTACTTTATTTCAACGGGAACAAACTTGTTAATTGTTTCCTTAAGCATTGTAACTTCCTCTGAATCTTTTTGCGGATTTTGGTTTTGTTTTTCAGTGCAGCTTATTATTATAAGCGGGATTAAAAAAAGAACTACTAAATTTTTCATTGTATAACCTATTTATTATAAAGTTTATGTAAATGATAAGTAGAAATATAAAAAGAAAGGTCTTATAATTTTAAGGCAATAGTAAAGTTATTTTTTATCCTGTTATTATTGCCACCCATCATTTAAGTTTTCACACAATAAAAATTTCTTCTTAAGTTTAACTTCCAAAATTCTAACAACACTAATAGGTGGAGAGATGTCCAAACAAAAACTAGTTCTTTTCTGTACTCTTGTAGTATTAACTATTGTTACTTCAGTTTTTCCGCAGTCGCCAAAGCGATCAGAGGTCCCGGATAAATACAAATGGAATCTTTCGGATATGTATCCAAATTTATCCGACTGGCAGGCAGATATCAAAAAAGTTGAGAGCAGCATAAATGATTTTGCCTCTTACAAGGGAAAATTAGGAGAAAGTTCTCAAAATTTACTTAACGCTTTAAACTCTTACTTCGGATTATTAAAAACGTTTTACAAAGCAGGAACATATGCAAGTAATCTAAGTAATGAAGATGTTCGAATCTCGGAAAACCAGGCATTGCTTCAGCAGCTTTCGTCAGTAGGGACAAAATTTGGAGAAACAGCATCATTCTTTGAGCCTGAAATTCTGACAATCCCAAAAGAAAAAATAGAGACATTTTTTAAAGAAAAACCCGGGCTTGAAGTTTACTCGATGTATATTGATAACATTCAGAGATTGCGTCCGCACACTTTATCAGAAGCAGAAGAAAAAATTCTTGCAAGTTTTGGATTGATTGCAGGCAATCAAAATACAGTGTACTCAATTTTTGCTGATGGTGAAAAGCCGAACCCAAAAATAACACTTTCGGATGGTAAGGAAGTTGAATTAAGTCCTTCTGTTTATACAGGAGTCAGAACAATTGAAAATCGTGATGACAGAAAAAAAGTTTTTGAAGCATTTTTTAATAGTTATGGTGATTTTAAAAATACACTCGGTGCTAATCTTGTCGGAAAAGTTAAGAAAGACTGGGTTTATGCTAAGGATAAAAAATATAATACTTCTTTAGAGTACGCTCTTAACGGGGATAATCTTCCGCCGACAGTTTATACAACACTAATAGACCAGGTTAATAAAAGCCTTCCAACTCTTTATCGTTTTTTGGATTTAAAGAAAAGAATGCTTGGTGTTGATGAACTTCATTATTATGATCTGTACACTCCGCTTGTTAAAAAAGTTGATTTAAAGTTTACCGTTGAAGAAGGACAGCAAACAATTCTTGATGCCTTAAAGCCGATGAATTCTGAATATCTGGCAACAGTAAAAAAATCATTTGATAACAGATGGATTGATTTTATTCCAACCGAAGGAAAGCGCAGCGGCGCATACTCAAGCGGTTCTGCTTATGATGTCCATCCATATATTCTTATGAACTGGAATGACGATTACGAATCGGTTTCCACACTAGCACACGAGATGGGGCACACGATGCACAGTTATTATTCGAACTCAAATCAACCATTTCCCAAAGCTGATTATTCAACTTTTGTAGCAGAGATAGCATCAACAATAAATGAAACCCTGCTAAACAATTATATGGTTGCAAAGGCAAAGAGTGATGAAGAAAAGCTTTTCTTGCTCGGCAGTTATCTGGATTTGTTAAGAACCACAATTTTCCGGCAAACATCTTTTGCTGAGTTTGAGCTGGAAATCCATAAGAGAATTGAACAAGGCCAGCCACTAACCGGTGATGATCTTTGTAATATCTATTATGATATAGTTAAAAAATATTATGGTCAGGATGCCGGTCATTGCGTTGTTGATCCTTATATCCAATACGAGTGGGCATATATTCCTCATTTTATGGGATACACTTACTATGTTTTCCAATATTCGACTTCGCTTATTTATGCAACTGCATTTGCAGAAAAAATTGTTAACGAAGGAACTCCTGCTGTAGATAATTTTTACAAAATATTAAAAGGCGGCGGTTCTAAATACGCAGTTGAATTAATTAAAGATGCCGGAATTGATCCTCTTTCTTCAGAGCCGTTTGAATTAACGATGAAAAAGATGAATAAAGTTATGGATCAGATAGAAGAAATATTGAATAAGTAAAATAATGTGTAGGCCACCTTTAAGGTGGTCTACACTTTTAAATTAAAACGACCAGTTTACAATCGGGAAAAATGGAAAAGCACCACCCTGCTTAATAATATTTATAAGTCCGATTTGTAAACCATACATACTGCCTGCATAATTTACAAAACCTAGCTGCAATCCGCTTACTTTTCCTTTATGATAATTAACAAAGCCCCATTGTAAGCCTTCAAACTTGCTGTCGGTTATGTTAACAAAACCGCTTTGGAACCCAAGAAAACCATTGTCAACCAAATTAACAAATCCCCACTGTGCACCAACTTGTTTTCCTGTTGTTGAGTTTACAAAACCCCAATCAATTCCGCTTACGTTATTATTTTTTCCATAAAGAATATTGAGTCTGAGACCGGTGATAGATGTATTCTCAGGAAAAATCTGGACAGGATTAAATAGTGCAATCTGAATTGGTTTGTCTTGGGCAGTAATTGGTTTGTTAAAAAATCCAACAATCAATACAGCAATAAAGAAAACCGCAAATACATTTTTCATTTTTTCTCCATTTTTGTTAATGCAATTTAAACTACTGAATAAAAATAAAATATTATTTTTGCAATTTAAATCTTACGCGTAAAACTTTGTTTTCATAACTTGTAGAGATTATTTGAAATGCACCAATCTGCTTCGTTGATTCGACATGCACTCCGCTGCAGGGACAGGCATCACAATCGCCAATTTTAATAATGCGGATTGTATCTCCCGCATCATCCGGCAGCTGTGAAAGTTTAAATTTATTTATCGCTTCATCACGATGAAGAAACTCTTCCGTAACAGGCAAATCCTGTTGAATTACTTCATTTACTTTTTTGTTAATAATTTCAACTTCTTCTACTGTAAGATTACGATCAAAATGATAATCGCATTTTGATTTTTTCTTTTCTATGTGATTACTGAATGATCTTCCTTTGTTAAACATTCTAACCATAGTTTGATTGAGAATGTGTTCTGCGGAATGCATTTCAGGATTGTAATCTTTATTGGATTTTACTTCGTTCATTTTTCTTTTCGGTTTTATTTTGTGTGATTTGGTGTTTTAGTGCTTTTGTGGCGAGGTTCTCCTGCCACTCAAACTCAAAGACACAAAAACATTAAGGATTTTTACCATTTATTATAATGAATCTTTTCAGTTTTAAATCTTTCTTCTGCAGTAACAGTTTCATCAGGATAACCAAGAGATATTAATGCAACTGGAATAATATTATCAGGCAATTGAAACTGATCTTTAATATTTTTAACTATTTCCGGCATACCATGTATTCCAATCCAGCAGGAACCAATTCCCAATCCAAAAGCAGATAACAGAATATTTTGTATTACCGCAGAACAATTTTGTAAAAGCCAGCTTTCATTCTTTTCAATATTAGAATCACCGCAAACCAAAATTGCAGATGCGGATTGTTTTAACATTTCAGCATATGGAATTGATGTAATGGTTTCGGTTAAAACAAATTTATCATCAATTACAATAAACTGCCAGGGCTGCAAATTCATTGCACTTGGGGCGTACATTGCAGCTTCTAAAATCTTGTTAATATTCTCTTTGCTGATTTTCTGATCGTTATATTTTCTGATGCTTCTTCTCTTAAGCAATGCTTCCTGAATATCCATTTTTCCTCAATGTTTTATAAAACCAACACAAATATAACAACACTTCTTTTTGTCTTCGTAATGGCCGCACATTTTTTTATTATTCGGCGCAAATATTAAAAGGATTAATGATGAATATTTTACTACGCAATAAAGAAACACTCATAAAAAAAAACAAAGGCTATTATTTCTTTGCAGGAGTTTTGTCTGTAACCGGGATACTATTTGTTCTATCAAATCTGTTTTTTACAAACGGCATAGATTCACTTGAAGCAGAAAATCCCGCAGAATCATTTCCACAGGATTATAAAATAATCTCTCCTAAAATACCGCAAAATATTTACATTTTTGGAGAAGGTGTTCCTTTAGAAAATTTTGAAGTTTACGAAAGAGTAGATCGTGAATTATTGGTAAACACTTACTGGCACTCAGCCACATTGCTTGCAATAAAAAGGGCGGCAAGATGGTTTCCGGTTATTGAACCAATACTAAAACAAAATAACATTCCCGATGATTTTAAATACCTTGCAGTTGTTGAAAGTAATTTGGAAAATGTTGTTTCACCTGCAGGTGCAACAGGCTTCTGGCAATTTATAAAATCTGCATCAAAGCAATACGGATTGGAAGTTAGCGACGAAGTAGATGAAAGATATGATGTTGAAAAATCCACAATTGCTGCGTGTAAATATCTTCAAACCGCATATCAGATGTTCGGCAATTGGACAATGGCTGCATCTTCGTACAATGCCGGCATAAGCGGAATAGACAAATGGGGCGGATTACAAAAAACAAGCAATTATTGGAATCTTGTGCTCGGTTCTGAAACATCGCGCTATGTTTCAAGAATTATTGCGATAAAATTAATTATGGAAAATCCTTCTGACTATGGTTATGAGTTGAAGAAAGAAGATCTGTATCAACCGCTTAAGTATAAAGAAATTGAGTTAAAAACTTCCGTAGCAGATTTTGCAGATTATGCGGCATCACTTGGAATAAATTACAAAACTTTAAAACTATATAATCCCTGGCTGCGCGATACTGCTTTAAAAAATAAAAATGGGGTTGTGTATAAAATTAAAGTACCCGAAGCAGGAAGTATAAATTTGATAAGAGAATAGTTTGGCTAAAGGGCTTTACAAAAAACACTTTTCTTATTAAAGATTCCGGCTCCTGCCAGCTGCAGGCAGGTTTGCGGGACTGACATTTTAATTTAGTTAAAATATCATTTTATAATATCTATTAATTTGCTCCCGTAATTCTTCCAGGTGCAGATTTCTTGAAACTCTTATCGTTTCTTTCCCTTCGAAATAAACAAGTATTGTTGGAACTGAGAACACGGAAAGCTGTCCTGATATTTCTTTTGCTTCACTTAAATCAACATAACAAAAGGAAATTTTAGGAAAATCTGTTTCAATCATTTCAATTACTTTTGGTTTTAACACTTTGCAAACATTACAGTCCGGCGTACTTAAATAAAAGCAAATTGCTTTCTTTGATTTTGACAAGTCTAAAAAATTATCAATAGTAACAACAGAGTTTAAATTCATTTTAAGCTAATAAGATTTTATCATTTGGATTTTTTATTTAACCGTTCATCAAATAATTCTTTGCGGTAAACGAACAGTTAATAAAATTAGTACTCAAATTTAGTAATCATACATACCAAGGAAAAATGAGTATGAAATCTTATATAACCTCTGCCTTGATTTTTGTTTTTGCATTGTCGGTTTCCTTCGGATCCGATCTAAAAAAGCCCAAAGAAATAAAAAAAGCCTATACAAATCAAACAAGATCTTATGATGGAAAACCGGGAAGCAATTACTGGCAGAACTTTTCGGAGTATAAAATCAAAGCGGGGATTGAACCTAAAATAAGATTGTTAACCGGGAGTGAAAAAATTGTATACTTTAATAATAGTACCGATACATTAAAAAACATTGTACTTAAACTTTATCAGGATATGTACAAAAAAGGAGCTGCAAGAAACACAGAACTAAATCCTGAAACAGTAACGGATGGAGTAAAAATAAGTAAGCTTAGTGTTGATGGTAATATAATCAGTTTAAATACGGATGATAAAATTATTTTGTATCAGGGAACCAACCTTATCATAAAACTTATTGCTCCCCTTCCGCCAAACTCAAAAAATGAAATTGAAATTGATTGGAGTTTTGTTATTCCCAAAGGATTTGGTGTTTGGGCAACAGGGATGCTTCAAAATCCTGAGGAAGTTTTAAATGATATTTATCTTAAAAGATATAAAGAATCACTCACCTCAAATAAGGGTATTAATATTATTGCCAGAGAAGATAGCGGTAAAGAAATATATAAGCACCAAAATGGATTTACAACTTTTAAATATTCAGCTAAAGACATTTCTGATTTTGCATTTGGTATTAGCGACTTTTATTTGTGGGACGGAATAAGCATAGAATTAGAAAAAGGAAAACGGGTCACTTGTTTCGCGGCTTATAATCCCGCTTCTGATTTTTTTACCCAAGTAGCCACAATGGCCAGAAGAAGCATAGAATTTTTTTCTAAAGAAATGCCCGGAGTGATTTATCCTTATCCGCAAATAACGGTATTTAACGGTGATGGCGGAATGGAATTTCCTATGATTGTTAACGACGGGCAATTTTCTAATACAATTAATGATGTATATGTAACCACTCACGAAATTGCTCATATGTATTTCCCATTTTATGTGGGAACAAATGAAACACGTTATGGCTGGATGGATGAAGGAATGGCGTATTTTCTTCCTTGGGATCTTCAGATTGAATTATCAGAATATGATCACAGAACACGTGCGGCAATCGGATTTTCTAAGTGGGCAGGAAATGAAATGGATATTCCAATGATTCTTCCATCAGTACTTTCACGTGATCCGCATTTAAGTGTGATGAGTTATTACAAACCTGCGCTTGCTTACGAAATGCTTAAATCGGCTTTGGGTGAAGAGTTGTTTTCAAAATGCTTAAATGAGTTTATTGCACGATGGAACGGCAAGCATCCGACGCCATGGGATTTCTTTTATACATTTGAGAATGTAGCAAATAAAGATCTGAACTGGTTCTGGAATCCCTGGTTTTTTGAATCGCACATTCCGGATCTGGCAGTTAAAGAGGTTAAGATAGATAACAACAAAGTAAAAATACTTGTAGAAAATGTTGGCAATCTTCCAGTGCCCATAGACTTAACATTAACTCTTGAAGATGAAACACAAACAAAGTTGTCCGCATCAACATCTGTTTGGGAAAAGAATGATAAAGAAGTCTGGTTAGAAACAGAGATTAAAGCAAAAGTAAAATCTGTTGAGATGCTTAATAAAAATATTCCGGATGCTGATGGGAGTAATAATAAGTTTGTTAATATTAATTGATCGTTAGTAGTTTAATGTTTGGTCACACTTCGACTGCGCTCGGTGTGATATAAAAAAAAGAGGATTGAGAAAAGTCAATCCTCTTTTTTTAATTTATGATTCTTAATTGTTAATTAATGATGATGATGTCCGCCAGCACCATGAACATGTCCGTGAGCAAGTTCTTCTGCTGTAGCATCTCTAACGTCAACCAGTTCTAAATCAAAATTAAGATTTTTTCCGGCCAGCGGGTGATTAAAATCAATTGTTACGGTCTCATCCTCAACGCTGGTAATTATAAACGGCATCTGAACTCCTTCAGGATTACTTGCCATGTATTCCATTCCTGCTTCTAGTACAAAATCCTGCGGAAAATTTTCTTTACCCACAACCTGAACAGCGTCATCATTATAATCTCCGTATCCATCGGCAGCGTTAAGCTTTAGATTCTTTTTGGTGCCTATAATCATTCCGTTTACAGCCTCTTCAAGTTTTGGCAGAACCATATTTTTGCCGGAAATGTACGAAAACGGTCCGCCGTTATCCGTAGTATCCAGTATGTTTCCAGAATCGTCTTTAAGTGTAAAATTTAATGTAACTACTTTGTTTAGTTCTATCGCCATTTAAACATCCTATTTAATAATTATTGAGATGGAATTATAACTATACTTATTAAAAAATAAAACGAATTTATTTAGTGCAGTAAAAAGATTATGCAATGATTTTGTTCTTTTTATTCGAAAAATAAATGGCCAGCATACTAACTATTATGCCCGCAAGAATATAGAACAAAAGATAACTTGATTGGGCAGATTTTATATTATTGATTTTTGAAACATCCCCCGAAAGTACAAAGGCAGACCAGTAATAAGGATTTGCGGAATAATTTTTTATAAAAAACAATTTCGCTTTTCTTAGTGATTCCGATTTATTAAAACCTTCACTAAGATATTTATAGAAACTTTGCATAAACAAAGAAGTGTATTTATCATTTACATCCCATAGCGATACCACAACACTTTTTGCTCCGGCTTCAAAAAAAGATTTTTGCATACCGAGCACACCTTCTGCATCGTCCACAGTTCCTAAACCAGATCGGCAGGAACTAAGTACAACCAGATCCGAGTTAAGGTTTAACTGAAGTATTTCTCCGGTTTCCAGATATCCGTCTTCTTTTTCATCATTATTCTGTGAAAAAATAATTAAAGGCTGGTTTTTGTGGAGAAATGAATGTGTTGATAAATGTATAATACTGCTTTGAGAAGCATTCTCTTTAAATTTTTTTTCAGTTGCATCGCCCGAAAGCAAGACAAATCCATTAGCAAAAAGGTTGTTAAGATTTTGAATTTCTTCTTTAGAGTATTTTAAAGGAAACAGCACAATGTTTCTTGCATTAAAAGAATCATCTTCAAGCAAACCACCGCGATAACTAAGTGAAAAATCTTTATTACTTATTTGCGGATCACCAACCAGCAGAACTTTATCTTCTGTTTTGTGCTTTGTTGTTTTTTGCAAGATATAAATTGAAGCTGAAGGTGAATAAGATATCGAATAATTTTCTATCAGAAATTTTTTATTATCGTAATAGAACGGACTATCAGAGTCTCTAAATCCCGTTACAAGAAATTCCACCGGAAGAAATGCAAGCTCTGCGGGCATTGAAAAAATCAGCGATTCATCTTTGGGAATATCAATCAGTATGGGTTCAATTATCCTTTTGTAAAAAATATTTGATTCTTTTGTATTAAAAGAAAACAAATCCTGGTTTAAGTAAAGATCACCCGCCTGATAATTTGACGAATAAAGTGGTGCGATTTTGCTTAAGAGCGCAAGAGCTTCACTTTTAGCGACAGATAAATTTTTAACTTTAAGTCCGTCTTTAGTAATAACAATCGAATACAAATTGTCATTTCCAAAAAACAATGTAACCAGATTCTCTTTTTTGTCTAATTTATTTTTAATTTCTTCTATAGAAAGCTCTGTGTTTTCTTCAAAGATAGTTTTCAATTCCGGGTTAGCCTCATAAATGCTTTGTTTTATATTTTCATAGTCGCTGATAATTTCCTTCAACTTATTACCCGAAAATAATCCTGAGTTTAACATCCACTTCAAATCATAATATTTATTAAGAGTTTCTTTATTCTTATAAAAAGAATTAATTCTAAGATCCACAAGATTTTGAAGAGTATTTCTGGAATGAGATTTTTCAATTATTAAAAAGGCATCTTCATTTCGGTTTTGTTCCAAATATAATTCAGCCAAATCATCATAACAGGATTTTAATCCTGAAAAATGTGAAATTTGAATTTCTGAATTATTTATTAATTCATCAGAAATTTTATCTGCTAATGCAACTGCTTTAAGATAATGCTCTTCTGCTTTGGTAAGTTCATTTTGAACTCTGAAAGTTTTTGCGAGATAATATTCGGATTCAATGAGATTGTTGTAATCTCTTTCCTGTTCAGCAACAGCGGAAGCTGTTTGAAATAATTCCCGGGCTTTTAATGTTTGATTTAGATCCAGATAAATTTTTGCAAGATAAAGATTTTGCAATCCGTATAATTGATTAAATCCATTTGTTTTTGAGTCCGCCAATAGTTTAAGCAACAAAGTTTCAGCTTTATTAAAATCTTTCTGAAGATATAAGTTATGAGACTGTTCTGTTGATATAAGTGCCTGATAATAAATATCCTTAACGCTTTTAGCACTATTCAACCCTTTATTAAAAAAAAGATTACTAGTATCAAGGCTATCCACAGCGGCGTAAGCCAGCCCAATTTTATAAAACAAATCTTCCGCAGAATACGGATCGGATTCAGGATCAATATTCTTTTCGGCACTTATAAAAACCTGTAACGCTTTTATGGGTTTGTTAATATTATAATAAAGCGTTCCGATACTAATATCAACGGAAGTCTGCAAAGAAATATCTTTAATTTCCGTGGAAAGTTTTTTTGCTTCTTCATAATAATTAAGCGACTTAGAATAATTTGATAAATTTGAATAAACATCTCCAAGTCCGCGTAGATTTAATATTTTTGAAACCATATTTTCACCCGCGTAATTCAGCCCGGCATTATAGTACTCCAGAGCAGAAGAATAATTTGCTGTTTGCAGATAAAGCGAAGCGATGTTTGCGCAAAGATTTGATAATCTTTCTTTGTGATTTAACACTTTAAATATTTTATAACTTTCTTCATAATTGTTTTTCGCTTCAACCACATTGCCGGAATATGTATACGATACAGCAAGTTCCGAAAGCGTTGTGGCTTCAAGTTCCTGGTTTTCAATGCTGCGGGAAATTTGTAATGCAGACTCTAACTTTTGTTTTGCTTCATCAACAAGCCCATCCTGATCGTTAAGTATTGCAAGATTAATTAACGATTTAATTTCTTCTCTTTTATTTCCCCAAATTTTTGCGGATTCTAATCCTTTTATGTAAAACTTTTCTGCTTCATCATACTGGTTTGAAAGAAAATACAATGAGCCTTCTGAAACAAATACCCGGCTTTTATCTTCATTCTTAAGTAAGAGTTCAGATTTTTTCAGAACTATTAATGCCTTTTCATAATCTCCCATTCCCCGGTAAGAATATGAAAGCAGATAAAGAGGCTCAAATTCATTTTTGTTTTTTAAAATATCTATAGCTTCAGAATATTTATTTGAATGATAGGCAACTAATGCATTTAAATAATCAGAATATTCATTTGTTGATTTGTTTTTGCTTATAAAACTTGTGATTAGGTTAAGGTTGTTGGAAGCTTTTGCCGAAAAAATTAATTCATCATAAAAGGGATAATATTCCGGATAGTTTGGCAGCAAATTATATAGCCGGTTAAATGAATTATTATAATCTGATTTTCTTTTATCCGCCAACGCAAACAGATAATTTTTTTCAAACTGATCGTTTAATTGATTAATTGAATCCGACACAGTTGAAATGTTTTGAGCATTGTAAAGAGCAAATTCAATTCTGTTAAAAAGAGATGAGGGGGTTATCTTACTTGCAGGGTTCTTGTTTATGTTCTGTTCAAATGAAAGATTATTGGCGGAGATAAATCCTGTTCCTATTACAAATAAACCCGCAATGGCAAAAAACATTACAGCAAAAAATATAATTAGAGATTTTTTCATATGTATTACTCATCCGGATCAAATTATAAATCTTTTATAAGATCTTCAGCCTTTTTGTAATAACTTCCCTTGCCTTCAATTACCAACTGCAGATGTTGTTTTGCAGATTCTTTTTGATTAATAATTAAATAAGCTTTACCGATAAAGTAATGGGCGTCAAGTTTAAGATTATCAAATTTACCACTGTTATTTAGTTTGATTGATTTTTCAAAATTGTCAATTCCTGTTAGTACATCTTCTTTGTCATAGGATTTAAACAGCCCGATAAAATCACTTTCAGCTTTGTTAATGTAAGTTATGCCAAGTACAAAATGTGTATAAAAAATTGATTCATCATTACGGTTTTTTGATATATCATCGTTCATAAACTTAATAGCTGAATCGTAATCTTTCCTATCAATTGCATCTAAACCCCTCTGAAACAACTCGGTAGTCCTTCCTCTGGTTGTATAGAAGTCGCCATCTTCTAAAAAAGATTTTTTGTAATCAGGTGTGGTGAATGAAGAAACTGCAAATAAGCCAAGATACAAAACAAAAACAGCCGCAATTGCTGCAAACGCATATTTGACCGTACTAAAATTGCCAAATGAAATAAATCTATGATCAGCTATAGTTTTTTCTTGAGTTGGTATTTCGGTCATTGCATTTGCAACAAAATTATCTACGTCAGAATATTCAGAATTTAAATCCTTAAAAAGATTTTCGCATGGTTCACAAGTACGAATATGATCTTCAATCATTTGAGAAAGCAAAACAATTAATCTATCGGAGCTTAAATTATTTTTATAAAGAACATATTCGCCCATTAATTCTTCATCTACATGCTTATCCTGTCTTAAAGAAGCTTTTAATCGTAAATAAACCCGGCTAATTTTTTTAGCTTCAGGATTATTTTCGATCATACCATCCAACAAAATCTTTTCTTCGGCTGATATAGACTCTTTATCAAGTATCTCTATAATTCGTTCAAAATCGTTCATTTTAAAAATGCCTTTTTATGCTTCATAACCATTAGTAATAACAATCATTTAAAAGTGACATTATTCCAGTTTATTTTTGATTTCTTCAATAGTGCGATAGAACATCTTTTTTATTGCAGCTTCGTTTTTATTAAGCTTTATAGCAATTTCAGAAAATTTCAAATCACCCCAAAACCTCAATTTAACTATTTCCTGTTTTTCTTCGCTCACAGTATCCAAAGCCTTTAATATCGCACTTAAATCAAATCCTTCGTCAGTTCTAAGATTAGAGTCATCCGCAGTTATTTCCTCATTCAATTCTACGGTTCTTTTCAGATTAGTCTGTTTATACCATCTTACAAAAGTTAAAAACAAAACTCTTCGCAGCCAGTTTTCAATCGCATCAATTTTATGATATTGTTCTGCAAAGGCTATATATACATTTGTTGCAAGATCATCCACATCATCCTTATTAATAATTTTATGGGCGCGATGTTTTGATAAAAAATACGAATAGGAAATTTCCCGCACATGACCGGAAATCTTAGCAAATGCTTTAGAATCTCCATCTTTAGAGGATACAAGCAGAGACTCAAGTTCTGATTTGGATATATTTAAAAAGTCGATTTTATATCTCTTTAATTTGTCACTAAATTCTTATTATTAACACTAAAATAAAAAAAGCTCGGAACTATGTATAAACAATATTTAATAATTTTTGCAATTCTTGGTCTATCGTTAAACTTGTTAGCCCAGCCCAATCTTGATATTGAGCCAAGAAGAGTTACGTTTGAAAACATCTTTAATCGTTATGATTATACTAATTTAATAAATAGTGGTAACCAGGTTTTAAGAATAGACAGCCTGTCTTCTTCAAAATCATTTTATATAATAGATTTTGAAAATGCACAACAACTGCCGCTGTTTATAAATCCGAATGATACTGTTAAAGTTAATATTACTTTAACTAACTTTTATAATATCACGGTGTCAGATACTTCGGACACAGTTTGGGTGTACAGCAATGATCCTGAAAGTCCAAGAGATTTAAGAATCAAAATTGATTTTTTTGATGATGACTACGGAACTTGCTCGGGAAATATTTCGGACGAAATACTAACTCCTTTGCCAAATTCCAAAATATACTTTTTCTATTATGGAATATATCTTTTTGATTCCACATTTACAGATGTTTCAGGTAACTATACCAAACAATTACCCAAGGGAGATTACACTGTTGCTGCGGAGAAAGAAGGATATCGTGTAATATTTTCAGGAAATACTCCTGATCCTTACTTTGCCCAATCCGTTGTTCTTGACTCGGGTCAAACAGCGGCAGTTGATTTACAGCTTCCACCATTAGACAACTCCGGATATTCAATATCGGGAACGGTAATTGATTCTGTTTATGGAAACCCAATAAACAAAGGTATTGTAGTTGTTCGCAAAGGAACCCATACACCTACACTGCTAAAACAAAATGCAGCTCTAAATGATTCTTCTGTTTATGTGGGTTTTGTAAAACCTGATGGAAGCTATAACATTATTGTTGAAGACAGTACATATTATTTTGTGCAGGCATACTCAAGTTATTACTTGCCCACTTTTTATAATGTGCAAAATTCAGCTTCAGTATTTTGGCAAAATGCTGATTCGGTTCGTATTGATCAAACAGTAACAAACAGGAACTTATATTTAGAAAGGGATTCATCTTACGGCGGAGGTGGTGCATATGGATATATTTCACTTCCATTTTTAGATGCTCAAGGTTTTGATGGAATAACTGTACTGGCAAAATCTTTGGCTAACAACCAGCTTTATTCATATAATTTTGGAAAAGATAACGGCAGATTTTATATAAATAATTTACCATATGGAACTTATCAGCTTGTTGCACAAAAAATTGGATTTCCAAACGCAGTTAGCAGCGAGTTTGTCATCAGTCCGCAAAATCCTAATCAAAATGAGATAAATATTCAATTCACATTAACAGATGTGGTTAACGAGGAACAGATTATTCCATCCGAAATTAAACTGTATCCCAACTATCCCAATCCTTTTAACCCAGGCACAAAAATCAGTTATTCGATAAACAGCAATCAGTTCATCTCAATTATTATTTTCGATGTACTGGGAAAAGAAATAGAAACTTTGGTGAATGAAGAAAAACCAATGGGGTCATACGAATTAAACTGGAATGCAGCCAATCTTACCAGCGGTGTTTATTTCTATCAACTTAGGGCCGGAAATTTTGTAGAGACACGGAAAATGATTTTACTAAAGTAAAATTTGACTTTTCTATTATGGCACACTTAAAAACTTTTTTAATAAACCCTCCGGTTTATTAAATGCAGAAAACTTACTGCACTTTTAAATACGGCAGTATTATTTCTCTATCATACAATAACATTCAACTATCTTATAAACCACACAAGTTCTCAGCCTTAGCCCAGAAGGCAATTACTAGTCCAGATGTCACCTTTGCGTTATAACACGCACTTTATAAATAGAGAAACGAAAACGATTTTAATTTTTTATTTATATATCAAATAATGGAAAACAAAATGAAAACACAAAAGATGATAAGAATTTTTTTGCTGATGTTAATACTGAGCTTAATCGTATCCTGTTCAGAAGACCAGACGACAGCACCAGCGCCTTCAACAAACACATCGCTTTCAAAATTTAGCGAGATAAAAGCAAAGGTGTTCGTCAACTGTTTGGGAGCTCAGTGTCATTCGTCATCCGGAAATCAGGGCAATCTTATTCTTGAGCCGGATGTTGCATATAACAACCTGGTTGGTGTGCAAAGTGTCCTTTTCCCACAATTCAAAAGAGTAGAAGCCGGCAACAGTGCAAATAGCCTTATAATAAAAATATTAAAAGGTCAAGTAAGTCCGCAAATGCCGCTAAATGGAACGCCATTACCGGCGGCTACAATAGATAGCATAGCTAAATGGATCGATTTGGGAGCATTAAATAATTAATTAACTAAAATATCTATACAGGAGTTGTTATGATTACAAGATTTATTATCACGTTGATGCTGGTGATGAGCTTTATACTTTCAAATATTCTTTATGCATCGCCCCAGCACGAAAATGTGACAATTAACTTTTCAAACATGTCGCCGCATCTAAATCAAAATCTTTATCTACGAATTGTAGATAAAAGCACATTAAAGGAAACAGATAGAATCGTCGTATTAATTTCCTCAGCAAATTTTAATATAACATTACCAGCCGTAGATATTGGCGGCAGTTATTTTGTTGATTTTTTTGCAGATGTTAATGCTAACGGAAGATATGATGCACCGCCAACAGATCACGCATGGAGACTTAATTTAAATAACGCATTGGGAAACGATACACTTACCTTTACTCATAATACAACTTTTACGGATATTAAATGGCAGAATGTACTGACAATTAATTTTGAGGGAATGACTCCGCACATCGGGCAAATGCTTGAAATAAAACTTGAAAACAGTACACTTGAAAAAGAAATTGGACGGGTAAAAATTCCGGCAATTGCTTCAGCATCTTTTCCTGTTCAGATTGTTGGATTAACAGAGCCGGGTGATTATAGCATTGAGTTTTATGCGGATGTAAATGGGAATGGAATATATGATATTCCTCCAACTGATCACGCCTGGAAAATTGGATTCAATTACACAGGCGGAAATGTTGATGTTTCTTTTACCCACAACACAACATTTACTGATATTAAATGGAAATATTTATTGACTGTTAACTTTTCTTCAATGACCCCGCATCTTGGGCAGCTATTTGAATTACGCGTTGTTAAAGTTGAAAATCAGGAGGAAGCAGGAAGAGTTTCGCTGCCAGCTGTTTTGGTTCCAAACTTTACGGTTTATGTTCCCGGATTTGATCTTAACAAAGATTACAATATAGATTTTTATGCTGATCTAAATGGAAATGGAAGCTACAATGCACCGCCCGTTGATCACGCGTGGAGAATGATGTTCAATTCATCTACGGGAGATGTAACTTCTGATTTTTCTCATAATGCAAATTTTGTAGATATTCAGTGGCCCGGAGCTACTTCAGTTAGCAATGAATCGAATATACCGCTTGACTTTAATCTAGAACAGAATTATCCGAATCCGTTTAATCCATCTACAATTATAAGCTACAGCATCCCGCAAAGTTCTTTTGTAACTTTAAAAGTGTATGATATAATCGGAAACGAAGTAGCAGCACTTGTTAACAAAACTCAACCTGCAGGAAAGTATGATGTTAGATTTAATGGAAGCAATTTAAGTAATGGAGTTTATTTCTATAGAATTAAAACCGATAATTTTATATCTACAAAAAAGATGATCTTGATGAAATAATCCTGGTTAAAAGTCACTATTAAAAAGTAAAGGCGATCTAAACATCGCCTTTACTATCTGGTGAAAAAATATAATAGGATAGCTCTTAAAATTATTTTCCGGAAATGTTATTAAAAAATTCCCATATCAAATTGGTAGCAGAAACGGTATTTACAGGAGCATCACCGAATCTTCTGATTTTTTCACCACCCGGCCACGAATGCCCGCCACCCAGCATTTTATAAAAAACGATTTCTGTTCCATTATTGTTTTTGTAACTGGTTTTTTGAAATGCGGAGCTATCGGATTTGTTCATTAAGAAACAGCTGTATTTATTCTTCCATAAATTAACCACAGTTTCTACTGGAAGTTTTTCAACATCTACTAACGATTTTTCTCCAACACCCCCGTTATAAGGAATATGCTGATCATCTCCACTATTAAAAATAATTAGTGAGACTTCACTTTTGGGATTACAAGAAACAGTATCAAACATAGTTGCAGCTACCGGTGCAACCGCTGCAAATTTATCCGGTAATTCGCATGCAAGCAGGTAGCACATCATTCCACCGTTTGAAATACCGGTCGCATAAAATCTTTTTTCATCAACGCTGTACTTTAATTTTATTTCTTTAATTACCGCATCAATAAAATCAACATCATTAATGTTTTTTTTATCCGCATATCCGCAGCAATCCCAGGTATTCCAGGTTAAAAGTTTTTTATCAAATGAGCCGGTGCCGTAAGGATAAACGACTATAAATCCTTCTTCATCTGCTTTTTTAGAAAAACCGGTTTGTTTTTCTATTAAATCCGGATTTCCGAGTCCACCATGAAAAACAAAAACTACAGGGTATTGTTTTTGAAAAGTATAACCTAAAGGAAGGTGAGTTTTATAAAACCGGTTACGGCCATAAATCATTAATGTATCTTCTACATCCTGAGCACTAACGGAGCACATTAGCAAAACAAAAGCGGTTATTATATATAGAAAATTTTTCAATTCAATTTCTCCGGTAATAAAATATTAATATCAAATCATACAAAAGCCGTGCAAATAAAAGATCTGTTTAAAAGTAAAAATCCCTCATAACAGGAGGGTATTTTTACATAATAGAAGGTAAACTTTCACATTAGTACACCCGGGGGGACTCGAACCCCCGACCAATAGATTAAGAGTCTACTGCTCTACCAACTGAGCTACGGATGCGTTGTAAAAATAACGAAAAGCCGCAGTTTCTCAAAGTTTGATAATCAATTGGTTCCAGGTTTAGATTGATTTAAAATAGTAAGACCGCAAATAATGCGGCCTTAATTTTAACCGGTATGTATTCATTTAATCAATGAAATAAATTGCTTGTTTCTTTTTTTTCTTCGTTGATGGCAGACTTCCACAATGAATAGCAAAAGGCTACAATCAAAACAAACATAATTGATAAAACGACTATTTCCATTTTTCACCCATTTTGATATTAATTTTATTGTTGCTAAACAAAACTTTCAATTGCTTCTTCTTTGTTTCTGTAAAGATTAAGAACACCGTATAGTCCGGTAATTTTAAATAAATATATTGCTGAAGGTTGTGGAATTACATATTTTATTTCGCCGCCGCGTTCAGCCATTTTTTTAAGAATTACAACAAGAGCACCGAGAAAAGTTGAATCTATATATTCACAACTGCTTAAATCTATAATAATCTTTTCATTATTAGTTAAAATATCATAGACCAGTCTATCTTTAAATTCCTGAGCTTCTTTGAATGTAGCTCTGGAAAAATTAACTTTTTCAATTAAGATATTCCCAACAATCTCTCTAGTAAATTCCTCAAAATCCCCTTTTATTCCAGAATATGTAGATGGGATGGAGTGCATTGATTTTTCCAAAATTATTTTTAAATCCTTTTTTTACACCTATACAAATACAAGGCCAATTGGATTTTTCAATTAAAATTGAAGAAAAAACAAAGATTGAAGTGATAATTGAGAAATTTATATCAAATATTAACAAGAAACAGTTGAACCGATATGAATCAAAAGTATGCCCCTGCCACATTTTGAGCGTGAATTTTAATCTCACTAAGTCCGCTTAATTTATTGGTAATGATTGATTATATAATGACTAATGGAATATTTCCGAGATATATGTTGCTTTGCTGCATCAGGTACAATAAGTTCAAAATACTTGTAAAATTTGGCGGGGATCTATCCAAAAAATTTAAAAGGGCGATTTTACAATTTTTAATCTAATCAAAAAGCTGTTTTTAGTGGTGTGTTTTTTGTTAAAATTGATTTATGAATTTTATAATAATATTTAACAGGTAAGAATATTTTAATTTACCAGTTATTTACATTTGTAAATAGTTGAACAAAATCAATTTCATTAAGAAAAGGAGAAATCATGAAAAAATTTTTAATTTTTATTCTGCTTGTAGCGGCCGGATATTTTGTTTATGAAAATTTTATTGTAGAAAAAGAAGTTGTTGAAATAAAAGCATCCTATAGCAAAATGAGAGAAGGTGTTGATATAGACGCGCCAGCCATTCAGCCGAGAGATTTTGCCCATTATGAGGGAACAGTTAAAAACATTAGCGATGAAGCGGTTACAAATATTATTTTAACATATTTAATAGACGCACAACCTTCAATTGCTAAAATAGATAAACTTGAACCAGGTGAAGAAAAAAACTTTACAACAAATCCAGTTATGTTAAGAAATATGGATCCGGCACACTATTTAAAAAGTATAGAGCATGATAAAAAGTAAATACTTAGAAATAATAATCTAAATTTTAAAATGGATAAAAGCCTTGTTCAATGTTTTATAATTTTTGGAGAGATTTTTTTGAATGCAATTTAAATTTTGAACCACAAAATGTAAAAACTTATTACAACTTTTACGAAAAACTTTTCATAAAAATTTTTTTGATTATTAATTTTTCAATACACTTCTTTTTATAGATTAATCTTTATAGTTTACTGCCACAAATTTTTTAACACAGTAAAAAAATTTTTTCTTAAAACTTACAGATATGAAAAAGAAAAAATCTAAAAAAGCCTTACAAGAAAATCCCAATCAATTAAGTTTTGAGTTTTTATATAAAGAAACTTCTATAGATGTGCATATCCCTAAATCAGCCGCAACAGTTTTTAACACTCATTTTACTTCAACCAAAAGATTGGCAATACGTTTAGCGGAAAGTTAACAGAAAGTCTATTTTTAAAATTAAAAAAACCATGGATGCACCATGGTTTTTTTAGTAAAAACAGCAGCAACGATTATTTTTTATCTAAAAGATTTTTAACAGCTCTATCAATCCATTTTTCAAGCAATGTTTCCAGATTTTCTCCGGAAAGCACCAGAGCCTGATTTTTAGGGCTTAAAAAGATAGTTTCACCGCTTACATTTTCTGAATCTATTTTAGTTTTTAACCATTCCGAAAGGCGCTTTAACCAAAGTTCTCTATCTTTTTCTCTAACGTCACCTTCAAATACAATTAACTCTTCTTCTTTAAACACACAGCGCACTTCATTAAATTTAAATTTCTGTCCGTCTGCTCCAATATGATTAAATAAGGAATTAGATAAGTAATTAACTTTGTACTCACTTACTGCCTGATCAATATCTTTCCAGACTTTGGCCACGGGATCTTTATCCATTTTTATAGGAGAATTTACCTGACACAAATTATATTGGTTAAATAAAAATTCCAGAAACTGAGATACCTCAAATAATCTTTGATTCGTATCTAACGCGTCCCATCTTTTACGGGCATTGGTTAATCTTTTATTTTCTGCAGAAGTTAAGTTTGAATAACCCTCTTTTACGTTTTGAAGATTTGCCCATTTTTCTAACGGATTATCCTGATATATCCAGCTATTTGTAACAATCCAGTTTTGCGTCTCACTATCAATAACATCAGTAAAGAATAAAAAATAATTTGAATCCACTGAATTAGTTAATCGGTACTGAGCAAAAACTGATTTAATTAGCTTAACAGCTTTTTTCTGATCATCTACAACACCAACGGAATTTATAGCTTTGCTAATAGACTCTTCTCTTATGCTTCTTGTTGTAAGGGAATTAGATGTATCCAGCCATGCTAAAAATGTCATCGGATTATCAGCACGACGAATTTCCCCGATCATATTAATGCAGCTTAAAAGAAGATATGTTCTTAGTGAAGAAATTTCGTATGATTCGTTAGATGCATTTATCCATTTTGAAACTTCATCATCGAGTAAAGATTTTGAAAGGTTTACTCTTCTTAAAACAAATTGAAGTTTATTTTGTAATGATGCTTCAGCTTTGTTCCAGTTTGGAAGATCATTTGGAATGATGGTCTTGTTTACGGGTTTTTCAAGATCTGATTCAAAATTTTCGGCTAAATTACCGTCGATTGTTTCTTTGGTTAATTGCTCTTGCACGTATTGCCTCAATTTGGTTTATAGAAAGACATTTGATGATGTTTATGGACTTCTCTAAAATATAGGACGGCGTCTTCACCAAACGTAATTTTTTTTAATGTTTTAATAATTGTGCAATTATTATTCCATTTTACTATTGAGAATATTAGAGATTTTGCAAATCCAAATAAGACAAAATGGTACTGATTAGCCCCCAATTGGTAAAATTTACCAAGCATTATTCAAGTTGTTTTAGTGTGTTAAATAATTTTTTGCTCAATATTTTCAAAAATTATTCTGCATTTATTCATAAGTTTACGCCTCAAATTAAACAGAGAAATATGGAATCTTATTTGGGTTATATTGCGGCATTTTGTACCACTATAGCATTCATTCCACAGGCATTAAAAGTATATAAAACAAAACACACAAAAGATATATCACTTGGAATGTTTTCTTTGCTAAATGCCGGCTTTATACTTTGGCTTTGGTATGGGATATTAATTATTTCTTACCCGATAATAATAGCAAATGCCGTTACAATAGTTATCGCAATATATATCTTTATTACAAAAATTAAGTTGGATATAATTCCATCAAGAAAACTAAATGCAGAAAACCATGACTAATAAAAGTGATGCCAAATTTTTTGCCTCATTATTAGTGGTTTTTGCGGCAAGTCTTTGGGCTTTTGATGGAATAGTTCTTCGTCCCGCACTTTATAGTCTGCCTGTACCACTCGTAGTTCTTGTTGAAAGTACAATCGTTGCAGTTTTGCTTACACCGTTTTTTATAAAAAAATTATTTTCGTTAAAACATTTAAACAAAAAAGATTGGTTTGCATTTTTTGGGGTTGCTCTGCTTGGGGGTGCGGTTGGTACTATGGCAATTACAAAAGCTCTTTTTTATGTTAACTTCGTTAATCTTTCGGTTGTTATACTTTTACAAAAGCTTCAGCCGGTGTTTGCAATTTCACTTGCAACCGTATTATTAAAAGAAAAATTACCTAAAGAATTTTTTCTTTGGTCTGGATTAGCAATTGTTGGCGCTTATTTTATGACATTTGGAACCACTCTCCCAAATTTTTCTACAGGGGATAAAACAACAGTTGCCGCTTTGTTCGCATTACTTGCTGCACTCAGTTTCAGTTCATCTACTGTGCTTAGCAAGCGTGCATTAAGAAACGTTGATTACGAAATGGGGACATATTTAAGATTTTTATTTTCATCGATAATTATGCTATTGATTGCAACCACAACAGGAGATATTGATAGCATTTCACAAGTTTCAGGAAAACAAATAATTATTTTTTTAGTTATTGCTTTTACAACCGGTGGAGCTGCAATCTTTCTTTACTATTATGGATTAAAAAGAATTTCAGCTTCCGTAGCATCAATTTGTGAACTCGCATTTCCGTTAACTGCAGTAGTACTTGAATATTTTGTCCATGGAAATATCCTGTCCCCCGTTCAGTGGATTGGTGTTATTGTTCTTTTAGTAAGTATTCTTAAGGTAAGTGGTATCAGAACTTTAATTAGATAAATATTTTCCTGAGCAAATTTTAATCCTTTAATCTTGATTTTGAGCCCTTAATCAATAAGAATAAAGTATTGAATTATATTATTTTGATAAACAAAGGATAAGATTTTAAATTAGTCAATAAATAATCAAACATAAAATTGGAGAATTATTATGGTTAAATATGTTTTACTGCTGCTTGTATCTTTTTTATTGGCGGGAAACGTCTTTGCTCAAAAAGTATATGAGAGCCGGGATGAAATTCCTGCTGAGTTTAAATGGAGTTTAAATGATATTTATTCCAATTGGACTGAATGGGAAAAAGATATGACCAGATTAAAAAGCATGATGGATGAAATAGTTTCGTACAAAGGTAAACTAAAACTAAGTCCTGAAAATTTATTAACCGTACAAAAATTAAATGATGAACTTGGAATTTTATCATACAAAGTTTACAGATATCCTCAACTTATGCGTGATCTTGATACCAGGGATCAACAAGTTGGAGCGAATCTTCAGAAGGTTCAAAGTATGTTTGCTGAATTTGGTGTAGCCACTTCCTGGATAAATCCGGAGATGCTTGAAATTCCCTGGGATACGATGAAGAAATGGCTGGATGAAAATTCTGCTTTTAAACCTTATCGTTTTGGAATAGAAGATCTTTACAGACAGCAAAAACATGTTTTAACTTCTGATAAGGAAGAACTTCTATCCTATTTTTCTCGTGTTAATAATGCCCCGAGTGAAATATATTCTAACCTTACTACCGCGGATATAGATTTTCCGATTGTGCATTTATCTAACGGAGATTCGGTACAGGCTACTTATGGAAACTATGGCCTTGTGCTGGCAACAAATCATAATCAGGAAGATAGAAAAAAAACATACGAAGCTCATTATGGAGTTTTTAAAAAAAATGAAAATACTTACGCATCAATTTATAAAGCGATTTGTCAAAGTGATTGGGCTACAGCAAGGGCAAGAGGATATAACTCTTCTCTGGAAGCAGTGTTAGATGCTAATAATATTCCCATAGCAGTTTATGAAAACCTTATAAATACAGTTAAGGCCAATACAGAACCGCTTCAAAAGTACAATCGCTTAAGAAAGAAACTACTTAAACTGGATAAGTATTATAGTTTTGATGGATCAATACCATTAACAGATTATTTAAAAACTTATCCTTATGATGAAGCCAAAGAGTGGGTGCTTGCTTCAATTACTCCGCTTGGAAATGATTATAAAGAAAAAATAACAAGCGCACTTAAAGGCGGATGGATAGATGTTTTTGAAAATAAAGGTAAGCGTGCCGGGGCTTATTCAGCAGGTGTGTATGGCGTGCACCCTTATATGTTAATGAATTATAACGGTACTCTTGATAATGTTTTTACTCTCGGACACGAACTTGGTCATACGATGCACACATTATACTCCCAGGAAAACCAGCCATTTTCAACTTCTTCTTACACTATTTTTGTTGCAGAAGTAGCATCAACATTTAATGAAAGATTGCTGCTGGATTATATGCTATCAAAAACAACAGAACCCAAGGAAAGAATTAATTTACTTCAACAGGCAATACAGGGAATAACCGGTACGTTTTATTTTCAAACGCTATTAGCTGATTACGAACTTCAGGTTCATACACTTGTGGAAAAAGGTGAATCAGTAACTGCAGAAACTTTAACTAAGATAATGACCGAGCTATATGATAAATATTATGGAGACTCAGTTGAAAAGGATGAATTCATAAACCGTGTATGGGCCCGTATTCCACATATGTTCAGAACTCCATTTTATGTTTATCAATATGCAACATGTTTTGCTTCCTCTGCTCAGATCTACAAGAATATTAACACGGGAGCCGAAGCAGAGAAAAAAGAAGCGTTGGATAAATATCTTCAGTTATTGAAATCAGGCGGCAGTGATTATCCGATGGAGCAATTAAAAAATGCCGGAGTTGATTTAACACAGCCCGAGACTATTAAAGCAGTTATCGCACAGTTTAGTCTTTTAGTAGATAAGCTTGAAGTGGAAATAAATAAACTAAATTAATTATAAAAGGGACACTGAATTTTTCAGTGTCCCTTTTTTTAAATTCTTTAACATCAAAAAACCAAGAACAATAATACTACTCTTTCATACTCCACGGCGGTACAACACCATTCATTCTTGCATAAGCAATTGATTGACCTAGATGTTCATGATTATGATTAAGCATCGTAATCATAAAATTTCTCAAAGAAAATTTCATTCCAAACGCTTCGACTTCTCTGTTAAGATCATCTTCTGTTAGTTTGCCTGCTGCTTCTTTTACAGCATCAATCGATTTTTCAAGCATGGCCAATGCTGTTTTTTTATCGGTATCGCTTTTCTTCTGATTCATATCCGGCTTTGTTCCCATCATTACAGTCACAAGATAAAAATTAGCCTCAGCTGCATGAACATAAACTTCACCAACAGTTCTAACTCCTTCACCCGGAGTCCAATTATATTTATCCTCAGGCATAGCTTCAGCAAGCTGCATCAATCTTCCTTTAACAAAATCCATTTGACCAATAAACTCTTTTACAAAAACAGGTTCATCACCAGAAAAATTTACATTAGCTGATATTGGTAATGAAAGAGTTAAACAAAGGAATAACAAAAACGCAAAGTTTTTCATATCGACACCTTTAATTAGTTTATAGTTAAGACACGAATTAATTATAAATTTATTAAAAACTATATTTTACAAACGAATGGATTTACGCTCGAATGAATATATTAAAATAACTTGTCTAATAGCAAGTATTATTTTGCAAATAAAAAACTGTCAATGTTTGGGTGCGTTTACAAGAACAATTTGAGGATAAGCAGTGATGTGGTTTTCTCTTTTTTTTAACATAAAACGGATTATTAAAATATAAATTAATACTAATCCAACCCCGAATAATGTTGAGAAAATTTCTTTGTTGCTTTGAAAGATGTTCATTCCAATTATTAATCCAGCAAGAAGAAACACTAGCGGTATACCATATATTAAAAAAGATATCCCAAGAATTCGGCTTCCATTTATCGAAACCATAACTCTGTCTCCTGCAGTAGTACCAAATGGATCTTTAACAATTAGACTTCTTTCGCTAGAATTTCCGGGTTTACAGTAAAGTTTGGCTGAGCATTCGTCACATTGATCTGAGTTTGAAATTACAATTGTAGCAATTCCATTTTTGGATTCTTTAACTACGCCTTCTTCTGTTAATTCTTCCATTTTATTTTTGTAGAGGAAGGGCTTGCCCTCCCCGATTATATTGTAAAAAAATTATTACTAAATTTTAATTCGTCTCATTCAAACACACAGACAAGCCAAGCCTTGTCCCTACAAATCAATTTACCTTTACTTCTATATTCTCTTCTTTTAATAACTCTGCTGCTCTTTCAGGATGAATTAATCTGATTGCGCCGGTTTTACATTTATCAATTGGAATTTTGCTCAAATCTAATTTTGTGTAATCTATCTCCGGTAAATAGTCCCTCATTTCTATTGAGCCATCGGATTTGCGTGCACAAATTCCACAGCCAAAGCAGGCAACATTACAGACTTCTTTGGATCTTTTAGGATCATCATGATTTTTACAGAATACAAACAACTCTCTGTCTTCAGGATGAATTTCAATTACTCCGCGGGGACAAGCATCAACGCATTGACCGCAACCGGTGCAAAGTTCTTCCACAACAGTTGGCAATCCGTTCTCATTCATAAATATTGCACCGAATTGGCATGCACCAACACAATCGCCGCCACCAAGACATCCGTATAAACACATCTTATCTCCGCCTGCAACAATTGTTTTTACAGCGCAACTTTGTGGACCAAGATATTCTATTCCTTCTTTTTTTATTGCTTCTAAATTTCCGCCATTGCAAAGAATTCGTGCAACCAGTTTTACACTTTGAGCGCTTTCCATTCCAAGAATTTTTGCAATCTCATCAACCACTTCCTGTCCGCCAACCGGACAACCGCTTATTTTTGCTTCACCATTAACAACTTTAACTGCAAAATCATAGCAGCCGGCATTACCACAAGCGCCGCAATTTGCGTTAGGTAAGACATCATTTACTTCGGCGATTTTAGGATTTTCCTCAACGCGCAATTTTTTATCTGCAAATGCTAATGCTCCAGCAAAGATAAATCCCAGTCCGCCCATTGTGGCAATTGCTATTATTAATGTTATATCCATTTTATTAAACCTTTTTTTCATTATTGCAACGTCACACTTCGGGTCCGCTCAGTGTGACAATTGACTGAAAGTCATCCTGAGCGAAGTCGAAGGATGACCATTTCTCGATTATTTTACTAAGAACTTTTCAAAACCAGATGAATAAAAAAGATTCCCTTCGCTATCAATTATCATTACTTCGGTATCATTTAAACCTTTTATCAATTTTATTCCTTTTTCTTTTCCCATTACAAAGACTGCGGTTGCCAAACCATCGGCAAAAGCATTTGATTTATTTATTATCGTAACACTTTGTAAACCTCTTGAAGGATATCCAGTCCCTGGATCAAGTATGTGATGATAACGAACTCCGTTAACTTCAAAATACTGTTCATAATCCCCTGATGTAGCAACCGAGTATCCATCAAGTTTTATTTTTTTAATGATCGAATTAATTTCCCTTGGATGCTGAATTCCGACAATCCAATCACTGCCAAGAACACTTATTTCTCCGCCTGCATTTACAAGTGCTTCTTTTATTCCAAGTTTTTTAAGAACATCGATTGCTTTATCAACTGCATAACCCTTTGCAATAGCACCAAAGTTTAATCCGACATTTTTCTTCTTTTCAATTTTATTTTCACCCAACAACTTTATTTTTTCCCAGCCGCTAAAAAGCAACGCGGAATCAACTACTACTTTGGATGGAAGTTGAGGATCATCTGTATAAAATCCCCAGGCTCTTGTAAGATTATCAAGACTTACATCAAAACTTCCATCAGATAATTTTGTTATTGAATCACAAAGAACAATTAAGTTGTAGATTTCAGGATCAACCTCAATGATTGTATCTGTTGAGTTGTTGATTTTCGAAACAAGGCTTTCATCATTAAAAGTTGTGAACAAATCATCAATTCTTTTTACTTCTGCAAATGCTTTTGAAATTGCATCATCAGTTTTTTTCTCATTCTTATCGCGCACCTGAATTTCAACAACTGTTCCAAGCAAAATTTGTGTTCGCTTGAATGTTTTTAAATCATCGCTGCTGTTTTTAGCAATGAAAAATCCAATAAGAAAAAGAACAACAAAAAGTCCGAACCATCCCAAAATTGAAATTGTTTTTTTAAAACGCTTTATCACACTGAACCTGTCGAAGTGTGACAAATATTCGGAAAGTCATCCTTCGACAAGCTCAGGATGACAGTAGTAAATGAACACTTATCTACCAAACAAATGTAATTCATTAAACAATCTTTATTAAAACCTTATTGGGTGCACAGGCAATAATGTTTCCAACTCCGCTTGCAACAGAGTGTTTACAAATTCCATGTCTGCAGGTGGAAGTATGAACCCGTGCAATTCCGTTTTCTATTTTTAGTCCCGTTTTACCTTGCGGGCCCTCTATAAAGATATTTTTATAATTACTGTCTAAAGAAATTCTATCAACAAGTCCTTTTTCATTTTCAATAACAACTTCTCTGTTTTCCGAACTAAACAGTGAAGTAAGAAGATCAGTTTCTTTATACTCCGCTGTAAAAAGAAGATCTGCTTTTCTGTTCTTTAAACCGGATCTGATATTTTCAAATGCCGAGTTCAGATTATTTAAAGAATAAACAGAATTGTCGGCATCGCTTACAATTATATCAGAACCAACTTGCTCGTTTAGTCTTTTTAATCTGTAAGTGATTGTTCCACTGTTTGTAAAGTTTTCTTTCCTGGAATTCAAATCAAATCGATTAATCGCTTCGCCAATCTTTGATGTTGAAATAACAACGGGTTTGCTATTACTTTTAACTTTATTCTTAAATGCTGTAACAAGATTTGCAATCACCTGTTCATCAGCGGGAATGAATCCATGCACTGCAAAGTAAACTGATTTTTTATTTCCAACGAGTTTACCGGCAGTAAATCCAGCACCTAATGCAACGGATGATAATCCTGCAATCTTTAAGAAATTTCTTCGTGATATCATTTTATCCTCAATGTAGAATTTACAATGTATAATGTACAATTACTTTTCACACTTCAACTCCGCTCAGTGTGACATAAACTACCTACTAACAACAAGGCACGACTCACTAAAATCATATCATCCCCGCAAAGCCCATAAAAGCAAGGGCAAGTATTCCGGCAACTATTAAAGTTATTGGCGCACCTTGAAATGGTTTTGGAACATCTGCAAGATCAAGCTCTTCTCTTATTCCAGCCATAATAATTAACGCAAGCGTAAAACCAGCACCAGCACCAACTCCGAAAATAACGCTTTCCATAAAATTATAACTCCTCATTGAAGCTAACAATGCTAATCCCAGTATTGCACAATTTGTTGTTATCAATGGAAGAAAAATTCCAAGCGCACGGTAAAGGGGCTGACTTACTTTTTTTATTACCATTTCAACAAACTGAACTAATGCGGCAATTACAAGAATGAAAGATGGAATTTGCAGAAAATCAAGATGATACGGAATTAAAATTAAGTTATACAACAACCAGCTTACAATAGCTGTTAATGCCATTACAAATGTAGTTGCCATCCCCATTGATATTGCTGAACTAAGTTTATTTGAAACTCCGATAAAGGGACAGATTCCAAGAAAGTAAGACAGAACAAAATTGTTAACCAGTGCCGCTGATATGAAAATTAAAAACAGTTCCATTTTAAACTCCTGCTTCTTTCAATACTTCATCTGTAATTTCTTCACGACCGACACGTTTGTATTGTGCAATGAGTGCTTCTCTTTCAAGATTCTTTTTTCGTTCAGTGTATAAATTTGCTAATCCCATCAACAACCCAAGAGTTAAAAATGCGCCTGCAGGTAGAATCATAATTAACCATGGTTCAAATCCATTTGGCATAACCTGGTATCCAAGAATTGTTCTTGATCCGATAATTTCTCTTATGCTTCCGAGAACAAAAAGTGAAATTAAAAATCCGGCTCCGTTGCCAAGCGCATCAAGCATTGATCTTAAAGGATTGTTCTTTGATGCAAAAGCTTCTGCTCTGCCAAGAATTATACAGTTAACAACAATAAGTGGAATGAAAGGACCGAGCGCTTTACTTAATTCCACAAACTGCGCCTTCATCACCAAATCAACTATTGTTACAAATGTTGCGATGATAACAATATAAGAAGCTATGCGTACCTGATTAGGAATCCATTTTCTTATCAAGGAAATCAATAAGCTTGAAAAGAAAAGCACAAATGTTGTTGCCAGCGCCATTGCAATTCCATTTATTGCAGAAACTGTAACAGCAAGAGTTGGGCACATTCCAAGTATTTGTTTAAAGGTGGGATTTATCTCCCACAAACCTTTTGTAAATTCTTTAAGGAGCGTTACTCGCTTTTTCATTTTAAAGCTCCTTTGATTTGTAGTTCTTTCAATCTTTTTACTCCTTCGTTCACAATTGCCACAACAGAACGAGATGAAATTGTTGCACCAGTAATTGCTTTAACTTCATTTGGATTTGATGGCTCAACACCTTTCACAAGCTTAATTGATGGCGTTGGCGTCAGTTCTTTATACTGATTTTTATATGGCGCTTCAAGAATTTTTGTTCCGAGTCCGGGTGTTTCTGATTGTTCAAGTATTTCTATTGATGTAATCTTATTCAGGTCTTCAGTTAAGCCAATCATTATTTTTATTTTTCCTTGAAAACCATTTCCCGCATAAACAAGTGAATATCCAACGGATGAGTCTGCTTGATTAAAAACTTTATAAACTTCAAATCCGGTATTTTTAATTTCTTCATATCTTTTACCATCAAGATGAACAAGAAAAATTGCGCGCTCTGTTTCTGCTTTTTGATTTAATGCAATTTTTGGTGCAGCCCAGTTATTAACCAGTGAGAGTGATCCTCCGGCAATTATTCCAATTAAAGTTAAGGTTGCAATAATATGTGTTACTTTCATTTTTTCTTTTCCTCCTTTACAGCACCAAATATTGTTGGTCTGGTGTATCTGTTTATAAGAGGAACAAATCCATTCATAAATAAAATTGAATACATAACTCCTTCGGGTAAGCCACCGTAAATTCTGATAACAACAAGCACAAGCGAAATGCCTAATCCAAAAACCCACATTCCTTTATTTGTTATTGGTGATGTAACCCAGTCTGTTGCCATAAACATTGCACCAAAAAGAAAACTTCCGGCAAAGATGTGAAAGATTGGTGTTGGATTTTGAGGATTAATCAACCAGAACATTCCACCAAACAAAAACATTCCGAGAATCATAGAAAGAGGAATTCTCCAGTTAACAATCCCAACAGCAATTAAAAGAATTCCACCAATCAAAACAGCGATAGCAGAGGTTTCTCCAAGTGATCCGCCAACATTACCTATTGCCATTGGAACTGTGTCTGTAAATATTTTATCAAACTTAAATGCAGCAAGGGGAGTTGCACTTGTTACAGAATCAACAGCAAAGTTTGGTTTTAACCAGGTTGTTATCTGTACCGGAAAAGCTGCTTGTAGAAATGCTCTTCCAACTAAAGCGGGATTAAAAATGTTGTAGCCCAATCCGCCAAAAATCTGTTTGCCCAATCCAATTGCAACAACAGATCCTATAGCTGTTGCAGATAAAGAAAAATTTGGAGGAAGTGTTAACGCTAAAAGTAGTCCCGTTAAAGCGGCACTTCCATCAAACCATGTAATTTGTTTTTTTCTTATCACCTGAATCGATACTTCGGTTCCAACGGCAAAAACAACCGCTGTAATTATTATAAAGATCTGTGTCCATCCAAAGAATGTAAGTGCCGCTGCAATTGATGGAACTAATGCAGCAACAACAAACCACATCACTTTGGATGTTGTCCATTTTGAGTGTAAGTGCGGCGATGTTGTTAAATCAAAATAGACTTTTTGTTTTGGTTCTATAGTAGTAGTTGTTTCCATAATTTTTATTTCTGTCAGTCTGAGCCTGTCGAAGACTGACTGTCACACTTCGACAAGCCTGACTACCGTCAGGCATGCTCAGCGTGACATTACTTTACATCTCTATCTCTCTTTATTTGTAAAACTTTTTGTTTACCTAATCTTATCCATTGAACAAGCGGAATATTAGCCGGACAAGTATAAGCACAGGTTCCGCATTCCATACAAACTGTTATTCCCGCACCTTCTGCATCTTCAAATCTGTTTAACTGGGAATATCTCGCAAGTTTTGTCGGCATTAAATTTAAAGGACAAGCGCCAATGCATTGTCCGCACCTTAAGCAGGGCGTTTCAGGATTTTCAGCAACTTCATCCTTTGTCAAAACTAAAATTCCGGACGTTGCTTTCATTACCGGGACGTGAAGATCAAACTGAGCAACACCCATCATTGGTCCGCCGACAATTATTTTGACTGCATCATCTGTTACTCCGCCGCAGTAATCAATTACATTCTGTATTGTTGTTCCAACGGGTACGATTAAGTTTTTAGGATTCTTTATCCCTTTACCCGAAACAGTTAATGCTGCTGATATTAAAACTTCACCCTTTACAATTGCATCATGAATTGCAATTGCTGTTCCGATATTCTGAATAACTGCTCCAACATCCATCGGTAATTTTCCGGGAGGAACTTCTCTGCCGGTTACTGTCTTTATCAACATTTTCTCAGCGCCCTGAGGGTATTTTGTTTTAAGAGCAGTAACTTCTAATCCGTGTTCAAACTTAACTTTGCTTGAAAGCAATTCAATCGCTTCCGGTTTGTTATCTTCAATTCCTATAACACCGCGATTAACATTTAAAGCTTTCATTATTAATTTTAATCCGGATATAAGATCATCAGGTCGTTCGATCATAAATCTGTAATCGCGGGTAAGATATGGTTCGCATTCACATCCGTTAAGAATAACAACATCAATCACTTTATCCTTAGGCGGAGTAAGTTTAACTGAAGTTGGAAACGCAGCACCGCCCTGCCCAACAATTCCTGCAAGTGCAACACGTTCTCTTATTTCATCGGGCGTTGCTGTTTCAGGATTTAAAGGAGGAAAAAGAAATTTTTCTGATTCGACAGTTCCGGTCGTTTTAATTACAATTGAGTCCTTTGGAAATCCGCTTGAGGTTTGTTCTTTACCAAGACTCATTACTTTGCCCGCAACAGAAGTATGCACTGGTGCGGAAATAAATCCCTCTGCCTTTGCAACTAACTGACCCGGTTTTACGTCATCGCCTTTTTTAACTTGTGGAGACGCTTCCTTACCAAGATGCTGAGAAAGAGGAAGGATTACCATCTCAGGAAAAGGAAATTTCTCGAAGGCTAAATTTTCAGTTAGTTCTTTATATTCTTTTGGATGAACTCCACCGTGAAATGTTTTTGAACTCATAAACGACCAATTCTACATAGTTTTACAATTAGCAACAGTGAACAAATAAAATATCCGAGCACTACATTTTTTCTAAAAGTATGCCACACAATTGAATAAAAATATTGTGTTTAAGTGAATTAAAGAGATTTTTTAGTTGTTAAATGCGAAGTGAATTTTATCATTTAATGGAATTTGATTTGCGTTTTCTAAGAAATGAAAAAGGCGATTTCTTAAAATCGCCTTTAGCTAAAATTATATTTAATAAATTTATTTAATTGGACTCCACATATCTTTCTTCTTTACACCGAATGAAACAATCTTAGCATCTTTAGGAACCTGAAATCCGCATAACAATGATCTGGCTTTTGTCTTTGCAGGAAACTTATCACTAAAAGAAAGATTGTGTGCTTTCTGATCCTGCTCTTCGCTGTTGCTTCTGGTAAGATATGTCGAAACAATCCCTTCGCCTTTTAAGCCTGAACGATATTCATTCCCGCCGGCATCTTTTATTGTGATGCTCATCGTGTATTCTGCACCCATTTCTATACTCTGGTTTGAGATGTTTTCTATAGTAATATCAGCAACTAAAAATTTATTATTACTTTTTGCATTCGAATCGTTAAACTCTATAAGTCTGTGCAGTTTAATTTTTACTTCATTGTTTTTTACTTCAGACATTACTCCGTTTTTGTTTTGAGGAAAATTTAATGAGGAAGTAAATATTATAATCAAAAATATTATAAAGTGTGTTTTCATATTAATCTTTTTTATTGCCTGTGTATGTTTAAAAATTATTTTTCTAAAATTCAATTTAGTTAGCTTTACTTACATTTCGTTTGATAGCAATCATTCTATCACTCTTCTCATTATAGGTCTTGTATCTGAGCGCCTTGCCACTTCTTTAAACCCGGCTTTCCTAAATGCAGAGGCTGTTCCGGTATAAATAAATACAGGAGCAGAGTTTTTTGTTTTTGTCTCGGTCGGATAAGCTTCAACTATCGTTCCGCCTTTTGATGCTGCAAAATCACACGCATTCTTAACTAACGCAACCGAAACGCCCATTTTCCTATAATCTTTGTGAATAAAAAAACACACAATTGACCAGACAGATTTGTCGTCTATTGGTTGAAGAATTTTTGATTTCGAAAGTCTGAAATATTTTTCTCTGGGTTGTATGGCAATCCAACCAACCGGAACGTTACCAGAATAAGCAAGAATACCAGGTTCAATATTGTTTTTAACCATCATTTTCATCTCTTTTTTTGTCCGGCCATCTTTTCGTTTTTCATCATACTCTTTTTTACTCATAAACCAGTACATACACCAGCATCCTGCACAAGCGCCCTTTTCTCCGAAAAGTTTTTCAAAGTCTTTCCAGATTGAAAGAGTTAATGGACGAAAAGTTAAATTGATTGTTAATTGTTTTTTCATAAGCGGTTCTTATTAGCATAAGTAAAATTTAAAATTCAAAGATTAAATCCTAATTATTTTAAAAATCCGATAAGAGAATTTATAAGTTTAGAATATTACCCTGGTTGCGTTTGTAGGATATCTGTTTACGTAGAATTAATTATTGTTAGTCTAAAAGAGTCTGGCTAAATTGTCCCCATTATTTTTTGAAAGGATAGATTTTGGAACATACAGGAACAATGCAAAAGCTAAAATCAGGATTTCAGCATTCATTCTGGGTTGCAAACGGGATGGAGCTTTTTGAAAGATTAGCTTATTACGGACAGGCAACTATCCTTAGTGTTTTTCTAAGAGATCATTTGAAATTTACCGAAGTTGAAGCGGGGCAGCTTTCTTCAATTTTCGGGGGACTTATTTATTTTTTGCCAATCTTTGCCGGAGCGTTAGCTGATAAGTTCGGATTTAAAAAAGCTTTTTCTTTTGCATTTTTTATCCTTGCAATCGGATATTTTTTAATTGGTTCAACCGGAATGGCAGCCTTTTCAGGCTGGTATACTGATACGAATCTTTTCTTGGTTCTTTCAATAATATTAATCTTTACAGCAATCGGTGGATCATTCATAAAACCAAGTGTGCTTGGTACAGTTGCTCTAACCACAACACCTGAAACAAAATCACTTGGTTATGCGATTTATTATTGGCTTGTAAACATTGGCGCTGCTATCGGTCCACTATTAGCATACTTTGTCAGAGATTCATTCGGAATTGAATTTGTTTATCTTGTTTCTGCTGCAAGCTGTACATTAATGTTTTTTACAACCCTCTTTATTTTTAAGGAGCCCGCAGCCAAAGTAGCGGAAAAAAGAGAAGATATTATTACTGTTGCAAAAAATTTAGTTACAGTAGTAAAGAATATTAAATTTATGTTTTTCCTAATGCTGTTTGCACTTTACTGGCTTGTATTCTGGGAGTTTTTTATTGTAATTCCATTTTATGTTTCTGATTATATTTCACCCGACGCACCGATTGAACTAATTCTTTCTGTCGGGGCATGGACGATAATCCTTTTACAAATCCCTATCAATAGATTTACAAAAAACATTCCTACACCAACAGCAATTATGATAGGATTTGTATTTGCTGCTTTAAGCTGGTTTTTATTGTATTTTGCGCAGATCGCGGGCGTAACGATTGGAATAGGATTAATTGTTGCTACTATTTTTGTTTTCTCTGTCGGGGAACAAACTCAGGCACCAAGATTTTATGAATATCTTGCGGATCTTGCACCTAAAGGACAAGCTGCATTGTTTCAAGGTTTCGCATTTCTTCCCATCGCAATTGCCTGGCTGCTGGGCGGCACATTCGGAGGATGGTTATATCAAACATTTGCAACAACAGCAAAACAGCCGGAAATAGTTTTTCTTGTTATCGGATTGGTTGGAGTTTTGGGTGCTATTCTGATGTTTGTTTACAACACTTTTATGAAAAAATAGAATTACTGATACTATCAATCTGACTGGAGAAAAATTAGCCACTTCGTTTTGTGTAGATTACGCCAGTCAGAGTGATATTTTTCACATTTTTAAAGTGAATCCTTTTCTTAAATTACTTATCAAACTAAACAGAAAAATGATGATTTATGACAACTGAACAAATTTTATTATATGCGGTAATTGTTCTTATTATCTATTACGTGGGTAAAAAGATTTATTTAATAAAATCAATAAAACAATACTCACCGGCAGATGCTTCGGCCAAAGTTAAGAAAGAAAGAAATGTTGTTTTTCTTGATGTAAGAACCGATAAAGAAAGAAAGCAAAATTTTATAAAAGGATCCTATCATATTCCGGTAACTTCTATTAAAGATAGAGGACAGGAATTAAAAAAGTTTAAGGATGCAGAAATAATTTGTTATTGTCATACCGGAAACCGGAGTTTGACTGCGGCATCTAAACTTAAAAAAATGGGATTTAATGCAAGTAACCTAAGCGGAGGAATGATTCGTTGGAACGCATCTGGTTTGAGATAATATGGAAATGGGCTAAGCGAGTTCTTCCTGTCCTTGGCGGAGCAGTCGCAGGATACTCATACTACTATTATGTGGGATGCAATGGAAGTTGCCCGATTTCGGGTAATCCATATATTAGCACCGCATATGGCGCATTTGCAGGATTTCTATTTATTGATTGGAAATCATTATTTAACAAAAATAAAAATAAAACAGAAAAAGGCATCAAGCAATGAAATATGGATTTTCAAAAACAACTGATTACACTTTTGAACAGGCAATTGCAAAAGTAACAGAAGAATTAAAGAAAGAAGGATTCGGAGTTCTGACTACAATTGACGTAAAAGAAACACTAAAGAAAAAAATTGATGTAGATTTTAAAAAGTACACAATTCTTGGAGCGTGTAATCCAAAACTTGCACACGGCGGGCTGCAGGCTGAAGAAGAATTAGGATTACTTTTACCATGCAATGTTATCGTATATGAAAAAAATGATAAAACAATTGTTTCTGTTTTTGATCCCCAAATCATGACTTTGGTTATCGAAAATCCGAACATAAAACCTATTGCTGAAGAAGTAAAAAATAAACTACAAAGAGTGTTAGAAGCAGTTTAATAAATTTGTCATTCCGAACTTGTTTCGGAATCTTAGATCCTGAAATAAATTCAGGATGACGGAAATAAGAAATAAAAAATCATAAGAAAGGCAAACAAATGACAGAGCATTTAACTAAAGAAACTTTTTTAACAAAAGTTTTTGATTATGAAAAAAATCAGGACTGGAAATTTAATGGCGAACTACCTGCAATTATAGATTTCTGGGCGCCCTGGTGCGGACCATGCAGAATGGTTGGACCAGTACTTGAGGAATTATCAGAAGAGTATAAAGGAAAAGTTAACATCTATAAAGTTAACACAGATGAAGAACAAGAATTAGGCGCAGTTTTTGGAATAAGAAGCATTCCTTCTATACTTTTTGTTCCGATGGCAGGTCAGCCGAAAATGGCAGTTGGTGCACTTCCAAAAGAATCTATAAAACAAGCAATTGATAAAGAACTCTTAGTGCCGGCTTCCTAAAATTTTCATAAGCCCCAAATGATTAAACGCATTTCAGTAATGGAATGCGTTTTTTCTTTAATCTCTGCGCAATAAAAAACCCGATCAATTAATCGTCTTAATTTTTATCAACAAGTAAAAATTTTATACCAATATAACCGGGCAAAAAAGTAAATAAATATTTTTGGTGTATTATTTAATAAATTCTTAATCGTTTGTTAAATTATTCACGGTATAATTTTTGAAAAAATATTATTCTGGTTGCTTGCTGTGCTTAAATCGGATAACCAAGAAATAAGTTAAAGGATTATTTATGTATAAAGTTTTGTCTGTAGCTGCATTTCTTCTAGTTCTTCTTTTAGGATGTTCTTCTTCTCCCGAAATTATTCAGGATTCAAAAAAGATATCGTTTTTCACTAATGGAATTTGGCTTGGCATTCTGCCCTGCTCAGACTGTGAAGAAATTGATTATCAATTAAACTTAAAAAACAATTTTACATTTAAACAAAAAACAGTTTACAAAGGAAAATCAGAAGAAATTTCTATCGATGATGGTAATTGGGAGTTTGTTTCGGATTCAGTTATTTCTGTTAATGGTTCTAATGAAAGAAAATTATTTTTGATTGCAGGTAAAGAATTAGTTATGCTCAGTCAGGATGGAAAAAAAATAGCATCATCATTTAAAGAAAAATATTATTTGCATAAAGATCCAACCACCGTAAAGGAAAGTAAAGAATTTGAAGAGACGAAGAATGTTAAACCAACCAAAGAAACTGTTGAAGTGAATTCAAGTTATTATCAGGAAAAATATTTGAATGGTGTTGATTTTTTTGCAAGAGGAAACGAGCCGAACTGGACTCTAGAAATTGATTTTGAAAAATCAATGATCTTTGCCACAATGGATGACATTAAATTAACTACTCCGGCTGTTGATGGAATAAAAGCCCAGGATTCCGATGTAACTTTATATCGAGCAAAAACAGATAGCGGCGAATTGATAATCACTGTTATCAAGGATGATTGTCAGGATAACATGTCCGGAGAAAAATTTTCCTGCAAAGTCAGAGTAGAAGCTAAAAAATCGGTCGACGCGAACTACAAAACTTTTGAAGGCTGCGGAAAATTCTTATACGATATTAGATTGTATGATATTTATGTAATGGAAGAGATGACAGGATTCAATCTGAAAAAAGAAAAGTTAATGAATGGCAGACCGCAATTTGAATTTAATTTAACCGATATGCGCTTTGGAGGACATGCCGGATGTAACAATCTCACCGGTCCGATTGATGTTGTTGGTAACAAAATTATATTTGGTAATTTAATGGGTACGTTGATGTCTTGCCCAAATATGAAAGTTGAGAAAGCAGTGATCGCCGCACTTAATGATAAAACTGTTACATACAGCATCGACAAAATGAAACTTACCCTTGTTAGTGGAAAAACTAAGATGGTTTTGCAGAAAGTTGATTAAGGGATTAAAAAATTTAAGGATTGAAAAATTAATTACTGAAAATAATTTAAGGACACGACAGATAGTGTCCTTTTTTTTGTTTATAAAAATCATAACACCAACTTCACAAACTCATTGTCTTTAAGCTTTGCAAAAATTATATCACGGATAACCTCTGAGGTAACAAATACTTTTAAGTTTATGCTAAAATAATTTCCCTTAGAGCTAACGTTTGAAGATGATATTTTATAATCCATTCCGGCAGCAGCTAATTCTATCGCTTTTATAATTTCAGCTGCATCTGTACCGATTACTTTATAATGCCAATCACAGGGATATTCTATGTTTGGTTTTTTACTGTTTGAATCTAGAATCATTTTTCTTTCTGTCAATCCCGTTAAGACGGGAATCTCATTTTAAATTTTTATTAACACTTTTAGGAGGTCGTCTCATAAGTTAAGATTTCTATGTCATTCCCGTGAAAACGGGAATCTAAAACCCACAATACAAAGTGGATTCCCACTTTAGTGGGAGTGACAAAAACGTATTTTAGACCTATAAAACAGTCTCGTTAGCCAACGGTTTAATCTTTATTAACTAAAAAAACACCGGCAGTAATTATCAGTCCGCTTAAGATCATAAACAAAGTAATATCTTCACTAAGAAAAATCCACGCAGTAAAAACCGTAGCAAATGGCTCAAAGTAAAGATAAGCCCCAACTTTGGCAGATGCCATTTCACGCAAAGCATAAGCCCAGATTACATATGATACACCACTGCAGAGTAAGCCTAAAAATAATATTGCAATCCACCCTACACCGGAAAGATTAATTACCGAATTTACGGCTGTATTATTAATTGTAAATGGAATTATAATTATCGCCATCATTAAGAAAAGATAAAGTATAGTCATAACCGGGGAATAGTTTAATGAAATTTTTTTATTCACCATTGAATAAATTCCCCAGGTAAACGCGCTTGCAAGGACAAGCAAATCACCCTTGTTTTTAATAAGATCAATGTTTGCAGGATTTCCATTTCCGACAAGCATTAACAAACCCAATGTTGCGGTAATTATTCCAGTTACTTTTAGTGTGCTTAGTTTTTCTTTAAAGAAAAACAAACCAAGTAATGCCATAAAAATTGGTGCAGTTCCAATTATCCATCCTGTATTTGATGCAGTTGTAAATTTTAATCCTGTTACTTGAATCCATAAATGGAAGACGGCTATAATAGCAAGAAGCAAAATGTAGCTATGACTTTTGAGATTAATCTTAAAATCTCTTTTTTGAATTAATGCTATCGTCAGCAGAAATATAATGGCAAGAAGCAATCTCATTGAAATTATTGTTTCCGGAGTAAGCTCATCCAGCAAATACTTTGTTGCGATAAATGATGCTCCCCAGAAGATGATTGCTAAAAGCGGCAGCCAGAATATATAAGATTTTGTTTTTATGATATTTATGATTGTTAAACAGTTATTAGAGCGTAATTGTCATTTTGGGCATAATAGTCAAAAAGTGTTG
>DPRR01000045.1 GCA_003538625.1 Ignavibacteriales bacterium
ATTATAAAGATCAGATAAAATCCACGGCTGTAATTAGATTGCACGGTCCGGATAGATCAGGAATAGAAAAGAAAACAGGCAGTATCTGGAATCAGATTGTTGAACCGAAGGATGAAGAGTTAGATAAAATTGCTGAAATTATTTATTACCTAAAGAATAAAAAAGTTGATACTTACGTTAACGTAAATAATCATTATGAAGGAAGCGCTCCGCTTACGATAAAGAAGATCCAAAAACTTATAAAATAAAAGAACCCTGAAACCGAAGCCTCAGGGTTTATATGATTAGTAACCAATTTAATTTTAATAATTATTTTTTTATATTATTTGTTTTTTGTTTCGTCCCAATAAAAAAATATGCTATTGATCCGATTACTGGGGCAAAGAGAACGGCTAATAACCATATCAATTTGTTGCTGCCGGTAAATTCATTTTTTAATATATCGATAAATGCAAAAATGAATGGGATAAAACCTATTAAGAATAAAATCATTATGATTTCTATTAATCCAAGTCCCATATAAAAACCTTTCTTTATTATTTTACACCCGAATAAGTACAACGATATAAAATTATTTTATAAATAGTGATAAATGATTCCTCTAAAATAAAATATCATTTATAATCCGGAATACTTTTAATTACCACTTATCACTTAAAATTTCAGTACGTTTCAGTTCATATTCTTTATCAGTTATCAGGCTTTCTTTTTTCAATAACTCAAGTTCGCGTAATCTCTCTGAAGGCGAACGATCTCTATTTGCTTTGGCTGACTCTTCTTCTGTGTTTATATCCAATATTGATATACCTTTTTCACTGTTATAATTTTTCACATAATAGATTAGCATAAGTAAGACAGTGCCTATCCATATGAATATGAAAAGATAAAAAACCATCGACATTAAAGCAGGGGCTTCATTCTCTGCAAGAACATTACCAACAAGAAAAGCAAACCCGATCCCGAAGATCAGGAAGAATATTAATACCACAATTGAACCAGCTGAAACGGGCTTGCTTGGTGTTAAAGAAATTTTAGACATAGAATAAATCTATTTAATTTCCACAGTCCACTTGACCGGTTTGCCCGCAAGTTCCGCACGGGTATTGCCATTCTTTTTCGCCGTTACCGCCGCACAGTGAACAAGTTTCCTGTCCCGTACCGCCGCATCTTCCGCAATTCCATCTTCCCATACCGTCACAGCTTATACAGGTTTCGGAAACTGTTCCGTTTCCTCCGCAAACTGAACAAGTAGCATCACCGTCTTCACCGGACCCACCACAGTTACCACATCTAACGTTTACGGAACCACTTCCGAAACACTGATTGCAAAGCTCAGTACCGTTACCGTTGCATCGCATACAGGATTCACCTCCAGTGCCTCCGCATTTTGAACAAGTGTTGTATTGAGAAATCCAGCCGGATCCGCCGCAACTAGGACATTGACATTGAGCGATAGCGAAGGAATATAAAAAGAATGTGAGAAAAATGGATAAAAATATTTTCATTTGAGGGCTCCCTTGAGAATAATTGAAAACGATTGCAGTTAATTAATTTTATTCAAATACCGGTTAGATCAGTATCAATTATCGTGCAAGATGCAAAACTTATCTTTCCTAAAGCATTTGATACTTAAATCTTAGTAACTACAATTTAACCTCTGCAAATGACTTACTAAGAAAACATTACCGAAAATAACTGTTAGTTTTATAGAATGGTGAGCTCTTATAATTATAAATTTTAATTATCAAATTTAAACTTATAATACTAAAATGCTTTCGATCTTTAGTTTACACCATTAAGATTCTAATGCAGAGCAGATAGCAACGATAGCTGAATTAATATGATCATAAAGTGGTGTAAAAAAATTTTTTATGCACTTAAATTTCCCTTCTAAACTGAACTCATAACAATAATTGTAATACCTAAAGCAAATTTTATTTTAATGTTTATCCTTCGAGGGAGTTATCGGTTTGCCTTTTTGAGTCTATACTAGTTAAATGTCTCTAACTGAGCTCGCACGGAGTAGAGCATATTTATATGGATATAAAATCCATCTATTTTTTATCAAAGTCAAAAACTTTTGCTTCCTATTTATTCATCATTGCTGAAAGCGTAATAATAAAAGAACCCTGAAACCGAAGCCGCAGGGCCTTGTGTTAACAAAAGGCTTGGGGGGAGAACCTTCTGCTAACCACATATCAAAAATAGTAATACCTTAAGTAAAAAAATAAACCTTTTTCGTGCCCATAAATCCTCACAAATATAATTTCTACTTAAGTCGTAATTGTAATTATTACTATTTTTCTTCTTCCGTATCTATCTGATTAAATAATCAGAGACTAATCAAATAGTCAAATTTGGTTTAATTTTTGCAGTGATTGCAATATCATAATAGCGAGGATACAATGTACTTATCAGCAAAGTTATCAATTGTTTTTTTTTCAATCTTCTTCTTAAGTTTAATTTTCGTTCCAGGTTGCAGCGATGGAAATACTGTAGAACCAACACCCACAAATATTCAGATTATAATTAAGTCTGTCAGCGATTCTATAAATATTAGTGGAGCAAATGTAGTTTTAAATAATGCAAACTCTGGAGAATCTATTTCCAGAATTTTCTCAAATACTGATGGTATTGCTAAATTCGAAAATGTGTCGTCGGGTAATTATTTTGTAAGAATATCAGCTCAAGGGTTTAATGAAATTCCGCAGGGCAGCGTCAGTCCTATCCCATTTTCTATTTCATCAGGACAGACATTCTCACAAACTTACTTTATGAGCAGATTACAAGGTACCTTCGGAAAAATTGAGGGTACGGTTAATCCAAAACTTTCCGGTTTTTTAGTTGTTGCTAAATCATCAGGCCAGAATTCGGAGTATCACACCTATTCTGGTCCGGAAGGATATTTTGTTTTGTTCAATGTCCCCTATGATTCATATGAAGTAGATGCTATTAAGTCGGGTTATCAATCGGCTAATCAACCGCAGGTTACTCTTTCCTCGGGATCTTCATCAGCTTCTGTTCAGATAAATATTAATCCTATAACCGGATCAACATTAACAGGAATGGTAACTTTCCTTGCTGTTGAAAACGGGATAGTAGACATTTCACTTTTGGATAAAATTTCTCATACTGTTGTCAACGGACTTACAACTGATATCGATACCAGCAGGAATTATGTAATAAATAAAATTCCAACAGGTGAATATATTGCCTGGGCCTCATATGCAAACGATGGCTATGTAATGGACCCGGATTGGATATTTAAGAACCCCGGGGCACTAAATGTTTCTTTTTCAGCAGATACTTCTAAAGAACGAAACTTCAGTGTTACGAGTGCAATTTCTATTATTTCACCAACGAATCCACCTGGCGAAATTGTACCAAGCGTTGCTGATTCAATAATTCCAACTTTTCATTGGAATGCATATCCGCAAACAAAGGAGTACATTATCGAGGTAAGAGATGTAAACGGTAATCTTATTTGGGGCGGGTTTAATGCAAACGGAGTAATCCGTCATACACAAATTCCAAAGGAATGGAACAGTGTAGAATTTAATTTCGACGGATTTGCCTTTTCACCATTAGTATCTGGTAATATTTATCAGTGGAGGATATACGCTGATGATGATGCAGCACCTGGTGTGCAAACATTACTTTCATCAAGCGAAGACTTAATGGGATTATTTCAAATTCGTTAATGATAAAGATAGGGAGCCATTGGCTCCCTGATTTTATTTTAGCGTACCGATTTCTCGTCTAAATAGAATCTTAAACTTGAAATCTGAAGGAATAGATTGTTTTAAAATCACAGATAGGTTTGGTTAAAATAAAATAATCAGTCTTTGATAACGAATATAGAATAATTATCTCAAATGTTTTGTCGCCTGTTTAATGGAAGAACTTAATGAAGCGTTATTTTTTAGTTCAACGTATTTTATTTATTTCAATTGGTGTAATTATAATATTTATTCTTATAATCTTTTATGTGATTCTATTTGTTCTTAAGCCCCTAATTAATTGTTTGATATAATCATCATTAAATACCATTTTTATATATCATTTTTTATAGGTACAAGTAATGGAACTTAAAAAATATAAGAATAAAATAATTGATATGCTGACTATTGCATTAATAGCGATCGTAATTTACATAATGTATTTATTATTCTTAGACAAAATCTGACTAGTACCCCTTCATAGTTTTATTCCCGGATAGAACTTAATGTCCTTTCAAAGTTATTCTAAATTTATTCGAACGCTTATTACTGTATTCCGTAGGACAATAATGCTTATGAAGGAAATGAATGGTCGCTTTGATGAATTTTTGATCATCGCAAAATACAACTTCAGTCTCCTGAAATATTACTTGATATTATTTCATTTTGCAGAAAGTGACTCAAAATAATATTTTTATATCAACTTTTCAGATAGCTTTGAAATAAAAAAGACCTGAAGGGAAATTCAGGTCTTTAAATAATAACAAGGTGGGAAAAGTTCATTGTGCTTAAACTATTTCATAACAAAATTATAAAATCAATAATCAAATTCAAATCGTATTTATAAATTTCAACCAAAGCTAAATGTTCTAAAAAATACTCAGTGCTTATTCCTGATTTCCAAGTACACCATTTTTGCCTATTTCGAGATTTAAAAGATTCAGGTTCGGTCTTGATACTTCCTGTGCCGGATAATAGGATAATACTTTTTTCAGTTCACCCGCAAATTGAACCGGACAAGATGCAAAATAGGTTAGTCCATCATCTTGGTGGAATTTTAAACTGTATAATCCTAATTTTTCAGGAGAGTGAAGCGTATGGACAAGGTTGATAAATTGATTGATGAACTTTTCATCCGAATTACCGAAAAGATCGGTACTGGAAAATTTTATATGAAACCATTTCATAAAGCAGGCTAATTTTATTTTATAATTAAACAGCTCAGTACAGAAAAAACGTGCATTGGCAGCTGGAATTGAATGTATTTGTCAGTACTAAAATGATGCCACCAAGCAATTGTCTCTTAAACTGAATTTTGTTGCATAAATGTAATAAACTTTCATTTAAGCTGAATTTATTTTTCAAAAATCAATAATTGAGGTGAGAAAAGTTTCAGATTTGAGAATTAATATAACTTAATAAAAAACCCGAATAAAAATTCGGGTTAACAAATCGAATATATTTCAAGTAATTGATAACCCTCATTTCTAAAAGTAAAAATATAATTAAATAAATAAGATTCAAATCGTGCTTCATATATTATTAACAAAAGGAATAAAAAAATAAACCTGTTCCGCAACTAACCGTGCTTGCAGATATATTTTTTATTTTGGCAAGCTTCTATTGATGTTTGCTCAATATTTTGGTGGCATTGAGTCGATGGCTAAGTACAAAATGGTAGCAATCATTTGAAAAATGCATTTTTCCATAAGGAATTCAAATAGACTGTAGTGTGGCCGAATACTTATGACAATTTTACGATTTATAAAAAAAGCAATGGTTAAATAGAAAATTTATTATTCGATGTAATTGGATTTTATTTTATAAAAGTTTTTGTAAAAGCACAGACATTATTACACAAGGTCCTGAGATTTCGGTTGAGGGTCATTATTTTTTTGAATTGGTAAGTAAGATTCGGCAAAATCTGAAAAACATTTAGCTTGTCTTAATCCCGATTATCAACTTCCGCAAGTTGCCACCTCTTCTTTCGACTCAAGACTAAAAGGAAATTTTAAATTAAAGGGATTACTTGTCTAAAATTTGATTAGACAATTTAATTTAAGGCCATTAATAAGGAATGCGACAATAACGCTAAAGAATGGCACAAATACAAGAGTGACTCTTAAAATAAAATAAGATATTTACCCATGTAATTCCCAAGTAATTCCTTATAATGGTATTGAGAATACTGGTATAAAACATCAACCAAATTATTGGAAGCATAATGATAGTAAAATTCGGTAAATTGAATTTGATAGGAATTTTGACCCTACTTTCCGGACTGATTCTTTTTTCAGCAAATGCGCAGGTAAAGCAACAAAAATATCAGAACGTGCTTAAGCCTGAACCCGGTGCCAGAATAGAACAACCCATTGAACTTAAAACATTGATACCAGCAGATAAACAAATTCGAATGAAAGATGAAATAAAATATTCATCACTAAATGCTTATACAGTCACAAACCTAAATGATGCAGGGAATGGATCGTTAAGAAAAGCAATAGAGGATGCAAACAACAATGCAGGAAAAGACATAATAAGTTTTAACATACCCGGAACAGGTCTAAAAACAATTTTACCATTAACACCACTTCCTGAGATATCTGATTCAGTAATTATCGATGGTACGAGTCAGCCAGGTTACACAAGTAGTCCGGTTATTGAGATTGATGGAATAGCAGCCGGCGTCTCAAATGGATTAATAATTTCCGGCGGCAACAGTATCCTAAAATCTATTGCCATAAACAGATTTAGCGGTGCGGGAGTGGGACTAATAAGCGCAGGAAATATGATAGAAGGATGTTATATTGGTATCAGTCCGGATGGAACTACAAATAAAGGTAATGGCGGAGATGGAATCGTTTTATTCTATCAGAATAATCAAATTGGAAACTCAAATGGTAATCGAAACGTAATCTCAGGAAACTCAAGCTCCGGAATAAGAATTTCAAACGTAGCAAATTCAAATATAATTATCGAAAATAATTATATTGGCACAGATGCAAACGGTACGACAGCAGTTCCAAACATTTTTAATGGTGTATTTATTTATCAGTCCTCTAATGTAAAAATAGGCGGTTCAAGTTTTTCCGCAATGAATGTAGTTTCAGGCAATTATGAGGCCGGTATAAGAATAGAAGGCGGAAGTTCACACGATAATTATATTACAGCAAACCGTATCGGCACTTCATCAAATGGAAGCATCCCGATTTCCAATAAACATGGTATTGAAATTATTTACGGAATTAGTGCTGCATCGGGTTCACCATATAATATAACCATCGGAGGTAAATGGACAGAAAGCCAGAATCTAATTTCGGGGAATCAACAGGCGGGTATTGCATTTTTTTTAGATGGGAGCAATGGTACCGGTAATGTGGTAGCGGGTAATTTAATAGGAATAGATCCCTCGGGTAATACCAGTATACCAAATGCCCAAGGTATTTACATTGAACGTGGGGACACAACAGGGATAATGCCCGGAATAAAAATAGGAGGCTCATTCTTTGATTCGAGTAATGTAATATCAGGCAATACACAGTTTGGCATCTGGTTATATGGTTCAGGCGCAAGGCACAATGTAATATATGGCAATTATATCGGTACAACGCGAGCAACACCGGTGGGCTTAATTACAGCAAGAGGAAATGGTTTTGCTGGTGTAAGTCTTCAAAACACATCGGATAACCGGATAGGGGATGAAAATTTGGGGCACAGCAATATTATAGGTGCAAATTCAGGCGATGGGATTGCAATCATTGGATTAGAATCTTACAGAAATAAAATTTTAAATAATTATATAGGTACTGATAGTCCACAAGGAATTGATCTGGGTAATGGATATGATGGAATATTCATTGAAGGTTATAACACACTTGTTGGTGGTTTTGAAAACCTGAATGAAATAGCATACAATGACTGGAATGGGATATATATAGGTGCCGGAAGCAAGAATAAAGTCAGCGGTAATTTAATTTATAAAAACGGAATTATGGGAATAGATCTTTTTCCGGATAACATAACACCCAATGATTCAGGTGATATAGATATCGGAGCAAACTTACTACAAAACTTTCCAATACTTGATTCGGCATCTCTGCATCTAAATTCGATCACAATACACGGAAGGTTTTATTCTAAACCGATGACAGAGTATACATTATATATTTTCAAAAGCAATCAAAAAAGTCCTTCGCACTTTGGGGAGGGACAATTTTTTATGGATTCGATGATTGTGACTACTGATGACAGCGGGTGGGCGTTTATTAATAAAAACATTAATCAATCTGTTTCAGACACGCAATTTGTAACTGCAATTGCTTTTGACGGTGAAGGCAACACTTCTGAGTTTTCACGTGCATTATGCCTTAAGGATTCGGATGGTGACGGTATATATGATTGCTGGGAATCAGATGGAGACGGCATTGACGTAAATGCCGATGGAATTATTGATCTGAATTTGTACTTTAAAGGGGCGAGACCGGACCGCAAAGATATTTTTGTGGAACTAGATTATATGATGGGCTTCAGGCCTTTTAATTCTACTCTTGAAAGAGTGAGAAAAGCTTTTGCAAAAGTGCCTTATAGATATGTTGATAATCCAAATGAGATGGACGGGATAAATTTAATCGTCGAAATGGATGACAACTCAATGCCAATTCCGGATGAAGTTTTACAGGCAGATCCCTGGCCAAGATTTTATGAATTGAAAAAGCAATTTTTTGGAACAGATGATGAGCGTGCAAATACATACGCAAAGGAAATACTTGAAGCTAAGCGAATGGTATATCGTTATTGCATTTGGGGAGACAAATTTGGGACAAGTGGAAACTCAGGGAAAGCAGAACTAACAGAAGGTGCAGGTGGTAATGACTTCCTAATAACTCTGGGTTCATTTAATACGGTCAACGGGGACAGCAATCAACAGGCTGGAACATTTATGCACGAACTTGGGCATACTCTGGGTTTAAGACACGGAGGAGTAGATGATATTAATTATAAACCCAATTACTATAGTGTAATGAACTATACCTGGCAATTTCCAAGTAACAATGGAAGATTATCAAATCTTAGCTGGGATTTAGTTTACTCGACCGCTGAACTTACTACATTAAACGAGAATAATCTTAATGAAGCTGAAGGATTAAATCCGTTATTACTTGATTATCCAAACCCTGTTCTTTTTCCATACTCGAATAATAACGGAAGTATTATAAGAATAGGAATAATGTATCCTGGAGTTGGTGTAGATTGGGACGGAAGCGGAGACTCCTCCGGCTTTGCCGGCGGACCAGTTGATATAAACGATTTAAATAACCCTAAAATTCCATCGCCAGGACAAACTCTGATAAGTTATGCAGATTGGGAAAATCTGAAATATAATTTTAGATTAAGCAGTAATTTCAATACTCGCGTTACTAATACGGAAGACTACTTACCTAATAATGAACCTGAAGAGATGACTCCGGAAATTTACAATTACTTACAATCTCTTCCACCTTATGGCATAGTGCCACCAAGACCAGTAGAATCTTCATTAATCTGGTTGGGTACATTGGGAGGAAATCAGAGTGAAGCATTTGGGGTATCGGACGATGGTAAAATAGTTGTTGGTTATGCCCGCGATTCCACATTTGATAATGTAGCATTTAGGTGGACAATGAATAATGGAATGCAGAATCTTGGAACGCTTGGAGGAATAGGAAGTGAGGCTTCAGAAATTTCAGCGGATGGAAGCACAATTGTTGGTTTTGCTTCTGACAGTAATCAAGTTTATAAAGCCTTTAAATGGACCGAAGCAGAAGGAATGCAGGATATTGGAGCAGGTGATTATAGCAAAGCTACAAGTGTCTCATCAGATGGCACATACATAACCGTTAATATAAATCAAAATGCTTTCAGATGGTCGGAATCAGGTATGATTAATTTAGGAACACTTGGAGGGAGCTCTTCAGGTGCTTCTGCAATATCCCATCAAGGAAATATTATTACAGGATATTCGTACACAGCTTCAAATGATCCGTATGCATTCAGATGGACAGAGGGTGCAGGGATGATGAATATAGGAACTTATTATAGTTTTGCTCGTGGTATATCCGGTGACGGAAGAACGATAACAGGAAGTGAAACAGGATCAGCAGGATTACATCGCGCATTTAAGTGGAATGTTCCAAATGAATTTCATATGAATATTGCCGGTAATTTCAGTCAGGGGTCTGATGCTTCCTACGATGGCAAATATATAGTTGGGGATGGCGGAAACGGCGCATTCAGACTATCAGATGAATATGGACTTGAATTTTTTAATTTTACATTTTCTCATTTGTTATCTCAGGGATCAGAATTTTATTCTGCTACAGCTGTGTCATCAAATGGAAGATTTGTCGTTGGATACGGAAAAAACGCACTAACAAACAGAGATGAAGCTTATCTTTTGGATACCGGAGGATTATTAACGAATACTGAAAAAGATGATCAAATGATTTTAATTGAAAATTATTTGCTCTCACAAAATTTCCCGAATCCATTCAATCCTTCCACTTTAATTAGCTATTCAATACCAACATCTGGATTTGTAATGTTAAAAGTCTACGATATTCTTGGTAGAGAAGTTGCAACATTAGTTAATGAAGAAAAAGCTGCAGGAAGATATGAAGTGAACTTTAATTCGTTATCACTTGCAAGCGGAGTTTATATTTATAAAATACAGGTTGGAGATTTTGTGCAGACAAAAAAAATGGTTCTGCTAAAATAAATTCAGGGGAGGCAACTCCCCTTTTTAATTAACCAAAATATTTCCAAGCAAATCATTCAATCTGTTATTCAAACAATCAAAACTGTTGATTGATTTCATTAGTATTCGGATAAGTTGCTGATCTTACTTCATCGAGTGGATTTTTTGGTTTTTTCTGTTGAGCAAGCAGCTTATTAAAAACTATGTCAGCTTTTTCTTTAGGTCTATGCATTTGCTTTTCAAGCATCTGTTTATCAATATTATTTTTCATTCTATTCCTCCAAAATTTGTTGTAGTCTTTCCGGTGATATTTTTTCCTCGTGTCTCTTCATTCTGGATTTAAGTTCACGAACAATATCAGCCGGTGCATAAAATATAATATCTTCCCAACCCATAGTTTTAATATATCTGAATCTATGGTAGTTAAAAGCTATTGCTGTGATGACACAACCTAATGGCATCTCTGTTTCTTCACTCGCTTCAATACCTCTTTTTAATTCACCTGCTCTAAGTCCAGATGCCTTCATATATGCTTCAAGAGTATACTCTCTATCAATCCATTCCAGGCAAATAATTATTTTATCTATAGATTTTTTTAACTCTTCTTGACTTTTTGAAAACTCTTTATCCTTTTTACCCCAGTGAAATCCATCGATACATAGAGTTTCAATTGCTTCTATTACATCTATTATTAGTTCTTTATCAAATTGATTGTTCATTTTGAGTTTCCTCCTCAAAAATTAAATGTTTGAAATAGCTAGGATCAACATTCCCTGCTAAATAACCCTTGTATAATGGGCTTAGTCTGTTAACGGGTCTACGCCAATTTTTGATCTGCGATAAATAGCGCATTGTTGAAAATGAAATGTATTCCTGCAGTTCCAGCGATAGGAGTTCTGCAGATTTATACATTCCATACCTGACCCAGAGTTCTTTTAATCTTTTTTCGCCGATATTTTTTAATAGTTTTTGAGTCATACTGTTTTTTCTTATGTCCTTATTATCCATATCTATTTTCCCCTCTTAAAAATTTATCCTTACACCCTTTTAAGCTTTTTTATCTCAGGTCTTTGCATCAGACCTGTATATTTTCTGCCATAGATTATTCCAGATTGCCATAGATTGCGACATACTTTATTTTCATTTATTTCATATAATCCTTCGATTTTAGCCCAAATTCACAGATTGCCACACTTGCCATAGATTGTCATAGATTTCTAAAAAGGTTGGTAGGATATTTATTTTTAAAAAATATATTTTTTTCAAACCCAAGTTTATAATCTATGACAAAGTATGACATTCTATGGCAACCCCCTTATTTTAAAGAACTTACGGACACGACTGCTTAAAAAAAGGTATGGCAGAAAGTATGGCAATTGCCATAGATTATTCTACCTAACTACCCCCACATATAGTACCAATTATTATCATCTGTTTTCCTGGATCTATCTGATCTAATCCCATACAGCTTCAAGCTCCTCCCCAGTTGAATATTATTTACCTGTTGATTTACGTATATATGGTTGAATGCCTCTAGAGCGCGTTCTTTCTTAATACTTCCCTTGAGATCATCCTCTGTTAACTTGAACAAGCTTTTTCTATTTAGAAAATCCTGATCTTTTTCGTAATTACTGTGAATGATGTTCTCTTCAAACCATTCCAGATCTGCTTTCTTCAAATGTATTGCAAATTCCTCAAACTTATTCAGGCCAACAGAAACCATCGACGCTTTTTCATCATTATCAATACAGGTCTTTGCATCAATAGGATCATATTTCCAATTCATCAGGAACTGTGCAAAGCTAGCAACCTCTGCTTTCAATGAATTGATAAATGCTTCCGGATCCTTCCTGAACCATTCAAATGAGAGTAGGTTGGGTCCTGTAGAGACTACATTTAATCTTCTGTCTTTCTGTTCAATAAATAATGGCACTTTTTCATTGCTGAAGAAAAGACAGTTGACATAATTTGTTATAAAGTAATTCCGAATGTTCTTTTCATTTATCATTACATCAGGATCAGTGATAATTGCTTTTATTCTGGACTTGATATTGTTTCTTGTACTGTTGTCGTGAGCTACTTCATTAAAAGCTACAAGTATTGTATTCTTTAACCAGGGATTAAAATCACTCTGCAAATCAGAGTCCTCTACCTTTACTGTCTGCCTTCTTCCAAAAAGTTCTTTAAGCACATAATCAAGAAATATTCCCTTACCTGCTCCTTGTTCTCCTTTAAGTACCCAGGCAGTAAGTTGTTTCTGTCGTGTCTGAAGAATACCCGCCAGCCAGTTCAGAAATCTTTTTCTCTCGCGGTAATTAGGAATCAGGTTCATCATCAATCTGTAGATATGAGGAAAATCTTTTTTCGGGTGAAAGGTTTCCAGATTTTTACTTAAAAGCATATACTCAGTAGGTACAAACAGATTTATAATTTCTTTTTCATAATCTATTCTCTCATTAGAATTAACATCAAAATCTGCTTTCAGTACAGGAAGAATATCTGGTAAAGTCTCTTCGCCTGATAAAAGAATGTTTTCTAATATTCCTTCCTGAATGCCCATATATACATCACCTGCTTTCGTATCAAGGTATGAGTAGGAGCTTGTGCTTCGTTCAATAAACGGGAAATATCTTTTTTGTTTATTAAGCTCGGATTTTTTTATTCTCTTATACTTCTCTAACCTTGCTTCTTTTTGTCTTTCTTTAATAAGTTTATTAACAAGAGATTTATCCAGCTTTAACTTATCCATTATCGTTTTTGTCAGAATAGCAATATCCTCAGCATCAGGGGTTAGGGTAGTTAGGTAGAGTAATTGATCCTTAGTGTTCTGTTTAGATAACTGATCATTCTCATCATACTTTAATAAAATCCTATCAGCTAACCACAAAACACCCTTAGCTACATTCTTATAGAGAGCTTTAGTCGCATCAAGTCCATTAGCACGAAAGTATTCATCAGGGTCCTTGTGCGGGTCGAGTAATTTAGGATCAAGAACAAATGGAGTTAGATCAGATTCACTTAATATTAACCTTACTGCGGCCACTGTATTCTGTATACCAGGTCCTTCCTGTTTACCGATCTTACCGGTACTCTTATCTTCATCTTTTTCTTTATCATTATCAAATGAGATGATAACATTTTTTACTTTATATGATCTTAATCCTTCCAGATGAGATGAACTTAATCTACCCTGACCAACAGCAACTGCATTCTCAATTCCTGCAGCATAAAAGTACACTGCGTCAGGATAGCCTTCAAAGATGATCAAAGTGTCCTGGTCCTTACACTTGAACAAATTAAATATATCATCTTTATTCAAGCCTTTAGTAGCATCATATCTAACTTCTTTTGGTTCTCCATTTTTATCAGTTTCAATTATAACTGTATTCGGAGTAGCTCTTTTTATAAACCCTGTAATTTTCCCTTTTCTGTTTCTGTACGGAATTGCTAACCTGTACTTATTACCTGTTCTTCCAAATAGCGGAAGATCATTTATATCGACTTCTTTTTCTGGATGTAGCTTGCGTAAATAATCTTTTATATCATTTGCAGGCGGGAAATAACAGAACTCTGATTTTTTAAGAACTTCAACATCGTATTTTCTATTATTCACCAGATAGTCGCGAGCTTCTTTTGCTTCATCAGTAAATAACAACTCGTGCATCCATTCATATGCAGTTTCGAACAATTCTACTCTTGAATTAAATAACCTTATCTTTTCCAGTTCTTCATCTGATATATTATTACTATAAGGATTATTGAAATCAACGGAATGAGAAAGGTTAAATTCTTTTGCAGCCCACTTCAGTGCTCCCAGGAAATCTATCTTCTTAAATATCTTGATAAGCTCAATGTTATCACCAACCTTTTCACATTGAAAACATTTCCAATGATTATCGGTTGTGTTGATGGAAAAGCATTTGCCACCACTTGAAGAATGACCAGTTGGACAATCACCCTGAGGACTCTTTCCATTTACTGAGTTCAGTAAACCAAATTTATTTGCGATTTGTTCGGCAGGAATAGAATTAACTTTTTCGCGAAGAGAATCCAGATTAGGATTGCTCTTACCCTTTTTTTCATTATACATTTTTGTTTACCCCATACTTAAGCTTTTAATTGTACATAAGTGCCTTTACAGTTTTAATTGATGTTTGAAACTGATGCGGAGATACTCTTACTTTATCGTAAAAATAATCCTGCACTAATGCACGGAGTCCTTCGCTATCTTCAAAATAGAAAACGGACTTATTATTTTCATTTATATGCTCCTTTATTTTATAACCTTGCAGTACGAGTACCGCAGTTAAATAAAAGTCTTTTGTTTTATACATTGTATTTTCCTCAAATTGTTTTTTTTCAGGTGGAATGCCCTCTCATTGAAAGAGCATTCCTATAATTATGTTTTCTGTTTTAAGTTATTAGGATTGTCTATTGGTAAGTTTTAGAAGTGAGCAAGTTTTCTTTTTTCAAGGCAAACATAATAGTGTGTGCTCTTATTCAATATATTTAAATTTGAGCATGGTGTCAAGTAACGATGAAAATAAAAATTATTAAAATACATGCATCAATAAATCTGCTGACATTTGCTGATAGAATAACAAGCATATTTAAGCCAAAAACGAAGTCCTATCAGTAGCGATTTTAGGTTGAAATCCATGTAATAGCATGTATTTAAAGGGGTTAGGTAGAGTAGTAGTAAAAGATATTTCCTCCCAATCAGCAGCCAAATCCAGCCTATATATATTATTTATTTTCTTATCGTCGCTAAGGTACATATATATATTTATTATTTAAATATTTAAAAAGAATATATACTGCTAGGACTCTCTATAACTCCATGCAGAATAAGGGTTTAAGTAACTCCCAGAAAAATTAAAAAATTGCTATAGGTGATAGTCATATTAGAAATCAGCTTAATTTCAAACAAATGACTAACACCTATAGCACTTCATCATATAATAATTTTATTTAACTCCGCCACACTTCACATTTTATTTAAGAGGATAAAAATTATTTATATAGTTTGAATAGAAGCCCGTGGTCATGAGATTAAATTTTAGCCCTACTCAATCATGGGTTCAAGTAAAAAAGTGGATTAAAACATGCGTATGGAGCTCTGAGCATGAGATTTTGGTATGTCTTTAAAGATATTTTATAATTACTGTTCTATACTCCTCCAATATTAAATAGAGGGGAGTGTTAATATCTACTCCCCATTAAATCCAATACCCGAGCAGCTTCCACAGGTCATAACTAAAGTTTTTTCTGCTTCAGAACTATTACTCCATCTTTATTAAATTCTGTTTTATCCTTGTCAACCAAGCCAATAATCTCATAAGTATTAGGACCATCATACATAAAACGACAATGAACTAACTTATCAACGATGAAATCCTTCCCTTTCGATTTACCTACGATAGCAATGGTTTCAGTTGCCTGCTTTGGAAAAGTATTTAGAGCAATATATTTAACCGAATGTTTTCCAACTTTTACATCAATAAATGAATCATCAAAATCTGCCCATTCACGCTCAGAATCTGAAACATCTGGATCGTTGTAATGATTCTTAATCCATTTGTAGTCGGGATGGTTAGTATCAATGAATAAATTTTCTTTGTTTGTCTCAAATGATTTGATTATTAGTTTCATCTTATCCTAAAAAGTATAATACAAAATAGTTCAAACGAACGTTCGATTCACAATGCACTTTTAATTGTAGGGTGCGGCACTGGTGTTTTAGAAGCGGACAATTTAATGTCTCAATAGGTCAGGGAGTCATCAGAACACCGTGCTGTATATAGACTTATTACCCGTCATAGACTTTCGTCTGTTACCTCTAGTCTCAGCCACGAATGGCAGCTACCACACCCATTATTTAATATTTATTTTTATTTCCCTAACGTGATTTTTCTTTTTGAACACTATATAATTTTTATGACCATCCCAATGTGAATGCTTAACAAATTCAATCTCATACATTGGTGTCACTCTTGTTTCGCCATTTTTCAAATCCTGAAGCTGTAATAAAAAATTTTTACCTTCATCAGAATTCCAATACTCTTCAATCCAGATTGATACAAATGAATCACCATCATAACGAATCTTTTTAGAATTCCACACTTTGTGATTTAATATTCTTTTTGCGTCTCTACGATGAATGTTTAATCCAGACCATAAGCGAGTTAGAGTAGATTTACCCTGCCAAGTTCTTACAACATTGATCGTTACATCAGGCTTAATTTTCAGTTTCCTTTTTTTTGATTTTATTTATTCATTTTATGTACCACACAGAATCCTTAATTTTTTAAGTACAATCAAAGTGAGACGATATGTAAATTTTTCAAAACTGTAATTAATACCTAAAATTCTTGGACATAAGAACCCGTATTGAAATCCAAAATGAAGAAACCCTAATATTGAAATTTTCCACTATATGTTTGTGGATTATATCCAAGTCATTGTATCTGATCTTTTTGTGTTATTATTTATGAATAAAGAGATTATATTCAGGCTGCATCCTGCGGCTAATTTATATGTAATCATTTCCCAACCTCAATATTTTTAGCCTCACTCCTATATGGGAATTTTGGTATCCATAAATTGTCATTATTATTCATCAAACTTGCTTTAGCACGTGCACGACCAAGAGATGAAAGTAGAGTAATCCATATTTTCAGCAATTGAATAGTTCAATAGAAATAAAATCCAATCTCCAAGTACGAAATACAAGTACTGAAAATGAATTGAACAAACTAAGCTGAATTAAATTTTGAAAATCCCGAGAAGAAATAATTTCAAAAGAGAACTCAATTCTTAAAAAAATGCTAGATATTTAATTAAATAATTTTAAATTATTTATATTAAATGATAAATGTATAAGAAAAATTTTAAAGGGTGGAATAATTGGAAAAAGAAATAACATTTAGCGATGGAACAGGTTTAATAATTGAGACACTCGATCTTGATTTTAGGAATGGCTTTAAGAATGAAATAGATCTTCAAAATTCCGGTGAGCTTAGAATTTTTATTCCAGATTGGGAAAAACTTCTTTCTTCGGAATCATTCTTACATCCTTTTCTTAAGAGATATGGATCAGAACAATTTTCTGAATTCATAATAGCATTTTATTTAGAGTATTATCGAACAACACATTTTGATGTAAAGGGTCAATATCTCCGCAGTACATTAAAGAATACTCGAACATTCAAGATAAATTCGATGGACTATAATAATCTCATACGGGAACTGCTTGTTAAGCAGGAAAAAATCTGGCCCACAAAGAAGGAAGAGGAAGATGCAAAGTTAAAAATTGAATATTCAATTTTAGATGTGACCGGTTATTCTGTTCAAAAATTATTTTTTAAAGCCGCCTATGATGAAATTGACGAAATTGATCAAACATTGCGCGCACAAAAACGTTTTTCGAAACAATATTTTAAGAAAATCGTTCAATATTTTGTGAAAATTAATACTCAGAATATTGGCGAAAATATTGAGAATAAAAAAGAAAAATCTAGAACGAGATATACGAAAAGAGAAATTGATGAATTAAAAGACTACCTTGCTGAAGATCCGATTTTCGAAGAGTTAAGATCAACAGATTTCGGTAAGGTACTAACGACAGTAAAATCGATGCTTCCCAGATATTCTCAGAATGGGCAACAGTCACCTGAATTAAAAGAAAATAAGGACAATAAAACACAAACAGCCGTAAGCAATGAGGAGCTTAATAAAATAGTAAAGGAAGCACTTCAATCATTAGATGAATTTCTTGTTGGAAAGAAAAGTAAAGAGAAAATAGAAAAGATTCAGAATTGGATAGATCGAATAAAGCACATTCATTCACAGCCTGAACCCCTTAATCGTGCTGTTCTTGTGTATATCAATGATACGTTCGCCAGTACACAAGGAATGGTTGAGCAAATTAATTTAGCAATTGAAATGTTATTCCGACGTTGTTATAGGGAATGGGCAAAAAAAACTTTTGATGAATTAAATAAGAACGAAAACCTCACTAAGCCAGAAAAAAGGTTATTTATTCTAATGCATATAGGTACACCATATCTCGGTTACAGAACTCCTGTATTTGATCCACTTTTATTAAAATATCTTAACTTTAAAAATCTTAACCTATATACCTTTTTGCTCTCTTCAGTCTTTAAACTTCATAAAATTGATGATATCGATCTTAAATTAATGAATGTACAGTTATTTCTATCTTTTCTTAAATTTTATGTATTCTGGCTAAGTTTAAGTCGGTCAAGAGAGAATGAGCGTAAACAGAATTTAGAGTACAAAAAAAGATTCGTAGTAGATCAATTCATGGAAAATAAATCTTGGGATGAAAAAGATCTTGATACATTCAAAGTGGAGAAAAACAAAAAAGAAAGTGAAATTTCTAAATATGAAGAAATTGATTTAAAGGATATTGAAATAGACTCTGATGAACCTGAGAGTGAAATTCTAAATCTCTCGGGATATTTTAAGAGTTTTTCTGTATTGGATGAGGACACTTCAAAAATTGAAACAGATAAGATTAACTATCATACGATGTCGGTTAAAAAACCTGGAGTTGATGTTAAAAAAGCAATAAATGTCAATCTTAAAGATTTTTTTTTCAAAGACATAATAGAAAAATACTGTAATGCAAAAGAGCAAGAATTAATATATGAACACTTAATCAAAAAGGAAACTTATGAAGAGATTGGAAAAAAACTTAAAATTTCCAGTCCTGCAATTTCGAAAAGAGTAACAAAAATCTTAAATAGATTATCCCAAGTAGAAGAATTAAAGGAACTACTAACTGAAATGTAATTAGGAAAGGTTTATATAATCAGTAATATATTCTTAAAAATTATATGGTTGAGTAATATTTATAGTTTTAACTAGGTTAATATTATCTGCTCTTCCTTCCCATTAATAAGTACAGGCGATAACTACATTACAGATTTTAATAGGTCCCAGCGGTAGTAAACCTACTGAACGGTCAATCGGAAATATGGACAGACGTGACTGCTTCCACCGAAAGACTAACGTCACGGCTGGGACTGAATATTTGGTTAACATTATCTGCTCTTCTTTCCCATTAATAAGTACGGGGAAAACTACATTACAAATTTTAATAGGTCCCAGCGGGAGAAATCCCTAACGGTAGATGGACTTTAGAACAGAATAAGGTTTATTTACTTTCCTCCAAGCTGTAAATGATTTCTAATTTATTCAATAACAATTAGGAGATAAAAATGCATAATGAATCAACAAAAACTTATAAGGCATTTAGTGGTCTTGATATTTGCTCGGATGAGGACCTTACTTTACTCAAAGACACATTACGCTTCAACTATACACGGGTAATCATTAGGAATTATGGGACAAATAATCACTTGCTTCCAAAAACTATGGCAATTTTATATACCGCTCCGCTTCCAAATTCAATTAAAGGTTCACAAATAAGGGCAGCTATTGTAAAAACGAGTTTTGATTTCTTCGATGAAAAATGTTTATTAGGTTTTCATTACTTCTATAGGCTCGAAGTACAAGAAGTTTTATGCAAAGGTGAGTTTACTTTGAATCGCCTGCCCACATATAGTCCATTTCTGGGTTATTTAAAAATCGGAGGAAATTTATCCACAATTGCTAGAAATAATTAAAGACTCCACATTAACAGGTTAAAAAGATCTTCACTTCTTTCCCATTAATTAATAGATGGGTCTTTATATCTCTGTGATAGCTCATCTATATCAGAGTAAAATACAGATGACCAGGAGTATTGATTTCATTCTGTAGCGAATTAATGGTCTGACTGGGCGAAAGCTCTACGAGTAATCCAGAGACTATTAGCCTCAAGTGATCCCGCCACACGGATTAAGAATCACTGGTCAGACCGCATATTTTTGGCTGTTGGTGTAGCGAAAGCTATGATAAACAGGCAAAACTGGGAATATTGCCTGTAACCAGGACCACAGCCCTCTAATCTTCTAAGCTGTTATCGTTGCCACCTCGAATTATAATGGTAGTCATGTTGTCAGTGGCAAAAATCTACGATTCCCCGCAACATAATAAGGTCCATCCTCAAGAGTGGGCCGCTTAATTTAAATGGACTGATATGACCATCCCAAGAGAAAGGCTATAGTAGCTGCTGCCGGGCTCTGGTTCACGCTGCAATATCAGTCCTATGTTTTTATCATTTACAAATAAAAAAATAAAGGAAATGTGAAATGGAAAAAAATAAAAGTCTTAGTGTTAAAGCTGTGTTTGCCATTCCGAAAGATCCTGATTATACAGGTGAATATCTGGATATGATTTTGGAGGATTCGATTCGGAAATTTTACGGAATGTCAACTCACATTCCTAGTTTACCAAGTGAGTTTGCTCTCAAACTTGTACTGTACGATGAGGTTTCAAAAACAGCGGATGCTGCAAAAGCCGTCTGGATGACTGCTAAAAAAGATTCTGCTTATCTTGCAGAATTAGGTAAAGAGGTTGATTTCTATAACCTCGAAGTTGTTGAAATCTTTTCTTCTGGTGAATTTGAAGAAGAGATTAATATTATAAATGGCCAAGAAATTAGAACAGGTAAAATTATTATAAATAATAACCAAAATTAATTTTAAAGCGCAAAAATATTTAAAAATCTAATATTTTTCTTTGAAACCTCTATCTCAAAATTCTTCAGATTTTAAAATGCTGTTGTAAGTTGGTCACACTCTTATAATGGTTCGAACTGCTTTCCATTATATTCTAATCAGATATAATTCCCTGGGTCAGTGTTGTGAAAGCTAGGATGGCATAGATGGCTCTGCCACCCTAATAATACTGGCCCACTTATTTAATCAAAGCTAATACAGATGGCCACTTTCTGTATAGTAAATGTGTTTTGTGGCTAGGGCTCTCATAACCCGAATTTTTGAGAAACACATTTAGGTCCAGTAGGATGGGCTGGGCCGAATATTTTAATGGGCCAGTGATGTGGTGAACGCCAAAGACGGAGTATAGATAGTTCCGATCCCTTACTATCGGCACTGGCCCTCTTATTTAAAAAGCTCTAGAGGTGAGGCTACTAACAGCTTGGCAACTAACAAGCTGAAAGTAACAGAAAGATGAACTTCAGAAATTTAACTAATATAATTTATAAACAAAGCCTGAACTATTCTCGCAGTCTTTTGAGTTGCGGATTAATTTTTTACAGGCGAAATAGAAGGAGAACTAAAATGTTACCAGGATTAAAAATATGCCACGATTGTGGAGCAAAGCCCGGAGAAATACATAAAGAAAATTGTGACGTTGAAAGATGTTCTGTTTGTGGCGGACAAAGGTTGACTTGCGATTGCGAAGGGCACGACAAAGAATTTGCAAGATGGACAGGTCTATGGCCGGGCGAAGCGGAAGCCACTTTATTAGGGATTGATTTGAATGAATTGGCAAGAATAGGTTACGAACGAATATTTTTTATTAAACCGAAAGGTTAGCCCGTAATAAAACTAACTTCTAGAGTAGANNGGTCAGTGATGTGGTGAACGCCAAAGACGGAGTATAGATAGTTCCTACTACTTACTATCAGACTGACCCTTCATATATATAAGCCGTTATTTTTTTGTCACAAAACTATAATGGTAGTAGTATTCTGTGGCAAGGGTCTCATTTCCCCTCTTTAAGAATACAACCAGGTCCAGCGAAGTTTATTAGTTGGGCCGACTAATATTTTGGTCCGATGTTGGCGAAAGCCTAGGACGGCATAATTAGTTCCTGACACACTAATAACATCGGGCCGCTTTTATTACCAATAGTTCATTAACTCTACTAATTGATACAAATAATATTTAATTATTAACTAAAAAGGAAATTTTATGAAAATAACAAATGAAAACTATCTAGTAACTCTTAATAAAGTTTTGGATGATATTGATACCAAACCACACAATAAAGTGTTACCTATCCTTGAATTACTAAATGATTTTGATAGAAAGGACATTGTAGTACTGAAGGCCTTGACTCATATTCATTTTCGTAGCAAAGATTATGCTAAAGCTTTGCATTATGTACTAAACGCACTAGACATCGATCCAGAGGATACTCAAGCGCTTAAGTATAAAGCCTGGTTATACGATCAGACTGGAGATAAAAAACTTTATATTAAAACTCTGGAGCATTTGATAGCGTTAGGTAAAGCAGATTTTGAAGTGTATGATCAATACGCCGAGTATCAGGAGAATAAAGGACTCATACTTAATGCATTAGGAAGCTATACAATGGCACTAAGTAGTGATGAGAGTTTTCAGCAGGCAATTCACGCGGCAATAGGTGGGGCAAATTGCTACAGTAAGTTGGGTGCTTATGGTATTGCGCATGAAATATATGATACTGTACTGCTGGTACATCCAGATGATAAAATAGCCCTTTATGGAAAGTCATATAATTACTATCTGAACAAAAAGATAAATATTGCTGAAAAGATCTGCAAAAAAATAGTTTCTAACCATCCAGACTTTCAACATCCAAAAGATCTATTAGATTTAATAAATAAACAAAAGGGAAAAAAATAGTATGAAAGATTTTATGTCAATTGATCCCGAAGATTTTTTTGATCGGGTCACAGAAGCGTTAAGTAGAGAAGATTTCAATGTAGCAGAAGAAGTACTGGCAGAGTATTTAGAAAGTCATTCTGAAGATACACAGTCACGATTACTTAAATCATTAATAAAGGAGGCAAAGGGTGATCTATTGGGAGCTATTACCCCACTAGAGGAGATATTAATTATTGATAATTTAAATGATCTCGCCCTATATAGTCTGACAAATTATTACTATATGTCTCTCGACTGCAACAAAGCAATTGAATGCTGTGATAGGTTTATTGCTCTTGAAGGTACTGAAGATAGTGAGAAAGCAATCGATCTTAGACAAATTAAAGTACAAAGTCTTTATGCACAGGGTAAATATAGTGATGCATTAGAGGAAATTGAAGATTTACTAAAACTAAATCGTAAAGATGAAAAAATGATCGTATATAAAGCTAAAATATTTAATATAAATGGTTCTTACGACGCAGCAAAAAATATAGTGAATCCAATTATACCTGTTATCGCTGATGAGGGATTGTTAGGACACGCATACTACGTTTTGGCAACGTCATATTATCGCTTAGGTCAGACGGATAAGTCTGATGAATTTTTAAATAAGTCAGCGGAATTAAATGACGAGTTTGGAATGCGATGGCTAAAATTAAAGCTGGCTGCGGAATGGAATCAACAAATTAATCAGAACAATAACTGAACTTAAAATAGGAATAATTATTATGAAAAATGAGAAATATGTTATTATAAGAACAAAGGAAGTTGTGCTACCATTTGGCTTCTCAAAAGTACCGCAAGTATTTGATGAGGAAGAAGAATTATTATTAATTCAGGCGGTCAAAGAGAATAAAGANNTACAAACAGAATTTGAAGGAATAAATCAGGATTTACAGGCAGCTGGACACGCAATGATTCCAATGTATAAAAAATCGGATCTTTTAGAATGTATTAGAAATAAGCAATTGGAAAATCAACAATTCTCGGATATTTCCGAGGTTGAATTTCTGCTCTTTGATAGAATCAGTGTGACCGCAACATTAGATGAAATTAATATTAATATCCATAAGGACACTGAAGAAAAGTATAATGAAAATAATTTAGGGAAGTTAAGTAATATTATTTTTGAAAATATTTTTGAACCTTTATGCTTTGACTGTATTCATTCATTATCATTTTATGCACTGACTAAACTTCTGCAAGGTCGCCCAGCAAAAAACGATCAATTCAAAAAGATGTTTTTAAAATCCAATTCGGAAAACCTGAGAGTTAAATCAATCATATCTTTATATGAGAAAGGTTTACTCAGATAACAATCAACATAAGCGGTGTAGCAGCCGCTTACTTAATAACCTTTACAATTCGGTATAAGAATACAGGGTCGTGTTGGTTATTTACTGCTAAACAATTAGCTAAAACGGCTCAGGGTAAGCCTTCTCAGACTTTACTCAGAGATAAAATAACTCTTCTAAAAACAATTTATGGTAAAGAATATATGTAATATAATGAAGATTGGGGTTGAACGATGCCACGCATTTTAGACCTATCGACGATCAGCAAACCAAAGGGGCCTGTTGTTTATGCAGACTCTAACGAAGAAAATATAGCATACCTGCAAACAAGGTATCCTGATAAAATATTATTTGAAATGAAAGATGTAGCTAAGATACTATGCATTAGCTATGAATTTGTACGTCTCCTTGTAAACAATAATACTATTGCCTCAAAACAGATTGGCAAACGTAAACTTGTTCACAGGGGGGAGCTAGCAAGACTGATAACAGAAGGAGTAGATAATAATGTCAGTTAGAAAAACTAAACACCACACCTACCAGGTGGATATATATGATGTGAATGGAAAGAAGATATCAAAACGGTTTAAGATAAAAAGTGATGCAGTTGCTTTTGAAACCAAATCAAAAAATGAAAAAAGGGAGAATAAACTTGTCAACTCTAAACTTAAAACTGCTGATGTTCCATTTAAACAAACTCTTGAAGAATTTATGAATTCCAAACTTGCACTTAGAGGCAAGACAGTATCGAAGTATAAAAACTTTATTAAGCAGTTCATCTTATTCTTGGAAGGTCAGGGGTTAAAATATATTTCGGAGTTCACACCGGATCATGCAACACTCTTGTTGCAGGAGTTAATAAAGCAAAGAACAATTCCTGAATCGGGTAGAACACTTGTTCCAAAACCTAAAACAGTAAATGGTTTTTTAGCTGTAATAAAATCATTCTTTAATGAAGAAGTAGTGAAGGGGCATATAGTGAAGAGTCCAATGCTTCATATAAAGAATCTTAAAGTACAGAAAGCAAAACCAGAATTTTATACTGAAGCTGAAATCAAACTGTTCTTTGAAAAAGAAATAAATGACGCATACAGACTTGCGTTCCAGGGATTATTGTATACTGGAATGCGAATAGAAGAATTGGCTAATATCCATTGGTCTGACGTTGACTTTGAAAAGAAACTAATAAAAGTAGCACGTAAGGCTGGGTTTAATCCTAAAACTGATAATTCTGAAAGAGCTATTCCAATTGCAGAGCCTCTTTACAAAGAACTGTATAAGCTTCAGAAGAAGAAAAAATCCAAAACATATGTGTTTGCATCTGTTGAAGGTAAGCAGATTAGGGAAAGAACTTTACTAGGAGTATGTAAAAGAATTGCCAAAGCAGCTGGAATAACAAGCAGAGCCTTTCTGCATAAGTTCAGACATACGTTTGCAACGCATCTTGTCATAAACAGAGTACCATTGGAACGAGTGCAAAAGTTACTTGGACATTCCTCCATAAACGAAACTCTTATTTATGCCCACCTAATACCAGACGATATGCACGATGATGTAAGCGTGCTTGATAAATTATTCTAATCACAAGCCACCTTTAACCGGGTGGCTTTTATTATCTAATAAATGAATTTCGCAAAAGAGAAATTTTACAAATGTCTTCTAAATGTCTTCTATGATCTATTTTTTCTATTGCATTTGTGGTAGTAATTGTAAAAAAAATATACAAAAAAGCCCCTAGAACGCATATATAAAACGTAATTGAGGCTTATTTTTTACTAGCGGAGAAGGTGGGATTCGAACCCACGGTACCCTTGCGGATACACTACCTTTCCAGGGTAGCCAATTCAGCCACTCTTGCACCTCTCCAATAAAGATAATTCAATAAACATTAAATGCCGGCTCCAAATATATTATTTAAGAGCTACCTAACAAAACTAAATAATTCGTAAAACCGATTGATTCATATATCGTCTTTAAGAATAGCTATGTTTGCCTTTTTTAATTAATATGCGGGAAATCAGCTGTTTTCATTTCTTATTAATAAATTGGGTTTCAATTCGTTATTTATTTGTAACATTTACATATTTGAGTAAACTTTTAAATCAATTAAATATTTTTTCTCCGAATTAAAATAAATGCTCAGCAATGTTTTATTTATTCAAAAAAAATAGAGCCTACCTAACAGCTACATTCTTCTTAATTTTTTATACTATTGTCTTATTCTTAGTTATTATCATGATATTAGATCCATCTGAGAAAGAATTCGCATTTGATAAACTGATGCATTTTAGTGCTTTTAGTCTAATGAGCTATTTCATTTATTTCGTTTTCGCTTATCAGGATAAAATATGGTTCTTCAAAAAACATAGAACTAAATTAACAATACTTCTTGCTCTGGCTGTAGGAGCATCAATTGAAATTGTCCAGTTATATATGCCGACTCGTACTTCGAGCATTTACGATGTGATGGCAGATTTAAGTGGTACATTTTTTACAATTCTGATTATAAAATACAGTCCACAAAGGATTAAAAAATTAAAACGGTATGGCATTTAATTTAACACATCTGTGGCTTAACAAAGTCGGCTGATTTTTCTATCCTACTACCGCAAAAAATTATTTTGATCATTTTCTTATTAAACTTTTTAGGGATACCCCACAGACTTCTGATATGTTTCATTATACGAACTCCATTTCTCAACTACTTTTTATTATGTTTGTAACACAAAATTTTTTTTCTAATTAAAGTAATAATCTTAATAAATGGTCGCTCTCTTTTTAGTGCAGCTAAAATTAGAAATTTTAATTTATCCTTGAATAGAAAAAAATTTTCGGAAAGGTGGCAGAGTGGCTGAATGCGGCAGTCTCGAAAGACAAATTCCATCTTTTTACTTCAATTACTTAGATCCCTCTTTGCACTATCGACTGACAATAATTAAAAACTTGAACTCTATAAAATGCGAAAACGTCTCCTAAGCAAATCAAGGTATTCTCGTACCTAAAAAACTTAGCCGACGTTTCGCGAATTAAAAAACTTATTTGAGAATTTTAGATTTGATGGCAAACTTAATCATTCATTTTGATTAAGTCAAAACATCAAACTATTTGATGAACAAAATTTAAACTCTCAAGTTTCGTTCCCCAGTATGGCATTGAACTATTTACCATTTCAATATTTCTAGCAACTTCGTTTTGATCCATCTTTTCTGCCATACGTTGTGGCATAAAATAAATTGAGCCTCCCTTGACTGCTGCCAAGAATGAATTTATCTCTGTTGAAACTGCTGTCAATGTAATAATAGCAACATCAAGAATTGTTAGATTGTTTTTCTGAGCAAATTCTTTGTAAACGTTTCTTACTTTTTCATAGAGTTCAACTTGTCCTGGTCGATCTGCTAATAAATCAGATTTTTCTTTTGGATCTTGAGGTTCATTCATTAAGATGAAATTTATAAGCGAGTTTAGATAATCATCGTCGTTACTTCTTAATGCAGTGAATAATTCATTAACAATTAAATTTAAATTGTTATCTGCAGCATTCACAAAGTTTTGTGCCCGGAGAGCTTTCATTTCTCCTAGTTGTGCTTTCTGGAATTCACCAACTGAAGATCGTAAAGGAAAACGGATTGATTCTTTTTTGTTTAGTGCTATCGATAACCAGCCCAAAGAATCTTTAAGTAATTCCTCGATCTTTGTTTGATACTTTGCTAAGTGAGCTTCGCTTTCCTTCTTTACAAGTTCCTGGACGTAGGAAGGGTTGTAGTTCTGAAATTCACCACTGTCTTTTCTTACAAGAATTTCAGCAGATTTCTGATTATACTCGTTAATCAGTTTATTTATTTCGTCAAGTTTGCTGATAGATACTTGACTAATCTGTTCGATCGATCCTGCTAGTGCCATGGTCTTTTCTCTTTCGTATTGTTTATGAAATAATTGTTTAAAGTTCTCTAACTCATTTTCAAAATTTTTTATGATGTCAGTTTGTGTCATATCAATTAACCCTTATAATTAAAAGCTTTAATTAGTGCTCAGGACTATCTCATCTTAAAATCATTTTTTAATATGATAGATCCTGACCTTCGCGCTGCATTTTGTTGATATTTGAAACAACAGATTTAGTAATTTTTCTCCCGTCAAGTTCCAAGCTGTTCACAATCACTGGTGAAAAGTTTTTACTGATAAGATTTTTATTTAACACCTCAAGAGTTTTTAATCTATTACTAATCTCACTTAAAAGACGGTCTTGAGATCCAACACTCCCAGCCGGTGTAACACTTACTCGCTCTCCACTTTCAACAAGCATAGGATAGGAATCATTTGGAAATCCATTTGGAACTATAAAGGATCCACCGGCAGCCATTTTTCTAATTCCTGAACTGGTCCCGACAAATTCACCTCCGTAATGAGCTGAAGTAATTTGTGCAACATTCGCTAACCCGGCAGCCACAACACCAGCAGCTGCAGCAAAGTTAAATGGAAACGGAACTTCAGCAAGTGCTTTTGTAGCTGCTAAGTAAGTTGCAATCGTAGCTTGAGAAATTGCAAATAATTTATAAGCTGTACTTTGTTCACCACCAAGCTGCTGAGCTAAGGCTGCAAACCCACCTAAAGAATTTTCCATCACTGCCATATTTGCTAACTGCGCATCGAGTATTGCATTCTCTTCCTCTTGCCTGGCGTCCCTTAACTCTTTCATCTTTTCGTCGTGTATAGCCTGAGCCTCTTCCTGGGCAACACCAGAAGCGATAAAAATTTCATACTCTTTATCAATCATAGCTTTTGAATCATTAAATGCTTTCTCATTTAACAACCCAACAGCGTCGATATATTCCTGTCTAGCTTTTAATCTTAGATCGAGATTTTCTTGTAAGCCGGCAATAATATTTGTGTTAGTTTCAGCAGCAAACTCTTTCATTAATCCTTCAGTGTCAATGTCTCCACCTTCGAGATCTACTTTACCAACTTTTAAATTTAATTTTATTTCTTCATTGTTTAACTGTTCTTGTAATTTAGAGAGCTCAGCAGTTAAGATGACTTTTTTCTCACTGCTGCCATCACCAAGCTTTGCGAGCTCAGCATTAAGCAGCTTTATTTTGTTTCGATAATTATCAAGTGAATTCTGAAGTTCTTTGATATAGTCAGTGCCTCCACTCGTTTGTTTACCTAAGCCGATAGATTTTTCCAGCTTCTCAATTTCTTTAACGTTCTTTAAATATTCAGCACTGCCATAAACTAAGTTATCTTGTGCTGCAGTTAAATCAGAAATTCTTTGATTGATCTGACCGATTGTATCGCGTTGCTGTTTATAAGTTGAAATAATAAATGAAGATAATTTTGCTTGGCTAGTGTAAGTCTGTTCAAGCATCCTTGCATATTGTTGATGCTTTATTGTCAACTCCGAAATTATATCACCATAAGCGCGCGCTGGGGATACAATCCTTTTGAACTCTTGGCCCATCAATCCTAAAAGCGTAAGACCGCCGCTCAATACTTTTAGTAAGCCGCTCCAAATTGGTGTTAGTTGATTTCCTATTTCAACTTTTTGATTTTCGAGTTGTGCATTAAGCTGAGCTAATTTCGTTGCACTTGTATCTATCACTTCACCCATATTCTGCATTTCACGTGAAATAATATTGGCTGTAGCCTTGCCAAAGTCTCCAGTCTTAGCAAACTCAGTTTGAAGTTCAGTTGCTGAAATTCCAAGGTTATCCAGAACGAGAGTTGACTTACGTCCAATTCCATCAATAATGGAGTTCACTAAATAATCAACCTCTTGCCCGGTTTGGGAGGCTCGTTTTTGTGCAAACTCAAGAAGTGTTCCCAGCTCAGTAAGTGGTATCTTAAAATTGGAAGCACGCATTGCAACTTTCATCAATTCAAAATCTGAAATTGTGTTACGTGTAGCTTCTCTTAACTTCTCTAATAGACCAGGCTGGTTAAGATTATTAAAAGCAGTTTTAACACCTTCAACTTTTCCGGCAAGTGTTACTGCTTCAAATCCAAATCGTACAATACCTGCAGTCGCAAACGCAGCTCCTATACTTGCTCCAATACCACCAAATATTTTAGATAATGGACTTGCACTTTTACTAATGCCTTGAAGCTGCTGGTCAACACTTGCAAGTCTTTCTTTTGTTCTGCTAATCGAAGCAACATCAACATTCATCTTAAGTTGTTTATCAAAGAGAGTTTGTAGTTTTTGCCGATAAGTTTGCAACTCAGATATTTTAAGCTTTGCAATGCTGTTATCAAACTTAGCTTTAATGTTTAACCTTTCTGAATACTCTTTGCTCTCTTTATTAATCTTACTTCTTATTTGAGCCATTTCTTTTTCAAGATTTGAAGCGTCTGCTTTTATCTTAACAACAAGTTCATCTAAAGTTTCTGCCATGATAATTTCCTCTATAATTTTTTTAATGAATTTAAAAACTTTTCAGTGTACAATATTTTGCAGCTCATTAAAATGTAAGCGCGTTGCTGTATGTCAAGATTAATTTTTACTATTCTCAAACGTCTCTCCAGGAGACGAATTCTAAAAGACATCACAAAAAGAAAAAAACGATAATGCAAATAAGCAAAGAAGCCCAGCTCTCTAACTTGTTTTTTATGGATCCACTCAGGAGTTTCGTAAAACATTTTCTTTAATTCCTGGTAAGCAGCTTCATTCATATTTTATCTCACTTCAATGTTAAGTCAATTAAAAACAATATCACTTCAGGGTGAAGAATACCGTCGTACAAAAAAACACTTTTTTTTGATCTCATTTTCTTAGAGCCTCTTGAAATATTCTATTAATATTTTTTATGTTGTTTTTCAATGCCGGTCTAAGAAATGGATGAGGCTTATTGCCATAAGTGAAGTACAAATATTTTCCATCCTTAGTTGTTCCTAAAGGTTTTAACCACCCGGCCAATTGAGGTCTGTCACTAACAAAGAACCATCCACCCTTACGACCTTGACCATTCTCAGCGTTTTCACCGGTACCGAATTCAACATAAGGAGCGTATTCAACTGGGGTTCCGATTCTAACTTCGTTTTCTTCTCTTACAAGTTTATGATTTATGCTGCTTTCCAAATTTCCCAAATCAACTGGGCAAAGTAATTTTGCTTCTCCTTCAACAAGTGCACCGGCTGCCTCTAAAGCATCATATATTCGCTCAGTAATTTTCTTTACTACAATATCGTAACGACCGATTTCTTGAAACTGTGCCATAACTTTTTTAACCTTTATATTTTTCGGTGCATATCTTTTATCTAACTCTTTTCATAATTGCACTTGCATTGCTTTAATTAACTGTCATACCTGGAAACTGTAAAATTGCACTCAATAGCGCGTCGCTGTTGATCTGCTTTTATGTGATGTTCTTTACAAAGCCAATTAACTTCTAAAGGTTTTGTGTAATCCCAGTGATGACCTTCTATGTTCTCAAGCTTGCCGCACACTTCGCATGGTTGTGGTATTAAAGCACCTCTCAAAATTGCACGTCTTACTTTCTCGCGAGCTAAGATTTTAATTTTATCTTTTATTGCTCTGCTTTTTTTATATCTATATGGAAACTTTGAAGATCCATTTCTCCAGTTTGGATTGTGTTCACCTTTTTGATTCTCAGCAACTTGCGAGCGGATCGCTGCCAATTGAAACTTACTTCTTTTAATTCCTTTTTTATTTAAGAATTTTCTGATCGAAGCTTCAGTTCTGAAAATCATTTTTCCTATTTCTTTATTACTCAAGCTCAGATTACTCAGGATTACATTTTCTTCACGCTCAGTAAATCCATAACCTCTTACCAGGGATGAAACAAAATTTAGTTGATTAGTTTCCATCATTTTTACTCTGTCAAGTTTTCAATAAATACTGGAGTTTGATCTCTATAATCAATCTCAGTCTTTTCAACATAGCCGCGATTCTTTGCACGTGTCTTTAAAAAGAAAATTATTGAAACTTCTTTTCCGGCTGCTATATTTGTAACAAGTTGATTTTCAGCAAAGTCGATTAAGCGTTCACGCTCACTATCTAATAATTCCTGCAGCTCAAATTTTTCTATGTTTGTGTAAACAGTTGATCGGGCCACTCCCAGCAGATCTGCAATGAATGAAATGTTACCATAAGAATTATCAATCGCTTTAAGCATTGCCCGGCGTGTCAATCTTCTTTTTTTATGTGTAGCGATTTGCTCATTTAAGTTCTGAGATTTTTGCTGCAGTGCGGTTTTATGCAGTTGAATCTTTACATCACTATTTTGTTTTTCTGCAGATTTCATCATAATTCCTTATTTTTTGTCAATACCAGGAGAATATATTTTAACTGATAGCAGTTTCATAGATTTTCTTTTTACTCTTAAATATTCACTCTTTATCTTCATTTTTATGTTCATTAACTCGAAAAAATACCTCATCTTGTTACTAATTTTGTGGAAAAACACTTTTAACAAGGCCTTCAAACTTTGGCCCTATATGCAAATCTTCATTTTCCGTTTTTCCGTTTGAGCCATTATTACTAGCTGATTTTTTCTCAGAAGATCGGTCTTCTGCTGCTTCTCTTAACTTAGCCTTTTGTAATTCTGCATTCTGTTTGTCAATCAACTCAATATTGGCATCGTTAATTTTACCCTTGACCTGCTTATTCAAATAACGAAAATTTTTAAGAGTTGAATCAAGATTTCTGTAATTAAAACAGCACTCAGAAAATATTTTAAATGCCTCACTCTTTGGAAGTAAGTGGTTAGTCATTATAATTTTATAAAATGTTGTTGGAGAACCTTTAGAAATTGTTTCTCCAGTGCATTTAACCAATACTTCCCGGATTTTATTTTTAACATGTTGTTCATCAGTAAATGTTTTAGGTGAATGATCCTGAAGCAAAGTAGAAAAAGGTAAATTTAAATCAGGGTAAATTGTTTCGGGTAAAATTTTCTCATCTGATTTACTATTTGCTTTAGTTTCATTTTCCTTTCCTTTACTTTTACTTTGTGTACTTTTACCCTCATCAATCGAATTTATGTCCTCATTAATTCCGTTTATGTCCTCATTAATTCCTTTAATGAATATCTGTGGTTTGATCTTTGCGTCTTCACTGAAGATAGTTTCCGGGTTTATCAGTAAAAATTCTTTAGTCAAGTAAACAGATTTGCGACGTTCACAACCTCGAATATAATTTTCTTGAATTCTTTTTGATGTTAAAATGTTGTGAGCTTCATACTTTTTCTTACTGAATAATTCTCTATTTAAAAAATCATTTATAATTGTTTCCAGCTCATTTAGTTCGATTCTGAGTTCATCGCTGAGCAGAATTATAAATTCATCTGATAGATCCAAGTAATAACCATTCTCAGAATAGATGATTTCAAGTAACCGGTTGTAAATGGCATATCCTAAAAGTTTATGTTTGGCCCTGATATATTTCATCTTTGTATCAAAGAACATATCAGTATCATGACTGAAGTAACTTAATCCACGTTTCTCTAATCTTCCCATGTTATACTTTCTCTCTCATTTTGTGGATATGCGGTAAGATTTGAGAAAGTAATTTTCTATCATTGCACAAATTTGCTTTACTGAAATTGTCAACAACTTCATATAAACAAAGTAGTTTTATGTTTCGTTTTCGCAAGCTTGAATTTGTATAATGTAAAAACTCTGTGGAGTTTGGATCGTCTTCTAAATCCGCAGCAATATCTATATCTTCATTTGCAATTAATATGCTGTGGATACTGGATAAGATATTTTCAGGAATAGATTTGAGTTTATACTCTGTCTCAGTTGTACCAAGAACATCATAAATCAGTTTTCGGATTCTGTCATCTTTAGTTTTCATATTATTGGCTCCTCCAGTTCATCAAGCAAACTCTTTAGAGCAATATCGGTTAATGGGCCGCCGTTTTGCTTAATCGAATCCAACTTCCCAATTGCTTCACCAACAGAAAGTAAATGCCATATCGCGCTGTCAATATCGCGTGAGATTGCATCAGTAATAGCTTTATTTGCTCGCTTGTTTTTGCTGAATGGTGTGCTCAATAGATCGCGTCGAGATGCTGTTAGAAGCTCGATTGAGGTTATAATCTTTTTTCGTGATTCTGTAAGATGAAATTTTCTTGGATTCTTAACTTTCAATAAGTCGTAAATCTTAACATCACTCAGGTTTGTTCTCTCATCATTTTTTTGCATATTATTACCAGCTCCTTCAATCATTTATTTTTATGATTTTAAGCGTCGATTACAACTCGGCGCTTTTTTATTTAAAAACCTTCTTTGCATCTTCAGCTTTGGCAGCTTGCTTCAACAAGTTCAATTCCTCAAGAGTATATTGTTTCGGAAAGACCGGCTCTATTGGTTTGTTGTTTTCAGCTATCTGTTCCGGTGTAAGTGTTGCGAGCTCTCGACCTTGAGAATCAAATCTTAAGTTATGATGAATATCGACCGGCAGATTTTTGCCAATCGTTTCAAAGCCTGGGAGTTTATTATCGCGGATAAATTGAAGAACAATTTTTCTTAAAACCCGGTGCTCCCGGCTTATCTTTAAGGCAAGTCTTAAATCAATTGGAATCATAATTTCCCTGGCTTGCAGCTCTCCGGGTGCGCTTGTTAAATCTTCATTAAGCTTTAATAGATCTTCAGCTTCATCGATCTGAGCGCCTTGCTCCGAGGTATTCTTTTTGTTAAGAAAAGTCTTCATTTGTAATTCTCCTAGTAATAAATAAAAGTTAAGTTCAAATTCTATTTGTGCTCCCAGTGCATCTAATGTTCGTTATCCCTTAAAATGTGTGTGGATCGTTACAATATAGATCCACACTTCAAAGCGACTGAAGACACAAATACAGCCGCAGGGATTCACAACAAATAAAGGAAAGGAACAAAATAAAACATCCGCTAGAGTGGCAGGCTGCTAGCGGAGCAAATGATTGGTCATAATGGAATGACCTGGACGAAATGTCATTAAAAATCTTTGATATGTTGTTTCTGCTGGTTCCATTATCCAATCATTGCTTAAGCGCCTTTTGCCACGCTATAAAAAAATGTTTTTAATTCTCTATGCTATGATATGAAGTGAGGTGTAAAGAGGCACGAACAAATAGTTCACTAATTTTGAACTATTTGTTCACTTTGTTGTCAAGGTAAATTTTATGAGACGCTCTCAGGTTTCGTTCGCCATCAGGGAAATCATCTTGAGGTAGTTTGTTGTAATCTGCTATGGAGTATTTAGTAAAATATTCTTGAATTCGTTTTCCTTTTAAATATCTTAGTTGATCCCGGCCCCGGTAGTCAATCTCATCATTTTGATTTGGATCATCATTAATCTGATTATCAAAAATTTGGTTAGCCATGCTGGATTGAGTTTCATGTTTTATTTCAATGTAAAATTTAAGCGTATCATTTAATTCCTGAAAAGATTCATAGTCATCGGTACCGCTCAAATAATCGTTATAAAGATTTTCTACTCTCACGATTTCATCTTTTAACAAAGTTAAATATTTATTCTTATCTGTTTTGGTTTTAGTAAAAACTTTCTGTCTAATGGATATTTCATTCTCATTGCTATCGTTATCCAGCTTCATTATAAATCGAAAATTTGCCGTATTTTTTACTTCCATCTGGTTTTTGTTAAAGGTAAGAATATCATTTAAGAGGTCTAAAGCTTTTCTCCTATCAGATATTTCTTTTGCGAGTGAATTTAATATATCCGCACAATAGTTTTTTAATGCTAGTTTATCAGCAAAAGACAAAGAGGGTATCTTTGCAATTATAGGAGCTTTTTCGTTATTCATTTTTTCCTGCCAAAAAAATGTTAATAAAAAATATGTTAGTAACTCCCGGCCCTGGTTAAGACCGGGAGTTTAAGTTAAATGCTATGCACTATGCTTTTGTTCACAGATAGAATTATTTAATTCAAGTTCCGTTTTCATTTGTGTGCCACTTCTATATCTCAAAATCAATTCTTTGGCAACATCAAAAAGATCAATCTCATAAAGTGAACTCATTAGATAATCAATAATAACTTCAAGTCTATATCGTTTATTTTTATCAACAGTTTTTTGAATTGCCTCATAGATTTCGTCAACAGCAGAAATGGACCCGCTTAAATATTCTATTCGAATACTTTCAGCTAAATTAAAAATTTGTTTTGCTTCGTCTTCTTCTTCTAGAGCACTTTCTATTGCACCTTCAAGCCATTCTTTATCCGCAGTCTCGTGATAAGATGAAAAGATATTAATCAAAGCATCTGTATTAAATTTTTGTTTTGCCTTGTTGAACTCTTCACTAAATCGGGCAGAGTTTAGAGCGTCAAAATGATTAAGAAAATAATTTTCTTTTCGAGTTGTGTTTGTTGTTTCCATTGTACAATCCTTTATTTGTGTTTCTGAATTAGTTAATTTTACTTACTCCTTTATTGGAGTGTTTCGTTCCCTCCGGAAGTGTTCATGCACCAATGGAGGGAGTTTTTATTTCTTACCCACATATTCCTTGATAAGCTGCAGCAACTTATCTTTAATTGTTACTTCTTCCAATGCACACTTAGCTTTGAATTTTTTCCAAAGAGTTTTGTCAATCTCTCGCAGTGTATATTCCATTTAGATTCCTTTCTGTTTTTGTTTTCTTAATATTAAAGAAAGTTGATTTGATTGTCAAGTACACTTAAGCAATCATATTATAAAATCTTAATGCATCTTTAAAAATTGCCAAAAAGTGGCTAGCAGTTTCTTGTGTTTCTGCAAAGCCTTATAAATTAATTACTTAGGATTAATTTTGGACTCCCCTCGACATATTTTATTATGTTTTTATCATAACTTTTTATAACAATGTATTGCAATTTATTGCAAGTTCACTCCATCAGATAAAAAGATGTTTAAGAATAGCCATTATTCTTTTACCATTTTAACACAAATCATCCAGAAATTAATTTCTAATCAGATCCAAGTAAATACTTGCCTCGAATAAGATCGAGGCTTAGAAACGATTTATGAATGAATTACTAAGTTTTCTTGTTTGAATACTTCTTTGATTGCATGTTCCTTTTGCATTTCGGTAACTCTCAGAATTTCCTTTCGAGCTGCTTGCAAATATAATTTTGCTTGTCGTTCACAAAGTCCAAACTTTTCTTTAATCAAGTTAACAGCTTCACAACTCGCACTCCGGGTGTTAAAGAATAATGTTTTCTGATTGAGAAGTAAAACGACAATATTGTTTACATTTATTTTGAATTGATCTGATTGCATCTTTTTTGTTTTTTCAGAATTCATTTCCGTTATTACCTTTTGAATTATTTTTATGTTTTTGTGTACAATAAATGATTGCATTAACTGACTTTTCACTTAAAGAATATTCTTCCGCTGTTTTAATTATAAAATCGTAAATCCGTTCACCCCTAGCTTTTGATCCCTGGTAATTTTTTCTGATTATAGAATTTCTTAGAGCAATATCATTTACCAATCCATATTTAGCAAATAGCTGAAGTATGTTCATTGTCAATTCAGCATCCTTTAAAGGATCGTCTAAAATCTTAGTTTTCAATTCTAGCAGCCTCAGTAATTATCCTGGTATGAATAATTTTGTTAACAGCTTCTTTAAAGTCATCGGATCTGAGATGTGAATAAATTTCTGTTGTGGTAACATTTGAATGACCTAGCAATTTTGAAACTACATATATTGAAACCCCGGACTGGACCAACCAGGACGCGAACGTATGCCTAAGAGAATGAAAGTTTAACTTAGGATTGATCTTAGAGTTTATTACAAATTTCTTAAATCGTTGTGTTAAGATGTTTGGATTGATCGGCACTCCATCCAGGGTAAAAATATTTTCAATCGTTTCTTTTCTGTTCTCATATCTTTTCAGAACAATATCTAATGCATCCGGGTTAAGTGGTATTGATCGGACGCGCTTTGTTTTTGTGATATGAACTTGATTTGTGAGAGTAACCATTTTTTGAACAGCATCAAACTGATTCCAGACCAGGGTAATAATTTCCATTTGTCTTAAGCCGGTGTTTACTGCAAAGATGACAATATCTCTCATTTCTTCTTTGTCACCAATTTTATTAATTAACTTTTCAAACTCTTCGTGTGTGTAAAACTTAGGCTGCACCTGGGGAAGTTTAAATCTTTTTATTCCATTGCAAGGATTGCTCAGCATATATCCGTCTTTTACTGCTTTGGAAAATGCTGAAGACAATACAATCAAGTCCCTCCTGGCAGCATATAAAGAAATTGTAGTCGCTCGCTTCAGCAAATAATCTTCAATCAATCGTGTTGTAATATCTGCTAGCTGCAGATCTCCGTTTGAAAGTTCAAACATCTTAAAAGTTGATTTATATATTTTTACTGTTTTGTAAGTTAGGAAAGGTTCCTGTCTTCTAAGATAATCGAAAGTAAATTTTTTGAAGTTTATCGGAATGACATCTTGATAGAAGTCAGCTTCAATTTTTTTTCTGAAGTGATTAAAAAATTTTAATGCTTCATTTTTATTCTTTGCCCCTGTTGATTTTGCTTTTCTATTCCCTTTGTTGTTTGCATAATACACGTACCAAATACCATTTTTATTTTTGCTGAGAAACATAGAAAAACTCCTGTCTTCAGGTTCTCAGTTCTTTATTAAAATCAGTCAGAAATTTTGTAATTTAGCTATGGACTATTTTTGCACTAAAGTACCCTTTTTGGGTGCATTTGGGTAAAAAGCAAACTGCGAATTTTGAGCGTAATCGAAGGAAAGGTGGCAGAGTGGCTGAATGCGGCAGTCTCGAAAACTGTTATATTGGGAAACTGATATCGAGGGTTCAAATCCCTCCCTTTCCGCTTCATTTAACTCTAAAAAAAAAAGCCGCTCATTAAAGCGGCTTTTTAATTTCTTATACGTTATACTAATAAGTTTCTTCGTTACCAAAAACGTTAAGTTTGCCGTTAATGTGCTTATTCTTATCAATGATTGTATAAATTTGAGTTGTTGTGCTGTCAATAGATACAACATCAAAGTGGCAAAAGTCACAATTTTGGTTATCCGGGTGAGTTCCTCCGTTTGCAAATGTAACAGGTAAAGGATTACCGGTTGCAACGTTTCCGTGGCAGGTACCACAAACGGAACCTAGTGATTGCGAAGTGAAGGATACAACGTTACTTAAATTTCCGTTCTTAAAGTATCCGTGACAGTATACATTTGCACAGGTACCATTTGTTTTATCAAATGAGGGATTTGGTATAAAATTTCCGATACTCGGCTGATAATTAAACCCACCGGGAACATTTGTGCTTAATCTTGTAAGCGAACCAAACATAATTTCTGCACCCGGAGTTAGGTCTATATGTGCAGGATCAGAAAAACCATTTGGCAAAGTATGGCATTCGTTACAGGAAACTGCGGTTCCTAATTGATTTGTAGTTAGATGTTTAGTATGTGCGCCAACTCCCCTTTCACTTGAAAGAATAGCTCCATTTAAAGCTCTGGGCGGAGCTATACTTGAGGGATTGGCAAAATCACCATGACAGGTATTACAAGCTTCTGGTCCTGCTGGAGTTGTGTGACAGTCATAACAACTAGCCCCTGCTGTTCCTCCGGTGTAACTGGCTGAATGACATTGTTGACACTGCTTCATATCCCAATCAGCATTTTTTATAAGATTGCCATGAAAATTTGGTGAACTCGGGTTCACTATCCCACTTTCATGGACCGATAATTTTGGTGCTGAAGTAATAACATCTTCCTTCAGATCACTGCAACTTATAAAAAGTATCGTGCTTAGAATAAGTGTAAAAAATAAAATTGAATACTTCATTATTTTTTCCGTCAAAATTTTTTCAGTTTTAATCATTTACTTGCGAACCATGACAGTAACCACAGAATCCTAAACCTGGCTGTGATTGTGGTGACGCACTGCTGTGACAGTTATAACATATAGATCCGTTATCACTATGCCAATCACCATGTTCATCTCTCATAAAACCTGCCGGATGTGTTTTTGGATTAGTTCCTTTAATTCCATCAGCATCAAAATGACAAGTTATACAAGTAGGATCAGCACCATTAACATCGTGGCAGGACATACATTTTTCAATATCACGTTTTGCCAATGTTGCATGATCACCACCGCCGGAACCAACTCCAAAAGTTTTGAATGTGGACTTTAAGTGAGAAGCAGGTACAATTCCTCCAAAAGCAAAATCCTGATTTTCTGATTGATGGCATTCAACACAGAAAGTTTCTATTTGGTGGCAAGTCTGGCATTCAGCAGTTTTACCACGCGAATCAATTCCGTGTATAAATCGATAATTAAGTTCGTGTACCCTGTTTATTGCCTGCTGTTTCGCACCATCAACAAAATTGCTTGGATAATATGGCTGATAGAAATCATTTAATGTGTTTGTCTCAGTTATACCGATTGTTGCAACATGGCAGGTTTCACAACTTTGATTATCATGACACATAACGCAGTTTGCATTAAATTGTTGTGCAGCAAATTTATGTGTCTTTGCAAAATTTACAACTTTATGATCTTGCGGCATTAAATTAACTGTTGAGATGTGGCAGGATTCACATGCATTTGAAGCTACTGTTTTATCATTATGACAGGTATAACAGGTAGACATTTGCGGATGTGCACCTGAAGATTGCCAGCTGTAATCAACATCACTTAAACCCTGATGACAAGATTCACAAGTTGTACTGCCGCCGGTTAAATGTATTTTATGATTAAATAATAATCCTGATTCGCTTTTTACAAGTGCTTCATAAGTATCATCATAGTGACAGGTAGAACATTCTTCCTCATTATCTACCTCATGACATGTTGCGCAATTGTCATGATTAGGAAAAAGCGGATCTTTTAAACTTACGCTTTCACTTACAGCAGAATGGCAGGTTTGACAATCAACTAGATCTTTGTGAAGTGAATGTGAAAATTTTATTCTTCCTTCATTTGAGATAGGCTTGTCTTCGCTTTGTGAACCTATTGCACCAACTAAAAGAAAAACAACAAATCCCAAAAAGACAAACAGGTATAAAACTTTTAATTTTTGCATAGTTAGAATATTAAATGTTTAAATTAAACCAGTAATTTAGTTTGAAGAATAATCTAAGATCATTCTTATAAATTTTGTTATCCATATACTGTCCTTGCAGATCAAATGATAGCATACGGAATGGGCGGATATTTGCACCAACCATTAATGTGGTTAAGTTGTTTGCTTCATCATCGGGATTTAATTTGTAGGTTGTATATGATAATCCGATTGAGGGCGTAAATAATCCTTCAAAAAAAGTGTATCCTGAGTATAAGGAAACTGCATCCAGTTCACCTGCATAACCGAATGTTTTTCTATAATTAATATTTCCATAGGTTGTGGATAGACCAATTCCAACTCTCTGTGAATTTTCATCTTTGTACTGCACATTACCAAATTTACCAATTACCGTTAACGATTTACTTATCTGGTAGTCTGCACCAATTTCAATTTCGTGAGTATTGCCGTAATCAAATACTGCAAATATTGAGTTATATCTTATTTTAGGCAGACGATAATTGTAGTAAACATTTATCCCTAATCTATCAACAGCATCAGTTCTCGCATCAAACTCTACCTTAGAGGTTTGATTAAAATTCAGATCATAATCATATCTGGTATTTATTGAAACTAATTTTGGTTGAGTATAATTTATTTCACCGGTTAAAAATTCATACTGGTTAGATTTATTCTCGATTTCCACTTGAATTGGATTAAGATCAGGGTTCAATCTGTTTGCGATATACTTTTGCGGCTGAAAGTTTTTGTTTACATAACCAAGTCCAATTTGAAAATTTGGAATAACGGTAGTTGTAAACTTTCCTCCATAAAGAAAATTTTCTTCAAAGTTTTCTATCAGTTCAAGCTTTTGATAAGCGGGGACATTGCCCCCAAAAAATGCATTCAACTTAAAATCAGTTTTTTTAAGAGTAAGAGATGCACCATCATAAATTCCGCCGGCAACACTATTGATGATCGGCTGTCTGCCTAATCTGAAAGTGGCAAGGTCCATTATGTCTCGTGCCTCAAAATAAAGATTGTAAAATCTTAATCTTGGGTCAGATTCCATTTTGGTCATAACATCTGTTTCAAAATTAAGATATGATCTAACTGAAACTTTATCATAGTTTAAGTTTAGATTTAGCATCTCGTAAGCTCTTAAATACTGATCCGAGGAATTAAGAGAATCATATCTCTCAAAAGTGTAAAGTGAGCTTGAGAATCTACCATTAATATTTTGAGCAGAGATAAATGCTGTAGCTCCTAAAAAGAGCAGTAGTATAAATTTTTTCATTTAATTTTCTATCATATTTTTTTTCAATAATGATATTAATTTTGAGTTTTTGGAATTGAGTGCTTAATCTTTTGCCATGCTTCATCAATGTTCATGTCAACAAAGGTCGGGCTTTCAACATTATGACAGCCAATACAGAATTTTTCAAGATTGTCATGCATAACTAAACCATTCTTTACTGCAAGATCCTTATCTTTCATCACTTTCATATCTTTGTAATCTGAACCGGGTCCATGACAAGTTTCGCACTGTACACCATCTTCAATTTTAAATTTCTTGCCTAACATCGATGCATCCATACCATAACCGGAAACGTGACATTTTAGACATTCAGCAGTTTCAACAGCAGGAGTCTTGAATCCTTTTTCCGCAGCTATTTGATTAGCTTTGTCTGTCTTTAATGTTTCATAAGCTTTTGAGTGAGCACTGTTTTGCCAAATGGAGAGTTGACTTCCCTGTTTTTCAGTTTTATGACACATTCCGCATGCTTCTGCTCCAATAAAGGAATGACCGTTTTGAGCCTGGAGTAAAATGAAAGGGGAAAAGATGAGTGTCACCAGGATATACATTAAGTGTTTCATAAGACCTCCTAAATGATGATTAAATTCTGATGCAATATCTAAAGAATTATTGATAAAGGCAACTAAAAGCAATATTCATTGTTACAAAAATGAAAATTTTTATTAGCTCACACTTTTCAATCTTCATTAATGAACAATTTAGATACCAAAGGAATACCTTGAATTTATAATTCCATATCATAAAAATTTCTTTGTTTTGAAAAATTTAATCAACATTCTCCCAATACTGATAATTGGTATGGTTAATCTTTGCAAACTTTCATAATGCGGTTTAATCTGATGAACACCGCTTGTTGAAATTCTTCAATTGATTTTTTTTCGTTATGTTTGTTCCGAATTAAAATTAATTTCTTTTAAGTCCGATCTGCTTCAATGATATTCTATCAATTTATCATTTCAGATTTTCGGTACTAACTATTGTTTCAATCATTCTTTATCTAAATCAAAACCATAATTTATGTTTATGACAACTAATAATTTACTAGTAAAGGATTCATCTGTACACGGTCTGGGACTTTTTTCATCCATTAATTATAATGAAGGTCAGATCATAACCACTATCAATGGTGAATTGATTGATGCAGACGAATGTGTACGAAGAGAAGATGATGGTAATGTATATATCTTTTATAAGGACGAAAACGAGTACATTGATGCGTCAAATCACGCTCAGTTAAAATATTTAAATCATTCGTGTAATTACAATTGTGATATTGATGAAGATGAAAACGGAAATTTAATATTATTTGCAGCCTCAGAAATCAAATCTGGTGAAGAACTAACAATTGATTACGGTTATGAAGAAATATATCAGTATTGCACATGCTCTGATTGCGGAAATAAAAATGAAAGTATTTCTAATTAAACGGATTTAGGTTAAGATCTGAGTATGTAGAGAAATTTCTTCAAGAATTGATGAGACCTGAAGACACTGACTTAATGAACCGCTGAATACAATCGCTTTTCCTTTTACGTGTACTTCAAATGCAAAATCCCGGGCTCGTTCAAAACTACATTTTACTGCAATTATTAACTGATTTATGACTTCTTCAAATGTGTGCCAATCATCATTGTACAAAACTACTCGTGATGAAATATTAACATCCGATGTTTCTTCTGTTATAGTCTCTACCTGTTTGATTTCATCGGGTTTTAATTCCATAGTTAGAAAATACTTAATTGATTTTTTTTATAAAAGTAAAATGTAAAATTAAACCGCTCAATGCATTTAAATAACCAAAAATAAAATAATAAACCAATCCTTAATTGATTTTAGAGCACTGTCTCTTTATATTTTTGTATTAAAAACTAAGAACTTTACGGAGGTTAAATGAAAATAGCAGTATGTGTTAGTCATGTACCGGACACTGCTACACGAATTAAAATCGGAGCGGACAGAAAAACCATCGATTCCGCAGGTGTTACTTATATAATCAATCCATATGATGAATTTGCTGTTGAAGAAGCTCTAAAAACTAAGGAAAAGCTTGGTGGTGATTCATTAGTATATGCCATAAGTGTTGGTGGTGATGCAAATAAAGAGTCTATTCGCAAAGCGCTGGCTATGGGTGTTGATGAAGGCATTTTACTCAAAGATGATACTCAAAGAGATTCTTTTGGAATTGCTCATGCACTCGCGGCAGAGATAAAATCACTCGGCTGCGAAATAGCATTTTTCGGAAAACAATCTGTTGATTTTGATAATTCCATCACAGGGCAGGTTACAGCGGAATTACTTGATTATAACTGCGTTCCGGTTGTAGTTGATTTTAAATTAGAAGGTTCTAAAATAATAGCGGAACGGGAAATTGAAGGCGGCAGAGAAGTTGTTGAAACTGAATTGCCAGCTGTAATTACAACTCAAAAAGGATTGAATGAACCGAGATATGCTTCATTAAAAGGTATAATGGCTTCGAAGAAAAAAGTTATTGCAGAAAAACCCGCAGCTCAATTTTCAAATTATTCTGAAATAATTGATATGAATCTTCCACCTTCTAAACAACCCGGAAGAATTTTGGGAACTGACAGCTCTGCAGTAGCAGAATTAGTTAAATTATTACACGAAGAAGCAAAGGTTATATAGGTATAAAAATATGGCAAATAAAATTTTAGCAATCTTAGAACAAAGAGAAGGATTATTAAAAAAAGTTTCCTTCGAAGCGGCCAGTGTTGCATCAGTGCTGGCTAAAGATTTAAATCTTGAAGTTGAAGCAGTAGTTGCAGGATCGGAAATAAAAAATCTTAATGAAATTTCTAAATATGGAATAAAAAAAATTGTTCATTTAAAAAGTTCTGATTTCGAAAATTATACATCCAGCGGATATACTGAAGCTATTAGTAACTATGCAAAAGAAGTTAATGCTGTTTGTTTGATAATGGGTAATACAGCACTCGGAAATGATCTTGCCCCCAGATTAGCTGTTAAATTGAATTCCGGTTGCGTTATGGATTCAATAAATCTTCAGGTTGAAACCGGTGAAATCATTGCAACCCGTCCTGTTTACGCGGGCAAAGCTTTGGTAAAAGTAAAATTATCTTCCGGGATAAAAGTTTACACTATAAGACCAAATGTATTTAAAGCTGTACTGTCTGAAAATTCAGATGCCGTAATCGAAGTAAAAGAAATTTCATCTCCAAATCTTAGATCAAGAGTTGTTTCATTTAAAAAATCAGAGGGTAAATTAGATGTTGCTGAAGCGGATATAATTGTATCCGGCGGTAGAGGGATGAAAGGACCGGAAAACTTTAATCTCATTGAATCGCTTGCGGATTCACTTGGTGCCGCTGTCGGTGCTTCCAGAGCTGTTGTAGATGCCGGCTGGAGACCTCATCGGGAACAGGTTGGACAAACTGGAAAAACTGTTTCACCATCATTATATGTTGCATGCGGTATTTCCGGTGCTATTCAACATCTTGCCGGTATGTCATCATCAAAATATATTGTGGCAATTAACAAAGACAAAGATGCGCCTATTTTTAGTGTTGCTGATTATGGTATTGCCGGAGATGTTTTTGAAATTTTACCTGCTTTAACGGAAGAGATAAAAAAAATTCGTTCATAATTTAATGGGTTTAAATTTGGATAAAATTCAGTGCGAAATTTTAGGGCTATCTACTAATGCTTCTACAGGCGGGGCGTACGCAATTATTTTAAAAGAAATTGATGGCATACGCAGGCTGCCGATAATTATCGGAGCATTTGAAGCCCAAGCCATTGCTCTTGAAATGGAAGGAATAAAACCACCCAGACCTTTAACTCACGATTTATTAAAAACCCTTGTTGATAATCTTGGGGCAAATGTTGTTGAGATAGTTGTGAGTGAATTAAAAGAGAATACTTTCTATGCAAAAATAATCCTTGAAGCCTCCGGTTTAACCAACGAAATTGATGCACGTCCAAGTGATGCAATTGCTCTTGCCGTTCGTTCGTATGCTCCGATTTATGTTAGCGAAAATGTTATGAATACTGCTGCTTTCATTCCTTCTGATGAAACTGAGATTGCCGGTTTTGAAAACACAGATTTAGATTCAGATAAAATGCCTCTTTCTAAAGAAGCGCAATTAGCCGCACTTCAGGATAAATTAAGGGAAGCATTGGAGAGAGAAGAGTTTGAAAGGGCTGCAAAATTAAGAGATGATATTAAGCGGTTGACTCAGAACAATTAATTAAAAACCTTTTTGCCAATTTCACATTCCATACATTTTTTCTTAATACAATAATTTCTGAAAAGATCTATCATACCCTGATAATACACGCTTCTGAATTTTTCATTTTTTAATCCAAGGGTCTCATTAATCTGATCCACAAGATGATTTCCCTCTTTTTGATAATAGTTTAGAAATAAGTCCAGTACTTTTTGCGATAATTCCTTATTGCCATGTATTTCAAAGTAAATGGAATATATTGGCAGAATAATATTTATCACAATTTCATCAGCTCTTCCTAAACCGATAAAATATTTTAACAATGATTTCGTTTCCTTATTAAAATTGTAATGCGAAGCCCAATATCCATCACCTTTAATAATCAACTCATTTCTAAGTTTTGCTATTAATTTATTTACATCGTTATGCTGCTTAAAGATATTTATAAATTTTATAAATTGTTCCTGAAGTATAATCCTTTCTAATAATCTAGCTCCGGCAGCAATCCTGATAGTTGGAAAATTTTGAGGGCGAAGTTTAAAGTAATTCCAATCATTCTTATTTAGTAATCCGGAATCATAATTATTCTTTACGGAGTTCCATAAATCCAAACTTTTTCTGATGTATTCAGAAGTTTCTTCGTTTGGAATATCGACTACGTCCGGGAAAAGACCACTTATATGAAAAAGTACACTCTCAATTTTTTCTACAGTAGGATTCTGAATGGATTTTAAGAATTTAACATCCACTGCCCTGCTTAACTTAAGCATTATATCTTTGTTTTTTGAATAACCAAGTGCTTCAAATACTTGTTCGTAATAAAGCTGCTGCCAGTTTTCTAAATTTTCAAAATCTTTCAAATTAAAATCACGCTCAGATATTTCTTTATGAAAATCATGTAAAATTTTTGGCTCTTTAATTTGAAGCTCATTTAACAATATGAGTTCTTTTAATCGTTCAATGTTCTTTTCACATTTTTTTCTGAATCTGAGTAGTCCAAGATTTTTTATATAATATAATTTCTCTTTTTGATCTACCTGATGATTTAACTGAGCGCACGGCATTTTTATTTCATCTTCAGAATTGATAGCCTTTAAGTCCAGCTGTATAGTTTCTTTTATAGAGGATGAGAGATATTGATCAAGTGATAAAGTAGGAACTTTTCTTCCACTTTGCGTAACTACAAAAGGATAAGAAGAATCATTTGATAGAACTGCATGCAAAATTACTTTGTTGTAGCGCTGATTAAGGTTATGTCCGTGAGCTTTCCAATCAGAATGTAAAGTGTCAATCTCAACATCACCGGTAAAAGTAATGTTGCCAATTTTAATACGGGCGTGTCTGTAATCGGGTCCGGCTTCATCATTATTTCTAACGCCGCAATCCATTATTTCTACAGAAAGACCATCTGCCGTAGTGAGTGTAGAATCCAGACGTTTTTCTTCCCAGATTTTATAGATTAACTCTTCTGGAATTTTGGGATTTGTTTTCAATAGTTAGCTCTGATTTGAATTTTAATTTCAAATAGTCTTACAAATATTTTCATTAAATCTATTGTTTTTTTCTGCATTACTAAAGTGATTATTTTAGTAGCAAATTAAAGGAATTTACTTTCTAAATTCCCGCATTTCTTTTTGATGAAATTTTAAACAATGATATTAATTCATTGCGTGCCGCTTCAGCATAATCTTCATTGCTGCTTTTATATATTATACTTCTGCTTACATTTACTATGTAATTTATACGATTCTCTTCATTAAATATTTCTGTTATATCTTCCATACTACCACCCTGGGCTCCAACACCCGGTAACAGAACTGATAATTTGCTGAAGTTTTTTATATTATTTTTTAGTTCATCAACTTTTGTTGCGCCGAATACAATTCCGCAATTTTTATATTCATTCCAATCATTAACACTTTGCAGGATTTTCTGGTACAAAAATCCACCATTTTTTAGTTCAAGTTTTTCAAAATCATTTGCACCGGCATTTGATGTTAACACTAAAATGTAATTCATTTTATCTTTATAATCTAAAAATGGCTGTAAAGAATCTTTACCCATATATGCATTCAGAGTGATTGCATCAAATTTAAAATGTTCATAAACTGATCTCGCATATAACTCTGACGTGTTTCCTATATCACCACGCTTTGCGTCAGCAATAGATAAAATATCTTTAGGAATCAATTCAACCGTTCTCTCAAGTTCTTCAATTCCTTCGGAACCTGAACGTTCATAAAAGGCAAAATTTATTTTATATGCAGCTGTAAATTCCTTTGTAGCTTCAATTATGGATTGATTGAATTTAAAGATACCATCAGGATCATTCTGTAAAAATTTTGGAATTTTATTTATGTCTGTGTCAAGTCCCACACAAATAAATTTACCTTCATTATTTTTTGTAAGAATTTTTTCTTGTGATGTCATAAGTTTTTATGTAAAGTTTTTTCTATTACGATAAACATTAGCAATAATACCAAGCATAAACATATTAACAAGTAATGAACTTCCTCCATAACTTACAAAAGGAAGCGGAATGCCGATAACCGGAAGAATGCCAACAACCATTCCAATATTTATTAAGAAATGGATAATGTAAACAGATAGAATTCCGATTATAGTTAAACTTAAAAATTCATCCTTGGTAGTAGAAGCAATTTTTAAAATCCTTAAAAACAAAAAGAGAAAAAGTACAAGTACAATCATAGAACCAATAAATCCAAACTCTTCGCCTATAACACAGTAAATAAAATCTGTCCATTGTTCAGGAATATATTGCAGCTGTGTTTGGTTTCCCTGAAGAAATCCTTTGCCAAATAATCCACCGGATCCTATTGCAACTTTTGCTTGTATTGTATTGTATCCAGCGCCCAGCGGATCTGTATTTGGATCAATAAATGATTGTATCCTTTTTTGCTGATGCGGACTTAACGCATTGTAAAGATAATCTGTAAAAAAACCGGCAGCAAGATTTAGTGCAAAGATTGATCCGCTAAAAAAGATATCCTTACAAAAAAGAAGCAGCGTTACTATAACAAGAATTAATGATGCGAGAAAATAATAGAAACCAAAGATGGCTGCTATGGCAACAAACCCCGGAGAAAGCACAATGAATAATCCGAATAGACTTATCCCTTTCCAAAAAATTAAAATCAAAATAGTACCAACAAATACAATAGCTGTGCCCATGTCCGGTTCAGCTAGAATTAACATAACGGGGACAAATCCAGTGGAAATAGAAATTAATATATCTTTAAAAGAATCTATATCGGTATTTTTTCTGCTGAGAAAAGCTGACATCGCAAGGATAGTTCCAATCTTTGCAAATTCAGAAGGTTGAAAACCAAATGGACCTAAATCCAGCCAGCTTCTTGCACCTGAAACTTTTCGCCCAACAACAATTACAACAACTAACAACAGAATTGAAAACAAATAAGTTGGTGTGGCAATTGTCCTAAAAGTATTTGTTGGAAGTGAATAGGTGATAAAAAAAATAACGAATGCACCTATTCCCCATATCAATTGTCTTTCAAAATTGCCACCTGCTGTTGGATGATTGAATGTTGAACTGTAAATAGCAGACAAGCCAATTGCAATCAGGAGTGACACAGGAATAAAAATACCAAAATCAAATTTGTCCCTAAGATTATAATCAATCCTCAAGATTTACTCCTGCTATAGTTTGATTATTTTTAGTTTTTAATTTGTCTTTTTTGATTGTGTCTTTCTTCAGATAAGCTTCAATAAGAGCCTTTGCTACCGGGGCAGCATAAGTACCACCGAATCCAACATTTTCAATAACAACCACAACAACAATCTTGGGGTCATCGGATGGTGCAAATCCAACAAATAAAGCATGATCTTTGCCATGTGGATTTTGTGCTGTACCTGTTTTGCCTGATATCTGGATATCCGGCATTTTAATATGTGTTGCAGTGCCTGCTCCATTTACTACAAGAAACATTCCTTCTTTTACAATATCAAAAACTTCTTTTCTTATTCCTGTTTTAATTTCAGGAAATTTATAGGGCACTATTTGTTTTGTTTTATCATCAAGATAACCTTTGACTATATGAGGCTGAAATGAACTTCCGTCGTTTGCAATTAATGCGACATACTTAGCTAGCTGCAATGGTGTTACACTAACTTCACCCTGCCCTATACCAAGACTTGCCATAATACTTCTTGGCCATTTTTCACCGTAAATTTTTACATAATAATCTTCACCTGGGATAAAACCGGGTGATTCTTCTCCAATATCAATTCCGGTTTTGGATGCGAATCCAAATTTAAGTGCGTACTCTTTCCACTTATCTAATCCAATTTTATAAATTAAATTATAGAAAAAACTATTACAGGATTTTTCAATGGCATGAACAACATTTACTGAACCATGATTCCCATGACATTTAAAGAATCTTCCGAAAGTAAAACCACCGCCGCAGTTAATTGTTGTAGAAGGAGTTATTATTCCCATATCAAGTGCGGCAATTGCAGCAAGCATTTTAAATGTTGATCCGGGAGGCTTTAAAGACATAGTAGCTCTATTGAACGAAGGTTTATCCGGGTTGCTGTAAAGTTCCTGTAAAAATTCTTTAGACGTAACGTACGAAAACTCATTAAGATCATAATCCGGAGCACTTACTAAAGCAAGTATCTCACCAGTTTTTGGTTCTATCGCAACAACTGCCCCACGCTTTCCGATCATTTGTTCTTCAGCAACCTTCTGTACATCAGCATCATATGATAGAACAAGATCTTTTCCTTTAATAGAATTTTTATCCTCAGTTCCGTCTTTATACTTGCCGATTTCTCTTCGTTTAGAATTGACAAGAACGTAATTGAAACCTTTTACACCGCGTAATTCTTTTTCGTACTGTTTTTCAATTCCATTATGACCCACATAATCACCAGGGATATAATAATCCTTTTCTGCGTCAAGTTGATTGGGTGAAATTTCTTTTGTGTATCCAAATGAATGCGAGCCTTTAATACCAAAAGGATATCCTCTCTGCATTTCAACAATGTAATCTACACCGGGCAAATGTTCCTGATTTTCTTCAATCCATGATACAACATCAAATCCAACACCTCGTTTGATCCTGATTGGTATGTACTTTGAATAAATTCTATTTTTTTTGAGTATGGAAGCAACATATCCTGAATCGGCATTGAGAATTTTATCAATTAAAGGATTTAATTTTGAATCATATTCTGCCGGTGTAATTCGTAATGAGTAGGCAGGAATATTATCCACCATTACTTTTAAATTCCTATCATAAAATACACCTCTAAAAGGAGTTTGTTCTATTGCTTTTATACTGTTATCAGCAGATTTTTCTTCATAAGCTTCTTGATTGAGTATTTGCATTTGAAAAAGTCGAAAAGACAAAACGCCAAAAAGAATAACAACAAAGGAGTAGATAAAAGTTTTTCTGCTTAATGAAGCAAAATTTTCGGATCTCAAAACAATTTCCTCTTAGGATAAAAAATCATTCCCATTAATGCAATTGAAGCAGTATAGATAGCAGGTAACAAAGCATGTTGAAAAAAGAGCATAAAAATATTTGAAGTAAAATTTAACGATGAAAAAAATGCATTGATCGTTGAATCTATTAAAGAAGAGAGTAAAACAATTAATGCAAAATTGTATGAAATTAGATATTGATCTTGTTTATTTTCAGATGAAAAATATCCGGCAGTAAAACCTGCTAAAGTTTTTGCAATCATCGAACTTCCAATTAAACTGCCTGTAATTATATCAAACAGAAAACCGTAAACAAATCCCAAAACTGATCCATAAATCTGACCTTGTGTTATTGAATAATATACAAGCAATATGAGTATTAAATCCGGTATCACTGTATCAATTGCAAGCAGCGGCACAATTGTCGTTTGAATTAACAGAAGCGGAAAAAACAAAATAATTGAGATGATATATTGAGGTTTAATCATTGACTTTTTAATAAATTAAATTCTATTTGATCAATTTCCTTGCTCTTAACTAACCCAAGTATAAAAACATTTTCAACCTTTTGAAAATCAACAAACGGTTGAACTTTTACCTCATTAAAAATACCTTGTTCAACGTTTCCGATTTCGTAGACAACCCCAACCGGTAACGGAAATGGAATAATAGAACTTATCTCAGAAGTAACAATTCTATCTCCTTTTTTAATATCATAGGTTTTAGGAACATTAATCATCACCAGCCAATCACCATTCCACTTCATAATAGCATTTTCTCGTGAGCGCTCATTTTTAACTGTTATCTTCAAATCAACATTTGTTAAAGTTCTGGCAATGGAATAGTTATCAGATATTGAATAGATTATTCCAACTATTCCTTTATCAGTAATAACAGGCATTCCAACTTTTACAGATTGATTTTTTCCGGCGTTTAGAGTAATGGTTCCCTGTGATTTTGTAAGCGATTTTGAAACTACCGTTGCAGAAATTAATGGGAAATTTGATGAATCCTTTAAATTCAATAATCCTTTCAGCTCATCATTAACAATTGCATACTCGCGAAGTCTGCTTAATTGCAGCATTAATTCTGCATTGGTTCTTCTAAGATTTTCATTTTCATTTTTAAGATTACTGACATTAAAAATATCGGTAAAAACGGAAGTGACTGATGCAAATGTACCAAATGCAATAGAGCGTACTTTTTGAATTCCCTGAGAATTATTTTGAGAGAGCAGGATGAGACTGATTATTAATAAAATTACAAGTACAATATATTCTTTAAAGTTCTGCCAGATCGAAACTAAAAATCTTATCATTAATATCTTCTGTTGCGAATTAAAACCTTAGAGTAGTGATTAAGATTATCAATAACTTTTCCTGCACCACGCACAACAGCTGTTAATGGATCCTCTGCAACGTGAACGGGTAGATTTGTTTCCATTCTGATCCGTTCGTCTAACCCTTTTAATAAAGCACCGCCGCCTGTAATCATTACACCACGATCAAGAATATCTGCAGAAAGTTCGGGTGGTGTGCGCTCAAGTGTCTGTCTTACTGCATCAACTATCTGAACGACTGCATCATTAAGTGCTTCTCTTATTTCTACTGAACTTACTTCTGTTGTTTTTGGAATACCGCCAACTAAATCTCTTCCTTTTACCTGAATTGTTATTTCTTCCTTTAATGGAACTGCAGATCCAACCTCGCATTTTATTGCTTCTGCTGTTCGTTCACCTATCAGTATGTTGTGATTTTTTTTGAAGAACTGCATGATTGCATAATTCATCTCATCTCCCGCAATTCGGATTGATTCTTCATTAACAATTCCGGATAATGCAATAACTGCAATTTCAGTTGTTCCGCCGCCAATATCTATAATCATGTTTCCTACAGGTGCTTCAACATCAATTCCAATTCCAATTGCTGCTGCCATCGGTTCTGCAATTAAATGAACTTCTTTTGCTCCGGCATGTTCAGCGCTATCTCTAACTGCCCGTTTTTCGACTTCAGTTACACCGCTTGGCACTGCAACAATCACTCTTCTACTGGCCATTGCACTGCCGCCTCTTACCCGTTTTATAAATGCACGAATCATTCCTTCAGCTATTTCAAAGTCTGCAATCACTCCATCACGCATCGGGCGGGTAACTTTAATCTCCTTATGTTCCCTTCCCTGCATTTCTTTTGCTTTATTTCCTAAAGCAATAATTCTTTTAGTGTTTTTGTCAAATGCAACGATAGAAGGTTCATTTAATACAATTCCTTTGCCCTTAACATAGATAAGTGTATTAGCTGTACCTAAATCAATTGCAATATCGTTAGAGAAAAAATCAAATATGCCCATTGTTCCTCTTAATGTTTAAAGTGCCTTATTCCTGTAAATACCATAGAAATTTTATTTTGATTTGCAGCATCAATTACTTCCTGATCCCTTACTGATCCGCCGGGTTGGATAACAGAAACAGCACCGCATTTAATTATTTCCAGCAGCCCATCTGCAAAAGGGAAAAATGCATCCGATGCAGCTACAGAACCGGTTAAATCCAATCCATGTTCTTTCGCCTTCATTACGGCAATCTTTGCTGAATCAATTCTTGACATCTGTCCTGCTCCAACACCTAATGTTGCTTTATCTTTCACATAAACTATTGCATTGGATTTTGTATGCTTTGCTATTTTCCATGCAAATTTTAGATCTTCCAATTCATCTTTTGATGGTTTTTTATCGGTTACTACTTTTAGTTGATCTTCGTTTAAAGAGACAGAATCCACATCCTGGGCAAGAATTCCTCCAGGAATTGAACGAATTATTTTTCCGTTGCTCAGTACAGATTTCCTTTGAATAACAAGTCTTCTGTCCTTTTTCTTTTTTAGAAGTTCTAATGCGCCATCACTAAATGAAGGAGCACAAACTATTTCCAAAAATATTTTATTTAATTCTGATGCAGTTTCAATATCAACTTGTTTATTGAATGCAACTATTCCACCAAATGAAGAAACGGGATCACATTTTAATGCCCGAATATACGCTTCAAATGGCTTCTTACCAATAGCCGCACCAGCCGGATTGTTATGTTTTATTATAGTGCAGGATGTTTCGCCAAGTTCTTCACAAAGTTCAACCGCAGCAACTAAATCCAAAATATTGTTATAAGAAATTTCCTTTCCATGAAATACTGAAAAATATTCATCAAAGTTTCCAAATATACCGGCATTCTGATGAGGGTTTTCACCGTATCGTAATGATTTCTTTAATGGCTCATTAATTCTGATATGCGATTGAGGAATAGAAAATTTATTTTCCAAATAATTTGCAATATGTGTATCATAATTGGCTGTGTGTGAATATGCTTCTACTGCTAATCTTTTTCTCGTTTCCAATGAAACAGTTCCTGAATTTAATTCCTCAATAAATGAATCATATTGATCAGGGTTTGTGAGAATTGAAACAAATTTGTAATTCTTTGCAGATGCTCTGACTAAACTCGGTCCGCCAATATCAATGTTCTCAATAATCTCATCCAAAGTTGATTTTGGATTTGAAACGGTTTTTACGAATGGATATAAATTCACACAAACTATATCTATTGCATTTATATGATTATCTGATGCTTGTTTAATATCAGACTCATTATCTCTTCTAAAAAGGATTCCTCCAAATATTTTTGGATGCAGTGTTTTTACCCGACCATCAAATATTTCAGGGAAACCCGTAATAGAACTTATCTCAGTTACATTAATTTGATTTTCAGCAAGCAACTTAGCGGTATTACCGGTGGCAATTATTTGATAACCATTTTTTATCAGACTATTAGCAAAGTCTTTTATCTTTGTTTTATCTGAAACACTTATTAATGCTAGCTTTTTCAATTCTGATTCCTGTTTAATCAAATGCTTTGCACCTGATTTATTTTAAAATTACTACCCGATTGGATTCTATCTTCACTCTGTTTTCTGCAAATGCTTTAACAACTTCCGGCAAAATCTGATGCTCAATAGTCAAAACTCTTTCAGCTATTTCCTCAGCACTTTTTACATCGGAAATATCAACACATTTCTGAGCGATTATTTTTCCCGTATCGTACGTATTATCAACAAAATGTACTGATGCACCGCTAACCTTTGCTGATGAATTAAATACTGCCTTATGCACGTTCATTCCATACATTCCTTTTCCGCCAAAAGAAGGAAGTAATGCAGGATGAATATTAATAATCCGGTTTTCAAAATTTTTTAGTAATTCATCCGGAATAAGTTTTAAATAACCAGCAAGTACAATAAAGTTTACATCAAGATTTTTTAAGACCGAAGTAATTTCATATTTGCTTACCCTGCCTTCACCTTCACCAATAGAAAAAGTTTCTATTCTGTATTCTTTTGCAATGTCAAAAGCTTTGCAATCAATTTTATCACTTACAACTGCAACAATACTAACTAATTTTTTTAAATCAGGAAGATTTAAAAGAGCATTAAGATTAGAACCTCTTCCGGATACAAAAACTGCGATTTTCAATGTAATTTTACCTGAAATTATTGCGAAAATTAGGTATTCAATAAAAAAGAAGCAATTAAAGAGATGCTAAATACCAAACATTTATTGCATTATTTAGGCAATAATCTTTGCAATGAATAAATCTTATTTTCTAATGAATTTCTAAAATCATAATCATCCAGCCCGGATATCTGATCTAAAAATAATTTTGAATCAATATATTTTTTCTGACTGTAGCTGCTCCAGGCACCTAAATAATATGCATATGCATGCACCCATCGTTCATTTTCGATTTCAGTTTTTATACAATCAACAGCGTAATCTAATGCTTCCTGATATCTTTTTTGTTTGAAGCTAACCTCAGACAAATAAAGTTTTGCCTCAGCTTTTAAATCATTACTGATTTTGTTTTGCTCTATATAATTTTCAAGAGAATCTTTTGCTGCTGCCAATTTATTTTGTTTAATTAAATTGGAAAATTTAATCAATCGAATTTCACTGCTGGTTAATTTTCTATTTGCATATTCATCACCTTTACGTTCAGCAAAAAGATCTTCCTCAATATCCGAATTTCCTTCAGAAGATTTTTCATAATATTTAACTGCTTCTTTTCTATTCCCACTAATTTCTAAACACAATCCAATTTGAAAATTTGCATAACCTTTATAATCATCATTTATAGCTGATTTAATATAATTATTATAGTAAATCTTAGCTGAATCAAATTGACTTCTCGCAAAAAATACATTACCAAGTAAATAATTAGAATTTGATACTACAAACGGATATAATTCATCTTCAGACTTGATTACGGTCCTTAAATGCTTTTCTGCATTTGTCAGATCATTCATTTCGTATTCTACCCAGGCAAGAGAAAAATTAAATAATAAATTTTTTGGATATCTTTTTACAAGATTATTTAACAATTCCTTTGCAGCCGGATGATCCACTATAACACGTGAATACAGTTGCGACAAATAGTATTGAGCATCAATTTTGGAAAGTTTACCTTTTTGCACTGTAAGTTTAACATAGTCTAATCCTAATTCTTTATCAGCAGTTATCCCAACAAGATTAGCAGCCCATTCAAGCGTTGATGGGATTTGTGAAAGCGCAAAGTTGTAAAGTCCTAAACCTAAATATGCATCATATAAATTCGGTTTGATTTTTACTGCTTCTTCAAGATTGGATTTCATTTGGTTGCTTGTCCAGAGCGCTTGAAGGTAATTACCGCTTCTTGCTTCCGCAATCGATTTATTGTAATAAATAGATCCAATAAGATACTTGAGTTCTGCAGAATTTTTTGAGTCCAGATCTTGATTAGCCAGTTCAAGTGATTTGTCTGAAAAATAATTAAAAGAATCTAAATTAGTCTCGTTTAAATTGCCGAGATAATACCAGAGAAATATTATCGATTTGTAATGGTAACCTCTCGGATCATCCGGATGTTTTTTTATGATTGAATTGAATGCTCTAAATCCATCATCCCAATTAAAGTTATATATTTTATCCAATCCAATCTGAATTTGCTTATCAGTAATTTGCTGTGGAAATATATTTGAGATCAAAATCAGAAAAAGAATTGCAATAAAAATTAATTTTTTCATCTTATAACTGGATATTTTTTACTGCTTTTTGGACAGTGAAAAGTTTAAAGAAGCTTTAACAAATTCTCTAAACAGTGGATGCGCTTTAGTCGCTCTTGATTTAAGCTCGGGATGAAATTGACATGCAACAAACCATCTCTTATCCGGGAGTTCAATCATTTCAACTAATTCACGATCGGGTGAAAGTCCGGATAAAATTAATCCATTTTCCGTTAAAACATTTCTGAATTTATTGTTTACTTCGTATCTATGTCTATGACGCTCTGAAATATAACTGCTTTGATAAGCTTTATATGCTTGAGTCTTATCTTTAATGTTGCAAGGATAAGCGCCAAGCCTCATCGTTGCGCCCATATCTTTAATATTTTTTTGATCAGGCATTAAATCTATTACGCTGAATTTATTCTTTTTAAATTCTGAACTGTGTGCATTTTTTATTCCGCAAACATTTCTTGCAAATTCTATAACAGCACACTGTAAACCTAAACAGATCCCTAAAAAAGGGATATCATTTTCGCGGGCATATTGAACTGCTTTTATTTTACCTTCAATGCCTCTCTCGCCAAAGCCACCGGGAACAAGTATTCCGCTTACTCCATTAAATAATTTTTCAGCTGATTCAGATTCAAGTGTTTCTGCACTGATAGGACGAACAATTACTTTGCATTTGTTCTCTGCACCGGCATGCACAAAAGATTCCATAATACTTTTATAGGCATCCATATGCTCAACATATTTTCCGCATAGCGCTATCTCTACTTTTTCTTCCGAATTCTTTATGCCTTCAACAAAATTTTCCCAATTTTCTATGTTTATTTTTTTATCCGGCAGATGTAGCCTTTCAAGAACTATCTGATCAAATTTTTCTTTATGCAATACTAATGGAACTTCGTAGATAGAGGAAGAATCATAATTTGATATAACGGCTTTTGATGCAACATTACAAAAAAGTGCAATCTTATCACGTAAATCTCTGCTTAATTTTTTTTCTGAACGGCAAATTAAAACATCAGGTTGAATTCCTAATTCGAGTAGATTTTTTACGCTGTGTTGTGTTGGTTTTGTTTTTACTTCACCTGCAGATGCAATGTAAGGAACCAGTGTAACATGAATATTCATTGTATTTGCTCTTCCAAACTGAAGCATTAATTGTCTCATTGCTTCAAGGAAAGGTAAGCTTTCTATATCACCAACTGTTCCACCGATTTCGCTTATTATTATGTCATATTCACCCAGTTCACTTAATTTAAGCATACGATTCTTAATTTCATCAGTAATATGAGGAATTACCTGAACAGTAGCGCCTAAAAAATCTCCTCGTCTTTCCTTAGTAATAACCTCATAATAAATCTGACCGGTGGTTGTATTGTTAGCACGGGTCATATTTACATCAAGGAACCGCTCATAATGACCCAGATCCAGATCTGTTTCTGCTCCATCATCGGTAACATAAACTTCTCCATGCTGAAAAGGACTCATGGTTCCTGGATCAACATTTATATAAGGATCAAATTTCTGGATGGTAACTCTGAAGCCGCGTTGTTTAAGAAGTAAACCGAGAGATGAGGCAGTAATTCCTTTGCCTAAAGACGAAACTACACCGCCTGTAACGAAGATAAACTTAACTTTTTTTCGTGATGACATTTTACTTTTTTTTGCCCTGAAATATAGAGTTACATGCTAAGATTTCCAATCTGATTTATGTCTAAATCAAAATTTATTAATTAATTTTTAGTATCACCATCGTCATGTCATCGTGCTGCTTAACTTTTCCGATAAAATTATTTACATCATCTATCATTTTTTCCTGAATTTCAGACGCTGATAAATAATTACAGGATTTTGCTATGCTTATCATTCTTTCCATTCCATATTCATCCCCTTTTCTGTTAACAGCTTCTGTAAATCCATCAGTATAAAAAATAAATGTTTTGCCCGATTCAATTGCTTCATTTGATTCAGTTATTATTTTACCGAATAGATCCCCTTTTTCTAATCCTAGTGCCATGCCTCTGGGGCTAATTAAATTTACATTTCCGGAATTATCATGATAAATTACAGGATTGTGTCCTGCACGAGCAATTTTAATTACATTGTTTTCTAAATCTATAACTGCATAAATCATCGAAATGAATCTCCCTCTTTCAACATTTTCATAAAAAAGTTCATTCATTTTGGTAAGTACTTCTGCGGGAGAATCAGTATGCTTTGCAATTGCTTTTAGAAATCCCTTGGTCAATGTCATATAAAAAGCAGCCTGCGTTCCTTTGCCTGAAACATCTCCGATTATTATTCCAAGCTTGTTCTTTTCTAGTTGAATAAAATCATAGTAATCACCTCCAACCTCAAAAGCAGGAATACAAATTGATGCGATGTCCAAACCATTTAAACGTGGATTTTCCTTAGGCAAAAAACTCATTTGGACATGACGGGCAACATCAAGCTCTCTTTGCAGTCTTTGTCTCTCAGTAATGTTCTCAACAAATTTTGGAGTAATCGAATCGTAGTCTGTGAATTTATCTTTTCGGAGAATAAAAATTATTGATATTATAATCAGTATCAGACAAATAATAAGAATAAAGTACCACCCATTTCTTAAACTGGAATCATCAAAGAAAGCAAACTCTGAGGCTTTAAGAAAAAATTTAAAAAGTAAATAAGATAAAAAAGTCGAAAGTAAATCATATTTTACCAGAATTAAGCTTAAAATAATTCCAATAATAAGATTGATCGGGATAGCTACAGTAAGCGGAGAAACATTTGACGGAACTAATAAGGCCCAGGTAAAACCGCTTGCAATTATAAAAATTATATCATTACTTATATAGCGTTTGATGGCAGCCGAAAGGAACATGAAAAATGCGACAACAAGAATTCCATTTGCATTAAATACTCCCAAAAAAATACTCAATAATGGAAATTTTGAAAGGATATGAGATTGTGAAATAAAATTATCACCTCTAAAAACCACATTAGAGTAATTACTTATAACAAAAAGTAAAAGTATAAAAACTGCAGATAGACCTAAACCAAATGCAATACTGTTAATTATTGATTTTCCGATAACAGAATGGACAAATTTTCTGTGATATAATAAATCCAGTGAAAGAAACTTCTTATTCCATATTTCCCTGAAAATCGTTTCACTAACAGTCCATAAAATTATTGCAGCTCCCCCCATAAAAATTCCACCTAGCAATAGACCAAGTAAAAGCGAGAATTCAAAAGTATTGGTTCTTTCCAGTAATTCTTTGAGTAAAAACGATATCAGTACAAATATGCCAAAAATAATTGCATGCTTAAATCCGACCTCATAAGCTCTGAATCGTTTGAAACCGACAATAATAACTGAAAGAATGATTATTAAAGTAAATATAATTGTTGAGGCTACCTCAAAAACATCAGTCTCCGCTTTTTTATATTCATCAGGTAATATTATCTGAATATTAAAATTTGCAAGTTTATTACCTTGAACCTGTGCCTTTAAAGAATAGTTTAAATGAGTGTTAGATTTGGTTTCCCATATAAAATTATGAATAACTTGTGTTGCTTTATTGATGCTTTCTGATTCTTTAAAATAAAATGTATTAACATTTGAAACGTTATTTGTATGAAGTGTATCATCTACAAATAGTATATCATCTCTAAGCTGCTTAATAAAATTCGTTGCAATGTTTTTTGCTTCGTCAGAGTTTAAAGATTTTTTAATTGATGAATCCGGAATTGTTTCTTCGAAGCTGATTAAATTACCATCATCTAAAATTTCCAAGCGAAACTTTGATTTGTTAAAGTTATTATTCTCTTCATTGTTCGATGAAACTGTAATGCCATCATTTGAATTTGCTGATTGACTAACCGACCAATAATACGCAGCTCCGGATTTTCTTAAGATTGAATTTGCTTTATCCAGTTTATAATCTGAATTAATCCATTTTACAAAATCCTTATTAGTTTCAAAATTTATATTAAGTTTGTCTTTATCAAACAGTACCCCGGCTTTAGTAAGATATTCTATAGATTTTTTTTGAATTGATTCTCTATTGTTTTCAACGCTAAGTCCGCCAAATGGATGGTATTCGGGAATCAGTAAATAAAGAATAAAAATTGAAGTTATAAAAACAATTATCGGGATAGTGATAGGTCTTAATTTATCTATCATAATTATGCTTTTAATTCGATTAAAAAATCGCTAACTAATTATACAAATAAAGTATATTTTTAAACACAATAATAGAACAAATTTTCATTTAAAGTAACAGTTTCAAATTGCAGAGTGACGATTGCTTAATAAAATTTTAATTTTCTTATCATCAATTTTTATTGGTTTTATAATTTTCACATCGGCTGTGGTTGCACAGGATACTACTCAAAGTTTGGCATTCAAAAAAAACAAACCTTTTAGAAATAACCCATATTTTTACCAGCCGGATTTATCTTACCAGATTTTGCAGCAGTTTAGATTAGTTCAGATTGCAAATAGTGGTGATCCATTAGCACAGCATGAATTAGGATTGAGGTTACTAACCGGCGAAGGAATAGCAGCCGATACCGCGATGGCAGTTTACTGGATAAAAAAAGCGGCTTCTCAAAAACTAACATCAGCACTTTATAACTATGGTATAATGCTTATTAACGGCTGGGGTACTGATTGGAATCCTTTTGCTGCATACGAAAATTTTTTAAAAGCCGCTGAATCAGGAATGAGCCAGGCGCAATATGTTGTTGGAATATTACACACAGATAATCTCATCGTTCCCCGCGATTGGAATAAAGCTTACTATTGGATAAAAAAAGCAAATGAGGGAGGGTATGAACCGGCAAAAGAAGTACTGCAAGAACTCTCCTCCAAGGTTTCTGTGGCATTTAAAGATTCTGTCAATCAGGATAAATTTAAATTGTCTCTGGATAATTTTAGTAAAGACGATAAAAGTGATTCAAAAATACAGCCTTCAGCCGGATTAGTTTTTATAGATTTTGATATGCTTTCTGATAGCGTGCGTGAGATTTCTGATGAAATGTTAATATCAGATCTAAAACATCTGGACCTGGTTTTGGTTTCGGATTCTTTATTAATTAAAAATGATTCATCACTTACTTCTTTTTTTGATAATGCAAAAATTAAAGTATTGCATAAACTTGCTGAGGATGGAAGTCATGAAGCCCAAACTATTTTAGGAAAACTTTATGCTGATGGGAATTTTTTGAGGCAAAATAAATTATCCGCTGCCGAGTATTATATACGTGCAACAATATTGGATTCACCACGTGCAGCTTATTTGTTATGGAAACTAATACGTGAAAAAGATTTTTATATCACACTAAATGATGCGGTACAAATTGGTGATGCAACTGCCCAATTTGTTTGGTATGGTTTGCAAAAACTTGGATACGATAATCGTTTAACAGAAAAGGATGCAATTGATCTGTTGGAAAAATCTTCTTTGCAAAATCATATTCCTGCATTAATTGAACTTGGTTTTAATTACTTTACCGGCAAGTATGTTAAAATTGATAGGCAAAAAGGATTAGCCTATTGGCAGCAAGCAGTAAAGTTAAAAAGTAACGAAGCAGAATTACGTATAGTTACTTCTAAAATATTTGAACAAGATAATAATTACGATTTGAAAAGTGATATTTCATTTCTTGAAAAAGCAGAAAGCAATGGCTCAATTCTGGCACAGTTCACTTTGGGATATTGTTTTGAAAACGGTATTGGTGTAAAAAAGAATTTGCCTGACGCTGTTAAATATTATCGGGCGGCTGCTCAGCGCGGGAATCAATTTGCATATAAGCAGCTTAAGCGCCTTTATGATAGTTTAAGACCACCGGAAAAAGCATTTGATGTTGATATAATAAAATAATTGAATAATGAACAAATGATAAATTCAAAACTTCCGGAAGTTGGTACAAGTATTTTTGCAGTCATGTCCAAAATGGCAAATGATTTTAATGCAATAAATCTTTCACAAGGATTTCCGGACTTTAATTGCTCTAATGAATTGATCGAACTCGTTCATCATTTTATGAAATCAGGTTTTAATCAATACGCACCAATGCCTGGTACACAAGAGCTTAGAAGACAAATATCCTTAAAAGTAAAAAAAAATTATGGACGAGATTATAATATAGAAAATGAAATAACAGTAACGGCAGGTGCCACACAGGCATTGTACGCAGCATTTTCTTCAATTGTAAATCCCGGTGATGAAGTTATAATATTTGAACCCGCATACGATTCTTATGTCCCGGCAATAATTGCAAATGGTGGTATTCCAGTCTCAATTAAACTTGATGCTAACACCTATAGTATTCCATGGGATAAAGTTGTGAAATCAATAAATAAAAAAACAAGATGTATAGTTTTTAATTCGCCTCATAATCCAACCGGTACTATCCTAACTGAAAATGATATTTTACGATTAATTGAAATCATTAGAGAGACAAATATTTTTTTGGTAAGCGACGAAGTTTATGAGCATATTATATTTGATAAAAACAATCATTTGAGTTTTTCTAAATATGATGAGCTTGCAAAAAGAAGTTTTGTAATTTCATCGTTCGGAAAAACATTTCATACCACAGGCTGGAAGATTGGATACTGCTGCGCCCCTGAATATCTTACTAAAGAATTCCGGAAATTCCATCAGTTTATTGTGTTTGCCGTAAATACACCTATACAATTAGCCATTGCTGAATTTCTAAAAAACGAAAAAAATATTTATTCACTACCGGACTTTTATCAATCCAAAAGAAATCTATTTGCCTCTATGCTTAATGATTCAAAATTTATTATCAGAAAATGTGATGGAACATATTTTCAGCTTTTGGATTATTCCAAAATTTCCGATAAAAATGATTTGGAGTTTTCAGAATATTTGACAAAAGAAGTCGGCGTCGCAGTCATTCCACTGTCTCCATTTTATAAAAATGGAAGTAGTGAAAAACTTATTCGTGTATGTTTTGCAAAAAATGATAATGTACTAAAACTTGCAGCTAAAAAATTATCAAAGGTTTAACTATAAATGGAAACCACATTTCAAAATTTAAATCAGATTAAAATTAGAAAACGCGCCGCAATAATTTCGCTTATTGTAGGATTCAGTATGTTCATATTTAAGATTGGAGCATACTTAATAACCGGTTCAGCAGCAATTTTTTCCGATGCAGCAGAATCTGTAGTGCACGTAATGGCAACATCGATGGCTCTGTACAGTATTATTTTAAGCTCCAGACCAGCGGATGAATCTCACCCGTACGGACATGGAAATGTAGAATATTTTTCTGCCGGTATTGAGGGTTTACTGATAGCCGTAGCTGCAATATTTATAATCTATGAAGGTGTGATCGCGATAATCGCAGGACCCGAACTTAAGCAATTGGGAATAGGTGCAGTTGTAATAACATTTGCTTCAATTATTAATCTTTTGCTTGGAAATTTTCTTATTCGAACCGGTAAAAAAACTAATTCCTTAACTTTGGTTGCTGATGGAAAGCATGTTCTGACTGACTCCATTACAAGTTTTGGTGTTATCGTAGCAATAGTTCTTGTTATTATAACGGATATTCAGATACTTGATCCAATAATCGCAATACTAATTGCGTTAAATATTTTGTTTACGGGGTGGAAATTAATCCGCGAATCAATCGGGGGTTTAATGAATGAAGTAAAACCGGAATTATTAAAAAAATTATCAGACAAATTAATTTCTATTAAAAAAAATTATTGGATCGATATTCACGAATTAAGATTTTGGCAATCCGGTGATAAAGTATTTATTGATTTTCATTTGATTTTACCTTACTACTTTAATATTAAACAATCACACGAAGAAGAAAATGTAATTGAAGCCGAATTGCAAAAGGATTTTTCAAATGCAGATTTGAAGATACATCTTGATTATTGTGTGCCGGAATTATGCAAATATTGTAATTATATGCAGTGCCAGGTTAGAAGTGAAGAACATACTAAATCGATTAGCTGGAATATTAATAAATTAATTGGTCTTCCGATTTACAAACAGAATTAAAAATGATCCAAAGGATAACCTATTTTATTTCATCAGGATCTGTAACCTGAGTTAAAATTAATAAGCCGACTATAAAGAAAAATCCGATAGAGATGATTGCAAGTCGTTGATCCCCTGATAAAAAACTTACCAATCCAAAAACTAAAGGACCAATAACAGCGGAACTTTTCCCAAAAAAAGAATAGAATCCAAAAAATTCAGTTTTCTTTTCAGGAGGTGTAAGTTTGCTCATCATGCTTCTGCTTGTAGATTGACTTGACCCCATCGCTGCCCCTGCAATTAATCCTACAACGTAAAATCCTGTTTTATCCTGCACTAAATATGCAATCAGCACCGTTATCATCCACATCACAAGCGTAATCATTATTGTTTTTTTCTGCCCTATCGAATCAGCTATTATTCCCAGTACAACCGAACCGGCAATTGCTGTAGTTTGAACTGTTAAAAAAAAGATTAACAATTCAGTTTCAGAAAAACCTAATGTTGTACTTGCATAGTTGCCCGAGAAAAAAATAATAGTATTTACGCCCTCTATATAAAAGAAATATGCTAATAAAAAAGTTGCAAGATTTTTATAATTCTTTAAATGGGATAATGTATTCCATACTCTTGATACGCCAATTGTAAAATAAGATTCGTGTTCAATTACTTTCTTTCTATTATCCTTTAAATAAATAAATAATGGTAAAGAAAAGATCAGAAAAAAAAGTGCGGAAACCGGAAATGATTCTTTTATCATCTCCGCTTGAATAAAAGGATATATAATTGCAAGCGTTGCAAGCGAACCTAAATAACCCATTGCAAATCCGTAACCGCTGACTCTTCCATAATTTTTGGGTTCTGTTATTTCAGGAAGAAAAGAATCATAAAAAACCAGACCGGCTTCAAATCCTACGTTAGCAAGAATGAAGATTAAAACACCCATAAAAATGTTTCCGCTTCCGATAAAAAACAGGGATGATGTAGCTACAATACAAAGCAGCGTAAAAAATAATAAGAATCTTTTTTTCCCTGCTGAATAATCAGCAATCGCACCAAGAATTGGGGAGATGATTGCAGTAATTATCATAGCAATGCTGGTACCTAATGACCAATATAGATCACCAATCGGTTGACCTTGCGCTACAACTTTTTTAAAATATACTGCATAAAGAAATGTGACAACTACAATCGAAAATGAAGTGTTTGCAAAATCGAAAAGCGTCCAGATAAATATTTTTTTTTTGCCCGTCATCAATGAGTTTTAGGGCGGTTTTTAGTTACTGTTTCGTCAACCAATCCCCTGCCTGTTTTAACTAATCTACCGGAATTTTTTTCATCAGCAAGTATTGCATCCAGAATACCATTTATAAATTTACCGCTGCCCGCAGTACTAAATTCTTTAGCAATTTCAATTGCTTCGTTTATGGAAACTTTTGGCGGAATATCTGGGAAATGCATCAGTTCGCAAATCGTCATCCTTAAAAGTATTTTATCGATTAGAGCAATACGTCCCATCTCCCAATTGTTGACCCGTTCTTCAATTTTACTATCAAGTTCTTTTTTATTTATTAAAACACGATTCACAAGATCTTCACCAAATTTTCTATCGTGTGCGTCATCGATCTCACCAAACATACTTTGAGTAAGAGCCATTAAATTTTCATTATTCATTTCATATGCATAAAGTATCTGCAAAACTTTTTCTCTTACAATTCTTCTCTTAAAACCTGCTGACATCATATACTCCCGAGAATTTGTTTGTATAAATTAAATCGCAAAAAACCAAAATACCGTCAATGCTAAAGCTTCTCTGATTTTATTGTATAATGCTTTTTCAAAACTTTGAGAAAGCTCTGAAGCAGCAACCTGAATTTTTATATTATGAAATTTAGCGATTTCAAGAATTCTAACTAAATGATAGGCATCCGAAATCACAATAACATTATACTTTTCTGTCAATAAATTATTTTTTATATATCTGATTTGCTCGTTAGTGGATGTAGTTTCTTTCTCTATAAAAATCTCTTTAGTATTTATATTTTTAGCTTTAATATAATTGTATGCAACTTCTGATTCAGCCATTTCTCCAGGAGCATTACTTCCGGTAAGAAATATTTTGGATATTTTATTTTGATCAAATAGAGAGATAGCTTTATCTACTCTGCCCGCAAGGGATGGGCTCGGAATATTCCCTTTCCAGACTGCTGCACCCAATACAACTCCAATATTATTCTTTTCATTGGTTATAGAAATCTTTTTAAATCCGGATTCTTTGCCAATAATAAATAAAAAGACGAACAATAAGATAAATAGCATAGATAATGCCGAATTAAACATTGCCCGTATAATTAATATGTTTTTGGTTTTAATTATATCCAGCCAGACAAGAAAAATCATAACAAGATAGGTGAAGGCGTAAAAAGTAAACAAACTACCTATTAATAATTTATCCCCCGACTGACCAAGCAGATAAATGTTACCGAACGGCAGGGTTGTATTTTTTGAACCAAAAATTAAGAGTATAGAAATTTGATTAAGTATAAAAAATATATAGAAGGATTTGTAGTTTGAGTTGACATTCCTTTTTAATACAAGTATTACAATTCCGATTATAAGTGAAACGGCTAAAAATAAGTTTAGCAAATTACCGAAACTTGATAAATTGAATTCATTTAAACTTAAGTTTTGATTTTGGTATTTGATATAATAGAGAAATGTAAGATTTATAATGATAACAAATATAATAACAGCAGTTAAATATGGATTATTTTTATTACTCTTTGTCATCTTTTCAAGGGAATATTTGTTTAATATTAATTAACCTGATTATTAAACAAAAAATACTAATATAAATATCCCCAAAAAATCCATTTAAGGGTTCTAAGATTTGAGAAGAATTTATGGATTATAAAAAAGGCGTCTTAAAGACGCCTTAAAATTATTGAAGTTTAAATACAACTGGTATCGAAACCTGAACTCTAACCGCCTTACCTCTTTGTTTGCCAGGTTTAAACTTTGTTTTTTTAACCGCATCTAAAGCAGCTTCATCGCAGCCGGCGCCAATACCTTTGATTATTTTAGCATCCGTAACTGTTCCGGATTCATCAACAAATGCAAGAACATAAACTTTTCCTTCAACACCTGCTCTTTTAGCAATTTCAGGATAGATGATCTTTTTCTGGATTTCTGAAATACCACCTATTGGCTCAGGCATCTCTTCAACTGCAACAAAATAAACCGGCTCTTCTTCAACTATTTTCTTATCCTCTTTTGGAGGAGGAGGAGGAGCATCCATTTGTTCATTAATATCTATCTCAGTATCGCCAATTTCTATATCTTCCAAAACATCAGAAGACGGTGCTTCAATCGGAATCGGAGGTTTTGGAGGCGGAGGTGGTCTGTTCTCCTGTTTAGTTTGATCGATTTGCTCAACCTGGAATAATTCCTGTGGGCCTTCAACCACAACTTTTTGAGCTTTTAGATCAGGAAAAAATTTAAATGCAACTATCAATAAGGCTAATGCCACAATAAGACTGATTTCAAATACTTTTCTGTATTTGGCCATCAAATCTGCTTTTTTAGTTTTTACAATTGCCATTAATATTACCTCCTAACTAGCAATTAGTGGTGCTAACATAATAATGAGATATTCTATTGTCAAATTATTTTTTGAGTCTTTTACAAACTTAGTTATAAAAAGTTCCAGCTAAAACTATTTTTTTTCAGTTTCCATTTCTTTTAGTCTTGCCAACAAATATTTTATGATCAGAACAGCAAGTAATGTACCTGAAAAATCTGCTAACCAGTCTAACACATCAGCACTTCTACCAGGAACCAGGAGTTGATGTAATTCATCTAGTAATCCATAAAAAGATGCAATTAGTAGGGTAAAAGTTCCCGGAAACTTTTTAAGGATTTCAAACCTGTTTTGAAAATATAAATTCAGATATAAGAAAACACTTAATAACCCATATGCTCCAAAATGCTCTATTTTGTCACTTACATCTAAAGTTACCGCCATTCGTCCAGGCAACGTGGTAAGTATAAATAAAATTATCCAATAGATAATCAATGGAATATTTATTAAGTAAAAACGATGCTTATAAAGATAACTATACAATACTATCCTCTAAAAATTTTACAGCGTAAGGATAGTTATCCATGATATCCGAGGCAAGGTAATTTGAGATTGGCTTTTGAGATAAAAATAAATCTGCTGAAAGACTATGTAAATAAACACCAGAAATTGCAGCCGTTTCTAAATTTTTTGATTGAGATAATAAACCTGCAATAATTCCGGTCAACACATCACCTGATCCAAACTTTGCCATACCGCTGTTACCCGTTGTATTGATAAATGCCTCTCCCTGCGGATTAAATATTATAGTCGGTGCACCTTTTAGAACCAAAATGCATTTATGTTTTATCGAAAAATCTTTTCCATAATTTAAAATATCTTTTTCTATCAAATCTGATTTGACACCAATCATTTGAGAAAATTCTCCAAGATGCGGAGTCAGAATACAATTTTTAAGATTTACTCTTTCAAGAAATGATTTATCCAAAGCAAACAAAGCATCGGCATCAATTACAGCAAATTTAAATTTATTCTGTAATAAAAATTTCCTAACAGCCAAAATTGTCTCTTCTTCCCTGCCCAATCCGGGACCTATTGCAACAACATCTGCCCACTTTATTTTTTGCTGAAGAAAAGTTAATCCATCATTATCAATATACTTCGTTTTTTCATTTCCATAAGATTCAACAACAACTTCAAGCAAATTTTTGTGGATAAGCTTTTTTGAACTTTCAGGGATTGCAAGGATTGATGCACCGGCTCCAGCAACTAAAGCTGATTGTGAAGTCAATGCTGCAGCACCGGGATATTTGTAAGAGCCAGTGATTGATAAAACTTTTCCCGCAGAATATTTATGAACTGATTTTCCTCTTTTGGGCAAACTATCAAAAACATCTTCCGGTTCAATTAAATAAGTATCAACATTAATATCATTAAAATAATCTCTGCCAATTCCAATTTCTTTAAGTACAACTTCACCACAATATTCATAACCGCTTCCGATGAATAAACCTTTTTTAAACTCTCCAAGCGTAACGGTTAAATCAGAGTTAAAAACAATTTCACCAAAACCAGTATCAGAGTTCAATCCTGTTGGAACATCAACAGCACACTTGAATGCATTAATTTTATTTAGAGATTTAATGATTGATGAGTAAGGTTCTTTTAATTCTCCTGTAAATCCGCTACCCAAAATTGCATCAACGATTACGTCACAATCTTTTAACCAGTTGATATCTTTTATGGATTTATAAGATTTTAGCTTTAAATTTTTTCTTTGAGATGATAAATTTTTAATGATATTAAAATTCGTTTTGCAATCTTCACTTAATTCTTTTTCTGATCCTAGAGAAATTATCTTAACATCAAAACCCGCATTTGAAAAATGTCTTGCGACTGTGTGACCATCTCCGCCATTATTTCCTTTACCGCAAACAAAACCAACGCATTTAATATTTTCAATCCGTTCTAAAATGGATTGATATATTCCAATCGCAGCATTTTCCATTAATACAATTCCAGGCACTTGCAGTCTTTTAATTGCAAATGAATCAAGATTACGGATTTGGGATGTATTATAAAGTGGAATCATATTAATTATATATTTAAATATTCAACTGTCACACTGAGTCTGCCGAAGTGTAATGTGAATTAAAATCAAACCGCAGTATTTAATAAGTTCAGTCTTCGACAAGCTCAGACTGACAATTTATAGTTACCAGATATAAAATGTATGATTAAATAAACCTTGTAATCAAATCTAAAAACGTACCCGGAAATACGCCGAGTAAAATTACGAGCAGAACAGAAAAAATAATCGCAACCATTGCATTATTGCTCGGTTCAAATACAAATTCATCTTCTGAAGATTTGAAATACATCAACACTACAATACGTAAATAAAAATATGCGCTGATTGCGCTTGATAAAACACCAAGTATAGCGAGCCAGGTCAAGTGAGCTTTAACTGCTGCAATAAAGATATAATATTTACCAAAGAATCCTGCAAATGGTGGAATACCTGCCAATGAAAACATGATTATTGCAAGCAAAGCAGCTAGTAAAGGTTTTCTAGTTCCCAATCCTGCATAAGAGTTAATACTAAGATTGGTTTCATCTTTTCCTTCAAGCAATGAGACGATGCCAAAAGCAGCAAGATTCATAAATGTGTAAGCTGCTAAATAGAAAATAATTCCTGCAATTGCATCGTGATTACCGGCGGCAAGACCAATCGCGAGATAACCGGCGTGAGAGATTGAAGAATAAGCCAGCATTCGTTTGAAGTTATCCTGAGCAATTGCAACGATACTTCCGTAAAACATTGATAATACTGAAATCACTGCGAGATATGGAGTAAATAAATTTCCTGCCGGACCATTAAACAATGCGAATAAAGTTGCTAATATTGCACTGAACGCAGCAGCTTTTCCGCCTGTTGAGAATAATGCCGCAACAGTTGTTGGTGAACCTTCGTAAACATCAGGAACCCACATATGAAATGGGAAAGCAGCAATCTTAAATGAAAATCCAATCAGGAATAAAAGCACGCCCGTAATAAATAAAATATTCTTTGTCAGTTCCGCAAAATTGGAAGTTATAAAATCAATTGATGTGGTATGTGCACTACCGTAAATCAAAGCGATACCGTAAACTATAAATCCTGTTGCAAACGATCCAAGTAGAAAATATTTAAGTGAGGCTTCATTAGCATTTAATTTTTTACGATTCATTCCGGCGAGAATATAAAATGATACTGACATTATTTCTAAACCGAGAAAGATCACAAATAAATCTTTTGCTCCTGCCATTAGCATCATACCAAGAACAGACGATTGCAGTATTATATAATACTCGCCAAAATAAGTCCCATATTTTTTTATGTAATCAATTGAAAGCAGACAAACTATTGCAGCTCCAAACGTAAAGATTGCGTAGAAGACATTTACATTTCCACCTGTTGCAAGCATATTTTGTAACACGATTGAAACATCACCGACATAATACAAAGAGTGTAAGCCGGCAGCTAAAAAAATAATTACCGAAAACCACGGAAGCAGCAATTCACTTTTCTTTGAATACATTTCAATTAAAAGTGAAAAGACAATTCCCGCACCGATTATTACAAGCGGCAGCAAATTAAAAAATTCTTGAGCGTTATTAAACATTATAGTTTTATCTTTTTAACTACTTACTTAGATGATTGATTTAAACCAAGTTTAACTGGACTAACTTTTACAGGATTATACATTTGTTTTACAACTTTAGCAGTCGATCTATCAGAAACTTTTAAAAAGGTGCCGGGATAAATTCCTATCCAAACAATAAAAATAAAAATTGGGACAAGTACAAATATTTCTCTTGCATTCATATCTTTTAATCCATCCAGTTTTGGATTTGTAACTTTTCCAAAGAAAACTCTTTGATACATCCACAACAGATAAACTGCAGCAAATATAACTCCGCTTGCTGCAAATACAGTGTACCACCAGCTATTTAATATCGGTGATTGGAATGTACCGAGAAGAATTAAAAACTCACCGACAAATCCATTTAGTCCCGGCAAACCAACAGATGAAAGCGAAGCAAACATAAATGCAAATGAAAATACAGGAACAAGTTTAGCAATTCCGCCATAGTCTGCAATTTCACGGGTGTGAGTTCTCTCGTAGATAACTCCAACTAAAAGGAATAATGCTCCTGTTGATAAACCATGATTTACCATTTGGATAACTGCACCCTGTATTGATTCCTGAGTCATTGCAAAAATGCCAAGTACAACAAAACCTAAATGAGAAACTGATGAATATGCAACAAGCTTTTTAATATCTGTTTGAACCATTGCAACGAGTGCACCGTAAATAATTCCAATTATAGCAAGTACAGATATGTAAGGTGCTGCAGCAATTGATGCTTCAGGAAAAAGAGGAAGATTAAATCGAAGCAATCCATATGTTCCCATCTTAAGTAAAACTCCGGCAAGTATTACAGATCCAGCCGTTGGTGCCTGAACGTGTGCATCGGGTAACCAGGTGTGTAATGGAAACAATGGAACTTTAATTGCGAAGCTAAAAGCAAATGCTAAGAACATCCAGATTTGAATATTCATTGGAATTTGTGGTGCAACTTTGTACAGATCAATTAAATTCGTTGTAAAATATCCGAGAGGACCTATTGCATAAACTGCAAGCCACACAATTGCAACGAGCATTAGCAGACTACCGAACATTGTGTAAATAAAAAACTTTACTGCGGCATAAACTCTTTCTTTACCGCCCCAAATTCCAATTATAAAATACATTGGAATCAGCATTGCTTCCCAGAAAATGTAGAAGAGAAATAAATCAAGCGAAATAAAAACACCAAGCATTCCAACTTCCAGCATTAAAAAGAAAAACGTAAATTCTTTTACTTTATCCTTAATACTAGACCAGCTTGAAATTAAAGTTAGAGGAGTTAAAAAAGTTGTCAATAGGACTAACAATAATGACATTCCATCAACGCCGACGTGATAATGAATGTTTAAACCTTTTATCCACTCTATTTCGTTTATCAATTGAAAATCTGAATTTGCAGAATCAAACTGAAAATAAATAACAAGTGAAACAATAAATGCAATCGTTGAAATTCCAAGTGCAGCGTATCTGATAATATTTGTCTGCTCCTTCTTGATAAACAGAATCAGGAATGAGCCGATAAGCGGAATTAAAATTAAATATGTTAAAAGTAAATTTTGTTCCATTTTATAAACTTAAAATTATCCAGAAGAAAGCAGCAACAATTCCCAGCACCATTACTAATGCATAAAACTGTGCAACACCTGTTTGTAATTTTCTTATGTTGATTGAAATAACATCTATAATTTTTGCAGCACCATTTACAACACCATCAATAATTTTATTATCTGCTATCTTCCACAAAAATGATCTTGAAGTTTGCAGAATTGGATTAACAATTGCAGCATCGTAGGCTTCATCAACAAAATATTTATTCCAAAGAAGATTGTATAATCCTTTAAACTTCTGTGCTGTGTTTGATGCAATGGATGGTTTTTTAAGATAGATATATCTTGCAAGCATTATAGCTCCGATGGCAAACGCTACTGATAAAACCATCAACAAAATTTCTTCAAAGTGAGAATGTGAATTATATGTTGCAAGTTTTCTATCCGCGTCTTTAAATAATGGCGCTAAGAAATTGTGGAATTGATTTCCATGCTCACCAGAAAATATTTCAGGTATTCCTATAAACCCGCCGATTGCAGCTAATACAGCTAAAACCATTAATGGAATTGTCATTACCGCGGGAGATTCGTGAGGATGCTTATCGTGTCCGAATCTTTCTTTACCTTCAAACGTAAGGATATAGAGACGGAACATATAAAATGCGGTCATCATTGCTGTACCGGCACCAAGAATCCAGAAGAACATGTTGCCGTTTGCATAAGAGTACCAAAGAATTTCATCTTTGCTAAAAAATCCTGAAAGCGGCGGAATGCCGGAAATTGCGAGAGCAGCAATTAAAAATGTTAGATAAGTACGAGGCATATATTTTTTTAATCCGCCGTACTTTTGAATATCCTGCTCTTCATGCATTGCTTGGATAACAGAACCTGCACCAAGAAATAAAAGTGCTTTGAAAAATGCGTGAGTCATAACGTGAAAGATTCCTGCAGAGAAAGCTCCCATTCCCATTGCAAGAAACATATATCCCAACTGAGAAACAGTTGAGTAAGCTAAAACTTTTTTAATATCATTTTGTACAATGCCGATTGTAGCAGCAAAGAATGCTGTTAACGCTCCAATTATTGCAACAACCATTAAAATATCCGGTGCACTTGCATATATTATCGATGTTCTTGCAACCATATATACGCCGGCTGTAACCATCGTTGCAGCATGTATAAGTGCAGAGACAGGCGTTGGACCAGCCATCGCATCCGGCAGCCAAACGAATAAAGGAATCTGTGCGGATTTACCTGTTGCACCGATAAATAAAAACAAAGCAATAAATCCAAATGTAGCTGTGGATACATTAAACGAAACTGCGCGAGAAAAAACTTCGTTAAAGTTTAAACTTCCGAAAGTCATATAGATTAAAAACATTCCAAGTAAAAATCCAAAATCGCCAATTCTGTTTACAATGAATGCTTTTTTAGCCGCATCCGAGGTTGTGGATTTTTCAAATTTTCTATCGTACCAAAATCCGATTAATAAGTAAGAACAAAGACCAACGCCTTCCCACCCTAAGAATAAAAGTACAAAGTTATCTGCAAGAATTAAGTTCATCATCGCGAAGATGAAGAGATTCATATATGCAAAGAATCTCCAACAACTTTTATCGCCGTGCATGTAACCGATTGAGTAAACATGAATTATAAATCCGACTCCGGTTACAATTAATGCCATAACAAGAGAGAGCTGATCAACCTGATATGCAAAACTTACGTTTAGATTTCCAACTGTGAGCCAGTTAAACAGACTAACTATTTTTTGTCTTTGTTCGACCGGTAAACCGATTGTTTCAACGAATGCTCCAAGTGCAATTAAAAATGATAGACCTATTGTACCACTTCCAATAATTCCAATTAGCTTTTCATTTTTAATCTTGCTGCCAAAAATTCCATTGATTAAGAAGCCAAGCAACGGAAGAACAACGGTTAAATAAATTAATTCACGCATTAAGAAAAAGCCCCTCTCCGGCTCTCCCCTAAGGGGAGAGAGAAAGTTCTATAAAAATTGTAATAATTTAAATTCATTTTATTAGAATAATCTATTGTAAACATTAAAATCTGCCCTGCCCTTCCCCTTAGGGGAAGTTGGATGGGGCTACCACTTCAAAATATTTATTTCATCAATATTAACAGTAAGCTTGTTGCGGAAGATTGCAATTATTATTGCAAGTCCGACTGCTGCTTCTGCTGCTGCAACTGTCATAACAAAGAATACAAATAACTGACCAATTGAATTTCCTAAGTAAGATGAAAACGTAACTAATGTTAAGTTTGCCGAATTGAGCATTAATTCAATACTCATAAAAACTATGATAGCATTTCTTCTTGTAAGTACGCCGGCAACTCCGACTATGAACATAAATGCACTAAGTATTAAGTAATATTCAATTGGGATTGTCATGATAAAACTTCTTTATTCAAATTTCTTTTTTGCTAAAACTAATGCGCCGATTGTTGCTGCGAGTAATAAAAATCCTGCGGCTTCAAATGGTACGATGTAATTTGTAAATAACTCCCTGCCTATTGCTTCTATCGTTCCAGCTTCAATACTTTTTGTTAAAACTTTAGAAATGGTTTGTGATGGTCTTGCGAAAAAAATCATATAAACAAGCTGAGCAAAAACTATAAAAGCAATTATCAATGCAAAGATTTTAATTTTCGGATTTAACTCTAAAAATTTTTTTTCATTTTCTGGTCTTAGTAACATTAAAACAAAAAGGAATAAAACCATTATTGCACCAGCGTAAACAATTACCTGCGTAACTGCTATAAATTGTGCGTTTAAAGTAAGATATAAACCCGCAAGCGATGCAAAGTTTAATACTAAAAATAGTGCTGAGATAACAGGATTACTTCTGGTTATCATTATAACTGCAGTTACTGCGGCTACAATTCCAAAGACAAAAAATAAAATTACATCTAAATTCATAATTATTTTTTCAAACTTATTTAGAAACTCATTTTCACACTGGGCGAAGCTTGCCTACCGGCAGGCTGGTCGAAGTGTGACGTTACAAGATCAGGATACACAATCTCAGACTAAAGTCTGAGCTACATTTATACTAAATTTTCGTATCGCAGAATTCACTCTGAGCTTGTTTTCTAATACAATCTCAGACTGAAGTCTGAGCTACGTTTATTCTAAATTTTCGTAACGCAGAATTCATTCTGCGCTTGTTTTCTAATACAAACTCAGACTAAAGTCTGAGCTACGTAAAACTATGGAGTATTACGGTAAATCATTCTTGGAAACGGTATTGCTTCCCGCAAATGATCTAATCCGCAAATCCAGCTAACAGTTCTTTCTAATCCTAAACCAAAACCGGAGTGCGGCACAGAACCATATCTTCTTAAATCCAAATACCACTCAAAAGCACTTTGCGGAAGATTGTGTTCTTTAATTCTTTCTAAAAGAAAATCAAGATTATCTTCACGCTGACTTCCACCAATAATTTCTCCGTAGCCCTCGGGTGCAAGCACATCAACAGCAAGAGCATACTTTGGATCATTTGGATCACGCTTCATATAAAATGCTTTTATTTCTGCAGGATAATGATGCACCATAATTGGTCTATCAAATTGAGCTGATACAATTGTTTCATCAGCACCTCCAATATCATCTCCCCATTTAAAATCTACGCCATTCTTTTTTAAAATCTCAACTGCTTCATCATAGTGAACACGTGGAAATGGTCTTTTTACTTTTTGAAGTTTTGTTGTATCACGCTCAAGTACTTTTAATTCCTCAGCTTTTTCCGTTAAAATAGTTTGAACAATATATTCTAAAAATTCCTCGGCGAGATCCATGTTATCATTTAAATCATTAAATGCAACTTCAGGTTCAACCATCCAGAATTCAGTAAGATGTCTTCGGGTTTTAGATTTTTCAGCGCGGAAAGTCGGACCAAATGTATAAACTTTGCCAAGCGCCATTGCACCAGCTTCAGCGTAAAGCTGTCCGGATTGGGTTAGATATGCATTACCTAAATCAAAATACGGAGTTTCAAAAAGAGTTGATGTTCCTTCAACAGCATTTGGAGTAAGAATTGGAGGATCCATTAAAGTGAATCCCTTGTTATCAAAGAAATCACGTATTGCTTTTACAACACGATGACGGATTTTTAAAATCGCGACCTGCTTACTTGAACGTAACCATAAATGTCTGTTATCAAGTAAGAATTCTATTCCGTGTTCTTTTGGAGTGATTGGATAATCGTGTGCTTCAGAAATTACTTTTAAATCCGTTGCATCAAGTTCGTATCCACCGGGAGCGCGTGGTTCTTCTTTTACTTTTCCTGTAACTTCAATTGATGATTCCTGCCCAATCTTATCAGCCATATCAAAAACTTCGGGAGAAAGATTACCTTTGAAGTAAACACATTGAAGATAACCTGAACCATCACGAAGAATTATAAATTTAATTTTACCGCTTGAACGTTTATTGAAAAGCCAGCCTTGGAGGGTTACTTCCTGTCCAACGAATTTTCCAAGATCACTTATTGTAATTTTCTGCATTAAATCTGTAAAATTTCTTAAAAAATTGATTGTCAAATATAAAGAGAGGGTCTAAAAAAAACCAATTAAAAACCAATTAAAGATAATAATCATCGTTTAATCAGATATTTATGACTATGTGATGTATTTTACATTTTAGTTTTAACAAATCTGATTACTCTTATTCTCAAGCGCTGTCAATTCTTATATGCTTAAAAAAGATTTTAGTTCGAATAAATTATCCAATACTAAAATTCCATTTACATTTAGCTTTTCTTTGGATTGGTGTCCGTCAGCAATCAAAATAGAATTCACTCCCATTGCTACAGCAACTTCATAATCATGCAAAGTATCTCCAATAAATAGTATTTCGTCTTTTTTAATGTCTAATTTTTTAATAAGATTTAAACCAAGGTGAGTTTTACCACCTGCATAAATATTATCCGAACCAATAATGAAATCGAAATATTGAGTTAAACTATACTCATCTAAAATTTTTATCAAACTTTCCTGTTTATAAGCAGAAAGAACAGATTGTTTAATACCCTTTTGATGTATCGAGGATAATAAGTCTATTGAATCACTGTATAAAGAACACTGATGTCTGTTTAATTCATATTCATCAATAAAAATTTTTCCAAGAACTTTAAAAGATGTTTTTGTAAAATCAAGTCCCGCTGCTTTATAATAGTTTTCAACAGGAAAAGTAAAAATCTCTTTATACCGTTCTAATGATAACTCATTTAAATTATATTGAATCAGAATTTTATTTATAATTTTTCTACAAAAATCAACATCGTTTAATAGAGTTCCATTCCAGTCCCAAATAATATGCCTATATTTTTCTATCAAGTATTTCCCTTATTTTATTTGATAATTCATGAATCAGTTCAGCTGTTATACCCCAAATAACTTCGTCAGCGGTTCGATATACCAAAACGCGGTGTTTACCATTCGTCCATGGTAAAGAATATTTTTCAGGTAAACCTAATTCTTTAACCGGTAAAAGTTCTTCTTTAATACCATCGTCTTTTATTAAATACGGATGTAGTTCAAGTCTTGTAAAATACTGATCAGGTTTGGTAGTAATAAAATAATCGAGCGGAATTAAAAATACGTTATCAACTTCTGCTTTGTCAATTTCTAAATCATCCAATCCGGATATGTTTAAAATTCCAAGGTAAGCTTCAACAATTACCCCCATTGGGGCAACCAAAGTGCCAATTTTTCCTAAAACATCAATGTCAGATTTTTCAACTCCCAGTTCCTCACAGGTTTCTCTTAACGCTGTAGCTAAAAAATCATTGTCAACACGTTTATTAAAATGTCCACCGGGAAAACTAATCTCACCCGGCTGTCTGACATTTAAAGATCTTTTTTGGAAGAGCACAAATTCCCGATCATTTAAAATAATGATTGGTATAAGTACGGCAGAATTAAGATAATTTTCTTTACCAATTATAGAGCATCCCTCGGTAATGATGCCATTAAAAAGATCTCTGTAATTCATTCAATCAATTTGTTGTTAAATTAAAATTAATAAGTTGGTCAAATATAACAGCAAAATGATTGATCTTTTAATTTGAAATATTCATATAGCAAATTCTATTTAATAAGTTTAGTTATAATTTCTTTAAACGATTCAAAATCCTGCTTACCATATATTTTAGAAACTAATTTACCATCGATATCAAAAATAAAAGTAGCCGGTATTGCTCCATTCCAGTCTTTATCTACAAGATTTATTAATTCTTCATCATTACCGATACCATTTACAAATAAATTAAAATTTATCTTTAATCTTTCCGCAAATGGTTTTATTTTAGAATTTATTTCATCCGGATAGTCTACACTGATTCCAATAATATCCACTTTATCTTTAAAGATATCATTCAATTTGATTAAATCGGGAAATTCCTCACGGCAGGGGACGCACCAGGTTGCCCAAATATTTAAAAGTAAAATTTTATTCGATCTCTGAGAGATCAAATTTTCAAATCCTGCTTTATCCAGTATTTTTATATTATTCTGCGAATAACAATTTACAGATACTAAAAAAAAGATTGATATATATTTTACCAGATTAAACATTATTCTTACACTCTTTTAATTGTACAGCCGAATGCTTTTGTATTGGGATTTGAGATTTGTTTACCACTTAAAATTTCATCAAGTGTACTTCTCAGATCCTGCACTTTAACATCTTCTTCCCTTCTTGAATCATCAATTCTGCCATGGTATAACAGGTTAAAATCCGGATCAAGTACAAATACCTCCGGTGTAAATGAGGCTTTGAATTTATCTGCAATAATATTTTTATCATCCTTAAGGATGGTAAATGTTAGATTATTTTTAATTGCGTGATTGCGAATATCTGAAACTGACTCTGATTTATTAGAATTTATGCCAAGTAACTGTACTCCTTTTTCTTTATAATCAAGATAAATTTTTTCCATTCTCTCATTATATGCATTTGAAACCGGACACTCGGTAGCTACAAAAATCAGGACAATTGCCTTTGAGTTCTTGTAATCTGAAAGTGAATGTTCCTTTCCTTTATAATCTTTTAAAGTAAAATTTTCAAATTTTTCTGTTGATAAACTGAATGCATAAGAAAAAATAATTGTTGAAATAACAATTAGATTAATTACAATTGCTTTGAACATACTTGCCTCCTTAAATGATTGTTTTTATTACTAGTATATTAAGCAGATGATTAAGGAGCAACACTTTTATTTTGCTCATAATTGTATAAAATAAATAATGCTGTACTCAGAAATGGAAAGATTCAGATATCGTAGTTAAATAAGATTAACTAAACATATTAAAATAAAAGCCCTGGAAAATGATTCGCCAGGACTTAATTAATTTATATTCTTTATAGTTAATTGCTGCAATTGATGCAGCTAATTAAATAAAAGTAAAATTTAGAAATGTACGTTAAGAATTACACTTGCAGTTCCAATTCCGAATGAAGTAGAACTAGGACCTTCAACAGTTACGTTTCCTGTTTTCTGATCTGGTTTTCCTAAACTTCTAAAACCAAGTGTGTATTTTCCACCAAGTGATAATCCTTCAGTAAAATACCAGTCAAAACCAAAATTAAGTCCGGCACCAAAACCTGAACCAGAAAAATCTGTAGAAGTAGTCGTACCTTCTTCGGTAGCATCGATAGTTGATGAATTGGTACCAAAATTAAGATTAATTCCAAAATAAGGAGATACACTATATAATGCTTTTAAATGATAATTTGCATCAATGCCAACACCAAATGAAGTTGAAGAAATCTCAGTTTTATCTCCATTAGCAAATTCCTGAGTGCTTGATCCAGAACCGAAACTTAGGCCTAATGTTACACCAATCTCATCTGTAAAGAAATATCTGAAACCGGCACCCATCAAATCTATGTTGGCTTGATTGTACATAGAAGTGGTACTAACATAAACCGGATCAAAATTGCTCTGGAATGGTGTATATCTAAAAACAAAAGATTTAGAACCTTGTCTTACTTCCGGTTTTGGACCATCATAAGAACCATTTACTTGGGAAAATGATAAATTTGCTGCGAAAAACAGAACTACGAAGAATGCTAAGATCGATTTCATTTTTGCTCCTTTTGTGATATGAATGTATTATTTATTGTTTTTCAATTATTTCATTGCCGAATAACAATCATTGTACCAGATGAAATAACTGATTTATTAAGAATTTATATAAAAATAGATGAATTAAAGAATTTTTACAGGTAATAAATTACTTATGTAAATTTTATTACAATTTGTTTTTATTTGCCGCGCAATAATAAAGACGAATTTGATTTGGTTATATGATCTGTATCAACAGTATTCAGGAGTGAATAATTAACTAACAAGAATGAAAATAAATCCACTTAACAAGGTGCAGCAGGTCAAATTAAAAAAGGCTGAAATCTTTCGATATTCAGCCTTTTAGCGTGGGCCCAGATGGACTTGAACCACCGACCCTCTGATTATGAGTCAGATGCTCTAACCAACTGAGCTATGAGCCCATTTTTTTCGCGCTCAAAAATAGTGTTTAATTTTGCCTAAATCAAGAAGTTATCGTCTTCAATCTCGTAGTAAATCCTTAATTTTTTTTATTGTTATAGGTGCAGATCCTTCATAGTGATTATTAACATTTATAAAGAGATCAAGATTACGTGAACGCAATTGCTTAAATAATTCGCTAAGTCTCCGTAGTTCAGCAGTTCTGTCAATATAAATTTTATCCCATTTTTCATTACTTAGTTTTTCGATGCCAGATCTATCCGGTCCGTGTAATCTAAAAATGATTGTGCCATTAATCTGAGTCAAATACTTATTAATTGTATCAATTACTGATGGCATGTAATAACCTTCAAGCATAACAGGAATTATTTTTAACCGGGATAAAAAATCAAAATATTTTTTGTTGAGATAGTTCGGATTTCTGATTTCAATTCCAATAGGGAAGTTCAGATCAGACATCTCTGAAATAAAATCATAAATTAAATTCTGAAATATATCCTGTGATGCAATTTTGTCTTTGTTCAGATATTCAAATTGAAGGATCAAACAACCGACATTATCACGAATGGGTTCAATAGATTCTAAAAATTTTTTGTATAAATCCCGTGATAGAAAGAAAGGATTTTTTAATAACTCCTCTGATTTATTCTTTCTGTAAAAATGAGTTAGAGTAATTGAGTTTGGAACTTTTATAGTAAATAAAAAATCGTTAGGAATTGAATTTTTATAATCATTAACAGTATTATTTTGAGGCAAAATAACTTTTGATGGAGGATATAACGACCAGAACCACTGATCTATTTCTACTGTATTAAAATGTTTTGAATACTCCTGTAAATAGTTAAACTTTTCAGTTTCAGGATATATTAATCCTTTCCAAGAATCATATTTCCAACTGCAAGTTCCTATTCTCAGAGCACTCAATTAATCAATTAATCCTTGTTGAATCAATTAATACACTATCTTTATAAACTCTAACTATGCTAAGAGTTCCTGCAGAGTCATAACTTTTCCACTCACCTTCCCTTTTTCCATTAAGAAAATTCCCTTCTTCAAGAACTTTTCCTTTAGGATCAAACCAAATCCACTTGCCGGTCGGAACATCATCATCATAGTATCCTGAAGTTTGAAGTGAACCATCAGAAAAAAAATACTTCCACTCACCCACATTTTTGTTATCCTTCATTTTTCCTGCCATTTGAATTTTATTATTCGGGTAGTAGATAATAAAATCTCCTTCTTTTATACCATTTACAACATCGTATTCAATCGTCATATCAAGCATGTGTGATTTGTTTCTTCCCGTGTATGGTGTAGTTGAAAGTGAATCGCTATATAGAATCCCATCTTTTAGAAATAACGGATTAGCAATTTCTTTTTCATTCTTTTTATTGCAGGAAATAAATGCGGTAACGAACAAAATGGTCATTAATATTTTTATCAAAACTTTACCCAAACTATTATTTAAAATGTTATTATTTATTTAGTGATGAATATGCTACTAATAATTTAGATTTGGTCTCTGCAAGATCCTGTGATATAACTTTTACTTCTCCAATAACAGGCATAAAATTAGAGTCACCATTCCATCTTGGAACTATGTGAAAATGAATATGATCTTCTATCCCTGCACCCGCTACTCTGCCAATATTTGCACCTAAATTAAAGCCTTGCGGATTTAGAACTTTACGCAATGCCTTTTCCGCTAACTGAAGTTTCTCAAATATTTCGGACAATTCCAAAGAGTTAAGTGCTGCAAAATCGTTTGTATGTCTTTTGGGAACTATCATTAGATGACCGTTATTATATGGATAAAGATTTAGTAGAGTAAAAGTATATTCACCCGCATTCACTAAGAGATTTTCATTATTATTTATATCCAACGACTGCATTTTACAAAATATACAACTAGTCTTGTCCTCATCAGATTTAAAGGAATCAATATATTTTGAGCGCCAGGGTGACCAAAGTTTTTCCATAGTAATCCTTAAATTAAAAAGGCGGAAACTTGTTCCGCCTTAAAATTACTTATCCTCTTCACGGGATTTATTGTACTCATCAATAACTTTTTGTTCAACTTCTTTGGGAACTTCTTCGTAATGCGAGAATTTACGTTTGTGCACGCCGCGTCCTTGAGTTAAACTGCGCAATTGTGAGGAATATTTATAAAGTTCAGAAAGAGGAACCTGAGCTTTAATAATCTGAAAATGCCCATCGGAATCCATTCCCAATATTTTACCGCGCTTACTGGAAATATCACCCATCACATCGCCCATATATTCATCAGGAACAATTACTTCCACTTCATAAATCGGTTCCAACAAACATGGCTTACATTCCAAAAATCCCTTTTTAAAGCACTGAGCAGCAGCTAACTTGAATGACATTTCATCAGAATCAACATCATGATAAGATCCAAAATGCAATGTAGTTCTAACATCAACAACCTGATTGCCTGAAAGAACACCCTTTCCCATTGTCTCAATTATTCCTTTTTCAACTGCAGGAATAAATCTGCCCGGAACAACACCACCCACTATTGCATTAACAAATTCAAAACCGGTTCCGCGAGGCAGCGGTTCCATTTTAAAATGAACGTGACCATACTGTCCTCTTCCACCCGATTGTTTTTTATGTTTATACTCAACGTCATCAACTCTACCTTTAATTGTTTCTCTGTAAGGAATTCTTGGTTCCACAAGATCAACATCAACTTTATATCTTTCTTTTAGTCGTTTTGTTGCTAGTGAAAGCTGTAGTTCACCTTGCCCGGAAATTATTGTCTGAGAAATTTCGGGATCAAATTTTACATTAAATGATGGATCTTCTTCATGAAGTGTATGTAACCCTGAGGCAATTTTATCTTCATCACCTTTTGCTTTAGGAAGTATTGCACTTCTAATCACAGCTTCCGGAAATTCAATCGGGTTAATTATTACTGAAAGATTTTTTGAAGCCAGAGTATTATTTGTATGTGTATCTTTTAACTTTACAACCGCACCAAAATCTCCGGCAGATATTTGTGGAACATCTTTTCTGTTCCTGCCGTTTAATATTGATAACTGGCTCAATCGTTCAATTTTACTGTTAGCTTCATTTAATAAATCAAGACCCGCTTTTACAGTACCGGAATAAACCTTGAATAGTGACAACTCACCGACATGCTGCTCTGCAAGAGTTTTAAAAACAAATAAAACTGGTTCACCATTCGGATCTGGTTTAACCAATACTTTTTCATTTTTACCTGCAAGTTTCGCTTCCTCACCAACTCTATCTGATGGCGATGGGAAATATGATGCTGCAAAATCTAAAAAATTATTTATACCAACAGCCTTTGTAGCTGATACTGCAAAAACCGGTGTTAAACTTCTTCCAAGAATAGCTGCTTTTAATCCGGAATCGATATCACTATCACTCAAAGATCCTTCTTCAAAATATTTATTCATTAATTCTTCATTTGTTTCAGCAATCTTTTCAATAAGCTGAGTATGATATTCATCAGCCCTGGCTTTTAACTCTGCGGGAATTTCAGCTTCAGTTACTTTTTTGGAGCCTGCGTCACCGTAATTGTATGATTTCATTTTTAAAACATCAATCACTGTGTTAAAAGTAATGCCTTCTTTAACAGGAAAAGTGATAACTATAGCACCATTAGTTAGTCTTTCTTTTGCCTTTTCAACTGTTTCGCTGAATGTGGAATGTTCATTATCTACCTTATTGATAATTATAGCAGATGGAAGTGCGAATTCGTTTACAAATTTTCCACTTACTTCTGAGCCAACTTCAACACCTTCTGCTGCTTTTAAAACCATCACAGCAGTGTCACAAACTTTCATTGCAGATTTTACATCACCAATAAAATCTGAATAACCGGGTGTATCTAAAATATTTATCTTTTTATTATTCCATTCTATATGCATTAAAGAAGTGGAAATTGAAATTTGTTTTTCTATTTCGTTAGTTGTGTAATCAGACACGGTGTTGCCTTCTAAAACGTTTCCAATCCTGTTGGTTTCACCGGCTGTAAACAACATAATTTCTGAAAGTGAAGTTTTACCGCTGCTGCCATGACCGATTAACGCAATATTACGAATAGATTCTGGTCCGTACTCTTTCAAGGGAATTCCTCCTAAAATTTTTAAGGTGAGAATTAATACGATTACTTATTTTTGAAGTTTCTCCAAAATGATTCAAATCCTACTCCGATAGCGTGGATATTTTTAATCAATGGTACTATCGCATCTTCAACACCACTTCGGATTTTATTTTCAATACTTAATATCTTATCAGCCCGCTCTCTAAAATCAGTAACAATAGATCTTGAAATTTTAAATTGATCTTTAGCCTCAAATGTAATTTTGTTTATATTTTCAGAAAGTTCAAGAGTTGATTGAATAAGCGGCTTAAGGTTGGCAGTTAATTCTTTTACATCACTATTAATAGATTGCACTGACTTAACAATTTTATTTAAATAATAAATCAGTGCAATACAAAGTGCAGACGCAGAAATAATTAATACAATTGTGAAGATTTGTATTGTATCCATTATTCTAACTATGAATTTTTAGCTTCTTTATAAGCATCAAGTCCGGCTTTAACGGAAGATTTGATTCTATCCGCTTCTGTTTCAAATTTTTCCTTACCAGTAGTAAATGCATCCGTAGTTTTAACTTTTGCATCTTTAAAAACTTTTTCAGCATCTTTTAAAATATCTTCTGATTTTGATCTTGCATCGTGAATAATTCTTTCAGATTTCTTCTTTCCCTCATTTATCAACTCACGTGCTTTATCCTTAGCTTCAGCCAGATACTTTTCAGCTTCATCCAGATATTCTTCTGATTTTAATCTAATATCTGAACGCAGTTCTTTACCGCTTTTAGGAGCAGTTAACAGTGCAACAACAGCACCAATTGCACCACCGGCTAAAAATCCTATAAAGAAACCTTTGGCGAGATTATTTTCGTGTGACATGTTAAACTCCTTTCATTTAAAAATTACCTGACAAAATATATCAATAGGGCTTTGTAAAATCAAGGTAAAGTAAGATTTAGAAGATAATTTTAAATAATTGAGTCACTATAATTAAGCAAAAAACGATTAAAATCAGTAATTATAAGTTTTAATGATTTGTTATGAAAAATTTGTTTTATTCCAGAACCTGTGCATTTGATTCAATAACAATCCTGCCAAAACGTTTTTGATAAAATAGTAAACTGATAGCTCCGACTAACACTGCAAACCATAATGTAACTGCCCTAACAATAAATGTTGCCGCAAATGCACTATGCTCGGATAATCCTTTTTGAACCAGCATTAATGTTAATGAACCTTCCGTTACGCCTAATCCGCCCGGCAGCATAGAAAGTGCACCCACAATGGTTGCAAAACTATAGCTAAAAAAACTCCAGGGGATGTCAATTTTAATTTCAAAATTTGTCAAGATCAGATAATAGCCAAAGCATTCAAATCCCCAGGATATTATACTAAGAAATGTCATTAAGAATAAAGGACCGGCAGCTAGTAATTTTGAGGATGATTCATAAGCTGTGCTTATTTTTTGAATATGTTTAGATAAATAGTTATTCTTAGATAAAAGTGAAATAATTTTTTCAAACAATTTTTTATTTGAAATAATTATTAATCCTAAAATTATTACGATTCCAATTATTATTATAATGTCCTTTCCGTAATCATAATAATAGGCACCGGCAAGAGCAAGAATTGTTAGCGATAAAAAATCTGTTGCCCTTTCGGCAAAAACTATAGGCGCAGTTTTACTTATTGAAGTGCCGTTAACTTGTTTTACCAGATATGATTTTAAAAGTTCACCCATTTTTCCGGGAGTAACACTCATTATTAAACCCGACATAAAAATTGAAAGTGAATCTATAAAATGAAGTTTTACATCTATGATTTTTAGATAATATCCCCATTTAAAAAATCTTGAAATATAGTTCCCAAACGAGAGCAAAAGCAAGATGGGCAATAATAACCAGTTAAAATTTTTAAATGAGATGATAACTTTTTCGTAATCAGCATAAATTAAAAATGCCAGATATATAATTGCCGCAATAGCAATCGAAATAAAAATTCTATTCTTAATTTTATTAAACAATTATAAAATCTTTAACAATGAGTGATAAAATTTTGCAAGCGGTAATCCCACAACATTGTAGTAGCAACCATTAATTTTTTTAATAAAAACCGCACCAAAATCATCCTGGATTCCATATGCACCTGCTTTATCCATCGGACTGCCACCCTGAATATAATCTTCAATCTCTTCATTTGTCAGAACACGAAAAGTAACTTTTGTTTTTTCGTATTCGGAAATAGTTTTATTGTTTGCAGAATTATAAATAGAATATCCGGTGTATACTGTATGGGTTTTACCGCTAAGAAGTTTTAAAATTCTAAAAGCATCTTTTTTATTTTCCGGTTTACCAAGTATCATTTTATTCAGTACAACAATAGTATCGGCAGTAATGATAACACCATTTTTTACTCTTACTTTAGCAAGATCAAGTTTTTCTTTTGATAATCTTATTACTGCTTTGGATGGAATTTCATTTTTATAAATCATCTCATCCATTTCAACGCTAAAAGATTTGAATTTTAGATTTAACTGGTTTAACAATTTCCTTCTTCTCGGTGATTTTGAAGCAAGAAATATTTTAACAGATGAATTAATCATAAATGTTTTTTATTACTGTTCCTGGAAAATAATGAGTTAATATTTTTTTATAGTCTATTCCATTTCTTGACTGACCGATTGCACCCCACTGACATAGCCCGACACCGTGACCATTTCCCTTTCCAATAATAACTATATCTCGGTCAGCATTAATGCCGATGTTAAATAAAGTGCTTTTTAAAATTGATTTATCATCACTACTTCGAATGATACTTCTTATCGAATTTCCCGAAAGAAAAATAGTTTTTTGAACTTCTTTACCGTCATTAACAATTATATCAAGTTCGTTTACTCTTCCGGATTCAAATCTTGATTTTACAACGATATCCGACACATAATAATTTGCATTTTCAATGAGCTTAGCTCTTGATAATCTATTTATAAAAGTTGCTTCTGTAAATTTTTCTGTCCATTCAAATCTTGGTGAAATTTTACAGTATGGATCTTCACCATCTTTTATACTTATCAGATATGGAATGTTCTTTTTACCAAATACATTTTGTACATCTTCAGTCTGCCCGCCGCAAGTTGAATGATAAAACATTTTTGCGGGACTATTTTCATAAAATAATATTTGGTTTTTTGTCTCATCAACTATTTTGTTAGTAAGTTCAGACTCACCATCAACACCGCCATAAACCTGATCTCTTGTATCCGTATAAATATCAAAAAAATCTTTATTCTCACTTAATTTATTATAGGCATAAGTGCGGATGCAAATTGAAAATGCTTTTAGAGCGTTATAATTTTCATTCGCCTTTCCAATAGGCATTTCTTTTGTCATTACTCCTTTTACATAATCCTCTAATCCAATTTGATTAGTGATTTTGATTTCAGAATCACCCAAAAAAATGTTTACCCTGCCACGATATTTTTTATTATTAATTTTAATTATTTCTGATTGATCAGCCGGAGTAATTATGAAACTATCAGAGTTAAATTCTTTGCTGCCAATTACAAGATTTAAACTTGAAGAAGTATTAACTAATCTTAATTTATTACCCGAATTTACTCTTGCTATTATACGATCGTTGACTAAAATATTTATTGCATCATTTACGGTAATTACTAAATCAGAGGAAGCATTATCTAATAGTACTCTAATGTTATTGGATTCATCAAATTTAAGATCGTTATAGCGTGTAAATTTTTTACCTGATGAACAACCAATTAAAAAAATTAGAATTAATAAAAAAGAAAGTTTTTTGGAATAGATAAAAAGAAATTTAAAAAAGTTTTTGTGGGTTATTACGGGAACGTGATTCACTATTGATTATCTGAACATCGCCTTGATACTGCCCCAGGTTCTTTTAACAGTTGAAATGCTGTGCGATACAGTTGTTTCGTGTGAGTATGTAACCTGTCCGTTATTATCTACTATTTTAAGTCTATACACGAAAATTATATCGTTTGTTTTATAAGCATTTTGATCTGTAAACGTATAAAAGGAATTGCTGCCCTTTGGTGAAATTGTTGCAATTTCCATAAAAGAACTTTGCGGAGTTTTTCTTTCGATGATAAATTTCTGAAGATTGGTTTCCTCACCAGTTTGCCACTCAAGTCTTACATCATCAGCTTCACTTCTACCCTGAAAATATTCGATGTAAGCTCCGGCATAAACCGTAGCGATTATGAGAAATGTTATAACTATTGTTGATAATTTCATTTTCACGCCGGAAATATATTCCCAATATCAAAGATTGTCAAGCATTATCAATAAGTTTTTTAATATAAATAACAAGTTTTGCCAAACCATTTTTAGTAAAAATGGTTAAGAAATAATTAAAATGATTGAAATTACTCCATCAATTCGCTCTTCTAACCAAAATTTAACAATTCGGTATTCAAGTTAATCCAGTTTAATTGGAATTTTAGTATGCCAATCTTTTGAATTAAATTTTACAAAGATTACTGCGGAATAAATAATTATATAACCCGGTAACGCTAACCAGGCACCCATCAATCCTAAATTAAAAACAATACTCAGCAAATAAGCAAGTGGTACAAAAAGAAATAAATTTGTCAGCATCTCTGCCTTCATAACAAATACTGTTCTGCCACCGGCTTGCAATCCATTTGCGAGGACAACTCCGCTTGCATAAAATATCTGAGCAAAACCTGCTAACCTTAATGATGATTTTGCAATTTCTATAATGCTCCAATCATTAGTAATTATTAATAAAACATATTGCGGTACAGAAATAAAAATAATTCCTAAAAGAATCGTATAAATAGTTGCAACTTTTGCGGTTTCAAATCCGTATAATTTTGCCAAAGTAAACTTACCAGCGCCAAGATTATTTCCAATAAGTGTTTGAACTGCTATACCAAATCCAAAAAGTGGAAGAAAAGAAATGAACAATGTGGATATAATTGCTTGAGTAGCAGCCTGTTCTTTAGTCCCTATTATGCCAGTTATCGCAACAAAACTTAAAAATCCTATTAGAACAAAAACATTTTGAAATGATACAGGTATTGAAATTTTATAAATTCCTTTAATTATTTCTTTATCAATTTTAAAATGCCTGAAGTTCTGGTACTTATTTCTGTAAACAGGCAGCAAGATCACTATCAAATAAAAAACAACATCGCTAAAAGTTGCAAGTGTTGATCCCAAACCTGCGCCCGCTAATCCCATTCTTGGTAAACCAAATGAGCCGTATATAAACATATAATTAAATATGATGTTAAAAAGGTTTGTTAGAATTCCGGAGATCATAAAGATTTTAGTTTTACTTATCCCGAAGAAAAATCCGCGATAAGAAACAGAAATTAAAAAAAATGGTATCCCAAGGAATCTGTAAAAAAGATATTGAGAAGCATAATTTCCGACTGTTTCATCTGAAGCAAAAAAATGTGCTATTGGTCCGGATAATGTAGCTCCAATAGCAGCAACAACGCCGCCAATAAGTAATGAAATTATTAGAGAATTATTTAAAGTATTACCGCATTCTAAATAATTTCCCTGTCCAAATCTTCTGGCAACAATAACATGAGTTCCAGTAGCCAAACTTGAAAAAAAACTTACTAAAGCCCACGTTGCAAGGACCCCAATTCCCATAGCAGCAAGTGCATATGTTGCTTCATCTAATCTACCTACCATAGCCGAATCTACCAGAGATACGACCATCTGGGTTGATAAGCCTGCAATTGCCGGCAATGCGACTTTTAAAATTTTTTTGTAGTAACTATTAATTGGCAATAAATTCATTGATGGAAAAATAAGGATAGTTAATTAAGATAAAAATCTTGTATTAAAAATAGGGGTTCGGAATTTTTACAAGAAATGATAAAAAGTTGTTCGTAGAGTTAGATGTCCGGAGATAGAAGTTTACTAAAAATATTTGATTGCTAACGGTGCGTGCATTACTCAATCTAAAGTAATCATTGAGATTACTATTATTTTTCTCCTGTCCTGTCTGTCGACTTAAAATTATTTTAACTTATTTCTTTATTTATCAATGACTTAAATGTTATTTTTTCATAGGTTATTTATTAGTATATATTAAATGGGAAAAGGGTACTCATATTATTAGTCGGAGTTAGTGACTCTTCTTCATTTATTCAACCCTATTGCCATTTTATATGCAATTGCAGCGTCGGGAATCGGTGTTAAAGTATCTAATAAAATATTGTAAGTACCTTTTTCAGACAGTTCATCAGCAACTTTTTTAATTAATGCTAAAGCAGCTTTCATTAAACTTGAACCAAGACTTACGCGGGCAACACCTAAATCCTGCAGTTCTCTTATGGATGGAGTTACTCCTGCTCCAATTGTAGGGTTTGCAAGAATATTAATTGGAGCGTTAATTTCCTTAACCAATGTTGAAATTGTTTCTCTTTCCCAAACAGGTTGTACAAATATGCAGTCAGCACCAGCTTCGCGGTATTTATTGCCTCGCTTAATTGATTCAGATAATTTTTCTCTTGGCGAACCCAACGAAGTATAAAATGAATCCGTTCTTGCATTAATTACTAAATGAAAACCCAGTGAATCAGATAATGCACGAATAGCGGATATTCTTTCACAAAATTCCATCTCGTCAATTAGTACCGGATTTAAATCAATACTGTCTTCAATGTTTATTCCAACAATTCCTGTTGCAATTATCTTTTTAACAGAATCAATTACTTCATTTATATTATTTCCATAACCGGCTTCTATATCCACTGTTACCGGAACCTGTACTGCATTTACGATTCCAGTTATTACTTCAATCATTTCTGACAATTGAATTATCTGGCAGTCAGGATATCCTAAAGAAGCAGCTATTCCCATACTTGTAGTTGCGATTGCTTTATAGCAACTGGCTTCAATTAATTTAGAACTTCCGATGTCCCACGAATTTAACAGAACCAGAATTTCTTTATCTTGATGATATTTCAAGAATAGTTCGGCTTTTTCTTTTTGCGTAGTTGAAACCATGATATGCTCCTTTTTTAACACTAAATATAATGCATCCGAATTCTCAATCAATAGTCATTAACTAATGCATATATTTTAATATTCTTGGTATTACAATTATCTACAAATTCTTTAAAATATCACAGTGTTGCCGATAAATGGCGCTCAGCCCAACGCAGGGGCAAAGATGCCTGGTTAAAACAATAACGGATGATTATGACAGGCAAAATGCCGAACAAAAAATACGTCAAAAATTAAAAGTCTTCCGGACAAAAATGGCCTGCGCTAACTCATCGTAAGGCGGGGTAAAGTGCGTTTATCAGTTTTAAATTATTTTGTTTATTTATATTAGCTTTTTGGGGGCAGGTCATAATTTGGGTTTTAGAGCTTCTATTTGTTTGCCTCTCTTTGATAGCCATTCAAATCCAAGTTAAGTACTTAAAATCAAATAAATTACTAGGAAGATTCCGACTGCAAGAACTGAAATGGTGAGCAGTACATCAAGTCTTGATGATGGCTGATATGTATCGTCATCTATTTGTTTTTCGAACTTCTTATATCTTATAAATGCAAGCAGTCCCATCAGTGTCCCCAGACCGACAAGGAATATCCCAACGATTGCCGAATATCCACGAGAAGGCGGTAAAGCATTTTCAATATTAGCTTTGCTCAAAAGCAATGCCATTTGTTTTATAAACAATGCAAATTTTTCTACAACAAAACCGAATGCCATTATCCCAATGCTTGTTCTTATCCATGCAAGAAATGTTCTTTCATTTGCCATATGAACACGGCGATTACGAATTTTTGAATTGCTCTTATCTGTTATAATATCATTCATAAATTATCTTACAGATAATTTTGTTTTGTATTTCTTTCATCGATTAATAATATTTTAAGATTAATTGAATGATTTTCAATCATTCTTTTCATTCTCCTGCAAATTTGATAAGCTCTTCATTAAACTTTTGAGTTTCCTCTAGAAGCAAACTATGTCCGCTATTTTCAAAGACAATGATTTGTGAATGTGCTATCCCGGCATTCATTTGTTCAGCAAGATCAAACGAACATATCTTATCATTTTTGCCGTGCATAATCACTGTTGGAATTAATATTTTAACCATATCACTTCTCAGGTCTGTATCCCGCAAAGCGATTAAGCATTGAGCTGTTGCATAAGAAGAAGCGCTTAAACAAATTCCATTTAACCAACTTCCGATGCCTTCACTTAATGAAGTATCGGCAGCGGAAAATATTTTTGCAAAATCAGATAAAAGTTTTGGCCGGTCTTTATAGTTTAATTTGATTAAATCATCAACCACACTTATTGGAAGATTGTATGGAAAATCTTTACGTTCAGTCCATATTGGTGCTGCTGCTGAAACCAAAACAAGCTTAGAAACATGAGCTCCATCGTATTCTGCCATATAACGAATTACTATAGCACCTCCCATTGAAAAACCGACTAAAACAGCATCGTCTATTTCCAGCGTATCTAAAACTTTTTTTATATCCGATGCATGTACATCGTAATTATAAGTTCCGTATGGTTTATCAGATTTACCAAAACCTCTTAGCGTAATTCCAATTGCACGAAAGTTTTTATTTATAAGATCGTTGTATTGGTATTCATACATTTCATCACTTAACGGCCAACCGTGTATTAGCACAATGGGTCTGCCTTCTCCAGCATCTGTTATGTGAAGACGGACATTGGGTTCTACTTCGATATATTCTGCCCTGACTACTTCAGATATCGTTTCATCTTGTAATTTATTCATTTTCCTTTTCCTTATTATTTTGAGTTGATTTATAAAAACATATTCATCTTATTCAAAAACAGTGTTTGTCAATATTCTTCTTTTCCGAATTTCAATGTCTGAATAATTCTTTACCCCTGCTAATAATTTCTCAAACGTCCTTTTATTGTATCAAGTGAAGACTTTAACTTATCGACTGCTCCTGTTACTGCTTGTTCCTGGGTATCCGCATTATTAGTAACAGCTATTGGTTTCATTCCCTTAAGACGGGCTTCAATCATGCATCTTTGGTCATTCACCCCATGTTTATTACTGTCCTCATCTGAAAGATGTACTTCCAACCGTGTTATGTGATCATCAAACCTGCTTAATTCATCTGATATTAATGAAGTTAACGAAGCTTTAAGTTTTTCGCTTCCAGTAATATTTCTGCCAGTGTTAAATTGAATTTTCATAATTGTTAAATATTTAGTTTAAAGAAGTTATCTTATTTAAATTCGTTCATAATTAGTTTTAATTTTTAGCCACTATAGTAAACCGTTGAAAAAAACTCTTCTATTTGTTTATTAAATTCTAAAGGATTCTCAATATTGCTTAAGTGACCAGCGTGTTCTATGATACTAAATAAAGAATCTTCTATTTTTTCATGCATCACCTGTGCTGCTTCGGGCAGAGTAATTTTATCTTCTTTCCCGACCAGAATAAGTACAGGTACATTTATATCCTGCAGCTTGCTGCAAGTTTCTTTACGTTCATAAAATGCTCGTAATGTTTTATAAAGCGATTCTTGAGTCGTATTTAAAATCATTTCCCTCACATGAGCAATTTCCTTTTCTTTTGTAGATAAAGATTCGGGTGCAAAAAGATTTTTGATACTTTCATCAGCAAACTTTGAAACTCCCTTCTTCTTTATGCTTTCAATAGTCTTCAATCGTTTTTCTTTTGCTTCAGGTGTATCAGCTAAGCAAGTGGTATCACTCAATATAAGTGCATCAAAACGATCCGGATGCTTTTCAATGGCACTTAAGGCAATATATCCACCCATAGACAAACCGCACAGCATTGCTTTATCAATTTTCATTGCATCCATAAAGCTTAGAAGATCATCAGCAAAAAGATCAATTGAAAAATCACCGGTACCAAAATCTGAGGCTCCATGTCCGCGAACGTCATAAGCAATCACCCGGTAATTTTCTTTAAGGGCCTTCAACTGCTTGTCCCACATCGCCTTATTAAACGGAAAACCGTGAATAAAAATTATAACCGGGGCTTGATCCTCACCGTCGTCATTGTAACTAACTGTAATATCATTTACAGTTATTTTCATATTGTTTCCAATCTCACGCATATCATTACTCTTTAAATTTTATTGTTGTTTAAATTCAATTAAATAATTTATTTCATCCATTATTAAATTTTTACTTTGTGCCACAGGTAAGTATTCATTCTCAAAATATTTCAATCTTTATTCGGCACTCACAAATATTTGTATCCTCATTTAGATTAAAAGAATCAATTTGCTGCTGCTTCGGACTGTGTAGCCAGATAATTCTCCAGACCCATTTGCTCAATCTGTGAACGCTGAATTTCTGCCCAATCTACATGACCTTCTTCCATTTTCAGTATCTTTGTCAGAAGATCAACTGTGCCTTCATCGCCAACTTCATGAGCAAGTGTGATGGCAGCATTATAAGTTCGAACAGCATCATTTTCATCATTATTGTCGTTGCTGATCATTTCCGGAACCGTTTTACCAATCTTTATAGCATTAAGTTTTGAAACTGTTGGGGCACCATCTAAAAAAATAATTCGCTCTATCAGCCACTCAGCGTGATGCATTTCATCCATTGCCTGTTTTCTGATAGCCATATGAAGTTTTCCATAACCCCAGTTTTCGCACATTTCAGAATGTACCATATATTGATTAATGGCTGTAAGTTCATCAGCTAAACGCTGGTTTAGTACCGTGATTAATTTTGCATTGCCTTTCATATTTGATCTCCTTAAAAATGTTATGAAAATATTTTAGTTCTTCCTTTAATTGTTTACAAGCGATTATCTTTAAACACCATTAAAGCTGTCTTATATATTTTAAAGTATAAAATGAGAAGTATAACTTCAATCGTGCAAAAGGATGAAAAAGGAACTACATCACTTGGTTTAGTCAACTTTGAAAATTTTCTTCCGTAAGCATTATTTCGGGGTTTATTAAAGGTTGGAAAAGAAAGCATTTCATTCTCAATTATTTTGCAGAAGATAAAAATTTGAGAATAGAATTATGGTTTATTGTCTACATCGAAACACTTTTAAAAATTGATAATTTAGATTTTTGTAAATACACCTGTTTCAGATGCAGCCAGAATCAAGAAAGTTATAAAGATTTTTTAACCTTTTAAGATCATCTTCAGTACTCTCGTAAAATAAAAAACCCTGCAAGTTTAGTCGCAGGGTTTAACAACAAACCCGTATTCTTTTTCGTTTGTCGTTTTACTTACTATACCGACATTTGTCGCTATTTGATGAGTATCATTTTCTTTGAAGAAACATAATCACCTGCTTGTAGTTTATAAATATAAACTCCACTTGAAAGATTAGAAGCATTAAATTCTAATTCATATCTTCCTGCTTCTCTATACTCATCAACAAGTGTTGCAACTTCATTTCCAAGCACATCATAGATTTTTAATGTTTGATGACTACTGACTGGTGACTGCCATCTGATTTTTGTACTCGGATTAAATGGATTTGGATAATTCTGTTCCAAAGAATAATCTTCAACGACTTGTATTTCAGAAGTTACGTCCGTAACCCAGTCTTCTCTATCAAAGTATACATTTACACCAGAACTTCCGGCATACGCAAATACTGCAATTCCGCTTGTTAATTGAGTTACCATTGAAGCTTGTACACCCGTTACAGAATTTAAAGTATCTGATACCTGAATACTTGAATTCCAGGATCCGGAATCAAATTTTCTATATCTGATAGCTCTCGGTAATGCGTTACTCAATCCGGTTCTAGTAAAGCTAGCTTGAAAAACTCCGTTGTTGGATACTTTCCTACAATATAAATGGACTAATTTATTATCCGTACTGCTAAACGACGACCAGTTAGCTGGGGAACTCCAGCCACCACCACCGACCTTTTTAGCTGTTCTTAAATCAGATCTGCCATTATTAAGCCAATTATAAACTGTTAATACAGTTTGTGCAGATGTATCGTGTCTTGATGCTATTATTTCAGGAGTAAAAGTTGTATCTGTTGCTCCAAATTCTATTGTCCTTTGGTTAAAGAAAGTAGTTGGATCCCCATAAGTGTAATTTGAATTCAGGTATAAATTACCAGAGCTGCGTCCGATATAAACTAAGTACAAGGATCCATTAAGGCCATAAGCTAAATCAGGATCCTTACAACTGGAAATATTTACAGGATCCTGCCAGATAGTAGCGTAACTTGCAGGGTCACTTCGCTTATGATACTGTGTGCTTGCACTATCGTACTGTACGAAACATCTATAATTTGAGTTTGGATAACTTCTATCAACCGAAAAATCGGTACAACCTGTTGAGACGACTATACTGTTTACATAATTACCAGTTGTGGTTTCAAATCTGGTGCAGTACAATACTCCACTAGAATATTGTGAGAATAATAATATATATGATGGTCCATTAGAACCGGTGTAACCGTCAAAATCAAGCAGTTCTATTTTGTTTGCATTAGTCAGACTGAAGTTAGGCATGAATGTCGACCAATTATTACCCCCATCTGCTGATCTATAAATGTTAACTGCAGATCCGGTACTATTTAATGCTGCTAGATATAGTGTATCCCCTCTTGTATTAATTAAGCTGATATCAATCACATTTCCAGTATGAACAATCTCATCATCACCCCAAAATGGTGCAAGAACTTCCGTGTTTTGTTCACCAGGTTTTGGAGCATCGGGTTTCAATTGATCAGATTCAGGAGAATTTGTTGAACGATACAAAGCAGCAATATTGGGATCTACTTCCTGCCAGGCAGAAATTAGTTTTGGTCTTAATGAGTAGTATTCTTCCCAGTCCTCGTTTTGTTCGGCAATTTTAATCTGCTGTTGTAACGAATGTATATTTTGGGGTATACTAAATTGGGTATTTGGTCCTTCAGGCAGATTAGCTTGTCCAAACACTGATACTGAAAAGCAGAATCCAAGGAAAACGATTGTAAAGAATATTGTACAATTTTTCATATAGCACCTTTACGTTAGTGAAACAGATTTTGTTAGTTTCGGAACAATTATTTTCTTCTGACTTATGCTCAATAGGAAATTTTAATATGCCGGGATATTTTATAACAAAAATTATATTTATATCAAATAATAAATATTAAAAGTTTATAATCGTCAATTAAATGATATCTATACAATTTTGGTTTAGATATTTATTCAGTATTAAAATTTTTAATGAATTAAAAATCCTTGATGCAATAGTATCTTTGTCCGCCGTTATATCGGGCAAAAAGAAAACATTCTTAGCTAATTCCAAACAGAAACAAAATATAAAGCAAAAGCTCAGAACCTTATTCACTATCACAAAAATGGATCAATATAGGCTAAGGGAAAAACACTTAGTAATCAAATGCACGATTATTGGGAATGGTATCGTAAAGACGGAATGACTATTCGTTCAGGTTACTTGAACAAGAAAAAGTAAGTTGGAGAGTGGACGACATACAACAAGAACGGGAATTTTTATAAAGTAACAAAAATTAAATTGAACGATTTAGGATGAGTTGGGATAATTTAAAAATTTGGGAAATAAAAAAGGCTGAAAATATTTTATATTCAGCTTTTTTACGTGGAGCTAAGCGGGATCGAACCGCTGACCTCTTGAATGCCATTCAAGCGCTCTCCCAACTGAGCTATAGCCCCTTAATTACTATTCAAAAATAAATATGTTTGATTCAAGAATCAATTACTTGCACTTATATAGAGGTTCCATAATTTTGGCTTTGAATCCTTGACCCAGGAATATAGTTTATACACAAAAATTTATATAATTATGAAATTACTTTCTTTAATTACAATTTCCCTAATCGTTTTGATAGCCTGCGATGACACATTAACTGTGCAGGATATTGATAATAAAATTATCCCATCAAGTAATGTAAGTTTTGCTGATCACATTTATCCTGTTCTGCAGGTTAAGTGCGCCTTTTCTGGATGTCATAGTAGTGTAAATCCGGGAGCAGGATTAGATCTTACTTCATGGTCGGGCGTTACCGCTGATCCAACTATTGTTTTTCCAGGTGAACCAGATTTAAGTAAATTGATTTGGGCAATTGAGGGAAACAAACCTCCAATACAACCAATGCCGCCGATAGGTTATAGATCATTCACTCAAAATCAGGTACAGGGAATGCGAAAATGGATAGAAGAAGGTGCGCTGGATAATTAAATCCATTTCATTTCTTTGTACCATTCACAGGTTCTTTTAATTCCATGCTCAATAGAAATTTTCTGTCTGTAATTAATATCCCGCATAGCTTTGGATGTATCGCAGGTCCAGTACTGTTGAGTAATATCTTTTGCTTTTTCAATATTTAGTGTTGCTGGTTTGCTGCTAAACATTGCAAGAAATTGAGCAACTGCAGCTATGGTATAGACCATAAAATGCGGTACTTTAATTATGATAGGTTTTTTATTCAGAATTTTTGAAGTGATAGAATTAATTTCCTGCCACGTGTAAAATTTTTCTGATCCAATAAAATAAATCTCCCCTTTTGCTTTTTCACTCATTGCTGCTAAATAAAATCCTTCTACCAAATCCACTGCATGAATTAAGCTTAATTCTTTTTTACTAAATCCAATTGTGGTTGTTAATCCTTTGTTGAAGGTTTGAAAGTAGATAAAAATTTCCGTATCCCGTTCACCATAAACAGCCGGAGCTCTGCAAATTGTAACGGGTAATTTGTCTTTATATGATAACACTAATTTTTCCTCTTCCAGTTTACTTCGTCCATAGGTGGTAATAGGATTACATTCTGTTTCTTCATTAACAGGTTTGTCTTTGGTTGATGGACCCGAGACTGTTTGGCTGCTGACAACTAAAAATCTTTTTATAGAACTAATATTTTCGAGAGCAATTTCAAGAAGATTTTTTGTTGTATCAACATTTCCTTTAAAATAACCTTCTTTAGTTTTAGATTTTACAACACCTGCTACATGAAAAATATAATTGGCATCTTTAAAAGCTTTTCTTAATCCATCTTTATCAAATAAACCGGAATCAAAAATTTCAACCTGCTTACTATCCAGCCATTTTAGATTGCTTGATTTTCTCACTATACATCTTACTGTTAATCCTTTGGATAATAGATTATCAACAAGATGGCTGCCGACAAATCCGTTTGCGCCCGTAACTACTGCTATTTCTTGAGTTTGCATAATTATCTTTATTTGTTTTTGAGGGTAAATAGCTATAAATTTTGCGCGCAATTTAATAAAAAGTCGAATCAGTTTTCTTTATACACATCAGTTCAGGAGGAATTTTTGGATATTTTTAAGAAGTGCTACGAATTTACGCGGGCGGACGATATAAAAGCATTAGGTGTTTATCCTTACTTCAGACCAATCGAGGAAAACGAGGGTCCGGTTGTTCAGATAGAAGGCAAAAGAATAATAATGGCAGGCTCTAATAACTATCTTGGTCTAACAGGTCATCCGCATGTAAAAGAAGCCGCTATAAAAGCAATTGAAAAATATGGAACGGGCTGCTCCGGTTCCCGATACTTAACCGGGACTTTGGATTTACACATAGAATTAGAAAAAAGGTTGGCAAAATTTTTTAACACTGAAGCTGTACTTCTTTTTAGTACAGGTTATCAAACAGCTCAAGGTGTTATCCCAACATTAGTTCAGAGAAACGATTTTGTTATATCGGATAAAGATAATCATGCTTGCATTGTTGCAGGAACATTAATGACGAAAGGTGCTTTGGGTGGATTGGTCAGATATAAACACAATGATATGGAGGATCTGGAAAAAACTATATCTAAACTTCCATCAGATTCCGGTAAACTTATAGTTTCCGATGGAGTTTTTAGTACCGGAGGAGAAATAGTTGATTTACCACATCTTATGCAGATCGCAAAAAAATATGATGCAAGAGTAATGATTGATGATGCTCACTCAGTTGGTGTTATAGGTAAAGGCGGAAGAGGAACCGCTAGTGAGTTCAATCTTGAAAAAGATGTTGATCTTACAATGGGCACATTCAGCAAAACTTTTGCTTCTTTAGGTGGATTTGTTGCCGGATCAGAAAGAGTTTTAAACTTTCTTAAACACTTTTCATCCGCATTAATCTTTAGCGCTTCTCCAACTCCGGCATCAGTTGCTTCTGCTTTGGCTGCTCTGGATATACTTGAAGCAGAACCCGAAAGAGTTACGCGACTAATTGAAAACGCTGATTATATGAGAAAGAATCTTATCGCAAAAGGTTTTAATGTAATTAATGGAAGAACAGCAATTGTTCCCGTAATTGTTGGTGATGATTCATTAGCTTTTCAGATGTGGAAATATTTATATGACAACGGAGTATTTGTAAATGTATTTATTTCACCAGGAGTACCTCCGGGCAGACAAATGATGAGAACAAGTTATATGGCCACTCACGAAAAAGTACATCTTGATGAAATCCTTTCTGTTTTTGAAAAAGCAGGAAAGCAAATAGGACTTATTTAGTATTTGATAATATTTTCTTAAAGCATACTCGATTGAGTATGCTTTTTTTATATAGGTATAACTATGCAAGACTTAACAATCAGAAAAGTTGAATCAAAATCTGATCTTAACACATTTATAAAATGCCAATGGAATTTTTATAAGAATGATCCAAATTGGGTTCCGCCGCTTTTAATGGAAAGGAAAACACTTTTAAACAAAGAAAAAAATCCTTTCTTTAAAAGTGCAAGTGCTGATTATTTTTTGGCCGTAAAAAATGGCAAGATTGTAGGCAGAATTGCAGCAATAAAAAATGATATCCATCTAAAATATCACAATGATGATTCAGGTTTCTTTGGATTTTTTGAATGCATCAACGATCAAAAGGTTGCAAATGCTTTATTTGATACCGCAAAAAAATGGTTAAAAGAAAAAGGACTAAAAAGGATGTTGGGTCCGGCTAATCCTTCAAGTAATGATGAGTGGGGAATGCTGCTGGAAGGATTTGATGATGCACCACGAATGCTTATGACTTATAATCCAAAATACTATTTAGATCTTTGTGCAAATTATGGGATGACTAAAGCAAAAGATCTTTTTGCCTACAAGTTAGAAAATCATAAAGTGATGTCATCCGAAAAACTAAAAAGAGTTCAACAAATTGCTAAAGACAGATACCGGCTTAAGATCTCTCAACTTGACATGAAGAACTTTGCAAAAGGATTAGAAAAAGTAAAATATGTTTATAATAAAGCCTGGGCGCCAAATTGGGGATTTGTACCATTGAGTGATGCACAGATTGATGCAATGGCAAAAGATTTAAAACAATTAGTTGAACCCTCACTTGTTTTATTCGGGGAGATTGATAATCAATTAATTGGTTTCGCTTTAGTGATGCTTGATTATAATCAGATATTTAAAGAAATGAATGGCAGGCTGCTGCCTTTTAACTTTCTAAAATTATATACTAAGAAAAAGCAAATTAGTTGGGCACGAATTATAACTCTGGGTATCATTCCAGAACATCAGAAAAAAGGGTTGGATGCAGTTTTTTATTGGGAAATTGTTAACCGTGCACACGCTGTTGGAATTGATTTAGGAGAGGCTAGCTGGATACTTGAAGATAATGAGATGATGAATCGTGGTGCCATTGTTATGGGTGGAGATCTTTATAAGAAATACAGAATCTGGCAAACTGAATTATAAATGATTAATAATTTTTGTGAGGAGTAAATGCGTATCCTCATTATTTTAGTTGTACTATGTGATTTTGCTCTCGCCCAATATGATTCTGCTATGAATGATCTTATCAAAACTACTTACGAAAGAAGTTTTGATAAGGAAGTCATTAACACATATTTGCATTCAAACTCTGAACAAAAAATTAAAGCTGCTTTAATCAGTTTATCGCATAGTGAAGACAGCTCGTTCATCCCTGAAATATTAAAATTAGACTTAAAATATTATGGCAGCCAAGTCTGTTTTGCATTAGCACAAATTGGTGCATTCAGAGAATCTATAGATTTTTTATGGCGTTATCTCAAAGAATCTCCACCGCCGGAACAATTTCCAAAAATATTTTTCGCCATTGGCAAGATTGGAAGTGAAAGAGATCTAACAGAACTTGTCCGGTTTTATAACTCATTCGATGGTCTGTTTTTCCCCTATGAAGGAATTGCGGAAGCTATTCTGCAATTTCAAATTCGCGGAATAAAAAGTGATGATGCAAAATCTATATTAGAAACTGAGATAACAAATAAATTTTCTTCACAGACCAGAATCGCTAAAGCACTTTTTACTTTATCCAGATATGGTGCTTCTCATTTAATTTATGAAAATTTATTAAGTACACTAATTAATGGTTCATCCTCAGAAGAATTATTGCAATTTGCTTTAATGAATCTGAACACTATGAAGGTTTATCCGGAGCATCCCTGGATAATGGAAAAGATTAAAAATCTAAGCGATCCCGGTTTGAAAATTGGATATGCAAAAATTATAAGTTATCTGGATTTTAAATCCCTGCAAAATGAAAATCTATTTTTTCATTTTCTGATTGATAAAAATGAAAATGTAGCATTGCAGTCTGCCATCTCATTTGGAGATATTAATCTTCCACCAAATTTTACTAATAAAGAAATTAATAATAGCATAAAAGAAAGAATAGATTTGTTACTCCGGAATAGATTAAGATCAAGTTCTTACCGGGGTGAATTATTCTTATCAAGATTAAAAGTATTTAAGGATTATGATGAACAAATTGATATGATTGAAAGACTGAATTTAAATTCTAAATACCAAATACTGTTTTACTCTAAAAATCCAAATAAAGTAATGGCTTTCAAAAAAATATCCGGATTTTATTGGGACTCTTCGAATATAAAAGATAAAGTTGAATCGCTGACGCAAATTCTTGAATTGAAATCTGATCTCAAGAACACGGAAGATTACAAAAATATTTTGATAAATGCGTTATCTTCAAACTATGCACCGCTAATTTCGATCTCAGCCGATGGAATTGATTCATCATTTATTTCATTTAATAAATCTCAGCTCAAAAATATTATTGAAGAACAAATAAAAATATTAAAAGAAAATCCCGATTTTCTTGAAACTGTAATATCACTTATTAATTTATCAGAAAAAATTGATAATGAGTTTTACCAAAATATTATTGGGATTGCTAAATCATCAAAACTTTATCCGATCAGAAAATTTGCTGCATCTAAAAATGATTCTAAAGAAATTGGATTGAAAGAACTTGGTAAATTTCAAGAGATTTGGGAATATGCTTTCAAGTATAAAAAAGCAACTATTGAGACATCAAAAGGAAATATTGTAATTGAATTTTATTCCGATATAGCTCCTATTTCGGTTGCAAATTTTTGCATGCTGGCTTCAAAAAATTTTTACAATGGAATATTTTTTCATCGGGTAGTACCAGGATTTGTTATTCAAGCCGGAGATCCGACTGCTACTGGTTGGGGCGGACCGGGATACGATATCATTTCAGAATTTTCCGATACAGATTTTAACACCGGTTATGTAGGAATGGCAAGTGCGGGAAAAGATACTGAAGGATCACAGTTTTTTATTATGCAAGGTTCTTATCCACATTTAGACAGTAGATATACACTTTTTGCAAAAGTTCTGAGCGGTATGCAAATAGTCTATAATATAACAGAAGATGATAAGATTATTTCAATCAAATTAGAATAAATCTTTATCTTAACAGTTCATCATACTTTGCTGAGTGTGACGGATCAATCTTTTTTAAACGAAGAAAAATATTTACATCCGGATAGTCTTTTAAAAGCTCTACAATCTCCCCATTTTTCGTATCAAAAAATTGTTTAATAAGCACGCTGTTAATTCCGGTTCTTTTTTGCATATCCTCAAGAACAGTTATTAAGTTTACTATTTTATCCTGTCCATCCTTTTTTCTAATTTGTATCTCATCAACGCCATAATGATAAACATAAAATGCCTCTCTAAAGGCACGATACTTATCATTTAATAAATCCTGGCATAAACCCCACTTACTGTATGAAGCACTGCTTTGCTCCCACCCTTTTTTATATGGACTGCCAACGCTTAGATTTAAAATATCAAACGCTTTTTTAAAATACGGAGTGCCGCCTAAATCAGCCCAGGTTTCCCAATCAAATCCAATAATAATATTTGCGTAAAAATCCAGGAAACTTGTCAATGGATCAAACGTTGATTGATTAGCATATAGTGCCTGATTCGGTACATATCTAAATGACCAGTTAGCATCACTGATGGTAAGCATCGGGGATTGTCTGGTAGATTTGAAAACAGGTCTTGTGGACACTATTACAACTTGAGCGGAATAGTCTGTTTCATTAGCTGCGCTGGTAAAAAATACAGTGAATGCACAATCTATTTTTTGACCTTTCCACTGAGTACCTGTGAATTGAGTGCTATTCAAGTATGACTCAATCACTCCGGCAAAATCAACTAATAATTCTCTGTTCTCAACAGAAAGTCCTTCATAATTAACTGTTACAGTAGAATTAAGTTCCTGCGAAAATGTTATCGTAAAAGGAATAAGAATAAAAACAAAAAGAATGCGCATGATAATTTAAACCTAAATTTTTGTTGATTTAAAATAATATTTTAGATATAATCGAATAAACAACAATCAAATATTATGAAATTTATTATCGTAATAATAATAATTTGTGCATTAACATTTAGTGCATATTCCCAGTACAGTCCGGGTGCCAAACAAATTTCTCTTGCTAATTCTGATGTTGCCCTGAGCAATGATGTATTCAGTCTTTTCAATAATCCGGCAGGATTATCTCAGATGAACTGGAGAGAAGTTGGGGTTTACTACTCCCCTTCTCCATTTGGTTTATCTGATTTGGCTAACGGATACTTTGCATACCATGAACCAACATCAATAGGGTCCTTTGCTCTAGGTGGAATGAATTATGGATTTGATCTTTTTCGTGAATCCAAAATTATGTTAGGATATTCTTATAATTATCAGAATAAATTCTTTGCAGGTCTTACTGTAAATTATCAAACCGTATCAATAAAAAATTATGGGAATGATGCAGCATTGTCATTCAATATTGGAGGATTGGCTTACGTTTCAGATAAATTTAGATTAGGATTTGCAATCCAAAACGTTAATCGGGCTACTTTTGGTGATGAAGATGATCAGATACCAATGTTATTTAGTACCGGTTTATCTTATGACGTTATCGATGAGTTAACAATAAACTTAGCTCTCGAAAAAGATGTTAAGTATAATGCTTCATTCCAGTTTGGTATAAACTATAATATAATAGAGAACCTCTCATTACGCACAGGTTTTTCAAATGAACCCTCCAGGTACAGTGCTGGGATAGGAATTAATTATTCAATATTCAGTTTGGATTATGCAATGTTCACGCATACTTTTTTAGGTTTAACTCATCAGGCGGGAATAATTATAAGTTTTGGAAGAGAACTTGATAGAAATTCGGCTATCAGAAAATATCTGGAGCTCGAGTAAATTGAAATTATTGTGTTATACATTTCTACTATTTTTATTCTTATCACAATTTATTTATTCACAGCTCGATAGCACTTCAATTATTACGGAAGATATACTTGATGATATTTTAATCGAACCGGATGAAGAATCAGATTCAGAGGAACTGGTTGATATTCTGGATGAGTTAATCAGGAATCCGATAGATATTAATAAAGCAGATGTTTTTCAATTGTCTAAACTGCCTAAAATGGATGCAGCATCCGCTCAAAGAATTGTTGATCATCGTAATAAGTTTGGTAACTTCTTTTCTACCAATGAACTTTTCTCGATTAGCGATATTGATAAAGCACTTGTTCAAAGTATTTTACCATTCGTAAAAGTAACAGGATCAATTGAAGGAACCGAACAGAACGCCCGGGATCTTGAAGACCCAAAACTTTTTTATGGAAAATCAAAATTAAATATTAGAAGCAGATTCATTAATGATCTTCAAAATCGAAAAGGATTTATCAATAATAAATTTGAAGGTTCAAAATTAAAGTCCTATAACAGATTGATTTACAATTATGATAATTTTTTTCAAGCGGGATTTTTGGCAGAAAAAGATCCGGGTGAAGTTTCTTATTCTGATTTTAGTTCATTTCATATTCAGATTAAAAATTTTGATTTAATTAATAGTGCTATTGCAGGAGATTATGTTCTTGAATTTGGACAAGGTTTGGCATTATGGAGTCCATTCGGTTTTTCAAAAGGTGCAGATGCAATTTTTCCGGTTAAGAAAAAGCCCAGATATCTGCGACCGTATACAAGCGCTGCTGAGTACAGATTTTTCCGTGGGGCTGCAGCAAGAATTTTAATAGATAATTTTAACTTAACTGCTTTTTATTCCAATAATTCTTTTGATGCTTCAATAGATTTTGTCACACAAGAGATTACTTCAATTAGTCAGACCGGTTATCATCGTTTTGGGAGCGAACTAAATAAAAAATCAGCATCAAAATCAAAAATAATTGGAGGAGTTATTGATTATAAATACGACGGTTTGTTAAATATTGGTGTGATTTATTATAATGCATCTTTTAATAATAGATTTCAAGCCTCTTCAATTTATGATTTAAGCGGAGATAATTTTAATTATCTATCAACGTATTATGAAATTAATTTTTCAAAAATTAATTTGTTTGGTGAAGCAAGTTACGACGGTACTTCAGTCGCTTCCATTAACGGTATTCAGTTTTCAGCTAATCGTGAGTTGATGTTTACTTCCGCATTAAGAAATTATCCCCGCAACTATCAAAATCTATATGGATTTGGATTTAGTGAACGATCAGGAAGAATTAATAATGAAATCGGAATTTATTCCGGAGTAAGATGGAAAATCCCATATGGCATTTTAAATCTATACTACGATATCTTCAAGTTTCCTTATCGCACAAATGAAAACTCACTATCGAGTGAAGGAGATGAACTTTTACTGGATTTTGTTTCGAAACCATTCTCCAAATTTGAAGTTAGACTACGCTATAAGTACGAAAACAAAGAAATAAGTAGAGCTATAAATGCAGAAGAAAAAATTATAAGACGATTAAGACAAATCGCCAGAACTGAGTTTGTTTATAACCTGGCAAAGATTTTGAGATTAAGAACCAGAATCGAATACAATAACTTTTTTATTAAAGATGCTAACATAAAAGAAAATGGTTTTTTGGTTTTTCAGGATTTCAGATATTTAAGAAATAATATTGTTCTAAATGGCAGAATTATTTTTTTTCAAACTGATTCATTTAGCTCTGCAGTTTATGAATATGAAAATGATTTGTTTGGTGTGATGCCCAATCTTGCGATGTATGGTAAGGGTATAAGATGGTATTTAATCTTAAAATATAAACCAATCCAATTTCTGTCATTATCCGCAAAATATTCTGAGACTTATAAACCTAATGTCACGTCACTAAGTTCCGGGGATAATGAGATAATTGGAAATGTAGATAACAGGGTCAGTTTACAAATAGATGTTACGTTTTAATGCAAAAAAAATATTTGCAAAGTTTAATTTGATTTTTGAAAGTGGTAATGGAATGGAGGGATTTATTTTTAACAGAATAAAAATTCCGATACTCCATTATTCCACAATTCCTTTTTATTCATACCTTAAAGCTTCAATCGGATCAAGATTGGCGGCTTTGTATGCAGGATAAGTTCCGAATACAACACCAACAAGTACACAAATAATCAATCCAAGTATCACCCAGTTCCAAGGTACAGCCGATTGCGCATTAATCAGACTGCCGGCAATATTTCCAATACTAACGCCAATCACAATTCCTATTAAACCACCAAGCATGCATAAGATAATAGCCTCAAAAAGAAACTGAGATAATATCCAGGTCTTTTTTGCACCCAATGCTTTTCTGATTCCGATTTCTCTTGTTCTCTCAGTAACAGAAACCAGCATAATATTCATGATTCCAACACCCGCTGCAATTAATGCAATTAAAGAAATTGCCAGCGCAATAATTTTTATCGGATCAGTTATTTTATTTATTTCAGTCATCATCGATTCATTACTAAAAATAAAAAAGTCATTTGGTTCACCGGCAGCAACTTTTCTGATTTTTCTCATATGACCGGTAGCAGCTTCAATAACATCTTCATAATCCTCAGCACTTTGAGACATTACTGTTATATTAACAGATCTCCCATATCTTCCGTACAATGATTGCCAGGTTGTTATAGGTATCAAAATATAATTATCTCTGCTTTGCCCGAATAAAGAGGACTGCTTTTCAACAACTCCAACTACCCGCAAAGGTTTTCCATCAACCCGGATTGTCTGTCCCAGTGGACTTATATTTGGAAATAGTTTTTCAACAATAGGTTGAAAAATTATACAAACATCCGATGAATAATTTATATCATCTTCTCTAAAATCTCTGCCTTCCTCTACATTCCAATCATTAGTGCGCATTGCATCTGTACTCACTCCTGCAATAGAAAGATTAGGATTAGTTTCTCTGTTACCAAATTTTGCGACCTTACCAAATTGCCATTGTTCAACACCAATGTACTTTGCCTGTGAAAGCATCTCTTTCAATCGCTGGGCATCTTCAATTGTAAGATCTTTTCTGTTTCTATCATCTCTTCTGGGTCCACCACCAAAAACATTGTCATGCTTTTGTATCTGAAATGTATTTTTACCCAGACTTGATAAGCCGTCATTGATGCTGTTTTGAAGCATTGTAAGAATAGTCATGATTACTATGATAGAAAAAATGCCGACCACAACACCAAGTATTGTTAAGCCCGTTCTTAATCTGTTGCTCTTCAATGATTGAAGGGAAATTGCAAGTATCTGGTTTACTTTCATTTATTCATACCTCAATGCATCAACAGGATCCATTTTTGCGGCAGTGTATGCCGGAGCTAATCCTGAAATGATTCCCGTTACTAAAGAAATTATTATTGTCAGAATTACAACATCGTATTGTATTGACGTTGGAAAAAATTGATTAAGCATTAAACTTAAAAGTATTGCCGCAACCAATCCGATTAATCCTCCAAGTAGACAGATAACAGAGGATTCCAAAAGAAACTGAGCTAAAATAGTTCGTCGTTTTGCACCAATTGCTTTTCTTAACCCTATTTCTTTTGTTCTTTCCTTTACGGATACAAACATAATATTCATAATCCCTATTGCTCCCACAAAAAGAGATAAACCTGTGATAAATAATCCGGCTATTTGAATAATCCCAACAAAAGAGTCATATTGTTCCTGCAAACCTTCCTGCTGATTTATAGAAAAATCATTTGGTTCGTCGTAAGCAAGACCACGAATTTTTCTCATAACACCTTCTGCCTCTGCTTTAGTTTCTTCAACCATACCAGGATTTGCAGCACGAACATTTAGCGTAACGGTTTGAGAATGTCTTGATATAAAATTTTTAAAAATTGTTCCGATTGGAATGAAGACCTGGTTATCAGGATTAAAAGGTCCAAGTACTACACTTCCCTGTTCAGCCAGAACACCAACTATTTTAAAATTAGTTCCGCCTATTTTAATTGTTTTATCCAAAGCATCGCCCCTTGGAAAAAGTTTACTGCTTATTTCACTTCCAATAACAGCTACATTTCTTGATGAATTGCTTTCAATCTCAGAGTAAAATCTGCCCTGGTCAAAAGTAAAGTTTGTAGTTTTAACATAATCTGAATTGGAACCATTTAGGAAAACACTTTCAACTTTTCTTTCACCAAACTTTATTGTTTGTACACTGTTTGTAACCGGAGCAACCGCTATTGGTAATTTTGCAAGTTCTTTAAACTTATGAAAATCTTCCATATCGATGTTTCTACGGTTGCGCATTCTCCACCATTCATCATTCGAAAACCATGACCATTTATCAACATATAGTACATCTGAACCAAGTGCGCTGATTCCATTTTTAAATGAGTTATCAATTCCTTTTATTGCAGTTGACATCAACACTACGGCAGTTACGCCGATAAATATACCTAACATCGTTAACGCAGCACGTATCTTATTTGCCCGTATTGCACGCCATGCAATCGCCAATCCTTCATTTAACTCAAATATTATAGATGACATATTGGACTCATATAATTATTAAACATTATAAAATTGAAGCTTTTACTTTTGGAATAAACCTTTTTTCTACAGTTTCATCCTTTTCAATTAATCCGTCTTTTAGTCTTACAATTCTTAAAGCATGTTCAGCGATATATTCTTCATGAGTTACCAGAATAATCGTGTTACCTTTTTCGTGTATTTCGTGAAATAATCCCATGATTTCTTCACCGGTTTTTGAGTCAAGATTTCCTGTCGGTTCATCAGCCAGAATAATAGCAGGATTAGATACCAGCGCTCTTGCAATCGCAACTCTCTGTCTTTGTCCGCCTGAAAGTTCATTTGGCTTGTGATGCATTCTATCACCTAAACCAACATCAACAAGAGCTTGTTTTGCCCGCTCTTTTCTTTCTGTACTTGGAACACCTGCATAGATTAATGGCAGTTCCACATTATGAACAGCATCTGATCTTGCAAGAAGATTGAATGTTTGAAATACAAATCCAATTTCTTTATTTCTGATTCTCGCAAGTTCATTATCAGTCATTTCACTAACACTTATGCCTTTAAAATCATAAATACCTGAAGTCGGAGTATCCAAACAACCAAGCATATTCATTAGCGTAGATTTTCCGGATCCGGATGGTCCCATTATCGCAACATATTCATTTTTATTTATTTTCAGAGATACATCACGCAATGCATGAACTTCTTCAGAACCGACCTGATAAACTTTAGCGATATGTTCTATGTTAATTATATTCATTAGTGGTTACCAAATTATTTTTTTGTATTGTTTGTGCGTTTCTCTTCCACTCTAACTTGCATTCCATCATTAAGTTCTCGCGAAATCGCTTTATAGCTGCCGGACACCACTTCTTCTCCGCCTTCTAATCCTTTAAGTACGGCAATGTAATTGTCGTCACTTAAACCTGTCTCAACTTCAACAGATTTGGCTTTGCCATTCTTTATTAGAAATACTACTTCTTTGGGTTTAAAATTATTTTTCTTATCTGTTTTTACTTGAATAATTCCTTCATCCTCACCATCACCGGAGGCTTGATCCATTTGGGGCATATCTGATCTTGTAGTTACACTTTGAATTGGAACACTTAAAATATTGGCTACAGTTTCAGTCTCTATATCCGCGTTACAAGACATTCCCGGTCTTAAAGAATTTTTAGGATCAATTAATTTTATTTTAACTTCAAAGTTTACAACCTCTTGCTGGGTACCTAATCCGGTTGTGTTAGCACTATTTCCAATTTCGGATACTATTCCAATAAATTCCTGATCTTTAAAAGCATCAACTTTAATATTAGCTGTATCTCCTACTGATACCAAAACCACATCGTTCTCATCTACATCAACAACTGCTTCAATGTTGCGAAGATCAGAAATTGTCATTATATCAGAACCCATACTAAAACCTGCACCAAAAACTCTTTCACCTAATTCAACGTTAAGTTTAGTAACAACACCATCCATAGGTGATCGAATAGAAGTTTTAGAAATTTGATCCATAATTTCTTTTAATGAAGCCTGGCTTTGATCAACATTTGCTTCAGCAGCTTGATATGATGCTTTTGTTGATAAGTAATTTGATTTAGATGATTCTAATTCCGAATCACTTGCCAATCCCTTACTATGAAGTTCTTTAAGTCTATTATAATCTAATTCAACTTTAGTAAGTTCTGCTTCACGCATTTTTAAACTTGCTTTGGCAGATTGCAGATTGGCTTCCAGCCGCTCCTTTTGAGCAACATATTGATCGCCTTTAATTCTTATTAGAAGTTGACCCTTTTTCACAATATCACCTTCTTTAACCGGCAGTTCAATAATTTCACCCGTTACTTCAGGATTAATAGCTACCTTAAATTCAGGATTTATTTTTCCTGTTGCGGCAACTGTTTGTGTTATTGTCCTCTTCTCAACTTTTTCAGTTTGAACAGAAACTATTTCTTCTTTATTGCCACCGACAAATGCGACAATTAATAAAACCACCAGCAGCAGCCCGATACCGCCGAAAATAAATAATTTCTTTTTTGATTTTTTCTTTTTTCCATTAGCCATTTGAGATATTCTCCTATGATTAAAAATTATTCGTACTCTGAATATTCTAAAACACCAAGATTATACTTTAGTTCTTCGCTTAATCTGATGTAGTTAAACTGTGCATTGATATAATTTGTTTTTGCATTTTGAAAAGATGTATTTGCAATTAATACGTCCAGTAATTTTCCTGCACCAAGATTATATTTTTCCTGTTCAATTTTTAAGTTTTCTTCAGCTGCTTTAACATTTTTCTGAGTAACAAGTAATGCTTTTTTTGCAGCTTCTAAATCAAGAAATGATTTTTGCAAATTTTGTTTAATTAATCTTTCGCTATCCTTAACTTGTATCTCATAATTCATTGCATCCACTTCTGCACTTTGGACCTGGTTTTGAACTGAAAATCCTGAAAAAATAGGTATGCTAAGTGTTAAACCGGCAGAATAATAATGTGAATTAAATAAATCATTTATACGGTTTGCAAAAGAATTGTATCCAAGATTACCGGAGAGTCTTGGTAAATGCCCTGATTTAGCAATTGTAACATTGTCATAATAAGATTCAAGAGTAAGTTTTTGTGCCTTATAATCTCTTCGGTTTTCCAAAGCACTGCTAACAAGCTCACTTAATCTATCATAATTCGTATTTATATAGGTTGCCAAAATATCCAATTCCCGACCTGTAAAAGAGTCTGAGTAAGTAAAATTTTCCAGAACATCCAAGCCTAAATAAAAAAGCAAATTGCTTTTTGCAGTTTCAAGCGAATTTTTAGTTTGAATAACTTGCAGTTCAGCGTTACCCAATTGTACCTGTTGTTGATATACATCAGCCATTGTCAAAGAACCAAGTCTGTTTCGTTCTTCAATTGTTTCAAGATTTTTTTGCTGTTGTTTAACATCTTCTTCTCTAACTTTAAGCAGCTGATCTGATTCTACAACTGAGTAATACAGGTTTATAGTTTGAAAAACCACTTCCTGTTTTTTCCCTTCGATAGAAAGTTTAAGCGATTCAAGCGAGTTTTTATTTCTGGATAAATTTGCAAAGTTGGAGAGTCCATCAAACAAGACCAGATTAGAATTTAAGCCAACACCATAGGATCGTGATTCACTTGTACTTTTGGGTGCGGGTATATTTACACCATTTATATTTGTAACTCTACCGGCTTCTTCCGATCTATTCCAATCCCAACTTCCATAAGCGGAAAGATCAGGCAAAAAATTACCATACGCTGCATCAACTCCGGATTCGCCTTTAGCAAGTTCATTTTCTTGTGCTATAAGTGAACTGTTTTTCTGCAAAGCTATTTTAATAGCCTCATTAAGTGATAATTGAGATTGAGGTAATAAATAATTTGTTGAGAATAAAAGTATAACAGATACTACTAATAATTTCATTTGTAACTCCGGCTGTTGGATTGAAAATTCAGAATTTCTGCAAAAATACAACTTTAATTATAATCTATCTTTGATATTGACCACTCAAAAATAGTGTAATTGAATACCATAAGTTAACTTAATGTATAAATGGTAATATAATTACATCTACGGTATAATAATTACTAACATTTTAAGTCAATTTAAGGTTCAATCACTTTATCTGAAACTTCTAGGTTGATTCTCTGAAAGGAATTGATATATATTTAGCCAGCTAATAATTCTACAAGAGGTAGTAAGGAAAATGAACAAGAATAATAAGCCGTCCATATTTTTAATTCTGATAATTTTATTTTCATTTATTTTTGTAGAAATAAATTCTGCACAACAAGTGAATAGAGTTTACGAGGATATTGGTGGAGGTTCCGGAACCACGAACACAAGCGTAAATTCAAATGATGATACTATTTTATATATAGTTGGCGGCGCTGTTTTAGTCGGAGTTGTAGTGTATGCTTTATTACAGAATAAAAAAACAACAGAAAAATCAAAAGTAGATACAATCGCCGTAAATAATAAAAATGAAATTTTAAGTAATAATTTTTTATTCAAACAAAACACGGCAGACTTACAATTACCTATTAATGTATCAATTGGAATGAAGCGGGATAACTTACTTAAAGATGAAAAAAGATATTTCGTGGGATTGAGCTACAATTTTTAGATAATATCAATCAGTATTTATAAACTGATTCTTTATTTCCAATAAATATTGATAAGCTTCTTCATAATTGTTTCCGATTTTTCCATCAAGAATTGCTTCTTCAATTGCAGTTTTAATATCACCAACTTTTCTAGATGGTTTAAGACCACAAATTTCCATAATCTCTTCGCCTCTAACAGGAGATTGAAATTCCCGCAGCTTATCTCTTTCTTTTACATCCCGTACCTTTTGCATTACACGTTCATAATTGTCCAGATATTTTTCAACTTTAACCGGATTCTTGCTTGTTATATCAGCTCTGCATAATGTAATCAGATCTTCTAAATCTTCACCCGCATTAACAACAAATCGTCTTATTGCTGAATCTGTAACTTCTTCTTTTGCTAAAGCAATCGGTCTTAAATGTAATCGCACAAGTTTTTGAATATATTCAAGTTGATGCAGCGGAAGTTTCATACGATGAAATATTTTTTTCATCATTCGTGCACCAAGATCTTCGTGACCATGAAAAGTCCAGCCGATACCTTCAACAAATTTCTTGGTCGGCGGTTTTGCAATATCGTGTACAAGTGCTGCAAATCTTAGCCAGACATTTTCAGTCTCTTTGCTGATGTTATCCACAACTTGAAGAGTATGTAAAAAAACGTCTTTATGATGATAATCCTTTCTCTGATCAACTCCTGCCATTATAGCAATTTCAGGAAATACTACCTCCAACACCCGGGAATTAAAAAGAGACTGCAATCCAATTGAAGGCTTTGGTGATGCAAGAATTTTTAAAAATTCTTCTGTTATTCGTTCCTGAGAAACAATTGAAAGTCTTTCCCGCATTTTCTCTGCTGCTAACATTATGCTTGTATCTATATTAAAATTCAATTGAGCAGCAAAACGGAATGCGCGCATAATCCTTAATGGATCATCTTCAAAAGTTTTTATCGGGTCTAAAGGAGTTTTGATTAATTTATTTTTTATATCATCAAATCCATTAAAGGTATCAATTAATTTTCCAAATTCATTTTTAACCAGGGAAATTGCTAAAGTATTAATCGTAAAATCCCGCCGGGAAATATCTTCTAAAAAAGTTCCGTCCTCAACAATTGGTTTCCTTGTATTGCGATCATAAGATTCTTTACGAGCACCCACGAATTCAATATTCATACTTTCAAATTCAAAATGTGCGGTCCCAAAATTCTTATAGTAAGCAACGTTAGTAATATTCAATCCCACTGCAATTTTCTGAGCGAAATCTATCCCACTTCCGATTACAAGTATATCAAGATCATTTCTCTCCCGATCAAGAATTATGTCCCTTACAAATCCTCCCACAGCATAAACATCAACATGCTCATCCAGCGCAGTATCTGAAATAAATCTAATAATTTTTATCCTGGATATTTTCTTTTCAATTAATATTTCCAGTTCACTCTTCATTAGGATTAACGTTTTAAATTTTTCTAATAATTATGTTTAACAAATATAAAATTATCTAATAGTTTATTTGCATTTTTTACAAACCAATTGGATTTTTTGAACTGCATTTGCATAGCTTTATAAAATATATTGTCCTCTTTAAATCTTAAACTAAGAGCAGCATATTTTTTTGCATTAACATAGTCACTATTCTCAAACATATATTCCGAAAGTTTATATGCTGCAATACTGCTTTCAATATTTTCAACTATAAATGTTTTATTAAATACGATTAAAGATTTTTGATAATCAATATTTAGATTTTCCATTAACTCAATAATAATGGGAATTGAACTATATTCATATACTTTTTCATTTAACACAACCAGCATTTTAAATCTCAATGAATCGTTTCCTTTAATATATTCCTGCAAATTATTAGCCTCAAGTAATTTTAATCTTGTATTGGCCAGGTTTATCAATTGATAATTTGGTTCATCTTCAACTATTTTTTTATAATAATACGCTGCAGAATCGTTTTGCAGATTGATTGCGTACAATTCCGCTAATCTAAAAATCATATTGTGATAATAAGATGTGCCTTTAAATTTTTCGTAATTTTTTAAAATTAAGTTTGTTGCATTTGTATTTTTATTTTGTTTCAAATACGTTTCCGATAATCCAATCAATGCAGAATAGTTAAGTGATTTTGAATTAATTTGGTTAAAAAGCGATTGAGCTTTTTCTAAATTATTTTCTGATAATTCTTTAAAAGCTTTGCTTAACCTGTCTCCTATGAATCTCGGACAAACCTTTTGAATGATAGAGAGTCTTCCAAAATAATAATCAGCCATAGACTTATTATTTGACCATTGAGAATTCTTTAAACTCTTTTCAAATTCATCTTCAACTTTATCAGGATTTGTTCCAAAAATTAAATCAAAGTCTCCCTGCCCATAAAACTCTTTTACTTTTTCTATTCCATAATTCTTAATTAAAAAATCTATATAAGCTCCGCTGTAAGTGTAAGCCAATGAGGAGTTCCCTTTAAAGAAACTTAAACCTGTAAACAAACTTTTCATATTTACAATATATCCGTTATTGTATGCCAATGCTGTTAAATCATTTAAAGAAATATCATAGGATATTCCATCAAGTGATTCAGCCATTCCTTCAATAAGCGCAACATTAAACCCTGAAGCAAGTTTAAATAGTCCTGTTCCAAATTCGGCAGTAAAAACATGAGCTAATTCGTGCTTTAACGTTTGCTGCCACGAATCAGCACTGATATAAATTGAATATTGCCATGGTTTGGCTACATCTGCATTTCCGGCGCCAAAAATTTCTTTTTTCTGATCACGATCATTAAAAAGATAAACATTTATTTTTTTTGACGGGCGTACTTTCAACTGAGTGCTTAGTTCTGAAAAATAAAACTCCTGATTTAATGCAATCAACTGAGCCGTCGTTGAATCAATACAATCATAATGTAATGTCATTAACTCAGATTTAATTTCATTTGATAATTTTGAGTTTAAAGTTGTAAATGTAGTAGCAAATCCTAAATAAGGTGAAATTAATTGAAATACTGCGGCAACAATTAATATTAAACCTATAAAATACTTTTTGTAAATAACTGTTAACTTATGCTTCCTTACGATCAAGAATATTATTGCTATAGAAATAAATATTACTATCATTTGATGAAAAACAAGTTTCCAATCGGGACTCAATCCTTCATCATATATATTTCCCGGAAAGAATCCAATCAATGGGGAAAAGAAATAAACCTGCGGATTAAAATAAATCTCAAATACCGGTACAAGTGCCACGAGGAAAATAAGTATCGAAAAAATAATTCTATTAAACTTTTTAGTTATAATATTTATTACTAGCGCAGCTGATAAGCCAAACATAATTGAGCCGCTAACAATGATTATGTAAAACCAGAGTCCATCCCAAAATGAACAAAACATTGTTAAGATCGAATTAATTATAGTTACAATGAGTGGAATTGCGAACAGGACAGAAATATTAATTATAATATTTGAAAGATTAAATTTTGCAGTGTTTACAAATCCTATTGTGTACAGTCCACAGATGACAGCGAGAAGCAAACCGTTAACGGCAGCAAACTCATACCCAAAGGTACTCGTGAGCGGTAGATTTGCCAATAAAATATTAATTATAAATAATATTAATCCATAAACAAATAATCCGTTTTTGTACAATAGTAATTTTTTAAAGGCCATATTGGCATTAACAATTTTAAATAATTAAATAATAAATGGATTCTTTAAAGCAATTATTTTGAGGTATGGACTTTGCTTTTAAAAATATTTCCTGAGTTGCAGGCAATAATAAAATTACCGGAATTAAGCTGCTTAATATCATTTAGTATTATTGGCTGCCCGACATTTTTTTTGCGCCAGGTTTTGCCAGCATCATTAGAAAAGAAAATTTCACCTCTATTCGAAAGAATAATTCCTTCACCATTAGTATCAAAATTAATTTTGTATAAGCCTGCATCAGAATCAATTTTAATTTCTTCCCAATTGTCTCCACCGTTTTCTGTACGCAATATTTTACCCTCACCGCCTACAATCAATCCCAAAAATTGATTTACAAAAGCCACGTCTTTTAAATAAGTTTTTAAATCTGATTTATACTTTTCCCATGATTCACCAAAATCACTGGTTTTTAAAATGGTACCACCCCACCCTACAATTATTCCATTTTTTTCATCAGAAAAACTTACACTGAATAAGTTTGCATTTGTACCGCTTTGAATTTTTCTCCAGGATAATCCTCCATCAGCTGATTTAAATATTAATCCGTTACTTCCAACTATAAAACCGGTGTGAGAATTAATAAAGTAAATTTTAAAAAGTGCTTCACTGGTTTTTAAAATAATTTTCTTCAGTTCAGTAGAATTTGGAGTTAGATAAAATACAGAACCCTCGGAACCACTTATAAATACTTTATTATCAATATATGCAGACGAATATAAATTATTATTATATTTTGTTTTGAATGCTTTCCATTGAACTCCTCCATCCGATGTCTGAAGAAGTGTACCTGAATCTCCTGCGATAAATCCTTTGTAATCATCAAGAAAAGTAATTGTATTAAGATTGCTGACGCTTTCGGATTGAACCAAATCCCATTCGCTTTCCTGAAGATAGTTTGGATTTTTTGAATAGTCTTGTGAATAACTTAACGAGTTTGGGTCCTTATTATTTTGCTGTTCAATTATTATTGATTTTACAACATTAAAAACAATTACACCCAATCCAATAAAAATTAAAAAAAGTAAAATGTTACTTATGGTTTGAAAACCCTTTGATGATTTTTTTGGTAAAGCATTAAAATCATTATCAGAATGTATTTCAGGTGATTCTTCAAATACCGGTGTGTATGAGTAATTTTGTTTTAATTGAACTATTGCACTTTTAAACTCAATAGCGGAAGTATAATTGTGCAAAGATGATTTACTCATCGCGCTTAATATTATTTCATCAACTGATGATGGAATTGATGGAATCTGTTGAGAGATTTTTGATGGTACTCTATTGACATGTGATTCAATAATTTCATAAATAGTTTGTGAATTATATGGGTGCGCTCCGGTAAGCATCTCATAAAAAGTAATTGCTATAGAATAAAGATCGCTTTTTATTGTAATGAGATTACCGCTAAGTTGTTCCGGACTCATATAAAGCAACGTTCCGGGTCGTGCGTTATGTTGAGTTATAGATTTTAATTCATCAATAGACTTCGAAATTCCAAAATCCATAATCTTAGGATTGCCGTTCAAATCCAGAATTATATTTGAAGGTTTTAAATCTCTGTGTATAAATCCGTGTTGATGAGCGAAATCAATGCCAGTTAAAATCTGTTCCATTAATTCTAACGCATAACTAAACTCAATTCTTCCTCTAACTTGAATGATACTTTCAATGGTATCCCCTTCAATGTACTCCATCGCAATTCCCAGTACATCTTTCTCTTCAACAAAGCCATAAACAGAAACAATATTTGGGTGCATTAGTTTAGCTTGATTTCTGGCTTCTCTTTTAAACCTTTCGATAAATGTTGAGTTGTGGGTTGTATTCAGACTTAGGATTTTAAGGGCAGCATATCTTTCCAGTTTAACATCAAAAGCTTTATAAACTTCACCCATTCCCCCGCGACCAATAAGGGAAACGACTTTATAATTTTGTATTCTTCGTCCGATCATTTTTTTGGTTCAATTAATATAAATGAATAATCATCAATCGCACCCCGAATTTTAATTAATTTGACTAGCTTATTTTTTATTTCATTAAAATCATTTAATAACAAAATATCTTCCAGCTCATCATCATTAATAAGATTTGATACACCATCAGAACAGATAAAAAATTTATTCTCATCATGCATATTTAATTTAATTTTACTTATATCCGGTTCAATAACCGGATTATCACCCAAAGCTTTTATTATAACATTTTTTTGTGGATGATTTGCTGCCTGTTTATGAGTTATAAATCCCTCATCCAATAATTTTTGAACGAGTGAATGATCTTTGGTAATCTGACCGAGCCTTTTAGATTTTAAATGATATATTCTGGAATCGCCGATGTGTCCCCAATAAACTAAATTATCTTTAAAATAAGCAATCTCTAACGTAGTTGCCATGTTCTTATATGGAAGACCTGATGAAGAATGATTTAAAACGAATTTATTGGATTCTTCCATCGCTAACTTAATTCTTTCTAAATAATCATCGATATCGGATGATGAAAAAAAATAAATAGCAGATTTCAATGCTATTCTGGCTGCTAACTCGCCGCCATTATCTCCGCCAACACCATCGCATAAAACTGCTAATAAACCGTCGTTTATTTCATTAGTTTCTACTGCATCTTCGTTAAGTCTTTTTACAGAACCGGGACTTGTAAACCTTAGGTAATTGAACCCCATATATGCACCTTAAATCCTTTTATTAAATGTTTGTTTACTAACATTATCAAAAATAAGAAATTAAAAGCTTATCTGCCGTAAAAATTTTACCACTGTTATACAAAATCTAGCTAAATATGTAATTTGTTTAACAAACGCTATAAGGTTATATTTGCGAGCGATTTTTTGATTCTTAAATCATTTCATAATATAAGTTTAGAGTACTTTTTCTGTTTTTGATTTGAATCATTATAAGTTTTTTACTGCGAGAATGGCGGAATTGGTAGACGCGCTAGACTTAGGATCTAGTACCGAGAGGTGTCGGGGTTCGAGTCCCCGTTCTCGCACTCACATATCATGCAAAATAAATTATCTGAGGTTAGTGTTTTTATGGAATATAATGTGTTAGAAATAAATTCTTCGGAAAAAGAAGTTGAGATAAAACTTCCATACGATGAAATTAAAAAAGAAGTTGAAGAAGAAGTAAAAAAACAATCAAAAAAAATTCAGGTTCCCGGATTTAGAAAAGGCAAAGTACCTGTTTCGATGCTAAAAAAAATGTACGGTGATGCATTAGAGTATGAAGCATCTGAGAAGATAGCTAATTCATTTTTCTGGAAAGTTGCTGAGGAAAATCAGTTGAAGCCAATTGGCCAGCCTACTATGACTGATATAAAATTTGAACCTGGAAAAGAATTATCCTTTAAGGTTAAATATGAAACAATTCCCGCACTTGAATTAAAAGAATACAAAGCGATTTCATTTGACGTACCTGATTTTGTTGTTAATGATGAAGAAATTGAAAAAGAAATAGATTACATTCTAAAATCAAATAAGACTCTTGAAGATGCAGAAGAAATTTTGGATAATAATTTTATTATTGATGCTGAAATTATTCTAGATGAACGAAATGGAGAAAAAATTGCTGAATCAAAACCCGAGAAGATGCAAATTGATTTAACTTCTGAGGGTGTTGCGAAAGAGATTGTTGAAAATGCAAAAAATAAAAAAGTTGGTGAAAGTTTTTTATTCGCTTATAAAGATGAGCACAAGCATAAGATAGAAGACGGTACTGAAGAGATTCACAAAGAAGAATATTCTTATAAAGTAAATGTTTTAGGAATAAAGAAAATTGTTCTACCTGAACTAAACGAAGATCTAATAAAAAAAGTTACTAAGGATAAAGTATCAACAGAATCCGATTTTAGAGAACAAATAAAAAAGGATATTCAAAACTATTATGATCAGCGAAACGAAGAATTAATCAGAGGCAAACTGGTAAGCGAGATTATTAAGAATAATGATTTTGAACCGCCAAAAACTCTTGTAAATAATATTTTGGAAGAATATGTTAAGGCTGAGGAAGATCAGGCTAAAAAATCAAAATATCCTTTTAATAAAGAGGAAACAAAAAAACGATTATTAAAATCTGCAGAGAACGAAGTTAAGTGGTATCTGATTAAAACTAAAATTCAAAAGGATGAAGATATTACGATAACTGATGAAGAAATAAAAGAATATGCTGAGAAAGATGTTGAAAAAACCGGCATCTCTTTAGACAAATTGATGAATTACTACAAAACTACAAATCAATCAGAAAGAATACTGGATCAAAAGTTATTTGAATTTTTAAAATCCAATAACACCATTAATAAAGTTCATCCAGATAAAATGAAATTAAAACAAGAGGCTGAAAATGAATAATAATATTGAAATATATAATCAGTTGGTTCCGTATGTAATTGAACAAACCGGACGCGGCGAAAGAGGAATGGATATCTATTCCCGTTTGCTCAGAGAGCGAATTATATTCTTAGGTACTGCAATTGATGATCATATTGCAAGTTTAACAATTGCTCAGTTGATTTTTCTTGAAGCGGAAGATTCAGAAAAGGATATTAATATGTACGTCAACTCACCCGGTGGAAGTGTAACTGCCGGATTAGCAATTTATGATACAATGAAATTTATAAAACCCGATGTGGCAACAATCTGTGTCGGGATGGCAGCCAGTATGGGTGCAGTTTTGCTGGCAGGTGGTGCTGAAGGGAAAAGATCATCTTTGCCTAACTCAAAAATAATGATTCATCAACCATGGACCCAGGGAATAGGCGGCCAGGTTACTGATGTAGAAATACATGCAAAGGAATTAATTAAAACCCGTGATTCGTTATATAAAATACTTGCACATCACACAGGTAAATCGATAGAGCAAATTACAAAAGATTGTGATAGGGATTATTTCCTAACTGCTGAAGAAGCTAAATCTTATAAACTAGTTGATAACATTATAGAGAAGCGAGTTCCAATTAAATAAATTTTAGGGCTGAATTTTTCAGCCCTTTTTTTTGTCATATTGAATCGAATTAAAAGGAAGCCAAATAGATAAATGGACAGGTATTTCACAAAGTTTTATTTTTTAATTCTTGTAGTAAGTTTGATAAATGCTGTTTCATTTTCACAAGAGAATCGATTTAAAATACTTGACGAATATTTAACTGAATATCTACAAAACAAAAATATACCTTCAATATCTGCAGGCATATTGGAAAAGGGAGAAATAACCTGGTTTAAATCGGAAGGGAAAGCCGATCTTGAAAATAATGTATCTGTTTCTAATTCGTCATTATATCGAATTGCTTCCATAAGCAAACCGATAACTGCCGTGGCTATTCTTCATCTCTGGGAACGCGGTCTTGTTAGTCTTGATACCGACGCACGAACTTATATTCCAAACTTTCCTGTGAAAAAATACAAATTCACAATAAGACAATTGTTAAACCATACTTCGGGAATCCGAAATTATAAGGAAGGTGAGTTCGATAGTAAAAAGTATTATCCTACTATCGAAGAGGCAATTAAATTATTCGCATATGATTCATTAAACTTCGAACCAGGAACAAAATATGAGTATACATCTCTTGGTTATAACTTATTAGCGGCAATAGTTGAGAAAGTGACTAAGAGTACTTTTGAGAATTATATTTCTGAAAATATTTTTTTACCCGCCGGAATGAAATCTACCGTTATTGATAAGCAGCGTGAAGTAATTGTAAATCGCGTGCGCGGTTATGAAAAAAACGAGTTAAGGAAAATTGTAAACGCTCCGTTAGCTGATCTAAGTGTTAAAGTTGCCGGAGGAGGATTGCTTTCTACTAATAAGGATTTATTGTTATTTGCTAAAGCATTAATAGATTATAAGCTGTTAAAACAAACAACGTTTAATATGATGATTCGTAAATCAAAGCTGAAGAGTGGAAGAGATATTGATTATGGATTAGGATTCACACTTACTTTTGCAAACGATTCACTTTTATATATTTCACATAATGGTGCAGGAACCGGATTTAGTTCGATGCTTTTAATAGATCCAAAACAAAAAATTGCATCCGTACATTTAATCAATATCCGGGACAGAAATTTAGGTGAACCTGCAAAGGATTTTTTAGAAATGCGTTCATCGGGTATTTATATAAAGCCTTCAAAAACACTTTCGGATGCATTAATTCAATTATATTTAAGCTCAGGTATTGACAGCGTTACAACTAAATTGAATTCGATTTATCGATATGAATCAAATGTTTATAATTTAAACGAAGATGAGGCGATCTTTTTTTCAAACGATTTAATTGATATGAATAAAGTTGCTGATGCGATTGCATATCTTAAAGAAGTTATCAAATTCTATCCAAAATCATTTAAAACTTTGGCAGCTATAGGTGATGCTTATCTGCAAGACAATAACATCGGTTTGGCGCTAAGGCATTATCGTCTAGCCGCACAATTAAACAATTCAAACCAAAGAATAAATAATCTTATAATAAAATTGAGCAAAAAATAATTCCTTTTAGCTTTTAATTTTTTTTATTATCTAACCCTACAAATAAAACCTGCTATAACTGAACCATTTTCATAAGCATAATGTTTATCTGTTATGATTGGATATCGATTTACTAAATATGATCCCTCACTTGAGAATAAGAAGTCATCCTTTGATAACTTGTTAAAAGTGTTTCTACAGTTACTAACAATATCTTCAGGTGACGTGAACGAAGCAATAAGTTGGATGAATGAACTTGACCGTAAATACAATCTAACTGATGATAATTACGGGATGGGTGATTTTATTGATGACTTGAAAAAAAATAATTTTATTGAGCAGGATGAATCTGGTTTAAACTTCATACCGACTTCAAAATCTGAAAGAACAATTAGAAAACAAGCTTTAGAAGAGATTTTTGGTAAATTAAAACAATCCATGAAAGGTAACCACAGAACTTTTATTTCCGGGCACGGAGATGAACCAACATCCGAAAAAAGGCAATACTTATTTGGAGATTTAATGGAACAGATTGATATGACTGATTCTATTAAAAACGCACAGATAAATCATGGTATTGATGAATTTAATTTAACTGAGGATGATCTTGAAGTTGAAGAGCGGGATTATAAAACCATTACTTCAACAGTATTAATGATAGACATTTCTCACTCAATGATTTTATATGGTGAAGATAGAATAACACCCGCAAAAAAAGTAGCAATGGCTCTATCAGAATTGATCACAACAAAATATCCAAAAGATACTCTTGATATAATTGTATTTGGCAATGATGCCTGGCCGATAACCATCAAAGATCTTCCGTATCTTGAAGTAGGCCCTTATCACACCAACACTGTTGCAGGACTTGATCTTGCCGGCGATATTTTGAGAAGAAGAAAAACCAACAATAAGCAGATTTTTATGATAACAGACGGTAAACCAACATGCCTTAAAGAGGGACCACGATATTATAAAAACAGTTTTGGATTGGATCGAAAAATTTTAAATAGAACATTGGATCAGGCAGCTAAATTCAGAAAGATGGGAATAGCAATTACAACTTTTATGATTGCTCGTGATCCTTACCTGCATCAGTTTGTAAGAGAATTTACAAAGATTAATAATGGAAGAGCTTTTTATTCAAGCCTTTCAGGTTTGGGTGATTTTATATTTGAGGATTATATACGAAACAGAAAAAAAAGAATAAGGTAAAATTTTTATGATAGAAATATTAAAAATAAAAACACTCGGAGACCTTAAAAAAACTGCTTATAAATCAAAAAGCATAAAAGACGAACTGCGTGATAATATGATTAAGGCTTTAAGCGATAACGCTGATCCGTTTAAAGGTATTTTTGGTTACGATGAAACTGTTCTACCGGAACTTCAGACTTCTATTCTATCAAGACATAACATTCTTTTGTTAGGACTGAGAGGACAGGCAAAAACAAAAATAGCTCGTCTATTAATCAATCTACTCGACGAATACATTCCTGCTGTAGATGGAAGTGATTTGAATGAAGATCCATTTATGCCAATTACCAATGAAACAAAAAATATAATTAAGGAATATGGCGATGAAACTAAAATTAAATGGATTCACAGATCAGAAAGATATACTGAAAAACTAGCGACACCAGATGTTACTGTTTCTGATCTTATTGGTGATGTAGATCCTATAAAAGCTGCAACTCTTAAACTTCCCTATTCAGATGAAAGAGTAATTCACTTTGGTTTAATTCCACGGTCTCACAGATCAATTTTTGTGATAAATGAGTTACCGGATTTACAGGCAAGAATTCAAGTATCGTTGTTCAACATTTTGCAGGAAAGCGATATACAGATACGCGGTTTTAAAATAAGGCTGCCATTGGATATCCAATTTATTTTTACTGCTAATCCGGAAGATTACACTAACAGAGGATCGATTGTAACTCCATTAAAAGACAGAATTGACAGCCAGATTATTACTCACTATCCAAAATCAATTTATGTTTCTCAACAAATCACTGAACAAGAAGCTGATATTAGTGATCAGCAAAAATCTTCTGTTGTGGTTTTTCCGCTAATAAAAGAGATAGTGGAACAGATTGCTGTTGAAGCAAGAACGAGTGAATATGTTGATGAGAAAAGCGGCGTTTCCGCAAGGTTAACAATCTCTGCTTATGAGAATCTAATTAGTTTTGCAGAAAGAAGAAAAATTATTAATAATGAATCAATTGCATTTTGTCGTGTGAGTGATTTAGTTGGAGTAATTCCTGCAATTACAGGTAAAGTTGAATTAGTATTTGAAGGCGAGCAAGAAGGTCCGGTTAAAGTTGCAAATATTCTGATTGGCAAAGCTATAAAAACAGTTTTTGAGAAGAATTTTCCAAGTCCTGAAATAATAAAGAAAAAGAAAGAACAGAATCCATATTCAGCAATTACATTATGGTTTTCAAAAAATAATATTGTTGACATTCTTTCGAATGCATCAAATCTGGAATACAAAAAAATTCTTACCGGTATTCCGGGCTTACAAAAAATTGTAGATCAATACAAACCGGATGCTGATGAAAATTTATCTTTGGTATTTATGGAGTTTATACTGCATGGATTATCTGAATATTCACAATTAAGTAAATTAAGATTAGAATCAGGTTTTCAATTTAAAGATATGCTAAGCAGTATGTTTACAATGAATGATATTGAGGATCCTGATGCGGACGACGAGCAGGATTATTTTAAGTAGGTATAAAAAAAAAGCCGGATCTGTAAAATCCGGCTTTAATATTTAACAAATAATTTTTATTTCATAAGAATCATTTTTCTAACTTGATTGAACTGATTTCCATCAATTCCATTAGCTTTCAATTCATAAAAATAAATTCCGCTGCTAACTTTTTTGCCGGAAACATCTTCAGAATTCCATTGAACAGTATGTACTCCGGCATTCATATCAGAGTTTACCAGTTCGCGAACAACTTCGCCAAGCAAATTATAAATCACAATTCTAACACTGGAATTAATAGGGAGTGAAAATTTAATTTGTGTGCTTGGATTAAAGGGATTGGGATAATTTTGTTCTAGGACAAAATTAGCCGGGTTAACAGTTTTTCCATCTTCAACAGAGGTAATAGTGGCTAAACTATAACCCAGTGCTTTTAAATCTGCTACGCCTACACTACCAATAACAGTACCAGTAGCCGTTACTGTATCTATGCTAAATAAATCACCTATAGTCGTTCCTGTACCTTTAATTCCAAACAATTGTCCTGATTCATCAAAAGTTATTGCTGTTGTATTTACACCAAATCCGGTTTGTCCTACTCTGGTTGTATCGCCGTTAAGCAAATTAATTTTAATTATTCTGTCTTTTGGTGTACCTATTGGATTTTTTACTGATCCCCAGAGTTCATTATTTAGTGGATTGAATGCAATTGCTACACGTGCAGTTTGCATTGTTGATACCAGCGTAGAATTACCTGTTAGAGAATCAATCTCAAATATTTCACTGCCGGTATTTGTTGCATATAAATTACCTGTATTATCAAAAGCTATTGAAAGTATATTTGGCAAATCAATATCTTTATGATAATATGCATCACCTAACTGCCCATTTACCCGATAAAGTATTGAACCAACTGAAGTAGTTCTAACTGCGTATATCTGATTTGTAAATGGATGAATTGTCATACATACAAAATCTGAATAATTAGAATTACCTAAATTAGTACCTGTACCGGTTGTTTTATCAATATAAACTGTCTGGTTGTTATTTTGTGCGCCAGATAAAGCATAAAGATTATTATTTACTGCAGAGAACATCTTGTATCCAAATCCATTTAATTCTATCCCGGTAAAAGAACCGGAATTATTCACGATTGGGTATACAACTGATTGTGCTCCGAAACTTGATGGATTAAATGCAAAACTGACTGTCACAGAATCAAGTGAGTTTACATTAATTGGAAATGTATGAGATGAAACTCTATAGAAATCACCCTGAGAATCAGCTATAGAATTAATTATCAATGGATCTGATCCATAATTTGCAATTATTAAATCCAAAGTATCACTAAACACTCCAATTTCATTTGTATCAAAATCAAGAGAATTTTCACTTGTGTGAACATAAAGACCAGGGAAAGGTTGTAATCTTATCTGACCCACGTAGGTTGAATAGTTATTGCCTGTGGAAGCATATTCTGTATACATCCAAAAACTGTATTCATCCGCGGGATCTAAAAACATACCCATGTAATCGCCCCACCTATTTCGGGTGCCACCAAAAGTTTTTACGTAATTACCTAATCCCACCTGCAAAGCCATAGCACTACTCAAACCAGGCGGATCACCAAATCTTCTGGTAGCATAATATGCTCCCATATATTCGCCATCCGCGGATCTGGAACAGTTGATTCCGATGTTTCCATCTTTATCTACAGCAATTGCCGGATATATATAAAAATATTTATCAGCGCCTAATTCAGCACTTTCAACTACTGTGTTGTTTGAAACATCAATTTTAACATATTTTAGACTTGCATAATTAGGATAAACACTGTTTCGTATAGAATGTGTTGCAAATAAATAACCGTCTCTAAAAATCGGAGCATTGCGAATAACACTGCCGCCTGATTCAATAAGTGGTGTGCCTCCACCAAGCTGATTAGCATTTGGTGTTGGTCCGTAAAAAGGAACTATAATATTTACGCCCGTTAATACGGGTGTTGTAGTTGGATTTGTTAATTTATAAACGGAATAATAATTAGCACCTTGTCTGGACGCATACATAAAATAATGACCGCCGCCGGGTGAGTACTGAAATGATGGACGTAAATTAAAAACTCCGTTGCCGCTATTGGGAATACTTATATTCCAAATATCCTTAAATGTCAATGGACCGGCATTGCTGGCATATAATTCAGCTTTTGATATTATTCTTATTTTAGCATACTGTCCAACACCACCAAAAGTAAAATTATTTGTTGCAATGTAGATTGCTTCTTCATCAAATCCAATCTGAGGAAAATCACCCCAAAGAGTAGATGGTAGTCTATACATATACCAGGTACCCAATGGATCTTCATCATCAGAGTATGCAATTAAATCACCTGCCTGCAAAGCAACATCATCTACCTGCATAAAAACCATTACCCATCTTCCCGAGTAGTGATCATATATTATCTGCGGATCACCTGATTGACTTGGCCAAACAGCTGACCACCATTGGGAGGAACTAATTGACTTAAGAAGAACACCTTGCTTGTCATAAATTCTTATTCCATTACCATCGTTAGTAAGTACCATAACATGATTTGGTCCAACTGCAAGAGTTGGATCGGGTGGAATAACATTATTACCTTGAGAAACGTCCCATTTTTTTAATAAAAATGAATTATCCCCAATCGCATTTAAATTATCTCCAACATTAATATCTTCAACATAGGTTGGCTGAAAAACATTTGAACCATCATTTTCAATTATACTGGGACCTGAATCAGGATATATCAAATTTTTATCATTGATTATACGTTCATTATCAAATATCGGGCTATCCGAAAAAGAGTTAGTATTAACAACAGCGCCGGATGGTACATTTCCCGTAACAGGACCTTGATATGTCACCTGAGAAAAAGCGAAAGATGTAATTAGCAGAGTAACAGCCAAGACAGTAGTATAAGTTTTTCTTAGCATTATTTCCTCATAGTTTAATGAAACAAATTGTTTAAATATATTAATAAAACTTACTATTCAATTATAAATAGTATATAAAATTTTCAAGTGAAATATAAGTACTAATTCTTTAAGGAACGCGTAATCCAACCTTATTTCCGTTTCGCAAATTCATCCAACAAATATTTTGCTACTGCTTCTGCTTCCTGAGGTTTTAAGCCGGGATTTGGCATAGGCGGAAATGCAGGATCAACTTTAACTGGATTCCTTATAAACGCAACTAACTTTGGTTCATTACCAACATATTTTGGAAGGACATCAAAGTGAGCCGGGCCTACCAGTTTTTGTTCGAATCTATGGCAGCTTGCACATCTTACATCATAAATTTCCTTGCCGCTTAATGCTGCTACTGTCCCCTCGCCTTTTAGATCAGCAAGAATTTTATCGTATTCTGTACTTAATGTTAATGAATGAATTTCAGTTGCGTTTGTCATAGCTTTTTGATCTTTAATAATAAAAGCTATTGAAGCAAAAATCAGTACAAAAAAGATAAATGAACTAAATCTATAATCATTTTTAAATTGGATCATATAGAATAGATGATAGGCAAGAAAGATTAACACTATGCAAACCACCGTATAGACAAAAACTGAGCCGGATAGTGTGGTATTAGAAAATGAGAAAAGATTTATTAAGATCAAAAAAGGCAGGCTAACCGAGGCTTTTAATCCTGCTCTTGAAGCTATATCTTTTACAAATTTTGTGTATTCAGGATCTTCATCTTTTTTAGATTCATTCCAGTAGAGATGAATAAAAAGAATCGCTCCATTTGTGAGTGTAAAAGCAAAAGTAATAAATATTAATAAATTTAAAAGAACTTTTGGAGCAGCTAATGCTGTAATGAAACCGGGAAAATCCCAGTTTGTAAAATTGGCTGCAGAAGTAATTGCGGCAACATAAAACCATAAACCGATAAATAAAAATACTAAGCCGCTTTTGCCATATTTAATTTTAAGATAAGATGATGAAGCCTTTAATTTTTTATAGTCATCTTCTGCATCTTTATCCTTAATTGAATCCGGATTAACAGAATCAAAAACTGTACTTACCATCATTGAATAACGATAAGTGTATATCATAAATAAAGCAACGATAATAAATACAATAGATAGAGCTATATAACCAACTGTTTGAATCTGGGTTTTGTGCAGCAGTTGTGCGAATATAAGCATAGCCGTTAGAAGCGGAACGATACCGAGTATAACACCCACACTATTGTTAACAGTTACATATTCTATTACGTCTTTTGATAATTTTTTATAATAAGGATTATTAGTTTTTTTATATTTCTTTCCATATTGCAATGACGCAAAAGCACCGCCAAAAACAACGCTTATAAATGGCACAAACAATGCGAGAACGAGCACTAGAATGTAGTGAAGCAACTCGATGTGCTCTGCAGATTGTGGTAAAACTAATTTATCTAAAAAATCCATATAAGTTCACTTTGTATTTGATTTATGAAACAAATAGTTTATCAATTGAAACAACAAGAACAACAAATAAAGCAAAATAATTAATACTTCTAAAAGCAAATCTAAATGCAATTACTTCCTGCGTTTGTTGTAACAAGTTTATCGATTTAAATGCTAACCATAATGCGGCTATAAAAAGACTGTAATTTATAAATTGGTTATGTGATATCTGGAATAACGGAATTAATAATCCGGTAACTCCTGTTGCTATTATCCAGATAAAAGTTATTCTTCCCAATTGCTGCCGGCTAAAAATCTGTGTTAAAGTCGGAAACCCGGCTTGCTGATAATCTTTATCCAGAATCATAAGCAATAACCAAAAATGCGGGATCTGCCATATGAAAAAGAAAAACGAAATTAAAATGATTTGAGGATCGAATAGATATCCGCCGCCTGCCAGCCATCCAACAATTGGAGGAATAGCGCCGACCAATGAGCCCGGTACAATCGCTAAAGGAGAAATCTTTTTAAGTGGTGTATACACGCTATTGTACCAAAGCAGATTTAATAATCCAAAACATAACGGTAAAATACCGCTGCCAAGAAAAAGTAAAATTGATCCAATAAGTACAAGCGTTAAAGCAATTTTTAAAACAGATTTAGCTGATATTTTTCCTGCAGGTATTGGACGATTTTTTGTCCTTTCCATTCTTGCATCAGAATTTCTTTCCTGATAATGATTTAATGCTGCTGAGCCGCAAGCCAGTAATAAAATTCCGATAGTTGGAAGAATCAAACCTGCATCAATTGAATTGGTTGCTGCAATGTATCCGAAAACAGTTGTGATTGTAACGAATATAGTTATTCGAAGTTTTGTTATTTCAAATAATATGTTAATCGTATCTCTCAAAAAAATTATTTTCCAGTACTTTTATTTGTAGAATCGTTTTTTGTTGTGGAATCTGGAACAGTTGTATTAAGCCAAACTGAAAATTCTTCTTGTGGCATAACCTTAACTTTGTTGTACATATAAGAATGATTGAGTCCACAATATTCTGCACATGCAATATCAAATGATCCTAATTCTTTAGCTTCAAACCATATCATTCTCTGTTGATTTGGGTAAACATCTTTTTTAATACGGAATTTCGGTATGTAAAAAGCGTGATTAACATCTAAAGAATGTAAGTTTAATTTTACGGGTTTATCAACCGGAACATAAAGTGAATCTGTTGTTTTTCCATTTTCATATTTAAATGTCCACTTCCACATCTGAGCTGTAACATCAATATTTAAAGTATCTTTAGGCGCTTCAGACATATCAACATATCCAACCCATCCGTACCAGAACATAATTAATACAAGAATTGTTGGAATCACCGTCCAGGTAACTTCCAAAAAAACATTGCTATGAACGTTGGTGGCTTTTGGATTTCTTTTGCGATTATACTTTACAACAAAGTAGATCATCAATCCTGTTATAAGAACAAGAAAAAAGATTGAGACTACAAGAGTAAACAGAAAAGCAAAATCTACTTCTTTTGCAAAATTGGACGCACCGTTAAACATATTTAATTCCTTACTATAAACGAATAATCAGAGAATAATAAAATGAATGAAATTAAAAGAAATAATATTGCAACTCCGACAAACGCCCTGAATGTTTTACTTTCACTTCTTAGATGCATGAAAATTTTCAAGACTAAAAAAGATTTTATTGCTGCAATTACAAGAGCTGTGGCTATTGTCAATCCACCAAAGTTTATACCTGCAACTGCTACAGTTATTCCTGTAAGTGCCATTAAAGCAAGCCACACAAGTATGTATACTCCATAACCGTGGCTATGCTCCGAATGTAATTCCTGATTATGTTCCATGCTAAAATCCTTAAGTTATAAGATAGAATAATGGGAAAAGGAAAATCCAGATTATATCAACTAAGTGCCAGTATAATCCGGTTGATTCTAATTTTACATAGCTATCATTGTTAACAATTTCCTTTGATGTAAATCTCATCATCACTGAAATTAAGACAATTCCTATTATTACATGCAATCCATGCAAACCGGTCATAACATAGTATAAGCCAAAGAAAACTATTTCTCCTGATGGCTTAGAAAGAAGCGTCTCTGAGCCAGGATAAATTCCGTGATGAAATTTAGCGGACCACTCAAAATATTTATTAATCATAAAACCAAGAGCCAGCACAATCGTAATAAATTGAAAGAAAATTGATAATGCTTTTTGTTTTCTTTGAATGGCAGTAATTGAAAGTGCCATTGTTAAAGAACTTGTTAAAAGAATTGCAGTATTAAGTGTTCCAACAATTGTATTTAATTCTTTTGCAGCAATATGAAAATCTGCCGGAAATTTATATCTGTAAACAGAATAAAGTATGAACATACCTCCGAATAAAATCAGCTCTGTAAATAGAAAGAGCCACATTCCCATCCGGGCTCCAACATCATCACGATGTACGTGAGCTACTGCCTGTTCTTGAGAACTCACTTAACCTCCTGAGTTTTAAGAGTAGTTGCTTCATTTAGTTTGTATTGATATGGAGCTTCGTGCACAGTTGGAATATCAATAAAGTTTTCATGGATTGGCGGCGTTTCGATAGTCCATTCTAATGTTTCTCCGCCCCAGGGATTTTTATCGGTTATTTTTTTACCGCTTACTAAAGCCTTAATCAGGTTTCCAAACATTATCAGGATACCTATAACAAGTATCCATGATCCTACCGTCGATATTACATGATAAATCTGAAATTCCGGTAGGTAATCATAATATCTTCTCGGCATCCCAAGCCAGCCCATTATAAACATTGGAAAGTATAACGTATTAAATCCAACAAACAATAACCAAAATGCTGATTTAGAAACTTTTTCATTATACATCTTTCCAAACATTTTTGGAAACCAATAGTGCAAGGCAGCAAATAAACCGAAACCAGTACCGCCAAACATAACGTAATGAAAATGCGCGACAATGAATGAAGTATCGTGAACCATTATATCAACTGATAGTACTCCTTGCATAATTCCGGTTAATCCACCAATTGAAAACTGAAATATAAATGCTAATACAAATAATAATGGAGTTGCAAGTTCGATAGAGCCTTTATACAATGTTGCTGTCCAGTTAAAAACTTTAATTGCACTTGGAATTGCTACTACCATTGTAAGAAGAGAAAAAATAAATTGACCTGTATTGCTCATTCCTGCAGTGAACATATGATGCGCCCAAACAAGTGAACCGAAGAGTGCAATTGCAATACTGGACATTGCAATAAATTTGTATCCAAATATGGTTCTTCGTGCAAACACAGGAATAATTTCTGAAACTATTCCCATTGCAGGCAGTATCATAATGTAAACTGCCGGATGCGAGTAAATCCAGAATAAATGTTGATATAACACCGGATCACCTCCAAGTGCGGGATCAAACAAACCAACGCCAAAAGCTCTTTCGATTATCACTAAAAGCATTGTAATACCGATAATCGGTGTAGCTAAAACCTGAACCCAAGCAGTTGAGTAGAATGACCAGACTGAAAGAGGCATTTTAAACCACGTCATTCCCGGAGCTCTTAAACGATGTACAGTGGTTACAAAATTTAATCCAGTTACAATGGATGAAAATCCAAGGACGAATGCTGCAAACAGCGCTAAGCTAACATTGGTACCTGTTCTAACACTATAAGGAATATAAAATGTCCAGCCTGTGTCTGCAGGTCCACCAGGCAACAAAATAGATATCACGGCAAGTAATCCGCCGGCAACGTATAAATACCATGATAATAAATTTAATCTTGGAAAAGCTACATCTTTAGCTCCGATTAAAATTGGCAGAAAGAAATTTCCAAAGACTGCAGGAATACCCGGAATGACAAACAAAAAAATCATTATTACACCATGAAGTGTAAAAAATGAATTATAAGTCTGAGCATCTACTATAGTTCTGCCCGGAGTTAATAATTCAAGCCTCATTAAAAATCCAAATGTAACTCCAACCATAAAGAAAGAGAGAATAGAAACTAAATATAGAATTCCAATTCTTTTATGATCAGTAGAAAGAATCCATCCTAAAAATCCTTTATGCTTGCCTTGATAATCAAGATAACTTGGATGCTTTCCATTTTTAGGAACTGCTATTGCTTCACTCATTTATAAAATTACCTCTTTTTAATAAAATCTTTTTTAGGTTTAAACCTTAAGTACAAAACGAATACTCCTGCAAACAATAATATAACGGCTCCAAATATCTGAGTAAGATTAAGCACATATGTTTTACCTTCAGGATCATATCTAAAACATAACTGCAGTACTTTTGCCATTGTTGGTGATACTTTACCTTCTGAAGTTTCAATAACAGCCATCTTAAAATCAAACGGTAAAATTCCAAATCCACTTCTATCGGTATAACTTGGAAACAGATATCTGCAGATCTTTCCGTTTTTATCAATAAAAATAAAAGCGCCGTTATGAAGAAAATCTTTGCCCTGCCGTTTAAAATGGAAACCTGCTCCGTCCGCTACTTTTTTAATTGTGGCGCTGTCCCCTGTTAAAAACTTCCAGCTTTCTGGAGGAACGTTTTTATCAAATGCCTGAAAAAACGTCTGCTTTTTATTTAACGCATCGGCTGGAGTTTCCAATTCATCCATACTTAATACCACTACATTAAAATCAACGCCAATTACTAAATCAGATTTATTAATTACGTTAGTCAACTCCATTAATAACGGACTGCAAATTCCCGGACAATTATAATAGACGAAAGCAAAAACAGTCGGTTTTGTAATTAGATCTTTTAATAAAACCCGGTTTCCGTTTTCATCAACAAAAGATTCCTGCAATGGAATTGTTTTACCTAACTGTTCATCAATTCCAACTTCAATCTGCTTTTCATTTGCAAAAATATTAAAGCTGATAAAAGTAAATAGCAAAGAAACCGATAAAAATATTTTCATCTTATTCACTGATCCTAAATTATTTTAGTCATCAAATTATAAAGCGATGACCATTCATCATTTCCTAAATTAAAAACATTGCCATTAAATCCATTTTGATTTACATTATTAACAATAAGATTTACAAATGTATTTTCATTTTGTTTCCACTGAGGATTTTTTGTAAGAAAGCTGAAAGCAGTATTTTTATTCTTTACAACTTTATTAAAAATTTTAACTCCATTTTCAGAATTGTTTTTATTCAAATATTCCAGAACAGAATTAATTTTATCCTCTGCTGATTTATTTTCATTAATAATCAACAAGCCAGCATTTTTTACAGGAATCTGAGCTGCTATTTTTAATCCTCCAGATAAATTATAAGTTGCATCTAATGCCTGCAGGTCTGCATCGGTATCCATGTCCGGATTCGGAATAAAATTTGTTCTTATGTAATGAGCTAATGCAAATTTTTCTTTTGGTAAAAGATAATCATAAGAAGCCATTGCACTTGGCGGCAGACCTTCCTGCAAAGTTGTATAAATCTGTGAAAGTTTTGTTCCGTTCTTCCAATTATCCTTAGAAGTAAAATTTCTTGGCGCCGGATTCAATCCCATTGAAGCCGGTCCTCCGCCGGCACCATTCTCACCGTGGCAGGATGAACAATTAGCCTTAAAAAGTTTTTCACCTTCAGCTAAAAGTTCGGGAGTAGAACTTTTCATCTCCATTATGTTTATTGGAGGAACGTTTACTGCATTTTTAACTTTCAGGTCAGCAACAACAGTTGTATCCGGCAGAACCGGAGGTACACTTTGCCTGGAGATGTTATCAATATTATGAATATAGTAAGCACCGATAGCAATCCCAATCACTATGATATAAGGATAGAGTAAACCAAATACAGCACCCGGATTTTTGGTAACACCAGCAATTTTATTTTTTATTCCGTCAATAAGTTCTTTCATATTAAACCTTTAATCTCATTTTACAGATGAAAATCCATCCCTCTTTTTAATTTCGGATCACCTATCGGTATTAAATTTTCTTTTTTGGCTCTAAATGTAAAAACAATTATTATAAGCCCAACACCTGCAATTGGAAACACTAAATCGATCCAGCTAAAAACATAACCATTTTTCATCGATTCCATATTTGGCATTATCAACCAGAATAAATCAAACAAGTGTGCAAACAGTAACCACACTGCGATAAATTTTAATCGCTTTGGATTCATCTTTGAAGGTTGTGTTAAAAGAGCAAAATACGGAACGAGAAAATGTAGAACTATTAATCCTATTGAGAAATATGCCCAACCACCATTCCATCTTGTTAAAAACCAAAAAGTTTCTTCCGGTAGATTAGCATACCAAATTAAAAGAAACTGAGAAAAAGCAATGTATGCCCAAAAATTAATAAATGCGAACAACAAAGCACCCAGACTAAAAAGATGATCATCATTCATCCAGGAGCCGAAGTAACCCTTCTCTTTCAATTTTACAACAGTCAATGTAATTGCTGATAATGCAGCAACTACAATTCCGGCAAAGAAATAAACTCCGAATATTGTTGAGAACCAATGAGGTTCAAGGCTCATCATAAAATCAATTGCTGTAAAAGTAAGACTTAATGCAAATACGGGAATAAAAATTGCGGCCAATCTAATATTATTTTTTGTTAAGGTTTGATCTTTACTTGCATCCTGTTTTCTTGAGTTTCTTGTCATAACCCAATAAAATAGACTCCACAATCCTATAAATACAAAAGTTCTGATGATAAAAAATGTTATGTTAAGATATGGAGCTTTGCCCTGAAGAATTTTATCTTCTGCAATAGCTTCTTTGTGAGCCCAATGGAAAAGATCGTGATTAAAAATTAATAACGGTAATACAAGAATTAGTAAAACCGGTAAAAGTCCGGCAAAAAATTCTGGTATTCTCCTTATTGGTGTACTCCAATCTGCTCCGGCAATATACTCTAAAGCGATAAGAAACAATGAACCCAGTCCAATACTGACAATCATCATGTAAGTTACAAGATAATTAAATACCGCTCTTTCCTGATCAATAAAAAAAGCCAGTAAAGATAAAACAGTACCGACAACAAAAAGCACTAATCCTATTTTAGATAAACCGGCGGGTAAATCCTTTTTCTGGTAATGGAAATCAGTTTGTGACATTGCTACCGGTCTCCTTTTTCATCTCAATTAAATCAGAGTCGCTCGCATTTTTGGCTCTCTGTAAAACTCTTATATAATTTACAACAGCCCATCTCTCTTCTCTTGTAATCTGTGAAGCATAAGATGGCATTACGTTCTGTCCGTTAGTAATAATATGATAAATCATTCCATCACTAAAATCTCTTGCTCTTGTAGAATGCAGGGTAGGAGGATTTGGAAATTGACCTCTTAGCCTGCTGTCACCATCTGCAAAGTTGCCATGACATGGTGAACAATAAGTTAAAAACTTAGATTTACCAAGTTCCAAATTTTCTTTGGTCGGCAAATAAGGATTTGCCAAAACTTCCGGTGGATTTGTTTGTCCCGTATAAGGATAAGGCATGAATCCTCTTGCAACTGTTCCTTCTACCGGAGTTCTCATTCCCCTGCCATCTGCAAAAAGTTCACTGGGTTTTTGCGGGTTTAATTTGTCCTGATCCATCATAAAATTATAAGGAACGGTGTAGAGCAATTTATTTAATGTTATATACGTTCCGCCCGAAACCAAAACAGCAACAACAATCAAAAATATAATAAATTTTGGTTGAAATATCGGATATGAATCTTCCGGCGGATAATAAATAATTTCAATCTTTAAAGGATTTAAATTCTTCAGAAAATCGGTAACAGATTTTTCATCAAATTTAGAATCAGTTGACTCGATAACAATTCCGTACTTATCTGCGGAAACGCTTTTCATATAATCAGTATCGTGCAGTGGATGTTTGTTATCCGGCAATCTGAAAAATAATGCAATCATTGCTATAACAGTTGATACTGTTGCAAGTAGAACAGTCAGCTCAAATGTAACGGGAATAAACGCGGGTAAAGCGAAAAATGGTTTACCGCCAATTACCATCGGATAATCAACAGACATTGTCCAGTACATAAACAATAATGCAATAGAGGCTCCGGATAATCCCATAACCAGTGTTACAAATCCAAGCTTTGATGGTTTTATTTTCATTGCCTTATCCATTCCGTGCACAGGATAAGGAGTATTCACATCAAACTCTGTAAAACCGGATGAAGACACTTTTTTGGCAGCATTAATAATTTCATCGGGCGTTTTGAATGTAGCTGCAATCCCGAATATTTTTTTATCGTTATTCATTGTAAGCGCCTCCATGATGAGTCGGCTGTGCGCCATCAGCACTAGCTTTAACTTCTGATATAGAAACTACAGGCAATGATTTTGTAAATAAAATTACCAAGGTAAAAAACAAGCCAAAACTTCCAAGTAAAATTCCCAAATCAAAAATAGTTGGCTTAAAATATGCCCAGCTGGATGGTAAGAAATCTCTGCTGAGTGAGGTAACTACTATAACAAATCTTTCAAACCACATTCCAACATTTACCAATATTACTATCACAAACATTGCAGGAATGGATCTTCTAATTTTTCGGAACCAGAAGAATTGTGGAATAATTACGTTACAGCTTACCATTATCCAATAAGCCCAGGCATATGGTCCGAATGCTCTGTTAATAAATACAAATGTTTCAGCAGGAACTCCGCTGTACCATGCAATAAAAAACTCCATTGCGTAAGAATAGCCAACCATCATTCCAGTTAACAGAATTACTTTATTCATCTTCTCAAGATGATTTAGCGTTATGATATGCTCAAGGTTAAATATCTTTCTAACAAATAGAAGAACTGTTACAACCATCGCAAATCCGGAAAAAATTGCTCCGGCAACGAAGTAAGGAGGAAAAATTGTTGTATGCCAGCCGGGTAAAATTGAAACCGCGAAATCAAAACTTACAATTGTATGTACCGATAATACGAGTGGTGTTGCAAATCCTGCAAGAAGTATATATGATTTTTCGTAATGTGTCCAGTGGCGGTTAGAATGTCTCCAGCCGAGTGAGAACATTGAATAGATAGTTTTCTTAAACTTTGATACTGTTCTGTCTCGCATTGTTGCAAAATCCGGAATCAATCCAACATACCAGAAAACAAATGAAACAGTAAAATAAGTTGAAACCGCAAAAACATCCCAAACAAGCGGTGATATAAAATTTACCCAAAGACCATGCTGATTTGGATATGGCACTAAATATCCTGCTAACCAAGGACGTCCTGTATGGATAATTGGAAAAATACCCGCACACATTACTGCAAAAATCGTCATGGCTTCTGCAAATCTTGCAATACCAGTACGCCATTTTTGCCTTAATAAAAACAGGATTGCAGAGATCAAGGTTCCTGCATGACCAATTCCAACCCAAAAGACAAAATTCACAATTCCAAATCCCCATCCAACTGGTTGATTATTACCCCACATTCCTACGCCATAGTAAAAAGTATAACCAAGACAAATTGCACCAATTAATAGGAATGCTGATGAAATAGAAATTGCGATAAAAAATTTTTTATCAGGCTTTGTAGCCATAGGCCTGGCAACAAGCTCTTCAATTTGAGCAAGTGTCAGTCTTCCGGCTACTGTTGGCGCTTCCTGGGAGTAATCGATATTCACTATACTTCCTCCGAGTGGATATTTCTGAGTTTAGCTAAGTATGTAACATTAGGATGAATATTTAATTCCTCAAGAACATAATAGCCAAGTTCATGATTTCTATATTTAAAAAATTCTGATTGTTTATCGTTAATATCACCAAAATGTATTGCGTTAGTGCCGCAAGCATCCTGACATGCAGTAGTTACATCTGAACCTTTCAAAGTTCGTTTTTCGTGGGTTGCATCAGCCCTTGCTTCTGAAATTCTTTGTACACAGAAAGTACATTTTTCCATAACCCCGCGTGATCTAACTGTAACTTCGGGATTATGCATCAACGCAAGTATTGGATTTTCCTGATAACTATCTCTGAAGTGATCTCTAAAATTAAAGAAGTTAAATCTTCTGACTTTAAATGGACAGTTGTTCGAGCAATACCTTGTTCCAACACATCTATTGTATACCATTTGATTTAATCCATCGGGACTGTGAGTTGTAGCAACAACGGGACAAACAGTTTCACATGGTGCCTGATCGCAGTGCTGACAAAGCATTGGCTGCACACTTACACTTGGTTCATCCGCACTTCCGGAATAGTACCTGTCAATTCTAAGCCACTGCATTTCCCTGCTCTTTAGTACCTGATCTTTTCCAACAACAGGAACATTATTTTCAACATTGCAGGCAACTACGCAATCGCCGCAGCCTGTGCACTTATTTAAGTCTATGGACATTCCCCATTTAACTCCCGTATAAGGATGAGGATCATAAACACTTTTCAATTCTCCGTGGTGCTTCTCTTTTATGATATTCGGATTTTTAGCATAGCCAGCTACGGTCGCTTCCTGAATTATATGTCTGGTTTTGTGTAGTTCCTGAATTTTTGGATCATCGAATGCATGGTGTTCCTGTGATGATGCCAACTCATATGTGTCACCGGTTTTTTTAATTGAAGCGTTAGAATATATCCAATTAGAGAAATTGGAATTTTTTGAAAATATCTGATTAACGTTAAAGCCGACATTGTTGGCAACTGTACCTGAGTTATTTCTACCGTATCCTGATTCGATGGTTAATACATTATCGGCAGAACCTGCCTGCATAAAAACTGGCAATGTAATTCTTCGACCATTAATTTCAATTTCAACAACATCATTATTTTTTACACCTAAATCCTTACAGGTTTTTTCTGAAACAGCGGCATAATTATCCCACGTAATTTTAGATACAGGATGAGGTAATTCCTGCAGCCAGCCATTATGAGCAAATCTACCATCTGAGAGGGAATAATTTTCCTTGATAACAACTGTAAAACCATCCTGAGGTGTATTGACCTCCTTTAGTAAGGTCAAAGCATTTGCACTTAATGAATTTAATTTTACATTCTCATTGAACAATACAATTCCATCGTGAAGTGCACCAAGCCAGAATCGTTTAAAGTCCAACTTTGAATTTAGATTTGGATAGACAGTTGTTTCCCAATTTTTCATTAGAAAATCGTGGTACAATTTTTCTGAATAAGTTTCGGGTTTACCGCTTATCCAGGTCAACAATATCGCTTCCTTTTGTCTCGTTTCATGAAGCGGTGCGATAATCGGCTGCTGCAATGAAATAATTCCTGATCTAGTTTTTGCATCACCCCAACTTTCAAAATTATGATTAATCGGCAGAACATAATTACTTAAATGCGTTGTTTCATTTTCTCTTTCTGAAAGACTTACAACTAAACCAACTTTTTTAAGTGCGTCTCTGTATCCAAGATCATTAGCAAAATGGTAAACAGGGTTACAATCAAAATGAATGACAACACCGACGTTTCCGGAATTTATATTTTGGATTAGCGATTCAAAATCCTGCATAGACGAATAACTTAATAAAGTATTTGCTGAAGAATCACTTCTAAACATTCCAGAATTACCAAGAGAAGCATTTAACAAATTAACCGCTATATGAACATTTTCCGGTAAAGAATTTCCAGCATCAATTATTGATTTACCTTTATTCGCTGCTAAATCATCTACTAAATGATTTAAAACTTCTTTATTAATATTATACTTTGCTGCAAAAGTGCTTAATGAGAATCCCGATGTATTTACAGAAAGATTTAACGCTCCTCTATTTCCCAGTTCGTTAATCAAACTCATAACAAATTCATATTGAGCTTCCGGCCTTAAACGTAATCTGTAATCTGCATTTATTCCTGTTATAGTCAAACTGCTATCAACAGAATACAATCGGTTAAATGATTTTGAATCAACATCTCTGCCTTCAGCAAACAATCTTGCTGTTTCAACTTTGTTTCCTTCAGTTCCAAGAAAATCAGATTCAAGTGATAAAATTACTTTTGCTTCATTCCATTTTATTAATGGATAATTTCCACTGCCGTAAGATTTTTGCCATGCAGAATTTTTAACTGAGTCATTAAATAATTCGTAAGAATAAATCTTTGTAGATGGATATTTTACCTTAAAATCTTCCAGAACTTTTATTGCGGAAGGTGATGTGATGGTATTAGCTACAATTGCAATTTCTTTACTTCCTGCAAATGATAACGCTGCAACAATCTCAGCATCGACTGTCTTCCAATCTTCAGTATTATAAATTCCATCTTTTTGTTTTAATGGATTTTTTAATCTTTCAGGATCGTATAGATTTAGAATATTTGCCTGCCCTTTTGCACATATCTTACCTTTATTTACAGGATGATCAGGATTTCCATCAACTTTTATTGGTCTGCCTTCACGGGTTTTTATTAATATACCGCAGGAGTTTGCACACGCTGTACACGTCGATGCGTAAAAGTTTGGTTTACCAACTGTTATTTCTTCGGGTTTAACATTGTAAGGAACTATTTCACCCTTATCGCGATAATCCGTACATGCAGTACCAGCCAATGCTGCAGAAGCACCAAGCAGAGCAAGAAATTTTCTTCTGGATAATCCGGATAAACTCGTGGGACTAAATTCATCAGTTACACCCTCTTTAAACTCATGACCTTTAGCCTCTATAACCTGGGGATCATTATAAAGTGCCTCAAAACTTCTCCAGTAATTTGGATCGGGTGATGAATCTTGTGAAGAATTTGTTTGATCAGCTTTAAACTCAGACATTCTTACCACCTACTTTTTTTCTGCTTACTGCAAGAGGATTTACTTTAACTTTTATTTTTTGCTTAAAAAGTTTAGTTTCTTTGGAAAAATATTTCATGGGAAAAGAGTTATAAACTGCAAATCCTAAAGCTCCCAAAGAAATTGAAGTAAAAAATTTTTTTCTATTCATACTAATTTTGCTTTTTTGATTTTCAAATAATCCTTATCTATGACAAGCTGAACAATATTCTGGTCCGGGTTTTATTTTATCTTTAAGCTCCGGCAATTTATCGTGAGCATTTCTATGACAGTTTAAACAACTGCCCATTGTAAAAGAATTCATCTGTCCAACTTTTTCCATTTGTGTAATTTGACCATGGCAGGCAGTACAATCTATTCCCTTATTTACATGAACTGAGTGATTGAAGTATGCATAGTCAGGAACTTTGTGGATTCTTTTCCATCTTAAAGGTTTACCATCACGATAGTATTCTGCAAGTTTTATAATCTCAGGTCTGTCTTTTCTTGCAACGGTATGGCAATTCATGCAAGTTGCAACAGCAGGAACCATTGCAACGCGGGATTTTTCTACACCAACATGGCAGTACTGACAATCAATTTTCATATCACCAGCGTGCAACTTGTGTGAATATGCAATCGGTTGATCAGGAGTATAACCAACCCCATCTCTCTCTGCGCGCGATATGTAATAAGTTAATGTAAAAGATGCAACAACTACAAATAATGTAACAGGCAATCTGTTTCTAAAAATATAATCCAGAAAAGATTTTTTCATCCGAATCCCTTTAGCTATTTAGGGCAAAAATTAAAAAAACATCTTAAACAGGGATAACCCTTAAAGACTATAAATAATATTATTTAGATTAAAATACACGGATTAATAAGGGAAAAAGTAGGGCTTCCCTATTTTATAAAAACAAAAAATTTCTCTTTTGAAGTGTCAAAATTATAAATTTATGTTTTTAAAACAAATGAATCCGTTAAATATCAAAAATAAGTTTTTTTCTTTTAATCTGATTTGAAAGTGAACCATTTTTATTAAAGCAAATCCCTCTATTTTTACTAAGATCAGCCTTATTTAACCATTTAATTATATTCAAAAACAACATTTAATAAAAAAATTAAATCTTACCAATTCAATCAATACATCTATAAAAGTCTTTTAAGAATTTGATAAGTTATTAATGCTGTGCCAAAAATTATTACTGCATAGAGAAAAATTATCAGAAACGAAGATGAGGTAATTTTTACGCTTGCCAATAATCCTCTCCAACCACATTTCTTACATCTATAATATTTATGAAGTGAAAATTTGCTAGTGACTTTTTCTTTAAAGTTCCTGCTGTGAGAACGCATTATAGTGCCCGAACTTTTGCAGGACGGGCAGCTGTTAAAAGTAGGATTTATCTTATAAAATACCTTAGAATTCCTCAGCAATTTTTTTAACATTTGTTCGAATTCAAAAAAAATTAGTTGTATTTGCCGCTGCTCAATAATCTTGAGTAACTTTTTTCATCTTTTAACAACTTCAAAGCGGTATTAAATTGTTTATCAAATTCCAATCGCTCTTTTATACCTGCGTCATTCCCAAAAAACCTATGGGCAAGTTCCACTTTTAATTCATTTAAAATTTCATCCGAACTTTCTGAAAATTCAATTTCAAACATTCCCTTAATTTCAGATTTTAATTTTTCAAGTGTGCCCGGTAATTCTTTAGATTTATGATTTTCATTCAGATGTTTAACAATATCATTTATCTTTTTTTCTACATCAGATTCATATTCATATTTTGATTCAATCAAGTATTTTTTATACTCCGATAAAAGATTTTCATCTTTAATTTTCTTAAAATCTGAATTAACATTTTGATAATAATATTTGTCAGCAAAGTTGAAAATTGTACCTTTAGCCAGGAGATCTTTTAACAGATCACTTTCAATTCCATTCTTTACAGTAGTATCTGGAGTAATTCCACCTGCGCTGTAAACTAATCGTTTATTATCGGTAGCGTACACATCCTCTTTTAACGAATCAGGTTCAGTAATTACCTGATTATCCTTTGAGTAATCAATTTTTTGGATGCATCTTCCGCTTGGTGTATAATATTTTGCTGTAGTTACTTTTAGAGATGTGTTAAAACTTAAAGGTGTAATGGTCTGTACCAACCCTTTGCCAAACGATTTAGTGCCAAGTATCACTCCTCTATCATGATCCTGAATTGCTCCGGCAACAATTTCTGATGCGGAGGCACTGTTTCCATTTACTAAAACAACTAGTTTTTCAGTTCCAACTAAAGGCTCTTCAACGGCAAAATATTTTTTTTCACTGCTTAATTCTTTACCACGAGTTGAAACAATCAATAAATCTTTCTTTAAAAATTTATCACAAATATCCACTGCAACATCAAGCAATCCGCCAGGATTTCCTCTTAAATCCAAAACTATAGATTTAATTTCTTTTTTATTTTTTAATTCTCTCAGCGCACTTCGTACTTCATCACCAGCAGAGCGGCTAAAGTTTGAAAGCTTTAGATAAACATTATTAGAATTTTCAGGATAGAAATCTGCATATACAAGATTTTTAACTATTACTTCTTCACGGATCAGATTGAAAATCAATGTATCCTTTTCATTCAATCTTAAAATTTTTAATTGAACTGGAGTTCCAGGCTCACCTTTAACCATTGAAGATATTTCATCAATTTTTTCCGGAGTCACATTCACATCACCTATACCTGTCACAACATCTCCAATTCTAATCCCCTGCTTTTGGGCTGAGTAGCCATCAAGCACTTCCAGAATTGTAACCTTATCATTTCTGATCCCTATAGATACTCCAACTCCACCGTATTTACCGTTAGTAATGAGATCAATATTTTCCTGATTTTTTTCATCTATAAAAACCGTATATGGGTCAAGTTTGCTTAACATTCCAACTATACCTGCACGCATAAATTCCTGCGGATCTATATCATCCACATAGTTAAATGAAATCTCTTTATAAACTTTGCCAAACAGTTCCAGATTTTTGCTTATTTCAAAATAGACATCGCTTTTACTTATAATAAAACCGAATGTAAAAAGCACTATCAACGTTAGCGATGAAAAAAATATTATTTTTCGTGTCTTCATTTATTTACTACCTTCAACTAATTTAATTTCACTAATTATTTGTTCAGATATACGTTCAATACTTTGTGTGCCGTCTATTATTTTAAATCGTTTTTCTTTTTTTGAAAGGAAAAGGTAACCTTCTCTAACTCGTTCGTAAAATGAATTATCAGAAACTTCAATTCTATCTAAGTTGGAATGTTCTACTTTTTGTTTTCTAATAATCGCAATTTCATTTGGAATATCAATAAAAAAAGTTATATCGGGTATTGTATTTCCGATAGCAAGATTATGAATATTAATAATAGCATCAACTGATAAACCTCTCCCAAAACCCTGATACGCAGTTGATGAATCGTGAAATCTATCCGAAATAACATAAAATCCTTTTTCAAGGTGCGGTCGAATTACTTCTCTGACTAACTGCGCTCTGCTTGCTGAAAACAGAAATAATTCCGTTTCCATAACCATAGCATTATTTTTTTTATCAAGCAGTATATCTCTTATCTTTTCAGAAATTTCTGTTCCACCGGGTTCTCTGATTAAAAGAACGTGTTTATTTTCGCTTAACAAATAATCTCTTAGTAATTCCACTTGAGTGGATTTACCGCAGAAATCTATTCCTTCAAAAGTAATGAACATAAGATAGGATTGCCTTTATTACTGTTAATTTAAAGATAAAAATTATTCGAATTTTTTGATTATATAATCCAATCGTGCAGGTTTTATATATACTAATTGTGTGTGTTTAGGAATATTAATTTTTGGCTCAACACTTCCGAGAGTATCGTAAACAATTTCTTTATAATCGAGAGATGCACTTATTTCTTTTGGATCTATCTTTCCTAAAATATTAATTCCGCCTCTAAGACTGCAGCTTATCAAGTTAGGAATAAGTACAACATCACGATCTTTAGGAACGTCTATAATTGTAACTTTAATATTGTTAAAACTCTCCTCCACAATCCTTTGAATATCAAAATTCATTTCAACTTTATTCTGTTCTAACTCAAAACCTTCCGGTACTTCAATATCAGCAATAATCTGTATCCGATTATCCAGAGAAGATAATTTTACAACCTTGGTTTTAATTGAAGTTAACTTATCCAAAATACTTGTTGGTCCGGCAACAAGTACCGAGTCAGGATATATTCTTATTGGTGTAGCTAATCCAAATCCATCACTAAATGAAACATCCGTATTAGCTTCAACTTTTAAACGTTTAAATTTTAATTTTTCAACTCTGAATGAAACTTGTCTGGGAGTTATTTCCGTTATTGATATTCCTCCGCTGATCCAATTGTTCTCATCAATTTCATTAAATGGATCAAGAGTTATTTTTCCGCTGTCTCTGTCTGCTGAAACATAATAATTATGTTGAGAACTAAGTAGAAGTGAAAAAAGCTGCCAGCCTTTTGCTTTCAATTTTACAGAAACCTTACCCGGATTTATATCTCCACTTGCATATCCGGTAGGTTGATTTACAACTTTTACATTAAGATCCATCGATGAGAAAAACTGATCAGACAATGTAACTGAACCCCAAATCATCACTGAAAACAGAACTGAAAATATTATAATAACAATTTTATTCTTCAATTTTTATAAATCTTATTTTTTAAAAGTATTAAATAATTCAACTAATTCATCACGGTTAGCACGGGATATTTCCCGCCCTTTGATAGGGAAATAAGAAAATTTTCTTGCATAGTTGCGAAGTTTATGTACATTCATCTGCGATATTAAATCAAAATCGATTTCTGCTTCTTCACTGGATAAATTAATTTTATTTGTTTCTTTATTTTTTTTCTTATTCGTTGCAATACGATCTACAATTTTGGTTTTCCTTATTCCAGTACCAAGCGCTTCTATTCTTAATCTTTCAATTGTACTTAAAGGTTTTTCTACCGCATCAGTCTCATCTTTTTCTTCGTTATGGTGATTAGCATCAATTATATTTTTTTGCAAAGACTCATCTATTTTAGATATAGTATCAGACTTTTTTTTAATGCTATTCTTTTTGATTTTATGAATCTGATTGAGTCTTGTGATCTCCAATGGTTTTGATTTTTCGCGTTTTGATTCGGGTTTAACCTCTCTTGCTACCGATGCGAAAAGTGCCGAGGCATCTTTAATATCTTCTACGGTCGGTTGAATTTTTAAAGATATGTTTCCATCGGCTATCTTTTCTGCAATGTTTCCTTCCGGAAAAAATTCTGAAAAAATATTCAATAATTCTGCTGCCGGATTTTCGATTACAGAAAATGAATAAATTTCTCCTACTCTTCTACCGGCTTCAGCACCACTATCCACTGCGGCTTTAACATAATCAGCATCTCCCAAAACCACCAGGGTTATTAGTCCATTATTTAATTTATGAATTCCCAAAATTTTGACAGGAGAATTTTTAAGAATTACATCTGCCGCTTCAATTAAAGCTACAAGCCCTTTTGATTCTATTAATCCTATTGAGTTTGACATAATTAATTTTTCTTTATCCCAATTATGGAAAATAAATTTTTATGAGGAAGAGGTATTATATGCATACTTCTAAATTCATTTGATGAACTGATTGCCTCTGCTCCAGCAGTAAGAGCAAGGTTTACTGCTCCCAATTTTCCGCTGACAAAAGCCGCGGAAATTCCTTCACCTAGTACTTGTTTCCCGACAAATTTAATGCTTTTTTGTTTCTGCATTCCTTCTAAAGCTTTTAAAAGTGATGACACGCTGCTTGTTTCAAAAATCCCTAAAGACTCAAAATCCATAACATTGCTCCCGAAGTAAATTTGTATGAGAAAAAATAGTTTCTATGCAAAGCAAAGTCAATTAAATCAATAAGTTATTTCTGTTATTAGAATCAAGATACTCCTGCAAAATTATTGCAGCAGAGTACATATCCAGCAAATCTTTATTTTGCCTTTTTACTTTTTTATTCACGGATTCTAAAATTTGTTGTTGAGCAATAGCTGATGTATAGGTTTCATCCCAAAGTATAACTTCAAATCCGAATTTTTTCTCAAGAGAGTCTTTAAATTTCTTAACATTATTAATAATAGATGTTTTTGAATCTTTTTTCTGTCTCTCCTCATTCGGTATACCCAGTATAAACTTATTTATATTTTTTTCCTTTACTATCTTTTCAATTTCAGCAAAAGTAGTTGAATTATTTATAATAGTTTTATGTGCAATCGAAAACATTTTAAGCGAGTCTGAAATGGCGATGCCTATCCGCTTCATTCCAAAATCTATACCCATTACTCTTGTTTCATTTGTCTGGGGCATTAGCTACTTTCAAATCTTTCTACGGAATAAACACCGGCTACTCTTTTTAGTCTTTCCATCATTCTGTTTAAATGATCAAGATTGCTTACATAAAGTGTTACGCTGCCTTCAAATATAGAATCGCTTGTATTAATATTTATTGATTTAATATTTGTATTCTGAAAGGTAACTATTGAATGTGAAATATCATTCAAAATTCCCGGTCTGTCCTTGCCCCGTACCGAAATACCTGCAACAAATAATGATCCTTCCGATTCCGGCCACTGAACACTTACTAGTTTACTTGAATCATTTGTTGAAAGCGAAATTAAATTTGCACACGATTTACGATGAATTTTTATTCCTTCACCGACTGTTATATAACCTATAACTGGATCACCCGGAATTGGATTACAGCATTTAGCATAAGTGTACATAATGCCAGATTTCTTTCCATCGACCAAAATTCCGCCAATATCGTTACGGGCTACATTTGCAAATTTTTGAAACTCTACATCTTTCTCAAACTCTTTTGAATCCTTTTGAGTTGTTGCAGTAAGCACCTGATCCAAATTTATGGTACTTTGTGCAATCGCTTTAAAAAACTGTCTTGAGTTATCAAATCTATTTGAATGAGCAATTTTTAAAACATCATCCGGCGTAAAGGAAAGTTTCATTTTTTTTAACTTTTTTTCCCAGATTTCCATACCGTTATTAACAACTGTTTGCTCTTCCTTGTTAAGCCATTTTCTTATTTCATTTTTAGCTTTATGTGTTTGAACAAATTTTATCCAGTTTTTATTAGGATGTTGATTTTTAGAACTGATAATTTCAACCTGGTCACCGCTGTGTAATTTAGTATCCAGTGGAACTATCTTTCCATCTATTTTTGCTCCAATGCAATGAAATCCAACTTTACTATGAATATCAAATGCAAAATCAACCGGAGTTGAACCAACCGGCAGACGCCTCAAATCTCCCTTTGGAGTAAAAACATAAATTTCATCCTGGTAAAGATTTAATTTAAAACTCTCCATCACTTCCTTTTTCTGATCTTCGCGTGAAGCATTTTCAAAAATATCACGAATCCAGTTTACCCAGGATTCAAGTTCGGCATCCGTAGCCACTTTATTTTCCTTATAACGCCAATGAGCCGCCACACCTTTTTCTGCAACCTCGTGCATTTGCCTTGTACGAATTTGTACTTCAACTAATCTTCCGTCGGGTCCGACCACAGTTGTATGTATAGATTGATAATTATTTGTTTTGGGAATCGAGATGTAATCTTTAAATCTGTCAGGTACCGGCAAATAAATTTGGTTTACAATTCCAAGTGTAGTGTAGCAGTCATTTCTATTTTCTGTATCAAGAATAATTCTGATAGCAAATAGATCATAAATTTCTTCAAAGGGTTTGTTACGTCGTACCATTTTTCTGTAAATGCTGTAAAGATGCTTGGCTCTTCCGCCTAATTCAAATTTTAAATTGGATTCCACGAGTTTTTTTATAATCGGTTCAGAAAATTTTTTAATGTATGATTCTCTGTCTTTTCTTTTTGCTTTAAGTTTTCTGGCAAGTTCCTCATATGCTTCTCTGTTAAGATATTTAAATGATAGATCTTCCAGTTCCCATTTAACTTTTCCTAATCCAAAACGATGAGCAAATGGAGCATATATTTCTAAAGTTTCCTGCGCAATCCGTCTTTGTTTATCAGGGTTAACAAACTCCAGCGTACGCATATTGTGCAAACGATCTGCAAATTTTACAAGTATTACGCGAACATCTTTAACCATAGAAAGCAAAAGTTTACGATAATTTTCTGCCTTTGTAATTTCATGTCCGCGAAAAATTCCGCTGATCTTAGTAACTCCATCAACAATCTCCGAAACTTCTTTCCCAAATTCACGTGTCATAAATTCAACTGTGTATTCAGTGTCTTCAACAACATCGTGAAGTAATGCACTTACAATTGTAATATCATCAAGTGGAAACTCTTCAGCAGCAACCATCGCGACTTCGTACGGATGAGTAAAATATGGTTCACCCGATGCACGTAGATCATTTTTATGAGCTTCCATACTTAATGCAAACGCTTTAGAAATTAATGCTTCATTAACTAACGGAAGATTTTTCTTGCAAACCTTTATTAGATTATCGAGCATGGTTTGGTATTTAGGATTATCGACAGCCATTTTTAGTAAAAATCGTATATATTTTTTTAAGCTAAATCAATTTAGTTTTTTTTAATGATTAGTTAAAGTGATCGGGGAGTACAGGAATGGAAGGTTTACTTGCTTTTTAGCTCTTCTCTCAAGGCTCTTACTCGATCAAGTCTTTCATTTATTTTATCAAGTTCGTAGTCTGATAATCCCTTAATTGATAAAATTTCATCGCAAACTGATAAGGCTTCATCATTTTTATTTAATTTTACTAATTGCTGGGCGATAATGTGTTTAAGAGTAATTTCATTAATCTTGTTTGAAATAAGTTTAGCAGGGTATGAATTCAGAATTTCATAATACAAAGCAATTGATTTAACAGGATCAATATTCTCGTAAGATCGTGCTAAACCCCATTTGAATATTCTTGAGTTTGGGTGTTCTTTAAGTGCTGATTCTGCCACTTTAATTGCTTTATCAAAATCTTTCTGTTCAATGTAAATCCATATCAAAGAATGAATAGCTAAATGCGAATTGTAGCCGGAATATTTTATTGCATTTTGTAAATTTTTAATCCCAAGTTCTTTTTCGTCATCAAAAAACGGAAGCCAACTTATAAATTCTGTTTTTTTACTTTTCCAAAACTTATAACTGCCAATTGCAATTAATGCTTCATAAAAATTATTATCGATATCAAGACAGTTTTCAAAAGTGGAAACTGAACTTAATCCTGTTGAGAAAGCCTGCAGCCAGCTTCCGAGAAGAGCATCGTAGTATGCAACATACCCTTCGGTTAATGCAAGAAAATAATTATTCCAGATATTCCTGGGATCTTTTTCAAGAAGCCTATCCGAGATATTTTTTGCACTTTCAAGATAGTTATTAATCAATTCCTCATTGTAAGGTTCACCATAATCGTACGATCTGGCGATGCTGACAGCGGCAAGATATATTTTCCCAAATGGAAGATCTTTACGGGATTTATCCAGTTGATCAAAAAGTTTTTCCGCTTTATCATACTTTTGATCAATTATTAAATTGATACCTGTTTTTAATATTCTATGTACAGATGTATCAGGATATACCTGTCCGAAGTTCTCGAAACTGGAGAACATTATCAAAATTAATACAAGTGTTTTAATATTAGAGTGTACCAAACGTTCTGTCACCAGCGTCGCCTAATCCGGGAAGTATATAACCTTTGGTGTTAAGTTCGCGATCCAAAGCGGCTGCAAAAATTTTTACATCAGGATGTTCAGATTCAATTTTTTTAATTCCTTCAGGCGCAGCAACCAGACATGCAAAAAATAATTTAGAGGCTCCTCTGTTCCTTAAGTACTTAAGTGCCTCTGATGCACTGCCCCCTGTAGCAAGCATAGGATCAAGCATAACCACTTCAGCAGATTCCAAATGTTCTGGAACTTTATAATAATATTCTACAGGTTTTAAAGTTTCTTCATTTCTTTGCAGACCGATGTGTCCAACTTTTGCTTCAGGAATGATTTGCAAAAAACCGTTCACCATACCTAATCCAGCTCTTAATACCGGAACAAGTATAACATTATGAGTTAACTTTGCACCTTGAGTTTTTTCCAGAGGAGTTTCAACCTCAATAGCAGACAATTTAAATGCTTTTGATAATTCCACTGCCAGAATATTTGAAACCCGCTGTAATGCTGCGCGGAAAGTTTCCGAGTCAGTATTTTTATCTCTTAATATTGTCACATCCCTTTTTAGAATAGGGTGATCAATAAGTAAAAAATTTTTATTCATAGAAAATTGTTAATTTATTTTTGTCTGAAACTAACAGTAATTGGAACTCCCTCGAATCCGTAAATCTTCCTGATTGTTCTTTCCAGAAATCTTCTGTAATGATCGGGAATATGATTCGGATAATTACTAAAAAAAAGAAAGATCGGATAGTAATCACCAACCTGATTTATAAATTTTATCTTAACTTCTTTTCCCGTTGGTGATGAAGGAGGAGGATTCATTTCTATCAGAGGAAGAATTGTATCATTCAACTCTGATGTCGGTATTTTTTTCGTTCTCTCTGCTTGAACTTTTTTACATAAATCGACAAGCTTGTAAATTCTCTGTTTAGTAAGTGCAGAGATGAAAATGACCGGAGCAAAATCAACAGTACCTAATTTTTCTTTAATTGCATTCTCATAATCCCGGGCTGTATTTGTTTCCTTTTCCATCAAATCCCATTTATTAATTGCGATCACCAATCCTTTTCTCCATCGCACAACTTCATCAATTATTTTCTGATCCTGTTTTTCAAATCCAGTCTGAACATCAAGCATTAAAACTGTAACGTCACTTTCGCTGATTGCCTTAAACGTTCTTATGTTAGAAAAAAACTCTATGCTTTCTTCAACTTTCTTTTTCTTTCGAAGACCTGCAGTATCAACCAGAATAATTTCTTCTCCATAATATTTCAAAATTGAATCAAGACTATCACGCGTTGTTCCCGGAATATCAGTAACAATGCTTCTTTCCTCTCCCAGCATTGCATTTGTAAGAGAAGATTTTCCAACATTTGGTCTTCCAACAATTGCAATCTTTAATCGTGTATCTTCTTTAATTTCATCTTCCGCAACAAAGTCCTTTGTAATATCTTCTAAAAGATCTCCTGTCTGTCTGCCGCTTAATGCAGAAATATTGTAAACCATATCAACACCAAGTGAATAAAATTCGTTTGCACCTGCGGCATGAACTTCTGCATCTACTTTATTAACTACTAAAAAATATTTTTTATTCGATTGACGAAGCATTTTTACAATAATTTTATCTATAGGATTTACCCCGTTTTTCACATCAACTAAAAAGATTATAAAATCAGCTTCTTCGATTGCCACTTCAACTTGTTCGCGTATAGCTGTTTCAAATAGATCTGACGATTCAGGTACATATCCGCCGGTATCAATTAAGCGAAACCTTTTTCCGCACCAATCTCCTTCTCCGTAATTTCGATCCCGCGTTACGCCGCTCTTATCATCAACAATGGCTTCACGTTTACCGATAAGTCTGTTAAAAAGTGTCGATTTGCCAACATTTGGCCGTCCTACAATAGCAATCAATGGTGTTTTCATAACTTAAAAATACTGAAATTAGGCGTGGGAATGAAAGGAATTATTATATCAAGATTCTTCAATTTTTTTTGGAATGCAGGGCTGTTTCAAAACTAATTATTCTCTCACAACCTCTTACCTGAAATGCATTCACATTCTGAAATATCCGACTTTAACAAGATAGGTCTGATTTGCTGAAGATTTAAATTAAATCCCGATAATTCGATTAAAAACTGTAAGTGAAATATATTTTCGGATAAAACTCTACATGATCCGCAAACTGAAAATTCTCTAATCTTACTTTTACAGCAAGATCTTTATTGAATTGAGTGGCAGACCAAACAGCATCCAAAGCGCTTAAAAAGTGATTTACATAAATTCCGATTACAGCCGTTGATGCAACAGAATAAAAATCATTAGCCTCGCCTCTCATACCGGAATAAATAATAAAGTTATTAGAAATTAAATCATGATTTGGTTGATTTTCGGGAAAATCATTCCAACCAGGACTAAATTGATGATACTTGCCTATTAATTCATAATATTGCTGTTCACCATGAGGTGGTAATTTATGCGATCCCGTTTCTGAAGAATTGAGTAAATTCCAGTCTACTCTTTCCCAAGGCGGTAAACTAGTATCATCCCAGGGCAAGTTATCCTTTCTAATATTAGGATCGGCACCCTTTTCATTAATCAACCAATCTGCATACTTAACAACGTTCCAGTTGTGCTCTGGATTAGTATATGCATCTGCGTAATTCTGAAATTCAGTTGTTTTATTATCACCTTTTCCGTCATATACCACAGCCGTTGTAATTACAGCAGCTTCCAGTGCAACAAATATTCCAGCTTTAAGATATTCTTCAGTATAAATTTCGCCGGCACCGGGAATTAATAATGATAAAACTCCCGCAAGTATTGGAGATTTTTTATCACTAACGGGATAAGTAAACTGAGGGACAACAGATTCGTTATAATTATTTAAAATTAATTTTGAATCTGTAGAGAGGTTACCTGATAAAAGTATTTGATTATCATTTGTCTGAGAAAATAATATTGAAGAAAAAAATATTACTAAAATTATCAGCTGTATTATTTTCATTATTTAATCTTTCTATCTCAGTCTGGAAGATTTATTAAAATTAAGTATCTCAAATCCAAATAGAATGCCACCGTAAAAATTCCATTCCTTGCCATATTTAACAATTTGATTATTTACGTTTCTATCAAATTCATCAAAGCCATAAGATGCATTAAAGAAAATACTTGTAGGAAATAAATAGTACGAGTTAAGCTGAATTCTTATTTCTGCGCCCACACCTTTTTTAAAAGTACTCATTGAAGGAATATCGCCGTTCCATGCATTTCCAATATCACCGTTAAAAGATAGAAATATTTTATCAATATAAAGATGCCCGAATTTTGTATCGATATTTCTAAATAGCGGAAACCGGTATGTAATGTTTAACCACGCAATTTCATTTCCGCTAATTGCATAAAACGGATAAGCTTTCATCCCAATCAATCCACCAAGATAAAAATCAAAAAAGTCTGGCTGCTGAGGTCCAAGAATAGAGCCCAATCTTAATGTTGTGTTGAACGTATGTGAATCAAACACAGGAATATAAAATCCTGTTTTTAGTTCCAGTCTGTGAAAATTAAAATTTGAATACTGTGGTTTTAAGATCCCATCTTCAACTGTGTAGTTTCCATTTTCATTAAAATCATTGAACTCATAGTTATAAGTTAAATTAACATCTAATCCTACCGGATTAATATCATCATCTTTGGTTGGTAATATTGCATGCCACATATATTTGGCTTCAAGATTATTACCATTAAAATAATTGTCTTTTGTTGTAGGATACAGTGTTTTGTTTTCATCCGGCAAAATAAAACTTCCAAGAGTAGCAGTATAAGTGCTGTAAGCATATTTAAGCTGCAGATTCTGATCTCTTGAGAATAATCTGTGACGAACTATAAAATCAAACTCGAAAAGATTGTAAGAAACATCAGTAGGAATTATAAAATCATAGTTGACAACGCTTCCAACTGTATCCGCACCAAAGAATACATCAACATCCGCTTTACGACTAATGCTGTAAAGTTCAACCGATAATTCCGGTCTTAATCCAAGTGAAGATATAAGCGGCAGTTTATTTCGGTAATCGAATATCAGAAACAAATCTCTTTCCATTCGTGCATTTATTGATCCTCCTGCAAAAATAGAATAACGGTTTAGCATATCATTTGAACTAACAAACAGACCAGGTTTAAATTTTTCTAAAACAGTGTTACCTGTATTGTAATTATCAAATCTCAAAAAGGGGAAAAAAGTTAAGCGTGAAAAAACTCCCGAATATTTTTCCTTTTCAACACCTTTAATATCTTTATCTTCATAATTTTTGAGAGCAGAGATATTGAAATCATTAATATTACCTAACGGTTTATCCATATCTAAAGGCGGATTATTTAACCTTACATAATCATTTCCTGCAATTACTTTTTGCTGATCCGATTGAGATACTTTAAATATTTTGTATCCTGTTGAAGTATAGCCTGAGTAAACAATATCTCCATCGTCCGAGATACTAGCCATAAACGCACCGCCTAGAACATTTGTTAATTGTTTTTTACTCTTATCAACTGGATTGTACAAGTATAAATTAAAAATTCCTGTTTCATCAGATGAATAGATGATGTTTCCGTTTTTATCAAATCCGGGATTTCTTTCGTCATTATCCGATGAAAGTATATACTCAATATTTCCGCCTTCAGAATTAACTTTGGCAATATCTCTTGTATTAGCATAAGAATAATCGAAGATTATATATGAATTATCAGGAGAAAATTTAGGATTATAAACCTGCTCACCGTTTTCAAAAAATGTTAACCGTTTAAAGTTTTTTCCATCAATATCAACAGTCCCTAAATTTGTTGTTCCATCTTTCTGAAAAAGAAAAACTATTTTTTTGCCATCGTTGGATACAGAAGGATTATTTGCTCTAAGATTATGTGTTAATCTTGTTTCATCTTCGGTTGATAAATCATAAACAAAAAGATCGTGCACATTGTACCAATCAGGATTATCATCTGATATCTTGGCATAAACAATTTTATTCTGACCGGGAATAAATGAAAATGTAGATCGTACCGCACTAACGATATTTTTATCAGTCCTGGATTCTAAATCGTATTCATAAATACCTGCAGGGCCAAAATAATCCGATGATTTGCTGGAGATGTAATACACTTTCTTTCCGTCTTTAGAAAAGATTGGATAGAAATTTCCAAATCCAACTTTAGCTATTTGCTCACCGGTTACAAGATTAGCTAATATTTTTTCACTTCGTTTTTTATAATCGTTTTTTAAAAAAGAACTCCATTCACCATAAATATCATTACCATCTTTTCCTAATACATCTTTAAACGCTGCATCAATTGTAAAATTGCCGAACTTGCCCAATGCTTTTGTAACATCTCTCAGTTTATCTTCGCCGTATTTTTGTGCAATATATCTGGTAAGAGCAAAACCGGAATTATAAACTGATTCATTACCCAAACTTGTTTTACCAAATACACCCATCTCGTTCCAGGTTAGCATATTATTATCTAAAGCATAAGAACGAAGTATCATATCGCGATGCGAATCCCAATTATCATAATTAAATTCTTTGCGCATGTATTGAGCAGTTCCTTCAGCAAACCAGGCGGGAACATTTATTGTTGCCAGCGGATATGAGACAACTACATTTGGAAATCCGTATAGAATATCAGGTCTTCTTTCATCTTCATAAGTAAGCACTTGAAGAAAAAATGCTGGAACACTACGGTTTAATTTCATCGCTGCCTGAATCTGAACCATGTGTGTAAATTCGTGGGAGATAACATTTCTTAACCAGTTATGTGCACCTCGCAAATCAAAGTCGAGTGCGCTTGTCCATATTTCTATTTTGTTATCAAAAAAGTACGTGGCACCGTTTGAGTAATCATCAATATCTTTTATGATATAATGAACTTTATCCGGTTGATAATCGTAAAGCGAACAGATTGGATCCCATACTTCATCAGCTATTTTTAGCACAACCTGAGCTGTTCTTTCAGCACCTTCGTGAAAGTGCACTTCAACGTGTTTGCCTTTGATTGTATACCAGTCCAGTTCAGGATGAAACTCCGTAAACTGAGCAAAAATATTTGAACTAAGTACAACGATAAATAAAGAAATGAATAATTTCATAAATAGATTAAAATGAGATAGTAAAAGAAATTATTTAACAACAGCTATTTTTATAACAACGGATTCAGATTTGCCGCTTGATCCAAGAGCTTCAATCCTTGCAAGGTAAACTCCGCTCTGGATATTACTTACATTCCAAATGGTTTCATTATCAAATCCGCCGTTAGCATCAGCATTAAGTTCTGCAACAAAATCACCGGCAAGATCAAATATTTTGATGTTTATTTTTGAGTCTTCACTTACAAAATACCGTATAGCAGTTTCACCATTGTAAACAGGATTCGGATAATTATATGCACGTGAAGTAGGAAAGAATTCGTTTTGTAATAAATTATTTATAGGCTTATCGATACTTGATGAATTTGTATTTTTACCAAAGGATTCTGCCCAATCGATTCTGGAATTCACCGAAGAGACTGTCCATCCTCTAAAAAATCCGGATGAATCAAAACCGGCTAAAGCAATTTTATTATTTGAATTATATAGTACGGCATCAATTCCGTTTGCTTTTTGAAAAGCAAAAGGAAATCCATCAACTAATTTTCCTGTGCCGCCGTCATATGAAAAAACTTTTCCGTTTTTCGTAAAACAGACTAACTCGGATTTGCTGTCACCTTCAATATCAGCACTAAGCGGTAATCCTTTGAATTCATCTCCATCTTTAAGTTCGATCGGAAAATAATCTGCAGATGCGCCATTTATATTGAACGCATAAATTTTGTTTCCCTGATTTGTAATGATATAATTGTTTCCATCATTTTTTAGATCTGCCATTGAAAATGATGAAAGCGTTTCCAACCCCGGTGCGTTAATTGCCCTAACCAGTTTATCATTTTGAATAACATAAAAGAAGTACTGATCTGATTTCGATCCCGAGACTATTGATATCACATTACTTTCATTATCGACAGAAGTTATCATCCTGAATAATTTTCCATCGCGAAATTGTACAACAACTCCATCACAATAAACCAAATCATATTTATCATTGTTATCAAGTTTACTTGCTATTGCATAGATTTTTGAATTGATCAATGATATCTGATTTACTTGTGCGCCGTTGTCAACAACCACTTCGGATTTTGGGACAGGATTTCCATTAACCAGAGATTCCAGATCAAAGATTAAAATTTTGCCATCGATTGTTCCAAAGAGTATTTCATAAGTTTCAGTAAGCGTTTTCCTCACCACGGGTGCCGTTGAAATTATTTCACTCAGGTTTGTATTACCGGTTGTTGAGGATGATCCATTAAACATCCAGAAGTTTATACTTGAAGGAAATTGTTGAGCCGGACTACCAACGTGCACACCAAAGACATAACTCGTATTTCCAAATTTTAAAGAAACAGGTTTGAAATCCGAAAAATCATTTATGGTTTCTAAAATTGAATTTCCATCAGATATGCTCATGTAACCCGGTGAATTAACTGCAAAATTGTTTTCTAATCCTTCAACAGCTGTAATGTTTAATCCCTCTAAAGATGGGAATCCATTTGAAACAAAAGTTGGTTTAATTATTGAATCACCAAATTCAATTTTAAATGTCATTTTGTTTGCGATGGAAGAAAAATCTTTTATGGTTATTAAACTATTTGCACCTGAGTTAGTTCTGGTATCAGGGCGGGAATCCTTATTAAAAATATTCTTAAAGAGCGGGGCTTTGTTGCCTGCGTACCATAAATCCTGGTCAGTTCCTTCACCAATAACTTCATCGCCAAAGATGGTTATAAATTTTTCACCAATATCCTGAACGCCATCAGCTTCTTCAACATCAACACCGCGTTTTTTTTTGTCGGTATTTATTTTGTTCTCAGCCAATTTTTCATTTATTACATTTTCATCAATATGCCATATAACGATACCGTTGCCGGGTAATGCCCAATCAAATTCATCAACATCAATTACTACTCCGAAAAGTGAATCTGTATCGTAACTATAAAATCCGGTAGAATCTTTGATAAAATTTTTAGAAAAAATATTTCCGCCTGATTTTAGAGTCAACTGCGCACCATTATTCAATACATCCCGCTGTCTGTTCTCAATTAGATAATATTCCGTTGCATTTAATGGCACTTTTAAAATAACTGTGTCAGAAATAGCGGCGGCTAATTTAGAAACCACGTTTAGATGATAGTTACCGGGATTGATTTCAACAGGTACAGCCCAACCAAGTTTGATTTTTTCCCAGGCAGATGGCTCGGGAGGAAAACATCCATTGTATGCAAAGATTGATTGTCCATCCATTAAACCAAATCTTCCAATTGCACTAAGCCCTGTGTTTGTATCAAACAAGTCAGGCAATCCGAGATGACTTGCAACGCTTGCAGCTAATAAACCGTTTATTGTAATCTCGAATAAAAACTTGCCTGTAATGGTTTCAAGTTCCCTGCTTTCGGTTTCCGGAATTATCATTGAGTTTTTAATTTTGAAAGTTCCGTTTGCAACCGGGAATCCATCAAAATCAGAACCGAAAATATTTTTTAAAGAATTTTCTCCCAGATAAACCGAGGGTAAATCGCGCTCATTGCCAATACTTCCGGGTAAAGAAATATCCCTTCCAACTCCGGCATGAAAAATCACAAATAGATTATAATCTGAAAAATTCAAACCTGCATACATTTGATCTGCTTTTGTCCAAACTTCCTGAGCATACTGTCCCATCGGAGTAAAATCATCTGAACCGGGAACCGGAGAATAATTTCTCATCGTTTTTGAAACAGAAAATGTATCCGGTAAAATGGTAAACTGGATGTTGACTTTTCCGTTTGAGACTTTTTGATAATAGTTTTTTACAAAAGTCAGATGAGTCTCGAAATAATCTCTGTCATGTGGTAAAGGATCTAAAATATCATTACCATAATTCTGAGAATAAATCGATCCGAACTTACCATTTCCAAAAGTTGCACCATCACGATCTTCCTGAAAATTAACCATCACAGCTAAAATTTTAACAGTATCATCGGCAAGTACTGTAACATTTTGATTTGGGGTTGGGTTTGGATTTATTTTTCCGATAAAACTTTGGGCAGATAAACTGCCCAAAGTTATTAAACTGATTGCTAGAGTTAGAACATTTTTAAGCATAAGAAATTAGATTCCCCTTGGTAATCCTCTTGTTGATTCAGGAACTGCACCCCAACCAATGAGGACAGTAAATCTTAATGTATCAGACAGCGGGTGGTTTTCTCCGCCTTTGAAAACAGAAGTTGTTATATAACTAAAATCAAAACCGTAAATATCATATCTTATACCTGCACCGAATGTTAAGAATTTTCTGTTACCGTAAGATGGATCTTCATAGAAAAATCCTGTACGAAGAGCAAAGAGAAAATCACCCGGTGTTCCATACCAATATTCAAGTCCCATTGATGTAACAATATCTCTTAATTCATTTTTGAATGATTCATCAGCCCAGGCTGTAAATATTGCTTTGTAAAACTCGTCTGATGCAGTAGAATCTCTATGTACCAATAATTTGCTGAAATCTAATGTGTAGATAAGACTATTAAATTCATCATCGATAACCTTATACGCAAATCCTAATCTAAAATTAGTAGGGATTGGATCTGCCTGTGCTTTATCTATGTAATAAATTTTTGGACCAAGATTACTTAGATTAATACCAAGACTAAATTTGCCGCCAATGTCTTCGTCAATTAATGGAAGAACAAATTTTTCAGGACGCCACATTGTTGCTATATCAAAACTTACGGAAGTTGCGACTCCGCTGCCCTGCTCTTCTGCTGTGGGCTGATCTGACAACCGGCTGTGAATTAATCTGAAGTTAAATCCCAATCCCCAATCGGTTGAAAGTTTTGTGGCATAACCTACAGTAAGCGCCGCATCAAAGGATCTGAAAGTTCCGATAGGTGTCGGATCAGCTTCGCCCGTTCTTACAAACTCACCAAAGTTCATATACGTTATGCTGCCTGTAATACTGCCGCTCAGTTCTTCAAAGTATTGTCTATAAGTCAGATAATCATAAAAAAGATCAAGATTGAACTGAGGAAGCCAGTTACTGTGTGTAATGCTTACTTCAGTTCCTGTCAGGAATGCGATTCCTGCGGGGTTCCAAAAAATTGCGGCAGAATTGTCTGCCAAACCGGAACCAGATTCACCTATACCACCTGCGCGCGAATCAGGGGCAAGCAGTAGAAAAGGAACAGCAGCTTCACCTTGTGCATACGATACTTTGGCAAATAACCCAAACAGCATGCTGATCATCATTAGCCTGAGAACTATTTTCATTTTTATCCTCCGAGATAAATAAATTTATTAAGAATTCTAATCAATTTTAAGCGTTAAATATAACTAATTACACATATATGAAACTCATTTTTTTATAGCGGATTATTTAATCACCGCTAACTTACCAAGTACACTTTTACTGTATTCACCATCTACAGATTTTATTATAACCTTATAAAGATATGTACCATTTGCAAGTTTATCTCCATCCGCATCTCTGCCATCCCAATCGACTACAACAAATTTATCATTAACGTTAGTTTGTTCAATTTCCTTAATCAATCTTCCGGCTATAGTGTAAACTTTAATTTTTACATCAATTGGTTTCGTTAAGTTTTGCTGGAAAGTAAATTGAGTTCTTTCGCTAAATGGATTTGGATAATTATAAATATCCCTGATAACCAGGTCATTTCCATCCACGACTGTAAAAAAAGTATTTTGCTCTGATAAATTATTAAACACATCCCATGCTTTTACAAGTAATTCATGATCTCCATTTTCAAGAGCAGAAAATTTATAATTTATAGAACCTGATCTTCCGCCGGCATCAAGATCACCGGTAAAATAATTTGTAAAATCTATTGGATTTGTTAGCTGCTGATTCAATACACCTTCAAGTTTATGACCAACTCCTGTGCCTGTTGTATTCAAACCGGTCTCATCAGAAAGCTTAACAATTAAATTTGGATTTTGATTTACAAGATAACCGTTGTTATAAGCTATGTCATCAAAATAAATTTCGATATCAGGTCCTTTACCATCATTAACAATTGAGCTATCGGTACCACCGACAATAATTTTATTTGTATATCCAAGTCCATCCACAGTACTATTTAGAAAATATAAGATAACCTTCCCATTTTTATTTTCGTAAGATATATCCTTAGGCACGATAAATTTTTCTGAGAATTTGCCATTATTAATTGAGACTCTTCCATTAAAAATTACTCCACCCGGCATATTCACAGGAAAATTTCCAATAGCTGATAACAATACTCTTCTTTCAGAATCAAAAACGGTAAGAAATCCTTCACCATTAAAATCGGTCCATGGTGTGTTATCCGGTTTAAGAATTGTACCTTCAATCGATGTTTTACTTAATGCTTTTATCTGAACATCAGCACTTAAATCGTGACCATTAATTGAATCTATATTTGCTGCAAATTGCGGAACAAGTAATCTAAGTGTGGGGTCGCCAAGAATGTTATATTTTTGATCATTAACTGATGTTGTTTTAGAATTTAATGAAGCTTTACCAATAGGAATTCCAAGATTTAAAGTATCCTTTCCAGAGTTGAAAAGATTGGTCACAAATTTATACATCAATGCTTCATTGGATCCTGCAAAAACTAATCTTGAGGCAGTAAAGCTTGCAATTGCTCCTGCATTTGGTAAAAACATAAGTGCCTCAGCCGCACTTTGATAATTAGGAATATCAAAGTATCCAAAATCGCATGTAGCAGCACCTAAGAAAAAATATTTATCATTTTTTAATTGAGGTAAAACAACACTTTTTTCAAAAATCACTTCATGCGCCCAAAGTTCCGGGCTCCCGTGTCCAAAATAGTTTAAAAATAATGTTCCCGAGTTTATTGCATCTAATATTGCTTTGTTAACATCAGGTTTTCTTCTACCCTGTCCAGTAATTACATCCGGATAAGCTGCGCTGTAAATTTTATTAAAGTTAAAAGATTTTGGAAAATAAATATTAGCTAAATTTTCTGATGGCTTAGTATGTAAATCACCTTCATAAGTTCCATCAGATTTTAAACCATCGTCTGCAACAAGAGTGATTAAATTTCTCCAATCACCTCTTACCTGATTTAACTCATAATCCTCAATTTTGTTAACCATAAGATTAGCTGTATTTTGATTTGCGCATGTAATTCTTCCTAAAGCCAAATCCGGTTTAAAATCAGGACCGGAAACACGCACAAAAAAATCGTCCGTTGTATAGGAATCTCCACCGCTCACCAGAATTAAAGATTCTTCTGACTGCCATGTTGGAACAAAATTATCGCCGTAACCTTCAACATTTTTATAATCATAAGTTCCTTTACCAAACATAAGCACGTACTGTGGTTTGATTACCCAATTATCAAATGCATATTTAATAAAATCACGTACGCCTGTCGGATCTAACATACCGCCGGAAAATTCATTAAATATTTGATCCACATCAGCAACAAAAGTTGAAATTGTTACAGGTGCTCTGTTCTCTTTGTAATTCTTTAGATTGTTTGCTGCATCCTTAAATTCTTTGCTGGTTATAACTATAAATTTTGCACCTTGTTCTTCACCTCTAAGATTTGAGTTTTGTACTTCTACAGGATTAGAAGGAGTTTTAAATGCATCACTTCCCACCGCAAAATATTTTGATTTTTGGGTTGGACTTTCATCAAATTGAAATCGACATTCGCCACCACTGAGCATTGAATAATTTGTTACAACTCTTACATCAGCGAAGTTAGTTATATCGTAAACTCTGATATTGGAAGAAGTAAATCCGCTCAGATCGTATTCGATTACTCCGCTGGTTACAGGATTAGTGAAGAATAATAAATTATCATTGAACGCTCTTAATTCTTTGTCATATTGGATGGTGAAATAGTCCAGATATCCTACTGCCGTTATACCTGAAGGAATAACGCTAAAATTCAGAACACTTCTGTTATCTGGCAAATCTCCGCTAAATGAAAACGACCACGCACTCGCCACTCCTGCTCTGTACAATGTTGAACCATAACCGGAAAGAATACGCTGAAAAACCTGATTGCCATTTTCAGCTATGTTTAATGTTAATCCGGTTGGTGATCCAACAGCGAATCTGAAGTTATAATTAATTGGTGTGCCGCTTATTCTTCCATTAAGACTATTTGTGTAAGTTCTGGAAGTGACCGAAGATGAAAAATCATCTCCAAAAAATTGGCGACCTGTTTTTCCCAAATTAATTTTATCTACTTCCCAATCTGCAAAAGCCTGTGTAGAATTTTGATTAAACACCGGAGTAGTGTTTAACCCGGGTTTATCGACCATTCTTTTGCCGTTAGCACCGCCGGAAGTTATCCAATAATAATTTTTTTGTGAGTAAGGGTTAACAGCTCTTCTGATGGTTACGCCGTCACTTGAGTAATCCCAAAAACTGCTGCTTCTTCCATAAAATAATATATAGTCGTCATCATCAAATCTTCCATCATCCTGTCCGATAACCAGAATAGCATTCTCAACAAGATCAATTGGTCTTACTGCATCAATGTTTTCGGGATAAGGTTTGCCGCCGTTGTTATAAATTTTTATTGTTCTTGGATCAACATTATTCGGGTCAATCCCATATGAAGATAAATTAGCTTTTGTTAATTTATAAATGCCTTCTTCTGTTGTTTCAAATTTTACCCACTTGCCTGTTGCAAGAACGCTGTTGGATACTGTAACCTTATTTAATTTTTTATTATTGTTTTGATTGTCCCAGTATTTTGCAACTCCATAATTAATCAATAAACCATCCAGTAAATCATCTGCCGGTTTTGGAGATAACGATCCATTATTACTGAAATTTATCTTAAATACAATCTTGTTATAAATTCTTATTTTGTTAAGCGGAGCGTCAAACTTTATTGGATTGATATTTATAGTTTGAACGGGAACATCTCTTATTAATCCGAAATCACCAAAAACAACAATATCCTCATCAGACTTGAATTTGTGGTACTCAGGATTTTGTCTGTACTCAAATGATGAAGAAAGTGTATCACTTACGGGAGTAGGAACAGGAATAAGCTGCCCGGATAATTCTTTATAAAATGATGAAAGTACTTCAATGGTATTTCCAAACTCTGATGGCACTCCAACATTTATATTTCGTACTATTATTGAAGGGTAGCCCCAATCATCATAATTTTTTAGTGAACCCGATGATAATTCGACTCTTCTAAATGATTTTCCATCAATTGAGATAACAGAAGTATCTGTATAAACCGGGGAATATTCTATAGTTATAGAACTAAAATCCGAAGATAAAACTTTGAGTTCCTGCTGGGAATATAAAAGAGATGCGGCTGTGAGAAAAAGTATAATTAAGATCTTGCTATGCATTTCAATCAAACTAATTATGAATGGATTTTATATTTGGTTCCGATTTTTTAATGTAGCAAGGATCTGTAAAAGTTTCTCCTAAATTTTAACCAAAAATGCTATCTATTTATCAAATAGTCAAGTCTTTATATCAGTTGCGTTTTCCTTAGATCATCTAATAATTGTCTTGTATCCACAAAAAACATTGGCAAAGTCAGCCGCTCAAATTTTATTGTCTTATCTTTTCCAACCAAAACAAGCTTTCTTTTGTTATTTCCCAATAAATTTATTGCTTCAAAATACTTGCTTACATTTTTTTCAGGGTCGCTTAAAACGGGAAAATCAATTTTATTATTTTCACAAAATGAACTATGTGAATCGACTGGCTCAATATTTACACCAACAATTCGAATTCCAAATTTACCAAGCTCTTTTTGATTTAATGAATAATCAACTAATTGTTTTGTACAAACCGGCGAATTATCTTTTGGATAAAATACAAGTAATACATCGTGATCAAGATTCTCATATAAATCGAACTTATTATTGAATTGATCCTTTAGTTGAAAATTTTCTACATGTGTTCCGATCTTCATAAACCGAGTAATTCTTTATTCCTTTTCATTGCCTCAATACAAAAACCAATATGTTCATCCAAAGGGATATTAATTTCCGCGGCGCCATTTAAAATATCATCACGGCTAACAGCCCGGGCGAATGCTTTATCCTTCATTTTCTTTTTTACAGAACCAACCTCTACCTCATCAATGCATTTGGATGGACGGACATAAGTTACAGCAGTTATAAAACCAGCCAGTTCATCACAGGCAAATAAATTTTTTTTAAGAAGAGTATCTCTTGCTACGCCGCTGTAATCTGCGTGCGATAAAATTGAATTAATAAATTCTTCATCAAATCCCTTTTCTCTTAAAATCTCAGCACCTTTAAATGGATGTTCTTCAGCAGTTGGATATTTTTCGTAATCAAAATCGTGCAATAATGCAACGTTTCCCCAATAAGCAACATCTTCATTTAATTTTTCAGCATAAGCTTTTACACAGGTTTCAACAGCATAAGCATGCTTTAGCAGACTATCGCTCTTTGTGTATTCCTGTAATAACTGCAGACAGTAATCTCTATCTCTGCTTCGATCCATCATTTTTTCTTCTTGATTTGTGAAGGAGTGTAACTTGGACATAAATCTGATATAACACATTCATTACATTTAGGCCTGTTGGCGATACAGATTTTTCTGCCGTGTGTTGCAAGCCAGTGTGATGAATTTATCCAGTATGATTCAGGTAAAAGTTCTTTTAGTTTTATTTCAATTTTATCCGGATTCTGTGAATCAATAAATCCAAGCAGGTTGGATAATCTTTTAACGTGGGTATCAACCGCAATAGCCGGAATGCCAAACGCGTTACCAGCAATAACAGATGCAGTTTTTCTTCCAACACCGGGCAGCTTAACCAGTTCATCAAAATCTGCCGGTACTTTACCTGCGTGATTTTTAATCAGCTCTTCACAACAAGCTTTAATACTTTTTGCTTTTTGCTTATAAAATCCGGTAGAAAATATTTCTTTTTCCAGTTCCTCATTAGATAGAATTACAAAATCCTGAGGCTTATTATATTTTTTAAATAATTCTTTTGTAACGATGTTCACTCTCTCATCTGTGCATTGAGCAGAGAGGATGGTTGATATAAGAAGCTGAAAAGGATTTGAGTAAACAAGTGCTGGTTTAACTTTTGGATATTCTTTTTTTAAAATATCAAAAATTCTTTTGGCAAAATCAGTATTAATCTTTGATTGCATCTTTATTATACCTGCGATGAGTTATTTTTAATCTTTCAACCGGAGTGTTATTTATAATATGCGACTGAATAATTTCTTCAACATCATTATTGGTAACACCACCATACCAGATTTGTTCGGGATATACAACTATGGACACACCAAATTCACAAGCATCCAGGCAACCCGAAGCGTTTGCTCTAACATCTGCATTCAACCCAAGTTCTTTTAATCTAGATTTGAAATGTTCACGAATTTCGGGACTACCCTTTTCCGCACAGCAGCCACGTGGATGACCTTCCGGCCTTTTATTCTCGCAGATAAAAATATGTTTATTATATCTTTTCATACTTGCTAAAATAAGAAAAGCGGACATTAAGTCCGCTTTATAAATTGATATGGTATATAAGATTCTCTAAATAAATACCTTTGTGAGAATCTATTATGAGTATTTTTTTGTAGCGCGTACGGGATTCGAACCCGTGATCCCCGCCTTGAGAGGGCGGTGTCCTAAGCCACTAGACGAACGCGCCAATGTAAAAGAAATTTACAATTCACAATGTACAATGCACAATTAAAATGCCTTAATTGTTAATTCTAAATTTTTCATTGTACATTGGTTTGTTGTCCCGTCAGGTTTCGAACCTGAACTCTTCTGATCCAGAGTCAGACGTGTTGCCAATTACACCACGGGACAATTTATTTCATAATTTTGCTGCCAAATATATCTGAATTCAATTCTAAATGCAATCAATTATGGAATCCTGAAGTAACTTGAGATTGTTATACATCTTAGCTTAATTTTAAGTAACAATTAAGATTTATTAAGAATGAAAAAAATATTTTTGCTTTATTTAATTCTTCCCTCAATTGTAATTGCTCAGAATTTTGAGTTTCAAGAATCCATTGGGAAATTTAACAAAGCTTCATCCTTTTATATTACCGCAAACGGATTAATTTATATTTCAGATATTGGCACTGATGAAGTGTATTTATTGGACACTTTGGGAAATCAATTAAAAACTTGTGGCGGCTACGGATGGGATGATAATTCATTTGATCAGCCTGTTGATGTATTTGCTGATCCCCTTTCAATTTACGTTGCGGATAAAAATAATCATGCAATAAAACGCTTTGACAAAAATCTAAACTATCTTTCAAAACTGCACAAAAGGGATAGCGATTTGAGTGAAGAACGTTTTGGATATCCGTTAAGTTGTGCAACATCGAATCAGGGTGATCTTTATTTAATTGATTCAGAAAATAAACGTACGATGAAGTTTGATATTTTTGGAAATTATAAAATAAATTTTGGCGGTTTTGATGCAGGAATTTATCAGCTTTCAAATCCACTGCAGCTTGCAATCTCTGCTAAGAATAATATTTTTATTATTGATGGACAGGATGTTATAATTTTCGATGATTTCGGTAATGGTATAAATAAAATTAGTTTAGATAAGAATTTAAAGAGCATTAGAATATTATTTGACCAGCTAGTGATTTGCACTTCCGAAGAAATTTATAATACATATTTAAAATCAACAGAAATGAAATTGAATAAAATTAATTTGGAAGATTTTATTTTAAATAAACCAATCGTTTCCGCTATTTTACTAAACAAAAAATTGTATGTATTGACTCAGAACGAAATATTGGTTTTTAATTTTGCGAGCTGAGGATAATTTTTGAAGGATCAGCTTATCAGTAGAAAATTACTGCGAATCATCTTATTCCTACTTGCATTCATCTGGTTTTTCGGGATCATAAGCTACTGTTTTGATTTTAATTCTTTAACTGCTTTTTACCCATTTCAAAAACAAATATACTCTACTGTTTGTCATCAAAATATTAATAAATCATTTACTTGCAATGGTATCCCATTTTTTGTTTGTGCCCGATGCACCGGAATTTATTCCGGCGTATTAATAGCAGCTTTAATTATTTTATTTTTAAAAAAACCATTAAATATTAAGACCTATCTATTACTTTTATTTTCTTTACCAATGTTAACAGACGTAATTTTGGTGAACATTGGAGTATATAACTACAACAGGCTCTTATCTGCTTTTACCGGTTTACTTTTCGGTTCTGTAGTATTTCTATATATTTTAGAAGCTATTGAAAATTTACTTTTCAGAAATCATACAGAATAAAATGAACTTCAAAAAATATCTTCCAACAATTGTTTGCGGTTTTGGGGCTGCAGTTCTTGCAACCGTTCCGGGCATAAAAAATTTTAGTTGTTGTCTCATCGTTCCCGCAGCAGCTGTATTTTCCATCGTGCTGGATAAAAAGATTAATCATTCTAATGATAAAATACTAATTGGTAAAGCTTTGGGTTTTGGTTTTTTAACAGGACTTACTGCCACTGTATTTATTACCACTTTTGAAATGTTATTAACATTTTTCACAAGGTCAAACGATTTTATATAGGCACTGCCTCAATCTGAAATTATTATGCGACAGTGGAAATTAGGACCGATGGTTGATGAATCATTAAAATTAATGAAAAGTGTTTCAAAGGATATAGCAAAAAATGGGTTTTCATTTCTTTATCTACTAATGATCTTATCAAGTAACTTTATCATTAATTCAATTTTTGGAATGATTGGCGGAGCACTGGGAATGAGTTTAATGAATCGTAAGTTAAGAGAGGATGATCCGTCTTTATGATAAGCGCATTTATTTTTTTCATTCACTTAATTTTTGGTCTAGTGATTTTTACAAAAAAATGGCAGGATGAAAATCTTCAATCGGGATTTTTAAACCTTGCACTGTTCGGGATTTTGTTTGCTGTTGGATGGACTATAACGGGAATGATTGCGAAAGTTTTTATGGAGCAGAAAGGTCTTGGAATGCAATTCGATAGAGATACTTTTGCTTTAAGTCTGTTAACAATAACCGAATACTTTTTTTACCGGTTTTATTACAAAGAAGAACCTACTGCAATCGATAAGGAAATACAATAACCGCTGTCTGATCACTTTGAACCTGATTAGAATTTAATGGGGCAAACCGCCACTGCCACAATGAATTTATTGCTGCATTTTCTAATCTTGTATCTGCCTTAGTTAAAAGAAAAATCGAACCAACAGTACCATCCGGCTTGATCGTAAATTTTAATCTTATATCTATCTCTTTATTAACGCCTTCAGGATAATCCGGAATTACATAGCTGTAAATTTGTCGCGTGCCTAATCCGCCTCCCTCAAAATGAAATCCAAATTCACCAGTCCCCTGATTTAAATTACCTTTCTTATCTCCGGTGGGGTTATTACTATCTCTTTGCTCGGTCTGTTTAATAGTCTCTTTTTTAACTTCTTTATCTTTTTGCGCGGGACTAATATCACTAACATCTGTATTTTTAGCTTTCGGAAGATCAACTTTCTTTACTTCCAGATTCTTGTCTTTTGTAACATCCTTTTCCTGTAGTTCAGCTTTTTCGATCACTTCATCAAAAGCTGTACCTTCTGTACCCGATGACCCGGCACCACCTAAAACTCCAAATGATAATTCAACATATTCTTTTGAAGGATAATCAAAAGAAAGATTAATTATCAGCAAAAGTAAAAACAGAATAATATGGAATATTACTGAAGCTGAGTAAGATACCCGACTAACATTTTGATTAGACAAATACATAGTTATAACTTTTCTTTTTCTGTTTCTATCGTAAATTTTTCTATGTTGGAAATTTTTGCAGCATCTATAACTTTAATTACTAGATCGATCGCAACAGTTTTATCGGCACGAATCACAAGGTTGTCTTCATTCGATTGAGCTTTCATTTCTCCAAGTTTGACTGGAAGCTGATCAATGCTTATCTCTTCCTCTCCGGCAAAAACTCCACCGGTGTTTGTTAAAGTTACTACCATTCTTGATGTCTCAGATTTTTCATTCATCTTTGATCCCGGTAACTTAACTTTTACTCCGGTTTGAATAACAAATTGAGATGTAAGTAGAAAAAATATCAATAACAGCATCACGATATCTGTTAAAGACGAATAGGCAAAAATACTTAATGGTTCTTTAGATAATTTAAATTTCATATTGTAACCTATAATTCCATTTCTAATTCATCATCTATATCTGCTTCATCTTTATTGTTATCCTGAATAACATCAATTACATCGTTTGCAACAGTTTCCATTTCACCAACCAATTTTTTTACTGACCCCAGGAAATAATTATATAAAGCTAAAGCTGGTATACCGATAATCAAACCGAATGCGGTTGTAATTAATGCCTCCCAAATTCCTCCTGCAAGATCGCTTGGATTTGCAGCACCGGCTAAATCCTGAATAGTCATAAAAGCCTGAATCATTCCTGTTACTGTTCCAAGAAAACCCAACAAAGGGGCAATACCTGCAACAGAGGCTAAAACGGACAAACCTTTTTCTAACTTGCTTACTTCCTGGCTTCCGGCATTCTCAATTGCATCTTTAACTCGATCGTGTCCGTACTTATATTTTTTTAATCCTTTTCTTACAATATTTGCAACAGGTGATTTTTCCTGCATACAATAACTGATCGCACCGGAAATATCTTTCTTTTTAATAAATCCTCTTATTCTAACCATAAAAGCCGGAACATTAATCTTTGCTTTCCTCAGCATAATAAAACGATCGATTGACACTGCAAGCCCGATTATTGAACTGAGCAGTATCGGCCACATAATGAATCCGCCTTTTAAGAAAATATCTAATAAGTTCATATTTATCCTTTAATGATTTAATTATCTAATATTTTTTGAAACAAAATTTTGTGCTTCCTCTTTCGATGAAAAATTTCCGACTCTAACTCTGTACCACTTACCACGATCAGGTATTTCAGCAGCTTCTACAAAAGCATTATAACCTTTGTTCCTGTATTTGCCGGCTTCATTTTCAGAAATTGAACTTGATCTGAACGCTGCGACCTGTACAACATAGTAATTTCCGTACTTATAAATATTATTTCCGACATTCAATGCTCTTCCGACTGGAACATCCCCGGGTTTAGTGATATTGTTCTCAGTACTTTTCTGTTTTGGTACTTCTTTAACCGGCGGTTTAACTTCGGGTTTTGTATTTACTGTATTAATGTTTTCGTTTTTATCCTCTGTTATTTTTTGATCTTTGACATCCGGAATAACTGTTTCTGAGATTGTAGTTTCATTTACTTTGGGCAGATAAGGATACGTAACAGGAATATCAAAATTTCTTTGGATTATTCTGGCATTTTCTGTCTTCAAAACTATTTGATGAGTAACGGGTCTAACTTCATTCTTTTTATAAAACTCCAGATACCAATACAAAGCCAAAGATAAACCAATAACTATTAATGGAAAGACAATAAATGGTATTAAATTCCTCTCTTTATGTCGATGATAAGTTTTCGTTCTAATTTCTGATTGATCATCTGATTTTCGATTTTCATTCGCTTTGATTTTATTAAAAGCATTCTCAGTAAATTTATATTTATCACCCGGGGTAACATTATCTGTTACAGAATCAGTAATAATAGTTTTTGAAACGGTTTTTTTATCTTTTGGTTCTAAACTAAATTTTTGGGTGTCCTGATCTGAATTCATATTTTCAAAAATTTTATCATTTTTAATAATCTCGTTCAAATCTGAATTCTCTTCTTTTCCGGGTTTAAAAGGCTCAAAATACTTTGAAGTTGTCTGCCAAAATTCTTCATCTGATATTTCTTCTTCTATGGAAACATCTTCTCTCACCTCAAGTTCTTTGTCCACCAAATCATTCTCAGTTTTTATAGATTTATCTTCAATTTGATCGGTAATTTCTGTTTCGTTTTCTAAATTACTTTGTGGAAAAATCTCTTCTTCAAACAATTCAGATGATTCATTATCGCTTTCTAATAATTCATTCAACTTTTCTGAGGAAGCATACTGTGAAGTTTCCCCTGTAAAATCATGCATTCCTTCTTTAATCTTATTCTTAGGTACAACTTCTTCAGTTCCCTTTTTGCTTTCATTCAAATTTAAATTCATATTCAAGCGTTCATCGGCAATATCTAAAATTGATTCAGCTTCTATCTGCCGGGATAAATCTTCACCAAAATCCCATGCAATATTTTTTAATTCATTTCGTTGTTTCTCAGAATCACTTACTTCAATTTGATTATCATCAGTAAAAACTTGTTCATTTATGCCAGTAATAATGCTATCAGATTCAGAACTATCATCCCACTGCAATTTAACCTGATTAGTATTATATGAACTTGCATCAATTACCAGTGTAGGAAAATTTTCTTCAGATTTCGCAATATGTGATTCAGCAATAATTTTTTCAACTTTTGATTCGATCAATCTTCTGTATTCATAACCGGAGGTTGGTATATAAATATTGTCAAATGGTACTCCTCGCAGCGGAATTAATGGTTTACCGATACTTAAACTAAATGTTGAGTCAATCGGGTGATAATCATCTTCATCAAAAACCGGAATGTTGAAGACTAAACCTTTTGTATCTGATTTTCTTAATTCTTTATCCTCAGAAAATAAAATGAGCTCAATAATTTCTTCGGAAATTTCACTATCCTTAAAACCATAGGTCCTTTTTTTTATGTTTCCTTTTATAAGATGAAAATAGCCGAATTCATTAACGTGAATTGATTGCCCTATCGAAATAGCTGCAGAAATTCTCTTTAACATTAATTCAAAAAATATTTTAGCGTCTGTAGCAGGAACGCCAACATTTTTTGCTACTTTTAGAATTAGTTCTGCTTTAGTCATTTTTATAAATTAAAATTTTATAAACGATAATTAACACCGATTATAATATTCAGTGGAACTTCCTTGTATCCATACCAAAAATAATTTTTCCTATTAAGTATGTTATTCAAATCTAAAGTTAAATCCAGATTAGGTTGAAATGAATATATAAATGATAGACCTAAATCAAAATAATCGCCTATAGAAATTTCATTCTTAATGTCCGCAAATCTTTTGGATTGATACTCCAATCTTGCTTTAGAAGTTAAACCATTATTAAACTTATAGCTGTAAGTTGCATCTAAATTTAATGTTGGTAAATATGGAATTTGATTTCCATCCAGGTCTCTAATATCTGATAATTCCACCGAGCTGTAAAATTCGCCGTATGGTCCTAGATAAAATAAGAAGTTTGCGTATGGACTTATATTTTTCATATCCGAATAATGTAAATCAAATTTGCCCGAGTCTGAAGATGGACCGAAATACGGAAACGCATCGGAGGTAAAATATTTAAGTCCGCCATCTATCTGAAAATATTTATCAAACTCATATTTTATCGAAGCAGTTAACGCGTTACTCTTTTCCCAATAAATACTTCCAACGCTGTCAACTTTAAAATAATTATTCTTTACAACATAATTTCCTGGACTCATAAATTCAGCGGTAGGAGCAAACTCACCAAAAAGAGTAATATTTTTATCCAACTTTAAAGCAACTGAGGCATAAACCGAATTAAATGTTTCTCCGGCTCCTCTGGAAAAAGTCCAGCCAACTGTTCCTTTAATTAATTTAGTAAAAAATAATCCTGCAGTTGGTCTTAGCAACAGAAAATCTTTTCCTGTGTTATCACCCAGAAGGTTAGTAATTGAATGATTGCGATAATCAATTGCGGCTCCAACATTTACTGCTGCAAGTTTTAATAATGCTTCACCTTTAAATCTTAAATTATTTTCCTTGAACACTTCCTGAGAAATATTTGCAACTTTGTTTGTTAAGTTTAATCTGAAAAGGAAATTTTTTCCAAAATCATTTTTTAGATCCACTTCAAACTTGCCGTAGTTTAAACTTCTTCTTTCTTCAGGATTATCCGAAGCAAAAAATTTAAAACTATTGGTTCCGTAGTTTCCATTTACATTAAATTGTGTACCGGGAAAAACTTCACCATCAATATCTGACCAATAAGTAAAATTAAATCCAAATCTTGTTTTGTAGCGATCGCTGTTGTCTTCGTAAGCTCTTATAAAATTTCCGTTAGCCATTCCTTCAAGAATTCCATTTTTAAATGGATAAGCATAATTAGCACTAACAGTTGGTATTGTATATAAACCAATGCCCGCTGCAATGTTGCCTTTAAAAAAACTTACATCATTTAAGAAACTCAGATCACTTTTTAATGGATTTGAAAATTCACTTATCTCAAGTTCCTCAGGCGAATATGATGGCTTTATAAAATCTTCATTGATTGATGAAACAAAGTCCGGTTTTATCTTATCAACTTTTTTGATATTAAGCTGACTCTTACCGGTAATAACAAAATCAGGAAGTTCAACATTAGGATTTTTGGATTTATCATCCTGTGCATTGATTACGCCAAGTGAAAATAAAATTATTATTAATATTTTGGATCTCATTGTACCTTCCTCAATTTTTGAAGAGCCTCATTGCCAATAGGGGTTCCGCTGTACTTAGCTATAACTGCTCTGTACATCTCTGCTGCATTTCTGTTATCATCCAGCTTAACATAACAATCACCCAGCAGCAAATAAGATTTCATTAACCATTCTTCGTGACGTGAAAATACTGTTCTTACTCTAACCAGGGCAGTGATTGCGTCATTATACTTTTTTTGATCGTATAATGACTGTCCAAGATAATATTGAGATTTAGCACCTAAATCGTCGCTTCTGTTTTCGGAGAGTGCTGTCAAATATTCGTCAGCCCTTGAGAATCTTTCTGCAGCAATATCAATTAATGCCAATTCAAATTTCGATTTATCACTAAAAACATTTCCAGGGTTGTACATAACCACATCTTCAAAAATTGAATAAGCTTCCTGAAATTTGCTCATCTCAAGTAAGGTCATACCTTTGTTATACTGCAACTCAGGAACGTTTGCTGATTTTTTTAATTCACTGATGCCGCGGTCATAGATACTGATTGCCGCATCATAATTTTTTAATGATCGATAAATCAAACCTATTTCCAGAACAGATGCTGATGCTAATTCAGATGATTTATATCCGTTAAGAACCTTTTCAAAATTAAAAATTGCTTCCTCATTCTGTCCAAGATTCTGAGCACTTTTCCCAATCCAGTAATAAGCATCCGGAACAAGTTTGCTGTTCGGATATGCTGAAGTGAAACTAATGTATTCCGTTTTTGCTTTATCATACTGTCTAAGGCTATAATATATTTCACCTTTTTTAAACATCAGTTGATCGGCATAACTTAAACCCGGATTTTTAGAAACAAACTCGCCCAAAAAAGAAACTGCTTTTTCGGGATTACCTTTTGCAACATAACTGTATTGAATTCCGGTCACTGCATCAAAAACATATTGAGAAGTTGGAAATTGAGATAATACTTTTTCGTAATTAACAATTGCTGAATCGTATTTTTCCATATTGAATTGTGCATCGCCAATGGAATAATAGATTATTGGCTCCAATTTTGTTCTGGGATATTTTGAAATTACGTTATTGTATTGCGCGATAGAAGTTGCGTACTCTTTCTTCTGAAAATAGATCCAGCCGATAGTGTAAAGGGAAACTTCCGCATATTCAGAATTCGGAAATTTTTCCTGAATTGATTTAAATTCATTTATGGCTTCATTTGTTTTACCCGATTTATATAGTGCCTGAGCATATTGATATCTTGCATAAGGATCTGAACTAAGTCTTGCATCAGCTGTAAATAACTCCTGATAAACTTTGCTTGCGGCAGCATAATTTTTACTTCCAAAATAGCTATCAGCCAATCTTAATTTTGCATCGCTTAATCTTTTATTATTTGGATTTCGCTTTATGTAGTCGGTAAACTGATAAGCAGCGTTTTCGTAATCGCCTATATTAAAGTAGCAATAGGCTTTTCCGTAAAGCGCCTGAGAATTAATTTCCTGGTCAGTTCCTGCGGCGCTATTATAATTATTGAGTGCAGCTTTATAATCACCTGAGGAAAAATAATTTTCAGCTAAGAAGAAATTTCGTTTTTGAGTTTCAAAACCAGGATCAGAATTTTCTAATTCAGTTAAATATTGTATGGCTGTTTTATTATCATTAAGCTGATATAAAGAAATTCCAAGACCGAGTAAGGCTCTGTTATGTACTGATTTTTCAGCACCTTTGTTCTTAAGAACAATATCAAAATAATTTTTTGCAGCCTTAAAGTTTCCTTTATTTAACTCTATTTCACCCAGCATAGCAAAAGATTTTGCTTTAATTATAACATCGTCTGAAGAATTAGCGGATATCAGATATCTTGTAGCCAGGTCCGTGTTATCCGAATTAAAATACACCACACCAAGCGAATACTGAACTTCCTGTGCTAAAGGATTATCGGGATACTTTTCTAAAAATTCTTTGTAAATCAAGTTCGCTTCATTATTTTTCCCAAGATACCGCTTGCACTCGCCTTTCCAGAATGATGATTTAATTCCTATAGAATCAGGCTCCGTTGATAGATCATCAAATTGAATAAATGCATCGTCATATTTTTTTTGCTGAAAGTACGTCCATGCAAGTCCAAACTTTGCGTCACGAACATATTTTGCCTCCGGAAATTTTGTTACGATTTCCTGATAACTTTTTTCCGCGTCAGCATATTCACCAACACGATAGTAAGAAGTAGCAAGCAAATATATACTTTCTGAATACATGTCATCAGACAGATTTGTAAGTCTTGGGCTTTTAAGTTCAACTATTGAAGATTGATAATCCTTCAATTTAAAGTAACAAATTCCTATCCGTATTTGAGAAGATGTCGCAAGTGTAGAATTTTTGTAATATGTCAGTAGTTGATCATAATACTTTACTGCGTTATTATAATCACCAATTTTCTCGTAAGCATTTGCTAAAGTATAAATGGAATAATCAGCATACTTTTTATTACGCTTATCTGCAACTGCTTCTTCTAAAAACTGAATTGCTTCTGCAGGTTTATCTTCTGCTGAATAGGATTCGCCGACCCAGTAAAGGCTATTTCCATAAAAATCACTTTCAGGATATTCATTAAGTAATGTTTTAAGTTTGCCTCTGGATAATTCGTACTTGCGAGAATTAAAGTAGATTAAACCAAGATTATACAATGCTCTGTCCCGATAGTTAGACCAATTATAAGTTTTTACCAAGTACTCAAATCCAATCGCGGCTTCATCTTTTCTACCAAGTTTTAAAAGTGATTCAGCAGAATAATATTTTGCGGTTGAGTACATCTCATCAACAATTTTATATTCGTTAAAAAACTCCTCAAATAATCTATTCGATTGTGCGTATTGTTGATTATGAAAAGCAGTCATTGCTTCATCAAACTTTTGTGTAGATGTTTGTGAATAGATATGCGGAAAAGTTGAGATCAGAATTATTAACGAAAAGAATTTTATCATACTCAATCCTTCACAAAGATTTGGGTGGTAACTTGTAATCGCTAGTTAAGAATTCTAAAAACTGATTATTTATTAAAAAATCAAAGAATCTTAATAATCTTCAAAAAACTAATTCAAATATATACTTCAAAATTCCATAAAATCAAGCCACTTAAGAAAATATAGAGATCTTCTAAAGAAAAGTATTAAAAAAAACGGGCCAAATTATAACATAATGAATAAAAGTTTTCATAAAGATTATGTGTATTCATCATCTTATTAAGTGCAATTAAAATGATAATCCTGCACTGTTTAATTTTTTTTTCGAATGATATTGTTCCAAAACTTGCAAGCCAAATTTGGATGAAGAGGATGCGGATATTATTTCAAGATTCTTAATAATTTTAGTGATTAAGTAGAAGCCTGATTTAACTCTTACGGCACCATTAATATGTGAGTAAAGTTGATCTCTGAATTTTAAAGAGGAAAGAATTGAGATAATACAGATTTCCCTTTCAGTTAATGTTAATCCACTTCTACCTAATACTTTGCCATAGCCTTCAATAATTAACCACGCTGCCATATCAGGGGAAAATGATTTTACATTGGTGATTAGTTTATCATATTTATTTCCATAAATAGTCCTGCAATTTTTTTCTCCTCTTATAAAATATTGTTTGATATCGTACTCTTCATATTTGGTTTTATTACCGACTATCTTCCCCAGTTTTTTTAATGACACAAGAGCAGATGGAAATCCCGCGAATAGATAAGTTTGTAAAATTGCTTCATATACCTTTACTACTGGACAATTAACATTCAATAATTTATTAAGAATTGTATCAAAATATTTTTCTTTACGCAGTACAGATGCTGCACTAAGAAGCGCCAAAAGCTCTAATTCCGATAGATTTATTAATTTCAATTCTGCACCTTCGCTTAAAAAAAAACCCTCGCTTAAACGAGGGTTTATTAAAAATAGGACCTATTATTTTAATAATCCGAGTTCATAATCTGCAGTTTTCTTATAAGTTGGATCTGCAGAAGCAAGTTTAAAATTGTCTTTTGCTTTTGCAACATCGCCCTTACCTTTGTATGAAATTCCTATGTAATAATATGGACCACCTTTTGTAATCTTTGAGCGATACTTTAGTGCATTCTGAGCAGCTTCAATTGATTCATCATATTTACCTAATTCAGAATAAACTTTTGCTAATGAAAGATATGCCGCATCATAATTATCATTTTCAACAGCTTTTTTTAAGAACTCAATACCTTTTTGAGAATTTCCACCGGCTAATGATTCATTTCCGAGCTTTGCATACGCAAGCGATATATTCTTCTTAACTTTTGTCTTGATGGAGTTATTTGCGTTTGACTTGAGAACTTTTTCAAAATTATCTATAGCTGCAGTATAATTACCCATTGAAAAATAAACACCGCCTAATGCATTTAACGCACCTTCATATCCAGGATTTAGTTTTATACACTCTTCAAACGAAACTTTAGCATCTTCTAATTTATCAGCTTTTTTTTGTGCTACACCTTTTTGATAATAAGTTCTATAATCCTTTTCAATCTGTAATGCCGCATCATATTTAGCTATTGCACCGGTTACATTACCATCCTTTAATAATGCATTACCTTCATTGTAAAGTTTTCCTGCTTCGGGTTTCATATCCTGTGCAAATCCCATAATCGATATGCTTAAAAACATCAAAGCAGATAAAAATAAGCCATTTCTTGTCATAATGTTCTTCCTATTTTGGTTAATAAAATGGATTCATTTGTGCGGGAGGCGGGACTTGAACCCGCACGCCAATTAAGGCACTACCCCCTCAAGATAGCGTGTCTACCAATTTCACCACTTCCGCAAATTTGAGGTGGCAAATTATAGCTATCGTTTTAGAAAATCAACACTTTCTTAATGGATACTTAAATATTATACCAATTATTTGGGTAGTCTCCGATCCAAAAGTACGCTTCTTATCTCATCTCTAAACTTTTTTTCAAAAACTATTAGTTTACATATTTGTTCAGTAGTCAATATATCATCAAGTGATTTAATGAATTCATGCCGTCTTTTATCAATTAATTCTCTTGTTGATAGAAAATCTGATATCATTTGTTTTTGTTTGCCTTCAATGCTTTTTTGATCAGCATCAAATGATTTTTCAATCTCAACCAATAAATCATCAGCCTTTTGTTCAAATGATTCAATCTCTTTTCTCGACTCATTTCTTCTTGAAAAAAATCTTACAGCAACATCTTCATTCAAATCCAAGGCTTCAATTAATTTTACTTTTTCAAGTTGTTCAAGCTTTTCTTTTTTCTGTATCATTTTTTCTCTCATTTTTTGAGGATAGGATACAGATACGACAAATAAGACCACTATACCGGTTAAAAATAATTTATTCATATAAACCTCTTATAAAATTTGTTTGTCAATTAATTGAGAGTAGATCAGGTCAACATCATTATCTGAAATATATTCATTCACATCAGCCACATTATTATTAACAAATATATAGTCAGTAGCTTTGCTGCCAATAGATTCAATTAAATTAACAGAAACATTTTGCTTATAGATTGAATCAATTTTGCTGATATCATTATCATTAAAGTTTTTTTCTAATCCGATTGAGAAATCATAATTTTTAGTAATTGAGTTCAACTCATCATAAGAATATTCTTTTAATATTGAATTTATTTCATCTGGTGTTTCTTTATTTAAAACTGAGAACGAAAAATATCCGACAACAATTATGATGACTGAAGCAATTGCATATCGAAAATTTGGGATAATTTTCTTTGTGCTTTTTATTTCTAATCTATTTCTGAATTCAGTAATTATGGACTCTGAATAATCTTTACTTAAGTTAATATTCTTCGTTTCACTTACGATATTCATCAGTTTTTTATAATCATTGAACTCATTATTTAAATCAGCTGATTTAATTAATTCAAGTTCAAATTCCTTTTTCTCCTCATAATTCATTTGTCCATGCAAATAGGAGAAAAACTTTTCCTCATTATTATTCATTCTTTAACAGCTCCTTAATTTTATGCAACGCGTGAAAGTGATTTGCTTTCAATGCACCTATGCTTTTTCCTTTTATCCTGGAAATTTCTTCATAGCTAAGTTCATCAAAATTTCTCATTATAAATACTTCCCTTTGCTTAAGCGGAAGGCTTTGTAATGCTTTTTCTATCATATCAATTTTTTGTGCTTTCTCAAGATCATCTATAATATTTTTAGGTTCAACTTTTTCGTTTTTAATGTCATCTAAACTTAAAAAACTTCTTACTTTCTTTTTCTTCAAATAATTTATACTGCGTGTATTTGTAATCGTATAAATCCAGGTATACAAAGAAGATTTGAATTCAAAAGTTTTTAATTTGTTATACAGCACCATAAGTACTTCCTGAACAATCTCATCTGCGTCATAATGATCACCTGTCATCCTTCGGGCATGCCAATAAATTTTTTCCTGATATTTAACTGCAAGACGATTAAAAGCAGATTCATCTCCATTAATAAAATTTTTTACAAGCTCAAAATCTATGTTTAATTCAGCCATACAGTTATAATTAGTCGTAAATTAGACAAATTGAAACCCTAAATGGTTTAATATTTTTTCTTTTAAACCAAAAGTAATTCGATACTGTCAAAAGATCAAAATCACAATTACATATAGAAAGGGTAAAAATGAAAAATTTAGTTTTTTTAATCTCGATTTTATTCGGGGTTTTATTGTTGAGCCAGAATATACATTCTCAGAATATGGATCATCCAAAAATGGATAAGATGAAGATGAATATGAAACAACAGCTTAATCTAACAGAAGAGCAGGACAAGAAAATTGAGTCACTAAGGTTGTCCCACGAGGAACAAATGATCAAACTAAAGTCAGATCTTGAACTTAAAAAATTAGAAATGAAAAAATTAAAAGCTTCAAATAATTTTTCGAGAGCTGATGCTATAATAATTACAAAAGATATAAGTGCAATAAAAGATGAGATGGCATTAGCAAAAGTTAATCATCAAATGGATGTTTATGAAAATCTTGATCCATCACAGAAAAAGATTTTTTTAGAGATGCAGGATAGAATGGGTGATAGGCCAAATAGAATGCGGGAAAAAATGCACGGTGAGAGAAAATAATAATAATAATTAAAAAGCCGGTAATGCCGGCTTTTATAAATCACCTTCGATTGGCCGCATTACAATTTCCTCGGTAACAAGATTTTCTTTCTGTAAGTAAGTCCAAACCAGAACCCTTGCGATATCTTCCCCGCTCATCATCCTGTTTGAATGTTGATTACGAATATCTTTAGACCACATAGATGTATCAGTTGCCCCTGGTACAACATTTATAACCTTTATATTATATTTTCTTACTTCTTCTCTTAAAGAATTTGCATAACCGAGTAGACCGGACTTTGAAGCTGAATAAATGCTGCTTTTTGTAAATGTTTTTTTTGTCACTATCGAAAGGATATTAATAATTGTACCGCTCTTATTTGATATCATCTGAGGCAGTACGGCCTTAATCGCGTAAATTGATCCTAAAAGATTTGTCTGAATTATATCATTAATTTCGTTAATAGAATTATCTTCAGCTAGTTTGAAAGATGTTATTCCGGCATTATTTATTAAACAATCAATTTTAGAAATTGCTGAAATTTTTTTAACTGTTTGGTCAACATTTGTATGGGATGCAATGTTGCAAGGAAAGACTTCAACAGAAATCTTATCACTATCCAGCTCAGTATTAATTCTTTCGAGTTCTAATGCCCGTCTTCCAGAAACAAAAACTTTTGCACCGGTTTTTGCAAATTCAATAGCAGCGGCTCTGCCAATTCCGGAACTAGCTCCTGTAATCCATATTCCAGGCTTTTCTTTACTCATAGATTTTTTGTTGAGATTAGATCTAAAAATTCAGCTCTTGTCCGTGCATCATCTTTAAATACTCCATGCATAGCGCTTGAGGTTGCAGACGAATTCTGTTTTTCAACTCCCCTCATCATCATACACATATGGTATGCCTCTGATACAACAGCAACTCCAACGGGTTGAAGATGTTCTTCTAAAGTATCAGCAATTTGCTGTGTCATTCGTTCCTGCACCTGTAATCGTCTTGCAAAAACATCTACAATTCTTGGAATCTTACTCAACCCAACAATCTTTCCATTAGGAATGTAAGCAACATGAATCTTACCATAAAACGGGAGCATATGATGTTCACACATACTATAAAAATCAATGTTCTTAACTAAAACCATCTCGTCATATTTTTCCGTAAAGATAGCATCGTTAATAACTTCTTCAATATCCTGATTATAACCTTTAGTAAGAAATTCATAAGCTTCCGCCACACGCTTTGGTGTCGTCAGTAATCCCTCACGATTTGGATCTTCACCGATTTCGACCAGTAGATTTTTAATTAGATCCATAGTTTTAGTCTTATCCAAATTATTCTCCGCGATATTCGAAATAATTATTTTCCGTTTCGTAAAGTTTTACCGAATAGAGATTGCCGGACGGTATGTTATCTTTCAACTGATTCCATATAGCCACTACAATATTTTCAGAAGTAGGAATTACTCCTTGCATAAAATCAGTATCCAGATTAAGATTTTTATGATCAACTTTGCTGATAACATGTTCCTGAATAATTTCTTTAAGTTTTTTAAGATCTATAACAAATCCAGTTGCGGGATCCGGAGTGCCGGAAACCATTACTTCTAAAATATAATTGTGTCCATGCCAGTTCGGATTACTGCACTTACCAAACAGTTCAAAATTTTCTTTATCATCTAAACCGTCTTTAAACAATCTATGTGCAGCAGCAAATGTTTCTCTTCTTGTAAGATAAATCATATTAATCTTTCAATGCATCCAAAACTTCTTTGTTATGTCCATCAATTTTTACTTTATTAAAGATCTTTTTGATTTTTCCTTTTTCATCAATTATGAAAGTTGTACGTTCAACTCCCATATATTTTCTGCCGTACATACTTTTTTCCTTCCAGACTCCATACTTTTCTATCACTTTTTTATCTTCATCAGCAAGCAGATCAAATTTAAGTCTATATTTTTCGGAGAATTTTTTATGAGATTTTACAGAATCGGGACTGACACCTAGAATTACTGCATCAATCTTATTGAATTTTGGTAAATCATCGCTAAAACCACACGCCTCTTTTGTACAACCTGAAGTATCATCTTTAGGATAGAAATAAAGAACAACTTTCTGTCCAATAAAATCTTTTAATGATACTTTTTTCTCATCCTGATTTAACAAGATAAAATCAGGGGCTTTATTACCGGCATCTAACATCAGAATTTCTCCGTTTAAAATAATTATGCAAGTGCACTTTTGATTGCGGCAAAATCAGGTTGGTTTCCAGGGTTTGCAAGCACTTCAAAATATTTTATATATCCATTTTTATCAACAATAAACGCAGCCCGTTTTGCAGTGTTGAAGTAATCAAATTTACCAGGAACAAATACATCTAAAACTACATCATAATCTTTGATAACTTTTTTATTGAAATCGCTTAACAAAGGGAAGTTATAATTATTTTTTTCATGAAACATCTTTAATGCGAAATGAGTATCGACGCTAATTCCCAAAACCTGTGCATTTAAATTTTCATAGTCTTTAAGCTCATCTCTAAAAGTACACATCTCAGTAGTACAAGCTCCGGTATTTGCTGCCGGGAAAAACAGAACAACAACATTTTTACCTCTGAAAGAACTTAACGAAACCACCTCACCATCCTGATTAGTTAATGTAAAATCCGGGGCTTTATCTCCAACTTTAAGTGCCATAGTAAACTCCTATTTAGTTTAGTTTATAGATTTATCGGAAAGTTTTTAGTTTTTCTGCTTCAAATTAGCCAAAAGAGGCTGTACATTCAAGAATCCTCCGCATCTGTTGATGTAGTTAACATCTAAACAAAAGTAAGAGTTCAATATGTATTATAGAATCCCGACTTTTTTTGCCCAATCTTTAAATCCATTCTCTAGTTGTTGAAATGAATCTATAGCAAATAGAATTGGTTGAAGATGCCAGACATCGTATTCTTGTTCAACGATTTTTTCAGGATCGAAATCTTTGACTTCTACTTTGTCTGACAATGCATTCTGCACTTCACCCAGCGATGAAACAATCCCGGCGCCATAGATTCTCATTCCCTCCGGTTTTCTTATCAAACCAAACTCAACTGTAAACCAATGAAATGTTTCGAGATATTTTCTATTTATTCCTTCGGCTTTTAAAGCTGCATCACCGAACATCTGATAAAAGGAAGCAAAATTTTTATTTGTAAGCAAAGGCATATGCCCAAAAATATCGTGAAATAAATCCGGCGCAGGTGTGTAATCAAGTTCTTCTCTGCTTCTTATATAATCTGTTGAAGGAAAAACTTTTCTTCGAAGAAGTTCAAAAAAATCTTGTTCGTGAATAAGACCGGGAACCCGTGCAACTTTCCACCCGGTTAGATTATAAAAGATATGACTTAAGTTTTTTAAGTAAGGTATTTTATCTTCAGACAGATTAAGATTTCTTGCGCCTTCAATATATTCCTCACACGCTCTCCCTGGTAAAAACTTCATTTGTCTGTTATATAGGATTTTCCAGTTTGATTGTTCTTCTTCAGTGTAATCCGGATATACAATTTCATCGTGTTCCGGAACCGGGTTTTCTAACTTCTGAGGAATACATCTCGGATCAATTCCATCCTGAGCAGCTTTTTCATAAGCTGAAATTATTTTTTCTTCATTTGGATTTTTAGTCATTTCAGATTCCTGTTATTCGTTATATAGAAGTTAAAGATTGGTTTATAAATTTTCAATGAGATTATTGGATTGAATAGATATAGTATCTGCAATTTAAATATGCAATTATTTTATTCTATCAGATCAATTTATATTAGTTTTAGATTTATGTATGTTTACAAATAATTTTATTCATCAATCTTAAAGCATATTGGAAGAATTAAATAAAACTGAATTAGAGCTAAATCAATCGTGTGTTATTCCATATCGTATTTCGGATGGAAATGTGGAGCTTTTACTGATCACATCGATCAAAAAACAAAAATGGATTTTTCCAAAAGGAATGATCGAGTTTAATTTATCTGCTTTTGAATCAGCTAAGAAAGAAGCATATGAGGAAGCAGGAGTAGTTGGCGAAAATGAAACTGTTGAATTGGGATCGTTTGAACTAAAAAAGAAAAACCGGTTATCACATGTAAAAATTTTTTCTATGGAAGTCAGTAAAGAATTGAAAGATTATCCCGAAAAAAATTTGCGTAAACGAAAGTGGTTTACAGTTAAGGAAGCATTAGAAAATATTGAAAATTCTGATATTAAAAACTTTGTTCAAAAACTACTAAGCAATATAAAACCTGCTAATCAAAATCCTGCTTAATAATTTTATTTACTGCCTCTGAGGATACTTCGTAATCAAAACCTCTGCTTAACAAAAAGGCTATAATTTTTTGTTTTAGTCTTCTCTTATCAGACTCACGAAGTTTTAATTTATCATACTTCTTCACAGCTAATTCAAATGCTGTGTCATTTTGTTCTTCGTCAATACTAAATTCATCCAGCACTTCATCAATAATGGATGCGGATACTCCCTTACTAAAAAGTGCAGCTCGAATTTTATTTTTTCCCCAAAGTTTCTTTTTAAGTTTTTCTTCTACAAAATGATTTGCAAAAATCTTATCATCAATAAAATCTCTTTGTTTAAGTTCAGAGAGAACTATTTTAATTAATCGTTCTTCATAAGATTTAGATTTTAATTTAATCAGAAGTTCTCTTTCAGAATGAAATCGTCTAGCAAGAAATGATAGTGCTCTTTGTTTAATGTGGTAAATGATATTCTGCTCAATAAAATAAGAAAAGCGGTCTTCGGAAATTTCATCACCCTTCCTAAGACCGCTATTAAAAAATGTATCCTCAGATAAAATTAATCGTTCGCCATTATCAAAATAGACAAAAACATTTTTTTCGTCTTTTCTGGATACTCTTTCTATTTTCATTTAGCATAATTTTAAAATTAATTTATTTCTTTTTCCCTTTTGGTTTATCTTCCGTCTTTTCATCAACGGCTTGTTCACCTTTAAATCCCGGTAATCCAAGCTTTGTTTTAATTTCAATTTCCAATTTTTTATACATCTCAGGAAACTCAATAAGCTTTTGTCTAAACTGCTCCCTGCCTTGAATTCTATCTTCACCATAAGTGAACCAGGCACCACCTTTTTTAATAATGCCGAGTTCAGTCGCCATATCAAGTACGTCACCGGTTTTACTTATACCTTCATTGTACAAAATATCAAATTCGGTTTGTTTAAAGGGAGGAGCAACCTTACTCTTTACGATTTTAACTTTTGTTCTGTTGCCAATTACTTCTTCGCCGTCTTTAATGGCAGCAATTCTTCTTATATCAATTCGTACTGAAGCATAAAATTTAAGCGCATTACCGCCGGTTGTGGTTTCCGGATTTCCAAACATCACACCAATTTTACTTCTAAGTTGATTAATGAACACAACAGAAGTTTTTGATTTTGAAATAGCACCGGTTAATTTTCTTAATGCCTGGGACATCAATCTGGCTTGAACAGCCATTGTTGCATCACCCATTTCTCCTTCAATCTCAGAACGTGGTACCAGAGCAGCTACCGAATCTATAACAATTATGTCTAATGCATTGCTGCGAACCAAGGTATCAGTTATTTCAAGTGCTTGTTCGCCAAAATCCGGCTGCGATATTAAAAGATTTGCTGTGTCTACTCCAAGTCTTTTTGCATAATTAACATCCAGCGCATGTTCAGCATCAATAAAGGCTGCAAGTCCGCCCATTTTTTGAGCTTCAGCAATTATGTGAAGACATAACGTAGTTTTGCCACTCGATTCAGGACCATAAATTTCGATAATTCTTCCACGGGGAATTCCGCCGATTCCAAGAGCAATATCTAACGATAATGCACCTGTAGGAATCGCTTCAATATCGTTTACAATTCCATCGCCCAATTTCATTATTGCACCTTTGCCGTAAGTTTTTTCGATACCGGCTATTGCGTCATCAATAATTTTCATTTTTTGTTCTCTATCAGAAGCCATCATTTCTCCAATTCTTTAAGTTTATAATTTTTAATTTTAATATATTCAGAACCCTCCGGATGCAGAATACTTTTATACAGTGTGGATGAATTACAAGTAAAAAGTATTGGTTCAAAGGTAAAATTTTTGAAACTGTTTACAAAACTATTTTCCGGATTATTTTTGATTCTTAACAAAGTAAGATGAGGATGAAATTTTCTTTTCTCAATTGAAATTGAAAACTTCTGCAATCTTTCGTTTACTTCTGATATCATTTGGTGCAATTGATCATCAACATCCAATCCTGCCCAAAGAATTACAGGTTTACTGTCACGATAAAAAAATCCAAACCTGTTAAAAATGCAATTTATTATTGGATAGCGAGTTATGAGATCCAGCTCATTGGAAATTTCCTCAACAATTTGATCCGGGACATCACCAATAAATTTTATCGTAAGATGAAGTTTTTCTCTGGATTCCCATTTTATATTTTTGTCAAAATAAACATCGTTTCGTAATCTGATAATCTTTTCAATTACATTATCAGGAATATTTAACGAAACAAAAAGTCTATTCTTCAAAAGAAATTCCCAGAATGCTTCTTCTAATCATATCTAATGCAGCTTGTGTTGCTCTATGCTTGTTTAATATACGATCCTCACCAAATTGAAATCTTTTTGCCGTACAAACTTTGTCATCACAATAACCAATAAAAACCGTCCCAACAGGCTTATCAGTAACTGCACCAGTCGGACCCATTATGCCGGTTAAAGAAACACCAATATCGGCACCGCTGATTGATTTGATACCTTCCGCCATCTGCATTGCCACCTCGGCAGAGACAGCACCTTTCTCTAACATCACATCTTCATCAACTTTAAGCAGCTCTACTTTTGCAGCATTGCTGTATGTAACCACTCCGCGCTCAAAATATTTGCTGCTGCCATTTATGTCAGTAATCCGGTTTGCTAAACCGCCGCCGGTGCAGGATTCAGCAACAGCAATTCTTAATTCCCTTTCATTAAGATGTCTGCCTACAACTTCCTCTAAAGACTCATCATCCCTTCCGTAAATAAAGCGTCCAATTTTGGTTCTTATTTTCTGCTCGATCCCTAATAAATGATTTTGTGCTTCTTCCTCATTATTTGATTTTACTGTTATTCGCAATCGAACTCCATATTGATTAGGTAAGAAAGCTAATTTTGCACCGTTTAAAAGTTCGTCTATATCACCCAATCTTTCTGCCAAAGCAGATTCCGGCAAACCAGTAGTTTGAAGTGTAACTTTTTTGATAAAGTTATCAGGAGTTCCAATTTTTTTTATCAATTTTGGAATTATATAGTTAGTCATCATCGCCTTCATCTCATAGGGAACACCAGGCGTTACAATAAATATCTTTTCATTTATTTCAATCCAATAACCAGGTGCTGTACCATTTTCATTTCTTATGATCTCTGCGATTTTGGGTACCATCGCCTGATCCTCATGTGTTTTCCTTAATTCCCTTCCACGACGAACAAGCATTCTTTTGATATCTTCAATCACTTCTTCATTACGGATCAACTCTGTTTTAAAATATTGGACAAATGCACTTCTTGTAACATCGTCATGCGTTGGACCAAGTCCACCCGTGCAAATAATAACATCGGCTTTTATGGATGCTAACTCCAGTTCATCTATAATAAGTTTAATGTCATCACTAATAACAACAGACTTAATTATAGTTATATTATTTTCAGAGATTTGCTCACCAATAAAAGCAACATTGGTATTAATCGTCTGTCCGATTAAAAGTTCATCTCCTATAGAAATTAAATAAGCTTTCATGTATTAATAAACTCCAAATGTGTAAACGATTATGTGCAGAATAATTAGAGAATAGAATCCTGAAATAACATCATCAGCCATAATTCCGAATCCTTTTGGCAGCTTTTCAGACGTTCTTGCAGGAAATGGTTTAACAATATCAAGTGCCCGCCAAATTAAAAATGAAGTTAAAATTATCAACATTGTTTTTGGCAATGCAATTAAAGCTATCCACGTACCAACAACTTCATCAACAGTGCATTCAGCTGGATCTTTCCCATAAACATCCTCAAATTTTGATGAAACAAATAATCCGTAAACTAAAAATATTATAATTGCCGGAATTATTATTTCGGGTTTTTCAAAACCTGGAATAAGATAAATAATTATTGCAGCTATAGATCCGAATGTTCCTGAGGCAAAAGGAATGTAGCCTGTATAGAAACCTGAACCAATTAATTTTTCAAACCAATTTATTTGTTTCATCAAACAATTTTTTAATTAGATGTTTATTTTGTAAAAGATATGTGATACCGGAATGAACTGTTATTACCGTAATAATCAGCATTGTAAAGTAAATAAGTTCTTTGTTTAAAAGTTGATTAAATAAGCTTTCATTTCCGGTGTACAGTTCAGTTGTGTTTAATCCTACATAAAGTAAAAGCAGATAATACAGAAACACCATTTGTAAAACAGTTTTCCATTTTGCATAATAACTGGTTACAAAATTATATCCTCTGCTTTCTGCATAAATTCTCAAAAGTGTAATAAGTAAATCACGAATTATGATGAGTAAAACCATCCACAGCGGAAGAAGTCCAACCATTACAAAACCAAAGAATGCTGTTGAAGTAAGGATCTTATCTGCAAGCGGATCCCAGAATTTTCCCCAATCTGTTATGTAATTAAATTTTCTTGCAAGCCAGCCATCATACCAGTCAGTTAATGCTGCTATTAAAAACACTACAAGCGAAATTTGAATAAGTATTGGGCTTTCTGATAAGAAAAGATATAAAAATACCGGGGTAAGAATAATTCGAAGAACAGTCAATTGATTTGGGAGAGTCATTATTGAGCCGCTGTTTTTAAAGAATAATTCTTTAGAAAAGTATACTCATAGATTCCGGAGTTATGACCATCATTCCAATTTATCTGAATTGCATAATTGCCAACCTGGTCTATAGATTTAATTGTAATCTGATTTTCTGCAAATAATGGGATATACATTTTGCTTTGCTTATCACGTTCAGATAAACAAGTTGCACACAGGCAATTTTTTCTTAACTCTTTTAAATCGATTAAATCTTCCTTGCCGTCATCCCAGTCAATTAATAATTTTTTCTTTTCTATAAGTTTTATTTTAATGGGAAACATCCTTTAAATACTCTTACCCGTTAGTTTTTCTAATGCTTCCAAATATTTTTCACTTGTTCTCTGGATAATTTCTTCAGGCAAATTAGGTGGCGGCGGTTGCTTATTAAACTTAATAGATACCAAAAAATCACGTACAAACTGTTTATCAAAGCTCTCTTGTGATTTTCCTTTTTCGTATTTATCTAACGGCCAAAATCTAGAGGAATCAGGAGTCAATAGTTCATCAATTAAAATTATTTCGTTGCCAACTTTTCCAAATTCCATTTTTGTATCGGCAATAATTATTCCTTTACTTAAAGCAAACTCAACTGCACTTTTATAAATTTGAATAGTTTTAGTTTTCATAAAATTAATTGTGTCAGCACCGGCAATTTCTTTTGCTTTATCTTCCGAAATATTTTCATCGTGCAATCCAATCTCTGCCTTAGTTGCCGGCGTAAAAAGCGGTTCAGGAAATTTTTCGGATTCTACCAAGCCAGAGTTAAGTTTTATACCACAAACCTCTCCGGTTTTTTTATAATCAGCCCAGCCTGAGCCTGTAATATATCCTCTTACAACACTTTCTATTGGTACTACATCCGCCTTCTGAACTAACATGCTCCTTCCCTCTAAATCTTCAGCATATTCCATACATTCTTCAGGAAATTTATTTACGTCGGTTGTTATAAGATGATTTTTGATTATTTCCTTCGAGTAATTAAACCAGAATTCAGAAATTTTGGTCAAAACCTTTCCTTTAAATGGTATTCCTTGTGCCATTATAACATCAAAGGCAGATAATCTATCAGTAGAAATGATTAAGAAATATTCTCCCAAATCGTATATATCTCTTACCTTTCCGCTTTTTACAAAATTTAATTTAGGAAAATTAGTCTGAAGAATAACTTTTTCTTTCATTTTAAACCTTTATTATTGTGAATCAAATATATGAAGCCTTTAACCGGAATTCAATAAATAAACAAACAGAAAAGTCAGACTTAAAATTCAATTTATCAAAAAAATCTGTTAATTAGTTTTTTTTGTTAAATAAAATCCTGAAGTAAACCATCCACACCAATGTCTGTAAGAAAAGACAGCAGTTAAACCCATACTTGTATTTTTAACAGGTAACACTTTTTCTGTAAATGTATCTGAATATTTGAAGAGCTTACCATAAAAATGAGAGTCAACAAGATCATCAACAATCTTTGAAATTGTCATCAATCCGAAAATAATAGGGTAACGTCCACACCAGAGTGGTACGTTTCTGTTTGCTGAGTCTGGCAAAATATCCTTAGCTGTTTCTAAAATTTTATTCTCAGTAATCAGACCGACTAAATCATTATTAATTATTTTTTTATCATTTTCGGTCGCTAAAAAATGGGCGGTGGAATCTAAACCATAAACTGCGTTATTAAAATCTTCACCATAGTGGTTTGCATCGTTTGAAATCAAAAAGAAAATATCTTTACCCAATTCCAGCTTGTTTGATTTTGTATAATCTATAATAATTTTAGAAAGTCGGGTTGATAAATCATCCATTCTTTCCAACGGCATACGAGTAACCATAATAGGAGTAATTTTTATATCCCTGTTGTAATACTGTAAAAATGGAATTAATGCTTCTATTGAATGTTCTATGCTCTGTGCTTTATCGCTGACAATGAAGTAATTTTTAGAAAGTTTTGATTTGATGATTTCTCTTAAAGGTGATATCTCAACATCCTTATAAGGACCGCGCCATTTTTGATATTCGTCCAATATAATAATATCTGATAGTGGACCCATTTCTTTTGTTACCGATCCATGCGTTACACCAAATATAACTACTTCTTTTGCTTTAATATTCTTGTATAAGGGATAATAAACGTTTCCTGCATACAAGTAATCATCGTGCACAGAAATGGCAGCAAAAAGATTTTGTGATTCATCTTCAACCATTGGAATTTGTTTAGATAAAAAATCAATAAAATTATTCATCTCAGTTGCTGACCAGCAAAAACCAATACTATCACGAATAGGACGTACATTTTCACCGGACTTCATTTGACAAAAAAGTAATGAGTTTGAAAATAGAAAGTTGAACAATAATAAAATGAAGCAATTAAATATTTGTTTAATATCCATGTAATTATCATTTATAATTTCAGTTCAAATATACACAATAACATAAAATTATTGGACAATAATCTTCTGATGGAATTTTAAAGTAATGTCCAATGCTCTTTTGAAATATATAGAGTTTATAATGATAACTAGTATTTGGTATGAATTTATTAATCTAATTTTAATCAAATTTTAATAAACGCTTCATATGTTTCCATGTAATTTTTAATTCATTTTTTAAAACATAAATGTAAATATAAATTTTTTATCCACATCCAATTTTCTTCGCATTGGTCAAGAATAAGTCAACGAAGAAAAACTCTATAATTAATCATGTTTCAATTTTTACCTAATTTTTAAAAGGAGAATATTATGAAACAATATTTGATCTTGGTTTTATTCTTGTCCTGTATTTCAGTTATACCTTTAAAGGCACAGTATGAATCCAGCCGTTATGAGAAACAGCATCATTCAAAATTTGTCGAATCACATTTAAAACGGACAGAGGCAATGTTATTAAAATCTTTTGAAAGTAATAATATGGGCATTGTGTCCGGAAGTCTTCAAACACTTAGAGAATTGGAGCAGGTATTTCCTAATTATGAGTTTAATTCATTATTAGATGAATTAATAAAACTAGTTAAAAATGAGAAAGGTGAAACACAAGTCCGTATTCTTTCTGCTATTGCTTTGGATGGATTACATTCAGATAAGGGAGATAAGTCAATTTATGAAGTCGCTAAAAATTCAAAAGATAAATCAGTTAAAGATATATGCATTGCACTCTCTATCGAAAGTTTAAAAAACGAAATTGCAAATAATTAATTTTCGATTTAGTAAATTCTAGTCCATAAGTTTCAAAAATTGTAATATTGTAAAGTGATGGGACTGATTAGAAAAAAACCCGCTTCGCTTGGCGGGTTTTAAGGCGTGGGCAGGGACGGAATTGAACCGCCGACACAAGGATTTTCAGTCCTTTGCTCTACCGACTGAGCTACCTGCCCTTAAAAATTTAGAGTGTAAAAATATGGATTTTCTATAAAATCACAAACATTGTAAGAAATAAAATTTTACTATTCAACCGTTACGCTTTTTGCAAGATTCCGCGGTTGATCGACATTTAATCCTTTCTTAACAGCGATGTGGTATGCCAGTAATTGTAAAGGAATTACAGTTAGAATTGGGGTTAACATTCTTATTGTGTTGGGAATTTTTATTGAATAATCAACAAGCTGGTCAATATCATTATCGTCTTCACTTGCAATTGCGATGGTCCTTCCACCTCTAGCTTTAACTTCTTGAATGTTGCTGATTATTTTCTCATAAGTAGAATCTTTTGGAGCAATAAAAACCACAGGCATATTTTCATCTATCAAAGCAATCGGTCCGTGTTTCATTTCTGCTGCCGGATAACCTTCAGCGTGTATGTAGGATATTTCCTTAAGTTTTAATGCACCTTCTAAAGCTACCGGAAAATTATACCCACGACCCAGATATAAAAAATTTGTGGAATTTTTAAATTCTTCTGCTATTACCTCTATCTGATCATTTAGCGTTAGAATTTTTTCAATCTTTTCAGGTAATAATCTCAATTCATCAGCTATCTGTTTTCCGTCAATTCTACTTAAACTTTTTCTTCTGGCAATTAGCAGTGTGATTAAGGCGAGCACAGTTAATTGCGAAGTAAATGCTTTTGTAGATGCTACTCCAATTTCTGGTCCGGCATGAGTATAAACTCCCGCATTTGTTTCTCTTGCTATTGAACTTCCAACTGCGTTACAAATTCCTAAAACAAGAGCACCTTTCATCTTGGCTTCTTTAAGAGCTGCAAGAGTATCAGCGGTTTCGCCGCTTTGAGAAATAAAAAATATCGCATCATCTTTTTCGATAATGGGATTTCTATATCTAAACTCAGATGCGTATTCAACTTCAGTGGGAATTCTGCAAAACTGTTCGAACATATATTCACCAACCAGACCGGCGTGCCAGGAAGTACCGCAGGCAGTAATAATAATTCGTTTTGAATTAACTAATTTATTAACAACATCGGTCAATCCACCTAGAACTGAACTGCCTTCATCATCAATAATTCTTCCTCTTAGAGAGTTTCTAAGAGTTTCAGGCTGTTCCATAATCTCTTTAAGCATAAAATGCGCATATCCGCCTCTATCGATTTCATCAAGAGTCATCGTAATTTCATGAATCTCTTTTTCAATTTCATCATTGTGAACGGTTGTAGCATTGAAACTATCTTTTTTAATAACCGCAATCTCACCATCTTCTAAATAGATAACCTGTTTAGTATGCGCTAGTATTGCGGAAACATCAGATGCAATAAAATTTTCATTGTCTCCAATTCCAACAACTAAAGGCGATCCTTTTCTTGCGGCAATAATTTTATCGGGCTCTTTACTATAAACAATTGCCAAACCATATGTGCCTTCAACTTCGCTTAATGCAAGCTGCACAGATGTCGTAAGATCATAACCCTTTTTTATAAAATTATCAATTAAGTGAACCAGAACCTCTGAATCTGTTTCACTTTTAAATTTATATCCAAAATTAATTAAGCCTTTTTTTAGAACCTGGTAGTTTTCAATAATTCCATTATGGATAAGGAAGATCGTATTATCTTCATTTGCATGTGGATGAGCATTTAATTCATTTGGAATGCCGTGTGTGGCCCAACGGGTATGTCCGATACCAATATTGGAATAAAGATTAAGTTCTTCTAATTTATCTTCAAGTAAAGATACTTTACCTTTGTTTTTTACAACTATGGATTTGTTATTATCAATTATACCAATGCCGGCAGAATCATATCCTCTATATTCCAATCTTTTTAAACCGTTAATAAGAATTGGAACACAATTCCTCTCACCGATATATCCAACAATTCCACACATTAATAAAACTCCAAATAAATAATAATTATTATGATGATTATTTGATCAGTTATTTAACTTTTGCAAGTTTTTGAGTAACTGTTTTTACCTCATCACCGTGTTTGGACAATATTTTGTAGAAATATAATCCATTAGCAACTTCATCACCATCCTGATCCCTGCCATCCCAAAGAATTTTATTAAATCCAATCTGCAATGCAGCAGGAGGAATGTTCATTTCCTTGATCAATCTTCCTGCCACAGTAAATATCTTTATTTTGAATTCTTCGGGTGGAATTACTCCTCTTAATTCAAACGTAAAATAAGTATTGTCCGAAAATGGATTAGGATAATTGTAAACCTGTAACAAATCGGGATTATTAAATACATTAAAAACAGATCGAGAGGAAGTTGAATCAAAAAAGTTTCCGGAAGCATCTTTTGCTAAAACTTCCAGAACATGTCTGCCATCAGCAAGTTTAGGTTTCCATGTTATCACTGCGCGTGAATTTGGATAAGGAGTATAATCATAAGTGATATCTGGTCCGGGTACATTTAGTACTTTTGGAATATTGTTTTCAGTATGTACAATAGTAAAATATGTACTATCGAGAGGTAAAGGACTATTATCTTCAAGAGTAATTACAACTTCCGGTTCTGAAGAAATGATATCTCCATTAATGATTTCCTTCCCATCAAAAGTTATGTTGAATGAAGGATTAATGGAATCACGGGAAACATAAAAAGATTTTGAAATTAAATTATTATAGTAATAATATTCATTAGAATTTTGGCTAACAGATAAGCTAATATTATTGTTAAATAATAGTTTACTTGTTTCAAGACTAATAGTCTCAGAGTTTGAGATACTATCCGGGTTAGCATTTACAATAAAATTATGAATAGTTGAATCTTGTTTTAGCTCTAAAAATAATGAGTCGGATCCGACCCCTATTTTCTTCGCTCTGATTGATGTTATTAACGGAAGCCCTTGAAGTACTGTATCTTTTTCAAACGATAAATCGTCGTGTTCTAAATATAAATCCGAAAGTTGGCGATAATTAAAATACACACTTTTTAGCTCCATAGGTTGTGTGGTTGTAAAGGTGGAATCTGACAAGTCGAAATTTAGTTTCAGAGAATAATATTTATCCGCATCAATATCCATCAAAGAAACAGAATCTTGTAAAACAACATGAAGAGTATCCCAAAGCCTAGTGTAAGAATTATATCCTAAAAGCTCTGCATTAAAATGACTTGAGGGACTAGGCGTTACCAAATCAAATTTTAAATAATTCCAACCTGCTGATGGTCCAACCGATCTTGTAGAAATCGATCCATTAGCGTCTACATAATATCCTGGAAACTTGCTAAATTTCGGAATAAAGCCAGAAGCTCTATATACTGATGCATAAATAATATCATTTGTCCAATCATAACACCAAGAGTAATAACTTTGAAAGTTGGTTGTAGTTGGCAGCATAACTATCCATTCTTCTTCATAAAAACCATTCGCGATATTATATCTTCTCATATAATTATTATTATAATACTCAGTAGGATAAATCTTTCCGCCATGTACAAAGAAATCAGTAAATCCGATTTCAAAACTTGAACCATCGAGTATTATATCCGCATTCACAAGTGACCATCCATTTGAGGGATTAAAGGTTCTCACTGTATATTTGTGATTTCCAAAAGAATCGATTAACGCGATATTATAAATATATATTCCATCAGAGGTGATATACACTGGACCAGCACTTGTATTTGTACCATCCCAACGCAATAAACCGGGTGGAACATTAATTGTATCTATTATTTCACTTAATACATTTATCCTAACTAATTTATTAGCCAATCCTATAGCAACATAAAGATTTCCATCGGAATGAAATGTGAACGAATTTTTTATAGAATCTCGGAATTCAGTAAATGGACCATAGAACTGTCCTTTTATTGTACCATCATAACCAGTCCCAACCCTGTAAATTCTAGATTCACCACCATTGTCACTCGCCGTAGACCAAATGTTTGCAAAATATAGATATTTGCCGTCCGTTGTAATTGAAGTTAAATGAAGACTATCTGGTAGTTGAGGATTGGGGAAAAAATCCTCGATGATATTTAGATTAGAAGGTCTCGCAGGTAAAGTGTCAGTATTCAGAACTAAGCTCTTGGTTGAATAGGAATACTTAACATTATAGGTTTTAAAAGTCTCTAATATTTTTTCATTAGCAAAATATCCCTGGTGATTGGGTAAATTTAACGTAAAACTTCTTATTTCGCTCCATCGTCCATATTGTGTCCCATCATATATCCTAGCTCTCCAGAAATAAATGTTATCATTCAGATCAATTACTTTCCACTTAACTATAGAACTGTTGGCGGTTAATTCTCCAGATATTTTAACCGGTTTAAGAAAATCTTGCGATGAATCAATTTCGATGATGTATTTAAGTTGTTTATTAATGTAATAACCTACATCAGAAATAACAAATTCTATTTCGTTATTATCTGAAGTAAATCCATCTATAGGTTTTAGAATTGATGGGTCGCTAATATTAAAAACAAAGTAATTATTTGAGGCGATGTTGTCTGAATGATCAATCTCATCAATGATTTCCGTTTGATTTATTTTTGCAGTTAATGTATATGACCCTCCTGTAGCGGGATACCAATAAAAGCTAACCGAATCTTTCAACATAAATGAAGGTATTTTGGTAGAGCCAACTGAATAATTTGTATCATTATTTGCTGCAAATAGTTCTACCACAACAGAATCATTTGGAAAAGTTGTACCTAGGTTGTTAATAATTACTTTTACTTGTACACTATCTCCCAAAACTGGAAATTGAGGATTGATTGTCAAATTATCTGAAACCAATTCAAAATCCGGAGCTGTGGGTAATGCTATCTTTAGCAGAGGATCTCCAAGATATGTTAGCAAAGCTATTTGCAACTCGTTTATACCTGCAGGTGATAATTGATTTTTTGCAAAAAGAACTACTTTCCCGATTATAAAGTTTTTTTGATTAAAAATATTATTAAATATAAAATTATTCATACTTACGCCAGAACTCCAATATGTCAACCCAGAGCTTCCTAAAAAGCCGATACTTCCCTTCCCTTCGACCTTATTGAATTGTTCACCAAATACATTCTGATTATCAAAGTGAGCTGTATAACAAGTTACACTTAAAACCATGGGGAGCTTATTACCATTTTCTAAGGCATAAATATCATCATCTAAAAAAGTTAGATCCCATTGATAGCCGCCTCCATGTCCGTAGTAATTAACAAGTGCAGCCCCTTTATTTATTTCTTCCCTAATTTTTGGTCCACCACCTCTATATTGTTCTTGTTCAGGTTTAGTTGAATCTGGAAAATTTAGGACTATAGAGCTACGATAACCGTTTGGTGATACATAATCATTTTTTAAGTCGAATGTTCTATCATTAAAACGAAGATATAATTGATCTTCATAACTTAATCCAGAGGCTAATAATAATACATTCTGTTTCCATTCTTTCGAATTATCTGCAGGATAGTTCATAATTTTCTGAAGAATAATATTGCCCTCTTCAATTGTTTCAATTGAAATTCTTCCAATAGCTAAATCTGGAACAAAATCATTAGTTCCAGATATAGAGACAATGTTGTTATCACTAACTGCCTGACCATAATCTCTGGCAAAGTAAGGTAAAGAAGGAATAAAATTAGGGCGGCTATTACTTAGTAAATGACGATAATCATAACTCATATCTCCGATCAAAACGATGTATGCAGGTGCTGGTAAGCTCCAGTTTTCAAAAGCATATTTAACAAAGTCTTTAAGTGCAAATGGGTCTAACAAGCCAAAAGAAAATTCATCATAAATTTGCTGTACTTCTACAACTTTAATTCTAGGTGAAGGAATACTTTCATCAGGAAAATTATTTTGTCTAAACTCAGCAAGTTGATTTGCGATGGAGTTAAATTTGGGATGAGTAATAATTATATAGTCAGCTCCATTAGTAATATTTCTTAAATCCGATGGAGCATCCCTTACCACAGAGTCTGGTAAGTTATATGATTCCCCGGCAATACAAAAATATTCAGTGCTAGTATTTACAGTATCAACAAAAAATACGTTTTTTTCGGAATCGTTTATTATCTGAGGATTTTTAATCATTTTTGATTTTTGAGGGATAAGTATTTTCATACTGTCACTTTGCCACGCCCAGAGCCAATAACGATTTACACCAAAAACATTTTGAGGGCTTTTAAAGTCAAATTTGGTTCCTCTAACTCTATGTAACCTCTCATATTCAAACTCGTACCAATTTATTCTAATATCGTCACTATTTAATCCCAACGACTCGGGACAATTATCCCCATATACAAACACATTAAAACGATTGCCAGTTGGATATATTTTTATACTGTCGCTTGAGACATAAAATCTTTTATTAAAAGTAGCTTCTTTTTGACCGTCCCAGTAAATGCTTCCAATCAGTTGATCCGTAATTTTAATTTCAGCATGGTGATCAGAGTTACACTGAATGAAGTTTGTCATTCCATGCAACTGTGCCTTAACAGTAATCCAATTAGAGTCAAGGTTTCTATCTTTGAAATCATCAAATAAATCCTCAAATGCGAAAGTGGACTGACGGTTCTGTGCCGTAGCCGTTCCCCAATACCAATAATCACGGTTACCATTTGGGGCATAACCTAATCTTTCATAAAGTGAGTCTTTTTCGAAGTGAAGAGTAGTTGGTGTAGAGTAAAAAGTTCTGGTATAATTTGAAGGAAATCCATTTTTATCTTTGTAGCGGTTTGGACTAGATGTCTCTTCGTAAGTCAACCAGTAAACATTGTTTAAATTATAAATATTATTAGTTGTAAACAGAGTAGGCTTAGGTGGATAACCAACGAAATCTATATAATCCCCTTCATTAAAAATATTGTCACCGTTATCTACCATATCTATAGGTATAGTTTGGCCATCGTTATAAATATTTACACTATTACTTTGAACCCCTCCATTAATAGGCAGACCCTTAGAAACAAGATATTCATATGATAATCTATAAACACCTTTAGTTTTTAAGTAGATTTTAAAATAATTTTTATTCGGGTTGTACCAATAATCTTCTTGAGGTAATTGTGTTTTAGATTGCATTTTGCCTGAAAACGTTGAAGCTTCTTCTGGATTTAATAGACTATAACTAATCATTTCCTCTGTCATTTTATCCGAAACGGGTAAAATTAAATCCGGGAAATTTGGATCACTTTTATAATCAATTTGCAGAATTATCTTTTTGTTAAAAATAAGGGTTCGCTCAACCGGATTAAATTGAAATGGCGCTACTGAAAGTGAAGCCAATTTTATATAACGAAAAATTGATTGAGAATTGATTTCAGCTTCTTGAAGAGGAAATAAGGCACTTCTTCCGTAAATTTCTGAATTGTACTTTAATAAATCGAAAGGTTGGTTTGAAGAATCTGGAGCAGAGATAATAAATCTATCCTTAAGTACTTCCTGCTCAACTTCAAGTATCCTAACTTCTGGATGACTATTTAAAGGAACTCCAATTTTATAAAATCTGTTTGGTAAAAATGGATCCCCCGGTTTTTGCAATGGAATATCATCATCTTTAATGATATTAAATTTAATTCCATTTATTATTAGATCATTCACTTCAAATTTATTTGAAAAATCAAATTCGATTTTAATATGGTTAATATCGGATTCTAAGACTTTGTAATCTTGTGGAAATGAATTTGTGAATAGTAGTATAATTAAACATATAATATAGTATTTAAGGCTTAAAAAAACTTTCATATGATAATATCCACACGCTAATGATTGGTAAATAATGTTTTAAGTTATATTTTTAGTATCTTCTTAACAAGGTCAAAAGAAACTCATCAATTCGTATAATTGTATTGTAATAAAGTCTTAAATATTCCCTTTGTTGGTAATAATTACCCAAAAGGTTTGAAAAAATATTATTAGATCTTTAAGGAATGTTTCGTGTGAGTAGTAATCGACTTCCATTTTAGTTCTTTGCTCAGGAGTCAATGTTTGTCTGCCGTTAACTTGAGATATTCCGGTAATTCCTGGTAAAAAATCCAGGACTCTTTTTTGTTGGTCGTTGTATGTGGCAGTTATACTGGTTATTTCCGGTCTGGGTCCAATAATGCTCATCTCGCCTTTTAAAACATTGATAAATTGTGGAAGTTCGTCGATGCTGGTCCTTCTCAAAAATTTTCCCACCTTTGTAATTCTTGGGTCATTTATTTGAGTTATACCCGGACCATAGTTTAACGCATTATCTATCATTCCCCTGAACTTCATCATTTTAAAAGGTTTGCCTTTAAAACCTGTTCTCTCATGTAAAAAAAATACGGGGCCAATTGATTCAAGTTTTATAAATATGGCAGATAATAGAAATATTGGGGATGTGATAATTAGAGATAGAATACTTATTACAATATCAGTAAATCTCTTAACGAAGCTACCCTGTTTTCCCATATAAGGAAAGTTTTATCTTCTAAATTTATTGAGTAAATCAGTTACAGTATTGATAACTTTTTCTACACTCTGATCTGTCATTCCGGGGTAAATTGGAAGAGACATTAACCTTGGAAACGCAGCAGATGCAACCGGAAAATTTTTGTCATCAAGATTAAAAGTTTCACTATAATATAAATGCTGATGTACTGGCATAAAGTGTACGCCCACACCAACATTATTATTTTTTAATTCATCAATTATTTGAGCACGATTTTTAGTTAACATTTCTAAGTTTAATCTAACGGGAAATAAATGCCAGGAAGATTCCCTGTCGGATTTAACTACAGGAAGTTTAATTAGATCTAAATTTTTGAGCCCATCAAAATATCTTGAAGCAATTTTTTTCCTCCATTCCCACATTGCATCAACCTTTTTTAATTGAGGCAATCCCAATGAAGCTTGAAGATCGGTAAAATTATATTTGTATCCGGGGGCAACAACTTCGTAGTACCAAGAACCAGCCTCGCTGTATCTTTTCCAGGCGTCCCGGTTAATTCCATGAAGCCTCATTATAGCACAACGTTCAGCTATTTCCTCATTATTTGTGCAAATCATTCCACCTTCACCGGTAGATAATGTTTTTGTGGCATAGAAACTAAAGCAAGTAACATCTGAGATAGTACCAATTTTCTTATCTTTATACGTTGCAGGCAGAGAATGAGCAGCATCTTCAAGTACTTTTAAGTTGTGAGCACTGGCTATAGCCTGAATTTCATCAAGATCGCATGGCTGGCCGCCATAATGAACAGGTATTATTGCTTTCGTTTTGGGTGTAATTGCTTTTTCAATTTCTTCTAAAGATATATTCAATGTATCTTCATCAACATCCACTATAACTGGCTTAGCGCCAAAGTAACAAACAATTTCAGCTGTCGCAGGAAACGTCATAGTCGGAACTATTACCTCATCGCCACGCTCAATACCAAAGGCTTCAAGAGTCAAATGACCGGCCGCAGTCCAGGAGCTAACTGCAACAGATCTTTTTGCGCCAATATACTTATTAAATTCTTCCTCAAAACGTATTGTTTTGGGACCCATACTCAACCAGCCGGAGCGTAGAGTATCTGTCATCTCGTCAATCTCTTCTTCAGAGATGAAAGGCTTGTGGAATAGTAAGTAATCTTTATTCATAAAGTTGTTTATTCGCCAATTTAATTACCTAATTTACTAAGAAGAAGATTCAAGTAATAATTATATTCTTAATATCACAAAGAAATTCAATTGTTAAAGTTAAAGATAATAATATATTCAATTTTTCAAAAAAGTACTTAAAAATAATACTAATCGTTCAATAATTTAATTTAGATATTTTTCTAACTAAGCATTAACATAGATTTATCATAAGATATTTGTTAATAATAATGAATCATTCAATCAAATCTAAATGATTAGACAAAAATCTAAGCACTTTTGAATTGTCATTAATATCAGTAGGTAAATTTACTATTTTTGACGCAATTGATGTAGCAATTGGAAAATTGGTACAATTAAAACCCCAGATTTTAAGATTACCCTTAATTGGATGTAGAGGTGATAAAAACCAATCTCCTAATATAATTTTTTCCTTTTCTGCTAGTTCTAAAAACTTTTTTCTATCATTCGTGAGTACAGGATATTTTAGAAATAAATGATTATCAAATAATTTTTCATGAACAAATTTTTTATTTTTTGAATTTAAAAATTTTGAATATTCTCTTGCATTTCTTTTCCTATTAGCATTAATTAAATGGAATTTTTTCAAACTTTTTAGACCCTCATTAACTTGAACTGAAGAGATATCTTTGCAGTAATCATTTGGCATCGATAGACTATTTAGCTCGGAACCTTGGTTTGACCCAATTATTAGATTATAATTACTTAGAAGTCTGTAAAATTTAACAAGCATCCAGTGTGTTCGTTCATTAATAAAAAGTTTATTAAATAGTATTAAAGATTTAAGAATAAACTTTTCAAATAATGATGGTTTAATTTTTTCTTTTTCTAATTGCTTAATTTTCTGATAATATTTCTCATTATTAATTTGTAATATTCCTCCTAAGCCTGTTGAAAAAGGCTTATTCCATTGCGTAGAGTAAAAAGCAAAATCACAATATGAACCATTTGGTTTCCCATTGTAAAATCCACCAAATCCATGTGTGCAATCCTCAATCGTTACCAAATTATTTTGCCTTGCTAAAACAACAATTCTATCGACCTGCGAAGATAAGCCAAATGTATTTTGGATAATAATTACCTTTGTACTTTTAGTAATCGCTTTCTCAATGTTTTCAAAATTTGTATTATAATTTTCTGGATCAATTTCAACATAAACGGGTTTTGCTTTAAGATATAGAATCGCATTTGGAACAACCACACAAGTAAAAGCTGGAAGAATAATTTCATCATTTTCTTTTATACCAATTGCTTTTAATGCAGCATACAATGCTACCCTACCTTTCCAGTAAAGAAATAAATTTTGTGGGTTGCAGTTTAATATTTTTGAAAGTTCAATTTTATATTTATTGACTATTAAATTCATTGTTTAAACAAAAAATTTATTTTAAATATTCCAACTAATGAACCAAAACCATACGAAAAATGTAAAATTACAAATGTCATTATTATAGATAAAATTGAAGTCCCTTTCTCATTTAGTTTTAAACTTATGAAAAAAATAAAAAGCACGTAAACAATAATGACAAAAAAAGAAATCAGTATAAAGGTTAAATTATAAATGGATAGAAATAATGGAATAACTATACTAAGAATAAAAATTAATGGTATAAAATGCCGAAGACTAATAGAATCCATTCGTTTTGATAAATAAATTGTCAAAATATTCCACATCCCAGTAGCAAAATTATTTTTTGCAAAAGGTAAATACTCTTCGCGGGCAAAATAAATACTATAAATATTTGGAATTAAAAATATAGCCCCTCCAACCCTTTTAATCCTTTTATTTAGCTCTATATCCTGATTTCGTTCAAGATTTTCATTGAACAATCCCACTTTTTCAAACACTTCCTTTTTGAAACAACCAAATGGCACAGTATCCACTTCACGTATTCTATCACTACCAATCCTAAAATACGAATTCCCAACCCCAAACTGGTTGCTCAGTACTTTTTTAATTGCAATTGATCTTGAATTTTTATTTTTGATATCAGTTAAACAGATAGTCCCAACATTATCTGCATTAAGATTTTGAGCCGAATTTATTAACTCAGAAAAATAATTTTGGGGTATTCGGGTGTGAACGTCAAGTCTAATAATATAATCCCCACTAGCGGCTTTTATCCCCATATTTAGTGCATAAGGAACAGTTTTTTTTTTATTAAATAATATCTTGATTGTTGAGTTTCTTCTTTTAAACTCCTCTATAATTTTTAGGGTACCATCTGTACTTTCTCCATCAATAATAAAAATTTCCATATACTCTTTTGGATAATCATTTTCTATAACAGAATTCAGAAAATCAAAAATGTATTTTACCTCATTTCGGCAAGGAATAACTATAGATATTTTTATCATTATTTGATTGATGCTTTTTAATTAAAGTGAAAATGTTAATTGGGTAATTGTAATTCAAAAAATTAATTTATTCTTGTTAATTGTATAAGGATTTAAAGGAATCTTTCAAAATTGAATCATAAATTGACACCATTTTATTCACTGATTCAGTCCAACTATATTGTGATAAAACTTTATTCATTCCATTTTCTCCCATTTGATTTCTTAATTTCTCATTGTCGACAAGTAATATTAATGCCTCAGCAAGTTGTTCTGGATTTTGCTTTTGAACAATAAAACCAGTTTTACCATCCTCAACCACCTCTGGAAATCCACCAACATTTGATACAACAACCGGCTTTCCACATGCACTTGCTTCGAGAACGGCAACACCAAAACTTTCACTATCCTCAATAGAGGGAAATACGCCAATATCTAACATATTTTGGTAGTCAGGTACATTTTCATGATTGATGAAGCCCGTAAATACTGTATCATCCTGAATTCCTAGTTTTATAGTTAAATTTTTCAATATATTTTCTTGACTTCCCTTTCCTACAATCAACAATTTTAATGGAAGTGATTCTCTTTTTATTTTTAGAATTTTAAAAGCTTTAATTAGATATTCTATACCATATTTTTTTTCTAAAGTTTTTATGGTTCCAATAACAAGATCACTGGAATTAAATATGCTTTGAACTTTTGAAGGATAGAATTTAGAGGTATCAATACCGAATGGTGTAACTGTAATATTTTTAGAAGTGTATTTACTCGTTTCAATTTTCATTACTTCGCTTGTAGAAAGTATTTTATCAGCTTTAAATAAATTAAATTTAATCATAGCCTGATGCAAATAAGAATGCTTAGGGAAATTATAAATATCTGATCCCCAAACTGAAATGACTAAAGGATGAAAATTTGCAAGCACACCCAGAAAACCATAACTGGTTATATAATGAGCATGAACGATATCTGGTTTAAAATCTTTTATTGTTTTCTTTAATGGGCCAAATGCTTTTAAATATTTTAGTTTCGAGAATGCCGATTCATTTTTAAATTGGAGGTCCTTTGGCAAATTGGCACTGAATATTAATATTTCGGGAAAGTCTGCATACAGGTCAAAATTAGGTTCATGGATCGAAAAAACACCGATTGTAAAATTTGACTGAGATAATGATTTTGCCCATTTTATAGTATGTGGAGAATCAGAATCTGAAAGTATTAGAATACGCATAAATAGATTGATGAATTATTTTTAACTATTATAAAAATTTGTTTATCGATAAAATTTTATATCACTACTATTATTTTTTTATTGGAAAAATAAGTTATTGGGCAACCTTAGAGTCAACAGTATGATAGAATTTGAGTAAGACAACCATTAGAAGCCAAAAAGGTAAATCCCTGCTTATCCATCCATAACTTAATAATCCAGTCACTTCAAAAAGCGACCTATAAAACAAGCCAATCCCGGTCCCATATAATCCAACGATTATTGAATAATTTTCAAATTTATTGATTTTCATTTTATTTTTTAATTTAATTACCATATAAAAAAATATTGTAGGCAATGTAATCGCCGTTATTATACCTAGAACGCCTAATTCCGATAATTTTGAAATAAAAAAATTATGAGCAATCCCCACATTATTTTTACCTGCTACTTCGTTTAATAAACTGATCCTGCTTTCTTCCCACGATCCATACAGAACAGGTAAATATTTGTACATATTATCCTGAAATTGACCTGGCCCAACTCCAAAAATTGGATGATCACCATACATCCCAAATGCCATATCCCAGAGAAAATAACGAATATTTTCAAATACTCGCCCAGATCTAAAAAACGTCAAAAATAAATCCATCAGCTCTGGGAAGATTAGTACCAATCCTAAAGATATTGTTAGTGACCTAAAGAACAGCTTAATAAATGTTTTTCTTTTCAAAACAAACGAGATAACAATCATGCTAATTATGGCAGCAGAAATCGCTGCTCTTGAATTTGTAAGTAACAATGAAATAAATTCTAATATAAGTACAATTTTGAACTTATTTTTATTTCTAGCAAAAATTTTATTTGGAGAAAGAATCAAGGTCAAGCTTAGTGGAATAGAAACAGCTAAAATACCTCCTGCCGCTGCTTGATTGTTCAAATATCCTGCATCGGTGACCAGTCCAGTAGTAGCAAGTAAATAAAAAAGTTTGTCAGAACTTATAAAAGAATAAATAATAGCTATCGATATGACTGTGCCCGCGATTATTATTGAAATTAAATAAAGAAGTGCTGTCTTATCTGAATCAATAAAAGCATATATAATATAAATGATGAAAAAAAATAATATTTGGCGAAATGTCTCAACAAAGCCAACTATAAGATTATTTGAAAACAAGGTGGAAACTACCATAGAAAAAAGCACAAGAAATATAAATAATATCATCCAAACTGGTAATTTCGGATACTCAGTAGTTTTGAGCCCATATAATTTTAAAAAAAAGTAAAAAAGAGTTGCCATACTCACTATATTAAAACCCAATCTTACATTATCGTCAATATCACTTGTTACTGTAAGAAAACCAATTATTATTAAAGCAACTATTTTAATATAAAAATCAGATCTAAAAATTTTGAGTTGTAAAAATGCAATGCATATAATCGCAACTATGCCAAATAAAATAAATTGATTGAATGCACTTAAAACCATCGCTAGTAGAAGTGTACTGAAAACAATCTTAACATTTATTTGATTTAACACAGTATCCACATAGGTTTTATTATTATTCCACTTTAGGATTGACTTAAATTATTTTAAGTTTATGCAAAAAAAGAATAATGGTATTAAACACTTCACTAATTTTTAGTTGTTGCATACATTCATTTGATGGGCAACCATTTCTTCCTGCATCTGCAAAACAATATTTGTTTTCTGGTCTAGGAGCACAACTAAGTTTCTTTTGTATGTAGGAATGATGAGAACCATTAGGAATGTGCATAATTGGGTTTGTTGGTCCATAAATTGTAAAAGTGGCTTTCCCCAACAAACTTGCAATGTGTATCGGACCAGAATCGTTTGAAATGAGAACGGAGCTGTTCTTAATTTCTGAAATAAGCTCATTTAGAGTATTTGTTACTACTATTTTCACAGGATTAGATAATCCATCAAATAAAATATCTTTTGCAATTCCAGATTTTGGCAACACAATTTTTATCGGATGATATTCAGATAGCAATTCTGCCAATTCAATAAATTTTTTTAGCCCCCATTCTTTTTCTTTCCAGCCAGCCAGAGGATGAATTAAAATTGGGTCGTCAGTCCGAAAGCTAGGTTTGAACATTTTAAATTTTGAAATATTTTTTAGTGGGGTGGTCAAACTAATTGAATCAAAATATATATCCATTAAATGCGAGCCATTTCTTATTGGCAGATGATTATCGTATATTTTTCTAAAATAAATATCATTTATCCCTACGATTTTATCTGCCTGTGTTCGAAATAGTACACTTGCAGATAAAATAGTTCCTGTTAAATCAATTATAGTTCCAAATTTTTCTTTGCCTAACAAATTATTTTTACCTTTTTGGAATACTAATCTACCTTCCCATCTTAAGTAGTCTTTTGGAACAATGAGATAATCAATTCTGTCTTCTTCAATAAACTCCAAATCATATAGAACTTTTGATTCTTCAAAACACAGAATTGTAATTTTTTTATTGCTATTACTTATAAAATAATTAATTGCAGGGATTGTAAAAATTGTATCTCCAAGCTTGTGCAAAGAAATAATAAGCACCGCCTCACTCGAATACCTTCTTTTGTAAAACTTATGATTTATATAAAATAGAGTATCAGCACTAAGTTGAAGAAATGGGCTTATTGATGGATGTTTTTTTATAAACTCAGTTATTTTCACATGAATTAAATATTTATACACTAGGATTAAAAATTACCACAATCCCTGAGAAAAATTTTGACTTTAAAAATAATTTTGAAAAAATATAACGTTAATTATGAGATATTTATAATTTATCAACGATTAAATTTGGATTTGTCGCTTTACAAATAAACTCTTGAGTTAAATATTTTTCTGTTTGACCGACTTCTATAAATCTAATCATATTAAATATCAATCGAATGATTTTCCAAAGAATAAATCCAACTAATCCCTTGATACTTTTGGGTATCGGACCAGTTTCATAGAATTCAATTCTATCAAAACCGTAAAGGTTTAATAATTGACTTAAAGAGCTATGATTAAAAATGGTTAGATGTGTTAAATCACCATAAATAATTTTATTCGCATAAATAGCATTGCCATTAGGAGTTCTAATGACCAAACAACCGCCAGGTGCGATATGATCAAAAATAATTTCAACAAGTCGTATCAATTCATCTTTATAAAAATGTTCAACAAAATCTAAAGCAAAAATTATATCAAATTTCTGAGAGCCATTTAGGAAAGCAAAAGCATCCGAAACTTTTACATTTAGTATACTTTTTTTTGCAATTGCAATTTGTTCTTCAGAAATATCAATACCTTGCAAATTCGTATACCCAGATTTTCTTAAGAAATCCATTAAAATACCTTGTCCGCACCCAAGATCAAGTATTGAAGAATTTGTATTATAACCGCGAATTAATGGTAAAAACTTTAATCGAAAGTAATCATACTCAGATTTCTTTGATATGAAACCATCTTTTATATAATGTTGTTTAAATGTAGAGTGATATTTATCGTATAATTGTTTTCGGAAATCTGCCATATAAACTTTAAAATTTCTAAATATTAATATTTATCGTATCATTTAATTTATTAGCTAAGTTTCCAATCAGAGAGGATCTAAAACCCGTTTTAAATAAACAAATATGATAAATATACTAAAAAATGTTACTTAGGTAATGCTACAAAATTTCTACCGGCCGGTATTGATTCTAAATCATCTTCTTTAATTGGTAGTTTGTATCCATAATCATTCAGAATTTTAATTGCTCTTCCTGAACTTTTCAAAAATTTGCCACCGCCAAGTTCTATATAAATTACTGGTTTATAACTAGTTATTATTTTCTTAGCACCAATTAATACTTCTGGCTCAAATCCTTCGGTATCAATTTTAATTAAATCTATTTTTATTACTTTATCAAAGAAATACTTATCAAGAGAAGTAATTTTAACTTGCTCTTCAATTATTTCATTGTCCTGTTCTAAAACTAAGGTACTCATTCCTGAATATTTTTTATTCCTTTTCAAAGTCAAAATTTCATCACTTTTTCCCAGTCCACAGTTTTCAAGATTAACATTGGTTATAGAGTTTAATTTAAGATTATCTATCAATTTACTAAAGATATTTATTGATGGTTCAAACGAAAAGACATTCCCTTTTTCACCAACAATTTTGCTTATTATAATTGAAAAAAAACCAAGATTGGCTCCAACATCTACAACAACATCGCCAGAATTTATTAGTTTATTTAAAATTGGATATTCTTCTTCAAAGTATTTTGCCCAGTTAGCCAGATAAAGTAGTTCTTGATCATCTCCATCGTTATGATATCTGATTAAATAATTATTATGGTTTACAACTAAGTTTTTTTGGGCCAAATAGTACTTAGTTTTTAATTTTAATTTAATTACAACTAAACGTAAATAACCAAAGACAATATTAAACCTTTGTTTTGTGAACAAATTTAATTCCTTGGATTAATATTTAACCATATAAAATTTTAATTAAGATTTATTTTAATGCAATGGCTCTTGAAAAAAAATCTCTATCATATAAATAAAGATTTATTGTAAACAATCCAACAAATGTTAAAAGCATAACCAATGAGATATCAGTTGAATGATTGTAAACTCCAGAGAAAATTATAGTAATAATTAACAAAGAAATGGCTGAATTAATTATGGTAGATAAACTAATCATAAATAATTTTAAATTTGGAAAATATATTTTTTTCATTTTCAGGACAAATAAACTTGCTGCAAAGAAGTATATGTATGTTATTGTAGTGCTTAATGCTAATCCACTCTGCGATAATGGCCCAACAAGAATTGCGTTGAAAAATATTTTTATAAAAATACCCCCAATAGTTATTATAAGCAGCAATCCATTTTGGTTTACGGTATAAAAAATCTTATTAAGTACTGCATAAATTGAATAACAAAAAAGACTTAATGTTAACATCTGCAATACCTGAAATGTCATAGAAGAATCGGTTGCTAAAAATTTACCACGTTCATAAAAAAACTTTATTATTAAATTTCCCCAAAAAAATAACACCATACTAGTCGGAATAAAGATTATGACTATAACGTGTATGCTTTTATTAATAATGGATTCAAATTTATCAAATAATTTATTTGAGTAAAGTTCGGATAACTTAGGAAAAATGGCTGTAGTTAATGCAATAGAAAATATTTGCATTGGCAGAAAAAAAATATTCTGTGCATAGCTGATGGAAGCAATTCCTCCCGATTCAACCTGTGAAAAAAAGAATCTATCTAAAAGTACGTAAAGCTGACCTACCGATTCTATGGCAGTGATAATAAGCAGGGATTTAATTGGTAACAGGACTAGAGTCTTTGAAAGACTAGAAAATTTAAATATTGATATTAAATTAATCTTTGACTTTTTAACTAAGTAGTAAGATTGTAGCAGTGTTCCAACAACATAACCTAAAGGAACGGCATAAATTGAAAAAGTACCGGATAATGCAACCACAGCGAAAATAATAACAGTATTAAGGAACAATTGTGAAATTGCGCCATTTTTAAAATCATACTTTGCTTGCAGGTAAACAATGCAAATAGAATTAAGACTGCTGATTGGAATAGAAATGATACTTACTCTAAAAATATTATTAACGATCTGCTTGGATGCTAAATCAATATCAGGTTGGTAAAATGTAATTATTACGCTTGATAATACGAATAGACTTATAAAAATCAGAAGACTAATAAATAAAAAAATACGAAGCTGTTGATATAAAAAATAATTGGAGGAGTCGTTATTTTTGTATTTATGATACAGAGGCACAAAAATATTTTGAGCAATGAATAATATTATAGTATTAATTGTTACAGGAATGACAGCGCCGATTAGATAGAGATCAAACTCAGTAGTCAAACCGTAATAACTTGCAAATGCAACTTCCCTAAAAAACCCCAGCCCGCGGGAAATAATTCCTACACCAGCCAATAAAACGGTTGCACCTGCAATTGTTGAATTAAAATTATTTTTCATCAAGAATAAACTGAGTTAGATTTTCATCAAATAGAAAACTTGATTGGTTCTATCTAATTCGTGTTTCAAATTAATTATAACACTATGCAAGAATTAGGAAGATTAAAGATTATACTAAAGAAATTGAGCTATATTTTATAACTATTTTAAATTGCACCATATATCATAATCGGTTATTACAATTATTTATTGTTATTATCTTTAAGTGAAAAACTCGAATTCTTTCCTTTAATTATAAAAAACAGACTTACCAGCATAAAAGTAAAAACCCCTCCTAAAATAGAAGAAAAAATTACCCTAGGGCCGGAAGCTTTAAGTGGTGGAATTGCCTCATCTAATATTTCAACCGTAGGTAGATCCCTATTTTCTTGAATCTTTTCCTGATAATATTGCTGTTGTAATATCATATATATTTCATTCTGAATTTTTACCTCGCGCAAAATTTTCGCCAAAGTTTTAGCAAGTGACGGGACTTCTTTAAAGGCAACGAAATAATCATCATTTCCCATTTCTAACTTACTGTATTGCTCCTTTAATTGTTCGATTTTTTTTTCAATAGCTAATAATGTCTTATCATCAGCACTAAAATTTGATTTGTATAATCCTAATTGAACTTCAGATTTTACAATCTCAGACTTTATTTGAGCAGCAGCATCTATCGCAACTTTAATTTGTTCTGGCAGTGAGATTGTTTTATTATTTTTTTGAAATTCCATTAATGCATTCTCAACTGAGTCCAGTTGGGTTTTTGTAGTCTTTAACTGTGATTCAATATAGATTCGTGTTTTTTTTGCTTTTGAACTTAACTTTTGTTTATTGATGTTATCCAACGCTTCGATGAATGTATTAGAAACTTTCGCGGATAATTTTTTTTTCTGTTCTTTATCATCAAGAAGCATAGGAATGTAATTTGTTTGGATTTCAACGTTTAATTTTAAAATTCCCTCCTTAGTTATTTCTATATCAATATTATTATTAAGTTTTTGAGCTGCTATAAAGATATTTTTTTCGTCAAAATATTCTTTTAATTTTAATTTATTAACAACATATACAGATGCAGATCTGCTGCGAAGGATTTCTGCATACAATTGGCTATTAGCATTTGACATATTTCCTGATACAAGACTGGATAAATCTTGTGCGGCAAGCAAACTACCTAATCCACTCATGGATGCATTCTTTTCAGGTGGCAAAATAGTAACTGTTGCGCGATAAGAAATCGGATATATAAAAAAGAGGAATACAAATACTAAAACTGTTGTAAATAAGGTCAGTTTAATAATATTAATTCTATTGTATATTATAACATTTAACATTTCATGCCAACTCATATTTACCTCGTTGCTATTATTACTGCGACTGATGCCGCTACTATTGCTGCAACTTGTCCAAGAATGGTAAGCGATGTTGTGAATACATCCCAAAATTTTGGTCCCGGTGGATCTTCTAAAATCCAGATCGTATCTCCGGGGTCCAGTTGTTCAATGTCGTCTGCATCTACCCATTCTCCGGTATTTACTTTTATTACTCGTACATCACCTTCAACAGCCCTCCAACTAAATCCGCCAGCTAACGCTATGTAATCTTCGACTTTTAGACTGGGATTGAAAATTAAATTTCCAGGATTTACAACTTGACCAATAATTGAAATGTAATTCTTTTTCTCCGGAATATTTATAACATCTCCTTTTTTAAGAATTACATCCTCGTTTAATTGTTTTCCCTCAAACAGAGCTTTAAAATCCACTACCACTTTACCATGCCGCTGTCTTGATTTTGCTTTTATATAATCGTATTCGTCATCAGTCATATCTGCACGAGGGATTAATTTTATTCTTTCAAATTCAGGATCGTAAGATGAATCTGCATCTGTTCTGTAAAGTGTTGCATCAACAAGCGAGGCGTCTTCTAAAAATCCTCCTGCCTGGTTAATAAGCTCTGATAATTTAGTTTTGTTTTTTACAATTTTGTATAAGCCAGGATATTTTATTTTACCATCAATAATTACCCATTGTTCATTAAAATATTCACTCATCTCTCTAACAATTACCTGATCATTATGTTTTAATTTAATTGAGTTAGAATTAATAAATTCATAGGAATAATACTTACTTGATTGAATTTTACCGTCTTCAGAAAAACTTACTACTTCTATTGAATCGGTTTTTGCCTTATATAATAGACCACCTGCAAGTTTTAAAAAATCACTTAACGATTCTCCCTCTCTGAATTCATAGTTTGCAGGATATTTCACTTGCCCATTTAAATAAATTGTCTTATCAACTTTATCAATAATTACAACATCACCATTTTTAAGAAATGGATTTTGTGATAAATCTCCAAGTCTTAAAAACGATAAAAAATCATAGGATGTTGTATCGTTTTCTCTGGAAATTATTTTGATGTTTCTTATATCAGAAGTAGGTCTTAATCCGGTAGAAGTTTTAATTAAATCTAGCAAGCGTGAATTTGAAGTTAAAATGTAAGTGGATGCTTTTAATACATCACCGATTAAAGACACTTTTATTTTCCTTACATCTGCAAGGGCAATATAAATATCAACATTTTTAAAATATTGATTCAGTTTAGATGTTATTATTTTTTTGGATTCAGCCAGTGTTTTATTTCTTAGATCAACAACACCGATTCTTGGTATATATAAAAATCCTTCGTGGTTTATTAATAAATTAAAATTTCTTTCTTCTATTCCGCTAATAGAGATAAAAATATTATCGCCAGGTCCGACTAAATATTTTTCCGGATCAATAAATCCTTCCGACGCTTGCATTGATGTTTGAAGAGAATATGTAGTATCTCTTAATCCTTCGAATGATCTCTCCGGATATGTAGGTAAAATCTGAGCAAAATTCAGAGTTGAGTTTAAGACAAATATAGAAAATAAAATTATTTTAAGATTGTTCAAGTTTTAACCAGTATTGTTAGAAGTAGAAATTTAAAATCAGTTTTAAATTTTGATATTAAATATAAATCAAATCATATCTTAAGTGAAATTTTTCTTAAAGAAACTATCGTAACAAATATTCCTATTACAGGACCGAGGGCTAGCAATAAAACGATAAATCCAATCTTATCAGGAAAAATATCATCAATAAATACAAGCAATTCTGCAACGTAATAGTACAGGAACCACGCTATACTTAAGGCAATTAAGCCGGCAAATAATCCGGTTATTGCGCTGTTCAAAATAATTGGCATCTTTATCGTCGAGAGCTTTGCACCGACAAATTTCATCGTTTCCAATTCGGAATATTTTGAATTAAGAATTAATCTAACTGTACTATACACAAGATAAAGCGATACCAAAAATATTAATCCTGTTAAAACAAAAACGTAAATCTTTGCACGATCTATATAACTTAATATTTTTTGATAGAAATCCTGTCTAAAAATAACCTCATCGGCCCAGCTAAAAGTTGAAAGATTATTAATAACTTTTTTTATTGAATCTCTGTTAGCGTATTCGGATTTTAACTTTAGATTAAAGGATGCGGGTAAAGGATTATAATCAAGAATTTTTCTAAAATCTTCTCCTGTTTCTTTAATAAAAATTTCAGCAGCTTTTCCCTTATCAATATATTCTGAAGAGTTTAGATAATTTAATTCAGATAATTCTTTCTTAATTTTTTCTAAATCTGAGGCTGCAGCATTATCTTTTATAAATACACTGATTACAATATTGCTTTTTAATTTATCTTCAAAATGATTTGAAAATCGAATTATAAAAACTGAAACTGTAACTAATATTACTGAAAGTGTAATGGATGTTAGTGCAAGTAAAAAGGAAAATTTTGATCTTGCAATTAATTTTAATGCTTCTTTAAACCAGAAAAAAATCATACTGTAATTTTAATTATAAAATTTCTTAAAAGTTAGATTCGTCAATCCACTGATCTATTCGCCAGATACCGGATTCATCATCTTTTTTAAAGGAAAGATTTACCCTTCCGTCAACTCTTACAACATCTGTAGGATTAAATGTAATTGTTAGATTAAAACTACGAACAATATTAGCAGAAAGTGAATCCTCAGTTATAAGAATAATATTGTTCCAAATTAATTCTAGCCGCTGTGCATTCTGGAAAAGTCCGTAAGTCGTCCTCATCTCTTCATCTCTACCCCATGTAACATCAAACCCCTGATCATAATCCCGATATGTAAAAGTAAAACCGCTGGTTATTAATCCGCTATAAATAGTTGTATCCTTAAAAGTGTAAGCGTATTGAAAATTCTGAAAAACTCCGGTAACATCTTTTTGATCCGAAACAGGTGGTTTTATATCGCTGGTGTTTTCATCCAATTTTGGTGCAAAAGGATTTGTACATCCCAGTAAATTAATAAATAACAATATGACAACTAGACTTTTAATAAAGACTACCTTTTAATTCACTCCAGCTTGGTAAGGTTTGATCTTTTGTATCTTTCCAAAAATATATCACCCATTCAGAGCGTGAATCTCTGAGCATATTAAATTGTAACGTGCCGGCGTAGTTTGCTGCCAGCGGATCACCAGAGGGTACCGGCAGGTTTAAGAAATATGTTGCAGTGTATATCAAGGAATCGCCGCTTAAATTACTGTAACTTTCATTAGACATTGAAAGTGAAATTGGAAAATCGGCCGGAACTTTGTTTATAACACTGCTGAAATATCTTTTTTCTTCGTTCAAGCCCCAGCCCTGGAGAAATATCTGATATAACAATACTGCTTCACTTGATGCAGAAAAACTGAAATTACGTTCCGAAAAGATCGTATCGACAAAACAGGAAATGTAATTTTGTAAATTTTTATCTGATAAGGAATTTTTCAAATTGGAAATTACAATTGAGGGTTCTACCGGCGGCTGAAAATTGGATCGCGACTGATCAGGGTTTTCAGCACTGCGTGTGGTAAATAGATCGCAGGCTGTAAATATACTTAATGTTAATAATATGACTGCTAGTTTTTTCATTTTTTGCAAATCAATATCAGTCTTGGAGAATTTTTTTGATCAAAATTGTTACCAAGAAAATCACCAAATGTTTTATAAATATCAAATCCAATATTTTGGAGCACATTTACCAATTCATCTCTTGTAAACATTCTTACCGATTCTTCGTACTCATTTAAGTTTCCATCTTTTGCAATTACTATTTTCTTAACTACTCTTTTGTCTTTTATTTTTCTGTATTGATGGATCGCGACATCATTTATAACCTCTTCAGAATATTCTATTAAGTTATTAATCAGGTATTCAGAATTAAAGAAATCCAGGACAAAAAATCCTTCTTTATCTAGTAAGTTATAAGCTTTTTTCAGGACGGAAAAATTTTCTTCGTCACTTTCAAAATATCCAAAACTTGTAAAAAGATTTAGAACAAGATTAAATCTTTCTGGTGTTTCAAAATTTCTTATATCTGAATGAATAAAATTTATTTTAAGATTTTCATCTTTTGCTGATAGTTCAGCAATCGATAAAAGATTTTCGCTCAGATCTACTGCTGTTAACCTAAAATCTTTTCTGGCAAGAATTATGGCATGCCTGCCCGTACCGCAAGCCATATCAAGTATTTTTGAACTATCCGGAATTTTAACATTATCAAGAATTAGTTTTATATGATTCTCGGCATCATTTTCATTATGATGTTGATATACACTTATATATTCTTTTGTGTTAAACCAGTCTTTAAACCATTCTGATTTCATACATCAATTCTATTCAACATCGCTCTTCCTATGGTCGCTTCATCTGCAAATTCCAAGTCACCGCCTATGGGGATTCCACGAGCAATTCTTGTAACCTTAACATTAAGTGGTTTTATCAGTCTTGCAAGATAAAGCGATGTTGTTTCTCCTTCTGTATCAGGATTTATCGCAAGAATTATTTCCAAAATATTTTCCTTTTCAAATCGATTAAGAAGTTCTTTAATCTTTAAATCGTGAGCGGTAACTCCGGAAAGCGGCGAAAGAACTCCACCAAGTACGTGATAAAGTCCATTGTACTCGTTAGTTTTTTCGATGGCAATTACATCACTTGCTTCTTCAACAACGCAAATTTTTGTAGTATCTCTTTTTACGCTCTGGCAAATCTCACAAAGATCATGTTCTGTTATGTTAAAACATCTTTTGCAGAAATGTAATTTTGTCTTTAGATCTGAAATCGATTTAACAAGTTTATCAACGGAATCCTGTTCGTTTTTTAGAATATGTAATGCTAACCGCTGAGCAGTTTTTTTCCCGATTCCAGGCAACTTACTTAACTCTTCAATAGCTATTAAAAGTGGTTCTGCTATTTGCAATTTAAAATCCCGGAATATTTAAACCCGGAGGTATCATTCCTTTTGTAACTTTAGCCATCTCATCTTCAGCTAATTTATTTGCTGATTGTAAAGCTTTATTTACGGCAGCTACGACTAGATCTTCCAGGATTTCTTTTTCTTCAACATTTATTACTTGAGGGTCAATTTCGATAGAAATCAGCTCTTTCATACCGTTTGCTTTAGCTTTTATCATTCCGCCGCCTGCCTCTTCTGTTACGGTCATATTTCCAAGTTCACCCTGTACGCGCTGCATCTCAGCCTGCATTTTTTGCACCTGTTTAAGCATTCCTTGCATTCCGCCTTTCATAAAACACTCCTATATAATTGATTTTTTCTGATTTTTGGCAGTCAAATATAATATAAACGATTGACTTTATGTATTTAATATGCCTAATTTCTGCCCTGAATTTTAGTAACTAAAAAATGAAAACAGAGGCTAAATGATAGAAATTTTAAAACACAATGATATTCCATTTGATGAAGGAAATTATCAATTGATAGAATATCAGGATAACTATTTTATTAGCGACGGCAAAAAAGTAAAAGTAAAAGATATTGGGAAAAAAGTTGCCTTAACAAATGCATTTTTTTTCGATTACCTTAAAGAATACCACATCCCCACTGCATTTTTAAGAGTCGATGGTGAAAATGCCTTGAAATTTTCAACTTACAACGAATTTCCTTTCCGTATAAAAATTCTTAACTCAGCCGATAAAAGAAATGCTAAAATCTTTGGTTTAAAAGAAGGTGCTGAATTAAATCTGCCTCTTTTTGAATTTCATTATGGAAACAGTAAAGAAAGTATAATAAGTGAAAGTCATCTCATCGCTTTCGATTTATGTACACCCGAAGATATGAAACTAATAACAAGAATCTGTTCTAAAATTAACGCAGTTCTAAAATCTTTTTTTGATAGAAGAAACGAAACTCTTGCTGAAGTTTGCTGCAATTTTGGAAAACTGGAGGATAAAATTTTTCTCGTTGGTGATTTTACTCCCGCAAGTTTAAAGATTTTTCCAAAAGATGAATCTGTAAAGTGGACGAATCCTTATAAACTTTTAACTGCCGCTGAAGTAAAAAAATATACTGATCACCTTTTTAATATTGCGAGCGTTAAATAATGTTTACAAAGTACGGTTACAGTACAATGGGGATAGTATTTGTTGTGGTTTTTATTCTGATAGTCTTAAGTATTTTTTTTAATAATAACTTTATAAGAGTTCCATTAATCCTGCTGATAATTTTTTTAACCGCATTCACTCTCAACTTTTTTCGTGATCCTGAAAGAACAGTTCCAATTAAAGAGAATATTGTCGTATCACCAGCCGATGGTAGAGTATTATTCGTTAAAGAAGTTTTGGATGATAAGTTCCTGAAAACTAAAGCTAAAATGGTTTCAATTTTTATGTCGCCTCTTAACGTTCACGTTAACAGAATTCCAATATCAGGTAAGGTTGAATATTTAAATTATATCCGGGGGGAATATCTCGCAGCCTTTGAAGATAAAGCATCAGAACGAAATGAACGGAATGAAATTGGAATAACATCTGCTGCAGGCAAAGTGTTATTTACTCAAATTGCCGGCTTTGTTGCAAGAAGAATTGTAAGTGATTTGAAAGTCGGAGATTCCGTAAACATTGGAAATCGGTTCGGTATGATTAAATTTGGGAGTCGTGTTGATATAATTGTTCCATCAAACTGGCAGGTTAAAGTAAAAAAAGACGACAATGTTACTGCCGGGGAAACAATTCTTTTTGAATATTAATGAATGAATCGATTTAGAATTACACCTTCTGTAATACCGAATTTATTTACCGCTATGAACATGTTCAGCGGTTTTTTTTCGATTATCAATGCCAGCCAGGGTAACTATACTTATGCCGGTTGGTTGATAATAGTAGCTGCAATTTTTGATACTCTGGATGGGTTAATGGCACGTCTTACAAAATCCAGCAGTGAACTTGGTGTTGAACTGGATTCGCTTTCAGATGTTGTAAGTTTTGGCGCCGCCCCTTCCTTCTTACTTTATGTTACTTACTTTCATCAGTTCAACAGCATCGGAATAATTTTGAGTTCACTTCCTTTAATTGCAGGCGGATTCAGATTGGCAAGATTTAATGTCCAGCTTGTAGGATTTGATAAATCATATTTTACAGGTTTGCCAATTCCCTCTTCCGCACTAACAATTGTCTGCTTTATACTTTCTTTTTATAACAATGGATATCCTGAACCTATCAATCAATTTATTATACCCATGGTATTAGTTTTATCTTTTCTTATGATAAGCAAAGTAAAGTATGATACTATTCCTAAATTTTCTATCAGCTCAATTAAAAAAAATCCGTGGCTCTATTTTGCATACTTTATTGCGCTGATAATTTTGATCCTGTACACAGTTAAAGGATTGTTTTTCATTTTTGTTTTCATGATTGCATTTGGTATTTTTCGTCAGATTTTTAAGTATTTCTTTAATAAAAAAGCTGAGTAATAAATTGTTTAAAGCTACGGTTCTAATTAAAAGAAGACCTTCTATTCTTGATCCTCAGGGTGTTGCCGTTGAAAAAGGCGCAAAGCATCTTGGCATTTCTAATATAAAAGGAACAAGGATCGGAAAACTTATCGAGTTTGATGTTGATGTAAAGGATCGTGCTGCTGCTGAAAAAGAAGTAAATGAGTATTGCTCAAAGCTTCTCTCAAATCCAATAATGGAAGATTTTGAATTCAAACTCGAAGAGATTAAATGAGCTTAAAGTTTGGCGTAGTAGTTTTTCCCGGCTCCAATTGCGATCACGATGCGTATTATTCTTTACGCAAAGTTCTTAATTATGATGTAGAATTTCTCTGGCACAAAGACACGGACTTAAAACAAAGCAGTGTAATTCTGTTACCGGGTGGATTTTCTTACGGCGATTACCTTCGCACTGGTGCTATTGCAAGATTTTCCCCGATTATGAATTCTGTTATCAGCTTTGCAAATAAAGGCGGAATTGTAATCGGCATCTGCAACGGTTTTCAAATCCTGCTGGAAGCTGGGTTATTGCCCGGAGTTATGATACGCAATAATTCCCTTAAGTTTGCTTGTAAAGATGTTTATCTTAAAACTGAAAATAGAGAAACAATATTTTCTGCTGAGATTAGTGAAGAGACAAAAGCATTAAAAATTCCTATTGCCCATGGTGAAGGAAATTATTTTGCTGATATTGAATTGTTAAAAGAACTTGAAACTAACAGGCAAATTCTTTTTAGATATTCTGATGCAGATGGAAATGTTAATGATGAAAATAATCCGAATGGTTCTCAATTGAACATTGCAGGAATTGTAAACAAAAACGGTAATGTAATGGGAATGATGCCGCATCCTGAAAGAGCTTGTGATCCAACTCTTGGCAGGACTGATGGGCAGCAAATTTTTAAATCGATAGCTAATTATATATTAAACTAAAGGTGAAGTTATGTTTGGAAATTTAGGCGCAGGCGAAATAATACTGATAGTACTTGTAATACTATTGTTATTCGGTGCAAAGAAAATTCCGGAACTTGCTCAAGGTTTGGGCAAGGGTATGAAGGAATTCAAAAAATCCTTAAAAGATGTTGAAGAAGAAATCAAAAAAACTGACGACGAAGTAAAGAAAACTGATAAGTCTTAATTACTGCCTTGTCATCCCGAACTCGTTTCGGGATCTCTTAATGTAAATTGAAATTATTTTTCTGTCATTCCCGCGAAAGCGGGAATCTATATTTTAAATGCAATAAGAAAATATAAATGACTTTCTACAAAAACCACAAAGAAAAATTAGAGCTCTTAAAATCTGGTAAACTAAGTCTTGTTGAAAATGTAAAACTTTTTCTAAAGAATATTGAAGATCAAAAAGATCTTGACGCATTCAACTTTGTGTTTAATGATGAAGCCATTGAATCTGCGACCGCAGTAGAGCAGAAAATAAAAAATAATTCTGCTGGCAAACTTGCAGGAATGGTAATAGCAATTAAAGATGTACTTGCTTATAAAGATCATCCACTCACCTGCTCTTCAAACATCTTAAAGAATTTTACTTCACTTTACACAGCAACTGCAGTACAAAAACTTATTGATGAAGATGCAATCATCATCGGCAAATCAAACTGTGATGAATTTGCAATGGGTTCCTCGAATGAAAATTCTGCTTTTGGAAATGTTTTAAATCCTGTGGATAAAACAAGAGTTCCCGGTGGATCCAGCGGCGGCTCAGCTGTTGCAGTCGCGGCAAATCTTTGCGATGTTTCTCTCGGTACAGATACAGGAGGTTCAATTCGCCAGCCTGCAGCATTTTGTGGAATCTTCGGACTTAAACCAACTTACGGAAGAGTTTCGCGTTTCGGGTTAACTGCATTCGCTTCGTCTTTCGATTCAATCGGACCATTTTCTAAAAATGTTGAAGATGCGGCTTTGGTTATGGAAGTTATTTCCGGTAAAGATTTAAATGATTCTACTTCGATTGAAAAAGTAATTCCGGATTTTTCTACATCATTAAACAAGGACAAAAAACTTAAAATCGGGATTCCGAAAGAATATTTTGCTGATGGATTAGATGAAGAAATTAAAATAGCAATCATAAATGTTGTTGATGAATTGAAACTTGAAGGTTATGAAATCAAAGAAGTTTCACTTCCAAAAACAGAATACACAATTGCAACATATTATATTTTAACAACTGCGGAGGCTTCATCAAACCTTGCAAGATTTGATGGCGCACGTTATGGCTTTAGAGCAAATGATTACAAAAATCTTAAAGAGATGTATTTGAACTCCCGCACACAAGGATTCGGCGCAGAAGTAAAACGAAGAATAATGCTTGGCACTTACGTTCTCTCTTCGGGTTATTATGATGCGTACTATCGCAAAGCACAAAAAGTAAGAAGATTAATTAAAGAAGATTTTGATAACGCATTTAAGCAGGTTGATTTATTAATCACACCAACTACACCAACTGTTGCATTTAAGATTGGAGAAAAATCTGATGATCCATTGCAAATGTATTTGAGTGATATTTATACAACGTCAGCAAACCTTGCAGGCATTCCGGGATTGAGCATTCCAATCGGAAAGAACTCAGAAAATCTTCCAATCGGTTTGCAAATTTTATCACAACAATTTGAAGAAGAAAAAATATTTCAGTTAGCAAAGCATATCCAGGATGAAATCACAAACTGAAATTACCATTCGTAATTGGACCAGAGACGATTTCTCAATCGTAAAAAATATTTTACTTGAAACCTGGAAAAACACATACACATTCATTCCCGAAGAAGATATTCTATCCCACTTTGAAAAACATTACAGCGAAGACAGATTGATTGAAATCTTAAACGATCCCTTCTCAAATGGAATTATTGCAGAAGTAAATTCCATTCCCGCCGGATGGCTTAAATTGTTTGAAGATCATATCAATAAAAAATTCTTTGTTTCATCATTATACGTTTTACCTGAATACCAGGGATTTGGTCTTGGTAAAAAACTTTTAAGCGAATCTTACAAGATCGCAAAAGAAAAACAATTCAGTAAAGTCTGGCTTGGTGTAATGAAACAAAATGTTAAATCTTTAGAATGGTATCAAAATCTTGGATTTGTATTCGATGAAGAAGAACCGTTTCAAATGGGTTCAACCCAAGTTATGCATTTGATTGGGTATAAGATTATTTAGTTCTCCCTTTCCATTGTTTTGGATTTCTACTAGCATGAAAAACAGCAACAATAACAATATTATTTTCTTCAACTAAATAAAATATTCCAAATGGAAATTTCTTCAATAATATTCTCCTTAATTCTTTATAAACCTTTGGATATGCTTCTGGATTCTGTTGAACTGAATTTATTGCAGAATCAACACTACCTAAAAATGATTCACCAAGTCCCTTTAGATTATTATCATACCATTTTGCAGCTTCTAAAATATCATTAGACGCATCAGGTTGAATAATAATATCAATCATTTTAATTTTGATTTAATTTCTTCGCGAACAATACTCCATTTCTTTGATTCGGCTAGATTGAGTTTGTATTTACTCAATCGAGAATCTAATTCCTTCTTTTGTTCATCAGAAACATAAAGGTAGTTTTGATTATTACTGATTTCATCCCAAATATCTTCGACTAATGAAATCTTTTCTTTGAGGCTTAGATTTTTTATATCAATACTTTTAGCACCCGAATCTTGATTTGATAACATAATATACCTTGTGAAATATTTGATTGGAAATTACATTCAAACATGAACTATTTCAAGTTATAACAAACAAATCTTTTAATCCTATCATTGAAACCTGAACATTTACCATTGAACATTCCATAAAAAATTTATCATTATCCCAGATTTTCCTTATTTTTGTTTATAAAATTTAAATCAGAAAAGGATTATTTATGGCTATCATAATAGATAAAAACACTCGACTTGTAGTTCAGGGAATTACAGGCGGCGAGGGTTCTTTTCATACAACACAAATGTTAGAATACGGAACAAAAGTAGTTGCCGGTGTTACCCCTGGTAAAGGTGGAACCGATTTTCAAGGAGTTCCTGTTTTCAACACAGTTGAAGAAGCTGTTAAAGTACAGAAAGCTAATTCCTCTGTAATTTTTGTTCCTCCGGCTTTTGCTGCAGATGCAATTTTAGAAGCTGCAGGTGCAGGAATAAAATATATCATCTGTATCACTGAAGGTATTCCCACAAACGATATGTTGAAAGTTTACAACTCAATTAAAGGAAAAGATATTGTATTAGTGGGTCCAAATTGTCCTGGAGTTATTTCTCCGGGAATTGCAAAAGTTGGAATTATGCCGGGCTTCATTCACCAAAAAGGGAAAATTGGCGTTGTATCCCGATCTGGCACATTAACTTATGAAGCAGTAAAACAATTATCAGATGTAAATCTTGGTCAATCAACCTGCGTTGGCATCGGCGGCGATCCAATTATTGGCTCTCGATTTATCGATATAATAAAAATGTTTAATGATGATAAAGATACAGATGGAATTGTTATGATAGGTGAAATTGGCGGAAGTGCTGAAGAAGAAGCCGCTGAGTTCATAAAGAAAAATGTTAAGAAACCTGTGGTTGGATTTATTGCGGGAAGAACCGCACCTCCCGGAAGAAGAATGGGTCATGCTGGTGCAATAATATCAGGCGGAAAAGGAACTGCAGCAGAAAAGATGGCAGCAATGCAAAAAGCAGGAATTCATGTTGTTGAAAGTCCCGCTGAAATTGGTGTTACAATGTTAAAGGCTATTGAAAAATTAAAAGTAAAAAAGCCAGTCGTTAGAAAAACCGCACCAACAAAGAATACAGTTAAAACTATAAAACCCGTTAAGGTTGAAAAACCTAAAACAAAGAAAAAATCTGACAAGAAAAAAACTGAGAAATCAAAAAAACACGATAAAAAATCACACAAGAAAAAAAATAAAAAGAAATAGGAGTTCTAATTGAGTAACAGAACGTTAGCGATAATTAAACCAGATGCTGTAAATGATAATCACATTGGTGAGATCATTGCGATGATTAACAAAGCTGGATTTAAAATTACAGCACTAAAAATGATTAAGCTTTCTGTAGATGCAGCAAAAGCTTTTTATGAAGTGCATAAGGAAAGACCTTTTTATGGTGAACTGGTTGAATATATGACTTCGGGTCCTTGTGTTCCAATCGCACTTGAAAAAGAAAATGCTGTTGAAGATTACAGAAAACTTATCGGTGCAACTGATCCTGCAAAAGCTGCTGAAGGAACTGTTAGAAAACTTTATGCAAAAAGTGTTCAATACAATGCTGTTCACGGTTCAGATTCTGATGAGAATGCTGCAAAAGAAATTGCTTTCTTTTTCTCAAGCAAAGAGTTAATTGAAAATTACCCAGTTTAAAATATAAATTTTCCATTGTCACACAGAGCTTGTCGAAGTGTGACCGGATGGTTTTTAATGTCAGTCTTCGACAAGTTCAGACTGACATTTGTTTTTAAGGAAGTATCGGAAGGAACTTTTAATGAGACCAAAGTACAATTTTATTTTATTATCAATTGTTTTTCTTCTTTCAATTCCTATTAATGCGCAGATTGTTAATGGTGCCGATTTACTTTTTTCTGAAAATTTAAATCTTATCACTAAAAAAAATGTTGGTGCTGTTTGTAATCATACTTCCCTTCTTACAGATGGGACTCATTTAGTAGATGCATTAATTGAGCAAAAAGGTGTAACTGTAAAAGTAATCTTTACACCAGAGCATGGATTTAAAGGCAGCGCTGAAGCAGGTGAGCATATTGATTACAAAAATAATCTTTACAAAGAAGTTCCAATAGTTTCACTTTATGGAAAAGATAGAAAACCAACTAAAGAAAATCTGACGGATGTTGATGTTTTAATTTTTGATATCCAGGATATTGGTGCAAGATTCTATACTTACATTTCAACATTGTATTATGTTTTAGAATCTGCCGGAGAAAATAATATTCCTGTAATAATTCTTGATCGACCTAATCCTATTGGCGGTAGTTATGTTGATGGACCTGTTCTTGATGAAAAATATAAATCTTTTGTCGGGATTGCACAAATACCAATTACACATGGAATGACTGTCGGAGAACTTGCAAAATATTTTGTTGGAGAAAAATTAATTTCAAGCTGGAAAAATATTTCTTTAACTGTTATTAACTGCAAAAACTGGAAACGTGAAATACCATCTGAGTTTAATTCAAATTGGAATTCTCCTTCTCCAAATATCAATTCGTTGGAAACTGCGCTGGTTTATCCGGGAATTTGCTTACTTGAAGGCACAAACGTCTCTGAGGGAAGAGGTACTTATTACCCTTTCCTTCAAGTTGGCGCTCCATTTATTAATGCCGAACAAGTAATAGAAAAACTCAACTTATTAAAAATCGAAAGTGCTGAATTTCAACCGGTATCCTTTACACCGAAAAATATTGCAGCAATGGCAACTAACCCAAAATATGAGAACACAGTTTGTTCTGGAATTAAAATTAAAATCACTGAACCAACTAAATTTGAGTCAGTAAAATTCGGTGTAAAACTCTTGCATGTTCTGGTTAAATTGTACGGGAATAAAATTAAATTTAATGATTCTTTCGACAGACTTGCCGGTACAGATGTCCTTAGAAAACAATTAAAAAATAAAAATTTGTCGGATCAAATCTTTGCTTCATGGCAAAGTGATCTTACTAAATTCATTAAAAAACGAAATCAATATTTACTTTATTAAGAGGAAAAAATGTTAAAATATTTAGTAGTGCTTATCATAACAAGTTTTATTCTTGTTAGCTGCGGCGATAAAAATAATGATCCTGATAAATCGTTAAATGAAAAAGAAAAATATTCTTTTGATTCAACAGATTTAAAAACAGAAGGTCTGGATAATTCGGGTAAACCATTTTTAATGGAATACAAATTTAAGAAAGGTGATAAAGCTGTTTACAGACTAACAACAATATCAAACAATACTCAGACAATAACGATGGACACTACAATGACGAGTGCCGTCAGCCAGAAAATAGTTTACTTAATCGATCTTGTTGCCAAGGACGTTGATTCTGATGGTACAACTGAAGCCGAAATCAAAATCACTTCCCTTAAACTTGAAGCTTCTGCAAATGGACAGACATTTAACTTCGAAGCGGGTAAAGATGTAGATTCTGCTAAGACAAATCAATTTGCTGAATTTCAATCGTTATTCAACAATCCATTTAGTGTAAGGTTTAACAAAAACGGTGATGTGCTCGAAATATTTAAGGCTGATAAAATATCAAATAAGTTTCTTGAACTTAAAGGTGCAGCAGATACAATTTCTGTAAACGATAAAAATTTAATAAGACAGGATCTGATAAATGGAGTTCTTCAACCACTTATAACTCAAATCATAAGAAAAGTATCTGATAAAGAAGTTTACAAAGATTCAACCTGGCAAATTAAACAAGCACCTATTCCTTTAATGGTATATCAAATTAATTATGTAAACACATATAAAGTGGAAAGTGTGGAAAAACTGGATGACGCCCGCATTGCTGTGATCGATGCAGGAATTGATTTCAAATACAGCGGTCAGTCAAAAGTAAATCAGGGAAATACATCATTCACTTTTCAAAAACCTATTTCCACAGCCGAAGGTAAATATTATTTCAATGTTGATAGAGGGATTCAAATTAAATCCCGCACTAAAACACGACTTGAAATATCATACACAATGGAAGCTAATACACCAAAAGGAAAACAAAAGGGTGCGCGTAAGGATGTAGTTATGAATACAAATATTATTGAACTGCTGTAATTAAAACGAGAGTTTACTCAATGATCCGTATGTCTGTTTGTTTATCTTTTTTATTAATTGTTGTAGCATCTTTTGTATCTTGCTCAAAGGATGAAAATATTGTGGATACTTCGAGAGGAAATAGTTCTATAACCGGAATTTTAAAATTCCTCGACAATACACCGGCATCACTGGCTACAATTGAATTGAAAAGCAATGCTTCGCAAAGGTCAATTTACCAGACTTGTAACAGTAATGGTGATTTTTCATTTGGATTGCTGAACAAAGGCGATTACACACTTATTTTCAGAAGCACCTCGTATGATATAAACTCAACTTATACCGCAGTAACTCTTGATGATAATCAAAATTTATCCCGGGATGTGTTTGTCAGATATAATATGCTTGATGATTTTGCAACAAAGATTATTAGTCAGGATGTATTTTTAATAAAAATGCATCCTGATGGAGCAAGAGTTGGTAATAATTATAATTTAATTAATAGCTTAAGTGGTTATTACCGAAGCGGGGAATCGGATTCTGTTACGCTAAGCGCTGATGTGTACTTAGTTCCTGAAAATATTGATTGGAATAATCCTGGAGTCGATTTGACTCCGGAATTTATCAGTTCAAATTTTCAATTTCTTTTTTCAATGGATGAAGAAGCAGTTATAAATGGAAGACACGAAATCAAAATACCTCCATCTAACATTCAGGAGATGTTTTCCAATCCGGTAAACGGGTTTGCATTTGTTAAACGAGATTCAGTTGCAAATGTATTAAAAATTCTCTGTGTAGATTTTGCAAATAATGATTTTGGATTAAAAATTTTTTATAAATAACCCGAATTATGAAGCAATAAAATTTTATTCCTTTATTGGAGTAACAACTACTTTTATTCCTTCAACTCTCAGTACTTTTATTTTTGTACCCTGATTAATGTATTCAGAATCAGCTACTACATCAACTCTTTTACCATCAAACTCTGCAGTACCGCCTGGTCTTAAAGTTGTAAATGCAATACCGGTCTTGCCAATTAAATCTTTTTCCGATGGATATGAAACAAATCCTTTATCAGCTTTTTCTGATTCCGATAAAACAAGTTTATTAAATGCAGATGATTTTGGTAAATACTTTGCTAATAAAAATATGCCCAATAAAGCAAAAAGCATTGCACCTGAAAGTTGAATGATTGCAATTGAAACATCGTGCATATCTATGAATGGTTTGCTGCCAAGAAGAGATAGAAATATTGAGGCAAAGATCAAAATAATACCGGATATTCCTGCAATTCCAAACCCCGGAATAATAAAAATTTCCGCAAGCAGCAACCCAAGCCCGATTACAAACATTAATATCTCAACTATCGAAGCTAACTGCAGAATATATGACGAGCCGAAAAAGAGAGTGAGAGCAATTAAACCTGTTGTGCCCGCTACACCCCAACCAGGAGTTTTTATTTCCGCCATCAAACCAAAAAATCCAATCATAATCAAGATAGAAGAGATAATTGGATTATTTAAAAATCTGACAACTCCTTCTGCCCAATTTGAACTAACCTCAACTTCTTCAGCATTTTTTAAATTAAACATTGCAAGCATGTCAGAAAAATTTGTAATAACACTATCAGCTATTTTATATTTATAAGCTTCTTCGGATGTAAGAGTTATCAGTTTTGTGCTATCGACTAATCCTTTTACAACTACTCTTTCATCAACCATTCCCTCGGCAATATCCGTCGGTCTTCCATTCCGTTCAGCGGTAGATCTCATTTCAGATCTCATATAGGATTGATATTTTTCACCAACTTTTTGTCCGGATTGATCAACAACTGTTGCAGCTCCGATTGAACTGCCTGGAACCATTACAATTTTATTGCACGATAAAGCTATCAGCGCACCTGCAGAAATTGCACGGTTACTAATAAACGCAATTGTTAAAACTTTGCTGGATAGAATTGCGTCCTTAATTTGTGTAGCCGCATCAACTCTGCCGCCAAAGGTGTTTATCTTAAAGACAATAGCTGATGCATTATTTTGTTCAGCTTCAGAAATTACGCGAGTAATATAAGGTGCTAACCCTAAATCTATTTCACCGTCTATATGTGCAACGTAAACTGTTTTTTGCTGTGCAAATACGGTCATTGTAAAAAGAAATGCAATAATGAATTTCATTTTATCTTCTCAATTATTTTTCAAAAGAGTTGAATAGTTACGCAGTGAAAATAATGAAAAACAGATTGAGCGGAAAGTAAGATTATTTTTGTGTTCTTCTTTTTGACGTATCAATCTATTGGATATAATATTCGCATCTCTCCAAAATAATTCCTAAGTTATAAATGTTAATAAACCGATTGGTTGAGATTACTATGAATCCGAAATATTTCCTTTCCCTTTCTTTAGTCTTTTTAATTTTATCTTTTTCCTTCAGCGAAGCAACTGTCCGGTTCGTGAGTAAGTCCGGCACAAGCACCCCACCTTACACAAGCTGGCAAACCGCCGCAGACAGCATACGAAAGTGCATTAACGTATGCAATTTTGGTGATACTATTTATGTTGCAAATGGTATTTATAAAGAACGCATTGATATGATACCTGGCTTAACGCTTATTGGGGCTGGAATGGATAGTTGTATTATTGATACACGGCAGCTAAGTACGCCTTATTATTCAATGAGAACCTACGATGGATGCTATGTAAAAGGTTTTGGGATTTATTGCCGCAATGCAAGTGAAGGTTGGGGAGTCTATATATTAAATTCCACAATGGAATTTTGCAAAATTCAAGAAGCTTCATTAGGTATTGATGCTGGTACAAGCCAAAATGAAAGTACTCATATTTATAAAAATATCGTAAATAATGTGTGGAATGGAATCGTTTGTGAGGGCAAACCCGTAATTTCAGAAAACATAATATCCGCGTTAATTACAGCATTAACATCACAAATAAACTCCTCACCGACATATTACAATAATATTATCAACGGTAATAACAGCGATGTAGGATTTTATGATGCGTTGGGATTTGTCTCCAAGTTAAACAGCAATCAATTCGTTGGTAGCGGAAATTATACTTTTTGGTCGTATGGAAATGATTCAATAACAAATAATATAGTCTATGGTACAGATGGAAACTGGGGAGTCGGAATGATTGGTGCCGGTTCAAAAGCTACAAACAATCATTTCCAAAATAACAACACGGTGTTATATTATGATCAACCTGGAGGAAGTCCACAAATACTAAAGTATAATAACCTCTGGGAAAATGGACTAAATGCAATTTATACTACAATAGACAGTACAAACATATTTAACAATCCAATGTTTGTGAATGCAGATAGTATGGATTTTCATCTGCAAAAATATTCACCTTTAATTGATGCAGGTGATCCTAACATTTTGGATAAAGATGGAAGCAGAAGTGATATTGGAATTTATGGAGGACCTTTTGGCGAAAGTTATAAGTATCTTGATCTTGCGCCAAGAGCGCCAATAAATCTTACAGCAGTTGTTGATACTAACACGATTTCTTTATTCTGGAATAGAAACACAGAAGCAGACACATCTTTTTATAAGGTATATAGGGATACGGTAATTAACTTTACTATTGATTCAACAAAACTGATTTCATCTTCAGCAGATACATCTTTTATAGAGTTAAATCCACATAATGTTACAAAATATGTTTACAAGGTAACCTGTGTAGATAAACAAGGCAACGAATCGGAACCTTCTACAGAGGTAGTAGTAAATATAACGGGAGTTGAAAACTATCCACAACTAATCTCCGACTATCAGTTATATCAAAATTACCCAAACCCATTTAACCCGAACACAATAATAAGCTACAGATTAAAAGAAAGAGGTTATGTAAAACTATATGTATATGATATAAAAGGAGAATTAATATCAGTATTGGTTAACCGGGATCAGGAAGCTGGTTTTTATCAAGTTGAATTTCCATCCATAGGGAACGGTCTCCCGACCGTTCCTAATAATTCGAATCTTGCATCAGGTATTTACATTTACCAGATAATGATAAGAAGTGAAAGGGATATTCCTGTATTTACAGAGATGAAGAAGATGGTGTATTTAAAATAAGATGGAAGAAGAAAGTCGAGAGAAGAAAAACGTTAGAAGCAAGAGGTAATAAGTAGAAGAATTAGTGAACAGTAGAGCAATAATGCAATTAAACAACCTGCTTACTGCAGGCAAGTGCAACAATAGAAAAATAAAATATCAGGAGGAGTAAAATGAAACAATGCGTACAATTTTCAATTAAAAAAAGCTTGATTGTACTTTTTGTGTTTTTCTATTTATTAAGCAGCAATTTATTATTTGCACAAAATACACCGCAGGGTGAACAGAAATTTATTGTTGGAACATTTATAGCCTCTTCGGGTTCAAAAGAGGAGCAACATTACACACAATATAATAATTATCAACAGTTATTAGATCTTGGTGTAAACGCACTATATCAAGTTGCAGTAAAGGATGTGCCAAGTCTTAATCAAAATAATAATTATGCCCCCTTATCGTTATTCGACTTTATCTGGGCAGCAAATGATTCGGGAACGGGGACAGCAGATGAGGTAAATATAAATGCTGAGTGGCAGAACATTGACTGGATAAGTTACTTTACCAGTGCAAAATATATGAAATGGGAGGCGGAAGGCGATCCCTTATTTACCGGAAACGTAAAAATAAAACACGAAATTGGTTCACCATTTTATGATGTAAATGGGGTATCCGGTTGGCAAAGCGGTCCTCCAAATGCAAATAATACAAACAGTTTTTTAATTAAGGGTCCTAATTACTGGCAATACCCAAGATATACTTTTACTAATGTTAGCTGGAACCCTGAACCAATAAGATATCAAGCAGTATTTCATATGAAAATGGCTTCACCATCAATAACAAATGTACCGGTTTGTAGTTTATTTGTTGTTATGACAGACTCTGATGGCGTAGAGCATACTTTAAATTCAAAATTAGTAACAAGCAGTATGTTGTTAAGTACCGATTATGTGGATATACCTTTAACATACAATTACATCGGATATTTTAATGTAGATACTGTCAATCGAAAGAGCTACTCAATGCCTGGCTCATTTGGTATAAAATCACCACCGGGATATAACATTGGTTCAACAATAGAATTTAAAGTACAATGGCTTGGTAATGTGGAATTACTTGTTGACTACGTTGAAGTTTATGATCAAATGATTTGGGATTCTTGGTTTAATAATCCTTTAGAAAAGTATGTGGATAGCATAGTCACTTACGATCACGAGTTTAAAAATGAAAATCCGACATTTTATAACAAATTAAAATACTACTACACAATGGATGAGCCGCATTCAATAGATGGATATGAACCATTGAGAAGAGTGCAAGAAATTCTGGATGATCAAAACAATAATATTCAGGCAGATTTACTTACGCATTGGTACCCGGAATGGAATGGAATAAGAGATGGAGACCCAACGTGGAATCAGTACGTTCAACTAGCTCAACCAAAAAAGCTAATGTTCTGGTATGCACCTTTTACAAATAATAAAGATACCTTTGTGCCGGATAATAGGGATTTTACATTATATTTTCTTCATAAGCATTTACAACAAGCTTATACACTTGATAGTTTATACTTTCTTTCAGCACAAACATTTGGTCGAAAAGTAGGGGTAAATTATGAAAGTTGGATGCTGCCGGATACATCAGAAGTTCTTGCAGAAACTATGTTGGCTCTTGCACACGGTTGCAAAGGTATTTTTTTCGAAAACTACTATAGTTATAGCTATAATGAAGGTTTGGTAAAAATACCAGTCGGTAACCATTATTATGAGCCAAGACCAATTTGGTATACAGTTAAAAAAATTGCTGCTAGATTAAATGGCGTACTTGGCAAAACACTTGTTTCGCTAAATTACAACGATACTGCAATTGATAGTGGATTTCTTAGATTATACCCTTATGCTTCCATTCCAGATATGCAGGATAAAAGGACCGGTACAACTGTTACAAAAGATTATCTGACACTAAGTACTACAACTCAAAATCCGACTCCTTCATCATATAATTTTCACGCAGGGTTTTTTGATCGGGAAGGACAACCTGATAATAAATATTTTCTACTTGCAAATTTACTAACAACAGAATCCAGATGGGTTTCTTTAACTGTTACTGATAATGGTTCTGATTTTATAAACACTCGTTTTAGAAATATTGAATCTGAATATAATTTTGATATAACATTTACTAATTCATTTTCGACAAATTATAATTTTCCTGCAGGCGAAGGATACCTCTACCAGGTTGCCCCTGTAGTTCTTTATGGCGGCAAATTAGTATACAGTGAAGACGTTGGCGAAGGGCTAACACTTAATGATGATATGACCATAGAAAACGGCGCAACACTTTCTGTTTATGGTACATACAACGCAAAAGCAAACATAACTGTTAAAGTAGGTGGCAAAATAGTAAGCGGTACAAATGGTAAAATAGTATTTGACCCTGGAAAGAAATTAATTATCGAGGGCAGTGCACAGGTTTATGGCACTGTAAATAATCGATTAACCTTAGAATTTAATTCATCAACTTCAGAAGGTATTTTAGTTAAAACTGGTGCTTCTCTTTTAATGTCTTACTGTGATATAAAAAATGCACAAAGAGGCATCAATACAGAAGTTGGTCCAGGTCAAATAACAATTTCAAATGTAAATTTTACTAACTGCTCACAATATGCAATTGCTTTAATTGGTTTAATCGGAGATGGCATTCAGACACCGCCTCCTCCAACAATCTATAAATGTAATATTACAGGCTCATCAATGGGTATTTCTATTGCTAATTATAATGAGATATTAATACAGGAAAACAATTTTAGCGGCAGTGGTATTTCAATTGCCTCAGTAGTGTCAGCCTTTATCCAGGGAAATGTGATAGATGGTGGTTCAAGCGTACCCTTTGCAGGAATATTTATGGATAATAGCGGTGGGTATATTAGATGTAATATAGCAGCAAATTGTTTGAATGGTATTCGTCTTGCAAACTCATCTCCGGATGTTGGAGACAATACTCTTGAACATAATAAATATCACGGCTTATTTATTGGCTCTGGATCAATACCAAATATGATTGGCAAAATTATTAGCGGACCACCATACACCTGGTATGGAGCTTCAGGTTATAACCGGATAACAGAAAACGGAATGGGATCTGTGTTTGGCGAACCACCAGATAATGACGGATCTGAGATTTATTTTAGTTCAACATCTGCATTGCTCGGTGAAGAAAAAAGACCTGGTTGTAATGAAATAATAGATGACCGTAGATCTACACCAACAATGAATACGTTATTATTACTTAATGGAAGCCTGACAGATGGTGACCGTCAACTTTATGCACAAAATAATTACTGGGGTACAACGGAACCAAGCGCGGAAAGGTTTGGACAATTGTCTGTGATTTTTTCACCATTCTACTTAGAACCTTGCCTATTACCTGATGGCGGGGAAGATGAACTTGTTCTTAAAACTTCAACGGGAATTGTAGTTGATACTTTGTATCCGTCTGCATTTGTACCGGAAGACATTACAGCATTAGAAGCCAGTTATTCAGAAGCAGACAAACATTTTATTGCGCTTGAGATGGAACAGGCAAAAACAATTTATGAGCAAATTGTTCAGGGTAATTATACTTCAGCAGAAAAATTACCTGCTTACAACAAGCTGTACACTATAGCTAATCTAACGCGTGCAGATGAAAGTTACTTTAATAGTTTACAGAGCGCATTGAATAATATTGCAGCCACAGAGCCGGATACATTGTTAATAAAAATCTATCAACAGAATGCAATTAAGTGTGATGTTAGCAAAGAAGAATACTTAACGGCAATATCAAAGTTCGATAATATAATTCAGCAAAACCCAAATAGTGAAGAAGCAGTTTATGCAGAAATAGATATTATGACAACTGCTTTAAACCTTGATACAACAAACTCAGGTCTTGGTAAAATTGCAAGTGGTAAATATCTTGTTAAAGGAACATCTGATTATCTAACTAAACTAAATAATCTTTTGCAGACCAAATTCGGGATAAACAATGAACAAAAAGAGCAGATAATTCCAAAGGAATATTCATTGTATCAAAACTATCCTAATCCATTTAACCCAACTACAACAATTAAATTTGATTTGCCTAAAGACGGATTAATTACTCTTGATATTTATGATATACTTGGAAGAAGAGTTACTACACTTGTTAGTGAATTTAGAAGTGCCGGAAGTTATGAGCATTCTTTTAATGCTTCATCACTTGCAAGCGGAGTTTATGTTTATAAATTACAAGCTGGGGATTTTATTAATTCTAAGAAAATGTTGTTAATAAAATAAGTACCTGATAATAGATCAAGGTACACTTGCTCTATTGCTTTAAATTCTTACTGCAAAATTATATGGCCAAGCTTATCCCGCTTGGTTTGCAGATATTTTTCATTACTCTTATTTGGCGGGATTTCAATCGGAATACGATTAACAATTTCAAGTCCGTAGCCATTTAATCCAATAACTTTTTTGGGATTATTTGTAAGAAGATTAATTTTTTTGATTCCAAGATTAAGTAAAATCTGCGCTCCAATTCCATAATCTCTCAAATCAGCTTTAAAGCCAAGTTCCTCATTTGCTTCAACAGTATCTCTGCCTTCATCCTGCAAACGATATGCTTTAATTTTATTTTCCAATCCAATACCTCTTCCCTCCTGCCGCATATAAACTAAAGCACCGGAACCATTTTGTTCAATCAAATCCAAAGCATGATTTAACTGATCGTGACAATCGCATCTTAATGAATGAAATACATCACCTGTTAAACATTCTGAATGCATGCGAACAAGAAATGGTTTTTCAGGATCCGGTTCTCCTTTAACCAATGCAATTTGTTTTTTCTTATCCAAAAGATTTTTATAGAGATGAAGTCTGAATCTTCCGTGATCTGTCGGAAAATCTATATCTGTAATTTTCTCGATAAGATTTTCATTTTTAATTCTATGTTTAATCAATTCCTGAACGGTTACAATTTTGAGATTAAACTTTTTAGCAATTTCTACCAGTTCAGGAACACGAGCCATCTCACCATTATCTTTTAATATCTCGCATAATACTCCTGCAGGATTTAAGTTTGCAAGTTTGCATAAATCCACTGCTGCTTCTGTATGCCCTGCTCTTCTAAGAACGCCTTCTTCAAAAGCGCGTAACGGAAAAATATGGCCCGGTTTTGCAAAATCTTTTGAAGTTGATTTTGGATCAATAAGTTTTTTAATTGTATGTGCCCGATCAGCCGCAGATATTCCGGTTGTTGTTCCCTCAATCGCATCAATTGTAACTGTAAATTGAGTTCCGTGTAAAGCAGAATTAGTTTCGACCATTAATGGCAGATTAAGTTCATCTAATCTTTTACCATTTAAGGCTACGCACAGCATTCCCCTGCCGTGCGTAACCATAAAGTTTACAATATCGGGTGTAACGTACTCTGCCGCACAAATAAAGTCGCCTTCATTTTCACGGTCTTCATCATCAACAACGATAATGACTTTACCGTTTTTTATTTCATCAATTGCTTCATCAACACTGCAAAACATAAAAACCTTTTTAGAGATTATTTTATTACACTAGCAATTCCAGATCGTTCAATTTTAATTTTAACATTCGGAGCGATCTCTATAAGTACTGTTTTTTCTTCAATCCCAACTATAGTTGCATGAACTCCGCTGGAAGTGACAATCTTATCACCTTTTTCTATGTTAGAAAGCAGTTTCTCTCTTTCCTTTGCTCTTTTTTGCTGCGGTCTGATTATCATAAAATAAAAGATTGCGAATATAGCACCGAACATGATTAGAGTGCTTATTAAACTTCCACCGCCGCCTTCGCCGCCCTGAGGTGCCATTGCTATTAATATATCCAATTTATTTTCTCCTTTTGATTTTAATTTTTAACAGATATTTCATTTATAGTTTTATTTTTCCATTCAAGAAAATCTCCATTGATAATTTTTTTTCGTGCTTCCGTTACAAGTTCCAGATAAAAATACAAATTGTGAATGGAAGCAAGTTCCAGTGCCAATATCTCTTCAGCAATAAAAAGATGTCTTAAATATGCTCTTGTGTGATTTCTGCAAGTATAACAGTTACAACTTGAATCCAGAGGATTAAAATCATCTTTATATTTTGCGTTACGCATCGATAGTGTTCCGTTCCATGTAAAGACATTTGCATTACGTGCGTTTCTTGTCGGCATAACGCAGTCAAACATATCCACGCCGAGTGCAATCGATTCCAGAATATTTTCTGGTCGTCCAACACCCATTAAATATCTTGGTCTATCTTCTGGCATAAAATCGGTTGTAAAATCAACCAGTTCATACATTTGATCTGTCGGCTCACCAACAGCAAGACCGCCAATTGCGTAACTATCAAAATCTAATTTCAGCAAATCCTCTGCTGATTTTTCTCTAAGATCTTTATAGATGCTGCCTTGAATTATTCCAAACTGAAATTGTTTATGACCATACATAGGATTGGAATTTTCAAAAGCTTCTTTATTAGAAATTGCCCAATTACTTGTAAGTTCAACAGATTTTTTTGCATAATCATAATCACAGGGATAAGGAGCGCATTCATCAAGAACCATCATAATATCTGAGCCAATTCTTCTCTGGATTCCAACTACTTTTTCCGGAGTAAAAAAATGTTTTGAGCCGTCCAGATGGGATCTGAATTCAACGCCATCTGATTTTAGTTTACGCAATTCAGTTAAACTAAAAACCTGGTAACCTCCGCTATCGGTCAATATCGGCTTTTTCCAGTTCATAAATTTATGAAGTCCGCCCGCAGCTTCAAGAATTTCCGTGCCTGGTCTTAAATAAAGATGATAAGTATTTGAAAGAACAATCTGAGCTTTTATTTCAATATCAAGAAAAGTGTTATTCACAGCTTTTACCGTACCTTGAGTACCAACCGGCATAAATATCGGTGTTTCAACTATACCATGATCAGTTTCAAACCATCCTGCCCGCGCCTTAGAATTAATGTCTTTTGAATCAATATTAAGTTTTAACAATACGCTTATTATTCTGAATTTTATTAAGCAAATTTAACCTAAAATAATGTTTATCCCAATTAAGATTTAGATAGATTTATGCGAGAAACTTGCTTCTTTCTTCCGGAGTTGGGATTCTGCACGACTCCTTTTTACCAAAAAACTTATATCGATTTTTGGCAATTAAGTCATAAATAAGATCTGTAAACAATTTTGGTAAAAATCTCAATGGAGTTAAGATTATAGGCCAGCCATAAAGATATTTTGCAATTTCAAACGCTGCTGCTGATTTTTTATAGACTCTATTTTGTGAAATTAAAATAAATGAATCAAAATCATCTTCAGGAAGATTAAATTTTTTGAGCAGTTCAATTCCTTTTTCAGATTGTAAAGCAGCTAATTTAAAATTGTTTTGCCTGTCGCGATCAATAATAAAGTTAACCCAATAGTTGCAAAAATTACAGACGCCGTCAAACAAAATAATTTTAGAACTATTATTATTCAGATTGTTCATCCGATTTTAAAGTAAGCTTGACCAAATCAATTCTTACATTATCAGCGCGGATAATGAGAAAATAAAAATTGCCGATAGAAACTGTTTCGTTTGGTTTGGGAATATGTCCAAGGTTATCAATGATAAATCCTGCAACTGTTTCATAATTACCAATCGGAATATTTAATTTGTATTTATCATTGATATGGTCAATCTCAACTTTGCCGCTTATTATATAAGAATCCTTGGTTATTTTACGACAAATTACTTCTTCAACATCGTATTCATCATTTATATCACCGAACAGCTCTTCTATTATATCTTCCATAGTTACAATGCCCGCAGTTCCACCAAATTCATCAATAACAACTGCAATCGAATCATTGTGGTTTAGAAATTCATTTAAAATTTCCAAACTTTTTTTAGTTTCCGGATAAAACTGGGTTTCACGAATTATATCTTTGATTTGTTTCGGATTGCTGAATAGATCTTTTGCAAGTATAAACCCTTTTATATTATCAAGGTCTTTTTCGTATACCATTATTTTTGAATAACCGGATTCAATAAATAGATCGACTGCATTTGAAACAGAATCATCAATTGAGATACCTATAATTTCAGTTCTTGGACGCATTGCTTCATAAACTTTTTGTTCGCTAAAATCAAACACTTTGGATATGAATGAACCTTCGTCATTCTTTGCGTTACTTGATTTTTGAACTTCATCAACAAGTATTTTCATATCCTCTTTATCAAACAGGTGTGCAAGATTTTCAGCCGAATCTTTCTTGCGTTCAGTAAGCAGCTTTGAAATGCGGGTTGTTAGTTTTATAAAAGGAAAGAATAAAATAGAAAGTAACCTTAAAGGCATTGAAAATATTAATATTAATGAATCTGCTCCTTCTCTGGCGATATATTTGGGGATTAACTCTGCAACGATTAAAGTAATTACGGATACAACAAAAAGTATTTTATACTCTCCCCATCCGAATTGATTACCTAGAACTATTGTGGAAATTGATGCAAATGCAATGTTAACTACATTGTTGCCTATCAGGATAGTGGAAAAAAACGTTTGAGGATCTTTAACAAAGTGATATGCAGATTGAGCTGCGATATTTTTTTTTCTGGCTTTAACTTCTATTTTTAATTTATTTGAAACAATAAAAGCCATCTCAGTACCGGAAAAATATGCACTGCACAAAAGTAAAAATATTAATAATAAAAAATCCTGAATCATTAATACGCTCTTGTTAAAGGAATATTCATTAATTCTTTTTCCACTAAAATACTGTCTGTTTTAAAAATCAATCTAACATCTATTTTTTCAATCATATTGATTGAAGCAATTAATTTTAGACCAGGATTATTAAAAAATTGATATGCAATTTGTCCTGATTCTCTATCAACCTGTTTATCAATGTTAATCTCACTTGTATTAAGTTCATATAAAATATCGTTATCGGAAGATATTTTAATTGTGGTCAACCCCGCATTACAATTTGAGAAATCATTACACTGATATTTCCCGGTGATGTGAAATGACGCCGGACCACCCGGCATAACATTTAACCATGCTTCCAGATCAATAATATTTATTTTATCCTTATCCCTTATGGATTGATTATTGGAAGCAGTGCACGAAATTAAAATCATTGCAAATAATATTATTACTTTTAGAAAATTATTTTTATTCATAAACTGCTATAAAATTTTATAGACGATCAAAATTGTGGCGATACCGTAAAGTAAAACTGTCACAATCATTGGTACATCAGTTAACATTATTTGTGTGGTATTTTCTCCTTTTTGATTTAAATATTCCAGATACATAAATCTAAAAATCCCAAATACTACAAAGGGAGTGGTATAAATTAAATTTTCAGTTCCAAAAACAGATACAGTCCTTTGTGATACGGTATATAGAGCATAACATATAATTACACCCGCTGCTGCAACAGTTGCAATTTGATTTGTGAAAGTCAGGGAGTACTCGGCTAAAACTTTTCTGGTTGGTGTCCTCTCTAATTCTGTAATCTGTTCAAGTTCTGAGTGTCTTTTCATTACTCCAAGAAACAATGATATAAACATGGTAGTTAAAATTAACCAGCTTGAAACCGGTACATCTATGATTGCAGCACCCGCTAAAACACGAATACTGAATCCTGCTGCAATGCTAAAAATATCAAGTATCACAATATGCTTAAAGTACATTGAATACAATATGTTCAACGAAATAAATCCTGCAAGGAAATAAATAAATTCTAAAGGAGAGATTAGTGATAACAATATTAATAGAACAAAAATTAATACAGCTGTTAACCAGGCTGATTTTATTGATATTTTACCGGAAGGCAGAGGTCTGAATTTTTTCTGTGGATGCGCTGAATCTGCTTTAATATCTATAATATCATTAACGATATAAATAAAGCTTGAAGCAAGGCAAAATATTATAAATGCTTTAAAGGTTAAAAGAAAATATTCACTTTCAAAAAGATGAAGTGAAAACAGAAGTGGAATAAAAACAAAGAGATTTTTAATCCATTGTGGAACACGCAATAATTGAAAATAATTTTTAAACATTAAAAAACTGCTGTTTCTTCGTATGTACCAAAAACTTCTTTTAGCTCGCCAATCATTTCGCCAAGTGTTACATAATTTTGAGATGCTCTCAAAAATTCAGGCATAAGATTTTTGCCATCTATAGCAGCAGATTTTATCGAGGCTAAACTTTCGAATACAGCATCCTGATTTCTACTCTGCCGTAATTCAGCTAACCTTTTTACCTGCTGTTTTTGAACCTCGGGTGATACTGTTAAAATTGGGATATCGACTTTTTCATTTTCTTCAACAAACTCATTTACACCAACTATAAACTTGTCTTTTCTTTCAACTTCTTTTTGATACCGGTAAGCAGCATCTGCAATTTCTTTTTGGAAATATCCTGTTTCGATTGCGGCAACTACACCACCAAGTGAATCAATTTGTTCAAAGATTGCGCTGGCTTCTTGTTCCATTTTTGCGGTTAAAGCTTCAACAAAATAGCTGCCTCCAAGAGGATCAACAGTATTAATCACTCCTGTTTCATATGCAATAAGCTGTTGTGTTCGTAGAGCAATTTTAACGGCTTTTTCACTTGGTAAAGCTAAAGTTTCATCCATAGAATTTGTGTGAAGTGACTGGGTTCCGCCAAGCACACCGGCTAATGCCTGAAATGCCGTACGCACAATATTATTTTCGGGCTGTTGTGCAGTTAATGTGCAGCCAGCAGTTTGAGTATGAAATCTAAGCCACCAGGAGCGTGGATTTTTTGCACCGTATTTTTCTTTCATTCTTTGTGCATAAATTTTTCTTGCTGCTCTAAATTTAGCGATCTCTTCAAAAAAATCTAAATGCGAATTAAAGAAAAAGGAGATGCGGGGTGCAAACTCATCTACATCCATTCCCCGTTCAATACAAGCTTCAATATATGCAAATCCATCTGCAAGAGTATATGCAAGTTCCTGCACTGCTGTTGAGCCTGCCTCACGAATATGATATCCGCTGACTGAAACAGGATTCCATTGCGGTACTTCGTTTTTACAATACTCAATCATATCAACAATAATCCGCATTGAAGGAGTTGGCGGATATATAAATTCTTTTTGAGCAATGTATTCTTTTAAAATATCATTCTGAAGTGTGCCGCGAAGATTCTTGAAATCAACTCCTTGTTTTTGGGCAACAGCGAGATAAAACGCGAAGATCATTGCTGCCGGTGAATTGATCGTCATTGAAGTAGAAACTTTATCCAATGGAATTTTATCAAAAAGAATTTCCATATCCTGAAGAGAAGAAATTGCCACACCACAAATACCAACTTCGCCATCGCTTAATGGAGCATCTGCATCCCAGCCCATCAATGTCGGCAAATCAAATGCGACAGATAAGCCTGTTTGACCATGATTTAATAAATAATGGAATCTTTGATTTGTATCTTCCGGTGAACCAAAACCTGCAAATTGTCTCATTGTCCAGATTTTACCGCGGTAACCATTCGGGTGAATACCACGAGTGTAAGGATACTCGCCAGGAAAACCAATTTCACTTAAGTAGTTAATATTTTCAATATCATCGGGACCGTAAAAATTATTAATCTCCTGTCCACTGACAGTGGTAAACTTCATTCCATTTGTTTTAGCAGATTTAGCTTTTTCATCGTAGCTTTTTCTTTGCTTAATATATTCTAAATCAGACATAAGATTCCTATTTTTTTGTTTATAAAATTATACTCGTCAAAAGTTAAGTCCTACCAAATCTTCTATCAAATTCTTCCAAAGATATTTTTATTACAATTGGTCTTCCGTGAGGACAAACATAAGGCATTGAGGTTGCGAAAAGTTGATCAATCAATAATCGCATCTCTTTTTCAGATAGATTATCCCCTGCTTTTATTGCCGCCTTACAGGAATATGATTTTGCAAGATTGTCTTTTTCTTCCAATTGTTTTTCAGTTTGATTATTCATGTACTCAGAAATAAATTCTTTTAATATTTTTTCTTCCGAACCATTCTTAACATCATCAGGAACTCCCTCAATCATAACATAGTTTTTAGGCAAATATTTTAATTTAAATCCAAGTTTTGTGATCATAACATCAAGCTCTTTAAGTATCTCGTAACTAGCTACATCAAACTGAATTTTTATGGGGAAAAGCAGCTGTTGAATGAAAGGCATATTTGCATCAAGCCGGGATAATACTTTTTCATAAAGAATTCTTTCATGTGCAACATGCTGATCAATTATCATCAGTCCGCTTTTAATCTGTGATAAAATATATTTATTATGAAGTTGAATCAAAAATGTAGTTTCAATTTCATTTGAAGCGGAATGCTCAATTTGTTTATCAAATTTATTTTCAATCAAAGCATTGCCGAACTCTCTTTCTGAATCCGAATTTGCTTTTATATTTTTAGTTAAAGCACTAAAAACCAAATCTATTTCCTCATCAGTAACCGATGTTCGCTCACGTTTTTCTCTTGAATTAAAAACCGGTCTATCTGTAAAATCATTTTGCTTAACTGATGTAAATGGATTGAAAGCAATTTTTTCCCCTTGCGCATTCTCACTTTCAAACGTCATTGTAGGCACTAAATCGTGTGTGCCAATACTTTTACGAACTACAGATAACACAAAATTGTAAATGTCTTTTTCATCGTCAAATTTTACTTCAAGTTTGGATGGATGAATATTTACATCTACCTTTTTTGGATCTAAATTTATAAACAGGATAAAAAACGGGTAATCTCCTTTTTCTAAAATATTTTCAAAGGCGGTAAATACTGCGTGATTTATATTTTTATTAATTACAAATCTTTTATTAAGAAATAAAAATTGCTCACCTTTACTTTTTTTAAAAATAGATGGCTTACCTATAAAACCATTTATAGAAATATAATCTGTGGTTTGATGAACAGGAATTAATGCATCCAGCATATTATCTGCAAAAATCTGTTCTATTCTTTCTTCAAGAGTCCCGGCAGTATAATCAAAAACAAGATTATCGGAATTATAAAACTTAAATGATATTTCAGAATGTGCGAGTGCAATTCTGTTGAATGTATCAATGATATGTTTTAATTCAGTGTTATCGCTTTTTAAGAATTTCCTGCGGGCGGGAATGTTATAGAAAATATTTTTTACTGCTATACAGGTCCCTTTTGCAGCTGAAATTTTTTCTGTAATAATTTCATTTTCATTTTCAATCTTTAGCAGAGTTCCTATTTCCGATTCTCTTGTTTCAGTTTTGATTTCGAGCTGACAGACAGATGCAATTGAACTTAATGCTTCTCCTCTAAAACCTAATGTCTTTATCGATTCAAGATCTTCCATTGAAGATATTTTACTTGTTGCATGTTTGTGAATACAAAGCACGACTTCTTCTTCGGTCATACCTGCGCCATTATCACAAACCTGGATAAGAGATTTACCCGCATGTTTTACCAAAAGTTCGATTGATGTTGCATTTGCATCAACCGCGTTTTCAAGGAGTTCTTTTACAACTGATTCCGGTCTCTGAACAACTTCGCCGGCAGCAATTTTACTTGCCAGATTATCCGGTAATATTTTTATTCGTGATGCCATTAATTCCTTCTTACGTATCTGTATATTTCAAATAATTCGTGATCTTTAATTTTTTCAATCTTCCATTCATTATCAATAATTGCAGGAAATTTAACATCACCCTCAGCTTCAAATTTCATAAATGTAATAATCATTTCATCAACAAAAGTAATTGCTTGTTTATAAATCTCTCCTCCGCCTATAATAAAGATCTTCTCCGGTCCGAGTGCTTTACAATGATCGATCGCATCTTCAATTGATAATTTAACAACGACATCATTGAAAGGTATCTTATAATATTTATTTTTACTTACAACGATATTCAATCTACCCTTTAAAGGTTTACCAAGAGTTTCAAATGTTTTTCTTCCCATAATTATCGGGTAACCTAACGTGGTATCTTTAAAATGCTGGAACTCTTCTTTTACATGCCAGGACATTTCCCCACTAGCTTTACCAATAACTCCATTTTTTGCAATAGCTACAATAATACTGATTATCAAACTGCAACCTCAAATTTAATTCTATCATGATATTGATAATCAATTAATTCAAAATCTTCAAATTGTAATTCATCTATTGATTTATTTGCGATTTTCAATTTTGGTAATGGCAAAGGTTCTCGTAAAAGTTGTTGTTTCAATCCCTCAAGATGATCATATTTTTCCATAGCTGAGCCTTTTGCTGCATGATAAATATGGGCGTCAATAATCGTGTGAGCAAAGAATCCTAATTGTAAATTGGTTTCCTGTGCAATTATCTGAGTTAACATAGAGTATGCTGCAAGATTAAATGGAATGCCCAGTGCGATATCACCGGATCGCTGAGTTAAATGACAGTTTAATTTTCCCGCATTGACATTAAAAGTAAAAGTGAAATGACAAGGCGGTAATTTACTAATTACTGCATTAGCAGGATGCCATGCGGATATCACTAATCTTCTGGAATTGGGATTAGTTTTTATTTCATTAATTACCCAGCCAATTTGATCAAATGTTAATGAGCCGTTCTCTTCTCGTTTTACAAATGGATGACCTTCCTTAACGTAAACTTCACCATCTAAAACTGCATTTGGTTCAGGAACTGGAAATCGTCTCCAGAATCTTCCATAAGCAGTTTCTAATCTGCCATTTTCATCGGCCCAGGCATCCCAGATTTTTGTGTGTTGACTTAAATTCCTTATATGATTTTCGCCTGAAAGATACCATAAGACTTCTTTCAACAATGATTTCCATTCAACTTTTTTAGTTGTTAGCAGAGGAAAACCTTTTTGCAAATCAACTTTGTAAAATGCTCCAAAATATGAGATTGTATCTACCCCTGTTCTGGATTTTTTATAAGTCCCTTCCTTAATTACTAATTTAACCAGATCGAGATATTCCTTCATTCAATTGATCCTGTGATTTCTTAGAATAGATATTAATTTTTGTTGGAATTTACTAAAAAAAGTTGAAGAGGTAAAAGGCTAATTACGAAGGCGTTTCAGCACAATTTCAGTTGCTTTGGTTATTCCCGCACCATAATTTTTTATAGATTCTGCTTGAGATTCAAATAGATCTATTAGATTAATAACAATAATGTTTTCAGCAAGTTTTATATTAGATTGGAGATTGGTTGATCCATTTATCATAAATATTGGAATATTCCTTTCTCCGAACATTTTAAGAATCACTCCAGCACCTTTTCCCTCAAAGGATTGAAAATCAAATCTGCCTTCACCCGTTATTACAGCATCAAGTTCCTTTAAGTTTATGTCTTGAAGGATGCTTTTCTTAATAAAATCTTCTGCACTAATTATTTCAGCACCAAAAAAAATATTCAAACCCGCTGCCAAACCGCCACCGGCGCCATTTATTTTTTGGGGTAGTAAATTTCTTTTATCAGTTGTTAAAATATTTAAAATATTTTGGATCCCTTTTTTAATTAAAATCAGATCAGATTCTGATGCACCTTTTTGCTTACCATAAATTTCAATCGCTCCCGGTTCCCCAATTAATTCAGTTTCAACATCAACTACACATTTTAACTTAAAAGGTAATCTGACTCCAGTATTTTCTATCTTACTTATTTGATTGAAATTTTCAGGGACTGGAGTCTTCCGATTTCCATCAGCATCAAAAAAGGAGACTCCAAGTTGGGAGCACGCACCGATTCCAAAATCAATAGTGGCGGTACCTCCGATACCAATCCAAACTTCATCAACCATTAGCTTCTTAGAGTTAACATCTTCAACTATGTTTAACAATAAATTTCCGAGAATTTCAGAACTGAGTTTTAGAGGAGATCTTTCAGATTGGGAAATTACTTTTAATCCAAATAATTCAGCGGATTCAATATAAATAGATTTTTTAGATGAATTATAAAGCACGTTATAATTGTTTATGTTATTCCTATAACTGCTTTTTATTGAATATGTTATAGTTTCTACTTTGAAGATATATTCACAAACTTTTAAGAATCCATCCCCACCATCAGATAGTGGTTTATTTACTATTTCCAGATCAGGATTATTACGAAGTCCGCATGAAATAATTGCCGAAATTTCATCTGAAGTTGCACATTCTTTAAAGCTATTGGGAGCAACTAAAATTTTCATATTAACCTTAGATTGAGCAGTAATGTATTTATTCGCTCAAAAATAAAATCAGCCCTCAAACCGCCGGTTTTCGAGTAATCACATTTTTTAGGATCGATTGGACATTGAGTAGCGCAATAAGTTTGTGAGGGCAATATTATTTCAGATTTATTTCCTATTGGTCCCCAAAGTTTTGGGGAGCAGGCTGTAAGTGGACAAAAGAGAGAAACTGTAGGAATCTTTAGCGCAGCGCAAATGTGCATCGGTCCTGTACTATTTGAAATTAACAGATCTAATGCAGCAAAATTGACTATAGATTCCCGCAGCTTATTATCTCTATTAGGATAAATGATTTCATCTATGTTATCAATCGTTGCTGGAATTCTATTATCCATAACAGCAACTTTATAACTTTGGTTTTCCTTCAACATCAAAATAAGTTTCTTGTACTCTTCTATGTTTAAATTCGGAGCTGAATTTCCGGATGAGACATTTATGCCTATTAGTATTTTTTTGTTTTGAAGATTTTGTTTTCTAAAATTCTGAAGTTTTACATTTTCACTTTCAGTCAAATATATTTCTGGTGATATACTCTTAACTTCAATCCCTGATTTCCTAAGCATATCTGCACAATAATCCGCTTCGTGCCTCAAAGGAATATATTTTTTTCTGTTAACATATTTTGTAAAGGTCACGAACTGATAAAGTTTATGTCCCACACCGATTCTTATTTTTATTCCTGAAAAGAAAAGTATATAATTTAATTTTTCATTCGGTAGAAGCATAAAACTATGAGTGAAATTAAATCCACGGATTTCACGTACTATATCCAGGAATTTTTTTTCAGATTTGTCGGGATTATCAAACGTAATAATTTCATCAACATAAGGATTATTAAAATAAATATCTTTAGTATAGTTTTTAACCAGTACAGCAACAAAGCTATCCGGATATTTGTTTTTAATTTCTCTTGGAATATGAGTTGAGAGAACGACGTCCCCTATTCGATCTATTCTGGAAATAAGAAATCTTAATTGATTCATCTGTTAAGTTTTTCTATTTCTTTTAATTTCCAGAATTTTTAATTGAACCTGCAATTTTGTTATCATATGCATGTATGATATTATTAAACCATAGATCCCATCAATAAATCCTTTGCGCAGTATAAAATGATGAATAAAGTAAATTGGGGGACTAACTATTAAACTAAAAATATTTACGGTTTTCTTATCAGCTTTTTCAATTGCTTCTAGTGTGGAATAGTTATTTATTTTAATAAAGGCATCTTTAAGATTTTTATAAGAATAATGTTTAAAACTATTTTTAAGAGTAGATGTGCTTCCATTCACTACAAATTTTTCATGAACCATTCGTGCTGATAATGTAGCTAACGATTTCTTGAATAATCTCAATTGCATATCATTGCCCCAGCCGCACCCGCGAATAAGTTTGCCAAGAAAATAATTTTCTCTTTTTATATAGTACCCTGCATATTTGTTTAAATCAGCATTTAGAATTTCTTTCGCAAGTTCTTCAGTAATCCGTTCATCAGCATCTAAACTAAGTAACCATTCATTTTTTGCCAGCGATAACGCATGGTTTTTTTGGTTCGCATATCCTTCCCACTTTTTAGTGAAAACTTTATCTGTAAACTCTTTTGCAATTCTTACAGTTTCGTCATTACTTTCTGAATCTAAAACAATAATTTCGTCTGCCCAACTTACGCTTTTAAGACAATCTTTAATATTATTTTCTTCATTGCCTGTAATAATGACCACAGATACTTTATTTTGTGTGTGCATAAATTTTGATTTATTCAATTGTTGCTTCAAATTTAATAAAATAATGAGTAAAAGAATTTGACTCAGAAAAGAATCTGCCTGCTGACATCCGGTCATCCGCCATTTGACGAAAGGATTTTTTGGAAATTCGCTAAATCACTGGATGAAGCCGGATACTCTGTGTCAATAATTTGTTCAAACCAGAAAATAAATCAGGATATTTCTGGTATTAATATTAATGGATTTGATGGTGATTTGTATCCTAAAAAGAAAAAGATAAAGACATTTTATGATATAGTTGTTTCAATTAATCCTGACTTGATTATCTGTTCTGAAATGCTGCCGGTATTTGCGGGATTACAATTAAAAAAAAATAAACCGGGTGTAAAAGTAATTCTAGACATTACTGAATGGTATCCGGAAAACATTGCATTCAAATTTTCAGGAATTAAAAGATGGATAAAATACTTTCAGTTATTCATTCCATACATCTATGTTTTAATAAAAGTTGATCATTTAATTATCGGTGAATATTCAAAAAAGAAACGATATGATTTTTTTGCTGGTAAAAAACCAAAAACTATTATTGGATATTACCCGGTCTTAAAGTATTTCAATCATAAAAAACCCGATTTATCTACAACTGAAATTGTACTTGGTTATGCCGGTGTTATTACTTTCAAACGAGGAATTAAAAATCTATTGCGCGTTTGTAAATCATTGGCTCAAAAATACCCGGAGAAAAAAATCAAGCTTTTAATGTTTGGGAGATTTACCTATCAGAACGAGGAAAACGAGTTTAAAGAATTATCTTCTGCAATAAATAATTTAAATGTTGAATTTGTTGATTGGACAGATTATGATAAAATGAGTCCTGTAATAGAACGAATGGATATTTGTTTTGATCTACGCATAAGAGATTTTATTTACAGAAATTCTTTGCCTATTAAGATATTTGAGTATATGGCTTGCGGTAAACCATTTATTTACTCGGATATAAAACCAATTAGAAATGAAATTGATTATGAGAATTATGGTTTTCTGGTTAATCCGGAAAATGAATCTGAAATTATATCTGTAATTGAAGCCTATTTAAATAATCCCAAACTCGCGGATCAGCATTCTATTAATGCAAGAAGATTGATAGAAGAAAGTAAAAACTGGGAAAGTGAGTCGGATAAGTTGAAAGAATTAGTTAACAAACTGTTAGCTTGAAATATTCCCTTTATCTTTATAAAGTTTCATTAAATTTTCGTTAACATTTTCAAAACCATGATATTTTTTCACCCACTCAATCCCCTTCTTCCCGTTTTCATTTCTAAAAGTTTCAGCATCAATCAGATTAATCAATGAGCGATATAATTCATTAAAGTTGTTTGCAACTACAAATGGATTTTCAGGCAGCCAATCTGCATAATCTTTTGTCATGTTAGTAATTGTAGGAATTCCCATTGCAAGTGTTTCAAGTCCTGCTTTGCCGTAACCCGTTCCACCCATCGTTCCGCCAACCTGATCAATGGATATATCACATTCGCTTTTTATCTCAAGCAATTTTTTTCGATCAACATTTTCCTTTAGCAGAAATTCAATATTTCTTTCTTTTTTGATCTTATCTATTACTGAAATTATTAAATCTGTCCCTTTATATTTTCTGTTGGTTGGCGAGTGAATAATTTTAATTGCTTCACCGGTCCTTTCTTTTTTAGCGGGTAATTCCGAAACATCATAAGGATAAAATAGATATTCCAAATCTTTTTTAAGTGCAAGATGATCATATTCGCTGGTAATATTTAAATCAGAAATTTCATCAAGCTCTTTTATTAAACCACGAATTCTTAAATCGCTTCCGTAGTAACAGCAAACAATTTTTTTCCCCTGCTTCTTCCACTTTAAAGCTTGCCTGGAATCGCGATAAAAATCTAATCCGCCATCGTAATGAATAATATCAAAATCATCAAGACTGTAATCCGAAATTGCTTTTTCTATCTTCGGTTGGATTAAGGAATCATAAAACCTGTAATAAACTTTTTCAAATAAGTTTTTTGGAGTAAAGTAATGTGCGGAATCTCTTTGCTTTTCTTCTAATTCGTTTATTCTTTTTTTGCGCAAAAGCTTTGCAAGTGTTTGATTTGGAAGCGGCAGATCAAGACAAATATCTTCCGGGAAAACACGTTCATTCTGGTGGAGAGTAACTATCCTCGAATAATCTCCACACGCATTATGCATCTGGTAAAAATCATAGGGCACTCCCGCAAAATTTAAAGGAGCGATGTGAAGTATCTTAAGCATTATAATAAACTCTGATTAAAGATCCTTATAAAAAGTATCTCTAAAAATGCCGCGTGCACCAAAGTTTTCTTTGAATCTTCCGAGTCCCCAATTGGGTTCCATTATTACAGTAAAAATTCCAAAATCCAGGAATTTAAATCCTTCTGCCTGATAACGTTTCATGATCTCATAGAATAAAAGATTTACTGGACGATACTCCTGGTAAGCTTCATCGTGACTGATATAAAAAGCAAGCACTACATTTTTATTTACTGAAAAATTGCAAACACCGGCAAGCATTACATTATTTAAAAATGCACCCCACAATCTAACTTTTGAAGGGAATAAACTTTTAACTTTTTTTAATTCTTCCAAAGTATGTGCGGGGTTTACACCGTGTCTTAATTTTAAATTCTTTTTCAGGATTTCGTAATATTCATCAAATCTTTCAGTCTCAACAATCTCTACTCCTTTTTTAAGAGCTTTTTTAGTAGCAGTTCTTGCTTCCGCACGATAGGTATTGAGAAGCTGATCGGGCTCAAAATCTAACTGAACAACACTGGAAACTTCTCTCTTTAAATATTGAAAACCATTTCTAACCAGAGCAAAATCGAGATAGTTGGAATATTTAGTTTGATATATTATTGGTGCTAAAGTAAGTTGAATGCGATCTGCTTTTACTGATTTGGCGTGTTCAATCATTATATCAACAAGATCGTGAGCTTCTTTAAAATTTAATTCGCTATTGTAAATAAAACCGCCGTAAGAAGCCCCGGGATGCGATGAAAGAATTTTCTGTCCATCCCGTTCAATTAATGCTGCAGTAAAAACGGAATGAAGTTTTCCATCTTTCGTGATGCAGATGGATTTGTCATTGAATTTATCTTTGGCGTGATATGAAAGGAATCTCCTTTTACTGAACATTGTTCCATTGTCCGACTGTTCAACAAATTCATCCCATTCATCAGAGGTAACTTTTTTGCCATCGAATTGAAAGTATTCTAACATAATTATGTCTGTTTATTGTGAATATATTTTAACGACTTAAAAATAAGGTTATGATAGTAGATTTGAAACCGGGAAATAAAAAGGCACGATTGCTCCTCGTGCCTTAAATTCTTGATTCTAAATTCCTGCGTCTCGCAAATATTTAAAACTTAAACTGTAGTGAGAAAAGATTTGCATTACCTAATCCCAATGAAAAAGGAAGGAATGCGTAATCAAACTTTAGATTGCCCCACATAAGACCAATACCAGCTGTAAAACCGCGACTTTCATATCCGGTTTGATATCCTGCCCTGGCAGCAATAAACCTGTTATAAAGAACCTCTCCGCCAAAGTTAAAGTGGTTATCTTCAGTATCCAGATATTTCTGTAATTCAACTCCACCTGTAAAATCAAATTTGGAATCAATTAGACTATAAGTGTATGCTGTGCCGATTCTTAATTCAGTGGGGAGTTTTGTTTCTTCGTTTCTAAGTGCATTCATTGATCCAATATTTTTTACAACTGCCGATGCTGTTAAACCATTAAATGGAAGCAGGTAGTTTAATCCAAAATCAAATCCAAACCCGGATGCCTGATCGTTTAATAAACCTTCATATATATATTTAATACCTGCACCAAATGAAATTTCATCAGTTAAAAAAAATCCGGTTGATAAACTTCCGTAAAAATAATTGGCATCAAAAGTTGTTACGGGATCTCCGGCAATTTCTCTGAATTCAAGTCCGCTAACGGAAGTAACGTTAAATCCAACTGCAAATGGAATATTCCATAACTCAGTTTTAACACCAATAACTTCGCTGCTTATATCCTGTATCCATTCATTGTGCATAAATAATACTTCAGATCTTTCAGTTAAAGCTAACTTTGCCGGATTGTAGAATAATCCGGTCAGATCGTTTGATAGTGCAGTTCCGGCATCACCCATAGCGATGTTACGCGCACCAAATCCATATTTAAGAAATGATAAACCGGTATTACCGGCAGACTGTGAATAAACTGCTGCCGATAGGATTATAATAAATGCTAATAGTTTCTTCATAAAATTATATTGCTTCATTGTTCAATTGTTCGATTGATAATCTAAAATTGTAAATTGATCCCTATAATATGCCTATCAGACGAAGAATATTGCTCAATCATAAAAGCATAATCAACGCCAACAATCCACTCTCCAAACGCCTTTGAGTATGAAAATCCGAATGATGGTTTTAAACCGGAATCCGTGTTACTCAGATTTAGTTGATCAATACCGCCGCGTAAAAATAGATTTTCAAAAATATTATATTCGGCGCCAAGCCTGACGATATTAGTTCCTGCATTGCTATTTTCAAATTCTAATGCGGTAAGCAATTTAATATCAGGATTATAATAACTTACGCCAACTTTTTTCATTAAAGGAAATTCATCCTTTGTAGCTAAACCCTGTTGTCCATAAATAGGACTTGTATCCCATTCATATTTACTGTTAATATCAGATAACATCAGAGATACATTCCAATTATTATTTACTTTGTAAAGTGCACCTATATCCAAACCTAAAGCGTTTGATGTAATTTCTTCGTACAATTTGTAGTAATAAAATTTAACGGAGATACCCATTGAAAACTTTTCTGAGAATCTGTTAGCTACACTTAAGAAAAACTGATTTTCTGATGTTGATAGTTCGCCGGTTGAAATACCATTATTATCTCTTCCATCAATTCCGCTAACACCAGAGTTAATAATCCCAACACTTATACCTGCAGTCCTGCTTGGTTTATTATCATCAGAAATATTTTTAGTGGAATAAAAATCAAACTTTCGGGTAAAACTTAAAAAGTTTAAAGATCTGTCTAATGACAAAATTGAATAACCCGTTTGAAAAGAATTATTTTCCTGGAACGGTGACAAGGCAGGATTGTAATATGACACAAGATTTCCTGTTGTTACAGCTGACATTGCATTGCCCATACTGATACCGCGGGCTCCAAAACCGATTCTGCTGAATGCGCCCGGTTTAGTACTGATCTCTGTAAATTTTGGTTGAGCAATTAATGCACCCGAGAAGAATAATGCAGCTGATAAATAAAATATTTTGTATCTCATTGCATCACCAAAATCTTTCCGTAAACAGCATCATTATTGCCAACATCTACACGATAAAAGTAAACTCCATTTGAAACATAGTTCCCATTATCATCTTTTCCGTCCCAAAAATCAGGCGGACCTTCTAAATCCCTGTTCCTCGGTGCATTCTGAATTACAGTTCTTACATAATTAAATCCAAAATCAAAAATGCGGATGGTAACATTTGCATCTGTGCCGTTGGTGCTGTATTTAATTTTCAATTCCTCCTGCCTTGGTGAAAATGGATTTGGATAACAATAAGTCTCATTATTTGATTGAAGAGGTTGTGAAGCAAAATAAATTTTCCACTCACCTTCCCAAACTTTACCTGCATCCTCTTTCAAACTTACTAAACCATCGGCTGTACCTAACCATATTTTTTGCAGATAAGAATCCGCCGCGTAAAAAAGATTTGTCTTAAGTGATGCTTTAGATTTTTCATCAACTATAGAATTTGGTAGCAGCCAGGTTAATCCATTATCAGAAGAGCGAAAAACCCCGTTATCCGTTGGAACCATTACATCATTGTTTTTAAAACCAAAATTATGGGGACGTTCATCTCTCAGATATGTCCGCCAGGTTTGTCCTCCGTTTGAAGATGAACTGACTCCATAGAACTCTGATTGATCTTCTGCTTTCCAAGTGGAAGCCCAGACCGTGTTAGTCAGATTATTGTATGCAAGTGCTGTTATAAAATTTCCACTTATTGGCTCATTTTGATTTTGAGCATTAAATTTTACCCAGCTAATTCCGCCATCAGTGGATTTATTAATCCCGTTCGCAGTTCCAACATAAAGCGTATTATCATCCGTAGAGATAACAGAAAAAACCCTATAATTATAATTTCCTGTAGAACAAAAATTTCCTCCAACAGGAGTAAGACAAAAATCTAAAGTGTCGGTTGGAGAAATAGAATTTAAATTATCCGGTGGAAGCACAACACGCTGCCAGGTTTGTCCATTATCCGTACTTTTTCTTAATCCGCCAGCAAAAGTTGCTATCCAAATTGTACCGGGAGTAAAAGCAATATCATATACCAGATTTTGAATTGCGACGGTAACCGCAACCGATCGCAGTTGGTTAATTCCATATTGTACAACGGTATCAGTTTGTTGATCGATCGGTTGAGATATGCTGGTCCAGTTTGATCCAAGGTTAGTTGTATATTTTAATCCCGTTCCTTCGGGTAGAGTTTGTCCGCCGGTAACTTCAGTCGATCGGGCAGTTGAACACCAGAAAACTCCGTTGTTATATCCCATTGCTGCAACATTATCAGTTCCAAAATCTGCCTGACCGTAAAAGTTAGTCCAGTTTTCACCGCCATCTACAGATAGACTAACACCGCGGCTTGTACCTAACCAGATCGTATCGCCGATGGTAATTATATCTGTAATTGTATTACTTAGCGGATTTTTAAAAGCAGATTTATTTAATGATTTATACTCTTTACCAAGTGTATAATTATCAGGATACGTTTGAGCTGAAATACTTATTGAGCTTACTATTAAGCTTAAAATTATAAATAATAGTTTTTTCATTGGATAAGTAAATTATGATTAATGATGTTGCTAAATTTTCCTCCGCGATCTTTTGCGCGAAATTCCAACCGGTACGTACCTTTGGCATTTGACGAAGTTATTTGTATAAGCAGAGAGTAAATACCATCTCCGGCTGTTTGATCTCCGTGGTCTAAAATGTTTCCATCATCAAACAAGAAATTCTGAATATTGCTCGTTGTTCCATCAGGGCGGTAAACAACAAAATAAGCTTTGTCAATATCTGAGAGTCCGTTTTGATCAAATACTTTTATTGATGTAAGTATAATTGTAGTGCTGGTTACAACTGCAGTATCAGGATCAACAACATCATCAGAAATTACAGGAGCAAAATTGGCTTGCCCATTATCAAATTTAAATGTTCCTAAGGCAACCTGTTTGGTATTATTAGAAATATCAGTAACAAAATATTTGATGTTGTAAATACCATTCGGATAGCTTCCGCTTAAAGGGATTTTATTTGCAAATGAACCATCATTTGCTACATCATCTCCATTCGATAAATTCCCGTTATCAAGCAAATAAAGAGGAGAAGAATTTAGTTGTGTATTATCAACAGCATATACAAAACAATAAACATTCTGAATATTTGTTGATGAACTAAATGAAATCCTGACAGTAACCAGGGAATCTGAAGAATTAAATTGAATAGAATCTGAAGGTGATACTAATTTAACCTGATAATCAGGATTAAAATTCTCTATCAAATTATCATATTCTTTTTCACATCCCCAAAAAAGGATGAGAATAAGAGAGAGAAAAGTTAATATTTTTATTTTCATAACTTAATATTTCTTAATAATTAAAATTCAACAAGGTAAAAATATCACCACTTTAACCAATAAAATTAAGCATTAGTGGGGCAGGTGAAAATGATATAACAAAGATAAAAAAACTTAAGTATCCTAAGAACATTCTTTTTTTATCCAGAGGTAGAACATCGGGCACAGGCGGATGTTTAAGTTTTACGACAAAATAGAGAAGCATAGCCCAGAACAACCAGCCGCTCCAGCCAAATTCAATATTTATTCCTAAAAGAGAATCCAGAACTCCGCCAAAGCCAAGCAACAAAAGTATTATTGCAGAAATAGATGATATATTATAATGCTTTTTATCACCAAACATAGTATAAGCAATATGCCCGCCGTCTAATTGTCCAACCGGAATCATATTCATAGATGTAACAAGTAATCCAAACCATCCAGCACAAAGAAATGGGTAGTGATAAATTTCGCTCATAGGCGGAAAAAATGAGCCCGGATTTACAAAAATATATCTAAGAAAAGAAAATAGAATTGAATCACCGAATACCAACTGCATACCATCCTTACCGTAATCGGGAGAAAAATAATCCGGATGAATATTAATTAAATAATCAATTGAAGGAACGTGAGTGAAACCATAAATCAAAATTCCAAGACATACAACAAATCCGGATAGCGGTCCTGCAATTCCAATATCAAACATAGCCTTCTTTGAATAGATTGGAGACTTGGTTTTTATAACAGCGCCCATAGTCCCAAAATTTATAAAATATGCAACTGGAGGAAATGGTATATAAAATGGAAGTGTCGCCTTTATTCGATGCATTTTTGCAGCAAAGTAATGACCAAACTCATGGAATGTTATGATTAATAAAATACTTATTGAATAAGGTAACCCTTTAATCAAAAGATTAAATTCATATGGGGGAAGTTTTCCGGTAGTCCACTCTACCCCCGCAAGAGTTGTTGTAATAAAAGTAACAATAAATAATCCAATATGAATTAAATAACTATTTAATTTTTTACGCTTCTCTTTAGCGGCAGTTGTAACGTAAACTCTTGGTTCTGTTTGTGAAAATTCACTCATACTAGTTTTGTGTTCTTTAGTGATTTAGTGTTTTGGTGGCATTTCCTTCTTGCCACTAGAACACAAAAACTCAAAAATCCACTTGATATATTTTTATAGTTCAAAATTAAATCCTACAGCTGAATAATTTTCATTAACATCATAATACTCACCATGAATACTTTTTCCAGAAATGTATGTGTAATACAAACTTAATCCTTTGTTCTTCCAGTTTCCAAATTTAACTCCCACCGAAAAAATATTATTACCAACATAAGTTTCATTACCTGCAAGTTTAAAATCATACGCCACAAATGGTGTCATAGTTTCACCACCGAATTGAGTAATAAAATAATCAAATCCTACCTGTGCATTGAACTGTTTAATTTCTTCCGGAATGATGTGAAAGATATAAGTTAATCCAACATAACCTCTAAAAGTATTTACTCTGTAATAAGGAAATAACTCAATAAACTCTTTACTAAAAACAAAAGGATCTCTTCCATCTCTCCATTCTTGATTCTCTGCATCATACTGTCCATCAACAAGGTGTGCACTGATGTGACTTAATCGGAAACGTAATCCTAATTCATTTTCATCGCTAAGTTGCTTTTTATATCCCGCATTAAGTCCAAAGAGATAATCAATTGTTTCAACGGGAAATTTGAAATCATCTGTGCTTCTTAATCTTGTAAAAGTAAAAAGATCAGCACCTATTGAGATTGTTTCATCATCATCATACCATTTAACTATATCCCGCGAAGTTGAAATATCAAGACGCAATTTGTTGTTATCCATTGCAAAAACAAATCCGGCTTTTGGTTCAAGAATATTTGCTGTGAATGGCTGGATATTTAAATCTGATGGGAATAGTTCATGCTGCCATTGGGCAAACGATATTGACGTGCTAAATAATAGTAGTGCTAAAATTTTAATTATTAATTTGTTTGATTGTTCTGTCATTTCGAATCCGGCTTTAGCCGGTGAGAAATCTTTTACTTTGCTTTGTAGCAGATTTCTCAGCCTGCCTCTCCTGTAAGCAGGTTGAAGACTTCTTCGAAATGACCGTTTTAATTTTTCATTGTTCATTCTTAATTATTCATTATTAGAAGATTGAATAAATTTCTTTTTAATTTTTTGTTTGATCAGTTTGTTATAACTGTACTTAAACTTTGATGTTAAACTGGAAATAGCATAAAGATTTGTTGGGAAAGCAAATGATGGTTCAAAGTAACAATTAACTGTGCAGCCCTGACAAAAATCAAATCTGCCTTCCATCTTAATAAAGTGTTTTATCTTTTCTGATTGGCGAATTTCTTTTATCGGTTTATCAATTGCAATTTTATCACTTGAAAAATGATAGCATGGGAGTATGATCTCATTTGTTGGTGAAATAACAATAACCCTTGAAACAGCTTTGCAGCTTGGATTGTTAATATCGTTGCCACCATCTTTTCTTAACTTCATAAATCCTTTGTTAAGATAGATATCCATTTTCCCATCACAATATTGATCTACATAATCTGTTGCCTCATCACTCAAACCGGGATTTCCGAAATAAGCAAAAACAGGATTTACCAGAAGGACTAAATCATGTTGTTGTGCAATCTCATGCATTCTTGGGAGCTTTTTATAAGTATCATTTGTAACTGTAAAAAGTATGTCAGGAAATTCACCAAGTGATTTTGCAATCTCGATACTTTTGAAAACTGATTTGTAACAATCCACTTTTCTAATCTTATTATGCTCTTCTTCATCAGGTGCATCCAGTGAGAAGTGAAGCAGATTTATATTTCCGAAAAGTTTTTCTGCATATTTATGATATAGAAGTCCATTACTCGTAATACTTGTTTGCATTTTTAAATCATGAGCAAACTTTGCCATCTCTGCTACGTCTTTATGAAGTAAAGGTTCGCCGCCTGTAAGATCAATGAACTTAACGCCAAGCTCTGCAAGCTGAGTTACATTACTTTTAAAATCTTCTAAGTCTGCATAAGGAGTATCTTTAAAATTAGTATGATCACCAAAATGGCAAAACTCACAATAAGCATTGCATCTGTATGTTAGATAATAATTACAGAGAAGAAGCATTAATATTCTCGACCCTTCCAGATCACTTTTTTATTTGGCAAAACTATAAAAGGAAGAAGTATTACATAAATTAAATAGTAAACTTCAAAGTGGAAGAAGTACTTCAGGTTTTTTGTAATTCCAAGTTTAACATGAACAGGATACAACAGAAAAAAATCTAAAGCTACTTTAAACACTACCAAAGTTAACCATGTGGATGAGAAAAAGAAAGGTGTTAATAATACGAGAAGATTGGCTGTAAATCCCCAAAACATAATTACAAAACCTCTGAATGGAACGCCTAATCCTCCGACTCCCCATCGTTTTTTTTGTGCAATTAAACTTTTAAGTGAACGGCATGGAATAGAGGTTACAAGCGAATCGGATTCAACCGGAAAAATTACTTTATATTTCTTTAGATTATAAATCGCATTCATTAAAGTAAAATCCTCAGTAACACTGTGGGGAAGTTTTTCGTATCCACCAACTTCATCGTAAGCTGATTTGCGGTACGACATATTGTTACCAATGCATGAAATGGGAAAATTAAGATTTGTTGTTCCAGCTCCTGCAGTGAGCAGATACACAAAATCAATTGCTTGCATACCGTGAAACCAGTTTTGGGCAGTTTGAGTAGTTACTCCGGTAACTATAGCAACATCCGATTGATAATGCGAGCACATGGATTTTACCCAAAGAGGTTTTACTTCGCAATCTGCATCAGTAGTTAGAATAATTTCACCTGTTGCTTCTTTTATCGCGTAAGCAAGTGCGCGCATCTTACCAATAAGTTTTGTGTGATGTTCTTCGGTTGTGATTTTTTGAAATCTGCTTTTGCCCGCGATAAAATCATCAATAATTTTTCCTGTTGAATCTGTTGATTGATCATCAACAATCATAATCTGGAGCTTACCATCAGGATATTCAAGTTTATCGAGTGAAATAAGTGTACGAAGAATTTTCTCTTCTTCATTTCTGGCGGCAACAATTATAGTTGCTGTAGGAAGATTATCATCGGAAATTCTTGGAAATTTTTTTTTAGCCCCAATTATAAATATCACTGATTGGAAAAAATATCCAATCATTATAAAAAGGAATATCAGTTCAAACATTCGCCTGCTTCTCCAAACTGATAATTTCTTTTTCTGACTTCATCTGATATAATACTAATTGAATCCGAGATAATATTTTTTGATTTATTACTGTCATGCAAAACTATAATTGAGTCATTTGTTAAATATTTTTCGATGGCAAATCTAACGATTGATAAATCATTTTTATAATCGTAAGTGAGCAATGACCACATTATATTTTTTAACTGATGTTTTTTCATTAACGATGAGGTTGATATTTGGAATCTGCCGTGCGATGGACGAAAATATTTAAGCGTGATATCAAATTGTTCTTTAAAAATTTTATTGACTGAAGATATCTGATAATCTTTTTCTGAACCCGATATTTGATTCAATATTTTATGATTAAAAGTATGATTTCCAAAAGAATGACCTTCATCCAGGATTTGCTTAACAAGTCCGGGATATTTCTTAACATTTTCTCCAACGCAAAAAAATAATGCTTTAATATTATTATCGGAAAGCTTTTTTAGGATTATTTCAGTTGTTCCAGGATTTGGCCCATCGTCAAATGTCAACAAAATCTTATTGTTTATAGTGTACCACCTAAAATCATTAAAGATCTTTTTTAAGATTGCCGGCGGATTATAAAGATACTTCATTTAGTTAATGGTCTGATTATTCTATTAAATCTTTTTCTGTAATTTAGTCATAGTAAAATAAATTCAGTAATGTTTACAATTTTTTAATGCATAACCTATCAGAACATAACAAAGGAATTCTTGCTGTTTTCTTAACTGCAATTTTATGGAGTTCAGGCGGGCTTTTCATAAAACTCATATCTCTGGATTCAATGGAGCTTTCATTTTTCCGTTGCGCAATAGCAGCAGTTGTGTTTGCTATTATGTTCAGAAAAAGAGTTTTGAAATTAAATCCATTAGCATTGTTAAATTCTTTGGCCTACGCCGCGGTGTTAATATTATTTGTGATTGCAACAAAAACAACTACAGCCGCTAATGCAATATTTCTACAATCAACTGCACCAATTTATGTTTTGATATTTGAACCTTTACTCACAAAAACAAAGTGGGAAAGAATAAACATTATTACAATTGCTGTTTGTTTTTTTGGAATGATTTTATTTTTTATGGGTGATTTAACTCCGGGTGATATTGAAGGAAACATTGCAGCGTTATTAGCAGGAGTTGCATTTGCAGCATTCTTTTTGGGAATGAAAAAAAATGAGCCACAATACGGCGAGTCATCAATCTTTTATGGTAATGTTATTGTTGCACTTATATGCATCCCCTTCGTAACAGATTTATCTTCAATATCATTACAAGATTTTGCGATGGTAAGTTTTCTTGGTGTTTTTCAGATTGCCTTTGCCTATGCACTTTTTAGTTATGGATTAAAAAGAATTATTGCGGTTGAGGCTTCAATCATTTCGATGTTTGAGCCGGTGCTAAATCCAATTTGCGTTTTTATTGGATATGGAGAGGTTCCATCATTTTATGCAATCATTGGCGGGATAATAATTATAACAGCAATTTCAGCTCGAACAATAATTTCAAATTCAGATTTTATAAAAACAAAGTTTAAGTTTTAGAGCGAGATTTTAAAATTGACTTAGACCTATTAAAGGTCTATATTTTGGTCAAAATTATTTTAGGAAAAATTATGAAACTAAGTGAATCAGTTAGACCAATAAGCTACCTTAAAACTCATGCCTCAGAAGTTATTCGTGATGTTTCTGAAAACTACAAAACAATACTAATTACTCATAACGGTGAAGCGAAAGCCATTCTGCAGGATGTTAAAGTCTATGAAAAACAGCAAGAAACATTAGCTATGCTTAAACTGCTTGCATTAAGTACTAAATCAATTAAAGAAGGAAAAGTTAAATCGCTTCAAAAAACCTTTAAGGATTTAGATAAAAAGATTAAAGAATTTAAGAAGTTAAAAAATGACTTACAAAGTTAATTTTACAGAACCTGCTGAAAAAGATCTTATGGAAATTTACACTTATGTTTTTGAAAATGATGGAGAAATGAATGCTGATTCTTTAAGACAGAGTCTGCAATCAAAATGTAATGAATTAGAAAATTTCCCGTCTCGTGGTCATATTCTACCAGAATTAATTAACTTTAACACTTCAGATTTCCTTGAAATTCATTTTAAAGCTTATCGAATCATTTATCAATTACAGAAACGGGAAGTCTTTATACACTGTGTTCTTGATGGCAGAAGAGATATAAAAAAAATTCTTGAAGAAAGATTATTGAGATAAATCTTTTTAAGGCTGCAACCTATAAATCTTCCAATCATCTTTATCTTTTTCATAAACAATTCTATCGTGCAATCTATCTCGTCTTCCCTGCCAAAACTCAAACTTATTTGGAATCAGTTTATATCCGCCCCAATTTTCCGGAGTTGGTGGATTCTCACCAAATTGTTTTTCTAAATCCAAAAATCTTTTTTCTAAAACTTCCCTGCTTTTAACAACTTCACTTTGTCTTGATGCCAATGCTCCGTACCTACTTTTTAGCGGACGTAAATTAAAATATTCCTCTGATTCTTTTCTGCTGATCTGTACAATCTTCCCCTCGATTCTAACCTGTCTTTCAAATTCTCTCCACCAAAAAAGTAAGGAAGCAAAAGGATTTTCTAAAAGCTCTTTTCCTTTTCTGCTTTCGTAGTTTGTAAAGAATGTAAATCCGGTTTCATCGAATTCTTTAAGCAATACCATCCTTGCTGAAGGAATTCCATTCTTTGTTGCAGTTGCAATTGTCATAGCATTTGGTTCGATTACGTCAGACTTTAGCACTAAATCAAACCATAACTTGAATTGTACAAATGGATCTTTGTTAATGCTTGATTCAAGCAATTGATCTTGCTCATAATTTAAGCGTAAGTTCTTTAATTGATTATTTTCTTGCATAGATTTTTTGTAATAATGTCTTATATTTTCAGAACTAAATCCGGTTGAATTATGTTTAAAATTTATTTAGTATCATAACTGTGTAATTGAAAAATAAACTTATTAAAATTTATAAACAAAAATCTGCATAAATAAAAATGAAATCCGAAAAACTTACAAAAAAGCAAAAAGAAGAATTAGAAAAATTTGGTGCTAATACATGGTTTGTTGAATCTCTTCACAAGCAATATGAACAAAAACCTGAAGAAGTTTCTGAACAATGGAAGAATTTTTTTGGAGATGTTGATAATAAAAATAAACCAAACGGGTCTAAACAAAACGAAAATACCGGATTCTTAACTCTTCCACAAAACATTGAAATGCCAAAACCCGGTAATGAAGATGAAGTAAAAGTTATTGCAGGAAGTTCTCAAAGAATTTTGGATAATATGAATTCAAGTCTGACAATTCCTGTTGCTACATCACAAAGAACAATTGCAGTAAAATTGCTTGAAGAAAACAGAGTCCTGATAAACCAGCACTTGCAAAAGAAAAATGAAGGTAAAGTTTCATTTACTCATTTGATAAGCTGGGCAATTTTAAAAGGGATTTCCAAAGTACCGGCAATGAATAATGGTTTTACTATAATAGACGGAAAACCAAATATTATAATCAGAAAAAATATAAACCTCGGCTTAGCCATCGATATCGAGAGAAAAGATGGAACCCGCTCTCTCCTCGTTCCAAATATTAAAGCAGCAAACAAATTAAACTTTAAGGAGTTCTGGAAAGCCTACGAAGATATTGTTTTGAGATCAAGAAAAGGTACGATTGATCCAGGTGAATTTGCGGGAACAACTGTAACTCTTACAAACCCGGGTACAATTGGTACTGTATCTTCTATTCCACGTTTGATGATAGGACAAGGCGCAATTATTGCAACGGGTGCAATACAATATAATGCAGAATATCAGGCGATGTCTCCTTCAACGATCTCCTCTCTTGGAATAAGTAAAGTTATGAATATCTCAAGTACATATGATCACAGGATAATTCAAGGTGCAGAATCCGGAATGTTTTTAAGTGAGATTAACGATCTACTATTAGGTAAAGATGGTTTTTATGAAGAGATTTTTAGTGAACTAAAAGTTCCTTCAAGACCATTGCAATGGGAATCAGATTATCAACCGGGCGGATTTGATAATGCTTTAAGTACTGATGAAATTATTAAGCAGGCAAAAGTTTTGCAGCTAATTAATATGTATCGTGTGCGTGGTCATCTTTTAGCGGATCTGGATCCTTTAGGAACACGTTCAGTTTATCATCCCGAACTTGATCCATCATCATTCAATTTAACTGTTTGGGATTTGGACAGACATTTTGTAACAGGCGGATTTGGAGCATTGAAAACATCGACCCTGCGTGAAGTTGTTTTAAGATTACAAAAAACTTATTGCGAGAAAATCGGCGTTGAATATATGCACATTCAGAATCCCGCAGAAAAAGTCTGGCTGCAAAGCAAAATGGAGCCGAATCAAAATTCGCCAAAATTTGATAACGAAGAGAAGAAAAATATTCTTACAAAATTAATTAAAGCGGAATCATTTGAACATTTTGTTCATACAAAATTTATTGGGCATAAAAGATTTTCACTGGAAGGCTCCGAAACTTTAATTCCTGTTATGGATAAAATATTAAATCTGGCTTCCGAACACGGCATTATGGAAATAGTAATTGGAATGTCGCATAGAGGCAGATTAAATGTACTCACTAATATTATTGGTAAGGATTATGAATCCATCTTTAATGAATTTGAGGATATAAAAGATCCTGAATCAATTCAGGGTTCCGGCGATGTAAAATATCATCTTGGCGCTTCGGGTAAGTATCCAACTTCCAATGGAAAATCAGTTACAATTTCTGTTGCATCCAATCCAAGTCATCTTGAGTGGGTTGATCCGGTTGTAGAAGGAATTGTAAGAGCAAAACAAACAAGATTAGGCGATCATGTAGCTCATCAAAAAGTAATGCCTATATTGATTCACGGTGATGCAGCCTTTGCAGGACAAGGTGTTGTGGCAGAAACTTTAAATCTATCACAATTAAGCGGATATAGAACAGGCGGAACAATACATATTATTGTCAATAACCAAATCGGATTTACCACAACGCCAGAAGATTCACGTTCAACTACTTATGCAACTGATGTGGCCAAGATGATTCAGGCACCAATATTTCATGTAAATGGTGATGATCCTGAAGCTGCATTATGGGTTACCCAGTTGGCACTTGAGTATAAGTTGATCTTTAAAAAAGATGTGGTAATTGATCTGTTTGGTTATCGAAGACATGGGCATAATGAAGGTGATGAACCAGGATTTACTCAACCTTTACTTTATGAAAAAATAAAAACTCATCCATCTGCGCGAAAATTATATGAGGATAAGTTAATCAGCGAAAGTGTTCTCACAGAAAATGAAGTTCAAAAAATTCATGACAAATTCTCTGAAGTTTTAAGCAAATCTTTTAATAATATAAAAGGTAAAAGTGTTTCATTCTCAAATGAAGCCCCTTTAGCAATTTCAAAAAAAGATTTATTATCTATCGTTAAAGAAAAACAAACTTCTATTTCTGAAGAATTTTTAGCAAAGATTGTCAATGCATTAAGTACCCTTCCACCTGAATTTAATGGTCACCCTAAGCTTGAGAAATTTCTGGAGAAGCGAAAAAAATTAATTGATGGAAGTGAACCTGCTGATTGGTCGCTGGCTGAAGCACTTGCGTTTGGAAGTCTTCTGCTTGAAGGAACACCGGTAAGATTAAGCGGACAGGATAGCGTGCGCGGAACATTTAGTCAGAGACACATAGCTTTTACGGATATCAAAACCGGTAAGGAATATTTTCCGCTAAATCATATATCAGGTGATCAGGCAAGATTGGAAGCGTTAGACAGTTCTTTATCAGAAGCTGCTGTTTTGGGATTTGAATATGGTTACAGCACTGCAGATCCCCTTGCATTGGTTTTGTGGGAAGCACAGTTTGGTGATTTCGCAAATGGAGCTCAGATTATTATCGATAACTTTATTGTAGCATCTTATGAAAAATGGGGATTGCCAAATAGTGTTGTCATGCTTTTACCTCACGGATATGAAGGACAGGGTCCGGAACACTCAAGTGCAAGACTTGAAAGATTTTTAATACTTTGCGCTGAAGACAATATGCAGGTATGCAACGTTACCACACCGGCTCAGTATTTTCATCTTTTAAGAAGACAGATAAAATATTCTGTTCGAAAACCTTTAGTTATCATGACGCCTAAAAGTACACTTCGATTACCTGAAGCCCGATCTGAGAAGAATGAATTTCTTAGTGGTGAATTTGAGGAGATACTTGATGATAAGTCAATCAAGATTAAAAATAAAATAAACAAGATTATTCTTACTAGCGGAAAAGTATATTACGATTTGATTAAGTTCAGAGAGAAAAACAATATCTCTGATACTGCGATTCTAAGAATTGAACAATTTTATCCATTCAGGAAAGACAAATTAAATGACTTACTAATATCTTATGCTAACGCAAAAAATATTTTCTGGGTACAGGAGGAACCTAAAAATATGGGCGCCTGGAATTTTCTTTCAACAAGAATTTCAGATATAATTTCTGATACACAACATTTAATTTGTGTCAGCCGACCAGAGGGCGCAAGTCCAGCAGTTGGATCTGGAAAATTATCGCTTCAACAACAAGTGCAGTTGGTTAAGGAAGCCTTTTCATCGTAGCATTTCCTAAGCCTAAGAGTTGCAATACAAAATCCCTTAATCTGAAGTTGTTTGAGACAATTGTAATAATGTGAAACACCATAAATGCGATAATCCTTCTAAAATCATACATTAAAGTGGCATATTAATTGGCTCTAATAAGCTCAACTAAATTAAGTGATATGATGGAAGAATTTCAGAGACAAATAGCAAACGGCTTTATTATCGAAAGAGTTAATCTTTACGAAGCTACTATCGCAAAAGCGGCGGCGTTTAAAAAACACCTTGAAACCGACATCAGCCTTGGCTATAAAATAATAATAATTGATATGAGTAACTGCAATTCATTGGATTCTGCTTTTATTGGTGTTATGGTAGTTACATTAAAACAATTAATGAGATTAGGTGGAACAATTAAGATTGTTAAGCCGGGCATGTTTTCCAAATCGCTGCTTAATTTAACCGGAACAATTGAAATATTTGAATTATTTGACTCACTTGATTCTGCAATTACCAGCATAACCTACACTAGTAAACAAAGATGTGAAATCAATACAACAGGATTAGATCAACTGGCATTGGCCCATTAAGATTGAAAAGATCATTTACTTACCTTAGATTTACAATTGAAGTTATAAATAATTGCGAGCGTAACTCAGTTGGTAGAGTGTCAGCTTCCCAAGCTGGATGTCGCGGGTTCGATCCCCGTCGCTCGCTCTTGCTTAAAAAAAATTACCTGCCAATGTTTTCAATTTATATTTACTTTTAGATTGATTCACTTTTTACATCTGAATTTTATTTTTTATCTACCAGTTCTGTACAAGCTTCGGATCGAATTGAATGATACCTATCGCTCTACCTTTTTTTCGGATCATAGTTGGGATTGAAAGAAGTGCTTCCTCGGGGCTGTCCGCTTCAATCATAGCATATCCGGTATGATCACCTGATTTACATCCCCACCAAAAATGCGTTAGATACCCTATTGCAAGAGTTTGTTTAACAACTACTGTGCATTCTTCGTGGGTGTGTGGAGAAATGATCATGAATTTTTGCATAGTCAGCTCCTTGTAAAATTTTGTTGAAAATAAAAAATATGTTTTTTCTTTGCTGCATAAAAAATAATTAAAATTATATTTACATCTCTTCCAGATATTTACGGACGAAACGAATAGCCATTGCACCTTCACCTACAGCTGAAGATATCCCTGTTAATGCTGTGGATCTCACATCACCCGAAGCAAAAATTCCGGGCACACTCGTTTCCGGTAAAAGTGGTTTTCTCTCTAATTTCCAAAAAGAATTAAATGATTTATCTTTCATTAGATCATTACCGGTTATTATAAATCCTTTTTCATCTTTAAGGACAATATTATTCAGCCACATCGTGCCGGGCTTAGCTCCGATATAAATGAAAAGTGCTTTAGCAGGTACTATTTTTTCTTCGCCTGATTTAGAATCTTTAAGTGTGATTTTTTCTAATACTTTATCACCATCAACCGAAAATATTTCTGTATGAGGATGCACTTTAATATTGGGTGTTTTGATAATACTTTCAGCAAGATAGTAAGCTGCAGTATTTTTTATTGAGTCACGTCTGATAAGTATGTTTACTTCCTTAGCAAACTTACACATATACATCGCCGCCTGGCAGGCGGAATTTCCTCCGCCGACAATGTAGATAATTTCATCCTTACATGCATGCGCCTCTACAGCAGCGGCACCGTAATAAACACCCGCCCCTGCAAATTTATCTAACCCCTGAATACCTAGTTTGGTGTACTCAACACCGGTAGCAATGATTATTGTTTTGCTGAATACTTCTGAACCATCTGTCATTTCAGTTATTTTATATCCATCCTGAAGGCGAATGTTTTTGACAGTCTTTGGAGTGAGAATCTCCGTACCGAAACGAAGAGTCTGAGTTATTGCTCGTCGGGTTAGCTCAGATCCTGAAAGTCCGGTTGGAAAACCCAGATAATTTTCAATTCGTGCGCTGCTGCTTGCCTGGCCGCCAGGATTACTTTTTTCAATTAATATTGTTTTCAATCCCTCGCAGGATCCATATACTGAGGCTGCTAATCCCGCCGGACCACCGCCGATTATAAGGACATCGTACATTTTCTGAGATGGAGTTTGCCGAAGACCGATACGCTCAGCAAGCTGTGGTAATTCAGGATCACTCATAAATGATCCATCTTTTAGCACCACTAACGGCAGATTATCCCGATTCATATTTGAACTGAAAAGATATTTATCTGCGTCAGGATTATTTTCAATATCCATCCATAAATATGGAATTAAATTGCCCGAAAGAAATTCTTTTAGACTATGTGATTTCGGCGACCACTGGAAGCCTATAATTCGGATACCTTCGTGATCAGGTTTGTACTGTGCCTGCCAATCATCAAGCAAATCATCCAACACAGGATAAAGTTTTTCATCCGGTGGATTCCATGGTTTAAGTAAATAGTAATTTAATTTAATATCGTTTATTGCTTTTATCGCAACCTCTATATCGGAGTAAGCAGTAAGAAGAACTAATTTTGCCTCAGTGTATATCTCTTTTGCTTTCTCTAAAAAAATCACTCCTTCCATTTCGGGCATACGCTGATCTGAAATGAACAATGCAACTGTTTCGTTTTTCAGTTTTAATTCTTTGATAAGATCGAGTGCTTCAATTGCAGAGTCGGTAGCACTTATACGATAGTCATTATGATATTTTGAACGAACATCTCTCTGAATGGCACGGAGCACCTGTTCGTCGTCATCAACAATTATAATAAATGGTAATTTCATATCGCTTATTGTTTTTCCTGATAAATAGGCAGACTGATTTGAAATTCAGTTCTACCCGGTTTTGAGTTAACTTTTATTTCACCATTGTGATGTTTGATAATTCTTTTTACAAGATCCAGCCCGATCCCGGTTCCTTCACCAACTTTTTTAGTAGTAAAAAATGGATCGAATATCCTTGAAAGGATTTCTGCCGGAATTCCTGCTCCATTATCAATTATTTTAATTTCAACATTTTTAACATTGCATTTGGTTTCAATATTAAGTCTGCCGCCAACATCAAGTGCGTAGATTGAGTTGTCAATAATATTTGTCCAAACCTGATTCAGTTCTCCTATATACGCCGGAACTTCATGAAGTTCTGTGCAAAATGATTTTTCCACAATTATATTTTTTTCTCGAAGTTTGTATCCAAGCAATGTAAGAGTGTTCTCAATATCTGCATGAATATCTGTAGGTTGTAGTTCATTCGTCCTATCCATGTGAACGTGACTTTTAATTGCTCCAACTAAATTTGACACCCGGTTAGATGCTTCTGCAAGATCTTTAATAATTCTCTGTGAACTAAGTAAATTTTCTACCCAGAGAAGTAATTGAACCAGTTCGTCTTTGGGAACTTTATCGGCTAAGATTTCAAGGTCATCCATGTCAAAGCCTGCATCAATAAATGTATCAACAACCTGATGATCAGTGGGAAGCCCCTTTGTATCAAGCCAATTCATCAATAAATCTTCATTTTTCATTCGCTGCAATGCGCTAACTTTTTTCTTTGGCAAAATTTCTTTCGCCTCAATTTTTTCTCTAAAGTATTTAATATGATCGGCATTTATATTTTGGCGGAGAATTTTTTCTGTCAGTTCTATATTCAAGAATAGTCGATTGGCTAATTCATAAGATATCCTGTTTATCGCAGAAGCAGGGTTATTAAGCTCATGCGCAATTCCAGCAGCCAGATTACCCAATGCACTAACTTTTTCAAGCTGCAATTGCATAGTAGCAAATGATTTGGCGCGTTCTGTCATATATCCGATACACCGCTGAATAAATGCCGGATTAAGCTGTTCAAGCTCCTGAAAATATTTTTTATGCAATCGCAATCCTCGAAGTTTATCAACAGCAATTGAATTACCAGGATAAACTTTCATCCTTGAATAAGGTAGTATTCCTGTTACTCCTCCCGACTCAACATCATTCGTAAAGTGATGGTAAAACACTAACCGTCCATTCACATTCATATAAAAATCAAATCCACCTTGAATAATAAAAAACATCCAATCAGCCGGGTCCCCGGTTTTTGCCACAAGTTCACCGCTTTCATACTCAATTACCTCCGCATGTTCCAGAATCCATTGCAGATGTACATCAGATAAGTCGCTTAAAGCGATAATTTTTTTTAATTCTTCAATCGTTACAGGTTGCATATTTGTAAAAAATATAAAAACATTTAATTGGCAGTACTCAATATTGTACTGCTATAATTTTATGGTTAGTCAAGAAATTCGGATTATTCTACTTGATGAAGATTGTTAAAAAACTAATTATAAGTCAAGAACTTATAGAGGTTATTTTTAGATTTTTTAAAAACTTATGAATGATTTGCATTTTTCAGACTTATCCGCAGATGTTTAATTTATACAGAATAACTTTCCATTAGAAATTAAACTTAGAGCTAATTTAATGGGAGTGCTTCATCATTTGCAGCCTGATTATTATTTAACTTAAAAAGGATAGCAGCCAAATTTTCAATGTTATCAGAGCTATAAAACATTAAGATTGTTTGGTTTTATTTTAGAAAAACCACATATTTGTCCACCAAATTTTGATAAACAATTTTGGGCGCTTAGCTCAGCTGGTTTAGAGCATCTGCCTTACAAGCAGAGGGTCCGGGGTTCGAATCCCTGAGCGCCCACACACTGCAAAGCCTTGTAAAATAAATGTTTACAAGGCTTTATTGTTTTAAATCATTTTGTGACTGAAACAGATTTGGCAACCGAATTAAAAAGAAAGACTATAATTAGTTTTTGGTTCCATAATATTTATTTCCATATAGAATGAAGCTATCCCTGAAATAATGTTACCCATTCACACATCATGCCCGTCGATGAGGTTTTTATCTGAACTTGCTGCCAATGGTGTGCAACATTTAACTCTAAACCTTAAATGCTTTCTCCATCATTGCTTGTTGCGTTTTTGAAATTCCATAATCAGATGCAATTGTTTTCCACTCACTAACTTTACTTTTAATATCATTAATTATTTTTCCCGCCTCATCTTTTTTCAATCGAAAATCCTCAGCCACCTCTAATGCTAAATCATATTCCAATGAATTATCATTTTCTGAAATATTAAGGCTCAACCCTGTTCCCATCTCATTTGGATTTATATCAAATGCCGGTGAAAGTATCCATCCCTTCTCCGTCAATATAAATCCGTGATTTCTCAAGTGATCATCCGTATTTGAAACACTTATACTAAATACAATTCTCTTCCATAATTCTTTCAGGTCTTTATTTACTCTCGCACCACTCTTACTTAAAAACTCTACCAATTCAAGGTAACTCGCACTTGCATGTTCATCTCTATTGTCTGTATATCCAAGCATGGTCATTGCCGAAGCATAATGTATCCTATTATTTTTTTCTCTGTCAAATCTCTTAACTAAGAAAGTATAATATCGGTTTGCGAATTTTTCTATCTTTGCTTCTGCTACTTTCAATCCAGATTGTAGAGCTAAATTATGTACAACCATTTCCCAACCACCAACATCTTTTGTATCATTTATACTTGGGAATTTTGCTATCCATAAATCACCATTATTATCCATTACACTTGCTTTAGGACGTGCGCCACCTAGCGATGAACCTGGCGCCATTAATATATTCAACCATTTTTGATGTTCCGAATCAATTATATCATTATCTTTTTCATATCTTAAACTGGCCTCTTGTAGTTCATTCATATATGTCCAGGGCGGTGCTGCAAGCGATCTATCTTGATTTAGAAATTGTCCGTCTTCGCTCATTTTAAATCTCAATCCACCTGCTCTGTTCTCATCAAATACACCTAACAGAAAGTCTGATTCCATTAAAGTTTTTTCTTGCCTCTTCTCCTCTTTTGCAAGTATTGCTTCGCGCCTTTTCATCAATGCTCTTCCCCAACGATCTGGTGATGAATCTAGAAAAATTCCGAAATTACTTTTCTGATTATCTAAAAATTGCGGACCCGTATAAAGTCTAAGGTCCGGGTCAATAACCTGCGCGTATTTTGATTTCAGCCACCCTTCCGAATATTCAAAAGAAAAAATTTCATTGCCTCTTACTATAGTTGAATATAGTTTTCCCAATAAAGTTGGGTTTACTTTTAATCCCTTCCAATCAGCATAAACAAATATTTCTTTTCGCCTTTCTGTCTTTGCCATGGCTTATTCCTTTTTATCTCTTTTTGGAGCTCTCTCTTTTGCAGTCAATTCAGCATCTTGAAGCTTTCTACCCAAAGTATCATCTTTTGCCACTTTCAACAAATCTTCTGCTAAACCAAGTACCGCAAGTACTTGAATATAATTTCTTATACTTACGTTGGGACGTCCTCTTTCAATTTCATATAGTGTAGTTCTCCCAATGCCTGCCCTTTCAGCTATTTGTTTTGTGCTAAGTTTCCTCCTTAGTCGTGCGAGTTTAATATTTTCTCCAAGCACCTCTAAGATTTTGTCTATTTTATATGTCACTTTACTTTGCCTTTCATAATGTTTGTTATACCGAACAAATATACATATTTTTGTTCATTATAGTGAACATTATGAAAAAATTTTGAAGAGTAAAAAACGTGTTAATAAACTTAATAAACCTATTACTCGAATTTCTTTAATAAATTGATCTGCCACACATTTAAATCCTGATTATTCGGGATTTTTTAGTTTACGTTAGAATATTAGGTTTACATAAATTAATTCATCCAAGACACATATCCTTTATATCGGTAGGACTAATCATCTCTCTAATCTTTTAAGCGACCCAATCAAAACAGAAATAGAGTTTACCTGAATATCCACCAGAGTGAAACCAGTACAAAAACTAAAAGAACCGAAAAACCAATGTTTATTTTTGTCCAGCGATCTGTAATGACAACTGTGTTTCTATGATATATCATTCCGAATAGCTTTTCATTTGTTGGTTTTTCAGTCGCAAGACTAACAAATATTAAAACAGCAGATGAAAAGATGAAAAGAAATATTGCAAAATGCAGAAAGTTTATTGAAGCGATATTGTGTAATAATGTATTTGATAATGGTTCTATTTTATTTTGGATTTCAATTACTAACCTGAATCCGCCCAAGAATAAACCTGTTAATAAAGATGCAAGAGCACCTTTGCCGTTTACCCATTTCCAGAAAATACCAAACAGAAATATTGCTGCTATTGGCGGTGATAAATAAGCCTGTACACTTTGAAGGTATACATACATTCTGTCATCACTTAATATTCCGATAAAGGGAATCCATAATAATCCCAACAAGATCATAACCCCGGTCGAAAATCTTCCAAATGCGACAGTAGATTTTTCATCAGCATTAGGTTTTATTTTTTTATATATGTCTATTGTTAATAGAGTTGAAGTTGAATTAAACATTGCACTTAGAGAAGACATTAACGCAGCAAGTAGACCAGCAACTACTAATCCTTTTAAGCCTGATGGAAGAAGATTGGTTACTAACCATGCATATGCTTTATCACCACTTACGTTTCCATCCGAGATATGGAACGCAATTATGCCCGGAAGAATAAGAATAAAAACAGGAAGAATTTTTAAAAATCCAGCAAGGATTGTTCCGCTTTGAGCATTAGTTAGATTTTTTGCACTTAGTACCCGCTGAACGATATATTGATCTGTACACCAATACCAGATTCCAATTATGGGTGCACCAAAAATAATTCCTGTCCAGGGAAAATCAGGATCGCTTAAAGGTTTAAACATACTCCAGAAATCAACAGGAGTATTTGCAACTAAATTATCCCAACCCCCTGCTCTATCCAACCCGATTAAAGTAAGAGCGATTGATCCGCCGATTAAAATTATTGTCTGAACAAGATCAGTATAAATAACAGCCGATAATCCGCCCATTAAAGTATAAAGACCCGTAATCAAAACAATTACTACTGCCGAAGTGACCATATCCCATCCAACAACAGCATTAAGTAAAATTCCACCCGCATAAAGCGCGATAGAAATTTTTGTTAACACATAACCAATAATGGAAATAATGCTAAGATAATATCGTGAGGCAGTGTTGTATCTTTTTTCTACGAATTCCGGCATTGTAAACACACCGGATTTTAAATAGAATGGAGTAAATACCCATCCGAGCAACAGCAAGATTAGACAGGCAAGCCATTCAAAATGCCCAACTGCTAAACCAGATTTTGACCCGGTTCCTGCAAGCCCAATAAAATGTTCACTTGAAATGTTTGTTGCGAATAATGATGCCCCGATTGCAATCCAGCCAATGCTTCTGCCTGCTAGAAAATATTCTTCGCTGTTTTTGCTTTTTTTTCTAAAATAAAATCCAATAGATAAAACGATGATGATATAAACTATAATTATTCCGGCATCAAGTGTACTTAGGTTTGCAGCCATAACTTATACTCGTTTTTGTTAAAGTCTGATATCGAAAGATTTTAATTTTCGAATAGGTTTTGCATTACGTTATTGTAATAAGATCATTTTTTTTGTTTGAATGAAATTACCTGATGTTAATTGATAGAAATATATGCCGCTTGGCAAGCCCTCAGCATTCCATTCTATCTCATAACTTCCTGCTGATTTATTCTCATTAACTAATAATGCAACTTCCTTTCCAAGTATATCAAATATTTTGAGTTGCACCCGAGACCCTTCCTCCCCGGGCTCCGATCGGGATGACAGGACAACATTAGGAATACTAAAACTAATTTTTGTGCTGGGATTAAAAGGATTCGGGTAGTTTTGTTTAAGTGAAAACTCAACTGGAATTTCCGTAAGAGTATCATCAACATCAGTGGGTTCTCCAATCATATTTAGATTCATCCAGTTTAAACGAAAAGTTATCCAGTTTTTTAAATATGATATTTCCTGTTGATAGGTTTGACCAACAAAGTAATTTGGCCAGATCCATTGACCAAGTACAGGCCATTTCTCAAAATTTCTGGTTTTTGACTCATCAAGTAACGTTGTAAGCGAATCAATATATCCAAGAATGCTTTGTGTATTTAATTTTTCATTTTTAACCACTTGCCATCTTGCATAAACTTTATTCCTAAAACTAACATCATCAAATAGTCTCCTCCACCAGCTTGGCGTCAGGAAAGGTTCATCTACAGGCATGTTTTGATAATTGGTTAGAAATTCAAGCTGCCAACCTGTAGTTAACCAGCCATCGTAATAGTTTGAATTTCCAAATCCCAGATTGAAATCCCAAACAGGACCCGCAAATATTTTGGGGTTTCGGCTGTCTCTGTCCTTATACAGATAAGTGCTTAGTCTGTAACTATCAACATTTTTTGCAACTTCATTAGTCAGAAAAAAATCGACAAATGAATCTGTATCAATAAACTTTGGGTAACCTGTTGCCGTATCGGCGATATTTGAACCATACTTCATTAAAGTTTCAAAATTAAATATTTTATGTTGTATATAAGTTTTTTGTTCAGAAACTATTTCATCGGGCTTGGGATAATGATATTGATAAAAAACAGCATAGGATGACTGTGGGTTAGGCAGATAGTTTGAATACCATCCATCATTATTTTCTCCATCAGTTTTATCAATTTTAATAATATATCCGCCTGTAAGTGCATCTCCGGAAATATCTGTTGGATTTAATTTTTTAATATTTACTCTATTGGCATCCCTTTTTACTTTTTCAAATAGAACATAGACTCCAATGTATTCACCATTCAGCACTACTTCACAGAATTTAGAACGACTGGCATATCTGTTAAGATCATTTGATATTCTATATGCCAGAACATCACGCATTAAGGATTTATCATTATAGGGTGCAAAAAGAATCCAATCACTTTCTTCAGGAAAATTTATAAGGGATACTGCAAGATCATTACCAGCAGAATCTCTGGTCTCAAATGCATATTGCTTTTTAGGAAACCATTGAGAAGTTGAACCGCGTACTTCGATCCCGACCTGACCATCATAATTATTGAAAGGGTCTGTTAGAAAATTTCTTACACCTTCTCCATTATAAATAATTCCCATATCTGCAGTAATCTTAATTTCATCAGGAATGATTTGTCCGTTTGTGTTAATTACAACGATGGGAAGATTTGAAGAAGTAAACTCGACTAAGTTATTTCCGTTTAACGAATTATTTGAATAATTGTCTTGCTGGCAAATTACAAGACCGCTTAAAAGAAGAAAGACTGTAACTGTTTTTATGAAATTTTTCATTTGAGTAAAATTAATTTTTTAGTGTTTATAAAATTTTCTGCCTTAATTCTATAAAAATATACGCCGCTCGATAATCCCGTTCCCTCAAATATTACCTGATATGTTCCCGGATTTTTTAATTCTTCAACAAGTGTTTTCACTTCGTTGCCTAACACATCATAAACTTTTAGTGAAACAAAGGATGTTTTAGGAATTGAATATTTAATTGCGGTAACCGGGTTAAATGGATTTGGAAAATTTTGCATTAGAGAATATTCATCTGGGATTAGATCTCTATCTTCCGGTACGTTTACAAAAACATCATTAACGCTTCCGGGTGTTCCGTATCCATTTGAAGCTGCCCAATTTTGAGGTAAGTGATTATCATAATCCGGGTTTATTAAAGCTAACGTTGGTCCGTTTCCATCAGCCTCTTCCGGCCAGGGTGCCGCATCATCATAAGTAAGTGAATCAATTACATTTAAGTTTTGATCGAGCAGCATCAATAACTCACCGCCGCCGCTTAAACCAAAATCAAAATTACCAATGTAGTTTGTTACATCCGGAAAAAGTGGATGAAACAAAGTATCATCACTGCAAAGAACAATAAAGCCTCGTGGACCAAGAATAGTTCCCGCCGGAATACTGTAATTATGAATTTCTTCTGAATCTCTGAATATCCAGCCGGAAATGTTAACCGAAGTATCGCTGTTATTATAAAATTCAATCCAATCCTGTGGATTAAATGTTAAAGATGAATTATAATTTATTTCATTAATAACAACTTTGGGTATACTGTAACCGGTATCTAATTCAAATACCGCATTTAATACCGTGTTACCTGTTATTGTAATTATAATGGTATCCTGAGTTGATTGCATTGTGCCTTCCCACTTTACGAAGCGATACCCTCTTTTAGGTTGAGCAATAATTGTAATCGGAATTCCATTAAAATAATTTCCGTACCAGGATGGTGTTTTTAGCAACAGTGAGTTTAGTTTTACTGTTCCTTTTGAAGTATCTGATAATGAAATATAAACTGCAGATAAAGAACCTAAACCAAATTTTTGTGTAAAATGATTTCTCATAAATGGAATTCTCTGATTGGCAAAATTTCTTATTACCTGAATATTTTGCTGCCATTGGGTTAGATCAAATTGATTCCATCTTTGACCGTGTCTTGTTATTTCCGGTTCAATCTTAGATGCAATAGAATTTATTTTATTAATTACTTCTGATGGTTTAAAAACTGTGTTTGATAGATCTGCAAAGCAATTAATAAAGTCATTCCTGAATGATTGATTTAATAATAATTTTCTTAAGAACAATGTTGACCAGGGTGGATTCGGCCAGCCGGGTCCATTTGGTTCTAATGCAAATTCCAGTGTGTTATATTGAAATGAATTTGAATCCCAAATACCATAACCAAAATCTGTATCAAATAAAATCCAGCGCCATTTCCCTGTCCCTGATTTTCGCCAGTACTTAATATTACTTCCGGGCCAGTCTCTGTTATCAAAATAGATCTGGGCTACAAAGTACCGGATAAAATTATCCACATCCATCTTAGTCTTAACGTATTCATAGTTTTCAGGTACAGACATACTATTATTTTCTATGAATGAATGTAATGCCATATAGTCGGCGCTGTCGCCGTTAACTACCTGACCAAAATATTCAAGTATATCTAAACTATCGGGGTCTACATTATGATGCTGTGCTATAAAATGTTCGTTTACTTTTTCTCTGATATTCTGGATTCCCCAGTACTCGCCATTAATAAATAAAATTGCCGGGCGATAATTCTGTTTATCAATATCAATCCCATCAACAAGGCTAGTCATAAATGCATCTCTTAACATTGTCGATGTCCAATCGTTACCGCTATTACGCAGCACGAAAGATTCATATTCAGTAAAGGGAAGTTCATCGAATAGTTTATAGATTAAGGAATTGTAACCGTACTGCCCGCGTGCAAATAGAGCGAATGATTTTTGCGCATTACCGCGACTCCAGCCGCCAAAAATCTTAATGCCCATATCAATCCCAAAAGCATTATCACCATTGGGTTCATACAATTCAATATGCGCTGGTCTTTCCCAATCTTTCCAAAAGTTAGCGCCAAAATATGGAAATGAAGGCTCTGCACTATCACCCATTGCATAAATACCGTAATCTTCATCAAATAAATTTTTAGGATCGGTTGATAGCGAAACTACTGTAAGTGCCGTAGAAAAATTAATAAAATAAGTATTAGTTAATGTTTTACTTGGTAAAAATCCCGTTTTAAAAGATTTGGCTTTTAAGACTTTTGTTGAATTTATTTGTATAGGATTTGAATAAACCGGTGAAGATTCAACTGGTTCAGATCCATCAAGAGTGTAATGAATAACGTCATTTACAGTCCCGGGTGTAATGTTTATACTAACGCTGCCTGAATAAAACCCTCCATCTAGTGAAACTGCCGGTTCCATAATTGTTCCGGAAAATCCTTGTGTAGTATTACTATCTCCTGGAGTAGCTGTTGAGAATAAAAACCAATTAATACTTCCATCAGGTTGTCTTCCATACGATACGTCAGTACTGATATTACTGAATGTAACCTGATCGGCAATTATGTTTTGTGGATTGGTTAATACAAGTGTTTCTCCATTTGCACTTAATTTAAAATTAGTATGCAAAAACTTATTGGGTAAAACAAGAATTGGATTTGTTCCATGCGGATTTGGCGGAACCACATCCATACCTAATGTTAAAAAAGGGATTAATGTCAGATCGGATGAACCAGTACCGTAATTGTGTACCTGAATTGCAATAACATTATTTCCATTTTGTAAAAGTGATTGAAAATTTTGGATTATATAAGTTTTTGGTAATCCTCCGAATACAATCAACGGCTCTGTGTAATTTGTTGCAGATTGATTATATGCCGGCGGAATATTGACTGTTCCAATATTTTCACGGGCAATCTCAACCCCGTTTATGTAAGCAACAAATGCATCATCAAAATCAACATGAAGAACCGCCATTTTTATATCATTCATATTATCAACGGAAAATATCTTTCTTACATAAACTGAATTAACCGCAGGAACAATTGTGGAATCATCACCATCGCCGTAGCCAAATCCACTGGGACCGGTTAACCAAAGCTGATCATCAAATTCTAAATTTTTCCAATTAACAGGAGGTTCACTTGTTCCTAATTTATATTTCCAATCATCTCCCCAATCGATCACAGTTTCCCAATGTTTTATATAATCAGTTCTGTTTTTATCACTAGCAAAAATCAGGAGATGGTCTTTTGAAGTGATCGAAAAGGATGGCAGAATCCATTTATACAGATCGTTTATATCATCGGATAATCCAAAACCACCAAGATCAATATTTGTTTCTTCCTGATTAAATATTTCTATCCAATCGGAATAATCTCCATCTTCATCCGGAATAGTAAAACCATTTGAAGCCATAATTTCATTAATAAAAACCTGCTGCGCTTCTGCAAAATTTATTGATAAAAAAACGATCAGAACAATTAATATTGAAATAAAATTTTTCATGATTCTTTCATTAGAATTAAAAACTTTCCTCATCAAAAAAGAGATTAACGTGATTAACACCTTTTGAATTCTTTAGTTCATTTACAAAAGCCGTAACAAATTTTGCATCTTTAAGAATTATGTGATACGATAATTCAAGCGAATCATTTTCAATTAACGCTTTTGTGTTAATTAATTTGCTGCTTTTGCAGTACTTTTGAAATAATAATAAAAACGGCGCCTCCTGGTAACCGTCACTAGCTAAAAATGAAAATTGAAGAAGAAAATCTTTCTTTACAGGATTTACAGTATTTGTTTTTGTCAGAACGTATAAGATTATTCCGATAAAAACTGTGCTTGCTAAAGCCAAAGCGTGCAAGCCCACTCCGCTAGCCATTCCGATTGCTAAAGAAAAAAATATAAAAATAATATCCTGTGTTTCTTTAATCGCTGTTCTGAATCTTATTATGGACATAGCACCAACTAACCCGAACGCCCTTGCAAGATTATTTCCGATCACCATTATTACTACTGATGTAATTAATGAAAGAATTATTAATGAGTTAATAAATGAATATGAAATTCCCGGACCTTTATAAGTGCGACGGTAGATAAGTGATATCAGCAATCCGCAGATAAGTGAAATTAATAAGTTTTCAAAAACTTCACCGATTGACAACGAAACACTTAGTACATTTTGAAAATCATCCAGCATGTTTAATTTCTTCTTTCAAATAATTGAACCTTGTTTTCTTAAGGTGGGAAGGTAAAAGTATATTATTACCATCAATAAACTTTCTTAATTCTTTATGTGATTCCACACAGATAGTATATTTTGAAACTGCCTGTCGCTTAAGCTCAAATTTTCTTAATATTTTTTGAAGCCATTCAGGAAAACCGCTGAAAAATTTTACTTCCAGAATAAAATTACCAGGCATTGCATATTTTAAACCGGCTTCATTATATAGGTCTGTTATCTGCGGCAGCGAACTTGATCTTAAATTTTTATCGAATGTAATTCTTAATGTTGTATCGTGTTTGGAAAAATATGCTTCTCTTTCATAATTTATTAAAGCTACAGGCGAACAATTTTTTATTTTACTTAAATAGAAAAATTTTCGGGCATCATTAACCGCATCGATATAATTACTTTTCTTTAAAACATATTTGTCGCAATCAGCCGTATTTAAAATTTCTTCAAGATTTTTGAAAAATAACGGAGCTCTGTTTTTAGAAATGTGATTTTCATATTTACGTTTAATTTCTAAAAACGCAATGCTTTGTTCATCTATTTCATTGTATCCCCTGATACGCAGTTTTTTTCTAATCTTAATTCCCGCAAGTTTATCATGGTAATCATCAAGTTTCATTGTATCAAAGTAAATGCTGTGAACTGTATATTCCTTATTAATTTCTCTTTCTGCATACTCATCAAGATAAACAAAAGGATTAATCGCTCTCCGCAATTCTTCAATCCGTAAAACGGGAATAAGAAATTTGTATTCAAGTCGCAATGGCTTCATATTAGTTCACGATCCTTTGCCAAACTCTAATTAAATAATCCAGGGGTGAGAGTTTACCGGTATGGATATAACAATCCACAATTAAATTTGGAATAAGCTCCGATGTTTTTCCATCTATTAAGGAAGTAACTGTTATTACCTGAATTCCATTCACAATTTTAACACTGTTATCAATTTCAAAAATCCGGGCTTTTACATTTTGCTTTACACCATTTGCATATATTAAAACATCCGCAGAATCAATAATATATCGTTTATCATTTACCTTCACCGGGTTAATAAGTATTAACTCAGAATCATCTGTGATTGTCATTAAAGTATCGCTATTAGTTTTTCTAATAACAATTCCATCTAAGGGTGATGTAATTGTAAAACCTTCAAATCTTTTTTTCAAAACAGCTAACTCGCTTTCAAGAGATACGATTTGAGATTTTATAAATCCAATTTGTTCTTGCTTTGCGCCTGTTTCAACATTCTGAAGTTTTGCTTTTGAAATGGAAATATTAATCAGATTAAGATCATAACTACCTTTTGTGATTTCATATTCTTCCTGAGATACCAATCCTTTTTCATACATCACTTTCATCCGATCAAGTATTTTCTTTTGTTCTTCGGCTTGTTTAAAAGCGTAATCAAGATTTTTATTTTCTTCGTCAATTACTGCCTGCTTTTCTCCCGTAAGATTTAATGAAAGAGATGCTTTTGCAGATATTATCTGACCTTTTAGATTTTCGATTTGTCTTTCAATCTCGTTGGAATAAACTACTGCAATTGTGTCATTTACTTTTATTTTGCTACCGGAATGTACACTCGTATCAAAAGCAAATTGCATCGCATCACCCCTGTCAAAAAGAGTGACATCATAAGACTGGCTCATTCCGGTTTTATAATTTATCAGTTGAGATGTTAATCTGCCGTCAGTTCCTTTATAAATAACCCATTCTCTTGCGGGTAATATTTTACCTTTAACAGACAAATTGTAATTGATTCTTATAGGCAGGAACAAAAAAATTATGAAGGCAAGAATTAATGCGATCCAGATAAATAATGTTTTATGAGAAGTTAGAGTTAACATTTGTATAGATATTATTAATCATTCCACTTTTAAAGAAGAATGATTTGATTTAACAAAAAAGGAAGATAACGCAACCTTGATTGCCGAAATCTTCCCTCAAAAATGATAGCTAAACAAACAATACAATCAATAAGTTATTATTGTTCGTTTTGAAATTTATAATTTCTGAATTCCCCTTTTTGTTCATTACAAAAATCTTAAAATAACAAGTCTATTTCAAACTGAAATTAAGAGTATTATTTCCGATAGAAACCACAAAATCTCCCGGTTCAACAATACGCTTATTATCCTGTCCTATAAATGATAAATGTTCTTTGTTCAATTTAAACTCAATAGTTTTAACTTCACCGGGATTTAACAATACTTTTTCAAAACCTTTTAACTGCTTATTTGGTCTTGTAACCGAGCCATACAGATCTGTAACATAAAGTTGTACAACTTCTTTGCCAGCAATGCTGCCTGTGTTTTTAACATCTACAGTAACCTTAAGCTCATCATTTTCATTAATAACATTTGAACTAAGCTTTAGATTAGAATATTCAAATGTTGTATAACTTAATCCGAATCCAAAGGGCCATAATGGATCATAATTATTTGTATCAAATTTTTCTATTGGCTTATAATCGTACAGTGTTATTCCATTTGGACTTCGAGGATAGGTAATTGGAAGTTTACCGCTTGGGTTAACATCTCCAAACAAAACATCAGCAATAGCGCTTCCGCCTTCCATCCCGGGTAAAAATCCTAATAAAACTGCTTCAACCTTATCGGCTATTTCAGTTATCACTCTTGGTCTTCCTTCAAGCATAATAAGGATGACAGGTTTTCCTGTTGCAGCAATTTTTTCTGCTAATTCCAGTTGAGCTTTGTATAAAGTAAGATCAAAAATGCTTCCCGGAGTTTCACAATAAGCAGGTTCACCAAGACAAAGGACAATAACATCAGAATTTTTAGCTTCGCTGACTGCTTTATTTATATTTATATCTTTATCAAAAGTACAACCCTCAACGTAATTAACATTACCTGTTCCAATTTTATTTTGAATAGCCTCAAGCACTGTATTTTTTTCTTGCGGATACAGTGATTCTTCATTCCCCTGCCAGGTGATGGTCCATCCTCCATTTAAAACTGAAAGCAAATTTGCAGTAGGTCCGGTTACCAGCACTTTTGAAGTTTTGGATAAGGGTAAAATATTATTTGAATTCTTAGTAAGAATTATGGATTCTCTTGCGGAGTTTAAATTAGCGTTTGTAAAATCATCTTTTGCAAAATCATTTAGTAATTCTTTATTCGGATAAGGATTATCAAACAAGCCCAGCTGCATCTTAAGTGCAATTATTCTGCTAACAGCTTCATCAATTCTCCACATCGGAACTGTACCTTCGGTGGCTAATTCTAAAAGATAATTATAGAAACTAAAATCATAAGGAACCATGCTCATATCGATACCGGCCATTACAGCAATTCTTACTGCTTCTTTTGGCGTTGATGCAACTCTATCTCTGGTGTGCAACCTTACGATATCTTCCCAATCAGAAACTACGACACCCTTAAAATTTAATTCATCTCTTAAAATTTCTGTAAGCAAATGATAATTTGCATGACCGGGAATTCCATCAACTTCGGCTGAGTTAACCATCACAGATGGCGAGCCGGCTAAAATCCCTGCTTCAAAAGTTGGAAGAAAATACTCACGCATCATTCTTTCAGAAATCCATGCTGGTGTTCTATCCAATCCATTTATCGGGTAACTATAACCGACATAATGTTTTAAACAAGTACCAAGTTTGTTGGTTGCCCCGATATCATTACCCTGCGCTCCCTTTATATATGATGATCCCATTTGTGAAGCGAGATAAACATCTTCGCCAAATGTTTCCCACAATCTGCTCCATAATGGCTGCCTTCCGATATCCATAAGCGGATAGAAATTCCAGGAAATTCCAGATGCTTTAGTTTCGACAGAAGTTATTTCACCGCATTGCTCTGCCAGCGCAGTATTCCAGGTTGCTGCCATACTGATCGCCTGAGGAAAAAGAGTTGAGCCTTTAGTGTAAGTTGTACCATGGATTGCATCAATACCATATAGCACAGGAATTCCTGAACGCGTTTCTTTAACAGCTAAATTTTGAATCTTCGTAATAATTTCATTCCAGTACTCCAGACTATTTGCAACATCATAAACATTTATTATTGATCCAACGTGATATTTTTTTATAGCTTCTTCGAGCTTTGCATCATCTAACCGGTGCTGTTGATTTTTTGTGCCTTGAACTTTTGATACTGCCTGAATTGTTACCTGTGTCATCTGACCGACTTTTTCTTCAAGAGTCATTTTAGAGACCAGCTCTTTTACTTTTGCATCAACTTTGGTAGTTGTATAGATCTGTGCATTTACATTTAAAGCAGTATAAAGGAAAAATAATGATATGAATGAGATTAGTTTAATATGTAATTTCATATAGGTTCCTGACTAATTATTATTTTTTTTCTTAAAGGAAAAATTATTTTTTGTTTTGAAAATAAAATAGACGCATAAAAATAATCCGCCTGACATATAAATGAACTTTTGCGTTCTGTACTTATCATAAACTCTAATTCAGTAAAACAAATTTTCTGATTTCTCGCATTCCGGTTCCTGCAAACGAATAAAAATATACACCTGATGTTAGCGGGGTTTTAGAAAATGATGCAGTATTTAATTGATACTGGTGAAAACCGGATTCAACGTAACCTAAGTTTTCAAAAAAAATTTGTTCACCTAAAATGTTGTAGACTTCAAAATTTAAATTATCTGCTGAGACTAAAGAATAATTAATTGTTGTCTCACCGTTAAAAGGATTTGGGTAATTCTGTTCCACTTTAAAAGATTTGAGATCATTAATATTTCTATCATCAAGCAGACCGGTGGCTACCGGAGTAATTACTATTCCGCATAATAATGCGTTATCAATTTTTTCTGCAAATTGTATATCCAAAATTCCATCGGTTACATTAACGTTATTAATTTCTTTTATACAAGCTGCGTTCTTACCTACTTGTGAATAGATATCAAGATTTGTCAGCACCCGATTTTGTTCAAAGTAAACATCAAAGACTCTGCTTCCTGAGGCGTCAAAATATTTTTCGGCAAAGAGTAACTTAACATTATAATTGTCGTTTGGTAATCTGATTTTGTAAGTAACCATTCCATATTTATCGGATTGAAAAATTGAATCTTCATCCGTTCCGCTTATCGCCAGACTTGAAGGATAATTTGATGATGTTCCATCTAAAAAACCATATTCTGTATCCTTGCTCCATTCAAGATCAGCCAAATAATCCAATGCAGCAGGACCCGCACAATTAATTTTTATTGGGAAAGTTAATGGTTGAGGCATTATAATAGATGTTGCTCTTGCACTCATAGTATTTGGTATAATCGAGTTATCTTTCATTGATAACACCACAAGCGATTTGGTTGATGGAATTACAAGTCCTGATACCGATAGCTCAACACTTTTCAAATCAGGTTGAAGAGTTGCGCTGTTGATTGTAACTGTAGTAATCACATAGTTAGAAATATTTTCAGCAGCTGTTTGATCCAGTTCCTCAGAAAACATTACTAACACTTTATTTGTCGAAGCTCGTGCCCATAATAATGCCGGAGGCTGTAAATCTACATAACCAATGTTAGTGCTGTTAGTTAAACATAAAATAAGTTTACCATCTTCAAACACAGCATTTTCCTGAATAAAATCACAGTTATTACCGTTGAATGTATGTGTAGCTTTATCCCAGCGTGTTGTATCCCAAAAATCAAAATTATCAGTCCAGTCATGAGAAAAATTATTTCCTGTTCCATATGTTCCCGAACCAGGAGTGTAAGAATAGTAACTTACCCAATCATAATATGCAAATGCAGGTAAAGCATCGGGATTAAAAACTCCTGCCCAATTTTCAAAAGCAGGATTCCAGACATTCATCATTATCTTTTGAGGCAGAGTAAGAGTTTGAATGTGTGCGCCGGTTTGTTTTAAGACTTCAATTCCATCAATAAACCAGGCAACATAATCAGGCGTCCATTCAAAAGCATAAGTGTGATAATCCTGATGCGGAGAAGTTTGCATCGGTTTATGTGCAACGTGATTAGTTTGATTTGGAGTTATAGTATTGAATTGAACATTATCAAAATATCGTCCCATTATTTCAATATCTATTTCATTCCAGTTACCGATCCCGCCTCCGCCATCATAATAAGTGAAAAATGAAGACAACATTCCATCCCTGTATGCGGATTTCATTCTTACTTCAAACCTTCCGTAGGTGTAAGAAAGTTTAGTCCTGTATTCTGCTCCTTTAAAATCTTTACTAAGTATTTCTAATTGATATGAAAAGATGAAGAGTAAAAATAAAATTGTAATTTTTGATTTCATTATATCCCGATTCTAATAAGAGCAAAGCCCCCTTCAAAAAGGAGAAAAGAAGAGGGCTTCGCTATGATCAAAAAGTAACTGAGAGCGTGAACTTTTGAATATCCGAAAAACGTCCAAAATTCTGATAAGCGTAATCTATTTTAAATGCAACGTTACCAACTAATAATTGTTTAACACCAAATCCAAAAGAAAATGATTCTTCCGAGGTATCAAGAAACAGGGATTTATATCCGCCTCTGATAAACAAAAAGTCGTTGTATCCATATTCAGCACCAACGTTAATACTTTCATAATTATCGCTTGGATGCATTGCATCAACAGCAAGTGTTAATCTATGCATTTCTGTTTCGATTGGATTATATGCAACACCCACCCTGAATGTTAATGGCAGCGCCCAGGAATTTGTTTCAAGATATGCCGGTATATCACCATTGTTGCCGCTGTTTACAGGATCAAGATCGTGCAGTACAAGATTTGAGTTGCCTAAAAGCTGCATTGAAGTACCAAAATTTGAAATTGACATTGCGAGTATTGCATCATCAAATGGAGTTACGTATTGAACTCCCATATCCAAAGCAAAAGCGGTTGCACTCATTCGCCAGATACTTTCATAAATAAATTTTGGACTAAAGCCGATTGAAAAATTTTCAGTCAACTGTACCGCATATGCTAAACTAAACGCAGCTTGTGTTGATGAAAATGTTTCACCCGTACCTTCAGGCTGGGTTATAGTTGTTACATTCATTTCACCAATATCTGAACCTGTATAGCTGAATCCAATAGTTCCCAAACCGCCAAGATTATAACTTGCAGCCAGATAATTATATTTTATATCAGCTATCCACAACGTATGATCAAACGCAACATTAACACCCTGCGTTTTAGTCAATCCGGCGGGATTCCAATAAATAGAACTTACATCATTTACAACTCCTACAAATGCACTACCCATTCCAATTGCACGCGCACTTTGTCCAATCGAAAGAAATGGTGCCGCTGTAGTACCCTTCTTAGATACATCTGAAATAAAGCCTGATTGCGCAAAAGACTGCGGAAGTATCAAACTAATCAGCATAAAAATTATTATAACTCTTTTTTTCATTTCAATATCTCCGCTATTTAATTAAAGCAAATTTGCCGATGTGTTCACCAACTCCGGGCGCATCAACATGATAGAGATAAACTCCATATGCGGCATCCATACCGTCTTCGGTAACAAGATTCCAGGAAAGTGATCCATCCGAGAAACCGGAATCTTTTGTTAGTGTTTTAATTAAAGCACCAGCAATAGTATAGATACGCACTGTGCATTGTGCCGGAAGATTTATGAAATCAATTTTTCTTTCGCCTCTGCCCGATGAGTTAAGATTTCTCTTTTCCCAGGTCGCCGCTCCTAAATATGGATTGGGAACAACATCAATATTGGAAAGACTATTTTTAGCCGCTGATTTATCCACCATCACCGGTATTGTGGAATATGCAAACTTATCACCGGTTTTAAATGCTTTGCGTGTTGATATCTGAAATTTATCTCCATTCACTGGTTCAACCGGAGTATCATTTGGATTAAACGGGAATCCATAAGTTAAGTTCCATGCAAATCGTACGTTAGTTGGATTGATTATTCCATCCTTAAATTCAAGTACCTGAATTGTATCTCCTACTGTAAGTGATTGAGAAGCATCTGCATCAAATACTGCGACTTTAGAAAATTTGCCTTCTGTTCTATTCCAGATTTTTAGATTCACCGGGAAGCGTCTGTAAAAAGGAGGTGATAACAGATAACATGTATCAACCGGTACATCAGAAAATGTAATTTCATAATCTGCCGGCCATTTTACACCTCTTACTGGTGTTTTATTTTCAAAAACCCTCATTGATAAATTACTGTTTCCAATAAGCCAACCGGTTAATGAATCAACTACAGATACAGTAGTATCATTTAAAATTGTTACTGCCATTCCATCAAATGGTTCGCTTACTCTGCCGGCTCCGATTGTACTGCTGTCCTCATTTACAATTATGGTATCAGTAATATTTTCAAATGTTCTAATAACATTGTAGGATAAAGTTTTGTACAATGGGTAATCATTTGTTGATTTGAATTCAATATTATATTGTGCCCCATCTAATATTGCATTCGGATTCAGGATATTAACATTCATCGATCCTGTGCCGACACCTGAATAAAGTTGTTTTGTATCTCCGACAATCTGCGGAGGAACATATCCTGCAACAGGCGAATTTGGAATAACAACTGCACAGTTTATATCGACAAACTGAATATTACCTGCAAAATCCTGCTGAATAATTTTTGTACATTCAGTAGGCTGCAATCCTTTTGTTCCCCTGTTTGGATCACCCATATCGTAAGATATACAGGCATAATAATAAGTTTGTCCGTTCTGAACATCGGTATCAACATAAGAATGTCTTAATCCTGTATCGTCGCCTCTCCAGAAGTGCGCGCCATTAACTCCCACAGGATCAGGACCTTTAATTCCATCAATAAGATCGTAACGAACCAAAGGTTTCCAGTAAACAGGTGAACCTTTGGAATCAGTAATTACTTTGATATCATTAAATTCAGCTTCCGTGCTTCGGTAAATCATATAGCCTTCAAAATCTTTTTTTGCACCCTGTGTCGGATCATTATTTTCATAACCCATAAATGCATCACGGGATTCTTCGGAAATTTTATTCCAGTACAGAAATACTTTTTGATCGCTTGCAACGGCGGTAAGTGTAGGTTTTAACGGCGGTTTAGAAAAATTATAATTTGCATTATAAATTTCCTGTACGGTTTCCTTGTTAAAAATTATTTCTTCAAGATTTTGACCGAATACCAATGCCATAGAAAATCTTTCCCGGAGTCCCTGATTAAGCGGAAATGGTCCGGAAGCAAAAACCATGCTGATATTTGCTCTTTGCAATGAAGTATCAAAAACACCGGAACTCATTTTTAGCCACATTGATTCATCATCTTTTGGCCAGCCGCCGCCGGTACCGCCCTGTCCTAATCTGTAAATTGAAACAGCAGTAAGTCCAATCTGGTCTGATTCATCTTTGTCTGTTTTATCAAACTTTGGTTCGCCATCGGTTGGAACACCATCGCCTTCACCTTCATCCGGTCCCAAATATTGTGGATCGAAAGGACCAACACCATCTTTGCCAACATCATCATTCAAGGGTTCATTTTCGTCCGCATCCCACACTCCATTTTCGTTAAGATCAGCATAAGGAACCCAGTCTTTATCGTTATCAATTCCGTCATCTCTTCTTTCATCTATCATTGGTACACCAAAAATATCCGCATCATCATCATCATTAATTCCATTTGTACCATTACCGGGACTTTCAAGATAAGCGTAACCATAATAACCTGTTAACCAGTTTCCTGGCAGTCCAAGTCCATTATCATCATAGCAATAAGCCAAATCAAGTATCTTATCAAAAGAAGCATTATCATCTTCTGAGTCATCTGTACCGCCGACACCGCAATCTGTATAGAAGCCAAAGAAGGTATTCGGATAACTAAAATCTGAAAGATTCACTATATCGTAATGCCAAAAGACTATATCTTCAGCAAGTACATGTGACCATTGGAATCCCCTTACTTCAACTCTTAAACCTAACCCTGCACGATCAGGATCTGAAGCAAGTGGAAAATAATTAAATGGCGTTCTCGTCCATTCTTTATCTTTTGAATCATCCATTACAAAAAAAGTTTCAAAATCAGAATTGTTAACACCTCTTCCAAAATAGCCGTACCAGTATCCATTCCATTCAGGCGTAAGACTTAGCGCTGTTGGCCAGGTACCAGGCCAGGTATGTGGATTAGTATTAATTGCCGGGCTGTTTCTTTCAAATGGATATTCATTTACCTGGTTCGGATTTGAATAACCGGGAACAGGTTCTAATCCCCATATTTCTCCGGTACTGGGATCTTTGTCCATCCATTCGCGATATGAAGTTTGAAGTGGATGTACAACCTGATTATTGCCCGGAGCGGTAATTTCGGAGGCAATCAGAACTGCAACACCATCAAGATAAGAATGTCCGGTTCCTTTTGGCCATTCACCGCTTGGCTGATCGGGCCAGTGCCCGACTTCACCATTGTTATAAAAAAGTGTTCTGATTTGATTACCATCCATAACACCTTCTTTGCGATATTGGATATTACCTTTGGGTTCATCACGATATTTTTGAATCTGATCACTTACCTGTGAGAATCCGATATCAGCAATCAAAAAAGTAAACAATATAAATAGTAGTTTTTTTAACATTATTTTCTCCGCTTATATTCTCTAAAAACCAAATCCTAATCCAAGCCTTATCTCACGAGGAGAAGAATACATGCCGGGATTATTGATGTATTGTTCGATAGTATTTAGACCTATAATATCGCTTTGTTTAAAGTTCTGTGTATTCAAATCAACATTAGCTCTGCCTGTTGTAGAATAAACTCCAAATTCATTTTTAATGTCAAACAGATTGTAAACCATCAGATAAGTATTTATTGAAAATCCATAAACATCAAAAGTTTTTTCAGCTCTAAGATCAACATTATAAAAAGTCGGTTTGATTCCGCCGTTTTCAAATCTTACACCTTGTGATATTTTTGGGTCTTCTGTGTACGGCTGACCGGAACCATATTGAAAAATCATTCCAACTGTCCAGTCACCGGGTACACCAACGTTTAGATTTACATTTAATGTATGTCTTTGATCCCAATCCAAAGGAACAACACTTTTTGCTTCTTCGATGGGGATATTTGTCTGATTATTATTAAACACTGCCCTAGGATCTGATGCATTACCTTGTGCTATCTGGAATGTATAATCCAGCTTTAAGCCAAAGTAATCTGCAAATCTTTTATCAAGTGTCAGTATAAATCCTTTTACGTTCGCATAATCTCTATTAATAAACCTTGCGTACTTAAATCCTTCGTAAGTGTTTATTATCTCCATGCCAAGCCAGTTTCTTATATCACGATAATAAACTGAAAAGTTTAATGATACATTTTCAAATAAAACCTGCTGTAAACCAATTTCATAAATTACATTCTTCTCAGCATTAAGATCTGGATTACCAGTTGAAGATGAGAGATTACTGCCTGGTTGAACTATGAAATTGGGATTTGCATATAGATTTTCAAATGAAGGGATTTTGAAAAAATGACCATACGAAAATCTAATTATACCTTGATCTGTGATTGGGAAAGAAGCACCCAATCGAGGACTGATCTGAAATTTTGCATCTGCTTTCCTCATTACCAACAACCAATTATCTTCATTTGTAGAATCCGCACCTGGATATGCTAGTATTGCTCCGGGGTATAGGCCATTGTGTCTTGGGTTTCTTAAATCAGCAGGTAAGGAAGCATTTGAATTAAAATAATCAAATCTTATTCCAGCATTAATTATCATAATGTCGTATTCCATTTTATCCTGAACATAAGCAGATATTTCAAATGGATTTCTGATGTACTCAATATATGAACCTTTATCTGTTATAGTTCCTTTATCCGGATAGCCTGGTGTAAAAATAAGAATCCTATTTCCCAAGCTGTCAAATGTTTCTTCAGGAGTTAAATTAATAATGTCTTTATTCATACTATAAATTTCATAGTACTTACCTTCTATTCCCGCACCAATTTTATGTTCTTTAGAAATTTGGGAAGAATAGGAATATTGTGCAATTAAAGTATTTGTATGTCTGTTATATCTTCCAACCTGATTTCCACCCTGTCTGAAAGTATATTGAGATGTTGAGACACCCTGATCCGGATTTACATATCTTGGATCAATTCCGTATGGATTATAATCAGAACTTAAAGGGTCATTATTTATTGGATAATCCGGGTACAAATATCCTTTGTAATCGTAAAAGTTTGCAGAAAACTTTAATGAATGAAAAGTGTTTGATGTTGGAAAATAATTGAACTGAAGATTATGAATTAAATTTGTTCTGTAATGCGTCATTACTGCATCCGGAGTAAGAGAAAAACCATGATCATAATATCTGTTTTCATTATCATCCCAGAAAGCGCTGTATGTTATATTCAGTTCAGGTAGAGCATAACTTAATTTTACATTTGCCGAGTATTTTCTTTCAGGATTCATAGAAACGTATGATCCATCTCCTGTATTTCTTGGAATCCAGAATGTTTGATCGGATGGATTCGGGAAAAACGGAATGTCGTCATTAACATTAAAAATTCTTTGTCCGTATAAGTAACCGTTATTTTTATAATATCTGCCAGTAACAAAAAAGTAAAGATTTTTTACGGGTGAAATTGGTCCGCTTAAAGTAAGCTGTAAATTTCTTTGTGCAAGATCCCAGGGATGATCGAGATTCCTAAAAATATCACTATGATTAGTAAAATAACTGCCTACATATCCTGTAACGTATCCTTCAAATTTATCCGATCCACTTTGTGTAACAATATTTACAACACCGGATAGCGCCTGTCCATACTCAGCGTTAAAAGTACCGCTGATAACTTCCATTTGTCTTACAGAGGAATTTTCAACCTGCACACCGAATCCGCCATTAAACGCATCAGTAACCGCAACTCCATCAATCAAATAAGCAACATCGTTTGATCTGCCGCCTCTAAAGTGTCCATCAATAACACCTGCCTGCAGATTTACAATTTGTCCAATGCTTTCAACAGGCATCATTTTTATTTCGTTGGCTGAAATAGTGACTGAAGTAGAGGTAAGATCTTTTTGAACTAACGGTCTTTGAGAGGTTACTACAACCTCCTGATTTAATTGAATCACGGAACTGTTCAATTTCAGATCCACTTTAGTTGTAAGATCTATTTTAACAAGAACTTTTTCAACAATAGTTTTTTGATAGCCGACTGCACTGAATATTACTCTGTACTCTCCGGGCGGAATATTACCAATGGAATAATATCCATCTAAATCCGCCGATGCGCCGAGATAAGTTCCTTCAATAATAACGTTTGCACCAACAATAGGTTCACCAGTTTCCTGGTCAGTTACATAACCTGATATTTTTCCAGTTGTTCCTGCAAACAAAGGAACTGAAAGTAAAACCACTGCAAACAACATTAAAAGTTTTTGTACAGCTTTTAGCTTTAAAGAATAGTTTTTTGGTAGATCAATCTTATTCATTTCGTTTTCCTGATAAAATTATAATTCTCCTGCCACTGATTGAGAACAAAAAAAGAAAAGGCACGGCATTAAGCCGTGCCTAAGTAAGATTATTTGAGCAGCATCATCTTGTTTGTTTGAACAAAAGAACCGCTTTCTAACCTGTAGAAATAAATACCACTTGATAAACCTGAAGCATCAAATGATACTTTGTAACTGCCGGTAGCATAATCACCTTTTACAAGTGTAGCTACTTCTTTTCCAAGAACATCGTAAACTTTAAGAGTAACAAATCCTGCTTCTTTTAACGCAAACTTAATTGTAGTGCTCGGGTTAAAAGGATTTGGATAATTTTGGGTTAATGAATATTCAGTAACCGGTTGTCCTTCTTCTTCAACACCAACCGGATCCCAGAGATTACCAATCCAGGTGTGGGACCATCTTCCAACATCCTCCCAGGAGTGATCATCATTGTAATATGAATAACACATTATACCTTCTCTTGAGTTTGTTGCGTCAGCATCATTGATTGAATAGTCGATCGGGATTCTCATACCTTCAACCGGTGAAAATACTGCATCATTGCCAGGAACTGCAAGATCAACCCAGCTTATTTTAAATTCAACGATGTATCCTGAAGGGAATTTTAGATCCCAGTAGTAATTCGGACCAAGACCAACAACGCTGTCTGCACCAGATACTCCATCAAGCAGCATTCGGTTGTATGCAAATCTGAAATGATAATCAGGATTTGCACCTCTCCTCAATGAAGTGTGAGGAGCACCATGCCAATTGTACAATCCTAAGTAAAGATCAGGACAATCATTTTTCCAAGATTCAACATTACCGGAAAAATACGGAACGACTATATCATCGGTAACATCGAAAGCCACGTATAGATAATTTGCATCTACAGCAACCCAGGATTTTACGGATAGATCAGCATCATTGGTTATTACAGTATTTGGAGCAACAAACCCAGTTCCGTCGGAAATCAACATACTAAATGGTGTAATTGACTGCCATTCAGTCAAATCTCCATCAGCAACAAAATTTGGAGCATTCAAAGAAATTGTCGAAACTCCTTTAGCAGTAGTTGTAACTGAAGGTGAATTTACACTTACAACACTCTGATTTCCAGATGCATCCTTACATACAACAGCATAATAATAAGTAGTACTCTGATCTGTGTTTGGAGCAAATAATAAATGTGTCGCTAATTGATTTGTTTCAGGAATATTGAATTTCACATACTCAGCATTTGCAACATCAGTAATAGGATCTTTGCTGTAGTATACATCATATTTTTCGCCGGATTCACCTGGTACGTCATCCCAGGTAATAATGTTTTGATAAGTTCCGCCGAATGCAGAGACATTTAATGGAGGTGATGGAGGAATAACATCAAACTCAGGATTTCCTGTCCACCAGTCAGTAATGTAAATTACTTTTCCAGCAATAGCTGAAGCTTCAGCCATTAATCCTACAACGGTTACAGCAGAAGAATCAAATCCTGTCGTTCCGTCTTGATAAACCATTTCTCTCAAAGGCAGTATATAATCATGCCATTGGTTATCAGCGATAGGTGCAAATACAGTTCCAACTTTTCCACCACCGCCTTCAAACTGCATTCTTAATGGGCCAACACCCTCTTCGCATTTTAGTTTAAATTTGACGCTATCCTGCTGCCATGCAACCGCAAGATCAAATGCAGGTTCAACATTTGCACCAATTCCTGTCCATCCATTGCTCCATTCATTGCCTTGCACCCATTTAATAGCATTGGTATTTGGTACAGGTCCTGCGCCTAATTCAACTTCCATAGTTGATTGACCCCAAGACCAGGTTGGCTGAACAATTTGAGGCCCATATGCAATTCCATTAAATATAATTGCAGGTAATGATTTTGGACTGAACATTGTGCAGTCATCAAAACCAACCAGAACTGAATCAACAGCATTTACTGTTGTTACAGCAACCAAACCCCAGCTTATAATTCTATCATAATCTAAAATTTCATTATTCTTTGGTAATCCCCAACTTGATGGAGTAATAACAAATCCCTGGTCGTTAGGATTTACACTTCCGTCGGAAGGAATCTGACCTAAAGAAACTCTTAGATTATACCAGCCCGTTGCAGCATCCAGTGTGGTTGCATTTTCATAAACGTACTGTTCAACCGGATCTGAAGGTGATGGTTGATCTCTAAATTGAAGTCTGAATACCATATTTGCGGGCGCTGTAGCAGGCTCGTAAACTTTAATCCAGATACTTAATGAATCGAAACCTGAAAAATCAAGGTACTCACCCTCTGCAGGTGCGTGTTGTACTTCTGCATAAGATCCCCAATCATGAAAAGCACCAATTTTTATATCGGCTTTAAATGATCCGGTACCTTCGTGAAAATCAACATGATCATCAGTATAGATCATTGTTGTGGGGGCACCTTCATTGATTTTTAGGTAAACGTTGTTCACAGCAGATGAATCGAAATTATCGACCACTTGTTGTGCCTGAGAAACAAATGTGCCAGCCATCAGTAAAATAAAAACGGCTAATAGCAAATTTTTCATACTACCTCTCTCTGATTGTTTTAGAACTAGTTATTTAATTGTGATTTTTTAATACCAAATACTCCATAGCCCAAGAATTATTATCACAATAAATGCTGATAATAAAAAGTTGGATTTTAATCCGCGTACAGTTTTAATATTTGCAAAATTAATTTTTAATTCCTGAATACTTTCTGAAATAGAAGTTTGAATACCAATTATAAAATCATTTGTACTTCTGATTGAATAGATATTTAACACCATTATGAGTGTTACACTGACAACAAATAGAAATATTGCAAAGTGAAGAAAGTTAATTCCCAAAATCCAGATTAAAGCCGGATGAAGATGCACACCCAGATTGCTTATTATTTCCAGTATCAGTCGGCTAAATCCAATTGTTTCTCCGACTATTAATGTAATCAGTGCAGTTTTTGAAGTGATCTTTTTTGAAAATAATCCAAATAAAAAAACTGCAGTTATTGGAGGACTAACAAATGCCTGAACACTTTGAAGAAATAAATAAACCTGTGAACTTATAACTTTTACAAGCGGGACGATAAGTATTGCTGCCACAACAACTGCAGTTGTAGTTAATCTGCCAACTAAAACTAATTTTCTTTGGTTAGCCTGCGGATTGCGGACTTTATAAAAATCATTTGTAAATAGTACGGCTGTGCTGTTAAATGCACCTGCTAATGATGACATGATCGCTGCAAGTAGTCCCGCAACTACTATTCCTTTTAATCCAATCGGAAGCAAATCTCCTGCTACTAATGCCGAATAAGCTTCATCACCGTTTATTTCAGGATAAAGTGCAGCTGCAATAAGACCCGGTAAAACAAGTATGAAAATTGGTAATACTTTAAGGAAAGCTGCTAGTAATGTTCCCCTTCTGGCATCATTAACTGATTTTGCACTAAATAATCTTTGAACTATGTACTGATCCGTGCACCAATACCAAAATGCAATTATCGGCGCGCCAAATAAAATTCCAGTCCATGGAAAATCAGGATCAGAGATTGCTTTGAACATATTAAAAAAATCTGCCGGAAGTTTAGCTTCTAAACCGCTAAATCCTCCTACGGCATTTAAACCGAACGCCGAAAGAATTACTGCCCCAAGAATAAGAATAATTCCCTGAAATAATTGGGTACGCATAACAGCATTTGCACCGCCTGTTACACTGTACAAACCAGTTATCAAAACAATTATTATCGAAGATGCATAAATATTTAATCCAAATATTTTATAGAATAATAATCCGGCTGCAAAAAGTGAGACTAAAATTTTTGTAAAAATGTAAATTGCTATTGAAAACCCTGCAAACATTTTTCTGATTTTTCGATCAAATCTTTTTTCAAGAAATTCGGGAACGGTAACCACTCCGGATTTTAAATAAATCGGTGCAAGTATCCAGCCTAAAAAGATTAATGTGAATATTGCCATCAATTCAAATTGTCCAACTGCAAGTCCGCGGGTAGAACCTGATCCGGCAAGACCTATAAAGTGTTCACTTGAGATATTGGTTGCGAAGATTGAAATACCTACCGTAAACCAGCCGATGTTTCGGCCTGCCAAAAAATAATCTGAATAATTTTCATCGCTTCGGCGTGAATAGTAAAATCCCAGACTTAATACAATTATTAAGTATGTAACTAATACTAATAGATCTATTTGACTGAAAATTGTAGACACTTTTGTATATGAATATCCGATAAAAAGAATTATCAACTCACAAATAGTGCCGTGTATTTCTATAAAAAATCCTTGAAGAACAAACTTTTTTTAAGTGTTAAAAACGGAAGGGATTTGTATGCTTATTAAATTGATAAGTATCATTTATTATTTTAATAAGGATTATTATTAAAAATGATTCAATTAATAATAACAGCAGCACTAATCTTTAAGAATAAAAAACCCGATATTTATATCAATCGGGTTTAAAGAAAATTAAAAATAACAAACATTGGCTATCGTAATTTATTTTAGCAGCATCATTTTTTTCGAACTTGCAAATTCACCTGCCTGCAGTTTATAGATATACACACCACTTGCTAAATTATCAGCATTAAATCTTACTTTGTAACTGCCGGCATTCATTTCTTTATTTAATAATTCCTGCACAAGATTGCCAAGTATATCATAAACTTTTAATGAAACGAAACCATTGTTTTTGATATCAAATTTAATTTCAGTTTCGGGGTTAAACGGATTTGGAAAATTTTGTTCAAGATCATAAAAGTCAGGTGCAAGAGAGTTATCTTCTTCAGAAATATCTGTAACCATTCCGCCAACATTATAAAAAGGAGCATAAGCATTCTTTAGGGCAGTTCCTACAAGTTTTAAAGTATCACGATTCATCCTGTATAATCCCATGCTTTGAAAGCCACCTGAATGCTGATGCGAGTACCAATCAAAAATGCACCACCATGTTACGCCCATTAAGTAACCACCGTCACGGTAAGTGCCGTCGGGTCTGATTACTGAAGCTCTGAATGTAAATGCATTAAAAGTTTCATTAAACACGGTTACTTGCGCTTGTTGTCCGGATAAAGAATTTAACTCACCAGACCAGTAACCAAATTCAGTATCTAAAATTGGTTTTTCAGGATAAGCCAGATTAGCATAACCCAGAAAATAACGGGTACCATCGTAATAAGTTCCTCCATGAAAAATTCCAAAATACATAGTCCATCCGGCCACGTCGCAGGCAGCTTGAGATGGATCGTCTGGTCCGGGTCTATCTGCAGCAGCCGATTGTGTTATTAATCTTCCGTCAGGATAATTAAAATTCAGATCCTGATTTACTTTTGTAATAAAAGTTTTTCTATTGTCCACATCGAGGCATTCATTTGTAGTGCTCCATAATAACACTGAAGGACGATTGTAATCTTTAAAAACCATTTCACGAAACATCTGTTCATGAATATGTCTCGCTTGATTTTGAATTACCCAGGCAAGCGCAGTATCAAACCACCAAACAGGAATCTCTTCAATAATAGTTATCCCTAATCTATCAGCAATCTGATACGTGTACAGATGATTTGGATAGTGAGCGGTTCTTAACATTAAAGCGTTCATATCCTTAACTTTTAACATATCAGAATAAATTGAATCAACCGGGATGCTTCTGCCAAATACCGGATGGTCTTCATGTCTTGCAACTCCCGTAAAGAACACAGGGTTATTGTTTAAATAAACTTTATCGATACTTGTATGAATCGTTCGAATTCCAAATTGAGTGTAGTATTCATCAATAACATTACTGCCTTGTTTGATAGTGACTTTCATTATGTACAGGTTTGGATTTTTTGGCGACCATAAGTTTGGGTTGTTAACTGTAAGGTATGTGCGCCATACTTTAGCCGAATCAGTTTTTATTGTAATAGTATTTTGATTGCTTCCTGATATTGATGCTGAAGTGCCAACCAGATTTGAAGTAAACTCGCTGCTGATATTCCCTGAATTTATATCTGCATTAAAAACTTCAATATTTACATCTACGCTTTGATCACTACCGCTTGTATTATAAAGTACTACTGTTGTTTGGATATCTCCGTTTATGTTTTGCGGCACTATGTTAGTTCTGATAACTGAAATTGGTTCTGCTATTTCAAGATAAACATCATGAATAATTCCTGTATAATTAAACCAGTCACATTGCGTGTAGGGCACAATATCATTTCTACTTCCCCACGCCGGATTATCAACTCTTACTACCAAAACATTGTTGCCGCCATAATTAAGCGCAGATGATACATCAAAAGCAAATGGAGTGTATCCGCCCTCATGATAACCGAGATAAACATCATTAAGCCATACGTCAGCAACATAATTCACGGCATAAAACATCAGCTTTACAAATTTTCCATCAAGAGCTGGATCAACATTAAAGTTTTTACGATACCAAACGCCATCCTGATAATATTCCGGTACCGCCGGATATTGATTCATGGTATTTTCAACAGCCGGAAGATTTTTTATAGGCCATCCGCTGTCATCATAAGCAGCGGTTTCCCTGCCGGCTGCTTCAGTAATTAAACTTTGATATCCTGTTGCATCACGCTTTTTTAATGTGATGTTGTCATCCGCAGCAAATCTTTGCTTTTTCCACTCGCCTTTAAGATTAATTATTTGCCTGTCCTGTTTTTCAAAAGTAGGCAGAGCAAATCCATTCTGAAACGGAATTCTGATACCATCAACCTGCTTTAAACTTAGTGTGGCTTCCAACGATGCTACCTGGGCTTTAATCAATGTAGATGTTAAGAAGAGAATTAAAAATAAGATTAAGTTGAATCTTTGTAAAAATGTTTTCATAATTCACCTGATTATTAAATTCTGCAGCGGTTATTCTTTTAGATTATAGTAATTAACGAAACGCAATTAATGTACCAGATTTGATTAGCAAAGCGATCAGATTTTCAATCAATTACAAGTGGATCCGAAAATTTTCATTAAATCATTATTAAACTAATAAGGTTTATTTATTAAAATAATAAGTTAAAATCAGATTGTTTTGGTGATGAATTTATCCTCTATATTATTCATTTTTTTTCAACCCTAATTCTTTTGCCATTCTGTAATAGTTTGGCGGAGCCAGTCCAAGCTTTGTTGCTGCATCAGTATCAGATTCGGAGTTTAACCTTACAAATTTAAAGTAGCGTTCACGCAGCACTTTTTCCATTTCTTTTAACGGTAGAATATTTTCTGTGTTAAAAATATCTCCAAAACCAAATTCATTTGATTCCTGTATTGATTCCTGAATTCCAAGCGCACGTTTTGCAAGTAAGGGTGTTATTCTGCTTTCAGAACTAAACAGCATTCTCTGAACTACGTTTTTTAATTCTCTAACATTTCCCGGCCATTCATAATTAAGAAATACTCTCATAGTTTCATCCGGTATTTCAGGCTTATCTTTACCCATTTCAATACTAATATTCGCAAGAAAGTAGTCGATTAAAAGCGGTATATCTGAGGTACGTTTTTTAAGATCAGGGACAAAAATCGGGAGTACATTTAATCTGTAATACAGATCTTCTCTAAATCTTTTTTCCTTTACTTCTTCCTCAACATTTCTATTTGTAGCCGCGATTATCCTTACATCTACTTTTATTTTTTCTGTTCTTCCTATCTTTTCAATTTCACCTTCCTGTATTACACGGAGCAATTTTACCTGTGCCGGTAAAGGCAATTCTGTTATTTCATCCAGGAATATTGTACCGTGATTTGCTATTTCAAATAGACCAAGTTTCTTTTTATCCGCACCGGTAAAAGCACCCTTTTCATACCCGAATAATTCACTTTCCACTAACTGACTTGGCAGACTACCGCAGTTTATTATAATAAAATTTTCATATTTTCTATCGCTGGTGTAGTGGATATTAAATGCAACTAATTCTTTGCCTGTTCCTGATGAACCTCTGATTAAAGTATTTACATTACTCTGTGCAAATTTTTTAATTTCATCTTTAAGCTCAATCATAATAGGATGTTCACCCACAATTTTTTTCTGCAGCAAAGTATCTTCAACATTTCTGTGAAGTTTTTGATAAGATCTGAATCTCTCACGCTCCAGCAGGCATTTTTCGTGCGCGTTAAAAATGCTCATAATAAAATCTGTAGGTTGATAAATAAACTCCTCAATATCGCCGGGATATTTTGTGCAATACCAGAACGCTCCTGCTTTGATAAGTTTATTTGCAAAATTGTAATCGGTAAGATTTATTGTCATTTTGGTTATTACTATTATCTGTACCGAAAAATCGACTTCTTTAATTTGTGATATAAGATTTTCTCCCATCAATCCGCCGGCAATCTGATAATCCATTATGACAACATCAAACTTCCCCTTTTTACTTTTAAGCAATTCAAGAGCTGCCATCCCGTTTGAAACAATATCAAGAACTTTCATCCGCTGTTCGAAAGGTCTTATAGTATTCATTACTCTTCTAACATCGTAGTCTTCATCTTCAATCAGAAGCATATTAATTTTTTTATCTTCAAATAACATTTTGTATTTCCGTTTAATTAAAAATTGTTATTGTAAAACGGCATCCGCCTTCATATAAATTTTCTGCATCAATATCCCAGCCGCATCTTTTGGATATTTCAAAAGCAATATAGCATCCATAACCGGAGTTTTGTAATCCGGCTTTTTTAGACGTAACATTTTCCAGAAAAATATTTTTAATTCCATATTCGTTAATAGTTAACAGAGCAGGATTTATTCCAACACCATTATCTTCGATAATTATAAATGATCGGTTGTTTACTGCATCGTATCTGCTTTTACATTTTATTGTAATATGATTATTTCCGCCATGATCTATGCTGTTCTGGATAAGAGGTTCTAATATTTCCCACACAACAAATTCGTTTATAGGTACAAGGGGCAATGCCGGATCTGTTTCTAATTTGATCTCGTATGCATTCGATTTTGATGATATTCTTAGAAAGATATTTTCTACAATAAATGATATTACTTCATTCAGATTAGTTTTAAAAATTTGATTGCGAATCGTCTGAAGCGGCGGATCGAACCATTTCATATCATATATCACTCGTGAAATAAAATTAGAATATTTTGAAACGCGGTATTTGATATCATTAATATTCTCTGCTGATAATATTCTCAAATCCTCTTTAATAAAACCCATTATTTTTTCAGCTTTATGATGAGTGTGATAAATCCTTTTTGTGAAGACTAATTCTTTCTCGTAGTTAATTTGTTTTTTAAGATTGGTTTCATGTTCTTCAAAAAATAATTTTTGTGTGTCATCTCTTTCCTTAACAGTGTAAGATGAAATGAAATACATTGCAAGCAATCCAAATAAAATTAAAGAAAGATAAATAACTGAAGTTTCATCATAATTGCTTATCACCTGATCGCTGATAAAACTGAAATCGGGAGTGTTCTGCATATATATTGCACCAATATACTCTCCTCTTAACACGAATGGTACAAAAATATTAAAGGTTTTTTTATCAGTAATAATACTTTTTATTTGTTCTTTCGAACTTAGTTCACCTTCAATCTTTTTGTACATCTCAATTATAGAATTTTTTTTATCATCAGCTGGTTCATCTATTTTGTTATGATCAACAAGAAAAGTGTACAAAGCACGTCCATCATCAATTGCATAAACATAATCTCCTGTACGTACAATTATATACAGGCCTTGTATATTGTGCTTAAGCATTTGCTGACTAAAAATTATATCAAAAGATTGAATAACTTTATTTTCCTCTTCACTGCTAATCTGTGCTTTGGTATCGATTGACTCGATTACAAGTTCAAGTGAAGTTGTTGTGAGATTAGCGATTTCTTCCGCAGAATCTTTTTGGTACCATTCCTGCGTTGTACTTAAAAAACTTTTTATTGATGCTTTATTTATGAATGAAATAATTAATTGAAAAGCAAAAAGTATGATAAACAGAACGGTAACATGCTTAAACTCAAAGTGGTACTCTTTTATTTTTTCAATTATTCTTTTTTCGCTCATTGCAAAATTCCGACTCACTTAACCAAAATTGCTTTTTCATTTATTTTTTTTGTCGCTTCTTTTAATGCATCGTCTACCGAATATTCCTGCTTAATCGCTTTATTCAAATAAAAAGATAGTATATCAGAAACGTTTGTATAACTTTCAAGAAACGGTCTATGAATTCCGGTTTTATAAAGCTGCTCAAAAAACAGTAGCTGGGGATGTTTTTTAATAAAATTTTCATCCTTATAAAGTTCTTTGTTTGTTGGCAGATAACCGCCTTCTTCAAACATTATTTTTTGAGATTCCTCACTTAACAAAAATCTGGTAAACTTAATAACTTCCGGCAGCTTTTCTGAAAATTTGGAGATCATTAAATTCCAGCCGCCATAAACCGATCCCGGCTTTGTCCCAGCCAAATGAGGCATTGGAGCCATTTTTAATTTTGCCCTGATTTCATCTGTTAAATACTCATTATCATCATCAATCATGCTCGGCCAGCTGCGGATAAAAACTGCGTTGTCTTTTGCAAAAAGTCGATAGCTTTCATTTTCTTTTAAGTAGATAACACTTTTTGGAGAAACATTATATTTATTCACCAAATCAACTAAAAGCTGCAGAGACTTTTTTCCTTCTGGTGAATCAATTGACAAATGTCCGTCAGCATCCACAATAGGATTGTTTTGGTTTGCCATTAATTCTGTAAAAGAACAAATCAATCCTTCATAGTCATCCGCTTGAAAAATATAAAATGGATTTTTATTGTTGTCGAATCTCTTACTTAGATCAATAAATTGTTCCCATGTTATCGAACTATCAATTAATTTTTTCAGATCATCATAATCAGAAAATTTTTTAAGCAAATCGTCTCTGTAAAACATTAATGCAATGTCTATATATAGAGGAACTGCAACCAGAGAGTCATTATAAAAACAAGTTTCCAGAGCATTGGGGATTATTGAATTAATCTCAGTACTGTCTATATATTTCTGAAGAGGAACACCCCAGCGTGCAAATCTTGGCACCCAGATCTGATCGACAGAAAAAATATCTATGCGATTGTTTTTGCTTCTTAAATACCGGGCTAAAAGTTCTTTGCGTTCATTGGTACTAAATTTATCAAATGAAAGATTAATAGTTTCAACTTTTATCGAGCCTTTGTATTTCTCATTAAACAGATCAATAACTTTTTGATGCGCGGATGAAATGTGATCTACAAAATAAATGGTTTTTTGTTTTGATGATTTATCAGAATTAAATCCGTTAGGTGAGAAGATAAAAGTGAACAGTATAAATACAGTGACAAGTATTGTGCTAAGGATTATGTAAAATATTTTCTCAATGTTCATATTAATTCAAAATTCTACCGCTAATTTTATCAATTCTGATTTTCGATGTGTCAAATATAGAGTTAATATCACTAAGATTTTATACTTAAAAAATATCTGATTCATCAACGCTGCTTATCAATTTAATAAGCAATATTTATTAAAATAATAAAAGATTTTAGTCATGATTTCAAATAATCTCGTTAAAAACTCAGGAAAGCAGAATTGATTAATAAATATTGGGCATAATAATTGGATAAGTTCATATTTTCAATGACGTAAACATTTATAGAATTTTAATAACCTTACTTATAACAATACCCGGAGTAACTGATGGCGGTTTCATCTCCTTCAACATCAACAGGTAAAATTGCTAACAACGGCAATGCTAATTACACACCTGCATTAATTGTATTAACTTCTTTGTTTTTTATGTGGGGATTTATCACCTGCTTAAATGATATTCTCATTCCGCATTTAAAAGCAATTTTTGAATTGAACTACACACAGGTTATGCTTGTGCAGTTTACTTTTTTTACGGCCTATGCAATCGTCTCGCTTCCCTCTGGTATTTTGGTAGAAAAAATCGGTTATAAAACAGGAATAATAATTGGTTTGCTAACAGCAGCACTTGGAACCGCATTGTTTTATCCCGCTGCAGGTTATCGTTCCTATGGTATATTTTTAATCGCACTTTTTGTTCTTGCATCAGGTATAACGCTTTTACAAGTTGCTGCAAATCCTTACGTGGCAATTTTGGGTAAACCGGAAACAGCTTCCAGCAGATTAAATCTTTCACAGGCTTTTAATTCACTCGGAACCACAATCGCTCCTATCTTTGGTTCGATTCTTATTTTATCTCTTGCCGTTAAAGGTGCAGACGAATTGGCAAAAATGAGTATGACTGATGTTGAAGCATATAAACTGATAGAAGCAAGTTCTGTACAAACTCCATATTTAATACTTACCGGAATGCTGGTAGCTATTGCCATAATTTTTGCTCTGTTCAAACTTCCCAAAATTGAAGCTGCAACTCAAGCAGCAGATAATGGTGAAACAGTGAACTATGATGATAATCATAAAAGCGCATGGCAGTATAAGCATCTTGTTTTGGGTGCAATCGCAATTTTTGTTTATGTAGGTGGTGAAGTTGCTATTGGAAGTTTTTTAGTTAACTACTTTAAAGAATTAGTTAATATGCCCGAAGCCGAAGCAGGAACTTATGTTGCTCTTTATTGGGGCGGCGCAATGATCGGAAGATTCTTTGGTTCTATCACTTTATCGGGAATGACAGATTCCAAAAAGAAAAATATTTACGCTGCACTGGTTTTTGGACTTGCATTGGTACTCGCACTTTATGTTACTAAAGAATATCTGAACTTTACGACATTTTCTCTAACAGGTATAGGCAAAACCTTAACTTTTCTTGCATTGGTTGCTGTCAACTTTATTGCATTTAATCTTGGCAAACAAAAACCTGGAAGAACATTAGCTATACTTGCTATAAGCGCTGCTTCACTTGTTGTAATCTCTATGCTCACAAACGGACAGTTTGCAATGTGGAGTATTCTTGCAGTGGGATTATTCAATTCAATTATGTTCCCGACAATATTTACTTTAGCAATAGCCGGGTTAGGAAAACACACAGGACAGGGCTCGGGAATTCTTTGTACAGCAATTGTTGGTGGCGCAATAATACCTGTGCTGCAAGGAGTTTTTGCTGATAATATAGGAATTCATCATGCATTTATTTTACCTGTGCTTTGCTATATCTACATTGCGTTCTATGGTCTTAAAGGACATATTCCAATTTTTATAACAGCTAAGGCATAATTGAAATGAAAACTGAAGTAGCACTTGGTATTGATGTTGGCGGTACAAATACTGCGTTTGGTTTTGTTGATGTAAACGGAAATTGCATTGCTGAATCAACGATACAGACAAAAGCACACAATAGTGCTGCTGATCTTTTTGCAAGATTGCATCCGGAAATTGAAAAAATTTATAAAACTATCTCTGACAGATATTTGCTGAAAGGAATTGGTGTTGGTGCTCCAAATGCAAATTATTATCGCGGTACAGTAGAAAATCCACCAAACTTAAAATGGGGTGTTGTAAATGTTGTTGAGATATTAAGACAATATTATGATGTACCCGTTGCGATTACTAATGATGCAAATGCATCTGCAATTGGCGAGATGCTTTTTGGCGCCGCAAAGGGAATGAAAGATTTTATTGTAATAACGCTTGGTACAGGTTTAGGCAGCGGTGTTGTAGTTGATGGAAAATTAGTTTACGGTTCTGATGGATTTGCCGGAGAAATTGGTCACACGGTTTATGATCCTAACGGCAGGCAATGCGGATGCGGCAGAAAAGGCTGTTTGGAAACTTATGCTTCTGCAACTGGAATTAAAAGAACAGTAATGGAATTACTTGCAAACTCAAATGAAGACAGCGCACTTAGAAATATTAGTTACAACGATCTTGAATCTAAAATGATTTATATATCTGCACTTGCAGGCGATAAAATTGCAAAAGAAGCTTTTGAGTTTACAGGCAAAGTTCTTGGTTTAAAATTAGCTGATGCTGTCGCTGTAACTAGTCCCGAAGCAATAATTTTATTTGGCGGATTAGCACACGCTGGTAATTTGATAATAGATCCGACAAAAAAATCTATGGAAGAAAACCTGTTCCACGTTTTTCAAAATAAAGTTAAAATAATTCCTTCGGGTTTGCCTGAAGGCAACAGTGCTGTGCTTGGAGCTGCGGCATTAATTTGGAATGAGATGATAAAGCATGATGAGATTATTGCTTAGCATTGTCATGCTGTCTGCCTGTGAAGAGTGTTGCAGAGCGGTCATTTCGAAGGAGTCTTCTGCCATAGGCATCCCTTTGGGAGACTGAGAAATCTGAAAAATTATAATCTAAAAGATTTCTCTCCCGATAAATCGGGATCGAAATGACAAGAATAAAACTTAGTCAACAGGCTCTGCAGGTCGTGGCTATTAAAACGGAAAAGACTGTGTAAGGGGACTTAATAAGTCACCTCACAGAAAAAACTCTTTATTACTATGGTTTCGTAACACAGACTTCAGTCTGTGACGTGATTTTACAAATATTTAAGGATTTTAAACGAACAATGCGTAACGTGACTTAGTAAGATTGATTAGAAATTGAGGAGCTTTTCTCTTAAGGAACTAAATGATTAAAATATTAAATCAACTTTATTTTTTTATACTAATTATTTCTTTAATCATATTGTGGAGTTGTAAAGAAGAACCCAGCTCACCTAATGATCAGCTTCCTTCCGTATCAGAACGAGTTAATTCTCTGCTCTCTCAAATGTCGCTTGATGAAAAAATCGGACAGATGACACAGGCAGAACGTGGAGCTTTACAAAATATTACCGATATAAAAACATATTTTCTTGGTTCACTCCTAAGCGGCGGTGGCTCTGCACCTTCAACAAATTCTCCGCAAGCATGGGCAGATATGTATGATTACTTTCAATACTATGCTCTTCAAACAAAATTAAAAATCCCGCTTATTTATGGAATCGATGCAGTCCATGGACATAACAATGTTTTTGGTGCTACAATTTTTCCTCATAACATCGGACTTGGCTGTACAAGAAATCCCCAACTTATTGAACAGGCTGCAAGAGTTACTGCTGAAGAAGTATCCGGAACAGGAATAGATTGGACATTTGCACCTTGCATTGCCACTGTACGAGATGAACGCTGGGGTAGAACTTACGAAGGATTTGGGGAAACTGCAGAACTTTCTGTAATGATGGCTGATGCGATGGTTCGTGGTTTTCAAGGTTCAAATCTTTCTGATTACGGAAACATACTTGCCTGTGCAAAACATTTTCTTGGTGATGGCGGAACACAAGGCGGTGATGATCAGGGAAATGTTATTGCAGATGAACAAACTATCAGACGATTACATTTGCAAGGATTTATTTCTGCTATTAACGCAGGTGTAAAATCTATAATGATTTCTTACAGCAGTATTAACGGACAAAAAATGCACGGCAGTAAATACTGGATTACCGATGTATTAAAAGATGAATTGGGTTTTAAAGGATTTGTTGTTTCTGATTGGCAAGGAATTGATCAATTACCCGGAGATTATAAAAGTGATATTGAAACCTCAATAAATGCGGGTATAGATATGGTTATGGTTCCGAATAATTATATAGAGTTCATTCAATATCTAAAAGAACTGGTTAATGAAAACAGGGTTTCAATTGAACGCATTGATGATGCAGTAAGAAGAATACTGACTGTAAAATTTGAACTCGGACTTTTTGAAAAACCATTCACTGATAGAAGTCTAACACCAAATGTTGGATCAACTGCGCACAGGTCTGTCGCACGACAATGTGTAAGGGAATCATTAGTGTTGTTAAAAAATGAAAATAATTTTTTACCGCTCTCCAAAAACATAAATCATATTCTTGTTGCAGGAAAAAACGGACTTGATATTGGCAACCAATGCGGCGGATGGACAATTTCCTGGCAAGGAAACAGCGGAGATATAACTACCGGAACCACAGTCTATCAGGGAATAAAAAACGCGGTTCCAAGTTCAACGACTGTTAGCTACTCATTTAATGGAAGCAGTACTCAAGGTGCTGATGTTGCCGTTGTAGTTGTTGGAGAAACACCTTATGCGGAAGGAAATGGTGATAGAAACGATCTTTCATTATCATCTGAAGATATCACTACGATTAATAATATTAAAAATGCCGGAATACCTTATGTGATTATTTTAATATCAGGTCGACCGATGATCATTACAAATGAGCTTGCCGATTGTAATGCTTTTGTTGCAGCCTGGCTTCCCGGAACAGAAGGACAAGGAATTGCTGATGTACTTTTTGGCGATTATAATTTTACTGGTAAACTTTCGCACAGCTGGCCAAGAAGTATGAATCAAATTCCTATAAACATCGGTGATGCGAATTATGATCCTTTATTTCCTTATGGTTTTGGACTTAGCTATTAAAAGCAAAATCAATACTATTTATATTTTAATTTTTTAAATACTGAGAAATAAATGAAAAAATACTTGTTAATTACTCTTAGCTTTTTACTGTTTTCCTTTACAGGTTTTCAATCTTCTCCTCAGCAAAAATCATCCGATAAAATTATTAATGCACGTGTCGATTCAGTTCTTGCACTAATGACACTTGATGAAAAGATCGGACAGTTGAATCAATTATCGTATGGCATAGGTTGGGGACCAACAGTTAAAGTTTCTGTGCCCGACGAATATAAGCAAATGATAAAAGATGGAAAGATTGGTTCATTCCTTAATGCTATCGGCGCGGAGTTTACTTATGAGTTGCAAAAAATTGCAGTTCAGGAATCAAGATTAAAAATTCCTTTATTATTTGGTTTGGATGTTATTCACGGTTTTAAAACCACATTTCCTGTTCCATTGGGTGAAGCCGCTACATGGCAGCCGGAAATTGTTGAACTCTCCGCTCATTATCAGGCATTAGAATCATCATCAGCCGGAATTCACTGGACATTTTCTCCAATGGTTGATATTGCCAGGGATCCTCGCTGGGGAAGAATTATGGAAGGTTCCGGTGAAGATACATATCTCGGTTCTTTGATGTCTGCCGCTCGTGTACGTGGTTATCAAGGTAATTTATCTAACGAAAATATTATCGCCTGCGTAAAACATTATGCGGGTTATGGCGGTGCGGAAGGCGGAAGAGATTACAATACGGTTGATTTTTCTGATAGAACTTTACGCGATATTTATCTTCCACCTTTTAAAGCGGCTGTTGATGCCGGTGTTGAAACCGTAATGGCTTCTTTTAATGAGATAGGTGGGATTCCATCTTCAGGAAGTAAGTATTTGCTTACAGATATTTTAAGAGATGAATGGAAATTTAAGGGATTTGTAGTAAGCGATTGGAATTCAATTGGAGAAATGATTAATCACGGTTTTGCTTTAGATCTAAAAAATGCGGGTGAAATTTCCATTAATGTCGGACTGGATATGGACATGGAATCACGTTCTTATATCACTTACCTTAATGAACTTGTTGATGAAGGAAAAGTAAAAGAATCCGTTATTGATGAATCTGTAAAACGAATTCTTAGAATAAAATTTATGCTTGGATTATTTGATGATCCATTCCGTTACTGCAGTAAAGAGCGTGAGCAAAAAAACATTATGACGAACGAAATTAAAAACGTTTCACTTGATGTTGCAAAGCGTTCATTCGTATTATTAAAAAATGAGGATAAGATTCTTCCTCTTTCAAAAGAGTATAAAAAGATTGCCGTTATTGGTCCGCTCGCCGATTCGAAAATTAATCCTCTTGGAGAATGGAACGCGTTAGGCATTGAGGAAGATGTGATATCTGTTTTAGAAGGATTAAAAAGATATGTTGGTGATAAATCCGAAATACTTTATGCGGAGGGATGCAAAATTACTGACCCATCAAAGGATGGTTTTAAAGATGCAATTGAAAAAGTAAATAATTCCGACGTAATAATTCTGTGTGTTGGAGAAAGCAGAAGTATGACAGGTGAGGCTTACAGCAGGTCTTCACTTGATTTGCCGGGAGTTCAGGAAGATCTGGCAAAGGAATTATTAAAAAGCGGCAAATCAATTATTGCTGTATTAATGAATGGAAGACCATTATCAATAAACTGGCTTAACGATAATGCTGATGCTATTTTGGAAACCTGGTTTGCAGGTACAATGACCGGTGATGCGGTTGCTCAGGTTTTATTCGGTGATTATAATCCTTCTGGTAAGCTGCCTGTAACATTTCCACGAACAGTCGGGCAGGTACCAATCTATTATAATCATAAAAATACCGGAAGACCCGGGGATGAAAAAAATCGCTATACATCAAAGTATCTTGATCTTCCTTTAACTCCACTTTATCCATTTGGGTATGGATTAAGTTATACTAAGTTTAATTATTCGGGTTTAAGTTTGAGTAAAGATAAGATTTCTTCAAATGATCAATTAAAGATAAATGTAAATGTTAAAAACATCGGAAGCTATGATGGCGAAGAAGTGGTACAACTCTATATTCAGGATTTGGTTGGCAGTGTAACGCGCCCTGTTAAAGAATTAAAAAGATTTCAAAAAATATTTTTAAAAAAGGGTGAAGAAAAAACTGTTGAGTTTACAATATCAGAAGAGGATTTAAGATTTACTGCCGCCGATATGAATTTTAAATCAGAACCGGGATTGTTTAAAGTTTATGTGGGTACAAATTCGGTTGATGTTTTGGAAAACAAATTTGAGTTAGTAGAATAAAAATAACACGTCATTACGAACGAGTCTTCGAGTGAAGTAATCTTTAGTTCGTTAGATTGCATCGTCGCTCCCTCCTCGCAATGACTAATTAAAAGGAACAGATATGAAAAGAAAAATAGTATCAATGATTATCCTGATGCAATTTGCAATCATTTCGATTTCATTTGCCAGCTGCAGCAACGATGATAGCACAACCGCACCGAAAGATTCTATTCCTGAAATTCCTGGTTATACTTTGGTCTGGAATGATGAGTTTGATGGACAATATATAAATCCCGATAAATGGTCCTGGGAAATAAACGGTGATGGCGGTGGAAACAATGAACTTCAATACTATACCGCTCAGCCAACAAACTCTTTTATAGAAAATGGCAAACTTGTGATAAAAGCTATTAAAGAAAATTATAATGGAAAGGAATACACATCTGCAAGATTGAGAACTCTTAATAAAGGAGACTGGCTTTATGGCAGAATTGAAGTCTCCGCTAAGATTCCTACTGGAAGAGGAACCTGGCCTGCAATCTGGATGCTTTCATCGGATTGGAGTTATGGCGGCTGGCCGGAAAGTGGTGAAATTGATATTATGGAACATGTGGGATATGACCCAAATGTTATTCACGGTTCGATACATACCAAGGCTTATAATCATACAATCGGAACTCAGAAATCAGCATCATTAAATATCCCTAATGCTACATCTACTTATCATACTTATGCTATCGAATGGTTCGCAGATCATATAGATTTCTATATTGATCAATACAAGTATTTTACTTTTAATAATGAAAATTCCGGCTGGGAAGAATGGCCGTTTGATAAAAGATTTCACTTAATTTTAAATCTTGCAGTTGGTGGTAATTGGGGCGGTGTTCAGGGAGTAGATGTAAATGCTTTTCCTGCACAAATGGAAGTTGATTACGTAAGAGTGTACAAGAAAGATTAATTAAAGGTGTAACAAATGAAATTTTTGTTTATAATATTTCTATCAACCATTAATATGATTAATTTATATTCACAACAGGAGAAACAAACTCCGCACAATTTTCAAAAAGAAATAACACTAACATTTTCTGCAAACTATCTGCTTTACCTTCCAACGGATTACAAAGACGCTGATAGAGATTTTCCACTTGTTTTATTTTTGCACGGTTCCGGTGAACGAGGGACAGACATAGAGAAAGTAAAAATACATGGACTACCTAAATTAATAAATCAAGGAAAAGATTTTCCATTTATTGTTGTTTCCCCACAATGCCCTGATGATATTTTTTGGAATGTAGATATTTTGAATGCATTACTCGATGAGATTGTTGCAAAATATCGTGTGGATACAAACAGAATTTATGTAACAGGATTAAGTATGGGCGGACATGGAACGTGGGAACTTGCATTGCGTCAACCCAACCGTTTTGCGGCAATTGCTCCGGTTTGCGGATGGGCTGATACCTCAAAAGCATGTTCAATTGCACACATACCAACGTGGGTATTTCATGGTGCTAAAGATGCTGTTGTTCCTGTAAAAGCCGCCGAAGATATGGTTGATGCATTGAAGAATTGTGGTTCAAATGTAAAGTTGACAATTTATCCCGAAGCTAATCATGATTCGTGGACAGAGACGTACAATAATGAGGAACTTTACAAATGGTTGCTTGAACAATCACTGGATAAAAAATAAAATGAAATATAGAAAATGTATATAAAGTTACTTGATAAGATAAAATTAGTTTTTAAGAATGATGATAAGACTGAAACAGAGAAAATTATAATCTCACAAAAATCCTGTCCGCATTGTGCCAGCCGGGGATTGTTTATTTTTAATGATACCCCCAAAATTTCAACAGCAATTAATGAAGCAGAATTAAAAATTAAAAATCAAAATGAAAATTAATAAAATTGATCTGTTATTAATTAAGTCACACTTCGACAAGCTCAGTGTGACATTGGTTGTTTTACTTTCCGTTATACTATCTTCAAACACTTTTCCGCAAGAAAATAATTTTGTAACTGTAAACGGGAAAGAAATTATAACTCCCGATGGAAAACCAATTTTATTAAAAGGAATCAATCTTGGCAACTGGCTTAACCCTGAGGGTTATATGTTTCGATTTGAAAATGTCAGTTCATTCAGATTGATCGATAATACAATAAAAGAATTAGTTGGTACAGATGAAGCAAACAAATTCTGGAAATCTTTCAGAGATAATTACATAACCAAAGACGATATTCATTTTATTAAAGTATCAGGATTAAATCATATTCGTCTTCCTTTCAACTTCAAACTTTTTCTTGTTGAAGATCATCCTGATATCTGGCTTGATGAAGGATTTAAAAGATTAGATGATGTGATTAAATGGTGTAAAGAAGAAAATCTTTATGTAGTGCTTGATCTTCATGCAGCACCGGGCGGACAAACGGGAGATAACATCGACGATAGTTGGAGCTATCCATTTTTATTCGAAGATCAACAAGCGCAGCAAACTACAATTGCGTTGTGGAAAAAACTTGCTGAACGATATAAGGGTGAGACAATTATAATCGGATATGATCTTTTGAATGAACCTATTCCCCACTATCTTGAAAACAAAGAGGAATTAAATCAACTGCTTGAACCTCTTTATAAGAAGATTACAAGTGCCATCCGTGAAGTGGATTCAAATCATATAATTTTTATCGGTGGTGCGCAATGGAATACTAATTTTAAAATGTTTGGCAAGCCATTCGACAATAAATTAGTTTACACATTTCATAAATATTGGATGCCGCCGGTACAGGAACAAATTCAAGATTATGTTGATTTCTCTCATAAGTATAACGTTCCAATGTGGCTTGGTGAAAGTGGTGAGAATGAATTTGCATGGATTGATTCATTCAGGGTTTTGTTGGAAAGTAACAATATTGGTTGGTGCTTTTGGCCTTACAAAAAAATGGATTCGGATCGTGGAATAGTTCAATTTGAAAAAACAAAAGAGTGGGAAGAAATCATAAAATATGCAGAAACTCCAAAAAATAATTTTGAAGAAATAAGAAATGCAAAACCGGAAAAAACAGTTATCAAAAAGGCGCTCTCAGATTTGATAGAAAATATAAAGTTTAAAAGTTGCAGCGTTAATGAAGGTTATTTAAAAGCATTGGGAATCAAATAGATTTTAGACGAGAAAAGATTACATTTTACTTATGAGAATATTACTAAATTTAATTATTGCATTACTGTCACTAAACAGTATTTTACTATTTCCGCAAAGTGAATCATTAACCGTTGCGGAAATTGGTAAAGAAAAAATTTCATCACAGGAATTTAAATTACGTTTTGAACTTTCACCTTATATTCCGTCTGATAAAAACATTGATCCGGATTCCATTAAATATGATTTTCTTTATTCCCTGATTGCCGAAAAATTGTGGGCAAAAGATGCTGAGGCTAATGGAATAGCAAATTCAGAAAGGTTTAAATTTAACTATAAACCGCTTGAAGAAATGTTTTTAAGAGATGCACTATTCAAAATTGAAGTTGAAGATAAAGTTTTATTATCTGCAGATGATATAAACAATGGCATTATAAAATCACAATCAAAACTAAGTGCGCAAATTGTAACTGCCAAAGATTCTCTTAGCATCTACAATTTTTACCAAGGATTAAAATCAAACAGCAACTACGATTCGATTCTTTCAACCTTTCCAAATTTTACGAGTAATATTTTTGATATAACATTAGGGACACTTAAAGATGAAGAAATTGAGGATTCAATTTACTCACTGCCGGTAAACGGATTTACTTCACCAATCAGAAGTGAAGTTGGCTGGGTTATTTTTATAATTAAAAACAAAACCATTACCCCGATTGATCTTGGTAATCAGCAAGCAATTGATAATATGAAAAAAATAATTCGTAACAGACGCATTGAAAAGAGATATGAAAAATATTTAAGTGAATTACTTGGGGGCATTACAATTAATATTAATCCCGAATCTTTCGGAGTCCTTTATTCTGAGGTGTGGAAAATCTTAAAAAATAAACCGGAGCTAAGTGATTCCATTAATTATTTTGAGCTTTCAGAATCCGATTTTAACAGAATTTTATCTTTCCTCGGTTCGGAAAAATTAAAGCTCCCGCTCTTTTCGTTATCCGGTAAACAAGTAGATATTGAAAATTTTTTAAGTAGCCTAGCTTTTAATGGATTTCATGTAACTAAATTAGATTCGATAATTACGCTTCAAAAACTAAATCAGAAAGTTAAACAGTTTGTTGAATCTCAAATGATAACAGAAGAGGCATATAGGCGCGGCTTGCTGTTGACTCCGGAAGTGCGTGATAATTTAAAAATTTGGCAGGAGAATTATTTAGCTCAGTTTTATTTTAATGAAAATCTGGATTCCATAAAACTAAGTGATGGTGATGTCTACAATTATTATATTGATGAATTTATAAATGCATCCAATATCAGATTATTGAATATCAGATTAATTACTTTAAAGGATCTGGATGAAGTTTCTCATATTTTCGATCTGTTAAAACAGGGAAACGAATTTTCTGATATTGTTAAAAGCTACGGTAGAACTGATTCGCTGGTAAATGCTGAAGGTGAGACAGGGTTAAAACCAGTTTTGCTGCTTGGATATGTAGGCAGTGTTGCTGCAGATTTAAATTTAAATGAAGTTTACGGACCTATAAAAAGAGAAAATGCTTACACGATACTACAGGTAGTTGAAAGACAAAACAGTAATGATTCACTTAAACTTTCATTTGATTCAATTAAAGAACAATTGAGGAATGATCTTAGATTTAAGAAACTTAATGAAAGAATGCAAAGCATTACTTCAAATCTTGCATTAAAGTATGATGTAAAAATTTTTAATAACGTTATCGATAAAATACAAACTTCCAGGATACCTATGTTTGTACATCGCTTGATGGGTTTTGGCGGAAGGATAGTCGGCGTACCGTTGACTACTCCCTTTTCCGGATGGATTAACTCAGAAATCAAACTTAAAATGCTGCCGTAATTGGTTTGTTATTATTTTATTAAACTCATTTTCTTCGTTTGTACAAAATCCCCTGCTTGCAGTATATAAAAATATATTCCGCTTGCGAGTTGTGATGCATTAAAATTAACCGCATAACTTCCTGCATTTCTAAATTCATCGACCAATTTTGTAACTTCATTTCCAAGAACATCATAAACTTTTATAGTCTGCCAGCTGCTAACGGCTGCCTGCCAGGTGATTGTTGTGCTGGGGTTAAAGGGATTTGGAAAATTTTGTTTAAGATCAAATCTATCTGGAACGAAATTTACTCCCTGATCATCTGCTGAATTTACAGATCCACCATTGAAATATCCGGATACAAAGACAAGGGGAGCATTCCAGTTTATAGCAATTTCATTAGAAGCATAACTACCAACATCATCAATATAACAAAGTGCAGGAGGAGTATTTCCGCTAAAATGCGCTTGCAAAACAGGATCATCAAGGTATTGATCGGGACCTCCTGCCAACAATCCTGGAACAGGATTTACAACTCCATCAGCAACTGACGGACGATGATGAGGATGCATAACAGAATTCGATCCAACACCGGTTAAAAAAGAAAAATTGTGTGCATTAGTACCAAGTATGTAGTTAATTTGCGTATGAGCTGTTTGAACGTACAGATTATTATTTGTCTGCTCGTAAGCATAAATGAGCATCAATGCTTTATTTAGAACATCCGAGTTGCATCCCCAATAATATTCACCTGGATTAATTGCAATGCCAAATCCGTTTGTACTTGATCTGCCGATTAGAGTGTTGGCATAACTGATCAAACTATTTTTAATCTGATTTTTAACAGTTTGTGACGCACCCGATTGCAAGCTATTCAAGTAAGTTAATAAGGCAAGATTCTTAACTCTGCTCCAGGACATTGAGCTTGAAATGATTCCACCAGTAGCAAAGTTTGAAATGAAATAAGTGCTATAATCTGATAATCCTGTTGTTTCAAATAATTCAGAAGCAGCCCACAATCTCTCGTCAGAATCATTAGTGTCACCATATTCGCCGGTAGCAGTACCGGTAGGATTCTTAAATCCTCCGACAGGAACGATAGTCGGATTATTAATTAAAAAATTCCAGGCAAGAACTGCAGCATTTAAGCACCTATTAGAAAAACTTGTATCAATGGTTTGATATATTCTTGCAGCTTTTGACATAATCGCTGCAAAATCCCCTGTTGCTGTACTTGATAGAGTATAAATATATCGTATACCTGAATCGTTCTGAGGCATAATGAATGGTTCAAACTGTTCTTTAGTTACTTTAAAATATACACCTCCATTTTCATTTTGCATTTTTAAAAGCCATTCAATCTCGTATCTGACTTCATCCAATAAATCCGGAATTCCATTTCCGCTTTCAGGAATATTTAAATTGTCCTGATTAAATTTTTCCGGATAACTTTCAAAAGCCTGAAGCAAGGTTCCTACTGTGATACCGGAATTAACAACGTATTTTCCATAATCGCCTGCATCATGCCAGCCGCCTGTTGTCAATCGGAAGCCTGATTGACCAGTGGATGAATGATAAAAGCCGTCACCGGGATGACAAGCCGAATGATAGTACACTCCTGCATAAGGCTGCAACAATGAAATACCGCATCTTTGAAAGTAATACCCTTTTAGTGATTTTTTGTAAACATCATCATAAACAGTCGGAGATATTTGAAATGAATATGATGAATCACCACCATTAATTTTTATAAAATAATTTCCATTTGATGTAAAGGATGAGAAATCACCTGCATATAAAGTCAAATTTGTTGCTGGATCATCTGAGACTGAAAAATACAATTCACCTCTAAATACTATTTGTCCGGATGACGTTTCTACAAGGTAAAAACTATCTGCTGCTGATGATGTATAAAATATCTTTTGCAAGTCAGGCAGATATCCCGCTTGATTTACAAATACCTGCGCTCCAGCAAAAGGCGATAGCTGGAGTAGATAAAAGTATAAATAGAAAAGAGAAAAAATTAGTTTATTCATTTTAATTGTATTTAATTAATGAAACTTCACTTTAAATTTAATTTATTATAATCAATAAATGGAATGAAAAATCATTTAAGAAAATCATTTTCATCCTAATTTGATTGAACTGTTTTCACCAGATAAGTAATGTTTAAAAAATTAAAGGCTCAGAAAATTCTGAGCCTTTATCTTAACTAACTACTAACCAACTAATCATAAAAATAAATTATTTCATTAAGATCATCTTACGTACTTGTACAAAATTGTTTGCCTCAAGTCTGTAGAAATAAATTCCTGAAGCATAATTTGTAGCATTCCATTTAACACTGTAAGTTCCTGCAGATTTAACTTCATCAGCAATCACATCAACCTGATTTCCCAAAGCATCATAAATAATAACTTTTACATTAGCTTGCTCAGGAATTGAGAAGTTAATTGTAGTTGTAGGATTAAATGGATTCGGATAATTATTCGACAATGAATAATCACTTGGAACGTCAGATTTAAGATCATCAACGCTAACAATTCCACCTAATTTTCCAATTGATAAATAAAGTAATCCAACTGTAAAGCGTGGGTTATGCATACCCATACTTCTGTCTTCTTCAATTTGAACGTAATTGTATAATGCACCAGCTTGATCGAGAGTCCAGGTACTATCAATAACGTTTACATTTGGTGATCCAACCGGAGGAAGTAACATAGCCAATTGATGTAACAGTCCTTCAATTTCGATCTGTAATCCTTCAGCTACACCATTTTTATCAAGATCAGCACTTCCGTTTATGTATAATTTTTTATCTGAAAAACTCGGACCAAAATTACCGTGGCAATTTGAGCATGCTTCAACATTATCATTTCCATTTCCATCAACCATACTGAATGTGTGACCACCAGCCGTTGGAGTTTCGCCAAGTGTATGAGCATTTGGATACATATGACATCCAACGCAAGCATTTTCAATAGCCGCAAAGTGAGGGGATTGATCTAAGGTCTCGCCCCAGGTGTATGCATTGGTTCCTATTAACATATCACCTTGTGGACCGTGATGAGGACCATAACGGTTATTTAATGAAGCCAGATAATTTTCTACGAAAGGAACAGCATTTATACGTGATTGATGACAGTTGATACATAGACCGCCTAATCCTGCATTGTCAACTGCTACACCGTTTTTAAGAGTTGCTGTTACTTTTCTAACCTGATGTAAATTTGTTGCATCGTGCGGATCATGGCAAGTTGCACAGGTAATAGGAATATTAACCTGAACACTTTGAGCATTGCCTTTTACAAAATCAATAAATCCCTGACCGTTATGACATGGAGTACAAGCATATCTGCTTGAACCGGAATAAAGGTGTGTTTCTGCAGCATGCACTGAAATATCCCATTGTAATGGGACTATATTATGCATTCCATCTTTGTGACAATATGCGCAAACGTCTGAGGATAAAGAGACATCTATTTTTGAATTATCAAGTTGACTTAAATGATTGCTTCCTGGACCGTGACAAGCTTCGCACTGTACATCTGCCCTTTTCATTGCATCAGGATAAAGAGTTAAATATTGATTATAAGTTCCCGGGACTAAATTTGAAGGAAAAACAAATGAGAAATCATCAAATCCATCATTTGCAGCAGTCGGATCATTTCCTGTTGTATGACATTTTAGACAAGACTGATTGAAGAAATTGCCTAGTTCTCCATCAAGACCTTTTTGTGTTGCTTTAGCGTGATTGGTACCTGCCCATTTATCATAAACATAATCAAATAAAATATTATTATGGCAGGTTTTGCAGGATGCAGGACCGCCTTCAACTCCATAATACAAGGCTCCATTAAGAATAATTTCCGAAGTTTTAGTACCGGAAGTAAAAGTTATTTTGTATGTACCCTGAACATCTGGTATGAAGGTTATTATTTGATTTGATGTATCTATATCCTTAATTGCACCAAAGGCAGCATTAGACCCGCTGGGTTTTTCTGTAAGTGTCCATACAGGATTTGAAAGTGCCACTGTGGATTTTCCGAGCAAATACACCTTTGAATTAATTCCCACATTTTTTAAACCATTATAAGAGCGATCAAAATAATGTTCAACTGAATCGATTGATACATCATACGGCGCTACGCCATAAGTTGTAAGCGTTACTGTTTGAGCAATGCTTAGCATCGTTCCCACAGCAAAGAAGAAAAAGATTGCAAGTACTGAATTTTTCATACATTATCCTCAATGAATTATTTATTTCTGTTTTGCTAAATCAAACTGCGTTCCAAAGGTATATGATTAGCAATAGTTATATTTGATTAAAAATTTCAATTATTAAAATGATGCTAATTCTCAATCATAATAGAAAATCATGCCTTTTCTTATTTTCAAGAAATTAATAACCAGTTATACAAGCAAAACGAAGCTTTATAGCTAGCAAATATTGGCATATGTAATTAATAAATTGCAAATAAAAATTCGATCGAAGAATCAGAAACTTTTCAAATAACTTTAGTTTAAGATAAACTTTTTTGAAAACTAATCAATTCAAATTTCTGGTTTAAGCAACAATTTATTTCAAAATAGAGAACCCGCATAAAGCGGGTTCGTTGAACTTAACTAAGAACTAACTAACTAATAATTCTTGATTTATTTCATCAGAATCATTTTACGTACTTGAACAAATTTTTCAGTTTCAAGTTTGTAGAAATAAATTCCTGATGAATAATTTGCTGCATTCCATTTAACACTATAAGTTCCAGGAGATTTAACATCATCTGTCAAAATCTCTACCTGATTTCCTAGTACATCATAGATAATAACCTTAACATTGGATTGCTCAGGAATTGTAAAGTTTATTGTTGTAGAAGGGTTAAATGGATTAGGATAATTTTGTGTTAATTGGTATTCCTGAGGAATTCCATCTTTAGGATAATCAACAGAAACCACTCCACCCATATCTTCAATAGCTGTTTTTAATAATGCAAAAGTAAATGCAGGATTGTGAATACCAAAACTTCTATCCTCTTCAATCCATATATAAACATAACCAGCTCGCATAATTGCCGGAGTTAACGCCATTGAATCTGCATTGGTTGTTGTAATGGAAACATTTCCATTTGCATCATGAGGTAAGTACTCTGAAAGTTGTTCCATTAAACCATGAATTTCAAGTTGAAGTCCTTGAGCAATACCGTCTCCATTAAGATCAGCATTTCCATTTACATAATATTTTTTATCCTTAAATGATGTGCCAACATTACCATGACATGGAGCGCAAGCTTCAACATGATCATTGCCTTCAGCATCATTCATATTAAATGAGTGTCCGCCAACTAAATTGATGTTACCCTGAGGATCAGCAAGTTCACCAGCCATATGGCAATCAACGCAAGCATTACCACCAGCTACGGCGTGTGGAGAACTTGGGAATTCTATACCATAATCAGGTGCATTTTTACCGATCAGCATATCTGCTTGTGGACCATGATGCGCACCGTAATGTGCACTTTGATTGTTGGTGTCATTTGCATATGTTTTTGCATATCTACGGCTTCTATGGCAATCCATACATTGAGCGCCGGTTCCATATTTTTCGAATGTAACAGGAGTACCATCACCAAGTTGTGTATCAGAATACCTTAACTGATGTAAATTGGTAGCATCATGAGGATCATGGCAAACTGCGCAAGTGATGTTTGTTGCAGGTGGTCTGTATAATGTTGCAGCTGGTAATCCAACTGCATCAACAGGTCTTCCTTCTTTAACCCACTGTACATATCCTGAACCACTATGGCAAGGTGAACAACCATTTCTATCTGTAGAAGTTACATAAAAACCTTTAGCATGACCGCCTTCAAATCCACGTCCATCAAATTCTGTAGCATCATCACCTGAATGTCTCCACTGTTCCGGAAAAGCGTGATGAGTTCCGGAATCATGACACCATGCGCAATTTTCTGTGATTAAGCTTTTCATTTCTCTTTCAGGAGCATAAGGATTAGTAACGTGTCCGCTTCCCGGACCATGACAGCTTTCGCATTGAATATTAGCTAATTTCATCGCATTTGGTGAATTAGTTAATAACCAATTCCATGTATTTGGTCCTAATGAATCTGGTCCGGTTGGATAAACAAAATCTCTATCATCAAAACCATCATTATTTGCCCCTGGTATATATCCGGTAGTGTGGCAGCTAATGCAATTTGGTCCATAGTGATCACTTAACGTACCGTTCATTGCTTCTGTAAAAATATTTGCGTGACCAGTACCAAGCCATTTATTATAAATTCCCGGATTATCGTTTGGTAATGGTCCATGACAGTTTTTGCAACTGGCATCTGCACCTAAACCAAGATAGAGACCTGCATCAATAAAGATGGAACCAGATTTAGTTCCATCTGAAAATTTAATTTCATAATTACCTACTACGTCAGGAACAAAGGCAACTACTTGATTAGATGTATCAATAACTTTTGGAGCTGTAAATACAGCGTTTGAGCCTGAAGGTTTTGAAACAAATTCCCATGTGGGGTTTGTTAAAGAAAGAGTTGAAGATCCCTTTAAAAAGACTTTCACTTCTTTACCAACATTAAGAAGTCCATTGTATGATTTGTCAAAGAATTTTGGATTTCCAGTATCACGCGCAACATCCCTTGGAGTAACACCAAATGACTTTACGCTGACTGTCTGCGCAAAACTTGATAATGTTCCTGCAGCAAAAATGAAAATGAACGCGAGTATTAATTTTTTCATAAGCTTCCCTTTGTGAATTAATGTTTATCTGAAAAGTTTAATCAAACTGCGTTCCATAGTTTCATAAAGGTCAATAATTTTTTTATCAAATAATTTAACTATTTGAACAGTTTTTCTTATTGAAAAGTGCTGGAATTGTAACTGGCTTCTCATCATTAAGAAGTGAAGAAAAAAAAATTTTCAATATTGAGGGTTGCTTCGCAGTTAGCAAATAATGAGTGTTGGGAAGTTTTAATATTAATCAAATAATTGTTTTAGTCTGAAGGCAAAACTATAGATCAGTATTCCAGAGTAAACCTAAGCAAAGCATAATTTAATTTTGAAGTGATATTTTTTGAAACGTTATTACTGTTTTTCTGATTATATGATATGTCAAATATAAAATCCCGGATGGGTTCTATTTTAAATCCGATGCTATAAAAATTTGTATTTACTCTTTCACCATCCAAAAAATATGCACGATCCGTTTTAAGTATATAACCGTGACTTAATGCAATATCACCACCTACATTTTTTATAAGTGTGCCGTCTTCAGAATAAATATTATTACCCTCCCGCTGGTAACGATATTCTAATGTCATTCTTATCCACTCATTAAAATTGAAGCTTGATCTTAACATCAGTTCATCTGCATTCGGTCCAATCCTGTGTCCTAAATTTGCACCAAAAGCAGTGTAGTTATTTTTAATATCAAAATGAGTATAAACATAGGGTCGTATTTTTGTGTATTCCAGGATTAATGAAAGATCATTTATACTGAGCGGTCGATACCAGAAGGCACCAAGTTGATAAGCAGTTTTATTTGTGTACTTTTCTAAATCACCAAGATTACTTAAAATATTTTCATCCAGTAAAAAAGTTCCCTGCAATTCTAAATTTTTTACAAACTTTGTTTGAAGATCAAAATAAATGTTACCGTTATCTCTATCCTGAATTCCCATTTCAATAAATTTATAAAAAGTTACAGGAGTTAAATATCCAAGTTCTATTCCACGTCCGGAATAAATCATTGTTTCACCAATGCCCACATCAAATAGATTATCAAACTTCAATTTTAAATGATTGTGTGCAAAATATTTTGTGTACCTCTCTGAAGGAGTGTAGCTGAAGTACCCGGTAGTAGAAGCATGAAGTGAAGTAAAACTAATGATACCATAATCAAAATTAAATTTTATAAAATCCATAGTTGGATTATCACCGGATAAAACTAATTTACTTCCGTATCCATAACCCAGTGTTATATCCTCCCTGCCTAATTGAACGCTGACATTCATTTTTTTATATGGCTCAGCATGATACTTTAAATATCCGTAAGTAAAATCATAATTACCGATGTTTTCAGAATTCTCAAGCCACTTAAAACTGGTAAGTAATCTCGGCTCAATAACTTCAGCTAAATGTTTATCTCCGCTTACTCCCCCTTTAAATACAGTAAGATTGTAGCCGAGATGATTGAAAACAGTACCGCGTATTCTAAAACCTATATCGTACAAATTAGAATTTATTGCATAGTCTTTTGAAAAATCCTGTGCATGATAAAAATGTCCGAGCCATTCAAAGTAGACATTATTTTCGGGCTCTTTATAAGCATATAGATATTTTACTTTATCTGTTATCATTTGATCAAGATCAGAAAATAAACCGTGCTTAGGGTTGAACAATTGAGTTGATGAGTCAGGATTAATTGAATCCGAAAATTCCACTAAATATTTTGCCAATATTTTTTTTTCGGTTGAGCTAAGTTCCGAATTTCTATTGTTTACATCTTCAAGCAAATTTTTAACTTCAAACCGGGAAAGTACAGGATCATCTTCCCTGATAAATGAAAGTATCCCTTTAACTTTCATTTCTTTTAGAAAAGTATAAACGCCATTGGTAATTGGAACGTTTTCTACCTGTGAGAATGTTATATCCATTAAAAAGAAAGCTATCATCGATATTAAAACTGAAATAATTCTCACGTATTTATCCTGTTTTTGATCTGCAAATATAAACTATAATTATAAAACATCATTTTTACTTTCATGTATACTTTGATATATAGTTTTTAGATTACGGTGTAAATAAGTAATTTTGCTTTAAAATGATTGGAAAAATGAGAACAATTTATTTAAAAGTTAAACAGAATGGTTTCTTCAGAAAAATTTCTGTTGATATGGCATTTTTAGCAGCACATAAAATAATTAGACTGCCTAAGTATTATTTTGAAGAGGGATTATTTCTCTCACATAAAAATAAGAGTGAGGGATCTTCAATTGAAGAATATTATCTGACAAGGGACAAAATCAAAAATGAGGATAATGATTTTTACTACTTTAAATTACCATTTAAGATAGAAGAGATTACCGATATATCTGTTTGATGAAAATTACAAACCTGCTGATCAATTACTAATTACTGAGGATTAAAAATGAAAAAACTATTTTTAATATTTTTTCTGGCAATTTCATTTAATACATTTTCACAGGATATTCCGGATTCTCTACTAATACAGGGTTGGAATATGACCGGTGTAGTAGGATTAAATCTTAGCCAGACTGCATTTTCAAATTGGGCACAAGGCGGTACAAATTCTCTTGCTTATTCCATCTATTCTAATCTTGGCGGAATCTATTTTAATTTTCCCTGGAAATGGAAAAACAGATTGAATGTTGTTTACGGAAGAACAAAACTGCAGGATATAGGTTATAGAACCACTGAGAATGATATCTATTTTGAAAGTGTAGCTTCAAGAAATATTGGCTGGGTGGTCGATCCATATGTAGCCGTAACTTTTAGAAGTGCAGTCACAAAAGGTTTTGATTATTCAGTTACACCTGATACTCAGATAGTAGATTTTTTTGATCCCGGTTATCTCACAGAAGCGATAGGATTTACTTACGATCAAAATAAAATAATTACAACCAGACTTGGATTAGCTTTTCAACAAACTTTTACAAATAGATTTACTAAATACACCGATGATCCTGAAACTGCTGAAATTGAAAAATTTAAATTTGATACCGGTTTGGAATCAGTTACAGAAGTTAAATATGGATTTTTACCAAACATGACGTATTACAGTTTCTTAAGATTATTTACCCGATTTACTTCGATGGATGTTTGGGATGTAAGGTGGGATAACATAGTTACTGCAAAAATTAATGATTATATAAATGTAAACCTTGCTGTAACTTTAATTCATGAAATAACACAAACAAGAAGAACACAATTAAGAGAAGCATTGCAGCTTGGATTTAGTTATAACTTATTCTAAAATATTAATAAAAAATTATGAACTGGAATGAAATAGTACCGGAATTACGAAATTATATTACAGAATTTGGCATCCATATTATATCTGCCATAGCCATCCTTATAATTGGTTTTTGGTTAACAAAATTATTTACAGGAATTTTATATAAAGTATTACGTAAAAGAAATGTAGAGCCTACTTTAATTGGATTTTTAACAAGTTCATTAAGATTTGTTTTTTATTTGTTTGTAATTATAGCTGCCGTTGGACAGCTTGGTGTTGAAACAACTTCTTTTATTGCTGTCCTGGGCGCCGCCGGTTTAGCTGTAGGATTAGCTCTCCAGGGTTCGCTTTCTAATCTTGCGGCAGGTGTAATGCTTGTAATATTTCGTCAATTTAAAGTCGGTCAGTTTATTGAAGGTGGTGGAGCATCCGGTACTGTTGAAAAAATCGGAATCTTTAACACTACTCTGGTCAGCATCGATAACAAAGTAATCTACATTCCTAATTCTAAACTTATCAACGATAACATAACTAACTATAACGAAAAAGAAACTCGCAGAGTTGATATGGTTTTCGGCATCAGTTATAGTGATGATGTTAATAAAGCAAAATATTTAATTAACGAAATTCTTAAATCTGACGAAAGAATATTAAGGAATCCGGCACCGCAGGTTGTATTAGCAAAACTTGGTGAAAGCAGTGTTAATATCCACGTACGTCCATGGGTTAAAACTCCTGATTACTGGGATGTACATTTTGATTTACTGGAATCAGTAAAGAAAAAATTTGATGAAGAAAAAATAACTATTCCTTTTCCACAAAGAGATATTTATATTCATCAACAATAAATTAAGATTCAAATTTCGATACCGGATCGTATAATTAAACCGAACCAGGATTTTATATGGGAACAAAAGAAAAATTTATAACGGAAATTATAGAGGGATATTCTTTTAAAGGTGAATCTATAATACTTGGCACAGCTATTTATGAAAATGATCCTCAACAAAATTTGCATATAAAAATTCCTCTTAGTACGATAAATAGGCACGGATTAATTGCCGGAGCAACTGGAACAGGAAAAACAAAAACTGTGCAGGTTTTTGCTGAAGCACTTTCAGAAAAAAGCATACCTGTTTTATTGATGGATATTAAGGGAGATCTGAGCGGACTGGCAGAATCAGGTTCATCAAATCCTAAAATTGAAGACAGGCATTCCAAAATTGGTTTGCCCTATCAGCCTAAAAAATTTCCTGTAGAATTTCTTACTTTGTCAAATGAAAAAGGTGTACGGTTAAGAGCCACTGTATCTGAATTTGGACCGGTACTTGTTTCTAAAATTCTTGAATTAAATGATACACAAGCAGGTTTATTAGCGATACTATTTAAATATTGTGATGATAATAATCTTGCTCTGCTGGATTTAAAAGATTTAAAAAAAGTATTACAGTTTGCAAATGCAGAGGGTAAAAAAGAAATTGAAAAAAATTATGGTTCAATTTCACCTACCTCTACCGGAACTATTTTAAGGAAAGTTGTTGAACTTGAGCAGCAGGGTGCTGACAAATTTTTTGGTGAAAAATCTTTTGAAGTTGAAGACTTACTTAGAATTGATGAAAACGGAAATGGAATAATTTCAATTTTAAGATTAATTGATCTTCAGGATAGACCAAAATTATTTTCAACATTTATGTTGTCCTTACTTGCAGAAATTTATTCAAGCTTTCCCGAACTGGGCGATAAAGCAGAACCTAAACTTGTTATAATTATTGATGAAGCACATTTAATTTTTAATGAAGCTTCAAAAACTCTGCTCGATCAAATTGAAACTATAATAAAGTTAATCCGATCAAAAGGGGTCGGAATATATTTTTGCACTCAAAATCCAACTGATGTGCCCGCTTCAGTACTTAGTCAGCTCGGATTAAAAATACAACATGCATTGCGTGCATTTACTGCGCAGGATAGAAAAATGATTAAACTGACTTCAGAAAATTATCCTATTTCAGAGTATTATAAAACTGATGAATTATTGACTTCGCTTGGGATTGGTGAAGCGGCTATTAGTGCATTAAATGAAAAAGGAGTTCCCACTCCGCTTGCAGCAACTTTACTTTGCGCACCTAGATCAAGAATGGATATTTTAACAACAGAAGAATTATCAGATAAAATTAGTTCATCCAATTTAGCTTCAAAATACAATCAAATTATAGATCGTGAAAGCGCGTACGAAATTCTAACTAAAAAATTAGATGCATCCCGAGAATTTGATTTGCCAATCCCGAATTCCAAAAATGGTCAATATAATCCGCCTCAAAGAACAACAGCCAGAACAAGTACAAGAACGGAAAAAAGTACGATGGAAAAAGTGATTAATAGTCCGTTATCAAAACAGGTAGGCAGAACACTTGTTAGAGAAATTGCACGCGGAATACTTGGTGTACTTGGTGTCGGTGGAAGAAGAAGATAAAAATTTTTATAAAGAACTATCGATATACTCACCTTCTAATTGAGATGCTGCTTCCTTATCAATTATGATAGTTGCATACCTGTGGTACTGAACGATTGTTGCTGGATACTTTGCCATAATAGGCCCTTCAACTGTAGCCTTTATCGCATCTGCTTTGTTTAATCCACTTGCTAACAATAAAAGTTTTTTTGCTTCCATAATTGTACCGACCCCCATTGTTATAGCGTACTGTGGAACTTCATCTATCTCATTAAAAAATCTGGAATTATCCAATCTGGTTTTTTGCCCTAAAGTTTTTATTCTTGTTCGTGAGCCTAGAGATGAACCAGGCTCATTAAATGCAATATGACCATTTGCACCTATGCCCAGAATCTGTAAATCAATGCCGCCGTAACTATTAATTTTTTGTTCATACCAATTACAAAATTCACTTATATTATCAGCCATTCCCATCGGTATGTGAACATTAGTGGGATTAATATTTATATGTTTAAAAAGATTTTCCCACATAAAGTAATGATAACTTTCCGGATGAGTTGGATGAAGACCAACGTACTCATCCAGATTGAAGGAGACAATTTTAGAAAAATCCAGTCCTTCATCTTTATGCATTCTGATTAGTTCTTTGTACATATCTAACGGTGTACTGCCGGTAGCAAATCCAATAACCGAGTCGGGTTTTAATTTAATTTGAGTTGCAACTTGTAGGGCACCTTCAAGACTCATCTGGTGAGAATTTTCTTTTATCAATACCAGCATAATATCTCCTATTGATAATTTATTAAATTTTTGACAGTGAAAATTAGTTAATTGTTTATAACTAATAAACAAGAATCCAATTAATTTTTGCAAATGATAAGATGTAAATAGTCTAATAAGTTTTATATGATTTTATAAAAAAATAAATATCGCTATACTTGTGTTCATCATTTGAGATCAATTATGAAATATTTTTTTACTATTGCACTAACTTTAAGTTTTGTTTTATTTATCAATGCCCAAACAATTTCCATATCCGGAACTGTAAAGGAATATTCACACAACTCTCCAATCTTAAATGCTAAAGTTCAAATTAAAAATTTGGATAACGGATCGGTTGATTCTGTATTTACTGACGCATTTGGTGATTGGCAATATGATATAGCTACAAATGTCGAAGACGAAATTACTCAGATACCGGGTAGTCTGGAATTAATGCAAAATTTCCCAAACCCTTTTAATCCTTCAACCAAAATTGGTTTTTCCATTTCTACTGATGAAAATGTAACAATATTAGTTCATAATATCCTTGGTGAATTGGTTGATCAGAAAAGTGATTTTCTTACAAAAGGTAATTACGTTGTTGATTGGTTTAGTAAGGGAAGCGCCGGAGTTTATTTTTATACAATCACAAACGGTAAACAATCAATAACGAAAAAAATGATTCAGCTTGATGGCGGAAGCGGAATCGGATTTGGAGAAATTAAATCAGGTATTTCAACCAGCAGCAGAGTTATGATTGGAATTACTAATACAAATATTGAGATAGTAATTACAAAGTTTTCTTATGCGGCAGATACTACAATTACAAATATTACTGGTGGTGAAAACTTCAGTACTTATCTCCAGACTATTCACTCCAAATATACTTTGATAGATTTACACAACGATGTACTGGAAGTAATGATTGATGATCCTAACTATCATCTTTCGGATTGGCATAATTATAATCATACAGATATTCCAAGATTAAAAACGGGTGGAGTCGATATTCAGTTTTTTTCAATCTGGGTGAGTCCCACCGCTTATACAAATTATTTTCAACAAGCTTTAGTGATGCGTGATCTGTTCTATTCCGAATTAGTTGATAATAGTTCCAATATCGCACAAGCCACAACTATGCAAAATGCCCTTGAATTGAACAGTCAGAATAAAATAGCTGCCGTAATTGGTGTTGAGGGAGGACATTCAATCGAAAACAGTCTGGATAAACTTGTAACTCTTTATAATTCAGGAATGAGATATCTTACAATAACGTGGAACAACAGTACTGACTGGGCTATCTCTGCGGCAGATAGCAGAACTTTAACTCAGGGTTTAAGTGAGTTTGGAAGACAGGTAATCAGAAAGCTGGATTCACTTGGAGTCATTATTGATGTTTCACATGTGGGTATTAAAACTATACAGGATATTTTGGAAACAACAACAAATCCTATCATTGCATCGCACTCAGGTGCAAGAGCAATAAATAACAATAAAAGAAATTTATACGATTGGCAAATTCAGGATATTGCAAACTCAGGCGGAGTAATTGGGATAGTTTTCTATCCGTATTTTTTAACCGGTTCATCCAGTGCTTCTATAGCTGATGTCATTGCACATATCGATCATATAGTAAATTTAGTTGGAACGGATTATGTTGCCATTGGTTCTGATTTTGATGGAATAGAAGTTACTCCGGTAGGACTTGAAAATACAAGTAAATTTCCTGATTTAACTTTAGCATTACTTCAGCACGGATACACGGAACAAGAGGTAGCTAAATTTTTAGGAGGAAATTTCAGAAGAGTTTTAGAACAGGTTTGTAAAAATTAATTTTCAATTTTTTAGGAGGCTGTCTCAAAAGACACAATTTGTCAGTCTGAGCTTGTCGAAGACTTACATTATATTGCTAAATCACACTTCGACAGGCTCAGTGTGACAGTAATAATTACTTTTGAGACAGCCCCCAATTAATTTTGCTTATTGAACTTTAGAAGTTTATTCCCACAGAAAAGTAATGAACATCTTTCAATCTGCCGAAATCCTGATAAGCATAATCAAGTTTTACTTTAATCAAATCCACAATTCTATAGTACAAGCCAAAACCAAGTGTTAATCCTTTTTCAGAATCTTTTTCAAACAAGGAGTTATAACCAGCTCTAACATGAACTATTTCATTCCAGGCATATTCTAATCCCGTGTTAAGATACTCCGTGTGGTCATTTGGATGAATTGCATCAACTGCTGTTGTTAATCGAGAAGTGCCATCCTTAATTACGTCTGCAGATATTCCAAAACGAAATAATAGCGGAAGATCAAATTTATCCATGTCCAGATTTGCATTCACAAGATTAGCTCCACCTGCACCTGCCGGAAAATTAACAATTGCATCTCTGCCTGACATTTGCATTTTGGTTCCAAAGTTTGATACGCTTGCTGCAATACGTAATTCATTAAGGACCTGAATTTTATAAAGCGTACCCACATCAATGGCAAAACCGGTTGCACTCATATGCCAGATCGATTCATTAATGTACTTTGCATTAAATCCAATTGAAAAATTTTCTGTGAGAAATCTTGAATAATTTAATCCAACCACTATTGCACCATAATTGAAGAATTCACCTGTACCTTCAGGTTGATCAACCGTACGAACCTGCATATCATCCGATGATAAAACAGAAACAAAAGCTCCTACTGTTCCAAATCCCCTTACATTAGTTGCAATTGCCGAGTAATCATAGTTGATACCAAGATATAGAGCAGTGTGATTAAAATACGCTTCATTTGATTCAATATTTGCAGATCCAGCTGGATTCCAATAAAGCGATGTTATATCATCAGCAACTGATGTAAATGCACCGCCCATACCGATTGCCCTGGGACCAACATTTAACTTAAGTACCTGTGCAGATGTTGTACCCGTTTTAGTGGTCTGAGCATTTGCAGCAATAAAAAAGGCAGCTGCAATGGTTATAAAAAAAATAGTTTTAAATGTTTTCATAATTTTTCTCCTGCAGCCATTTACTTAATTATAGCAAACTTGATCAATTTTTCACCCACACCGGGTGCATCTATATGAGCTATGTACAAACCATAAGCAACACTAAAGCCGTCCTTGTTCAGTAAATTCCAGAATTCTCTGCCGTTGTCAACTCCGGATTCATGCTCAAGAGTTGTAACCAATTCTCCGCTTAATGTATAAATCCTGATTGTACATTGCATAGGCAGATTTTCAAAATAGATTCGTCGTTCTCCCCTGTTTTGCCCGGGCAATTTATTAGCCGGTTCGATATCGTTTGTAGCTACATATGGATTAGGAACTACGTAAATATTATCCAGTGCTGATGAAGCCAATTGATTGTTGATAAATCCGGCTTTAGTTTTAAGTGTAAAAGAATCACCGCTGGTAAATGGTCTTGTTGTGTATATCATAAGAGCATCGCCAGCGCCGGGCAAAATGGAATCTCCTTCTGCTGTTTTGGTTAATGTTACACCCCAGGATAGTGTATCTGTGCTTAAACCAGCAGCACCGGGTAAGAAGAATATTATTTCATCACCCAAAGAAAAAGTAGAATCATTTTTTCCTCTTTCTTCTAATAATGTAACCACAGGAATAGGAATTCCTGTTGATACTTCTTCTACTTTGTAGTTTACCGGTATATCAAAAAGTCCGCCTGTTCTTCTTTTCTTTGCAGTAGAAATATTCTGATCTGAGAATGTAAGTATATAATCACCCGGATATTTTTTCTTCCGGTTGCCAAGTGGGGTTAAAGCAATTTTAAAAGGAACCAGGCTGTTTTCATTAGACCACTTTGTCTTTGCAAGATCAATATCCAATGTGTTATAATCTGATACCAATAGTTTTATTCCATCGAATACTGGATTACCATCTTCCCCATTTAAATTCTGACTTTGATACAAGGAATAGTTCCTGTATGTAATGCTAAACTCGCTATTGTCCGGCATCGGGCTGTTATCGGTTCTCTTAATACTTCCTTTCGCATAATCTATTATGTAATCAATTCCATTTTGATAAACCGTTCCATCTAATCCCTTAACAATCAGATTGGCATCATTAATTATATTTTTATTACTCAGATTAGTGTTTTTAGTTCCGTAAAGAAAAAATAACTCTGAGTTAACTTTTTCTCCGACAACACTATAGTTCTTTGCCAGAATTGTTGTATCTGAAAGATAGAGTGTATCCTTAAAGGTTAAAGTATAATTATTATCAACCATCTGGAGATCATTAAGAATTTTAAAGTTAACATCTCCGTTAGCAAAACCGCTAACGTGCTGAACATCTAAATTAGTAATAGATGGAGATGTATAACCGCTTGCACGTGGACCAGGAATAACAGAAGTGGTATTAACATCATAAATAAGATTTGAAGTTATCGGATCAACAGAAATCTTTTTAGTTGTTTCTGTCGGCGGAATGCCGATCGAATCTCCATGATCGTAGGCAACCACTGCGTAATAATATGTTTGGCCGTTAAACACATTATTTGTATCAGTAAATGAATGCTTCAATCCTGAATCATCACCAAGATAATAATGCACACCTCTGCCCTGATAAGGAACCGGATGATAACCTTTCCAACCATTAGTTAAATCCCATTTTGCATCAAATCCTGTAATATCTTTTAATGGATTATATAAAAAGCTTGAGCCTCTGCCATCAGTAACTGTTTGTATGTCTGCAAAATCCGGGCGGGTACTTCTGTAAATAACATATCCCTCAAAATCTTTACCGGTAATTGGATCAATACTAGCTTCTGCATCTGAATCCCAGTATAAAGTTACTTTTCTGTCACCCGGCACAGCAGTTACTTTAGGTAAAGACGGCGGGCGGAAGAATTGATAATTTTTATTATAAATATCCTGAACCGTTTCTGCAGTTGTTAAAAGGTCGTTAAGATTTTCTCCAAATAAAAATGACATCGATATTCTTTTTGTTTCGCCTTTTTTAAGTGAGATGTAACCTGATCCAAAAGTAAAAACAATATCTGCATCCTGTGTAATTTCACTAAAGCTGCCTGGTTTGTTGCGGTTCCAGATTACGGCATCATCGCCAATCTTCAAATCTGTATTCCATGTTGAACTTGCAAAACTTGTTAATCCTATCTGATCGGCTTCATCAAGATCGGTATATTCAAAATTAGGTTCTCCCGGAGCCAGCGGATCAGGTCTTCCATCAGCTAATCTTTGACCTGAGGTAGGAACACCATCACCTTCTCCCTGATCAAAAGTATTTGGAACTCCATCAATTCCAACATCATCAGTTTCAGGATTCCAATCACCATCATTATCAATTCCATCATCCTGGCTCTCGTCAATCATTTCATCACCGTCATTATCAATTCCGTCATTAGAATTCCCCGGACTCTCAAGGAATTTGCATCCTAAGTAATAAACGGGAAGTCCTCTTTCACCCGTTGGGGTTCTTGGATTATCGAAAAAATAAACCATACTTCTTGCATAGACGGGAATATTCTGAACATCTGGTCCGTAGGGTTTGATAAAAAATCCATTATCATCCTTATTATCGCTTTGTCCTCCAAGATCAGGATCTCCATAAAAACCAAAAAACACTGAATCCAGATCTTTATCGCTCACGTTTGTAATTGTCCAAACAAAAAATAATGCGTTAGCTGCAAGTGAATTGCTCCATTGAAAAGCTCGTCCATCAATTTGAACACCCAAACCTTTTCTGGATGAATCATTTACAAATGGATAGTAAGGAAATTCCAGATTATCTCTGTCGTCCATCGCCCAATATGATTCAAGATCAGCATTGTTTTCACCAACAGTTAAATATCCGGGCCATACATATTCACCCAAGGCTGTATTGTACCAGTCTCTCGGCCAGCTATCGGGTTTACCGTCTCTGTTTGAATCGAATGCAGGATTTGATGCCATAAATTCCTGATCCGGATCTGCATATCCCTGCAATGGCTGCCAGGTCCATTTAAAAAAAGTAACCGGATCTTCATCTCTTAATCCCGGGTTGCTGTAGTCATACATACCATCAGATATAATATGCAATCTTTGTTCAGGATTTAAAGCGCTGGGAACGGATGCACCAACGAAAGGACTGAATTGAAATATGTAAGGAAGATCTCTCCAAACTAAATCAAGCCTGTCTCTCAAACCTTCACCGGGTAATCCGGCACCAACTCCACCATAATTCCAGATTTGACAGGTAATGTTATTGCCATTCATTATATAACTTTTTCTATCCTGCTCACCAGTAACTTTGTTTAGAGATTTATTTCCGTTCTCTTTTGTATTAGTGCTATTATTGTTGTTATTAATAGGATAATTTAAATAGTTAGACTGGATGTAGTCGATAATAGTCTGGTGCTCAGCTTGTTTCTGCTGTTCTGTTTTCTGAGATAATGTTATATCATTAAATACAAGAAGAAAGAAAATTAATTGAACAATTAAAAAGTAACTTTGTTTTTTCAACATTTTAATCTCCGTTTTGAAATCATTAAAATTCAATCATTGCCCCAAGTCTTACTTCTCGTGGGGTTGAAAAATATTGGGGACGGACAAAATACTCATCAGCAGATTTTATCAATGGATTTCTTGCTGCCAGTTCATTAGCCGCTTCCGGTCCGCTCGTCTTAGTTTCAAGAGTATAAGTAGCTCTGCCGGTATCATCATAAACAAATCTTTCATTTCTTATATCAAATAAATTATAGACTTTAAGAAATACCGTAACAATTAAATCTGTCAGATCGAATGATTTTTCAACAAGAAGATCGACGTTTGTTTGGAGTGGTTTTCTTTCGCTGTTGGCCCGTAAATAAATCTGTTTCTCATAAATCAGTGGTGTATACGGCAAACCCGTACTTATATTTCCAATTAATGTAAGAAGCCAATCTTTTTCTCCGCCAAATGATATTATTCCATTTAATGTATGAGCCTGATCCCAATCAAGCGGTACAGGAATTTTTTCACTCTGCCTTCCTGATGCGAGATCCAGGAAAAATGCATTAGCACTTGTTTCATTTCCTTCTGCAACCTGAAAAGTATAATCAAGTGAAAGTGAAAATAATTCGGATGGAAGTTTTCTTTTTGTTAATGAAAAAGTAACTCCTTTAATATTGCCATAATCTTTATTTACATACTTGTAGTAAGATGAACTGCTGCTTACTCTTATTTGCTGTAATGCAAGAAGATCGCGAACATCCTTAAAAAATGCGGTAACATTAAATGCTAATTCTTCTGTTAGCTGTTGTTGAAGTCCTATTTCGTATGTAACGGTTTTTTCAGGATTTAAATTTGCGTTTCCAAACGTTGGTATTGCTACATTATTTTCAAAGGTTGGATTGGCGTACAAATAGCTGAATGGCGGTAACTGATAAAAATGTCCGTATGAAAAATGAATTATACCTTCATCTGTTATAGGAAATGAAATTCCTAATCTTGGACTAAATGTATTTTTTGCCTCAGCCATTCTTAAATCCTGAGTAGGCGCATTAGTGTTTGCTGAGTAAAGCGAACGAGAATTAAAATAATCGTACCTGAGTCCGGCATTAATTATCATACTCGTAAATTCCATTTTATCCTGAAGATAAACTGAAAATTGTCTTGGCTCTTTTGAGTATAAATCGTGAGCAGGGCTTTCAGGACCTAATATTGTTGCAGTTGTGTATCTCAAAGTATCCCGCTGGATAGTAAAATCTTCAAAATCCATCAGATCATTTTTCCCTTGCACACCAAACTTTACTTCATGCTGATTTGTAATCTGACTTGTTATATCAAATTTTAATTCTGTAGTATGCGATCTCTGGTAATATTGTCCGTTCAATGTTCCGCCATAAACAAAAGTGTAAGGCGTTGGTTTATTTAGTTTATGAATTGGTTGATATCTGGGATCAGGATGCAACACAGATAAATCCATGCCAGGACTAAAAGAAACAGCATTTCCACCTGCATCAAGTAAGGGGAAAAGGTACCTTTTATAATCATAAATATTATGTGCACCTTGTATAGAGTAGAATGTGATGTTACTTAAAGCATGTCTGATCTCTAACGAATTTAACAAACTCCATTCATACCTATGATAATTTGCATCCGGATTGTATTTATAATCATGACTGTAAGTCTGGTAATTTGATTTTGAATAAACAACATCATAATTGATTTTAAATGCAGAAAATGGTTTAATAGTAATTTTCCCTGTCCCGCTAAAATCTTCACTGGGATTCATAGGAATGATCGCATTATCACCGGTTGCAGAAACTCTTATGTCCTGAACATCATTTGGATTTACCCATATTGAATCATAAATGCTGTGTTCTCTTTTACCAAACAAGTAACCACCGTCTTTATTATATCTTCCTGAAAAGAAAAATGTAACAAGATTAGTTAACCCGGGCACAGGTCCGCCAACTGTTCCTTCCAAAACCTGATTACTGAATGGTTTAAAATCTGTTATATTAAAAAACGGATTATCATGTGAACTTGCATAATCACCTGTATAGAAAGAAAGAGTACCGCGATAAATTGAACTACCTTCTTTTGTAACTGTGTTTACAATACCGCTTAATGCATTACCGTACTCTGCATTAAATGTTCCGCTTACAACAGATAATTCTTGAACAGCATTTGTAGATATTGCAACTGTTTTGCTAAAGTCAAAAGGATTTACTGTGGAAACACCATTTACATTGTAGGCAACCTCAGATGATCTTCCACCGCGGATATGGATTTCACCACCGGCACCTTTTGTTATTCCTGCTTGTAAGGTCAATAATTGATCAATGCTTTCGACTGGAAGGGATTGTATCTGACCTTCATCAACAATTGTTTTTGAGGAGGTTAGATCTTTACGAACCATGGGATTCTTAGCCTCAACAACAATCGTTTCAAGACTAATTGCTTCGCTTGAAAGTTGAATATCTATTCGGGTTGTATAGTCGGATGATACTTTAACTTCAGTAACTTTTTTCTTTTGATATCCAACTCCGGAAAATATTAACGTGTAGGTTCCGGGTTCTATATTGTTAATAATGTATGTACCGTCAACTCCGGTTGCAGCACCTGTTGTTGTGCCTTCTATCAAAACATTGATACCAATTAAATCCTCCCCGGTTTCAGTATCTGTAACTTTGCCGGCAATTTTACCCGTAACTCCGGCATAAATTGTTGTTTGAAAAAGTAATGAAGTAATAAAACAGATGAGAGTAATAAAAAGTAAATTTATTTTCATCGTGACCTCTTATGGCAAAATTAAATGAATAAAAATCGAGTTTTGAACTGCCTGTTTTGGTCCAAGTAAAAGAAACTAAAAAATCAGAAGAACTAAAAACTTTTCAATAAAATAAGATTGTGTCACCCTTTCCTCCACGGCGGACTGCCGAAGGATGAACATTAAATCTGAACTGTCAGTCGTCGACGGGCTCAAACTGACACCGATTAAAAATCAATACATAAAAAAACAAAAGGGTTATCAGAATACAAGTAAATCAGCGTATGCTGAATGGTAAAATGATATTCTGATAACCCTTAATAACATATATTATAGACTATTTAAGTAACTGCATCTTTCTGGAAATTGTATTAGCACCTGCAGTCAATCTGTACACATAAATTCCACTGGCAAGATTTGAAGCATTGAATTTTGTATTATAAGAACCTGCGCTCAGGTACTCATTATTAACAAGAACAGCAACTTCTCTTCCAAGTGCATCGTAAATTCTTAGATCAACATTAGAAGCTTCAGTAATTCCAAACTTAATCTGCGTTGAAGGATTAAATGGATTTGGAAAATTCTGATCCAGGAAGAATTGCGCTGGAACCACATTATTTTCTTGTTCAACGGAAACCGGTGTAAATTGTTCATCAAGAATTATAAGAGGCATTGGGTCATCATTGGCATTACCTCTCGAATAGCCTTGAGTGTATAGCACTTCATCAGCAGCATCACCGTCTACGTTTGCTACACAAATAACATCCATATCTCCATTTTTATCCCAGTATGCGGAATCAATAACTGAGGCTACATAACTTGAAGGAAGTGTTTTGTCTCCACCCTGATATTCTAATCTAAAAATTGGCACAGGTGCATCACCAGCGGTGTAACGTGATCCAAAAACCATATCAGGTAATCCATCAGCGTCAAGATCTCCGACTCCGGCTCCGTTTAATCTTACTGCATAAGAAGAAAAATCAGCCACTTCATAAGAAACTAACGTATCAGCATTGTCGGGTTTATCAATAAAATAAACTTTACCGCTAAACCAGCTTCCAACGTAAACACCATTGCTGCCATCACCAAAATCAGCAACTACAGAACCTTTGAAAGAACTATTTTCTCCTGCGATATTATGTTGTAAAGGGAAAGTAACCCAGGAAGTACCATCATATTTCATCAAAGCGGTTCTGCCATCTGCTGCAAATAAAGCTATATAATTGCTTACAACAACAAGATCCCACTTATTGCCTGTACCGGCTAATGTTGCATCTGTTAATCCATTAAATTCAACTATCCAGTTTTCAAGCCCACCGCCATTATCAGGAATATCATCAACAGATAATACACCTACGTGATAATTACTGGTACCAGATTGTCTGTCAGCAAATATTATTTCATCTGTTCCATCGTTATCTGGATCAGCAATAACTATTCTTATCGGGCGCATATTAAAACTATTATCAGTTACAATTGATGTTTGAGCATTTGGTTCAAATCCTCCAAAGCCATCATCAACTCCCATATTATCAGTGCCGTCAGCAGGATATTCATACACAACAATTCTTGAAGGATTCAAATCAGTACCAAAATTATTTACGATTCCCCAATAAATTTCAGGTCGACCATCTTTATCTACATCACCCCAGGCAAGTGCCGGCCATGTATTCTGCAATTCGACTGGTGCAGTAGCTCCCCAAACTGAATCCCATGAAGATGTATTCATATTCCATTCAAATTTATAAATGCGTGGGATAACTTCGTATGATCCATCCACCATATTTGTATTAATTGCATAAATTTCAGGTAAACCATCGCCATCAAAATCTACACCTGCTATTACATTGCCAAATCCTCTTTCAAGATGTGCAGGATCTGTAATTTCAGCAGTACGGGTTAATAATTGTGCAGATATTTGTGCTGCGAACAGGAATGAGAAAAAAAGCACGAGGTAAGTAATTCGGTTCATTTAAACCTCCTAAGATGTTAGTTGTAGTTATTAGTTAAAATAATTTATTTCTACTATTCGTATATAAAATTACAGATTTGAAACTGTTTATGCAATTATGTAAGAAAGTTTTTTAAATGCTAGGTCGGATAAAAATTCTAAATTTGCATGTATGTTTTTTGTTTATCAATAAATCAATTACTAAAAAAGGGTTATCAAAATATTAATCTATATAAGGAGACACTACAAATAATATTCGGATAACCCTTTAAAATACATGCTAAATTACTTAAGTAGCTGCATTTTTCTGGATACCGTATTTGTCCCTGCAGTTAATCTGTAAACATAAGTTCCACTTGCCATTTTTGTTGCATCAAATTTAACATTGTATGAACCACCGCTCATGAATTCGTTACTGATAAGAACTGCAACTTCTCTTCCGAGAGCATCATAGATTCTTAAATCTATATTTGCTCCTTCAGTAATTCCAAATTTAATTTCTGTTGTTGGATTGAAAGGATTTGGAAAATTCTGATCCAAATAAAATTCAGATGGAACTTTATCATTTTCTTTTTCTACAGAAACCGGAGTAAACGCTAAATCGATTACTATTATAGGCATCCCGCCTAAATTTGGATTGCCTCTTGGATACTGACTTGTGTATAAAACCTCATCTTCCGGATCACCATCTACATTTGCTACACAAATTACACCCATATCACCATTATTATCCCAGTAAGCAGAATCAATAACAGATTTCTGATAGCTAGCAGGATTTGTTTTATCTCCACCAAGATACTCTAATCTAAATACCGGAACTTTAGCTGAATTTAATATATCATATCTTGATCCGAATACCAGATCCGGATTTCCATCATTATCCAGATCACCAATCCCTGCACCCTGTAATCTTACGGCATAAGGAGAAAAATCAGCAACCTCATAAGACACTAATGTGTCTGCATTTTCAGGTTTGTCAATAAAATATACTTTACTGCTGTACCAGCTTCCAACATAAACACCACCACTTCCATCCTGAAAATCAACGACAACAGAACCTTTGAACGAACTATTCTCACCTGCAACTCCGGATTGTGTTGGATATGATACCCAATTGCCATTATAAAATTCCAATAAAGATACTTTCCCGTTTGAGTTAAATAGACCTATAATAGGACCAACAACGCAAAAATCCCATTTATTACCAGTACCTGTCAAGTTGGGCTCATTTAAACCGCTGTACTCTAATGTCCAGGTTTCTGTACCACCACCATTATCGGGTATATCATCAACCGATAATATTCCAACATGAAAATTATTTGCGCCAGCAGATTGATTCGAAAAAATTAATTCATCCTGCCCATCATTATCAGGATCGGCGATAACGAAATTAATTGGAGCAACACTAAAATTATCCTGGGTAATAATTTTAGTTTTAGCATTTGCTTCAAACCCTCCAAATCCATCATCAATTCCCATATTGTCACTGCCGTCGCCAGGATATTCATAAACAAGAACTCTATACGGATTAGGGTTTATTGTTGGATCTAAAAAATTAGATGGACCCCAATAAATTTCCGGTTTACCATCTCTATCAATATCTCCCCAGGTCAATGCCGGATAAGTATTTTGCTGCGGTACATCTCCAATTGCACCCCATACGGAATCCCATGTGGCGGTATTTGGATTCCATTCAAATTTATAAATGCGGGCAGTAAGTTCGTAAGGTCTGTCATCGATATTGGCATTAACTGCATATATCTCAGGCATTCCATCCTGATCAAAATCTACGCCTGCAAGGATATTTCCGAATCCAAATTCAAGACTTGAAGGATCTTTAATTTCTGCTGTTCGGGTAAAAGTTTGTGCAAAGATTTGAATAGAAAGAAGAGAGATCACAACAAAGAAAAAGGAAGCTAGTCGGTTCATAAAAACCTCCTGAGATGTTTTTAGAAGTTGTCAGTCAAGTTTAATATATTTTCAACTTTCCCTGATCAAAATTAGTCAATCGACTTGCATGATTCAATTGTAATTTAAAGTTTTATGAAAAGAATTACCGAAGTAAAAAATCGTCTCAAATTTTCGCGATCACGCAGGGATAAAATATTGATAGAATAATTTTTCTGGTTTGGAATTAATAGTACCGTTTAAAAAGAGATGCTCTTATTCGGGTTCTTTTAATATGTATCGTTCATCATAATCAACATTAAAAGCCTTAAGAAATTCTTTATACTCTTCAATAAATTTTTTCTTTTTATGATGTTGTTCCTGATTTTTAATATAATTAATAACCTTTATTAAATGTGATTGACTATATGAAAAGGCGGCATACCCTTTTTGCCAATTAAATTTAACTCTTAAATATTTCTTTTCGTTAATCCATTTTGAAGAACCGCCTTTTATATCCTGAACTAAATCAGATATTGACTGATGCGGTTTATATCCAATCAGAATATGTATATGATCAGAGGTTCCATTGATTATAATTAATTTATGTTTTTGAGCTTTAATGATACCTGAGATGTATTTGTACAATTCATTCTTCCACGATTCTTCGATCAAAGCAACTCTGTATTGAACTGCAAAAATTATATGAATATGAATTTGTGTGTATGTATTGCTCATGTCAAAATTATATCGTCCCTACGGGACTTTTTATTTGATTTTATTTCTATTTTTATCTAACAATATTTTGTCCCTAACGGGACTAATTTATTATGCTTTTCTTAGGATTATCAATCTTTTGTCCCAAGCGAACAAAATATTAATTGATAATTATTTAGGTATTCAAGTAAATTCAGACAACTCAAATAATTCCAAATAATAATTAATTAATCTCGCACAGATAAAATATTTATAAAAGTTTCCACAAAATTCAGATCATCAAATAAATAAAGAATAATCATTTAATCCCGTAGGGATTAAATATTGATAGAATAATTTTTCTGGTTTGGAATTATTGGTTCAGTTAGGAACACAATGATCTTATTCATTCTGTAATTCAACCTTCAATCGCTTTGCGAACAAATCCATCTGCACGTTTCAATCTTTCTTTAGCCTCCTTATAATCAACATTTGCTTTTACCATTACAAGTGCTGTTTTAACATGACCTTTTGCATTATCGAGCGCAATTGTTGCTTCATCATAGTTAAGTCCGGTAATCGTCATAACAATTTTTTTCGATCGCTCAACAAGTTTTTTATTTGTCATTTGCAAATCGATCATCATATTTTCATAAACTTTACCAAGACGAATCATTGATGCAGTGGTTAACATATTTAAAACTAATTTTTGCGCCGTTCCGCTCTTCATTCTTGTTGAGCCCATTACTACTTCGGGACCAACATAAGGACAAATTGCAATATCAACTTCATCAATATCAAAATCTTTTCTGGGATTAGTTGTAACGTAAAGTGTTTTTGCACCTAACTGCTTGGCTTTTTTAACCGCACCAATTACATATGGTGTTCTTCTGCTTGCTGCAATTCCGCAAACAACATCTTTTGAATTTACATTTGCGGCAGCAACTTCTTTAGCCCCATTTTCCTCTTTATCTTCAGCACCTTCCTGTGCACGAAACATAGCTTCTTTTCCGCCGGCAATATACCCTTCAATCATTCCGTATGGTGTTCCAAAAGTCGGCGGACATTCGGATGCATCCACAACGCCCAGTCTGCCGCTTGTTCCGGCACCAAAGTACAACAGTCTGCCGCCTTGTTTTAAGGCGCTTACAATTATATCAACAGCCTGTGCAATGTATGGCAGTTCTTGTTCAACGGCATAAGGCACAAGTTTGTCTTCATCATTAATAATTTTTAGAATTTCTGCAGTTGATTTTGCATCTATTTCCATTGAACGCGGATTTCTCTGTTCAGTTGGAAGTTTGCTGATTTCCTGAAAAAGTTTTTGAGAATCTGATGTTGTATCCATATTAAAATCTTTGATTAAATCTTACTTTATTTCAGTTTAAAATTATCTGAGTAAATTTAACTAAAGTAATAATCAATTTAGTAACAGATTTAATCTAAAATCTTTCTTTAATTAGATTTGCAGCATTACTATATTTGATATGCAATAATTATATAATTTTAATAATAGAAGATTTCGTATATGATATCCAAAGTTGAACAATATTACCTGACCCAATCACAAAAAGAATTAATTTATAAACCCACTGAAAAAATTCCCGTTATTCAGGTTACTAACTTTCCGGAATTAGGAAAATTGACTGCATTAAGATTTATCGAGTGGATGCAGCAAAATCCCGGGGGAGTTGTTTCTTTGCCGACAGGAAAAACACCTGAACATTTTATCAAATGGGTTGCTTACTTTTTGAAGAACTGGGATAAGGATGATGTTGTAAATATGCTGAAGAAAGTTGAACTTGATCCGGCAAAAAGACCATCCATTGAGAGCTTACGATTTGTTCAAATTGATGAATTCTATCCGATCGATTCTCATCAGCACAACAGCTTTTATTATTATATCCAAAAATATTATTTCAGTAATTGGGGACTTGATACTAAAAAGGCATTGCTGATGAATATTAATGAAATTCCGACGCCAAATAATTTATCGCTTTCAGAAATTTTCCCTGATGAAAATATTGATCTATCACTTAGAACAAGATGGGCATCGACAACTCTGGAAAGACATCAGAAACAAACCATTGAACTTGTTGATCAGTTTTGTACAGATTATGAAAAGAAGATTAGAGACATGGGTGGAATCGGATTCTTTCTTGGCGGTATCGGTCCTGATGGACATATTGGTTTTAATGTTATGGGAAGTGATCATTACTCTACTACAAGATTAATCCAGACTAACTATGAAACGCAAGCTGCAGCCGCTACAGATCTGGGTGGAATTGAAATAGCCAGAAAACGGTTAGTAATTACAATTGGACTTGATACTATTACATACAATCCCGATGCAACTGCAATTATAATTGCGGCTGGAGAAGCCAAAGGAAATATCGTAAGGGATTCAATACAAACATCTGTATCTAATAAATATCCCGCAACTGTTTTACAAAGATTACCAAATGCACGATTCTACTTAACTAATGGTGCAGCATTCAGATTAGTGGAGAGAAGATATTGCGATGTATTAAAAGAGGAAGAAATTTCAGGTATATCAATTGAAAGAGCTGTTATAAATCTTTCTCTGGAAAAAAATAAATCTTTATTAGAATTAGCTGAAGCAGATTACAATTCCAATAAACTTACAAAATTGATTTTAGAGCGTACTAAAAAATCAACCAAAGAAATTGGAGAAGAAATTCATCGCTCCATTATACAGAGATTCGAGCGTGGGATGCTTCCGGTTTCAAATCAAATTATTTTGCATACCGGTCCGCACCATGATGATATTCCTCTTGGTTATTTACCATACATTAATCATTTAGTAAGAGATTCAAGTAATCATCATCATTTTGTTACGATGACAAGCGGATTTACGGCAGTTACAAATTCTTACATGCTTGGGCTGCTTGACGATCTAAAATATTATCTTGGGCAGACTGATTTTACATCAAGGTTTACACAGCGATATTTTGATCCTGAATTTAAGGAAGGCAAAAATCGTGATATTCATCTTTATCTGGATGGGCTTGCTGAACATAGCAGGACTGTAAGAAAAGAAGCCGTTTCACGCAGACTTCTCAGAAACATGGTAGAAATTTATGAAGAAGATAATATCACCTACCTTGAAGACAGGGTTGATGAATTAATTAATTATTTTCAAACGCAGTACCCGGGTAAAAAAGATATTCCGCATGTTCAAAAGTTAAAAGGGATGATGCGCGAGTGGGAGGAAGAACTTGTGTGGGCGTTTTTTGGATTTAATACAAGCTCAGTTTCACATATGCGTCTCGGTTTTTATCAGGGTGATATCTTTACCGAAAATCCCGAAATGGACAGGGACGTGATTCCCATTTTTAATCTATTAAAAAAAACAAAACCGACAATTGTAACAGTTGCACTTGATCCTGAAGGAAGCGGACCTGATACTCATTATAAAGTTTTACAAGCTACTGCTGAAGCACTAAAGCTTTATGAAAAAGAAACCGGAATAAATAGTATAAAAGTCTGGGGATACAGAAATGTTTGGTACAGATTTCATCCGGCTGAAGCAAATATTTTTATCCCGGTCAGCTTAAATTCAATGGCAATAATGGAAAATACTTTCCTTAACAGCTATGGTTCTCAGCGTGCAGCAAGTTTTCCTAGCTGGGAATATGATGGACCTTTTTCAAGACTTGCACAAAGAATTCAAGTGGAACAATATCAGACAATCAGATTATGTTTAGGCAAAGATTATTTTCTTAAACATCCATACCCCAGGGTACAGGCTGCATATGGAATGGTTTATCTTAAAGAATTATCTCAAGCAGAGTTCTATGCACATTCATCAGAACTAAGAAAGTTAACAGAAAATTATTAAACTGGGAATTATCAATAATTTCGTAGCACAGACTTCAGTCTGTGACTTTAATATATATTACTAAGTTATCTTACGCAGCATTTAATTAAATATTGTAAAATCGTAGCACAGACTTCAGTCTGTGATTGTAATATATAACGCTAATATTTTAACAGACTAAAGTCTGTTTTACGAATACAATTTTATAGGACTTTTATGAAACAAACTAGAAAAGATTTCTTTAAAACATCGGGAATAATTGCCGCAGGTTCAATGGCTGCCTCAATTCCAATTACCTCTTTTGCAAAAAACATTATTAAAACCAAAGGCTCAAAGATGAAATTTTCATTTAAACCCTACACTCTTGAGTTAAAACATGTTTTTACTGTTGCAGTAAATTCCAGAACAACAACACCGGTTATGCTTACAGAAATAGAGTACGATGGAATTAAGGGTTACGGTGAAGCCTCAATGCCGCCGTATCTTGGTGAATCGCAGGAAACAGCAACAGCATTTTTGTCTAAAGTTAATCTGGAACAATTCAACGATCCGTTTGAGATGGAAAAGATTCTGGATTATGTAGATTCAATTGAAGAAAAAAATACTGCAGCCAAAGCCTCTGTGGATATTGCCTTACATGATCTGGTAGGAAAATTAATGAATCAACCCTGGTATAAGATATGGGGATATGATGAAACTAAAACACCGTACACAACTTTTACAATTGGCATTGATACCGCTGACGTAGTAAAACAAAAAGTAAAAGAAGCTGCAGAATTTAAAGTGCTTAAAGTAAAACTTGGAAGAGATAACGATAAAGAAATGATTGAAACAATTCGCTCTGTTACTAATGTACCGCTTACAGTTGATGTTAATCAGGGTTGGAAGGACAAGCATTTTGCTCTTGATATGATAAATTGGTTAAGCGAAAAAAATATTGAATTTGTTGAACAGCCGATGCCAAAGGAAATGGTTGATGATCTTGCATGGCTAACACAAAATTCTCCTCTGCCGATAATTGGTGATGAATCTGTTCAAAGAATACCGGATGTGATAAAAGCGCATGGAGTATTTTCAGGTATCAATATTAAACTTATGAAATGTACCGGAATGCGTGAAGCAAACAAGATGTTAAATCTCGCGCGTTCTTTAAATATGAAAGTAATGATTGGATGTATGACTGAAACAAGCTGCGCAATTTCCGCTGCTTCACAGCTTTCTCCTATGGTTGATTGGGCAGATCTTGACGGAGCTTTGTTAATTAAAAATGATCCTTTTGAAGGAGTTAAGGTTATTGATGGTAAAGTAACATTAAATAATTATCCTGGAATCGGATTGAAGAGTTAATTTGCTGTGTGTCATTCCCGCGTAGGCGGGAATCTAATACATTTATTAAAATAGATTCCCACTTCCGTGGGAATGACAAATTCATTTACTTCACTTCCAAAAAATTCAAAACTGATTTCATAATAAGAGATCGTTGTTTATCCCCGATTATAGTTTCAAACGGAAAACCTAAACTTACAACACCATACTTTTCTTTATATCCAACGGCAGCACTAAAATTATTTTCAGTATAGCGCAAAAGGATTTCGCTTCCATTAACTTCACCCAATTCATCCGGAGCTTCCACTTTATAAATGGAATCATTAAATGTAGTGTTAAACTCGAAAGAATTTTTAATTGGAAGAAAACTATTGTAAACAGAAAAAACATTTCCGGTCTTTACAGCGTGTCCGGTTTTTAATTTAAACTTCAATACATTATTTGCAAATCTTATTCCTATACTATCCGGCTCAGAATACAAATCAGTACCAAGATATGAACCGCTTAAGAATATTTTTCCACCGCCAAATAAATAACTGCTTATCATATCACGAATTGCGGCTGGAAAAACTTCAAAATCAATTTTGTTTTTGTACTTTGGCGAAGTTGTCATTTTCTCTTCACCAAAAATAAAATCGATAAACTTGTATTTTTTAAGATCAACTTCGCCATCAATTACCGATTCATCGCTGACAGAACAGAATGAAAAACCATTATCTTTAATTGCTTTGCCATGCACAAAAGAAAAATCAAAAGTGTTTCCTGCAATTATTTTTGATTCATAATCTGAATGGCTTGCGCCATGCCCGGGATTATCATCTGTTATCCATTTTGAATCCGGATTAAAATTAAATTGAGTACCAACAAATCCTAATTCATATTTATCAGGAACGCCTTCATCTTCAAAATTTGTAAATCCGGAAAAAGTTTTTGAATCAAAACTTGCTGCCGAACAGATGCGATCAAATCCATTTACAATTAAAACCGGGTTGCTTGAATTATTCTGCCAGCAGACCGAAAGAATTTCAGAAGGAAAACTTTCACCGCCTGCGTTAATAGCTGTTACTTTGTAGCTGTAAATAATTCCGGGTTTTAGATCACTTAATTTTATTTTATTTGTTTCAACAATTTTACCATTATTAAATCCACCATCATTTTCTTTTGTGTACAAAATAAATTTTTCTGCAGCAGCAGTTTTTTCCATTGAATCAATCTGTGCTTTCCAGGATAAAGTTACTTCACCATTTAAACTCAAATCAGTTGAAAAATTTGTCGGAGGCAAAGGCTGCACAACATATTCAAATCCGTATTGCGATGACAAAAACTTTAACATGCCTTTATAAATTGATCTTGAAACATCAAATTTAAAACGTGGATCCAAACCAAATTTCATTTCATAAAAATTTTGGTGCGATAGAAGTTCAAGAAGAATTGCCGGAACATTTGGTCTTGCAGCTTCACTATACATTGAATTCATTAACTGTCTTCTTGTCCAGGCAGAATCATATTTTATTCTTATATCATCAACAATCTGAGTCATTACAATATCTGATAAATCACGATTTGCTAATCTGGAAACGCCATCAGGAAAAACCATCTGTGAATCCATATCCGGAATGCTATAAATCATAAGCGTACCTATAGCAGTGTCATTTCTCGTAATTCCTGCGTCAGTGTGAAAAGCTAATGAAAGATCGAGTGGAATTCTCAATCCTTTTTCATCGCGTTTTCTATTCGGTCCAAAAGGAGCTCCATACAAATAATTTCCATACTCTGCTCTGGATTGATAATCATCTTTATAATCATCCAGATTTTTATTGAGATTATATGTCAAAGTATCAGGCATACCAGCATACTGCAGCCAGTAGCGGGATCCTTCCGCATATTTGGGTTTGCCGCTGGTGGTTCCTTCACGTTCAACAATTCCCATTCCACCGCCAAATCTAACAGCATCAGCAGAAACAATTTTATTTTCATTTTTACTTTGGTTTGAAAGAGTAACTCCCTGTAATTTCTTTTTGCCTTTATCAAATTTAAAAGTACCAAGATATATCCACGTGCCTCCGCCAATTGTTTGATTGACAAGAAATTCTGTTTCACCTCCGCTATGAATAACTTTATAATGTGCATCGGTTACATTACTGTCCGAAGAAGCATATGATATGTAGACAGCATACCTTCCTGTTTTAGGAATTTCGGGCAGCCAGCTTACGGTTGCTAATGGATTGATCATTGATTTTGAATATCTGCTTGTCCCCTGTTTAAATGGATTTTCGCCTTCTTTAATTGTCGGATTCTTTAACGCAAATCCTTTTTGTGATGCAGTTTTCCAAAAACTGTTCTCAGAAAAAGTTTTTTCCTGATAAGCTTCTTTATTCCCAAAATCATTATCCACTATTACTTCATTTGTTTGTATGTCTCTTTCTCTGGGAACAAAAACATTTGCGCCTGAATTTTCAAGCATGGGAATTAAATAAGGAATTGTAAACGAAGTTGGTCCAAGGTCCTCGACTGTCTGAAACAATCTTGCCCGCTGCCACATCCATCTTTTTTCACTATTGTTATAATACCAGCCGTGACTGTTCCAGAGTATAATATTTCTTCCAAATAATCCTTTACTAAATTTTAAATTTTTACTGGCATTTTGAACAATGGGGATTCTTTCAGATATTTTTTGGGGAAGTTTTGAGGAATCAATTTTAGTTTTGTCCTTTATGTAAAAATTAGGAATCAGATTCTCGATCGGGTATCCCATAGAGGTTAGTCTAAAATTATAATTTTCAAACCTGATACCGAAAGCATTTTTAACAAAATTATAAATCTCATTTACATTTTTTTCACGTAATGGGATAACAGAAAAGTTTCTGTTAAATTCCATGCTTATCGTACTGTCAAGTGTATCAATGCTGGCAGATATCACTTTAGAATTTTGCGGTAAGCTGAAAGTTTTATTGAATGAAAAAATATTTTCTTTAAATGATTCCGTTTTAATTTGAAATTCATCTTCTAATGTTAATTGACTGACTGATGAGCATTTAAAGAATAAAATCGAAAAAGAAATAAAAAAAACTAAATTAAATTTTTTCATATCATATCTTTATGTCTTATGAAAGGTTAAAAATCAAAACTCAATAAAATAAGAAACCCCTTCCTTTTAGAAGGGGCTTAATAAAATTATTATCTAACTAAAATCATTTTCTTTGATGCTGAAAAATTATTTACACGCAGCCTGTAAAAATAGATACCGCTGGATAACGAATTAGCATCAAATCTGATTTCATAAGTACCGGGACTCATAAATTCATCAAGTACGACTGCTACTTCCTGACCGAGCAAATTGTAAATCTTTAATGTCGTCTGTCCGGCTTCTGCAATTTTAAATCTGAAATTAGTAGACGGATTAAATGGATTGGGATAGTTTTGTTCCAAAACATATTCAGAAGGTAAAAGCTGCTCATCATCAATTCCTAAAGGATTAAATGTCTTGAATCTCCAAACCGTTGACCAATTACTAGCACCAAATGAATTATGCGCTCTTACCTTCCAGAAGTGAAAAGTGTTCAACTGTAAACCTGATACAGTGTATGTTGTATCAACTAGTCCCTGAACATTTGCAACAATCGTATTGGTTGCAAAATCAGCTCCGCGCGCCAGCATAAAATCGTAGGTAACGGCAGCTTGAGAAGGATGCCAGTAAAAAGTTGTGTCGGCAGGAATATTGCCGGTATTATTAAGAGGGTAAGCAAGAAGCGGAGTAACAGGAAATCCGGTAGTAAAATTAAATGCATTAGAAAAATTGCTTGTTCCTCCTGCGTTTGTTGAATTAACACGCCAGTAATATTTTGTTTGTCCTTCTAAACCGGTTATTATTTTAAATGTGTCTGCAATATTTGTTTGATCAAACACAATTAATGAATCAAACGTTGGAACTGAAGAAATTTGTAATCTGTAAGATGAAGCAAGAGCAGGATAATTCCATTTTAGAGTAACAGTATCAGTTATGTTAATCGCATTATTAAATGGTAAGGATAAAACCGGAACAGGAGGCGGATTAACCTGCAGTACGTTACTCATCAAACTCTCATTATAATTTCTATCAAGCGATGTAACCACAAAGTAATATGGACCTGAGGGAGATGGCGGCTCACCGGGAATGCTTTCCCGTGATCCTTCTACATTTAAAATGTTTGCAGTATTTTCAAGATCACCTGGTTGAATGTTTGAATAATTAAATCTGTAAACAACATATCGTTTTGCACTGTCGCCATCACTCGCAATTTGAGGAAGATCCCAATGCAATCCACCCTGACCATTTGCTAATCTTTCAAATCTTAAATTCTGCGGTGGATTTGGTGCAACAACATCCTTCCAATTCATTATTGGTAAAATTGATATATACCTGTACAAATCATTTTTCAAAGTATCTGTTACGCCCTTAGGATTTTCAGGAAAGTTTTTTGCTCTAAAAAATACACTTCCCAGAACTTTAGGATTATTTCTATCAAATCTTATTTGGTTTGGCATCTCACTTGGATTAGTCCAATTTACAATTCTGTAATATGCGTGACCCGGATAAAAATGTCTGCCATTTGCATTAACAGAATCCGCCCACCATGGCTGGAGTTTTGCATAATCCTGTCCGCCGCCAAAGGGCCAGTATAATTGAGGTGTTAAATAATCGATTGATCGATTATGTAACCAGGCAATAGCATCACAGTAAATATCATCATAAGCTGATAATCCAGTTATACCGGGAGGTACACCATTTTTCCATATTCCAAATGGACTCATACCAAATTTAACCCAAGGCTTAACAGATTGTATTGTATCATTAACTTGTGCAATTAAAAGATTAACATTGTCTCTTCGCCAATTAGCAATGTTTGTAAATCCGCGTGGATAAGCAGCAAAAGTGGCAGCATCTTCGTTTGTAATTTGATTTGGCGGATACGGATAAAAATAATCGTCAGCATGGATTCCATCAACATCATATCTGCTAACTATATCATAAATTACAGAAGTAACATAATCACGTACTAAGGGTAATCCTGGATCTAAAAATTTAAAATCGGTTTGGGTTGCAGCATTCGTTATTCTTATTATCCATTCAGGATGCTGAACAGTTACATGATTAGAAGCTTTTGGATAAGAACCGCTACCGGTTACTTTTCTATCCGCACGATAAGGATTAAACCATGCGTGCAATTCCATACCGCGTTTATGTGCTTCATCAATTGCAAACTCAAGTGGATCATAATATGGAAAAGGTGCTACACCCTGCGCACCCGTCAACCAATAAGACCATGGATCGAACGCTGAGCTATACATCGCATCACACTCTGATCTTACCTGAAAAATAACTGTATTTATTCCATCACGTTTTAACTCATCCAGTAAATTAATTAACTCTTGCTTTTGCTGCGCAACCGTTAAGTTTGTAGAACTTGGCCAATCAAGATTTGTAACAGTTGCAATCCAGGCTGCTCTCATCTCTCTTTTGGGTGGAATTGATTGAGCAAACAAAGATGAGGAAATAAAAATCGATAAGATTAAAATTGTAAAATTTTTCATAATGTAAATTTATTTTATGATTAAAAACTGATGTAAATTTAACCAAGTTTTTACTCAAGATAAACTGATTCTTTAAAAATATAAAGGCACGATCTCTCGTGCCTTAATTGTTAATTGTACATTGTTAATTGTACATTATTTTAGAAGAACCATCTTATTGGTAATTCTTGTACCATTAACGTTTAACTGATAAACATAGGTACCTGAAGCTAAATTAGCTGCATTAAAATTAACTGAGTGTGTTCCGGTTGTTAATTCATTCTGAACTAAAGTAGCAACTTCATTACCAAGCATATCATAAACTTTCAAAGTTGTATATCCGCTTACAGGTAACTCAAAACTAATTCTGGTTGTTGGGTTGAAAGGATTAGGATAGTTTTGTGAAAGTTTATAACCATTAACAACAACCTGACCCTGATCTTCAACACTGACCCAATTTGGATCTTCAAATTTCTGAATTATTGGATATGTACTTAATCCAAAGCAGGTTACATATGCATATCTGCCATCAGGACTGAATGCCAAACCACGAGGTCTTTCATCAGGACTACCAGCAGTATTAAATTGCCATTTTATACTGTCTACTATTGCATTTGTAGCAGGGTTGTAAGCATACCAGGTTGTCCATGAATAATAAGTTGTTATACCCGGATATGTATTTGGAAGATTTAATCCATTTCCTGCAGAAAGCCATAATAAACTTCCATCTCGTGACCATGTTGCGGATTCGCAATTAAAACCAGGTAAAATTGAATCTGCTAAAGCAAATGTACCAAATTCATCAGGACGAGAGAAGATGTAAATTATATTATTGGTAAAACTTGTCCAGTAAACTGAATTACCATCGTGTGAAACTTCCACCGTACGAGAAAATCCAACTGATTCGTCGACAACGTTTCCAATAAAGGTAAAATCAGAAGTGAACTCCTGAATTGGATGACCGGGAAGAACTGTAGCTGTAAAGATATTTCCATTATCTGCTACAGCAGGCTGAGTTCCACCAAATCCAACAACTGGTTGGATTTTATTCATTCCCTCGCCGGTTTGATAGTTAATTCTATAAAGTGCATCATAGGTATAATGAAGAATGTTACCATCTTTATCTTCTCTTAAACCTAAACTGGAATTGTAAAGTGTATCAGTTACACCACCAACAGTAACGGTTTTTATAGGTGAAAATGATGCAGGGCTGCCATCTGGATTAAAAACATTAATAACTCTTATTTTTTTCCAGATAGTTCCATTAAAAATACTATCAGTAACTCCATATGGAGTGCTCCAAATTTTACCGTCCGGATCAACGGCTACTCCATGACCGCCTGTATTTCCCATATATGTATCATTTGGAAAATTTCCCAAATGTGTCCATCCCTGAGCATAGGATATGCCCATTGCTAAAAAAAACACGAGAGCAAAAAGTGATATCAGTTTTTTCATTACTTCTCCTTTTATGTTAGTTATTTAGTAAGTCTTCATGACTTAATAATTATTAGTTAGTTATTTTTCTATAGTCCATAATACGGCGCACCGCTTTTCTGCATTTCAATTCTAAGCGGAGCTTGACCCACAGTCACTTTCCCGGTAAGATCCTTTTCTTCTCCTCTGACAATATATAAACTAGTACCGTTTACCGGCCAGTACATTGACACTACTGAATTAGCTGCTACTACACCGGCATAAAGTTCCTCATAAGAACCATTTGATTTAACAACCATCAACGGGTTTGGTCCTTTATCCAATCCAACTATCATATCTCCATCAGCAGCAAAGGCTATTGCATTAATTTTTGTTTGAAGTCTGATATTCGTTATATCAAAATACAATTCTTCTGTTCCTAAATCACCACTCTGTGTGATAGGTATTTTCCAAACTCCCTCAACACCGGCTTTAGTTGCAGCAACATATAAATTATTCTCAAAGATTCTGATTGCTCTTAATGCACCGGTAAATGGATAAGAAGTAACACTAGCATCTTGCTTGATTTTAAAAATATTATTGCTCCCATTCAAGGCCCAAATATTCTGATTATTATCAAATTCAAGGGCAAGAATAGAACCAGTAGTTGGTGATGCCCATGGAGAACCAGGTGCTACACCTTCAACAATTTTCCAAACACCTCTTGCTGTCCTGACACCGTAAAGTTCACCAGCGGGTCCGTATCTAAAATTGTCCCATTTCCCTGTGTAGGTTCCTATCGGAACGTAAACGGATTTTGAGGTTGAATCAAATGGCGGCGGGGTGATTTTCCAAATTCCCTTACCTGAAATACTGATCAGCATATTATTATTATTGTCTAAAATAATTCCGTAAGCTTTTTCTGTATTCATATCTAATGGATAATATACCTCCCATGCAGGCACTAATTTATACTGATAAGTGTTACTGAAATCTGTTGCACCAACCACAGCAATTCTTACAATTACAGTATCTGAAACAACATTTGGGACTTTAACCGTTAATTGAGTTGGTGTCGCATTCATAGTTGTACCCGGCACGCCGTTAAAGAAAACCAGATTGTTTCTTACTTCTGTTGAAAAATTTGAGCCTGTAATTGTTATCTGTGTGATACCGGCCAAAGCTTCACCAGTTGGACTAACCGTTGAAAGCACAGGTGTTGGTAAATTTGCTGACGGATAACCTTCCAGGCTTGCAGTTGGATCTTCGTTACAACTTGTTATAAATAAAGTTGTAAGAAGCATTAAAACACTAAATGTATTGTATAATATTTTTTTCATTTTTCTTCCAAACTTAATTTAAGATTAAGTTAATATAATTAATAAGCAAAATTCAATGATATTCTATGAACATCACTAAATATACCAAATGGTGTATAAGAATAATCAATTGCAACATCTATTCCGCCATTATCTTCCTTAAGACCAACTCCGTAACTAAATTTTCTTTCGTCATTTGGCGTTGAATAACCTGCTCTGAATGATATCAAATCCATAAAAGTATATTCTGCACCAATATTAAGTTGTTCCGGATAATCTCTTGGATGATTGGCATCAACAGTAACAAGAAATGAATGTTGTTTCTTATCAACTTCAAATAAATCTGCAAAATTAAAGGATGCTCCAATCTGAAATATCAGAGGTAATTGGAAACCTTCTTTTTTGTATTTCACTTCTCTTGAAAAATTCCTGACACTCATTCCAAGATTCAGGCTTTCAAATCCTGTTTTGTACAGAACACCAAAATCAAAAGCCAGCACATCCAGTTTGTTATCTTCTGTAACTGCACCCTGATAGGAATTTGTACCTGAATATGTAGTAACATCTTTAAGAACACTGGTTCCTAAAGATTGTCTGACATATTTAACATTACCTCCAACAGCAAACTTTTCTGATAATGCTTTTGCATATCCAATACCAAAAGAAATTGCAGTCGGACTAAAAGTGCCTACATCCAAATAACCCTGTTCATTATCAGCTCTAACCGTCCCTAAGAACTGTCCGTAATCAACTGAAATGAAACTTAATCCTATAACTCCGTACTGACCATCAAACGGAACTATAGAGACTGCGGCATTATAATAATTTATATCAGCTATAAATTGAGTTGAACCTAATGTAATATCTGCAAAACTTTCCAACCTTGCCATTGAAGCAGGGTTATAAAACATTGCACTTGAGTTTGTTTCAAGTGATGTGATTGCATCTCCAAAAGCACTGGCGCGGGCATCAAGCGATACATTAAGAAACTTCATACCGGTTTGCGCTAATTTTTGCTGTTGGGAATAAACTAATTGGCTCTGTAATGAAATCATTAGAACAATCAGAGCAAAATTTGTTACGATTTTTTTCATATTTTTTTTCATAAAATTTTTGTTTCCGTTATCTAATGATTACAAATTTTACGATTTTCTTTTGGCCGGAATCCAAATTTTCAATTACGGCTATGTATATACCGCTGACAACTATTTGTCCGGATGATGTTCGGGAATCCCACGCCTGATCACCACTGCCGTCGTTGTGTTCAAGTGTATTTATCAATTCACCAAGCTCTGAATAAATTTTAATATTACATCGGCCCGGTATATTAAAGAAGTAAAGTCTGTTTTGAGCTAATTCTCCAAATCCTAATTTAGTTTCTGCAGATATATTATATGGATTTGGAACCACTCTTATTTCATCCATATCGGTTCCAGCTTGTCTCTTTAATATTGCCGGATTATAAGTCTGGGTATAATATCTGCTGCTTCTTAATTTGCCTGCCGGTGTTAAACCAACACCAGTATTTGAAGCTTCAGAACCTACTGCAACTATGTAATAATAATATGAAAGACCTCTTACCGGAGAAACATCATCGAAATTTCTGTCTGAAGGTGTTGCTGTATGAATTAATGTGTAATTACTATCCGGTTTTCCGGTTGCTCGATAAATTTCAAATCCTTCTAGATTTGAACCCGGATCATCATATGTTTCCCAGCTAAGTGATATTCTATCGCCTAATCCATTAACATTAAATACTTTTGGAGGCAATGGTGGTTTTGGTATGCTGTAACCTGATTGATAGTTTGCCCAAGCCCTTCTAAAAGTATAAAATAATGAATCACGGCTTTGGAAAACTACTTCATTTTTTTGAACAGCAGTAATTTGTCCTGTCTTATATTTTATACCAGTGGATGTTGCTAATTCTCTGCTGATACCGGAAACAGCTTCAGCAAATACAATCTTAATACTATCTCCCGGTGCAAGAGTATAAGGTCCGTATCCATTACAAATTGTAAATCCGCCGGGTGTTGTTAACGCAGGATCTCCTGTCGGAGCAATAAAACCAGGGTAATCTGTAGGTTCTACAACATTTGCATGCCGAGGAGATTTATGACCTCTCGTAAGCCATGCATATTCCTGTGTCATCTTTGCTTTATTGTACGCATCATTATTAGAAGTTAAAGGTTCATCCGATCCTTCCCACGAAGTAGTTTTTGGCTGTAAAGGATCATCGTTTTTATTAGTTGCAGAAACATCAGCATGTAAAGTTAATACTCCGGCAAATTGTGAAGCTCCCAAACGACCGACTGTATCACCTGGGTCAACCCATAAAGCAGATGACCAAATTGGTCCGCCAATATTATCATAACGAGTAAAGGAGGGCAGCTTTCCGTGCCACATATATTGAAATCTTAAATTATCAGGATTGTCTGTATCAACTTTAACTCCATCGCCTCGTGCATCAAGCATGCTATTAATTCCCCAGCTTGTTGAGTTTCCGATAACATTTCTTACGTTAGCACAAACAGCTAATCTAAATTGAAAATAAAAATAAACACCATTCAATGTAGTTGATGGCAATTCGATAGCCGGATCCTCGTTTACATTTCCTGTGTTTTTAAAAGTGTATTCCGAAATTATATAATTATCATGGTATTGCTGACTAAATTGAAAAATCTTTCTTGTCATAGTAATACCAAGCTGTGTATTTACAGTATTTAAAATTTCACGATCAGCAAAAAGTGAAGGGTCTACATTATCATTATCCACAGATTTATCAACTGACAAATCATTATCAACAAAAACAAGTGGCGGTTCAAATTGACTTGTCATTTCAAATTTCTGCGGAAAAAATTCACCTGCACCTGTTACTCTGGGACCAACGTGAACAACTTTGTGAGGGTATACTTCACCATTTTGATCGGTAAAACCTTCTGCACCGATCCAGATTCCTTTGGCAGCTTGAATATCCTGCCTTGAGTATAGCGCAGGCCATTGCAATCCATACTGCTGCTCTTTTACAAAACCTTCTTCTATTTCACTTCCAATTTCTGAATACCAGTTATGCAGCGATCCGGCAGATAACCATTTTATTGCATATTGCGGATAAACATTAGAAGAAGCACTCACAAGAATCAGGAGTATTGTAATTAAGTTAAGTTTAATAATATTGTGTTTCATTTATTCCTCTAATATCTAATTAAAAATCTATAGATAATTTTAAGCCCCAGAAAACATCTCTTGGATTAAGAAATGTAAAAAATTCCTGATTAGGCATATCTATATATGATTTGTTTTTTCTCCATTCATCTTTCTGGCTTTCGCTTGCGTTCTCATCCCAGGGGATGTATGGCCCGGTTCTGTAATCACCCGGTCGATCATCACCCGGGATATTAGAGTAGCCAAATCTTTGATCAAATTTTTCAGTAGGCAAATGTAAAGATTTCATATATGCCAGGTAATCCGGAGCATCTACAAAACCATAATCTGTCATATATTTATAATTGAACAGATTACTTATGTCAGCAAAAATCTGAAGATCAACGCCCATAAATTTGAATGACTTACTAATGCGTAGATCAACATTATAATACTCTGCCCATTGTAAATTATTTTCGACTCCAGGTATACTGCCGCCGCCTGCCCAGGTTACATAACGACCTGATGTCCAGGAAGCCACAAAACTAAATCGGAAATCAGCCAACAGGCTTAAACTACCAAGCTTCGGTCCAAAATCAGATGGGGTGAAAAGATCGATATTGGCATTTGCGAAAGGGCGTGGTAATGGTTTTTCCTGATAAACTGAAGTTGTTGTTGCTTCATAATTTCTTTGTAATGAAGCACTTTCATAATAAGTACCAAAACCAAAATTTCCGGAACTTCTAACATCATAGGTATAATTAATAAATCCCTGAATCCAGTTACCTCTGTTTTTGGTAAGTGTTAATTCAAATCCTCTAACATCCTGATAGTTATTTGGTTCAGTTCTGGAATAACTAACTTTATTATCTCTGCTGATGAAAGTAACTAATCTGGATTGCAAAGAAACATCTTTGTAATAACCTGCAACTCTTAATAATAATTCATCAAAAATATTTTGCTCATATCCTAATTCGTAAGAAACTGTTTTCGGTAATGGATTATTAGGATTTGCAATTCTGGTAACCGCATTATTATCTGAAAATCTTCTAAGCAAGAATAAATTTTCTGGAGTTGGCATTTGTCTAAAATGTCCATAATTAAAATAAAGTTTGCTATCGATACTGATCGGGAAAGAAATTCCTATTCTTGGACTTACATCAAGTTGTTTATCAACAGAAACCTTTTTTAATAATGTATCCAATCCAAGTGAGTTTTCTGATGCGAATGCTTTTGTGTAAGGATCGTATTCATACCAATCACCTTGAGGATCGCTGTAATCTAATCTTACACCAACATTAGCAACCATACCTTCAAATTCTAACTTATCCTGAACATAAAATGCACCTCTGATTGGAAAATTATTCCATACAGATCTTGATCGTCCGCTTGGCAGGAATTTGTCGACAGATGCATAATTAACTCTGTTATCTGTATAATTAAATTCGAGACCTGTTTTAATATTATTTATTTTATCAATCTGACTTTGAAAATCTACCTTTGCATTATAAACACTAACAACACTGCTATCTCTGGAATTACTAAATCCCACTCCCATTCTTAATCCGTTAATACCTGTGGACGGGTAATCAGCATATCCAAAAGGAGCTTCATCAACAAACACTCCGCCAACATTATAAATTTTTGAAGTGTCTCTAGGGGTTCCGGGATTTGTATTATAATCAGATCTAAAAGTACTTACAGATACTTCATACAATGTGGTTGGATTAATAACATTTGTAAACTTTCCGCCGAATGAAGTATAATCTATTGTACTTGGTGCCCAGTAATCCGTTGCAAAAATTCTTGCATCAATATAGCTGACTCTGTTCATAACAGAACCAATACTTTCAGGTGATCTGAAAATTCCTGCAACTCCGGCATTATTATCATTGGTACCCTTTACCTGGCTTAACAAACCCTGAAGCATTAATTTTTTACCTTCGCCAATATCAGAAGTAAGTTTTAACTGACCAACCCAATCATTAACACCATCTCTTGAGAGCGGTACAACGTACATTGATTGTGTTTGTCTGTACGATGCAAAGAATCTTAAATTACCTAAAGCTTGTCCAAATGGAACCGGACCACCAAAGCTTCCATCAATTTCATAGTCAGGATCTTGAATATCAGTTATTCTTCTGTGCTGCCACAAAAATATTTTTTGAGCTTGTTCCGGAGTAAGATCATTTGTAGGATCATCATCCAGTAAAGTTTGTTCTGCAACAGCAATCCATCCATCAAACTGTGGATATTGCTGCTGAGTATAACTATCCCATACAGACTGTCCCGAAACAGGGTCAATAGCTTGAGTTCCATACCAGGCTACTTGCGGATCTACAAATGGACGAATCCAGTATGAATTTGGATCGTGGGCGGACATACCAAAATGTTTTTGAGACGCACCACTGTATCTGGATATTAAACTAAAAGTATATCTATCTCTATTACCTTCTTTAGTAACCACATTTACCAACCCAGATCTGACGTTGCCGTATTCAGCATTAAATCCGCCAGTTTGAATCTGAACTTCGTCAATTGCTGAATAGCTGATTCCTGTAAATGGTGAGTTATCTCTTTCATCTCTTAAAGTAACTCCATTAACCAAAAACGCTGTCTGATCTGCAGCGCCGCCTCTGATTTCCAGGCCGCTTCTTACACCTGCTTGTAAACCAATAACTCCACTTATACTGGAAACCGGCAGGTTTTGAATTTCTTCAACATTTAGGTTAACACGGCTTGAAGAAACGTCTCTTTGTACAATAGGTGTTGAAGCAATTACAACAACCTCTTCGGTTTGAAACGTGTTAGAAGTGAGCTTAAAATTAACTTCTGTAGTTTGATCGATATTGACGCGAACATCTGTAAAGGTGCTGGCGGCATATCCAACCATCGAAGCTCTAAGGTTATATGTACCCGGAGAAACGTTGAGGATAACAAAAGATCCGTCTACATTTGTGGCAGCACCTATATTGGTGCCTTCGATTAGTACGTTTGCACCTATCAGCGCTTCATTGTTAGAGGCGTCTCTAACAGTTCCGCTTATTTTGCCTACCTGTGCAAAGATGTGTATTGAAAAAATATTTAGTGCGAGTATGCTAAAAAGTAGCAGTTTTCTCATGTATTCTTACTCCTTATAATTTCTCATCAAGAATGGAGGGAATAGTTCTGATAAAGGTTCTTTTTCAAACCTTTTTATCACAGACATTTATTAATCAGAACAAAATTAAAATTGATTAAATCTTCAGTTAAAAATCTAAATAAATTAGTTTCTAAAGTCAATTGTTATTATTGTTTGATAGTTACCTATCTTTTATTATAATCTTTGCTTAATGCTGATACTGCAAATTGTTTACGTGCATGCAGTTCAAATGTTCTTATTCTATCTTTGTAAAGATTATTTGCATTAATTCTAATAATATCTAACTGAGAATCAGAGTTGCCTTCCCATCGACGACACATATATAACGAGTGATATATTCTTCCAATTTTGTACTGTCTGCTTATTGCTAAACCAACTGAGTAATCTTCACCATAACTGACATTCGGAATTTTTATCTCTCTTAAAACCGGAGTATAAAAAGCGCGTGGTGCACCAAGTCCATTAATTCTTAAAGCATTGTTAGGTCCGTTATCATCAGTCCATTCATTGTGATCAATCAATCCCGGTGGTAATTCCTGAAGATTAAAATCTGTGATTTGATAAGAACCTATAACCATTGCACATTTTTCTTTATGAAAAACATCGACTATAGTTTGTAAAGTGTTTTCATCTTTATAAATATCATCGCTGTCCAATTGTACTGCAAACTTTCCGCATTTCTTATGATGCACACCTGCATTCCAGCAGCCGCCGATACCTAAATCATTTCTTTCCGGAATATTGTGAATCAATCTTTCATCCTTTTTTGAAAAAGTTGAGATCACATCACTAGTTCCATCAGTTGAATGATTATCAATAATAATTAAATTGAATTTAAAATTTGTTTTTTGCTTTAGAACGGATTCAATTGCATCACCAATTGTTTTAACACGATTTCGAACGGGGATTATAACCGATGCTTCATATTCAAAATCTTTTGATAAAGTAAGATCAATTTCTTTATATGGCGGATGAACATACGCACCAATATCCATCAGATGCAGCGTTACAGCTTTTTCCATTTCGATTTGTACTTCTCTGTTCTTTGGATCAACATAACTGAAATGCTTATCCTCGGTGCCAACTTCTTCTACATTTTCTACTGTATAAAGATACTCAGGAATCCTAAAGACTAGTCCCATTTGTGATAATTTTAATCTGAGGTTGTAAAATCCTGCAAACTTAAAATTATTTTTTTCGCTCTCGGCAATTCTTTTCAGATATTCGGTTTTAATAAATAAGAATTCACCAAAATCAAAATCATCCCGTAGACTTCCCTCCTGGTAATCTATAACAGGATGAACAACAGGTTTGCCTTTTTCTTCTTCATAAAAATCAGAATATACCAACGAAGCTTTTGTATTTAACGCAACCTGCAAAAACCTATCCAGACAGAATTGTCCCGGTTTAATAGATTTTTCTCCCTGCACAATTAAAGTATAATCAGTTGATGAATACTTTGCAATTAAATTAACGGCGTCGCTGCTTTTTAAATATTTAGTATATATTACCTTAACATTTTCAAACGAAGAAAATTTTTCATCAGTTGAAATTAATATTATTTCTTTTACAAGATCTGATTCTTTGAATCTTTTGATCGTTTTGTCATTTTCTTTTGGATTGCCCTGCTGCAGAAATATTGTAATTGAATTTTTCATTTTAGCATTAAATTTAGTTTTTAGACTAATTAAAAATATAACTTGATTAAATAAGAAAATAGACTGTATGTCAATTATTTTTTTTTTAATTTAACTGTATATAAAATGTAATTAAACTGCTACAGAATAAGAACAAAAAAAGGATTTAGCTGATGAAAAATTTTTTGATAATTATTTTCATTTTACTTTCTGGTTTGATGTTTGCACAATCAGGATATCAGATGATAATACAGGGATCTGTTGATGATGCTGTGATGAATCCGGTTTACTCACCGGATGGAAATAATATAGCATACACTAAGTCCGGTTATACGGGTATCTGGATTTACAACTTACGAACACAGTCAACAAAACAGATTACGGATGAACCCGCTGCTGGATATGCATTCAAGTGGTCATCGGATTCAAGATCAATTTTAACTCGTGTTGCAAAGTATGAAGATACAAGAAGATTTAATGCTGTTAAGATTTTTGATATTGAAACCGGCAAATCAAAACAGCTTACCGATTATAAATCGATGATGCCTTATTTGCCGCAATGGGCTGATGGGGATTCAAAAGTTTATCTGCCTGAAAAAGGTAATGATGAAGTTTATGTTACCGATAAGAAAAAGAATGAAAGAATGAATAGCAATAATGTTATCTTCGAAAAAAATAACAGACTTGTAGTAAAAAATTTATCAGACAATTCTGAAAAAACTTTTGAACCGATCAAAGATGCTGAATATATAAACATATCAACTTCACCGGATAATACTAAAATTGTATTTGAGGTAATGGGCGGGAATATGTATGTGATGAATCCTGACGGAACAAATCTGGTAGATTTAGGAAAAGGCAACAGACCAAGATGGTCGTTTGATAGCAGGAATATAATATATATGATCACTGAAGATGATGGACAGGATTTTACTGCATCAGATATATTTATGATTAACTCTAACGGTACTGAAAAGAAAAATCTTACAAACACCCCCAACTTAATCGAAATGAATCCTTGTTTTGCACCTGATGGTAAAGCAGTTGCATTTGATGTCTTAAATGATGGTTCAATTTATTTAATGAATATAGAGTAACGGAGTAAATGAAAATGAAACAAATCATATCAATAAAAATTAGTTCGTTAATAAAACTATTTTTCGTATTCTCAATTTTAATCTTATGCTTAACTCCAAAAATATATTCGCAACCGGTTACCGGATTAGCCGGATGGAATATCTATCTTGATCCCGGGCATAGCCAGAATGAAAATGTTGGAATTTATGGTTACTCAGAAGCAAAGAAGAATTTACGTGTAGGTTTAAATTTACGACAGATGCTTTTAGATTGGACAGATATCGACACTGTTTATATATGCAGAACAGATGATCAGCAAAATGTTACACTTACTCAGAGAACGGATCAGGCAAATTCACTTGGTGCAGCACATTATCATTCAATTCACAGCGATGCTTCATCATCACCGACTTCCAATAGTACTCTGATAATGTGGGGTCAGTTAGGAATTGGCGGACCTGAAAAAATTCCTCACGGCGGCAAAAAAATGTCTAACATTATGATTGGATTACTTACTGCCGGAATGAGAACCACTACACGCGGTGCAATGGGTGACAGAGATTTTTATCAGGTTGCCGGTTCAACTCCATATTTACATGTAAACCGCGAAACTAACATGGCTTCAGAATTAAGCGAAGCTGGTTTCCATACAAACCCGACTCAAAACCAGTTAAACATGAATGCAAGCTGGAAGCGGCTGGAAGCTAAAACTATGTTCTGGACAATCCTAAAGTATCACGATATCAGCAGACCTTTTGCGGGTACATCTGTCGGGATTGTAAAAGACATTGAATCAGGTTTAGCAATTAACGGAGCTATCGTTTCTTTAAATGGACAAACTGATACAACTGATACGTGGGAGAGTCTATTTCACATTTATTCACCAAGCGATCCAAATCTTTTAAGAAACGGATTTTATTATTTTGAAGATGTTCCTGCCGGCACATATCCATTGCAGGTTACCGCTCCGGGATATGATCCCTTAAGCGTTAACATTACGATGCAGGATACTTTCTTTACTTTTAAAGATGTTAATCTGATTTCAAATGTCCCTCCCACTATTGTTAGTACGGATCCTGTACAAAATGATAGCTTATATCCCGGAGTTGAAAATGTTGTCATAAATTTTTCAAGACAAATGAATAAAGCTTCTGTTGAAGCTAATCTTACCGTAACACCATCTGCAGCTTTTACTACAACCTGGAGTAATAACGATAAGACTTTAACAATAAACACAACAAATTTTGAATTTAATTCACTGTATGATATTACTATCGGAGGAAACGCTGAAGGTAAATACGGACATTTGTTTGATGGCGATGGAAACGGAGTTGGAGGTGATCCGTATACTTTAACTATTAAAACTAAAGTGCCGGATGTAACTGCACCGGTTGTTTCATTCGTTTATCCATCTAATAATGCAACTAACGTTGAATATAGACCCGTAATAAATGTTTCTTTCGATGAACTCTTAAAAACTTCTACTATATCAAGCAGATTTAAAGTTATAAGAAACTCTACGCAAACAAATGCTGCCGGACTTCTTAAATATTACGTGGTAAACGGCAGAAGCGTTTTAAACTTTTTTATTACAACACCATTAATTGAAAATGAATCATATACAATAAAAGTATTGTCCGGATTAGAGGATATATTCGGTAATCCTACAATTACAGATTATACTTATGAATTTACAACAGGCAGCTCAAATTATTTTTCACAAAGCATTATTGATAATTTTGAAACAGGTATTGCTAATTGGTGGCAGCCGTCAGTATCGGGAAACACTGTTGGTATTAATCCATTAACAACAAATATATTATCCAACACTACAGTTTTAAATGCTAATACCGGAAGTACAAAATCATTACAATTAAACTATGAGTGGGATACTACCGCAACGGATTGGTTGATAAGAGAATACTTTACACCTTCTACCCCATCGTTTCAACCAAATACTCTTTTGCAGGTCTTTTTGTTTGGAGATGGATCGAATAACAAATTTAGATTTACAGTTAGAGAAACCGCACCCGGCAACTTTGAAGTTAGCCCCTGGTACGATGTTGACTGGTTAGGCTGGAAACTTGTCACCTGGGATTTGTCTCTGGGTCAGACAGGAAATTGGATTGGAAATAATATTTTTGAACCACCGCTAAGTTTTGATAGCTTCCAAATGACATATGCTTCAGGAAATCAGAATACGGGCATACTTTATTTTGATGATGTACGAACGGCAACATTTAGTCCTACTGATGTTGAGGAAGAAATTGGTTTAATTCCTGCTGAGTTTTCGTTACAACAGAATTATCCAAATCCATTTAACCCAAGTACCCAAATAAAATTTAGTGTTCCTCAATCATCAAATGTAAAAATTATCGTTACAGATATTCTGGGAAAAGAAGTTGCAACACTTGTAAATGATAATCTGTCCGCAGGAAATTATTCTGTTAATTTTAATGCAAGTAATATTGCAAGTGGAATTTATTTTTATACTTTAATTACTGATAACTTTAAGCAAAGTAAAAAAATGATATTGATGAAATAAGAAATCTAACTACCACCCCTTCCATATTGGAAGAGGCTTTTTATTTTGATGTGGTTAGATTCAATAGTCATCTCAGCAAGAATAGAATTGCAAGCCCGAGTGAAGTTGAGCCATCATCTCGAGCGAAAATAATTCCGTCATCTCGAGCGGAGTTAAATCGTCATCTCGAGCGGAGTCGAGAGATGAAATGAACAGAGATTGATAATAAGGCCGACTTCTTCTCCGTTCAATGTGACGATTGCATTAAACGTCATCTCGAACGAAGTTGATCCGTCATCTCGAGCGGAGTCGAGAGATGAAACATAAACTATAACTTAAATGAAATGCAAAACTCCTGGTTTTACATACTTAAGTGTTCAGACGATAGTTTTTATTGTGGCTGTACGAGTAATTTAGACAACAGAATAAATGAACATAAATTAGGAAAATTTAAAGGTTATACGTCTGCAAGATTGCCTGTTAAGTTAGTTTATTCTCAAGAATTCTCTGACATCAATGATGCTATCAGTGCAGAGAGACAAATAAAAAAGTGGAGCAGAAAGAAGAAAGAGGTGTTAATAAATGGTGATTTTAATTTGCTGCATAAATTGGCAAAGTGTAAAAATGAGACTGCTTCAGATAATAAATAATTGGTTTGATGACCCTCTTCGACTCCGCTCAGGGTGACGATTGCGTTTAAAGTCATCTAAAGTAGAATTGATCCGTCATCTCAAAAATAATTTGATCCGTCACCTCGAGTGAAAATAATTCCGTCATCTCGAGCGGAGTTAACTCGTCATCTCGAGCGGAGTCGAGAGATGAAACATAAATTATTTTTTTTGGATAAATTAAGATGAACTACAGAAAATTCGGTAATACAGATTTAATTGTAAGTGAAGTCGGTTTTGGTGCATGGGGCATCGGTGGACCTGCAATGGTTGGAGATACTGCTATTGGCTGGGGTGATGTTGATGACAGCACTTCTCTGAAGGCGCTGCAAAAATCTTATGATCTTGGAATTAATTTTTATGATACAGCAGACTTTTATGGTTTTGGTCATTCAGAAGAATTAATTGGAAAAGTTTTTGGAAATAGTGATGATGTCGTAATTGCAACCAAAGTCGGACATAGAGTTGAAAACAATAAAATATTATTAGACTATTCAAAAAAACATATTATAAAATCCTGCGATGAATCATTAAAAAGATTAAAAAGAAATAAAATAGATTATTATCAACTTCACTCGGCAAAGCTTGAGCATCTACAAAATGGTGAATGTATTGAGGCTATGGAAAAACTTAAAAGTGAAGGTAAAATTAGTTATTGGGGAATCTCGCTTAATACATTTAATCCAAATCCCGAAGCACAATTTTTAATGGAGAGAAATCTTGCAAATGGATTTCAATTAGTTTTAAACATTATTAATCAACGTTCGTTAAAATTAATTAACGATGCTGAGCAAGCCGGTTATGGAATTATTGCGCGAATTCCTTTGCAATTCGGATTGCTTACTGGCAAATTCAATAAAGAAACCCGGTTCCATAAAAATGATCATCGTTATTTTCGATTAGAGCCAAAATTTTTATCTGAGTTAATTGATTCATTAGAAGATGTTTGGCATCTTGCAGAAAAATATAATGTTGATAAAACTATTTTTGCTTTAAGTTTTATTCTTAATCATAATGGAATTTCTACAGTCATTCCAGGTATTAAAACACCTGAGCAAGCAGAAAAGAATACAAAACCAATTATCGCAATAAATGAAGATGATATGAAATTGCTTCACCAGCTTTTTGAAAACAAGTTTAATGCATTAGTAGATAAGATGGTATAATATTTTTTATCATTATTGAAGAATTTGAAACGTCATCTCGAGCGGAGTCGAGAGATTAAATGAACAGGGATTGATAATAAGGCCGACTTCTTCTCCGTTCAATGTGACGATTGCATTAAACGTCATCTCGAGCGAAAAATAATTCCGTCATCTCGAGCGGAGTCGAGAGATGAAATGAACAGGGATTGATAATAAGGCCGACTTCTTCTCCGATCAGTGTGACGATAGAATTAAACATCATCTCGAACGAAAAATAATTCCGTCATCTCGAGAGAAGTCAAAACGTCATCTCGAGAGAAGTCAAAACGTCATCTCGAGCGAAAAATAATTCCGTCATCTCGAGCGGAGTCGAGAGATGAAACATAAACTATAACTTAAATGAAATGCAAAACTCCTGGTTTTACATACTTAAGTGTTCAGACGATAGTTTTTATTGTGGCTGTACGAGTAATTTAGAGAACAGAATAAATGAACATAAATTAGGAAAATTTAAAGGTTATACATCTGCAAGATTGCCTGTTAAGTTAGTTTATTCTCAAGAATTCTCTGACATCATTGATGCTATCAGTGCAGAGAGACAAATAAAAAAGTGGAGCAGAAAGAAGAAAGAGGCGTTAATAAATGGTGATTTTGATTTGCTGCATGAATTGGCAAAGTGTAAAAATGAGACTGCTTCAGATAATAAATAATTAGTTTGATGACCCCCTTCGACTCCGCTCAGGGTGACGATTGCGTTTAAAGTCATCTAAAGTAGAATCGAAACGTCATCTCAAAAAAAATTTGATCCGTCATCTCGAGCGGAGTTAACTCGTCATCTCGAGCGGAGTCGAGAGNNCGGAGTCGAGAGATGAAATGAACAGAGATTGATAATAAGGCCGACTTCTTCTCCGTTAAATGTGACGATAGAATTAAACATCATCTCGAACAAAGTCGATCCGTTATCTCGAGCGAAAATAATTCCGTCATCTCGAGCGGAGTCGAGANNCTCGAGCGGAGTCGAGAGATGAAATAATAAAAGGAGATATATCTTTGAAAAAGTTATTTTTATTAATCTTAATCTTAACAAACCTTACTTTTCCACAGCAATTTAAATTTGCCTGGCTAACAGACATTCACATCGGGTATCCAACTGCGGAAGAAGATTTAAGAAGCAGTATTAATGATATAAATTCATTTAGTGATATTTCATTCACAATCGTTTCCGGTGATATAACTGCAACCGGTACCCTGGAGGAATTATCACTTGCAAAAACAATTCTTGATGATTTAAAAAAACCATACTTTATAATTCCTGGTAATCACGATACTAAGTGGTCCGAATCTGGCTGCACGGATTTTCTAAAACTTTGGGGAAATGATCGATTTGTTTTTGATTACGATAAATTTTTATTTATCGGATTACATGAGGGGCCGCGAATGCGTATGGCTGACGGATATTTTGCTCCCGAAGATTTACAGTGGTTTGATTCACTTATTGCATCTCTGCCAAACTCAAATAAACCCATAATTTTTGTGACTCATTATCCGCTTGATGAAGGAATTGCTGACTGGTATGAAATGCTTGATAGATTGAAAAATATTAATACACAGGTTGTTTTGTTTGGACATGGACATACAAATCGTGTTTATAATTTTGAATCAATACCGGGAGTTATGTCCAGATCAAACTTAAGAGCAGACAAAGAAATTGGCGGTTATACAATTACAGAAATTAAAAATGATTCAATTTATTTTTCTGAAAGAACTCCAAATAAAGAAACCAAACTTTGGCATCAACTTCCATTGCAACAACGAAACTACGAGGCATTAGTTAAAGAACAAAATCGTCCTGATTATTCAATAAATCAAAAATATCCGGATGTAATATCTGCCTGGAAGTTTAATTCGGGCTACACAATCGGGTCTTCTGCGGTAACTAAAGATAATTCAGTTTTTTTTGGTGATGCCTCCGGAAATTTTTATTCACTAAATTTATCAGATGGATCAGTTAATTGGAAGTTTAAAACACAAAATGCTATTTACTCAACTGCAGCTATCAAAGATAATTATGTTGTATTCGGAAGTGCTGACAGTTCAATTTATTGTTTAAATAGTGACGACGGCAAACTGAAATGGAGTTACAAAACAAATGCTGCTGTTCTGGGGTGTCCAATAATTGAAGATGATATGGTTTACATTGGTGGAAGTGATAAAGTATTTCGTGCGCTTGATTTTAAGACGGGAAAATTAATTTGGGAATTCTCAGGTTTAAATGGATTTGTAGAGACTAAACCGGCGTTTTATGATGATAAAATATTATTCGGTGCGTGGGATGAATATTTTTATTGCCTTAATTCCAAAACAGGAAAACTAAATTGGAAATGGAAAGGAAATCACTCAGGTATATTTTATTCCCCTGCTGCTTGCTGGCCTGTAGTCTCTGATGGAATCGTTTTCTTTGCAGCGCCGGATAGAAAGTTAACCGCTCTTGATATTGAAACAGGAAAAGAATTTTGGAGAACCGGAAAATATCAGGTTAGAGAAACAGTCGGATTATCGGAAAACGGCAAAAAACTTTTTATAAGAACAATGAATGATACAATCCTTGCGCTTCCTGTTTCTGACAAACTTAAAGATCCGCTCTGGATTACTAATTGCGGTTTTGGATATGATATTAGCTCTGCTCAAATTGTTGAGAAGGATGGCAGGATTTTCTATCCAACTAAAAACGGAATGATATTTTCTCTAGCTTCCGAAACAGGAAAAATTATTTGGCAGCATAAAATTACCAATGGATACGTAAATACAATTACTGCAATTAGTAAAGATGAGATTATCACAACTGATTTTGATGGAAGAGTAAATCTGATAAAGGTACTTAAGAATAAATGACCGAATAGTACCTTATCGGTAAAATTTGTTTAATATTTGGCAGAATATTGTTTTCAAATTTGAATTTCGAATATTGAACAAGGATTGATGAATGATGAAGTTTTTCCATTCTAAGTTCGCTATTCCTTGTTCATTATTCCCTTTTTACTTCTGGCTTGGCTTGGCTAGGTTAGAGTATTTAAGTCTTTTACTTTGTTCTTAGTTAAGAATGATTTTAAGTTTCTTTGTACAATTCAGAATTAATTAATTTTTTATTAATAATTAAAGAGGTGATTCTATGGCTGCAAAAAAAATTTTAATGCTCGTGGGGGATTTTGTAGAGGATTATGAAGCAATGGTTCCTTTTCAAATCCTTACAATGGTTGGACATGAAGTTCATACAGTTTGTCCCGATAAAAAAAAGGGAGACACAGTAAAAACTGCTATTCATGATTTTGTTGGAGATCAAACATATGTTGAGCTGACAGGACATAGATTTGGCATAAATGCAGACTTTGATGAAATTGATCCTGCGCAGTATGATGCTCTAGTAATTCCCGGCGGCAGAGCACCTGAATATCTTAGACTGAACAAGAGAGTTTTGGAAATTACAAAACACTTCGCAAGAAAAAAGAAACCGATTGCAGCAATTTGTCACGGTCCGCAAATTCTTGCTGCCGCAGGAGTATTAAAAGATAGAAAAGTAATTTCCTACCCGGCTGTTGGTCCCGAATGTAAACTTGCCGGAGCCAAATATGGTAAAATTGAACCGGGTGCAAATAATGCTTTGACTGATGGAAACATGGTTACAGCCCCGGCATGGCCTGCACATCCGGAATGGATGAAACAATTTCTAAAAGTCCTTGGATCAAAAATAGAAGCTTAAGTCAGTTTAATCTATTCTTAAAACCTCTGAGGTTTCAAAAACCTCGGAGGTTTTTAAACAACCTCTATCGTTAAGAAATAATCCGTATTACAATTCTCTTTTATGTAGCATCTTATAAAATATTTTTTTTATATTGAACCAGAATCGCAAGTTACTTTGTTACATCTCTAAATTAATCCAAGGATAATATTAATGACTGAAACAGCAGGAAAATCAAATAAGTATATAGAAAAGTTCTTAGGTGTTATTGAAAAGGTTGGGAACAAACTTCCACATCCAACTACCCTTTTTGCATTGTTTGCACTCGGAGTAATTGTACTTTCCTGGATTGTAAGCCAATTTAATTTTTCTGTATTACATCCCGGAAGCGGTTTAGAAATAAAACCTATTAATCTTTTATCAGTTGAAGGATTGCATCGAATAATTTTAAATCTGATAACTAATTTCACTTCCTTCGCTCCTCTGGGCACCGTACTGGTTTCGCTTTTAGGAATCGCAGTTGCAGAGCATAGCGGACTGATCGGAACCTCTTTAAGATTGCTGGTTCTTAAGGCACCTAAAAAACTTCTGACATTTGTTATTGTACTTGCAGGAATATTATCCAACACAGCCAGCGAGATTGGTTACGTCCTGCTCGTTCCGCTTTCAGCAATTATTTTTCTTGCAGTTGGCAGACATCCAATCGCAGGTTTAGCAGCTGCATTCGCTGGTGTATCCGGCGGCTACAGTGCAAATCTTTTGCTCGGCACAATTGATCCTTTGCTCGCGGGTCTTACGCAGGAAGCCGCTCACATTATTGATAAATCTTACGAAGTTAACGCTGCTGCAAATTATTATTTTATGTTTGTCTCTACATTTTTTATAGCCGCTGCCGGTACGTGGGTTACGGAAAAAATTGTGATCCCACGGCTGGGAACCTATAAAGGTGATGCTAAGGCGGAGAAAATAAAACCATTAACCCAGGATGAAAAAAGAGGTTTATGGTATACACTTGCTGCTACTTCAGTTTTTACATTAATAATATTAGCAGGCATTTTGCCAGATCAAGGTTTTTTAAGAGACCCAAAAACTTTTAGCATACTTAAATCTCCATTCTTAAGTGGAATTGTATCATTCATTTTTCTTGGTGGATTGGTTGCGGGCCTTGCCTACGGAATCGGCGCAAAGACTATAAAGAATGATAACGATGTGATTAAAGGTATGAATAAATCAATGGAAACATTGGGCTCATACATCGTGCTTGTTTTTTTTGCAGCTCAGTTTGTTGCATTTTTTAACTGGACAAATCTCGGTATGATTGTCGCCGTTGAAGGTGCAAATCTTTTAAAATCTTCAGGACTTGGACCTATACCACTTTTAATTTCATTCATCATTATTTCCGGATTTATAAATTTATTTATTGGTAGTGCCTCGGCAAAATGGGCAATTATGGCTCCTGTTTTTATTCCAATGTTTATGCTGTTGGGATATTCACCCGAACTTGTACAAGGCGCATACAGAGTTGGCGATAGTGTTACAAATATAATTTCGCCAATGATGTCTTACTTTGCTTTGATAATTGCATTTGTTGGAAAGTATGATCCGACAGCTGGTATTGGAACTTTGATAGCTACAATGCTTCCTTATACTATAACGTTTTTTATTATCTGGACTATAATGTTTATAGTTTGGTTTTTATTGGGTATCCCGGTTGGTCCGGGTGCGGATCTGTTTATTTAATTTATAACTCAAGTTCACCGCTAAAGATAGAAAACTGTTAAAGCAGTTAAACATTAAGTTTTTGGTTTTTATTAACATAGGGATTAATTCCGGTGTTAATGAAAAATAAATTTGTAGTAGACAAACACTTTTTTGATTGGATACTAGTTCCATTTTTCATAAAATCAAGCAGATCATTTTTGTATTTTATACATAATTAGATTTAAAGTTTTTAATCATCACTAAAGATTCTTTTTATGATTAGCGAGATACACTTTATTGAAGAGCTTTGGCAAACAATAAACAAACCAATTTTTTCTCTTGGAAATTTTAATTTTTCTATTTGGACTTTGTTGTATCTATTGCTTTTATTGTTTCTTTTATTTTTTATTACATCAAAATTAAAAAAATGGTTTGTCTATAAAGTATTCGCAAAAAGTAATGTTGAACTTGGTGTCCGAATAGCCGTCGCTACTATCATAAGATATCTTATTGTGTTGATCGGTCTTTTTGTTATTCTTCAGACTTTAGGAATTGATCTCAGTTCAGTTACCATTTTAGCAGGTGCGCTTGGTATTGGTATTGGTTTCGGACTTCAAAACGTAACCAATAATTTTGTTAGTGGTTTAATTATTTTATTTGAGCGACCAATTAAGGTGGGAGATAGAATTGAAGTCGGGAACATTAACGGAGATGTTAAGAAAATTTCACTGCGTGCAACCCAAATTATTACGAACGATAATATTTCAGTTATAGTCCCTAATTCTGAATTTATTTCCTCAACAGTTATTAACTGGAGTCATTCAGACAGAAACATAAGATTCAATATTCCCGTTAGCGTTTCCTACAATGAAGATCCGGAAAAAATAAGAAATGTGCTTCTTGAAGTTGTTGATGCGAATACAGGTATTTTAAAAAATCCAAAACCCGAAGTCCTATTCGATGAATACTCTGACTCATCAATTAATTTTAATTTGAGAGTCTGGACAAATGAATACATAAATAAACCAGCGCTTTTAAAAAGTCAGCTTTATTATGAAATATTTAAGCGCTTCAGAAAAGAAGGAATTGAAATTCCATTCCCACAGAGGGATTTGCACATTAAGAATACTGAGTTTACTATTAAAAAATCTGATTGAATACTATTATTTATTGTTTACTCATTTCAAACTTTTTTGGATCATAACCCTGATCTTTTATAATTGCAAAAATTTTATCCTTGGTCATTTCATCTAAATTTGGCGTGCGACTTAGAATCCAGCCATATTTTCTGCTGGGTGTTCCAACAATTGCCCACTGGTAATTATCATCCAATCCTATGATCCAATAATCGCCCCAAATTGGTCGCCATCCAAAGATGCTGAAAAAACTTACTTCGAGTTTTGAATTAGATTTCTTATCAACTATTCTTGCAAGTCCATCAGCTTCATCAATCTCCCCATCTTCATCAATGCAGGAGTTTATTACTCTAATTTCTCCCTCTTCCGTTAAAATATATTTTGCAGTTGTACCCTTAACGCATTGATCCTGAAAACTGTTTGGGATTTTTGCATATTCATACCACAAACCAGCATACTTTTTTAGATCAACAAACTTTACGGTCTTAAGAGGATTTTGTTGAGCGAACATTAAATTAGATAGAACTATAAACATTAATAATGATTTCATTTATTTAAACCTTTATAAAAATTTTCTTTGCATAAAGAATCCACATTAAACCAAGCCAGATTAAAATATAAACAACTGCCCAGGCCAATGATGCATTAATTGGTTCTAACCATGATAAAAAGAAATTATCGAACAAGTAACTTTTAATTGTAACAACACTTCCATCCGCTCCGTTCCATTTAACCATATACATTATTCTTCCAACAATTCCGGAGAGAAAGAAAACTGTAATTGCGTTCATACCATAAACCTGAAAAGGTTTTATCCACCAGGTAACTTTTTTGACATCAATAAACCAGTAACAGAAAGCTAAAAAGTTTAACGCAAGACCGGCAGTCCATAAAACATAAGAGCTTGTCCAGATATTTTTATTGAGAGGAAACCAGAAACTCCATGCCCATCCAGCAACCATAAGCATGCTGCCATAAACATAAAGCCAAACAGTTTTTGTTTTAGGATCTTTTTCACTTCGTAATAAATTACCTGTAAAAATTCCTAGCATTGCACTACCAATAGCGGGAATAGTGGAAAGCACTCCTTCAGGATCCCATAATTTTGTTCCTGACCAAAGATGATTTCCAAGCACTAATCTGTCTATCCATGCGGAAAGGTTTGTTCCCGGTTCAAAGTTTGCATAACCTACTTCGGGTACAGGAACTAAACTCATTAACATTGTATAGATGACTAGTATTGCGCCCGTAAACCAGTATTGAAATTTTGTACTTGTAGAAAGAAAGAGTATTGATGATATCATGTAAACAACTGCAATTCGCTGAAGTACTCCGGGGATTCTTATTGTACTCCACGAAAACTCGTGACCAAACAATAAACCGAACGGGAATCCAGCTAAAATTAATCCAAGAGCAAAAAGTATTATTGTTCGTCTGAAAATATTTAAATATAGTGCATTCATACTTCCACCCTGAGCTTTTCTTTTGCTTAGTGAGTATGAAATTGCAACACCGACAATGAAGAGAAAAAATGGAAAAATCAAATCAGTAAAAGTGCAGCCGTGCCATTTGGCATGTTCAAGTTGTGGATAGATGGCACTCCAGGTGCCGGGATTGTTTACAAGTATCATTCCCATAATTGTAATTCCCCTAAAAACATCAAGCGAAAGCAAACGTTCGGAAGGTTTCATAATATTTCCATAAGTAGTTGAAAATTATTGTTTCAAAAATAAGTAAAGTTTGATGAATAATGTTCTAAATTATTTTAAGTTTGTATGTGATTTAAGATTGTCATTCCCACGGAGGCGGGAAAACCACTTTTAATAGATACGAAAGCAGGAAATGAAAACAATAATTTTAATAGTTATGATTACAACATTAATCTCAGCACAAACTCGATACACCGAAATCAATCAGCTTGTTCAATCAGGAGAATTTAAGAAAGCAACTGAGTTGATTGATGAAAAACTAAAATCCGATCAACTTAGTTCAGATGAAATTTTTGAACTTCAGTTTGAGAAAGAAAGATTGGATAGAATAAAAAAAGATTTTAACAAAACGGCTGAAGATGTATTAAAGTTTGTAAACAAATATTATCCTGCTGTAAAAGAAAAAGATTTGGAGAAATGGGAAAATGATGGTTCACTTGAGTTTAAATTTATAGATGGGAAGAAATGGTATTTCTCTCGGGCTGCCTCTAATCTTTTTAGAATAAATACAGAAGCAAAAGCACAGAAAGAAAAAGTAGATGGATTTCAGAAAGATCCGCTTGATGCTTTCCTTGAAGATTATATTCCAAAGGTATTAGACGAATCAGCAAACGCACAAGAAAGTTTAGTAAAACCTGTAACATTTAAATTAAATTACACAGTTACTGTTGATGCAAATGCTGTCCCGGATGGAGAAATAATAAAATGCTGGCTTCCCTTCCCGCGTGAAGGACATCAACGACAAACTGATATAAAATTGTTAGCAGTTAATAGTGATGAATATGTAATTGCAAGTAATGATAATCCACAGCGGACTTTGTTTATGCAGAAACCGGCAATGAAAGATCAGCCAACAATTTTTAATATGGTTCTCGAAGTAACAAACTACAATGAAGTGAATTTAATTTTGCCTGATCTTATTAAACCTTATAATAAAGAATCTGGATTGTATAAAACTTATACTACTGAAAGACCACCACACATTGTTTTTACAGATAAGATAAAAAAGCTATCAGAAGAAATTGTTGGGGATGAAAAAAATCCATACTTGATAGCAAAAAAAATCTTTACCTGGATTTCTACAAATATTCCATGGGCAGGTGCAAGAGAATATTCTACGATAGAAAATATTTCTGACTATTGTTTAACAAATAGACACGGTGATTGCGGAATTAAAACTTTACTGTTTATAACACTTTGCAGATACAATGGAATACCCGCAAAATGGCAAAGCGGATGGATGCTGCATCCGGGTGAAGTCAATCTGCACGATTGGTCAGAAATTTATCTTGAGGGATATGGCTGGGTTCCCGTTGATCAATCTTTTGGATTAGTTGAATCAAAAAATGAAGACGAAAAATATTTTTTCCTTGGAAGCATTGATCCTTATCACTTAATTGTAAATGATGATTACTCAAAAGAACTATTTCCCGCTAAAACTTTTCCAAGAAGTGAAACTGTTGATTTTCAGCGTGGCGAATTAGAGTGGCGCGGCGGAAATCTTTACTTTGATAAGTGGGATTATCATATGGATGTTGAATACAAATAATTTATGGAAAACATTATGAAAATTTTTTTAGCACTCATTATTCTAATAACTTTTTATGCAAATACTAAAGCACAAGATAATATGGAAAAAGTAAATTCTATCATTCAAACTGTAAAAGAAAATTTTGCACCCGATAAACGTGTAGCGATTTTCAATATTGAAGCAATAGAATCTGGAGACAAAATTATCATTAAAGGTGAGACTAATCTCCCTGATGCAAAAGCAGAATTAGATATGACTTTAAAAGAAGCTGGATTAAATTTTACTGATGAGATTGAATTGCTTCCTTCTGAAAAATTAGGTAATAAAATTTACGGAGTAATAAATCTTTCTGTTGCAAATTTCCGTTCAAAACCTGATCATCCGGCTGAGCTTGTTACACAAGGAATTTTAGGCACACCGGTTAAGGTTTACAAAAAAGGCGAAGATGGATATTACCTGATACAAACTCCTGATGGTTACATATCGTGGTTAGATAGTGACGGTGTAAAATTTATGGATGAAACTGAGTTGAATGATTGGTTATCATCACCAAAAATTATTTACAAAAATGTTTACGGTTTTTCATATACAGAAGCTGATGAAAATTCTCAACCGGTTTCCGATCTTGTTGCCGGAAATTTATTAAAAATTATAGGTGAAGATTCGAATTTTTTTTTAGTTAACTATCCAGATGGCAGAACTGCCTATATAAAAAAAGATGAAGCAGAACTTTTTAATGATTGGGACAATTCTCTTAATCCGACCGGAGAAACGATTTTAAAAACTGCGTATCGATTTATTGGGATTCCATATTTGTGGGGCGGTACTTCTACAAAAGGAATGGACTGCAGCGGCTTTACAAAAACAGTTTATTTCTTGAATGGAATAATTTTAGCTCGTGATGCATCACAACAAGTTAATACCGGCGAGTTAGTTGATACAAAAGACGGCTGGCAAAATCTGCAAGCAGGAGATCTTCTTTTCTTCGGACGCAAAGCTGATGAGAACAGAAAAGAAAGAATTACTCACGTTGCAATTTATATTGGTGATGGAGATTTTATTCACGCAGCCGGAAGAGTAAGGATAAATAGTTTTAATCCTGAAAAATCTTATTACAGCGATTATAGAAAAATGGGATTTATTCGTGCAAAAAGAATTTTAAGTTCTGTAGGTAAAAATGGAATCGAAAGAATCCTGGATAACTATTTTTATAATGTAAAGACGACTCGGTGAGTCGTCTCTCTTTTTTGAATTCTGGTAACTTATTTTTCTAACTATTACTGCTTCTTAGGAGACGAGCCACCGGCTCATCTTTACGTTAATCTTTATTGTACTCATCAATTGCCCACTTCAACGGATTTAATCTTATATACTTTCTAATATTTTCCAATGCTTGTTCATTTCGAATGATGTGTTCATAGAAACCTGGCTGCCAGGAAAATTCAACAAGGCCTGATTTTCGTATTCTCTTAGTTGATATAGATTTAAATTGACCAATAATCGATCCCAAAGAATTTGATTTAAGTATGGATTTATTATCATCATTAGTATTAAGATTTTCTTGACTATTCTTAATCATTATACCATGAAAATGATTTGGCATTAAAACCCATTCATCTAATTCAATATTACTTCTTAGTAGTGCGGTGTTCATCCACTCTTCAATAACTATATTATTAATTTTACTATGAATAAGTTTTCCATCCACCACTTTTCCAAAATAATGTTTCCTATTCTTAGTAAGAATTGTTATAAAATAATATTCAGCATTTCTATAATCCCAAGTTGGAAGCCTTGTGGATTCAATGCGATATTTATCTTTATACTTTGCCAATCTGCTTTGTCTATTTTATTGTAAAGACGACTCGGTGAGTCGTCTTTCTTTTAAATCCTGAAAACTTGTTTTTCTAAATGTTACTGTATTCCAAGAGACGAGCCACCGGCTCGTCTTTACAATAAAATATCTTAATCATTAAATCCCAGTTTCTCTATCAAGGCATCAGGTTTTGGTTCACGTCCTCTGAACTTTATATACAGATTCATCGGATCATCACTGCCGCTTTTTTCCAAAATATTTCTTCTAAAACTTTCTGCAGTCTTTCTATCGAACAAACCATTTTCTAAAAATGCACCGAAAGCATCGCTGTCTAAAACTCCTGACCACATATAACCATAATAACCTGCTGAGTACCCATCTCCTCCAAATATATGATTGAAGTTTGTACTTTGATAACGTGAAGCAATTTCAGGAATCAATCCAATCTTGTTCATACTTTCTTCTTCAAATTTTTCAACATCAATATCTTTAAGATCATTTAATGTATGCCAATCCATATCAAGAATTGAAGCTGCTAAATATTCAAGTGTTTCAAATCCTTTGTTGAAGTGACGGGAGTTAATAATCTTTTGAATCAATTCATCTGGAATTGGTTCACCTGTTTGATAATGTTTTGCATACATTTTCAAAACTTCAGGATGAGATGCCCAATTTTCCATAATCTGAGATGGAAGTTCTGTAAAATCAACAGGTGCTCTTCTTGATCCAGGATAATTTGTTTTAGTAAACAATCCATTTAGTCCGTGTCCAAATTCATGAAATAAAGTTTCAACTTCATCAAAACTTAACAGTGCCGGCTTACCTTCTGTTGGTTTAGAAAAGTTTCCTACGTTTACAATAAGTGGAGTTTTGAATTCGCCATCCATATTGGATTGACTGCGAAAACTGCTCATCCACGCCCCTGCTCTTTTACCGCTTCTTGGATAGTAATCTGTGTATAGTATTCCAATATGAGTTCCATCTGATTCTTTAACTTCATAAACTTCAACATCCGGTTCATAAACAGAAATATCATTTCGTTTTACAAATTGAATTCCATACAATTTACTTGCTACATCAAACGCACCTTTACGGACATTTTCCATCTGGAAATATGGACGAAGCATTTCTTCATCGAGTGCATATTTTTCTTTTTTAACTTTCTCAGCGTAGTACCACCAATCCCAACCAGCTATTTTAAAGTTGCCGCCCTCAGCATTAATTATTTTCTGCATATCTGCAGATTCTTCTTTTGCTTTTTCTAAAGCGGGTTTCCATAAATCAGCTAAAAACTTATTAACTGTTTCAGGATTTTTAGCCATATTCTTTTCAAGTTTAAAATCCGCATAAGTTTTGTAACCAAGCAGATTTACTTTTTCATTTCTTCGTGCAATAATCTTTTTAATTATTTCTTTGTTATCAAATTCATTATTGTTATTGCCGCGAGTCAAATATGCCTTATAAAGTTTTTCTCTTAAATTTCTTCTTTCAGAGTATTGTAAAAATGGAGTAAAACTTGGACGCTGAAGATTAAACGCCCACTTTCCTTCCATTCCATTTTGCTTTGCAAGTTCAGCCGCACCTTGAATTACTGCATCCGGTAATCCAACTAAATCCTCTTTATTATCAACCACCAATCCAATTGCATTTGTTTCTTTACGAAGATTATCTCCGAACTTTAAACTGAGCATACTCAGTTCTTCATTAATCTTTTTCAGTCTGGTTTTCTTTTCTTCCTCAAGTCCAATTCCATTTCGAACAAAATCCGTATAATAATTATCAAGCACTTTTAGCTGTTCGGATGTAAGATTCAATTTATCTTTTTCATCATTGATTGATTTTATCCGCTGAAATAATTTTTCATTGAGATATATATCATTGCTGAGTTTTGAAAGTTCAGGAGTAATTGCTTCAGCAATCTTCTGGGTTTCATCATTCCCGTTAGAGCCGCTGATATTAAAAAATACTCGCGATACTTTTGTAAGTAGCTCTCCACTTTTTTCAATTGCAGCAATCGTATTTTCAAAAGTTGGTTTATCAGGATTGTTGATTATTACATCGAGTTCTGCTCGTTTGATTTTTATTCCTTCCTCAAACGCGAACAGATAATGCTCAGGTTTTATTTTATCAAACGGTGGAGTTTGAAACGGAGTTGTGTATTCTGTAAAAAATGGATTATCATTATTCATTGGCTGCGCTTGCATATTAGATGAAATCACTCCAATGAAAAAAATTAGTGGAATGAAAAAATATTTCATTTTGTTTTCTCCCTTGATTAGAAATAACTATTATCATAAACGAAATTAAGTTTAAGCTTTTGCCAGCTCGTCTTTCTTTTTACCAAACTCCGGATCAATCTTAACTAAAGCTGCTACAATAAATCCGGGGATTGTAGAAATCAGGACCCATTCAAAAAATCTTGGATAACCAATAGCTTCCTGCAAAGCTCCTGAAAACATTCCCGGCAGCATCATACCGAGCGCCATAATACCGGTACATATTGCATAGTGCGCTGTTTTATGTTCACCTTGCGAAACCATAATCATAAACATCATATAAGCGGTAAATCCAAATCCATAACCAAATTGCTCAAAGGCAACAGCAGCATTTATCAAAATAAAATTTGATGGTTGAACATGCGAAAGATAAACGAATGCAATATCAGGTGTGTGCATAATTAAAACCATTGGCCATAACCACCACTTTAAACCATTTCTGGAAATAACATATCCGCCTATCAAACCACCGGCAGTTAATGCAATAATTCCAACTGTTCCGTAAACAATTCCCACCTCTGATGTCGTTAGTCCCAGTCCGCCTTTATTAATCGGATCAAGCAGAAATGGCTGAACCAGTTTGACAAGTTGTGCTTCTGCAAATCTAAAGAATAGAAGAAATCCAAGTATATTCCAGATATCTTTCTTCTGCATAAAAATTACAAAAGCTCGTAAAAATTCTATGAATGGAAGAAGAGTTACATTTTTATTTTGTGATTTTTCAAACTTATCTACGAATGTTGCAACATAGGTTCTAAATAAAATAACAAGGATTATGACTAAAAGAATTGTGGAAACAATTGTATCCCATGGTGAACCGATGCCAAATAATGAGAGTATAAAACCAATCAATAAAAATGCTAAGTAAACAACACCTGCAAATAAAACAAATCCGCCTGCAAGTAATCCAATTTGAGAACCACTTAATTTTTTACCGAGTAATGTTCCTTTATCTTCTTTTGGATATGGAAGAATAAACTTGTGATATAGAAAAAGAATTACAAAAAAACCTGCAGTAATCATAAACACTGCAGACCATGCACCTTTAAAACCCATACCTGGTGCAAGCTGCCCGGCTATTACAACAAGTACTCCTGAGCCCACAATTGTTGCAACACGATAAAATGTTGAGCGTACGCCAACAAAAGCTGCCTGTTTTGCCTGATCAAGACTTAACATATAAAAACCATCTGCGGCAATATCGTGTGTTGCAGATGCAAATGCCATCAACGCAAATACAATTAGAGTCAGCTGCCAATAGATTGCAGTGTGCAAACTAAAAGCGATTCCCAAAAGTCCAATCGCCACGATAAATTGCATTGTGGTCGTCCAGAATCTTTTAGTTTTGAACATATCAATAAATGGACCCCATGCAAATTTTAAAAACCAGGGGAAGTAAAGCAGACTTGTAAAAAAGGCTATGTCAGTATTTGAAACACCTAGATTCTTATACATCATAACCGATACTGACATTACCATTACATAAGGAATGCCTTGCGTAAAATAAAGGGTCGGAATCCATGCCCAGGGATTTCTAGTAGTCGCTTTTTGTTCTGACATTAATACTCCATTTTTTCCTAAGTGATTCTTAGTGCTCTATGTGTCTGAGTGGTGAGAAAAACTTTTTACCACTTAGATACTAAGAACACTTAATAACACTAAGAGAAGGTTAATTGTTTTGCCATTAACGCAGCGCCGTACTCAGGTGAGTGCTCTGCTTCTTTTATTTGGATATCATTAAATTTTCTTACAACCATTTCATTAAAAAGATATGAAAAATAATTTGGAGTAGTAAGTAAACTTCCAATTAAAGATACTTTAAGTATTTGTACTTTTAATTTTTCCTTCATAGCGGAAATATGAAGCAGCAACTCATTTGCTTCATCTTCAAGAATTCTTTGAGCAATTTTATCTCCGCTTTCCGCAGCTTCAAAAACCAGTGGTGCGACGGCGGCAATGTTAAAATTATTTCTATACACTTCAGTAATTAAATCTTCAGATGAAGAAATAGAAAATTCCTGATCCAGCAAATCTGCAATTTTTGTATATCTTGCTCTTCCATCAAAGGCACGAGCAGCAGCATTTAAACCTATTCGTCCAATTCTGTAGCCGCTTCCTTCATCACCGATAAATCTGCCAAATCCACCAACACGATGAATCTCACCTGCTTCATCTTTACCAAACATTATTGATCCGGTCCCGGCTATTAAAATACTTCCAGCACTGCCGGAAAATGCACCTTCAAGCGCTATTCGGGCATCACTTTCTACACGGAATTTTTTAATCATTATCGATTTATCGTGGGCATCATTAATAATTTGAGATTCCAAAATTTCTGCATCGTTTCTACGCCCTCCGCCTGTTGTTCCAAGTATAATTGATTCGATATCACTTGAAGAAATATTTTGATGAGCAGTGCATTCGCTTATTAAATGAAGAATCGTCCCGGATACTTTTTCAATACCAATTACTAAAAAGTTAGATGGACCGCCTGTAGTTTCATATAAAGGATTTAAGTTTATGTCGGTAAGGATACATTTTGTTTTTGTTCCGCCGCCATCCATCCCGATTAAATAATTCAAAGTAATTACCTCTTAATTTTCAAATTTGCTAATTAAAAATATGGAAATTAAAGCGCAGATAAAACTTAAATTGATTGAAGAAAGATTGGATTAGTCTTAAATTCAATAGGCATTAATAAAAAATTATTTGGATATGAGAAGCTATGGTTCAATTAAAAGGTTTAACATTGTCAGAAGCAAATTCTATTTTGGAATCATCTCTTGATGAACCGCTAAAAGAATTTTTTAATTCTCAATTGAAAATTCCTAAGAGTAAAATAGATTATTACACTGAAAATGGATTTGTAAAAATAGAGAATGTTGTAACTCGGGATTTTTTACCTGAGATAAGGAAAATAATTCAGTCTTCTGTTCTGGTTAGAAAAGGTAAGGATGAACGTGAGTTAAAAGATAAATCACAATATGAACAATCATTTTTGCAATGCGGGTTTTTATGTTGGGATTATCCGGCCGTAAAAGAATACGTTTTTGCCAAACGATTTGCCGGAATTGTTAGAGATTTATTGAAAGCGGATCACGTAAGACTCTGGCATGATCAGGCTCTGTTTAAGGAACCTGGCGGAAGAGTTACAGATGCACATCAGGATTGCAGTTACTGGCCGATTAATGAACCACAATTTACATTAACAATGTGGCTTGCTTTAGTTGATGTACCCGTTGAAAAGGGCTGTTTATATTTTTACCCCCGTACAAATAATCCAGAGCTTAGAGAATACGTTGATATTTTTAAAAATCCGCATCTGCCAAAATCTTTAAAGGAATCTGATAAAATATTTGTCCCGCTAAAAGCTGGGGATGCCACATTCCATTCGGGTTTAACATTTCATGGGGCCGGTCAAAATCAAACAGACCAGATGCGTGAAGCTATGACAATCATTTACTTAAAAGACGGAACTACTTTTAATGCAAGTGATGAAAGAAATAAAACACATACTTCGTGTGTTGGTTTGGCTAACGGTGAAATTATTAATACTAAATTTACTCCTGTGTTAATCTAGATAAGGAAATCTCCATGAAAAACTTTTTATTCGTTTCAATAATTTCTTCAATCTTAATATTCTGGGGATGTTCTTCGGGTACGCAGATAATTAATATCTCTGAATTAGAGTATCCGGAAGATTTGAAAGTTATTACAAGAGCTAAATGGGGATGGCAGCCATTAGTTAATTCAGTACCACAGCATATAATTAATAAAATTACAATTCATCATGAGGGCGAAGAGTTTGCTGAAGGTAAAGATATGATCCAATATCTTCGCAACCTTCAGAGCTGGAGCCGATCTGAAAAAAAATGGATTGATATTCCCTATCATTTCGTGATTGATCTTAACGGAAATATTTATGAAGCCCGACCCATAAACTTACCCGGTGATACTAATACCGAGTATGATGTTAGAGGACACGCTTTGATTTGTGTAGTTGGCAACTATGAAATACAAACGATTAAAGAAACTCAATTAAAAGCATTAGCAAAGTTGATTGCGTTTCTTAAACAAAAATATAATGTTGATTATAAAGACATAAAAGGACACAAAGATTATTCAAAGATGACTGTTTGTCCGGGAAAAAATTTGTATAAGTATCTTGCTGATGGATCACTTTTAGAAATGGTTAAATCTGAAGTTAATAAAACAGTGGAGATCGTTCCTGTAAAAGTAAAAACCGGAATTGAGGTTTTGAGAGATAGAAATTTTGATATCCTTAAAGATAAACGAATTGGGCTTGTAACCAATCCTACTGGTGTTGATAGCAAATTAAAATCTACAATAGATATTTTATTTGAAGCAAAGGAAGTTAACCTTACCGCATTGTACGGACCTGAACATGGTGTGCGTGGTAATTATTCAGCCGGAGATTTTGTTGATTTTTATATTGACGACGCAACAAAACTTCCTGTTTATTCTTTGTATGGTAAAACCCGCAAACCAAATTCAGATATGTTAAAAGATGTTGATGTACTTGTATTTGATATCCAGGATATTGGAAGCCGTTCTTACACTTACATAAGCACAATGGGATTAATAATGGAAGCAGCGGCTGAAAATAATAAAGAAGTTATTATTCTTGATCGCCCTAATCCGCTTGGTGGAAACAGAGTGGAAGGTAATCTTGTTGAAGATGGTTATTATTCTTTTGTCAGTCAGTTTTCAATTCCTTATGTGCATGGATTAACAGTTGGTGAATTAGCAAAATTACTAAACGAAGAAGGATTATTGAATAATAAAGTTAAGTGTAACCTGACAGTTGTACCAATGGAGGGTTGGACACGTGAAATGTATTTTGAACAAACTAAATTACCATGGGTTCTAACTTCTCCTCATGTTCCTCACAATTACTCACCTTTCGATTATGCGCTATCCGGAATTATTGGTGAGCTGCGCGGCGTTCTATCAATTGGAGTTGGATATACAATTCCATTTCAAACTTTTGCAACTGAATGGATTAACGGTGAAGAACTCGCAAAGAAAATGAACTCATACAATTTAGAAGGGGTTATCTTCAGACCGATTACTTATCAACCATACTACGGTTTTGGAAAAGATAAAATGCTTCACGGTGTTGAAGTCTATATTACTGATTACACTAATATTAAGTTAATGCCAATCCAGTTTTATTTTGCTCAGGCGGTTAATGAACTTTATGGAAGAAATATCATTTCTGAAAATGAAGGTCGATTTGATATGTTTGATAAAGTTCTGGGGACAAGCAAGATTAGAGAATTGTTTATGCAAAGATTAATGGTTGATGATATACTTCCTTACTTGAATAAAGACGTTGAGAATTTTAGAACAATTTCAAAAAAATATTATTTGTATAAATGTTATTAGCATTCAGCTTAACTAGAGCAAGTCATTCCCGTGAAAACGGGAATCCAAGACTTTAAAAAAGTAGATTCCCACTTTCGTGGGAATGACAAATTACGAGGAACTCAAATGCATTACTTCAAAACAGAATACATTAAATACAAAAACAATCAACTTTTCATTGAAGAAATAAGTGTTAATGAGTTAGCAAAAGAGTTTGAAGCTCCGCTCTACATTTACAGTAAGAATCATTTCATAAAACAATACCGGGATTTTGAAAATGCTTTCAACGATGTCAATCATAAAATATTCTATGCGATGAAAGCAAATTTTAATCTCAGTGTTATTAATGAATTTGTAAAGCTTGGAAGCGGAGTCGATGCAAACTCTGAGGGTGAATTATTCCGTGCGTTAAAAACCGGCGTTGATCCTTTAAAAGTTATTCTTACAAGTGTTGGTAAAACCAAAAATGAAATTAAACTGGGATTAGAAAAAAATGTTTTGATGATTAAAGCCGAGTCTGAAGAAGAAATTGAATTGATAAATAAAATTGCCGGCGGGATGAACAAAGTTGCAAGAGTTGCAATTCGTGTTAACCCTGATGTTGATGCAAAAACACATCCGTACATTTCAACGGGCTTATCATCAAATAAATTCGGTGTTGATTCTAAAACAGCTTTATCTATCTATAAGCGGCGAAATGATTTTTCTAATATTGAATTCACCGGAATAGATATGCACATTGGTTCTCAAATAACTTCAATCGATCCTTTTGTTGAAGCAGTGGAAAAACTTTCTGAACTTTATTTTGAAATTCAGAAAGATGGATTGAAACTTTCCCACTTTGATGTTGGTGGAGGAATTGGGGTACAGTACAATGATGAAGATTCATTTTCTATCAATGAATTTGCTGAACGCACTATTCCCCTTTTCAAAAAACTTGATTGCGAAATTATTTTTGAGCCCGGCAGATTTTTAACTGCAAACGGAGGAATTCTTGTTACCGAGGTCTTATACAATAAAAAAAACGGTAATAAGAATTTTATAATTATAGATGCAGCAATGAATGATTTACTTCGTCCTTCAATTTATAAAGCTTATCATCACATTCAGCCTGTTCATACATTTGAAAATAGAAATGAAATCGTTGCAGATGTTGTTGGACCTATTTGCGAAACAGGTGATTACTTTGCAAGAGACAGAAAAATTACTGAATCAAAATCGGGTGAATTGCTTGCGGTTATGTCTGCTGGAGCATATGGAATGGTAATGAGTTCAAACTACAACGCGCGCCGCCGCCCTGCAGAAATTTTGGTTGATGGAAATAATTATGATGTCATTAGAAATAGAGAAACTTTTGATCATTTAATTTGGGATGAGAAGATAGTCTAAACTTTTAGTGTACTTTTGAGTTTTGGTGTTTTAGTGGCAAATATTCTCGCCACAAAATCACTAAATCACAAAAAATCTCCAAATCTATTTCTTCAACATTCTTTTTATAAGCGTTACCGGATGTAGAACTTCAACATCAACATTAAACTTTTGGGTGCCGTGTTTTATTTGTCCCATACATCCGGGATTTCCGGTAAGTACTATTTTTGCTTTTGTGTTTTTAATATTGTTCATTTTTCTTTCAAGCTGCTTTACAGCATCATCATATCTCACAACATTATAAATTCCTGCACTACCGCAGCACCAGCTAGCTTCTTCAAGTTCTGTGTATTCAACTCCCGGTAAAGATTTTATTACTTCTCTGGGTTGTGTAGAAATCTTTTGAGCATGAATTAAATGACAAGCATCATGATAAGTAACGTTTTGATTTTTTTTATGATTGTCATTTCGATCCCGATTTATCGGGAGAGAAATCTGTTGTATATCATTGGAAGAAGATTTCTCAGCCTGCCTGTCCGGTAGGCGGGTTGAAGACTCCTTCGAAATGACAGATTGAAATGTTAATTCAGGTTTCTGTTCAGCAAAGAATTCCATAACATCTTTTACTTTGGATGAGAAACGTTTTGCTTTTTCTGCATAATCCGGATCATCTTCAAGCAAGTGAGCATAATCTTTCATAAAAGCCCCGCACCCGGCAGAGTTTGAAATCAGAAAATCATAATCATGTTTTTCAAAAGCATCTATATTTTTTCTGGCAAGCTTTAAAGCAAATTCCATGTCGCCATTATGTCCCATTAAAGAACCGCAGCAAACCTGGTCCTTTGGAGTTATAATTTTACATCCGCATTCTTTAAGAACATCTATTGTATCGATATTTATATCCGCAAACATTGTATTCATTAAACATCCAAAGTGAAATGCGGTTTTATACTTCACCTCACCAGTTGGTAATTCAATTTCATTTATTTGTGTATCAGAAAACTTATCGGCAATAAGCGGAGAAAGTGTTTCAATCTCTGAAAGATTTTTAGAAAAGATTTTCAATATCCCGGTTGCTCTTATAAGCTTCTGCAATCCGGTCTTCTGATAAATCCATAAAAATCTGGAAACAATTTTTAACCCGTTTCTGGATGCAACAATTTTTCTTAAAACAAATTTTTTAATTTCAACACTAAACTTTGATACGTACTCAGTTTGATCAATTACAACCCGGGCTGTTTCAATCATTCTGCCGTATTGAACGCCAGCCGGGCATGCTGTTTCGCAAGCCTGACAATCCAGACAGAAATTCATCTCATCAGCAAAAATTCTGCTCATTTCCATTTCACCGCGTGCAACTGATTTTATCATTTTAATTCTTCCTCGAGGTGAGGAGCGTTCTAATTTTGTTATCTCATAAGTGGGACAAGTAGCAAGACACATTCCGCAATGAATACACTGCTGGAGAATGTCGTCATCCGGAAGAATTTTTAATAATTCTTTGTATTGAATTTCTTTAGACATGAAAATCTTTAATCTGTTCTCGCTTGGCAGGTAAAATTCCTTCGCACTTCGGCGAAATAGTAAAAATTTTACCCGGATTTAGAATATTATTTTCATCGATAGCTTTTTTAATTTTTTTCATCATATCTACTCCAACGGGACCGGCGACTTTTTCTAAAAATTCTTTTTTAGCCAAACCCGTTCCATGTTCCCCGCTGATTGTTCCACCCAATTTAATTGCTTCATTAAAAATAAAATCAAATGCCAGATGCGCCCTTTCAATTGCCTTTGAATCACGCTCATCGGTAAGGCAGGTCGGATGTAAATTTCCATCTCCAGCATGACCAAAATTTCCAATTATAACATCAAACATCTTAGCAGCTTTAGAAACTTTTTCAATCATAACAGGAAGTTCACTTCTCGGTACTGTTGCATCTTCTAAAATTGTTGTAGGCATTTTTCTTGCCAGCGCACTAAATGCACTTCTTCTTGCAGTTTTCAGAACAAAAGCCTCTTCTTCATTGGCCGCACCTTTAAGAGCAGATGCGTTATTTTTAACAGCTATCTTTCTGATGAGTTCAGCATCTTCCTGAACTTCTCCTCCTCTTCCGTCCACTTCGATTAATAAAATTGCTTCACTGTTTCTAGGCAATCCAATATTAGTATAATCCTCAACACAGTTTATAGTAGTGTTATCCAAAAATTCCATCATCGATGGAACAATGTGCGATGCAATTATATCAGATACAGTTTTACCTGCATCAGTAAGTTTATCAAAATAAATAAGCAGAGTAATAGATTTGGTTGGCTTGGGAATTAATTTCAATAAAATTTTTGTAACAATTCCAATAGTACCTTCACTTCCAACAATAAAATCACGAAGATTGTATCCGGCAACATCTTTCATATTTTTTCCGCCTGTTTTAAGAAGATCGCCATTGGGCAGAATCATCTCAACTCCAAGGACATAATTTTTTGTTACTCCATACTTAAGTCCACGTAAACCTCCGGCATTGTTGGCAACATTTCCACCGATTGTACAGACATTTAAACTTCCCGGATCAGGCGGATAAAACAGACCCAGCTTCTCAACTTCTTTTTGCAATGCTCTGGTTATAACTCCGGGTTGAACCCACGCGGTAAGATTATCTTCATCAATTTCAATAATTTTATTCCATCTTGTCATAACAACTACAACAGAATTATCAACAGGAATTGATCCGCCGCTTAATCCGGTTCCTGAACCGCGAGGAACGACATTGAATTTTTCCAGGTTAGCAAGTTTCAAAATCTGTGAGATTTGTTCTTCATCTTGAGGGAATAGTACGGCTTCAGGCAATTGCTGATAAATCGGGGTTCCATCATAAGAGTATACTAATTTATCTTCTTTGGAATCAAAATAATTTTTTGCTCCAACCATAGATTTTAATTTTTCAGCTGTGTATTGATCCATAATGATTCCTGTTTTTACATTGTAAAGTTAAATAAAAAGTGGGAGTGATGTTTGTGAATTTTACCAAATTTTATTTTCTGGTTCTAAATAAAGATCCAGACTAAATAACAGTATATCTAAAATTTAAGAGGATGCGTTTTCTTAAAACTTAAAAATAATTTTGATTTTATCGATCTGTCCGATTGTTAATAGTGTTTCAACTTCGCATATAAAAAAAATTTTGCTGCATAACAATCAGAGTTTATTCATCTCATAAGAGAAAATATTATTTAATAAATGAATATATTTGCTATGACTAAAACATTGATTCCTGTCACAATACTTTTTTATTGTGCCTGACTAATAAAATTTTAAATGATAGTTGTTTAGTTTTGTCCAACATAAAATCGATTAATTTTTATTCACCTATCGATTATAAAGTTTTTGTTTTCTTTTTTTAGTAAAGATCAATTACAATCTTATTTCTACGTTCAACTATTTTTGAGAATTAAATGAAACACAAAAATCCCTTCTATACCTATCAAATAATTAAAATTCTTTTCTTAGTAATCTTTGTTAATTTTTTATTACCAGCCCAATCAAAAGTTTATACTCTTGAAGAAGCGATTAATACTTCCTTAAATAATAACAGGGATATTACAATTTCGGTAATGAATTTAAAAAAATCTGAAGCGGCAGTTAGAGAAGCATACGGTTATGCCCTTCCAAGTGTAGATGTTTCAGGAAATTTTTCACACTTTCTTAAAAAACCTTTAATGTCTTTTCCGGATTTTGGATCGTTACTTCAAAATGCAACGTATTCAATTTTATTTGATGAAAATGTAATACCGCGGGATGAGAATAAGTTTAAACCTGTAAGTAATGTTCTGCAGTCTTTTTCTCAAACGAATAATTATTCGACAAGTATAACACTTACTCAAACACTTTTTAGTTCTGCAGTATTTAAAGGTATCGGTGCATCACAGATTTATAATGATCTGGCAAAAGCTGATTTAAAAAGCACAGTTTCAAAAACAGTTTTGTCAGTTCAAAAAACATTTTACGGCGTGCTTCTTTCCAAAGAAGTTTTTGAGATCACAAAATCAAGTTTTGAAAATGCTCAGGCAAATTTAAATGATGTTAAAGCGCTTTACAAAGAAGGTATGGTTTCAGAATTTGATATGCTGCAGGCAGAAGTTCAGGTTGAAAATATACGTCCTGTTGTTATGCAAATGGAAAATAATTTAAAAACTGCATTTGATGGGTTAAAAATTACAATGGGGATCAATCAGAATGAGCAGATTGATGTGAGCGGTGAATTTATTTATCAGCCTTTTGATGTTAATAATGAAGAAGAATTAATTAATGAGGCGTTGACTTCAAATTATGAAGTGAGGACTTTGGATCTTAAAAAACAGGTTGACCAGGCATTTGTGGAACTTGATGTTTCTGAATACTGGCCCACCGTTGCAGCGTTCGGTCAATACTCTTATGCAGGTTCATCCGATACCTGGAAGTTTAATAATTATTCTTCAGCTACTATTGGAGTAAGCTTTTCATTAAATCTGTGGCATGGTAACCGTACAAAAAATGCAGTGGAACAATCAACGATTACCTATCAACAGACAGAGCAGCAATTGTTTCAGTTAAAAGAGTACACAAAACTTAATGTTAAGTCAAAAATTCAGGAACTTAAAAGAGTCCAGGATTTAATTGAAGTGCAAAACAAAAATGTAGATGTTGCAGAACGTGCTTACAACATTGCAAAAGTTCGTTACAAAGAAGGAGCAGGCAGCCAGATGGAATTACAAAATACAGATCTGGCACTTAAGCAAGCCAGACTTAACAGAATTCAATCGTTGTATTCATATTTAACTACAAGATTTGAACTTGATCAATTACTTGGAAGAACAAGTCCGGAGTATTTTACAAATTTTGATCAGATAGAAAATTAAAAACAGAGTCTATATTTTTATTGAAAACAGGAGATCCATTTTAACATGAAAAAAATATTTTATAACATCTATAAAGTTGCTGCTTTATCATTATTAACTATATTTCTATTGGTTGTGCAGGCTTGCGGTGAAAAAGCTAAAGAAAATAATACAATCGATAAAACCCGGTACACAGACACAATTTCTGTTGAAGCTCAACTGGTTGAAATGAAAGAACTGGATTTAACCAAAACTTTCTCAGGATCGCTGGAAGGCGTTGAGCAGGCTAACATAGTGGCTAAAATACCTGAAAGAATAATTAAAATTAATATTAAGGTCGGTGACTATGTTAAAACCGGTAAAGTATTAATTGAGTTGGATAAAGCAGGTGCTTCATCACAATATTATCAGGCACAGGCGGCATTTCTTAATGCACAAAAAAATTACGAGAGAATGCAGAACCTGTTAAAAGTTGGTGCTGTCTCCCAACAATCATTTGATGCCGTTCAAACACAGTATGAAGTTGCTAAAGCAAATTTTGATGCGGCAACAAGCACAGTAGAAATTACTTCTCCAATTTCAGGTTTGGTAACCGCATTAAACGTTAACATTGGCGATCTTGCAAATCCTCAAATGCCGATGGCAACTGTAGCCAATATAGATAGAATGAAAGCAAAATTTAATGTTGGCGAAAGTGATGTACCAAGTTTTTATGTAGGACAACCCGCAAAGATTTATTCTGAAATGAATACTGAATTAGTTCAGACAGGCAAAATATTTCAGCTGTCTAAATCAGCAAATCTGCAGTCGCGAACTTTTGAGATTCAGGCAATGTTTCCAAATACAAAAGACAGATGGTTTAAACCCGGTATGTTCTGCAGTGTAACCGTAGATATGAAATTGAAGAGTAATACTGTCGCAATTCCATTATCTGCAATTGTTACTGAAAATAATAAGGACGGCGTTTTTCTGATTAATGAAAACAAAGCATACTTTAAAAATATTAGTACCGGATTGACTGATGGTAAACATGTTGAAGTAACATCGGGATTGAAAGTCGGTGACAAGATTGTAACACTTGGAACTAACAATCTTAAGAATGGTACAGTTGTAATTATTTCAAACAAATAAATTTAAAATTGTTAATAAGTAATCCGGAATAAAAAATGAAATTAGCTGATGTATCAATAAGACGACCCGTTTTTGCAACAATGATGATTATGTCTTTGATTGTGCTCGGGCTTTTTTCTTATTTAAAATTAAATGTTGATTTGTACCCGAATGTCGATATTCCTTTTGTGGTGATTACCACCGTATTACCAGGCGCCGGACCAGAACAAATCGAAACGGATGTTACCAAGATTATAGAAGATGCAGTTAATCCTGTTGAAGGTGTTGATTATATTCAATCGACTTCACAGGAAAATGTATCTCTGGTTATAATTGCTTTTAAGCTTGAAATAAACGGTAAAGATGCTGCTCAGGATGTTCGTGAAAAAATTTCAGCTGTAAGGGCAAAACTCCCGACTGATATAGAAGATCCGGTAATTCAAAGATATGATCCGGCAAGCTTGCCTATTATGTATCTAACTGTTTCCGGTAATATGTCTGCCAGGGATATAACAACTTTTACCAAAGATGTTGTCAAAAACAGATTGGAAAATATTCCCGGAGTTGGATCCGTTGATCTTGTAGGAGGAGCCGAAAAAGAAGTACAGATTGAAGTGGATGCTGCAAAACTCAGAGCATATAACATTTCCATACAGGATGTTATAATGAATGTTGGAGCACAAAATGTTGAAATCCCGGGCGGTAATGTTATTGAAGGATCACGACAACTTTTAGTTAGAACGATGGGCAAATACACCGATGTAAAAGATTTTAATAAAGTTATTGTTGCCACCCCCAACGGTAAAACTATTTATCTTTCAGATGTTGCTAAAGTTGTTGATGGCGTTAAAGAACAAACAAGTTTAACCAGAGTAAATGGAAAAATTGCAGTTGGTTTAAACATTATAAAACAATCGGGCAGCAATACTGTAGAAGTAGCCCACGCAGTAAATAAAGAAATTGAAAAACTTCAAAAAGAAATTCCTGCAGGTTTAACTATTAATCTAGCTCAGGATAACAGTATTTTTATTGAAGAATCCATTAATGATGTTTTGTTTGATATTTTATACGGCGGTTTACTTGCTGTAATAGTAATTTATCTTTTCCTTGCAAATTTCCGGGCAACAGTAATAAGCGGCTTAGCACTGCCAACATCCATCATTGCAAGCTTTATATTAATGTTTGCTCTAAATTTTACACTTAATATGATGTCACTGCTTGCGCTTTCATTAGCTGTAGGTTTGTTGATAGATGATGCGATAGTTGTAATTGAAAATATTTACCGGCACATGTCTCAGGGAGAAACTCCAATGGAAGCTGCCAAATCAGCTTCTGAAGAAATTGGTCTTGCAGTAATGGCAACAACTTTCACTATTGTGGCAGTGTTTGTTCCAGTTGCATTTATGCCCGGTATTGTGGGCAGGTTTTTTTATGAATTTGGAATCACAATTTCAGCAGCAGTTCTTGTATCATTATTTGTAGCTTTCACTCTTACTCCAATGCTAGCATCAAAATGGCTGCATAGAGAGGATGAAAACTTATCCCCCAAAGGAAATATTCTAAACAGATCACTTTATTACTTCAATCATTTCTTTGAAAAATTGAGTGCTAAATATGAAAAATCATTACGATGGTCATTAACTCACCGCAAAACAATTGTATTTGGTGCAATAGGAATTTTTGTAGGCAGTTTTTTTATAATGGGAATGCTTGGTTCACAGTTCTTCCCCGATAGTGATCAAAGCCAGTTTAACGTTGTTGTAAATGCATCACCGGGCAGTTCACTTGAACAAACCAGTATGATTTGTGAAAAAGTTGAAAATCTATTAAGACAAAAACCCGAGGTAACAATTATTTTAACAACTATTGGTTCCGGTAATGATCCTGTTACCAAAGCTAATATCCTTGTTAAGCTTGTTAAAACCAGAGAGAGAAAGAAATCTGAGAAGCAAATTATGTCTGAAATCAGGAATGAAATGAAATACATTCCCGGTGCTTCTTTTAGTATGTTAACTCAGGGCGGACCAGGCGGAGCACAGAAACCAGTAACTTTAAGTGTGCGAGGAGATGATTTAGCTAAACTGGAGAAAATTGCTGATAAAGTTGAAGCGATAGTTAAATCAACACCCGGTGCTGTTGATGTTGAAAATAGTCTTGAGTTATCAAAACCTGAGATAAGAATTAATATTGATAGAGAAAAAGCTTCTGATCTTGCAGTAAATCCTTATTTGATTGCATCTACAATTCGTGCAATGGTTGATGGAAATGTTGCAACGCAATTTAAAGAAGGTGACGAGCAGATTGATGTAAGAGTACGATTAAAGGATAATCAACGAAAAAATATTAATGACCTTTCTACACTTACAGTAAAAAGTACAAAAAAAATTGGTGGACAGGATTTTCTTATTCCAATTACAGATATTGCAAACATTTCGCAAGGTGTTGGTCCTTCAAAAATAAATAGATATGCAAGACAAAAAGAAATTCGGGTTGATGCAAACCTTGATAATAGATTCTTAGGAGTTGTTCTGGCTGATATTGGCAAAGAAACAGCCAAACTTCAACTTGAAGGCGGATATTCGATTAATGTTATTGGGCAGGGACAAACACAAAGTGAATCTTTTGGGAACATACTTCTATCTTTAATGCTTGCAATTGTATTTGTTTATATTGTGCTTGCCGCGCAGTTTGACAGCTTCATTCATCCATTTTCAATTATGCTTGCGCTTCCTATGTCTATAATAGGCGCAGTACTGATGTTGTTAATTTTCAAAAGTTCTGTTTCTGTAATGTCATTAATCGGAATTATTATGTTGATGGGCTTGGTGACGAAGAATGGAATTTTGCTCGTGGATTTCACAAACGTTTTACGCGAAAGAGGAATGTCGCGGTTTGATGCACTTGTAAAAGCAGGACCAACAAGATTGCGACCGATTTTGATGACAACTTTTGCTATGATTTTTGGAATGATTCCGGTTGCACTTGCACTTGGAGAAGGTGCGGAATTCCGCGCTCCGATGGGTCAGGCTGTAATAGGAGGTTTGATTACTTCTACTTTGTTGACTTTATTTATTGTACCGGTTGTTTACTCAATGCTTGATGATCTTGGTAAATTTAGTTTCTCAGGATTCTTCAAAAAAATATTTTCTAAAAACAAAAAACAGATCTGAGATTTGATATGAAACTTACATTTTTAGTATATCACGATATTCTTGACGATAGAGTTACAGAAACTTTAAAGGAACTTGAAATAGATTATTACACTCAATGGGAAGATGTAAAAGGTAAAGGGCATAAAACAGATGCACATCTTGGTAATCGTCCTTTCCCGGGATTTAATTTCGTTAGAATGATTGCATTTACCGAAGAAGATTTGCTTGAAAAACTTATCGTTAAGATAAAAGAATTGAACAAAATAGTTGAGAGGGACGATGATCAAATTCGATTCTTTCAAGTTCCGTTAGAAAGAATAATTTAGTTTTTTATAAAGTGATTAGTAATAAAATACTAATCACTTTTTGGTTTCTACTAGTCAACTCTGTTTCTTTAAATATCAATCCAGTAAGAAAATTTAATTAAGAAAATATCATCAGATTCAGAATTAATTAAGTTTTTGAAATCATTTTTAAAATTAAACTCACCGGGGTTTTCAAAATTCATCCTGCTGTTTGTCCATGCAAAATAAAACACAGAACCAGGTAACACTTCCCACCTTAGTACTAAATTGCCTCTCAAAGATTTAAAGTTAAAATCAGGATTATTAAAACTAAACATAGCCGCAGGACCACTTGCATCCGGATCTACGGAGTAGGTGTTAGACTGTGAATCATAATTTATCTGTGTATCATCATTACCATACTGTTTTACATCAAGCGTTGGAGGATTTGTAATTTCTTTAAAGTTTTCATAATCACCAACTGCAAACAATGGTTGAATGTACAATTGCAAGCTGAGTGTAGGAGAAAAAATCCAATTTAATCTTATATTGGCAGATAATGTTGTTTGATCCAAATCAGAAAAAACATACCGTGTATTGTAAGAATTTACAGCATACATATCAGAAAAATTTCCTACCCATTGATAGTATGTGGAGTAAAAATAATATTCCGGACCGAATGAAAAACTTATTTGCGAATTAGGTTTCCATTCAAATGTTATTCCGGCATCAATTTCCTTACCCCCAATATCATTTTTCCAGTAAGATACATAAGGAGAAAAAATAATCTTCTCCCTGCTGTCTGTATATGCATTAATGTTAAACGAATAATTTGCTGGCATATTTAGCTTTGGTCCGCCTCTGGTTAGTGTTTTAGAAACTGATTTAAAATTAAACGAAGTATTAAAATCAACAGACCAGTAGTTTAAGAACTGAGCGTATCCGTTAACAAAGAATCCCTCTCTTTCAATGTTATTTTCAAAATCAGATGTCCGGCTGTATGCAATATTAATATTTTTCTTTCTGAAAACGGGATCCGGATCGTACCATCTGTATCCGGTTACGATATGACCGTTAATTCTATCAGCCAGCCACTGCGAACCAAGATCGTTATATTCAAATCCCGGAGATGCTATGCCGATTGCTGTATTTAAATAAAAATTTCCTTTTTGTTTATTTAACATTACCCGGGAAAAATATCCTTCAATTGAAGTTCTGTTTGTATCAATTGGCATGTAAGTTTTATCAGGTCTTTGCATATATCTATAAGGTTGTTTTTGCAATCTGACAAGATAATCTTTTGAACCATTAACATAAGAACCAACCACAGAACCTGTAATCACATAAGTTTCATCTTCATCAAGAAATGTCCATCCATCCGCTCCAAAAGTGTATGCCTGATTGCTTAATCTGCTTTTAAGATTATTATTTTTTATATCTCTGTTAACGGACGTGAATATCATTCCAATAGCCTGTTTACCGGAATTAAATTCTTTTTGAGTTCTAAAAACTCCATAATGAGTAAGCGGTTCAACTTCTTCTTCAATCCTGCCACTATTCTTGGATTGAATGACAGCATAAGTTCGCTCTGTAACTGAGCTCAGGGCACCGATTGTCCAGGTTTCATCTATTTTGCCTGTTAGTTTTGCAGCACCAAGAATTCTTGTTTCCGGCGGATAATCAACATATCCTGGTGTTGAAATATTACCTTGCGGTGCTCTGCCAATGCGTCTTGAATAAAATAATTCAGGTGTGCTAAAATTAAATCCCCAATTATTATTAGCGCCTCCCATCCCGAATGAAAAAATGTTTGAACCTTCAATAAAGAAAGGTCTCTTCTCATTATAAAAGGTTTCAAATGCAGAAAGGTTTACAACCGCAGGATCTACTTCTACCTGTCCAAAATCCGGATTGATGGTAGCATCAACATTAAGGTTACTTCCCAGACTGAATTTAAGATCTGCACCGATTGAAGTAGCATATTGATTTGATTTATAGAATGGATCATTAGAATCGTGAACAAGGTACTGAGCTTTCTGAACGATGTATGGCAGAACTTCAAATCGTTGTTTTGGTTTTATGCCATCTAATCCAACCAGATCAGCAAATTTTGAAACGAAGCCGCTTTCTTTTTTTGGCACCATAACATAGAACGACATTTCGTGTCTGCGTTTAATATCCCGATTTATATTTATACCCCAAACCATTTTATCAGATTCTTTAAATCTTAATTGGGTAAATGGAATTCTGATTTCAACATTCCATCCATTTTTATCGATAGTTGTTTTCTTTTCCCAGATTCCATCCCAGGAATTATCATCCCAACTGTCATTAAATAATATACCATCACAAACAGAACCTCCTGCATTTACAGCAAAAAAGTACCCGGTTCTATCATCATTATAGGGATCAAGGTAAACCCAAAACCAATCAGATTCTATCACATTATCCCTGCGCATAAGCGTTGCATCAATTGAGTCGGGATTTGAATCAAAAAATCTTCCGCTGAAATAAATATTATTATCATCATAGGAAACCCAAACTTCAGATTTTTCTGAAGCCGGTTTACCTTCATCAGGATCTTTCTGAATAAATCTTGTTACCGGTGCATTTAAATAAACCGACTCATTCAGTAAACCATCAACAACCAGAGGATTTTCAATTCTATATGCGGTAACGGCTTGAGTGGAATCATTTTTTGCCAGACTATCGGCAATTAAAACTGTTATCAAACAAAAAATTATTAGGTAAAGTGTTCTCATAAAATTTAAATTTATATTGAATGAATTTTCTAATTAGACCTCACAAATAATCAAAAAGTTGGGTCGATAAAATTTAATTTAAATAACTTTTTTACTATTTGTTTTCAATACTAAATTAATTAAAGCTATTAGGATTAAACATTTTTAGAAGTGGTTAGGATGAATGATGATCGGTCGATAAGAATTAATTCCGCCTGATAAATATTAAAACAAATTATCAGGCGGTAAAAATAAGCTTACTTTTTATTTATTTTGATTTTACCGGAAGCAGTATTGAGTTCAATTATAGAACCGCCGCCGTTCAATATAAATTTTTTAACTAAACTATCTTTATGAAAATCCACATTAGCTGCTTCAAAATCGGATTTGATTAATTTATCTGCTACTGATTCATTTAAATTTTTGCCGGTATAAACACTTGCTACAATGTTAACCTTTGCATTAGCAGGAATTACCAGATTTATTTCCCCGCTTGCAGTATTCAACTCACTTTTAGATTTTTCAGAAGGAGACAACTCCGCATAAATATTTCCACCTGCAGTATTAGCATCTATCGATCCAGATATATTTTTTAAAGTAATATTTCCACCGGCAGTATTTGTTTCAACTTTACCAGTTGCACCATCCAAATTTACATTTCCGCCTGCTGTTGATAACTCGGCACTTCCTGTAACTTTTCCTACTGAAATATTTCCCCCAGCTGTCGATACTTCTCCGTTACCGCCAATATTTCCGATCGATATATTTCCACCTGCTGTTGAAACTTCTGTTTTACTTTTTACATCTTTAATAATAATATTACCGCCGCCAGTAGCTATTTCAGTTTCACCTGTTACATTTCCAACAGTAATATTTCCACCACCCGTTGATATATTAAGTTTATCTCCAACATCATTTGTTATTACATTACCACCGCCAGTATTTATTTCTACAATACCATTTATATTTCCGTTTATAGAAATATTACCTGCTCCGCTGGAAACATCGGTACTCATATAAGCGGGAATTGATATCTCCAGAGTGAAATTATCAGAATCCCGTCCTTTAAAATCTACGACTACTTTATTTGTAAGCTGCTCAATTTTAATATCATTAATATCATCTTCATCAATATTAATGGCGTTAATATATGCCTGATCTTTTGACCAGATTGTTATATTAACATTTCCGTGTGTAGCAGATACTTCCAATTTATCACCCTTGGAAACATTAAAAGTTTTTTCTTTTTCTGAGGCCGCTGATAAACTCAAAAATCCTGTTATCAAAAAAAGCAGAATAGCCGGAATGATATTTTTTAATGTTAGATTCTTCATACTAATACTCCTTAATAATATTTTTTACCTGAAATTTTACATAGTTATTTTGATCTGACTGCACTTTATCCCTCAATAAAGATAAATCATTGGCGCTTAGATTAAACCCTTTTTTTGCAGCTTCAACTAAATTATTTATTGCCTCAATTCTGATTCCTGAACTTGTGTCGTTAAGCAGAACATAAATCAATGTGCTTTTAATTTCATTATCAAACGGGATTATATTTAATGATTTTAGAGCTTCGAGTCTTACGCCGGGATTTTCATCATATTTAGAAACTATTATTAATGTCTTCTTTATTTCATCATCAAAACTTTTACTGTTAACGGCATTTATTACGTTTAAAGAATTTAACCTGGTACCCGGATTTTGTTCATTAAGAACTGCCTGCGTTAGTATTTTCTGCAGGTTTGCATCGTTTACATTGCCCTTAAAATACCCGGGTTTCACAGCGTCAAAAGTAAATTCAACCTGTCCATCGGATGCCTCGGAATCAATAAAATTTATATTAGAAATTTTAAGATTATTGTTTAAAACAGAATTGTCGGTTGCATTTTCTACATTTGAATTTTTAAAGATTTCATATCCTAAAAAAAGTCCGAGTATTAAAACCGCAGCCCCGCTAAACGCCAGACCAATCGGTTTAGATAAAAAGTAATACAATGGGTTACTTATTTTATTTGAATCAAGTAATTTGTTACGCTGTGCTCTTAATATTCCTCTTAGTTCAAGTCTTGATTCCATTAATAATTTTGGATCTAGTTGAGTCTCGTTATCATTAGAAACATCAGCAAATAGTTTTTTATATGATTCCAATTCCAGTTTACATTCATTACAGGAATCGATATGCTGTTCAAGCATACTTTTCTTATTTTCATCTAATTCATTGTAAAGATAAAACAGAATCATAGCTTTAAGATCATTATGTTTCATAGGTTTTCCATCTTATAAAATTCAGTAACTATTTGCTAATTGTATTTTTAATTTTCTTACAGCATCAAACAGATATTTTTTTATCGTGCCTTCTTTACAATTCATCAACTCGGCAATTTCACGGATTTTATATCCTTCATAATGCTTAAGTAGAAAACTCATTTTTTGATTTGGCGATAATGTATTTAAAGCTTTATCTATCTTTTCACTTACCTCAGAATTAACCATTAACTTTTCTGGAGATTGTTCATAATCTTCAGCCATTGTGTCTAAATAAACCGAATCATCGTCATCGTTCAATGAAATATGATTTTGTTTATTAAATTTTCTATCAAACGTTATGCAAGTGTTTGATACAATCCTGAAAAGCCAGGTGGAAAATTCACTTTTAAATTGAAAAGCTGATAATCCTTTGTACACCCGAATAAAAACTTCCTGATAAATATCCTTAGCATCATCTGAATTTCCTGTAAACTTTAATGCCATTCTTAAAACCATTTTGTCATAACGGTATATCAACTCTTCAAGAGCTAAAACATCTCCACTTTGAGCTTTAATAATTAATTCGTTATCGGTTAAGATCATTATATTTTGATTTTAAGTATTTATTAGACTTAAATATTTAGCAAAAGGTTGGTGGGTAAATTATTAATTATTAAATAAAAAGTTGATACGAATAAATGAGAAAGATGAAAAAAGATCAATAAATTGATATAGAATAATTCCGCAACTCTTTATCCAGTGTTTTTGCACCACCTGTAACATTATCCAATAAAAGCCAGAATTTTGCGCTATGATTAAGATGAACTGTATGAGCTAATTCATGCAAAATTACATAATCTATCAGATGTTCAGGTAACCTCATTAAGTGTATACTTAAATTGATATTACGCATTTTTGAACAGCTTCCCCATCTTGATTTTATATTTTTAAGTGTGAGTTTATTAAAGCTAAATCCGGTTTTAGCAGCCAATACTTTTACTTTTTGTGGAAGATATTCATTGGCTTCAATTTTTAATGCTCGCTCTACTCCTTTCCGGATCGCATTCTGGATTTCTATTGAATTTGAATTTATTTCTTCGGGATAAACAACATTTATTTTACCGTTTGAAATTCTTACTGATATATTATTTCTTTTTTCAGATCTTAAAATAAGTTGATGATGTTTAGTACAATAACCTGAATTTTCATCAAATCTGGTTTGATTTGTTTCAACTCTTTTCATTTTATCAAGATGTTTTTTTATCCAATGCTTCCGTTCAGTTGCAATACGAATAGCACTATTATAACTCATTCCAACCGGCACGGAAACTCTGGCACCCATAAATGGTCTTACAGTAATATTTAAATGACGGGCTCTGTAACTGTGTTTGAACAGTACACTTCCAACGCCATCAATGTATATTAATTTTTCAGACATATTTCAAAATCATAAGAGTGTTTAAAATTTTTATTAAGTATCAGATAAGTCTTTTAAGTTCATTATAATATTTTACATAGTGAGCCAGCCGAAAATAATCTTTAGCTGTTGGATGGGCTATTCGTTTGATATCTAAATTATCCTCAAGGTCAGCAATCTTTACTTTAACGGCTATAGGATTTTCTTTAATCTTATCAATGTATTTATGGTAAGGTTCTTTTTTATCGTGAGTTAATAAACTAACTGCGCCAAGTATATCCTGATTAAATCCTTCAGCTGCTAATTGCTCAATAGTCCAATTCGTATCTTCAACAACATCGTGTAATACAGCTGCAATCATTTCATTTTCCGTATTCATTTTCATCATCAATCATAACGGGTGTAAAATGTAGGGTTTATCCGCTTTGTCTAATTGACCTTTGTGTGCGTTTACTGCAATCGCGATTGCATTTTCAAGAAGTGACATTAATTTAAACCATGTTAATGAAGTTAAAATGGAAATTCTTCTTTATAATCAATATTCTGATCAAGTTTTTCTGTTGGTTTCTTTTCAGCAATTTGATGTACAAGATTACCTTCCACATAGATAGCTTTATAAGGGATTGTCGGACAAGCATACTCACAAGCACCGCATCCGACACAATACTTATTTGTTACTTCCGGAATTTTTAAATTTCCTTTATAATCAACCATCATCACGGCTTTAGTAGGGCAATGCTCAGAGCAGGCTCCGCAAGCTGTGTTCTCAGTTTCTACAATACAATTTTCTTTAACAAAGTTTGCTTTACCAATTTGAATGTTTTTTTTCTGCTCTACTGTCACTGCAGAAATTGCGGAGGTTGGACAAACCTGACTGCATACAACACAATCATAATTACAAAAACTTGTTTTGTAATCCATAAAAGGTTGAAAGATGTTAAATATTCCGTATTCTGTAAGAGAAGGCTGCAAAACTTTTGTCGGGCATGCAGTGATACACAAATGACAGGCAGTACAATTATTATTGAAATGGTCAATAGTATTAGAGCCTGGAGGAGAAACATAATTTGTTTTCTTTACTTCAACTTTGCTTTGCTTTTTAGGAATAATTTTAATTTGTGAAAATGCGGTTGATGATAATACAATGAAAAATTTTGATGTTCTTGATAAAAATTTTCTTCTTGATGCATCTGTGTTTTGTTGAGAAATATTATTTGTTGTAAATTGAAAATTAATCGAATCACTTGGGCAAATATCCGTACAATTGAAGCAAACAACACATCTACTGAAATCTATTGACTTAAAAACTTTTTCAATACATTCAGCTTTACAAACCCGTGCACATAAACCGCATCCTTCACAACTTGCTTTATCTATTTTAAGTTTGAAAATCGTAAACTTTGAAATTAAACCGAGCAAGGTTCCTACGGGACAAATAGTATTGCAATATAATCTTCCTCTTTTATATGACAGGTAAAGAACAATAGCTAAAAACAATAACGGAAACAACGCGGCAATTAAGTAAAATGCTTTTATTTCAATAGGATAAATAAAATAAATATTAAATTTTTCTAGAGTAAACGCAGCAAGATTATTTATGTAAACCAAAAGCGGGTTAAATAATTGTGCAAAAATCCTCCCTGTATTGCTGTAAGGATCTATAAGGTTTACAAAGAATAAACTGCCTGATATTATCGATAAAATGACTAGTGCAAAAACAGAATAACGCAGCCAAAAATATTCTTTTGTAAAAATAAATTTTTTCTTTCTGTTAATTTTTAGCGCTGCGTGTGAAGACAGATCCTGCAGTGTACCAAGAGGACAAATAGTTGAACAGTAAACTCTTCCAAATAATAATGTTAAAACAAGAACAATAATAAATCCAATAGAAGTCGGAATTAGTAAATTAAAAAAGGTGATGGTAGATGGAATAAACTGAAGATAAGTTACATAATTAATAAATTTTGACGGGAGTATATTTGTTATATCAAGAAATACAATTGCAATTAGTAATAAAAATATTACGGATACAACTTTTCTTATTTTTCTAAGATACGAAAACTTCAAAGTGTCACATTATTTTTCTGTAGATCGAAAGTTTATCCAGATTCATTGTACCGAGTTTCATTTCATTTGCCATCCGGATATGATCAATTTTTTCTGGATCAACACCAAATAATTTTGCAGCGGCTGCATCTGCAGCCACAATATCTGTTGAAATTATCTGCGACTTCATTGTAATCACATCATCTTTAGAAACTCCGCGCGGACCATTTTTCTTCATCACATAATAAGCATCAACAACTGTTAAATCGGGTTTGCGGTAAGAAACAAAATCGGATATACATTGATGTAAATTATTAGAATGCCAGTAACCCCGATCCCAAACCACACCCATTAAATTTTTCATTCCGATTGTCACATCCGCAGATGAATGATGTTTTAATACCGGAACATTAATAAATACATCCGATTGAAGAATGAGTTCATGAACTTTGGCTTTTTTTAATTTCTTTCCCTGCTTAATTGTAACTTCCTGATAATAACTTTCATTAGCCCCTGAAACTATTTTACCCTTAGCATCTTTTACCGCACGTTCAATTCCACTGTTAGAATAACACTTATTCCAGTTATCGCAGGTATGATCAAAAACATAAACATCTTTTGCGCCGGCATCAAAACAATGTTTAATAATTCTGTTAACCAAAAGCGGATTAGTATTTCCGGCTCTTTCAGGCGAAACGTCCCAACCGATATTTGGTTTTACTACTACGGTTTGCCCCTTCTTAACAAATCTTGTCATTCCGCCAAAAGCTTTAATAGCATCATCAAACATTGCATCGGGTTCACCGCCTTTAATTGCAGCCAGATCATAACTGTTAATTACTGGTAATAATGAAGATGGGAATAATTGAGAGTAGCTGCCAACTGAAAGTCCTGCACCGGCAATCAATCCGGCTTTAAAGGATTTGGAGATAAAGTCACGTCTTCTCATAACACCTTTCAGCAATGATGTTTAAAATAATCTCTTCAAAAATAGTCAATTTCAAATAAATATGTAGAAGAAAATTTATTCTTTGAGCTTGAAATGTTTTAATTTATTTTTGAACTGTAATAATTCTTTAGGAAAGCAGATGGAAAAAGTATTGAACGCTGTTAATGTCAGATTAAATGTAAAAACTTACTTAATTGATTTTTCATTGTTGTTATTGATTTACTTCTTACCTGCAATTTCCCACTTGTTCGCATTCCCTGTTTATTATCTTGATCCTATGAGAATTGCAATGGCAGTTGCACTTATTCATACATCAAAGAAAAATGCTTACCTAATTGCACTCACATTACCGTTGTTTTCATTTCTTATTTCCTCACATCCGCAATTAGTAAAATCTTTTCTCTTAAGCGCTGAACTTTTTATAAATCTTACTTTATTTTTCTTATTAAAAGATAAGTTAAAAAATGTTTTTACTTCTCTTTTGCTTAGTATTTTTATAAGTAAAGCCGTTTATTATTCGATAAAATTTATCTTGATTTATTATATGATGTTAAATGATAAACTATTTTCAACCCCAATTTATTATCAGTTGATATCAGCTATTATGGTAAGTTCTTACGTATATGTGATAAATAAAAATTCTGCTAAGAACTAAAAAATTAAGACTGTTCGATACAGTGGTGAAATAAAACATAAATTTAATTTTACTGTTAGAACAGTCTGATGTATAATGATTAAGATTTTCGTGTGTAATTTATTTCCATACTTTTCATCTCACCGGAACCCATATCCATAAACATTTCAAATTTTGAATGATCCTTATCAATCACAGTTGTCACTTCCCTTACCTTCATTTTATTACCCATCGGACCAACAGTTTCACCGGAATAATTTAAAGTATTAGACTTTTCATCAAAGCTGCCTTCAACATACATTGTACCTGTCCCCATATTATCAATCCAGAATGAGAAGAAAACTTTTTTAACATTATCATAACCGCAAATTTCCATTCCGCTAAACGGCATATCCATCATATCCCCGGAGAATTTACCCATGATATATTTTCCGTCAAAAACGGATTCATATTTTACAGTACCTTTTGAATTCTGAGGCGGCTGCCCGGGTTCCATCCACATTGTTATATCACCCTCCCACTCCCCAACCATATTACCCAGCATTTTATGCTGTGGACCCGTAGTCATAGATTCCTGCCAGGCTTTCATCATTGCATCCTTATCCACATCCTGTGCAAAAGCATTAAATGAGAACAAAATAATGATGAGAACAAACGCAAACTTAGAAACGATTTTCATAGAGCCTCCTATAAAAAATTATTTGATAAAATATATAATAACTGTTATGGGTAAATGCAGGATATAATTAGTTATTCTATGGAAACATAGTTTTCAGATTAACAATTGTCAATATTTCACAAATATTTACTTAAGTCTTTACAAACTATTTTTAAATATTAGAGCTAATCATTATTGTTAAAGGAAATCTGTAATAGATCAAACAAGGGATTATTGATATTAAAATATTGGATATTAGTCGATAATGTGAGAAGTGAAAAGTCAAATTTCTAAAGCACAGGTAAATTGCGGAGTACAGATTATCGGAATTGAGAGTAGCAGGTTAAATCTATTTCTATTCTTTTAAGAATAAGGAACCTTTAAAATATAAAAGCCTGTAACTTATCTAATTACAGGCTTTTTTGCGGGGCCGACGAGACTCGAACTCGCGACCTCCTGCGTGACAGAACAGTAAACGCTTGCGTTTTTTAACCAATTTTCAACAATTTAAGCTCTTTTTTCTCTTTACTGCCCAACAGACTGCCCAAATTTGTTTGCTCTGAAATTTGTTTCCCCATCCGTTGTAATTCGGCTGCTGTGTAATGCTTCAAGGTAGTTTTTAAATCTTTATGCCGCGCTAAAGTCATAACATCATAAACTGACATACCGGAATTTATCAGCTTCGAAATAAAAGTTTTCCGCAGCGTATGAAATGTATAATTTGGAAATCCTTCTCTCTTTAAAAACCTTTCAAAAAATTTTAGCGAGTGTCTGGATTTATAATGAAATAAGTAGCCTTCTTTTTCAGTCCACTCAGATAATATAAATTCTCTTAAATCAGAATAAAGAGGGAGATAATCAATTCTGTCTGTTTTTTCATTCTTAACTCTTAACAGATTATCTCTAAAATCGATATCATCAAAACTCAAAGCCAGGCATTCAGAAATTCTTAAACCTGTCATCAACAGCATGGCAATCAGCCTGTAATGCTGTTTGCTTGTTTCTTCAAGATGTTTTTTATCACAAGTTTTTAATTTATTTAATACGGATTCTATTTCTCTATCACTCATCACTACAATTTTTTTTGGCTTCATTGCTAAACGTGGAATCGGATTCAGCTCACAATATCCTTTTTCCTTAAAATATCCGAACACTACTTTTAACTTTGTAAAATAACTCGCGACTGTATTCCCCGAAATCCTTCTTCCCTTTTCTTTGTCGCCTATAATTTCTTCCTGCACGCATAATAATATCTGCTCGATCTTTTCTTTGGTAAAATCTTTAATTCTGATATTGCCGGAATACTTTAATAATTTATCAAAGGAATTATGATAATGCTCGATTGTGGATTGTTTTAATCCCCTTTTTGTTTTCAGGAATTCTTTGAATCCATCTTCTAAAAGCTTGTGGTCATTTTCTACTCTTTTAATTCGTTCTTTGTGAATTCCAGAAGCTAAACCATATTCAATCTCTTTTCTTCTTAACTCAGCTATCTTTCTATTTTCACGTGTATCATTTAGCTTTAGGTATTCTCTTTGTCTTTTCCCATTGATTCTAAAATCAATAAATAATTTTCCTCTATCTGATCTTACACTTGCCATACTTCCTCCATTATGACTAAATAATAATTAATACTATCTGTTTTTCTTTTTCATTTCCTCAACAAACTGAGTCATCATTTTAAGCATATTATTCTGATGTTCAATTACCTTCTCTTTTTCTTTTAGAATTGTTTCTAGACTGGCTAATCTGTCCATACAGTTTTGAAGTTGATTCTTGATATCTTCATTCGATACTTTTTTATTCCCATCCCCATTTTGATCAATCTTAATCCCAAGTTTTTTTACAAGTGCCATAAATCTTGCTGTCTGCTGCTTTAACCCAACAGAAACCTGACTATTGTTCAATCCTGCTTTCTTTGCAAAGTTGTCCAATGATCCAAACTTTATAAGAATAAGTTCTTTTAGATCTGCCGGTTCAATTTTAGCTCTCATAATAACTCCATAATTGGTGAATTTTCATTTTTCTTGTCTATAATTTATGTTCTTTTCTTCTTTTGTTCAAGTACTTTTATAAAAATAAATAAAAAAAGGCGATTCAATGCATCGCCTTATTATTTAAGATATTTGTTATTATTTATCCTTAAACAACTCCAGGTATTCCGTGAATTCAAATTCACGGTTTCTTTTCCATCCAGTAGTTTCAGTTAATATCTCTAATTTTTCAAAATCAGATATAATCGAGTTTGCCGTTGGTAGTGATACTTCCAATTCTTCCTGCACATCCTGCACTGTAACGATTGGTTTTCTATATAAGTATTTCATCAGTTGCTTTGCAGTAGATAGTTTTTTTCCGAGTGTCGGTAGCAATACTTCTTCGATATTTTTCCTTAGATCCAGAATTGCTTTAAAGGTTGCTATTCCCTTCTCACTTGTTTCAATTATCCCGACTAAGAAAAATTTAATCCAATGAGCCATATCATTTTTATCTTTCACATTTTGAAGATTATCATAATAGATTCTTCTGTTCTTCTCTATGTAATCTGATAAATACAACGAAGGTTTTGAAAGCAATCCGGTGCTCACTAAATACAATGTAATTAATAATCTTCCGATCCTTCCGTTCCCATCAAGAAAAGGATGAATCGTTTCAAATTGATAGTGTGCAATTGCTATCCTTATCAATACCGGCACTTCTATCTTTTCATTGTGCAGAAATTTTTCCATATCACTCATCAATTCATCTAACTCAGTATGAACAGGTGGAATATAAGTTGCATCTTTAATCGTAGCTCCGCCTATCCAATTCTGACTTGCACGAAATTCACCCGGTCTTCTCTGCTCTCCTCTTACACCACGCATTAATATTTTGTGTGCATCTTTTAGAAGCCTTGTCGATATCGGGAGATTTTCTAATTTCCTGATCGAAATATTCATCGCTTCTATATAATTGCTAACTTCCTGCCAATCATCTTTTCGCCCGGGAGCTATATCTTTATCCTCTTTAAACGCTTCTTCAATCTCAGTGCGCGTCCCTTCAATTTTGCTGGATTTAGTCGCCTCTTTTGCAACGTGCATTTCAATAAATAAATCAATATCAGGTACATGTGTCGAGTATGCATCTAGTTCACCAAGTTTTCTATTAGCCTCAGATAATAATGTGTTGATTTTTCCATCTTCCCAGGTCCATTGATCATTTATTCGTGAAGGTGAAAAACTCTTGTAATCCGCTTGCTGTATATTTATTCCACTTCTGTATTCTTCTATTTTTATCATTTTTATCACTTTTCATTTAATTATAATAAATCATAATTAAATATAATGCTTTTTCTTTAATTATAACAAATCTTAATTAAACTTAGGTTGTTTTCTTTAACTATAAATTATCATAATTAAATCAATTTAATTATAGCACTACCCTGTTAATCGGATCCATTGATTTCAGTTTATCCCTCGCCCAACGTAACCAATCTTTCTTTTCTTCTGTTAACAAATTCTTTTCTTTCATTGCAATCTCCATCTCATCCAAAAAATTGTTTATGTATTTAACTTTATTCCAATCATCAGCTAACCTCAACAGATTATCAGTTCTTAACTGTTCACGCTTGCGCTCCTCTAATAATTCTTGAGCTTTCCTTTCTCTTTCCTCCTGAATCTTTCTTTCTTTTTCCCATCTGATATGGCGCTTTATTTCATAATTAACATATCGATAGAGACATATTATAAAATAGTTAAGCTGATCTTCAAGTTGTTTATTTTTATTGTCTTTAAATACTTTTGTTATCCCGTCCATTCCGTATTCATCAATCTCTATTTTTAGCAATCCTGTTGGTACAAACTCTCTTTCATACTCAGTTTTTTTGGTGTATGAATTCACTCTCGTTTTTTTTTCTATCTTTGTCAGTTCTCGTAACTGAATCTTTATTGTCTGATTATCAAAAACTAATAGTGTCACAGGCGTTGAATCTTCATTCTCTCCCGGTCTAATAACAAACCCTCTCTTCTCTAATTCCAATACTAAGGTATTTAATATTCTAGTTGCCCTGTTTAAGGTATTGGGAGTAACAAGCATAAAAAGAATTTTTCCGTGATGGACCCTAAGAAATTTGTCATAATGATTTTTACTAAGCAAAACACCTTCTTTAGTCATACTTACCAAAGGATGAAGTCTGGCATATTTTTCTGGTACAACAATCTTGTTCTCAGGATTTGCTTCCAGTTCAATTAACTTTTTATATTTTTCTAATATTTCAATTTCCTGCTTCTCTTCAATCTCCAGTTTATAAGTTTCGATGTCGCCTGGTTTTAGTTGTGGTAACGGATTTTTATAAACCTCTTTGCCGTATTTTAATTTTGCCCAGTAACCGTTATATGGAATAGGAATATTCATTTTAATACAAATCTTCTTCAAGCCATTGTCACTCAATCCATAAACCGCAGCAACAAGCATTAATGCTTTTCCCCATACTTTATCATATAATTCTTCACGTTTCAATATTATTGTTTTGTATGACATAGTTACCTCAAATTGTTAGGATTTAATAATAATAAAAAAGGCAATTCATTGAATCGCCTAAAACTTAGTCTCTTAAAATTATCTCAACCCATCTCTTAAATCTCTCAAAATTCTTCCAAAGATTATCAACATCTTTTTCATCATAAACATCACCGCTGTATGATACAGAAGTCTTATGAGCAATTATTTTTTCTAATTGTATATAAGCCTTTTTATTATCATCGCTAACAGATAGTACTTCTCTTAATAACGTTACTACCTGGCTATGGTCTTCACCCTGACTTTTGACTCCTCCGTATTTTATACAAATTGCATCTGCATAGGCTATAGCTGCGTGCACAATTAATACACCCGCTGCATTCCAGTATTCAAAACTTCTTGCAGCTTCAGCCCCGCCAACAAAACTTTCGGCCACCCTCAAATAGTCTTTTGATTTTACCTTGTCAACTTCTTTTCTTACATTTTTTCTAGCCATTTATAATATCCCTTATGGATTTTCCTGATATTAATTTTCCTTCTTTAATTATATCATCTACAGGTGATTTTTTTAATCTGGCTCGTTTTTCAAAATCTTTTTCAGAAATATAGTACGGCGCAAATGATACCCCATACTTTTTAAATAATTCTATTCTCAAATCTGAAATTATTTTCTCAAGTTTTCTTTTACTTATGGCATCTTTGAACACAACACATATATCAAGATCACTTTCAATTTCTTCTTCTTCTCTCGCAGTGCTGCCGAATAAAATCAGACTGCTGGCATATCTGCCCAGACCTTTTTTTATGTCGCTGTATATCTGATCTGGATATTTTCTTTCTACATTAAGAATCGGGCTAATAATTTTCTCCACTATATAATGTTCCCTGTTCAAATAAAAAAAATGATCCCTTCCACCTCTCTCCCTTTTTACAAGGTTAAGATTCTCCATTGCGGTTAGTGCCTCTAAACTCGATGGTGCGCTCATACCTGCCTGTTTAGCAATTTCTCTTCCCGATAGTCCAATATTAACCTTACTAATTACTCTTAGTACTGCAATATTAGACCTTGTTGAAAAAACAGCATCTAGAATTTTATGTACTTTCATTTATTGACCTTTTACTTTGTAAGCTTTATCTAACATATGTAAGTTTTTCCTTACAATAATAAATGTAATTATTATTAAAAAGCAATTAAAATTTTATTATTTTTTACCGCACCCACCAACTATGGCACTTCGAAGGATTTCTATGAAGAAATTAGAAGAGCAATTTTAACATCATACATCAGATGATTAACATTACTTATACAACTTAGAAAATATCAGTACATTTTATCAACTGTTCAATACAAATATGTTTTGTTACTCAATTAGCAAAGCTCTCTTATCTTCGTCCTATCCCCACAACTCACATTTTTAGCACTTTTATCTCTTGACGTTTATTTGTTTATTTTTTATCTTTTTTATGTTAATTTTTTATCATTAGAAAATTATTTCATAAGTGTGTCAGAACAAATAAACTTAAATAACTCAGCAGCTCACAACCGGGAACTGCTCTCGATCAAAAAAGCCTCGCAGCTGCTCGGCTTCTCGCCCAGCTATATATCTCACTTAATTGAGTTCGGACACCTGGACTACGTGCTTCCCCCGGGTCACTCACATAAAAAAATTTCGCGTAAAGCAATTCAGGATTTCATAAATAATAACACATTTAATAACAGCCAGGATTACTATGAAGGCAAAAGCATCCACAGCCTCATCCAAAACAAATAAAATCATTCGCGATAAGATCATTCACATAAGTACCCCGACGCATAAAAAACTCAAAATCTTTTGTGCAACACTCGATATTGATCTTGGTCGCACCGCTGAAAAAGCAATTACAGATTATATCACTAAAAACAGTTAATAATATGATTAACAATTATGCTTTGGTATCGCACATTAAAAGAAATTCGTTAAAAAATTATTTGGAGTGAAGGGATAAGCGAGAAAATCTGTCTGAGCGAGTCTTCGAGTGAGTTATTTTATCGCCCCGGAACGGAAAATAATTTTAGAATTTCTTTTGTAGTGCATACTTCTTTTGGTTCTTTTCTTATGCTAAGAAAAGAACAATTAAAAAATATTTAATTATAAAAAACATATGAAACTTGAAACTTTTTTTAATGTTATTCCATCAGAAAATTATCTGATAATCGAAGCCTGGAATAAACACTGCAAAATCCGTGTAGCAGAAAAAAACAATAAAGTCATTTATCGACTTGTTAAAACAGCACTAAAACTTTATCTCAAAACTATAAAAACATTTTACTCCCTCTACTTAGTAAGGAGAGGGCTGGGGTGAGGTTTTGAAACACAACCTTACTTACTATCAACATTTTAGCGATTCTCACAACGAACCTCAGTTTAAATTACTGAGAGCAAAATATGGTTGGGCGGGTGAAGGAAAATATTGGGCATTAAAAAACATAATTGCTTCCAGCGATAACTGCCTGCTCGATATTTCCAACCCGCTAAACCTTGGGATGTATGCTGTAGATATTGACTTTACATTTGATGAATTCAATACATTCCTTTCATTCTTATGCTCGCGGGAATGCGGATTGTTAATAAGAGTTGAAAATTATGTAACAACCGAAGACATGCAGGAAACATTTGAGAACGTTATGAAGCAAAGAAAAGCATCAAGAGACAGACGAATTAAAGAAATTGTAAAACAGTCCAACGGCACTTATAGACTTTTAGAAATCAACAGCAGATAATTTAAAAAAGAAAATCTGTTTTCAAATGCTCTGGTCTCCGCTCATTAAAAGAATTACGCCTGTCCTGAGCTTGCGAAGGATTTAGAAATTGTGTGGAGTGTAGCAGCCTGCCCCGATTCATCGGGGTCATACGACAAAATCTGTTTGAGCGAATTCTATGAGCGAGTTATTTTGTCGTAGCGTAACGCAACGCAATTTTAGTAATTCTTTTTAAAGAGCATATTCTTTTGTTACTTTTCTTGTGTCAAGAAAAGTAAATGATTAAATCTTTTTAAAGTGAATGCTTCTTTTCGTTCTTTCTTGAGTTTATCCTGAGCTCGTCACACTGAGCGTAGTCGAAGTGCGAAGGGATAAGAAAAGAACATTAAAAAAACTAACTGTTTTGAAATTAGCAGCAATAAATTGAATACTGAAATCGAAATTTATTTTAGGTGAGTTGCTCTCAACTATTAATCACAATATAATACCATTTATCAAAAAATATTTTTGCACATTTTTTATAATTATTATTATTGCAAATTTTCAAACATCATTCATTTAACAAGGAGGCAAAATGAAACACACGGATATAATTAAAATTGTATCCCAACAGGAAGAAAAATTCGCTCAGGTTTATGAAGATCTGCTTAATCTTGAGTCAAGCTGTGATCTCATTGCGGATTCTGATCCGGATGAACTTGAGGAAAATATAAATTTAATGATAAGCAGCTTGCTTAAATACAAAACCTCTAAATTTGAAATGCTATCCAGTTCGTTTGAAAGTAATCTTCAACAACAGGAACAGCTTTCAATCAATTCTAATTAGTATCTTATCTCATTTTCTAAAGGGTACGGTGGGGAGCCGTCCCGGATTATTTACAACCCGCTCTTTATCTTCAAATTGGATTTTACTGTCTATAAAACTTTTAATTTTTATTGGCTTTACTTTACCGTTGAGTACAGTATTCAATTTTTTTTATAATAATATATAATACAGGCGAGCATTAATGATCGCCTGTCTATTCTACTTAAATAATATTATTTCCCTGCCAACATTTCTTTCATCTTATCTGGCGAAGTTGGCTGTGGTACTTCATTGTGTATCGGTTGTATTGTTTTCAAATATGCATATATTGCTTTCAAATCCTGATCAGTCATCTGACCTATTGTTTGCCAGGGCATTGGTGGTAGTAATGGTCGGCCAACACCCATCCATTTACCTTCTCTGAGAGTTTTAATAAATAGTTCTTCTGTCAGTGTACCGATTCCTGTCGCATTATCAGGAGTTATATTTGCTGCATATGAAATACCCCAAGGACCTACCCACGCCGAAAAATTACTTTCAGTCGCTACCCAGTTACCGGGAGCAACATATTTAACATCTAATGCAGGCAGTTTTCCTCCGGCCTGAAACCCGGATAAATTTTTGGTCGTATCCATTATTGGTCCGTTTGCCGTATAAATTTTTGGTGTATGACAATCACCGCATCCACCAGTAGTTACCAGGTACTTACCATGTGCTACTAATTCCTGCTGAGTCATCTGCTTATTTTCATTCTCACGCGAACAACTGATTTGTGAAATCATAAGAAAAATTCCTCCGATCAATATCACAAGAATTCTTATACTTCTCATTTTGCCTCCTATAAAAAATTAATTAAAATGTCCTGTATAAGCTAATCCGATATCAGTCTCTGTGTTATGGATTTTATTGCAATCTTAAGGATTTTTAGCGCACCTCTTATAATTGATCGAAATAAATCTAATAGATCGGATAACGTTCGAAAGGATTTCAAAAATTATGAAAATAAAAAGGCGATTCTTCGAATCGCCTTTTATCATTTCACGATTTCGTTTCTCGTTTTCAAATGAAATTTTTCACCACCTAGCAGGACTAATTCTCTTCAAAGTTGCCCTAGTATCCAAATGAATAAACCTGTTTTCATAAAACCCAATCCCCATACTTCCAGCCTTAGGCAAAAACTGAAAATAATTTTCCTTATCCCACCTGTCCAACTGCAGGAATAATTTTTTAAGATCTGCTCTTTCTTTTACAGTAAAATCAATCGCGTTAAATTCAAGATGCAGTGAGTTCTTGCTCCCGCCCACAAGCTTATTATAAGAAGGTGATCTATAAGTCGAATTGATTATTATTGGCTTACTGTACCAGTTTCTTAAACTTTGGAGCACGCGAATAGTAGGCAGAATATTCCATAGCAAATGCTTTGGAATCTTTCTTCCAAGTGTTATTTCATCTATTGTAAAGTTATTTACCTGATAATAATTATAATTTATTTTAAATTTTTATTAATTTTTATTAATTCATTTCAAATACAAATAGGAGGCAAAACACTATGAATGAATTTGACGCAATGAATCAATGTCTGCTCAATCATTATGAGCAGCTTGCAGCTGCTGTCGACCTTTATCTGGATTCATCAGAAAAATGCGCATCAATTTATCTTGAACTATTGCAAAAAACATTATCTGAATTAAATGAATTTAAAATAAAAATAGGCTGGTCTGATGGATTCCTGCCTGACGATGGGCAGGATAGTGCAGATTAAAAACACATTTACACTTTTAAAATTATTTTTAACAGCATTATTATTAACCTGCCTGCCGTTAGGCAGGGTATTGCTGCCCTGTCAAATGCGGGTATGGACACTCTCACACACCATTACAATGATTCATTCGCAGTAAAGTACAAACCTTGCCTACCGGCAGGCAGGTTAGACAGGCAGTTCTGGGATCCGGCAATATCCTGGAAAAATAAATATGTAGATAGCGACCCGTCAAAACAAAAAGTTAAGATGTCATTGTTTTTTTTCAGCATCAATAAGCCGTCTTTTTTAACAGACGGCTGGCATCTTCTTAAAGCAATAATGCTCGCTTTCATCTTCTTAAGTTCAGTCGTCTGGGTTCCGGTTAACTGGTGGCAAAAACTTTTAATTTTTTTTGGATTTGCGATTATTTGGAGTGTAGTTTTTGAAATCGCTTATAGATGAGGAATAAAAACTGCCTGATTGTAAAGTAGGCGCTTCACTCCATAAATATCTTAACGTGATTTCTTTGATGTCATTATTTGTAGTTCTTTTTAGAAGCGGAGATAAATAGCTAATAAAAACCCCTACCTGTTTTAATTGATAGGGGTACAAATAAACTAAAAATTTCTAACAAAAAGCGAAAATCAAATTCTGATAAAGAATAAAAATATTTTATAAGATTGATAGCATACCCTCTATTTTGTTTTTTCATTAATTATAGAAAGATCTTTTCTGTTCCATACATCAACAATTTTATAATCTTTTACAAAGTTCATAAATTTCAAATAAAGTGGTTTAAATCCTTCCCAGTATTTGTCTCCAAAATCCTTTGCATAGTTAAGATAATCCAGCCTGGTTTTACCGTTTTCTGAAGTGACAGAAATGGTGCTGTTACCTCCAAATACTTTGTTGTACATTTGATAATCACCTGGAACATTGTTCTTCTCGTAAAATTCTTTGATCTCTTTTTTACAAGCATTTAATGCTTCTTCATCATAGTAAGGATAATATTCAATGATTACCCATCTTTCAAATCCGACTTCTTCAGGTTTTACTCTGGGTTCCTTTGGCTCGTACGAATATTCCTTATCATAAACATAAACTTCACTCTCTGAAGAATATGTTTTGTCTCTAAAAGCAGTTATAATTTTCTGCATTTCGTCCTTACCAGATTTCATAACTGCTTCATCAACAGATTCATAAAATTTAGTTATGTCATCAAGGTTTTCAATTTGAAAAAAATAGTAGTAAATGTCGGTTTCAGATGAATAAGCATAAAATTGTGCGGAAGGCAAATATTTCTTGAAGAACTCATTAGCATTCTTCTGAGCTTCTTCATACTCAAAAACTTTTGAAGGCAATGCACGCTCAATTTGAACCCATAAAAGCTTTGGCTTCTGATCGTTTTGGGAGTAGGTTGAATTTATACTTCCTGCAATAAAAAATGTAATAAGTATGATGATAGAAAAAAAACTTCGCATAGTAAGTCTCCTTTAAATGGTGAATAATAATTAATTATTCTGCTTCGGGAGAGTATCGGTATTTCATCTCAGGACTTAACAGTAAAGTGGCTCTAATGTTTAGCCCTCTCGGAGTAGTTTTATAATGTTAATGATAAATCTAAACTAATTTTTGACATAGCCAAGAAGAATCGATTGCAGATTAGCAAGTATGATTAAATGGCAATATAAAAGGCGATCCATTTGAATCGCCTTTTATCATTTCTCGTTTTACGTTTCGCGTTTTTCAAATGTAATTCTTCATCCTCTCCACCTTACCGGTGCTTTTCTCCCAATCAACCCACGAGTATCAAGATGAATAAACGATTGATTGCTACTTAATTACAGTTGCCAAATTTTAATGTTATTTTCTTGCATATATCGGGGATTAGATTATATTAATATCATCGACTTAATATCTACTTAGAGAGAGCGATACTTTAAACCGTCTGGCTAATTTTTCTCTCAAGATGACAGTCCGAAAATACTCTCCCCAAGCAGACTGCTGATAAATAACTTATTATTAATTATTTGACAGGAGTATGCTATGAAAAAGTTTCGATTTGCTATTGTTCTGTGTGCTTTTTTATTTCTTGCTATGCTTGGATGCTCAGATCAATCACAGTCACCTGTAACACCAGCAGAACAAAGTTCATTAGATAAAATTATTATTACTGAATATACCATCACAAGTTCACCTGTGCTACCTTTTACTGAAAATCCTTACGATTACATTCTGATGGCAGGCAGGACGTTGTATATGAAGGATTATCCTGTAACTGACAATGTTGTGGCATCCGATGCGCGTTTGACAGGACAAATGGAGCACCTTCTAAGTCTTAAACTGGACATTGTTACTGGTGAAGGTCCTTGTAATGGATCATTCAAGCTATATCCAGATCCTCTGGTTACCGATGGTGGATATTGGGAAGGTACCTACGAAGGATATAGATCCAAAACCGATGACCCTTATGTCTTCGTATTACCACTAAGAATGGTAGCGCACGGTAATGGTGGAGCGATAGACAAAATGCAAGGATTTAACGATGTTACTTTGACTGTATATACAAATCCGGAATATTATCCTCTACCAATTTACTGGACTGCAGAAGGGACAGGTTTTATAAAAGAGCATTGAATTTTGCTTTAGAGCTTTTGATTGCTTTGGTTTCATTTCATAATTAGTTATTGGGTGTTCAGTTAAGTTAAAGGAATGTTGATTTAACACCCTATAAATTGCATCGATTAGGAGGTATGTTATGAAAAAATTTCTTGAACTTTTAATATTTCTTTTATTCCTTATTTTCATTATAGGTGGTTGTCAGAAGCAGGAGGAAAGGACATTTACAGATGCTGATGCTCAGAGAAATCATGAGAATGCAACAAATTTATGGAATGGTGGTGATGTCACAATTGTTGACAGCCTATATTCTGAAGAGGCTTTATATCACAACGCTGATTTTGTGGATGTTAAAGGTACTGCAAAAATTAAGGGATTTGTTAAATGGGTTTACACTGCATATCCGGATTTTAGAATTACCTTAGATGAGCCTCAGAAGTTAAAAGATAGAATCATCTACACATTTCAAGCTGCAGGCACTAACGACGGACCATTAGCCGAAAATATGCCCGCAACAAGTAAGAAAATGTCATTCAATGGAGTTAGTATTTCTAAAATAGAGGATGGTAAAATCATTGAAGAATGGGTCTATTATAATCAATTACCAATATATAAGCAGTTAGGTTATAAACTTGTACCAGTAGAAGAGCAACAATTAAAAAAATAATATATTTTTTTTCTCTTAAAGAAGTTTGATCTGTTTATAAATATTTACTAAATAATTACTATTAAAGAGGCAGAAATGAGTTTCAAAAATCTAATGGTTATTAAGGCATTAGTTTGTCTTATATTTGGTATTCTTATGCTTGCAGTACCATATCAATTGCTTTCAATATTTGGTGCTAACCTAAGTGATGGCGGAATGTTTACTGCAAGAGAATATGGCGCTGCATTATTTGGCAATTTATTTCTTTGCTGGTTTGCAAAAAATGTAGGAGAATCTGATGCAAGAAAAGCAATAATCATCGCACTTTTTGTTTATGACCTTATAGGATTTGTGGCAACTACATTAACTGTCATTGCTGGAGTTCTTAATCCTTTAGGTTGGTTTGTTGTCTTTATCTATTTGTTCTTTACAATTGGCTTTGGCTACTTCTTGGCTAAACCGCCTGTAATTGTTAAAACAACTAAAGGTGTGTAAAAAACAATAGACTCTTTTTAAACTGAACTAAGAATATATTTTCTTAGTAAGAAAACTTTTTGAAGTAACACTAAAGTTGTGTCTCTGATAAAAACCTCTTCTCGGAGTAGATACCGGAGCTCTCCCCTGCCAAAGCGATTTGGTGGGGGTTTTTATTTATTTCTAATTATAATTTGATTAAAATTTAACTAATTGTAAAATTTAATGATAGTAGGTAATTATTTCTATTATAAAGAATTAGCTCAACTTATCTTGACAATATTATATATATTAATTAAGTTACTGTTAAATTGATCTATAAACTTTTTCAGTAACGATGAAATTGAATATTAAAAAACGTGATAATGAAATTTCATTATACTTTTTGCTTGCCATCTTAATCTCCTTCCTTCTTTATCTTATAACCTTATTCCATAATTAATAAACTCTCTTTTGATTCTTCCCCTATGTTCACAAGTACGCATTAATCTTCTTAAGTTCAGTTGTTTGGATTCCTGTTAACTGGTGGCAAAAACTATTGATATTTTTTGGAATTGCGATTATTTGGAGTGTGGTATTTGAAATATTTTATCGATAAAAAAAGGCGATTCAAAAGAATCGCCTTTTATCATTCACATTTTATCTTCTTACTTCATCAGTATCATCTTTTTAGTCTGTACAAAACTACCCGCCTGTATTTTGTATAAGTAAATGCCGCTCGACAGCGTTGA
>DPRR01000037.1 GCA_003538625.1 Ignavibacteriales bacterium
AATAATTGAATGACAATAAAACAGATGTTTATTATTTAACAAGTTGGGTTGACAAGCTCAGGTTAACAGTAATTTATAACAAAATGCACTTCAAAAGATATTTGTTGTTACTTAAGAATCCAATCCTGCAACTTTCTGAAAATTTCACATGGTTTAAATGGCATTATTATGATTTGATTCGGGTATTACGGACAGACTTATTACCAAAAACTAAATGATTTTTAAGGATAGCAATCAATTACGTGAAAAAAAAAGGAAGAGACTGATAAAAAATCAAGCTCTTCCTCGTTAGTACCCGGGGCGGGTACAATACCATCATAAATAGGAAAATATAGCAATCCGAATGAAAACATATCAAATATAATATATTGATATACTGGTTATTAAAATATTATTGTTTCAAATTGATTCCTATAAAAATCTAAGTTTTAACTCATTTTGTTACTATTTTGTTACTCATAATTCAATATTTAGTATATTTGTATTTGCTTATATATTAAATATTTAAAATGAAAAAAAGAAAAGGAACGAAGAAAGATAATGTTATTATTAGAGAAAAAAAATTGTCAAACGGGAATATTTCACTCTATCTTGATATTTATCGAAGTGGCAAAAGGACTTATGAGTTTTTGAAACTGTACATTAAGGACAAACCATTAAATCACTTAGAAAGAGAAGAAAATAAAGAAACCTATCAACTCGCTGAGAGCATAAGAACTAAACGAGAATCTGAATTAAATCATTCCGAATTTGGGTTTATTGCTCCACACAGACAGAATATTGATTTTATTACTTTCTATCAGGAATATTTGGATAACTACACAAAGAAGGATATTCGAATGCTTAAAGGTAGCCTTGAATATTTCAAAAAATTTCTGGATAGTAAAGGTTATTCCTTAACTCAGAAATTTCTTCCAAGACAACTTACAAAGGAACTTATTATTAGTTATAAAGAATACCTTGAAAAGACTTTAAAAGGAGAAACTCCAGCATCATACTTCAAGCGATTTAAAAAAGTACTTAAATACGCTGAAGAAAAAGAGATAATTCAAAAAAATCCAGCCAGAGATATTTACTCAACTATCAATGAGGGACTGAAAAAGGATATATTGACTTTTTCTGAAATTCAATTACTTGCTGATGCAAAATGCGGAAATTCTGAAGTAAAAAGAGCATTTCTTTTTTGCCTAAACACAGGTCTAAGATTTGTCGATGTGAAAGAATTAAGATATAAAAACATCGATTTTGGAAATCATCGATTGAAATTTATTCAGGAAAAAACAAAAAACAGCTCAAAAAATTCCACAGTTATTATTGATTTAAATACAACAGCACAAAAACTAATCGGTGAAATCAAAGGCGCTGATGAAAAAATTTTTTCCCTTCCAACTCATGCTGGTTGTGTAAAGAGTCTTCAAAATTGGGTCACCTCTGCCGGAATTAATAAACATATCACGTGGCATTGCGCACGTCATTCTTTTGCTGTTAACCTTTTAGGTGAGGTTAAAACTGATATTAAAACTGTGGCTTCATTACTAGGTCACTCCGGATTAAAACATACTGAAAAATACACTCGTGCCGTTGATGAATTAAAGAATAAAGCGGTTAATGGGATGCCAGAGATTATGTTGGGGAAATAATTACTATCAATTCTTTCAACCAATAAAATTAGTTCATTTTTAAAGTTCTATTTAATGCTTTCAACTTCTCTATCAAAAATTGGTGTTTTAAAGATTATTTTATTTAAAAGTTCATTCGCCATAATTATTTCTTTGGAAGTAGGACGAATACCCTCCTTAAGTTTTCTGCCAATATTATGTGCAGCAATTGTAAAATATTCTGGAATTTCTTCATTTTCCTTACAATACAGATATATGTCTTTCCATTTTTCAGGACTAACACTTTTAACAGTTGACTCAATTTCTTTATAAAAGGAATTATCAATTTCTGAGTCACTTATTCTAATTCTCTTTAAATTAGCTTTTGACACTTTATCTTCTTCAGGAATATCAATATCAAAATCTTTAATATATACCTTTAAAGATTCCCAACATTCAATTTTTTTAGCCCATTCTCCATATAAAGATCCTGGTGCCGTTTCTTTTATAAAATTCTCACACAAAATCATTAATTGTTTTAAAAGTTCAGATAATTCCTGTGAAATTTGTTGTGCCTTCCAGATTTTATATAGATCTAATTTATTATCTGATATTATTCCTAATAATGACAGTGAATAAGGGACTGTAATATACCTCATATCACCGATTGCATATGGTTTTATGCCATAAATTTTTTCAGCTGATCTGAAAAGAATAGTTTTTGCAATTGCGTCCTCAAAGTATATATTATCAACAGTATCATTTGATAAACTATTTAAAAAACCAATATAATTTTTCTGATTGCCTTTCGCAACAAGGTGTGGTCCTATAATAAGTTTTTTACCATCATATACTTCCTGATATGAATTAATATATTTTGCTAACTCTTCTTTTGAAACAACTTGTTTTTTAGGATTTGTAAGATCAAATGCTTTTGCTTTAGATGAATTGGTACCCTCTTTTAATCTGGCATTTCTGTATTGTCCCCTTGATCTTTCGTAGAACCATCTGGTTTTTTTGCCTGTTGAATTATCAAAGGGAGTTAAAATGCTTCGAGAAAGTTTCTCAAAACTAATATGAAATGGACGATTGGAACTTAAATCTGCTACTGAAACTCTGTTTTGAGTATTTGCATATTCTGAAATTCTGGAGACGATATCAGAATAATATTCAGTGTTTTTGATTATTGTTAATTTTAACTGAACAAAGATGTTTCGAATGTCAACGCCTTTATCCTTTTTATAAGTATGATAAATTGATGCAGTTGTTTGCCCGCCATTAACAATCTGAAAATCCTTTACTTTTGAAATAAATATTCCTCTTCCATTTTCGTCATTAACAAGAGTTACTTCTTCAGCAGTAGCAGCAAGACCATTGTTAAAAGCTAAAAACATATGAGGTTCCTTAATAATCGTATTTCGAATCCCTTTATTAATCTTCCCGGAAAACTGTAAAAATGAACGGACATTTTGCTCCAACAGGCGAGACCCAAATCTTTCATAAATATTTGCTAATGCTTCACCTGGTATAATTGCAAGATAAGATGTGTATTTTTCATTATCTGTCGGCGCAAGAATACATGGTATATCAAAACCATCCTCTTTAAAATCTATCTCAATTGGAAGATGAGATTTTTCATCTATCTGAAAAAGATAAGTTATATCAATAACTCTGAAATAGATGTTGTAATCCGATATTGTGATTGTTTTGGGAATTTCTCCAAGGTATGAACCATCGGTTAAAATAATAGCATTAACTCTGACAAGATTTATTCTCAATTCATCAGCATTACTTAATGTTTGTGCAAAATCAAAAATCTGTGATGACTCTTCAATTTCGTTTACATAATCTTTCAACAAACCTTTTCTGAAAAAATTAGTTATTCGTTTAGACGCAGTTTCTATTTCATCCTTTCCAACCCTGGCAATATCATCTGATCCTTTGTAAATAGTTATAAATAAATCTATTGTTTCATAATTATCAGAGATAGAATATGCATTTATCTTATGCTGTAATTTGGTGCCAAGTGCTTTTTCATCATAAGATACTCTGACATTCTCTGTCTCACCGGCTTCAGCTAGTAAATCAGTTGCCATTTGAGTAAAAAACTGCTCAAGTGTTCCACCTTCTTCTGTTGCGAGCTGAGTTGATTTTAAATCCTGGTTCAAGGATTGATAAAATCTTTTTAATTCAGTATTTTCAATTGTTTCAATCATAAGGCGGTTATTATTTGGAAAGTTTCATCTTCATCTATTATAAATTCTGTGCATTGAGAAATAACTATTGAGTATTTTACATCACCAACTCCGTTACGTATATCCTTTTCTTCAATTCTTGGAAAATCATTTTCTACTTTGTAAAATACTTCTTGTCTTATAAAATAACCGGCATTTTCATATAATTGACGGTGGATATCAAAATAACCTGCTTCAATTAATTTACTTTTAAAGCTATTCAGTGAAATAAAATCATTAATTAATAATTCAGTAATCGAATCAATGATTTGATTTAATGTTTCGCCGGATTGCTGTCTGACCTCTAATGAAAGATGATAAAGAATTAAATTTTCAAGGTTACTGGTATCCAGTTGTCTTTCATTACTAATATGAACCTTTTGATGATTATTCCCATGTGTCGTTTTTACTTCAAGACTCCAGCTTCCAGCTTGAAAATCTCTTATTTCTTTTGCTGGACCAACCCATGAATTAAGAACCTGGTTATAATCGGTAGCCGAATTCAGGTATTTTCGTAAAAAATAGAGTTCGCCAAACAATCCTCTTTGTTCCTCTGGATCTAAGCCTTGTTTGCCAAATCTTTCAAACAGGCTTTGCCATTTTAACAGGCGATTAGTATAATTTTTTAATATATATTTCAGATCGGTTTCGTTAATGATACTTGATATAATATCAGCAATTAAAGTGTCAAATATATCTTTAAACTGCCTGTCAACCAATACCAGATTTAGCAGTAAAAAACCTTGATCATCAGTATCATATACTTTGTCAAATTTTAATCCCCTGAATTCATATTTGAAATTAAAATCTTTACCTATTGAAAAAGGTGTTTTTACAATAAGAAGACGATAATTCTCAGGATACTTGATACCTAAGAACAGATCGCATTTGCTGATTTCAGAAAATCGCAATTTAAAAAGTCCGGCAACTGTGGACGTATTGTTTTCAAGTTGCACCCATATTTCTTTAATCCGTTCCATTTTCTGTATCATTTATATCAAGTTCCTCTGGATATTCAAATTCTTTAATAAATTGTTGATTAACGGCATATTCTACCTTTTCATCATTATAGATTTCAGGAAAACTGATTGCAATTCCAATAATAGGGACTTTGGAAATCAGTTTCCTTTCAACAATTTTAGGTGTTGTTGCTGAATTTATAACATACTGGCAATTATGATTCAACGGATAGATTATAAGTAACCCATTTTTACCTGACCTGCTCCATTTTATTCTTTTTCGGCTTGGCAAATCAACGACTTCGTCTTTACCTTCAGTCTTATAATCAGTTTCTGTCTGTTGGACAGCATTTTCAACTTCCGCTTCAGATAAATCGATTATTTCATGTCTGTGATCAGTGATATTGGATTTCGCCACTTCAAAAATGCCATTATCCTTACTTATATTGGATCTGTCTGTTAATCCAACTTTTTCAGCGATACCCGGAATAGAATATTCATTTTCAGGTGTTGCCCGTGAGTTATTTATAATTGCAATTGTCCAATTAACAAGATTACCCTTTGCTGTTTGTTTGAGAATATAGTCAACAATTTTGTCGGTATCCATAACTTCCTGACCAATTCTATATTGTGATAGGAAAGAAATTAACTGATTGAAATTATTCTCTGCTTTCCATACAAATTTCTGTAGTGTGTTAAATCTATTCAATGGTTTATTAATTGGGCTGCCAAGACTTGAAATCAACTTAACCAGAGCATTAAAATTATTGACAAAAACCTGGTTGTCGATCTTGAACTGGTAAGTCTGTTCAAGTTCTCCGGAATAACTGAGATACATTATTTTTTTATAACGGAATTTGTTTGCAGCAGTAATTTTCAAAACACCTGGATGTGTTCTCACTTTCAATCCAAATTCTTTTGGAGACTTTTTTAACAAAAACATATAGTCAAAATCACGCCTCATTTCCTCAGAAGCAATGGTAATATGTTTGTACCATCTGGCAAGTTCATCACTTGTGAATATCCTGCATAAATCAATATATCCGGGCCTGTATCCGAACCAACGCCCCATCTGCATCAGGGTATCGTACATTTTTGATGCTCTCAGATAATAGCTGGTTGTTAGTCCTTCCAATGTTAGTCCCCTTGAAAGTTTATCCCCACCAACTGCAATTACCGATAAATATTTATCCTGCTGTTCTGATACAAAATAATCAAGTGGAGAAATATTATGATAGGATAAGCCTGCAATATTTTTGTCTCCATGGACTGCTCTTACTTCCATTTTTGAAATTGCCGGATAAATCTCTTTCTGCAATTCTGTCCATGATATCTTTGATAATTCTGTATCCACATGAGTGGTTTGGATCTCCATTATCATAGTTGTTGTTGGAACAAAATCCTTTTCCCATATTATTTTGAGCTCGGTCAGAAGATTACCGGATTTCATTTCAATCTGACGCTGATAGAATTTTAATTCAGCATCAACAAGGGTTGCAATCCGATCCTGCCAGATAATGAATCTGGAAACATGGATTAGCATTGAATTGTGCGTATTTATTTGTTTTCTGACTCTTCTTGCTGCTGAGGAAAGAATAAAGGACTTTATTGCGTATCTCAAACTATTGGGTAATTCCTCGGGCAAAGGATCGTTTTTTTTATGTCTATCCGGAACAAAAGGTTTGGTAGCAATAAATTCATTACCTCCATTAAAAAATGAATTATGTATTTGCTCTTTTAAATCAGAAGCCTCAAAGACATCATAATCTTTTACCAACCGGATTACGGGAAGAGGCTCTTCTGTGATGTCTGAGTAAGTTAATGAAGGCAGACCAAAAATTTTGGCAGGACCAATATAATTTGAAGGTGCAGGTATATTTATTATAAAATCCTTGGGAAATAAATCCTGGCCCACAGCAAATTCATAATCCTTGATTGTAAGATCTAATCCTTTTGTAGTTTCCTGCTCCAGAATCGGGATAAAAATATTTGCAAATGGAGTGGCCGTATAACCGATATAAGCACTTTGTTCAAAAAGTGATAGAAGAGCCCTGATTAATCCATTAATTGCAGATACTTTTTCAGCACTTACATTTATTGATGCATTATCAGCTTCATCATCGATTAAAAGAAATGGAATATTTCTGATTAAAATCTTTCCGTCACTCTGTTTGTCTCCCCATACCGCCAGCCACGAAATCAGATTTTTTAGAATTGAACCATTCTTTTTCACAACTGCAACTATCGGGTCCGAACTTCTTAAATGAATGCCTGCTGATTGCGCAACTTTCCTATTAAAATCCCCATTGAGATGGCTTGATGTTAAAGCATTAGCTGGCAAATCAATTGAAACTCCAGTTCTCTCATCAATCGGATTGTAAAATGCAACTCCAATTTTATTTGTATTTGAATATTGAAGTGAACGCTGACTGTTAAAGCCCAAAAAGCCTTCATCAATTCTGATTTGAGTCTGACTTCTCAATGAATCATGCATCCCCGCTAAAACTATTATCAGTCTGTAACCTGCATCGGCAGATTTGTTTATCAGACCTGTATAATTACCTGTCTTACCTGACTGAACCTGACCAACTACCATCCCTCTTTTATCCCAAGCGCCGGAAATTGAAGGATTGGGGATGCGATCTAAAATATCATCAGTTAAATTGTCAAGTTTATTAATCGTTTCAAGAGCCATTTTCTTTCGTAAATAATTGTTGTAACGGTTCCAAAACGACCAGCTTATATCTTTCTTTCTGTCTTTAAGCCAAGGATGATATCCTTCCTCCAGATCAAGAATTCTGTAATTGTCTGAGAAGATAGCAAAAGTTGCTGCCAGATAATTAAATAATTGTTCTCTTTGATTATTAAGGTCGGGAAATATTTTAAGAACATTATCAATGGAGTTATTTATATCCGTTGATGTGGGATTTTTAATATTTCTAAGCAATTCAATACATATGTTTTTTGCCTGGTCGATCATAATTAGGTTTTTGGTTTGTTTTATTTGTCTGCCAGTTGGTTATGTAATGGCGTTATAAAAATATAATATTCATCTAAGATCTGCTATATATTCAGGAAAATGATTAAAAGGTTCAAGATTTATAATTATTGATTTTGCTTCCGAATCTTTTTTACCCTGCAAAATCAGAGAAATATAAACCTGTTGCATAAGTTTTATTATTTCACTGTGTTTGGTTCCTTCAAATGGTTTTCCCTGTAATTCAGGATCTTCAGCTTCCTTAATATAAATTGACTTAGTTGGAATTGTTTCTTCAATGAAACGCAGCAACAGTTCAATTGCTTTATCAGGTTCTGTTACTACCTGATCTTTGATTTTTTCAATCAAGGGATGTTCTCTGTTTATTTTGTAGTACCATTTATTTCCTCTCTTATGGTCAATCCACAGAGGAACAAATTTTTGTCCCGGAGATAGTTTAACATTTTTCCCTTTATGACGATAAACCTCTACTGCCTGTATTCTTATCTGACTGGCATATGCCTTTAACTGTTCTTTCAATACATGAGGAGGACGGGCAACTGACTTCTTTATATCAATCTGCCATTCAGCATCAAGATTATTCGGTAAATCAATCTGTATCCGGGCAAGTTTGTAATGTTCTTCCTTCCTGAACAGACCCAGCCAATCTCCAGCTAAAATCAATCTCTCATTACGGTAAATATAAAATCCCTGCTGTTCGTTCCACCCTTTAGAACCTTCTCCTTCTCTGAATCTGGCATCTGTGATTTTTGATTTATGTGGTAAAACGTACCCTTTGATAAATACTCTTGCATTGAAAAGTGGTTCCTGTGGAAATGGTTGTGTCGCAATTTCATCTTTCAGATATGGATCCCAGGCTTCTACCAATCTGTCCTGAAAATAGATTTTTATTTTCCCTGACTCAATGAAGCGATGGAAAACCATTGCAATATGCCTTTTCACCTGTTCCATTACAGCAAGAAACTTATCTAAGGCTTTGTTATCATCTGCTTTGAAATTTTTAACCAGTCTGTCGATATCGTTCCATACTACTATTGTTCCTGAAATCATTTTATCAATTTCATCCTCAAAACGGTTATCAGGTAAATATTTTATTAGCTCCCATTTGCCTGTTTCTTTAACAAAGTCAAGGTCCCATGTCCAGAATGTCGGTTCAGTTTCATTCATTTTACTGATTACAGTGAGCTTTCTGCACTGTGAAAAGGACGCAGTTTTTAATCCAAGACCGAACCTTCCAAGATCTTTTGCATTCCGGTCTTCCAATGGATTTTTACTTCCTGGTCTCATGGCCTGAATCAATTCCTTATTGCTCATGCCTGTGCCATCGTCTTTAATGGAGATCCAGGTATCAGCTCCTTTCCATTCAAAATTGATACAGATGTTTTTAGCCTGAGCAGGAATTGAATTATCGATAATATCAGCAACTGCAGCTTCGATACTGTATCCTATTGCTCGGAAAGTCTCAATCATCGAGGATGCTTCCGGGACTGCAGAAGTGGTTTCAAATTTGGAGTAATCAATCATTTTAGTTCAGCAATTTGGTTTTCGGTTACACTGTAACTTATTTGAATCGAAGTGTAGATGTTTTTTTTTGGTTTTAATTTTTCAAAAGGATTCTGTATAAAAATTATATTAGGAGTATCACTTAGATTCGAAATTACGCATAAAAAGTAATTTTCAGCCTCATTTTTAGCAACTGTCCATTCTTTGCTTGTGAAAAGAATCCCACCTGAAAAATCTGATAGACCTTTTACTTCCACAAAATATTTCTTGTCTTTGTTTTCTATTCTAAAATCATATCCAACTCCAAAGTCCCTACAATCAATTAAAGTGCCTTCAAATGGTTTCTTATTTTCTGAAAAATGGTTTATAAAGAACTCTTCAGCGGCTCTTCCGGTTGGTGTACGTAGAATAAATTTTGATGAGAATGATCCTTTTATAACATCGGAAGCTATTAAAACCAATTGATCCAATTCATCCGGTTCTTGATGAATTTTTCCAGAAAGAATATCTTTGGTAATACTTCTAACTTGGATCTCATCAAGATTTTCAAGTGCTTGTGCAACTCTGATTCTACTAGGATTCATTGGTCTTTGGTACCAACCCATACGGTGTCCAAACAAAGGATCAAATTCGTCTCTCCAGTTTTTTACAGTGTGTGGGTTAACAGATAAAATTTCTCCGATTTTATTGTGGGTATCTCCTTGATTACCAAATCCAAGATTTTGATAAGCTTCTTCATCAAACCTTGCGAGGTAATATGAAACATATAATCCGAGTTTGTGATTATTATCCATTTATGAAACAAAGGCTATTCCAGGCCGATTAACATGACCTGAAAGGTTCGCAATTATATCTAGCAAAAGTTCTCTTTTTAATTTAAAAAAAACCTTTCTCTTATTGACAACGGTTTTATCCAGACTCTTAAATAAATGAAAATCAAAAATCATTTTATATGGTTTCTTATCTATTATGATTGCTGGGGAAACAGGATAATAATGATTTCCAGGTCTTAGGTTTGTTACTTCAGCTGGATAGAGAACTCCGGGTAAAAGCCTTGATTTTTTCCATTTATTCTGAGCGTAGTCACATATTGGAGATACCTCAAGCTCAATTATTTTATATTCTTTTATATTCTCAGGTAATTTTTCAAAAAAGGGTTTTACAAAATTTTCTTTATCTTTCGTGCTCAAGTTGATTTTATATAAATTCCCGGGTATAAGTACATTAGAAGGATTTAATTCAATGTGTAATTTTGTATTTATAAAGTGAGGTACATTTATATAAGCTTTAGTAATTTTATCAACCACAGTTTTATCAGGATCCTTTAATCCTTCAGATAGTTTTGAGATGCTATCAATTTTTAAACCTTCTTTGCCTTTAACAATTTCACCATTTTTTAATAATTTAACTTTAGTTTTTCCTTCGCCTTCAAACTTTACAATTTTCAAAATATTCTCCTCGCAGTAGCTGGCGATATTGAATGGTGATTCTAACTGAATATAATCGGGAAAATGAAAACCTCTTGTTTTTGATTCAAGTTCTTCAGCAAACGAATTGGTTAATGTAGCCATAGAAGCTTCAAGTGCAATTTCCTTTGTAATATTATTTTGACCTGTTCTCGCCTCCGCCATACGTTTTATTACATCTCTCATATTTTGCTCCCACAAGACTGAGGATTCCATTGTTGAAGAAATTTCTGTAACAATATTTGCACCAGATGATTTTAATAGATTTTCCCAAATAGTAAAAAGGTGAAAGACACCTGCTTCCTTTAGTTTTGATTCTATTGCATTTTCAATTATAATTAATGCATTCGGATTTGCTTGAAATTTGAATTGAGCCTGATTCTCTAATTCTTTACTAATCTTTTGCACTAAGAATTCAATTTGATCTTCTTCAAAACTGCCTTTTAGTGAATCAACTATTTCACGAGTAAAATCATCTGGATCAATAGTTAGTATTTTGACCCTGTCTAAACAATCAGATTTGTTCAAATTAACAATACATACTGGAATTATTCCATGCTCACCTTTTTTTATTTCCATCTCCACATATGCACCATATTTTGCATAGTTTTTACTCCAAAGCACAAGGATATAGGGTCCATTGTTTGGTGGAATAATTCTCTTTAAAACTTGAACAAGACTTGTGGCAATTTGATGCTCATCAGTAACACTGTCTATCAGTTGTAAGTCCAAAAAAACAAGCCGGATAATTTGTGAAGCTGGGTTGGGAAATTCTTCCTCCTTAATGCCACTATAGTATGTAGTTGATATTCCTGATTTGGATAGAGCTTTGATTATTGGAAGTGCTTCATCTGACTTTTCATCAATTATTACAACAGATCCATTAGTTGGTAGTATCATGATATTTGTTTTTTTCTTTTTTGAATGCCAGAGCTACAATTGCTCCTGATCTAAAATCTTTTGGTATTGTAAACTGATCAGCTGAAGGAAAGAGCAATTCTCCTCCATGGCTATTCATAATTTCAAAAGCTAAATGAAGTCCGATACCTATTCCACCTTCTTTATTTGATATAAATGGCCTCACGGCATCTTCAGGTGGCAAGGTGAAACCTGGCCCATTATCTGCAATGATTAAAGTTAAATATCCAGGAAACTCATCAGAAAGTTCGATAAATATTTTTTTGTTTTGAACTCTGCCATAGTTTAACCACCAAATAGAGTTATCTATGATATTAATTATAGTACCTAATATCAAACTATCGGAACATTTGGCCGAAGTTTGAAAATCCTTTTTCTTTTCATAGGCTGGAACTATGCTTACTCCATGAGCTTTAAGGCGAAATTCAATATTCCACAACGCCTGCTTAATTAGTGGCTGTAATTCTGATTCTTTTCTTGAACGTCTACGAATCAATGCACTATAGCCTTCAATTAATTTTCCTAAATGAATAGTAAGTGACTTTATTCTATCAGTTGATTTTGAGTCATCAACTACCCTTATTAGTTCTGAGATTATTTTTTCAATTTCATGAATAACAATCGATAGGCTTAATCCAGCACTAGCGCTTCTAATATATATATCACTTATTGTTTTATAATCGTCACCAATCTCCTTTATAATCGCAAGTATTTCTGCTTTAGCAGGATTACTCTCACTTAAAGACTTACTTACTTTTTCTTTTAATATTTGCAGGTTGTCAACTACAGGAACTTTTATGGAGCTTCCATAATTGCTTCTTAGTTTATCCTTATCTATGTTTCTTTGAGTAACGATTCGACTAATTGTAAATCTTATTGCACTTAAAAATTCTCTATAAGCATCATTTTCTATAAAACCTTCCCTATTTGTTTTTTCTTTTAATGATTTACTTGAAAGTCTATCTAACCTAACGGATCCAATTATAATATTGTTACTAATTCTGGCAGTTGGAAGATTAACCCTTTCAATATCAAGATTGAGCCAATCGTTTCCCGGTTCACCATAATCATAGACCCTTACTCCATCACGGTATACTCTTACTCCTCCATTTGATTTTAAGTAATCTTTAAGTCCCTTTTTATCTTCAACACCAAGCGATAAAATAGTAGCATCCAAATCAAAAATTAAAGCTTTGAACTTTATCTCACCTATTTCAAAAGTCGAGATGTCTATTTCTTTCATTACTTTCTTTTCTTCTACTTCATCATAAATTTTGTGACTCATCAAAATGTCGATCTCTTCATGTTTTCTTCCATTTAGCTTCTTCATTGTTGCCCATGGAGTAAACTCATATTTTAGTGATGTAATTTTATTTCCTTTAATAGTTGCTTCTGCAGCAAAAAGCGAACTACTCTTAATATCATTAAAAGATAATAATCCTCCAAGCCAATCCTTTCTATCTATTCTAAAAAGAACCTTAAATGAGTTAAGTGATTCAAAAGGTGAATTGAGTGAGGTTATCGCTCTATGTAGCTCGCGGATACTGCCGCGAGTCCATTTTGTTCTAAGATTTCGAATGATAATTTTAGTTCCAGTCTGACCTTGTTCAAAATATTCAGCACTCTTTTCTTTCAAATCAATTGGGACTTTCTGAAGTAGTTTATCATTATCGAAATCTGCCCAGTTGATGGTTAAATGTACTTCCTTTTTGCCATGTTTCTTACTTATGAGAATTATTTCAAATCCTAATTTATGGACACCAAACCTACCTATGCCTTTTTCGCCTAAAGGAACTCTATTACAAGGACTTATAAATTTTTTATCTTCCAGCTGATTCTTTTTATATGTTGTACCGGGTTGTAACCAAACATCTTTTACAATGTCATAATCCATACCACATCCATTGTCTTCAATTACTATTTCTCCGATTGAAGGATTATCAACATTTTTCATTCTAATTGTAACAATACCGGCACATGCATCATAAGCATTTTTGATTAGTTCAAGTATAGCAATGCTTTCACTTCTTATTAATTGGTCACCAAGTTGAAGAATAATCCTAGCTTTTGGAACGAACGTTAATATTTGCTGCTTGTCTTCTTTTGCCATTTCAAGTAGCTTAAATTATTTTTTTTAGATACTCAGCAATTTTTTCTGCCATCAAAGGAGGAACTGCATTTCCTATTTGTTTAAATGCAGCTGTTCTGTTTTGTCCCTCTTTTGCTCCTTCAAAATAATAATTATCCGGGAATGATTGTAAACGTGCAGCTTCACGCACACTTATTGAACGGTTTTGCCCAATATCGGGATGTATATAGTAATGACCATCTTTAGCTATATGAGCAACTACAGTTTGTGAATAATTTAAGTCGGCAGCAACAACTTTAAAACGATCAAAGAAAGAGTGTCGGTTTTTATGTGTTTTTAAAACTTCAGGAAGATCATTATAATCAAGCCTTTGCTGGTGTTCATTATTCCATTTATTTACTGCAATTCGATATATTTCTTTATCCTGATCTGTATGTGGCCTGGAAACATGCTGAGTTAAAATATCTATTCCATTTCTTATTGAAGTCTGGTTAAGATAGTCATTTGTAGCAGATGTATAGTTAACAAATTTATCAATGCCTTCTCCTGCTTTAATTGGTGGAAGATCTTTAAAAATACTATCAACCTTGAAATCAGATGGTATTCGGATAGCCTCTAAATCTGGTAAATCCGTATTTAAATCTTTACGATAACCCAGTAAAATAATTCGTTTACGATTTTGCAAAACACCGAAATTATTTGCTGCAAGTGTATATAATTGCATTTTATAATCCTTTTCTAAAAAGAGTATCTCCATACTTTTCAAATACTCGCCCTTCTTTGCAGATTTCAATCCAAGTACGTTTTCAAAAACAAATAATTTTGGTTTGTATTTTTCCAAATAACTTGCATACTGAATATAGAGATGATTTCGTGGATCACTCTCCATCCCATCAATAGACCTAGCTCTTCCAACCAATGAATATGCCTGACAAGGTGGTCCTCCGATAATTAAATCAATTTCTTCACCGTTAAGTTGTTCGTCAATGAGTCTAAAGATTTTTTCGTTATGTTCCGGGCCTATTGGTAAATTAATTACACTATTTAGTAAATATTCAGGGATATAGCTGTATAATTCTGATCTTTTAATATTACTCTTTAAGTATTCTAGGTAAATATCTGATTGGTTATTTGATTTCAGATAATGAAATGCCATCCGGGTTTTAAGTGTAAAACAAGCAGCTTTATCTATTTCAACATGAGCAATTGGCTTATACCCCGCTTGAATAAAACCTTCAGATAAACCGCCGGCACCAGCAAAAAGATCAATGTAGTTCATCAAGTAACTTGTTTAGAGTTTCAGATTGTTTATCCCCTTTCAGTTCACATTCAAAAATAGTCACAATTTTCCACCCATCTTCTGTTAGCTTAAGAAAGTTTTCACGATCCTTTTGTTTATTACGATTAATTTTGTTTATCCACCATTCGGTGCGGGTTTTGGGAATTACAAAATAACGGCAGCCTTCGTGTCCGTGCCAGAAACAGCCGTTAATAAACAGTACAGTTTTGTATTTGGGTAAAACAATATCGGGTTTTCCGGGGAGGGTTTTAACATTCAGACGATACCTAAATCCTTTTGAGAATAGAAGTTTTCGAACTAATATCTCTGGCTTTGTATTCTTGCCTTTGATTTGACTCATGTTATAACTTCTTGTTTGTTTATCGTGTACGTCGGTCATATCTCTGCTCCATTTTCTATTTAAAGATTACTTAACTATCCATTTACCTCCTCCTGGTATAATTTGTCAGTTTAATTTTGTTCGGAAACTATGGCTATTTTATAGGTAATTATTAAAATATCCTCTTAGGAATCAACAAAATATTACTCATTCTTATCAATCAAAATGAGAATATTTCCAAATTAGTTTTGAAGAGTAATGAATAAAACTCTTTTTTCTGTTTAGGATCGTCAAATTCGTGATCGAAAACTTCTGTTTCGTCCAACCTATTTGTGAATTCTTTTCCTTCCCTTTTTGTAAATACAAATGGAATTTCCTCCTTGAACGAATTAATTTCCCTTGTCCGGGGAAATTTATTCTCTCCATTAATTAGAACATATTTTTTCATTTTTACTCAATGAATCTTTGTTTGATAATTAAACATTTTCAATATCATCAATTGAAACTAATTCTTGAGGCAATAGATCCTTATTCCAATTTTTCAAATTAATAGGTTCTATATAGCATCTATTGGTAATGTAATTAGAATTGACAACTCTATAAATTAGATCTTCCTCTCCTGGTTGAGGATGTACAATTTTTACAGGTTTTTGAAAATCAATATTTTTCATTTTTAGAATTTTGGTGTTAAATTAATCATATAATTCAAATCCAACTTCTGCATCAGAGTTGAACAGCAGAAAGTAGTTTTTAAGGTATAGTTGAATAAGATGGGATTTTTTCTTTAAATACTTTCAATCTTCTTCCTCACAAATAATTTTTAATTTCCCTTCTTTTATCCATTTCAGGTAAATACTCCGAAATGCAGGTTCTATACTCCCCAATAAATCAAGAAACTCATTTACTACATGTTCCGGTAGGTTTTGAATCAGAGTATCTTTATCAATGGTCCATTTCTTTAAAACCTTGTCTTCAATTATGGTTGATTTCAGGATTTCAAAACATTCTTCTTGGGGTTCTTTGTGGATAAGTTGAATTGTTTTCATAATTGTAAATTTAAAGAATTAATAAAAAAGAAAGCACAGAAATACATCTGAAGATGCAAACTGTGCCTTCACTTTAGTATGGTCATTTGGCGATACCTTAGAATTAGTTTATAAACCAATGATACCTGTTTACACCAATTGCCTCATACAATCCATTTACAAACTGCTGGCAACCAACTCCTCTGTCGAGGAAGGTGTCAATATAACTCATTTTATTAGCACCAGTGAAAAGATTATAAAGCTTCCATAGGTTGATATTACCTGATTCTTCCTTTGCAAAACTCTTATCGCTGTAATAGTCCTTCACCACCAGATTTACCTGTCCATCAGACAATGGAAAAGCTGGTATGTTTTTCCTTTGCTTTAGTGGCATATTCTGATAAAGCCTTGCCCTTCCAACTATTTGTGCAAACTGACTTTCGGTGATAATTATTTCGGGTAGGTTATTGAATTTATCAAGTTCCCGGTAAACGTTAAATTCACCGAACAGGGTAAAGGCTGCTTTTGCAAGTTCAGCAATAGTCCTAACCTTCAATTCAGCTTTAAATCCATCAGTTGAAACACAAAGGTTACAACAAACCCTGTTTTTAAACCCAATGAAGATTTTGAAATGTTCCTCAGTCTTTCTTGTGTAAAGGTTTTCCAGATTGTAAGCTCTTACACCTCCTACAGTCAGATTTAAGCCATTTTCAGCTATGTTTCCGTTTATAGAAGGTATTTCAATAGCAAAAGCCATTCTCTCATAATACAGGGTCTTTTCATGCTCCATTAGCTCCTTTGCTGGCTTACCCACTGCTGAAGGTATTCTGCCTTTAATTGGATGGCTTACCCTGACAGCAGGTGAAAGAATCTGTTCACCAGTGAAAATCTGACCAGCAACATATTCAATACATTGAACAAACTCCTGATGACTGATGGTAGATTCATTATCCTTTGCAAATACAGGAATAGTGTGATTTCTTCTGAGTTCGTCAATCTTAACAACCTCAGTATTGGCTGCTATGAAATGAACATCGCTTGATGTACTAAAATTTTCACTTTCTGCTGTTTCTACAAAAGCAGGTTTAAGGATTAATTGTTGTTTGTTATTTACTCGTACCAGTTCCATTGCTTCCTATTTTAGTTGTGTTAATAATTTCTGTGTGTAATACATCCTTGCGATTGATAGCAAGGACTTCGATTTCCCTCCTGAATTCAGGATAAAGTTTCAGTATATCTCTTAATTCCTGAACTGAACTCGCATTTTGAATCTGCTTTTTCACCTCATCGATTGTCACACCTGTATTGCACCATTGCAGTATTCGTTTGCCATGTTCCGGAGTAATAATGGCTTCCGGTCTATCGACAAACAAACCTGTTCTGTCTTTTGAAGCAACAGCATTGTGTTTTATATCCAAATCAAACACAATCGTGAACTCGTAATCCATACCATCTCTGGTAATACCTTTCAGCCCTACTTTTTCAGGTACTTGTTTTCCATTCCTTTCAGAAAGTACATAATCCTGTTTAGTCCTGATGGTTGAAATAATATGACATGGTGATTCAAGGATTTTCTGCACAAAAGCATTGTGCCTTGGAGTCATCTTTGCCCACGCTGTGAATGAATTTCCAGGCATGTTGCCATGTTGGTCAAGTATTCCGCCAGAGCCATCCCATTCGTGACTTATACTGTCGATGATTATAACTTCCATGCCAGCTTCTTCGCAAATCTCGATTGCTTTGATATAGCGTTCCGGAGTAAATGGTTTGTCAAGTTGCAGAACGTTGTATTCTCCCAAATGAGAGTAAAGGTCAGCAGAGTTATTCTCAGTGTCGATTACAGCTGTCTTGCTCCATTCAGTTATTCCTGAAGCAAGCAGTAATGCTGAAAGACTTTTCCCTGAACCGGCACTTCCTTGAAGCGCCAGTTTCATTTTTGCGTTTTTACGCTTCGCTTGTCTAAGTTCCATATTAAAAATATTTAAGTGTTTAAAAAAAATTTGAAATCAAAAAAGGGTGAACTTTAGTTAGCCACCCTCCTTTACCGTTTTTTCAGTTGTATTTTTTATTGTTATCCATCAGCAAGAAATACAGTCTCAAAAAATGTTGTCAAAAAATACAGGATAAAACTTGCTTTAATTGATGGATAATTTGCGCAATATTGATGGATGCAACAGTGCAACACTATGCTGATATAATTCGTTAGTCTTTAACGATTGCGTTCAAGAAAAAACGAATAATTCTGAAATAGGTAAATAAGGAAAGTAGATAGCCTCCTACATAGGTGAAGTCATTCAATAAACCTCTGTCAATCAATCCGATATTGAATCCTAATAATTTACCAATTACTGAAAATGGTATAATAGCTCCGTGATATATGCCACGGAATATATTGTTGCCATAATTACTATTGAATGAAGTTGCATTTTCTGCTGATGGTGCGCATGAAATAAACCAAAACGCTATTGAACAAATACAAATTAAATAAAACAATAGGTTTTCTTTTCTCATAATTTCTTAATTAAGATTTGAAATGAAATTTCACTTATTCCAAAGATTTTCAAGGATTAAAGTTTTAAACTGAAGTTTTATTAAGTTAAAATTTAAATAACTATCCGTACAGACTGATGATTAAATTTTAATTGAAAACGCTATTAAACAAATAGTCAGAAATTCAAATTAAACTTAAACTGATAAAAAAGTGGGTGATTAAACCTGCTTCGTATCTGCATAATTTAATTTAAAAATGAATCTTTTTTAAGTTCAAAAATTTAATCTTTAAGGGAATCAAAAATTTTAATCAATGTCCTCAACTTAACAGCTAAGGACACTGATTTTTTTAATGCGTTAATTCGTTTTCCAGCTCAACCAACTCTTCGAGGTGATTTTGTTCCACTCTTGCCGGGATAAACTGGTAACGATACGTTAAGACTTTGATTTCACCTGTTTCCTGATTTGTCACTTCAAAAGGTTCAACCTCAGTTCGCTGAATTCTGCCGTCAAGTGTTTGACCAATCAGGCTTTTACAAGTTTCTTCATCGAATGTAGTTGGAAGACTTGCCTCCTTTGATGTGGCATAATAAAGCCCGGTTTCTTTGCTCTGAACAAGGACAATGCCTTGAACAATCAATGCGTTAAATACTTCGCCGAGAGAATTCTGACGAACACGAAAATTTACAATACGTACCATGTTTCTTGAATTTTAATTGTTAAACAAAAAATTTCTTTGAACTGCCATTGTTGCAGTTCCACAGTAAAAGTGGGGGTAGTACAAGCAATGGAGAGGGATAAATTTTTGATTCTATTTGCCGGCTGAAAAACTTTACCTCATCGAGAACCGGGGGGGGAGGTTTCCCAATTCAAAAGTGTGCGGGGTCTTCAATTAATGGAAGTTTGCGCATTCGTATTTATTATCGAAAATTTTTTTTATAAAAAATTTTACGTTCACATATAAAAAGGCAGGTTACCCAATGAGATAACCTGCTAAATAGAATTGAAAAGTAAATGAATGTATTAAACCAGTTAAGTTATTCCTTCAAATTTCAGAGAAGGCGCTGATTTAAAAATATCCCTTAATTCGTCGATGTTATAGACGTCGCCTTCCATCATTAGTAAATTACGGATGCCACCTATAAAAACATCCGTGGTAGTTTTCCAAATTCCTTTGCGATTAGTGTCAAGTTCTATCTCTCCTGTAGATGTATTGTATCGAAAATCGAAATCCTCACCTATTAAGGTAAAAATTTGGTACATCACTTCTTCAGCTTGTCTTTCTTTTGAGTTCATAATTGATTCCTCCCTTATTTTTTAAGTTATTAACCTTGCTGCATATTGCACACACTTTAAATAACTGGTTTTTAATGTTTTGCGTAATAAACAGATGCAACATTAAATTTTAATTTTTTCTTTCTTAGTTAAAAAGGTGTTGCCCCCCAGCCAGCTGCAATGCAGTAAGAGTCTGACTTTTATGGGGTGCAACACCGCAACCCCTTTGGGTTGTTTAATTAGTTTCTCAAAACATTTTGAACACGTTGACGGGAAACGCCAAGAATTCGCGCAATTTCAGCTTTATCCTTTTTTTCGGTATAATAAAGAAATTCTATTACTTCCCTCTTGGAAGGTATTTTTTTGTCATTTCCAAATATTTTCCGATACACTTTTAGCGCTGTTGCACGAAAGTATTCTGTTATTTCGATAGCTGTTTTCATGATTTCATTTGTTATCAAATTTGAAAAATCATTTTCCAAAATTTTTTTCATTCCTTTAATTACAATAGCTATACGAAGCGCAATAATGTCTAATTTTCCATAAACCCCACTAACATATTCATTTGATTCAGAATTTATTAGCTCAACATTTTCATTAAACCATTCTTCATAAGTGCATTCCGCTTCATTTGATAAATACAATTGTTCATTTTGAGAAAGATTGGTTAGCGCAACGATAAAAATTTCGTAATTAGCTACTATTTCATCTGGTAGTTTTCTTTTACTATACTTTTGTTTTGGTGCGTTATCAGGATAAGCAAAGCAAAAACGTGCAAGAAATCCGTTTTCACTTCCATCATTTTTCGCCAGTTTAAATAACAATTCCGGTTGAATTCCACCAATAATCGAAATAATTGGATTAGGAATAACTACATCCTCTGAATTTTTGCGATTAATTGATTTTGATACACGGTTGTATGAAGATAGCATAAAACTTTGCTCTCCACTTTTGTTATATCTGTTAAAATCATCAAGCCAACCCAATAATTCATCTCTGTCAATCATTAAACCTCTATTATTAATGGAATGAACTTTTGCTAATGCTTCCGGTGTGTAATCGTTTAATAAATACTGGAATCTTTTTGGCTCAACTAAAAAAGGTACTCCTTCTGCAAGCCGTTGCTCTTCAGACAATTTGGACAACCTTTTATATTCCTTCACTTCTTCCTTATATTCTTTATAAAGCTTCTTATCTAAATTATGAAATGGTTGTAGAATTGTTCTTTGTGCTTCAGTTTTTCCAGAGGATACACTTCCGATAATGCCAACCCAAAGAATTGGAATATTTTGATATCTCGTGATGAGTTCAAGTTTATCGCCTATGGCTAAACCAACAGCTGAAATTACAGAAGCAGCCCAATAGTCACGTGGCGTCTTATATACTTCGACACATGAATTAATTAAAACTTGCACGAATTCTGGAAATCCAGATATTGGCAAGGATGGTGTTGGCGGGAGTTTTACAACTTCATTATTTACTTGTTGACCATAACCCAGTTCTACCAATTTACAGCTTGCCAATGTAAAATCTCCACCACATTCCAAAACAGTAAATACTCCAACAGGTGAATATCCTTTCCCAGCTTCAAAAATGGTTGAGGATGAGAAATTGTAAAACACTCTTTTTTCTATGTGCCAATTAGCTGAAACAGCATTACCTTCCTTACCGGGTCTTTTAAAATATATACGGTTACCATGTTGTCCAATCATTTTCCATCCATGTTTCATTAATAATTCTGAAACATCAACCTTAGCATTATAATCATCGAATGGGGAGTTTTTATGATTTTCGATTTTACAAGAATCTATTTCTTCAGTTTTAACAGTTTCATCAAAACTTTTTACGATGGCAAACAATTCTTCACATTCTTCTTCACTTAAAAAAGGAATTTTATTATAATCATTGTGATTCATTTTGTATCCGGGAGATGGTGGTCCAACAACATACCCCCCTTCGCCACGTGTTTCAATAAGTACTTCCCCTTCAGAGTTCATCGCTAACTTTTGGTTTCCTTTAACAAGTTCTCGGCGATAATAAAGATGCAGTCCTGCATTTTTTGTCACAATAACGACCAGTTTTTTAAAAACATCTGGAAGATTATCACGAATTAATTGCTTTAATTCCTTCCCAAGCGTACCTGTTTTGTCGTTTTTGAGGTCAATATCCAAGACCTCCAAATTTCCAGAGACCATACCTGTAACTATACCTATTCCAGTTGCAAATGATTTGGAAAAAAACTTATGAATATCTCCGTTAGTCATCTTCGTTTCTTGAAATGGTTTCCAGTGGATTATCGCCGGTGATTTGTCTGATTTCACAGGGATTACAGACAGGCCATAACTAATATATTCAGTTGCCTTTTCAGTTAATAAATTTCCCATTAGTCATATGTTTGTTGATAGATTCTCAATTTCATCTTTTGATTAATTGTTATCAATGTTGACATGAAATACTTCTGATATCATATTTAAATATGTTTTTGAACTGTAGGTTATTTTATTCCATTTTGGAATGTTGGCATCAGTTCGATCCACTTTTTTGTTAAGTGCTTTTTCAAAATAATCTGCAGTCTGATTAAATGCTAATTCGTGATTTTCAGATTCTGAATCAACTAATACCAGTAAAGTTATTCTGCTTTTATTCAAGTTTCGATACCACCCATGGCAATAAGTTATTGCTTCAATTCTTTTCAATAATTCCTTTGAATTTTTATAATCAACATCTAAAATTTCAAGGCTGATAAGTCCACTATACTCGAATTTCATAGGTCCGGGTTTATCAGAATCCCATTCGTGGGGACCAAAAGTAAAAAGTTCCCTTCTTGCTTCTTTAGCTTGATGCAATTCACCTAAATCGATAAGTTTTCTGATTTTCTTAGTGATTTTTTTTGTGTGTCTTGATTGAATGAAATAGAATATTTCAATCATATTTAGGCTAAAACAGCCTGAAACAGGAATATCATTGTCACGAACAAAATATTTTTTCATGGCTTTACTATTTTTTATTTTTTTTTGTGGCTAAATAATTTTGTGATTCTGTCTCAATTTCAGATTTTGATTTTCTTTTATTCTTTAAAAGCCACAATTCTATTTCACTCCGTTTAAAGAAAATCAGTTTGCCTTGGGGACAATAGAATGGTATTTCTCTGCGATGAGTTAGTTTATATAAGTAAGATTTGGAAAATCCTGTGTACGTACAAAGTTCAGCAGGATTTAGAATTTCCTTTCCCATTAGTTGCTGTTTTTGAAGATATTCTTCAACAGTAAGTACTTCTTTTTTCATTTTCTTGATATTTTATTTTGGCACCGTTGCCGTACAAAAATGAAAAACAAAAAAAAAAGGAATCCAAAAGTCAAATATGGGTCTAAAAAAAGTCTAAGATAAAGTCTAAGATTGAATTAATTAATTGATAATGAGGTATTGTATTGCTCTATTTCATTTAGAACAATTTGAATTGTTGACCTTAATCGCCGTTGTTTTTTATGAAAATCGGACAGCGCCGAACTTAACTGATTTGCTGTAATCAACTCATTTTTTTTGTTTACAAAACAACCGGACTCTTCAATACTCTTATAATTAAAATTATTGAATAGTGGTTCTAACGCTCTAAATATTAAAGCTATTTCAAACTTCTTCGCGACAATAACTATTTTTATTCCGGTCGATACGGGATTCATAGATGCTAAAACTTCTACAAACTCATCATCATCCTCCGCATCTTCGGGTATAATATTATTTTCGTAAAAGACTAAATGCAGTTTTTTATAAAATCTTCTGTGCTCATCCCTTACCCCGAAAAAAGAAAATCGAAAATCCCGTGTTCTGTTTAAATATCTAAATACTTTATGCTTAATATGAAGTGAGTGGAATCGCCTTTTGATGTAACTGATTAATTTTTCTAAATGAGTTTTTATTGTTTTATTAATATCATTATTTCCTGATTCAGATAGAATTATAAAGTAAGAATCGATTGAATCAAGTAATTTAATTACTTCACCTGGATTTATTTCCACATTCAGATAAGGAATTAATCTATCATCAATTGATTTTATGGCAAGTAAAGTTTCAGATTTTATAATTGTTTTAAGACGAGAATTAAAGTATTCTTTAAACTCAACTGATTCACCAAATTCATTTGTCTCCCAATAAGACAAACTCATATCTCTTTTATTGAAAAATGCTCCTAATAATTCAGAATCATTTATGAACTGATTTACTAATTTCTGATAACCCTCATGGAAAAGGAAACTATCAAAGAATGCCAATGGATTTTCATAAGTTGCTGTTGCAAATTCGGCCATTTATATGTTATTTTCAAACAAATCTAAATATCGGAAAAAAAAGGAATAGTTATTACGTCTTTATATAGTTTGTAGCTATAATTGTTACTATTTTGTTACTCGATAAAATAAAAAAGGTCCATAATAGCTTCTATTACAGACCTTTAGCTTTTTAACCGAGTACCCGGGGCGGGAATCGAACCC
>DPRR01000033.1 GCA_003538625.1 Ignavibacteriales bacterium
AATAACCCAATACAAGCGACAGGATAACAAACAATAGAAATGCAACAGGTATCGAAACAATTGCATACCTGAATATCCATTCGCCCCAGGGGTTATCTTTAAAAGATTTAAGAAAAACAAGCCCTATAAGGAAAAATTGAATATATCCGATATACAACCTTGACCTGTCAAAATAGACTTTCCATCTGATAATGCTTCGTTTGTTGATTTCCGGCTGATGAATTTTCATAAGAATAATTTAAAGTGATATGATTAATCCTATTTTTTTAAATCCTGAAATATTATTTAAGAAATAAACCTTTAATCCCCCGCTCCCGCACGATTTTATCATGTGAGGCTCAATACTAAAATAACACTTATCACGCGAAAGGATTCGCGCGGGAGCGGGGGGAAACATTAATCATTTTAAAACAGCTTTATATAATTCTGAATCACTAATAATGTTTATCGCAGTTTTGTCGTCAGTTTGCAAAATATCAATCATTTTAGCATCAGAATCAATCCACATTATCAATTTGTTTTTATCGAAATAGTATCTATTCTCCAAAATATTTTTATCGGTTTCAATGAAATCATCTGACCATTTGGGTTTTTTATAATCAATCTGAGTTTTAAAGACAAAAATCAATGAGTCATTTTTATAATAATACTCAGAAATTAAATCTTGTCTGTCTCCATTAAATTTTACAATTACTTTTTTTATCTCACCGTTATCATAGTATCGAATCAGATTTACAATTGCTAATCGATAAATTCCATCACTCTCAAAGGAGTAATTATCTGGATTTAAATCTTTGGAAACATTAATATCATTTTTCTCAACCTTTGAAAAAGAATCAAGCGATTTGTTTATCAAAATATACTCACTTCGTATTTGTTTAATCAAATCCGTGTTTGAATATCCATCTAGTAATAATATTGATATTAGAATCAGTTTCATAATCGTTTTTTATGTGCAGAAGGTATTTTCAAAATGCCCTACAACCCCCGCTAACGCGAGATTGCATCGCGTGGAGATCATAATTGCCACACGATACAATCGTGCGGGAGCGGGGGGCATGTGGTTTTCTTTCAGTCATTTAATCGCTTAATCTCTTTTATAATTTGTTCGATTATTTCTGTATTATAAATTTTCTTAGTCCCGCTTGAACTTTTTGTTGAAAAAACAAAGAATACTTTACCCCCAAATTCTTTTTCGAAACGTTCGTGATTTTTTTTGTGCATTTCAATCCATTGGTATTGGTTTAATGACTGACCTGATGCTATCGGTTTTATTTGAATACCAATGTATTTTTGATTGATTTTAACGAAAAAATCAACGCCATAAGTTCTATCCCAGTTATCTGGTGCAGCCTCAATTTTTTGTCCAATCGCACCCTCAAGTTGCCCATAAATTGTCTCTATTTCAGTTTTGTAACCTTCATAAGTCCGATTCAAGACAAGATTATAGGCATAATCAATACATTCTTCCTCTGAAATCTGTTCAAGTTCGTTTTGCACTACTTCAGATAGTTTAATGTAAAGAGTTTGTCCAAGACCTGTTATGAACTCTCTTGTGATTTGTAAGCCGTCCTTTTTCTTTTGTTTGGCTTTTGTAAAATAGAATTGTTCCCATTCTTCATATTTTGTAGGGGCACATGTTCTAATTAATTCAGAAGTTGAACCAACGCTGTGAGCTTTGTTTAGTCCCCACCGGTTCATTCCGTAATTTAATAATGTTTCTCTTTTGAATTTCAGATTATGTCCGTCTGAACCAGATATGTATTCTTTTGCCATGTTAAATTATGTTGTTAGGGTTATTAGCGTTCCAGGTTGCTCTGAGATTATCTGCTCTCATTTGTAAGTCAGGGATTCGGCTTAAAAGATAATTAATTGCTTCCTGAGCTTTTTGAGGAGTATTTATTTTAAAATATCCTTGATTTGAACTTCCTATTAAGTTGTTTTGTTCGTTAACTAATTCTCGTATGTATTTTCTAATTGTTTCTTGTGTTCTTCCAGGGTCAACTGATTGTAAAAGTTGATTATATATTTCATCAGCCGTAATATAATTGGCTGCGTTATTGATAATAGACAGAATTTGAGTTTTAATTTGTTGTTTGTTCATTGTGTATCTTTATAAATTTTTCTCTGTATTTAAAATTAATCCCACTATCCACTTGAACCAATCCGTTTTTAATTAAGTGAGCATTTATGAAGGTCTTGTTTTTTAAATATAAGTAGCACATCAAATTATTTTCTTCATCATATTTTTGACTATCAAATTTCATAAATACTTTTTGCCCATTTGTTTTATCATATAAAAACTTTTTAGCTGAGCCATTCGCGTTTTTATTCTCTTTAACTCCAATGAGTCTAACAACTAAGTCATTATTTAATCTTATCAGTTCTGGGCTTATAATTTCTTTAACCGTGTAATAATCTTCCCGTTCTCCACTGGTTTTATCTATTTTAGAACCAAATTGTAATTTTTTCGGGTCAATTTTTTTATCAAGATTCTGATAATCAAAAAACCGATATGGTAAATTTTTAAATTCCTTATTAGTATCTATTTTAATTTCATCTTTAAGGAATTCATAAGTTGTTCCTGCTAAGTCTTTCTGAATAATGTTCAATTTGTCTTTGGCTATTTCAATAAATTCGGAGTTTATTTCGTACCCAATTGAATTTCTTTCTAAGTTTCTTGCAGCCAAAGAAGTCGTACCACTGCCCATAAATGGGTCTAACACAGTTTCACCTTTAAATGCGAACATTTTAATAAGCCTTTTCGGTAATTCTTCTGGAAACATTGCAATGTGTCCATCTTGTCTTGCTCCTCCAAAATTCCAATGACCCGCAAAATATTCTTTCCACTCTTCTGTTGTCAGCTTGGATTGTTCTTTTATCTCTTTACTTACTTTGGTAATGGGTGTTCCTAATTTTTTGAAAATTAAAATAAACTCGTAATCTATTGACAAAATTCCGTTTCTAGGTGTTGGAAAGCTTCCCATTAGAGAAGCTCCTCCAGTTGTATTTGTTGTAGTTTGTTTTTGCCAAATAATTGCTCCCATATAATCAAATCCAATACTTTCGCAGAATTTGATTATTTCAGTTCGGATAGGAATTACTTTATATCTACCATAATAAACAGCTCTTGCAAATTGGTCACCAATATTCACGCATAATCTACATCCATTATCAAGGACTCTATAACACTCATTCCAAACAAGGTTTAAGTTATTTATATATGTTTCATAATCTTCATGATAGCCAATTTGATTTTCTGTCCCATAGTCTTTTAATTGCCAATAAGGAGGTGAAGTAATTACCAAATGCACAGACTTGTCAGGTACAAGATTCATCAGTCGGCTGTCTCCATTTATTATTTTATGATGAGTTTTCATTAGATTTTATTTTTTCACAAAGTTACTCAAATTATCCTATTCTTCCTTGTTAGATTTTCAATATAGCAGGGCCTTTTGACCATTGCCACCAACATCTATATACCCGCAATTGCGCGTATCACTCTATTACCCGTAAGTTTTATTTATTTGTTTCAACTTTTTCTTGGTGAAATGTGAGATTCTGCTACCCCTGCCCAACCCCCAATTGCACCACATTCAATTTAAATATCCAACACAATACAATCGCAGGAGCAGGGAAACCAGGTTTAACTTTCTGCCGGGTTTTTACTCAGCGCTATATCAACTGTTGTTAATTCGCCATCGTTTACATTTACTGTGGCAAACTGTTCGGCATAACCCATTTTTTTGAAGCTTATCCTGTAAACACCCGCCGGCAGCGACTTAATGTTAAAGCCACCTTTTGCAGCCGAGGTTTTGCTAACTACCGGTTCACCGTTTGTTGCCAAAGCGGCAGGTGTGGTTTCGCCATCGTGCATAAAGGTAATGTTAACACCTTTTACAGGTTCTCCGCTTTGCGCATCGGTAACAAGACCCTTTACAGCCAGTTTTCCGCTGCCTTTGT
>DPRR01000001.1 GCA_003538625.1 Ignavibacteriales bacterium
TTCATCAAGCTGGGAATTTGATCGGTTTTGTAAGATCAAATTATCACTGGATTCATTAGCGCTGGATACGCTAATCTGCTGTTCTACAACAGTTGCATCACCCTGAACTCTGTATCTAACTGCTTCTTCTACCTGAGCAAAAGAGGTTGCAATTAATGCAAACAGCATTATGAACAGTAATATAGATTTTTGCATAGCACCACCATATAACTGGTTAATAAATAATCATGACACTGAATTTCTATTAAATTTAACTCTGCATAACTAGAGTTAGCCCTCTAATAGGTGCTAAAATGCGGCAATGGTAGTGCCACAGGAAAATCTCAATAATCAATAATTTTCAACAGAATTTTTAGTTATTCGGGAAATATTACCTAAATTGAAAGGAAATAATGATTTTTTTGTAAAGAATTTTTACAATAAAAAAAGAGGTTAAAAGCTTCAGTTCCTAAATTTATTTCTTTTTAGAAACTAATGTATCCAGTTTGGGTCGTGAAATTCCGAGAAGTTTTGAAGCCTGCGATTTGTTTCCACCCACTTTTTCTAAAACTTTTATTGCATAGTATTTTGATAATTTCTTTAAATCAGTGGTCCCATAATTCAAATCCATACGGATAACATTATCGGGAACTTCACCATCAAATGAACCTGGATGTAAGACAGCAGGAACGGAATTAATAAGATTTGAAAAATCATTTAATGTAAGCTCACCATTTTCGGTTAAAAGAACGGCTCGTTCAATTACATTTTTTAGTTCACGTACGTTTCCCGGCCAGGGATATCCCAGAAAAAAGTATTTTAATTCTCTGCTTATTTTTTTTACAGATTTATTAAAAGTAAAATTAAACTCTTCAATAAAATGATCTGCCAGACTGACAATGTCTTCATTTCTTTCTCTAAGTGGAGGTAGTTCTATCGTTACTACATTCAACCGATGGTACAGATCACGTCTAAACGTACCTTCTTCTATCATTTGTTCAATATTTTTATTAGTGGCAGAGATAATTCTGGCATATATTGGAATATCAACAATTCCTCCAACCCTTTTAATAACTTTTTTTTCAATCGCTCTCAATAATTTTGCCTGAAGATTCAAACTCATATCACCAATTTCATCCAAAAAAAGTGCTCCATTATCGGCTATTTCAAACAAGCCTAACTTTTTTGTTTTTGCACTTGTAAATGCACCTGCTTCATAACCAAATAATTCAGATTCCAATAGATTTTCCGGTATAGCTGTACACACAATATCTACAAATGGTTCTTTACGATTTTTTCCATAATTATGGATCGCTCTTGCAAATAAACCTTTACCTGTTCCCGTTTCACCTAAGAGCAGAACATTCGAACTGCTTTGTTGTGATACTTTTTTAGCAAGCTCAATCGTACGCGAAAATTTAGGTGAACTTCCCACTAAATTTGAAAGATTGTGTCTTAAAATACCATCATCCTTTTGTGAGAGCACAGAAGTTTTGTACAGCCCATTTGAGATGATTTCTTTTATATGGAATGTAAATTTCATCATCTCATAAGGAAATACAAAAATGTCGTGAAGCCCCATTTTTAATATCGTACTAACAAGTAATGCATTATTGTTCCGCACAACAATTATAATTTTATTTGGGATTTCTTTTTTAGACTGGGCAACTTCGGCCAGTAATCCTGAACTTAGTGAGTCAATTTGAAGCACTAAAATCGTATCCTCTTCCGCAGAAAATGAATTAGGATTAGTAAACGCAATAGGTACGCTTTCCAGCTCAATTTGTCTTAAACCTGAGTTGATAGCGCTTATGTCATCACTATCAGAATAAATTTTAATATTAACTTTTTTGGAATTCATTTATCTGAGTTTGGTTACTAATAACTATTAATTTTTCTAATGCTTTTTTTCTTTCAGGATGATTAAAATACGCTGATCTAATTTTATTATTTGTAATATTTTCGCCTATCATATTAATCAATTCATAAGCATAGTATCTTGGCTTTTTAGTTTTATGAAAATTTCCTCGCTCCCAATATGTTTCTGAAATTGTCAGAAGAACTTTCCAGGTTAACTCGTTAATACTCTCATTTTCTATCAGGCTGTATGCGCTTTCAAAATACTCAATAGGTGATTTTAAATTTTCATTCTGAGTCGAACGTGCTATTTTTCCAAATAAAAATTCTCTGTACGCTCGGAATATAACATTTTGTTTAATATGTTTTGTAAATTCATCGCTGTTTAAATGAGTAATCGCTTCTTCAGTTTTACCCGAACTAATTAGTAATTCCGAAGCCAAAATTACAGCTTCTAAGTAAAGGTTATATTCAGATACATTTTTACAGGATTCCAGAAGTAAACTCAGATCGCTAATAATTTCCGAAGTATTACCTATGCTTAATTTGTTTAAGAATTTTAAAAAATTAAAACTAAGATTATTCAACTCGGAATTATTTTCATCAATCATTAAAAAATATTCATATTGATTAATAGTATTCTTTAGTTCTTCTCTATCACCAATAACAAACCAAAATTTACCGCGCAAAAACAAAAGATTCATCCGCTCTTCTCTGTTTTTTGTCTGTTCAAATAACTCTTCAGCTCTAATTAAATGATTATAAGCTAATTGATATTCGCATGATTGGAGATATATTTCGGCAAGGTTATATATGGACAAACTTATTCCATTTTGATTACCTAATGCTAAAAATATTTTTTCGGATTGAATCCAACTTTCTTTTGCCTTTTCAAAATTAAAATTTTCTTGATAAAAAATACCATAGCCTAAAAGAATGTGCGCTTCTTGATTAAGGTTTCCGATTAAACGATTAAGTTTAATGGCCTCCTGCCAGTATTTTTCACTTTCCTTCTTATTCCCAAGTATGTTATAAATATTACCAATGTTAACCTTAATACTTGCCGTTCTATCGGCATATGTTGTTTTTGCATAATTCTCTTCAGCAAGTGTAAATTGCTTTAAAGCTTGTTCGGGATTATTTCGAAATTGAATTTCTATCAAACCCAGAAGGTTGTGGCACTTGCCTTTTACTTCATATTCCAATTTACTGTCATCTAATAATTTTTTACAATAATCCTCAGACTCATTTATATTATTCAGGTCAAACGCTGCATAAGCCAGCTCAACCAATGTTTTTTGGATTAATTTAGCATCACTGACCGAAGCAATTAATTGTTGTAAAATTGATTTTCCCTCTTCAATTTTTCTTATTCCGATTAAGCAGCATCCTTTAATAAATTGTAATTGGTGTTTGTCGTGATTAGATAATTTTTCTTCATTGAGCCGATAAATATTTTCTAATGCGGATTTGTAATCACTTAGCTTATAATGAGTTTTTATAAGCTCAAAAATAAGATACGTTACTGTTTTATCCGGGAGATCAAAAAGGATAGCCTTTTCTAAAAGAGTGCGTTTATAACTGTATGCACTTATTTCTTCTGACTGTAATATTTCTTTTTTTAAATATTCAACTGATTGTTCAAATTCACCGGCTAGTTCAAATTGTCTTGCCAGCTCAATTGTATTAAAATCTGGAAACAATTTTTTAATGGAGTTTGCAATTACTACATGAAATTTAACGCGGTTATTTATTGTCGAATAAATATATTTTTTAAAATTAAAGGAATTTATTTTTGGGGCATTACTAATACTAAGTGAGTCAATTATGTTTTTTCTTTCCAGTTCATTAAGAATATTTTTTAGTTCCATCTGCGGTAAATCTATCAATGCTGCAAGAATTGTTTGTTCAACTGAAATTTCAAACACTGAAATTATTTGCGCAAGTTTTAATTCAGTGCTGTTTAAATTGCTTAAACGCATGCGATAGATTTCTTCATGCGAACTTTGCAATGAAAGAATTATATCCTCATTAGATTCAAAACTTACTTTTGCGTTTGTATATTTAATAACTTTTAGAAGTATCAAATCTTTAATGAATTGCTTTATACTTCCCGGCTGCAGATCAGAGTAAAGTAATATATACCTTTTTAATTCTCTTTTGGGATAAGTGGGAATATAACTCAGCTCCAGAAATTCAGATAATTGATGATCTGTAAATTGATTTAGTTGAACTATGCAAAGATTGTTTAATACTGAAGAGGAATGGTCAAAATCGGATGATTCTGATAAAATTACTTTAATCCCCTTTACCTGAAATATCCTTATTATTTCAGTAAGCGATTCATTAGTGTAATCGTCATACAAATTATAGTCATCCAAAAGCACTGTAAGATTTATTTTGGAATCTAAAGTGTTAAAGATTCTCTTAACTGAATCAAAAAAATTATGTGACGAGTTATCAAAAACATCCAGAATTATTTGATTGTACTCATTTTCTTTTTCCCTAAAGACAGATTCTGTCAGTATTATCTTACGGCAGATATATTTAACAGCTTCAAAACCGGATTTAATTTTTGAGTTTTCTATATAAACCGAATTTTCAGTCTTTCTATAAATCTCCTCAAGCAAAGTTGTTTTTCCGGAACCATCAAATCCTCTAACTGTAAATATTTCATTGCTCGTGCTATCATTTAGATATGTGTTAAGTATATTGAAGGCATCTCTTCTATCACTAAAAACCTTAGCCGGAATCAAATCCTTTACAATATTAAAATCGATTTCAAGCTGAAGATCTAAAATTATTTCCAGTGCATTTTCATATCTTTCTTGTGGATTTTTTTTAAGCAGCTTATGAATAATATTTATTATTTTTTTTGAATAGATCGAAGGGCCTAAAGCAAATTCATCTTCAATGTGTGCCTTATAAATATCCAATTCATTTTCACTCTTAAAGGGAAATTTCTCATAAACAATTTTGTACAACAGCATCCCTAGAGAATAAAAGTCAACTGAATGATCGTGATCTTCATTTTTAAGCAGTTCCGGTGCAATGTAATAAGAAGTTCCTTGAATATTTTTATCATAGTCTGAAAGTGTATAACGCGCAAATCCCATATCAATAATTTTTACAACTGGTATTCCATTAGAATCTGCAACAAGAATATTTTCAGCTTTAAGATCATAATAGATATAATTAGACTGATGCAGATAATACAGTACAGAACTAATCTGCTTAATGATATGAATAAGTTTTTTTTCTTCTTTAAGTCCTGAATAATTTAACAGTGGTGTGGATGAAAAATATTCCAGAGAAATAAATGGTGAAGATAATTCTATTTCCGGATCTTCATCTTCATCTTTGATGATAACTGTGCTTAGCTCAAATGCCTTAATTATATTGGGGTGATCTAACTTCTGCAGGATAAAATATTCTTCACGAAAAAAAGATTTTTCATCCTTGGATGCCGAGTTGGGCAGAAATTTTGCTGCTACTTCTCTCTCAGGAAACTCAGTATCAATAACATTAAATACTTTGCTTCTTCCCTCACCTAATTTTTTACTAAGTATGTATCTTTTATTAACCATTATTCAGTTACCGGATTTACATTTTTACTTATTTTACTTCCAATATCATTAATACTTAATAATGATAATATCAAAACTAATCCCGGAATAAAAATTAACCACCACGACTGATTAATATATTCCTGCCCGCTCTCAATCATAGATCCCCATGAGGGATACTCTGTTCCGGTTCCCAGACCTAAATAACTTAAAGCTGATTCTGCTAACATAACATTGCTTAGTTGAAAAATTAAATTAACGGTTACAGGAACAACAATAACGGGTAAAATTTCTCTAATCAACAATTTAATATTACTTAATCCTATTAAACCCGCAGATAAATAGTAATCTTTTGTTTTGATTGATATAATTTCACTCTTTGCCAGTTTAAACAAACTCATCCAGCTGGAAAAACCTAAAACAATAATAATTGATAAAATATTACTGCCAAATAATGCTATAACAAGAATAACCAAAAATATTGAGGGAAATGTAAGAAATAAATCTGTAAGTCTGCTAAAAAATAGATTAACAAATCCTCCTCGTTCTGCAGCAAAAAATGCAAACGATATTCCTAAAATAAATGATACAAACACTGCACTCAATCCTACCAGTAAAGAAATCCTTGATCCGTATACAATTCTTGTAAAAACGTCTCTTCCAAACTCATCAGAACCTAAAAAGTATACTTTAGACGATATAATATTATTTCCATCTTTCTGATTTATTTTATTTTTATCTATTTGGTATTTAATGCCCGACTGATAATAAATGAAACTTGAATCAACTTTAACGCTGTCGATAAATATCAAATTGTTATTGTATGATTTGGGTATAATTTCATCTATTATATTTTTTAATTCGTTTTGATTATTTTCTTTTTTTATTGGCTGCTCTTTTATTTCAATGAATGATACTCTTGATAATGGCGGAAGCAGTTTTGTTACACCAATGTTTTTTTGAAAATCGGGATGCTGAGTTGTAATAATAGGTGCAAATAAAAAACAGGTTAATAGTATAACTATTATTGAGTTTGAGATTTTTAGATCATTGGATAATATTTTTTTTGCTCTGCTGGAACTAATAATAAGTGCGGGTACAGTTATAACTAATATAAGAGAAACAATATTATCGATAAGAGCAAATTTAATTATCGAAATTACATTGCCAGGAGATTCGAAAAATGAGGAGATCAATATACCGGTCAACTTTAAAAGCTGAACTAAATATGAAAATCTGATAACTAATATCAGTGTGATAATAAGTAGTATAAAATGCCAAATTTTAATTTTAGATTTCATTAATTGATAAGCTCTTTTATAAATCTTTTATCCATTTTTATTTTTATAATATCAGCAGCCAGGTTTGAAATTATCATCATTAAACCGGCTATAAAACTGCAAGCGATAATAAGCGGAAAATCACGATTTAAAATTGCGTTGATAGTTAATCTTCCCATCCCGGGCAAAGAAAAAATAACTTCAGTCAGTAAAGCACCGCCTAACAAAATTCCAAACTCAATACCGGCAATAGAAATTAGAGGCTGAATTGCGTTAGGAACTAAATGATTTTTAAAGATTTTCTTTTCTGAAAATCCGTTGGCTCTTAAGCTGGTTATAAAAGGACTATTTGCAACCGTGTTTAAATTATCTCTAAGATACTTGTAAAATACCGCTATACCGGCAAAAGAAAGAGTTATCATTGGTAAAATAAGATGGAGAAAATAATCTTTCATTTTTCCCATAAAATTCAAGTCATCAAAATAAATTGATTTAATTCCTGAAGTGGGTAAAAGATCCAGTTTAACAGAAAAGATATAAACTAAAATTAATCCGACAACAAATGATGGAAGTGAGAAAGTAATTATAGAAATTTTTGAAAGTAATCTGTCAATTAATTTTCCTCGTCTGTAAAAAGAAAATTTAGCAAACCAGTAACCAAAGGATAGCTGAAGGATAAAACTAATAAATGAAAATACTAACGTAAAAAAGAAATAATCTTTTACAACTGAAAAAACCGGCTGACGGTAGTTATAAGAAATTCCAAAATCTCCCGAAAATAAATTTAAAATAAATGAATAGTACTGGATATAAATTGGTTGATCTAAACCAAATGACTTGGTTACTTTTTCAGCTAGTTGCGGATTTAATTGTGGAGAAAGAAATTTTTGTGATGGATCACCCGGAGATAATCTTACAAGGAGAAAAATAAATGTGACGAGCAATAAAAGCACTAATGCTGAACTTGCGATTCTTTTAAATACCACCCGATATAATTTATTTTTCATACTCTAATTATTCTTGAATTTTCCATTCCCAAATTTTTTGCAATGCACCATATGGATTTATTGTTAAGTTTTTTAATCTGCTATTATGAATAATAATATCATCTATCCAGTACAAAAATATAACAGGATTATCTTGAAAAATATTTTTTTGCAATTTTAAATAAAGCCCTCTTTTTTCTTGAATACTTGTTTTCTTTTCAAGCAGGTTAAGTATATGGTCACTTACTGCATTTTGGTAAGATGCAAAATTATTTGGTGTTTTTTCAAGATCGGAATACCAAATAGTTTTAAGATCCAGTGGGACAGGTATATACAATGATGCCATCCATGCATCCATTTTTTTTGTATAAAGATTTTCTACAAAAGCACCCAGTTCAAGTTTTTGAGTTTTCATTTCGATACCTATTGCTTTTAGATTATTTGCAATTACGATTGCAGCAAATTCTCTAAGAGGATTACCGCTGGGAATAAATAAAGTAAATGCAAATTCAACGCCATCCTTTTCAATCACACCATTATTATCAATATCCGACCATCCATCTTCCGACAAAAGCCGCCGTGCTGTTTCCGGATTGAATTCAATTGGTTCCAATTCTTTATTGTAGTAAGATTTAAAAATAGAAGATATTGGCGTAACAACAAGTTCCCCGTAATTATCAAGATATTCACTTAAAATTTCTTTTCTGTTTATTGCGAACAATAAAGCACGACGAACTTTTGCACTTCCGAAAAGTTTGTTCGGATACACATTTTGATTCTTTGCGTATTTCTCAATATCAATATTACTTAAGCCAATGTAATCGTATTCTCTTCCTTTAATGGTTTTGATTTCAATATTTTTTAAGTCTGTAAAATCTTTTGTATCAGCCGGTTTTATTAGTTCACAAAAATCCACTTCTCCTTTTTTTAGCTGTGTAACTCTTGAGTTATAATCCGGGACAATTTTGAAAATTATTTCATCTATCATCTCTTCATTGTAAAGGAAAGATTTTTTATCAGCTTCAAGAACAATCATTTGATTTCTTTCCCATCGCTTTAATTTATAGGCTCCATTAGAAATGGGATTAAAATTAATTTCTGAAGTTGAAATAGATTTTCTATCAAGTTTTTCATATATGTGTTTGGGAATAATAGGAAATGCAACATCCAGCAATGATGGGGTTGATCCGGATATGAAATTTATTTTTAATTTATATGGTGATTGAATTTCAAATGTTTTTTTTAAATCGATATGTTCTTCATAATCCTTGTAAAGATTTTTAAAGGAACCGTAATATCTGCTTTGCACGATTGGATCTGAATAAATATCAAATGAGTATACAATATCCTCAGATGTTAATTTTTTTCCATCACTCCACAAAGCATCATCCCTAAGATTAAAAACAATCGAACTTGAATCCGGTGCCCATTGCCAGTTTAATGCCAACATTGGTTTTGCATCCAAATCTCCGGTTTCATCATTCCACTCAAACTGAATTAAGTTTAAAAATAAAGTTTCGTCAATAACTCCTTCATCAACACTAAAAGAATAAATTGGGTTTATAGTCTCAAGATCAGCTGATATTGCAATAACTGCTCTATCGGGCGCAACTGTTCTTTCATTATTACATGAAACAATTAAACTGATAATTGATATAAATAAAAGATAGGATTTAACTTTTTTCATAGATAGTAGAATTAAATGCTAATAAATCTTTGGTTAATTTATTATTTTGATTAACAAATACAAAAGTTTAATAATGCTTAAAGCTGAGATTCAAAAAATTCTTCTTTACAATAATAATGTAAGCCGAGAAATTCTATGCAACATTAATTTTAACATAAGTGAAAAAAAGATTTATACTATTCTTGGCAAAAACGGCAGCGGTAAATCTACTTTAATAAAATCACTAACAAGATTATTAAATGACACCGTGTACAAGGTTGATGGTAATGTTTTTTGGAACGAAGAAAATATTTATAAAATGGGAAGGGACCGATTACTTGAAATACGCAGAAAAAGCATAAAATATGTTTTACAGGATCTTACTAACAATTTTGATCCTTTAAAAAAATTAAAATATTATTTTGATAACTCAGGTATTAATAAACAGGTTATTTTTAATCAATTAAATAATTTTTTACTGCCCGATTATAAAACAATTTCCGAACTTCATACGTATGAAATAAGCGGCGGCATGGCCCAACGCATAAGTTTAATGTTAGCTATACTTTCAAATCCTAAACTTTTAATTTTGGATGAGCCAACATCTGCTATTGATTATGCTATTATAAATTTAATTAAACTAAAACTATTAGATTTCAAACAAAATGGAGGATCAGCATTAATTGTTACACAGGATATAAATTTTGCGAAAGAAATTTCCGATGAAGTTGCCTTTCTTCATGAAAACAAATTATCTGAATTTATAAACTCGCAAGAGTTTTTTGATAATTCAGAACAAAGACCTTACGACAATTTTCTCAAATCTTTTAAAGAAATTCAATGAACGATTATATCATAAAAGTAGAAAATGTTTCTTACTCGGTTAATAATAAAAGTATTTTTTCAGGTAATGAATCTATTGAAATACTAAGAAACATTTCTTTTAGTGTTGAACGGGGAAAAGTACTTGGCATTTCCGGTCAATCAGGAAGCGGTAAATCAACGCTGGCAAAAATATTGGCAGGTATTTACACGCAAACTTCCGGAGCAATAAAAAGGGACTTTAAAAAGGATTGGAGTAAATTACTTCCCAAACCTGTGCAAATATTATTTCAGAACGATGGTGATTTGTTAAATCCGTGCAGATCGGTAAATGATATTTTGAATGAAGCATTTGAGTTAAAATCAAAAAAATATAAACTATACTCATCAGAAATTAATAAGGTGTTTACACAATTTGATATCAATCCAAACTTAAGAAACAGAAAAGGATCTCAATTAAGCGGTGGTGAAAAACAGCGAATAGCTTTAGCAAGAATTGTTATTATGGAACCTGAAGTTTTAATTTTAGATGAACCATTCTCTTCTCAGGATGTTGAGTCTCAATTAAACATTCTAAACCTTATAAATAAAGTAAAGGAAAATCTTGATTTAACAGTCATTTGTATTTCGCATGATTTAAACATTTTGAAGCGCTTTTCAGATAATTTAATAATTATGTTTGACGGCGGAATTGTTGAATCAGGATTAACGCATGAAATAATAAATAATCCTGTTAACGATTACACAAAATTTTTATTAAGTGCGCAATCATTAAAGCTTAGTGAAGCTGAAATTCATACCTTCCATAATAAATATGAGTAAAACTAACGCAATCAGAATTCTGGAATCGCATAAAATAAAAATTGAAACAATTTCTTACGAAGTTGACGAAGATGACCTGAGTGGAGAAACTGTTGCATTAAAAACCGGCGTTAATCCCGAGACAGTTTTTAAAACGCTTGTTTGCATTGGTGATAAAAATGGACATGCTGTGTTTTGCATTCCCGTAACGCAAGAATTGAATCTTAAAAAGGCTGCACAGGCAAGCGGCAATAAAAAAATTGAGATGATAAAACTTAAAGATTTATTACTACTAACAGGTTATGTGCGCGGTGGATGTTCACCAATTGGGATGAAAAAACTTTTCCCCACTTATATTGATGAGACAGCACAGCTTTTTGATAAGATATTTGTTAGTGCCGGTGTGCGGGGAACACAAGTAAAAATAAATCCTGATGACCTCCTAAATATTGTATCTGCATGCTATGCAGATTTAATATAAAATATTTATAAGAAAATGAACATATATTCTGATTAATCAGCAATAACTTTTCGGTAATGCCAATTAAAATTATTTGCTTCAATTTTTATTTTTATTCTAATCAGTTGTTAACGGAGGACCGACAACTTTCATTTCATGATCTTCAAAAACTTTTATTATATCTTCTTTGGTTGGCGGAGAGGTCCAGCTATCGGTCACTTTAAAAAATTCTTCCATTTTTCCGGCTGGTTGATATGTCACAATAACTTTGCCAGTTTCTGTCAGTTGAATAAATGCATGAGGTATTTTATGTGGAAGAAAAATAGTATCCCCCTGCTTCATATAATGAATATCATCTCCGACCTGAAATTTATATTCACCTTCTACTATGTAAAACATTTCATCCTGATTAAGATGGATATGTAAAGGCGGACCTCCTTTGGGAGTAAAACCGTTCTGTTCAAAAACTGCAAGTGCACCATCAGTATCTTTAGAAGATACTTTTAAATCAAGAACATTTAATGTTACACCTTTCATTTTTAGATGTTTACCAAATCTCCCTTCTCCAGCGTTAACTTTAAAACCTTTATTTATATTTATCATTAATCTGCTCTTAAAGTTTGTAAAAAAGTTAATGACACTAATGAAAAAGTAGTAAGCATAAATATTTTTCTGTTCATAATGCTATCCGGTATTTTAAAATAAATAATTTAAATACCCGTTCACAACGCGAATGATTTTATGTTACTATCATTATTAATAATTAAAGATCGCATTGAAATTAATCCTAATATAGGACCCAATGCCAAAATCATCAGTGCAAATGAAATGTTTATTAATTCTAGAAATTGATATATAACCCACAGGCTTATTATAGTTATCGCAAAACCAATACTGCTAACTAAAGTTAATCCGGTTCCGACCAGTTCTTTTGGTGATTCAAGCGCTATTATTGCTGAATACTGCGGGGAATCTCCAACGACCACAATACCCCAGAATATTAAGAAAATTAAAAAGATCGTAACAGGAGTATGAAACATTATTGGGACGATTAAGCAACAAACACATGAAAGAGCAAGTTGAATGAAAGCTACTTTTACACTTCCTGATTTTTGAGAGATTATTCCCCCAACTATACAGCCTAAACTCCCAACAGCTATAATCAAAAAGGACCAGGTAGATATATTTAATTCTTTCTGATTTTGATTTAAGTAAGCTATTAGAATAGTAGGTATTAAAGCCCAGAAAGTATAAAGCTCCCACATATGTCCAAAATATCCCAAAGCAGCTGATCTTAATTTTTTATATTTGAAAATGGTTATAACAGCTGCAATATTAAATTTTGTTCCCGATGATATATAGGGTCCATCAGAAACAAATACATACATTGCCACTCCTCCAATTACTGAAAATCCCGATATAATAAAAATTATATTTTGCCATTCTAAGGAGCTTCCAATACTTTTAATCAAATGCGGAAAAGCTGTACCCAGAACTAATGATCCAACCAGAAAACCAATAGCATTTCCTAATTTTTCTTTGTACCAGCCGGCGGCTATCTTCATACCAATTGGGTAAATTCCTGCAAGAAAGAATCCTGTAACAAAACGCAAAATCAGCAATGAGAGCAGATCAGAAGCCAGAAAATAAATGAGCAGAGTTGAACCTGATCCAAGAATAGAACATAACAAAAAAATCTTTCTTGGGGAGTATCTGTCAGATATTGAAAGTAATGCAAACATCATCGTACCGAAAATAAATCCAAGTTGAACCGCTGATGTTACAATACCTGTATCTTCAATCCCTACATTCATTGCTGATTGTAAATCTGTAATTATCGCATTCCCGGCAAACCAAAGTGAGATCCCGGCTAACTGCGAGAAGACAATTACAGGTAAAATTAATTTAGGAACCTTCATCCAAATTTATTTACACACTCGGCTTTATATTTTGATTTACACGGAAAACATTTTTAGGATCGAATTTATTTTTGATCTTTACCAGCCTGTCATAATTCTGCTTATAAGAAGTTTTTACTCCTTTTTCTCCTTCATCCATTATAAAATTAATATACGCTCCACCGGCTGAATATGGATGTAATGCCTCATAATATTCTTTAGCCCACTTAGTTATAACATCTTTATTTGAAGGATCAGGATCGATGCCTACTATTACCTGAGCCCAGTTTGCATCTCTGTAAGCCCATGGAGTGTCGCTGTTGCTGACATCATGTGCTTTTCCATTGATCGGATAAACATGAATTTGTGAAAGTGGAGTGGGTAATAAGTTGCCAAATTTAGAATGTACTTTAATTGCTTCATCAGGAATTTCATTAATAAAATCTGCTTTCCAATACCACTGCAATCCGGAGGGCAATAATGGATCAAACATACTATTTAACATTGGGTGAGGCATCGGACCTATGTGCTCAAAGTCCGGTTTCATATCACGAACAGGCTTAAATGCTTTTTCAGCATTTTCATGATCACCGAGGTAGCACCATACAATAGCACACATTTTTTTACCGCCAAGTGCTTCAGGAAATGGCGGACTGGGAACAGTTAGAATTGCAAAAAAACCATAAAGATCTTTATCCGCAGTTAAAATAAATTCCCGATACCATTTTAAAACTGTTTCAGCTTTATCTAGATGCCACAATGTTGGACCAGCAATATTAGTGTGGACAGGATGACCCTGAAATAAGAAAGAAGTGATCACTCCAAAATTTCCTCCACCGCCTCGCACAGCCCAATACAGATCAGTATTCTCTTTACTGTTTGCAGTAACAAATGATCCATCCGCCAGAACCATTTCAACTTCAAGAATACTATCTACAGTTAAACCAAATTTTCTGGTTAGATATCCGATACCACCACCGAGTGCAAGTCCGCCAACACCTGTGGTTGATACAGTTCCTGTTGGGACTGCCAATTTGAATTGATGGGTTGCGTGATCAACATCGCCCCAGACAGCACCGCCACCTACCCTTACTGTTTTGGATTGCTGATCAACATGTACAAAATTTAGATAAGAAAGATCAATAACCAATCCGTCATCACAAATACCTAATCCACCTGCGTTATGCCCTCCCCCACGTATCGATATAAGCATATTGTTCTCTCTTCCAAAATTTACAGCACTAATTACATCTGCAACGTCTTTACATTTTGCGATTACCCTTGGACGTTTGTCAATCATCGCATTGTAAACTTTACGAGCCTCATCATAATTATTATCACCGGGTTCAATTATCACTCCCCTAAAGCCGTTTTTTAAATTGCTGACATCAAGAACATTACTCATAGTTTTGCCTCCTTAAAGTATTTTTAAATTATTATTTACGCTTTGCTTAATAAGAATCACTATTTAAAATATTAAGGCGGAAAAAGCTGTTCCGCTATTGTTAAATCAGAAAAGATATATGGTTTGTTAAACATATACGATTTCATTTTAGTTAAGTAATTCAAATACTTATAAAAAGTTAATTCTAAAATTGTTACGGAGCGTAAAAATCCTATCTGAAATAGCACAAGTGGGGATAGCGTAGTTAGGGCTATAGACCCTTCTCTAAGTTGAAGGTATATTTTCTGTATTCGATACCTAACTTTAATTATTTTTTATTTAAAAGCAAGAGAAATGTTTTGTGAAACTAAATGTAGAATGATACATAATTAATTTATTATACAGCAAGAATTAAAGGTGTTATAAAACAATTGTAATTTTGGTGGATTATCTGCAATAATCACTTGTTAAAGGGATAAAAGAGGAATAGTATTTTTGTATGATTTAAATCAAAATCATGTTATAAATGGTGCCGGTCGATTATTTCTTCACAGGGAGAATGAAGAAAGAATGGAAAAACCATCTCGACCGGCACGAAATATTAAAGACAAAAATTAAAAATAACAATGCTTAAAATTTAAGTATTTTTTAAAAAATCTTTGCCATAGTCTCGTACTACGGCAAAAGTTTTAAAATAAAATTTATCTAAGTAAAAGCATTTTTCTTATCTCAGTATATGGACCTGCTTTGATTTTGTATAAATACATACCGCTTGCAAGCACTTTACCAAATCCGTTATCTCCATTCCATTGAACAGTATATTCTCCTGCATTTTGTATTTGATTGACCAGCGTATTTACTTTTTCACCAATAGCATTAAAAACTTCAAGAGTTACAAATTCATTTTTAGGCAATTGATATTTTATTACAGTGGAAGGATTAAACGGGTTAGGATAATTTTGCATCAATCCAAATGTAAGAGGTAAATCATCAAAATTTTCATTACCAATACCAACCGGCTGCTCTGCAATGTAAGCGCTAATCATTAAATTACCGGCGGAAAAATTTTGCCATCCGGTACTTGTTAAATAATACATCCCACGTCCGGAAATAGGCGGATTAATATCAGTACCTATCCCGGGTTCACCAGGGGTAAGCGGAAGATAGTTTACAACAATCCAAAAATCACCTTCTGCAAATAATGGTGGTTCATTACCCGGTAGAGTTAAAACAATTGGTGCAACGCTGCCCGGCGCTCCTGATGAAACCCTGTAAGGACCAGCGACAACTTTACCCGGAAATCCAATACTATCTGCCTGAACAGTAAAATCAAATGCACCGCTGCCATTAACAAGTGTTTGTAACCTAACTACTCGTGCCGGATAATATGTAGGTGAATATCTTAGTGCAAATTTATTTTCCTCAAAAGAAAAACTTACAACATAAAATGCTTCCCAGCTATCATCATCGTATTTAATTTGAGTTAAAACAGGATCGCTGCAGGCAAACAAACCATATGCGGGTGATAGAGGACCCATTAAAGTATCAGTTCCATTAGTTGTAAAAGCTTCCAGTTTATACTCATACCATAATCCGCATTCTACATTCTGATCGAGATATTGCTGCGTGCCTGGAGCAAGTGTAATAATAAATTGTCCGTTCTTATAAATATTTTTATAAGGTGGAGAAGACAATGGTTCGTTGTTTAATCCAAATTGTGGATCCGTAAATGTTAATTGAAGATCATTACCTTGTCTGTTAACGGAAATGTTGGATGGAATCTGTGGAGGAGCTTCAAGCATTATATCAATATTAACATCTCCAAAGTATTGTGGATTAAATACGCTGTTCATTGTTTGCGGCCACCATCCATCAAATATTGCAGCACCGGCATTACGTGCTATCATAAAGCCGCCAAGTCCAACTGTTCTGTCAGGTCCATATACCTGTAATTCGTAGCCATCGTTAAAGCCCATCGGAATTGCAACTTCACCCTGGACATAACCAGCGTTATCCGTAAATCCAACTTGCGCATTAGGAAGTGTGGTTACATCACCAACACCACCGCCGGTAAAGATTTTTCTAAATCTTAAATCAGATCCTGATGGGTGCCAATAAGCCCAAAAATTTCCTTCCTGAAGAACAGAAAGTGCCCCATTGGGCTCAAATGTATTATTGTTGTTATCATCAAAATACAATCCAAATCCTTCGTTATCGTCAAGTGCAGCGTTAAGGAAATCCTCCCCTGCTATGTACAGCATTTTGGTATTAGCATTAAATTTTAAATACAGATAGACAGAACCTTGAGGCAGCGGGACACCACCGCCGAATCCGAAGACATCTGAAACATCAAGTTTAAATGCATCATCCCATTCTCCAGCTTCAATCATTCCATTTACTGTTGGAATTGTTCCGCTTGGAACAACAACATTAAATGTTAATAAGGAATCACTTACTTTTCCAAGAACTTCATTCGAATAAACACTTTGACCAACAGAGTTGAAAATATTTATAACATAATAATAATTCCTCAAAGGGAATACTGATGAATCATTATAGCTTGTTTCAGTTGAACTTGTAACTGCGATTTTTGAATATGGACCGCCGGAAACAAGACTTCTGTATATTACAATACTATCTATAAAACCATTCGAACTATTATCTGTTAGAATTGTATTATTAGAATTAGATTTGCTAACTATATAGTTAGTTGAAATTACATGTTCATCTTCGAATATATCACCCACCGCTTTTGCTAATTCTATCAAACGATTATTGCTTAATGATAGAACTGGGTTTACCCAGCTTAACATTATTGCCTTGGGCATTGTTGTGCTTGCGCTTAAAACAGGTGGTTGAATTAAAAATTGATTCAAAGAAAAATTAATTCCGGTTGTAGTATTACCTATAGTTACATTAACATTATTTACCTCTGAATAATCATATCCGGGTTTTTCTGCTTTAATCGTATAAGTGCCTGCAGGAATATTTTTAATTATGTAATTTCCTAAAGAATCAGTAACAGCAGTTCTCTGAGTACCAATAGCTTTTAATAATACTCCGCCGTTATTTGATGATCCGTTTAATGTAACAGTACCGCTTACATTTCCACCTCCAAGATCAACCTGGACCAGATAAGCTAATCCGCCACTACCGAACTCTCTTGCGTGAACGGCTTTTCCTCCTGCAAATACTCTTTGTCCATCATGACTGATATCTACAGTAAAAAAAGAACCTGGCGAAACAACTTCATAAGCTAAATCACCGGTCTGCACATCAAAAACAAAAAGATCGGGTTTAGCATGATTTAAATCCCCCCAGGTAACCGCTGCGGCAACTTTACCATCATCTGATAATGCAATGTCATCTACCAGATCACCGGCACCTGTATATACCCATTTTGGTATTCCGTTTCCGTAAGTATCAAATGCAATAACCGATCCATCATAACCTGAAGAATAAAAAATTAATGTGCCTGCAACGATTGTACTTCCATCTGCTGAGATATCAACTGAAGAAGCCCAATTAGTGAAAGCACCGACTGGGACTCTGTACTGCCATAAAAGATCATACTGATTAGTTGAAAAATTAAAATTTCTTGTTTGAATAAACCCACTGTTATCAGCAGTTACAATAATATTGCCATCTCCGCTTATAACAGCCGGAGCCTCGGTGTTATCAACAAAATGATCCCAAAAAACATTTCCATCATTACTATTAAGAACATATAAATGATTACGGCCGTTTATAACTACTCTGTTTCCTGAGGCAGAAATATTAACTCCAGCCCAATTAGTGATTTCATTTTTCGATACTTCAAGAGTCCATGCAATAACCGGTGAAACACCTGTAAGGTTAAGTGCAAAAGCAACGGATGTATTCCCATTTCCAATTGCATCAGCAAGAAATACAAGTAATGAACGATCTCTTGAGATACTTATCTGTGTAGCATATAGTGTATCGGGCATTGTAATTTGATATTTAACGGAGCCGTTAAGATTATCCAGTAAGTAAAAATCCGTTCCCTGAGTTGCAGCGATTAGCAAACCATCATCACTTACTTCAACTATCGGATCATAAGGAACGGTGGACTTTTCCCATAATGGAATATTGTTTACATCAGTGTAACGGGAAACACGCATATTATTTAATCCCCAAGCTATAAGGGGAACTGTTCCGTCTCCGTTAAGTTCCGTTCTATTCGCTATAGCAGCAGCGTCCTGAAAGGACCATATCACATTTCCACCAAGTACATATCTATCAGTGCTGTTACTTGTAGAAATGCTTGGATTTTCTTCCGTAGATTTATTTAAGGATGTGACTTTTTGCGGAACTGTTTGAAATGAAATATTATTTCCATCAAATATTTTTTTTATGCCGATAAATTCTTTTTCCTGTCCGATAATAAAACTTGAAGCAAAAAGAAAACACGACAAAAGCAATAACTTAATAGAAGCGATCTGTAAAATGTTTTTCATACACACCTCTAATTGAAATAAGTTTAAATAATATTAGTTATGAAGATTTAGATAAGTTTTATCTCCGAATTTGATTTACAAAAGAAAATTAGTTTAATAAGAATAGAAAGACAATAAGTATTTTATTTAATATTTATTGCGTGGTATTGAAAAGTTATCAGAACTGGTCGAATGAATTTAATTGACGATTTTTTTAAACAACTCAACATCTTCACTGGTTGTAATTTTAAAATTAAGAACAGACCCTGCTGCAATGTGGACCTTTTTTCCTATTCTTTTAACCAACATTGATTCATCTGTGCCTAAATATTTTTCCTTTTCGGCTTTTACTAATGCCTTATACAAATCTTTGAACTTAAATATCTGGGGAGTTTGGATGTAGTAAACTTCATCACGATTTAAATAATTAATCACTGTATTATTTCCCCTCATTAAAGTGTCTTTTGCTTTTATACAAACCAGAGCATTCCCTTTTTTATTTGCTAATTGTATCGCGTTTGTTAAAACATAATCCGGTAACAGAGCACGTGCGGCATCGTGAACAACTAACAAATCATCATTAGCAGCTTCTGAAGAAAGCACAGCGTTAAAAACTGATTGCTGTCTTGTAACTCCGCCTTCAACTATAAGTTTTACTTTTGATAACTTATATTTTGTCATCAGTCTTGTAAGAAGAGAAAAGTATTCGGGTTCAGCAGCAATTATTATTTTACTGATGTATTTATTTCTCTGAAATGTCTGAAGTGTATATACAATAATTTCTTTGCCTTTTATTTTTAGATATTGTTTAGGAGTGGCTAAGCCACTCCTTAAACCTTTACCACCGGCAGGAATAATTGCTATGTTACTCATACAATCATCATTGCATCGCCGTAACTTAAAAAGCGATACTTTTCCTTCAGAGCTTTTTTGTATGCCTTCATTACATTCTCTGTTTCACCAAGTGCGCTTACAAGCATCAACAATGTAGATTCCGGTGAATGAAAGTTTGTTATGAGTTTTTGTGTAACTTTAAAAGAATAAGGGGGATAAATAAATTTATCAGTCCATCCTCTTCCGGGTTTTAAAAAACCATCAGCAGTTGTACTTGTTTCCAGTGCCCTGCATGCACTTGTACCAACAACCACAATATTGTGTTTTGCGTGCATTGCTTTGTTTACAACTTCCGCAGTATGCGCAGATACTTCGTAATACTCAGAATCCATTTTATGTTTAGTCAGATCTTCAACTTCAACTGGTCTAAATGTTCCAAGTCCGATGTGAAGAATAACCGGAACAATATGAATTCCTTTCTTTTCAATTTTTTCAAGCAGTTTAGTTGTGAAATGCAACCCGGCAGTCGGAGCTGCAACAGCACCGTCAACTTTTGCATAAACCGTTTGATAATTTTCTTTGTCTTTTGGTTCAGGCTCGCGCTTTATGTAAGGGGGCAACGGCGTTAAACCTATCTTCTCAACAGCCTGAAAAACATTACCGGGTTGATTGAATCTTACCGTTCTGCCTCTGGAAGTTGTATTATCAATAACTTCGCACCAAAGATTGTTATCAAAATAGATTTTGTTGCCTATCCTTACTTTTCTTGCCGGATCAACAATTACATCCCAAATACAATCTTCTTTATTTAATTCTCTCAAAAGAAAAACTTCAATCTTAGCTTGAGTTTTTTCTTTCTTTCCAAACAAGCGTGCCTGAAACACTCTTGTTTCATTTATCACAAGTACATCACCTTTTTCCATATAATCAATTACATCAGTAAACTTTTTATCTTCCATCTCGCCGGTGTCTTTATGAACAACCAACAATTTTGATTTATCGCGCGGACTAACAGGATACTTTGCGATGGAAGTTTTTGGCAAGTTATACTTGAAATCTGATAGTTTCATTTATCTCTACCTTCTCTTATTATTTTAATATTGCGTTCCTTAAAAACATAACTTGTCAGTCTGAGCCTGTCAAAGACTGACAGAAAAATCAGCAAGTGTCATACTTCGACAAGCTCAGTATGACACTATGAATTATTTGTTTTAAAGAAATCTTATTTATTTCTTCTTAGATACTTTTTTCTTTGTTACAACTTTCTTTTTAGCTACAGCTTTTTTAGCAACTGTTTTTTTTGATCCCGCGTTAGCTGGTTTAGCTTTCTTCATATCTTTAACAGCAGCCTGTGCAGCAGCTAATCTTGCAATCGGAACACGGAATGGGGAACAACTTACATAGTTCAATCCTATCTTATGACAGAATTCAACTGATTTTGGTTCGCCGCCATGCTCTCCGCAAATTCCGATCTTTAAATCAGGTCTGGTTTTGCGTCCGCCTTCAACAGCTATTTCCATCAACTTACCAATTGCTTCCTGATCGATTGATTGGAAAGGATCTTCTGGGAGAATTTTCATTTCGAGATATTCTGGCAAGAATCCACCTATATCGTCACGTGAAAATCCAAATCCCATTTGAGTAAGATCATTAGTTCCGAATGAGAAGAACTGAGCTGTTTCTGCAATCTTATCCGCAGTTAAACAAGCACGCGGAATCTCAATCATTGTTCCTGTTAAATGAGGAATTTTCTTCAATCCAAATTTCTCACAAACCTCTGCATGTACTTTTGTGATAATTTTATATTGATGATTGATTTCGTTTACGTGACAGGTAACCGGAATCATAATTTCAGGGAAAGGTTTCTTTCCTTCTTTTAATAATTCGGCTGTAGCTTCAAATATTGCTCGAACCTGCATTTCGGTAATTTCAGGATATGTTATTCCAAGACGTACACCACGATGTCCCATCATCGGGTTGTTTTCATGTAATGCATCAGCACGTTTGTTCAATTCTTCTAATGAGATACCAAGACTTGAAGCAAGTTTTTCTCTTTCTTCAACTCTTTGAGGAACAAACTCATGTAACGGCGGATCAAGGGTTCTGAATGTTACTGGATATCCATCCATCGCAGCCATTGTTTCTTTAACATCTTTTTTAACATATGGGAATAATTCATTTAATGCTGATATTCTTTCAGCTTCAGTTTTTGAATGAATCATCTTACGAAGTTTAAATAATGGTTCTTCAGAATTTTTTCCATAAAACATATGCTCTGTTCTAAAGAGTCCGATACCTTCTGCACCAAATGCTCTTGCACGTGCTGCATCTTCGGGAGTATCAGCATTAGTTCTTACTTTTAATTTTCTAACATCATCACATAATTTCATAAACGCCTGAAAGTCAGGATTTTCTTCAGCTGCTTTTATCATCGGAAGCTCACCTAAGTACACAGTTCCTTTAGAACCGTTAAGAGTCAGCCAATCACCTTCTTTAATTGTTACATCACCAACTACAAAATATTTTTGATCATAATTCATTTTGATTGAGCCTGCTCCAACGATACAACACTTACCCCAGCCACGTGCAACAAGTGCTGCGTGTGATGTCATTCCACCTCTTGCAGTTAAGATAGCCTGTGCAGCACGCATTCCTTCAATGTCTTCAGGATTTGTTTCTTCACGAACAAGAATTACTTTCTTACCTTCTTTAGCCCATGCAACAGCATCATTAGCAGAAAATACAACTTGTCCGGAAGCGCCGCCAGGTCCAGCAGGTAACCCTTTAGCAACAGCTTTGGTTTTGATTTCAACAGCAGGATCAATAATAGGATGAAGTAATTCATCAAGCTGTGAAGGCTGAACACGCATTACAGCTTCTTCTTTTGTAATGATTTTTTCTTTGTACATATCAAGAGCCATTTTTACAGCAGCAGGTCCGTTTCTTTTTCCTACGCGGCACTGTAACATATAAAGTGTTCCATCCTGAATTGTAAATTCAATATCAAGCATATCATGATAATGTCTTTCAAGCGATTTCTGTATTTTATGCAGATCCTTGTAAGTACCAGGCATTGCTGTTTCAAGAGATTCAAGATGTTCAGTATGCTCACTCTTACCAACTTCGTTTATTGGATTTGGAGTTCTGATTCCTGCTACAACATCTTCACCTTGTGCATTGGTTAACCATTCACCATAAAAATAATTTTCACCGGTTGCAGGATTACGAGTGAATGCAACACCTGTTGCTGAACTATCACCCATATTTCCGAATACCATAGATTGAACGTTTACTGCTGTTCCCCACTCATCAGGAATTCCTTCTATTCTTCTATAAGAAATTGCGCGTTTACCCATCCAGCTTTGGAATACCGCAGATACAGCTCCCCAAAGTTGTTCCATTGGATCTTCAGGAAAAGGTTTTCCTAATACTTCCTGAACTTTTGCTTTATAGATTTCAATCAACTCTTTTAAATCATCAGAAGTTAAATCAGTATCTGCTTTAGCACCACGTGATTCTTTCATATTGTGAAGTGCTTTTTCCAATTGCTGTCTAACGCCTTTACCTTCTTCTGGTTCGATGCCTGCGGCTTTTTCCATAACTACATCACTATACATTTGTATTAAGCGGCGATGTGAATCGTAAACAAATCTCGGGTTGCCGGTTTTTACAATTAATGCTTCACGTGTTTGATTATTCAATCCAACATTAAGAATTGTTTCCATCATACCTGGCATAGATGCACGAGCACCTGATCGAACCGATAGCAATAGTGGATTTTGTAAATCACCAAACTTAGCTCCCATTTGTTTTTCAACTTTAGAAAGAGCGTCTTTAACTTGTTTCTCAAGTTCCTTTGGATATTTTTTCTTGTTCTTGTAGTATGCAGTACATACTTCTGTTGTTATTGTAAATCCTGCAGGCACAGGAAGTCCAATATTAACCATCTCAGCAAGGTTTGCACCTTTACCGCCAAGCAAAGCTTTCATCTCTGCTTTACCTTCTGCTTTTTTACCACCGAAGTAGTAAACGTATTTTGTTTGAGCCATAATTACCTTTCCTCCGATATAAGATTATCTGTTTATCATATTATCTTTTTACGAAGCGTTTTTTAGTTTATTAATTAAATATTGTTTGAATGATTCATCATCATCCATACATAAATTTATTTTTAAATAGAAAATATCAATGTCATCAAGTTCTCTTTTAAATTGCGAGAGTTTAACTGCATCTTTTTCTGTCGTAACAACTGATTGAGAATTAGTTACATAAAATTCCTTCCGTATCCTCTGCACTTCTTTTAATGTATAATTTTTATGATCGCTGAATATTAATTTATTTTTAGTATTTACATGTACTTTGTTTAATATTTTAAGGAACGATTGCGGATTGGCGATTCCCGAAACTACGAGACTATCCTGCCCTTTAAAATCATCAAGATTGTATTCAATCTTTCTCATTACATCCACAAAATTTATTGCCTTATAACAGGCTGTAAAAATTTTTCTTCCTTCAAAATAAATTTTCATTTCAGAATTAATTTCTTCCTTATCAAGAAACTTTCTGTTAAGAATTATTGCATCGGCTCTTTTTAATGAATCAAAACCTTCGCGCAAATCACCAGCAGGTAAAAGGTTATGTGTAAAAAAACTTTTAGTATTTATAAAGCTTTGATCAATAACGACTAAATCTACATCCCGCTTAATCCAACGATGCTGAAATGCGTCATCAAGTACAATTGAATTAATATTTGTTTCTTCAATCAAATATTTTGCGCCATTGACTCTGTTTTCAGAAACCGCAGCAGCAACTTTGCATTCCAATACAGTTTGATAAATCTCATCACCACATTCAGAAACAGAAGTGATAATGTCTTCACCTTTAGAAACTAATTTGTAACCACTGGATTTTCTGCCGTAACCTCTGCTGAGAACACCAACCTTATAACCTGCGTTTTTAAGCAGATTAGTTATGTAAATAACAAGTGGAGTTTTACCGGAACCACCCACAGTTATGTTACCAACAGATATTACTTTTACGTCAACTTTTTTTGATTCAAAAACGGACTTATCAAAGAACAGATTTCGTAAATAAATTATTAAAGCATATAACGGAACAAATGGTATCAACAATGTTTTTAAAAATTTCATCTTGTCAGTACTTAAAATTTTTCAGCTTCTACTTGAAGAGCGTTTAATTTATCTTCACAAATTGCTATAATTTTTGAAGTCTCATCATAACTTAAATTAACATCAATATAAACCGGATCAGAATAAATCACTTTTACATTTGAAAAAGGATTAGGCACCTGAAATTTATCCCAGCTTTTTAATTTTTTTTTAGACATTATACCTACACCAATTAACACAACCGGTATACCACTTTTTTTAGCTGTAATAACTGCACCTGCTTTAAACTTATGCTCAGGTCCTCTGGGTCCGTCCGGTGTTATGGCAACAGAATAACCATTCTTTGCGTGATCAACCATAATACCAAGCGCAACATCTCCACCTTTACTACTGGAACCACGAACAACTTTATACTTCCAGTGTTTTAGCTGTTTTGCTAAAAGATCTCCATCTTTACTTTTACTCGTAAGTGCTGCAAAATCGTCATCCCGATGCAAGAACCAGGGCAGCAGCATTGTTCCGTGCCAAAAAGCTAAAACGTAATTCTGTTTTTTCTTTTTCAGATCATCAATTACTTTTTTGTTTTTATATTTAATCCGTAAAGTCGAACACAATGCATCCAGACTGTGCTTTAAAATCAGACTTCCTAAAAATCTCAAAGTATTTTGTTTAGCTTGTTTTGTGTCCATTCAACAACGAGTAAATAATTTTTGCTGCATTTTCCGGAGCGTTTTTTTCTCCAAGTACTTTTTTAAGTCTACTTAATTTTATTTTCATCTGATTAAGTAAATCCTTTTCTGCTAATATATTTTTTGCGGTTGCATAAATTTTTTCAGCATTTGCATCATTTTGTATTAATTCCGGAACAACCTGTTCATCCAAAACAATATTTGATAAACCAATATTTTTAATTTTTACGACCGACTTACCTATTGTATATGTCAATCGGCTTGTTTTATAAATAATAACCATTGGTAATTCCATCAATCCAGCTTCCAGTGTAGAAGTTCCGGATTTTACAATACCAAACTTAGAGTGCTTCAACAAATCATAAGTATGATTTTTTATTACGACAAAATTCTTTTTATTAGTTAATTCATAAAACATTTTATCATCAATATTGTCTGAACAGGCAACAACAACCTGCATATCAATTTCATTTGATAGTTTTAACGCTGCTTTTATAGCTTCCGGAAAAATAACTTTCACTTCCTGTTTTCTGCTGCCCGGCAAAATCAATAAAATTTCTTTTGCAGGATTTAAATCAAATTTTTTTATTAACTGATCTTTAGATAAAAAATTATATCCATTTATTTCCTGAATTAACGGATGCCCCACAAATTCTGCATCAACATTTCTTTCTTTGAAAAATTTTTCTTCAAAAGGAAAAACAACTAAAACTTTTTTAAACAGCTCCTTAATTTTTTTAACTCTTCCTTTGCCCCAAGCCCAAACCTGCGGAGTTATGTAATAGATTAGTTCAATCTTATTTTCAGGTTCAAGTTGTTTTAATTTTTTAGCTATGCTAAGATTAAATCCGGGATAGTCTATCAACACAACATCTTTAACGTTTCTCTTTTTAACTTCATTAAGCAGACGGTTCTGAACTTTTTTTATAAAAGGCAGATGCTTTACCACTTCCGCAAAACCAAGAAAAGCCATTTTATTTATGTGATATATTAATTCCATTCCTTCGGCCTGCATTTTATCGCCGCCGATACCAAATATTTTCAAAGAACTATCTAACTTTTTAAGCTCTCTTATCAACGAAGCACCATGCAAATCACCTGAAGCTTCTCCTGCAATCATTAAAACATTTTTATCATTCATTACAAAATATTATTTGAACTTAAATACCATTTAATAAGTATAAGTAATGCCGCAGCGCCAAATGCCTGCAGTGTTCTGGTTTCAGATTTTAATCCGGCACTTATGTTATGATTCGGCTGCGGAATTGAACTAACTTTATATTGAGTAAGTCTTGGAAAAAATCTTGGCACATTCATTAAATAGTTTTGATAATCGTTGCCAAATTTTGTTTTAAGAAATCCTTCTTCCTCTTTAACTATAAAGTGATATTGGATAATGAAAAAAATTATTGCAACAATTTGTAAATAAGGAAATAATGAAAGTGACATAATTCCAAGGCCGAGATACATTAATATATTTCCTAAATACAGCGGATTGCGGACATAAGCAAAAGGGCCGCTTACAACCAGATAAGTACCCCCTACACCTCCGGTAGTTCTGGTTTCACTACCCGCCCAGCTAACTCCCCAAAGTCTTATTATCTCACCACAAATTGCTATTATTAAACCTACTACAAGACTTGTAATAGTAGCCTTTTCAAAAATTAGCATGAGTATTAGAAACGGAATAGGCGTATAACTTCTGTATTTAAAAAAAAGTTTTGCAATATTGTTCATGTTTTGATTTTACTCCGCTCTATAAGCATGTTTTCTTTTTAACTCAGCCTGATGTCGTTTTCTTAAATTCTTTTTATTCAATAGTTCTGATAGTTTATTTTGTACGTCACTAAAATTTTTAAATGGATAAAAACTAATTTTTTCAGTCGAACAAAATTTTAACAATCCGTTTTTTGCAAAAATAAAATCACAGAATTGTGCAGCTTCTTTATCCGAATTACCGTCTCCTATATAAATTGTATAATCATCATCACTACTGTTGTTTATGATGTGATTTTTTTTGCAATTTGCAGATGTTGGTGAATCACTATCATAATACGGATATTCTGCTTTAAGAGTTCCGTTTTCATCAACAAATAATTTATTTGAATAATATTCCAAACCAGTTAATCCTGATTTATTAAAAAGCCTATCTATGTAATAATCAAATCCATCACTCAGAATAATTAATTCTAATTGATTAACCGAACAAAATTTTACAAACTCTTTAAAAGCAGGATCCAGTTCAATTTTATCAACAAATTCATCAAGTTCATTTTTACTTACTATATCAACGGAACTGCAAAGTTCATCCCAGCATTGGCGTGAAGAAATTTTATCACTTAATAGATCTTCGATTATTCTATTAACTCTTTCGGTTCTACCAAATCTTTTAAATATTGCTTCTCCAACATCTTCTGATGTGATAGTCCCATCAAAATCAGCAAATACTTTTATTGTTCTGTTAATCATTAATCAATCAAAACCATCTTTTTAACATCTACATATTTTCCAACTTTTAATCGATAGAAATAAATTCCAGGAGGTAAATTTTCTGCATTAAAAACAATTTCGTTTTTACCGGAGGGATATTCAACATCTTCAATTTTTTTTACGGTTTCTATGTTGCTGTTAAAAAATTCAAAGGTAACTTCTTCGTCATCAGGCAAATAAAAACTTATCAACGTAGAATCTTTAAACGGATTTGGAGAATTTTGTCCGAGCACTATAGCTTCCACATCCCTGTAATAATCTACTTGTTCAATATTAGAATATTGAGGTTTAATTTTATCATTTTTTTGAACGACCCTGTAATAAATTGATCCGCTTATATCGGGCCAATCATAAAACTCATAATAGTTAGTTGAATTTTTATTGTTCTTTTTTATTGTACCTGCAATTTTCCAATCTTCATCTTCAGCATTTTCCACTGTAGATCTGTAAATGCTGTATGTTGTACCATCATTTTCATTTGCTGCATACCAGGATATTTTTACTGAATCGCGAACAACTGAAGCATCAAATCCCAGAATTTGTGAAGCGTAAGTACCAGTACTAAAAATTTTTTGCCCGTAGATATCATTTCTTTTATCGGAACTGCCTTTAAACACGGCAATAGCTCCGCCTTCTCCATCAGGGATAAGATTAAGATAACTTTTTTGCATATTCTGCGAAGATGAAATCATTACTCCTGCTGAATCCCAAACAAACTTTCCGTTAAGATCAACTTTTTGGATATATAGATTAGCATCCGGATTATTTTCTCTTCTATCAATCCATGCAAGAACAACTCCGTTTTTCTGATCAAATACAATCCGCTGACCAAATTGATTACCTTTTATATTAATTATCCTTCTGCCGTTATTGCCCCACAATCGATTTCCATTAACATCAAACCTCTGAATAAAAACATCTTTTATTTTTTCGAATTCATTAGTCCAGCTTACAACAACACTTGAATCAACAAATGCAAATTGCGGATTTATCTGACTGCCTTTTTGGTTAGTAACCAATTTCCCGTCATTGCCCCAAAGTAATTTTCCACTATCAGAAATTAAATGTTGATATATAATTTTATGAGCCCCCTGATATGTAATTGCCGCATATATTCTGCTGCCTAATTTGCCAACAGAATAACTGATAACATTAGAATTAACTTTTGAAATAGTTAACGGCTTACTGCCCCATTTTTTTGAGCCCGTTGAATCAATATATTGACCGCGTAACAATATTTTTTGATTTTGATTTTCCAGCCAAAATATAAACGACCCGCCTTTATTATCCGGAACGATTTCTGACTCACTTAAAGTACTATTTGATTTATACAACACTCCTTTTAACGAATCACTTAACAGTTTACCACTGGAAGTTAATACCTGATATCTTACAAAATATTTATTTGAAGAAGATGAACTTTTAGTAATATAACTTGTAAAAGCGAAACCTCTTTTATCTGTTCGAAGAGAGTAATCTGTTTTTTCAATTTTATTATCAGTTAGCTGGATTCCTTCATTTTGCCACAGTCTTAAACCATTCTTACTTAATTTTTGTATGTAAAGTTCGGGAATTCTCTTTTTGTCATATCCCTTCCACAAAACAATTGAATTGCCCGAAGGATCAATAACTACAATGGGATCTTCTTTCGCTCCGCTTCTTGTAGAAACAGTTTTACCATCAGATCTAAAACTTACTTCACCATTTTTATTAAAATGGATAAAGTAAATATCACTTGTAGAATTTATTTTTTTATCCTGCCAAAAAACATAACCCCCGCCATTTAAATCTCTAATTGCATTTATATTAACCGGATCAAGTGGATCAATAACTAATTTTGTGTTTGATGAGGGATCATTTACCCATTGAGCAAATGGTCTGTCAGCTAACAGCACTATCAATAGAACTATTAATAAAAATATTTTTATTTCAGAATTATTAATCATTAATGATATTTTTATAAAAATCAGTTTGCAACAAAATCCAGATCCTCATTAAATCTTACACTTACTAATTTTGAAACGCCTTCTTCCTGCATTGTTACGCCATAAAGTGTGTTTGCAGCTTCCATTGTCCGCTTATTGTGTGTAACAACTATAAATTGTGTGTCTTTGCTAAACTCATCTAATATCCTTGTAAAGCGATCGATGTTTGCATCATCAAGCGGAGCATCAATTTCATCAAGGATACAAAACGGACTTGGTTTTACAAGATAAATAGCAAACAATAATGCAATGGCGGTTAATGTTTTTTCTCCCCCGGATAAAAGTTCAATAGATGTAGGACGCTTACCTTTAGGTTTTGCAATTATTTCGATTTTTGCTTCAAGCGGATCGGCATTTTCTTCTATCTTTAAATCAGCTTCATCACCCGGATTAAAAAGTGTTCTGAATATTCTTACAAAATGACCACGAATTTTTTCAAAGGTATCAATAAACTGAGCCTGCGCAGTGTTGTTAATTTCTTCTATTGTCCGTATAACATCTTTTTCAGATTCAACTAAATCATCCCGTTGTTTATGAAGGAAATCCAATCGTTCTTTTTCTTCTTCATACTCTGAGTGTGCAACAAGGTTTATAGGACCCAGATTCTTTACTTTTGCTTTAAGATCCAGAACTTCATCTGTTCTTTGCCTGAAGCCGAATGAATCAAGATCATCAAATGATTTTTTCTCAAGCGTAAGAGAATAATTTTCTTTTATATGATCTATCAAATTTGCACTTTTAATATCAAGTTCTTTAATGGTCATATCCATATTGTGAATTGTTTCGGATACGACTTCTCTTTCTTTTCTGAGTGATCTTAATTTCGTTTCTTTTTCGTTTACTTCGTTTCTAAGATTTAAATGACGCACTTCAATTTCATCTAATTGAGAGTTTAATATTTTTCTTTCTGATTCAAGTTTATTAAAATTTAGTTCGTAATTAACTAATTCATTTTCTATCTGGTTAATTTCTACAGCAGCGGATTCTATATCCTCTTTTCTCTTTGCTATAGAATTCCTTATAACGACAATAGATTCTTCAGCTCGTTTAATTGCATTTTCAGTATTTCGCTTTTCACCAACCAGCCGTTCAATGCTAACATTAAGCTCATTCCTTTGATTAAGTATATCGTTATAATTTTTTTCAAACTCAGAAAATTCTTCATCCAGAGTTTGTTTTTTTCTTTCCTCAGAATCACGAAGAGCAATTTCTGTATTGAGTAAAGATTCCAGTTTTAATTTTTTATTATCAAAAAGATTTGACTCTGCAGCGTGTTCTTTAATTTCATATTGAATTTTTTCAATTTCATCATCAGCCTTTTTCTTTTCAAATTCAAACTGCGAAATCTGCTTTTCAACATTTGCAAGATCATTAATTAAAAGTCTGCCTTGTTCCGAGAGCACTTTCAGATCAATTGATGCAAGAAAATTTTCTTTTTTCGTAATTTCTTTTTGTGTTTCTTGCAAATCCTTTTCGTGTTTAGGAAAATCGTTACTTAAGTTTTCAAGTAATTGTTTCCTTCCGAATAAAGAGTCGTCTAAACGGGGTACTGCACCGGCTTCAATAATACCTTCCCTGGAAACGAAATCGCCGTTCAAAGTAGTAAAACTAAAACTCCCGTACTTTGAAAATAGTTCAAATGCGGTTTCAAGATCTGTAACAACACAAATGTTTTTTAATATCTTTTCAAAAAACGGTTTCCATTTTGCTTTAGTTTGAATGCTGCTGCTTGCCCAACTAATAAATCCGTTTTCATGTTCAAGTTTGTTTGCTTTTCTTTTTTCAATAAAATTCTGAATTTTATTAATTAAGCCTTTGTTATTAAGCTCCTCAAAATGGGGGAAATAAAAAGATGCCTTCCCGATATCATTTAAATTCAGATATTCAATTCCGCGTTTCAAATCTTCTAATGATTCAACCAGCAGGTTATTAAGATTATTTTTTAACGCAGCTTCAATTGCAAAACGAAATTTTTCATCAGAGTCGCCAATGTGTGCAAGAATTGTACTTCCATTCTTGGACCATTCTTTGTTATCGAGCAAAGCTTTTGCACCTTTGGATACGCCTTCAAGATTGTCTATAAGATTTTGAATAAAAGTAATTTTATCTTTAACGGATTTAATAAGACTGCGCTGTTCAAGTTCTTTTTCCTTAAGATTATTAAGCTCATGTTCAAGTTTTTCTTTTTCATTCTGCTTGCTTAAATAAGTTGATTCAGCATCAGCAATTTTTTTCTGTATTTCAGTTTTATCATTAACCAGTTCTTCAATATATCCAACAGTTTTTGCAATATTATTTGTAAGTGTCTGAATTTTATCGTTGAGCTTTTTGATGTTTACTTGTTTTGATTCAAGAATTGCAGCTGTATTTCGTAATTCATTTTCGCGACCGGTAATTTCTTTAAATTTTTCGAGTAAAATTTCTGATTGTTCTTTAATTACATTCTTCTTCTGCTCAAGTACTTTTAATTGGGCATCTACCTTATGATCAAGAGATAATTTTTCATTTTCTTTTGAAGCGATTTGCTGAGTAAAATCAGAAAGTGCTAATGTGCCTTTTTCTGAAATGCTTTTGGCTTCCTCAAACTGAATGCCTGATTCATTAAGCTCTTCGGCATATCTGTCCTTATTACGTGTAAGTGAATTCTTACGTTCATTGCTTAACGAAATAGAATTCTGTACGTTAAAAATTTTCTCAGTCTGAAGTGTAATTTCATTTCGTTTATCTTTTAATTCATTCTCGATTTCAACAAGACGTTCCCGTGCATTTTTTATTTCATCTTCAAGTTTAGCAATATCAGATTCGAATTGAATTTTTTTCTTAAAATTTTCTTCTTTACATAATTTTGATTCATCGATCCTTAACATAAATAATGCTAATTCACGTTCAGAAAGATCAATTTCTAATTCCCGCAGTTGTGATGTCAGTACATTGTATCTATCAGCCCGTTTAGCCTGTCTTTCAAGCGATGAAACTTTTTTCTCAACTTCAGAAACAATGTCATTAACACGTGTCAGATCAGATTTAACCTCATCAAGTTTTCTTAACGCAAGTCTTCTTCTAAGCTTATATTTATTAACTCCGGCTGCTTCTTCAAACATTGTGCGACGTTCTTCTGCCTTATTGCTCAGAATAGTTTCGACCATTTTTAATTCTATAACAGAGTAAGCGTTGGCACCAATTCCGGTATCCATAAAAAGGTTGGTAATATCTTTTAAACGGCAAATATTTTTGTTTAACAGATATTCACTTTCACCTGAACGGAAAATTCTTCGTGTGATAGTTACATCTGTATATTCTGTAGGAAGAATTCCTTTAGTGTTTTCAATTGTAAGCGATACTTCAGCCATTCCCATTGGTTTACGCTGGGCAGTTCCGTTAAAGATAACGTTTTCCATTTTATCGCTTCGCAGCACACCGCTTTTCTGTTCGCCCAAACACCAGCGAAGTGCATCTACTACATTTGTTTTACCGCAGCCGTTAGGTCCAACTATAGACGTAATACCCTGATTAAAATTAATCTGGGTCTTATGCGCAAATGATTTAAAGCCTAGTATTTCTAACTTAGATAAATACAAGTAGTTCTATCCAATAATGTTAAATTGTTTTAGTGCTAGTTTTAGATATTGAAAAACAGAATTGTTTACTTCATAGTACAGGAGAAAGATAATTTTCAGAATTAAAATTGAAAGCAATCCATAGAAATATATTCCACCCGGATTTACATCAAATATTACCGAAATGCCTTTCAACAGTCTGTATAAAAGCCATAGAACAAATGCAGCAAGAAACGCATACATATAAACATTTCCTACTCCTGCATTTAATAATCGATAAAGGACAATACCGATTGGAATTAATAACACGACCGGAAGCAATGCCCAGACTACAGTAAAGAAAACACTGGAGAGATAAACTTTTGTTCTAACAAAAAATGATGATGCTGTTATAATAATTGTTAAAACTATCATAACAATAATTGTCAAAACAAAAAGCCAAACAAGGGCTTTAACCGGATTCCATGCCAGATAGCTTATTCCTGAAATCAGGTTTGGACTTCCGAATGAAAGAATTATTTTTTCTACCAGTACATTGTTTTTAATGTAGTAAAAAAGATTTGCAAATATTAAAGAGCTAACCAGTGCAACTATCACCGCCAGAAAAAGTGAGTGATAAGCTGATATTATTCTTTGATCACGAACATCTGCAAAAAAATTGTATGGGCGAAGTAATGCGCGCGAAGCATCTTCTCTAAACTTTCTTCCCGAATTAACAAGTATACCCATCAATAAAGCAAGTACTAATCCTGTTATGATAAATATCATCGGAGCATCATCCTTATCACTTCCGATGGGAATAGTTACCTTCTCAGTATTCTTCATTCTGGCAGAAAGAACTTTTAAAGCAAGCCGGTCCTGATTTCTTTCTTCATTTACCAATCCGATGTTATAAATATTTTCATCTTTATACCCGCAGATTATTGATGGAAAATCACCGCGGATATCATACATTGTGTTTACAAAAAATCCTGCAAAATTAGAATTTTCATAAAATGTAAAGATGTCATCAAAAAATTTTGCCTGTGCCTCAAATGAAAATTTATTTACATAGCCATCGGTCTGCCCGATGTTAACTGTATATGTTGCTTCTCCAATAAATAATTTTCCCTTACCTATCGCACCGATTAAATTCTCAACTTCATTTTTTCTATCCGCGGGAGATTGATTTAAAAATTCAATCCCGTACAAATCAAGATTATCTATTTGATGAAACTCATAATCAAAAAAAGAAGCATAGGTAAGAATCTTTCTGTTCTTCTTAACTTGTGATGAAAGTTCACTTAATAATGCGCGATGTTCATCTGATTTTAAAAGAAAAGATGAGCCAAACCCAACACCGCCAATTGCGGAAAGGTTTTTATATGCAGTCAGTAAACTTGAAAGATAATTTTTACTTCGCACAACAAAATTCTGAGAACCTGCAAGTCCTTCAGGAAGATTAGCAATTGGCAGCTCAACAAAGGCGATAAGACCAATTTGTTCGCACAATCTTAAGTAGTAAGGATGAGGTAAAGACTTTGAAAATCTTACTGCATTAAAACCTGCCTGTTTAATTTTTTCCAGATCGCTTTCCATTCTATCATAGGAGGAAAGGCTTCCGTATTGAAAGAACGACGGTGAATATGTTACACCGTAAAGATTAAACTCTTTTCCATTTAAAGAAAAATTTTCCTGGTTAGATTGTAATTCAAAAAGTGCAATGCTCTGATCATATCGGTCAATCATCTGATCATTACGCCAAAGCTCCATTCTAACAATGTAAATTGCAGGATTTTCCGGACTCCAGAGTGAAGGAGATGCGATTGTAATACTACTTTTTATTTCTATCTGCTTATTCTGCCTAAGAATAAAATTATTGTCTTCTAAAGATGAACTTGTTTTTCCATCAGGATAAAATATTTGAGTCTTTAATTTAAAGTTTGTTTGTGTGTCTAGTGAATCATTTGCCTTTTTAAACTCTTTGTTATCAATAGATGAACTTAAAGAAATAACCGCCTTATTTGATTTTAAATCGATATTTGTTTTATACTGAAAATCTTTTATGCTGACATTCGGAGTTAGGTGAAGGTAAACATCACGAATAACTCCGCCAAAGTTTTGCGGGAATAAAAATCGTTGTTTAAGAGGAATTGTATTCTGTGAATCAAGCGCATAAGAAAGTTTTACGGAAATAATATTTTCTTTATCCGATTTTAAAATATCACGCGGAAGCGAAACCGTGAACGGAAATTCACCGCCCGGATGACGATAAATTATAACTTTGTTTACAGAAATATCAGCAGAATAATTTAATCCGAAAAAGTTTAGTGAAATTTTATGATTATTTAATTGATCATTAGTCAGGGTAAAACTTTTTTCAAAAACAAATTCGCCTTTACCTTCGAATAAAGACGGAACATGTATATTTACTTTTTCTTTTTTATCATCATCGGAAGGATAAACTTTCCAATTTCCGTTTAATGGGATTACACTTCGGGTATCTGTTATATCAAAAAAAAGCTGGTCCGAAGTGTTCATTTTATAATTGGGAAGATCTCTGAATATAACCTGAGAAAAAGTTACTTGAGAGAAAACTATTGCGGCTATAAACAGATTGTGAAGTAAACTTTTGAGGGAAATCATTCTTTGCTAAAAAACTCCTGAAAAATAAGGTACAAATATAACCTCAAATCGAAGGGATTGCAATGAAATGGAAGCCCGATTTAAGTTAAAAATCAGGCTTTTTGAAAAGAAAATAAAATATTAAGCGCCTTTTATAATTCCCATAAACGAATCTGCTTTTAGGCAGGCACCTCCAACCAGGGCACCATCAATATCTTTTTGTGAAAGAAGTTCTTTTGCATTGTCCAGTTTTACACTTCCGCCGTATTGAATTACTAAATCGTTTGCAACTTCTAAGGAGTAATCTATTTCAATTAAATCACGGATGAATTCGTGAACTTCCTGCGCTTGCGCCGGACTTGCAGTTTTTCCGGTACCAATTGCCCAAACCGGTTCATAAGCTACAATAATATTTTTCATATCATCAGCAGAAATACCTGCCAATCCTTTTAGTACTTGTCTTTTAACAACATCATTTGTTGTCCCTTTTTCTCTTTCTTCAAGAAGTTCACCTACACAAAATATTGGTTTTAATCCTGCTGATAAAGCTTTTTTGATTTTCTTATTTATTACTTCATCACTTTCACCAAAAATGTGTCTGCGTTCTGAGTGACCAAGAATCACATATTCACATCCAACAGATTTTAACATTGATGCAGAGACTTCTCCGGTAAATGCCCCGCTTTCTTCATAGTGCATATTTTGCGCGCCAAGTTTGATTACACTTCCACTAACAAGTTTTGCAGCTTCTGATAAGGATGTAAAAGGCGGACAAACAATTACATCACAATTTGGTTTTTCATTTTGTAAAAGATTTTTTATTTCAACGATAAGCTTTTCGGATTCCTTCAGATCGTTATTCATTTTCCAATTGCCGGCAATAACAGTTTTACGCATTTTTTCCTCTAAGGTTTAATAAAATTTCTTTGTAAAATTAAGTAAGAAAATAATGGATTTAAACTCCGGACACTTTGCGTGTCTTAACTTTGTGCTCTCTGCATGAAATGACTTCAAAAATTTTCTCGCAAAGACGCAAAGTCGCAAAGAATTATTTATAAGATGAAATCTAAAATCTCTAAACCGGTTTTTATTCTTGGATTGGTAAGTCTGTTTACAGACATTGCCAGCGAAATGCTTTATCCTGTTACACCGATTTTCCTAACAGCGGTTTTAGGGTCATCAATGGCTGTTGTGGGTATGATTGAAGGAATTGCAGAAGTTACTGCCGGATTATTAAAAGGTTATTTTGGAAACCTTTCCGATAAATCAGGTAAACGTTCTATATTTGTTGTGATTGGGTATGGAGTTTCTGCACTTTCAAAACCATTACCCGGAATTTTTCAAAACCTGCCAACAGTTTTGGTTTCAAGAGTTTCAGACAGGATTGGGAAAGGAGTAAGAACTGCTCCGCGTGACGCTTTACTTGCAAGCTACAGCAATGGTAACAGCGGTACTGTTTTTGGATTTCATCGGGCAATGGATACACTTGGTGCGGCTATTGGTCCAGTCATGGCTTTAATTCTGCTTAATTTCTTTCCAAATAATTTTCAATTGATTTTTCTTGTAGCCTTTGTTCCGTCTATAATTGCGGTTTCATTCACGCTTTTTGTTAAAGACAGGACAACTACTGAGAAAATCAGAAGCAAAAAAAATTATTTGCAGTTCTGGAAATCCGCACCTGGCGAATACAAAAAAATTTTAGTTCTTATTACCTTATTTTCGCTAGTTAACAGCAGCGATGTTTTCTTGATCTTGAAATCAAAAGATATTTCTAACTCCAATTCTCTGGCAATTTTTGGATATGTGTTTTACAATCTAATTTATGCAGGGGCATCTTATCCGCTTGGCGGTATTGCGGATAAATTTGGAAAACAAAAAGTCTTTTCATTTGGCTTAATAATTTTTTCAGTTGTTTATTTGGGATTTGCTTTTATAAATAATATTGATTTTTTATGGATATTTTTTGCGCTTTATGGAATCTATGCCGCTTCAACTGAAGGTGTTTCCAAAGCCTGGATTTCGGATATTATTAAAGATGAAGTTCGTGGATCGGCAATCGGGTTGCTTACAATGTTATCAAGTCTCTCGATAATGCTCGGTTCTTTTTTAACAGGCATATTGTGGGATAATTTTGGATCGACTGTACCGTTTCTTATTTCTGCAATTGTAAGTTTAATTATTGGCCTGATTTTAATTGCTGATTTTTATTTTAAAAAAATTCATTCTGATGTGAAATAAAAAAGAGCAGCTATTTTTACCCCAAAAATCTTTTAATCCTTTTTAGTATTTTATAACACTAATTTTCAAACACTTAAATTTCATTTATGCAATCTCTAAGAAATAATATTGCCGTAATTGCATTAAGCGGAGGCATGGATAGTTGTGTTACGGCAGCTATCGCAAATCTTGATTACGAACTTGCTTTTGCTCATATTAACTATGGGCAGAGAACGGTAAACAGAGAGTTAAAATCATTTAATGAAATTGCTGATCATTACAGAGTTAAGAAAAGATTAATAATTGATTACACTCATCTTGCAAAAATCGGCGGTTCATCGCTTACCGATAAAAATATAGACGTAACAAAAGCTGATTTAGAAAATAAAGATATCCCATCCTCATATGTTCCATTCAGAAATGCAAATATACTTTCTGCTTGCGTAAGCTGGGCAGAAGCACTAAAAGCAAGTACTGTTTTTATCGGAGCGGTTTATGAAGATTCGTCAGGATATCCTGATTGCAGACCGGATTTTTTTTCTGCTTTTGAAAGAATGGTTGACCTTGGAACTAAACCGGAAACAAAAATTAAAATTATTACGCCAATTATAAACTTATCCAAGGCAGAAATTGTTAAGAAAGGTATTGAACTGGATGCACCTCTTCATTTAACATGGAGCTGTTATCAAAATGAGGATGAAGCCTGCGGTGTTTGCGATAGCTGTGCTCTGCGTTTGCGCGGATTTCAACAAGCCGGGTTTGAAGATCCTATTAAGTATAGAATTAGACCAAAGTATTTATAGATTTTGCATTTGTCATTCCCGCGCAGACGGGAATCTATCTAACACTAAGAGAAAAGAGGTATCATGACATCCAAACTAAAATTAGTAAACAACAAACTAAGTTTGTTAGAAACTTTTGAAAACAAATATCCAAACAGAGATTACACTGTAACCCACATTGCCCCGGAGTTTACTTCGCTGTGTCCAAAAACCGGGCAGCCGGATTTTGCAACTATTACACTGGAATATATTCCCGATAAACTTTGTGTGGAATTAAAATCATATAAGTTTTATTTGCAATCTTACCGTAATGATGGGATATTTTTTGAAAGCGTTACTAATAAAATACTTGATGATCTTGTTGAAGTTACTAAGCCAAGATGGATGAAAATTACGGCGGAGTTTAATACCCGAGGTGGAATCTCATCAGTTATAGAAGCTGAATACGAAGATGAAGATTACTGGGACTTTGATGATGATGATGATTATGACGATAATTTTCTTAAAAATTGATAAAACAAATTGTATAGTTGAATGACTGCATGTGTGCATACTTTTAATTTGTAATCATGCAATCATTCATTCATGCAATCGTAGGTTTTTTATAACAGAATATTTTTTTTATGTACATTTATAATAGAGAGTTATGCTGCACTTGCTTGAAATAAAAAAAGGATTCCTCAAAGAAAGAGAAAATCTTTTTGCTGAATTCAATAGCAAATCTGATGCTTTTGAATTCAGTAAAAATTATAGTGTGCTTATTGAAGATACAATCAGGATTATTCTTGCCGGTAAAAATTTTAATTTTACTCTGGCATCAGCAGGCAGCTTTAGCAGACGTGAACTCTCACCTTATTCTGATATTGATTTAATGATCATTTCCAAATCAATATTAGAAGATGATGCTGAAATAAAAGATGTTATTACAAGTCTTTGGGATGGCGGCATTGAAGCTTCACACACTGTGCGCGAATTAACTGATATTAAAAAATATTTAGATGCAGATCTTCACACATTTACTCAGTTTTTTGAAACAAGGTTTATAAGCGGTAATGATTCACTTTACAACCAATGGAATGAGAGGCTGCTTAATTCCATAAATAGTGATTCAAAAAGATTACTTATCTCAAATTTTATTGAAGATGTAAGGCAGCGGCATGAAAAATATGGTGACTCGTCTAAAATGCTGGAACCAAATGTTAAAATGTCTGCCGGCGGATTGCGTGATTTTCAATCCATTGAATGGATGATGATGATAAGTGAAAAACAATTGCTCAATTCCCAGCATGAACTTACGCAAGCCGAAATATTTATTAATCATTTAAAAAATAACAAGCTTGCTCCGATTGCTGAATGTAAACGTCTGCTGGAGAGTTATAGACTTGTGCTTTCCATAAGACATCTGCTTCATATAACTACTAAATCTAAAACGGACCGATTTGAATTTTCCAATCAGATAAAACTTGCATCTATTTATGGCTATGATCAGAATGATTTGATGAGTTTTATGAAAAATTATTTTAATGCTACAAATATAATTTTTAGAGTCAGTCATTCAATCATAAAAAAATATAAAGTGGAGTATGTTAACCCGGTACCGGATTCACTTTCATACGATTTAGATGAAGATTTTTTTATAAAGAATAAAGTGATATTTAAAAAATCGGATAAAGATCTTACTCTTTCCGATATATTCAGAGTGTTTTATTATCGTGCCTACCATAATGCAGGCTTTGATGATAACTTAAGAAACAAAATAGTTGAGGCAACTGAAAATGCGGAAGAAAACAATTGGTCGCAGCCGGATTCTTCAGTTTTCTTTCGTGAGATTCTTAAATTTCCACGCAATGTTGGTGCAACATTATCCATAATGAATGAGCTTGGTGTACTCGGTGCTTTTCTTCCGGAATTTGGGGAACTGAATGGATTTATGCAGCACGGAGTTTATCATTGCTACACAGCAGATGAGCATACATTGATAACAATTAAAAATCTTGAGAAGCTATATAAAGAAAATTCTAAATTTGGAAAACTATACAACTCAATTAAGGACAAAGAAATTCTAAATCTTGCATTGCTTCTGCACGACATTGCTAAACCAATTGATCTTTCCGGACATGAAATTATCGGAGCAGAAATGGCATCATCTATTATGATGCGATTAGGATATGATGAAGATGAAATTGATAAAGTTTGCTTTCTTGTAAAAAATCATTTGATGATGGAACAGGTGGCATTTAGAAGAAATTTAAATGATCCTGAAACTTTAAATAATTTTAGTGCAAATTTTAACTCGATTGAGGAACTTGATTTACTTTATCTTATAACTTATGCCGATCTTTCCGCAGTAAATCCCGCAGTCTGGACTTCCTGGAAATCAGAACTTCTATCGGAGCTTTATAGAAAAAGTAAAGCCATGATACAGGATAAAATCTCCGGTGAAGATCTGTTGTATTCAACTATTTATTCGGTTCCAAAAGATATCACCAGGCATTCAGATAAGATTACGGAAAGTAATGTGCAGGATCACTTTGATTCTTTACATGATGATATGGGATATGTAAATCATTTTAGTGATGAAGAAATTGCATTGCATGTTGAAGAAATTTTGAAAGGAGACAGCGTTTCTGTTCTATTCAAAGAGCTTAATGATTTTACAAATGTTACAATAATTACAAAAGATTTTCCTTCTCTTTTATCAAAACTTTGCGGCGTATTTGCAATAAACGATGCTAACATTCATTCCGCAAAAATATTTACCCGTAAGGATGAAATTGTAATTGATACTTTTCTTGTAACTGATTTCAGGACACATAAACGGATTGATGAATCAAAGTATTCAAAGATTACGGAAGATTTTCATTCAGTAATAAACGGATTTATGCAGCTTCATCAGGAGGTTGCAAAATTAAAATCGCGCTGGTGGCGTATAGAAAATAAATTATTTAAGCGAACGGGACAGATAAAAATTACTTTTGAAAAACACGACCGCTATACAATTATAGATGTTCACTCACCGGATAGATTAGGATTTCTGTATCACGTAACAAACAAAATGAATGAACTTGGTTTAATAATTTACTTTGCTAAAATTTCTACCAAGGGAGATGATATTGTGGATTCATTTTATGTGCTGGATCGTAATGGTCATAAAGTATCGCAAAATGATTATCAGTTAATAATTACGGAATTAACTGAAACGATATCACAGATATTGTAAATACTCACCTTTAGTAAAATATAAAATGTCTTATTTAGTTTTGATTTTAATGTGGTGAAATACGGTATTTTTTCTTTCCAAACAAAAAAAGGCGATCCGAAGACCGCCTTAATTATGCACTTTTCATTCCACACCTGCCTGTCGGTAGGCAGGTTGTTAATTACACAAGTCCCTGATCCAGCATAGCATCAGCAACTTTTAAGAAACCTGCAATGTTAGCTCCATCAACATAATTACCGGGTTTACCATATTTTTCTGCTGTTGTAATACAGGTATCATGTATTCTCACCATAATCTCGTGCAATCGTTTATCAACTTCTTCACGGCTCCAGGGTAGGCGCATTGAGTTTTGTGACATTTCTAATCCAGAAGTTGCAACTCCGCCGGCGTTAGAAGCTTTACCGGGTGAGTAAAGAATTTTTGCATCTGTAAATACTTTATATCCATCCAGAGTAGTTGGCATATTTGCACCTTCGCAAACACATATGCAGCCATTTTTTACCAATTCTTCTGCATTATCTGCATTCAGTTCATTTTGTGTTGCACAAGGCAAAGCAACATCGCATTTGACATCCCAGGGTCTTTTGCCGGGGATAAATTTTACTTTAAATTCTTTTGCATAATCTTCAACAGCATCTTTGTTGCTGGCACGGAGTTTAAGCATGTAATCAATCTTTTCACCTTTAATTCCATCCGGATCATAAACGTATCCATCGGGACCTGAAAGAGTAACAACCTTACCGCCTAACTCAGTAGCTTTTTGAACGGCACCCCAGGCAACATTACCAAATCCGGAAACCGCAACTGTTTTACCGTCAAAAGATGTGTTTTTAGTTTTTAGCATTTCTTCAGCAAAATATACTACACCAAATCCAGTAGCTTCAGGTCTGATAAGAGATCCGCCCCAATTAATTCCTTTACCGGTTAATACTCCGGTAAATTCATTTCTTAATCTTTTGTACTGCCCGAATAAAAATCCGATTTCTCTTGCACCAACGCCAATATCTCCTGCAGGCACGTCAGTATCAGGACCAATGTGTCTTTGAAGCTCAGTCATAAAGCTCTGGCAAAAACGCATTACTTCGTTATCAGATTTTCCTTTAGGATCAAAATCACTGCCGCCTTTTCCACCGCCCATAGGAAGTGTTGTTAATGAGTTTTTAAATACTTGTTCGAATGCTAAGAATTTTAGAATACCAAGAGTTACCGAAGGGTGAAATCTTAAACCGCCTTTGTATGGACCAATAGCGGAATTCATTTCAATTCTGTAACCACGATTGATATGAATTTCTCCCTGATCATCGAGCCAGGGAACGCGGAACATTATAACTCTTTCCGGTTCGACCATTCGCTCTAAAATTTTCATAGAACGGTATTCCGGATGACGTTGTAAAACTAATTCCAATGAACCCATCACTTCTTCAACTGCTTGATGGAATTCCGGTTCAGAAGGATTTTTGGCTTTAACATCAGCCAAAATTTTATTTGTGTAGTCAGACATAAAAGACCTCTATTCTTGTTTGTTGTTCATCAATGATGAATTAAGTTTGTGATAAATAATTTTTTATTAATTGTATAAATGGACAAATTGTTTGCGGAGTATGAAGCACTTTCTCCCCTGAGAATTTTTTCTGTTGCGTTTAGCATTTAGTGATAAAATCAATATTTTTTATACATCAAAATTAGAAAGAAAAAAAGTAATTCCCTAAATAATTAAGGCGTAAATTAAGTTATCATAAATTCAATTTAATTTTTTTTAGTACTTGTTTTTTAATCAATAAATATGAATAAACTATCTAGTTAATTTTTTAAGAGAGGTTAATATGTCCGTAGAAATAATTAAGGAAAAAGTTGCTCAAGCCGTTGATATTTTAAAAGAAAAAAATATTGATATGTGGGTTACATTTGTGCAGGAAACCAAGGTATTAAAAGATCCGATTATGGATATGATTGCGGGAGATCACTCAACCTGGAAATCTGCTTTTATCATTAATAAAGATGGAGACACAACTGCAATTGTTGGTGATATGGAAGAAGAGAATTTTGTTAAATCGGGTGTGTATAAAAATATAGTCGGATACTTGAAATCTTTTAAAGAGCCGTTTGTAGAATATGTAAAGAGGAAAAATCCGCAGACAATTGCAATAAATTATTCTGTTAACTCTGTCCTATCTGATGGATTAACGCATGGAATGTATTTGCTATTGATGGATTATTTAAAAGGAACTGGTTATGAAAATAAAATTGTAAGTGCAGAAGAAATCATATCTCCTTTGCGCGGCAGAAAATCTGATAAAGAATTAGCTATAATGCAGGAAGCTGTTGATGAAACATTAAAGATTTTTGATATGGTTACTGCTTACATCAAACCAGGATTGAGTGAAAAAGATATTGCTGATTATGTTTTAAAAGTTACACGCGAAAAAGGATTTGGTTTAGCGTGGGATGAAGAAACATGTCCCGCTGTATTTACAGGTCCAAATCCATCTAATCCGCATTCAGGTCCGTCTGATCGTAAAATAGAAAAAGGACATTTAATAAATATGGATTTTGGAATTTACTATAAGGGTTACTGCTCTGATTTACAAAGAACCTGGTACGTTTTAAAAGATGGAGAGATAAAAGCTCCTGCAGAAGTACAGAAGGGCTTTGATGTTATTAAGGATTCAATTCAGATGGTTGCTGATGCAATTAAGCCCGGAGTAACAGGAGTTGCGATGGATGATATTGCAAGAAATTATATTGTTAAAAATGGTTACCCGGAATATCCACATGGGTTAGGTCATCAGGTTGGAAAAGAAGTGCACGATGGAGGAGCGGGACTTTTTCCGCGATGGGAAAAATATGGTAATTCACCTTTTCAAAAACTTGAAGAACGACAGGTGTTTACAATTGAACCGAGATTGCCGGTTGAAGGATACGGAGTATCCACTCTTGAAGAAGAAGTTTATCTAACTAAAGATGGATGTAAGTTCATTTCCAAGCCGCAAAAAGAGCTTATTCTTATCTAAACATAGCAAATTATTTTTATTTCCGGTTTAGCATTTTATGTTAAACCGGAACCACTAAAAGTGTAAAATATTAATTACCCTTTCTACAATTTCGGTCAAATTTACAATAATCTCATTTTATAATTGAAAGTTGAATCAAAAAGTTCGCTAATTAAAATAAAAATGAGGGTTCAAAGCTGTCAAAATTTTACGCTATTGGAACGGATATTGTGCAAATAAGAGATTACATAATGTAAAACAGAATTGTTTTATTAATTTATTACAGTGAGAAAAGTTGAAAAACGATAGCACATTCTGGGGGTTAGGTCATACAAACAAAGCAGAAAGTAAAAGCACTTCAGATTATCTGGTTCTTGCAGATGACCTTCCGGTAATACTATGCAGATTTAGAAAAGATGGAACGATATTTTTTGTAAATAAATTTTATGCAAAATTTTTTAATTCAAGCAAAGAATCTTTAATCGGTACAAAATTTATTCTCTCCCCTTCCGAGTTCAAAAAATTCGAGTCAGTTAAACCATTTTTAAATTTTTATAAAAAAGAATTTTCGCTTACACTTGATAATAATTCGATTCATCAAATTGAGTGGACGGTTAATAGAATTAAAGATAAAGATTCAGATGATTTTGACTATCAGGCAATCGGACAGGATATATCTCAGCACAAGCTGCTGGAAGAGCATCTCGGAAAAATTTCGGTTGCAGTTGAACAAAGTAAATCTACCGTTGTTATAACTGATACTAGTGGAAATATTGAATATGTCAATCCAAGATTTACCGATATTACTGGTTACACAATTGAAGAAGCGGTTGGAAAAAATACCCGCATTTTAAAATCAAACCAAAATGATGATAAGATATACGCTGATCTCTGGAAAACTATTTCAAGTGGAAAAGAGTGGCAGGGTGAGCTGCTTAACAAAAAAAAGAATGGGGAGTTGTTTTGGGAATTGGTTTCAATATCACCAGTTAAGAATAAAGAAGGCGTAACAACTAATTATCTTGCAGTTAAGGAAGATATTAGTGAACGGAAGAAATCCGAAAAATTAGAAAAAGCACTTTACCAAATTTCCCGTGCCGTAAGCGATAAAGATGATCTTAATGAGCTTTATTCCTCAATTCATAAATCGCTTGAAAATGTACTTCCTGTAGAAAATTTATTTATCGCAATTTATGATCAGCAGAAAAATCTTTTAAGCTTTCCTTACTTCGTTGATGAATTTGATGAGCCGTATGAAACATCAGCACCCGGCAGGGGTTTAACAGAATATGTACTGAGGACAGGAAAACCTTTACATGTTAATCAGGAAATATTTAAAACTCTGGTTGAAGCAGGTGAAGTTGATCTATATGGAACGGATTCACTTGATTGGATTGGCGTACCTTTAACAATTGGCGAAAGTACTATCGGTGTGCTTGTTGTTCAATCTTACAAAGAAAACATTCGCCTGGGTGAACGTGAATTAAATATACTTATATATGTTTCAGATCAAATAGCGATTGCAATTGAAAGAACACGCACAAACAATTTATTAAAGAGCCGGGAAGAACGATACAGACTTTTATTTGATAGGGCTGCCGATCTTATTGCAATTATAGATCCAACCGGAAAAGTTTTGGATATAAATAATCTTTTGGAAGAAGAGACAGGTTATAAAAGAGCAGATATAATCGGTTTAAACATTTTTGATTCAGGATTTCTTACAACAAAATCCGCTGTTTCAGCTGCGTTTTATCTTTCAAAATTATTGCTGGGTCACGAAGTTTCTATATTTGAAATCGAAGTGATTAAAAAAGACTCGAGCATTATAACTTATGAATTACGAGGTGTACCCATTCTTGAAGTAGATGGGATAACAAATATTCAGGTAATCTTAAGAAATGTAACAGAGCGAAAGAAAACAGAAGCTAAACTCTATCAAAGTGAAAAACAATTATCAAATCTTATGTTCAACTTGCCCGGTATGGCTTATCGTTGTAAGTATGATCACGATTGGACTATGGAGTTTGTGAGTCAGGGTTGTTTAGATTTAACCGGTTACTTGCCAGATGAACTAATACAAAATAATAAAATTTCTTATGCGGAATTAATTCATCCGGAAGATAAGGAAAATGTTTTTGTTACAGTTAGAGAGGCTGTAATTAAAAGAAGACCCTATCAAATTATTTATAGAATAAGAACAAAAAACAGCGGCGAAAAATGGGTTTGGGAAAAAGGTGCTGCGCAAATTTCAAAGAAAGGAAAAGTTGAAACCCTTGAAGGATTTGTTGCGGATATTTCAACCCGGATTAAAGCGGAAAGTGCTTTAAAGGAAAGTGAAGAACTTTATAGAAAACTAATTGCAACATTACCGGATATTATAGCGATTACGGATATAAATGGAGATATCATTTTCTTAAACGAAATTGGAATTAAGTTTACAGGTTACTCAAATTTTAATGAGGTTAAACGTAAAAACTTTATCACTTTTATTTCGGATGAAGACAAAGAAAGAGTAATAGCAAACTTTAATAAAACTTTTTTCAAGAATATTGGTCCGCAGGAGTATCACTTTACAAATATAAATGGTGAAAAATTTCTATTTGAAATTCAAAGGGAAATTTTAAGAACCATGGATGGATCTGCATATGGTTTAATTTTTTCCTGCCGTGATATAACTCTAAGAAAAAAAGCTGAGACAGAACTTGCCCAATCTGAGGAAAAATACAGAACATTAATTGATAGTATCCAGGATGGCGTTTTTTTAGTTGAGGATGGTATTGTTTCTTACGTCAATAAAGCATTCAACAAAATGATAGGATATGATAATAATGAAATTGTGGGATCCTCATTCTTAAAATTTGTAGCACCCGAAGATATGGAGTTGGTGAGAGAGAATTATCAATTAAGACACGACGGCAAATCTGTTCCTTCATCGTATGAATGGAGAATGGTTCACAAAAATGGTGAGAGAGTTTTTGTGAACATGAGTGCAAGAGTAATTAATTATCAGGGGAAAAAAGCAACCATCGGTACCATAAAAGATATTACACTGCAAAAGAAACTGGAAGAAAAATTATTAAGTCAAAAAAATCTTTTTAAGGGTGTTGCCGATGCGGCTAACATCCTGCTGACAGAAAAAGATTTTGATCTTGCAATCAAAAATACTTTACAGTCTTTAGGTCAGGCTTCGGATATCGACCGCGTTTACTTGTTTGAAAATTCAATACACCCGATCACCGGCGAAGTTCTTATGAACCAGAAATTTGAATGGACAAATGGTTCCGTGAGTCCGCAAATCAGTAACCCTGCACTTCAAAATCTAAGCTACTCACCAATGTTCGAAAACTGGTATCCGATTTTGAAGAGTGGGACAATAGTGAATAGTATGGTAAAGGATCTCAACCCTGCACTTGGCGCTCTGTTAAGAGAACAAAATATTAAATCCATTTTGCTTGTGCCAATAATGGTTAAAAATCAGTTTTGGGGATTTCTTGGTTCCGATTATTGTAAATATGATAGAGTTTGGAGTGAGAGCGAAATTTCTATTATGCAAACCACAGCAGCAAATTTAGGAGGCGTAATAGAAAGGGAAATTTCTAAGAAGGAATTAATTAATGCTAAAGAAACTGCAGAAGAAATGAGCAAGCTTAAATCAAATTTCCTGGCAAATATGAGTCATGAACTTAGAACTCCATTAATTGCAATATTGGGTTATGCAGAAATTTTAAAAACAGAAATCGTACATGAGGAATGGAATGAAATGGTTTCTACCATTATGCAAAGCGGGAAAAGATTGCTGGAGACACTTAATTTAATTTTGGATCTTTCCAAAGTTGAAGCAGATAAAGTTCAGATAAATCAAACCGAAGTAAATATTTCTGAAGAAATAAAAGATGTTATTACTTTGTTTGGTCCGGCAGCACAGAAAAAAAATCTTTATTTAAAATCTTTAATCAAAAAAGAGTTGGTCCTATCAAAGCTTGATAAAAGATTATTGCAATCTATTATAACTAATCTTGTAAATAATGGAATCAAATATACAAAATCAGGCGGTGTAACTATTGAATTAAGTGTATTACCGAGCAGCGGTAAAAATTATGCTATGATTAAAGTTATTGATACCGGAATCGGAATCGCAAAAGAAGATCAGAAAACAATTTTTGATGAGTTCAGGCAGGTTAGTGAAGGCTATAACAGGCGTTTTGAAGGCGCAGGATTAGGTTTAACGATTGCAAGAAAGTTTGTTGAAAAAATGGGTGGAAGTATTTCACTTGAAAGTGAAATTGGAAAAGGATCAACATTCACTGTTGTTTTTCCAACCGACGATGAATTTATAAAATCAGAAAGTCTAAAAATTATGGCAACAGAAGACCTGCTACCTGCTCCAATTGGTAATAAGAAAAAAGTACTAATTGTTGATGATGACATGGCGACACGGAAAATTGTTGAATTATTTTTGCGTGGTGAAATAGAAATTGAAACAGCATCTACAAGCAAAGATGCAGCAGAGATGATAAATAATACTTTATACTCACTTATTCTCATGGATATCAGTCTTGGAAAAGGAATAAGCGGAGTTGAACTGCAGCAAAATTTAAGATCCAAACCTGAGTATAAAAATGTTCCTGTGGTTGCAGTAACAGCCCATGCAATGTCGGGTGATAAAGAAAAATTTCTATCTTCGGGATTTAATGATTACTTATCCAAACCTTTCGCTAAAAAAGATTTAGTAAGCAAAGTACACTATTGGCTAAGCCGGGGCATAGAAGAGTAATTTTTGTAAAAAATTAAAAAGTACAAACGCGTTGATAAGCTTCCACAAGATTTGTTTTATACTCATCTAAACCTATCTCTATTGCTCCAAACATTTTTAAGTGTTCCGTCATATACTGTACATCAAGCAGTGCAAAATCATTTTCTTTAAGATGAAAGAGCAGAGCTATTAATGCTGCTTTTGAAGCTTGGGGCACTTTTGAATACATTGATTCACCAAAAAACGCTCCTCTAAAAGTAACACCATATAAACCGCCAACAAGTTTTCCGTCTTTCCAGGTTTCAACGGAGTGAATATGACCCCGTTTAATTAGTCGTTTATACGCTTCAATAAGCCGTTCAGAAATCCAGGTTTGTTTTCTGTCTGCACAACCCTTAATTACCTCCACAATTTCGGTATCAACACGGATTTCAAAATTAAATTTTCTAATTTCTTTTTTTGTTGATCTGGGAATATTGAAATTATTTATGGGTATTATACATCTTGTTTCGGGTAAGTACCACTCAATTGCTCCTGATTCCTGGTCGGCCATTGGAAAGGCACCTGTTGCGTAAAGCCTGAGCATATTTCCGGGTTTTAAAAACTCATCTGAAATTTCTTCATTTTTACTGCTCATTTTTATCACTTAAATGTTAAAAATCAAACAAAATTTTTTTTGAAATTTACCTTCTTTAAGTTAACACTTTAATTTTTATATTACTTTATCATTACAGTTATTTCACAATGAAAAAAACTGCAGTAGTTGCTCTAGGAGGAAACGCGCTTCTTCGGGGAAATGAAATCGGCACTATCCAGCAACAGGAAAAAAATACATACGATACTTGTATCAATCTATTAAGTCTTCTTAAAGAAGATTACAATCTTGTAATCACCCACGGAAATGGTCCTCAGGTTGGTAATATAATGCTGCGTAACGAAGCAGGGTACAACAACTATAAAATTCCTAAAATGCCCCTTGATATTTGTGTGGCTGATTCCCAGGGAGGAATTGGTTACATGATTGAGCGGCAAATGTATAATCTTTTAAAAGATTATAAGATTAGAAAAAATGTTGTAACCCTTGTTACACAGGTCCTGGTTGATAAGGATGATCCTGCATTTAAAAATCCAACTAAACCTGTCGGTGCATTTTATCTAAAAGAAGAAGCTGATCTTTTAGCACGGGTAAATAATTTTGTTTTTAAAGAAGATTCCAGAAAAAGAGGCTGGAGAAGAGTGGTACCATCTCCACAGCCTATTGACATTTTAAACAAAAAAGTAATCAAGGATTTGGTTAATAAAGGTAATATAGTAATTGCTACAGGTGGAGGCGGGGTTCCGGTTTATCGCGGTGAAGAGAACAAATTATATGGTGTAGAAGCTGTAATAGATAAAGATCATGCTTCTGCATTACTTGCAACAGAAATTGGAGCCGAAGCATTTTATATCCTTACAGATGTGCCAAAAGTTTACTTAAGATTTAACAAACCTGATCAAAAAGCATTAGATATAATTTCCGCTGATGAAGCGCAAAATTATTATGATGAAGGTGAATTTGCTGCTGGAAGTATGGGACCAAAAATTCTAGCTGCAATTAAATTCGTTAAGAATGGCGGTAAGGAAACTGTAATTACCGATTCAGCAATGCTTGGAAACGCTGATGGCGGAACGAGGATAGTTGGCAGCAGGTAGTTTGTTGTTTTGTGTTGGAAGTATGTAGTTTATTTTTATTTGAACTTGAATCTGAACTTAAACTTTAAAATAATAGGAGTGATTTATGGCAGTTAATATGAAAGGCAAAGATTTAATTTCTATTGCTGATCTTACACTTGAAGAAATTTATGAGATTTTTGATGTAAGCAAATCTCTTAAAGAAAAAAAATACACTGGCGAACCCCATCGTTTACTTGAAGGGAAAACCCTCGGTATGATATTTACAAAAAGATCTACCAGAACAAGAGTCTCTTTTGAAGTTGGTATTTCTCAACTAGGAGGAACAGGATTATATTTTGGTCCAAATGATTTGCAGCTTGGAACCAGTGAAAGTATAGAAGATACTGCAAAAGTTCTTGCAAGATATTTAGATGGAATTATGATCCGTACTTTTGCACATAGCGATGTAACTAATCTTGCAAAATATGCAGACATTCCGGTTATAAATGGTTTAACAGATCTTCTGCATCCCTGCCAGGTTTTAACTGATCTGTTCACAGTACTTGAGAAGAAAAGAAAACTTCAGGGTTTAAAACTTGCTTATATCGGGGATGGAAATAACATGGCACATAGTTTATTAAACGGCTGTACTAAAGTTGGAATGAACATTGCTATTGCGTCACCTTCTGGTTATAAACCTGATAAAGAGATCGTTGAAAATGCTAAAAGATTTGCAAAATACATGGGCAGCAAAGTTGAAATTCTTGAAGATCCTGTTGCAGCCGTTAAAAATGCAGATATTGTTTACACTGATGTATGGGCAAGCATGGGTCAGGAATCAGAAGCCGCAGAGCGACGGAAAAAATTTATGAGGTACCAGGTAAATCCAAAGTTAGTTAAGAATGCAAAAGATGATTATTTATTTATGCATTGTTTGCCTGCGCACAGAGGAGATGAAGTTGTAAATGAAGTTGCTGATTCGGTTAACTCAGTAATTTTTGATGAAGCGGAAAACAGATTGCACGTTCAGAAAGCAATTATGGCTTTGGTAATGTAATTTACTCAGTGTCCTTAAGTCTCTGCGGTACAAATTTTTTCACCGCAGAGGCGCTGAGTCGCTGAACATTTCACTCATCAATCTTAACTTCATAATTTACAATCTCATATCCTTTAAATGTTTCGTATGCTGCAAAAATTACACCTGATAAAACGGATATCATCCCAAGTAAAAAAAGTATTGTAATAAATGAGTTGAGTTTTGTAATCTCAAATAAAAATCCGAATCCTATTAAAAGAGAGGTAAGCACAAATAAAGCTACAGCGGTTGTATAAGCCAGTACAGCATTTCTGACCAGTTTGACTCTGTAAACCAACCTGGTTATTTGCATAGAAATACTTTCCAGGCGTTGGTTTTCATGATAATTAAAATCTTTATCATCTGATTTAATTACCGTTTTCCTTCGCTCTTCATTAAGTAGTCTAATCCTGTTTACAACAAGAGAATATTTATTGTTCATTCCCAGTAACAGCAGTCCGCAGGCGGAAATCATAATTCCTGGAGCGAGCATTAGTTGAATTATTTCAACAATCGAGGTAATGTTAGGCATATAACAGAATAATTATTTTACTTGGAATAAATATAATTATTTAAAACCTCAACAGTCGTTTTGCAATGATTAAGATCAATCTCTAAAAGATCACGCAAAGAAAGAACGCCAATTAATTTATCATTATCAATTATTAAAATATGTCTTGTTTTTGCTTCTTTCATTTTTGCCAGTACTGATTCGTTGGATTCATCAATTCTGCCAATTACAAGATCAGTGCTCATTACTTCATCCACTAATGTAGAGTTTATATCTTTATCTTTAGCCATTACTCTTTTTACAAGATCACGTTCCGAAAAAACACCGACCAGTTTATCGTTATTCATTACCGGTACAAGCCCAACTTCTTTATCAGCCATGTAATTTACAGTGTCTTTTATTGATAAACCTGATTGAACAGTGAAGACATCACGTCCTTTTAATATCTCTTGAAAAGATTCCATCTTTGACTCCTAAAATTATTTTTTGAAATATAGTCTTTTTATTTAGAAGTGCAAAGAGATATAAAAATAGAAGGAAGAAGTTTAGTTTTTTTGCTTAAATGTTAAGGTTAAAGTATAAAGTTTACTAAACTTCAGTCCTTCTGATAAAATCTTCTATAACTTTATCGGATGAAGTAAGCAATTCTTCAGGCTTGCCAATAAAATAAATTACACCGTCGTTCATCATGGCAACACGATGTGCAACATTTTTTACGCTGTACATATCATGCGTAACAACTACAGATGTAACATTTAATTTTTCTGAAAGGTCTTTTATTAATAGATCGATTGAGTCTGACATTATCGGATCAAGACCGGTTGTAGGTTCATCATACAATATATAGGAAGGATTTGTAACCAATGCACGTGCAAGTGCAACACGCTTCTTCATACCGCCTGAAAGTTCCGAAGGTTTTAATTGTAAATTACCTTCCAGATCAACCAGCGCTAATTTTTCTTCAACGATTCTTTTAATTTCCTTACCGGAATAATTATTATTTGATTCGACTAAAGGCAGACTTACATTTTCCTGCACAGTCATAGAATCAAACAACGCCGCACCTTGAAACAGAAATCCAAATTTTTTTCTTAACTCATACAATTCTTTTTGCGGCAGATCGCTTACAATCTTATCTTCAACTTTTACATAACCCTCATCAGGATTAAGTAATCCGACTATATGTTTTATCAAAACACTTTTGCCGCAGCCGCTTCTTCCAATAATCACAATAGTTTCTCCCTGCTCTATTGTAAGATTAACGCCCTTTAAAACTTTTTTGGAACCAAACCTTTTGTGAAGATTTTTTATTTCTATCATATTAAATCATTTAATTTATTGGGTAAAAATAAAGAAAAAGATTTACTTATGATTCAGAAAATCATCTTTAAAAATATAAAGCCGAATTTTTTCAAATCCGGCTTTATCATCATCGAATCACTACCCAATCATTACTTGTTTACAATAATCTGTGCACCTAAAGCTTGTGTTCCGGCTCCACCAACTAATCCTTTTGCAAAAACAGTATAGATTTTTCCGGTTGTTAAAGAAATTCCCGGTAAATCTAATACTACTGTTGAAGATCCCGCTAATCTAACTTGTAAATCGTAAGTGCCTGCATTTAGCGGAGTGAATGCCGAAGCTTCTTTGAATGTATAATCTCCGAATACAACTGTTCCATCACTCAAAGTAATATCCACAGCAGGAGCGTTTGGCGATAAATGTACGAATCTTACATGAGCCTTACCGCTTGCAGGTGAGGTTAAATCATCTTCTAACACAATTGCTTCTATCGACGCTACATTATTTACCGCGAACACTGAGTAATTTTTATCTGCTGCCAAATTTAAATTAGCTTCAATTGCAGTTGTTGATGTACCTGTTACATTAACTTTTACGTTTCTGGTTCCGGAATTTACTTCAAGATATCCGGTGCTGTTAGGAAATGTTAAATTAGTCCCTGCAACGGTATTATCTACTAAAAGATCTACTCCCGGTGCATCAGGTGAAGCATGTGTGACAAGAACTCTGGATTTTGCTGCGGGAGTTGGGGTTACAATTTCTTCCTCATCACTGCAGCCTGTAAAAATTGTAACTCCTAGGACTAACATTAAGAAAATTGAAAGATACTTTATTGCGAACATTTGGACCTCCTGATATATTATATTGTTTATTTACTCTATGTAAAGGGATAACAGATAATAAATATTTTCAGTTCCTTCCCGCGCAGGTCATTTATTATTCCCTTTAAATGTTATTTTTATACAAGATTTTTTGGAACATAATCAGGAAAAAAAATGTTACGTAATTTTTTTGTTGTAGCAATTGTTCTATTAAGCATCATAAACAGCAAAACCCAAACAATTTATCCTTCATATTATTTTAATAATGATATGGAGTTTGCAACTCCCGGAACAATTGTATTTGGTTTAAGCGGGTTTAATAATCCGGCGGAAATTTCTTTTCAGCCGCAGCCAAATATTTATTTTACCTGGAATGATAAAGACGCTGATGTTACTAACTTTAGTAACTGGGGACTTTTTACTTCAATTCCATATCTGGGATTTGGCATTCATAACCAGTCTTCTGACAATTACTCAATCACAGATTATAAAATATCAACTGCAATTGGCTCCGATGCTTTTAGCGTTGGTGTTGGTTACGGATGGTCATCCGGAGATATAAATGTAATTGATCGTTCTAATCTTTTTACTCTGGGAGCAATTTATCGGCCTGCTAGTTTTCTTTCATTTAATTTTATTGCAAATCTGCCTGCCGAAGGTGAACGTGAAGGAATTATCGGTGCGGGGTTAAGACCATTTGCAAGTTATAATTTTACTTTGTTTGGTGATTATACTTTTACTGATGATAAAATTGCTGAAGAAATTAAATGGAGTGCCGGCACAATTGTAGAGCCCCTAGATGGATTAAGATTAATTGGCAGATTCTATGATGGAAAAAGTTTTAATGTAGGAATACAATTGGGATTTGGTGCTTTCGGTTTATCAACTATCGGACACTTTGATGAAGATGCTAAAAAATCATATAACACATACGGAATTAGAATCGGAGCAGATGATAGAAATCTTTTAAGAATTTTTTCCGGGAATGACAATTATGTAAGCATGAATCTGCAGGGCGGAATTAAATATCAGAACTTTAAACTTTTTGATAATAGAAAAACTCTTTTCAAACTTCTTGAACAACTAGATGCAGTAATAAATGATAACTCGGTTTCCGGTATCGCAATAAATCTTTCCGGGGCAAATATCAATAAAGAAATGTACTGGGAACTGCGTGAGAAACTAAAAGAAATAAAATCTTATGGTAAAAAAGTTTATATCTATATAGATCGGGCTGGAATGGATGAATATCATTTTGCATCTGTTGCGGATAAAATAATTCTTGATCCTATGGGTACAGTTTCACTTGAAGGATTTCTGATGGGAAGAACATTCTTTAAAGGATCGATTGAAATGCTTGGATTGGGATTTAGAGAGTTAAGATACTTTAAATATAAATCTGCTGCTGAAAATTTTGCTCGCGAAAATTTTAGTGAAGCAGATCGTGAGCAAAGACAAAAATTAGTTGATGATAATTATAATCTTGCACAAAGAGATATATGTGAAGGAAGGAAATTCACACCATCATACTTTGATAAACTAGTTGACAGCACTTTTATGTTTTTACCTGATGATGCAGTAAAACTTAAACTTGTTGATACCCTTGCAAGATGGAGCGACATCGGCGATATAATTAATAAGTATGAAAATGAAAATAAAAGTTTAATCAGCGCAAACTCTTTAGAAAAGTTTAACGCACCAAATGATTACTGGGGACAAAAACCAAAGATTGCTGTTATTTATGCTATTGGCGGAACAAGTATGGATGACGGAATAAAGGCAAGAAGTTTAGTTAAGTACGTTGAAGCTGCTATTAAAAACTCAAATATAAAAGCAATCGTACTTCGTGTTGATTCCCCGGGCGGCGATGCACTTGCTGCAGATCTGATTGCTGAAGTGTTACGCAAAGGAAAGGGTAAGAAACCAATAATTGTTTCGCAGGGATATGTTGCTGCATCCGGCGGTTACTGGCTTTCTATGTATGCGGATACAATTGTTGCAGCACCAAATACTATCACAGGTTCTATTGGTGTTATCGGATCTTATCTCTACAACAAAACTTTGAAACAGAATCTCGGAATGTCGGTTGATCATGTTCAAAAAGGAAAATTTGCTGATCTTGGTTTTGGTGCAACACTTCCATTGATTGGTATATCTCTTCCCGATCGTGATTTTACAGATGAAGAATTGAGGATGGTAGAAACGGGAATTAAAACTCTTTACAAGGGCTTTGTAGAAAAAGTTACTTTGGGAAGAGAAAAATCTTTTGATGATATAGAAAAAATTGCACAGGGAAGAGTGTGGTCCGGAAGCGATGGTTTAAAGAACGGATTAGTTGATGTTCTTGGTGGATTAGATGCTGCAATAAAAATAGCATTACAAAAAACTAATCTTACTAACAGCGAATATGAAATTATTGAAATGCCCGAACGTGAATGGTTTGATCTGAATTCATTTCTGCCAGGATTTTTAAGAATCGAACAAAAGATTGTTGAGGATCCGTTTATTAGAGATTTGAAATTCCGTTTGCAGTACAACGGATTACCAATGCCTATGCTTCCGCTTGAGTATATTGATGAGAATATGATTTATGAAGAATAAGATTATGTGTTAACTGCATCTTAGCGTCTTTGCGTGAAATCTTTTTCCCACGCAGAGACGCAAAGCCGCAAAGCAAAAAACGCAAAAGTTATTTTAAAAGTATCATTTTCTTAGATTCAACAAAGTTGCCGGCTCTAAGTTGATAAAAATAAACTCCACTTGGTAAAGACGTAGCATGCAACGTCTCTACAGAGTTAAGATCTATTTCGTAATTACCTGCAGGTTGTTCTTCATTTACTAACACAGCAATTTCATTCCCAAGAACATCATAAACTTTAAGCGATACATTCAGATTTCTCCCTTCGGTCGAAATGACAGCAGGAATTGAATATTTTATTTTTGTGCTTGGATTAAAAGGATTTGGGTAATTCTGTGCCAATGAAAATGTTAAAGATGCATTCACATCAACTTCTACTTCATTTGAATATGAGAACGTTCCATCGAAGTCAATCTGTTTTAATCTATAGTATGTTTTTTGTGTAAGAAGTTCATCATCAACAAAAGAATAATTATTAATTTCAGTTGTAGTTCCATTACCATTTACAAATCCTATTTTTTCATAATTGCCGACTGAAGACTGCCTACTGCCGACTTTGCGTTCTATTTCAAATCCAGCATTATTCAATTCGCTTGCAGTTTGCCATTTAAGTCTGGTTTTTCCATCAACTACATTTGCGGCAAAAGAAGTAAGCTCAACAGGAACAATACCATATACCATAATTCCGATATCATCAACATACCAACCGTCTTTTACAAGCGAGCCATCGGTCTTTAATTCAAATCTAAGCTTAACCTGATCACTATTATAACCTGCAAGACTCATTTCCTCTTTCACCCAACCAGATCTTAATCCATCATAAAGCGGATCACCATTCGGTTGGAATGTGCCCGTTCCCGGTTCGGTGTATAACCCTTGCAGCGGAATCCAGGTTGAGCCATTGTTTGTTGAAACTTCCACTTGTCCATAATCGTAATTACTTTCAATATCATACTTTGTCCAGAATGTTAATTTAGGATTTTGATGAGTTGAAAGATCAATTGAATTTGTTAATGTCATAGTAACGGTTGCATTGCTCGAATAGTTTCCAACCTTACTATCGGTAAACGATGTCGGCGCGCTGTGAAAGGCGGTGATAGTTGCTTCCCACTTAGGGGTTGTTGGTGTTGCAGTAATTGTCCATAAAAGTAACGGATCATTTGTTGTATCAGCAAAAACAAACATTGGTGTGCCAATAACAAAACTAATAGTATCTTGTTTAACAATTGTTCCGCTAAAACTTGATGTTAACAAAAGCTGTGCTGATAAATCTGTTGGTGCAGAAGGTAAAACACTAAATGATAATGGACTTGTTAACGTTGCACTGCTTCTTGATTGTATAGAATCAAACTGTGCTGATCCGGCTGTTACTGTTAAATAAGGACTAAGCGAACTCAATTGTAAATCAAGATCATAAGCTGTTGCTAATCCAATATTTTTAAACGTGCTATTCATATTAATATTATCACCGGGATCAAAATATTGCTCACTGTAACCGGGAACAACTAATTGCACATAAGCACCTGCAAGATATGTTTGATAAATCATTGTGCTTAAATTTTGCTGTGCAATTGGAAATATCTGGCTTTGTGAAGGCCAAAAATCATCTCCGATTTCAATTGTATAACCAAAAGTTTTGCCTTTAAGAGTTTGCTCACCATACATCCAATCTCTAATGCTTCCGTTGGATGGGTAACCTAAAAGCTCAGATCCCGATCCATAAAGATATCCGCTTTGAGATGTAAGCAATGCTGCAAATTCTCTGTAAGCCAGTGAATCCGGTGTTTCTGCATCTATGTAACCCCAGGGATATAAAATATATCCGCCATAAGTGTGCATATTAAAATAGGTTTTATAACTTCTTTGTATTGCAAGATCTCTTATAGCCTGGCATTCAGGTTCAGAAAAAGCAGATGGGCCTCTGTATGTTTCACTGCTTGGTGTTGGGCTTGATCCAATGTTATCATATCCCCACGCATAACCAAAATTTCTGTTAAGATCCACACCGTAACTTCCATCTCCATTATTTCTTCTGTTCTTACGCCACATTCCTCCGCCATTTGGATTTGTAGTACGATTATATTCATATCCATCAGGATTGAAACAAGGCACACAATAAATTTCCCTATTGTTTACAAGATATGTTACTTCCGGATCTGTACCATAGTTTTGAAGCAGATACCACATATAATACATCAAAGTTGCCATTGATTGAGGTTCGCGGGCGTGCACAAGTGCATCAAACCCAACAGCAGGTTCATTTTCATTTATGTTTGGATTATCCGAAATTTTAACTGCCCACATTGTTCTTGCTTGATGGCTTGATCCTATAGAATATTTTTGTGTAATAAGATTTGGATATTGTGCATACATAGAATCCAGATTAGCAACAATCTCATTATAAGTGTAATATCCTCCCATAGATCCAAAGCCGAATCCATCTACATTATAATCCTGCCTACTATTACTTACGTAATTGTTTTTTTCCTCACTGGATAATTGGTGTAAAGATTTATAATAAGCGTCCCAATCATCAATTAAGATTGTATAAGAAAAACCATTTGAAGAAATTAAATTAAATTCCTCATAGCTAACAAAAATTGTAAGTGTGTTATCCTTATTAAACTTAGAATCTTCAAGATCAATCCCTAGTTGTGCTAAAGTAATAAAATCATTTAGGTTTGAGATTGGAATACTGATCTGTTTATAGTTTTGTGCGGATAATGAAATTGATAAAATTAAAAATGCAGCGGTGATAAGAGATTTCATATATACATTCCTTACTAGAAAAATTTGTATGTCAAAAATAGCTTTAAACTTTAAGAGTTTCACCTTCTGATTTCGCAATTGTAACTGCACCGCAGCTATCGCTAAAAACATTTACCATTGTTCGGCACATATCAAGAATTCTATCAACAGCAAGTATTAATCCAACTCCTTCTAATGGTAAACCTACGGCTGTTAAAACTACAGACATCATAACTAATCCAGCCATTGGAATTCCTGCCGCACCTATTGAAGCAAGTAAAGCAGTAAACACAACTATCATTTGTTGAACAAAACCCAACTCAATTCCGTACGCCTGGGCAATAAACATAGCTGCAACACATTCATATAGCGCTGTACCGTCCATATTAACTGTTGCACCAAGAGGTAAAACAAAACTGGATATTTTGTTTGAGACTCCGGAATTATTTTCAACGGCTTCTATTGTTAATGGTAATGTTGCAGAAGATGAAGAAGTTGAAAATGCAGTAATCAGCGGAAGTGACATTGCCCTGAAATGCAAATACGGATTCGACTTACCAATAAACTTTAATATCAATGGAAGTGTTATAAAAAAATGAATCGCTAATCCTGCGAGTACTGTAATCATATAAATTCCAAGATGCTGTACCATACTTAACAGCTTAGCTCTATCCGCTGCCTGATCAGCTACTATTCCGGTAACGATTCCAAGGATTCCCAATGGTGCAAATTTTATAATGAATGAGGTTAATTTCATCATCACTTCAAATATTGCATTAAAAAGTCTTATCATAAATTCTGAGTATTCATTTTGAACACGCGGAATAAAAAATCCGATTAGAATGGCAAAGAAAATAATTGCAAGCATATCAGCCGACACCAGAGCTTCAAAAATATTTGTCGGTATCATTCTCAGAATTATTTCACCCACAGAACCCGTGGATGATGTCAATTCGGGAACATCCATTCTAAAACCTAAATCGGCTCCAACACCGGGTTTTATAAAATCGACAAGGAGTAAACCCGTAAGTATTGCAAATGTGCTGGTTGTAATGTAGTAGAAAATTGTTTTTACACCCAGCCTGCCTAAACTGCTGGTACCACCAAGGTTTGCCACGCCGGATACGATAGAGGAAAAAACCAAAGGAACAATTATCATTTTAAGCGCACGCAGGAAAAGATCCCCCATCCATCTAAAATAACCTGAGTATTCTGGAATGAATATCCCAATTATAATGGCAAGGATAAACGCGATTAAAATTTGCCAATGTAGTTTTAGTTTAAGCATAAATTATTTTCTATTAATTCAAGACTTAATTTTTAATCATCATATTATTAATAGTCATTTCGAAGGATGGCAAAGCCAGACTGAGAAATCTTATTTAATAAAATATTCAGATTTCTCCCTGCGGTCGAAATGACAATTCAATTCATTTTTATTTGTTCAAAATTAATTATAAAATATTTTTTAAGATCTCATCACAAACAGCATAACCTTTAGATGTGAGTTTTATCCAATTATTTTCTATGGACAAATGATGTTGGTTCTTTAACAATTCAAAATATGAATAATTTTTTTTAATCCAATCATCTGAAAATCTTTTTTTATAATCATTTAAATCCAGACCCGAACTGCGCAATGCAAGCATAACATATTCATCGTGCATCTGCTCTTTAGAAATTATTTCAGAATTCATAATTGCATGATTATTCAATTCAATTTCAGAAATATATTTTTTTAGGCTTGAGAAATTCCACCATCGTTTTCCATCCATAAACGAATGCGAGGAAGTTCCGAAACTTAGATATTCCCGATATCTCCAATAAGCATTGTTGTGGATGCATTCAAATCCGGGTTTTGTAAAATTAGAAACTTCGTATTGGTAAAAACCATTTGAAACAAGAAAATCAATTGTGGTTTCATAAAGATCAGCGTCGTAATCATCATCCTGCATCGTTACTTTTTTATCGAGGACAAGCTTATTCAGAATTGTACCCCGTTCCAGAATTAAGCTGTAGGCGGATAGATGATTTATGGGAAGCTGAATTGCAGTTTTAAGATTATTAATCCACTTCCCTCTTGTCTGATCAGGGAGATTAAAGATTAAATCAACACTAATGTTTTCAAATCCAACCTCTGCTGCATTATAAACAGTTTCAATTGCAGTTTGTTTGTCGTGAATGCGAGTAAGAAATTTTAATTCTTCTTCATCAAAAGATTGAATGCCGATACTAATGCGATTGATTCCGGCATCTTTAAATTTTTTTAATTTTGTTTTATCAACAGTTCCTGGATTTGTTTCCATAGTGATTTCTGCGTTAACATCAACATTAAAATATTTTTTTATATAATTAAGTATTTCCTGAAGATATGCCGGTTCCATTAAAGATGGAGTGCCGCCGCCAAAGAAAACGGATGTATAAATTCTATCTGTTGAATAGAGATTTGAAAAATATTTAATCTCTTTTTTTAACGCGTTAAGAAATGATGAAATATTATCCGATGTGATGATTGAATAAAAATCACAATAAATACACTTGTGATCACAGAAAGGAATATGAATGTATAATGCACAGTTTTTCAAAAAATACTTCTGTTCTTAGTACAAAAGACGCATCCGTTTTTAAGATGCCATTTTAATTTGGTTTATATAACAAATTTATGGTTTAATTTTTAACTCTGTTAAAAATTCCAGCTTGCTGTTTAAAGTATAAATGATCCCGGAGGATGAAACATTTGAAACATCAAGTGTTGCAACAAAACATTTATCCTCTTGCGGATTTACCAAATATGTATTTAAGTTATTAATTTCTGGTTGAGTAAGATTAATCTTTAACGGATTATTTACATAATTATTTGCAACAAAAACCGGAACTACAAATTGAAATAATAACGTAGTCCCATCAGCCTTAAATAGTTTAAGTGTTAAATTATCACCACGTAAATCCTGGGTTGCATCTAAAGTCATGTATGCTGATGTAATATATCTTATCTCTTCAAGTTTATCTCTATTATCCTCGTAATCAGAAAAATCTGACAGACATAAGTTGTTTGTTAAAGAGATACTTGTACCAACTCCTGTAGTACTAAAATTAGATTCCAATGCAAGAGTAAGATAAACATCATCAAAAGGATCACAACCGCTAAATGCAATGGAAGTAAATATTATTATAATCGTAAAAAATATTTTATAATGATTTTTCATTTTCATATTCCTTTAAAAGTCTAATGAAAGTCCTGTTGTAAACGTAGTAAATTTTGTAAGATTAACATCTGCATTTATAACAAAGAAGCCAAGTTTTAAAGCACCACCAAGAGTATATCTAAAATTATTATCGCCATCCACGCTTATGCTTTGGATTCTTTTTCCAATGGCAGGATAGTTATTATTTGGATCTTCAAAGTAATATTCAAAATCCGTACTGGATGATTCGTACTGCAAGCCGCTGTAAACAATAAACATTCCTGCAAAAGTTTTACTTGCATGAACATTAAGTGCAAAGTTATTAGATTTTAACTTAGTATAATTTTCGAAATCACCATCATCAAATTCAAAATCAAATCTGTTGAATAGAATTTGCACTGAAATATCTACAGGGATTAATGGAATATGACTGCTTATATCATGTTTAATTCCAAAACCAAACACACCAACTTTTGAATCCTCGAATTTTGATTTGGGAAAAAATCTTAACATAAGTTCGGTATTGTAAAAACTGCCGGCAAACTGATATATTCCGAATGGAACAGCATTTAAAGATAAACCGGTGGGATAGGTAAAAAATCCATTGCTGGCTAAATAATAGCTTGCCTTATTTCCAAAAATAGTTGCAGAAGGTTCAACATTTTCAACTCCGGGTAATTGCGGATTAGGTTTAAAGGTTTTTTGATTTTCCGGAATGATTGCCCAGGAACCGACAATATTAAATTTAAAAGCAAATAACTCAGGTACGCTTGCGTCATAATAAGTTCCGGAATTAAAATAAGTTCCAAACCAGGTGGAAAGTGGTCTTAAATATTCAGATGCTTCAAAAGGTGGAAGACTATTTACTTTTATTCCCACTTGAGCATACAAACCAGATGAAAACATGATTAATGCAAGCAGAGTTAGTGATAATTTATTTTTCATACTTATTTCCTCAACTAAATTACTTTTACAATTTCCTAAAATTATTTTGCGGATCAAAACCGATTAATTTTTATTAAGTATAAGCTGCTTTGCACTTTCTATACTTGCCTTACTAAGCTCTTCACCGCTAATAAGTTTTGCAACTTCATCAATACGTTCATTATCAGTTAATTTTTTTATTGAACTAATTGAACGATTAGAAATTTGTTTTTTCTCAACTGCGTAATGGACATCAGCTAATCCGGCTATTTGAGGAAGATGTGTAATTGAGATTATCTGATGATAAGCCGCCAGTTCTTTTAATGCTAATCCAACTTTCTGTGCTATTCTGCCGCTAACACCGGTATCAATTTCATCAAAAATTAATATCGGAAGTTTATCTGATTTTGCAAGAATTGTTTTTAATGAAAGCATTATACGTGATACTTCACCACCCGATGCAACTTTAACAAGCGGTTTGGGATCTTCGCCTGCATTTGTACTGACATAAAACTCAACCTGATCAAAGCCATTATTACTAAATAAATATTTTTTATTATTAAGTAAGATGTAATCATCGGAGTTCTGTTCAACTTCCGTCTGTATAATTTTTACTTTAAAAATTGCATCGGGAATCCCAACTGATGCTAGAACTTTCTTTGCTTCCGCTTCCACTTTTGCTGCATATTTTTTTCGGATAATCGAAAGCTGCCCTGCAGCCTCACCGGCAGATTTTCTTAAGCTATTAATTTTTTTCTCAAGATTTTCTATAGCTGATGAAAAATTATCAGCAAGTTCAAACTCCTTCCAAATCTTTTCTCTGTAATCGATTATTTTTTGAATTGAGCCGCCGTATTTTTTCTTTAGCAGATTTAATGATCCTAACCGTTCCCGTTTTTCTTCTATTGCTTTCGGATCAACATCAATTCTGGATTTATAATCTCGTAATGCACCGGCAAGCTCTTTCACAATTGTCAAAGCAGAATCGCATTCGCCTTCCGATTCTAAAAATGATTTATCAATACCAGCAAGCTGACTTAATTTATGTTTAGTTTCCCCAAGTAAATCAATTACAGAAGGTTCACCATCATATAACTTTACGTAAACATCATCTGTTAACTCAAGAATTTTTTCGGAGTTTTCAAGAATATTTAATTCATTGGTTAATGATTCATCTTCATCAGGAACCGGATTAACATTATCAATTTCTTTTATCTGGAAACTATAGATTTCCTTTTTTTCTTTAATTGATTGTTCTCTTGAACGAAGCTCCTTTAATTCGATTTGAGTACTGTTTAATTCTTTATAAACATTTTTATAATCCTCAAGCAGTTTCCTACTATTTGCAAATTCATCAAGAAATTCTATATGAGTCTCAGATCGTAATAAAGATTGATGTTCGTGCTGCCCGTGTAAATCGACCAGCAAATCGCCAAGTTCTTTTATGATGTTTAATGAAACGGGAGAATCATTAACAAAACATCTGTTTGATCCTTTAAGAGAAATTTCTCTGCGGATAATTAATTCAGGCTGGAATTCAATTTCATTTTCTTCTAAAAAAGACTTTACTTTTTTATTCAGCTCAACATCAAAAATACCTTCAACAAAAGATTTTTGCGCGCCTTTACGAATAACCTCTGTTGATGCTCGCTCACCAAGCAGCAGACTCATTGCATCAATTAATATAGATTTACCTGCACCGGTTTCTCCGGTAATAATATTAAGTCCTTTGCCAAACTCAACATTAATATGATCGATAAGTGCGTAATCTTTTATTTCTAATGTTTTGAGCATTTTGATATTGAAATTATTGGCGGAAAAATAAATAAGATTGAGATTAAGAGCGAGAGTAAGATTTAGAAAAATTTACTCTGAAATTACTTTGTAATTTAGCGTCTTTGCGTGAAATTGTATTTAGTTCTAAAGCAGAGACACATAACCACAGAATTTATTTTAAAAGCACCATCTTCCTGGACTCAACATAATCTCCTGCCTGCAATTTATAGAAATATATTCCTGAAGCTAAATTGTGCATTGTAAATTCTACATTGTACATTCCTGCTGATTTATATTCATCAACTAATGTAACAACTTCATTACCTAGAATATCATAAACCCTAAGTTGCACTCGAGACCCTTCGTCCCTCGACTCCGCTCGGGATGACGCGCTCAGGGTAACATTTGGGATTGTAAAACTAATGATTGTAGATGGATTAAATGGATTTGGATAATTTTGTTCAAGCGTATAATTATCAAGACTTCTTACATCAACTTCAATTACACTTGAGTATTCATAGGTACCATTGAAATCAATTTGCTTTAGTCTGTAGTAATATTTTCCATCAGTCAAATCTTTATCGATGTATGAATATTCTGTTTTATTTGTAGTTGTTCCTTTTCCTCTAACAAACCCGATGGTGGCAAAATCACTTTCAGCAAACCTTCTCTGAATTTCGAAACCGTTATTGTTTAGTTCTGTCGCGGTAGTCCATTTTAGAATTATTTTTTGATCTTGAGCTTGTGCTGTAAATGAATAAAGTTCAACTGGAACTACACTAATTCCCATGTAATCCATTACCCCGTGTAAAATTGCACTGGCAGTTGAATCAAATTTTCCGGTTTGAGAACACTGATACATATCTTCATAAGTTAGTGCCATAACACTTTCGCCATGATTAACCCAAAACCAGCTTTCAGGATACTGCAAAGCTGTTCCGGATGCCCAGCTTACAAAATATGTATACGGTTCTATCCCGCCGGGAAAATAACTTCTTACTCCATTAATAAAACCTTGCTCCAATTGTGCATAGTTTGATGAAGTTCCGTTTTCATGATGATAAACAAAATATCTGGCACATAATGAAGATGAGTGCATATTCAGCATAACCTCGATGGGATTTGGTGATGCCATCAATTGTGTAAATTGTGCTTTTAATGCAGCAACTTCAGGCTGATGAGGAAATGTATTCCAGTTGCTTTCAAGATCAACATTGTTTGCATTTTTTCTTGGATAACCCAAAACTACTCCATCCGGATTGAACATTGGAATAATGTAGAACACACAATTTGCTCTGGCTGTTTGAGCAAATTCACTTTCAGATAAAAGAATTTTAATCATCTCATCTGTAACATAAAATCCTTCTGTTTCCTGCGGATGTGTTCTTGCATGAATATGAATGGTTCTCTTCCCTTCTAAGTTGTTCGGATCATCCGAGATTGTAAGCTGCCACAATGGTCTCCCCTGCACACTTAGTCCGATTGAGTCAATCTTTACATATTCACTCATTCGCCAGAGTTCAAGATCTGCCAACAAACTATCGTAACTATAACCCATATATTCGGGCGATAAATATAGAATCTCATTTGAGTCATCAATTGGAAATCCGCATTTATCTAATTCAATAACTTTGTCATTATTATTTTTTGTTTGAGTTTGAGATAAATTAATATCCGCAAAGAAAAGAGTGATTATGATCAGAAAAATTAAAAAATGGTAATTGATTTTTATCATAAAATATTATTGTGTTTCTTCAATTTAAGTAAATGTTAAATAAGTTACCTTATTATTGTTTGTACGGTTTATTGTTAAGAATTATTTAATCATTTATTCTGTGAGTTTCTTTTAACTTCTGTATTTTTATCAAGCTTAATAATTAAATTTTTAAGGTGCAATTTTGAATTTTATGGAAAAAGAAATGTCTATCGGGGTTTTTGATTCCGGTATCGGCGGATTAACTGTGGTTAAGAGGTTGTTATCTGTTCTTCCAAAAGAAAGCATAGTGTATTTTGGAGACACCGCACGTGTTCCTTATGGATCAAAATCCAATGCAACAGTTATCGATTATTCCATCCAGAACACAAATTTTTTGATTAAGAAAAATGTTAAAGCCGTAGTTGTGGCATGCAATACTGCTTCTTCAATAGCAATTCCCGAACTAAGAGAAAGATTTAACGTACCTATAATCGGAGTAATATTACCGGGTGCTGATATGGCGTACAAGGAAACAAAGAATGGAAGAATAGGTGTAATTGGAACTCGTGCAACAATTCACAACAATGCATATTCCAACGCAATTAAAGAAATTGATAATGAAATAGAAGTGTTTGAAAAAGCTTGTCCGCTTTTTGTTCCTATTGTTGAAGAAGGATGGACGCATCATCGGGCAGTTTACGAAATAGCAGAAGAATATCTTAAAGATTTGAGAGAAAAAGATATTGATACACTGGTACTTGGATGTACTCATTACCCTCTGCTTGCCGATGTAATTCAGGAAGTAATTGGCAAAGAGATTAAGCTTATTGATTCCGGAATTGCTACAGCAGAAGTTGTGCGTAATGAGATAAACAGAATTGGTTTAGAAACAAATTCTGCCGTACCCGGCAATTTAGATTTATATGTAAGCGACATTCCCACGACTTTTAAACAAGTTGCGGAACTATTCCTTGGTAAGAAAATTGAAGAAGTTGTAAAAGTTGAAATTGAAGAGTTAGCAAAAAAATAGAGACAGTTGTTTGGCTGTCTCTATTAATATCTTAAAACTTATTAATCTTACTTTAGCAAAACCATTTCTTTAACATCTATAAAAGAGCCGGCTTGTAATCTATAGATATAAACTCCACTTGAAAGTTTGGCAGCATCAAAATTTACTTCATAAACTCCGGGAGTTTTTTCTTCATTGATTAAAGTAGCAACTTCCTGTCCCGTTATCGAGTAAACCTTAAGAACTGCAAATGTTGTTTGCGGAATTGCATATCTTATTTTGGTTGATGGATTAAACGGATTTGGATAATTATTGTAAAGTTTAAAACTCGTCGGATTGATATCAATTAAACTTTCATCAATACCCGTTACGTTTATTACCGCTGATGTAGTTCCCCATTCTCTGGAAGGATTTTTAAAACCGGCATTAACTGTATAGGTTCCTGCAGAGAGAGCAGTAAGAGTAAATGGATTGCTGGAAGTTTTATTATTTACTGCAACTACTGTCCCGTTGTTATCAACAAGTTCACCGGCAACATTGCCTGTAGCACCCGCCACCGTAATTCTAACCTGAAGATTATCTAAAACTTCAGCAGTAACAATACCTGATTGCAAAGTGTGACATGCGGATCCGCCGCAGCCGGGTGTATTTCCATTAAAATCTGGTTGAGATTTTGTGAACGTAAAAATCAGTACTGCAATAACTGCAACTAATAAAACAAAATTCATTTTCATGGTGGGTTCCTAATTTATCTATCGTTAACAAATGGCAAATATCATGCCCTGTTAACATTAGTTAAATCACAAGAATATTAAAGGACAAAATTAATCTGACCAAAATTGGCGGGAAATATTTCATACCAATAAGAATTTTAAGGTATTATTTTTCAAAATATCTTTTGATTTGATCATAATTATTTGTCAATCCAAGTACAATCATCAGTTTTATTCTTGCTTTTTGTCCGTTTAGATAATCTGAAAAAATTACACCAAGATTGTGCAAATGTTTTCCAGCGCCCGGATAACTGTAAACATCATCCGTTTCTCCTGCCGGGCATCGGGAAGTAAGAACCACAGGAATTCCTTTTTCAACAGCATATTTAATCCCCTCAAAAGCAGGCGGAGGAACATTTCCAACGCCAAGAGCCTCTACAACAATCCCATCAACTTTACTGTCAGCAGAAAATTTAAAAAACTTTTCATTCATTCCGGCATAAACTGTTAACAAGTCAACATTAGTATTAATCTTTTCTGTTTCAATTGTTTCAAGATGCTGTGGTAGACGATTGTATATTACTCTGCCTTTCTGTACAAAACCAAGTGTTCCGAAATCCAAACTTTTAAATGATTCAACCGAATCGGAATAAATTTTTGTTACTTCACTAGCGGCATTTATTTCCCCATTCAAACACACAAGCACACCAAGATTTTTTGAGTTTTCATTCAAACAAATATGAATTGCATCAATAAGATTTCTTGGTCCATCCCAATCCTGTTCCGAACTGTTTTTCATTGCACCGATTACAACAATTGGTATTTCTGTTTTGATTGTTAAATCTAAAAAGTACGCAGTTTCTTCAAGTGTGTCCGTTCCGTGAGTTACAACCACACCATCATACTTTTCTGTTTTTAACTTTGCGTTTATTTTTTTTGATAAACCCAGCATCAATTCTGGTGTAACGTGCGGACCTGGATATTTCCCAAAATCAAAACATTCTATTTCAGCCAAAGATTTTGCTTCGGGAATCATTCCAAGTAATTCATCTCCGGAATATCTTGGAACAGCTCCGCCGGTTTTTTCATCTATCATCATCGAAAAAGTGCCGCCGGTAAATACAACTAATATTTTTTTCATTTAATTCTCAAATTTTGTGCACTAAAATAGCTTTTAACTGCAATTCTAAAAAGAAAACTATGCGATTTTTGCAACTAAAGAGACTTCTGAAAAAGTACCTTGAATTTGTCATCCTGAATTCATTTCAGGATCGTTCATACAAATTCCGAAATAAACCTGTCTGCTGACAGGCAAGATTCGGAATGACAGGGCAGAATTTTTCAATTTTCAGAAGTCTCTTAAGCCTGATATGACTTGCAGAGTAGATTATGAAAGTTTATTTTTAGTGTAAGTATAATTAAGAAAGGTGCAATTATGTTAATGGTAGAAGATGTTGATTTAACTCCCAATCCACACGCATTAAAATTTATTTTAAATGAAAAATTATTAAACTTAGAAACAAGACAATATGCTGATAAATTATCTGCACAAAATGATCCTTTTGCAAAAGGTATTTTTGAAATTGATGGTGTTGTTTCAGTTTTTTATATGGATAAATTTGTAACTATTGAAAAATCAACAGAAAATAATTGGGGACAAATACAACGACCATTTATTAATTTTTTAAAAAACTTTGATAAAAGTTTAATCCCCGCGGAAAAAGAAATTGTTGTAAGTGATGAAGAATCTAATGAGTTACTTAAACAAATAAACAATCTGCTTGATCAAAAAGTAAGACCAGCTTTAGCCGGAGATGGCGGTGGTTTAGAGGTTTTAGGTTTGGAAGGCTACACAGTTAAAATAAGATATCAAGGTGCATGCGGCAGCTGCCCAAGTTCTATCAGCGGAACCTTGACCGCAATTGAAGGCTTATTAAAGCGTGATGTTAATCCGGCAATAAATGTAATTCCTGCATAGCTAGATTTTAGATAATATATACGATTTTCTCAAAAGTTTAGAAATTAAGTTTGTCATTCCCACGAAAGTGGGAATCCATTTACCTTTATATGGTTTGGATTCCCGTTTTCACGGGAATGACATTGACGACCAAAGTTAATCGGCAATTTCTCCTTCACCTCTAAGAACGCAAAATGAGCGAAACAAATTTTTATTCTGAAGAAATAATTTCCGGAATTAAAATAGCCATTCTCGCTGCATCCAGTGGAATTAAAAAAATATCTCTTAATCCCAAATCCGATATCCATAAAAAATCAAGTTATATAAAATTGAGAAGTGATGATCCATACTTGTTTGGGGTGTTTAATCAACTCAAGGAATACTTTGCCGGTAACCGTAAAAAATTTAATGTTCCGCTTGATATTGAAGGAACAGACTTTCAGAAAAAAGTCTGGAATGAATTACAGAAAATTCCATACGGAAAAACTATCAGTTATAAATCATTATCAGAAAAACTTGGGGATGTAAAAGCAATACGTGCTGTAGGAAAAGCAAACGGGTTAAACCCAATTGCCATAATAATTCCCTGTCATCGTGTAATTGGTGCAGATGGAAGTTTGGTTGGTTATGCCGGCGGACTTGCTATAAAAGAAAAACTCCTTCATTTAGAAGGAGCCTTAAATCCTGAACTGTTTGATTGAAAATCAAACTAAAAATTATTTAATATCTGTTACTTTGCTTATGTCTGCAAGTTTAACAAATTTTTCGTTGAACTTATACGCACCACCATCGGTCTTCATACTTTTAATAACCTTAACTGTTACGCCTTCAACTTTTTTCTTGCCTTTTGCTTTATCTGCAAAACTTTGAACTTTTGCCATCTTTTTAATCCTAAAATTTTGAGGTGTAAATATATAGCATTAAAGTTTTAAAGAAAAGATTAGATTATAGATGTATTAACTAAATGTTTTACTTGTGAATTTTGCATTTTTTGTTAGTTTTGGGCTTTGATTTTTCAAATTCCAGAAAATATGGCATCAATAGAAGGCACAATAAACTACATTTCTAATTTTCCAGATATTAAATCTAAGGTTTTGGGTAAAACCGGTTATCTAACATCAATTTGTGGTTTTGGATGTTATCGGATTGATGATGGAATTCCGCAGCACAAACAAGCATTGGAAAAAGCGATTCTATCCGGGATAAATATAATTGATACTTCATCAAATTATTCTGATGGCGGAAGTGAAATACTTGTTGGTAAAGTTTTAGATAATCTCATTTCTAAAAATCAAATTGAAAGAGATCAAATCATAGTTGTATCCAAAGGGGGATATTTGCAGGGATCAAATCTTAAACTGGGAATGGAAAGAGAACAATCCGGTAAAGCTTTTAAAGATGTTGTAAAATGCACTCAGGATTTGTGGCATTGTATAAGTCCTGATTTTCTAGAAAATCAAATTACACTATCACTTGAAAGATTACAGTTAGAAAAGATTGATGTTTATCTGCTTCACAATCCTGAATACTTTTTAACTTACTCTATCATTTCTGACCCCGAAAGACGGGAGCGGGAATACTATCGAAGAATTAAAGATGCATTTATCCACCTGGAAGAAGAAGTTAAGCGTGGTAGAATTTCTTATTACGGAATTTCATCAAACACCTTTGCTGAAAAAGATTCGAAACAAAATTTCACTTCACTGGAAAAAGTTATCGCATTCGCAAATGAGATTTCTAAGGAAAATCATTTTGCAGTTGTACAATTTCCTATGAACATTATTGAATCTGGTGGAATGAATAATCTTAATCAGCAAAATCAAACAAAATCGTTTTTACAGCTTGCCGGTGAAAATAATCTTGGTGTTCTCGTTAATCGTCCATTAAATGCGATCAGTAAAAATAAATTAATAAGATTATCTGATTATCCGGTAACTGAAGACAGAAACGATGATGAAATTTTCAGCTTGATTGAGGATTTAAGAAAGCAGGAATCCAATCTTATTGAAAAATATATTAATTACGTTGGGTTAAGTGCAAGTGAGAAAAAAAATGTTATAGAATGTATTTCAATTTCAATAATCTTAAAATCTAATTATAGTAAGTTTGATAACCCTGGAAATTTTAATGAGTTAAAAAGTACTTATCTAATTCCACGTGCAAATTTTGCAATAAACGAAATTGGTAAATATTATACTGATGATGAAAATGTTGTTCGTGCTCTTAGAAATTATGCAGTAACAACAAACATTCTTCTGGATTCAATTTTCAGCGATTTGGCTAAGAAAAAGAATCTTGAAAATGAGAAATTTCATTCCACAATAGATAAATTTGCCAATAGTGAACAGATAAAATTATCGCTTTCTCAGAAGGCTATACTATTAATTAATAGTGTGCCCGAAGTAACTACTACATTAGTTGGAATGAAATCTCAAAATTATGTTGATGATGTCCAAAAATCGATAAAAAGTGATTTTGTAGAAAAGTACATCGATTTTTGGCACAGTAATCGCTCTTTTATTTAATAAGTATATGAATCGAATGCAGATTGTTCTTATCTAATAGAATGAAATAATAAAAATTTAGCAATTATCAAATATTTCTTTTCATTGTTTATTTAGTATTTATTGTTTAGGTTTTACAACAAATTTTTGGTTAAATAATGTTTTTACTCGCAACTATTATATTACTTTCTTATTTAGTTGGATCAATTCCAACAAGTATAATTATAAGTAAACTTTCTCATGGCATCGATATTCGCGAGCATGGAAGTGGTAATGCCGGCGGCACAAATGTTATGCGCGTACTTGGTTGGAAAAAAGGACTGCTTGTAATTCTTCTTGATGCACTTAAAGGTGCATTTGTAGTTGTTGTTGTTGCAAGATTGCATTACGGCGGATTACCATTCCAGAACATTTCTCCGTTTGATGATTTTACTTTAGTTCAGATTATTGCTGGTATTGCTGCTGTTATTGGTCATATCTGGACCGTGTTTGCAGGTTTCCGCGGAGGAAAAGGAATCGCTACCGCACTTGGGATGTTGATAATGATAATCACTGTTGATATGCTGGTTGCAGTTGGAATTTTTATTATCGTTGTTACAGTCTCCCGTTACGTTTCTTTGGGTTCGATACTGGCGGCCTTGTCGATTCCACTTACTCTAATCTTTAGAGAAAATATTCTGCACGATCATATACAGAGTTACGGAACGATACTTCCTTTTGTAGTTGCCGTTTCATTGCTTGTGGTTTTCACACATCGTAAAAACGTTATTCGTTTGCTTAACGGAACAGAAAGTAAATTAAGCTTTAAGAAAAAGAAATAATGAAAATTTCTGTACTGGGTGCTGGCGGCTGGGGCACGACTCTCGGTATTCTTCTTCACTACAACGGTCACCAGGTTACCCTTTGGGAATACAAAAAAAATTATGTTAAGGAGTTAATCAAGAAAAGGATTAACTCTCTCTATCTCCCCGGTGTTAGCATTCCACAAGAAATATTAATTACTCACGATCTTAAAGAATCTGTTCATCAGAAAAATTTGATTATACTTGCAGTGCCATCTCAATTTCTTCGATCTGTTATTGATGAAGTGAGTTATTCTGATATTAAAAATTCATTACTTGTTAGTGTTGCAAAAGGAATTGAGAACAAACATTTGATGACGATGAGTCAGATGTTAAAAGATGTTCATCCTCATTTAAGTGATGAACAAATAGGAGTTTTGTCAGGTCCATCTCATGCAGAAGAAGTTGCCAAAAGAATTCCCACTGCTGTAGTTGCCGCTTCTACAGAACTTGAGACTTCAAAATCCATACAAGCCGCATTTATGAATTCGTACTTCCGCGTTTATTCTTCAACAGATATACTTGGTGTTGAGCTTGGTGGTGCCTTTAAAAATGTTATTGCCATCGGTGCCGGAATTATTGATGGAGCCGGTTTTGGAGACAATACAAAAGCTGCAATTATGACTCGCGGTGTTGCAGAAATTTCCCGGCTTGGTTTGGCAATGGGTGCAAGACCTGAAACTTTTGCAGGTCTTTCCGGAATGGGTGATTTGATTGTTACTTGTATGAGCAAGCATAGTCGTAACCGTTATGTTGGCGAACAAATTGGAAAAGGTAAAAAACTTAAAGAAGTTTTAAAGAGCATGGATATGGTTGCTGAAGGTGTTGAAACAAGTCGCTCTGCTTCTAAGCTTGCAGAAAAACTGAATGTCGAAACTCCGATTACAACAGAAGTTTATAAAATTTTGTTCGAAGATAAAGATCCTGTTAAAGCAACAACTGATCTTATGACCCGCGATATGAAAACTGAAAGACACTAACACTTGTCTGTAATTGCGAGTCCGACTTTAGTCGGCGAAGCAATCTGCCATAGTATTCATTTACTTTATAAAAAGATTTCTAATTTTTGAATAGATTGCTTCACTCGAAGACTCGTTCGCAATGACATTAAGTAATAATTACTCTGTTACTCTTCCACCCGGCAAAGAGATTCCTCTAATTTTTCTAAAGATAGAAACGGCATACGAGTCTGTCATTCCGGAAATAAAATCTATAACTCTTAAAAGTCTTTGATACAATTCCGGATTATTTCTTTCTGCATAGAAAAATCTTTTTGGGATAAGATTTATTATTGCACGGTTCTTCTGTGTAAGATTATTATTTGAGCGTTCATTGTATGCTGTAATAAAAGTATCAAGCAACCCACCAAGAACTTCATAACCCGCAACCTCACGCTCAACAACGCTTCTATGTCTATAAATTTTTGCGATTGAAGCTTTCTCAATTTTCTTTAGAGTATTTGATTTTGAAATTACAGTTACCAATTCTTTATTAAAGTTTCCTGAAAGAATATCCTTTTCATTTTCCATAAAAGCATCAGCAACAAGATTAACAAGATCACTAATTGCTTTAGCTCGCAAGTAACCAACCTTTTCATTGTCATCACGTTTTTTGTAACCGGATAAATCACGTTTATGAATTAATGGTAACAACAAGCTTTCTGTTTCTTTAAAGGAAAGAAGTCCGAGACGAAAACCATCTTCAAGATCCATAATACTGTAACATATATCATCCGCAACTTCTACCAGAAAAGAAAGCGGATGACGATGCCATAAATAATTTTCTTTCCTTTCCGGTTTTCCAAGTTCTGTTTTTTCTGCAACATGCTTAAATATTTCCTTTTCAGATTGGAAGAATCCAAATTTCTTGTAAATATTTTTATGTCCAGAAGCGTGTTTAATTTCTAAATCTGTAAAAGATTCTTTAGGATATTTATTTAAAGCGGAAAGTGTTGCATAAGTTAATTGCAATCCACCATCAACATCCTGATTCTGAAGCTTTGTAATTATTCTAAATCCTTGAGCATTACCTTCAAAACGAATTAAGTCATTCCATTTTTTTTCATTCGCGATTTCCTTTTCGAACTTACTTCCGTTCCCATTTTTAAAATACTCTGCTATTGCGTCTTCACCGGAATGACCAAACGGAGGATTACCAATATCGTGGGCAAGACAAGCTGCGGCAACAATTTCCCCAAAATGAAATTGCGTAAAATCTTTTTTTAATTTTGGATGACGGGCAATAATTCTTTCTCCAACAAGATTCCCAAGCGATCTTCCAACAACAGAAACTTCTAAGCTGTGAGTTAATCTTGTATGAACAAAATCACTTTCCGGTAAAGGAAAAACTTGTGTCTTATCCTGAAGCCTTCTGAAAGCTGGGGAAAAAACAATTCGGTCAAAATCTTTTTGAAACTGGCTGCGCCCATCTTTTTTTGCTGATTGACTTTTTTCAATCCCAAGACGGTCATCCGTTAAGAGTAATTTCCAATCCAATGTTAATTCCTTTTTTAGTTGCTTCAAAGCTAACTAAAATTATAAAAAAAATGCGAGGTGATTCCTCGCATTTTAATAATTAGATCAACACAAAACTATTTTAAAAGGATCATTTTCTTTGAACTAACAAAATCTCCAAATTGTAATTTATAAACATAAACACCACTTGCAAGTGATGAAGCATCAAATTGTTGCTCATAGCTGCCTGCTGTTTTGTACTCATTAATTAATGTATTAATTCTTCTGCCAAGTATATCAAATACTTCTAGCTGGACTAACCCATCGTTTGGTAAATCATATTTAATTGTCGTTGCTGGATTAAACGGATTAGGAAAATTTTGAAATACTTCAAACCTTATTTGAGTTGAATAATTTAGTTTTATTTCACTACTGTATTTATAGGAGCCGTCAAAATCAATTTGTTTCAATCTATAAAGGTATACATCAGCTTCATATACAATATCCTTGTATGAATAATTATTTATCGATGTCGAATTTCCTTTCCCCGCGACAAAACCTAAATTAAGCCAGCGATCATCTTTCAATCTTTTTCGTTGAATGTAAAATCCTAAAATATTTAACTCAGTTGCTGTAGTCCATTTAAGATTAACTTCATTTTCATTTATAAAACCAGAAAAATTTGACAACTCAACAGGGACTACATCCTCTTTATATTGATAAATAAGACCAGTGTTGCCAACCAAGTAACCTAACTCCGCAGTAATAAGTGAAATAGAATTCTGCCAACTTTTCCCATCTAGTTCAGGATAATAAATCCACTCATTTCCACCATTTGTTGTTTGATAAACTGAAGTACCCGATATGAAAAAATTATTTTCATCATAATATCCAAATCGCCCCTGTCCAAAATTTGAAATACTGGAATCTAAAAACCAATTATTCCCAGCGTTTGTAGTTTTATATAACTTATTGTTACCAACAATAAAACCAGCTTCATTGTTTATAAAAACTATATCTCGCATATCCATAAAATCAACAGTATCAGTAATCCAAGTTTCACCAAAATCAAAAGATTTATAGATTTCAAAAGGATAAGTGTTTGTACCAACTGCCCAATACGTTGAATCGTCAGATGCAAAAATTCCAGTAAATATTGGGTTATTAATTGTTATCGTGAGTTTAAGATTCCAATTTTCACCTTGGTCTATCGTTTTGAATATTTTACCATCTGCTGAAAGAGCAAAGCCGATATTAGAAGTCCTGAAGTAGATCTTTCTGATTGTCCCAATTGTATCATTATTATTTTGGACGTTCGTTTGATAACAACTATTTCCACCATTTGTTGTTTTATAAATAGTGAGTGAACTACTGCCAATAAAACCAATTGTACTATCAATAAATTCCATTGCATTAATACTGTATATATTGTTATATGGAAAAGAAATGAGAGTATCTAAAGTTTTTCCGCCATCACAAGTCTTATAAATGAATTTACTACTATTAATTAATCCACAATTTTCATTTTTGTAATAAACATTTAAGAAATCATCATTAATTATTGTCTTTTTCCAATTATAACCTTCATCTGTAGTTTTCACCAGGTACATATATGATCCGACTATATGTCCAACCGTATTATTTGGGAAAGAAATATTAGTTGTCATATAAGTAATTCCAATTGATGTCGAGTACCAGTTTATACCTTTATCAGTTGATCTAAATATTCCACTCCCAGTTGCTAAGTAACCCAGTGAATCATTAATAAACCTAATTTTATTAGATTCTGAAGGAACCATATTTCCCCCAGAATTAATCCAACTATTACCACCATCTGATGAATAAACAATTTTACCGGCAAACCCAGCTGCTGAAATCCATAGACTATCAAAAGCATAAATGGTAAATAAACTTCTTGTATCACCTGCCTGCAAGATTTGCCAATTATTGCCTCCATCGCTAGTTTTTAACACAATCCCACTATTGCAACAAATATATCCTCTTAAAGTATCAATAAAATCAACATCCCAATATGGTAATGAAGTATAAGGTGTTATTTGTTGATTCCAGGATAATCCACCGTCAGTTGTTTTTAATGCAGTTGCACCCTCGCCAACAATCCAACCAATACTGTCATTGACCATTTGCATATTCCATAAGTTCTCGACAGTAGAACTTTGCAATAAATTCCAGGTTTCACCTCCATCCTCCGAAATAATTATTTTACCAGCATCACCAGCAGCAATAAATCTTGTCCCATTGTTAAGAGTACTAATTGTTTTCAAAGTACTCTCAATATTACTTTCAATCCAAAACCATTTTTGACCACCATTCGTCGTCTTAATAATTGCACCACCTTCACCAACAGCAAGTCCAACATCTTGATTAACAAATGTAACGCCCCAATAGGTTACCCGTGGAATTTGCGGATAAATTTCACTCCAAACGCCAGGTGTATTGTTAGGGAAAAAATTTTTATCTCTTCCTAATTTTAAACTATTTCGTTCTCCATTTTGAGCTATAAGAATAGTTGAGACTAAAACCATTATCGCTATAAATAGGTTAATCCGAAGTTTATTAAAACTTATATAATGAGATTGGTTTATTGAGGTTGATGCAATGTCCCGAGATATCATAAATATTATAATACTTTTTAAACTTAGTATTTATTATCCAAAACAAACTTATATCTACATTTAGCTAATTACAATAATTTTTATACGAATCATATCCTTGAGTTTGCCTTATTAACAATCTATTTTTCGGGCAATGAATTCCACAAAAGAAAATATTCTTGAGTCTTCTGTTCAATACATCAAATCTGTTGGACCAAAGCGTGCTGAATCATTTTCTAAAATTGGCATTAACACAATCCGTGATCTTATATTTTACTTCCCTTCCCGCCATCTAGACCGCACAACAGTATTAACCGCAGGACGTGCATATGGTTATGCAATGAATGGTTATGATGGTGAAGTGACTATCATTGGAAAAGTTGCTGATAAAGAAAAGAGAAATCTTGGCAGAAAAGAAATTTTAAAAGTTCAGTTTAGAGATTCATCAGGATTTATTGAATGTGTTTGGTTTCAGGGAGTAAAATATTTTCATTCTGTGTTTAACGAAGGAGATTATTTTGCAATCTCAGGCAAACCGGAAATAAATTATAACAAGCTTCAAATCGTTCATCCTGATTTTGATAAGATAACCGAAGAAGAATCTCAGAGCTTTCTTAACACAGGAAAGATTATTCCGTTTTATAGAATTCCAAAGGAACTTAAACAGAAAAACATTGGCGATTTAAGTTTACGCCGAATTATAAACACCGCCGTTGAAAGTTATGTTGATAATCTTGAAGAAACTCTTCCGCAAGAAATTATCGATCAGCATAAGTTGATTGATTTGATTACAGCAGTTAAAAATTATCACTATCCACAAAGCAAGGATTTGTTTGAGCAGGCAAAACGACGTTTTAAGTTTGAAGAGATGTTTTACATTGAGCTTCTAGTTGCGATAAGAAAAAATAATTATCAGACAAAGCTTATTGGAAACAAGATGGAAATCAAATCCAAACTTGTTTCTGATTTTATTAAAACACTTCCATTTGATTTAACACATTCGCAGTTAAATGTTCTAAGCGAAATCAAAAAAGACATGCTTGCTGAAAAACCAATGAACAGACTTTTGCAGGGAGATGTTGGAAGCGGAAAAACAATTGTTGCTCTGGTTGCAATGATGATTGCTGTGGATAATGGTTATCAAGGTGCTTTAATGGCACCAACAGAAATTTTAGCAGATCAGCATGCAAAAAATATTTCTGCAATGATGAGCAAACTTTCATCTATTACAAAAGGAAAAGAAATTAAAGTTAGTTTGCTGCTTGGCGGACAGAAAAAATCCGTTCGAAATCAAAAACTTTCTGATATAGAATTGCAGGAAGCTGATATTATAATCGGAACGCACGCAATTTTTGAGGAACAAGTTAAGTTTAATAATCTTGGTTTGATTGTGATTGATGAACAGCATCGTTTTGGTGTAAAGCAAAGAGCGTTGCTGCAAAGTAAAGGCAAAACTCCCGATGTTCTTGTTATGAGTGCAACACCAATTCCAAGAACTCTTTCAATGACGGTTTATGCTGATCTTGATTTGTCTGTTATAAATGAAATGCCGAAGAATAGAATTCCAATTAAAACAGTTTTACGCGGAGAAAAGAAACTCCCGGAGATTTATAACTTCATAATTGATAAAGCAAAAGAAGGCTACCAAACATTTTTGGTTTATCCGCTTGTTGAAGATTCTGAAAAACTGGATTTGAAAGCTGCAATTACTTTTTATGAAGATTTAAAAGAAAATCATCTTAAAAACCTTAGGCTTGGATTGATCCATGGTAGAATGAACTGGCAGGAAAAAGAAGAAGTGATGCTATTGTTTAAGGATAAGAAGTTTGATGTTCTTGTTTCCACAACTGTTATTGAAGTTGGGATTGATATTCCCGATGCAAACATAATTTTAATTAACGATTCACATCGTTTTGGTTTGTCACAGCTTCATCAGCTGCGTGGAAGAGTTGGAAGAAGCAGCAAACAAGCTTACTGCATCTTAATTACCAAAGATGAAATTGCTTCAAAGCAAAATGCAAACGAACTCGAGCTTGATTATTTGTCTGCTGTTCAGTTAGAAAAGTATAAATCATCTGTAAGACTTCAATCGATGGTAAAATATTTAGATGGGTTTAAGATTGCAGAAATAGATTTAAAACTTCGCGGACCGGGAGATATATTCGGGACAAAGCAAAGTGGTTTTCCGGATTTAAAGTACACCAACATTGTTGAAGATACAGAATTAATTCTCGAAGCAAAGCAAAGTGCGTTCAAATTAATAGAAAATGATCCAAAGTTGGAAAATAATTTTTCAACGCTCATTCGTAAAAATCTTATCAAACATTACTCAGAAAATCTTTCTTACGCTAAGATTGCGTAGCATTAAAACTTATCACATTACTTTTAATACTATAAACAGCTATTGCTATTAACATCCCCAAGGTTCAATAAAAATATTTTTCTTAAAAATATTTTTTGAAACTAAAAAAGTTGAACGTTGAACGGTTAAAAATATTTTTTCTAGCAAATCCAAAACTTATTGACAAACATTTTATAAACATTATATTTGGAACAGAAAAAATTTATAAGGAGAAAAATATTTTATCTTCCTTCTTTAACAAGAAGTTGAACGTTGCGTTAGCATATAATGTGAAACCTGAAAGTGATTCTTTCCCCGCATCCGTGTCTCCAATTTCCAATAATCAATCTCAAAATTTAAATTCAGAAATGGATGAGTTTGCTGAATGGGATACGTGGGAAACAATTAATGCTGTTAAAGATGCTATCTCTCTTTATAATAATGTTACTTTGATCGAAGCAAACGAAGAAGCCTACAATAAATTCCGAGAATTTAAACCTGATATAGTATTTAATATTGCTGAAGGTGCATTTGGCGTTAGTCGTGAAGCACAAATTCCTGCAATGTTAGATATGTTACAGATTCCCTACACAGGATCTGATGCCCTTACGCTTGCAATTTGTCTTGATAAAGCCCGCACAAAAGAAATTTTAAGTTATTACAAAGTTCCAAATGCAAAGTTTTTTGTTGCTGACAAGATTGAAGATGCAGCAAATCATGATCTTGGCTTTCCAATGATTGTAAAACCAATAAGTGAAGGTTCGGGCAAAGGAATTTATGCTTCATCTTTTGTTCACAGCACAGAAGAACTTAAAAGAGAAATCAGCAGAATAACTTCTGAATACAATCAATCTGCATTGGTAGAAGAATTTTTATCTGGCCGTGAGTTTACTGTAGCAATACTTGGCAACAACGGCGATGCAAAAGTTCTTCCGGCAATTGAGATGAGATATGATAAGTATCCTGAAGGAACTGCGCCGCTTTATTCTTATGAAGCAAAGTGGATTCTTGATACTAAAGAAAATGATTTTGATGTTTTTGATTGTCCTGCAAACATCACAAAAGAGCTTGAAGCAAAGATTAACAAAGTTTGTATTGATACTTACAGAGTTCTAAAATGCAGAGACTGGAGCAGAATTGATTTGCGTCTTGATAAAAATGGTGAACCAAATATTATCGAGATAAATCCATTACCGGGAATAATGCCTGATCCGACTGAAAACTCAAGTTTTCCTAAAGCTGCACGGGCGGCAGGAATAAATTATAATGATATGATAAACACAGTTTTAGCATCAGCAGTAAAGAGATATAATCTTTTATGAAAACCGAAGCTAAAATATTAATCTGTTATAACTCGCCAGTAAGCATTTTTTCTATCTATAATGGAAAACCTGCTGAGGAAAATTCTGACAGTAAGGATTTATCAGAACATTCATTTGCGTCAAATATGTTAGAGATCGAAAATCAACTTAAAACATTTTTTACTGATGTAAAATCTTTACCAATAGATAAGAATGTTAATCGAACGATTGAAGAGATCACATCTTACAATCCTGATGCGATACTAAATTTTGTTGAATCGGTTGAAGGAATTACTTATTACGAGTATTGTATAGCCGGATTATACGAGTTGCTTGGTTATCAATACACAGGCAATGTGCCGCAGACACTTGGAAATTGTTTAGACAAGAAACGCGCGAAAGAAATTTTATACTCAAACGGAATTAATACTCCTCGTGCAATTACGCTTGCACCAAAAGAAAAATTTACAAAGAAAGATGTCAATCTTACTTATCCACTAATCCTAAAACTTGTTGATGAAGATGCGAGCATTGGTATTTCAGAAAATTCTGTTGTAAATAGCTACGGAGAATTTAAAAAACATTTTAAATTTTTAACTGAAACTTATAATAAGAGTCTGATAGTTGAAGAATACATTGTTGGCAGAGAATTAAATTGTGCTGTGCTTGGTGATAAACCACTTCCGATTTCTGAAATTGATTTTACCGGATTACCAGAAGGCTTGCCAAAGATAGTTACTTACGATGGCAAATGGATTGAAGGCAGCACATATTATAATTTTACAAAACCAGTTTGTCCGGCCAACATTGATTCTGAAATCAAAAAGAAAGTTGAAGATCTTGCAAAAAAAGCTTACAAAGCTTTGGGATGCAGAGATTATGCTAGAGTTGATGTACGAGTATCCAATGATGGAACGCCTTATGTGATCGAAATAAATCCTAACCCTGATGTATCAAGTGATTCAGGTTTTGCAAGAGCAGCCGCGGCATCAGGAAAATCTTACGGTGAGCTTTTATTTACTATAACAAATTTTGCATTACAGCGAAAGTATAATGATACGAAGAATAAAGCAGTCTGACGAAGTAGAGATTGAAAATATGTTGACGAGAATTCCGAACTTTAATGAAGCAGAAATTAAAGTTGCAATGGAACTTGTGAATATTTCGGTAATGAATCCGGATCAGACTGATTATCATTTATACGTTTATGAAAATGATGGCAAGATTGTTGGTTATCATTGTACGGGAAAACGACCGCTGACTGATGGAGTTTATGATCTCTATTGGATTGCTTCCGATCCTGAAGCTTCAGGTAAAGGAATCGGTAAGCAGCTTTTAGAACATGCTGAAGAGTTTGTAAGAAGTAATAACGGCAGATGGCTGCTGGCAGAAACTTCTTCAAAAGAAAGTTATGCTTCCACGCAAAACTTTTATCTTAGAAATAAGTACTCAATTATTTCAGAGATAAGAGATTTCTACTCAGTAGGTGACGACCTGCTGGTATTTGGAAAGTATTTCAACAATAAGAATCACTGAGGAAACGTTATGGAACTTTGGCAGCAAATGGTACGCGACAGTGTGCACACTGTTGATCAGCTTGTTGAAAAATTCGGGATCGACCGCAAAATAGCGGAAGAACTTGATGAATTTTTTCAGGCACGTATCAATCCATATTATTTAAGCTTAATACGCCAACCCGGCGATCCCATCTGGCGTCAATGTGTGCCGGATAAAGCTGAACTGGAAGATTTTGATGCAGCAGAAGATCCGCTGATGGAAGATGCAATGAGTCCTGTACCAAACATTACTCATCGTTATCCGGATCGCGCACTGTTTCTTGTTACAAGCCAATGCGGATTGTATTGCCGCTTCTGTACAAGAAAAAGAAAAGTCGGCGATTATGAAAAGATATCGATGAAAGGACTTGAAAGCGCTTTCAAATATCTTGAAGAGCATACGGAAATCCGTGATGTAATTCTTTCTGGCGGCGATCCTTTAATGTTAACGGATGCAATGCTTGAAAAAATTCTTCAGCGAATTAGAGCAATTCCTCATATCGAAATAATTAGACTTGGATCTAAAATGCCTTGCGTACTTCCTCATCGTATTACGCCAAAGCTGGTTAATATGTTAAAGAAGTATCACCCGATATATTGTAACACACATTTTAATCATCCGTGGGAAATTACACCGGAAAGTTCTAAAGCTTGCCAAATGATGGCTGATGCCGGAATACCGATGGGTAACCAGATGGTTATTATGAAAGGCGTTAATGATGATCCTGCAGTTGTTAAAGAATTGATGCAGAAACTTCTTAAGATAAGAGTTCGGCCGTACTATATGTATATGGCTGATGAAACTAAAGGCGCTAATCATTTCAGAACTTCTATCGAAACAGGAATAAAGATTCTTGAAGGTTTGCGTGGACATACAAGCGGACTTGCAATTCCTCACTTTGTAATAGATGCACCGGGCGGCGGCGGTAAGATTCCGATTATACCAAACTACGTGCTTCACAAAGATGAAGAAAGAATAATTCTTAGAAACTTTCAGCATAAGGTTTATACTTATAAGAATTATGCTGATGCAAATAATCCCGAAGGGTTTGGAAGTAAGAACAAGACCAACGGTAAGAATGGCAAGAACGGAAGTAATGGTAACGGAAACGGCAAAGGAAAGAAAGAAGATATTAAGCCGAAGAAGATAAAACTTCCCGAACACGCGGAGATAGAGAATTAAAAAGAAAGCCTCGATGAAAGTCGAGGCTTTTTTGTTTTACTTAAGCATTTCTTTTTTTACTTCCAGCATTTTGTCTTCAAATTCTTTGAGTTTGCTTACGGGAATATCCTGCATAATGTTTTGGATTTGCTGCGGCAGTGGTTTACGCATTAATGTTTTAAGAGGATGGTTTTCTATTTGTGTTTTTTCATCGGGTGTCCATTCCATTAAATCATTAGGGGTGCAGTTAAGGTGTGTACATATTTTTTCTAACACGGCGGGTTTGATTGAGGCTACTTTATTTGCAATTAACATATGAGCTTTTTGATATGTCAATCCGGATTTTTCTAAATAGCCAATTGGTTGTGTGATTCCGCGTGCGGTGCAGAGTGCTTTGATGTTATATTTTAGCATCGGGTTACCTGTGATTTTGTTTTTGCGTTTGCAATATACGTTAATGTGAGAAATTTTTCTGTTTATGTGGGATTTATTTTTGTTTATATGAGAATAACTTTTGTTAATGTGAGATTTATTTTTGTTAATGTGAGGAGAATTTGTGTTATTGTGAAGTTATTTTTTGTTAATGTGGGAAGTATTTGTGTTAATATTAGGATACTTTGTGTTTATATGAGTAATATTTGTGTTAATGTTAGGGTGCTTTGTGTTTATGTGAGGAGAACTAAGCATATTGTTTGATTTTGTGGCAAATTGAGGGGTTTAAGGATTGAAGGAATGAAAGATTGGTGGTTTTATTGTTAGATTGTTACATTGTTGATTAAAATAAACCCCTCTTGTGTTCTCCTCTTTAATAAAGGGGAGAAAAGAAATGTGCCACTATGCGACCGTGGTAACTAAGAAACTATACAAAGTTTTTTATGAATCCTCTTAAGTCATCCACATTAGTACTTGAGATTAAATATCCAAATGAATGTTCATTTAAAGTAACTAAATTTTCGTTTTGTAAATACAATAAAGAATGCTCAACCTGACGCTTACTAAGATTACGTGTAAGACTATAATCAGAGGTTTCTATTAACTCACCAGATAGAAGCGAATTAATAACTGTGACTAATAGTGATCGTTTGTTATCAAGCTTTTGAAAGTAATAATTATAACCTATGTATGATGAATAAAAACTAAGATAATGTCCTGCTGCATTCATCTCGGTATTTTCCAATAGGCCATTCTTTAATAGTTTGGAGATTATTGATGACAGACTATCTGGGGACAAATTAAAAGCAGTTTGTGTTCTTTCAATAATACCGTCCATATCGGAATAATCACGATTTACATCCTCCTCTATACAAATTCTCTCGAGTAATTTATTTTCTAAATCATTGAGCATTGGAGCAATGAGCTTCGAATTATTAAATGAGTCGTTTATTACGTTACAAAGTAAAACACCAAAATCATTCTTAACATAATAAAAAGAATGTGCAAGCATTTTATCAATTTCAGACTGGATTCTAGAAAAGCTAAAACCGACAAGACCAGCCTGATATAAGTTTTGAAGGATGTATTCATCCACTTCAACCAAGTTTTTTTTGTAATAAGAATCAAGATTATTTAAGTCTTCAATAAACACTTTTTCAATCGCAGTTGAAAGACGCATAAAAGATTGTTGATTTATTTTTTCATTAAGATAAGCTGAAAATATTTTTGATAGATATTCTGCTTTTGTAAGATGATCATACCTGTCAAGAATTATAATTAAATGCTCACCAATTTTTTTAGAATATTCGGGGTCAGATTGAATTTTGTTTTTGAACTTAGCACGGCTTTCATCATTATTTTTGGGAAGATACTTTAGGAAGCGTAGAATTTTATTGATTAAAAATTTATCACGCACAGAGATACCGAATTTTGCAACAGATATAAAATTTTTAATTATCGGAAATTCATTTAATGGGCTATCTAAAATTTGATCAAAGGAAAAATCTGTTAAATCTGTAAATATTTCCTGAACATTTTCATCACTAATAATTGATTCAATCATTTTATTTGATAGTTCATTTGATTCCATTTTGATTCCAATAAGTTGTTTATATCACTGTTTTATTTAATAATTAAGTTATAATGCTATTTACATTTAATATTTCAATTGTGAACGAATTGGGGGTTGAGAAACTTTTGGACAATGAATGGAATGAATGTTTCGTATGCGCCTGTAACTGGTTGACCTAATATACATTCTACCTCAACTGATATAAAATTATTTTCTAAAATAAGTTTTTGTGGTTCTATAAATGCAGTGCCAAATACTGGAAGTATTAGTGTTATTAGTTCTTCATTGCCAAGTTCCTGAAGTAATTCAAATAATTGCATCTGGGTAAAGTCAAATGTTACTGCGTAAGTAACTTCTTCAAAAGTCATTGTACAACTGAATGAGTATAGGTTATTACCTGTGTAGAAAAGTTCTGCTATTATTGCGCCATAGAAGTGATGTGTGCCGTAAGTGCCGAAACCCTTTTTTATGTGTTGTCCTAAATCCGGTTTAAAGTTTTGTTGCATATCATGGTCCCTTGTTATTCTTCAGCCGTATTACTTTTTAGATTTGAAATATCTTGTAAATAAACGAGGCGAATTGTTTCGAATTTTGGTTTGAATCCTAAACCGAGGTTGAAGTCCACCATTTCAAGTAATCCGAATAATGATTGAAACGCAATTGCCAAAGCTAGTGCACCATCATTAAGATTGTTCGCCGCTATCTGAACAATGCCAGCATTGTGTTTTATGTTTTGACCTATACTACTGATATCCCAGTGAATCCATCCACTTATATCACGATAGACATTTTGAAGATGGCCGTCTATTTCTTCAAACATTCTTGAAATTTTAATTTCATTGCCTTGTTCATCAATTAACCATTTGTTAGTAAATGAGTATTGGCTTGGGCTAAGAGAAGTATCTTTAATTTTTCGAGCCTTTTTTGTTAAAAATATGCTACCATAGTAATCCAATCTTGCAAATATGTCGTTCGCAATTTCGGGAGAAATTTCACTTTTATTTTTTTTTAGATACAACTTGTAATCTGCAACAACTGCATATCTAGACCAGAGATCGCCGTAGTGATTTGGATTATTTTTATGACACCAAGCAATTATTATTAGCCCTTCTAACATCGTTCGAGCAATGATCATTGAGTCACTATATTGTTTACCAGAAATCAGTATCATTATGGAACGACAATGTTCTATTTGTTTTGTAAGGAAGGAAAGGCTCATAAATGCAAAGTGATCATTGGGGTCAAATTTAATTTCACTTGAAATTACTTCTTTTGCGACTATTAAAAGATTATTAATATGAGATGATATAATTTCTATATCTACTGTTCTATCTTTCATAATATACTAGACTAAGCATCCATTCTTATAATGTGAAAATAGCATATATTTATTAAAGAATTATTTTTCAATAAAATATCATTCGATATTAAAATAACGGCATTCTTTAAACGATGAATATTTATTTCTTAAAATATTTAACAAGAAATTTTGAGCACGATCAATTATGTCTTGGTTAGTAGAAACAGCAACTAAAATAATAGCTCTAATCCATTCATTATTTTTGTTTAGAGTTTCAATTTCATCATCCCAGAACACAAGCCAATCGTTTTTAATCCTATCTAAGTTTTCTTCATTGCCTTCAAAAAGGGTTTGTTCTAAATCCAAACAATTTTTAAAGCGAAAGTACCCAGCAATAATATCGTGATATAATTGATATTTACGATGATCAAATGAAGTGAAATTAACACTATGCAGTAGAGTATTATGATCTATCTCAAGTAAATTAATTGCAGCAACATAAATTGACTGCGCTTTGAATACCATTTTAGATAAATTTTCAAAATATAGATCATGTTGAATATTCATTACTTCATTTTTATTATCCCCCTCGAACAATGAGCCAACTATCATTTTTTACCTTTTCAAATTTCTAGTTTAATTTGGTTTTGTTTGGATTTGCCTTTTAGTTGTGCTGCTTTAAATGTGACGTTTAAAGATGGAAGTTTTAATTTTTTGTTATAGAAAAATTCTTTGAGTGTCAGGATTTGTAACCTAGGAAATTCAAAGCCAGGCACTTTTACAAAGCCTGACATTGCGACTGTTTCTATCATTGGCTTTGTTGGTTCTTTTGTAGTTAGAAAAACTCCAAGTTCGCATTTTTGTTTTTCCATTGCACCGCGTAACGCATCGATGTCTTTGGATTCGATGTTTGTGCCGCCTTTAACTTGAAATGCCGCACGAACAATTTCGTTTTTGTTTGGATCGATTAGATATTGTGCGATTCCATCAATGCCTTTATCAGCACCTTTAGAGCCAAATGTTGTTGAGAACACTTCGAACTCGGTGAGCCACCAATCTTGAAAAGCGTTTGGGTTTTGTTTCCATAGTTCTATTGCGCTTTGTTCATCTGTTGGTGTTCCCCTGATTTCAAACTTGTTGAGGCTTTCTCCATATGTGTCTTTAAGTCTGCGTTTGATTAGAGATATTGCAATTGGTGAAATGTCTATTCCAATCCAATTGCGATGAAGACTTTCTGCTGCATCTACGGTAGTACCACAACCGCAAAACGCATCTAATACTGTATCACCTTCGTTACTGCTTGCTTTGATAATTCTTTCTAAAAGTGCTTTTGGTTTTTGTGTTGGATAACCCAGTCGTTCTTTCTCAGAAAATTGTAAGGGAGCAATATCAACCCAGACAGAATCTATTTTGATTCCCTTTTGCTCGGCTAAATAATGCTTCTTAGATATTCTGCCTTCTTGTGATTTAGGAAAATACAGTCTTCCTTCCTCATCTAACTGTTCCATTAGTTTTAAGTTTACACGCCAACCATTCTTTGGTGGTTTATAGCCTTTATATTCATAATATAGATTTGGGCGTGGGTTTGGACTATCAAGCGGTGCTAACCTATATGGTCCCTTACCATCTTCATCATCAAGTTTAAATCTTGAAAGGTATTCTTCAGTAGCACCAGTATATTGATTATAAAATGTGTAATTATCTGTTTTTGAATAAAGAAGTATTGAATCATTATTCGATCCAAATTTATTTCTTACGTCACCTTTAGCTAAAGCTCTTTTCCATACTACTTCATTCAAAAAATATTTAGAACCAAATATCACATCGCATACATTCTTTAAGTAATGACTCATAGTTGGGTCACAATGAAGATAAAAACTACCTGTTGGTTTTAACACACGATGTAATTCCAGTATGCGTAATGACATCATTGTTAGATATGGAAAAGCATGAGGGGCAACTTTTTGGTAAGTGATAAGTAAGTCGTAAATGTTATCTGTTTTAAGCGTATGAAGTTCCATTAAGGAATCCTGAATACTTTTAAGTGTCCAGGTGTCTTCAAAAGCAATGCGTTGTGTTTGTATTTCTTTGTCGTCAAAGAAAATGTTATAGTCTCTTTTACTATTGAATGGTGGGTCTATGTAAATGAGATCAACTGATTCATCGGGAACATTTTCCCGAAGTACGTTAAGGCAATCGCCAAGGTAGAGTGTGCTCATAGTTGTTTGGGTTTATTAATATAGTTGTTGTAAAACTCCAAGAGATCATCAATAAGTATAATAATTCTTAAGGCATTCTCTTTTGTCCCGAAATTAGAAAGCTTACCATGTAATATACCATGTCTATTTATATTATCTGATGTGTCTTTCACGTTTTTAAAATCAATATTATTATAAACATTTTTCTTTAAATAATTTGTAAGAGTGATCAGCTGTAAGATTTTAAGTCCTTCTTTGAAATTATCGAATTGAGGAAAAAATTGTGAAACTTTCATATCACCTTTTAAATCTTCAATTGTTTGGATTAATATATCAATAATTTCAAAGTTGATATGTTTCGACTCGCTTGTACGGTTAAACTCTTTAAGTACCTTAATTACAAGTTGATCAACTACGGTCAAACCAACAATAATAGTTGAAGAAAACATCCTGTTGCCCAAATTATGAAAGAGTTCCGTAATGATAACAGATTTATCTTCTAATAACTTATGCTTACACCAAGTTAGTTCAAGTGCTTGATAAGTAGAATTTTGAAAGTAGGCAAACACAATATCTTCTAAAGCATCGGAAGAATGTTCGTCAAATTCTAAGTATAAAATCTTTTCCCAAATCTCATTTACAAAACGTGATGGAATCCATAAATCTTTTCTTTTAAATAAAGCAATTGAGTTGCTAATCGCAAGAAAATAATCGAAAAGTAAAGGGTTGTCTAATTTTTCAAAATGATCTAAAGACTCAAGTTGTTTATTTCCCTGAGCATTCTTTTTTATTTGAGGAAATACATGTTGATTGAATAATGTTAATCTTGAACGCATATAATCAATATTTAACTTTGTTAAAGTTCCATCTAAAACTTTGAACCAGATTGATTCAAATTCAAAGTTAAATGAAATACCTGAAAACAAATAAGCCAGTGTTTCATCATATTGACCACAGCTTTTTTTTATAAATTCTACACCCTTGGCAATTGAATCTATAAACTCAATTTTATTTTCTTTTAAAAATATTTTATCTGACATTAAATATGCACAAAAAATACTTTCAATAGTTTTTAAATCTTGTTGACTAAAAATTGAAAAAGTAATTCTACTTTTGTTGTCATATTTTGATTGAGAATAATAGAGAATATATTTAGCTATATCACCCTCATTTTTAATTTTAAACTTTTGTCTAATCTTAATTGAAATATTCCTTGTCCAATCGGATGGCTTGACAAATCGAATAACGTTATTATTTATTTTAGACTTAAAGTAATGCTTCATACCGATAAAATATAAATTAAAATGAAGTACAAAAATAAAGGCTATTATCAATTTAATAAACAAAACGCAAAAGGGAATCCCTGAGCTACGAAGGGAAATTGTTTAAGACAAAATGTTAAGAACGACCTCACCCTTAATCCCTCTCCTTATTAAGGAGAGGGAGATAGGGCATTAATTAAGGAGTTGGTGGTGTTGGGTCTGAAGGATTTTCCGGATCGGTTGGTTGTTCCGGATCGGTAGGAGTTTCTGGGTCCTGTGGATTGAACCTGTGACCGAGATCCTTAATTACACGCGCATTTTTATATTCGAGATAAAACTGCGGATCTGATGAATTAAATTTTTCCATCATTCTATCCATTTGATCAGTAAGAATTGAATCACCTTGTTTAAACAAATCCGAAAGAACAGAACCAGCAGCAAACTTTGTAGAGAAGCTGGATTCCTTACCACCAAGAGCAGAATTAAATGCAGAGATTATTGTGTCGATATTTGCAATCTGAAGTGCTTCAACTCCATAAGCAACAAGTTGAGCTGCGTAAGCATCGGCAGTATTTTTAACGAGTGTTGCCTGATCGGTAAGTTCGGTATCGCGGAGATTTTGAAGTGTACCTTTTTTAATATTACCGAGTGCCTGAAGGCGCGGATCGTTAGTAGCAGTGCCAAGTGCAAACAGACCACCGGCAACCGGAACGACAGCACTAATGAGGGCTGTACGCTCCTGTGATTTAAGGGTTGTTTTACCAGCAGTTGCACTATTTTTTAGAATATTTTTTTCGCTTATAGCGGCAATAATATCCTGAAAGTTTGTGAGTGCCGTACTTAATGCAGTGACTGTTGCGTACTTTGCCGAATTGGCAACTAGCAGGGTTGTTACTGCGTTGTACATGGTTAGTTTGTTTTCTTGTTTGTCATTCATGATGAGACTCCCTTAATTTATTAGAAATAATTGTTTAAAAGTGCCGCTGTAAATTTATAGGTGAGACAAGCGTTTTGGTTTAGTACATGTACTAACGATTTTTGAGCAGATATTGTGATTTTGGCGTTTTTTGTTTCTGAAAAGAGAGACGGGAGAGGCGAAATGGGAAAGCGAGAGAAGGATGGTGGTTGATTTAGGTAAATTTTAAAAGTGAAGAAATGATAATAAAAAACCCCGCGAACGGGGCAAAGGCTCTAATGTCCTTCCAACTCCACATAAATGGATTAGGTTAAAATAGAAGTGAAATATATTTTATGCAAATATTTTAACTGAAAGTAAAATGATTTATAAACCATTTTGCTGATATCAGGAAAATGGTTGAACTTGGATCGGTGCAGAAAGAAAAAAGTAAATTTTCTAATATAAGATTTCTTTTCATTCGGTTACTAAACTATAATCGCGTAAAATTGAACTAGACAAGTGAGTTTTATTTTTGTTGTCGAATTCCTCTAATTTTATTAAGCCTATTTTATTAGCATAATAATAGTCATTACTTATATCTGTCCTAACATTTGACTCGTGTATATGAATTATATCATAGTATACTGTTTCATCGATTATTAAAGAATCCATCTGGTTAAATTCTAACATATAAGTAGCACTATTTAAATCATATTGCCAAATTGAAGGAACAAATTGTAAGATTGGAATTGAATATTGAAATCTATCAAAATCATTACTACCAACGTTTCTTCCTGTTTCGTATAATATGCCATTAAGATTATCCCAAATTAGAACGTAATAATTTTCGAATTTTGCCAACCCATCATATGATTCTTTTAGTAAGTGTGCCTGATTAATCCAATAGGATTCCACTTCAATTCGTTTTTTATATTTTTTGCCATCATGAGAGATTACTTCATACAACCAAGTATTATTCTTTCTTAAAGGGAAATACTTAATTCGATGATAAATATTTTCGATGCTACTTTTGTTTTTTTCAGCTATAGACTTTTCATTTAATAATTTAGTAATGTAATTTTCAAATGAACCTTCGTTGTTTGCAAATGTAATAAAGGAATTTACTTTTATTAAGTATTTATTAAGAATATCTAAATCTTCCTTAATATCTTCAGGAGTGTAAAGATGACCAAGAGATTCCCCATCTATATTTAACCTATTACATTTTAGTTCGTCTAGAGTATTTTTAAACAATTTATTTGCATTAAATATCGGTCTGTTTGATAAATCAACATCTAACAAATCGGATAATATATCATCTACATCATTTCTGGATTGAAAAATATTGTAGAAATTTGATTGCATTGTATTATAAATATTTAGGTAGGTGCTTGATTTTTTCTTATCCCAGTAGATCATTTCAAAGATTGCTATTTCATCAGGTTTGTGTTTAAGTATTAACTCATCTAAATATGTATAGAATCTTGAATCACTACCATAACTCTTATGGCGTTTAGGGAAATCTAAATAGGATTGTATTTTATTTTCGACTTCAGAATTCTCGGGAAAATCAGTTTCATAAATTATACTTATGTTATATTGCTTCGCTTTAGCCGTTAGTTCTTTCAAAAAAATTTCTTGTTCTTTAATTCTATTATCATCTTCAAGAAATATTAAAATTTTTATTTCTCTATTATTATTTGAGATATTACTTTGTTTAAATGCATTACAAGAGATAAACAATAGCATAATTAGAACTATTGAAAATTTCATATGAATCTCTCTTTTATTATTTGAAAATTATTATTCGCCCATCATAAAGAACTGATTTCCATATTTATTTAATAAGCCATCTAAATACTTTGAAGTTACATCATCCATTTGGTATAACTTTGCGTTTTTATAAGATTTTATTAGTGCTAATGTTTCATTTGCAGCAGTAGGGAAAATACTTCCTTCATTTAGAGTTTTCTCATGTCTTTGTAGTTTTTCAATGGTTATTCTTTCCATACTTTATTCCTTTCAGAAAATTATTTTAGAAGCCTAACGGCGTGACAATTAAAGCGCTGCCCAGAACAGGAAGCCGAGTAAAGACAACTACAAAAAAATTATTTATTAGTTTATTAAAAGTTGCAACATAAAAAATCATCGCTCGTACCCCGAGCCGGAAAAAGAGGAAAAGGGATATGTAATTATAGGTATAGCAAAGTTTAATTATAAACTCATAAGAAACTTAAAACAATAAACACATAACATCAATAATTAAAAACTCAATGAGGGACACGGAATTAAATTACTGCCATAAAAAAACCCCGCGAACGGGGCAAAGGCTCTTATGTCCTTCCAACTCCACATAAATGGATTGGTTTAAAAATAAATGTTGGAGTTATCTTTTGCAATTTCATTATTTGTCTGAATTTAATATTCGAATTAAATCCTTTTCCAAACTTTCTACTGGAGTTTCAATAATTCTTCCAATTTCGCTTCCGTCTTTATAAAAAATAATTGTTGGGACTAATTCTATTTCAAGTCCTTCTGCTTCGTTGGATAAACCTTGCTTTTCCCTGTTAACTCCAATTAGAGTAATTGAATTTACATCGTAGTTAAGTTCGTTTAGTATTTTGAATAGTCTTGGCAGTTGTTCCTTGCTATCGCTGCAGGTAGAACGGAAAACAATTTTGATAGTAACGTCTTCTAGTTTTCCCTCTAAGTTATCCAGAGTTTCATAATCCGGTTGGTAGTTAGTGTATTCGGTTGTCCAGGTATCTTTAAATAGTGAATCGATGATTATGCTTGCAGGGCAGTAGCCGAGAATTAGTGATTCACCGTTTTTTTCATCAGGAATGATTTTATAATCCTGAGAATATATTTGGATTGCGGTAATAATGATTACAAGCGGAATGAGATATTTGAGCATTGTTTTTAAATCCAATCAGGTGTTACAGAATTAACTAATTTATCAAACCCTAAAAATGGTCATTGCGAGGAACGAAGCAATCTCAATTTTATTATTTGTTGGATTGCTTCACTCGAAGACTCGTTCGCAATGAAGAAAATAAATGCCCTCAATCCTTTTTAATTCTTAAATCAATTCCCCACAGCAATTTATTTCTTAAAGTTTCAAAATAAGTTGTTAGGGATGTGTGCACTAATTTTAACGGGCGATCACTTTTACATATTTTAATTTCTGTCGGCGGAGGAAAATCAAAAACTCTTTGTCCATCACAGCTAACCTGAATTTCTTTGTAAGGGGAATCAGCTTTAATGATAATTTCCTGTGAACTTGGTAAAACCAAAGGACGGACTGTTAAGCTGTGTGGTGAAATTGGTGAAAGAGTAATCACATCTGTTTTAGGCGATACTATTGGTCCGCCCACTGAAATGGAATATCCTGTTGAGCCGGTTGGTGTTGCAATGATTAATCCATCTGCGGAAAATGTTGTAACATATTCACCATCCACCCAAATAGTAAGCTCAATCATTTTAGGCCACCCGCCTTTATCGATAACTATATCATTGATTGCATAAAGTTTGTTTTTTTCATAACCCAGAACCTCTCCACTTATAACCATTCTTTCTTCAACACTGAACTTATCCTCTTTAAGTTCTTTAATTATATTATCCATTTGATCTATGTTTGCTTCAACGAGAAAGCCGAGCTTTCCCATATTGACACCAAGAACAGGTTTATCATAAAACTGTGCATTAAACGCTGTTGCCAGCATTGTTCCATCACCCCCGATTGAAATTATAAGATCCGCTTTTTCATAAACTTCTTTATCGTCAGTAACAAAATCATCAAAGAGTTCTATTTTAACTTTATCTCTATCCTCTAAAAGTGATTTGGTAAGGATGTAATCAAGTCTGTTTTTCTTTAGCTTGGAAATGAAAGATGTGACAACTTCAAAAACGTTTTCTTTTGTGATATTGGCGATTATTCCTATTAACATGATTTTCTCAAAGTTGTGTTTGAACAGATCTAAATTACAATATTTTAAGGAGAAATGTTGATTAGCGGGTAGGGCAAAACTATAAAATGCTCCGGTTTTAGGGAATCATAAAGCTGCAGATATTAAATATTATTTATTCAATAATTTTGCATACACTATTTGGGTGTTAATTGCGGTTTTTTGAAATGAAAATTTTAAACGTTGAACAGCTCCCCTCTTAATCATTTCTGTTCTTAATTCATTATTAAAAATTACTGATTCAATTTTGTTCTTTATATCGTCCTGATTAGCAGGGTCAAAATAAATTGCCGCATCACCACCGACTTCCTGCAATGAACTTGTATTACTCATTATTACAGGACAATCGCAATTCATTGCTTCTAAAGCCGGAATTCCAAAACCTTCATATAAAGTTGGGAAAATAAAAGCGAGTGCATTAGCATATAATGCCGCTAAAGATTTATCATCGGCAGATTTGTAAAGTATTTTGTTATTTAATTTTTTACGCTCAAATAATTTTATTTCATCCGTGTTAAAAATTCCACCACCTGCTGCAATTAAAAAAAGATCTGAATTATTTCTAAGCAAAGGTTCTATTGCAGATAAAAAATTATTAAAATTTTTATAAAAATTTCTATCCCCGACGTACAGAATATATTTTTCAGGAATATCAATCGATTCCCCTGGCGTATTGCTCAGCTTTCTTATTGATGCAGCAAGATATACTACTTCAATTTTCTCCGCCGGAATGTTGTAGATGTTAATCAGATCTGATTTTGTGCTTTCTGATATTGCAATAACCTGTTCCGATTTTGACAGCACGGATTTTTTGTGCTCCAATGTCTTATCGATGTAGTTAATTATCTCCGGAAATTTTTCATGAATGCAATCATAAACAGTAATTACAAACGGCTTATTATTTAGGTATTCTAAAAAATATGGATGATAATATGTAGGATGAAAAATATCAAAATCACCTTCTTTTATAAGTGCCTTGCTTGCTATGCGATTGATACGATCCAATACTGTTCGTTTAAAATAAAAATTAGTATCAGGAAAAAATTGCTTTACACTAAAACTTTTATCCTGATTAATGTAGAAGTTGTTTGAATACTTTAGAGAAAGTTCAGCTTTAATATCAGGTAACTTGTTTAGTTCTTTTAATAATTGATAGTGATATCGCGATACTCCACCGTATTGCTGCTGCGTAAAACACTGATGATCGTAAAGTATTCGCATAATGTTAAATTTTATTTCACTTTGCCCGATAATAAAAATTTACTTAGGTATTCTTAAATTTAAGTGATCACTGAAGGTTTTGCTTTTCATCTTTTTCTTAACTAATTGGAATGGACCATAATTTCTGATTTTCTTCAATAAGATTATCTTATTCTTATTTAGTTTTTTTCTGGTAAGCAATTGAATGCCATTAATATTATAATAATTCAGATTAAACTTTTGGGCTAAGTAAAAAAAAGTTTCAGCAGAATAAAAAGTAATGTGCTGCCCGTGATCAAATCCATAATACCACCAGTTCATATCAGGCACACTATCAGGCAATAATTCTGTTGAGAATGCGATAGAATCTGAAAGCGTTAATATTTTTTCTATTTCTGCATTTGGATTTTCAAGATGTTCAAAAACTTCAAATGCTGTTAATAGTTCAAATCTTATATTTGATTCCAGGTTGTACTCAAACCCATTAGCTAATAAGTTTTGCGTATAAGGATCATTCCAATAGAAATCAAAACCAATATCCCGCATTAATCTGGTAAACACTCCATAACCACCTGCATAATCAAGATATTTTGCATTTCTATCAAACTCAAAAAAAAGTAAAACAGAAATTATTTGTGAAAAATATAAATTGCGGGCAAGCAATCCAGTATCGGAAAGATTTATAGTTCTCGCATAAGCTTCATCGAGCCAATAAGGTTTTTCAGTAAACAAAGCACAACATTTCCGGCACTTAATATAGCTTACACTAAATTTATTTAAAACCTTAGCATCAAAAACTTTTGTTGCCTCAGAGTTACATATTCGGCAATTCATTTATTCCAAATTCCAGTTGCTTTATTATTGATAATTTTATGATATTGAATTGGTGCCCATATAGAAGCAATTAACAGACAAATATTTGTTGCAACAATTACACCCGTAATACCCATCTCCATATATTTAGCAAGAAATACTGATAATGGAATGTTCAGTACAGCCATAAAAATTGATGAGTATAGTTGAAGTCGAACTTTTCCTACACCATTAAGAAAATATCCAAAAATATTATTCCAGTTTGCAATAATTACAAAAAGCCCTGTAAACAAGGATAGAAGAAATGGAACTTTAACTTCCGGTCCAATCCATATCTTATATGCAAAGTTAGAAAGTAAAACCATTACTATTGCAACTATGGAAAGTAAAAACCAAATAAAAATTAATTTTCTAATTGAATTTTTTATCCAATCAAATTCCTGTTTTACGTATGCTTCTGTAAATGCTGACCAGAAAGGTGCAAGAGCAACATTAAAAACTAATGGCACCATATAAAAATATTTATAAGCAATGTTGTAAGTAACCACAGGTTCAGGACCAAACAACTGGGTTATTATCATATTATCGGTTGTAAACACAATTAAACTGGATATCTGAATTATAAAAAACTGCATTCCAAGTTTTACCAGACCTGAGGAATATTTAAAATTCACAAATTTGAACGAGGGAGAAATCAATTTATACTGATTATTAAAAAAATAAATTGAGGCGAGTATAAAGACAATTACCGGCACAGCACTGGAAGTCAAAGCAAATAGCATTAAAGATTTTTCACCAGTAAAGGATAAAAACAGAACCAAAACTAAAGTAAGGGTATTTACGATTAAACTTAATGCTCCGTTTAATGATGGTCTCTGATCTGCATTAATGATAGATGTGAGAAGCTTTAATAAAAATTGAATTAGAAAAAGTATTATAACATACAGAGCAAGTGAGTTTAAAAGATTTATATACGACGCCGGTGCATTTAAAATATATGCCCAGTTAAGCAATCCATGCACTAAAAAGTAAATTATAAATGCAGCAAATATTCCGATAGCAAAAACTGTATAACCTGTGCTCACATAAATTCTGGCTAACTTAAAATCCTTAACCGCATAAGCTTCAGCAAGTTTATTACGTAATCCGTTACCAATGCCAAAATCCAGATTAATTAACCAGCTAAGCATAGAAGCTAGAGTTAACCAGATGCCGTAATCCTTATTTCCAAGATAATCCAAAGTAACAGGTACTAAAGCCATTATAGAAAAGAAATTAAAAACGTGGAGCACAAAAAGAATTATTATATTCTTTTTAGCTAAATCGGACCTGGAAGAATCTTTAAATTTGAAGAGATCTTTTAGATAAATATTTACGATCGGAATTTTCAATCAGATATGACCAATTTTTTAATAGTAAAAATCATATTTTAAGCCTGCTCTCAAATATAATTATTGTTGAAGATAAATCTTCTACAATCAAATAAAATGAATTACATAATAGCTGTAAACACATATAATCGTCCGGTAAAACTTGTTTTACGTTGCCTGGAAAGCTGTATTAGACAAGGAATAAAACCCATCAAAATTATTCTAATAGATCAGAACGAGAATGCATTAGAATTACCTGATGAGATATCTTCTGATCCATTGATAAAAGTGACAAGAGTAAATAAAAAATCAATTTCTGAAGCCAGAAACTCTATTACAATTCCTGCAGGAACCGACTGGATTTTCTTTTGCGATGATGATGGTTTTCCTGATGATAATTATTCTCTTGTGTTAAATGATATTTTGAATAAAAACCGGAATCTGGATTTACTGGGCGGAGTTTATCTTCGTGAGGATAATAAGGAGTATTATAATCAACGACAAAAAATAAAAGGCGGAATAAAAAGTTTTATCGACACAAAAAAAATTATGGGTTCAAACCTTGTAGTTAGGGTAAGTATTTTTAATGAACTCGCAAGATTCAGTCCGGATTTTGGAGTTGGTGCATTTTGGGGCGCAGGTGAAGAAACTGATTTGGTTTGGAAAGCGTACTTTAATAACAAAAAAATAGATTTTTTTCATGAATTGATTATTTATCATCCGCCAATGTTAAGCCGTTCTTTGCGTGATGAAATTAAAAAATCTTATAATTATGGTGTGGGCAAAGCAGGACTTGTAGCTAAGTGGTTGTTTAAGAAAGGTAAATTGTTTGTGCTTTATGAATTAATTGAAATGTTCGCGATTCCCGCAATAAATATTTTTATCGGAATATTTACTTTAAACATTAAAAAAATAATAATTAGTATCGCCGCAATTACAGGCAGAGTATCGGGTTTGATTAAAGGACTGTTTTATAAATTCGTTTAATTACTATGTTTCACCTGCTTAAGTTTTTTTAGTATTGATTTGCCACCGGAATTATCAAGTAACTTTCTAATGATATAAAAACTATATCTGATTGAATATCCAACCATATTTTTAAAGTTAAAATATTTTTCAGATTTAAGAATTGTATAACATTCTTTAATTGAATCAATTTCTCTGCTTACAGATATTCCTGCTCCATCCATTTTTACAACAGCTTCCTCATTAATGTAATGACCAATTAAATTTTTCTTCTCCATTCGTACAACAAAATCAAAATCCATAGCATATTTAAGTTGTTTCTTAAAAAATCCAATTTCATTAAATATCTTTTTTCTCACAATCATTGTTTGATGATGATAAGGCATTCCCCTCCCAGCATTTTTCATTTGAGGTTTTATAAATAGTTCTGTCCCCAATTGATCACAAAAAATAATATTCGAATGTACGAATGCTACATTGGGATTTTCATCAAGAAATGAATTGGCTTTCTGCAGATAACCCGGAGATAACAAAACATCACCAGAATTAAGAAACATTATATAATCACCTGAACTGATCTTTATTCCTTTATTAAAGGCATCCGCTATACCTTCATCTTTTTCTGAGATGGATTTTCCAGAATAGTTTCTTAAAAATTCCAAAGTTTTATTGCATCGTCCGCCGTTAATTACAATCGATTCAACAATATCTGATTTTGGAATTGAATTAATTGTTTTAACTAATTCATCATAATTATTATATGTTATTGTAATGATAGATATCATTGATAAAAATAATTGTTTTGTCGTTAAAATTTAATCACACAGTGTTTCAATTGAAAGTGAACCGAATGTGGTATTCTTAGCTATAAAATTTATATTTTTGTTTGAGAATTAATCAACAATAAAGAAGAGATTTTGAAAACTGCAATAGTACACGAATGGCTTGTTAATTATGCCGGCTCTGAAAAATGCGTGGAGTCATTTATAAATATCTGGCCGGATGCAGATGTTTTTACTCTCGTTGATTTTTTAGATGATGATCTAAGAGGAGTCATTTTAAAAGGTAAAAAGACAAAAACATCTTTTATTCAGCATCTGCCTTATGCAAAAAAACAGCATCGTAAATATTTACCTTTGTTTCCCCGTGCAATTGAATCTTTCAACCTGAAAAATTATGAATTAATTATTTCAAGTTCGCATTCTGTCGCTAAAGGAGTGCGAACAAAAAAAAATCAACTTCATATTTGCTATTGCCATACGCCTATGCGATATGCCTGGGATGAAGCAGAATATTATTTGAAAGAGGCAAAATTGGATTCCGGAATTAAAGGATGGGTTTCTCATCTTGTTTTAAAGTATTTGCGAAAATGGGATATCAAATCTTCAAACAATGTTAATTACTTTATTGCAAACTCTCAGCATATTGCAAATAAAATAAAAAGAATTTATAATCGTGAATCAGATGTGATCTATCCACCTGTTGATGTTAATAAATTTTCTTTAACAACTGAGAAAGAAGATTTTTATTTAACGGCATCAAGATTGGTGCCCTACAAAAGAATGGATTTAATTGTTGATGCTTTTGCAAAAATGCTGGATAAAAAACTAGTAGTAATTGGCAGCGGACCGGAGAAAGAAAAAATTCTTGCCAAAGCTACCCCAAATATTGATGTAATTGGTTATCAGGATTTTGAAAGTTTACGTGATTACATGCAAAAAGCTAAAGCATTTGTATTTGCTGCTGAAGAGGATTTTGGAATTATTGTTGTTGAAGCCATGGCTTGCGGAACACCAGTTATAGCCGGTAATTATGGCGGTACAGCCGAGTCTGTAATCGATGGAGTAACCGGAATCTTATTTAAGAAGCAGGATGTAGAATCAATAGTTGAAGCTGTAAAAAAGTTTGATGTTATTTCGCATTCGATTAATTACCGGGAAATCAGATTGCATTCTGAAAAGTTCAGCAGAGAAATGTTTGAAGATAAAATTAAATCATATGTTGATGAAAAAATCGAACTTTTTGAGAAGAATAAAAAATAGATAAATATAATGATCGTTAACCAAAAATCTATTTACACTTCCAGACTGATTTCAGATTTAATATTAATTAATCTATCATTTATAGTTTCTGCCGTTCTTGCACAATCTTTAAACACACTTCTTGAACGTAATTACATGTTTATCCTGTTGCTTTTACTGAATATTATCTGGTTTATTAATGCAAACCTTACAGGGTTTTACAGTGATTTTTTTACCAGATCATTTTCATTTCAATTTTTTAGCATTTTAAAAAGTGTACTTATTCAAGTCGGTACAACTGTCCTGTTTATATTTTTATCAAAAGAAAATCTTTTTACCAGAAACTTTATCGTGTTCTACGGACTGTTTTTAACGATCACCATTAGTCTGCGCACAGCAGCGTTTAAATACGTAATGATCTCATTAAGGAGAAAAGGCAAGAACATTAGAAACCTCTTGATTATTGGTGCAAGTGAGGTTGGACAAAATTTTAAAGAAACAATTATTAGCAATCCGGATTTTGGTTATCACTTTACAGGTTTTCTCGATGATATTATTAAAGAAGATGCAGTTGTTGGAACCGTTGACCAACTTGACAACAAACTAAAGCAATTAGAAATTGATGAAGTGGTAATTGCTTTAGGTTCTCAGCCGACTGAGTTACTTGATGAAATTATAAGAGTATGCAATATTAACGCAGTCAGGATTCATATCATCCCGGATTATTTCAGGTTTTTATCCAGTAGATTTCAAATAAGCACTATCGGAAATTTCCCAATCATCACAGCAAGGCAAGAGCCTTTAGAAGAAGCAAACAGACGATTTCTTAAAAGATCTTTTGATATTTTATTTTCATCTCTTGTAATTATATTTGTTTTAAGCTGGCTTTATCCAATAATAGCTTTATTTATAAAAATAAACTCTAAGGGAAATATCTTGTTCATTCAAAAAAGAATTGGTGTAAAAAATGAAATGTTTAACTGCTATAAATTCAGAACTCTGACTGAAGAATCATCTAAGGAAAGTGAAGCCTTTAATCCTGTTTTAGCTGGTGATAAAAGGATTACAAGCATCGGTAAGTTTTTAAGAAAATCTAATATAGATGAATTGCCTCAATTCTTTAATGTTATAAAAGGTGATATGTCAGTTGTTGGTCCCCGCCCGCATGCAATACCATATCAGGATATGTATGGAAAGATATTTGAAGAAATAAAAATGCGGCATAATGTTCGACCGGGTATAACCGGTTGGGCGCAGGTAAATGGATTACGCGGTGATGTTGAAAATTTGGAAGAGAATAAAAAAAGAACTTTGTTAAGAATGAAATATGATCTTTGGTACATTGAAAACTGGACAATGCGACTTGATATCCAGATTATTTTGATGACTATCTGGCAAATGATAAGGGGCAATACAAAAGCTATTTAAATGTTTCTTCAGGGAAGTTTATATTCATATAACTCTGCTTTTTTATCAGAAACCACATAGACTTTTTTGTTTGAATAATCAACAACTAATCCTTCTGGTTGATCAACATTAATCTTATATATATTAATCGGATTGCTATTTAAATCTGTTTGAACAATCATTTTTGATTCATCACTAATTATCCAAAGCGTGGTATCTTTAACAGAAAAAAATATATCTGAATAATCACTTGCAAAATCTAATTCTATCCTAAAAATTTCATTAAAATCGGCATCGGTTTTTATTAACAGACCGGGATGTTTTTCATTGAGTAGATAAAAATTTTTATTGCTTGCATCATAACAGATCCCTTCCAATCCTTCATTTAATTTTCCTTTTAAATCAAAATTTTTCCGTTTGATTTCTTTACCAGAAGTATCAACTACCACAATCTCTCGCGTGCGTTCCAGGATTACAGCAAGTTTATCCGAATCAATTACAGTAATACCTTCCAAATCTTCACCATTTACAACAAATGATTTGATTATATTACCTTTCAGATCCAATTTGTACACTTTACTGTTACTATCGCTAACTGACCAGAAAGAATTACTTTGGTACGAAAATGCAAGTCCTGATGGTTCGGGAACATTTAAAGGCGACATTTTTTGTAGTAAAAGATTTTCCAGGATTGGTGTTTCTTTCCCGTTAGTATTACATTTGTAAAGAGTTAATATTACTAGAATGATAATAATAGTAATTGCACAATTTTTGATTATAAGTTTCAAATCTGATTTAGACTTGCGCATTTTCATAAATATTTTTCAAAATGTTATTTTTAGAGGAGTTATAATATAATGTATGGAACTCAGTTTTTTGAAAGGAGAGATATCTAAATGATGCTAAGTGAAGGATTTTTTCGATTATCAGCAATGGCAGGAGTACTAATCATATTACTTGTCCTTTTGTTTGGTTATCTTTTTTTTGAACCTTTTTTGACTGAAGAAACCATCTCAATAAAGGTGATTAATAAAGCTAAGTTTGGACATGAGATAGGTAAATACTTTGTTTTTACGGATGATGAGGTCTTTTATAATTCAAATAATTATTACCAGAGTAAGGAAAATGCGGCTGAATTGGATCAAAAAATCTATCCCGGCGCAACGTATAAAGTAAAAGTTGTGGGTGTTTATCTCCCCTGGCTGCCTCGTTTTAGAAATATCACAAAAATTCTCGCAATTAATGGCGTACCCGAAGTAGAAAGACCGAGTTTATCAAATTAGTATTCAATTTATTCTAACATTTTTATTATTTTACAATTGTCAATTAAATTAATTAATCAAACAATATAAGGGGATCTTATATGGCAGTTCTGATAACTGATGAATGTATTTCTTGCAACGCTTGCGAAGTAGAATGCCCTAATAATGCAATATACGGCGCGGGAGATTCTTGGTTACTTGGTGGTGAATCGTTTGAAGCTTTAAACTCAGATCATACATATATTGCTCATGATAAGTGTACAGAATGTGTTGGTTTTTATGATGAACCTCAATGTATTCCTGCTTGTCCTACGGAAGCAATATCTATGGATTCTGAAAGAGTTGAAACTAAAGAACAGTTAATGGCTAAGAAAGAACATTTAGATAAAGTTGGAAGATAATTTTTTCTAGAATTATAAAAGGGAGCGATAAGCTCCCTTTTTTATTTTAAACCGGATTGAGGTCCGGTGATCAGTAAAAATATTATTTACTTTTAACTTTCTTTTTCTTTATTAACTTCTTTTGAGGACCGCAGTATTTTTTAATCATTTCATATGCATCAAAATAACCACGCTCACCAGCTTTTTTAAAATCTAAACAGGCATTATTATTTTCTCCCAAAGCAATTTCTGTTATGCCTCTAAAATAGTAAGCTTTTGCTGATGTGGAATCAAGTTTTATAATTGTACTGTAATTATTAAGTGCTCCCTTATTATCATTAATTTTCATTTTAGCTTCTGCCAGAATGAATAAAGTATTTGTATTTGTCGAATCAATCAGTAATGAACTTTCATAATCTTCAACAGCACCGGTAAAATCTCCAAGCAGCATTTTTTCATTAGCTCGGTTATAGTACGCAATACCATCTGTAGTATCCAGCACCAATGCTTTTGAATAATTATCAATTGCAAGTTTACTGTTTCCCATTACAGCGTATATGTTTCCGATATTTACATAAGTGTTTGGGTTTCTTGAATCATATTTAACTGATTGTGTATAATATTCTAAAGCAAGCTGATTCTCACCATTCAAATATTCCAGATAACCTAAATCAAATAGCAAATCGCCGGATTCTGAATTAATATCATAAGCCTGTCGTAAATCTTGTTTCGCTGCTTCAAGATTGTTATTCTCCAAAAACAATTTGCCTCTTAAATGGAGCGCATTAAAATTTATCTTAAGAGCTAAAGATTTGTTTAAATCATCCATTGCTAGATTTTTATTACCAACTTTATAGTTTGCTTTAGCCCTTAAAACATAAAAATCAGGCTGGTCATTTTGAATTTCTAGTGCTCTGTTTATAAAAGTCAATGCCGTTTGATATCTGCCTTGATTATATGCTTCTTCTGCTGATGTGTACTCAGACAATTGTTCGGTAACAGAACAACTGATCAGTAGTAATCCAAAAATTAAAAAAATTGAAAGTGTTTTTAATATTTTCATTCTAAATAATTACATTTCTTTTAAATTCTTCTTATCTAAAAAATATTCAATTATAGTTTCACCATCTCTAAGCGGATCTATTTCAGTACCAGTTTCAAAATTCTGATCAACTTTTTTCGTCAATCTTTCTGCAGCATCTTTTATATTTTTAGGAATTGATTCATCTTCCTGAAGATGAGTAAGCATACTCATCGCAGAATCTCCCCAATCTTTTTTGGGATTAAATTCAAGCCATAAACTGATTGCAAAAAAACAACCACGACGGGCACATACTCTTGCTTTTCCTAAGTTCCCTGTCTGCTTCGCTATTTCACCAACCTGAATTTCAGCATGCGCTGTGGTATACATTATATCTCTGAAAGATGGCATATATTAATCAAAAAATGTTTTCCGTATGGGGTCTATTAAATGCAGCTTAATTTCATTTAAATGCTTCTCATTTGTACGATTTAATGATAATACCGGAAGGTTATTGAAATCGAAAAATTGCACATCGATAGTTTCATCACTGGGCGCAGCTTCACCACCAATTAACTCACAAAGAAAAATTATTTTGAATGCATGAAAGAATTCTAATCGACCGCCAACTCTGTTCGCATCAAAAACACCAATAACTTTAATTGGTTTTACATCATACCCGCTTTCTTCTTTGCATTCTCTTGTAGCAACTTCCGAAGGAACATCGCCAACATCTGCCCAGCCACCCGGCATTGCCCAGCAATTATCATTTGTTTCCTGCACCAGCAAAATTTTGCCCTCCTTTATTACCGCAGCACGAACATCAATTTTTGGTGTAGCATAACCAGGATGTTCCATCAAAATTTTTTGTACGGATTCTTTTTCTAAATCTGTATGATGTTCAATTATTTCAGCGGTAATTTCGGTCAATCTTTTATATCGATTTTTTTCATAATCGGTAACCGCAAATGCATAACCTGTTTGTGCAAGCTGCTGGATCTCTCTGGCGATGGCCAACCATTTAGTCGACTGTTCTTCCATAATTATAAATTCTTAATTGTACATTCTTAATTATTAAAATGGATTTGTTGCCCATACAGTTACTTCAGGTATAAATCCCCTATCATCCATTTCTAAGGCAGAAACGATTGTATGTGCGATTTCAATTGGACGCAATTTATTTTTAACTTCGTCACGTTCAACTCTATCAAGATCACCAAAGGCAGTTGTAACTTCACTTGGATTTACAAGAATAACGCGCACATTATATTTTCTTAATTCTGCCTGCCAGCATTGTGTCATTCCGCGCAAAGCAAATTTGGAAGATGCATACACAGTTCCGTTTGCAAAACCCTTTGTACCTGCCGTAGATGCAATGTTAATTATGTTACCGGATTTTTGTTTCTTAAAAATCTTAGCTGCTTCACTTGCCATTAGAGCGGCACCAAAAACGTTTACATCGTAAACTCTGCGGAATGTTTTCAAATCGATATCAGATAATTCATTCCAGGAATCTCCTATACCGGCATTATTAATTAGACAATCAAGTTTTTCAAATTCTTTCAGAAAAAGTTCATAAGTTTTGTGTATGTCATCTTCATTAGCAACATCAGCGTGGATTGGAAATGCTTTAATTTCTTTTGCAACTTTTTCGAGTTTTGATTTATCCCTGCCTGTGATTGCAACCTTGCCGCCTTTTTCAATTAGAAGTTTTGCCGTTGCTTTGCCAATTCCAGCGCTGCCGCCGGTAACCAGATAAGTTGAATCTTTAATGTTCATTTATTCCTCTTTTTTATTGCAAAGTTAAGGAGAAAGCGAAATTAAAAGAAAGGGACTTATGCTTCTTAGAAACTTAGCAATGTTCAGCTACATCATCAGAATTAAATCAAAAAACATAAATTAACTTTACTCAATTATTCTTTATTAAACCCTATTCAAGATATTTTTTTGCAATAAAGTGTAAAGCTGTAAAATCTAAGAGACTTTCCAATTTAGTAATAATATCAAACTTATCATCAAAAACTCCCATTGTCTTTAGTTCTTTTAATACATGGTGAGCACCTTCTCTAACAAAAACCAATTCACTATTATTTACAAGTTCCTTCATCAATGGTTTGATTGAAGGTTTACCAATTCTGATAAGTCCTTCTGCCGCAATCCAGCGAACGTCAAATTTATCATCCTTAAGGGCAGAAATAAGTATAGGGGTTCCAAGAGGATCTCCAATTTGTTCAATTGCTTTAATCGCTTCCCAACGGACTATATGTTTAGGTGAATTTTGCAGTTCTACCAGAAAATCAATTGCATCGGCACCGAGTCCAACAATTTTCTGTCTCGCAATTCTTCTTACTATTCCATTGTCACTGGAAAAATCATTTATGAGCTCAGAAATATTTTTATTGGTCACTTTTGTCATAATAAATCCTTTACTTTATTTTTAATCAAACTAATTTTCTCCAATTGGAAATATGAAATTCCTCATTAAGCATATAATAAACTCCTACTTTTATCATATCTTCTACAACAAACCAGATTAAACAATATATCCAAACTAGACCGGCAGTCTGCCAACCGATTGGCTGCATAAATAAACCTTCTGCAGCTATAATGGTTGCAACAATCTGGGTTAAAATTACAGCACCGAATAATTTACCGGAAGGTTTTGTATTCCAGAAAAATCCTTTCGTCCTCGCCACAAAAACGGTTAAGTGTCCTGCCAGTGATAGTTTCAAATAAATCATCGTTTGCAGGAATTCTTTTGGCAAATGATAAACAACATCACCGAGATAAAATAATCCAAAAGACTCTATTACACCTAATACTCCAAGTGAAATTGCGATAGTAAATACAAGTGGCATATTCCATTTTTCAGGAGTACTTGAGCCCTTGACGCTGTCATATGCAATGGAAAGTATAGCACCATCATTAAGTAACGCTAAAAGCACTATCATTACTGCTGTTACGGGATAAAAATTAAAAACGAGAATAGATAAAGTCATAAAAAAAAGTATTCGAACAGTCTCAGTAATTCTATAAATCACATAACTATTCATTCTCTGAAAAATTTTTCTGCTTTCTTTAATAGCATCAATGATTACTGATAAACCCGGTGAGAGAAGCACAATATCAGCTGCGGCTTTAGCTGCGTCCGTTGCGCCTGAAACAGCAATACCACAATCTGCTTTTTTAAGAGCAGGTGCATCGTTAACTCCATCTCCGGTCATTCCCACTATATACTTTTTTCTTTGAAGAACCTCAATTATATGATATTTATGCTCCGGAAATACTTCCGAAAATCCATCGGCTTTTTCTATCTCATCATCAATAGAACTTTTATTTAACGGATTTGTATCCGCAAATAATTTTGCATCCAATATATTTTTTCCTAGACCAAGTTGGCTTGCAGTTTCAATTGCAATAGCTCTTTGATCACCCGTTGCCATTTTAATTTTTACACCGTAATCTTTTGCAGCTTTTATGGTTGATTTTGAATCTTCTCTCGGCGGATCAAACAGAGAAATAATTCCTATAAACTGCCACTCATCATGATCGTTGGTTCTGGCTACTCCTAATGATCTAAATCCGCGTGAAGCAAACTCGTCTATTTTTTTATTTACTTCAGTTTCAATTTCTAATTTGTTCTTGGGAAGTGAAAGAATTACTTGTGGAGCCCCTTTAGAAACCCTGAACTTTTTTCCATCTTTATTTGTGATTAATGCTTCGGTTCTTTTTTTAACCGGATCAAAAGGATCAAAACTTTCAACTTTATAATCATTAATAACATTTTTATCAGAAAGTCCTTTAAAAATAGTACTATCAATAGGATCCTGATTTTCTGTTTCAGAAGCAAGAGCAGCAAATAGAATTAGCTCTTCTTTGTTAATACCTTTGCTTAAATAAAATTCACCGAGAGATAATTTATTTTGTGTCAAGGTTCCCGTTTTATCGGATATAAGAATGTTTATCCCGGCAAGTTCTTCGATAGATGATAGTTTTCTTACAACAGCATTTTTTGCAGAGAGCAATTTAGCACCAACCGCCATTGTAACTGACAATACCGTTGGCATGGCAACCGGGATAGCCGCAATTGTTAACACAAAAGAAAATTTTAAAATTTGCAGAAACGGATCCCCTCTGAAGATAGAAGTAAATAAAATTATAGCAACTAATATTATCGCAAGAATTATTAAATAATTACCGATCTTCAAAACAGCCTTTTGAAAATGACTGATATTATGAACTCCTTCAATAAGCAAAGCTGTTTTACCAAAGTAAGTTCTGGTTCCTGTCGATTTTACTTCAGCCTCTGATTCCCCCTGCTTTACTACCGAACTGGAATAAATTAAATCGTTTATTTTTTTGTCTGCTGGTAAAGATTCGCCCGTAAGCGCTGATTCATCAATTTTAAGATCTCCAGGATCCATCAAAACACAATCTGCTGGAATAATATCCCCTAGTTTAAGTTTGATTAAGTCGCCCGGCACCAATTCACTTGCATCAATAGCTTTCCACTGCCCATCTCTTTTAACCCTGGATTTAAGTGCAAGATTTTTCTTTAAAGCTTTAATAGCACTATCTGCCTGATGTTCTTCAATAAACCCAACCAAAGCATTTACTAACAAAAGAGCAGTAATAATTATTAAATCTGTCCAATCTTGAATAATTGCTGAAAGAATAATTGCGGCTTCAATCATCCAGGGAATAGGTCCCCAGAGATAACTTAGGAATTTTAAGATTGGAGATTGAACTTTTTCAATCAGTTCATTTGGGCCATATTGGTGTAAGAGTTTATTGGCTTCAACGGTAGTAAGACCATTCGTTGACATTTTTTATTTGCCTGTATATTTTAGTTTTATTCTCCATTACTGGATTTGAAAACTAATGTAACATAATTTCTGTCAACTTTCATTAGTATAAAATTATTATTCTTTGATGTTTGTTTATTATCACTTTAAATAAATCATTTTTTTTGTTTCAACATCAGTGTCGTTTTTTAATCTATAAAAATACACTCCCGAGGATAAACTGCTTGCATCAAATTTTGCTTCGTAATTTCCTGGAGATTTGTACTCATCAACAAGTGTTGCCACTTCCCTGCCAAGTAAATCATAAACTCTAAGTGATACAAATTGAAAACCATTAATTGAATAACTAATACTTGTGCTTGGATTAAATGGATTTGGATAGTTTTGTTCAAGTTTAAAATTAACGGGATTTTCTATTGGATCTAATGATGTTGTTTCAAGTTCATCATACCATAATCCATCATTTGTTGCTGCCCAAATTTTAATATCGTAAATATAAAGCTGCCGCAAAAACTGAAACTGATGATCAAAAATACTCCAGTTATTACCAAAGTCATCTGAATACCAGACAAAAAAATCATTTCCGCTTGATCGGGTATATCCGGCATAAATTCTGTTTTTATCTTTAGTAAAACTTACAACCGACATATTCATTGCAGATATACCAACAGAATCAAACGTATTTCCTTCATCTGTACTTTTATAAATACCAAAACGGCTTCCGGAAAAAACAATGTTGCCGGTTGAAAGAAATGCGTTAGGTGTTGTATAAATACCCTGTGGAGTTTGAATTCTTTTTTCAATCCACTTAGATGAACCTTTTGGACGGAGATAGTAAAATCCACTTCCACCGGCACTTACAATTAAGTTATTATTAGTTACTGCAATATCATTGATCGTCCAGGCTATGTTAGATGGGAGGTTTTGGTTGTAATCATACCACTCATTAGTATTGTTAACTAAATAATAAACTCCACCTCCATCAGTAGCGTAAAATATCGTATCACCGGAAGCAACAAATTTCTTAGCATAAAATGCAAAGTCAATAAGACCAAGATTAAATGATTGCCAGGACATCCCATTATCTGAACTAATGTAAACTCCGCTGCCGTAAGTTCCAACAAAAAGTTTTTCTCCATATTTAAACAAAGCAGTAATTTCGATTGGTTGACTTGTTACAATTGAAGCCTGCCATGTTTTTCCTTTATCAGTGCTTATATAAAGTGAATCACCACCAACATAGATGTTATCATCATCAAAAAGAGCAGAATAAATAAATGGAGATGTTATTTGCTCAATTTTATTCCATTGTGCAAAGTATTGTGATGAAAAAATTATACTAATTGCTAATGTGCAAATAATTTGTCGCATAGTTTATCGTGTTTTGTTTTATGATTATCGAATTATTTAGAATTGACGCTGCAATTTTAAACCCTGAATAAAATCAAAGCAAGAATCTTTTTTAATAATTGGATATGCGTTGAAAATTCCTGATGAATAGTGATAAGAGATGATATAGTCTTTATTTACCGATAACGAAGTTGAACAAAAACAATATTACTTAAGTATAATATTTGCAATAACCGGATAATGATCTGAGGGATATAAACCATTAAACGTCGTTGTGTCTATTGTGTGATTTAGCACTTTAGTTTTGTCATTCACAAAAATAAAATCAATTTTGTTATCCGGCTGGATTTCCTTCCCAAATCCATTGAAAGTAATATTGCCGCCAGTGTTTTCTGTTTTAGAAATAGATTTCGAATCAAATAGCCGGCTTGTAATAATTTTATAACCTTCTGAACTTGATGTGTAATTAAAATCACCAGAAAGAATTATAGAATAATCTGCTAAGTACTTGCCAATTTCATTTATAAGCAATCTTGAGCTTTCAGTTCTTGCTGTTTCACCGATATGATCAAAGTGCGTATTAAAATAATAAAATTCTTTTGATGATATTAAATCTTTCATCTTAATAATTGTTACAGTTCTTTTAAACATTGCATCCCAGCCTTTGGACACAATCTTAGGTGTTTCTGAAAGCCAGAGTGTTTGTTTTTCTTCAGGTATAAATCGATTTTTTCTGTAAAGAATAGCTGTTGATTCTCCGCCCTCTTTTCCATCTTCACGACTTACACCATACCAGTCATACTCATCCAGCATTTCAATCAAATCATTTACCTGAAACATTTCCGCTTCCTGCAAACCAATCAAATCAGGATTATGATTTTTAATTACATATGCAACCAAATATTTTCTTTTGCTCCAATTATCTACATCAGAAGAATCTTCACAATATCCGCAGCGGATGTTGTATGTCATCACCTTTATGTTTTCAGTTTGAGCAAAAACAGTTGTAGACAATAACAATATTAAAAATACCACAACTATATTTTTCATAGAAAAACGACCTTCCAAATTTACTTTAGATTGTAAAAACTTGACGGCTTAGCGTCTTTGCGTGAAATTAGCTTTTCTCTCGCAGAGGCGCAAAAATTCTTAAACTCTATATTGATTCTAATTTTTCTAATAGTCTAACCATTGCATAAGTATCCATCTTACAGTACTCGGTTAAGTTATTTCTGATCTCAGCAATCCGCATGAGGTCTGTTTCAAAGTAAAGACTTTCAAAAGCAACCGATGCAAGTCCACCTTCATTAATTTCCAGATTTTCATAACTCAGTTCAGGTATCAACGCAGGCAAAACATATTTTATAGAATAGGACCCCTGCATTTTATAAGTATAATAATATTTTTTCTGGAATGGCAGCATTAAATCTTTTATGCGATTAATTCTTTCTTCGATTACCTTTTTATAATTTGGGAAAGACTCGGCAATTTCTTTTAACCGAAGCGTCTCAAATGATTTATTATACGTTAAAATATCTCCACCACCCTTTGTATCCCGTAATAGGTTTTCAATAAATTTAATACGAGGATCAGTCCCTGCATCAGCGAGAAACTCAAAATGTTCTGCTTTGCCATTTTTGTTTTTTTTGTGATGAAGTGAATACTGAAATGGAATTTGCTGATATGGTTTTGAGTTGTCAAACATCGGCACAGCGGGCTGGAATGTTTCAAAGTCCATAAAGTAAAGCGGGTAACTTAAATCCGATAAAAATTCTTTAATTGCTTTTTTATCGATTAAATCCTTTTTGCTTTTATAAACATCAAGCTGCAGTTTAGCATTTTTAGAAAGTTCTACATCTTCGGTCAAATCATCTAACCTTATAATTCCGCTTCTGTAAAGATCATATTTTTTATTAAGATGAATTCCTGAAAGATCGAATACAGAATTTTCAGGAATGTGTTTACGGCAGTATTCATAAAAGCCGCAGATGTAGGGATCATAACAATGCTCACCTATATCAATTACAGGCACTGATCTTTTTGCTAAAACTTTTTTAAATCTTGTTACATTTTCTTCTACCCATTTTTGTAATGGAAGAATTAGTTTCAAAACTGATTCTGTGATGAAGAGTTCTTCAAAATTGAGCTTACCTTTTCTAACATACTGATTATTGATGTAAGTGATTGAAAAATCCTTAATCTTATATCCGCAGTTTGATATAACCCAATACTGCAATGCAGCATCTCGTATGTAAGTTTCTGAAATTGAAGTTGAACTTTTTACTTCAAAAACTCTTAAACCTGATTTTTCATTTACAACTATATCCGCAACCGAAAGCACATCACTAAAGTTAAACGAAGCCTCATAAATAACTTTTTGTTTATTCGCTAATAGTTCCTTTGTATGCTTAACTGCTTTATCATATTCAAATTGTGTGGCAGGTGATGCATCAATTCCATCTGGAAAAAGCTGCTGCGCAAGTTTTCCTACATCTGTTCCGCGTTTAAATATTGCTTTCTGCATATCAGAAAGCTGATCCATTTCTTTGTAGTGATATTTATAAAGATAAAGATGCTTTTCGCATTGTACACCGCGAACGAATGAAGACTTACTAAGAAGATGTGAACCCATTAAAAATCCAATCTGCAATAATTTTATATTATAATTTAATCTTTTTGCAATTGAGATTAGAAAATATTTTTCCAATTTTAACAATAAAAACTGATTATAATATGATAAAAACCTGCATTACTTTTCTTGCACTAATACTTACGCTCAATCTATTTGCGCAGGATAAGCGATATACCCACGATTCTGAAAACGGATATATGTGGCAGGATTTTGAAAAGCGGATGATTGCAAGGGATTTGAAATATGATTTTTTGAGCGCAATGCTTGATAATCAAAAATTAAAAAAATTATCCGGAAATTATGAAAGTAGTTTAGGCTGCGAAATAGAGATGGGCAAAGTTCAAAATGAAAGCAAAAACAACTTTGATTTACATCTAATAGTTAAGATGATAGACAATTTTTATTCCACTAATGAAAACCTGATCATCCCAATTAACTATGCTTATTGTTATTGCATTAAGGAGCTGGCGGGTTATAAATCAGGTGAATTGGAATCTTACCGGTTAAAATTAATTAATTTTTCAAAATTAACTTTAGAACAATAGTGGTTCTTCAGGTTTCTTTTTGGATTTTTTTTCTTTTTTCTGTTCTTTAAGAAAATCAGCAAAATCTTCTTTAGAAATGATATATATCTTACCCACCTGTGTGGATTTTAATGATCCGTTTCTTATGTGGTACAATACTCCTGAATGACTCATATCCAAAAGTTTTGCAACCTCCTGTACACTAAATAGCTCTTTCATAAGGCTTTCAAGATTACTGAATTCTTCTTACAGCCTTAAATTAAGCAGTTAAAATCATAGTTTCAATCAGATTTTTTAAGAGAGGAACTAAACAAAGACAGGAATTGGCAAGGGAAAGCCTTTCTATGCGTCCCTACTTCTAAAAACGCATAGTAAGAGTTCGCGGAAATCTTAGCGTAACTCTAAGACAGCGTTAACAGCTTTTCTTCGATGACGCTTATCTTTTATCAAGGCTGATAGATAAACTCCCGCAAATAATGCTAGCGCTGAACCTAAAACTATTATACTTATCGTTAATGTATTACTCATACTAAAAATGTAAATCATTATTTGAATTGATGCGAAAACTAATATTGATTTCAAAATTCTCCTTATTAATTATGATTTGCGGTTAAAAAATAGTTATAGCTGGTTTACTGAGTGTTAAGCTAAAATTAACATAAAGTTATCAAATTGTTAAGCAATAATTATTTTGACAATTTTTTGACAACTCTGAGTGTAAATCCATTCAAATTACCTTTGAGTCTTAACAGGTTTTTACCAAAAATATTTTTTAGCAATAATAAAAATGGAATCAGTAACAACAAATCAATATCACAAAACAATTTCGATTGCATTTGCAAAAGATTATTTCATTACAATGCGTCCTTATCTTCTGTTTGTTTCGGGTGTAACAGGAATTTGTGGAATGTCTTTTATTGATGATCCCGAAATTTCTAAAATCATTTTAATTTTTCTTGCTTCATTTCTTTCTTATGGATTTGGTCAGGCGTTAACAGATGTTTTTCAAACTGATACTGATTCAATATCATCTCCATACCGCCCTTTAACAAAAGGATGGATTTCCAAAACACAAGTTTTATCTACCAGTTTAATTGGTCTGATATTCTGTGTCGGTGTTTTTGCTATCTACAACAATATAAATCTTTTACTGGGATTATTATCCGGAATAGGTTTGGCAACTTACACTTTCTTCAAAAAGAAATTTTGGGCAGGACCATTTTATAACGCCTGGATTGTAGGAGTTTTATTTTTAATGGCTTTTTTAGGCGGATCAGACATTAGCGCACTAACAAATAATCCAAAGTTAATCTATTCATTATTTGCTGTCTTTTTTGGATATGCAAACTTTGTTCTTGTTGGATATTTTAAAGATGTTGAAGCCGATAAACTTACAGGTTATAATACTTTGCCTGTAGTTTATGGAAGAAGAATTGCCTCTGTTGTTTCAAATATTTTTGGACTTCTTACAATTATATCTTCCATCCTGGTTTTTACAAACTCGTCTTTTTTAAAAGATATACTGGCAAATAATCTTTATGCCGTAGCCATTTTAGTTGTTGGAATTGTCGTCATGATTCTTTGTCAGATTTTTGTTCACTTCATTAAAAATGATATTGAAGCCAGTAAAGCAATTAGTCTATCAGTCCATGCTTACATTATCTTACTTTCATCAATAGTTATACTTAACAACCCCGAATGGATTATTCCGATAATCATATTTTATTTATTGTTCAATCTAACAATCTCATTAAGACCGGCTAAAAATCAGATTTGAAATGAACGTCATATTAAATACATACGCAGCTGGTGGAAGAGCTGAAAAAAAATGGAATTCTGTTAAGGATATTGTTATAGGGAAATTCAGTGATTGCAAAATAATTAATGTGGAGGAAATTGACTCGCTTGAAAAAATAGTAAGAAGTGCGATTGAAACTGAAGATTCTAATTTTATTATTGCCGGCGGAGACGGAACGGTAAATAATTTTGTTAATTCTATTATGGAGGTTTTAAATGAAGACGAAATTAAAAACATTAAAATCGGTGTTGCTGGAATTGGCTCGAGTAATGATTTTTGTAAGTCATTTAATCCGGAAAGCTTTATAAATAATATCCCTTGCAAAATTAATTTTGAAAACACTCAACTTAGAGATGCCGGATTGATCCGATATAAGGCAGAAGGGAAAATAAAAGAAAAATATTTTCTACTTAACGCAAGTATCGGGGTTACTGCTGAAGCCAACAATCTTTTTAACAATCCTGATTTTATTCTGAAATTTTTAAAGAAATATTTTACAAAAACAGCAATTTTATATGCCGCAGCAAAAGCTATTTTTACTTATAAAAATTATGAAGCAAGAATAATTTTTGATTCTTTTGAAACTTATTCGTTCCGGATTTCCAATCTATCCATCATAAAAAATCCAAATATTTCAGGTGATCTTTCATATCCCGGTGAAGCAAATTATCAGAATGGATTATATGACATCTATCTTGCACACTCTATGAATAAGTTAGATCTGATTCAGCTTTTAAGATTATTGAGTAAGAAAGTTTTTCCTAAAAAAGATAAAACCGGGTATTGTAAAACTTCAAAAATTAAAGTGACTGCAATGAATGATTTTTTAATAGAGTTTGATGGAGAAATAATTTCAACAAATTATGCAGAGTTCTCAATCTTAAATAAATATTTAAACATATGCGACAGCTAAAAGACATAATTGAAAATAAGATCATTAATGATCTCACAAAATCATTTTCACGTTCGCCTTTACAGATAAATAAACTACACGAAACAGATGCCGAAATTATTAAGCTTGAAAATTCTCCTTATGATTTGGCTATTACAATTGATACAATTTCAGAAGAAATAAAAACAGGACTCTATTCTGATCCCTATCAGATTGGCTGGATGAGTGTGATGGTTAATATGAGTGACCTTGCGGCTGTCGGTGCTTTTCCACTGGGAATTGTAATTTCCCAAATTCTCCCGAATGAGATTTCGGAGGAATTTCTTGAAAAGCTTCAAGCAGGGATTAATGATGCCTGCAAAAAATGCGGAACATTTGTTTTTGGCGGTGATACAAATTTTGGTGATGAGCTTATAATTTCCGGTTGTGCAATTGGAATGGTAGAAAAAGCAAAACATTTATCCAGAATCGGATGCAAACCCAGTGATAAAATTTATACAACCGGAAAAATAGGAATAGGAAATGCTTATGCAGCACAGAAGTTTTTTTTCCAAAATTCTGTATTGTCATTTCGAACGAGTCTTCGAGAGAGAAATCTTGAAAAACTCAAACAAAAAAGATTTCTCCCTACGGTCGAAATGACAAATAAGCAATTACGTGAATTAATAGATTTTCATCCATCCGCAAAATTAGAATGGAGAAATATTTTACTTAAATATTCTACAAGTTGTATTGATACTAGTGACGGAGTTGTTTCCGCACTCGATCAATTAATGAGATTAAACAATGTTGGATTTAAGCTTAGAAATGATTGGACTGAAGCAATTGAAGTATCATCTAAGCAGTTATTCAATAATTATAATTTGCCTTTGTGGCTTTTATTTGCCGGCGAACATGGTGAGTTTGAATTATTGTTTTCTATACCCGCAGAAAAGGAGAAAGAATTTTTAAACCAAGCTAATCTTGTAAACTTAAATCCTGTTTATTTAGCAGATGCTGAGTTAGAACTAAACATCAAAATAAATCTTTACGATAAAGAGCAAATATTAGATTCAGAAAAAATAAGAAACCTGGCATTTGAAAAAGATTTTAGTCCAATTAAATATCTTAAAAAATTGATGCAACTAGATTCTGTGCTTAAAAATGAGTGAAAAAATTGAACCGTCGGGATCGTCTATTTACTCGGGGTTTATCAGTCATTCCCGTAAAAACGGGAATCCATAAAGCTCAAAACAAAGTGGATTCCCACTTCCGTGGGAATGACAATCTTATATCTTTAAATTACTTGACAAATTCCTTAAGTCCATCTTTTAGATGCTGAAACGAGTTCAGCATGACCAAAAGTACATGACAAATTTTTGACAATTCTATTAAATCTTACTGACACCTTCTTCTCAAAATCATATTAGTTTTATCCCAGAAATCAGACGGATAAAACAAGACATGAAAGTGAGCAAATAAAATGTCAGCAAAGCAAGAATATTCAGGTAGTGAAAATTTTGATTTAAGAGATATCCTTTTGAGAGGAAGAAGAATGCCTATAACAGATAGAGTAAATTTCTTTGGAGAATTCCTTTATAATCTATCAAGCAATAAGCAGATGCTGCATCTGAGATGCATTTCAAGTCCGTCTGACAGAGAAGTTGAAGTGTTTGACGAATATCTTGGCATCACACGAACAATGCTGATGTTCGGATCAAATAATTACTTGGGGTTTGCAAATCATCCTTACATAAAAGAGTATGTAAAAAAAACTATTGATAAATATGGAATCGGAATTGGTGGACCGCCTTTACTGAATGGATACACTAAAATTCATAAAGAGTTGGAAGAAAGATTAGCCGCATTAAAAGGCGCTGAAGACGCTTTAATATTTTCGAGCGGATATGGTGCGAATGTTGGATTAGTTTCGGCGTTAGTTGGACCCGATGATTATGTGGTTTATGATCAATATAGTCATGCATCCTTTTATGATGGCATGAAAATGTGTAATGCCCGCGGAATTCATTTTTTGCATAACGATATGGAAAACTTAAAAGTAAAATTGGAGGATGCAAAAAAAATAAATCCAAAAAATATTTATGTTGGAGTTGAAGGCGTTTACTCAATGGATGGAGATATTGCTCCGCTTGATGAGATAGCTGCCATTTGCAAACAGTATGATGCAATCCTGTTAGTTGATGATGCACACGGGACGGGAACAATCGGAAAACGCGGCGGTGGATCGGGCAACTATTTTGGATTAGACAATGAAATTGATATTACGATGGGAACATTTAGTAAATCATTTGCGGTTACAGGTGGATTCGTTACTGCTGCAAAACCAATTATCGATTATTTAAGATTCTTCGCAAGATCTTATATGTTCTCAGCTTCAATTTCTCCTGTTACTATCGCATCTGTTTTAGCTGGATTAGATTTACTTGAGAATGATCCTTCAATATTAAATTCACTACGAAGTAATGTTAAATATGCAGCAGGTTTGTTAAATCAAATAGGATTTAATGCTGCAAGTGAAACACCAATAATTCCACTGCGGGTTCCGATGGAAATGAACATTAGAGATGCAGCTTATAAATTCCATGAACGCGGAATATTTATAAACTCGATTGAATATCCGGCAGTACCTGTCTCTCAGCAAAGATTTCGTATTAGTATAACTGCAAGTCACACAAAAGAAGATATAAACAAACTTGTTGAAGTAGTTGAAGAGATCTGGACTGAGTATGAAACTAATATATCCGAATCATCAATTTTAAAAGCAATTTGAATGAAGTTGACAGAAGGAATAAGAAGAAAATGAAAAAGCAAAACAGATCTAAACCAAAACTTTTAATAATAGTATTGTTCCAAAATCTTTTAGATGAAAAACCATATTATGCAAAAAATCCTGCTCCGCCTTTACCTGGAATTTTACTCGCTGCGTTAACTCCTCCGGAAATTGATGTTGAAGTTCTTCACGAGATGGTTCGTCCTATCGATTATAAAACAGATGCGGATTTTATAGCAATAAGTTTTATGGATTATTTATCACCACACGCTTATGAAGTTGCGTCAAAATTCAGAGCATTGGGAAAAGTTGTAATAGGCGGCGGTAAGTTTGCTTCCACATTTCCGGATGAAGTTGAACCATGCTTTGATTCTATTTGTGTCGGCGAAGCTCACAAAGTCTGGGCACAGATGGTAAATGATTTATTAGCCGGAAAACTTAAAAAACGATACGATGCCGGTTTAGCTCCTGATTTAGAAAACATTCCTGCACCAAGATATGATTTAGTTGAATCTAAATTTTTCACACCAATTGTTACTGAAGCTTCACGCGGGTGTCCGCATCCATGCACTTATTGCCAGTTAAATATAAAACGATCACCTTACAGAACCCGTCCAATTGAAGATGTGATAAGGGATTTGACCAATACAAAAGGCTTGCCGTTTATTAAAAGAAAAACTGCAATGATACTTGATAACAATCTTGGCGGAAGTTTAACTAATGCCAAAGAACTTTTGAAAGAAATTGCAAAATTAAAATTCTGGGCAATTGGTGCTCAGTACAGTATCGAATGTCTTCGTGATGATGAATATGCGGAGCTGCTTGCTAAAGCAAATTGCAGAATGTCATTTATTGGAATGGAATCCTTAAATGAAGAAAGTTTACGTGATGTTGAGAAGAAACAAAACAAAGTTGATGAGTATAAAGAGTTTTTCCATAAACTAAACAAAAAAGGTATTTTAACCTTTACAGGATTTATGTTCGCTCTTGATGAAGATACACCGGAATACTATGAATCACTTCCGCAAAAGTTAGAAGAAGTTGGCGTTAATGTCATTCTTCCATCTATCTCAATTCCGATTTATGGAACACCATTGCATAAAAAAATGGCTGATGAAAACCGGATTATTGATAACGATATTACTCATTACGAAGGTGATCATGTTTTATTTAAACATAAACATTTAACTGAAGAACAGATTTATTATTACTACGAAAGAACAATTAAAATATTTTATTCCTGGAAAAACATTTTAAAGAGATGGTGGAAGTTTGTTTCATTGCAGACATTTGAAGGTTCACTAAAAGAATATTTACTTAAAACAGTTTTGGGCTCAGTTATATATTTTAAGCTTTCAATCTTTCAGAGGCATCACGCACAGCAAAGAGTTTTTGACAAGCGCAAAAAAAATAAGCCGGTAAAATCAATTTCACCGGCTGAATTGGACGTAAAAGCAGCTTAATAATCTTTGGGATTTTTACTTAATCAAAATCATACTTTTGGAAAAAGATAATCCATTAACTTTTAATGTATAGATATAAACTCCGCTCGATAATCCTGCTGCATTAAAATCCACCTCATAAGTGCCTGCTGGTTTTTCTTCGTTAATTAAAGTTGATACTTCCTTGCCAATAATATCGAAAACTTTTAGCTGCACCAGGGATGACGCACTAAGGGTAACACTTGGGATTGTGAATCTGATTTTTGTGCTTGGGTTAAATGGATTAGGGTAGTTCTGATACAACACATAATCATCAGGAGCACTTAACACTTTTTCATCATCAACATCTGTGATAGGTGAAAATAAATTTTTATAATAAGTAAAATTTCCATTGTACTCACCGAGTATCATATCTTTTCTTGAATCGCCATCAAGATCTGCAAAACCGGGATGTGGATTTTGATCAACTTCGATTCCGGCAAACATGGCATCATATCTAAACCAGACTGGAGCATTAACTGTTCCATCATTTCTATAATATTTAACCGTACCCCAGGCATCTCCAATTGTTAGATCATAATCACCATCGTTATCAAAATCGGCTAAGATTGGTTTTCCGTAACTTGGAAATGTTACACCTGCAAATGCTGTTGTGTTAACCGTGAAAACATTATTGCCGTCATTAGTAAAATATTTTGTTTCGGTACCAGTTTCTGCACCAACAAGTAAATCAAGATCACCGTCATTATCAAGATCTGCAAAAGATGGAATGCTGGACCAGCCGACGTCAATTGAACTGAACATTGTTGTGTTTTGTGTAAAACTTCCGTTATTGTTCACAAAGAGAAACACCTGTCCGTTAGTTGCTCCGGAAACAATATCGTAATCACCATCTTTATCAATATCAACAAATACAGGTGTACTGTAAGAATTTACAGTTAAGCTTGAAAATGAAGTTGTAATCTTATTGAAGATCGGCTTTAATGGAGTGCCGTCATTTCTAAAGTAATTAAATTTTCCGAGCCAATCTCCGCTTAATAAATCGTTATCACCATCTCCATCAAAATCAGCTAAGGATACTGTTGCACCGCCTGCATTAAGTTTTATAATTTTAAAGTAATCGGGATAGTATTGGAACGATGGAGTAGTAACATTTCCGATGTTTCGATAAACATAAAGCACACCGGCGTCTGTTCCATATATAAGATCAAAATCTCCGTCAAAATCTAAATCGGAAAAAGTTGGGTTCTTCCAATAAGTTGTTGATTCAACTCCGTTGAATGTTGTTGTGTTTTGTGTCCAAACAGGATTTTGTTTTGTACCAGTGTTTTTGTAGTAAACGAGTGTTTGTAAATCCCTGCCATAAAGTAAATCATAATCTTCGTCGTTATCTAAATCAGCAAATGTTGGATATGCGTTTAAACCAATATCAGGAATTCCTGTTACGAGAGTGTTATCCAAAGTAAAAACCGGCGCAGAGGATGAACCTGTATTTCTAAATCCCATTGTTATTCCTGCATCGGGTCCACCAAGTAATGATTCACCGATTCCCATAAATAAATCCAGGTCGCCGTCATCATCAATATCAACAAAAGCAGGCTGGGCGTCTGATCCAACAAGAGAATTTACATAATCGAAAATTCCATCGGCTATTATAAAATCGGGCGAAGTAATTGTTCCATTGTTTTTATAATATCTTAAACCATTGTAACCACCAATAACAAGATCGAGATCAGTATCGCCATCTAAATCAACTAAAGTCGGATAATCTGCATTTGTATTAATCTGTCCGCTGTGATAAATGGTATATAAAAGTGATGTGTCTTTACTAAATGTAGTTGGAAATGAATGGGAATTATTCCAGAAAAAATCCGCTTCATCATCAAGGGTACCAATTATCAAATCGGGGTTACCGTCATTATTTAGATCAGCAAATTCCGGAGCTGAAAAACTTTTAACCGTTACACCTGAAACAGAAAAGATAGAATCAACTTTTAACCAGTTCTGAGAATAAAGACTTGTTGATGAAAGGATCGCAAAAAAAAGTAATAAATGCTTCACTATAATCTCCTGAAAAATGAAATAAATGTACTAACCAAAAATACGGATTTAATCATGGCATTAAAACTTATGATCAATTAAATTAACATTGCTCTGCAAGGTTTTGCAGAACAAAAAAGAATTAATTATAGGTTTTATATTTTTTATTGGTTAAGAATATTAAATTAAAAATAAAAACCCCGGCTAACCGGGGTTTATCAAGGGGCAGTTCTCCCCTTACTGCGAAGTTATTCTCAATTAATTTTTATAAGCAATTATTTTAATGTTAAAAATAATTACTGATACTTTCCAAATTCTGTTTAAAGCTCGCCTCTTTCAGCAGCTGCTTTCATTTCTTCATTTGCATAGATAGCAATTTCAACTCTTCTGTTCTGGCTTTTTCCGTAATCTGTATCATTCGATGCAATAGGTTCAGTTTCGCCTAATCCGATAGTTTGAAGTCTTGAAGAACTAATTCCCTGAAGCATTGCATAATCTGAAACTGACTTGGCTCTTTTTTCCGATAGAGTTTGATTGTAATTCTCAGTACCATCAGAATCAGTGTGCCCGGTTATCAGAATATTTGAATCAGGATATTTTTTCAGTATGTCTGCAAGCTTTTTGATATTTGTTTTGGCTTCTGGCTGCAGTGTTGAGGAATCAAATCCGAATAAAATACCTGAATCAAAAGTAATTGCTATGCCTTCCCCGACTCTTTCAACTTTTGCATTTTCCAATTCTCTCTGCATTTCTTCAGCTTCTTTATCCATATGATTACCAATAAGCGCGCCGGCAGTTCCGCCGACTACTGCGCCAATAATTGCACCTAACGCAGTATTACCTAATTGATGACCAACAACGCCGCCTACTACGCCACCACTTACTCCGCCTATAACTCCGCCTTTAACTGTGTTGCTTGCACCGCATCCGGAGATAAAGACTGATACCAATAACGTAAAAATTACCAGTACACTTTTAAGTTTTTTCATTTTATTTCTCCAATAATTTTTTAGACTGCAATAAAATTATATTGCATCATTATATCTTTTTATTCAAAGTAATATCTTATACCAAGTCCTGCATCTATACCTAAACCTGTAAGAGGTGTAACCTGAAATACAGGAACGAGTTCGATAAATACATCAATTGGTGTTGCACGGGGAAGCCAGGCAATACCGATTACTCCTCTTATACCAAATGATCCATCATAACCACCACCAGTATTAAATCTTCCTCCAAATCCGTAATAGAGAGGAAATCTTTCTGTGGAACTAATTGCATTAAATGAATGCCAGAGATAATCCATATGAAAATGAACACGACCGGTATTATTATAATAACCTTTGTATTTAATACGATCGCCGCCTAAACCAACGCCAAGACCAAAATCAAAAGCGTTTATTTTTGACGTCCAAAGTTTTGCACTTAAACCAGTTGGTTCACCCAGAACAATTCCCAACCCGAAACCGTGATCCTGGGCAGCAACAGGTTTTGCCACTATTATCATAATAAACAAAGCGAGACCGAACAAAAGAATATTTTTCATAACCATAGCTCCTTTTAATATTTTAAATTTATTTTATACTTAAATTGATAGTTCCTAAATCGGTATCGTGCTGTGCAATTACTGATACATTAGTAATTGTTGTATCATTATAAGCGGGATCTGCCGAGAAAACCTGAACATTATATGTTCTTTGCAGCAAAGCCATAAACTTAAATGTGCCAAACAGATTTTCCGCAACAGTAACCATTGTATCTGTACCGCTGATAGCATAAACAACACCTGCAGCACTTGGTGGATTTATTTTTCCTGAAATGGTACCTGAGATTATCATCGGAACAAGTCTGATAACCGGTTTTAATTTATATTGATTGTTTCCGGTGAGTACTATGGAATGTTCAGCATCAAAATCGAGCAGCAATTCGTAAATCACTCCGGGCTCGATATTAAATTCATGATTTAATTTTATGCCGCTTTGTTCGCCGCTCGGAACATCTAGAGGATAGGTAACGCCATTAACAACAATATTACTGCCGGAACCAAGTATTAATCTTATTTGTGAGTAATGACCTGCATCAAGTGAATTGAAACCAAGTATAACGCTTGCACCGTTTCTTAAAGTTAGCAGATTATATGTGGCGGGAGTATTGTTTATAATAAACCAACCGTTAGTGGAATCATTAATTGCCTGATGAACTTCGACTCTGTTAACAACTATGTTGATCTGATCGTAATCAGCAGGAGCATCGACCATATGGATCTTTATTTGTCCCTGTCCTTCAACGGGTGAGGCGGAATCTGAACAACTAAAGTAAATAAGGCTTATTGCAAAAAAGCTTGCAAAAACAGCCATACGTACTAGATTTTTCTTTATGTATTTCATCGTAGAACTCCTTTTCTTTTGAACGATAATGAATGTTAATATGTAATTATTATTTAACATTATGCTGATGCCGGATATTTTAATATATTCTTACTTTCAACACGAGTCAAGGTATCTGTTATTACAAGGGAATTCAATAGTGCAAAGGGATGAAAAAGGGACTACATCTATTGGTCGGAAATAGTTTACCTTATTGTGTGATTTTGGGATGATATGCACTCATTTTTTCGCCTAAGTATTCTACGATACAGGCTTATGTTAATCTCAACGAATGCATATCCTAATTTTTGTTAGAGCATATTAAAAGCCAATTAGCTGATTTTAAATTTCTTTCTTTCAGCAGCTAATTTTTTTCGGACTTTCTTTTTATTTAATCCTTTAATTGGGAGATAATAAGTAGAGCGCGTTTGCAGATCTGTTGCAACTGCAAATCTATCCCTTCCATTAACTTTTTGTATGCCCTCAAACGTAGCACCGCTTTCTTCTATAATAGATGATCTAAACATAGTAAGCCTCCTTTGTGTTTAATGTTAAAACGAATTTATGAAAAGAAATAAGTTATGTAAATCATCCAAAGGGATGAAAAATGGACTACGTCTATTGGGTGATTAAGAATTTGATTTAATAGGTTAATTTGACTGCATTTTAAGTTTATTTTGCTCTTAAAGTTTTGCTTGGAGAATGATGGGAAATTTATTTTTGAGGTTTTACATTTTGTTTTTGTGATGGTGCAGAGCGTTTTTATGGTTTTACTTCTCATTTTTGAGAGGTTACAGTGCGTTTTTGTGACCGTACACGCCATTTTTGTCTAATTACAGTCTGTTTTTTAAAGGTTACATTTCATTTTTGTGAGCGTGCACGTCATTTTTGTCGCAGTGCAGTGCGTTTTTATGATGTTACATTGCGTTTTTGTGATGTTACGGAGCATTTTTATTCGAATTTAGGCTGTTTTGGAGGTTTATGTGTATTTTTAATCCCTTCTGGTCTCTCCTTTTCCTTCGACCCCGACAAGTCGGGACAGGCTCTTTCCATAGGGGAAAAAGAATTGTGTGACGGAGAGACCCAGGAAGATAATGGGCAGGCAGTTACAGAATAAAAAGCTGCGGGATAAAAAGTTCAGAGAAATTGGCCGTGTGGATAAAATTTTTTAAGCTTTTAGTTAAGTTTATAAAGTAAAATTAAAAAGAGTTTATTTGTTTATTCATAAATAAGTTATTGTTTACAATGAACCGTTTTGACAGGGTTACTTCTATTCTTATTCAGTTGCAGACAAGGAAAATTGTACGTGCAAAAGATATTGCGGATCGGTTTGATGTTAGTTTAAGAACTGTTTACCGGGATATTCAAACTCTGGCAGAGGCAGGTGTGCCGATTGGTTCTGAGGCCGGTGTGGGATATTTTCTTGCTGATGGCTACCGCCTGCCGCCGGTTATGTTTACCAAAGAGGAAGTAACTGCTTTTTTAACTGCTGAAAAGTTTATCGAAAAGTTTACTGACAATTCGATTGATCATAATTTTAAATCGGGGATGATGAAGATACGTGCAATTTTAAAGAGCACAGAAAAAGAAATGCTTGAAAATATCGAAGAGAATATTGAAGTGCTTGGAAGAATACCGCGTGCAGAAAAATCCGATGACAGCAACTATATACAGATGCTTATTGAAAGCATATCAGAAAGAAAATCACTCGTAATACGTTATCACACTTTTTATTCTAATGAAATTAAGGACAGGAACATTGAGCCGATCGGAATTTTCTTTTCATCGGGTTACTGGCATACTATTGCGTACTGCGAGCTTAGAAAGGATTACCGTGACTTTAGGCTTGACAGAATATTAAGTATTACAAAAACCGATAAAACTTTCCGAAAAAAACATCCATCGATAAAAGATCACCTTGGCAAAGTATCCAGGGAGCAAAATTTAACAACCATTATTATACGCGTTGATAAAGATATTGCACAGTTTTTATCCGGGCAAAAATATTATAACGGTTTTGTAAATGAAGAGCTTGTTGGCGATAAAGTGCAGATGACATTTTTAAGTTCATCAATGGAGTATTTTATTAGATGGTTTTTAATGTTTGCCGATAGAGCTGATGTTGTTTCTCCACCCTTGTTAAAAACTATGCTGAAAGAAAAACTTACTGAAATAAAGAAAAGAAATTTTTAGAGTAATGTAAAACGAATTCTTACACGGAGAACCACGGAGCTATCACTGAGCAACACAGAGTAAATTGAGTACTTTGTCGAATTATAAGATTTCTCTCCCGATCAACCTGTCTGCCGACAGGCAAGATTCAAAAAAAAAAAATTCTTTACTGTTGACATACTGTTGTCATTACCACCTTTTACTTTTGAGTAACAGTTTTTTTTACAAAATAAAAAGGAGCGAATATGTTATTGACAAAAATTTTCTTAAACGAATTAGAGATGGAAGCGGCTTCTACACGCAAGATGCTTGCAATTGTGCCTGATGATAAATACGATTGGCGACCGCACCCAAAGAGTATGACGATAAGAGCATTGGCGACACACGTTGCAGAAATTCCCGGCTGGATTAGCTCGGTGATGCAAAACGATGTACTGGATTTTGCAAATACACCTTATAATCCAAAAGTTATAAACAACACAAGCCAGCTGCTTGCGCATTTTGATGAGTGTGTGGCAGCGGGCAAAGAGGTGCTTGTTGATGCAAATGAAAGCAAGCTAAATAACAGGTGGATTATGAAAAGCGGTGACGATGTTTTTATGGATCTTAGTAAAGCTGAAGCGATAAGACATTCTTTAAGTCAGCATATACACCACAGGGCACAACTTGGTGTTTTTTTAAGACTTCTTAATATTCCTATTCCTGGAGTGTATGGCCCGAGTGCTGATGAGATGGGGATGTAAGTAGGACTTTTATTCCCTCTCCTTACTAAGGAGAGGGATAATGGGTGAGGTCAGGTTGTGACTTCTACAATTTTATTTATCCGGATACTGCTCTATAACAATCTATTTACACACCCCTTTTATTCCCCTCTCTAGAGGGGAAAAAGAAATGTGTGACAGTACGACCGTGACAGACCAAGAATATCTTTTTAGTGTTCTTTTCTTGGCGCAAGAAAAGAACGAAAAGAAGCATGCTCTTTAAAAAGAATTACTAAAATTGTGTTACGTTACGCTACGACAAAATAACCTGCCTACCGGACAGGCAGGCTCGCTCATAGAATTCGCTCATACAGATTTTGTCGTTAAACGCTTCACTCCACACAATTTTTTAACGTAATTCTTTTAATGAGCAATACCAGAGAAGAGATCAGAACAATAATCCCAAGACATGGAAACACACCCCTTTTATTCCTCCCGATTTATCGGGACAGGCTCTCTTTAGAGGGGAAAAGAAATGTGCAATGGTGTGGCAGCAATAGGATCTGTCACGGAATGGTCCGTGACAGCCTAAGAAATTATAATTATAAAGGATTCTATTCTAAGCATTGAGAATAATCTTCTCTGCTTCATTTACGCCTAATGGTGTAATATGACAACTTTCATCTTTTTTATATTCAATAAACAAATCAGAATCAAGTTTTGCTAATACTTTTTTAAAGGCAGATTTGTCTTTGTATTTTGTATTAGCTTGTAATTGTTCTTTTCTTTGTGGGCTTGTATCATACAAAAGGATTAAAACCTTTTTATCAATCCTCATATTTTTATTTAATATTCTCGTAATTCCGTCCTGTTTCCAAAGTATATCCAATTGGCGTTGTGTAATCTGTGATATTAATTTATCCGTTTCATTCATAACGATTGTACTGTTCAAACGAATAAGCTCGGCAAGAGTCCATTTTACAGATTGAAATATTAACGTTGCATCAATTTGATTTGGTTTAACCAAACCAATATGCCCAACTCCGCGTTTATTCCTAATAGCATAAACCGAATAAAGAGTTCTTGGGATTAGAATACGATAAGATTCATCACCTGTCCCATTTTCATAACTTCGTAATATACTATCATTGAATGATTGAAGTGATGTACCGATGGGGGTATAACTACCAAATAATTTAAATTCAATAAATCTTCTAACAGCTTCAACAAAATGCCCGGCATCTAATTCAGTAACTTTCCAATTTTTAGAAACAAAATTCTTTTCAATTTCCTCATAAGAAGAAACTATCTCATTAGCTAAAGTGGCATCAGAAGCATTTTGCAATATTGTTTTTATAATCATAATGTTTTAAGAGATTGAATTAATTGAAGAGCTTGAGATTTACCAGGGATACTTAATTTAGCTGATTGCGATTTACTTTTGCCGGAAACTAATATATATGATTTAGCTGATTTAATGTGCGTTGCAAAATTTGTTGAATCCAAACATCCTTGATGTTCACAAGCTTCTCTAATCTCTTGGAAAGGAACATCTGGAGTACCAAGTTTATCTTTAGCCCACAAATATATTAAGGCTGTATTAATGCTCTTTTCTTGTTTGTTTTTTCCGGTAACTTGCTTTAGAATTTTTATTTTGCCTTCGTGTTCAGTTAAAACATCTTGATAATCTTGAAGTCGAGTTAAAATCTGTCCATCGTTATTATCGTTATTTTCTTCATCTTTTTCTTCTCTATTCTTTGTTGGCAATTGTTGGAATTGCCCATCAATTATTTCTTTGAAAAGTTTAATTTGTTCTGATACAAAATTTTCTGAGCCACTTATTTCAAGTAATCCGTCTTTAAACGAAATCGATATTTTTGCATGTTGATCTTCCATTTTTTTACTCCAGTATTTTATTAAATAGAAATTAATTTGTAAAAATTAATCTTGCCAAGACCTTTTAAACTTTCGCTTAGCGAACTTATTTTATATCCAAATATGGTATCATTTTTTAATTGCAATACTTCATAAAATTCTTCTGAAAAGACAATTTCATTTTGATTAACAAATTTTGAAATTCGTGCACATCTATCTACACATCTTCCAATTGGATCATACTGTGTACTATCTAGAATGTCTCCATTCACACAATTTCCAAAATCAATTGATGCTTTAGAATTAATTTTAAATTTACCTTTGTTGTATTGCTTTAATCCATCAAAATTTTGGAACACTTCCGTGCAGCATTGGATAATCTTTTTAGCATCAATATCTATTTCAAATATTGCCATAATTTCATCACCAATAGTCTTAACAATACTACCATTATATTGACGGATAATTTTAGCAGTTCTAGCAAGGAATATCTTTTGTCTCATAATCCAAAATGAATCAGGTAGATTACTTTCAATGCAATATTGCTTCAATTCGGTGGAATCGCACAAATCAATCATCAAAACGAATAAGTCTTTAGATTCAACGAAAGACTCTAAAGTATCAGTAAGATTCTCTATCTTATTAATTGAATCAGGCTTTGGCATTTTTATTCTGACATTGTATTTAGAACAAAATCTTCACCTGTTATTGTCAGGAACCAATTATTCCCAACACTATTTAGAAAAGCTTTTTTCTTCGCTTGCCTTAATGCATCCGTTATATTGATTTTGTTCCACCCGGGATAGCCTACTTGCCTAAATAAATCTTTTACATCTGATGATTGGACGTCATTCCTTTCTTCTATCTTTGATAAGAAATAGATAAAAAACGTTACAATATCTGGTCGAGATTTAATATCCTTAGAATGAATATAATTGCGATAAAACTCATTAACCGGTATTTTACCAACTTTGTGCGTCTTAACTTGTGTAGATGATTCTTTAGTTTTGGTCTCTTCTTTTTTTGCGATTATATCCGTTTTACTTAACAAATGATTTATCGCATCAGAATATTTTTTTTCCTTTTCTTCTACCCAAATTTTATCATGACTGGATATTTCAATTGCACCAATAGAAACCAAAATCTTGTAATGTTCCATTATAATTCTCCACTTATTATTGTTTTGACATCATACTAATTATTTAAATTAAATTTAATTATCCTTTTTTCTGATTCTCAAATGAATGCGTTTTATTTTATTTCTCGATGTTTCACTCGCTTTTGGGATCCGTTTATATTCCTTAGAATAAATATATTCCAATAGTTTTGCGAGTTGAGTTAAATGATTAGGATTTAATTTCTTTAATTCCTGATCTTCTTTTAATGATTCTTTAAAAGCTTTTTTATTTCGTCGTGATTCTTTAATTACACTAGCTTCTTGATAAAATTTATACGACTCCGCCAAATTTTTAATTCCTTCTGCCGAAGATTTAATGAAATTTGGTAAGTGTTTTAATAAAATATATAGGATTACAAAATTCTGAGAGTTTTCAAGTGCCTCTCTAATAACAGCCTCAATTGATCCTTGCCGAATTTCATAAATTTTTATTTGTTCCCATTTTCTATGTGCATAAGAATAAATTCCATCGGAATATAATCGTCCATAAAATTTATCAATTATTGCGAAGTAATTACTTAACTCTCTAAAAGTTAATTCTTCCGAACTTATTCCAATTACTAATTCTAGTTCAGAATCTTTTGGAATTTCAACAGGTATAAAAAGTCCTTTAATTTCATCAATAGCATATCTAGAAATTATTGGTTTATCTTCCATATCTTTCTCTTGCTGTCACGATCGCATCGTGACAAAACTTAAATCCCTCAGCACCACACACACTCAATTACGTGCAATGCTGCACACAAAACTTCACACATAAAAAACTTGTGGTAGAAAAAAGAAAAGTGTACCCATCAAAACAAAGGAAGATAAAAATCATATTTACAGAAGGTAATAAATAAGACCAGACCCAATAAAAACTTGCCGACTCTAAAACCACCAACAAGTACTCCCTTATGGCAAAAGTGAGGAGAGAGTATAAAACTATTTATGCAAACGTAAACAAATTAAATTGTAATCTCAATTAACAATCAGCAATAAATTAATAAAAACAAAAAACCCCTCGCTTAAAAAAGCGTGGGGTCTTAAGTCCGCAAACAGAAAAACTAACCTACTCACTCACTTATGTTTTTATTAATTATTTATTTAAATCTAATTGAAGACTGCCAACTGTAGACTGCATACTTCAACGTTGCTGCTCTCAACCAACACTCAACTCGGCTCCACTGGTGTATCCGGCTGCTCGTGTCTTACACCAATATCGTGTATCTCACGGGCAATTTTATACTGGTTATAAAACTCATTAT
>DPRR01000040.1 GCA_003538625.1 Ignavibacteriales bacterium
ATTCCGATATTCTCCACTTGAAAATCAAGGAGTTACATTTCTGTAACTCCTTTTTTTATGACTGGAGTGTCGTACTGGAGTGTCTTTTTTATTTTTTTTTGGAAAAATTCTAAATCCATTTTTGACCATTTCTTTAGCGACTTCACGTTTATCTACATAGTGTTTTGATGCAGTACGTCCACTTGATTTATATCACATGAGGAATTATGTTGTGCCTTGATATTTTCTTGAATAGAGTTTATTTTTTTTATACTGAGTGACCTCATTAAGTTTATATCGAAAACTCTAAATCCATTTTTGACCATTTCTTTAGCGACTTCTCGTTTATCCACATAGTGTTTTGACGTTGTTCGGTAGTTGCTGTGCTGCATCGAAATCTTTGTGTTCACAAACAAATCCTCTCTTGTTATATATGTTTGACGTAAATGTTTCAACTGCTTGGTGTCATTTCGATTCAGCTTATTGTAAAAAAAAGTAAAGTATTTGCTGGTTTGCTTTTCAAGGTTAACTCTGTTTTCAACTTCAGGTGCAATAATGTAATCTTTGCTGTTTATATTTTTAGTAAGATTGAGGTCATTAAGGAGTCCAAGAAGTTCTTTGCCAATTGGAATATAAGCAAACTGATAATTTCCAACAGCAAAATTATTCTGTTGTTTATTCACCTTTATATTCGGACTTTCAATATATATTGGCTTGCCCCCCTCAAAATGTATCATGTTCCATTTCATTTCAAAAAGTTCTGCATTTCTTCTTCCAGTAAAAGCTTTTAGTTTGATTAGGTTTCGCAACCATGGTCGGTACATGTTTCTTCTTGTTTTACCAATCTTTGCAAATGAATCATCAGGACTAATAACATCTATTAAATCATAAAAATCTTCTGCTGAAATGCTGATGTCAGTCGGTTTTTCTGACTTTAGTTTAACTTTCTTCCACACATTTTTAATGTTGTAATCTAATTCATCAATTAAATACTTGTAAAAAGTACGCATCGCTTTAATCCTTCCGTTATACGTGTAATTACTTACACCTTTATTTTCCATGTAATAACAATACTTTCCAACAATTATATCATCGACTGAACCGATTTTGTATTTGTTTAAATCAATGCCTGTTGATTTTGCAAATCTCAAAAAATCATGAAAATGTGCTTCAGTAGATTTTATATAGGATTTGGATAGATATTTTTTCATGTGATGTGGAACATCTTCGTCACGCATGTAATCTATGTACATGACCATCGTTTCTTGCAAAATTTCAGGGTGTTCTTGCTTAATGGCTTTCTGAAATAAATGTGGATTTTTAACCTGATACTCAAAATCTTTAAATTCTGAATATGCGGTGCGAAAATCTCGTGCCTCTAAAATTTTTGTTTTTCGTTCATTGCCAATCCCTGTTCTAACAATTGCTTTATAAACTTGTTTGTCAAGTGGGTGGTTACATTTTTTCCCTTTGTTTTTGTGGTGAATATTTCGTGAGCATTTGTTGCAAAACACGATTATTCCTTTTAATTTTTGAAATTCTAATTCATTCTTCATTTAAATTCTTTTTAAAAAATTACTACTCTCTTTACTTTTGGGTATGTATCGTTTTGATACAGTAACCCTCTCATTTTCAGAATCCGCTAAATGAAGTTTATTCTCTAATGTCAATTCATACATTTGCAGCCAGTTCTCACCATATTTGGTTTTATACCTTTTTATAATCGGCTGATTATATGCAAAATTGAATTCGGCTTCACTGACATATCTGCCCGAACTGTCTTTGTAAATTTCAAGGTTGTTCTTGCGGCACCAGGTAATCACACTTCTTTTATCTTTTTTATTAATTCGTTTCAATATCTCTTGAATATAAATTCTTGTTAAACCATTAGTTTCCAATTCATTTAGGATTCTTTTTTGAATACTTAATGACCATTCAGAATATTCTTCCAAGCAAAAAGTATTAAGGCTTCATAGTATCGAAAATTTTAAAAGTTTATGTTTTTGAAATTTATTTTAGGTGGCATATAACTATTGGTAGTAGAAAAGTGAGTACGGATTTAATTTTGTTAGGATTGACAAAAATTCATTCTTAAAGGTTAAACGTTAGTATCTCGTTGGTGTATTTATATCTGTTTTTGAATTGTGTGTTTATATCATATACAATTGTTTGAGGCAAAACTGAATCGAAAGGCACACCAGTATTTAAAAGTCGTTCGTGCAAATTATTGATATACAAGCCAATTTGATTTTCAATTGGAATATTAACTACCCCACACCTTTTCATATGGTCAAAGAAGTCATCTTCAGAAAATTTTACCTCATAATTTTTGTGTGCAATTGTTTGGAATTTTAGTGTTTTCATAGCCCTAATTGTAGATAAGTGTTAGATTATATTTTTTTGGGCTAACGTAAGGATTTACAGATTAAACGACAAATAACCCGCTCTTCTTCAGTGTAATAGATGGCATATTAATGGGCAGATACAAATTTTTGATTTGCTTCAAATATTCTGGAAGAATAATGACTTGGGGTGAAAAAAAGGTCTTATCAAACCTACTAAAACTTCATCTGTTATTTTATTTGTTGTCGCACAGGAATAAATAAGTAAGGTCAGTGCCAATAAATAAAGCACTTATTCCATGGCAGTTAATTTTTGGTACAAATACAAGTCACGAAAAATTAAAACGTTGGTTAATATTCAGTAAATCTTACGGGCTGTTTGGGTACTAATAAATATCTAAATTTACACTTTTTACGTTGTTATATGTACATCACTAATTTTCAACATTATTTAGATAAAAACGGCAACATCCCAACCAACATGCCCAAAGATGCACGTGAACTTGCTAATTTTCTTGCTTTACTAATTGATGATGCAACCTCTGGTGATTACGATGCAGAACCTCAAATTAGGTGTATCGGAATGGACTGTTCGGGTTTAATTGTGCCAACCATAATAGAAGATACCAATGAAATTTATTGGGTTTGTACCGAGTGCAAAACAAATGGCGTTATTTCAAATTGGGTGGGAACAAAATGGGATAATAGGTAATGATTCATCTGTTTCTCAAGATTTTACCTTTAATTTAAAATACCTGAAAAAATAGAAATGAATAGGTTGCTGGGTATGGTTATTTTAAAATTTGAAAAATTTTATTGGCTTAATAACAACTCTCTTACCTGCATCATTTATTATCGAGATTCTACTTCCAAAAGAATCACCAGTTAATCTGTATTTATTTCCAATCGTAAGATATTTTGATTTTGTCCCACCAATATATTCAACAAAATCGTTTTTTTTAAGCCTTCGTAGTCTTTCCCTTTTTACTTCTAATTCCATTTGCTCAAAAGAGTTAATTACTACCGATGCTTCTTTAATCAACCTTTTTGCTTCATCCAGCTGCTTTTTAGCCTTTTCATATTCTTTTTGTGTAACCATCATTTTAAAAGTCTTGATATTAATTAATTAGTCATAATTCATCTGGTTTTTCGGTTGCAATTTCAACAATTGCTTTTGCCCAGACTAACTTATAAATGAGGACATTGCTTCTATGCCTGATTAATCGTAATAACTGTCTTATGTAGTTATCTATCATTAATATTTTTGTTTTGCTGGTAATACTCCCCTAACACCTCCAGTTGGGTCATCCGTATCACCATCATATCTTGGTATTATATGAATGTGGCAATGCGAAATTGTTTGACCTGCTGCTTTGCCAATATTGATTCCAATATTAAATCCATCTGGGGAGTATTTCATTTTCAAATAATTAGTAACTGAGGTAGTTAAATTTTCAATATCCAATTTCTCTTCACTGGTTAAGTTAAGGTAATTGGGTTCATGTCTTTTTGGTATTATTAAGGCATGTCCAATACTAACTGGAAATTTATCAAAAAATGCAAGTGATAGTTTGCTTTTTTCAATCAATCTGGTTGGTTCTATACTACAAAAAGGACATTCAAGCATTGCGTGATTTATTATGCCACGAATTTACGGAAATCAATTTATTGATTTTAAGATTGTAGAATTGAATTATTCTAAACAGAAAAAGGGCAAGTTACCGATTATTTGAAGTTTATTGTGTTTCAATCTTTTTACTTGATAACGTTATAATTAACCCAATAATTGGGGTCAACACAATTGACCAAAAAACAGATTTGCCATAACCAATCTTACGTTTTGTCCCGATGAATTGTGCAATGGAGTGTATTGTAACTATTTCCAGCACACCGATTATAATTAAGGTAATGTAATTCATATTTAAGCTGAAAATTACTTAAGTAAAAGTTACGAAATAATATTTAATTCAAAATCAATGTTTAAATAAAATGGAAAAGGGCAGCTCAATAGCCACCCTTTAAATGTTAACCCCCAAACACACAATATGGGATGAATCCCAAATGCGATACCAAAATAACTGAAATATTCCATTATACAATGGATTTGCATGATGATTTTGGATTTTAGAATATTAATGTCAGCACCCAGACAAATGCGTAGTTTTTTGTTTTTAAGGCTGAAAATGAATATTATAGAAATGTGCAATTCCAGGCATATTCGGCCAGTTTAATTTTGTTTCAAAAACTTTTGAAATAATTACTAATAGAATAATAAATCTAAACACCCTTCAAAATTGAATGGGTTCTTTGACTGTAACCATTTATCGGTTACTTTTGGGGAGTTTAAAATTGTATGGACAAATTATTCTCCTGATTGGATACAAGAAAACAGATTATGCAGATTATACACATACTTGATGATTTTTTTTATTCCTTATTCCCAGTTAATGTTGGTGATAAAGAACAAATTATCAAGTTTTTAACTGATTATTATACGTTTAGCGTGTTTAAACCCAAAGTAACAATAACTGGAAATTTGGTTACTGTTGACGTGGATACATCATTGATTTTATCACAGGATAACGATTTCAAAAGAACAGTGTCGCTGTGCGAACAAGGAAAATTTGATGAAGCCAAACCCATACTGGAAAATCTAATTGAAAAAAATCCAACCAATTCGGAATACCATAGAATTATGGGGCAGATTTTATCTGATGAAGGTAATCAGGATGAAGCCATTAACAGTTTAATTAATGCTTTGCGATGGGATTCCAAAAACGGCTGGGCGTTGCTTTTGATGGGAAATATATTTGCCAAATTCAAAGATGATGTTCGAACAGCTCGAATATACTATGACCAAGCGTTAATTGCCAAACCAAATGATGTAACAACGTTAAACAATATCGGGGTTAACTTTCTTCAACTTGACAAAATTGAAGAAGCAAAACAATATTTTTTGAAAGCGGTTAAAATTAATGACCAATATCCAAATGCTCTTTATGCACTTGGTAAGATAAGCGAAACGGAAGGTGATTTTAAATCAGCATTTAATAGCTCTTTACAAGCAATAAGATTCAACAAGAACAGAGATACATTATTTCAGCAATCGGTTAACCAGTTGTTTAATGTAGCCAAACATATTACAAAGACAGAAGTTGGGAAGAAGATAACAAAAGAATATCAGGTTAAACTGGAAGTGGAAGGCGGTACAGAAATTGAAATCATCGAAGATGCAACTATAAAAACAGCAGCAAAATTTGAATTTGCTGAAAACTATAATAAACAGAAACACACATTGAGGTTTAACCCGAAAAATCTGGCTGTAGAACACTTAATTATGCACGAAATGGTGCATCTTGATTTGGTTATCGAAGCCAGGAATAATGAGCTTAATCAATTGTTTATTTCTACTGGCTCGCATAAAGCCGCCTTTATCAGGGGATTGGAACCAACAATAAGAAGATTAAAAAAACAAGGTGTACCAGAAGATTCAATTGCAAAATACTGTACAGGATTATTTGAGGGGTTGAATCTCCAAATTTATAACACACCTATTGATTTATTTATCGAGAACTTTCTTTACAACAATTATATTGATTTAAGACCATATCAGTTCTTATCGTTGTATTCATTAATAAATGAAGGAATAAAGGCCGTTACCGAAAAACGTGTTGTGGAAATTTCACCGCCTGATATTCTTTCAAAAAGCAAAATCTACAACCTCATAAATGCAATCCAATTCAGGGAATTGTATGGTATAGATTTGATAAATGAATTTAAAGCGACAACAGCCGAATTAAAACAGGCAGAACAGTTTTACGGTGAATATTTGGACTACAAAAATGACAGAGAGCCCGCCGAAGAATATGAATTGGTTCAGCACTGGGCAGAAGATTTAAAGCTTGATAGATTTTTTGAACTTCAGGAAGAAATAAAGTTCAGGAGAAACAAGGATTCCGATTCTATTTTTGATCAACTTGAAAATGACCCTCTTGGAATGAACGAACCCAGTCCATTACAGGAAAGGGATATGAAAAAATTTCAGGAATCACAAAAAAATATTGGCACAAATATGTCGGTGATGTGGTTCATGGTTGATGCGTTAAAGTACTTTGATGGAATGCCCGCAGCGGAAATTAAAAAGATTGCCCTTGAAATTGCAATGCTCGGAACGCAAGGCTATAACCCAAATAAAAAGGATTACATTTTAAATTCGATTCCGAACAAAGAGTTTTCTGGCTATCACATTTTATCATACTACTATGTAAGTTTCGCAATGGCAATTCCTGACGTATTACCTGAACTGCAACTGCCATTTGATGAAGAATACCAAATGGCAAAATCCTTGTTTGCGCAGAAATAGTCTGTCAGGAAGTGGTATCATTGAGAAATTTTTTAGGTGAGGCTAAAAAACCTTAATCACTGGGGTAAGTTTTAAAGGCTCTTCTTACATCAGACTGGCGAATATCTTAATTTCAATTTTGGCTTCAACCTGCACCACCCCAGCCACACCCAAACAAAAATTTTGATCAAGGAGATTTGTGGTACATTTATTAAAGTCAATCCTGACTTTTTTAAAAATTTAAGGAAAATTTTCCGTTACAAAGGTTACAAATTGGCTGTCAAATTCCGAATGGTTCTAAGGAATTGTTTTTTTCCATTATTCATTTTTTTAGTTTCTCTCGTATTTATTCATGATCCTTAAAATGGTTATAGGTTTAACTGTTACACATGAATTTATTTATGCAAGAACCAAAAAACCGAAACGTGAAATTAGTTTTCCGAATGCAACGCTGGCTAATAGGATGGGTGTCAAGAAGGAGGGTTAGTTATTGATTTCAAAAGTATCAAATAACCTTAATATGGATTCTTTAATTTGAAATCATTATCTGTAACAATTAGGACGTTAGTGAGGGTTCCATACTTCATTTTAAACATCAATTCTTCCAGTTCATTAATCGGATGAAATATAATTATCATTTGTGGTTCATTAGTGGAGATTATTGCAGGTAATTTTATATCAGGTATTAATCCTAAATCACGTTTATCGGAGATAATATTTTTTAAATCCCTGTATAGACTACCTCTAAAAATACTACTGTTTTTACCGTTAATGTATTTGTCAAAATCGTTAATGTGGTCTTGTATTCCTGATTGACCTGTCAAAGACTTCATCCCTTTTTTCAATTCGAATAATATCATTCGGCCATCAATCATATCTATTCCAAACAAATCAAATTTTGCTCTTTTTAAGCGTTCAGATTTTTCTATTTGATGTTGCTCGAATGCATATTCCATGTCAACAATAAAATATCTTTCATTAATATCTTGATTGTGATATGCTATATGTTGTTGTGTGTCAAATTCATTTCTATTATTTCCACTTTTCAACCAATCATCAATTGCGAGTTTTATTTGCTGAAAATACTTTTCTGGCTTTTGAATTGCTAAATCTGTTGGTGGAACTTTACCATATTTTTTATCAACTTTTAAACCCCCTATTTCCAAGGCTAATCCTTTTCGATAATAAACAAATGCTTCTCCTTTGGTTCTAACTTCCAATCTTAACTGTTTATCAGATTTGATGTAATCAAGAAGCGGATTTAAATCACCGCACAATAATCTTTCTTTTAGGTCTGGGTTGATTTTTCTCATTTCAACAATTTTTGGTTATTAAAAACTATACCTATCGTAATGAGCATCAAGTATCTGAATTGCATCTTCTGCATTTAAGCTATTCCTTGGTGCTTCTAACAACGCTGCTGATATTTTAGTGATTGCTAACCAGTTTTCAGTCACAACCATTTTAGATTCTAAAATCAATTCTTCTGTTTTTATCGTTTGAGGTGCTAAACAATTTTTGATTAATTCGTTTACGTTGTTATAATCATTCATTGAATATTCTTTTTCAACTTCGATACCATTTTCATCGTTGTAAATCTTTTCTGACTCAAAACCAGAATAAAATACAATTGCAGCATCTTTAACAATCTCTATATCTTTAAATAATTCTTCGGAAATTTGCTTGTTTGAATTTCCAATTTTTTTCCTACTTAAAGTGACAAACGTTTCACCTTCTGTATCAGAGAACAATGAGATTTGTCCAGTAATAAAATGATACTTTGATAAGTATGCCGTAACAACATGTGCTCCTTCATGAATTGCAGTTAATTTTTGCATATTTTAAAAAATATTTTAGTTGGCTAAATTTGCAAATGGTCGTTTAGAAAATTGTAATATAAATTGTTGAATCAAGTTTGCTTCATATTTTCGTGGGTCTTCTGACGGTAATGCTTTCCAACAAACAATAAGGTCATGTGAATTTTTTAATTGCCAAATAAGTCTTCCACCCCAATGTCCTACATTTTTTCTTTGTCCAAATCTGAAATACTGTTTTAAACGGGATTGAAGGGTCGCATTGCTTCCATCTTTGCCTGCTTTACCGATATACACGACAATAGTGTTATCAACCCAATTTGATTTTAATTCAGCTACTGGAATATTTGGGTTTCTTCCCTTAAAGTATCCACCTGTACCAATGGCTAAAAAATCAGATTTACTTTCTGTATTGAGAATTAAATATACTCCTTTAGTTTTTGGTATTGATGAACTATCGGAGAACAAATCTCTCACGCTTTTAAATCCCGTAAATCCAACTTCCTTAATATGTTCGATGTTGTTAAAATCCATTTATTTTGATGTGTTGATGAAAAACCTATTATGTTATTTTCTTAAGCAGACTTACCCAACAAATTATCTATTTAAGTTATAACTGAAAGTATGATTGCCTAAGGAATAAATTAGTTAGTTACTTTTATATTATATCGGTGTTTTACTTTTTTAATGTGGTCTCGAAATCGTTCATTATTTTCTAAACTATTCCAAAAATTGATATACGTAATTGGATGAAAGTTAATAAGGTTCTTAAACGAGTAAAGTCTTTCTTTGAATTCATTAATTTCGGCTTCATGCTTCTCAAAAAGTTCAAAGTCTAAATGATTTACTGGTAGCCAATAGATATAAACAAGAGTCTTTTTCAAATCTGTTTTATGATTCATTATCCCTATTACATGCTTAATTAATTGGGATACATCCAAATACATTTTCGTTTGAATATTAATATAATAATTAAGTATTTCTTCAATAAATCTATCGGGTAAGTTTAACTCATTCTGTCTGTTAACATATTTCTGAAGATTTCCAACAGTTTCACCTGACCCAATCCAATTAGGTAGTTTTGGTGTTAAATGCTCAATATATTTTGACTCAAATGCGTAAAAAGAGTCGTTGTTTTTAATATAGAAATCTATATCGGGAGTACTAATTCCAGTTGGCAACCCCTTCTCGAACTTTGAATAGGTAAAATCGGAATCACCTAAAAAGTTAAAATCACTAATGTACTGTTTAATTGGTGCAAAAGTATTTACGCATAATGCACAAGACGAACGAAGTGCTTTAAATTTTGATTTTTCACCTTTTAATTCATTTCCCTTACCATCACTAATTTCAGAAGCTATTAATTCCCAATTTGAATATTGCTCAATTAGATTGTCTTCATTTCTATCAAAATAATTATTACTAAATTGTAATCCCAATGCTTTACAATGAGTTGCAATATTCCGTACAGCAATAGATTCGGTTATTTCCATTATCATTTTTTTTATGTTTTTGTTTGAGGAAGTTAGCATGGTATTTGTGACATTAGTTGACAAAGAAAAAACAACAAAATTTTAGATATTTAAGCGATAGCAATTTTAAATACAATTTCGATGATAAGATAATAATCATTCTTTTAGCGTCCATGAAATACAATTTAATGCGCCACTCAATTTAACAATTTCTGTCATATCAACTTGAGCAATCATTGCACTTTCAGCGTAATCTGGGTAATATTTGGAGATTTGCATTAGCGCATTATCATCCTCAATTGCATTCAATTTTGGAATTAAAATCAAGTCTTTAATCTGTAAAAAATTTATGTATGCGATATTTTTCTCAGTCTCCCTTTTTGAACACCTTAACCACTCCCAATTTAACTTGGCTTTTTTAAGTGATTTTAATAGGTATTCCTTAAACTCTATATCAGCAGTTTCATAGAAACCACTAATCAATACTGTATCTTCATTGATGAATCTTAGCATACCATCGGAATGACCAAATTCGCATTTATCATCCCAAGGAATTAAACCTACTTTATCTACTTGAAACACTTCATGCAACTCGTCCAAGAGTTGATGCTTATTATAAGTACGCTTATTTTCAACAATAACTTTATCGGTTAGAATTATTGCATTTTTTGATTTAACGACATTTCCCCCATCTAAAATTATGTCCGTCTTCTTCGTTGGCAGTTTAATAGCATCACAAACGATATCGGGATATGTTTTCAATTCACGCCTGTTCTTCATAGTTCCTTGTAAATAATCTGGGTCATACCTGTATTCAATAAACGTTTTGTCATCTACTTGAATTGGCATATAATCTCTTGCCCAGATATCTTTGGTTTCAGGAAGAAAATCAGGTTGAATCCCATAAGAATTTAAGACATGTTCAATTTCAGCACATGTTTTTGGAAAATCAAGTTTTAATCGATTCGAAAAAAATATTTTATTTGTTTCTCTGTCTGAAATCATCGTGATAGTTTATATCCCAACTGTACCTTGTCCATAATTTCGAATAGAATCATTCCCCAATAAAGTCCTTTAAATCATTAATAATATTTTCAGGTGTTTTGGGGTGAAAATGTACTTTTTTTATAGCCTCTTTTGGTATTGTTATTTTGTACCCACGAATACCCTCTCTTTTGTCGGGAATGTTGGCTCCTCCAAGTATAATCCGACTTTCGTTTTGTTTTTTGTAGTTTTGGTTTAGTCTTGTAAACATCATTAGAAACAATTTATCCATCTTTTTAGGGTCTTTTTCAATTGCTCTCAAGGACTCATAAAAAGCACCATCTTTAGTTGTTTCCCAAACAATATCATATTTAGAATATGAATCAAAAATTACAGGTTCTTTTAGGTATTCTATTTTTTTAAAACAATCCCCAATATTAAATTCATTTATAAAGAATTGCTCAATAATATTTCTGTCATATTCGATGGCAATACCATCTTTGGCACCTGGAAAATTCTTCCATTTACTTGTGGTTGGAAGTGTCTCTGTGAAACAACAAATTCCAGTATATGAAGCAAGTTTTGCTACATTATTATAATCCTTGAATATTCTTTCGAAAGAATCTTTGATCGATTCATTATTTAGTACGAAAGAAACAATGTTTGCATCATTGATATCTTTAAACTCTGATGGCCGAGAAAACCACAAGTAATGATTTTTTAATTCATCAAAAGAATATTCACAAGCTGGTCTTAGTCTATAAATTGAATCCTTATTGTCGTTCATAAGATTTGTTTTACATTATTTTTCATATAGTTAGGCTCAAATGGGGTATCTTATATTCATTTATTTCTTATTATCTTCAGATTCGATTATTATAACATCCATTTCAACAGCCTTATTAAATATTGATTCTATTATCTTTTCATCTGATGAACTATCATATTTATCTTGATATAACGATTTTAGGAAACCGACAATCCAGAAAATAAAGTAAATAGATACAAAAGAATGCTGTTTATAAACTTCAAAAAGGGTGTCTGAATAAAAAGGAAAAACTGATGGTCCAAATTTGTTTTCCTCTTTTATATTCTTTCTTATTAATTCACCAACTCGTGGAGTCCCGAAATGAGCTACTTCGGATAATTGTGGGTACAATTTCTTGCCTGATTTTTTTAATATGTCACAAACGTTAGGTGTCTTTTTTAGAAGTTTTCCCAAAGGTTTCTCATCAATTTCCACAAGTCGTGTAAAATTCTCTATTTGTTTTCGAATAAGCGTTAAAGCCTCAATTATGTCTCCCGACATAATTAAATCATTAATTACAAAATGGGTTCTAATAAGCGATGCAGACAAATCCAACTGATATGATATCTTTTCATTTGAATTTTCAATATTCTCCTGAAATTGACCACACAATTTTGAAATTTGACCATCCAAGGTCAGTCTTAATGCAAATAAGCCCTTTGGTTCATTTTGTTTGTATTCTTCACATGCCTTTTCCCTCGCAGCATGTGACAATCCTTGAAAATTAACAGAAGCTTTAGTTAAATTTTCAATATTTTCGATATTCATAATTAGAGTTTAATCTGAGTTTATAAGAGTTATAAATTGTTTAATGTAAGTATAAATACTTTATTTAGTTGTCCTTCAGTATCCTATAGGTCACCAATTATATTTACGAAGTAATTGTATATCATTTACTTTTTGTATTTCTATAACCCATAATAAGCCAAAACTAAATCTGATAAATCTTTATTTTCCTGGTCACTCATTTCCATTCTATCGCACACTTCATTCATCGCAACAAAATGATTATTAAGAAAATTTGCCATTGAATCTGGATTAAAAGTGACTTGAGTAGCACTTACTTTTATGGTATCAATGCAACAGAATGTCACCAATCTTAATCCTTCACCAAATTTTGTCAGAAAATAAAACCAGTACGGAAAAGAATTGTCTAATATTCTGAGAAACTGTTTCACTTCAGGGATTTCCCATAATTCTCGATGGTCATCTTCATACCAATCAACAGCAATATCAACACGTTCATAAAACATTTCTATAGTTTCATTTCCCTTTAACAATCCGTTTAAAACAGTTAAGGCTTTCTCATGATTCTGTGATTCGATTTCTCTTCGACTTATTACTAATCCCAGATAATCCTTATGGTCTTTAAGGTTTTTCATAGAATCTTCTTTAATACAGTTGTGATATTTTGTTCACCTATTCTGCAATTGTTAATAAATTGTTCTACACGTAATTATGAACCGAAATACAATTTCTAATTACTCCAAATTTGTTTTATTCGCTCGTAAAGATGTTGACCTCTTATTCTTATTTCGTCTTCATTCCAAACCGTTTTATTTAGAAAATAGGTGTTTAATAATACCGTTGATTGATTGGCTATTTCTTTTTTCTTTAAATCAAAGGATGAATTACTAACACTTGGATTTAAAGAACTTGTCAGTATTGTTAAGTTTCCGATAGTATGAAGCATCTTATTTCTACTATCAATCCTATGATACTTTCCATCTTTATCTTCTTCGGTCATGACAGCATGAACAGCGATATTAAAATCATCTTCACTAATAAACTCTTCATCTAATGGCCAAAATTCAAACCATTTCTGAGGCAGCAGATGTTCTATGGTTAGACCATTATTCAGAAACTTAACTTTCTCTTGCTTAGTTCCACGAATTGACTGTTCAACCTCCAACAATATATTTGCGATACTTCTCGATTTATTCTTTTCCTCTCTGTATATAGGTCTTTCTAAAAGCTTCTCTAAAAGAATATTATCGGTTGGCCACAAATTAGTTTCCGACGTTTTGGACTGCAATAGTTGTTTAAATAATTCCGCATCTTTATTTATATTCAAGAATTTCAGGTAATCCAGAAAGATATTGTTATAATTCTTCGTAGTAAATCCACATAAAAAACGTCTTGTAATATATGAATCTAAATACTGATATATTTTACTTTTATTTTCAAGAGTTATTTCGCTATCTCCTTCAACATATAAAATAAGCGGATAAACAGTAGAAATACCCATATCTATTAGCCTTAAAGCCAGTCTATCAAGTGGAGCCTCGCCTTCTGGTTTTGAAAGTCTTTTATAATACTGACTATACTTGTTCAGTTCCTTTAATTCATCCTCAACTGTAGGAAATTTTGAATTATTTATAATAAATAGTTTATAATAATAGAACACCTGGTCATATCGAATCTCTGTTTGTAGCTTTAGCGTTAAGTAGTCAATCACTAAAAATTGTAAATGACTTTTAAAATATCTACCTCGACTTGTCTGAAGGTGCCATTCAAATTTTGATTTTGGGTCATCAAACTCATCCCAATATTTTTCATATATATCATCCAGATTTTCCTCATTACTGTTTGCCCTCATAAAAACATAGTTCCTAATCAAGTCTGTTTCAGTTAATGTGGCTCCTCTTCCGTTCATTGTTTCAAAAATCATTTGAGGGTCATCATTTTGTGTTAGACCAATTTCAACAAATTGAAAATCTCTTTTTATTACTAACAAGAAATGTGTTATTAAATCTGTTAAATCTTCGTCTGAATTTGAAATAAAATCGAATAGTTGGTCATAAAAGAACAAATATGCAGACAACAATCGGCTACGTCTTTTGGCTTCATTGCGATAAGTTTTAGTACCAAAACCATATTCATGCAATACTGGTTCTACCAATATTTTATTAACTTGCTCATAAGTATTGGAAACAATGATGTTAAAAATATCCTTGTTAAATTTAGTTGGTTCAAGCTTAAACTTTTGTTTCTCATAATCTTTATCGCCAAAGGACTTTTCATTGAAAAGAAACTTATCCAGCTCTTTAATCAAACTTTCATTATCCAAAAAATTTCTACAAACCTCCCTAAAAGCAGCAATAAATACTTGGAATGTAGTAAGTCTTTGTTGTCCATCAATTACACTATAAGTTAAGACCGTGCTTGCTGATGTTGTTTCCTGAAATAAAACAATTGACCCCGTATAGTGGGGATGAATTTTATTCTTATTAAGTCTCTCATGATATTTGTTAATAAAGTCCTCCCAAAGAGGCCTTAACTGTTCCTGTTCGTTCCAAACATAGTGTCTTTGGAAAACTGGAATTTTAAAACGAATTTGTTTATTGAAAAGATTTTCTAAAATGGGTTTGTCAAGGTTCATATATTAAATTTTAGTTTTTGGTTTATCTATTTGTGAAGCAATATTCCTTCTTCACCAGGGTAAAAATTCAGTCCTGGTTGATTTTTATTTCAGTGCGAAATTCTCAACATCTGCCATATTTCTGGCTTCAATCATTTGGCTACCCAAGGCTTCAAAATGCTTCTTGCCACATTCAATTTTCCCAGTTTCCTTTGGTCTCAGGTCGAAAAGCCCAATACTGCTTTTTGATTCAACTACAAAGTATAATTTCTCTTCGGCATCGTCTTTCCAAAGGATTGCCCAATCGGGATTATAAGTGCCCAGTGGTGTATCAATTTTAAACCAATTTGGTAACTTGGCATAAACCGAGACATTATCGCTTTTTTCAAATTCCTGGGTCAGTTTAGATTCCACGGCAGAGTCATAAACCACATATTCATAAGGTGATTTGCTGCTTTCTTTCAGGTTGCTTTTTAAGTAGCCAAAAAGCTCTTCGTTTTCAAATAATTCCTGACTGTAAAACTCTGTATCAGCTATTTTATCGTATTTAATCCCATCGATGATATGCAACCTCATTTGCTCATTAATGATGTCAATACAGCCCTCAATGAACTTCTGTGGATTGATTTTAAAAAGGCGAAGTTTATTTGTTCCTGTTAGAATTTTAACTATCGATTTTCGGGTTAAATTGGTTTCGTTCTGAAGGTATCCAACGATATCAGGTAATGCATCCACTTCTTCATCCAAAGTAGAAACGTAACTTGTTCCATCATCATGGGAAATACCACCAATACTCATTTTTAACTTAGCCTTGGAATAAATTAGTTTTCCTCGGCTAACTTTTAGTCGGTCATCCAAAGCACGGATACATTCCTTAATCAGACTTTCACTATTAAAATTGACATTAAAAGTAGTTTTGTATTTTACTTTCTCCCACAATGCTTTGAACTCTGGACTATCCAATACCCTTTTATTGACTTTTACTTTTTTCTTATCGTCCTGGTTTTTAATTTCCAGTTTACCTGCGGCATCTTTTAATTTGGTGACAATCTGAGCTAAAACATGTTTCTCTTCGGTAAATTCATCTGGAAGCTCAACTTTGTCGTCTTTTAAATCCTGGCGTAAAAGGTCTTGAACTTTACCTCTGTTGTCGATGTATTGTTTTAATATCAGGTAGTCATACAATGCCTGAGATTTAGCTTGTCCCAGATAGTTCACTTCTTCATCCTCAATACTTACCACAACATTGCTAAAGCTATGTTCTTCCAGAATACCAAATTTAATTCCAGTTTCTTTTTCAATTTCCTTCTGTAAATTATCTACAAATTCAGCGTATGACTCAGTTGCCATAACCGTTAAAATGTTGGTTTCATGTCCCTGAACTCTTTCACCCGATTGGTCAACACAAAGTCGTAAACCACGGCCAATTTCCTGCCTTCTTCGGATATCTGATTTTCCAGCTTCTTTTAAAGTACATATCTGAAAAACATTCGGATTATCCCAGCCTTCTTTTAGGGCAGAATGGCTAAATATAAACTTCAACTTTTTCTTTGGGTCTTTACCATCATAAAACGAAAGTAAGGTTTCCTTATCTCTCATTATGGTGTTATAGGTATCTTCATCCGCTGCGGTTTCCCCAGTAGTGTCTTTAAAATATTCGAATTTTTCCTTTTTATTACTTTTCTTACTTTGATTATCGATAGAGAAATAGCCGTTGTGAACAACAGAGGCATCAACATCTAAATCCTGAATTTCATTAAACAGGCTAATATATTTTGTGTGTTGAATAGCCCGTTTGTATTCTTTCTCAAAGATTTCAGCATATTCTCCATTGGCTACATTTCCATCTTCGTCATATAATCGATATTTGGCAACGGTATCAATAAAAAAAAGTGTAAGAACTTTAATTCCCAGTGGATTTAACACCAATTCTTTATCCAGGTGTTCTTCGATGGTTTTTCTTATTAATGCAGTTTTTACCTGTTTATCATCAACTGCACCAATGGCTTCACCCAACTTAATTTCTTCATCCCTACTGGTAAAATCGATGTATTCATTTCCTGCTGTTCCATAAATATCTTTTATAATAAATCCAGCATATTCGGCTCTGTCAGTGATTTGTTCCAGGTCATCATTTTGTTTTACGGTAACCGTTTTTCGATGAATGCTCCCGTTTTGGAAAACATCAACTTCAATTTGTGCTTTCGGATTTCCTTTCCCTAAAATAACATTTAATAGCCTTATATATGTTTGATTGTTTACTCCCTGAGTTTCCAACGAACCAATCTCAATCTGCTTAACCAATTTTTGTTCGTATGCATCCACAGCATCGAGCTTGTACATCAGGTTTATTTTTTCCTTATGTGTGGCAGAATATCGAATAATGGTCAACGGATTTAAACCGTGTACGGCCATTTTTGCCAACGCTGTACTCATGGTACTTTGAGGCTCATCAATTATTACGACAGGTGAAGTATTTCTTATTAAATCAAGTGGTTTGTACCCCAGTTTATCATTGTAACGATGTATGATGTTGACTGTTTTCTTTTCATCTTCAGGATTTTCAAAACTTTTACGAAAAGCATCTATGTTAATCACCATGATTTCCAGACCATCATTGGTGGCAAAATCACGAACTTCATTCAGGTTTGCACTATCATAAACAAAATAGCTATATACCACATTGTCATACAGTTCCTTAAAATGTTCTTCGGTAATCTGTAACGACTTATAAACTCCTTCCTTTATCGGGATGGATGGAACAACGATAATGTGTTTCGAAAAACCATATTTCTTGTATAGTTCCATAATGGTGCGCAGGTACACATAGGTTTTCCCCGTACCTGTCTCCATCTCAATGGTAAAATCCAGCGGTTTGGTATCCACTTCGTTTCGGGTAGAGGGTTTTAAACCATTCTTTAGCTGAATTTGCTGAACGTTTTCAAGAATGTTACCCATTGTCAGGTTGGGTGAAAGCACGTTGCGATAACCCAGCTCATTAAACTCCAAGCTACGTTGTGAAGCCAGAAATTCTGGGGAATAAACCGTAAAGTTGGCTTCACATTTTTCCTGTCCCTGGAAAATATCTACAATAGCGTTAATGGCATCATGCTGATAGATTAATGCACTGTCAAATTTAATCTTCATGCGTTAAATACTTTTAATTTCATGAATACCAAAACGTTTTAGCGTTTGTGCTGTATTGGTTTTCTCCACATCAGTAAAACCAGCATCTTTAAATATTACACGACAAATTTCGGGCTTAACTTCTTCTTTCCATTGTCCAATACCTTCGGCTACTTTGCTGGTTATGTTGTTTCCCAGGCAAACAAATAAGGCACCATAACCCACATTAAAAACTTTTAAACCAGAAATCTCTTTTTCTTCAATTGGTAGTGTGAGGTCTAATCCGTATTTCAATAAGATTTCATACAGCACATCCTCTTCGGTACGGCTTTCTTTTATATTATCCTGTGTATCCCATAAACTTTTTTCAAGGTTCTCAGGATTTCCATCCCATGCTTTAATATTAGAAGTATTAAGTTTAAATACCTTAAACCCTAAGTCAAGTTCTTTTGTAAATAAAGGATTTTCTTTTGCTATTTTCTTAGCAGCTCTTCGAATTCTTTCTTTTCCTATTTCTGAAATTGTTTTGAACCCAGCTTTATATGCCTCACTATTTTCATCAATCCTTTCAGGTAATTGAACTTGAATAAATTTTCTTTTTTCACCAGATTCAACATTTAATTCAAATACAGCATGTGCCGTTGTCGCTGATCCAGAGAAAAAATCAAGAATTATATCTCCATGTTTTGTAAAAGCTTGTATGTGTTCCTTACAAATCTGAACAACTTTTGGTGTATCAAAAGGTATTTGAAGTTCTTCTAACAGTCCTGTATCACTACCGCCATAATAATAAAGTGATGGGATGTTTTCATCCATATTTTCACTTAACAAATATTTTCTTCTCGGTTGAGTTGTTTCATCCTTACCAAAAAGAATTAAATCTTTTTCTAATAAATTTTTCATGGTTAAGCTTGGATTTCTCCAGCCTCTGGGTGGAATAACACATTCTTTTTTTGTTACTGGATGTATCAGCGGAATAAAATAATCATCAGGAGCTTTCTTTTTATTCGGCCATGCCATTGAAACTGATTGATAAACCCTACCACTTTCATCTATTTTATTATACGCCCTTTCACCACCACTTAAATTTGGCTGTGAAATTATCCAGTTATTAAATTCTCTGTTTATCTCATCTAAATCAGATTTCGGACTAAATAAACTTTGAGCTTTCGAAAGGATTATTTTTGCATTCTTTTTAATTCTAATTAATTGATTTGTCTTTAAGAATTCCTCTTTATTCTTTGCATAAACAACTATATATTCATGCTGATAAGCTATTCCCCTTGAATCACCCTTTGGGTTTCTTTTATCCCAAATTATTGTTCCCAAATCGTTGTTCTCACCAAAAATTTCATTTAAAAGTTTTAATAAATTAGCAATCTCATGCTCATCCATATTGATTAAAATAGCTCCTTCATCATTAAGTAGGTTCCTTGCTAATATTAATCTTGAATACATCATTGTTAACCAATTAGAATGAAATCTTCCATCACTTTCCGAATTAGTTGAGAGCTTATTCCCTTCACCATCAATTTGCCCCGTAATTTCCTGATAGTTCTTTAAATTGTCCTTGTAATTGTCTTTATATACAAAGTCTTTCCCTGTGTTGTACGGAGGGTCAATGCAAATCATTTTTATTTTCCCAGCATAGCTTTTTTGAAGCAATTTTAATACTTCCAGGTTATCGCCTTCAATGTATAAATTTTGGGTTGTGTTCCAATCAACACTTTCATCTTTGGCGGGTCGCAAAGTTCCTATAGAGGGTTTGTGTGCTTCCTTTCGTGCCTGTGATTTTCCTGCCCAGGTAAATCGATAATATTCTTCACCTTCTTCAATTTCTTCACCAAGAATTTGTTTCAGAACTTTAAAATCAACTTTGCCTTCAGATAGTACTTCAGGGAACAATTCTTTTAGTTTTTCAATGTTTTCCTGTATCAGGTCTTTACTGGTGGTAAGTTCGTCACCTGTTTTAATCTGTTCGATGCTCATTCTTTGCTGAGTTTATGTTTTATTTCTTCGATTTTTTTTCTTTTTTCCTGTATAGTCACATTCAGCTTTATCTTGCTATTTAATTGCGATTCCTTCTTTAACTCGTTTTTCAAACCTAAAATTTCCTGTTCCATCTCTTCGACAGTTTCAATCAGTTCCAGTTCTTCTTCAGTACGCTTGTAACTTCGTTTCTGGAAACTGCCTGTTAAAGCCGAAGTCTGTAATTGTATTACAGCCTGAATATAGGATTTATAGGTAGTTTCCAGATTGGTTTTATCTATTTGAGAAAAGGTAATGGTTTTGTAAAAAGCCTCGGTTAAATCATTTTTATATAACCTTGATAATGCTTGGGAATGGAAGTGGCGTTCAATGGTTCGTTTATTTTTATCGGCCTGGTTAATTCGTTTGTCGGTAAGTGATATCAGATAATGAGTATAATCTTCCACTAAAACCAATATCTGATATGGAATGAATTTGTGAATGAATTCAGCATATTTATTTCCTTCCCGTTCAACATCACCATTGGGAACTGTAACCGAAATCACCTGTATTTCTTCGTAGCTATATTCGTTGGTAATTATTGCAGGAATATTAGAATTGGAAGGTTTAATACTTGCCAGCCAGGTCATCGATTCAATCTGGTTATTAAGTCTTTTCTTTTCGGTTGCAGACAACTCAAAGTTCTTTAAAAAGAAAGCCTTTGTAAGTTTCTTATTGAGCCAGCAACGCTCTGGAAGGTTTAATATGTTGTTATATCCTAAACTCATTATCTGATATAAAGACTTGCAACCAACTCCAAATTTTCTTCCTGCTCAAGTGCATTTTGGAATAAAATTGTACCGCCAGGATTTGCCAGAGAATCTAATCCAATTTCTTCCTGTACATCTGTTACTTCAGCTATCGCTTTCTCCAACAAATGCACATATTGCCCCATGTTTTTGGTTCCACTGGTTTCCCGCTCAAATTCAGCAATTAAAGGTTGTAATACTTTATCTTGTCCCATACACAATTTTCGGAAATAATCGAGTGCCAGTTTTGTTTGGGTAGCTTTTACCAACTCTTCACCATCTTTGCTGATGTACACTAAAAAGTAAGGATAGAGGATGTTATTTTTAAGTTTATTCCTGTAATCGTTGGCTTTGTCTTTTAAACAAAAAATTACTCCCGCTTTTACTGCCTCAAGATTTGACTGAACAACTGCATAAGATGAAGGTGGTATATCTTTTAATGCTGCCAGTTCATCATCAGAACTCTTCTCAAGGTCAATTTTGAAATCATTAAATGTCAGGTCGGTAATCGAAATGTTTCCTTGTACATCTTCTATATCGATAACCTGATCCTGAAGCTGTTTTAGCTGTCGTTTGCGGTAATCCAGGTCTTGCATTTCCCTGCTGTTCTGTGAAATTATATTGTCTTCACCTGTTGCCGAAACATCTAACATTACCATTCTTCCCTGAACCCGAGCAATGAGGTCAATGAAATTGTCCAACTCCATATTCGGGAAGAAGTTAACCAGTTGTATTCTTTCGTTTGTTGAGCCAATTCGGTCAATCCTTCCAAATCGCTGAATAATTCGGACTGGGTTCCAATGAATATCGTAGTTAATCAGGTAATCGCAATCTTGCAGGTTCTGACCTTCCGATATACAATCGGTACAAAACAACACATCAATCTGGTTGGTTTCGTCAGGGAAAATCTGCTCCCTCTTTTTTGAAACGGGGGAAAAATTAGTTAGAATAGAACTCAGGTCAGTTCTACAATTGGGCATATTTGTTTTGTTTGTTCCAGACCCCGTCACTAAAGCGGTGTAAACTCCTTTTCCTTCCTTTAACCATGTTGCCAATTGGAGATAAAGGTAATTGGCGGTATCGGCAAAAGCTGTAAAAATTATTATTTTCTTATTTCCATCGTTTATAGGATTTGCTATTTTATCTTCTATAATGGATTTTAGTTTCAGTAACTTTGCATCTCTTGTGGTATCAATCAAATTAATACGCCCCATTAAATTGGAAAGGATAGTTTTGTCGTGTTTCAAATCCTGTTTCCAACGAATTAAGTCCATGTCCTGAAGAAGTACTTTTGTTTTTCCACCAACCAACATATCTTCCAGTTCAGTATCATCTAAATCAATATCGGTAATGTTAATTTCAAAATCAATCTCACCATTTTGGTGAAGTTCTATTTGTTCAATATTAAAATTGATGAATTCAATTAATTTCTCCATCGTAAGTTTAAAACTATGAATGGAGCTTTCTAATCGTTTTAAAAGATTAACACGCATTAAATAAATTAAACTTTGTTCTCGGTCAACCTGACGGAATACGTTGCCTGTATGAGTTGTCATGTCGTACTTTTCTTCGTAGTATGGTCTTTTTTCTGAACGAACATAACCCAGAGGCGTGTAGGAAGCTAATGTTAGTGTGGAAATTTCATCGTAAACCTGACCGATATCTTTAAACTGTTCTCTGGTATCAATTTCAGGTGTAACGGTAATTGGAATTAAACGCTCTGGAAATTTACCGACATCAGCCATATCGTAATATTTTTCGATATGTTTTCGGGAGCGGGCAATGGTTAGCATATCGAGAATTCGGAAGTATGAACCATCCAATTGATTCATTAACTCATTTACATTCAGATTATTTATATCACCATTTCTTAACCAGTTGGTAAAACGTCTTTGTGCATCTCGCATTACCTGAGCAATACTATCAATGCCATATTCAATAAAGGCGTTATCAACGCCTTCAGTAATAAAAGCAACCTGGTTTTTCAGGTCGTTCATTCGGTTGTTTACAGGAGTTGCAGAGAGCATTAAAACTTTTGTTTTAATGTTAGCCTGAATAACATCATTCATTAACCTTCTGTATCGGGTAATTCCTCGTATAGATGGATTATTTCTGAAATTGTGAGATTCATCAATCACCACCAGGTCATAATTTCCCCAGTTTATCATTTCCAAATCGATGTCTCCCGATTTTCCTTTAGTCCTGGAAAGGTCGGTATGGTTCAACACATCGTAATTCAATCTATCCTGCGATAAAATGTTTCTTCTGTCATTGAGTTGGTAAATAGTCCAATTTTCACGCAACTTTTTTGGCGCCAGTACAAGAATTCTATCGTTTCGTAGCTGGTAATATTTCATTACAGCCAGAGCTTCAAATGTTTTCCCTAACCCTACAGAATCAGCTATTATACAACCGCCATATTTTTCTATTTTCTCAATCGCACCTATTACTGCATCTTTCTGGAAGTTGTAAAGCAAGTTCCAAACCTGAGAATCTTTAAACCCAACTTTCTTTAATTTTTCATCAGCCCTCTCCGATATTGTGGAATAATGAAATATCTCTCTCATGCAGAGTTTATATATGTTTTCTGGGCTATTATTTTTAACTCCCTTAGTCATTAATTCAGTTACAGCATCGGTAAGTATGTTGGTACTGTTTTCCCATGAAATATCAAAAAGATTGGAAAATTGTTGGTTGATATCTTCAAACGAATTTATAAGAACTGGGGTTGTGTTTGAAATCGTTCCTAATGAAGCAGAATCCAGGTTAAGTGGGGTCAGACTAAAACAGTTTGTTTTATCTGCATTCTTAACAAATAACATATTTTGATTTCCCAAACTACCCTTTCTAATTTCAAATTTGTTCCTAATCAAATTCAACACCTGGTTTATTTTATACTTCCTATTTAGCTTATTATTTAACAACGATTCTTTAGCTGATTGAATGAATCTGAAGTCGTCTTCGTTGGGTAATGCATCGATTAGTATTTTCACATTTTCGGCCAATGTCATGGATTCCAGCAATTCAAAAAGGGCAAAAGCAGTAAAAAAATTGCAGGAAATTTTGACAGTAGATTCTGGTTTAATAACCTCTTTTAGTTCGTCAATTAGAAGTAGGGCTTTGTTATCTATCAGTTTCATTATGGTTTGTATAGGTACATTGATTTTTGTACCCCCCAAAATAGGCATTTATTTTTTGTTACAAGAGATCATGAAACAATATATTTCTTTCCACTTTTGAACTAATCAGGCCAAATTACGCTTATATCGTAACCATATTCAGAGTAAAAACATTGTTCATTAAGTTTCATTGTTGAGTTGACCCAAAACCAATCATCTGCATAAACCTGTTGTACATCATTAAATTTTGATTCATTTTTTAAGTAAAATTCGCCTATCGCACTGGTTGGGGGTGGAGGGTTTCCAATTTTACTTTTGAAAGGTACATTTCGAAATGGAAAATCATCACTTGCTTTAAACCAGTTTAAAAAACCATTCTGAAAGAAAAATATCATAACTGGATATGTTCCAGCATCAATATCTGTAAACCGCAATAACGTTGATAGTTTACTTACTTTGAATCTTTCAGAAAGTTCATCTATCAATTTCAATGAGAATTTTTGTCTGTAACAGGCTTCTTTAAAAATTGAACCAGGCATTAATAGTGTTGAAGCGAAGATATCCGCTTGGCCTTCTATTTCATTCCTTTGGCAGGGATTAAACCTTGATGGATGCAATGGGAATGTACCGTTAATAATTGCCTGATGATGTTCAGGTATAAAATAATGCCCAAGCTCATGTGCTATGGAAAATCGGCTACGTTTTGAATCTTTGAAGTTCCCCGAATCAATATCTAAATGAATAAAAAAGTTGCTTCTGTCATAAATAAGTAATCCATCAAAACTCTTTTCGTAGTGGTCATAGTGCAACATTATCGACTCATCATTAACCAATCTATCTAAATCAATTGATGAATTATCTATAAAATCACCAGCAATAAAATTGGCTAAATCTTTAATTTTATTGTTCTGAGCTTCCTTTTTTCTTTGAGTGAAGTCCATCCTGATTCTTTTTTAATTTACTCAGAATATGCTCTGGAAGATGTTCGAGGTTTCTTGCAGCCATTTTGAAACCGTCATTGTCGCTATTTTGCAATTCTATTTTAATCCTTTTAGGTATGAAATCACCATTTATAATTGCAAATGGATCAACATAACTTTCATCCAAACGGTATTCAAAATCAGAATACAATTTTTCAAATCTGTTTAACTCTGACTTGTTCCCAGGAAATAAATTACCTGTAGAAGCAAGCCATTCACGGAAATTGTCTTCCGTTATTATTTTTTTGCTTTCTCCCATATTTTCAGGTAATCATTAATTCTTGTTTTTGCTTCATTATTGTAATACCGTATTGTTCCCTGACCAAGACCAAGTTCATCCCGTAATTTTATTAATAAATGCTGGGGGAGATTTTTGTCTTTTACACCGTGAAACAGATATGTCAAATAAATTGGTCTATGTTTGGGACTTAATCGGCCTAATGCCATTTCGATAACCTCTCGTCTTTCTTCCAGTTCTTTCTTTCTTTCGGGTTTGAAATCTTCAAGATTTTCAGGGAACTCCCACACTATATCTTCTTCTCCCGTGTAAGGGCTTGGGTCATTACTTTCTCTGTAAATATTTATAAGTTCCCTGTTAGCAATACCGTACAAATAAAAAAGAACACCTTCGTCAAAAGTTTTGGCATTTTTTCTTTTAGTGTCATCGTAATTAGGATTTAACCAGAACCTGTAAAAAGTTCTATTCGCTAATTCGATTGCAACATCAATATCATATTTCCATCTGGAACAAATTATTTCGCATTTCTTTATCAGATCGCCTCTATACCGAAAGCAAAAAGCTGTAAAAGCATTTTTTGCTGCTTCGGTGTACTCTGGTTGGTTCTTCCATTTAATATATTGAACCAAATCCTCAGTCGTTTCTGTATCGAATTCTTTCCAATCCAAACTATTTGTCTATTGATATACGAAAAGCGTTGGTAACATTTTGCGTATTTGAATTGATAATAAAAGTATAATTTAAAAATTAAAATCATGAGTAAAAGTTCGAAAAGAGTTCGGGATGCAAGCACAGGTCAGTTTGTGCCAAGTAAAGAAGCTACGAAAAGACCTTCAACAACAGTTACAGAAACCGTTAAAGTTGGTCCAACCAAAAAACGTAGTTAGTTATTAACCGTTTAAATTTTAATTTATGTACACTACGGGAGAAAAGCCAGGAAAAGGCTTGTACAGATGCATTCACTGCGGGGAAGTAATCAGACTGGATGATGATTCAGATACTCTTCCCCCTTGTCCAAAGTGTCATCACACAAGATGGACTAAGGTCGGTTAAGTAGAAAGGGCTGTTTCGAATAAGAAATAGTCCTTTTCTTTCCTATCCTGATATATTTCGGCTACAATATTAATTCGGCCATTTGTAAGCCGACGAAATGTGTTGAGTTCTTATTCGGATTATTTAGGTGCCAGCAATTATTTGGATAATTAATCTTTGTTTTGCTCCATTAAGTATCCTTCATAAAATGCGAGAGCCAACAATGATAAAGTCCTTTGAATTAGCTCAATATCTTCATCGTTAGTATCTTCATAACCTTTAACGCTTCTAATTTCTTCTGGTGTTAATCGCCACTCTGCTTCATTTGCCTTTAAATCATTCATCTTTTTCGGATGAAAGTAAACAATCACATCGACACCACAATTTATGATTTATTTTCAGTGGATTAACGTTTCATTGCTTCCTGATATTTTATAATCAATTCAAGTTCAGCAAGCATCTTCAAAAAATCAATAACCTTTTCAGCTTGTTCGTCAGAAAGATTTTCATTCCCTTCTATTGCCTTTACTTTTTGGGCAAGCTTTTTCCATTTATCAGACAAAGAGTTTACGTACAGATTCATCTTTCGCAATTAATTGATGCTTTAGTGCTTTGTAGATATTCTCATACCCCTCAGATGTTTGGTCTTTTTCAATTTTTCTTTTACCACCATCAACTATCGTCCCATCTGATTTACGAGCATAGAGATATACATGTGCTGAAGACCTATGTTCAATACCTAAATGCATGTCACCAATACCGTGTAACGGACATTTGAACTCAATAAAGCTATCATCATTTTTAACTACACTATAATACCTCCAATCAACAAATTTGACAAAATTTAAATATACTTTGTCAAGTCTTATGACTTTGTTCGTCAATTCCTTATTCTTATCTGAAGCATGACAATCAAATTGCTCTAATAATTTTTCTCCTATTTTTTCTAAATCAAAAGGCTCGTTATGAAAACTTCCTTTATTTGTACTAATTAAATCTAAAACAAGTCCTCTCTCAACAATTGTAAACTTTATTGCTTCAATTGCACCTTTTTTCACCTCTAAATTTCCAAAGTCAAAATATGAAAATGTTAATCCATCTCCATTATTTTTAATAAAATAATCCCAAGGACAGAAGAAAGTCACACCATCAAGCTCATAACGTCTAACCTTTTCGGTAGAAAATATGAAATCATATATCTCAAAATCTTCGCTGATAATCTCCTCCCTAATGTATATTATTCTTGAAAGAGTGTCACCTTCAACTTCAATAAGAGAATCATAAGTAGTTGTTACAATTCTTTTTATCATTTTTGTGTTTGTTTATTAATGCTAATTGCCACAAATTATATACACTAAATTCTTTAACTTCAGAACATATTGGACAGATTTCACTTTAAAACTAAGAGATATTTTTCATTTTAAAAATTCTTTCAATGATGACTTTTATGAATTCCGTTGTTTTTAAGGTTGTGGTTTCTAAAAATAACCTGTAAGAAAAAATGGCAACAATAATATTGACCTATTTTGAAAAAAGTACACAGAACTTTATCTGGTACTTTCAAACAAATTTTTCCCATTTAATTGTCTTCTTATTTTAATCTTGTAAGACCTATTTTTAGGATGTAATTTTGACCATTTTCATCCTGATTTAACTCAAAGAGTCATTGCTTTGAAAAACATCTATTCATTATTTGTCAATAAAAAACACTAATTTAACCAACAATTTTTTACTTGGACTTTGAAATAGAACACACTTAATAATGAGCCAATTAAACCTGTTTGACACATCAAATGATGAAAGTAAACCAGTAAAGATTAAGAATGGAGAATACATATTTGTTTCACAATTCTTTACCAAGCGGGAAGCCGATTTTTATCTGGAACGGTTTTCAAAATCAATTGTCTGGAAACAGGAAGAAATGAAGATGTACGGTAAAACCGTAAAATTTCCAAGGCTTACGGCCTGGTATGGCGATAACGACAAACCCTATTCATTTTCGGGTATTACACTTCAGCCACACCCGTGGACCAGAGAACTTCTGGAAATAAAAAACAAAATAGAGCCATTAAGCAACGAAAAGTTCAACAGCGTTTTATTAAATCTTTATCGTGACGGTAGTGATTCGATATCGTGGCATACCGATGCTGAAAAAGAACTTGGGAAGAATCCTGTTATCGTTTCTGTAAATTTTGGTGCGGAGCGAACCTTTCAGTTAAGGCACGTGGATACGAAAGAACGAATAGATATCTTTGTAACGCATGGTAGTTTGCTTATCATGATGGGAGAATTGCAACATTTCTGGCAACACCAGGTTCCAAAAACCAAAACACTTAAAACGAAACGTATTAACCTAACCTTTAGAGCCATAAAATGAACTGGGAAAAAATACAGATAATTGACGATGCAGGACAAAAAGTTGATGCACAGGCTCCTGTTATTGTTTCTGCAAGTCGTTCAACCGATATCCCTGCGTTTTATGCCGATTGGTTTGTGAACAGGTGGGAAAAAGGTTATGTACGGTGGAAAAATCCGTTTAACGGTGTTTATTCATATGCTTCTTTCGTAAATACAAGGGCAGTTGTGTTTTGGTCGAAGAACCCGAAACCAATGCTAAAACATATTGATTATCTGAATAAAAACATTAAGAACTACTATTTCCAGTATTCACTGAACGATTACGAAAAAGAAGGGTATGAGGGAAACGTTCCACCCCTGAAAAACCGAATTGAAACATTTAAAATATTATCCAAAGAGATTGGCAAAGACAAGGTAATCTGGCGTTTCGACCCATTACTGTTAACTGATACAATTGACGTTGGGGAGTTACTTAATCGGGTAAAAAATATAGGCGAACAACTAAATGAATACACCGAAAAACTGGTATTCAGTTATGCCGATATAAAGGTTTATACAAAGGTTGCAAATAACCTAAAGAAAGAACATATCCCTTATCGGGAATTCTCTCCTGGTGATATGGTAAAATTTGCGGAAGGGCTTCAGGAACTCAATAAATCTTGGAAGTTAAAACTGGCGACATGTGCCGAAAAAGAACCCTTGGGAAAGTATGGAATTGAACACAATAAATGTATTGATGATGACCTGATGATTCAACTCTTTAGTCAAGATAAAAAGCTAATGGATTTTCTGGGTGTAAAAGAAGAAACACAGTTAAGTTTTTTCGAACCAGCAAGAAAGAATTTAAAGGATAAGGGACAACGAGAGCTTTGTGGCTGTATGATTAGTAAGGACATTGGACAATATAATACCTGTCCGCATGAATGTGTTTACTGCTACGCCAACACTTCGAAAGAAATAGCACGGGAAAACTATAGAAAATTTAAAGAAAATCCGACAGCGGATACAATAGTGGGGACCTAAACTAATGCAAGCCTATATCGAACATATAAAAGGACTACAAAATCCTGAATTTCAAACAATAAGAAGAATTGCTGATGAGAGTATTTCTCATCTGTCACAATATGTTAGGGATTTGTTATGGCGTCAATTAAATCATGGAGTAACGCTTTTGGATTCCCATGAATTGATGTGTCAATACCTGTGGTCATACGGGAATATGCACCAGGCTAAACTATTGGACGCTTTAAAACAATTGCCCTCTTCGCTATATACACAACCTTTTGAAATAATAGACTGGGGATGTGGTCAGGCAATGGGAACGATTAATCTTTTCGATTACCTAAAAACGAAAAAGCTTGAACACAATATTAAAAAGATTACCCTTGTCGAACCCTCTCAGCAAGCCCTGGATAGAGGTATTCTTCATACATCTGTATATGCATCGAAAGATGTTAAAGTAATATCAATAAACAAATATTTCGAGAATGTCACACCCGAAGAGATTGAAAGCGATAGTGGGTTTCCGCAATTGCACATCTTTTCAAACATTCTTGATGTTGCCCAAATTGATTTAAAGCATCTGGCAACCCTTATCAATCAGGTTGTTCTTTCAGACAATTATTTGGTTTGCGTGGGACCATTGAATCCTACCAATCAAAGAATTGATGCGTTTCTTAGGTATTTTAATCCAGAAAGCGTTGAAGAAATATATGCTTTTGAGGATTCAAATTACGTTGCAGGTTTTATGAGAAGACCTGCAACGTATAAAGCAAGAATATACAAACTCGAACCGAATACTGAAGGTCACCTTATCCCGATTGAATACTATCCTACGGTACAGTTTCATGCTGCATACGAGTTGGATATTCTTAATACCTTCAGGAAAAAACACAAAAAGAACCTGAACGATAAATTCACACACTTTGAAGTTGCTGCACCTTTCGACCTTGGTGCAAGTGTTTATGATGATGTGCATCCGATACTTGCAGTTGCCCACAATATTATTTCACGTGGACTTCCAACAAAAGCAAGTGTTTTTGTTGAAGAAAAAGTTGCTGAAGCCTTTAACTTGTCACATCGGGAAGTTACTCTTGGTGAGATAAAATATGTGGCAAATGATGGAGTTAAAATAGATAATATTGAAGAGCTCGCACTAAGTTATCTGGATGATTCTGGTGGTATTCGTGCAGAAGATATTGTAAAGCTCCAGTTATTGTTGACGCCAATAGCCGTAGCAAGATTTCAGAAAGTTTTAGTAGAAGCCATTATAACAGGAAAACTTCCTTTGGAGAAAGAGGAATGGCTGATTATGGTTGAAGAAAATGATGTTCCATTTGCTGCGCTTGCCATTAAAGATTTCGAATCTCTGTTCAATAACCTGACGCAATTGAGCGAAGACTTCATGGATACGATACTTCCCAGGATAAAGCTCAACATAGTTAGTAATACTACATTTAACGGTTCACCTCTGCACCTTGATGCAAGTACAAGAAATTCTATTTCAAATGATTGGTTGAACACTCATTACGATTTGGTTGTAACCCAATCGGTTCTAAAAAGTGTGAATGAATCCATAGAATCGTTTAGCAAATTTAAGTGCAGAAATAATTGTTATTTCAACATCAGGACCATTGATAAAAAAAGAAAAGATAGGGTTATATATACTTCCAACAGGATTCGATATAAAAACATTATTGAAAGAGATACAAAAGGGAACTATTTAGAAATAGCGAAAACCAAAATCCATTTAAGTTATTTTTTACAACTGTTATTTCGAAAGGAATCGTTTCGCCCTGGGCAGTTGCCAATTTTAGACCGAGCATTACGAAATCTGCCTGTAATCGGGCTTTTACCTACAGGTGGTGGTAAATCACTAACTTATCAGATTGCCGCACTTTTACAACCTGGTGTAACTCTAATAATCGACCCGTTAAAATCATTAATGAAGGACCAATACGATGGTCTCATAAACAATGGTGTGGATTGTGCAGCATTCATCAATTCTTCACTTTCACCACAGGAAAGAAAAGAAAAAGAGAATCAGATTGAAGCCTCTCAGCTAATATTTGTTTTTCTGTCACCAGAACGATTGTCAATCGCTTCGTTCAGAGAGCGGTTAAAAAATATGCACGATTATAATGTTTACTTTTCCTATGGTGTGATTGATGAAGTTCATTGTGTTTCTGAATGGGGACATGATTTCAGGTTTTCTTATTTACATCTTGGTCGAAATCTCTACAACTATGTTCGGGCAAAAGAAAATGAGATTTCGCTGTTTGGACTCACAGCAACTGCATCATTTGATGTTCTGGCAGATGTGGAAAGAGAACTTTCGGGAAACGGTGCATTTAATTTGGATGCTGATGTAATAGTAAGATATGAAAATACCAACAGGTTAGAGCTTCAGTACAAAATCGAAAAGATAAAGGTTGAATTTGCGGAAGACCAATATTATGACAAAAACCATATTATAGCCCCACATCTTCCGAGGGCTGTAAACATTACCGATACAAGACCACCTTTTTTCTCCAAAAGTGCTTTTTTGCAGGACTATACGAAACAGATACCGAGATATATTAACGAACTACAACAAAATCAAAATATACAATTAATTAAAAATGAATTTGTTGAGAGGCAAAACAATTATGAAGGAATAGAACAGGACCTGAAAATTGAAATGCCGTATGATTACTATTCCGAAAGAGAAGTATTTAATCAGGCAGGTATTGTTTTTTGTCCACATGTCAATAGTACAGGTTTATCAGTTAATGAGAATTCGGAAAAATTAAAGCAGAATGGTATTCATAAAGTCGGGTCTTTCTCTGGTGCCGACAATGATGATAGTTCTATGAAGAACCTGGAGAACTTCAGGGACAACAAAATACCGCTGATGGTAGCCACAAAAGCTTTTGGAATGGGTATCGACAAACCCAATGTGCGTTTTACCATTAATATGAATTATTCCAGTTCGCTTGAATCATTCGTACAGGAAGCTGGACGAGCTGGGCGGGACCGAAGAATGGCTCTTTCCACGATATTGTTATCCGATTACTCTTTGGCTAAGATTAATGGTAGTTATCAAGTCCAAAAGTTTCCTCTTGGTATAATCAAAAATAAGTGGTTTTTAAAAGAAGACCTTGAATCGATTCTGGAACATTATGACCTGTCTGTGCCAGATGACCAAATGATGTTTGCAACTCCATCAAACGATATCGTAAAACTACACTGCTCAAAAGATAATAAAGCTTTTGCATTTGGTGAATGCGAAATTAAATGTTCACAATATAAGCGTTGTAGTCTTGCAAAGGTAAATAGTGAATCGAAAGGATGGAAAGCAGAGAATGAACTTATTCAGGAATTGCGGTCACAAGGAATCAATCTGAGTAAGAAAAATTTTCAATATTTAAATCCAGACTACAATACTGTAATGTATTTCTTCAATGAATCTTTTAAGGGAGATTTCATTGAAAAGATATACATGGTCAAACTTCTGAACACAATAGAGGTAGAAGTTCAGACAAATGATTTCCCTGTAGAGTTGGAAACAAAGAATGGATTTCTTGAAACGCTAAAAAATAAAAAACCTGGGGAACATGTAACTGTCTTTATCCCGTATGTGAAAGATGAAGATGTGAAGAACGCAGACACCCATGATACGTCTATAAACCGTGCCAGCGACCTTTCAAAAGCAATTTACAGGATGACCTGTATAGAGCTTATTGAAGATTTCACTCAGGATTATACGAGTAAAAGATTCCGCATAATTGCAGTTAGAAAATCATCAGGGGATTATTACAGAGGTTTACGAAGGTTTCTACTTAGATATTATACCGAAGATAGAGCAAAAGTTGAATTGGAGAAAGCCAAAATAAATCCGATAAATTATTCAGGTGGAGATATTCTTGAAGAAGAGATATATAAATGTCTGGCATATTTAACGGAATTTGTTTATGATAAAATCTCCGAAAAACGAAAAAGGGCAATTGATGATATGAGGAACTTCTGTATCGAAGGGCTGAATGGTCATAGTTCCTGGATTGATGCAAATGAACGACTAAAGGATTATATATATTATTACTTTAATTCAAAGTATGCCAAGACTGACTACATAGCAGAGAATGGGGAACCATTTTCCCTGGTTGAAGATACAGAAGGTGGTAAAAAATCTGATAGTTCAACACTCTTCAAGTACCTGAGGGTTATTGATGATGATATTGTAGGCGTTGGAACACCTCTGGACAATGTGAAGCACCTATATGGTGCAGTACGGTTAATCTCCCGTTCTCTTACTGACAGTAACCCTGCTCTGGCACTACTCGAAGCATTTTGTCTGATTTACCTGGGGACCCGTGGCAATAAGAACCTTGAAAACCAATTGATTCAAAGTTATTCTGATGGTCTTGTGGAAAGTTCAGAACGGGCATCAACACAATCAGAATTTTGGAATTTATTCGAGAGCTATAACAAAAAGCTGGCCCCATACTTACTTTCTCAGGATTTACTCCAACTGAAAGAAGACGCAATGCTTCGTATACATACATCTAATCTAAAAAACATACTCGCAAAATATACCGCATAATGGAAAATTCAAACATTCATAAATCTCTTTTGGAACTTGAAGGTAGCCTGAAAGACCTTCAGTCGGCAAGAAACCAGGTTAATAGTTTTTCAGTTAAGTCTGAACAGATGCTCGATGTTTATACCAAGATTCTGCATCATCTCGAATCACTTCAGACAAAGTTTGAAAAGGAAAATGACCATTTATTAAACCAGCTAACCCAGAAATATGAGAAGGTTAGTAACGTAATAAGTTCCAAATCAAATACATTGGAAGAAAAGTCTGCAAAATATATAGACATGCTTTCAAATTCCTATAACAAGGTGCAGCAAAAAATTAATGATTTGGAATATTCAATTAATGACGCAAAAGACAAAATTGATAAAACTGATTTCAATAAAAGCTTAAAAGAATTCGAATCGAAATTAGAAATAATAAATAAATCCATTTTATCATTTAATAAAGAGTTAGAAGAATTCAAAAAAAATGTAAACTATAATCTGCAAACAGAACTCAAGAAGAACACCGATAATTACAACAATTTAATTAGCAAGGTTAACAATGCAATTAATGAGTCGAATAAAATAATAAAGGAAACTCAAGACTACTTAGAAGTTCAAAAAAATAAAATTGCCGAATTAGGCCAAAAAGTTGACTCAAAATTTAACGCTTTATCAAATTATATATTGGAATTCGATAATAAAATTGAAAAGCTCACAGAAAAAAATCACTCACTTAAAAAGCAAAATAAAATTATTGTTGGTATATCTGTTGGGTCTTTATTAATGTGTCTTGTGATTTTAATTTTATTAATTATAAATAATTAAATATGAATAAGATACAATAGACATTAATAAAACGATTTGGAAATCATCGTGTTATTTTCTGGTACGATGAAAAACAGTAATTAACCGAACTGTTTACAGAAATAGATATTGAAGGTGTGGAGAAGATTCATGTAAAAGAAAACGAATTCGAAGTTAAATACATCATTTTTAAACAAAAACCTGACACCAAATTCCTTTTGTATGTTACAGGTAATAAACCTGCAAGTGAAGACAATTGGCTATTGGATTTAGAACTGTCTCATCATATTTTACATACTGACCTGAAAATCGGTCTGGGTTATCACCTTAAAGACCTGACTGACCTGCTACCACACAATATTAACCCAAGAAACCAAAACAATAATATTACTGTCTACGAAGCCTCTCAAAGTTCTTCGAATGTTTTAGAGAAACTCTGAAAATGTTATCTGATTTTCAATGAAAACAAAACGGGGTTTACCTAATTCTTCCCCTTTTTTTTTCATATTCCTCTTGGGTAAACTTATTATTCAATTTTACTACTCCTACAGTATAGAATCCATTTGAACAGCCCTCTAAACCGATGGTTTCATATCTGGTCTCTTCTGTAAGTCTATAGCGTTTCTGACTAATTGCCGATATTTTCCCAACTATATCGTTATGAGATAAGGTCCATAAAGAAGCAATAAAGTGCCACAACTCATGCATCTTTTTCACCGCCTGTTTGTGGTTGTCAAATACATCAATTATAAAACCATCCAGCTCCAAATCAGCAAATAATAAATATTCAACTTCACCATCAATATTTCCAGCATTACTGATTGCTTTTGAATATTCAGCCACCTTATCTACAAACAAACTTTTAGATAGGGTAGAATTTTTGAAGCTTTCAATGCCTTGTATGGTCAATATTTGAACTGACCTATTTTTAAGTAAGGCATTTTCTATCCCGTTTACCTTAATGTCATGGTGTAAAGCTCTGAGGTTACGTTTATATTCACGTTTAACATTCAACTTTTCATTCACCACAATTCCAGTAACCGTTTGTCGGGTATGTTTTGTCAGAACTCGATATTTTTTTTTGTGAAGCTTAAATCCAAAACTTTCAAGAATGCTGGTTAGTTCATCTTTAAATTTTTCATCAGGTTTATTTTCTCCAGAAAACGTCATATCATCCGCATATCGGGTATATGAATAATTATTTTTATTAGCCAGAACATTTAACTCTTCATCCAATTCCATGCAAACTAAATTTGAAATTACAGGTGAAGTTGGTGCACCCGTTGGTAACCAGTTTTTCTGAATACATAAAAGTGCCAAAGCCGAAGCCAGATTATCCTCAAAAAAAAATGGTTCACCTAAAAAGACATCTTTTACCATTTTCCCTGTAATAGAAGGGAAAAATCTAAAAATATCGGCATTTATCACATATGATTTCCCAACATGAGGGAGAGCATTGGATAAAATGGAATACCTTATTTTTTCATTCGTTACACATTTAACAAATCCATGCACATTTTCGTGTTTATTGAAATAATAAATGGCTTGCAAATAATTATTAAGTCTCCTTTGAATTTGTTTAAGTTCAAAATTGGGTTCAGCAACAATTCGTTTTTTTCCTTTATGAATGGAGGTAAATGATGTATACCTTTGATATTTAATATTTTTGATTAACACAGAAGTTTTAATACCCAATATTTCAGCCAATTTATTGGGGCTTTCAACATCAAGAAAATCATTATTTAGTTTTCTAAATTGCGATATGGTAAACTTTCTGCTCATAAAATTAAAAAAACTGCTGCCCAACTATCTCTTTCCGTCGTATTGCGAAGAATGAAGCAATACGCATGTTCTTTAAAATACCTACAGATTGCGGAACGCAACCCAACAGTGCTGTTGATTAATTTGCACTCATAGTCTTTCGGGCAGCAGTTTAAAATGGTGTATTGTTGTTATTATTTCCTGTTGATTTATCGAATTGTTCTGTAAAATTATAATTGTCATAACCTTTAAATTCTTCAAATCTCGGAATCTTATTATTAAAAGTAAAATTTAACTCACCTGTTCTCCCATTCCTGTTTTTTTTGACAAATACTTCAGCAATATTTCTCAAACTATTTCCACAATCATCTTCCGTAATTCCATAAACTTCAGGCCGATGCACTAATAAAATCGAATCACAAAATTCTTCAAGTGCTCCTGATTCTCTAATATCACATAAATATGGATGCTTTCCTTCTCTGTGTTCAACTGACCTGCTTAAAGATGAAGAAATAAAAAATACCACTTCATTTTGTACAGCTATCTTTTTAATTTCTCTGATGATAAATCCAAGTTCCTGGTCACGGTTTCGAAATTTTTCATCACAATATAATCCCTGAATTTTATCTAAATAGAAAAATTTAATCCCTTTGTCTTTTATTAACCAGATTATATTTGTTCTTAAATCTTCCCATGATGATTGGTCAAAAAGTAGAAGGTTCTCCTGGCTCTTAAATATATTATAAGTGTATTGTGGTTCACCGAATTTTTCTGAAATCTCAGCTATTTTAATTCCAGTTGTCGTTGAAATTAATTTATGCACAAGTTGAACTTCATTTTCTTCATTGGAAATGTATGCCTGTGGTAATCCATTAGTTTTCCAAAAGTTGTGATATAAATATAAAAGGAACATGGTTCTTCCAATTGAAGGCCTTGAACCAACCAATACAACCTGGCCTGGTATAAATTCAATGTTTAACTTATCAAACTCTTTAATACCTGAATTGTAACTATTTTTTGAAAATGTAAGGTTGTTCTGTACAAGTTCTGCTATGCTTTTTATTTCGCTCATTTGTGGCTTTTCTTATGCATATAAAATTAGCAAACAGAAAAGTTAGAAACGAATTGAATTATTAACATATCTCACAACCATTTGATTAACAGAGGTATTATTTTATCAACACTTATAGAATTTAATTATTTTACTTTTGTGTAAAGTAAATGCAAAATTAAACTGCACTGGAAAGATATTGATAAACTGTGGTTCTGCTGACATCTAATTTTTTAGCAATTGCCGATATGCTCAGGCCGTCGGATTTCATTAGCCTAATTCCAAATTATTTTTTTAAAATATCGTAGGTGCTTCTCGAATTCTTTATGTCTGTAATAAATTAGGACAGGCCGTCGGATTTTACTTGTTGCATAGATGAGAACATATTCATCATCTTCAAGCAGGGGTGCGCGATCTGCGGGGATAAGCAAAAAATACCCTAATTCTTCATCATTTTTCATACATCTTGTTGTGATAAATACAAATTGGTCAATTTCTATGCTTTAATCTTTGATATTCAAAAACCGAAAGCTTTTTGTGCAATTGATGTAGATTTTAGAATTTTCATTTTTCCAATTCCAAATAGACGTTTCTTATTGTCTCCTGTCGGATACCTAAATATCTGCGGGTAATCGCCAGGTTGCTGTGGGATAAAATGTCGGAAAGTAACACAAGTGCATGCTCTGTTTCATTTAAATTAGTGTAGATTTTTTTAGAAAATGCCTTGCGTAGACTATGGCTCGACACTTGAAGTTGTTTTGAATTGAAGATTTTTTTTAGAATTACATTAATGCTCTGAGTCCGATATACGGTGCCTTTTTGAGATACGAATACAAAATCATTGTCATCATATTTGAATTTAATTTCGTTCAATTTTTCAGTCAGCTTTTGATATGCATTCTTCACAACTTTATTTAAAGTAATTTCTCTAACCTTTTTTGTTTTCTTTTCCTTTAAAATGATTTTTTCTCCATGTAAATCGGAATGCTTCATTTTTAAAGTATCAGAAATACGAGTACCTGCGTTTATCGAAAAAATAATGTAAAATCCGATAATGCATTTTTTATCATCATTTAGAAGTTTTAGTCCTCGGTTAAGTGCCACATCGTACTCAATATAATCACTTGTTTTGTTCATTTATTAATATTTGAATTCGGGGCTAACGTAAGGAAAAAATATACAATAACCTCCTCATCTTCAGGATAATAAACATTTTTTATGGTAGTTAATTTTGCAATATTGCTAAACCTCTGGGGGGCTGACAGATGGGAAATGATCTTCAATATTGTTATTTATGAAGATATTTTAAAACGTGAACTTAAAAGAAAATGGCGCATATCACTTGCGCCATTTTCCGAATTATTGATTTCTTCAATATCATTCTTCATCTTCATAATAAAGATATATTCCCAATCCATGATCTTTAGCGATCTGGTCCAATGCAAAATGTTGTAGTCTTGTAATTTTGTCTGAAAAAAAAAATCATCTTTTCATCCATATCCAGCCAAACTGTTACTCCCAAGTCTCCACACAAAAAGGAAAATATTTGTCTTTACACTATGCAATGCGCCGCAGCCTTAAAGTTTTATCGAAGTTTAGTTTATTATCTAATTCTTCAAATTTTCCATTTCCATTTCTTTTGTATGAACTTCCAACTGGTGCTTCTAACAAATCTATAAATGAATCATCCACATTTAGCACGGCTCCAAGAGATACAGAATTGAAATTTGCATTGGTTTTCAATTCTTCTTCCGATTCATTTCCAGTCAGGATTACCCATCCAGAATCTCCAAACACAGAACTACATGGATCACTTGGTTTATTTCTGTATAAAAATCCAACAGGTTCATTTTTGTCTAATATTTTATTCGACACAATGCATCTTGGAAGGTATTTTTCCACTAAATTTGGTTCAATTATTCCCAAATAATGATCGAAAATATTCTTCATCTTGAACTGAATCAAATTATCTTGAAATAAATCATGTATAAAGACTGGTTCATCTTTTAATTTACCGATATACTCTTCTCCGTTAATTTGAATGATCTCTACAATCATTCTTTCTCCTGCTGGGTCAGATTTACTAATTGAGTCAAAATCAAATGCTAATTTAACGCAATCACCTACTTTTAATTTTGCAAGAACTTTTTTACTTGGTTTTGCGAATGTATATGGATATTTCTTAGCTTTTTTTTCTGCATCTATTAGTTTCCAACTTCCAGTAATATATCCAGGTACAAGTAGCTTTTTCAAAGTATAAATCAGGTAAGCTTTATTATATGTCGCAATTTCTTTCAAAACGGAAGAAAGCTCTTCAAAGTCAACTTCGGTATTCTTTGAATTAGCTTCAAGAAAAATCATATGATTAAGGGAATCAACATAATTGTTTCCTTCTTTTGCCAGGTTCTCGATTTTTTTTATTGTTGAATTTTCAATATCCATCGTTTGCAAACAATATGAATAGTTACTCCAAAATTTAGTTATTTCTATAAAATCATTTTCATTTTTTGACTTCATAATATTTATTTTTAAAATGTTAAATATTGCGTAGAACATTTATAATTACCTGTTCTACTATTAATTATCTCTGTTTCAAAACTTTTCTTTACTATCGTTTTGATTCTATTTCGCCAGTACTGGCGATAATTTACTTAACAAGATTTCGATAAAACTTTCCAGGTGCACCTGAAAAGTCTCATCATTTCTTGTGTTGTTATTCTTTGTAGTTAAGGATTCTCAAAAAGTTTAAAAATTTTTTTTACTTGTTTGATTGATTCTTCCTTTAAGCTAAATTCTTAAACAAATAATCAAGATTACTTATGCAGCCTTCTTATCATATCCCAGGATTTTATCATACAAGGCAGTTGTTTTAGGTTCGGTATTTTGCAATTTCAAAATATCATTCGTACTAAATCCATTTCTAATTAGATAATCCTTGCTTTTTTTTAAAATCTGCCTTTTGGCCCTTTCATTTACTTTTATCTTTTCAGTATCGTAGTCAACATTTTTAAGGAAACGATTTGCATACCCGTTTCTTCCCCAAGTACTATCCCAAGAACTTAAATGATCGTGCCTATAATGCATTACCATATTTGCCAACCATCTGGCACGCTCGTCATTTTTAAATACTTCATTCAAATGAATTGAAGTTTTGAAATACAAATTGCAAATCGGACAAAATTGATGCAATTCATCAATTTTGACTATTTTTTCCTTAAAAGTCCCATATCCATGGCAGGAATGACATTCAAATGGTTCGCATTGATAGGTCCGAGAAAATTCATTTCCACATTTTTCACAGGAATAGATGTATAGTTGTGTTTTATAAGTTTTATATTCCATAATTGTCAATGTTTTTTAAATCGTTTTTGTAGTTTATTTTTTATTTGTTTTAATTAAACCATGTTATCATTTACGCAGCTTGACTGATTTGGCTTGGTTGGCTTACTTCCTTATACTGTTCAATAGCTTTATTATACCTTTTAACTTGCGTTTCATTATGGATCGGGTTCAACTCATATGCAATCGTTTTTCGTCCAAGTAATAAAGCTGCTTCTGAAGTTGTGCCAGAACCTGCAAACAAATCAAGAACAACATCTCCTGGTTTTGTGGTTTGCAAAATAGGAAGGATTGTAATCTCTTTAGGGAAGGGTGCTGGATGTTCGACACCATCATATTTCTTAATAATAGCTTGATTTGCAGTAGCCGTAGTAACGATATCTCTCGTCCAATAGTCTTCAATTTTTTTGCCATCCTTTAGACCACTAATAATTACCTTTCCAAAATCAGAAAAATTATCTCTGCCATTTTTTCTTGTACATATTTGTACACTTGCAGGTTTAATGTTATTAATCGGCATTAAAATTTCTTTGTAGAAAAAATCTTTTGACTTAACCAAATGAAAAATAAATTCATATGAAGGTGTGAGTCCATAATCCTTTGTGTGCGGAAGATTATTCTTTTTCTTCCATACTATCGTATTTACAAGCATAAAGCCTTTATCCTCCAAACCAAACAAAACCCTGTGAGGAATAGAATGTAAAGTTTTATTTTTGTGAGTATCTCCGATGTTCAAAAACAAACTTCCATTACTTTTTAAAACCCTATGGCACGCAAATAAGTGGTTCACAAGTTTCTCAACATACTCTTCTTTCGTTTCTTCTGCACCTAATTCATTATCATCATTAGTGTACCTTCTCTTTCCCCAGTATGGTGGAGAGGTGAAAACCATTTGAACGGATTCATCTTCAAGGTCAGATAAATCGTGTGATGATTTATTGTATATTTTATAAGACGGGTCAGAAATAATTTGTGGAAGTTGAGCAGCAATATCTCTGTTCTCTTTAGATTGTTCTGATTTCAATACTGAATGATATACTTGATTTATAGACGCATTTCCTTTATCAATATGATCAATTAGTTCGGGTTTCAACCTATCAATATATTCCAGCTTTGTAAGATTAGTTGGTTTAATGCCAGTTGCATCAGCTATTTTTTTTCTGGTATCAACACTTTCTGGATTAAGCTGAATAACATTATCATTTGCCGATTTACGACCTCTTTTTTGACCCCAGATTGATTTAAAATATTTTGCTTCATTCAATAATTCACGGCAAGTTTTTTTTCGTTGTTTGTTGAAAGAAAGTACTATAGCTCTTTCATCTTCAGGTGCTACATCTTTTATCACAACATCAACGGTTTTACGACCCAATGTTTTTAATGCTAAGTATCTGCGATAACCGCTGATAATTTCATAGCTTTTGTTTACTACTATTTTTTCATGCAAACCGAATTTTGGGATGTCTCCTAATAAATCATCAATATCGTTCGTAGTATAGATTTCTTGATGATGTTTACTTACTTTTAATTCTTCTATTTTTACTTCCATAAATTTTATTTTTTAATTATTTATTATTGTATTATTTTCGATTTTATTGAATTGAGTTTTCTCTCAATTTTGTATATTTGCAAGAATTTTAAAAGGAGGATCTCTACTCTTTTTATTTTTGTCAGTTCTGACTTTTTTAATCTTCTTTATTTCGTTTATTTGTACCATAATAATTAACTTACATTTGCATATGCAAAGATATGTAGTTAAATATCACGTATTTAGCAGATAATAGATATTGAAGTAAATTGATAAAATCTGATAAAACTTCATAATATCTGACAAGATTTCCAAAATAGAAAAGTGTATTTTATTGGGTGTTTGGAAGCCAAAACCAGAAAATTTTGCATATTTTCGTCATATTCATAAATGCAAAACCAGAAGTACTAATGAAGATTAATGAAATTTTTGAAAAATTAGGGGAATTAAGTGGAGTTCTTCTTAAAGAATATAAGAATCTGAGCCAAACTGAAATTGACAAACTTTGCGAAGAAATTGATAAATTAATTCAAGGTTTAGATAAGGGAACAATAAATACAAAAGGCGGTGGTAGCAAGCCCCCTGTATTGATTACTGCAGCAGAAGCAGCTAAATACTTAGGAGTAAGCAGACAGACTATTTATAATCATGTGGCAAATGGCTCACTAAAATCACGTGGTATTAAAGGAGACCATCGCTTTAGGTATGACGATTTAGATCAATTTCAACTCTTTTTAACAAGACCAAGGGCACTTTGCATTACAAACACAATTTGTTATGATAAAAGAACTGATGATATAGCTGTTTTCAGAAAAGATATGATATATAAAATAATGCGTGAGAATAAAACCTATGTTTATCTTTTTAACGAAAAATGGGAAGGTGCTATTCGCATGTCAATAAAACAATTCCGCAAAAATTTCAGTGCTGAAGGGGAGATTGAATTTGATGTCAGAAAATATAATATCTAACCGATGATACATGGTAATGACATTATCACAATATCAATCGTAAGTTAAATACGAACTCAGCCAAACAAAAACACCGAGATTTGATCTCGGTGTTTTTGTTTTGACATGTTAATTCTAATAAATCTTTCTATAAATTGTACTTGATTGATGCTACTTCATATTCTTCTAATTGTTTAAAGTGCTTTTCAAATTCCCATCTGGTAAATATTGCATAATTCTCAGTTCCCGAAAATCTTACACAAATCCACATTAAATCTTCCTCAATAATTTTGTAAAAATTATTAGGACAAAAGCTAACAACTTCACCTGTATTGTCATCAACGAAATCTGATGACAAAATACACTCGGCAACATCTGACATCTTTTTGGCTATATTGAAAATTGAATGATTCATTTCTGCGATTGCAACTGAAAAAATATTATTACCTAAAGCTGCACATACGCTAAAGCATTGCTCCATAAGTGCATTTCTTTTTTCAGCTTCCTTTGGTGTATATGAAGGCATATCTGTATTAGGATTTGTATAGAAACTAAAATCTTCTTCAGGGTGAAAAAGCAAACCTTCTACAACGTGCAGATAATTGAAAAACAACCATACATCCAGGTCTGAATTAATTGATTTCGGAAGTGTTGTTGTAGTTTGTTTTCGTTTCATTGTTATTTTATTTTAAGAACCTTATTATTATTAAAAACAATGCAAAGATAATAATCAGAAATACAGCTATTTAATCACTGATATGAATTAATGTAAATTCATAAAACTTCATAAAATATCATATTGAAGTTGCATAAAATCTGAATTGCGTTTTTCTGAATCCAAATAATTCCAGTTTGGTATAGAATAAATAAATACTTGTAACAATTAAATAGGAAACGGGTAATATTTTATAAGGCGGAATAATTCGAAAAGGCTATCTTAGCTCCAAAGCGGACGAATTTTGGAGCAGTTCTTTTGAGACCACCGCATTATAAAAAACCTGAAAACGAACGAGGGTTACTTACTTACAAGTTCTGGATTTGGCACCGTGAATTATGGTGCTTTTCCTGCGATAATCAAAATGGAATTATCAAGAAAGAATATGACTCGCAAGAAATATATTGAGATTAAATATAGAAGCATGTTCTAATATGTTTATAAAAAACCTTGATCACTGGTGACCAGCCCAGGAAATAATAATCAATTTTAATTCTGAGCCATTTTTTTTGATAACGAATTTCGAAAAATCTTGACATTTTTCAGCTTTATTGCACAAATAACGAGTACTTTTTCAAAAAAAATAGTGAACTTTTCTTCACCATTTCATCGCTATTTTGTCAATTCTGACTTTAATAATCGCATAATTTATTAATGAAAATTATTTCTTTTCTGGTATGTCAGGGGTTGCACTGGAACAATAAACAATCTGTTCTAATATAATAACTTGCCAGAAAATAATGTGCTGATATGACAAGCCCCAAAGATTCAGAACCCAGAACTAATTCATGTTAAAATAACCTTTCATGATCAATTATTTCATTTTTTGTTTTTAATATATAAATGAAAAAGAACTCAAATGAAATTGAAAGATATAATAATGAATCAGGATGAACTTAAACTCCATACAAAATATGATGATTTTATAGAAACCGCTGAAATACCAGAAGAATCAATAGAAATTGATTCAAAGGGTCGAATAGTTAGTAACAGAACCTCGCTATTAAAATTTATAGATTTTCTCGTAACTCAATTTGAATATTGCCCTGAAAAAAAAAGTACCAAGGAATTTGAAGACGAAGTTGAAAAGAAACAAAACACCGAAAAGAAGGTCCCTTATTCCCAGCTTAGTTTGAAACAGCGAATAAGAAGAATAAAGAATATGAAACATTACCCGATCGAATTAAACTATTATTCGAAATTTGGAAATAGCTTTAAATAATATCGCTTGGGTCGAATAATACGGAACCTGGGTCAAGGTTGATATATTTATCTAACTAATTTAATCCCAATCGTCTTCATCACAGAATATTCCTATTGATTCCAATTTTAAATAATCAAGCTCAATTTCAGGCTCAACTGGGAGACTTGATTTAATAACATTCATATGCACGTTCCAGATTGTTTTTAAAAAATAATTACATATATACCAATATATCTGTCAGTTAAATAATTTGTCGGAAACATTATAGTATATTATAATATATATATTATTCCCCCCCCCCGAATTTTTGAAAACCCCTCAAGAATTAATCACTATAAGTACTAAAATAATTTTAGTGATATGGAAGAAATCAAATATTTAAACCAATTAGTTCCCAAAGATTTCATTTGTGGTCCCCCAATTTTAGTTCAGAAAAAAAATAAAACAGTAACCCTAAAAAAAGATTATTTATGTGATTTGTTCCATGATATCCATAACAGTTATTTAAAGCTCAGAGATGAAACGAAGGAGAAAGATATTCCGATACCATTATCATCTACCGTGTTAAAGAAGAAATATGGTGAGTATTATTCTTTCTACATCAAATATTTATTAGAAGTCGGACCATATATACGATTAATTAGAAATTATAATACTGGAGAAAATTGTAATACCTATAAGTTTCTTTACTGGAAGGTAGAAACCAATGAAATGGTTATATACCAAAACAGGAGCAATAAGATGGTTACCAATTATAAAGACTTATTGAGTTCAAGTCTGGGATCATCAATTTATCCTAAGCGACTAATCAACTCAATAAAAGGGAACCTTCAATTTATTACCATAGAAAAAGAAGAAGCAATTGATTACTTAAAGATTCTATATCCAAATCAAAATGATAGTAAATACTTTAAGAATTACATTTCAATCTTGAATATCGAAGAAAAGGATTCATATTTAATTTCTGATGACCATGGTCGAATTCATACCAATTTCACGATATTAAAACGAGAAATTAGAAAACAGTTCTTGCGTATTGATGGTGAGCTAATTAGAGAAGTTGATATTTCTTGCAGCCAAGCATTATTTTTCTTGTACGTACTTAGTAAAAATCTTGATAAGCATATAGTTCAAAAAGAATTGGCACTGTTTCAAGACGATGTTTTTGGCAATAAGCTTTACAATAAAATGGCGGCTTATTACGGTATAATTAGAGATGATGCAAAACCGATATTCTACAAATTTTTGTTTGGTCGTACAAATGGTAAAGACGAAGCATTTGATAAATTTTATCCCACCATTAGAAAGTTCATTAGAAGATATAAAATACAAGTTGGTAATTATAAATTACTATCACACGAACTTCAAAAATTAGAAGGAAACTTCATATTCAACGGGATTTGTAAAGAATTAACCAAATTAAAAATCAAATATTTTACGGTGCATGATAGTATCTGTGTTAAGGCCAGTGATTATGACTTGATGGCTAAAATATTTGAAAACAAACTGAATGATTTTAAACAGGAAATAAGGGACAATATCCAGAATTATTATTCAGGATTAAATTGAACATATGAGATACTCTGTTGCAAATCATTGGGAATTTTCTGCGAATATCTTTAATTTGGAAAATTCGATTGGCTACGGTATTCGCCACCCAAAAAGAGGTTGACCTTTGCCTGAAGCATATTCGAATAAGACACAGACAACGGCAAAATGATATAGATAGATATTATTAGCCAAAATCATTTTAGTAAAGTAGAATTAATTAGATTTCCTATCATATAACATGATTCTGGAAAATAACATAAGTGCCAGAATGTATGGGCGTTGAAACATTTTTTTTTGCAATTCTTTATATTTCAAAAGGGCATCTTTAAGCTTATATAAAACCCATGGCTTTTGGGAATATTCCGCTTTGTCATATTTCCCCTTAATTTAGCCATGCATCATATGAATCAACTCTTTTTGTAATATAAAACTCGGTGAAATATGGACTCAATCATTTTTATCAAAAAGTATGAAGCTTACCTGAACGAAATTCAACGGGTGGTGAAACCTGAATATCAATCGGTAATTGATGACCTGCTTCAAATTGATCCACATGATTTGGTGAGTCCCGATGATTGGTTTAGTGATGCCTACTGTGCCAGAGGATTGGTTTGGTCGTTATTTTTGCTAAAAGTAAGAGAAAAGGGACAAACAATAAATGGTGGCAAATAACAGTAAATCTTACCTATTCTACGTGCTCGCCACTTAATCAATTATCTCCTTTGAATATCATTACCCGTCGGGTTTATTACATTTATTTCTAAATGGTCGTTTTTAAAATAAAATTTTGCCACGTGGCCAAAACCCGTATTCATGTCATCTTCAATAATCTTTTTTATAGTTTCAGGAATTGGCCTTGTACCGTAAATTTGATATTCTTTATCTCGTAAAGCTCCGTTCATCCAAAAAAGATACATTTCACGTTTTTTCGTATCAATGAGAAACAGTGAATTGTAGCCACCCACATGCATCATAGAAACATCGCCATAAATAATGTTATCAACCTTTTCAATAATTCCATAACCTGCTGTTTCGACGAATTTCATGTATGCATTAAAATCATCATCTAATATTTTTTTAAGCTCAGTTTTTACAAGATCATTTTCAAAAAAACCAGTATCCTTAGAGTATTTACCCACATAAGCATCCAGTTCCGACCATTTTAAATTTTGTTCATCAACAATATTAACATCGTTTGATTGTAAAGTTTCATGTTGCTTTTTCTGGACAGTTTGACCAAATATGCTCAAAGTTGAAATTGAAATCAAAATTGTGTGAAAAATTATCTTTTGTAATTTCATATTGGAGAGTGAAGAAATTGGTCTTACTTGTGACGAAAGTATAAAATATCATTTACTTTTTTACTCAGGGTTTATCAATTAACTGATCTATAGGTAAGAATCAAATTGAAAATAAGAATAATCAATCAAGGATGCCCAACAAAAAATCAATTACACTACTTTAAAAACATTCTGAATTGGTATTAATTTTTAATCTGTCTGACATTGTAAAGAAAACAACAAACAATTTCAATCCTTTATACACCTGATACTATGTCCTACCTCTTTTCGACTGATATATCGATAGATAAAAGGGTAATGGTATCCAAGGTACCTATACCAAGCTAAATTATTATCTTTTTCATTGGAACACCACCAGGAGCTGCTATATTCAAAGTTATCAAACGCTCCATAGATGCGACGCCTACCACTGGGAAGACCAGAAAAGCCAAAATCATCACTTCCATTTCCTTTACCGCCCCAACCATTTGTCGTTCTCAATTTGAGTCCTTCATTTATTCCTCGCCACCCTACTTCATCTACTTCATTTTGACTCATGCCAATTGCCATTTCCAATTGTTTCCATTCATCATCTGTTGGCAAATGCCAACCATTCGGACAAGCATTTAACGCTGCAGACCAGTTGTACAATACACCATAAGTATGATAATTAACAATTGCTTTTGCTTCATTTACATCTTCTCCACTATAGCCATAAACGTAATAATATGGTTCTGTATATGATCCTTCCGAGGGTGGACTAACTTTTGGTAGGTAAGCAAGATTTTTTGCCATCCATATTTGATCTCCAATCTGCACTACAGGATAATTATTCCCATCTCTGTCAGTACATTCAATAAAATGAAATGAAATGGTTTTACTTTGAGTTGGAACATCCATAACAATGGTACTAAATTTTCCAGAAGTACCTTGAAATCTCAAACGATCCCCTGTATTATATTGCCATGTTTGTTGTTCTGAAGCTACACTCACTAAATGTAAAGTTTGAAAACCTAAAAGTGTTATGCTTTTCCCTTGCGTTAGATTTTCAACAATCACTTTTTCAACTGTAGTGCTTGATCCAGTGCCTTTAAAACTGATTATAAAATCCTGACCGTTAACAACCCATTCCGACATGAATAAGAAAGTGATTAATAAGAAAGTTTTCATAAGTTGTTTATTGTAATTTTAATCATATACTTTGCCTGAGTAATTGTAAATAATTACCGAAGATTATCAGACTTATTTATTTTTTTGAGATTTTAAAATCCTGACCATTAATCTGTAACATATATATTCCTGCATCATTATTACTTAAATCAATTATCTCATTAGCTGAATTACTAATTTTACTTCTGATTAATTTGCCATCAATTGTATGAACTGAAATATTGTTTTTTTGATTTGCTGGTAATCCTTCAATTGAAAAAATACCTCCTGATGGATTCGGTTTAACAACAATCGATTTGTTTAATTCGAGTAGTTCAATACCTGTTGAGACACAATTGTTGGAATAATTTGCTGTAATGTCTTTATGCCAATCTGTGTATGTTTCCGATAATGACGGATTATCTACATTAATACAAGTCAGATCAGGATTCCCATCTGCGTACATTTCAGTTAGGGTAGAGTTATTGCCGTTTTTTAAATTTAATGAAGTTAATTTGTTTCCATTACAGATCACGTGGGTTAGTTTTGTATTCTTCGATAAATCGAGTTTGGTTATTTGATTTGCATCACAGGCTAACTCACGTAATTCTAAATTCTTTGAAATATCAAGATTAGTCAATTGATTAAATCCACAATGAAAAAGGAAAAGATGGCTGTTTTGGGATAAATCGATTGACGAAATTGTACTTGAATAGATTGATAATAAGACCAACTCTTTATTTTGAGAAACATTCAAACTTGTTAAAGGATTAACACCACATCCAAGTGAGTATAATACTTTGTTTTGTGTAACATTCAATTCAGTCAGTTTATTCCCATCACAAAACAGAGCTTTCAAAGAATCATTTTTTGAAATATCCAAACTGTTAAGTTTATTTCCCGAACAAGATAATTCCTCCAATTGTATGTTTTTACTTAAATCAAGAACTTCAAGTTGATTATTACTACAATCAAGCCTCTTTAATGATTCAAAATCTTGAATGCCAGTTAAATCTCTAATAACTTTTGATTCAACATTTAAGTCTGACACGTTCATAACCGAGGATGTTAATACAGCATCAACTTCATTTCCTATATCGATACCAATTTCACGTAAAGCCTTTTGAAAATTGTCGTCGGGGACATAAGTATAAACAGCAACAGGCAAAGAAACTTGTTCTAAACTACCACAAATTGCTGATGGAGACACTTTGATGGTTCCGTCGGTTGTTCCAATTTTTACTTGGACAATATTTGTGTTACTCCCAGATATTAGTTCCCACCCTTGAGGGAAAGTCCATTCGAATGTAACGCCATCAATTTCAGGTACGTTGTAGGTTTCAATTGTGTTATAATATGGGCTATTGTTCCCGTTTATAGAAAGAGCCTGTGAAGGTGAAGATATTGTTTTAATATCTGAATAGGTTAAAGTATCTGTTATGCTTATTAAGGAAATACTTCCTGACTGCCCTTCACTTAATTCTGCCAATATTATATTTCCCGATAAGATTTTATAATCAACTGGATAATCTCCAATATTTATTCCAGTAATACCAAAAAAATCAGTTCCAACAATTGTTAGGTTATTCTGTTCACAGACAGTTGCTGATGTAATTATTGGCTTAGGAATTGTTACATTTAGTAAATTTGATAGACCTGATACAACACCAAAGACATCAATTGCTGCAACCCTAATATACATTTCTTTGCTGGTTGCTTCAATGACAAATTGATTTAAACCTTCATCAAAAAGTGCATCTTTCGCAGAAACATAAATTTTAGAAACCAAACTTGTATCTGTCCATTGTTTATCTGACCAATAAATAGCCCATTTAACAATTTGCGAATCTTCATAAAGTTCAGATGGATTTAAACCTTTCCATATAATATTGATATTAAAATTATTCTTGAATTCATAATCACTTATAATAGGAGGATTAAGTGTTTTTGGGTATTTATAAATAAATTTTGTTTCATTCCATTCCCACCTGATTGAATCTTTTCTATCTCCAGAATAAATGTCTGTTTTCCCATTTTTATCCAGATCTTTTACACTCATATTCGCAAATCGTGGAAAACTTGTTACGTCAAAATATTGTTTTGTTTTGTTAGTAAAAGTTTTTCCATTGTCATCCGATTGAAATAATTGAATGTAATAAACATTTGTGTGAGTAGAATCAATTGGAGACACATAGGAAGTTGCATGTCCTGAAAGAATAATTTCGGCCATTCCATTATTGTCAACATCAGTAAAATCAATATCAATAACGGATCCGACAGGATAATCGATAGTTTCAAACGAAGAGGAATTACTAAGATCAAAATCTTTACCATTTCCCCACATAATATCCACATGATATTTTGCTAAAGGCTGTGATATTACTAAATCAAGAAATCCATCTTTGTTCACATCAAATAATTGGGAACGATGAACAGGTGCAATTCTACTAAAACCTGCTTCCGAAAAAGTAAAGTTTGCATTCCCGTCATTCCACAGAATTTTACTCGTGATAAAATTTTCCCAATATCCAAAATTAAACATAATAACATCCAGATCCCCATCATTGTCTATATCTCCAGAACAGCCTGTATGGTGGTACCCAGCTTGGTGTGGAAATTCAATAACTGTTTTAAAACCATCTTTGGAATTTAATAATAGATTACTTATCTGATAATCTCCTTCTATTCCATTGGGTGTATCATAAGCAACGATAGAAAAAAGATCAGGTAATGAATCGTTATTAAAATCTCCAACTAATATTTCTGATGCCATAGGATCTATAATTGATGGTCCTGTCCAATCTATCTTTTCCATTTTTGTACCAGTATTCATAAAAACACTTGGTGATTTATTTATCGATGTTGCGAGAAATCTATTAATATCAGAAATATCATTAAGATCATTATAAAAAATATCCTCTAATCCATCTCCATTAATGTCTATTTGACAGTGACACTGGTCGAGAAGTCCACCGAATGGATATTTGACACCTTTAAAATAGATATCATCACGACTCAACCAATCATCATAATTGGATAACTCATAAGATGTTTTTAAGTAGTTTTTGTAGATTCTTCCCTTATTTGTTTGCAGCTCAAGTAGCTGATTTTGAGCAAAAACGCTTAAAGTTAAGAAAGACAATAAAATCGTATGGAAAATTATCTTTATTAATCTCATATTGGTGAGTGATGAAATTGGTCTTACTTGAGACGAAAGTATAAAATATCATTTATTTTTTACTCGGGGTTGATCAATTAACTGATAAATAGGGAGGAATGAAATTACAAATAAGTATAAACAATCATTGATTACTTATTCTTCTTAACTACCATCCCATCTTCCATTATAACATTAGGAAAGCTACTTCTACGCTTTTTTTAAGTGGAACATACATTTTGAATTAAAATTTCGCCAATCCTAACAAAATTAAACATCTCCCCATCCTCAAATTCACCACCTAAAATAAGAGTATCTGGAGTGCCCTTTTTTGGTGCAAAAATGCTAAAAATAGCACTGTTTTGTGTTTTCTATCATTCCGTAATTTACTGATAATCAAACAGTTTACACTCAAGCATAATGCACTGGCAGTCAAAAGGTCATCGGTTCGATTCCGATATTCTCCACTTGAAAATCAAAGAGTTACAAAGATTAAATTTGTAGCTCTTTTTTGTTTTAAATCTCCTTTAAAATTTCACGTGCTATTAATACACCGTTTACCGATGCTTGCATCAGCCCGCGGGTGATTCCGGCGCCATCGCCGCCTACATACAGGTTTTTAATTGTATCGGTCTGAAATCCGGAGTTTACTTTTATTTTATTGGAATAGAATTTTACTTCAACACCATACAACAGCGTTTCGTCGCTTGCCAGTCCGGGACTTACTTTATCAAGTGCCTGAATCATTTCGACAATGTCAGTCATAATCCGGTAGGGTAAAACTAAGCTCAAATCTCCGGGAATTGCATCTTTCAATGTTGGAATAATATTGTTACGAAACAGTCGCTCGGGCGTTGTTCGCCGCCCGCGTATGAGGTCGCCAAAACGCTGCACAAGAATTTTGTGCTGTGTAAGCATGTTGGCCAAATCTGCGATGTGTTTCCCAAATTCGATGGGTGCATTGAAAGGCTCGGTAAATTTTTGCGACACCAGCAACGCAAAATTTGTGTTGTTGCTTTTCAGGTCTTTGTAGCTGTGCCCGTTAACCACAGCCAGGTTGTTGTCGTAATATTCCGACGACACAAAACCACCCGGATTGGAGCAGAATGTGCGCACTTTATCGTCAAAAGTTTTTGTGTAATGCACAAGCTTGGCTTCATAAAAATTTTCGTTGATTTCATGCATGATTTCGTTGCGACACTCCACGCGAACGCCAATATCAACAACCCCAACTTCGGTATTGATGTTATGGGTTTCGCACATTTTCAACAACCAGTTGGAGCCTTCACGCCCAACGGTAACAACCACTTTCGCGGCAAAAATGGGTTCATCATTCACCACAACCCCTGTAATTGTTCCGTCATCGAAAATAAAATTAGTAACCGGCTTGCGGAAGAGTATTTCAACTCCTTTTGAACTGATAAAATCGAAGAGTGATTTGTAAAGTGTTTGTGTTTTTTCGGTTCCTAAATGTCTGACCGGACAATGCACCAGCCGAAGGTTTGCTTCGATTGATTTCTTCTGAATTTCGCGCATGGCAGGAGAAATTTCGGCTCCGTGAACGCGGGGATCTCCGCCAAATTCGAGATAAATTTTGTCGGCGTAGGCAATCATTTCGGTAGCAGCTTCAACACCAATATAATCAGAAATTGTTCCGCCCACCTCGTGTGAAAGCGACAGTTTACCATCAGAAAAAGCACCTGCTCCAGCCCATCCTGTGGTAATGTTACAGGGTTTACAATGCACACAAATTCCGCCGTTGGTATGTTTCGGACATTTACGTTTGTAAATTCCGTTGCCTTTTTCAAGCATCAGAATTTTGAGTCCGGGCCTGGTTTTTATTAACTCATAAGCAGTAAAAATGCCGGCAGGACCGGCACCAACTATAATTACATCGTATTGTTTGCTCATGCAGAAAATGATTTGATTTCAGAAAATGCTAAATTATAATTTTCGGACGGAATTAACAGTTTAATTAATCATCCAGTACATCATTCCCTTTTTCATTTCGAGATAATCGAAATCGTATTTATTGTAAATGAAATTGATGGGAAACATTAAAAAATAACTGACAGGCTCACCATTCAGTTTTGCCGGAACCCAGGCACCTTCTAATTTTCCGAAAGCATTTACAAGTATCCCGTTTAATGTTTGACTTATGCCTTTAACTATCTGTACTCCGCCAATTCTTCCATCTTTGGTAATTACAAGCCCAACCACCATTCTTCCTTCCACGGTCAGCAAATCGAATTTTGCATCTTTAATTGCCTTCCTGATTTGTTGGTTTAGAAATCCTATACCCGGCTCAAAACGGGGTTCGCTGTCAACCGAATAAAAAATATTATCAATCAACGGTGTTCCATCTGGAAGCCAGGTCTTATTCGAAACCAATTCGTTATTTCTGTAAACCGAGACTGATTTTTCAGCACCCGAATTGTATTGTTCTCTCATCCCTCCATCCAGTATCAGCGGAGCCTTCTGTTTTGTAATGCCAGTACGTTTTATCGCAGTATTTAATCTGTCAGTAAATTCGAATCTGCCATCGGCAAGCGGTTTAAAAGTTCTGGTCAGCTTACCTGTAAATTCATCGCTTTTTATCTGTACACCGTAAACCGAATCATTTTGTGGTTTCAATTTTTCGGTGAAAACCAGCAGCCAGCCTTGTTCAGTATTTTTATATGTTTTTATTTTCACTATTCCACTGCCTTTAAAATCCACTTTTTTCATCATATCCTGTTTGCCCGAAGGGTTCAATTTTCCGTTTACACCAAAAATGTAAACTGTATCTTTTTGACCTGTAGAAACCAGCGGTAACAATAATATAATCAGGTAAATCAGTTTTTTCATCTCAATATCAGGTTAAAATTGTAGCACAAGTTGTTCGTTCAGCAACCTGAACGATTTACGATGGTATTTCGTAATTCCGCAGCTGGCAATGGCTGCACGGTGTTTTACTGTTGGATAGCCTTTGTTGGTTCTCCAGTCGTAAGCCGGAAATTCACCATGAATGTTCAGCATAAAATCATCACGGTAAGTTTTTGCAAGCACCGAGGCCGCAGCGATTGAAAGAAATCGTCCGTCACCTTTAATCATGCAGGTAAACGGAATGTTGGTTTGTGGTCTGAAGCGGTTTCCATCAATTAGCAAATGTTCAGGTTGAATCTTAAGCTTCTGAACTGCCCGGTTCATTGCCAGAAATGAGGCATTCAAAATGTTTACTTCGTCGATTTCGTTGTTGTCAACGGCTTCAACAGCCCAGGCCAAAGCTTCCTTTTCGATTAGTGGGCGCAGTTCGTACCGCTGCTTCTCGGTAAGTTTTTTTGAGTCATCGAGTAAGTCGTTTTCAAAATCAGGTGGCAAAATTACTGCCGCTGCGAATACCGGACCCGCCAGACATCCGCGGCCGGCTTCATCGCACCCGGCCTCTAAAACACCTTCTTTGAAATAGGGAAGCAACTTATTCATCATTTTTTGTCTGCAAAAACATTACTCAATAACCTAATCAATCCTGTGCCCTGAACTACTCACAGAATTTCCCGGTGGCTACCCGTTTCTACCATAATCTAACTCCTACGGAGTTTTTTATGCAATTATTGTGCTGCTGCTCTGTTTACTGCTACACTGCCCTGATGACATGCTCAAGCTTCATCTCTCAATTCTCCTCTTAACATCTTTGTCATCCGTCTTTTCTTCCTGCCTACTAACAACTGCCGCTTATTTTATTATAATCCAACACCTACGGAGTTTCTTTTTTTTTCTCTCATCGCTCACCTTTTCCGTCCCCCGTTTTTCTTCCTCAATCACCCATTTACCCGTTCACCCAATCACTTTTACTGTAACGTCCTGTTAATACTTGCCCACAATAAACTGGCGGTCTGGTCCCAGCTAA
>DPRR01000010.1 GCA_003538625.1 Ignavibacteriales bacterium
TACTCGCGCTGTTCATTAGCATTATATGCGTTCAACCCATAGCATGGCTCGAGAAAAAGAGAATACCCAAATGGATAGCAATCATCATCGTTATGTTGGGGTTGATTTTAATTTTTTTTGGATTTACTTCACTAGTTGGAGGAACATTATCATTCTTCATGAGCAATGTTTCAAAATATGAATCAACTATAACTGCCATCAGCATTTCAACCATACAGTTTTTAAATGAAAAAGGTTTCAACATCCCGGAAGATCAAATCACAAAATTTATTCAACCTGAAAAAATACAGGAATTTACATCACATGGTGTAAAGGTATTGATAAACATATTGGGGAATTCTTTCCTCATCACACTTATCATTTTATTTATTCTTATGGAATTTGGCAGTTTTTTAATAAAAGCAAAAGCAATTACAAATAAGTCATATCATTCAATTTTATATTTCTCAACCATTTTAAGAAATATCCGTCACTACCTTGCCATAAAAACCTTGATTTGTCTGGCAACAGGAATTTGTATCTATATTTCACTGTTAATCATTGGGGTTGATTACCCACTGCTGTGGGCTTTACTTGCAGGCCTGATGAATTACATTCCCAACATCGGCTCAGTAATCGCAACTATACCGACATTTTTCTTTGCACTGGTTCAACTCGGATTAGGCGGTGCACTCTGGTCCCTTGGTTCGTTTCTGGTTATCCATAATGTTCTGGGTAATTTTATTGAACCTAAACTCATGGGAAAAGGATTAGACTTATCAGCGCTGGTTGTAATACTTTCCCTTATTTTCTGGGGATTTATTCTTGGACCGGTTGGCATGTTCCTGGCTACTCCTTTCACGCTGACCATTAAAATCGTACTTGAACAAAACGATAAAACACGATGGCTTGCCATTCTTTTGGGTACGCCCGCTGAAGCCAAAAATTATCTTCAAAACAAAGAACAAAATAACTTCCGGTAATTTCCAATTCGAAACCTCAAAGCTATTTATTCTGATTTCAACCGTGTTCAACAAAATGTAAATTAGTTTCTCCGAGGTACTAATTTAATTCTGATGCTAATTTGAGAAATAACCATATAACATAAATTTTTTACTCTCCGCAAACCTCAGTAATTCAGCTTTTTTCTATCTTCGGCAAAAATTAACCTGACATGAACTGGCAACCTAGAAAAACAGAATCAAAAATATTAGATTTCAACTATCAAAGGTAGACTCTAAAATTATTCTAACAATTAAGGAGTATATGTACTCCCAATTTTTTAAGATATTTTTACTTAAGTTGAAGAAATAATTGAGGCCACATAAAAGAAGAAATGAATATACCATCACATAATATAATACATAAACATTTTGAAGAGGCGGACTTACGAACATATTTTGTTGGTTTTGACTTTAAAAAATTCAGATACGATTCTTTGACTGATTTATTAATGGACTCAATTGTTGATTTTGCATTTGGCTACCACACTGGAATTTTAAAAAAATATGACAGAAGAAAACTAATCGAAGCAGCAAAATCAATTTATAATATAAAGGAATTTTCAGTTGCAAAAGAGATTTACGTAGACAATGATTCCTCAATTTATGATTGCGAACTTAAGATTGAAGATAAATATTTAAAAAGAGGTGAGTTTGGGGAATTGATTTTACATCTAATATTAAGAGACTTCATTGGAACAACTCCATTAGTTTCAAAAATCTATTTTAAAGATACTGACAATGCTACAGTTCATGGCTTCGATCTTGTTCACATAGGTCCTGATTTAGTAAATCATGGTAAAGGATCATTATATTTTGGCGAGTCAAAATTGTATTCCAGAAAAGATGGAACTGCCGGGCAACATGGGGTAAAAGATTTAATAGAAGATGTGAAATCACATTTTAAAAGTGATTTTCTTTATAGAGAGATTGCTTTAATTGGGAAAAAAAAATACTCTTTTATTCCACCAGAGGAATATGATGATAAAAATACCGAAGAGGAATATCTTAAGTTTCTTGATATAAAAAAATATTGGTTTAGAGTATTGGAACAAGTTGAACAAAAAAAAGCAAAACTTCAAGACTTTCTTGATTCTGTTACGGTTCCATTAGTATGTACATATCAATCTCGCTTGTTTGAAAAATACGATGATGAAACTGCTCCCGATTTTTTACATGATTATGAAGAAGAAATGCTAAACTTAAAGAAAATCTTTAAAGAAAATCTTTCTATGATTGAAGAAGAATCTGGGGAACCAATTAAGACTGATTTAAATATCCTCCTGATATTATTTCCTATACCTGATAAAAAACAATTATTGAAAATTCTTCACCAGAAATTATATAATCAACAAAATGCTTAATATAGATGCTATTATAGAGGATTTGGAAAAATCTCAAGAACTATCATTTGAAAAAAGTTTTGACTATGCACAACAATGTTCGGTATTGTTAAAGAACACTGAGGAAGAAGGACGTAAAGTTATCATTAATGCCTTAAATAATTGGAGCAAGATTAATGAGAAAACTAAAGATGTATGGTCTGATTTGGTTGAGTCATCTGGCTTTTATCCATATTTGAATGGTATACTTGAAATTAAATTACGAAACCTGCCTGCTGAAATCAGAAAAGAAATACATCTTTCGAACTTTCTTAAATCAAAGTATTTTCATGATGATCAATTTGAATTACTAAAACTGCTTAATTCTGATAAGAATGTTATTGTGAGCGCACCCACAAGTTTTGGAAAAAGTTTACTTTTCGAAGAAATCATTGCATCCAATAAATATCAGAATATTATCATAATTCAACCCACTCTTGCATTGCTTGATGAAACTCGTAGAAAACTTTTAAAATATAAAAACACTTATAAACTTATTGTTAGAACGTCTCAAGAGCCCAACAAAGAAAGAGGGAATATTTTTCTTTTTACTGCAGAAAGGGTAAATGAATATCAACTTTTCCCTCCGATTGATTTTTTGGTCATAGATGAATTTTATAAATTAAGTGGCAATCGTGATGATGAACGATCATCTTCCCTTAATAATGCATTTCATTACATATTAAAAACTTTTTCACCAAAATTCTATTTGCTTGGCCCAAATATTGACAATATAAGTGAAGGATTCTCTGAAGCATACAACGCCACTTTCTTCAAAAGCAACTACTCATTAGTCGATTCTAGGCATATAGACATATATAAAAACCATGAAGGTGAATTTGGACAAAGAGGAAATAAAGCAGAAAATAAAGAGATGGTTCTTTTTAAACTCTTAGTTGATTTAGCAGATGAACAGACAATAATTTATTGTTCATCCCCAAATCGTGTTAGAACTCTTTCTAAAAAGTTTACCAACTATTTAATAAGTATAGAAACTAAAGAAACCATTCATGAATTCCCCATAGTTGAATGGATAGAAAACTATGTTTCTAGAGAATGGAGTTTATTGTATAATCTAAAATTTAATATCGGAATACATGATGGAGCTCTCCAAAAACATATAACAACTTCAATTATTGATTACTTTAATAATGGTAAATTAAAATATCTTTTTTGTACCTCTACTATTATAGAAGGTGTTAACACAAGTGCAAAAAATATAATCTATTTCGATTCTAAAAAAGGGCTCAATGATATTGATTATTTTGATTATTCTAATATCAAAGGCAGAGCAGGTAGGATGATGGTTCATTTTGTTGGTAATATTTACAACTTCAATCCACCTCCAGATAAAGAGCAAATTGTTATTGATATTCCTTTTTTTCAACAAGATCCTATAAAAGATGAAATACTCATACAGTTAGATGATGATGAAGTAAAAAACAAAGAAACTGAACAGTACAACGCCATTGACGAGATACCTACAGAGGAGAAAGAGATTATTAAAAAGAATGGAGTTAAAGTACATGGACAAAAATCGATCTTTGATATTCTAAGAGAAGACATTCAGACCAAATATGAATTGATAAATTGGAATCAACCAAATTATCGTCAACTTGAATATATACTTGGGCTCGCATGGGATAATCTTTTAGTTGAAGGAGAGACTACAAGGCCTATGACAAAAGGAAAACTTATAAACATGACTTTTAATTATGGCTTAAATCAGAATATTGAATATTTAGTTCAAAGTAACTATTCTTATTTAAGAAGACTAACTGCAAATAACAATATTTCTGATTCTGATTTAATGGACAGAGCAATTCAAGATACATTTCAAACAATGAAGCATTGGTTCCAATATAAAGTTCCAAAATGGCTATCGGTGATAAATGAAATTCAAAGATTTGTCTGTTCTGAATTCAGAGTGAGAGCGGGCAATTATATTTTTTATGCTAATCTTATTGAAAATGATTTCTTAAGAGAGAATCTTGCTATCCTTTCAGAATATGGAATCCCCAGCAGTGCAATTAGAAAACTTGAAAAACAAATTCCATCCGATTTAGACCAAGATTCTGTATTAGAATTTATTAGAGAAAAAAAAATTTATGCATCCAGTAATTTACTCGAATATGAAAAGATTAAATTAAATGAAAATATTACTTGGCCTAATAAATAGGAATCAAAGCAGTCTGATAGACCAGTGATGAGTCTGTGTAGAATATATCCCTTCCCCCTCGTTGCCGCGCGATTATTTATCGCGTGGTTTGCAAAGCAAAATGTATCTTTTACCCCGCTCGCGCCGGTTTGCAACCGGTGTGCAATCCGTAGGATGGAGCGTCAGGAGAGAATCCAAAAAAAATATGTAACTGGATATAGTTTTTAACTTATTGCTATTCTAAAACAGCCTGTTAAGCATTCATAAAAGATAAAATATTTGATGCGATTGGCGAAAATATTAAATAACTTTACCTGTAATTGGAAAAACCAGTGAAATGAAAAAGACAATATTTATCTGGCTGGTTCTCCTGTTAGGGCTTTCCTGTCAGGCATTTGCAAAAGCCGGGATGGCAACCGATGAGCACGAATTCGTTTTGACCATTGTCGTGTTCCTTTTCCTGGTTGCCGGAATTTTTAAAGGAATCGACTATCTGAAAAAAAATGGCAAAACGCTTTTGTTAAGGTTTCGGACATTTCTGAGAAATAAGATTTTGTCCCTGAGGAATTCTCATGGACATTGTTAATCAATTTATGCTTATTATAAACGTGTTTGTTTGAATGTAATATCAACGTCCGGGTCTTCCTTGTTTCTGCTTTCCTTGGTTTCGATGGTGGTTTTCCACGCTATCCTTTTTTTGCAACGAGGGATTAGCTGTTTTACATTTTTAATGCTTTGTTGAAACTGTGCTTCCCCAGGCTAACCGATACTCAAAATCCTTTCTTCAAATATTTATGTACACTTATTTGACGCATCAAATGTGTGAATCATGTAA
>DPRR01000013.1 GCA_003538625.1 Ignavibacteriales bacterium
AAATTCTGATCTTTATGCGTGATGTTCGTTCGCGTAATTATTTTCAGCAGATGATTGGAAGGGGAACAAGATCATTCAGTAAAGATGAACTTATAAAAGTTACACCGAGTGCAAAAATCAATAAAGAAAGATTTTACATTATTGATGCTGTTGGTGTTTTCAAATCTATTAAAGTTGATTATCCTGTTGTTGATAAGAAGCCAACCGTACCGTTAAAAGATTTAATGAAGATGGTTATTCTCCAGCCTGATGAAGATACGATGTCTTCACTTGCAGCACGACTTACAAAAATTGATAAGCAGATTACCGAAACAGACAGAGAAAAGTTTATTGAACTTGCAGACGGAAAAAACTTAACTGAAGTTGCCCTTAATCTTGCCAATGTTTACGATCCTGATGAAGTAGATAAAAACGTAAGGCGGATTTTCAATCTTCCTGTGGATGCCGAACCAAATGAAGTTCAAATAAATGAAACAATTAAACAATTTAGCAATGAAGCAATAAAACCATTTGATAATCCCAGGCTTAGAGAATTTTTAGAAACAGTACGCCAGAAAATTTACCAGATAATTGATGAGACAAATACTGATAGAGTTATACGAAGCGAGTTTGATACAACAGCAAAAGAAAATGCTGATGAGATAATTAACAACTTCCGTAAGTTTATTGATGATAACAAAGATGAGATAACTGCATTAAGAATTCTTTACTCCCAGCCGGAACGTCGCAAAGAACTAACTTACAAAATGATTAGAGAGCTTAGCGATGCTCTTACAAATCCTCCTTACTACTTAACACTTGAGCAGGTTTGGAATGCTTACCAGAGAGTTAAACCGAATCTTGTTAAAAGTAAAACCCCGCAGAGAATGTTAACAGATATTATTACACTTATAAGATTTGAACTTAGACTTGATGAAACACTTGAGCCATACAGTGAAGTTGTTAACAGAAGATTTAAAGAATGGGTGTTTAAACGCAATGCGGGACCGGTGCAGTTTAACGATGAACAAATGAACTGGCTTAGAATGATTAAAGATCATATTGTATCTTCTGTAAGAATTGAAAAAGATGATTTTGAACTTTCACCGTTTGTTGATGAAGGTGGTCTTGGGAAAATGTGGAAATTGTTTGGAGAAAAGACAGAAGAGTTAATTGAAGAATTAAACAAAGAATTAGCGGCTTAAATATTTAATGAATTTATTATGTATATAAAAAATTTTCATATTAAAAACTTTAGGGGAATATCTGAGCTAAACATTGAATTTAAAAAAGGTTTAAACTTAATAATCGGTGAGAATAATACTGGTAAGACAGCTTTAATAGATGCTTTAAGAATTTGTATAGGATTAGGAAATGAAAGACGGGAAATGTTTATAAATTCTGATGATTTCTATATAAATCAAGATGGTAATAAAACTGATTCAATTGAATTTGATTTATTCTGGAACTTAGACAGCGATGAAGAAAATGGTATTTATTATGAATTGTTAGGAATTGATGACAATAAATTGCGAATTGAAACTCATTACAGGTACTCTCGCGTAATTAAAGATGGAATAGAAAAAACGAAATTCAATTATTGGGGTGGAACTAATGAAGGGCAAAATATTCCGATTGAAATTTTAGAGCAAATGAGCTTTGTATACCTAGGTGCATTACGTGATGCTGAAAGAGATCTAAGGCCGAGTCGTGGGAATAGAATAGGGCAGTTATTTACTAAATTGATATATGATGCTGACGATCAAAAATTAAAAGCAAAAAGATTACAAGATCTAATTGATTCGGATGAAGAGTGGAAAGGTCTTATCGCAAATGGTAAAGAAAAGATTAATCAGCATTTGAAAAAGACGAGTATACGGGGTTCCGAGCAAATAATTAATCTTGATTTTTTACCTCTAGAATATAGAAAAATAGTTGAGGGTTTAAGGTTAAGCCTTCCGATTAGAAAAAACGTTTTTGATATTTCCCAAAATGGACTTGGGTATAATAATTTAATTTTTACATCGACAGTTTTGGGTGATATTTTAGAAAAAAAATCCCAACAACCCTATGCTTATATAGCAATACTATTTGAAGAGCCTGAAGCACACTTGCATCCACAGTTACAAAACATTCTGCTCGATTTTTTTGCTAACTTGACAAATCAATTTCAAATATTTATCACATCACATTCGCCAACAATATCCGCAAAAGCAGAGCTTGATGATTTAATAGCACTTCAAAACAAAAATGACAAAGTTGAAGCTCTTTCAATTGGGCAAACAACGTTAACTATTTCTGATAAAAAATTATTATATCGATTTTTGGATGTGACCAAATGTCAATTATTTTTTGCAAAAGGTATAATATTGGTGGAAGGAATAACAGAAGCTTTATTGTTGCCAATCTTTGCTCAAATGCTTGGTGAAAAATATGAGTTAGACAAGAATGGAATTGAGATTGTTGTGATTGGAGGATTGTCTTTTGCTCCGTTTGCTAAACTTTTTAATAGTACTGATAAGAAGTTATTGTCAAGATGTTCATTGATAACTGACGGCGACGATAAGGATGGAGAAATTTCAGTGCCCGCGCAAAATGCTTTAACACTTCAAGGCAATAATTTGAAAGTTTTCATATCGCAAAAAACTTTTGAATATGAACTTTTTAATACCACAGAAATAAATAGTACGTTAATAAAAAGAATATATAAACAAATGCATCCGCGAACAGAATTATCAGATGCAGTAGATTTTGTCAATAAATTAAGAAGTAATAAGGATAAGGCTGATTTTTCTCAATTTTTATCTAAAACACTCTATTCGGTTAAGAGTTATCAAAATCGTTTTACAGTACCAAAATATATTGTAGATGCAATAAAGTGGGTAATCGAGGAAGAGGATGTTTGAAAATTTATCTACAAGGCAGAAAGAAATTGTATTTGATTGTAATGGGAGGTTCATTGTTCGGGCTTGCCCAGGAAGTGGCAAAACATATACAGTTGCTGCTAGATTATCAAGGTTATTAAGTTCTTGGAAAAAAGTTAATGGTGGCATTGCAACTATATCATTTACCAATGCAGCGTGTTCTGAAATTCAGAGAAAAATGAAGGAAGATTTCTCGTTTAATTCACAAATAACGCACCCACATTTTATAGGGACTATTGATAGTTTTATAAACAAATACATTTTTTTACCCTTTGGGCACTTAATTATGGGATGTGATATCAGGCCTGAATTGGTTGGTGGTAACATTTCTATTTGGAAAGGTCATAATTTTACGCAGGATCAATTCACGAATGTTAGATTTCTAATAAATGATTCATTGGAAATAATAAATCCTCGAAATGGTGCGAACAAATTATCTACCGATGAATTAAGGAAAATGAAAATATTGTTTAACAGAAAAGGTTTTGCTACACAAGATGATTCAGAATTCTATTCTGTTAAACTTCTACAAAAATTTCCAATAATTTGTAAAGCTCTAATCAAAAGATTTCCTACAATTATGATTGATGAGGCTCAGGACACGAATGAACTGCAGATGCAAATCATAAATACACTAGTTGAAAATGGATTAAATGAATTAATGTTAGTTGGTGATCCAGATCAGGCAATTTTTGAATGGAACGATGCAAAACCAGAATTATTTTTACAGAAGTGTGGTGATTGGAAAGAAATAAAACTAAATGAAAATAGAAGAAGTTCTCAGAAAATTTGCAATTTCTTCTTTAAAATATCTTCACTTCCAGAACCTTCTGAAGCTATCAACGAAGAAGTTAAAGAATTAAATTTCAATCCAGAAATAATTGAATATTCGGCCAATGATATTACAGCCTCTATTGACTATTTTGCACAACTTTGTGTTCAACAAAACGTAGATGTAACCGCTGATAAAATTCAAATCCTCTGCAGATCATATAATATGGTAGAAAAAATTATTGGAAATGATACAACTAATAATTTGGTTCCTTGGCAGGATAATAAATTATTTTGTCGAGATATTGCTAAAGGTAAATTCCTTTACGACGAGGGTAAAATTCATCTAGGAATAAAAAGTCTTGAACTTGGATTGCTGAAATCAATTGGCAATCTGAATGTAGTTAGTATTACTGATAAAAATAATATATTAAAAGAATTTGATCCGATTAATTGGAGAGTACACTTATATGAATTGATGAATGTTTTACCAAAAACGAACTTAAATCTGTCTGAATGGATAAATGAGGCAAACTCATCTATTATTAAATTTAATAAAAAATTAAAATTAGATTTGTCGATTAAAAGAGATAGTCGAGGATTTGGTTATTCAACATTAAGGTTTATTGATATTTTTAAGAGAGATAGAAAATTTATGATTAATAATATAAGCGTTGGTACTGTTCATTCGGTTAAAGGCGAAACAATAGATGCTGTGCTAACCTTTTGGGCAACAAGAGGAGCTAACAATATGAATTATTCCAGAATATTGTGTGAAGATATTCAAAGTTGTGAAGAGAAAAGAATAATATATGTGGCTTTAACAAGAGCTAAAAAACTGTTAGTTATTGCTGTTCCTGAGGGGCAAGCAGAACATTGGCGAAATAAATTTATAAATTAGATTTTGAGCAGAATGAATAATCTTCCTCCAAACTGGTCTTGGGTTAAACTTGGTGATGTTTGTAAAATTTTAGACAATAAAAGATCTCCAATTAATTCAGATGAAAGAGACAAACGAATTTCCGGTAAGCCAATAGAATCATTGTTTCCTTATTATGGTGCGACAGGGCAAGTTGGTTACATAGATGATTTTTTACTCGAAGGGGAGTTTGTATTATTAGGTGAAGATGGCGCACCATTTTTAGAAAAACGTAAACCGAAAGCATATATCGTTAATGGTAAAATATGGGTAAATAATCATGCTCACATTTTGCTTTCTAAAAATCACAATAAATTTCTTTGTTACTATCTTAATTTTTTAGACTACCATCCATTTGTAACTGGAACAACGAGATTGAAGCTGAATCAATCATCGATGAGACAAATTCCAATTATAAACCCACCACTTCCAGAGCAGAAAAAAATTGTTGAGAAGATAGAAGAACTCTTTAGCGGATTGGATAGCGGAGTTGCATCTCTTAAAAAAGCAAAAGAACAAATTCGGCTGTATCGGCAATCTGTACTTGCAAGTGCATTCTCAGGCAAGCTTACGCAAAGCGCCAAGCGCCAAGCGCATAGCGAAATGTTGAAAGCAGCAGAACCAAAAGTAGAATATTCAACTCAATTACCGGATGGTTGGAAATGGGTGAAGTTTGAAGAAGTTATAACTTTTTTAGGAAGTGGAGTTACTCCGAGAGGCGGTAGAAATGTTTATAAAACCGAAGGTATCAAGTTCATCAGAAGTCAGAATGTGTATCCAAATCGTTTAGTTCTTGAAGATATTGCTTACATAACGAATGATATTGATGAAAAAATGGAAAGGAGCAGAGTTAAGCCATTAGATGTTCTGTTAAATATAACAGGTGCTTCAATAGGTAGAGCCGCTAATATTCCAGAAAGTTTTGGTCCAGCTAATGTCAATCAGCACGTTTGTATTTTAAGAACAAATCAAAATGAAGTAAGATCAAAATATTTGTCACTGTACTTGAATTCCAATTTTGCGCAACAGCACATTAATAGGATACAAATAGGGGCTACCCGACAAGCTTTAAATTACTCTCAGATAAAAATGTTTCCATTCCCATTATGTCCGGTTTATCAACAAACCCAAATCGTAGAAGAAATAGAAAAACGGTTTTCAGAAGCAGATAATATAGAAAAAGCGATAGATGAAAGTTTAATTAAAGCAGAAACGTTAAGACAATCAGTACTAAAACAAGCGTTTGAAGGAAAGTTAATTTAATATTTTAAATGGAGCCGATATGTCAATTACACAAATTTCAAAATTGATTAATAAAATTGCGATTGAAGAAAACTACTCATTTGGACACATTCAATATTATAGAGCCCAAAAGAATAAGAAAAGACCACATACTTATGAACCCTTCGGAGGCGCTAGTATTTTTGAAGAAGATGGTTATGCATATCATACTGGAGGTAGACAAGAATTTCAGTTTAACATCGGCAAAGATTGGTTAGACAATAGAGAAACAAAAATTTTCAGATTTGGATTGGCATTTTCTTTAGAAAAGGGGCGGAGTTTGCTGAACCCCATCGCAGAATTTAAACTGAAGATAGAAAGATTTAATAAATTCAAAGTGCAAAAGCCTTCTTACTTTAATGATTTGAAAATGTGGTATTACGATAATCATCTAAAGTCCAACCCTCAATCAGTTGTTGAAATTCCTGAGAGCATAATTAAAGAAGGAAATTTTATATTTATAGGTAAATATTTTAGAAAAAGTATCAGCCAAATTAATACAAATGACATAAAGGAAATACTTACATTATTTGATTATTTATTACCATTATATCAGTTTGTTGATCCAATACCCTCTGATGAAATGACAGAGAATAAAATTGTTCGGATATGTTGGAATAAAAACGGTTGGATCGAACCGTCAGGACAGGATGGAAAGACGACTTCTAAAAGTCACGAAAGAGATTATGGATACGGACATGAAGAATGGCTATTTGATTTTAACAAAGTCATCGACGGGTATCATTATGGATTTCTTGAACCCGTAAATAAATTTTTGAGTAAGTATGTTGGTAATAAGTATAATTTATTACTCTACTCAATTAATTCGAATGATCGAAATAAATATTGGATTGGACAACTAAAAGATGTGGAGGTAATTGATACTTTAGCATCATTGAGAATTATAAACATTTATAAGACTAACGGTTGGATTGATGAGATGAAATCTCAATTAGAAAGTTTACACCTAAATTCAAGTAGTCTAAACAAATGGATTGAAGATGGCAAGCTTTTTAATATCAGATTTAAAGCAATTGATTTAATTAAGTACTTTGGAACGCCTAAATTAGTCGATCCATCAGATAACAGAATTACTTCTACTAGATATAATCTACTTGACGTTGAACAAAATATTATTCCGGAAGATGATCCTAATGAAGAATTTGATATTAATACTGGTAATGATGGAGAAGTACCTTACAATAGAGGGCCAGTTAGAAGGATATTTCATAGAGAAATAGAACTTGAACAAAAACATAATGAGATGAGTGATAAATTTTTGAAATTCTTAAAAACTAAATATCCTGATGAAATTGTAAAAAGGGAATGCAGAACCTGTGGCTCAAAAAGAATTGATATAGTAAGAAAAACAAATGAAGGTAATATTTTTTATGAAATTAAGACTTACAATGATCCAATAACCTCCCTTAGAAATGCTTTAGGGCAGATTTTTGAATATGCATTTTATCCAAGCAAGCGAGACGCAATTAGTCTTAGGATTGTTTCTCATCGTCCTCCAACAGAAAATCTTAAGAAATATATTCAACACTTAAATGAAATAATCGATACTCCACTTGGGTATATTCATTTTGATATAGATAATAATTTAATAGTTACAGAAATATGACAACAGCATCAATAGTTCAAAGAGTTTGGAATTACTGTAACACATTAAGAGATGATGGTGTAAGCTATGGTGATTATATAGAGCAGCTTACATACTTATTATTTCTTAAAATGGCAGATGAGTATTCCAAACCTCCATACAACAGAGATATTCAGATCCCTAAAAAACTTAACTGGGAAAGTCTGCAAAACAAAAGCGGCGCAGAGCTTGAAGCGCATTACATAAAAATCCTAATTGAGCTTGGTAAAGAAAAAGGAATGATTGGTGAGATATTCTTTAAGGCTCAAAATAAAATTCAGGATCCCGCAAAACTTTATAAACTAATTCAATTGATTGACGATGAAAACTGGGTGATACTTGGTGCTGATGTTAAAGGTGATATTTACGAAGGCTTGCTTGAGAAAAATGCTGAAGATACTAAATCAGGTGCTGGACAGTATTTTACTCCGCGTGCTTTAATAAAAGCAATGGTAGAATGTATAAGACCAGAACCAAAGAAAACAATTGCTGATCCGGCAAGTGGTACCGGAGGTTTCTTTCTTGCAGCATATGATTTTATTTCTGATGAAAAGAAATTCAAGTTAGATAAATCAGAAAAAGAATTTCTAAAATTCAAAACATTTGCAGGATGGGAGATTGTCCCAAACACAGCAAGACTTTGTTTAATGAATTTGTATTTGCATAACATTGGTGACTTAAACAGTGATCCACCAATAGAAAGAGCGGATAGTTTACTTGTTTCACCCGCAACCAAGTTTGATTACGTCTTAACAAATCCACCGTTTGGTAAAAAGAGCAGTATGACGATTACGAATGAGGATGGCACACAAAGTAAAGATACGCTTACTTATGAGAGACAGGATTTCTGGACAACAACATCAAACAAGCAATTAAATTTTATTCAGCACGTTCGTTCAATGTTAAAAGCAGATGGCAAAGCTGCTGTTGTTGTTCCCGATAATGTTTTGTTTGAGGGTGGGGCGGGGGAAACAGTTAGAAAGCGTTTACTTGAATCAACTGATGTTCATACAATTCTAAGATTGCCAACAGGAATATTTTATGCACAAGGTGTTAAAGCAAATGTAATTTTCTTTGATAACAAACCTGCAGCAAAAACAGCCTGGACAAAAGAAGTCTGGATTTATGATTTGAGAACAAACATCCACTTTACACTAAAAACTCAGCAAATGAGATTTGATGATCTTAAAGATTTTGTTGAATGCTACAATCCGCAAAACAGATTCAAGAGAAAAGAAACAGAACGATTTAAGAAATTTAAGTACGATGAAATTATTGCAAGAGATAAAACCAATCTTGATATCTTCTGGTTGAAAGACAACAGTCTTGGCGATATGGATAACCTACCAGATCCGGATGTAATTGCACTAGAGATCGTTGAGAACATAGAAGCCGGATTAGCAAGCTTTAAGGAAATAGTTGAAGGATTGAATGGGAAGAGTTAAAAAAATTTGTACAAAAATTTTGATATAATTAATTAATCAAACACAAAATACAATAAGTAAAATTAGTTCGTTCAATGTCTCCAATAACTGATAATATGACTAAGCAGGAAGTGATAGAAGAATTAGCTAGAGTTTTAGCTAAAATAATTAGAAGAGAGTTTGTTAAGAAAAGCAAGAATCAAAATGAAAAGCAAAAAAAATTAGTCGAGCATAAGAAGTCATAAGTTCTTGGATTCATTAGCAAATTGATCGAAGAATAATTTTATTAAACACAAAATTCATTCAAAAATTTAGTCAGAACTACAAGCAGATGATTAAACTTGAGCCATTTACCAAATCAGATTTCACAAGGTTAATTTCCTGGATTGATAATTTAGAGGAATTAGTTCAATTCGCTGGTCCTAATTTTTCATTTCCATTAACCACAGACCAATTAGAAAAATATCTGGCAAATGAAAACACCTTCGCTTTCAAAGTAATAGAAACAAAATCAAATAAAACGATCGGACATTGTGAAATTTACAAATCCGAATCCACTGCAAAGCTGTGCAGAATATTGATTGGTGAAAAAGTTTTTCGCGGAAAAGGATTGGGCGTTGAAGTTGTAAATCTGTTACTTGAAAAATCTTTTATACATTTTAATTATTGTCTTGCTGAACTAAATGTATATGATTGGAATATCAGCGCGATAAAATGTTATGAAAAGTCTGGATTCAAAATCAATAAGGATAGAACAAAAACTATTCTTGTTGATGGTAAACCCTGGAAATCTTTGAATATGATAATTACTAGGACGGAATGGTTATCTAAGTCAGAAAATAAAATGAATAAAATAAATGAGAACAGATAGATCCTTTGAGCAATATTGATTCCATAATGGGAAAACTTAAAATGAAAATATTTTTAGCTTTAATTTTTTCAATGATTCTGATTACAGGTTGCACAATGAGCAATGAAGAAAAAATCGATAAAATATTTAGTGATTATAATAAACCAGATGTGCCGGGAGCTGCCGTGATGGTCATAGAAAACGGGAAGATTATATTCGAGAAAAGTTACGGACTTGCAAACGTTGAAAAAAATCTACCGGTTACTGAGGCGACTAATTTTAGATTGGCTTCTGTTACTAAACAGTTTACTTCAATGTCTATCTTAATGTTAATAGATAGAGGTCAACTTAAATTGGAAACGACTCTCAAAGAAATATTCCCAAATTTCCCGGACTACGGGAAGAACATAAAAATAAAAAATTTACTTCAGCATACATCAGGATTACCCGACTACGAAGATTTGATTCCTGATACAGCAACAATCCAGGTGAAAGATAAAGATGTTCTAAATTTGATTATGAAGACCGATTCGACCTATTTCCAACCTGGCAGTCAGCATCGATACAGTAATACAGGATATGCTCTGCTTGCACTGACGGTTGAAAAAATATCCGGTAAATCATTTCGTGATTTTCTTAGAGACAATATTTTCCAACCACTCGGAATGGATAATACAATCGCGTTTGAAAAAGATATAAACGAAGTCAGAAACAGAGCTTACGGCTATACTATTAAAGATAACATTGTTGAATTTACAGATCAAAGTATTACAAGTGCAGTGCTTGGAGACGGAGGAATTTATTCATCATTAAATGATTTTTATAAATGGGATCAAGCCCTTTATACCAGAAAATTAATTGACAAAAAATATCTTGATGAATCCTGGACTAGAGGTATGACGAACAATGGTATTGATTTTCCTTATGGGTATGGCTGGCGTTTGGAAAAATATCACGATATTGAAGTAGTCTATCATACCGGCAGCACAAGGGGATTCCGAAATATTATCTACAGAATGCCCGATAAGAAATTTACAATTGTAATTTTAACAAATCGTGATGCTGGATCTGAATATAATACACTCAAATTCGCACATCAGATGATTGATTATTATTTTTCTGACACGAAATTTCTATAAAGATAATTTTTTAAAATATTTTCTGGAGTAACAATGTCCGACTTAATCTCAAGAAAAGAATTTATTAAGAAAAGCTCTGGGGCGGTGATTGCTGTAGGTTTAGCAGGGGGTGTGTCTACAATAATCAGCGGTTGCAGCAGACCTGCACTAGACCTTTTAATTAAAAATGGTAGTATCATCGATGGAACCGGTAAGAGTGAATTTCCTGCTGACATTGGGATAAGAGATGGAAAAATTGTTGCGATTGAAAATTATGGAATTTTAAAAGATGATAATTCATTAAAAATTATTGATGCGAAGAACTTAAAAGTAACCCCTGGTTTTATCGACATTCACTCTCACACCGATACTGGATTGTTTATTAACCCCAATGCCGAAAGTAAAATCAGACAAGGCGTGACTACGGAAGTCGCCGGGCAAGATGGAAGTTCTGTTGCTCCAAGGAAAAATAATTCCGATGATGACGATGAATATGAGGTAGGGAATAAAAGTTGGTCAACCTTCCCGGAATTTTTCAAATTACTTGAGGAAAATAAAACAGCTGTAAATTTTGTGACATTTGTTGGTCAGGGAACGTTACGAGGTTTTGTTATTGGGCAGGATGATAGGATTGCGACCTCTGAAGAAATTGAACAAATGAAAAAACTTGCGATGGAAGCTTTCGATCAGGGGGTTTTTGGAATTTCTTCCGGATTAGAATATACACCGGGTAGTTTTGCTAGCACTGAAGAAATCTCTGAACTATGTAAGGTTATGAAGAACCGGGGTGGGATATATGTAACTCATATGAGGAATGAAGCTGATACAGTATTGGAAGCTATTACAGAAGCAATTCAGATCGGAAAAGCGGCAGGTGTTCCGGTTAACATCTCTCATCTAAAATTACAAGGAAAAGCAAATTGGAATAAAATAGATCAAGCATTGGCTTTGATTGAAGATGCAAATAATAATGGATATAGAATAACATTTGACCGGTATCCATATACAGCTTTCAGCACGGGATTATCAAATCTATTTCCTTTATGGAGCAGAGATGGAGGAAGAGAAAGATTTTTAGAAAGACTTCAGAATAAAAATGATCTTATAGGAATAAAAAAATATGTACTAGATAAAGTGGCTTCGCTTAGTTCCTGGGATGCTGTTTTAATAGCTGGAGTAAAGAAAGAAAACAATAAACAGTTTGAAGGAAAAACTATTCAGCAGATTACATCGGAATCCAAAGAGGATCCGTTTGAATTTACGAGAAAACTTTTGATCGATGAAAAAGGATCAGTATCAATGTGCGGATTTGGAATGAGTGAAGAAAATACAAGTAGAATATTAGCTCATCCACTTTGTATGGTAGCTTCAGATGCTTCAGCCAGGGCGACTTACGGTAAGCTTTCAGAAGGTAATCCGCATCCACGAAGCTATGGCACTTTCCCAAGATTTTTAAGTAGATATGTTAGACAAAACAATATTGTTAGCCTACCTGAAGCAATTAGGAAGATCACTTCATTTCCGGCAGAAACTCTTGGTATCTCAAACAGAGGTATTATAGCTAAAGGAAAGATGGCTGATGCTGTTTGCTTTGATTATGAAAATATATTTGATAAATCAGATTATGTTAATCCTCATCAATATTCACAAGGTGTTCAATATGTGGTTGTGAATGGTGAATTAGTTATCGAGAAAAGTGAACATACCGGAAAATTAACCGGTCAGATTTTGAGGAAGAGCTAATAAAATTATTAACTCAACAGCGTTTCTAATGTTTTCTGGTTTAAGATGATTCCAGATAACGAATAATTGCTCTAAGAGTACAGCTTTTTGATCTTGAAGATAAAATGGATATAAAAGAATTGTACATCCAAAGATTAGGGATTATGCAGTGATAGCAGAGTATTTAAAATATTGTAATGAATTGAAGAATATTTATAGCATATGCAAACTGATTTAATTTTGCTTCTAAAATATTTCAATCGTAGTGAAAGATTTTACCTTGTTGGACAAGCACTAGGTACTCAGGATTTCAAAATTTCAGATGAGTTCAGAGAATAATTTATAAGTATATAAATAGCAACAATTCAGGATCCTCAATTGATATTTCAGTAGGTAGCATTTAATTTAATAACGGTAAGAATATTTTATATAGAATATACT
>DPRR01000014.1 GCA_003538625.1 Ignavibacteriales bacterium
AATATTCAGCATTTTTATTTGTCTTTTAATAAGTAAACAAGAAATGTTGTGCTGATTTTATAATCGTTTGTATGAGGTGTTTATTCTAGAAATTTTCTATCTAGTCGATTAAGTATCAATTTAATTAGATTGAAAACTTTATACTGAATGAATGTACCAAATTATTATTATAACAATAAATTATTTTCAACAGCATAACGGATTATTTCAGCATTTGTTTTCATTCTCATTTTTTCCATAATGCGCGATCTATAGGAGGAAACCGTATTAGTGCTTATGCACAGAATTTCTGCGATATCCCTTACAGCTTTTCCTTGTGCAATAAATCGCATAACTTCAAACTCTCTTGATGATAAACTTTCATGTAGAGGTTTTTCATAATTCCTTTCCAGTTCCATCGTAAGCTGTTCTGCCAGACTGGAGCTTATATATTTTCTACCGTCATAAATTTTACGTAATGCCTCAACAAGTGATTTGGATGCATTGTTTTTTGTAATATAACCTGAACCTCCTGCTCTCAAAGATTGCACTGCAAATCTATCTTCAGGGTGCATGGTATGTATTAGTATTTTTGTATTAGGACCCTGAATTTTTATGTCAGTAATTATATCAATACCGCTTCTCCCCGGCATGGATATATCAAGTATAACTATATCAACTTCGTGTTTATTAAGCAATTCAAATAGTTCGTCTGAATTGGAAGCCTCACCCACAACTTCAATATCAGGTTCTCTTGCGGTAACTTTTTTTAATCCTTCACGGATTAGTTCATGGTCATCTACAATTATTACTTTCAATTCATTTTCCTCTCATTTGACCGGTACTTTAATATGTATTTCAGTTCCTGCTTTCGGCTTGGTTTTTATATTAACCTCACCGTTAAGTAAAACTATTCTTTCCTTAATTCCAATTAGTCCAATTGAGTTTATACTATCTAATTTTTCTTTGGGAATTCCAATTCCATTATCAATTACTCTCATCTCAAATGTGTTATTATTTCTTGTTAATACTGCAGTTACTTTTCTTGCTTTTGAATGTCGTGCTACGTTTGTTAAACACTCCTGAAATATACGGAACAGCGCAATATTTGTATCACTATCAATATCTATACTCTCTACAGATTTTTCAAGCATGGTTTCAATTGAGTAGCGTTTTTCAAATTCTTTCAATTGCCACTTCAAGGCAGGAATTAAACCGAGATGATCCAAAATATCGGGTCTCAGTTCTGTAGCAATATTTTGTATAGTCTTAATCGCTTTTTCAATCAACCGTTCAACGGATTCAAGATTTGGCAAAAATATTTCTTTGTTAATGTTTTGATTACGAACCAATTCATCTATTAATATCCCGATATCCATATTAGCAGCCGTTAAAATCTGGCCAAACTCATCATGAATTTCCCGTGCAAGTCTTGTCCGCTCTTCTTCTCTGGTTGCCTGCTGGTGTGCTGATAACGCTCTCAGCTTTTTTTGTGAGTTTAATAATTCGCGTTCTATTTTTTTATGTTCTGTAACGTCCAAACAAGATCCAAATAGTCCGATAACTTCGCCTGAATCATTTATTTGCGGAACTCCGCTGCTTGATAATATTCTAATTTCTCCATCAGGGCGAACTATCCTTTCAATCTGAGAAAAAGGTAATCCTTCATTAATTGCATCATCGATTTCTTTGAATACTATAATTCTATCATCAGGGTGCACGCGTTTACGATATTCTTCAAATGTAGGTATGAATGTATACTTATCTTCTCCAAATATTTTGAACAATTCATCGGACCAATATAATACACCATTTTCTGTATTAAATTTCCAACTGCCCAAATGAGCAAGTTTTTCAGCCTGCGTCAACACAGTACGCTGTTGATTTAGAATTCTTTCAATTCGCTTTTTCTCTGTTATGTCTGTAACAACTTTAATATAGCCGACTCGATTATTATCAGTATCTTTTTTAAAATCCCAATCAATTTGAACTTCAATATCTTTTCCTTTATTTGTTTTTCGATGTGAAGTAAGCGGTTGTGGAATTAATGAGCCGTCATTTGATATCTTAAAAAATTTTTTAGTGTTATTAATAAATTCCTTGTCCTCGTGTATCTCCCAGACTTTTTTCCCGATTATTTCTTCAACTTCAAATTCAAACATTTGCGCATATGCATTATTAGCAAGTGTAATTGTGCCATCTAATGTTAATTCAACTATTCCATGAGGGTGTGTTTGAAAAATATTTCTATAATGTTCTTCGTTGTCTTTTAGTTTTTGTTCAATAATCTTTTTGTCGGATACATCTCTTACAGTGCAGAGTGTCATTTTTTTATCGCGTTGTGTCATCGGGCTAAGCATTATTTCAACAGAAAACTCGCTGCCATCTTTTTTTAAGCCGTATAAATGAAGTCCATCACCCATCCTTCTGTTCCTGGGATTGTTTTTATATGCTTCAACATTGTTTTCATGTTCTCTCCTGTATCGATGCGGAATTAAAAGACCGATTTCTTTCCCGATTAATTCATCTTTTGAGTAACCAAACAGATTTTGAACTTCAGAGTTTACCTTAATTATTTTCCCTTCTTTATCAACTACAATCAGTCCATCTGGTGAAGATTCAAAAAGTTCTGCTAATGATTTTTCACTTTCTATAAGACCATGTTCAATAATTTTACGCACAGTTATATCTTTAATGTAAAACATATAGCCAAGATTTTCTTCTTTTTGTACTATCCTGTTTATTGTTATCAGAATAAATCTCTCTTCACTGTCCGGTCTTGTAGTTGTCGATTCTTGTTCATTTTCTTCATTAAGATTTATCCCAGGGAGTATTTCAGTTATATGTGCGCCTTTTATTTTTCCGGGATCCATTGCAAATAATTCTTGAGCACTATCATTAGTCTGAATTATTTTCATTTCATCATCAGTAATAATAACAGCGTCTTTCATTGAACTAAAAAGGTTGTAAGATAAATCTTCAATTCCCAACCCAAATATTTTATAACGGAATACAGCGATAAAAATAAACAGGGTTTGGATGAGACTAATAGCTTCACCTAGATGAATTGCATCTCTTAAATTAAATTCGTGAGGGAATAATATGTTTGGGAAAAAGGCGATTGAAATAGTAAATACTGTGCCCGTAAAGATTAGCTGGGCAGATCTATGAATAAGCATATTCTCTGAGCTGAAAGCTTTTCTAAAAATTAAATATAAACCGTAAAAACCGGGTGCAATGTTGGCTACTGCAAAAATGTGAAAGAAATATGGTCCTATTACTTGATAATATTCCTTGTAAAATATCACAGGCTCTTTAATCACCAGCCCTGTAATTAATGTGATTATGATACTCAGGATTGAAAAAAAAACAAAAACATAAAACAGCAGGTTTCTTTTTATATTAATAAATTCATAGGAAAAATTCAGGAACAAAATTCCGACTGACAATCCGAATACTGAAGTGAATTTAAAGACTGTCGTAATGTATTCTGTCGGAATATTCCATCTAAGTATGAGCTCGCCTAACATCCAAAAAGAAATATTAATCAGATAATAAAAGTAGCTTTCATTTAAACTGCTATTTCTTTTTTGTGATAGAATGTAAATGATAACAAAAGCATTTATCAACAGGGCAATTATTATTAACAATGTATAGAGATTCACTTTAACTCATCCATTAATTGTTACTTGAATTTACAAAGATTAAATCTTAATTAGCAATATGGATGTTCAAATATTTTGATGAAATCAATTTTAAGGAATAAATATTTTTTATTAATCTGATCGTAAACACGATATTTATTTACTAATTACCAGACAGGAATAGGTATGAAGAAAAAATTAAGTCAAAAAATAAATGATAGGTTTGACAGCTTCGCTCACAAAGCTACAGTATTTACGGGCAGTTCCGCTGCGTTTTCAATTGCATTTTTAGTAATCATAATCTGGATAATTTCCGGACCGGTGTTTAATTTTTCTGATACCTGGCAGCTTGTAATAAACACAGGAACTACAATAATAACTTTTCTTATGGTTTTTTTAATTCAAAGATCACAAAATAAAGAATCATTAGCAGTTCAATTAAAATTGAATGAATTAGTTGCATCTTCAAACGGTGCAAGCAATAGGTTGATTGATGTTGAAGATTTAACACAGGCTGAATTAGAGCATCTTCATAAATTTTATATTAAGCTTGCGAAAAAAGCTGAGACGGAAGCAAATCTAAAACAGACACATTCAGTTGAAGATGAGAGTATAGAAAAAGCTTCAGCAAGAAAAAAGAAAAAATAAAAACTGATTATAAAGTTTTAAAGAGTGAATAGTATGTTAATTTCCTCAATCATTTGTTGGAACAATTTAATTAAGAATTACTTTCTTTCACTTTTCTTTTAGAATTATTTGAATTCCTTTTTGCCTCAGCGGGCTTTGGAGTGCCAAATACAAATCCAAAGGGCTCTAATGCTTCTACTCTGTCAAATATCACTTTTAGTATAGCAATAATCGGTAGTGATAGGAACATTCCTGGTATTCCCCAAACTGCACCACCGAGTAATACAGCGATAATAGAAATAAATTCATTAATCTTTATTTTTGATCCAACAATTTTGGGAACAATTATATTATTATCTAAAAATTGAACAAAGCCGTATAATACAAGTACCCAAAGAGCATATATTGGTGATTTAGTCGCAAGAACTATTATCATCGTTAACGCCATTGCTACAATACCGCCTATATAAGGAATAATATTGAGTAAAGCACCTATTACTCCAAGTAATACAGCATACTCAATTCCCAGTATAATGAGTCCTAATGTATTCAATACTGCAATGATACCAGTTTCTATAAGCAATCCTATTAAATAGTTTTGAATAAGTAATTTTGTTTCAGACAGAACTTCAGAAACAGTTTTATGTTTTTCAACAGGAAAAAGTTTACTGATAAATTCAAGAAATAACTTTTTATACCACAGGATGAGAAATATATAAACTGGTAAAAGTAAGAATACTGCTATCAATGCGCCCATTGATAATACCATAGGACCGATTAATGTTTTAGCGGCATCCAACGAGTCAGACTTCATCTGAGAGATCCAGGAATTAATTTTTGTTGGGCTTACACTAAAAGACTGTGCTGCCCACTGAATAGTATCGGTAAAAAGAGTATCAATCTTTTCTTCAAGCTCCGGCAGCATTTCGCCGAACATAATCATCTGTGAAATAATAAAATATCCTAAACCGCTTAAAATAATGATTAACAAAAGTATAGAGATAAGAATCGCAACAGCGCGATTAATTTTCTTTTTGCATAAATAATCAACTACCGGATTCAGCAGTATAGCAATAAAAAAGGAAAACACTAATGGTATGATTATTTCCTGACCTATATAAAGTATATAGAACAGGATAAATATTCCCAGAAGTATTTGCGCTACTTTTGCATAGAGGGGTATTTTAATTTCAGTATTCATGATATTCTTTAATAATTTTAAAATATATAAGCTGAGCCGAATTAATTTATCTAGCGAAAGAAAAAAGTGATGCGTCTTTATTTTTTTTTCCGGTAATCATATCGAGAATAATTTCAGCTGCAATTACACTAAATGTAATTCCGTTTCCGCCAAAACCCAGAGCGTAATAGGTATGTGGTGTTTTGTTGTACGTGCCAATGTATGGAAGCGCATCCTTTGTACTGCCGAATGTTCCGGTCCAGCTAAATTCCGGAATTAGTTCAATGTCGGGAAATAACTTTGAAAAATCTTTTTTTAATAAAGCTGTTTTCTTTTTTATAAGCTTATCACGTTTTGCTGTATTATAAAACTCCTCATCTCTTCCGCCTATGATCACGCGGTTATCCTTTGTCAAACGCATATATAAATAAGGGTCAGCAGTATTCCACAATAATGTCCCATCTTTCCAAACAGGTACGTGCGATTGTATATGTTCGGAAGCGATTGCATAAGTCGAATTAAGGTTTACAATTTTTTTGTCAACAAATTCAGTTATCTCATAACCGGAAGCATTAACAACCTTACCTGCTGTTATGTAATGTCCTTTGCCTGTAATCAGTTTAACTCCATTTCGTTTATACTCTATTTTTGTGACTTTAGTTCTGTCAAATACCCCACCGCCTTTTTTTATTATCGTTTGAAGCAAAGCATGTGTAAACATATATGCATCTATCGTTGCTCCTTGCTCTGATAAGATTGCTGATGGAGAAGCAAAGCCAAATTTATTTTGTACTTCTTTATCACTTAAAAGTTGTAATTGAAAACCGGCTTTTTTACGATACTCAAATTCCGATTCAATTAGTTTTTTATCTTTTTTATAAGCAGCAAAATAAAGACTCTTTGTTTTTTCAAAGAGCTTAAAATTTATTTTTACAGATATATTTTCTATTGTATCAATGGCTTCGCTGCACATTGTATATGCACGTGCTGCTGACTTGAATCCAATCTGTTTTGAAAGAACTGACAAAGGTTTATCTAACTCATATTGTAAAAGTGAGGTACTCGCACAGGTACTTCCCAAGCCAATAGAGCGTGCATCAACAACTACACAATCCAAACCAGCATTAACAAGATAATAAGCTGTTAATGCTCCTGATATTCCCCCGCCAATTATAGCAACTTCTGTTTTTATTGAATCGGTCAATGATGGGTAAGTGTTAACTAAACCATTATCGATTAATGAGTAAGGATAACCTGTTGTAAGATTCATATAAAAATATTATTGCTTATTTTTTCCAATAATAAACCCTTGCTTTATGATTAATGGATGTTATCTGATAGCAATTTTGTAACAAATAGGTTTTCATTTTTGATTGTTCACATGATGTCCGATGCAAAGTTGTCTTTCACAGTTAATTATTATCTGACTGCAATCTTTTAATAAGTTCTTTCATTTCTAATATTTCTTTTTCCTGGGCTATTATAATTTCATCCGCTAATTTCCTTACCTCCGGGTGTTTTATATCTGCCGTTTTACTTGTAAGAATAGCAATTGAATGGTGTGGGATCATCGCCTTCATATATAGTTCATCACCAATAGGAGTTTGCGTCCTTACCAAAATTAAAGCACTTACAAAAAGAATTAAACTTCCCAAAATGATAGCAACATTTTTCTTTTTATCCTTATACATATTTATCATAACCAGTAGCATTATAACTGCCATACCGGAAATCCCTAAACAAGTCATGTAAAATCGCGTAAGACTGAAATAAACATGGTCTATTTCATAAGTATTTAAATACATTGTAACATACATTACTATAAATGATCCTGTCAGCATCATTACGAATTTTGTATAGTGGCTTTCACTTTTATGAGTGTTATCCATACCGGAATTCTCTTTCATTTTGTATTCCTTTATGTTTTGAAATATTTACTTGCAGATCGCTGTAAAAATTAATTCTCATTTGGGCACCCACACAGAAACTGATTTTGTATTGCAGCGGAATTCTCCCCACCCATCATTACTAGTTATTATTTCATCTTTAATATGATTTGTAATATCAATGTAAGGTGTGTTTGGGTAACCGGTTTCCATATACTTCCAACTATCATCTCCATTGCTTAAAATTACCGCCATTCCTCCGGGATTCTCATCGTTACCTATGCGTGACCAACCTACACAATTTGGATGATCAAAGTAATCATATTGATTTCCGAAAGCATTATTTTTACGCACTTTCAAAAAAAGATCAATCAGCCACTGATGTTTATCCATCCAGACTTCGTGTTCATTTCCATCTTTGCCTGTATCTTTATAATAAGCTCCATAATAATCTGCTGAAAAAATACACGGATATCCATCTTTTCTTAAAAGTATAAGTGCATAAGCTAATGGTTTAAACCAAGCCTCTACTACAGATTCCAGAGTTTGTAAAGGTTGGGTGTCATGATTATTTACTATTGTGACAGCAAGTATTGGGTGATTCTTTACAAGGGTGTTTTCAAAAATGGTTTGGAGATTATAGTTATTTTCAAGTTTGCTGGCTTTCGCAAAATTATGATGAAGTGATACATCAAAAAGCATTATAGTGTGATCAGTCATAATTAAGAAATAATTTAATTCCTCAGAAGCTCCAGACCAATATTCTCCAACAGCAAAGAGTCGCCGGCAACTATGAGAGGATAAATGCTTCATCCAATCGAGAAAGAAACTTGATTTTACGTGTTTTACAGCATCAAAGCGAAAACCATCTACGCCGGTAGTTTTAAGATACCATTCACCCCAGTAAAAAAGTTCTTTTTGCACTTCAGGATTGTTAAAATCAAGATCACATCCAATCAGATAATCGGCATTGCCTTTTTCCTTCCCAACGTTCTCATCAAATTTTTTACCTTCAAAAAGATATATTGCATTTTTATTCTCATCCAGTAAATTATGATTGATTGCATTGAAGTGCCACCAATGCCATTGCAAATCAGAGTACTTGCCTTTTCTGCCCGGAAAAGTATAATGAGTCCAGGCTTTAATTGGCTGTAATTCTCCAATGGGTTCATTACGGTTTTCCGGATTAAAAGGAGTTGCATTAAATTCTTCTATTTGATCTGCGCCCAATTTATTATTAAACGCAATATCAGCATAAACCTGGATTCCTGCTTTTTGCAAAGCCTTAATGGCTTTAATATATTCATCACGAGTTCCATATTTAGTGCGGACTGATCCTTTTTGATCAAACTCGCCTAAATCAAAAAGATCATAAACACCGTATCCAACATCATATCCGCCAGCAGATCCTTTATAAGCCGGTGGTAGCCATACTGCTGTGATTCCAGCTTTAACAAGTGATGAAGCATTCTCCTTCAATTGTTCCCAGAATGTTCCATCAGCATCTGTGTACCAATGGAAACATTGCATCATTACACCATTGAACTCATTCATAAATATTTCTTTTCCCTTCATTAATCAGTTCCCCAGCTTTACTTTTATTCTCCTGATAATATTTATCAGCCTCTTCAAAATATTCTCCCTACTTTCGTTTGATCTCAGATCTAAATTCTTTTCCGTTTTTAGGAGTAGTTAATAATGCAACTATTGCACCTACAGCACCTCCTGCTAAAAATCCTATCAATAAACCGTTGATATTAATATTATTTTTCATACTTAATTCCTTTCAAAAATATTTAAAATGATGACTCTTTGATAGAAAATTATATTCACAAATTAATTAATTCAATCACCCAAAAGGATGAAAAAGGAACTGTATTCCTAAGATGCATACAGTAAACTTTATGGCATTTTGTTAAAACGATGGAATCTATGATGTAGGATTTAATGCATCTGAATTTTCCGGAGATGATTCATTAGGAAGATTGATAGTTGGAAATATACAGAAAGAGAAGTTGATTTTTTGAAAAAATTTTTAATTAATTATTTTTGAATTGTACTTAAGAAAGGCTTAACCCCAGGTCTGAAATTAAGAGATAACCCTGATGCTTCGGTGTCAGGGTTCTTTATTATTATACAACGCCATATAGCAACTTTCAAAAAATTTCAAAAAAATATTTTATAAGAATTCTCAATCCGACAGGTACTGGGTTTCTATTAGACCTGATGTAAAATTAAATCTTAGAAGTTGCGTGTCCTGGTAAACCCGGGAGGTGGGGTATGGAACCTAAATCGGCAAATACTACTGGCTAGGCCAGATTATTTTATTTATTCATTCCTAGAAACATTCCACCAAAGTAAGGTATCATCCATATTAGCCAGACAACAATACTGAACTTGTGAAATTTTACTTTCAAAGCTTCATCCTGTTTTATAATCACTCTTGTTGCCCATATTGCGTGCATTAGCATAAGCCATAAAGCTATTTGTCCAGTTAATGTGTGTGGTTCTAAAATATCGAAAGGTCCTTTAGCAATTAAGTGCATTGCATAAGTTCCTGAAACATCAAATGCAAAACCAATCCAGAAAGCAACTACGTGCCAGGGCTTCAAGTATTTTACTATTCTTTCAGACCAGACTCCCAGAGAATAAAATATCAAGGCAAGTGTAATAAGAGTTGTTGAAGTTAAGACAAGAGGAGCCATTGTTCTTTTGTTTTTAATAATTAAAGATAACAGAAAATAAATAACTTTTTGGTTCTAATGATGTCCCGATTCAATGATTTATTTCACTACAGTATATATATTTATTATACTTGAATCAGGAATATGTAAGAGAAAGGAAACTTAAAGATGTATTTTATACTTAATATGCGAAGAATTTTTTATCAAAGCATCAAGTCATTACCTTTTCAAATTTGGTTATTTGTATTTTTGATGATTATTATAAGTTCAACAGCAACTGCACAATGGAGTATTCAAAGTCCTATCCCTACAAGTCATAGCATAACTGGTATTGGTGCTCCAACATCTAGTCGGGTTTTTATCGCAACGGATAATAACTCATTTGATAATACAGGTTCATTATTCGAGTCAACAGATGGAGGTAATAATTGGGTTTCAAGAGAAGTTCCCGTTGGTTCGACTAGCTCATTTTACGGGCTTTTTTTTCTTGACAGTCAGAACGGTTGGTTATATGGTAATGAAAACTACAAAACAACTGATGGTGGAGCGAATTGGACCCAGCTTCCGTTTCTCGGCTCAACGTATTTTATGAAATTTTATTCTTCAAACTTTGGACTAGCTACCGGAAACTTTGGTCAATATATTAGCCGTGATGGAGGACTTTCCTGGGGGCCGTCTCCAAATGATATGTTCTCTTTTGATTTTATTGATGTTCAAATCGGTCTTGGTGTTTCTGCAAATGGTATTTACAAAACAACAGATTCCGGTTTAACTTTTACAATTGTTAAAACAGGAGTTGCAGAAGCAATAAAGTATTTAAGCAGTGCAATGGTTGTTGGAGTTGTTGACAGTATGTTCGTTAGATCAACTGACGGTGGAGAAAACTGGATAACAGGTAACTCAGCAGAAGGAAAAACTAATTTTGTTAAAGTTAGTGATGAAGTTGTACTTGCTTATGGAAGGGTGGGAACCTTTCCAGATTACGATGATAGAATTTTCAGATCCATAGATGGCGGACAAACCTGGAATGATCTCGGTGAGATAATGAATGTAAGCGCGTATTCTGGTCCTTTAGCATTTACAGTTACAAGCTCTTTAAATATCATTGCAACAGACGGGGCAGGAAATATGTTTCATTCAAATGATGCAGGACTAAATTGGGTGCAGGTATTTGCGGCACCGGGTGGAGTACTCCCGAGTTATCTAAGCAGTGCAGTTCCGTTTTTTGCTGATGCACAAACAGGATATTTTGGATATGGTCCTGGGTTTATTATAAAGACTACAGATGCCGGTGTCTCTTGGTTTCAGGTATCAAGCGGATCAGGAAATAGTATTAATGATATGGATAGATTTGTAAATGGCGATATAATAGCGGTAGGAGAAAATGGAACTATCCTAAAGAAAGCAAATGGATCATCAAGATGGTCTATACAAACTTCAGTTACGCAAACAAATTTTAAGGCAATACAAGTTATCGGTTCAAGTGATGCTGCTGCTGTTGATGATGCTGGAAAAATTTTCACAAGTACTGATGGTGGAATAAACTGGTCTGGTGCTAGTTCAACACCTCAGGATCTTTTAACCGCAGAAGATTTACATTTTACTACATTGCAAGATGGCTGGGTAATCGGACAAGGTTATACTTCAGGTGCATTATATCATACAACTAACGGCGGCAGCAGTTGGAATGCAGTTCCAGATTTTATGGGTTATTATAATTCATTAGATGTTCAAGGATCTAATATTTGGGCAACAAATATTACCGGACTTTACTACAGAAGTACCGATAATGGTAATACTTGGATAGAAGGAAATCTTCCTGGCCAACCTTATCAAATACAGGATATGGGTTTTTACAATGAAAGTGTTGGTTATGCAGTAGGATTCGCAGGGCAAGCGTTCAGAAGTAGTGATGGAGGAATTACCTGGCAAATACTTCCAACTCCAAACCAGGTTGATCAATTAACTGATATTTATCTTGTTGGGCAAAACGAACTATGGATCAGCACCAATTCAAATTCAGTGTACTATACTGCTAATGCAGGACAAAGCTGGGCAATCTTAAATACTGGTTCGCAAGGTTTCGGATTTTTTACATCTGTCGTTGCAAGTACTACTGGAGATGCCTGGACAGCAGGTTATCAAGGATTCATACAACATTTTACTGGACCGCCTCCACCACCATTAAATCAGCTGCCAACTGCTTCATTTGATTATAATGCAAATGGTTTAACAATAGATTTTGTTGATACAAGTACAGATCTTGATGGTTCAATAGTTTCGTGGAACTGGAATTTTGGTGATGGATTATTTTCATCCGAACAAAATCCTAGTCATAGTTATGATACGGCAAACACATACATTGTTTGGTTAAAAGTAACTGATGATGATGGAGGCATAGATTCAACCTTAAGGATTATAGCAGTTCAACCAAATCCTGGCGGAGTATTTGGAGACTTCACAGAAGTAACTCCGCTCGATTCAATTTTTATAACGCCCGAGGATGAAGATTTTTGGGTTATCACAACAGCTCCTGCAGATTTTGATAATGATGGAGATCTTGATATTGCTGTATTAGGCTATTATGTAGTTTATAATCAAAGTGTTGAAGACCGATTATTACTACTTGTTAATAACGGGCCAACTGATTCATTGCAATGGAATTTTAATTACGTTAATATACCTTTAGAAAATTTAACTTCAGGTGCATCTGATATGGCCTGGGGTGATGCAGATGGTGATGGGGATTTGGACTTAGTCGTAGGATCAGATGATGCTTCAGTTATTTATCGCAACGATAACGGTTTATTATATTTAACAGATACAGCGCTGCCTGGATACTGGGAGGATAACAGCCAGGCAGAATTTGATCTGAAATCAATTACCTGGGCTGATTTTGATAACGACGCTGATCTTGATTTGCTTATTCCTTCTGTATTTGATATGAATACATTTACATTCAGAACAGCTTTGTTGAGAAATGACGGATTGAATGGAACAGGCGGATTTGTTTTTACTGAGATTGATTCGGTGTTTGCACCAACAAAGCATGCAAGCAGTATGTGGGCTGATTTTGATAATGATACTGATCTTGATCTATTGCTAGTTAATATGGTTCCTAACTCTGATGAAGGATTTATCAAGCGTTATCGTAATGAAGGGCACGGTAATTTTGTAGCAGAAAACGTTCTTGATTCATTAACAGTTGAACATGGTGAAGCACAATGGGGCGATTATGATGATGATGGTGATCTAGATATACTTGTTGCAGGTAACTTATCAGATGGTAATGGTAATTACACGCTTGCATTAAGAATTTATAATAATGATAATGATACCTACACTCCTATAGAAGTGATAGCCTGTGTTCCTTGTGAAGGCTGGTTTGATCTTACTGCAGCCACCTGGGCAGATTATGATTCTGACGGTGATATGGATATTTTACTCGCTGGTAACTATAACTCAGGCACTAATATTGAAGGACGTGCAAGAATTTATACTAACGAAAGTGGTATTTTTACAGCTGATACAGCTAACACTCTTCCTGCACCACGAGCAGCTGGAGATCGAGGTGGTACATTTTCGTGGTTTGATTTAGATGGAGAAGGTGATCTCGATTATTTTATTGCTGGGCAATACTTTGTTCCTGGTGGTAACGGACTTGTTGAAGCCCAAATGCACGTTTATAGAAATGATTCACCTGGACAAAATGATGCACCGTCAAATCCTCCTGGTCTAAATGCAGTAACACAAAATGATGGATCTGTTATTTTATCCTGGATTGCCTCCAGTGATGACCACACTCCTACTCCTGCGTTAACGTATGATATTAAAATTGTAAGAAAAGGAACACACACACCTACTGAGCCAGGTGACTCGTTTGAAATCAATCAGGCTACCTTAACAAGACTTCCAGAGCCAGGAAACATAAGTGCTGTAACAGAATGGGCATTGTTTGGACTTGAGGATGGATTATATGATTGGAGTGTTAGGGCTGTTGATGCGGCGTATGTTGGTAGTTCTATTTCAACTGGTACATTTCAAATAGGAGGAACTACTTTAGTTGGACCAGAGAATATTTTACCAATTGATTATTCTTTATCCCAAAATTTTCCAAACCCATTTAATCCAGCAACAACAATTGGATATGTTCTAAAAGAAAAGACCACTGCAAAACTACTATTACTGAATGCAATAGGTGAAGAGGTTGCTGTGCTTGTAAATGAAGAACAGGATAAAGGTTTTCATAAAGTTGATTTCAATGCAGCTAATCTTTCAAGTGGAGTTTATTTTTATAGGTTGCAGGCTGGAGCTTTTGTTCAGACGAGAAAGATGATTCTACTCAAATAATTTTGATATGTCACCCCTGCTAATGAAAGTTGGCAGGGGTTTTTATTTTGCCATATAGCTCTTCTGAAAAATTTCCCAAAAAAATTTACAAAACTGTTTTACAATCCAACAGGTACTGTGTTTCTATTAGACCAGATGTAAAATAAAATCTTAGAAGTTATCCGCCCTGGTTTATGGGGGCGGCCTGTTGGGTCCTACTTCCGGGCAAAGAAAATACCGATTTTATTTCCGAGTAAAACATTCAGCCTATTATCAAACTCTTTGAATTTTTGGTTATTTTTTGCTTTCCCAAGATTGATTTTTTATCAGTCTTAATTTCCAGCTCAATATATCTTTTAATTAACTTCATCGTCGTGAATTTTATGTCAAAGAATTCTTCGTATAGATCATCAGAAATAATCGAAAGTTGGGCAAGCTCTTCAGCAAACTCACCAAGAGTTAAATCTGTTCTGTCGTAAAGTTCATCTGGAATTTCAAATCCATAAATCAATTCAAGCTCGGATAAAGAATTTATAAAGTCTATTTCATTCAGGTTCTCATTAAACAAATCTAAAATAGCAGTACCAGGGCTGTAATGTTTTTTTAATTTTAGATTTTAAGTCGAGTAGGGTGGCTAGGGTAAATAAATATCTAAGCATAATCAGGACCTGTTTTTATTTCATTAGCTGGACTATCATTCTCTGACCTTACCACACCAAATGGATTGGCTTTTGCTTTTTGTTTTGCCATCAATTTATAGAATACCAATTCAGATTTATTTCTGTGCTTGTGATCTAATTTTTCGGAAAATGGTTTTTCTTTATTCAATTGTTTCATTGTGTTCCTCCATAATTTGAGTTAAGCCCCGTAGTGAGGCTTAACTATTGGTTTAATTATCTATATGTAATTCAAGATATCTACGAAAAGCAGCTTTGTTAAATATTAAATCAAATCCATTACCATCAGGTGCCATCACGTGCATTTCATCTCTATGTTTGACTGCAATTGCAAGGCAGCCCATTGGAATAGTTATGTCATAATACTTTTCAATAAGCTCGAGTACTCTTTTGTCTGGTACGTGAAAGTAAGATCGGTTGTCGTGATAGTAGTGGGCATCAAGCCAGTAATCACAGACAAATATTAATTTGTAGCTGTTAGTTAAGTCTGCCCTGCTCTGCTCGTATTTTCTATCAAATGGTCCGAAATAAAACCCATCAAGAACGATGTTCGGATTTGCTTGAATTGTTCTCTCGTAAAATTTCTCATCTAGTTTATCTGGATATGGTATTGTGTTCATTTTTATTTTCCTCCAATGGGAATATTAAGTGCTTGAATTGGCTTGGATCAACATTTCCAGCCAGATAGCCCTTGTATAATGGGCTTAGTTTGTTAACAGGTCTGCGCCAACTTTTGATCTGTGATAAATAGCGCATTGTTGAAAATGAAATATATTCTTGCATCTCAACAGATAAGAGTTCTGCAGATTTGTACATTCCATACCTGACCCAAAGTTCTTTTAATCTGTCTTCTCCGATGTTCTTTAATAGTTTTTGAGTCATCGTGTTCTCCCTCAATTTTCTTATTCCATTATTATCCGTAACTAAAATCCCCTTTTAATAATTTATCCATATAACGCTTTAATCATTCTTATTAAATCTCTTTGCAGTAGACCTGCTTTCTTAAAAGTTCGGGTAACTAAAGGTAACCAGAGGTAACCAGAGGTAACCAAAAGTTTTGTTTTTAGTTTTAATTCGAAATAGTTACCCCAGTTACCCGGTTACCCCATTTTTCAAGTTGGCTGGAGAAAATAATTAATTATTTTTTTTTCTTTCCCTGGCTAAAAAAATTCTTAATTAATTATTTATTTTCTGATATTAGAAAATATAGGTAACCAGGTAACTTACCCCCCTTTCTTTAGTTTTTAGCTTAAATTCCAACAATCCAGAGGTAACTTTCGGGTAACCCAGAGGTAACCGAGGTAACCAAATTCCAGCACAACCCGGATAGATTGTGCTGGGTAAAATGTAATTACTTACTTTCATATACCTTCATTGATATTCCATCAAACTTTTGTGTCGTTTCCTCAACTCCTTTTAACTTTAATCTTTTCAATGTTGACTTATAATTATGATATTGAAAATGATACTTGCATATCTTACTCATATACCTTGCTGGAATTACTCCGTGAAGATCAATCTTATCTTCGATCATTGCAGCAATATCTGTTTTCAAGCCCATATTCTTTTCTGGTTCAGTGATTGGAAATATTTCATCCAGCAGAAAATAACTTGCATCCTTCGCTTTTAATCTTTCAGCAAACTCTTCATACTCATCTTTTGATAATGCCTTCAATCTGTTCTTTGCTTCCGTTTCAATTGGATGATTTGCAAGCTCTCTGTCATATTCCAAAGTAAAAACGATGTCTGCAAATTCCCGAAGCTCATTTGCAATATCTGTTTCAAGATACTTGAGACCTCTATAAATACTTAAATCACTTACCTTAATTGCACCATCATTTCTAATTACATTAAATCTTCTGTCCTCATCATCCAAAAATATTGCGTGTTCACTGTTCGAGAATAATATGAAGTTCATAAAGTTACTTGTTTGGAATGTATCAACACCCTTAATTTCAATACTCTGGTACGGAGCTGTAATTAAATCTTTCAACGATTCCTTGCGGTGCAAATTCTCTTTTGCATTACCTGCACTAAAGACTTCATTGTATCCTCGCAGAAAACAGTTCATATCAATCTTGTTAAAATTCTTTGCAATGCGACTGCCATTCATTAACTGAGACTGCTTTTCACCGAAGAGCGGCATTAATATTCTAATGAACAATAAATCCTTACCAATACCCTGAACGTTTGATGTGATCAACCAGGCTGTGTATGATTTTACTCTTGCCTGAAGAATGAATGCGATCCAGTTCAGAAATCTTTCAAGATATTCTTTTTCACCAAAGATGTTAATCATAATTTCATAAATAACTTTACATCTCTTTTCTAATTCAGAAACAACCTGATTGAGGGCAAGGGGTGGTAGGGTAGTATAATTCTTTATCATATACTCACTCTCTTCGAACAAATTATAATACTTATCATTTAATCCCCCGCTCAGGCCCGGGTTAAATATTATTTCTCTTCTTGGCAAATAGGAACGAATATTCGGATCTATATTTTTCTGCACGCAGTAATTTTCAAAATCACCATTATTCTTAAATATGTAAAGCGGACCATCACCATTATAACTTACATAATCAATCATTGAAGGACCTCCAACAGATTCATTCCAGAATAGTTTACTTTTACTTGGATCGATCTCTTCAGGGTTTTGATAGTACCACCCAGGCTCTGAAAAACAATGTATTGTATATTGGCCAGCGTTATTAATATTTAATATCGCGTTGGAAACGTCTGGATGAGTACGAGTAGCCCGATCACAGTAGGGACAAAAAATCTTTGTTCCATTTTTAACATCTATTATCTTTGCCCTACTTATTCCATCCTCAAGTACAACTTCATCATTTAAGGAAAAATAAATATCTTCTTTTTTTGGTCTACCTGGTTTTTTCTTTTTTGTTTTTAATTGTTCATCATCAGGATTTAGAAATATTGGGTTGCCCTCATCATCATCAAAATTCCGAAGATGTGTTAATGCATCGGAATTCATCTTGAAGTAACGATTACCATCAAAACAAGTTTTATCGATTAAAGGAAATCTTTCAACAAACACTTCTTTTATTTTTGAAAGTTCATCAAGTGAAACAGGACGTGATAAAGGAATTATTACTCTAAACTTATCTCTTGGTTCTAGATTTACGCCTTCGTCGGTAACAGATTTTTGGTGATTAACTGTTGTATGAAGGAACCAGCTGAATTTCGAAGTACTGCTGGACTCAATATATTTCTCCATCGATGGATCACCTTTATCAAAATCCAACGTCAAGAAATAAATTTCTTCAACATTCTTTTTTAATTTCTTTCCATCAATAAGTTTTGAAGGTAAGTAGGAAGTGGTTTTAACAAAATCAATTAAATCTTGTTCATTCCAATTTGTTTCTGAGAGGATCCAGCCTTCGGTGATTTTACCACCATCAGCTTTACTAAGATTGGATGTTAAGTGTGGGTTATAAGAATATTTTAATTTTTTATATGACTGCTGCGCATTGTGTATATCTTTCATTTTTATAATTTGATTTAGAATTTGATTTTGAAGCATGAATAACATTCTTCAAAGTACGTATAGCCTGACCATACGCCATAGGTTCCACTCGTGATTTGAGTGAATAATAGTTACCAATTAATTTTTTTACCTCATCATCCAATTCAAAAACAAAAGTTGTAATTCCATCTTCAACTAAAGTATCCAACAGATTACAAGCATTCGCCATTAAAAACGAACTGAGATAAAAATCTTTACTACTGTAAGTTTTCATTATTTTTTTAACCTCTCTTTTCAAAATTTGAATATGTACCATCTCTTTTTATTATAGACATTTTTTAGTATTAGATGCAAATGTTTTGATAATAAAATAAAATGAAAATAAATTTCTAACTTTAACTGTTAGGAGCTACTATGCGATTTTGAGCTAAAATCAAAGGTTTTTAACAATTTTTGAACCTCCTAACAATCCATTTTTTGGCTTAAAAACTGCGAATTTAAACTGTATTCAAAATATTCAGAGGGTTTTAGGGTTTCAAGTCTTCCTCCCAGCAATTGGGAAATTCCCCCCATATAATACGTGTATATGTATATACCCCTATGGTATACCTATATATATATAATATTATATTATTATTATATATAAGTGTTAGAAAGGGTAGTATTTTTCCCTAAATCCTTGGAATTCAAGCCAAATTCCCACGAAATGAGCTCTAACACTTCCCAACTTTATTTGTTAGCACATTGTTAGAATTAAATATAATCACAATTTTGAATTTTTTGACTAGCAATTTTAGAGTATGATCTAACCGCCATTGAACCTTTACAAGTTAAAAAATCGCGGATATCTTAAGGTAGTACTAAATAAAATTAAGAAACCTTGTTTAACTAGATGCAGAGATTTTCATAAATAGAAAAGCCTGGCAGTTGACCAGGCTTTTTAATTTGAAGGGAGTAGTAACTGATGTATATCAGAGGCTGACAATTTAATGTCTCTGTGGGCTAGAGAGTCATCAGATACACCTGCTGTAATAGACAAATAACCCGTCATAGCTTTCGCTGATACCTCATATTCTTAGCAACGAATGGCAGTTACTACACCCATTATTTTTTTTTGAATACAATATAATTTTTAGTGCCATTATTAGTGGAGACCCTATGAGAATGCTTTACAAACTCAATCTCATACATAGGGGTCACTATAGTTTCACCATTTTTTAAGTCTCTAAGATGCAATAAATATTCTATGCCTTCAGTATCGCCCCAAAATCTGCATATATTTACTGCAACAAAATCGTCACCATCGCTATGAAATTTCCTGGAATTCCATTTCTTGTGCTGTAATATTCTTTTAGAATCCCTATGATGAATATTCATTTCTCCGTTTCGTTTCATTAAACTTGGGTTAATTAATCCATCACAAGTTCTGACAATATTAATTGTTAAGTCATTTTTAACTTTAATTTTCATTTTTTTTGATTTTAATCCTATAATGATTTCTTTCGTCTGAGTGCATAAATCAGTTTCATTTTAATGCAATCTTACTCTTATAATTTTTTATAATCACTCTTCAAAATAACATAACCTTTTTTATCTGGATGTTCTTTTTCAATTTCAACTTTTCTAACAGAAGTGGTTTTAACTAAACAACGATTTTCCTTCTTGTTAATTCCAGATAATATTTCATTTTTTACTAACCAATAAGTTATTTCACCTTTATTATTAGCTACCTTAACTACCTCTTCTGCATCAATTTCCTTGTTGATTATATATATTTCCAGTTCAATAGGCAGTCCTTTTCTGAGTGCCTTAGCAAAACTAGAATTAAAAGTTTCACTCACAGGATTCATCCAATAAACTGGTACGCTGAAATTAAAGTTAATTTCTTTTTTATTTTTTGCCATACTTAACGCTTCCTATTTTTAATTACTCTAAAATTAAATTCAATTATCATAATTCTCATTAAAGCTCTTTCTGTTTTAGCACCAGCACTCCATCTTTATTGAATTCTGTATTTTCCTTTTTAGCAACCCCAAGAATTTCGTAACTATCTGGACTATCATACATAAATTTACATCTTACTAATTTGTCAATTATAAAATCATCTCCCTTTGCTTTACCTACAAGAGCTATTGTTTCAGTCGGATGTTCAGGAAAAACATTTGGAATAATATATTTAAGTGAGTGTTTTCCAATCTTTACATATATGAATGAATCATCAAAATCCTGCCATTCACGCTCAGAGTCTGAAACATCAGGATCATTGTAATGTTTCTTCATCCATTTGTAATCAGGGTGATTGGAGTTGATGAACAAGTTTTGCTTATTTGTTTCAAATGGTTTTGCTTTAATTTTTTTCATCTTAACTCACTCTAAAAAGAATAGTGACTAAATTAAACAAGTAGGGTTGGTACTCCTGGTTAGGGAATTGACCAGATATTATCCCTTCATAATAGCCTAGGCTACAGTAACCAACCCATAAATTTATTATATGGTGAATTAATAAATATTTATAAAATGGAGGCTGATGTTCTGGTTGGACAATATTCCCAGGTCTATCCATCGTCGTAGCTTTGCTACACATCAGCCAAAATAAGTAGATTGCACTCGCACCTTGCCATACCGGCTTAACAGATACGTCTGATGTTTTTTCGGGGCTTTTATAGGTGGTCCACCGAAGCGACAATATGAAATTATTGTCCGTATCATTCCCCACGTGCTTTCTTTCAGGTACACCTAGAAAAGCACTCACAAGGCTTGTCTCCGTCTTAAAAGCCAGTGCAACCAAATTATTATTTTTGTTGTTAAAGTTTTTTATACCAATCTCCAAGTTTCACAACACATAATTTATCACCCAAGTTAATAGGTCTAACTAGTTCCACAGATTGAAGAGGGTTGAATTTTAAGAGCTGAACATTCTTTTTAGTAGTCACTAATTTTCTTTCTAAAAGCCAATATGTTTTGGAACTATCCTTTTCTGCTATCACTTCCACAGTTAAGCCACTTGTAATACTAAAATGCCCTGGAATTTTTCTAAATACTTTTTTCCCTCTAATATTCTTAGCCTCATCTTTGTACCACGCCCAACTATCTCCTACATGAAAACGAGATATTTTCAAACCGAATTTTAATTTATTAAACATAAATTTATTTTTTTAGTAAGAGGGTACAACTTATGAGCCACCTTGAATCTGTGTTTTTTTAGCGTAAACAAAGTGAGACATTAGGTAAAATTGTATTTTAGGTAGGAGTTACTTGAAATTCTCAGACATAAGAATCCATATTTAAGTCAATAATAAATATGCCACAATTTATAAAATTTCCCCTACTTGATTTTAGGTCATAACATAAGTTTTTAATTAAAAAATTTTCGTGCCAGAGATATTTTACTTTTTTACTTGGAAAATTTACACGATAGACTATTGAATTTTTGGAGCTGGTGAAATGCAAAATGCATTTAACAAATACTAAAATTAAATTGTTAAATTAGAATAGATTATAATTTATACTTTACAAATATCTTATATGCCCTATAAGCTCAAAAAAATTATATTCCAGCGTGAACATAGCTGGGGATATGAAACTTACTCGTATGATCTCAATACTGAAATTGATTTCCCCTTTGTTGCGGGTAGACTGGATGAATTAGTTCCTAAAGATTATCCTCAAATAAAAAAGTACAGGCCTGATATAGATGATTTTCCTCTATTCAACGAAAGCGGACTAACAAAACTTACTCCTGAAGTTGGTCCAAAGGGAATTTACTATCTGGAGCTTCAACCAAGATATAAATTAAAACAATTAATTGTTGAACCAGAGGATGTTGTAGTTGATATTTATTTTGGAGCCGAAGAGAGACTCATATATAGTTTTTATAATCCAACTCGCAGGAATAACATTACTATAACCGCTGCTTCAGAAAAAGATAAAGACAATGTTCATTCAAAACTTAAATCTGATCCAACAGATATAGTTTGGCGTAAGTATTTTATAAAGTGTGCAATTACTGATATGAATGAATTTTTCGCAAAGGAGGCAACAGTACCAGAAGGTTTAATGGCAAAATCTATATTAACAGCGGATGAGGCTGCTTATTATTTAAGGACAGGTAAAAAGAACCTTCAGAATTTAGCTTCTCTGGGGAAAATTAAAAAAGTCAGGGGCGGTAAATACAGGAAAGAAGATCTTGACTTATACTCAAATAGTGTTCTAAAGAAAAAGAAATCTCCTAATTGATTTATATAAAATGCTTGCTTACTTTTGCACAAGAAAAAAGTGACAAATACGTGCCAACTTTCTTCAGAAGATACGGGAAAATACGGGAAATTCTAGGAAGGTAAATAATAAGATAAAGTTCCTAAGCTATTTGAATAATTGATTTTACGGGCTTTTAGAAGGAATCTGAATTTAGGCAAAATTGATTCCGGCTTTCGGTACTTACGCCTCCGTTTAGGAGGCTTTTTATTATTTTATTGCAATTTTAACTGAATTATACATACTGTAAGAAAATATTACATAATTGAAAATTAATCTGAAAAAAATATTCTCAATAATTCTTATAGCTGTTCTTGTTTCATTAGTGTACAATCATTTTAATGGCAATGGATTGAAACTGATAAGAAATGAACGAGTATTAGTTTGGGAAAGTGATTCGCTTGCAAGTAATAATCGGGCAGATGATTTGAATATTGATTCAGTTCTATCTAAACATAAAAATGAACCTGCCTCAGAAGATTCGATTAATAAGACTGAAGTGATTGAATCGTTTAATGAACCAAAAGCCATAGAATTAAATTTAGCTTATAAACTCTTCAAAGATGGAATTCAATTTATAGATGCGCGCTCACCTGAAGAATTTAGTGAAGGACATATATCAGGTGCTGTAAATATTCCTTTTTACGGTTCGGAAAATTATCTAAAAGTGATTAACAGATTGGATAAAAATAAAGTAGTTGTTACTTATTGCAGCGGTGCAGATTGTGATATCAGCACACTTTCCGGAGATGAACTTTTTAAAATGGGTTTTAAAAAAGTATATGTGTTCGTTGGCGGATATGAAGAGTGGAGAAAAAATAATTTCCCAGTAACTAAACCAAAGTAATATGAAAAATTTGTATTCTAACAAGTATTTACTATTATCTATACGATTAGTGATTGCTTTTATTTTTGTTTACGCCGGTGTTGAAAAAATTTCCGATCCCGAATCTTTTGCTCTATCAATTTCAAATTATCGTCTTATACCAACTATAACAATAAATTTTTTAGCAATTACTTTACCCTGGATTGAACTTGTTTCCGGTATACTTTTACTGTTCGGAATATCTGTTAAAGAAAATTCCACAATTATTTTTTCGATGCTATTAATTTTCACAATTGGTATAATAATAAGTTTGTTTAGAGGTTTAAGTATCGATTGCGGTTGTTTTGGGAAAGGCACTCAGATTGGATTATTTAAGCTAGGGGAAAACTTACTTATGATTATTGGTTCATTTTTATTGATAGTTTTTGGATCAGATTTTTTAAAGATAAAATCTAATTAGAGAATCAGTTTTTTTGTAAATCTTTATTAATAGTTTCTATCGTATCCCTCAAGACACCGAGAGATCTCTGACTTAGAAGATCAATTTTTATCAATCCCAATTCTTCTATTGAGTACATATCTGGTTGAGTTATAATCAAACCCAAACCTTTATTTTTAGCATATTCCAATGCACAGTAATCGGTAATTTTTGTTGGAGTAATTACAATCCCGCTTGGATGGATGCTTAGATGCCTCGGATATTTTGCAATTCTTGATGCTAAGCTAACAATTGTTTTCCAGGGCTCTTTGTCAAAATCCAAACTGCGGGATTCAGGAAACATCTCATTTATTTTGGGAAGATTTGCCGCATCTGTCCATGGAATTTTTTTACTATACCTGGATATTTCTCTATCAGAAATGCCAAACGCTTTTGCTGTTTCGCGAAATGCTGAGCGTGCTCTGAACGTTATTGTGGTTGAAATCATTGCAACTCTATCATAACCATACTTTTCAAAAACATATTTTACAATTTCATCACGCTCCTTCCATGAAAAATCTATATCAACATCGGGTGGATTGCTTCGAGCTCTGTTCAAAAATCTCTCAAAGTACAGGTTAAGCTTAATTGGATCGACTTGCGTTAATTCAAGACAATATGCAACTAAACTATTTGCAGCCGATCCTCTTCCAATAAGCATCATTCCCCTTCTCTTCGCTTCCTGCACAATATCCCATACAATTAAAAAGTAATTAACAAAATTTAATTCACTTATCACTTCAAGTTCGTACTCTAAACGTTTTGTAATTTTAGATTCGATATTTTTATAACGTTTTTGTGATCCTTCAAATGTAATTCTCTTCAGAAAATCAAAATTGCTTAAAGCATTCGTAGTTGGGAATTCTGGAAATTTGTATTCATTTAGTTTTAGATCAACTCTACATTCATCAGCGATTTTATGAGAATTTGAAATTGCTTCTGGAATTTTCCTAAACATCCTTTCTAATTCAGGTACAGTTTTAAAATAGAACTCTTCATCAACTAATTCATCTTTAGAAAGTGAAGTAATGGTTTTGTTTAATCTTATCGCAGTAACCAGCCTGTGAAGTTCGAAATCATGTTTTTCTTCAAAATATATGGGGTTAGAACCAACAACGGGAATATTATTTTGCTTCGCATATTCAAACAAATGCAGAGCATCTTTTTTATTTGACGTCGTGGGAATTAATTCAGCATAAATAGAATTTTTTGAATTTATCACTTTGAGTATTTGCAGGCTGGAAGAGATAAAGAAAAGATTTTTCCAATGTGTTTTTAAAATATTTATAAGAGAAAAATCATCATTTAGTTTTCTTTGAGTAATTATTTTACATAAATCAGAATATCCGGTATTATTTTTGGCTAAGATAATTGTGTACAATTTGATATTTCCGGGTTCATCAATATATGTCCCTAAAATAGGTTTGATACCAGCTTGAAGAGCTTTCGCGCTAAATTGAATCAATCCATACATGGCATTTGTATCCGTAACTGCAGCAGCTGTAATTGAATTTTTTTTGCAAAGAGTTATAAGCTTTTCAATCTGTAATGTACTCTGCAGTAAGGAATAATTAGTATGTACGTGAAGTGGAATCATATTTTTTTTAATAGCAAAATAAAGCGCAGGTTTCTAAAAAGAAATGGTGATTGAGATTGAGTTTACTGTATATACTTCAATGCTTTGTCTGAAATATCCTTTCTAAAATACATACCATCAAAACTAATTTTATTCAGTGCATCATAAGCTTTTTTCTTAGCTAACTGAAGATCAAATGTTTTGAGTACAGAAGTAATTCCTAATACTCTTCCACCATTTGTTACTATATTGTTTAAGTCCATTTTTGTACCCGCGTGATAAATTATTATTTGATCATCTTTATAATCTAATCCTTCGATAATTAATCCTTTATCGTATTCATCAGGATAACCTTTAGAAGCAGCAACCACGCAGACAGAACATCCGCCTGAATATCGAACAGCATTTAAATTAATATTTCCGGAAGCTGCAGAATAAAGTAAACCAAGAAAATCTCCTTCCAAAACAGGAAGTACAACCTGAGTTTCCGGATCACCAAATCTGCAATTAAATTCAATAACTTTTAGACCGGATTTCGTGATCATCAATCCTGCGTACAGACAACCAACAAATTTATTTCCGGTCTTTCTCATTTGTCTGATAACAGGTGCAATGATTGTGTTTTCAATTTCATCAGATAATGCTTTTGAAACGATTGGAGCCGGAGCATAAGCTCCCATTCCTCCTGTATTTTTCCCTGTATCGCCATCTCCAATTCTTTTATGATCCTGTGCGGCAGGTAGGCAAACAAAATTTTCACCATCGGTAATAGCAAAAACTGATGCTTCTTCACCTTCCAAAAATTCTTCAATAATAATTTCATTTCCTGAGGTACCAAATATTTTTTGCTCAAATATTTCTCTAATTGCCAGTTCGGCTTCAGTTATATTATTGCAAATTAAAACCCCTTTACCGGCAGCAAGTCCGTCAGCTTTAATTACGGTTGGATAATTGATTCCATTTAAATATTCTGATGCTTCATTAATTTGTGCAGATGAAAAGTTTTTATATTGTGCGGTGGGAACCCCAGCATCGTTCATAATTTTTTTTGCAAATGATTTGCTGGATTCAATTTGTGCAGCATTTGAAGATGGTCCGAAAACCGTAATACCTTCAACTCTTAAACGATCGGCTAATCCATCAACTAATGGCTGCTCCGGTCCAATTACTACAAGGTCTATTTTATTACTGCGGCAAAATTCAATAATCGCATTGTGATCTGATGGATTAATAGAAATGTTTGAGGCGATTAATTCTGTACCGGGATTTCCGGGAATACAATACAACAAACTTAAATTTTTGCTTTCAATTATTTTTAGCGCAATTGCATGTTCTCTGCCGCCGGAACCAATAATTGCAACATTCATCAAACGTCTGCTCTCAGTTTAAGTTGAAATTGTTTTGTTAATAATTCAGTAAGATTATCTCTCCTGAATTTTTCCAAAACTTCGTCAGATGGGGTTGGAAGTTTATTATTCTTATAATCATTAAAAATTTTAAGGATCATATTTTTTATTTCTACAACGTTATCAGGTCCGCAAATATATCCGGCACCTGATTCTTCAACCGCCATTTTCGCAGCTCCTTCAGGTACACAAGCCAGAATTGGTTTCCGTGCTCCTATATATTCATAAACTTTACCCGGCAGGATTGCATCAATATTCCGTCTTCTTCCTACCATAAACCATAGCACATCTGCTGATTTTAATTTTGCAATAGACTCATCATGATTTACATAACCATGATCTTTAACAAACTGCTGTAATTTTAGTTTGCGGATCAGTTTTTGATTTTCTTTTCTAAGGAATCCTACAAAATGCAGCTCAATGTTTGACGCTATATCTGGTCGTTCAACGGTTAATTGTTTAAATGCTTTTAATAAATAAACCGGAGAATTGTACACCATAAATATTCCGGAGTACATTAATACCATTTTATTTTGTGGTTTTGGCTGTGCAGGAATTTTATCAAAATCTTTCTGATCATAACCATGAGAAATTATTACTACATCATCAAAAGTTAAAAAAGGATATGTATGTAAAAGCTTTTCTTTAATCTTTCTATTAGTAACTATTATTCTATCAGCAGCTCTTAAAGCATGGTATTCCTTATTCTTATGAATGATCTTATGAAATGGCGTAGGGTAAAAGGCAAAATAACTTTTAAACCAAAGATCTCTATAATCTGCAAACAATGGCACATCGTGGTTCTTTTTGATTTTTGAAATGGCATCAAAAGCTGAAAACGGAGGACAGGTTACAAAAATTGCATCAAACTTTTCTGAAGAAAGAATCTCATCAATTTTTTTTGCGGCAAGTTTAGACCAGGAAATTTTGTTATCAGGAATAAAAAATGTTTGACTTAACTTATCTAAAATGTTTCTTAAAAATTCACTGGGAAACTTAACAGTGCCCAGTCTGGAAAGAATCGAATTAGGCTCATTGCTTCCCGAAACTCTAATTATCCTTATATTAGAATCAGATAATTCTTTAGTGAGGGATTTATCGTGAGCAAAATAAGCCACATTACCCGTGGTTATTACAGTCGGCTCCCAATTATAGTTTTTCATGTATTTGACAAACTTCAAAGTTCTTTGAACTCCGCTGAGACCTAAAGGAGGAAAATAATATGCAACTACAAGAACTTTAAACATTATAAATACTTATCCTATTTATGACTTTGATAATTTGGTGATTCTTGCGTAAGTATTACATCGTGTGGATGACTTTCTTTCAATCCTGCAAGAGTAATTTGAATAAATTTACTTTTAGTTTTAAGTGCTTTTATACTAGCATTACCGGTGTAGCCCATTGAGGCTCTAAGCCCACCTACAAGCTGATAAACCGTATCTTCCAGCGGTCCTTTATACGGAACTCTTCCTTCAATACCCTCCGGTACAAGTTTTTTAATATCATCTTCTGCATCCTGAAAATATCTGTCTTTACTTCCTTTTTTCATCGCACTGAGTGAACCCATACCACGATATGATTTAAAACTTCTTCCTTCATACAGGATTTTATCACCGGGACTCTCGTCAACTCCTGCAAATAGTCCACCAATCATAACTGAATCTGCTCCGGCAGCAATTGCTTTAGGCACATCACCAGTTTGTTTTATACCACCATCTGCAATAAGTGGAATGCCAAATTTTTTACTTGCACGATAAGCCTGTGCAATTGCAGTAATTTGAGGAACTCCAACTCCAGCAATAACACGTGTTGTACAAATTGAACCGGGACCAATTCCAACTTTAATAGCATCAACTTTACAGTTTATTAAATCGAGTGCTGCTTCATAAGTTGCTATATTACCAACAATTAACTGTATATACTTAAATTTTTTACGTATATCTTTGACAGCTTTTAACACGCCAAGTGAATGTCCATGAGCGGTATCAATTACAATTACATCAGCACCCGCATCAGTCAATGATTGAACTCGTTCAATTATATCATTTGTAACCCCAACCGCGGCTCCAACTCTTAATCTGCCTTGATCATCTTTGCAGGCATTAGGATGCTTTTTCTTTTTAAGAATATCTTTAAATGTAATAAGTCCTCTTAGTTTTCCAGATTTATCAACAACAGGAAGTTTTTCAATCTTATATTTTTGTAATAGAACCTCGGCTTTTTCCAAAGTTGTACCCATTGGTGCCGTGATTAAATTTTCTTTGGTCATTAATTCAGAGACTTTTAATTTTTTATTTGGCTCAAATCTAAGATCACGGTTAGTAAGAATGCCAACCAGTTTATTATTTATATCAATTACCGGAATTCCTGAAACACGGTATTTTTTCATGATATCAAGTGCATCACCAATGGTTTTATCAGAAGTTAATGTAATTGGATTCCTGATCATTCCGCTTTCAGATCTTTTAACTTTATCTACTTCATTACGCTGATCTTCAATGCTTAAATTCTTATGTAATATACCAATACCGCCTTCTCTTGCAATTGCAATAGCCATGGCGGATTCCGTAACAGTATCCATTGCTGCAGATATAATGGGAATATTTAGTTTGATTTCGGGTGTAAGGTATGTCGTTATATCTACTTCACGGGGTAAGACGGAAGATTTTCCCGGAACTAATAAGATATCATCAAAAGTTAATCCTATTTCTAAAAATTTTTTATCTAACATATTTTTCCTTCAGTATCAAAATATTAAATCTTAATTATCGAAAGCGGGCAAACCCGTAATATCTTCTCCAATTATCAGTGTATGCATTTCGTGCGTTCCTTCATAAGTTATCACCGATTCCAGATTAGCTGCATGTCTCATCACAGGGTACTCATCAAGAATTCCATTTGCTCCCAAAATTTGTCTTGACATTCGCGCAATATTCAATGCCATTTCACAGTTATTACGTTTTGCCAATGAGACCTGTGTAAATCTCAAATTTTCTTGATCCTTTAATCTACCTAATTGTAGGTTCAATAATTGGGCTTTGGTAATTTCTGTAACCATATATACTAACTTACTTTGAGTTAATTGATATCCAGCGATAGGTCTGCTAAATTGTTTTCTTGATTTTGCGTAATTCAAAGCTGAATCATAACAAGCCATCATTGAACCTACAACTCCCCAAGCAATTCCATACCTTGCTTGATTAAGACACATCAGAGCATTTTTTAATCCATCAGTCTTTGGGAGCAAGTTTTTATCCGGCACAAATACGCCGTCAAATATAAGTTCGGAAGTAATGGAAGCACGCAATGAATGTTTGCCTTTCATCTCAGGAGCCGTAAAGCCTTTCATCCCCTTTTCTACAAGAAATCCTCGCACAACTCCATCTAACTTAGCCCAAACAACTGCAACATCTGCAATGGTACCATTTGTAATCCACATCTTGGCACCGTTAATTATATATCCTCCATCAACCTTTATTGCTTTAGTGATCATACCTCCCGGGTTCGAACCAAAATCCGGTTCAGTTAAACCAAAGCAGCCAATCATCTCACCTTTTGCTAATAATGGCAGCCATTTGGCTTTTTGGTCGTCATCACCAAACGTAAAAATGGGATACATTACTAATGCACTTTGAACTGAAGCAAAACTTCTTATTCCACTATCACCTCTTTCAAGTTCCTGCATAATCAAACCATATGCAACATTATTTAACTCAGCACAATCGTACTTTGCTGGCAATGTTGGCCCAAACAAACCCATTTCTGCCATCTTAGAAATTAACTGATCTGGAAATTTAGAATCCCTATTGTATTCTTCTATAATTGGAATAACTTCTGCACTTACAAATTCTCGTACCGTATTCCTGATCATCAGTTCTTCATCTGATAGCAGTGAATCGATGTTAAAATAGTCTACTCCTTGAAATTTGTTCATTAGTTCTTTCTAAAATTGAATGATTAAAATTATTAAAAGGCGAATAGAGATACAATTTTTCTTTTGATCAAATTGCCTCCTAATATAAAAAAATATTTAGTTTTTGATTAGAATATGAAGGTTAATGTAATTATATAAATAGACTAATAAGATATTTAATAACAAAAAAGCTCCCGCTGCGGAAGCTTAATTGGCGGAGAGGGCGAGATTCGAACTCGCGGTAGAGTTTAACCCCTACGACGGTTTAGCAAACCGTTGGTTTCAGCCACTCACCCACCTCTCCGGGTAAAAAGTTGTTTTTTGGGAGCTTAGTAAATAATCGTCTTTGCTTAGTATTATATTAAATCTAAAAAAATTATTACTCCCATCCCACAATAAAAAAGGCAGTGCAAAGATAATATTTTAGCACAAATATAAAAACTCTTTGATGTGTTCTATCAGATTTGATACTGATCGAGATTACACATTATTATAACTTTTTGTGACCGTTAAATCAATTAAAATGTGATTTTATGAAATTGTTGTAATCAGATAATTTGTGAACCCATTCATTTCGCTTTTGGAATACTTTTACAATTTTTTTAAGTCACTATGATTCAATTTTGTCACTCAATTAAATTTCTAACTGTTCACGATTCAAAAAAATTCTTTTATTTTTATATCTGATAAATAGTGATCAGGAATAAAATCTAAAAATAATCAAAAGTTGTTACTATGTAGCGGTTACAAATAAATTACAAATATAGTTTTAACTCCTTTATCATTAACCATTATTATAAGTTCCGGGAAATTTAATTTAAGTTTCTCTCGGATAAGTATTTTAAAATATTTTCCTTTTCATCTGCTCTGAGTTTTGCCTTCTTTCCCATTTCATTTAATATTTTTTCCCATTCATCTGGTGTGTGCAGTTCCCGATCATAGGCTTTATGGCACGAGGTACATTTGGAAATGTATAAAGATCTACCTGTAGATTGCTTAGTCGATTCGTCCGACGTTTGATTATTTGAACTGCCGCAAGCTGTAATAAAAACTAGTAATGAAGTTAAAAGAAAAATTGAAAATACTTTATCTATCATAAATTAATTCCAAGAATCGTTCGAATCTCATAATTTTCATGACCATCCAAATCTAATCCGCTCTTTGTAGCAGGACTACCACCTATCTGTTTTAGAAAATTTATAGTAAAATAAAGTTCCTCTGTCTGGATATTAAACGTAGGACCTAAAAATGTCGCCTGGTTTTTTTCAGATTCAAAAATGTCCCGATAATTTCTATGATTTGTGAATTCGAGTCCTATTGCAATATTATGGGATAAATCATAAGCCACGCCTGCGGTCAGTTCAAAATTTGATTCGTGTTCATAGTCAATAACTTTTCTTTCAATTTCAGCATTAAGATTAATTACAGTTATAATGTCGCCTATTCTTTTTGACAGAATAATTTTTGGTTCATATTCGAGTTCAGCGCCACCGTAAGAAAACTCAAAGTACAAAGCCGGATCAATAAACAATTCACCAGGGTCACTCAGCCTGTATCTGAGCTCAAGTGAAGATGATGAAAACTCGAGTGGATTCGAATTAAAGCTATTCTCAGATGCAGTAACTTGATTAAAATTGAAATAAAAGGAAGTCGTAAGCCGATCGGTTGCACCGTACTCTAACTCAAAACGTGGCTGCATTCTATAATAGTAACCCTCAGTCTTTCCGATTCGCATAGTGTTCCAAACTTCGATCTCCATCGCTCTTTGAGGTAATGTATTTGCCAGATACGAACGAGTAAAGTATTTTCTATCTGCATAGTTATTTGTGCTTAGTACGAATAACATTAAAACGCTTGAAACAAAAAAAGTAATCCTGTTAGTCATTTTTTCTCCATTAAATTGTAATTATTTTTATTTAGATGTAATCTAAATAAAAATAAGGAAATGACAAAACCCTAAATATTTGAATTGAAACAGGATAATTTACTGCATTCTACTGCGCAGTGGATCATCGGGATGAATTGAAATTCGGAATTGAAATTATTTGTTAACGTAATTATGTTTCAAAGCACGGCTAAGAAATAATTAAAAATAATTGTTTATAATTATTTAAAAGGTTCTTAAAATAAATAATAATAGTATTCATTTTAAAAGAAATATTTGATCGCTCTAAGTATGGTTGTAGGAAAGAAACTTAATGTACGTCCCGCATTGGAAATATTGTATCCAATTTGACCTTAGATAAAATTTCTTTGACCTTGTTAGTCACACCAACCAACTCAAAGTTTGCGTTACGATTAGTTGTAGTTGTAAATGCGTGCACAAGCATTCCAATAGCCCAGCTTGTCACATACTCTACATTAGATAGATCGATTACAATTGAATGAATTCCTTTGTCGAGAGTATTCAAAACATAATCCTGAAACTCAACACCTTCTGTACCTAAAAGTTGTTTCTTGTTGAATTTTATTAAAGTTGAATTTCCTTGATCGCTAGTGCTAATTTCCATTTATTTAATCCTTAATAATTATTTTTAGTACTAATGTTATTTTCTGACCAGAAAATACTTCAGTAAAAATGAAAATCAAAGTGCAATTATTATTATTCTCTAAACTAGTCCTAGTCTTCTATTTAAGGAATTAACCCGCAAATATTCAAAACTTGAAAAATAAATTTTTCTTTACTATTTAAACTTTATTACAACAAACGACACATCATCATCAGGCTCTATTCCGTTAATCCATTGAGAAGCCGAATCTTTTAAATGTCCAATTATTTCATTGGGACTTTTTTGTGCGACAGATCTAAATTCTTCTTTAACTCTTGTATAACCATATTGCTCATTATTTTCATTCTTTAGTTCTGCAAATCCATCACTCATAAGTAAAAGTGTATCACCCATTTCATATCTGATCTCTTTGAGTGAATAATTCGTATTCTTCATTCCGCCCAATGGCAAATTATTACTAACAAACTCACCGGCTTTTTGAGATTTATTTCTAAAATAAATTAGCGATGGCATTCCAGCATTTGTTGCAATTAATTTTTCAGAATTAATTTGAACACCAATCAATGGCATCATCAATCTACCAAGGTGCATTTCTTTTATTGAGTTATTTGAGTTTTCAAAAAATTGTTTTAATTCAATATTCTTTCGATTCGAAATGAAGAACGATTTCATAATAGATACCATCATGCCCGACATCATACCGTGCCCTGTAGCATCACCAGCCAGAATAGTTAGTGTTCCATTATCATCAACATTAAAATCATAATAATCACCTCCAACTTCCGTTGCAGTTTTCATATAAACAGCAATATCAAGATGTGGTAATTTAGGAAGCTCTTTTGGAAGCATTGATAATTGCAACTGACGTGCGTCTTCAAGCTCTTTTGTTTTACGTTCATTCTCCGCTTGAATTATTCTATTCTGAGCTTCTGCCTGCTTCAAATCGTTAAAGCGTGTATAAGTGAGATTAAAAACAGCTGCGAATCTTTCCAGTAATTGAATTGTCTCCGGCTTTGTTTCGTCAGGGGATGCTACACCGATAAATCCTTTAGTAAAATAAGCAATGTTTTGTATTCTGCGTTTTTGTGAAAACCCTTCTTTGAATGGAACATTTAGTCTACTAAGATGACTAAAATATTTTTCAAGCTCTTCCCCCTGCAAATCAAGAATAATCGATTTCTTTTGTTCTTTCCAGCCACTGTACATTTTTCTAAATGAAATATTTTCATTCAGGTTGATAGTAAAACCAGTGCTTACTTTACTTCCATCTTCATCTGTTACCCAGAATTCGGCAACCTCCGTTTCATCTTTGATGATAGCGATATAAATCCGGTTAGGTTCAATGCCGAGATTTATTAATTGCTTAAATACAACTGCAGAGGTTTCTGTAAGTTCATCACTTTGCTGCATCGCCAATGTTTTTGCTCTAACTCTTTCTAATGCTGCTTCAATCTGTGCTTCTCTTGCTTGTGCTTCAGCTTTCTGTAAGTCAAGAAAACGGGTATATGTTTGATTAAAAACCAGCGAAAAACGTTCCAGCACATCAATTTTTTCTACAGATAGAGCCTCAATCGTAGACATCATAATAAATCCCTGCGAGAAAAATCCTACACTGTGCACTCTGCGATTCTCCTTTAATACGTCTTCATTTATAAACATTTGCATTTCCTCACGCACATATCTAATCCATTCATTTAATTCCAATCCTGAAAGATCTATAACTACTGATCGCTTTTTTGCTTTCCAGTTACCGTAAATTTTTGACCAGGTGGTTGGTTCATCAATACTTGGTTTAAATATGTGAGTGATTTGATTTCCAACCTGGTCTGTAGACCAGAGTTCAATAGATCTGACATCCTCTTTCATGATACCGATAGTTATTCGATCCGGGATATATCCTAATTCATTAAGTTGTTGAAAAAGAACTGCTGCTGTTTCAGCCAGCTCCTCACTTTTTTGCATCGCCATTGTTCGAGATCGAACCTTTTCCAATGCTGCTTCTATTTTCGCTTCCCTTGCCTGAGATTCAGCTTTTTGCAGATCGAGAAAGCGCGTGTATGATTGTTCAAATACAACAGCAAATCGTCTGAATATATTATTCTCTTCTTCAGTATAGATTATCGATGCATAGTTGCCAATGATTAACATGATTGTTGGCATAAACACAATTGTTCTTGTATAATTATTGTTTAAGATGTAGTCTTTTGTTTTTTCGGGTAAATATTTGAATATAGAATTTTCAAACACATGCTGATGCCACTGCCTGCTTTCCTCTATTGATAATGTATCTGTGTATATACTAAGATTATTATTTTGTACATTTCTTATTCTTTCAAACATAGGATTATTCAGATAAGGGACATGAATTTTATACGGACGAGGTAAGCCGGTAGCTGATATCCAGAAGTTATAATCATGAGTTTGGTTTCTTATAGCAAAACTTACGTTATCGAAATTAAAATTTAAAAGCTGGAATTGTTTTGCCAGAATAGTAATTACCTGAAGAAGTTCTTCACTACGTTGCATTGCCATAGTTCTGCTTCTCACTCTTTCCAATGCTGCTTCTATCTGCGCTTCTCTTGCTTGTGCTTCTGCTTTTTGCAAATCAAGAAAGCGGGTGTAGGTTTGTTGGAATACTTTTCCAAATCTCATAAGCGTGGCATTCTCATCATCTGAATAAGGAATACCCGAAAAATTTTCGATGTACAATCCAACATTTTCTAACAATACCGTTGATCCTGCGAGTCCGGGACAACTAAAATAAAATTCCTTTGCTTGCGCCGGCAACCCGGGGATATACTCAAAAAGTTTTTGATAAAACCTGTTTTTTTCTTCAAAACTCAAATTGGTGGCAAAGAAATCCTCTCCTTTTTCTTTTGCTTCATTAAAACGATTGTAGTACACAGAATCAAAATACGGAATTGTTATCTTGGCGGGGACCCCAAGCGGGTCAGCTACCCAAATATTGTAATCATCTCTTATCTTATAATCCATAACAAACCCTGCATGCTCAACAAGTATATTTAAATGAGCAAATTGTTCATAAACAATCTGAATTACGTCCTTGAGTTCTTCGCTTTTTTGCATACCCATAGAACGGCTACGCACTCTTTCCAATGCAAGTTCTATTTGTGCCTCTCTTGCCTGTGCTTCTGCTTTTTTTAGATCGAGAAAACGGGTGTAGGTTGGTTCAAATACTTTGGCAAACCGTTTTAAAATATCATGTTCCTTTTCCGAAAATGTTCTGTCAGAGTAGCTATGTATACTGATGCCGATATTATTTGCTATTCCGACAGACAGGCACCAGCCTTCAGCGGCAAGGATCATTTTTTTTCTTTCATCCGGCAAGTCCTTATAATCAGAATGTTCATAGAGATAAGAGAAGTAGGCGTCTTTTTCTTCTTTCGGATAAATCTTACTGAGAAGATCCTGTTTGCTTTTAACAGCATTAAAAATATCATTCATAACAGGGGTGTCGAAATAAGGTGTATACAGGCAAACGGCTTTGGTATATCCGGGGGCTGTAAACCAGGAATCAAAACCTGTCAGGTCATCATTCAATATGTTAATATTAATTGCATCAACATCAATTTCCAGGTCTTTCATTTGACCGAATAATGTCATTACTACATCATTCAGTTCTTCACTTTTTTGCATCGCCATTGTTCTTACACGAACTCTTTCAAGCGCTAATTCAATTTCAGCCTCTCTTGCCTGTGCCACAGCTATTTCAATATCCAGATACCTTTGATATGCCAGTTCGAATACTTTAAGGAATCGCTTAAATAAATATATTTCTGCTTCCGTTAGAAGAATGTAAGTTGAAATTCCAAGTGCAACCGGACCCAGGGAGAACCAATAATAATTTAGTGACGAGGCAGTTTCGAGGTACTCGTCAATAAAAACATTTGTCGTTTTTTGATAGTTAATCCAGTCTTTTACGTCATCGCCATTTATATGTGTGATAAAGGTTTCTCTCTTGCCCTTCAGCATTTTTGCCGCAAATTCTTTATGCATTTCATGGTTTGTATATGAAGTTTCTGTAATAAAGGTTTTGTCGTGCTTAGCATAATATTCATAATTCATATAAGTGCCGCGCTGCTCATAAAAGATAGCTGTTTGCACATTACGAATTTCCTTTACCCCCAATGAATGGAGTTGAAGTGAAATTGTCTTGCACACATCCAGCATATCATCTGGTTTCCTCATCCCCATCGCGATAGTACGTACTTTTTCTAATGCAGTTTCAATTTCTAGCTCTCTATTTTTAATAAGTAAGTCGGCAGTTTTCTCTTCAACCGCTTTTTGTAATACAGCATTTTTTTTCTTCCACTCGTCAACATGCCAGGGATCATCACCACCGGAAATATGCTCCGGCTTAGAACCATGCCAATGAATAAGTTTCCACGATCCATCTCTAAATTCAAATATAGTTGACATTCTTACCGCTAACTCATTAGACTCACCTTGAAATCGTGTGAGCAATACGATTTCATCAACAACCACAGCAGTATTTCCATTGTCAGAGATGCGGCTTATTACGGGCTTCGAAGTAAAACTAAATTCGTCAAAATTTACGGCTTGTTCCCGTTGATCAATTATAAGGTCTCTAAAATCCTGAATAGACGTAATCTTTTCATCCTGAGCTGTACCATAACCCATTACATTTTCGTCTATGAATTCAGAAACATTTTCAAGAGAACCTTCACCGAATCCAACTTCAAGTAATCTTTTATATGCTGCTTTCAGAGATTTTTCTTTATCTGCTAAGCTAAAGTTTGTTTTAGATTTCATACTTTATTTTACCTTTATCACAACAAATGTCACATCATCATCTGGTTCTGTTCCGTTAATCCATTGAGATGCTGAGTTCTTAAGGTGTTCAACTATCTCATTGGAGTTTCTCTGTGCTACAGATCTGAATTCTTCTTTTATTCTTAGATAACCATATTGTTCATTATTTCGATTCTTTAATTCCGCAAATCCATCACTCATTAGTAAAAGTGTATCGCCTCTTTCATAGATGATCTTTCTAAGTGAATATACTGTACTTTTCATCGCACCTAATGGCATATTATTAATTACAAACTCACCTGCCTTTTGAGATTTTTTCCGGAAATAAATTAAAGATGGCATTCCGGCATTTGTAGCAATAACTTTTTGAGATGTAATTTGAACACCCATACACGCCATCATCAATCTGCCTAGCTGCATATCTTTTATAGATTTGTTTGAACTGTCAAAAAAGTTCTTCAATTCAAGAGTATTTCTATCAGCAATAAAAAATGATTTCATAATCGAAACCATCATTCCAGACATCATTCCGTGACCAGTAGCATCACCAACAAGAACAGTTAAGGTGCCATCGGGTTTAATATGAAAATCATAATAATCACCGCCGACTTCTGTAGCTGTTTTCATATAAACAGCAATATCAAGATGCGGTAGTTTTGGAAGTTCAAGAGGAAGCATTGCCAGTTGTAATTGTCTTGCATCTTCAAGTTCTTTGGATTTTCTGTCGTTCTCTGCTTGAATTATTTTTGCCTGTTCCTCAACCGCTTTTCTCTTTTGTTCAAGCTCTTCAATTGTTTCCTCGAGTAAAATCGCTGTAGTTTTTTTTACCTTCTCTGTTCTTTCCAGTTTGAATGCAGTTATCTCTAATTCTTTATCTGCATCCTTTACAGCTTTTATCATACTATCTTTTTGCTCAGCATCTAATTTTTCAGATTGCAGAATAATATCGAGTATATTTTGAAGTTTCTGATTCATTTAAAGTTTTATTTTTCTTTTAATACCACCAGGCAACAGGTATTATTATGATAATCATATTTACCGGTTTTTGATTTTCCATATTCACCATAGGAAAAAAAGCCTGCCATAGGTGCATCCCAGATTTTTTGCACCTTCTCTATCTCCTCCTTTACTATCATACCAAACGCTAAATGCCTGCTCACACATGAAAACATAATAAGTGCATCGGCTTCTTGTTGTGCTTCATCTTTAATATTTTTACAGTCTGCAACCACTTTTTCAATGGAATCAAAATCAGGCGGCATGGAAAATTTAATTTTTGAACCCTGAGGCACTCTTCCGGAACAGATCAGTGAACGGTCTTCCTTATTGGCGAACATGGCTGTGCGTATTACGGGATCTTCATTTTCCCTTTCCAGTTCCAGTGGATAGTACCAAGAGCTAAGGAATGTCGTGATGTCCGTCTCCACATCCTCTTTGATATCCACACCCAGGTAATTCATTAACATATCCAATGCTGGTTTATCGTTGATGGTATACACAATATTACCTTCGCTTTTAGTAACTGTTTTTGTGGTGCCAATAGCTTTCCAGCCACAAGTAGCTATACCTCTAACATCTATTTTATCTTCATCAATAATGAGTGCTACAATTGCGCAGTCTTTACTTTTGCCGTTGGTAAAAACAAATGTTGATTCAAGTGCCAAATCATCTCCCGCCTTACCTCCAAATATCGTTACTTCCCTTTCTGCCGACGAGGGAGGTTTTCCAAAACTTTGTATGATGCCTTCAACAATTGGCTCACCATCTAAGGACACCCCACTGTTTGCAATAATAAACGCTGGGTTGGCAAACGTTTCTTTTCCGGTAATGCCCAGTTTGTTTGCGTCTTCTAAGGCGGTTTCCTGGCTTGTTTCAAGAAATTCTATTTTAAAATAAGCTGGATGCATGTCGAGCAACATCATGACTATGCTGCCTCCTTCAATTTCGCCATCAATAAATTCCCCGGCAGTTGTAACACCAAATACCTGAAAGCCTTTTTCGTCAAGTAATTTGGAAATAGTTTCTCTGTCCTGTTTAACAGATAAGAACACAACAGCTAAAGTTGGTTTGAATCCATCAGCCATGCTTTCAGTTAATGCAGAACTGATTTCTTCTGTAGATTTTCCTTTAATTGTTTTTGCTTTCATAATAATTCTTTGTTTTACTCAATAGCCTACGACTTAAGTCGTGGGTTAATAAAATTTCAGTTCTCATTCAACTCAACTCAGCTGCAGGTTGTACTTTCTTATGAATTTTTTAATGGTTCTTCATCTATGTCTTCATCAATAAATTTAATTAGTTTTTGTATTTCTGCATAAAGTGATTCATATAAATTAAGAATACCAAAGTTATTCATTGCCGCTAATCTGAGCCCATTTCTGATAGTCATATCTTTTAAGAAGATTGCTACTTGAGACGCAAGTTGTTTTCTTTTATCCTCTGATATTTCAATATTAATTCGTGTTTTTTGCTTTATTGTTCTTTCAAAATCCAAAAATGGACTGATTTCAAGAATAGGCCAAGTGCGATCATATAAGTAGTTATCGTATTCATGTCTCATATGCTCACGATAAATTACTATCGTTTCATTTTTTTCTTTAATACTTAACAAATAGAATTTAATAGAATCATTTTTAATAATGTTTAAACTTCCCGAGCTAATCAATTCATCTAACGTATTTGTTCGCGGTGTAAAACTTGTCCATCCATAAACTTTCCATAATAGTCTGTCAAATGATTTTAATTGGTCTATTGTTTTTGGTGGTTGAAGTGTTAATAATGTATTTGCTGAAAACATTTTATTACGCCGATCAACTATCATTGAATCCAAATTAACTAAATCAGTTTTTAAATCAAGTTTTAGATTTTTAAGATATTTTATTTCATTGTTTCTTTCTTTTCTCGCTTCATTCCAATTATTAACCTGAAGAGCTAAAAGAATTCCAACCATAACCAAAATTATTTCCCCAATGGCGTAACGTAAATAGCTTGCTACTTTGTTTTCAGCTGCGAGTTTTTGTCTGATATTTCTAAAGAATCTTATCATAGTTTAATTATTTTTATTGCTTTGCTTTCATAATAATCAAGATAATATTATCTTTCTTTCATCACTACAATGCAGCAGGTATTGTTATGAAATTCCTGCTTGCCCTTTAAAGAATTTCCGATTTCACCATAACAGAAAAACCCCGCCATTGGAGAATCCCAAACATCTTTAACTTCTTCAATCTCTGATGACACTAATGGACCTAATGAATAATATCGACCAATGCAGGAAAACATAATCATTGCCTCTGCTTCAGGTTGAAAAGTTTCTTTTAAATATCTGCATTCTTCGGTAACCTGCTGGATTATGTTATTATCGGGAGGTAAAGAGAATCTGATTTTTGTTCCACGTGTTACCGGCCCTGCAAGTAATATTGATCTTTCTTTTGTGTTTAGATTTCTTATAGCTCTGGTAATAGTACTTCCATCGTCCCTCATCAATTGTATGGGATCCATATTTCCTACATTATTAATTAATTCATCCCCGGGATAATCTTCTAAAGAAATTCCCAAAAACTTGACCATAATATCCAATGCAGGCTCATCATCTATTGTGTAGACCTTACATTCCTCACAATCGGTTATTGTACGTATTGTTCCGATAGGCTTCCAGCCGTGAGTAGCAAGCCCCGTTAATTGTATATTGTCATTGTCAACTATGAGTGCAATAATTCCGTCTTGAGTGGATTTGTCATTTGTAAATAAATGTGTTTCAGTGCCACGTAATTCATCTCCGGCAATACCCCCATATATAATTGAGTCTTTACCTGAAGTGCTGTTTATTCCACTGATGATTGTTTCGCCATCAATTATAGAGCCCCCTGTTGCAACAAGATAAGACGGATTAGAAAATTTTTCCAGACCCTTTTTACCAATTTCTGCAGCAGTTCTCAACTTACTTTTTCCACTTCTTTCTTCGATGTGAACTAAAAAATTATTTTTATCCATATCAAGTAAAAGAATTGCCGCCGATTCTTTCTCTAATTCTCCATTAATAAATTCTCCTGCAGCAGTCGATCCAAATATCGCAATCCCATTTTCATCAAATACTTTACAAATAGAATCCCGGTTTATTTTAACAGATAAAAATATTATAACCAAGGTAGGTTTAAATCCATCAAACATACTTTCGGATAAAGCTAATCGAATTTCTTCAGGAGAATTTCCTTTAATTGATTTTGATTTCATAAAATATAATTTTTCATTAATAATAAATTTATTCAGCTATCAACTGAGTCTTCATCAAGTGCGAAATCGATAGATGAAGTGTGACTTTACTAAACTTGCCTGCGGTAAGCAGGTTTGTCAGACTTCAATAAACTCAGTCTGACAATTAAGATTACTTCACCTTTATCACAACGAACGTAACATCATCATCTGGCTCCTGGCTATTTGTCCAGCTTCTGGCTTCTGCTCTTAAATGTGTGATAATTTCTTCTGGTTCTTTCTTTGCTGATTCTTCAAAACTGTTCCTTGCTCTTTTGTATCCGTATAATTCTCTGTTTGCATTTTTCAATTCCGCAAAGCCATCGCTCATAAGTAATAATGTATCACCTCTATCTACTTTAAATTCCTTTACATCATAAACCACTTCCTTCATTGCACCTAATGGCATATTATTAATAACAACTTCTTCAATGGTTTGAGAATTGTTTCTGTAAATAAAAAGCGGTGGCATACCGGCATTTGTTGTTATAATTTTATTATTGCTTATCTGAACACATGTAAGCGCCATCATCAGTCGTCCAAGCTGCATATCTTTTATTGCTGCACTTGCATTTTCGAAGAATGGTTTAAGTGCCTTGTTTGTTCTATCTGACATGAAAAGAGATTTCATAATTGAGACCATCATCCCGGACATCATTCCATGTCCGGTTGCATCACCAAGGACAACGGTTAATGTTCCATCCATATGAACATGAAAATCATAATAATCACCGCCAACTTCTGTCGCAGTTTTCATAAATACGGCAATATCAAGATGTGGAAGACTTGGCAGTGACTTGGGAAGCATTGAAAGTTGAAGCTGTCTGGCTTCTTCAAGTTCTTTTGTTTTTCTATCATTTTCTAACTGCAGGAATTTTTTATTTTCATTTTCTTTTCTTCTCTCTAGCTCGTACTTTCTTATTCCAACTAAACCAAGAACAACAGAAATGAGATAAAAGGAATATGCCCACCATGTTCGCCAGATCGGGGGATTGACTTTGAATGAATATGCAGCTTCATTTGTTTTAACGCCGTTAGATGTTATGCCGCGAACTTTAAATGTGTATTTACCAAAAGAAAGATTTTGGTATTCTGCAAAGGACAGCGTACTTGCTTTAGACCAACCCTTATCAAAGCCTTCAAGAAAATGTTCATAAGTTGTTTGTTTTGGATCTTTGAAATTCAATGCAGCATAACTGAAAATAAAAGAATTTTGAGAGTATGGCAATTCATTTGGAAAATTATAATAATGGGATTGCCCGCTAATAGATACAGATGAAATTAATAATGGATAACTTTTTTCTTCACTCTTATTAATGTAAAGACCAACTCCGTTATAAAACTCAATCATATTTCCCAATCCATCCATTGCAGATATATAGGGACCGCCGCTTGCGACACTTTCGTCATGATAAAAAGTTTGAAATTTATTTCCATTTATTTTTAATGCACCGGATGGAGATGAGAAATAAACATTACTTCTGATATCATCGATCACAGGATTTGAAAGATTAGTGGATAGAAGTCCATTCTTTTTTGTGTAAAAATTTAAATTAGTACCGTCAAAAATTACAAGTCCTCTGCCTCTAAGCCTTATATATAAATTATCTCCTGCCTGAATCTCTGTCTGTGTTCCGGCAACACTTGCACCCTTTAAAATTCGGAAATCTGCATTAGCATTTACGCTATCACTAAGATTTATAAATTTGTTTCCGTTAAAAACATAAAAACCTCCCACTGTTAAAAAGTACATTCCATTTTTTAAGTTACCTACAAAATGCAATTGCTCTGTCGGAACGTTCCAGCTTTCCGGAGGTTTTGACCATGATTTCCCATCGTACATCATTATTTTAGATTGTACTGAAGTTATATCTTTTATATTATCTGAGAATAGGCCAAAAAGCCAAAGCCTTCCATCATTATCTTCCCGAAGATCAAACAGCTGATATTTTTTGCTGTTATCATCATCATTAAAAGGTGAGTTAATTTTTACAAACTTTTCCCCCTCAAATCTCCCCAGGTAATAATCAGCTTTAATAAGATCAGTTTCAGCCGGTCTTACATAATTTTGCCATGCATAAATATCACCATTCTTTGTTTCCATAATATCTGAAGTATTATAAGATTTACCATCCTGGTTTGGAACAGAATTAATTTTAAATATTTGTTCGTCCTCGCTGTTTTTAATTTCGCGAACGATTGTCAAACCTTTTGAGGTGGTAATCCAAATTCTTTTTTTACTGTCCTGAAATATTTGGAAAGTAATATTGCTTGCAAGTCCATCTTTTTCTGTAATTGTTCGTAATTTTTTCCCGTCCCAAATGTTTATTCCCACGCTTTCAGTTTTAGCATAAGCCGGTAAATTGCTGTACGAATATGATAGCCAAACTAAACCATTATAATCAGTATAAGGGGTCACAATACCTGATTGTGTAACTAATAGACCTTCCTTAGAAGTGAGCATTTGAGAATAGTTTGGATAATAAATTCCAATGCCTTTTGAAGTTTTCATTGCAACACCGTCGCTTAATGCGATTCCTGGTGCTGATTCAAATGAATCAAATTTTTTCCATTTGTTATCTGTAAATGAAAAAAGTTGGTTAGGATATTTTGAACTTTGATTTTGGGAAGTAACTTGAAATACAAGCCGTTCCGGAAAGTAATTACTGGATTTCAGAAAAAGCACACTCTGGTATTTAAAGTCATTGATTACTCTATCCGTCTTCAGATCTCCGATAGAATTAATTTCCTTTAAAATATTAGAGACCTTCCATTTTCCATTTTCAATTTCAAAAACACTTTTATTATTTCCATTAAAAATTTCACCATCTCTAATTAAAGTTGTCATGAACAACTTATCCATTTTTGTACTATAGTATACTTGAATTGGAAATTGATTCCTTTTAAGCAGATTCTTGAATTCTGTGAATTGATAAAATTTATTACCATCATACATCAAAACTCCGGAATATTTTTCAGATCCCTCTGAACCACTTATAACACCGGAACAAGCCAGCCATGTATTCCCGTCTTTATCGATTGTTGTTACATTTTCCGTAGGGTATATATTTGCATTCTGCAAATTTATGCCAACTGATTCATCAATTCTTTTGAACACTCCATTTTTAAATAAAGCAACATTCGAACCTTCGCGCGTTTGAGTATTATGACCGGCAGAATTAAATATAAGATCACCATACGGTGTTTCAATAAAGTCAGTTGCATTATCCAGTGGAAAATTTTTAGAGTCATAGACAGTAAATTTATTATCTTCGAATTTTGTAAGACCACCATTATTATTTTTGTCTACGAATGGTGTTGAAGAACCAATCCATATTCGCCCCTTACCATCAGCTTTAACAAATGTTATTAACTGTCCTGATAATCCATTTATCTTATAACCTTCTTTTTCCGTATATACTTTAAATTCAGTTCCATCGAATGTTATAAATTTAGCAGGTGAAGCAAAGTACATTATATTTTTTGTCGAATCATAATACATATTTTGCATTGTGGGTAATCCAATATCAGTGCCCACTTCTTCAAATTCATATCCATTAAATCTGTAAGTTCCTTCAACGCTGGAAATCCAAATGAAACCATCTTTAGTTTGAATTCCATTTGATAGATTTGTGGTAGGCAATCCTTCTTTGTTGGTGTATTCAACAATATCCGCATTGGCTTCAGTTTTTAGTTTCTGCTGTGATATTATTGAAGATGAAAAAACAAATATCAAAAGGGCTATTAGATTCTTAAAAAATGTTACTTTCATAAAACTCACCATATATAAGATTTTAAATTGCCCCGACCTTTAGGTCGGGGTTGGATATAAAAATGTTATTGGGCTTTAGCCCAAATTTTCGCTAAAGCCTGCATCCTTTAGAATACAATTATTCCACGACCTGAGGGTCGTGGCAATTCAACACAATATTTGCATCAGGTGACTCACTTAACTTTTATAACTACAAACGTTACATCATCATCAGGTTCATTACCGTTTGTCCACCTTGAACCGATCTCTTTCAGATAAGTTATAATTCGTTCCGGTTCTTTTTCTGCAACTTCTTCAAATGAATTCTTTGCACGTTTATATCCGAACAATTCTTTATGCTGATTTTGTAATTCAGGAAATCCATCGCTCATTAATAAAATTGTATCTCCTGTAAACAATTCCATTTCTTTTAACTCGTAAGGAAAGTTATCCATTGTTCCCAAGGGCATACCTTCCATTAAATGTTCTTCAATTATTTTATGCTTATTTCTGAATAGAAAAACAGGCGGCATACCTGCAGCAGACATAATTAATCTGTTATTTTGAATCTTCAGCATGGTCATTGACATAGCAAGTGATTGAAACTGCATCTGCTTGATACATCTTGTCATTTCACGGAATGTAAAAAGTATATCGGGATTAGCAGCATAACTATTAAATAATGATTTAGCAGAAGTAACCATCGTTCCCGCTCTCATTCCATGACCGGTCGCATCCCCGATTACAACAGTTAATGTTCCATCCATTCCAACATTAAAATCATAATAATCTCCACCAACTTCCGTAGCGGTTTTCATAAAAACAGCAATATCAATATGTGGTAATTGCGGCAGCAATTTTGGAAGCATAGAAAGCTGCAACTGACGTGCTTCCTCCAATTCCTTTGACTTGCGTTCATTTTCGGTTTCCGCGAGTTGAGCACGCAGATTAGCTTCTTTAATTGCCGCAGCATTACGTTCTTTGTTTACAATTCTTCTTCTTTGGACTCTGTCTATTCCGAAAACAATACCTATAAAAAAGAAAAAGTAACCTATGTAGGCAACAGTGGTTCTCCACCAGGGAGGATTGATAATAATTCGAATTGCCTTTCCTACATCATTCCAGATTCCATCTCCGTTGGAACCCTTAAATCTAAATGTATAATCACCTGGGTTTAGATTTGTGTAAGAAGCAAAATTTCTATCTGCAGCTATCCAGTGATCATTAAATCCTTCAAGCATATATATGATTTTATTTTTTTCCGGTCTTGAAAAATGAATGGAAGCAAATTCAAAGGAAATATTATTCTGAGTATAAGAAAGAACTAACTCTTCAGTTTTCATTATACCTTTTTCCAATTTGATATCAGATGAATCTGATTTAAGTGATATTTCGGAAACCTTTATATCGTTAATAACTATATCAGGTTTTACTTCATTTATCTTTCCGGGATAGAAATGAGTTATACCATCAATTCCTCCTAAAAATATCTCGCCATCTTTACTGATCCAGTTTGCTTTGCTTGTTGTAAAACCTTGTAGCCCGTCACGCGTATCAAAATTGACAAAGTTCCATTTGTCCTTCGTGGTATTTTTATTCAGTTTGGATAATCCGGCAGATGTATTTATCCAAAGATTTCCTTCAAGATCTTCTATGATGGAATTTATCTGATTGGATGGCAGTCCATCTTTTTGATCATACTTATCAATTTTTTCTGTTTCAGGATCAAATCTTAATAAACTATTTGCGGTTGCTATCCAAACTATTCCTCTACTCTCCTCAAAAATGCAATTAATATAATTATTGGGAGAAAAAATATTTTTCGAATCAAAATTGTATTGCTTAAAATTTTGTTCGGCAAGATCATACTTAAAAAATCCGCTGATAGTAGAACCTAACCATACGACATTATTGAACCTCTTACTAAATTCAAAACAAGTTCCAACTTCCATTGGCATAAATTTATCAGAACTAATTTCTTTTTCATTCATTTGATTAATGGCGTTGTAATCAGATTCATTCAAACTTATAACCTGAATTCCATACCAATTAGAATCCGGAGGTGCAATTGCATTCCAGGTTCCATAAGAATGACCAACGTCTGTAGCAAATGTAATTTTATAATCACCCTTCTTAAGGTCCAAACATCCAAGCGCAATACGGTTTTTAAAAGCTCCACCGTCATTAAAGGTTTTAAATAAGTTATTCATTGACCAGACTGTTTTTCCATTTCCGGTCAAAAGGGATCCTGCATCAGTAACACCCAAACCAACATTCATTTCACCTTCACCAACACAAATAACCAAAACTTTTTGACCCTGATTTAATGAGAATGTTTTTTCTAAATTAGATGCTTCACCAACTTTTAAAATTGAGGCTATGCTTTTACCGGATTCTGATACTTCATGTATTTTTTGTTTAAGATTCTCACTCATTGTCTTATTCATAATCGTAGGTAAGAGTGTATATTTATTTTTAGCAGGATTATATCTCTCAAAACCCTGTCTTGATGCCATCCAGATATTACCGATCAAATCTATTTTTATAGAGTTTATATAATAAACTGAAGTTTTATTTTCGTTAGGTGATTTAAATGTACTTAACAAATTATTTTTATCAATTTTGTGCAAACCTAGATTATTATATGCGAACCATTTATTCCCTTCATTATCTATAGCAAGACCTTGAATATTTATCTTCTCATCTGAATCGTTAATTTTGCCGGGATTAAAATTCAATTTAGCAGATTTTTGATTTTCGAGATTGTAAGTGAATAGTCCCTTCTCAGATGTTCCGATCGTTATCTCCTTACTTTGACTTATCCCGGCAATTACAGTAGAAAAATTTGCATTAGAATTTACGATATCATTGGTGATGAACTTATGGAAGTTAAATGGCTCTCTGAGGGGATCAAATTTTGTAACACCTTTCCCCCAAATCCCAATCCAGATTACTCCATATCTGTCTTTATAAATATTCGAAATAATATTGCGGCCGAAGTTGTTTAATTCATAAATATTGTAATCAAATTTCTGAATGTTTTTTGTCTTCGGTTCAATTCTATATAGTCCTTGTGAATAAACCCCCGCCCATAAGTATCCTTCATCATCCTGAGTTATTCCTGTAACGTTATCGTAGCTGGTGGGGTTTTTTATTAAGCTAAATAAATCGTAACTGTCGATAGTGTAAAAAGACGGCGAATATCTTATTAATTGGTTCCTGCCACCGAACCAGATATTGCCGGATGCGTCTTCATATATAACCTGGAGTTCTTTCGGATTAAAATTTGTTTTGAGGTAATATGGCTGAAATACATTCTGTTTTTCATTATATATTTTAATACCGTTTCCATAATCAGCGACTAATATACTACCGTTTTTTAATTCTGTTATACTGTAGATATTACCCCATTGAACATTATTATTAGAAACTTCAAGAGGCACCTGTTTAAATTTGTTTTTTGATCTATTAAATTTTTGTATTCCATGATTTGTGGATCCGAACCATAAATTTCCTTTAGAATCATAAAGAGCCGAATAAAAGTACGAGATGTTAGTTACACCGGCTGTTTCTATGCGGTAGCTTTGAAAGGTTTCATTTATTGGATTGTATCTTGCAATAGAATTCCCGGAAACACCTACCCAGATATATCCATCTGCATCCTCTGCAATTGCAGAACATTCATTAGTTGGAATAGTAGTAGAATCATTAGGGTCGTTTTTAAATACTTTTATACTATTTCCGTCATATCTGTTTAGTCCATCTGATGTTGATATCCAGAGGAATCCGTTGCTATCCTGAAAAATATAATTAACTGTAGAATTCGAGAGCCCTTCAGGCACCGAGATATTTTCAAAAAGGTAATTTCGTTGTTGTGCGTAACTTGAAGAAGCTAAGATGAAACTTAATATCACAAATAATAACTGCGATAATTTTCTTGTTCTAAACATTGGATTCTTATTCATTGATCTTTCTTTTAAAATTTATTTACAATTGTTAGTCTTGCGAATCCCCGATCTTACCTATCGGCAGATAGATCTTTGACTTAGAAATCTTTCTACTATACAGGATAAAAGATTTCTCCCCCGATGAATCGGGGTCGAAATGACAATAACAATTTTCACACACCCTAAAGGACGGGGCTATTATTTTCTTACTTAACTTTTATTACTACAAACGTTACATCATCATCAGGTTCTTTATTATCAGACCAGCTATTGCCTTCACTCTTAAGTTCATCAATTATCTCTTCTGGATTTTTACTTGCCGAGTTTTTATAAATATCCATTACTCTTTCGTAACCAAACATTTCTTTCTCTTTATTGAATAACTCCGGAAGTCCATCACTCATGAGTAATATTGTATCCCCGGGATTAATTTCTGTTTCTCTTAATTCGTAAGGAAAATCCTGTACAGCACCCAACGGCATTCCTTTTAATATAATTTCTTCAACCAATTTCGTTTTATCTCTGTATAACAAAGCTGGAGGCATTCCTGCCGCTGATATCTGCATTTTGTTACCATTAATTTTTAATATTGTTAGGCACATTGAAAGCATATGCATGTTCATGGTTTTTATGCAGCGTGTTATTTCCTGAAAAGTAAAAAGTATATCAGGATTTGATGCGTGTGAACTGAATAAACTTTTTGTAGTTGTAACCATAGTTCCGGCTCTCATTCCGTGTCCGGTTGCATCACCAATAACAACTGTTAAAGTTCCATCCATACCAACGTGAAAATCATAATAATCACCTCCAACTTCTGTTGCAGTTTTCATATAAACCGCAATATCAAATTGCGGCAATTGTGGAAGATTCTTAGGTAACATGGAAAGCTGAAGCTGGCGAGCTTCTTCCAACTCTTTTGTCTTACGCTGGTTTTCAGCACGGAGTAATGCTAACTGTGCTCTTCTCTGTTCAGTACTTTTTATTCTGGATCTCTGATATCTGTCGAATGAAAATCCGCCGACCAACAAGATTACAAAGTACGAAGCGTACGCCAAATTTGTTCTCCACCAGGGTGGTTTAATTATGAGGCGAATTGATTTGCCTTCTTCATTCCACAATCCATCATTGTTAGATCCTTTCACCCGGAATACATATTCACCTGGATCAAGATTTGTATAGGTTGCTATTCTAACATTACCAACATAACGCCAATCATCTTCATAATTTTCAAGCTTAAATGCATATTTATTTTTTGATGGATTTGAATAATGAAGTGCAACATATTCAAACGAGATGTCATTCTGCCAATAAGGTAAAACTATTTCGTCAGTTTTTGAGATCTGTACTTTAAGTGGAGAGTCTCCTCCAACTTTAACAGATTCATTAAATATTTTAAGATCCGTTAAAACAATATTGGGTATAAACTTATTGTCTATAACTTCTGAAGGATAGAAATAATTAAATCCTTTAATGCCGCCAAAAAACATTTCGCCATCGGGAGCTTTGTAGTAAGCGCCTCCGTTAAATTCTTCACTTTGTAACCCATCATCTACAGAGTAATTTCTAAATTGAAATGTATTTGGATTAAATTTTGTGATACCATTATTTGTTGAAATCCAAAGATTGCCCTCCTCATCAGGTAAACTTCCATAAACTCCATTGTTTGGCAAACCACTGTTCTCTTGAGTTAAGCGTAAAAATTTTTCGGTTTTTGGATCGAACCTATTTAATCCACCTCCATAAGTGGCTATCCAGATGTATCCCCTTTTATCTTCATAAAAATTCAGAACGTTTGGATGACTTAAACTGGTAGAATCTTTTGGGTTATAATTATAATATCGAAATGTCTCTGTCTTTAGATTCAGAATATTTATTCCATTTGTGGTTCCTGCCCATAGTTCATCCGGCCGGGATTTTGAGTACCAAACAGTTCTTACATGATTAGCCCTGCTGCTTAGACTGGCTGCATCTTCCGGATCATAAGTATACTTTTTAAATGTTTCTTTCTCTTTATCAAATCGAACTAACCCGCTTCCATTTGTTCCGAACCATAAATAGCCGGGCATTTTATCTATTTCGATAATGTTATAATTAATTCCATTAACATTTAAATTTGGATTTGAAGGGTCGATATAAAACCTTTTAAAGGTTTTTGTCTTTTTATCAAATCGATTTAATCCTTGATCAGTTCCAATCCACATGTATTTACCATCATCGTATATGCTGCGGACTATATCATCACTGATTGAAGAAGGCTCGTTTTCACTGTGCGTAAAAAATTCATATTTATCTTTACTCCTGTCATAAGAAATTAAACCGCCTCCCTGGGAGGCTATCCACAATATTTTGTTATTATCAATATAAAATCCTCTTATGGGTCCTTTAATTTTATTAGTTTCATCCTGATCTGTCGCAACAAGAGAAAATTTAATCACTGATTTATCGTACACGTTGAGTCCTGAAAGATAAGTTCCAACCCATAACACACCTGTTTTGTCAACCAATAAAGATAGAATGCGATTGCTGCTAAGGCTTTTTTGATCTTTAGGATCCACCAAAAACTTTTCAATTTCTTTTGATTGAATATTTAACCTTAATAAACCCGGGACTGTTTCCCTTTCTGCATCAGGATTATCATCAATAGGTAATCCGCCAATCCAAAGATTGCCGATTTCATCCGACTCTAACGCAATGATGATTAAAGAATTAAGTAAAGTATTACCATCAGTTATTTCAAATTTTTTTAGAGTTTTATCCTTATAATCAAATCTAAACAGACCTTCACCTGGAGTTCCAATCCAAATATTACCATCATTATCTTCTTTAATTGAAGTAGCCGCGGTTTTAAGAATTTGATTCTCAATTTTTATTGGCTGTAATATCGGTACACCGGCTTGACTATAACTGATTTTGAAATAATGAATCTTTCCTGCGCCGCCGATCCATAAATTATTTTGTTTGTCTTGATGAATAAAAAAGATTTTATTCTCAGGAATTTTATAATCCGGTGGAAGCATATTAATCATGTGGATAAATTTCCCCTCATTAACCTTCATGTAATCAAAACCTTTATTACGCGTAGCTATCCAAAGATTGCCGTTCGTATCTTCATTTAATGAAACAATTATATCTTCTGCCAAAGAGTTTGGGTCTGAATGATTGTTATTGTATCGGGTAAAAGTTTTTGTAGCGGAATTATATTTACTTAATCCGGTTAGTGTACCGCCGATCCAAAGCGTACCATCCTTTGCAACAAGCATCGCATTTCCCGCATTATCGTTTAAGGATAAACTATCATCGGGATTTCTATTAAAAATTTCAAAATTGTATCCGTCAAATTTGTTTAGACCATCTTCAGTGCCAATCCAGATAAATCCATCATGGTCTTGCACAATTGAAATAACCCGATTTTGGGATAAGCCATTACTAGAGGTAATCCGATTAAATTTAACTGGTTTTTTCTGAGCGATAGCAATTGAAGTAAACATTAATAATATCAGAAAAAATGCCGAGTATTTAGACGAGAGTTTTAGATTTAAATTATTTACCATATTAGTTTCCATTTAAATTTTACTTTTATTACCATAAACGTTATCGCTCTCTTTTTACAGTTATGGTATCTGCTTGTTTGCTAAGAAATTTAAAGTTTTCCTAAGGATTGCTTTGTCCCATTGGGACTAGCAATTACGATCTCTAAATCTCTCGAATAAAAAAATTTATTTACCTTTATCACTTTAGGTTACATCAGCATTGAATGCTTTAAAATAATTCTTAAAGCTTTTTAAGAATCAGTGCTGTAATATCATCGCTTTGTGGAGCTGTGCCAGTATGACCTTTTACATCATTAACTAAGGCATTTATAAATTCTTGAGAAGAAATATGTGCGTTGTTCTGAAAAAAGCTTATCATTCTTTCGTCAGAAAATTCTTCTTCCTGTTCATTCATTGCTTCAGGGATACCGTCAGTATACAAAAAGAGCTTATCGCCGGAATTAATAATTGATTTTTGTCCTGCAAAAGGAATCCCAAAATCAAACATGCCCAAACCAACACCGCCGGCATCAAGTTTTTCAAGTGTCCCATCTTTTCGTAATAAAAAGATCGGGTTGTGACCTGCATTCACTATATCCAGTTCACCTGTATGTGAATCAAGAACAGCAATAAAAAACGTTATATATTTATCGGAAGGAGATGACTTATAAATTAATTTATTTAATCTATCAGACATTTCAGTTAAGGGGATATCAAATTGCAAATAAGAGTAAAGCGCAGCATCTAAAGTACTGACAAGAAGTGCAGCGCCAATTCCTTTTCCGGCTACATCAGCAATAATAAAGGCAAATTTGCCTCTGCCAAGATCGATACAATTATAATAATCACCTCCAACTTCTTTGGACGGAATATTTATTCCCGAAAATTCGTAGCCGGCTATTTTGGGAAGTTCAGTGGGTAGAATTCTTTGTTGAATTGAAGCGGCAACAATTAATTCCTGCTCCATTTTTTCTTTTTCAATTGCCTGATCATTCAAAAACTGATTTTCTATTGAAACCTGAACCTGTCTGGCAACTGCATCAAGAAGCATTTTATCAAGTTCATTAAATGCAGTTGTATTGTGCCGTGTTTCCTTTTCAGATAGAACAAAATTGTACAAACGGTCATTGTGCTCAAATGAAGATTCCATTTTAAATCTACTGGTAAGAATTTTATCAGGGTCAATTCCAGTGGGAAAAACGATATATCTTTTATGATTGTTCTGAGATTTTTTTACTATTTCAATTAATGCTGAGGATGCATTTGTCATTGAAGTGATACGTGCAAGTGCAATATCGTACAAATCACTTTTTTTATCATAACGTGAAATCTCGATACCGGCATCGATTAGATTATTAAGATGCAGCACTCTTTCATTTAACTCAAATATCAGTGCCTTTTCTTTTTTCTGATTTAAAAAAGATTTGTAAGCACTATCAAAAACCTGAAGAAGTATTTGTAAAGTTATTTTATCAAAATCCGTGAAATTTGATTTATCAAACTTAGGGCCGATTAAAATTCCCAAATATGTTTTATCAGCAAGAGGAAGTGTAATGGATACTTCAATCCTTGGATCATCAAAATATTTTAATGATGGATTTTCAGAATCATGAAGAAAAGATGAATATGATGGATCAGGGATTTTCTTTAATGAAATGTTACTCCAATTAGAATCATTAGCTAATTTATGGAAAGAATAAATTTCCGTGATGATAAAATTTCCTCTTATTATGTGAAGGAAGTTTTTTACCATTTCCAGAAAACTGAATGACTTTGAAAGAAGTTCAAATCCTTCCTGAAAAGACTCAACCTGCAAAGCAAGTTTTTCTACAAGATTATTATTTACCACTTTAATTTTATCTTTATAATGAATGGATAATTACTTTGCTGCTCAAACAAAAGTAATACGAAAATAATTTGTGCTGCCACAGAATAGTCCGCGGCAGCACAATGAAACTTAAAAAGAAAATTAGCTGTTTAAAGCCGCATCAACAGTATCAGCTTTTTCCGCAAACTGAAATAAACCCATTATAGAAAAAGTTTTTTCTATCGTGGGATCAAGGTTTGTAAATACCAATTTGCCGTTTCCCTGATTAAGTATTTCAATAACTTCAATCAAATGAGAAATGCCGATTGAATTTACAACTTTCGAATTTTCAAGATTAAGTATAAGTTTATTAACATCTGAATGTTTAGTAAACTCCTGAACAATTTTTTCACCACCGATATTATTTATATATCCTTCGGTTTTTATTACAAGAGTTTTATCGTGTAATTCTGAATTCAAACTAAAATCTGTGCTCATTAAATCTCTCCACTTAGATTAATTTTTTAATAATTGTAATTCGTGTTCCATTAGGACCTGATTCAATAATCAGATCATCTGACATTGACTTCATAAGTTTTAAACCCCAACCTCTTTTATGAGAACTATGTATTTTATCTGTGATTTGAGGATTTTCTACTTTTTCAGGTTCAAACCCGGGTCCAAAATCTGTAACAAGTATAATTAGCTTTTCAGTCCCCATATCAAATTCAACATCAACATGAGGGTTATTTTCTCCGGAGTGTTCAAGTGCATTAATAATAGCTTCCGTAACTATCAATTTTGCTTCGCTAATCTTTTCATGCGGAATACCCAGATGCTTACCCATAATTTGTAAGCTTTCAATAGCAACCAATTCTACATCCGGAATATTTGGAAGCTTTATTTCCAGTTTAACATTTTCCTTCATAAAATTTCTTTCTTACTGAATTAGTAATGAGTTATTAATAACGGATTAGTACGTTGGGAATATAACATAAATTTTAAAATTGTTTAAAGGTTATTAATGCATTTAAATAAATATTACTTTACTCTGATAACAACAAAACTTATATCATCATCCTGAATTCTGCCGTTCATCCAATCATCACCGGCAACAACAAGATGATTAATTATTTCTTCGGGATGATTAGATGCTACACTTTGGAAATTACTTTTAACACGCGAATAATCAAACATCTCCTCGTCTAAATTCATTTGTTCAGGCAGTCCATCTGTTAATAATAAAATTATATCACCACTGTTAATCTCTTTTTCAATCACTTTATAAGGAAAGTTCCTCATCGCACCCAGCGGCATACCCTGAATTACTAATTCTTCAACATCATTTGAACTGCTGTTATAGAAAAAGATTGGAGGCATTCCTGCACTGGTAATTTTCAATTTACTGCCTTCAATCTTTAGATAACTAAAAGACATTAAAATTCTTCCTAATTCAATCTCTTTTATCATTCTGCTGCAATGATTCATAAATTCTGACATTCCGAGTTTGGATGAGTCTGAAGTAAAAAATCCTTTCATTAAAGTTACCATCGTTCCAGCCTGAAGACCGTGACCTGTTGCATCACCAAAGGCAACATACAATCCGTTGTTTTCTATTATTCTAAAATCGTAGTAGTCTCCACCTACTTCAGTTGCAGTTCTCATAAATGCAGCTATTTCAAGATTAGGTAGTACGGGCAATTTTTTAGGAAGCATCGATAGCTGAAGTTGTCTTGCTTCTTCAAGCTCTTTTGTTTTTCTCTCATTCTCAATTTCAAGTGCTCGCTTTTCAGCTTCTGTTGCCTTAATACGTAAAGCTGATTCCCGGATTTGAGCTTTTTGTTCCCGTCTGTTAATTTCTACTTGTCTTATAAAATATAAAAGACCAAAGAATGAAATAAAGTAAATTGCATATGCAAGATTAGTTTTCCACCATGGCGGAGAAACGTGGACAAGCAATGATGTACCTTCCTCATTCCAAACACCATCATTATTTGAACCAATTACTCTTAATGTATAATCACCAGGAGAAAGGTTTGTGAATGTGACTCTATTATTATTTCCTAACTGAATCCAGTTTGCGTTAAAGCCTTCAAGTTTGTACCGGTACTGATTATTGAAATTGTTATAGTAACTTAACGCAGAAAACTCTAGTGTAACAATATTATCCTTATAGGTAATTGATATTTCTTTCATCTCAGAAATACCTTTTTCAATTATAGGTTTACCTTCCTGATCATCCGTATTATATCTTATGTAGTTTGTAATAACAATCGGAGGCACATAAGTGTTCCCGGTAATCCGATCCGGATTAAATACATTAAATCCGTTAACACCTCCGAATAACAGATTACCAGTTTTACTGTCTTTTGCAAATGCGTTTTGATTAAATTCATTATTCTGTAATCCGTCTGAGGAATAATAATTTGTAAAAGTTTCGCTGGCAGGATTAAACTTAGATAAACCATTATTTGTACTTAACCAGAGATTTCCATTGTTGTCTTCAAGAATCCCATAAATAAAATTATTGCAAAGTCCATCTTTTTCACTGTATGTTTTAAATTTATTTTCATCTGAGTAAAAACGGCATAATCCTTTTGTTGTACCCAACCACATATTACCTTTAGAATCTTTAAACACTCTTATAATATTATCATCACCGATGCTATTTGGATCTTTTGGATTGTTAATGAAATGCCTGAATGTTTTTTTAGATTTATCAAATATATTTACACCGCCGCCAAATGTTCCAACCCAAATATTTCCGGAATTATCCAATGCTAAAGACCATGTTCTGTTTGAGCTTAATGAAGTGCTGTCTTTTCCGTCGTATTTATAAGTGTTTATACGTCCTGAATTGCGTTCAAGCATATTAAGTCCGCCTTCATAAGTTCCTATCCAGATATTTCCGTCTGCATCCTCAATGATGGCATAAATTCGATTATCCGAAATTGAGTTCTGATCAGATGGATTATGAACATAGGATTTAAAGATTCCTGTTTCCGGATTAAAGGAATTCAAACCGCTGCTAAAACTGCCAATCCATAATGTACCGGATCTGTCTTCAAATAGCGCTTGAATTGAGTTATCGATCAAACTATTTGGATTAGATGGGTTGTGTGAGTAGTTATAGAAATTTTTTGTTTTATAATCAAACTTATCTAAGCCGCCTTTTCTGGTACCGATCCAATAATTACCTTTTCTATCAACCAGCATAGAATAAACGTTATTATCCTTAAGACTATTTTTTCTTTCCGGAATATTGAAATAATGTTCAAACACCTGGGAAGATGGATCAAAATAATTTACACCGCCTGTATTTGTGCCGATCCAGATTAAGCCGCTTCTATCTTCATAAATTGAAAAAATAAAATTATCATCTAAACTTTTTGGATCGGATGGATCGTTTTTAAAACTAATAAATGTATTTGAATTAGGATCAAATTTATTTAATCCTCCTTTTACCGTTCCAACCCACAAATTACCTTTTAAATCTTCAAACAAAGGCCAGACCCAATTATCGCTCAAACTATTCGGGTTACCTGCAATATTTTTAAAATGCTGAAACTTTCCTGTTTTTTCATCAAGTTTATCCAGACCATTAAAAGTGGCAACCCATAATGAACCGTTTTTATCCCTTAGTACAGAATAAACTTTATTATCGCTTAATGATGAATTATCATTTGGATTATGCATGTAAACTTTTTTCTCGCCGGTTTTTTTGTTTTCCATAGTTAAACCGACTTCCTTCCCTAAACCACCTCGCCAGGTTATATCTTTTCCATCAAAATAAATGGCTTTTACAGTACTCATTTTAAAACTAGACAAATCAAGTTTGCCGGGTTCAAGAATTTTAAAGGATTCATCTAAGGGATTGTATTTATTTAGCTTGCCTGACTGTGTTTCTATATATAATCCACCGGCTTTGTCTTCATAGATTGAAAAGATAAAATTATCAGAAAGACTGGTGCTGTCGTTCGATATATTTTTAAATACTTTAAAGTTATAGCCATCGTATCTGTTTAATCCATCCTGCGTTCCAAACCACATAAATCCATCTTTATCCTGGAAGATGCAGGTGACTGCACTTTGAGAAAGACCATTTTCTACAGTAAGATGATTAAAAGAAACATGATTTTGAGAAAACATTTCTGAAAAGAGTAATAGAATAGAAGTAAGACAAAACAGAATCTCCCTGAACATAAAAAGCATCCTGATTAAAATGAAAATAGTTTAATGCTAATATTTTAATTAATTCATTGTTTAATCCAAAATATTATTATAAAAAAAAAGCCCTTGATTTTAGTTTTAAATCAAGGGCTAAATGTATTTATTTCAAAAGCATTAATTTTTTTGTCGAAACAAAACTGCCGCTGCTTAATCTGTAAAAATAAATTCCGCTTGATAAACCGCCGGCATTCCAATAAGCACTGTGATAACCTGCATTCATTTCCTCATCAACCAGAGTTGTAACAAGATTACCAAGTATATCATAGATTTGTAAAGTAACATGATTTTTTTCGGGCATTTGAAAATCTATTCTGGTGCTAGGATTAAATGGATTAGGATAATTTTGATCTAAACCATATTGAGTTGGAATATTTGTGACTTCTTCATCACCAGCCTCTTTTTTAAGGTTAGCGCCCATCATATTTTGAGCAAACTTCCATGCATTAGTTAAATGGTTAAAGATATACACATAATTATTTTGTTTAGATTCATCTATCGCTTTGCCTAGCTCAGAATTAGCACTTTGCAGAAGCTGATCGCAATTAGAAACAACGCAAGCTCCCGGCATCTGCGCATCATCTCTGGCAAGTACTGCAATTTTATATCCACCTTCAATCAAATATTCCAATGCTGCATCAATTCTGTTTCCAAAGTTTAAGTTGCTTTCGTAAGCATAAATATTATTAACAGCTGTTGTCAGATTAGAATAAAAGCTTAAACCTTTACTCACTTTCAACCGATTACCATCATTGTTCTGGAAATAACCTAATGCAGTAGTTAATAATGATATAGCACCAGTAATATTTCTCTTAGTGTTATTATCTAAACTGCAATTATTATTTGATGGACAATATTGTGACATTATAGCTGATAATTCATTTATAGCTTTTTGAATTAAAGCTTTCCCTGTCAATTCAGTAGGATTAATATATGGTGAAATATAAAATGAATGTTCTGTAGTAATCAGATACTGACTGTTGTTTGTATTACCATTTTGAACATTATCAGATGCTATTACACTTATATCATAATTCCCTAATAACGTTGTTTGCAGAGCAATCGTGTACAGGCCATTTCCAACAGGTGTCAATCTTCCTACCACCGTTTGACCGTCTGGAGATGTCATTTGAACACCTATTAATGCATCATCAACCGCCTGCCCTACAGTTTTTGTGTGATCGCTAAGTCCGCTTGTTTCACCACCCTGAAATAACTTTGCTTCAAGATGAACTGTTACCGGAATAGGGTTTCCATTCTGATCATACTGTAAATAATAGCGCTCCTGATCTGTTTTAAATTCTAGTACCAGATCCGATCTGTTTGCCATATACACTCTTAAAGGCTCAGGATCAAGCGGAGGAATATTTTCTATGATAGCATATTTCCATGCGCCTATACCAGGATTGTTTACCCTGAAAAATTTATAAGGTTCACCATATAATGAAGTTCCATTTAATAACTCTACTTCATAATTGGATAAAGTATAATTATCCTGAGTTATAGCCCCTGCAGGAAGATTTGGAGGATCAGTGATATTCACACCCGGAGGCAACAGAACTAATGAGTATTCACTGCCCTGCCATGATAATCCCATATCAAGAGTTCCTCCTTGCCATGATAGTCCACCTTGCCATGAAAGTCCGCCAGCAAACAATGCACTGTTTATTTCTTCCGACAGATATGAAATTTGCAAACCTAATAATCTCAACCAGATTATATTTACAGCGGTTGGGATTTCAGTGGAACTTGCCATTTCATAATATTCACCCTTTGTTTTATTGGCAAGCCAGCTCATTAAATCCTGCCCATCTTGCAATCCTTCAAAACCCATCGTATATATTTTAATGTTTGGGTCCAGTGTTAAATTAGTTATTGAAGTAATTGGAGAAACCTCACCAGCACTAAATAATATAATTAGTTTTTTGTTATTTGATTGTCCGGATAATAATTGTTCTGCAGCTAAAATGCGTTCAGCAAGAGTGCCGTTTGTATTGGGCTGTAAATTCTGCAGTGATGAAATTATCTGGTTAAAATTATCTCCAATAGGAACAACCTGATTACTTCCGTTGACCCAACCAATCTTATCACCTATTCTTAATTTCGTTACCAGTTCCATTGCAGCATTTTGAGATGGGGTAAAACCATTCAATACGTCGGATGAAGTAAAATTAGTTGTGCCATCAAATACCAAAACTATATCATAATAAACATCACCTAAGTGACTGTATATATAATTTATTCCTCCAACATCATATTTATCAATCTGTAACTGGTTTGAAGAATTGTATGCAGGATGCAAAGTATTTTTATAAGTTTCACCATTATCAATTCTTCCAAACATTGTAGCAAGCTGATTATTATTTTTCATTCGTAGCGTATAATTAAAATCGCCAGGATTATAGAGATCTGCTAATCCTGAGTAGTGACCAATTTCGTGAGTAGCTGTGTTTTGTACATCAAGTTTATCAGATGATCCATCAGTAGCCCATTGAAAATGATTTCCGGTAGTAAGCGAAATCGGATCACCATTAAATGCAATATCAATATCAATCATCTCTCCGTTTAATGCGTTGTATCTTACTCTTGTTACCGCTATAACATTTGTAGGAGCTTCTGTAGAATCTACCCAAGCACTTGAAGTCGGCATCCACACAACATTATTAAGCCCGTCCGCATTGCCTCCCCACTTTTCGGAATTAGCAAAAAACTTTCTGGTATATTCCAACTGCTGCAGATCACTCCAGGTATTAAATCCATTTTGAATCTCATCATCATAACCTTTTGTAACAACTGATTGTGCAATCTGATATGTACCTTTACCATCTTTCCAATGCAATGGTATACCTGCAAGAGTGGTGTTTACAATATAATGATCGCCTTCATCAGTTGCGCGTTGAATTGAAGCTGAGAATTCCGAAGTGCTTAATGGATTGCCGCTGTTATTTAAAACTGTTGCTGTTGCACTAACAACTTCTCCATCCACCAATACAACATCCTTTAAATTAGCCAGAAAGTCAGATCCACCTGCTATATCGGTTGTAACGTCAACTTCACCCAAATATCGTTTACCCTCACGATTAATAGAGTTATCATTTGCATAGAACTGAATTTTATAATTTTTTCCTGGTACGCTTTGCAAAGTACCTTGAATAGCAGTGCCGCCTTTAATATCAGGCAATGCTGTTTCATCCTGCCAGGTATAAAGAGTATTTAGTGTAGGATAAGTTTGTGAGTCGTTTGTTAATGAGTTTAATTTAATTCCTAATACCGAGTTGCTGTAAATTGAATTATTTAAAATTGAATTACCATTCCCGGACTGCACAAAAATACCAGAAGCCCCATTATTAAATACTTTTTGATTTCTGATGTTATTGTTATTTCCATTAATTACAATTCCATTGTTAGGATTATTTGCAATTATATTTTCTGTCGTCAATGAAAAATTAGAAGAATTAAATAATATACCAGCTGTTGCATTTCCGGAAATAGTATTATTTGATAAAACACTATTGCCAGCAAACGCTGAAATCTCAACACCTGCGCTAGTTGAATTAATTAAAGAATTATTTGAAATATTATTGTTTGGTGAATTTATTTTTATTCCTGTTATTTGGTTGTTAACTATGTTGTTTCCTCCCAAATTAGTTAGAGTTAAACCATAACCCGAAGTACTGTTTATAGCAAGTCCTCGCATTGTACTCCCACTTCCACTTATATCAATTCCAGCTAATCCGCCAATAACCTGGACTAAAGGCGACCCAATGTAACCTTTCTGGGATGTAGCGTCTAAAAGCACTGATTCTGTAATGGATGGTAATGAAGTTAATGGTTGAATTACCGGCGAAGTATCGGTTATATAGAAATATATTGTTTGTTGCCCTGCAAGTGCATTCGCTTCCTGAACTGCAGATCTTAAAGTAACTTTTCCATTTAAAGATACAGCAGAGCCATCACCAACTATGGAATCAGCATCATCAGCCGCCGATGTTACTACAAAGAATGGTATATTTTTGCTAGGTACTATCTGATTAATATCAACTATTCTCAAATGATTTTTCTTGGTTGATAAATCATTAAGCAGATTGCCGGCACTTATTGCTGTAAAAGACCACTGACCGACTGAGTACTGTGAAAGTGATGATGGGAATGGTTCTGCAGGATTTCCATTTCCTCCGGAACTATTAATATTGTTATCGCCTAAAGCTATGTTAAAAATTCTTACTTCATCTATCAAACCTTTAAAAGCACCTTCTGATGATTTTCCAATAAATAATCCCTGCCCGCCAGTATATCCTGGTGTTAATGTATACGGAATACTTTGAATAAGATTTCCACCACTATAAATTTTTAGAGTTGTACCATCATAAGATCCTGTAAGGCTTATCCAGGTAAAAGCGGGAAATTCCTGTGTGCTCAAAATAGGACTATTACCGACTGAAAAATATCCTTTATTGTCTTTTACATAAAGTGAAAATGTTGTTCCGCCCTGAACTGCACGATAAACAATCGGCATTTTTACACCTGGATTATCTCCGATCAGATAAACCCACGCCTGAACTGTAATTTTATTATTTGCTGCATTACTGTTAAAAAATTTAAAACCGTCTTGATTCGCATCGCTATTGGCAGGTGCATTATCATAAACATAAAGCTGACTTGTTGTACCATTAAAAACAAAAGCATTATTATTCCCACCCTGTGCAAATGAAATACTGCTTAATGCAGTTAGAGAAAGTAAAATAAAAGTAAAAATATTTTTTGAAATTTTCATATTATCCTCAACATATATTAATTATTAAAAACTATAGATCCGGAATTGATTATAAAGTTCAACGTTACCGTAGCTCAACATAGCTTTTAATTTCTTTTTTAAGAGTTGATATTTTTTTGTTAAATGATGTTACTTTTTCACCTGTGGCTTTATCTTCATACAATGTAAGTTTACCCTCCTCACCATTTAATACCCGATAGCTTAAATCCTTATTATCCTTTTTTACAAATAATAAAACCTCTTCATCATTTGTAAATTTTGGCATGTGAGAATAAAGTTCTCCGACATCTCCCACTTCGCCGCCTAAAGTTTTAACAGATAATGTGTTTTCAGAATAATCTCCCTTCAGATATTCATCTGCCCGCAATGTAACTTCAGTATAAATACGGGATCTGTCTGCATTCCACGAAGAAGTTTGGTTAATAACTTTTCCAGTTAAGATTACATCAGCGCCATCCGTAAGGGATTTAAGTTCTGACTGAATAGATTGTGACAGCAGTAAACCTTGCGTTCCGAAAAAACAGAACGTAAGTAATAGCATTATTCGTGAACGAGTATTCATAATACATCTCTCCAGGGAATTTATTATTAGTTATTTTCTTAATCTTTGATTGTCAAATCATGCTCAATAGATTTGACAATGCCCTCTAAACAGTGAATTAAATATATAAAAAATTATTGACAAATGTTAATGTTAAGCAACTATTACGGCTTATCAATTAAGAACTACTTTTTCTATAAATCTAGTTTAAGCGTTACAAAATTAATAGTTAGATAAATATAGTGGTTATGATATTTCTCGCAATCATGTGGATTTTTAAAGCAGAAGATTAACTTTTGAATAATTGTTGTTTTGGAGCAATTTGAGTTCTACGTTAGCTCTTAATTTTTCTCATCCAAATCACAATTATGAACATTTAATTGATATTAACAAAAATCGATATTAAGCAACACAGTAGTTTTAATTCATTATAATATTCTGACTTACTTGTTATTGAAATAGAAATTTTTATTTAATAGTAACAATTAAATTACTGTTTACCTTTCGTATTAAGTTAGTTTTAAAATTTTTTTGATAATAGAATTTTTAATGTATTTTAGATACAGAATCTATTTGAACAAAAGTCCTTCTTCACTAATTAATAATTATTGTATTTTATCATTAGTTGATAGTGACTTTTGTTCAGATTACGGCAGCCATCAAAACTTATTAAAAGATTTAAAGAGTACTTATCGATGTTATTCAGAAAAATAATCCTTTCATTGATATGACGAGAATTGAATTTCACAGGTCGTTATCATTATTCACCTCACTAATTTTTATTATTACTTTTTCCGCCTTACCACAAAATCAAAATTTAAAATTTAAATATCTTTCAAGCGATGATGGATTATCTCAAAATTTTGTTTCTTGTATAATACAAGATCAAAAAGGATTTATGTGGTTTGGAACTAAAGATGGATTAAACAGATATGATGGTCATACTTTTATAGTCTATCAGAATGATCCTTTTAACACTAAGACCATTTCAGATAATTTTATAACTTCATTATTTGAAGACAGCCGCGGTTACATTTGGGTTGGGACATTAAATGGCGGTTTAAATATTTTTGATAGAGAAACAGAAACCTTTCATCGTATTAATTATACTTCAAATGTACCTCACACAAGTAATATTGATGAAGTAAAATCCATTGTGGAAGATTCAAAAGGAAATATCTGGTTTGGCACACGGGGCGAAGGGATTTTCAAAATAAGCTTTAAAAGAAAAAATTCTTTTGACATAACCTATGATCAATTTGTATCTAATCCCAACGATCGTGGTAGTTTAAGCAGTAATATTGTCTCTACTTTATTTTATGATTCAAAAGGCACATTATGGGTCAGTACTTTAACAGGACTTGATAGATTTGATTTTGAGACAGAAAAATTTACTCATTATAATATCCAGACTCGAAATCCTAAAGCGCCTCCTAATTTTTTTGATGAAACTGTTTATTCTATTTGTGAATCACGCAAGGGAGACTTATGGCTGGGTTCATTAAGTGGTCTGGTAAAATTTAATAGACAAACCGGAAGTTATAAAATTTTTCCTAACCGATATGAAATTTTTAGATATGGTTGGGGAAGCGTAGTACAAATTATAGAAGATAATTTTGGGAAATTATGGCTTGCAACTCCGGCTGAACTAATGAGTTTTGATCCTGAAAAAATGTCTTATAATTATTTTAGAAATGATCCGTCAAATCTAAATTCAGTTAGTTACAACAGTATATCAAGTTTGTTTATTGATAGAACAGGAATACTTTGGGTTGGTACTGCAGGAATGGGAATTAATTTGTACGATCCAAAGGTTAATCGTTTTTCTACTTTTGCTTATCAAAATGACCCTTCTTCCCGGGTTACAGGATTCAGCGTAAGATCTGTTTTGCAGGAAAATGATGAGATCATCTGGATTAGTACGGATGTACTGTATAAATGGAATAGAAAGAACGGAGAAATAAAAGACTTTGAAACTGATTCAAACCGGCCCGACGATTTTGGAAATACCGGTCCATGGTCAATGATTAAATCGTATGATGGGATGATATGGACAGCTACAACGGAGGGTGTCTTTCGTTACGATCCTTCAAAGGGTAATTCAAGACAATATAAATTCAATCCATCTGATAGTCTTGGGTTACCTCAAAAAGAAGCTTTCACTGTTTTTGAAGATCATCAAAAAAATATTTGGGTAGCAACCGAAAATTACTTTTGCAAAATGATTGATATTGATAAAGGCATTTTCAAATCTTTTCGTTATCAAACTCCCCTTCCCTATAATCAACGGGTGCGTCCCGTAATTTATCAGGATAATAAAGAACTGTTCTGGATCGGAACAAGAAATGGTCTTTTAGTTTTCGATCAAAAAAAGCAGACATTTTTTGCATACAAAAACGATCCTGCTAAACCATATAGTTTGAATAATGATAATATAAATTCGATTTGTCCCGATCCCGTAAATCCAGATAACATTCTCTGGCTTGGTACCTCTGGCGGCGGATTAAATAAATTTAATATTGATGAAGGTACTTTTGCTCATATTACTGAAAGCGAAGGACTGCCTAATAATGTAGTTTATGGAATCTTACCCGATCACAATGGAAATTTATGGCTGAGCACAAATAAAGGGTTATCTAAATTTAATCCGCAGAAAAATATTTTTAGGAATTATGATGTTCTTGATGGATTACAAAGCAACGAATTTAACACCGGAGCATATTATCTTAGCAAAAATGGAGAGATGTTTTTTGGTGGCATTAAAGGATTAAATTATTTCTATCCGGATAAAGTAAAAGACAATCAGTTTATTCCGACAATCGTTTTGACTAGATTAAAACTTGGGGACAAAATTATTTCAGTTAAAAATGATAATTCAATCTTACAAAAAACTATTTCAGAAACTAATAAACTTGTTCTTACTTACGATGAAGATGTTATTACTTTTGAATTTGCTGCACTTGATTTTTCAGCGCCCAGAAAAAATCGCTTTGCATACAAGCTGGAAAATTTTAATAAAGATTGGATTTATTCAGGATCGGTAAGATCAGCAACCTTTACACATTTGCCGCCGGGTGAATATATTTTTCGGGTTAAAGGAACCAACAATGATGGTGTTTGGAATGAAAATGGTGTTGCACTTGAATTGATAATTACACCACCATGGTGGAGCACCTTTTGGGCATATATAATTTATTTGATACTGATACTTTTGGCTCTGTATTATATCCGACGCTATGAATTAAACAGATTAAGACTGAAGAATCAGTTAAAACTTGAAAAAGTGGAAACAGACACTTTGCGTAACCTGGATCATCTCAAATCCAGTTTCTTTGCCAATATATCCCACGAATTTAGAACACCGCTTACATTAATCCTTGGTCAAATTGAAAGTGTAATGTCATCAAACATTGCAACAAAGGAAAAAGGTAAACTTCAGGTTGCAAACCGAAATGCAAGAAGATTATTAACATTGATCAATCAAATATTGGATCTATCAAAACTTGAAGCCGGCAGCATGGAACTTAAAGCAGAACAGCATAACATTGTTTCATTTCTCAAAAGTATTTTCTATTCATTTGAATCGCTTGCAGAATCAAAAAAAATAACTTTAAAGTTTGAATCTGAAATGTCAAATATTCCATTGAAATTTGATCCCGATAAAATGGAAAAAATTATCTGCAACCTTATTTCAAATGCTTTAAAGTTTACTTCTGAAAACGGTGAGATTAAAGTTTCTATAAATGTAATTTTAAACAGAGTTGAAATCATAATTAAAGATACAGGAATTGGAATTCCTAAGGACAGATTACCTCACATATTCGATCGATTTTATCAGGTGGATAGTTCAATCACACGTGAATATGAAGGGACCGGTATTGGATTAGCTTTGACGAAAGAATTGGTTGAACTTCACAAAGGCAGCATTTACGCAAAAAGTAAATTAGGAGAAGGTACCGAATTTATAATTGATTTTCCGCTAGGAATTTTAAATCCGGATGATAATTTATTAGTTGAAATTAATGATGCAAATAATTCATATACAGATAATAACCAATTGATCGAATCGAATATTGATTCTAAAATGCCGCTAAGTGATGAGCAGCCGTTGTTAAAAATTGAGCAAAAGGAAATTATTTTAATTGTTGAAGACAATATTGATGTTCTAAACTACATTAAGGAACAACTTGAAAACGATTACCGAATCATTCAAGCGGCTAATGGTGAAGAAGGATTCACCAGAGCTCAAAACGAAATTCCGGATTTGATAATAACGGATGTAATGATGCCTAAGATGGATGGATATCAGCTAAGCAATAAAATCCGTAATGATGAAAAAACAAGTCATATCCCCATAATTATGTTAACTGCTAAAGCAGGTCTTGATGATAAAATTGAGGGACTTGAAACAGGTATTGATGATTATCTGACTAAACCTTTCAGTTCAAAAGAACTTATGGTAAGAGTAAGAAATTTAATTTATCAGCGGAAGCAGTTAAGAAAAAAATTCAGTAAGTCCACAATTATAAAGCCTGCAGAAGTTACGGAAGTGTCTGTTGATCGGGCATTCTTAGAAAAAGTAATTAGTACAATTGAAAAACATTTTTCGGATGAGCAGTTTACTGTAGAAAAACTTTCAGATGAAATGAACATGAGTGTGTCTCAGTTAAACAGAAAACTGAATGCACTTATTGATCAGCCGCCGGGACAAATGATTAGAACATACCGTTTGCAAAGAGCAGCAGATCTTTTAAAACAAAATGCCGGAACTGTAGCTGAAATATGTTACAAAGTAGGATTTAATGATCAGGCATATTTTTCTCGTGCGTTTAAAAAAGAGTTCGGATGCAGTCCATCAGAATATAAACTAAAATAATAATTCCACCATTTTCTAAATCTTGTCAATATGCAACTCCAAACTGCTTAGTGATATCCAACCGGATTAAACACAACATTTTCGTACGATTCAGATTCAATTAAATACTCAGTAAAAAATTCATTAAGAATAATGTAGTAATTCCAATCCGCTCAAATAATCCAAACATTTGCGAGAATAGTGCAAGATAACTGCGAACCGATATCTTACTTTTGCATCAATCAAAAATTATAAACTATTTCGACTCCCAAGATATAAGATCGTGATAATTTTAACGACAAAAGGTGTTTTTAACAAAGGCGGAGAGATTGTGCTAAATTCAATGAAGAATATTAAATGGCAGGATATTATTGATAACTCTCCTCCTGAATTACCATCCGGAACCATCATAGATCTTTCGCTTTCTTTCGATGAAAATACCTTTCTTTCCGGAATAAATGGAATTGTTTGGGCTACACATGATCAAAGACAATCTGAAATTATTCATAATACACTTCTTGCCCAACAAATTAGTTCGGAAATTAATATGATTGAATTGGGCAGTCAGATTATTTTCCTTACAAAAATTTCAAACTCAAAAGATATTAATGAAGCAATAGATTTTATCTGGAAAAGCAATGTTGGTCTTAGACTTAAACCGGATTGGACTTATTCAGCAGGTGAATCAAATAAAAGTTTTGAGCTATGGCTGAACGGACATGAATAATTTTCAATTTATATAAATAGTAATTAAGGTGAGTAATATGAAGTACTTAAAATCAATTTTAATCGTAATAACAGTTAACCTTTGTTTAACTTATAATATGATTGCACAAAGCGAACAGGGATATATTCTAGGAATTAAAAACTTTGAAAAATCATTTCCTTCCGAAAACTCCGGATGGGATAGTTATGATAATCTTTACATGAACAGACACTTTGATGGAAAAGTAAATCAAAACAAACTTGGTCTTAACACAAAAGAAATTATCGGAAAAGAAATTGTCTACGAGTATGGAATTTTTAGTATGACCATGGTTATTGAATCAGATTCATCTCTTTACTGGAAAGATCAGAATGGTGAAGACGGTTCAAACCAAAAAATAAATACCATACACATTAATAATTTCAAAACGCTGCTATCCTGGGTTGAAACTGATAACACTTTTGTAACAATGTACTCTGATTTTAACGAAGGTAAATCTTCTGCTTTCTTATACAGAGAAAATGGAAGTATTACTCCCGTTGAAGGCATAATTAAAATGAAAAAATAAGTATTCAATAATGGTTCTAATTTACAACAATCAAAAGGAGCAGGTGCTATGAAATATTCAATCATTCTTTCTTTTTTATTTATTCTTTTCTTTGCCGGTGCAAATGATATGCTTGCACAATCCAGAGATGGCAATGTGTTTATAATAACAAATTTTGAAAGAGCGTTTCCTGAAAACGGTTCTATGAATGAATTAGATTCTCTTCAGCAGATTATGATGGATGCTTCATATAAAGGCAATCCATACGTAGTAAGTTATAAAACCATGTCTCACTGGTGGGGACATGATAACCGTGATTTTATTCAAATTATTGAAGTCAAAAGCTGGGATGATGTTTCAAAAGCATATGATAAATCCAATGAAATGATAATGAAGGCAATGCCCGACAAAGCAGACAGAGATAAATTTAATAGAGCTTACAATAAATATTTCACCGGAAAACACTCAGATGAAATATACCGTGAAGTAAAGTTTGGTAAGTAAAATTAAAAATTCTTATAAAACAATTATTAGAGGATTAAATGAAACATCTAAGCTTAGCATTGTTATTTGCAGTTATAATATCTTTTTCGTTTGCTGATTCAATTCTAGCACAGGAGAAATCCTATACTGAAGGAAGCGTTTGGGATATATCATTAATAAAAACTAAAGCGCCATACTTTGATGATTATATGAATAATCTTAATAACGGTTGGAAAAAGGTAATGGAAGAAGCAAAAAAACAAGGTTTAATTTTATCTTATATGGTTCTATCTCATAGCCCGGGTTCGCCCGGTGATTGGGATCTTGCTTTATTAATTGAGTACAAGAATATGGCAGCATTTGATGGACTTGGAGAAAAGATGGAAAAAATCCAAAACAAATTATTTGGAGAAAGACAAGCAATGCAGGATGCAGCAGTTAAAAGAAATGATTTAAGAGAATTGCTTGGCAGCAAATTAGCACGCCAGTTGTTGTTTAAATAAATTGTTTGCTTATGATTTAAAGGTGATTAATTGTTCTTAATAAATAATTTTTTTTAAAAAGGAATATGTTTTATGAATAAGTTACTTTCAATATTTACCGCATTATTTGTAGTGTTAATTTTATCGGGCAGCACAGTTGCACAACAATGGTCACCTGAACAAAAAGATGTTTGGGCGGGTGTTGAAGAGTACTGGGCTGCAAGTGCATCCAGTGATCCAATGTCATTCACAAAATATTTTGATGACTCATACTTTGGTTGGTCATACGAAAATGAGGCTCCCGGAAGTAAAGAGGATGCTGTTAAATCACTTAACTACTGGCTTAAGAAAGGTAAAATTCAATACTATGTTATTAAGCCTGCAAAAATTTGGGTCAATGGTGATTTTGCTTATGTACATTACTACTACACTCAAGTTTCTGAAAGTTCAGATGGAAAACCAAATACTGAAAGAGGACGGTGGACGGATATCCTAATGAAGAAGAACGGCAAATGGATGTTAGTTGGAGATCATGGTGGCGAAATTAAAAAAAATGATTAGTCATTATTTTAATTTATTTTTTTTGAATATACAGGCAGTGAAATATCTGCCTGTTCATTTTAAACCGGGAACTATTTAATAATATAATGAGCAGTAGACAATGAAAATACTTATGATCGCTCTAGCAGCACTAATATCAATCATCTCATCCAATTTTTCTTATGCTATAGATAATAAAAAAATCGAAGACAAGAATATAGATTTAATACAGAGTTTATACGCTGATTTTGCAAATGGGAATATACCTTCTGTACTGCAAAAATTTGATTCTAAAATTGTGTGGAATGATGCAGAAAATTTTCCTTATGCAGATGGAAATCCTTATATAGGGTCTGAAGCAGTTCTTGAAGGAGTATTCAAACGGCTTGGTGGTGAATGGGAATACTGGAACTTAACGGAACAAAAATATTATGAAGCCAAATCCGGTGAAATAATTGTTACCGGACGATACAAAGCTAAAAATAAAGCGACAGGTAAAGTGATAAATACTGAGTTTGTACATATGTGGACAATCGAAGATGGAATGATTACCAAGTTTCAACAGTTTGCCGATACTTACCAAACCGCTGAGGCAATGAAGTAAAATATTAAATAGGACAATTAAATAATAAAAGAAATTAGCATTATGAAAAAACGAAGTCACACAATTCAAAAAGTAAGTTTTCTGTTTTTAATATTTCTCCTTTTTGTTGCGGCAGGATGTCAGCAGCCTAAATCAGCAGATACAAAACCAGTTTCAGAAGCATTTGATATGCAAAAAGCTAAAACGTTTATTGATAGTATCAATACAAAGTTTATGGAAGAGATAAAGAATGGCGATTCAGTGGCATTAGCTTCTCATTATTCATCCGATGCAGAACTGTTATTACCAAATAGTGAATCAGTAAGAGACAAAGACATTCTTTCATCCTGGGGTAGTTTGATACGTTCAGGAGTTAAGGACATGACTTTAACGACCACTGATCTTACCGGCAACAATGATTTTCCAATTGAAACCGGTTATTTTGAAATTAAAGGGAAAGACAATCAAGTGAATAAAGGAAATTATTTGGTAGTGTGGAAGAATGAAAATAGTGAATGGAAATTATACAGGGATATCGGAAATTAAAATCCATCTTGCATAAGAAAGAAAGATTTGTTTATAATGATTCCAATCGAATCTAATTAAACGTATAATCAATCAGAGGAGAACCAGTTAATGAGACAAATAATTTTATCAATTTTAAAAACAAGTTGCTCGTTTTTAATTATTGTGGTTCTGATTTTTACAGGTTGCCAGCAAACACTGGATAATGCTGATATGCAAAAAAGTAAAATCGAAACGCCAGAATATTTTTACCTGCGTCCCAAAGTTGAAAAAGAATATGGATATACACACGCAGTAAAAATTGGTAACGATATAAAAATCTCCGGCGCTGTAAGTATGGATGATGAAGGTAATCCAACTGCTGTTGGTGATTTTTTACAACAGATGAAAAATTGTTATTCTGATCTGGACAAAGTGCTGAAACATTTTGGCTGCACATTTGATGATGTGGTTGTCGAAAATATTTTTACTACCAATATGCCGGAATTCCTTAAACAAGCCGGTTATCGAAACACAATTTACACTAAACAATTTCCAACCGGTTCCTGGCTTGGAGTTAAGGAATTAGCATTGCCAGAGTTTATGATAGAAATTGAACTGGAAGTATATAAAGCCCAATAAAAATGTTAACTAAAAATTCAACTTTCAAAAAGAAGTAATGTGGTTAATTAAATGCTTTTTGTAAACTCTGATCAGATAAAAACAAAAACTTTACCGGCATTATCTGAGAATACTTTTTTAAGGTATTTTACTTTTGCTGCGTTGTACGTTGCTCAAGGAATTCCTGAAGGTTTATTGTGGTATGCGATTCCTGCCTGGCTTGCAATGAATGGTAAAAGTCCCGCTGAAATTGGTTCATATGTTGCTGTAATTGGAATTCCCTGGAGTTTAAAAATTATTAATGCTCCAGTTATGGATAGGTTTACATACCTGGCAATGGGAAGACGAAGACCCTGGATTTTGTTTGGACAGGTCGGATTAATATTAAGCTTTTTATCTATGTCATTGATTACAGATCCGTTAAACAATTTATCTCTGTTAATGATATTAGGTTTTGTTGTTAGTTTTTTTGAAGTGTCTCAGGACATTGCTGTTGACGGTATGGCGATCGATATTTTACCGGTCGATCAGCAAGCAAGAGCAAACGGATTAATGTGGGGCTCAAAAACGCTTGGTATCTCTGCATCAGTCGCTTCCGGCAGTTGGATAATGAGCCACTTTGGATATTTTTATGCGATAGTATCATTCTCATTTTTTATTGGAGTCATTTGTATTATTCCAATTTTACTTAGAGAACGACCTGGAGAAAAGCTTTTACCCTGGACAATTGGTGAAGCCTCAAAAGCTGCTGAAAAAATTCAACTGCATAGTTGGAAAGGAATTTTTAAAAGTCTGTATAAAGTTTTCTTTCTGCCTGTAAGTTTTATAATGGGTGTGGCTGCTTTTAGTTACTCAGTTGGAAGAGGATTGATTGATACTTTATTACCTGTATTTACAGTACAGCAGCTTGGTTGGGCAGATACGCAATATTCACAAATCTTTGCCACTGCAAATTTAATTTCAGGTATACTTGGAATGATCATTGGAGGTTTTCTTATAGATTATTTTGGTAAAGTTAAAATGATATCCGTTTATTTGAGTTTACTAATTTTGCTAGCGTCTGCAATGTCTTTCTTAAAAAGTTTTTGGCAGAATGACATTTTTGTAACGGGTTTTATAATTTGTTTTTATATCCTGTTAACTTTTACAAATATTGCAATTTTTGCTTCAGCTATGCAGCTTTGCTGGAAGCGCGTTTCTGCAACTCAGTTTACACTCTATATGGCGATTTCAAATCTTGGACTTGCTGCCGGTGCTGCCTTAATGGGACAGTTGAAAGGATTTTTGGACTGGCAATTTGTAATACTTACATATGTATTTTTTGCAGGCATTATGCTGGTGTTGATTAGATTCATCAATTTTGAAAAACATCAAACCCGTGTGGGTGAACTGGAACTAAAATATGCAGATAAACAAATTAATTTTAATTTATAACCGCAATTAAAAAATTTACTTACATAAATTTTATCCACTTGATTTTTATTTAGAAATATTTCAAGTTTCTCACCAAAACAATTTCAACTGCTTGAGGAAGGGTTTATAAATTTAACTAATTTATACCCGCTCACTTCTAAATCCGGCTGCTCCTTAAGTAAGTATACGTACTTATTGAGAGTTGTGCTTTTGTTATTCTTAATGTAAAAATATTTCTTTTAATAAAATCGTACAGAAATAATCTGCTTAAATCTGTAATGATAATATTTTTATTTAAATCTATATGATTCAGTAAAATATGTCTTCTTATCTATTAATCTCCGTTGAAATTGTTATGATAATACCTCATTCAACTGATTATAGGAAGTATAATTAATTAATTTTTTAGATAATGGTACGGAGGAAATATGAATACAAGTTAATATCATCAATACTAATGTAGTGTTGAAATCTTAGTACAAATTGTTAAATATAATTATCAATAAATAAAAAGGAAGGCATATGAAAAAGCAAGCAATTTTTATGTTGTTTGTATTGTTTTTATCATCATTAGTTTTTTATTCGTGTAATGATGACTCAAGTATCCCAACAGATACTCAATTAATAAAATCCTCTTCAAGCGATAAAATAACAAGTTCAAATACTACCATAGATACCATTGCGGTAGGTTTAAATGGTCCGCGTGGATTAAAATTTGGAGCTGATGGTTATCTGTATGTTGCGGAATCAGGATTAGGCGGCAGCAACTCAACTCTTGGACAATGTGATCAGGTAATACCGCCTGTTGGTCCGTACGTCGGAGGAAATACAGCAAGAATTTTAAAAATTAGTCCATCGGGAACAGTATCAACAGTGGTTGATAATCTTCCATCCTGTCAAAACGCTCTGGGTGATCGTTTAGGAGTTGCGGATATAGAATTTATGAATAATACTTTGTACGCTTTAATAGCCGGTGGCGGTTGTTCTCATGGTCACTCCGATGTTCCTGCATCAATTATCAAAATTAATAGTGATGCTTCCTGGTCTGTAATCGCTGATCTAAGTACATATCAGCAAAATAATCCGGTTGCTGAACCTGAAGAAGATGATTTTGAACCGGATGGAAGCTGGTACAGTTTAATTAACGTAAGAAATAATCTTTATGCAATCGAACCGAATCATGGTGAGATGGTAAAAGTAACGAAAAATGGAAACGTGAGCAGAGTAATTGATTTCAGTGCTACTTATGGACACATCGTACCAACTTCTGTTGCTTATCACGGCAATTTTTTTGTTGGTAATTTAAATACGTTCCCGGTAGTTGCTGGCAGTTCAAATATCTATAAAGTAACACCGAGCGGACAATCGCAGGTGTGGGCAACCGGATTTTCTACTGTACTCGGTTTAGTAATTGATGATCAGGCTAGAATGTATGTACTGGAATCATCTTCGGTAGATGGTTTTCCAACTCCAAATACCGGAAGAATTATAAAAGTGCTCCCTTCCGGGCAAAAAGAAGTTCTTGTTGATGGGTTATTCTTCCCCACAGGTATGACAATGGGTCCTGATGGAAATCTATATGTATCAAATAAAGGTTATGGACCACCAGTTCCGGGTTTTGGTGAAATATTAAGAATAAATCTTCACTAATAAATTTTATAAAAATGTCTGTCTGTTTTATGACAGACATTTTTTTATAAACGTGCTGCGAAGAGTTAAGGGGTTTAAGTAAGTGATATTTGTAGTATGAACTTGTAATGGTATACTAAAAATAAACCAGTTTGTAATTAATGAACTGCATATTTTGATAATTATTAACAGTTAAATGAACCTAAAAATAATACTTACATAGCACGACCGGTTATTTGTTTAAACAGTGTTTTATTATTTGCAAACTTATATGCGGTATCATAAGATATTTTTTTTGTTTCATACAATTGTTTTAAATCATGCTCCATAGTAATCATCCCCAAATCTGCTGCCTGATTAATCATCATATATATTTCATCCGAATTATTATTTTTAATTGCCGCTCTTACATTTGGAGTAACAATTAAAACTTCCTTAGCCATAGTAAGCTGACCATTCATATCAGGTACAAGTTTTTGTGAAATTACTGCAGAAAGAACATCAGCAAGTCTATGTCTTACACGAGCCTGCTCTGATTCATTTACTTCTGCAATAATTCTATCAATTGATTCTACGGTAGAAGAAGTATGCAGTGTTGAAAAAACTTTATGTCCGGTATCTGTAACTTCTAAAGCAGCAATAATAGTATCCTCATCTCTCATTTCGCCGATGACCATGATATCTAAGTCCTGTCGTAAAGCTTGTACTACCCCATCCCGGAATGAGAGAACATCTTTACCAACTTCTCTTTGTCTTATGATACATTTTTTTGATCGGTGGACATACTCTAACGGTGAAGCGATAGCAACTACATGAGCATTTACATTATGATTATGCCAATCAATAATTGCATCAAGCGTTGTAGATTTTCCTGTTCCTGTAACACCAGTAACTAGAACTAATCCCTGTTTTACATAGTTAAATGAAAGCACGCGAATTAGATTTGGGTGAAATCCAAGTTGCTCCAGCTTTCTAAGCTTTGGTAAAATTGAACGTATATTTAATGCAAGCGTATCAACATCAAAATATGCATCTGCTCTAAATCTTATTAAGTTCTCTTCACTGCTAAGACCTTGAGATAAACCTTTTGAATAATCAAATGAATAAGAAAAATCCAGGTTCCTGTTTTTGAATAGTAATGCTCTTTGCTTTTCAGTTATGATGTTAAGAATTAATAGTGCAGCTTCATCATTATTCAATTTTGGCAGTTCAGAAACAATATTTTTGTTACCATAAATCCTTAACCATACAAAACCTTCTGAACCGAATCCACCAAGCTCAAGATCTGACGCTTCTCTGAGCAGCATTATCTTTAAAAGATAATTGACATACCGTGTCAGAATTCTTGTCTCTTCAAAAGTAATTTCTTTAAGAATAGAGTCTAAAAAGATAAGTCTATCAACTCCAAAATAATGCTCGGGAATTTTAGATGAGTGTTTTTTTAGGATTTCAATTGTATCAAGAGTTAAATCCTCATCGATCTTAATTTCAGGTACAGCCATATAATTACTTCTTTGAAAAGTGATTTATTAAAAATTAGTCATCCATTGTACTGGCAAAAACTTCTTCGAGTGAGGTTATTCCGTTCTTAACTCTTTCTAAACCGGCTTCACGCAAAGTTAACGATCCATCTTTTCTAGCGGCTTTCCTAACACTTATCTCATCAATCTTGTCACCGGCATCAAGTATAATCTGAGCAATTTCTTTAGTTATATAAACAGCTTCGTGAACAGCCATTCTACCTTTAAATCCAGATCCTAAACATTTTTCACAACCTACCGGTTCATAAAGAGTATATTTTTTCCATTCTACCGGATCCAAACCTAATCTTTTAAAATATTTTTCATCGTGTTTACCACTTTTTTTCTTACACTCGCATAATTTTCTTATCAGTCTTTGAGCAACAATAATATTAATTGCATTCGCAAGTAGGAAAGGTTCAATACCCATTTTATAAAGACGTGAAATAGCGCTTGGTGCATCATTTGTATGAAGTGTAGAAAAAGTTAAGTGTCCCGTATTTGCTAATTTGATTGCAATGTCCGCTGTCTCCTTATCACGCATTTCTCCAACAAGTACAATATCCGGATCATGACGTAAGATATATCTTAAAGCATGTTCAAAATCTAATTTGTGCCCAAGTTTTACTTGCCGCGCACCTTTAATTATATATTCTATCGGGTCTTCAACTGTAATAACATTAACAGAAGGATTGATAACCTGATGAAGTGCAGCTTGCAGAGTTGTGCTTTTTCCGCAGCCAGTAGGTCCTGTTAAAATTATCAATCCTTGTGGATTGCTGATTGATTTTTGAAAACTGGTCAGTGCATATCCTGCAAATCCCAATGCACCTAAATCTTTAATTACCTTTCTATCATCTAAAATTCTTATTACAATACTTTCGAACTTATTTTTAATTTCATTACCTGCAATAGGAATTATTGAAACTCTAAACCTTATAATGTGTCCGTCAATCTCTCTTTGAATAAATCCATCCTGCCCGCTTTCTCTTTCAAATCTATCAAGACCTCTTGCCCGGTCCTTAACTACAGCTATTATTGCCTCAGGCATTGTGTTTTGCTGCCGATGCCAGAGAAGCAGTTTTCCATCAACTCTAAAATTAATTAATGTGTCGGTTGAACTTTCAGGTAAAAAGTGTATATCACTTGCGCCTTTTCTCACGCCTTCAATCAGCGCACCCTCGAATAAATTTATTAAAGCACTTTTATTTATTTCAATCTCTAAAAGACTTTCGTCTACAGATCCTTCAGAACCAGTAATTGGCGCTTCGTACTGATTACCAAGTTTTTCTAAATTGATTAAATATTCATTTTCAGGTGGAATTAAAATTTCAATTAGTTTTTCATAAACCGCAGGCGGCAGGTATGTAATTTCATATCTTTCAACATTCAATCTTTGAATAATTCTAAGTATTTCTTTATCAGTTGGATCAATCGCACCAATAATTAATTTATTTTTATTATTGATATCAAACATCAACGGAAGCATTTTAACGTGCAGAAGTAATTTTTTAAGTTCGATATCATAAGTATCCAATAAATTTCGGATATCAGTTATGAAACTTTCGGATAGATTTTTTATATCAATATCAACTGTTCGAAATGCATAGAATGAGGCTACTTCGCGAAAGATCAGATCGTGGTCAAAGTTTAAATCCTGTACCAGAATTTGAGCAAGATTTTTCCTTCCCTTACCATCCTGGCTGTATTTTTGTTTTAAGAAGATAGCTTTGTTGACAGTGTTGGTATCGATTATACCTTTTTTAAGGAGAAGATATGCTAATTTATTTCCGACGAGTTCCTGGGAATAATCTTCGTCATTAATCTTTATATCAATCTTACCTTCGATAAATGAAATATTGTTCATAATAAAAACTCTAAGTTTATCATCCTCCTAAAGGTCTTTTAGGTGATATCACCGCGGTTTCAGCTGAAATTAATGTTAGTAATACCATTAGTATTAATATCACAAATGCAATCGCAATCTGAATCCACTCTATTGCATTTTTTAATTTGTATACTGTTTCTCTTTCAAAGTATTTTGCTAATTGCAAAGAAGTTTTTTTCACATTTCCACTTTCTTCACCCTGCCTGAATTTGGAAATAGCTGTTTCATTAAAAACTCCCGATGCCTGAAGTGCATCAGTTATTCCAACTCCTCGTTTCATCATCATAGGAAGAGAAATGTTTACAATTTGTTCCTCAAAATATCTGTTACCGGTTGCTTCGGCAGCAATTTTTATTGGTAAAATACTAACAGCCGAACCGCTATACAGTGTATAGAAAACACGGCAAAATATTTCAATATAAGTTTTATGAAATAAATCACCGAGTAAAGGCAGCTTCATTAAATACTGATCGAACAATACTCTGCCTCTTGGATGCTTATAAATCAGAAATAAAATTATAAACGGCAGTAAAGAAAGAAGAAAAAGTAAAATAGCATTCTCACCAATAAAGTCACTCATCTTTAAAGTAAAGGCAGTCATTGGTGGAAGTTTTGCACCCATTCTTAAAAATAATTTAGCTGTCTCCGGAAATATATAAGTTACATACCAAATACATGCAGCTATTAATAACAATACAGTTACGGATGGAGTTATCAATGCACTGCGTAAGCTCTTTTTAAATTGTAATGATCTTTCAAGAAACTTTGCAGTTGCGGAATAAATCTCAGCCATGTTACCGCTTTTTGATCCCAATCCCAGCATATAAGCAGTAAATCTTCCAAATACACTCTGATGCTTCATAAAAGCTTTTTCACCATCCACACCTTGCTTTAAATCTTTACTGATATCCTTTAAAGTTTCTTTAAGAACTTTATTCCGCGTATCGTTTATTAAAAAAGTTAATATCTCACTGAAAGGTAAACTTTCTTCAAGCATATCTGATGTTATCTGTACAAAGTTTAGAATTTCACCATTGCTTGGTTTAGCAGTAAACTCAAAAAGTTTTCTTCTGATACTTATTATTTGATATCCAAGTAACCTGAATGCTTCGGCAACTTCATCTTTATTATAAGCGCGTTGAACTCCAATTATTGGTTTATCGTACGGACCTTTGCCCTTCACTTTATATCTGAAGGTTGCTTTTCTTTCAATCTTTTTTAATTTATAGCTGTTTTTAAGTGCTATATCTTTAATTTGCTTTCTTACTTCCCAATAAGAATTATTTGCGATAACACCAGTAATTAGCTGTCCATCTGATTTTAAAGCGGAAAATCTAGCTTCTATCATTATCCCTTCACAAAAAAATGATTTTACTTATTAAAATATAATACATTAAAAATTGTTACTCTCGTAAATCCTGTAACTATTTCAAATAATAGGCCAGTGAGATCATATAAGACTACATATAGCTCAAAAATCAGAGACTCATTATAAAAAGAGAAAATACGGATAATATTTTTTCCAAATATTGAGAATCATAAAATATTCAGCGTTTGGTCTGCGACATTTAAAATAATAGGCTAATCCAGTAGTCTGACTAAAATAATTTTCTTTTTAACTTTGAGCAGATATATTGAATATAAGATTAAATTAAAGCTTTCCATCCGGCTAAAGTGATTTATATGAATCTAACTATTAAACAATTAATAAAATATCGAAGAATAATAGCGAGTTATTTTCTAAATATTCCACATCTCAAAACTGTATCATTATAATATTTTCTCGGATTGTAAAATATTTTGAGATTAAAAAAGGTATGAGTAGGTAAATTTTACAAAAAATGTATTATATTTAACAGGGTATATTTTTTGATACTACTTTCTGTCACTAAAGTATTTCTCTATAAAGTCAATTTTAAATAATGACGGGAATACAATCCTTATTAGCAATTGGCGCAATCTGGTTATTCGCACTCATCTCAATTAATTTCAATTCTACAGTTGTGCACAATATATCCATTGAGGTTGAAAATAAAGTTTACCTTACTGCTTTTTCCCTTGCTGATGATATGATTGAGGAGATTAAGCAAAAAGCGTTTGATGAAAGAACAATTGATTTTATTACTCCAAACGCAGAACAATTGACTCTGGATTTGGGCACAGAAGGAGAAGTTTGGCCAAATTTTAATGATGTTGATGATTATAATGGCTATTCCAAAAATGTTGGATTGCCATATTTAGAAACATATCATGTTTCGACCGCAGTTTTTTATGTTAATAGTAATGATCCTAATTCGGTTGCAGCAGACGGAGAACGAACATTTTATAAAAAAGTTGAAGTTACAGTAACCAGTAAGTATATGTCATTACCAGTGGTCCTTTCATTTATTTTTACCATGAAATAATACTATGAGTATGTTACTTGATATATTTGGATCTGTCGTTATTGCTGGTTTATTATTTATTATGATGGTGAGACTTAATTTGTTCTCTTCTCAAACCAGCTATATTTCTGATAGTGAACTTAAACTCCAGACAAATACCAAAACATTAGCTGAAATTCTGGATTATGATCTAAGAAAAATTGGTTACAGACATGAGGGTACAGCTATCATACTAGCAGATTCAACTCATCTTACTTTTATGGCGGATATAGATTCAAATGGAACGGCAGAAGAAGTTGAATATTTTGTAGGAGATTCGACAGAAGCAACAGGTACACTTAATCCAAGTGATATAATATTAAAACGGACTATCGATGGTGGTAATTTAATGAGTGGATCTTCATTAAATTTAGTTAAATTAAAATTTACATATCTTGATGAGTTCAGTAATAAAATATCTTATCTTAATTCAGGTCGATATGATGATATAAAATATATAAGAACTGAAATGTGGCTTGCAGGTGATGATCCTATTCCTGACGCTTATGCTGATACATCAAGTTATACATTAACATATTGGGAATTTACAATTTATCCAAGGAATATATAATGGGAAAAAGTGCATTAATTATGACGCTGGGGTTATCCCTTATAATTGCATTTATTATACTAAAGCTTAACACAAATGCAACGCAAGGCGTTGAGACAACTGTTAATAAATTTGACCAGACACACGCACGACTGATAGCTAATTCAGCAGTGGAAATCCAGCTCGAAAAATTAAGACAAGACAAAAATCTTCATGGAAATTTTGCAGGTAGTTTATTTGACGGTAGTTATTCCGGGAATATAAGTCCTGAAGATGCAAACGGAAGAATCATTATTAGATCCACTGGATTATTCCAGACAATATCACATTATGTTCGTGTCGATGCTGAGAGAAAATCTGTTACAGCTCCGCCTTCAGCTGGTGCAGTGAGAATAATCACCAATGTATTTGATAAATTGATTATATCTGGTGGCTTGAATATAAGTGGTTTTGATCACGATCCTACAGGAGTTAGAATTGATTCATTACCCGCGATACCTGGAATCACAGTTGATACACAAGGACAAATTGATACATTAGTCGATAAAAAACTCGGCATCAATGCAAATGCAGAAGTTACAGGTCTAGGGCCGCTTGTGAAAGATAAATATAGCATAGCATTACCAAGCGGAGAAGAGGTCGATTGGTTAGGTATTTCTGAGGATATCGCTTCTTCAGCCGACACTATTTTATATGGTGGCAGTGGAGATAAATTTGAAAATTTTCCAAATTTTTCCATTGGAACTTTAGCAAATCCTAAAATAGTTCGAATCGAAGGTAATGTTCAAATTAATTCTGCAAATGCAACCGGAGCTGGGATTTTAGTTGTGAATGGTAATCTAACACTTGAGAAACTGTTTTGGCAAGGATACATAGTTGCTTACAAAGATTCTAAAATTGATATCAAGCTTAATGGTGGAGCGACTGTCATCGGTGGAATGTTATTATCTGGAGATACAGTAGAAATTACAGCCGGCAATGGAGGTTTTACATTAAAATACAGCAGTCAGGTGATGCAACTATTGCATGAGAATTTAGTTTCATCAAGATTTAAAATATTAAATTGGTGGGAATAAACCCCAAAAAACTTTTTATAATAAGTTGCCTTTACTGGCAACTTTTTTTTTAAATCTATTTCAAATATTTATTATTCAGTTAGTATGCAGTTACATTTTGACCATATGATAAAATCTCTTGTTGATCTTCAAGTATTTAATCATTTCTTTTGCTAATTTTAGCACCAACAAAATGATAATCCGAAAGTAACCGGTACGTTAAAATCATTAAACTTATAAAGTTATTTCCAAAAGGATAAAAGTAATTTCATGATTAGAATCTTAGTGACTTTTTTTGTAATCATTATCCTAATCCTATTTTATGGATGTGAAAATAAAACTGAAAAAATTAAACCAGGATTAAATGAGGAATTTAATTTTAACTTTTCAGAGTATGAAAATATTTTTAAAAAAAATATAGTAATACCCGATACACAAAGTTCTTTATTTGAAACCTGTGGTAAAGATTTAGATACTATTAAATATTATTACTCAACGCAAAACTATAAACCAATATTTCTGAAAAGTTTTGAATCCAAAAGTTTTGTTGATTCACTGCTTGAAATTTTGGGTGCAGCAGCAGACCACGGTTTAAATCCCGAGAGCTACCATTATACTCAAATTAAAAATGAATTTGATGAAGTATTAAATCCAAAAACTGATAGCAATAAAAGATATTTTTATTTGGCCAATACGGAATTAATAGCTGCTCATGCAATTCTTATATACTCTACTCATATGCGCCATGGTGTGGTTAACCCTAGACAACTTTATTTTGATAGATATTATTTACCGGTTACAGATTCACTGAATAAAAAATTGTTTGAACCATTCCAGCAGAAAAACGTAATTCATTATTTGCAAAACATTCAACCCAAGAGTAAAAAGTATACAAGATTACAAACCGCACTCAAAAGATTTGAAGCTATTTCAAGTATAGAATGGATTAAAATTCCTGTTTCTGATAAGAAAATTGAAATTGGAAATGAATCTGCTTCCATCAGAAATATTGTAGATAAATTAGTAGTCCTTGGTTTTTTGGATACAAACAAAGTAAAACTAAAAGAACTAGATCGTTATGATTCTTTACTCGTAGAACCGATCAAAGAATTTCAAAGGGCTAACGGATTAAATGATGACGGCGTAATTGGCAAAACTACTATTGAAAGATTAAATATTTCTCCCAAACAATATGTTGAAAAAATAAAATTGAATTTGGAAAGATTCCGGTGGATAGATTATTCCGATACCGCCAGATATGTAATGGTTAACATTCCTGATTTTAAACTTTATGTAATGGAAAATGAGAATGAAAAGTTTAATATTAAAGTTTGCACAGGAAGAAAAGGTAAATGGGAAACTCCGAATCTCTACGGTAGAATTTCATATTTAGTTCTTAATCCAACATGGTCTGTTCCTAAAAGTATTATACAAGAAGAAATTGTCAGTGGATTAAGAAAGGACTCTTTATATCTTAAAAAAAGAAACTTTAAAGTTTTCAAATCCGGTGAACGTGTTAGCTTAGATGGACTGACTGCACATGATTTAGCTTCATCCAACCGTTATAGTCTGGTTCAGGATCCGGGATTAGGAAATGCTTTGGGAAAAATAAAATTTATGTTTCAAAATCCATTTGGCGTTTATCTGCACGATACACCTACAAGAGCACCCTTTGGTTATGTGAACCGTGCTGTTAGTCATGGCTGCGTTCGTGTTGAAAAACCGATTGAACTGGCTGATTATTTTCTCTCAAATAATTCACGGTGGACTACCGATTTCTTAAAAATCGAAATCGGACAAAAGGTGAATGATCCAAAAATTATCTCAGAGTTTAACAGCCTAAGATATGAACTCCGGAAAAATAATAGTTATGGAGTGACCACCGAAGTAAAATTTGATAAAAAGATTCCCGTTTTTATAGATTACTATACAACCTGGGTTGATGCTGATGGACGATTTAATTATAGAGATGATGTATATAATAGAGATAAAATATTGGAACAAAATCTATTCTCGAATAAATAGATTAAGGATTATGCTTTCGATTTTGATTCATTATTGTTTTCGAACAATTATTAAAGCATTAATTGGTTGAGAAAATAAATTTTTTAGAATGGATTTAATTGAAAATTACTATCAATGGAATTACGCAGACAAAATCGATGATGCTGCTTAAGTAATCATTATTCAAACCATTTATTCTAGCGATTAAATAAATATCGAATATGCCTGCTTCTGATTAACAGAATAAAACAGCCCGTGGATTTATTTTTTTTGGCCCAATTTATTTTTACTTTTAATCAACAGATTTTGAATGATTTCATTTTTAAAGAATGTTAAGATCAAAAAAAATAACCAGCTTCGTATTTGCTGCACTTCTACTTTTATTCATTTATAATTCATTTGGATATCTGTTGCTCTATTTCCCTGCCAGAACATTCATTAAAGAATTTGTCAGCGAATCTATCAGACAAGATAAAATAGAAGCTGAGGAACTCAGTACAATTTCATTTAATAAAAATGATCTTAAAAAAAATAAATACGATTTTGTTTGGGTAAAACCCGATAAAGAATTTCGTTTTAACGGAAAGATGTATGATGTTAAAAAACAAATTGAATTAAATGACTCTATTTATTTTACATGTTATTACGATGAAGAAGAAAATATCCTTGAAGAATTATTTGCCCATTATTTCAATAGCCGCAAACAAGATACGACACATAATTCTGCACTGCGTATAATTTTAGTTGGTCTGTTTTCTGAAGAAATAAAGAGCTTCAGTTATAATCTATATGATGAAGATATAATTAATTTACCGCTGCTAAAAAAAGAAGCGGAATTAATTGCACCAATAAAAGATATTCCCACTCCACCGCCGCGTTTAGCCGTTTAATTTCAGATCTATAATTCAATCTTTCAGAGAAAATTAATCAAATTTCTATCTCTGATTTTTTTCAATTAATCAAGGATAATTATATGAATCTAATTAAGACAATTATTCTGTCTTCTTTGTTATTGTTCATCTTTGCTTTTACATCGATAGCACAGAAGAAAGATTCAGTGCTGTACTTAATTCCGATTGATCAAATAGATTCAATCAAATATGAAACAGACGAAGTTATTGTTACAGGCACCAGAACGAGCCAAAAAATAATTGATATCCCTTATTCCGTGGTAAGGATTAGTCCAAATCAATATAAATATGATAGAAAGGTTTCTATAAGTGATGTGTTAAATGCCGTACCCGGAGTTTTTATGCAATCACGGTATGGTAATCACGATGTAAGAATTTCGATTCGCGGTTTTGGTAGCAGATCTAATACCGGTATAAGAGGAGTAAGAATTTTGTTAGATGGAATTCCGGAATCAGAACCGGATGGACAAACAAGAATTGAGGCAATCGATTTTAATTCATTAGGAAGTATTGAAATCGTAAAAGGAAATTCATCTTCACTTTATACTAATGCGCCTGGTGGAGTTGTGAATTTTATCAGCGATATTAATTATTCAAAATCATTCGCAACCCAATTTAATGAACTCGGTTCGTTTGGATTAAGACGAAACGGATTTAAAGTCGGAATAAGAACAAAAAATTATGGACTCTTAAATACATATACATACCACAACTATAAAGGTTTTAGACCGCATAGTGAGGATTACTGGCATATCTTAAATACGGTGGTTGAAACTACGCCCGGTGATAATACCAATTTACAATTTCTCGGTTATCTTGCCACTGGTTTGATACGTCTTCCCGGTTCGTTAACTAAAGCGGAATTTGATACTGATCCTTATCAGGCTGCTCAGCGCGAAGTGGATTGGGATTTTAGAAGGGTCTCAAAAAAAGGACGGGTTGCTGTAAGATTTGATTCGAAGTTTGGAGAAAAATTAAATAATGAAATTGAAATTACCGGCTATGGAACAATCAAATATTTTGAAAGGGCAGCACGCAACTCTTTTAGAATTTTTGATCGTTATGGATTAGGCGCCAGCGTAAAGTATGTAAATAAATCTGCAATCTTTAACAGAGAAAATACATTTACAGTCGGCGGTGATCTGTTCTATCAAACGGGACCAGTTTCAGAATTCAATAGTATAGCAGGAGCAAAAGGTGATCAACTATTAAATTACGTTGATGAGACAGTTGGAAATTCCGGATTTTATATTCTGAATAATTTTGAACTATACAATAAACAGCTATTCTTATTAATGAGCGGAAGATATGATAACATTTATTTCCATTCACTAAACAGATTATTCGGTTTTCAGAATACAGAAAAAAGATTTGAAGACTTTACTCCAAAGTTTGCATTGAACTATAAAATTACACCAAGTATTGCAGTGTATTCCTCTTTTGGTTACAGTTTTGATTCACCAGCCGGAAATGAATTGGATAATTATCCTTTAAGTTCAAATCCGGGGGCATTATTAAATCCTGATCTTAAACCACAGCATTCCACTAATTTTGAACTGGGAGTTAAGGGAAATTTATTAAATGAAAGCAGCTCGTTTTTTAATAATACACTGTTTGAGTTTACTTTCTTTAATACTGTTGTTAAAGATGAAATTGTACCATTTGAAGTTTATGGAGATGTATTTTTTAGAAACTCTGCCAAAACCAATAGGCGTGGTTTAGAAGCAGGAATAACCTCTGAAATTTATGGCGGATTGAAAGCAATTCTATCCTATACCTTTTCTGATTTTACATATGATGAATATTCTGCAGTTTCAATTGATATTGATTCACTTAACCAAATTGAAACAAGTGCTAAGGATTTTAGCGGTAATTTTGTACCAAGCGTTCCAAAGCATAATTTTCTTGTGGGATTAGAGTACAGACATCAACTTACACCATACTTGAATGGCTTTGTAAAAGGTGTTTATCAAAGTATCAGCGGTATGTATGTAAACGATGCAAACTCAGATCAAACAGAAGGTTACCAGATATTAAATTCGACGTTAGGACTGGAAATGTTCATGGGAAATTTTAATATACTTCTTTCCGGCGGTCTAAATAATATTTTAGATCAAAAGTATGTTGGATTTATTAATATTAATTCTTCTAACGGAAGATTTTATGAATCCGGTGAACCACAGACCTTCTTTGCTTCATTAAAATTCGGTTATGTGTTTTAGTTTATTTTGATAAGGAAATCATGATTAAAAATATATTCATACTAACTGCAAGTGTTCTGATTCTAAATACCGTCTCCCTACCACAGGGAGGCGGATTAATTATTAGAGAAAATTACAGAATTTTTCCGGGCAACACTTCTCAATCAGAAGTGTTTATAACAAAACATCCGAACAATCCGGAGATATTATTTTCATCCGCAAACACTTTACAATTTATTCCAACATTTTTTGTAAGTGAGGGTGTTTATGTATCCACAAATTCCGGTAGTAGCTGGTACGGGAGTGATACCTGTAAAGGTGCAAATATATTTTTTCATGGTGGTGATCCTTCGATCGCAATTGATAAAAATGGTACCTTCATACTTACCAGAAAAGGTTCAACTTCCTTTCCTGGAGTGTTCTCTCACTTTTCAACTGATAATGGATTAACGTGGTCAACGCAAAAAACTATTTCGGGTGATGAACTGGAAAGAGCAACTATTGTTTCGGATGTAAATCCAAACAGTAATTTTTATGGAAGAACTTATATCTGCTGGGCTAAGATTGTTCCGCCTTATCAAATCGGTTTTTCATATTCTAATGATGGAGCACAAAATTGGGCTTCATCAGGTTACTTAAGCAACGAAAACCTGAGAAGAGCCGGAGGAGAAATTGCACTTGGAGCAAATAATGAAGTTTACGTTTGCTGGGCAGGTGTTACAAGTACTTCACCCTTTACGGAAGTTAGAGTAGGATTTGCTTCTTCCTTAAATGGTGGAACCGATTGGAGTGTTAATGAAAATGCTTTTGCAATGAATGGAATTGTTGGAATACTAACAGAGAAGCAAAGCATACGAGTAAACGGACTTCCAAGAATGGCTGTTGATTTATCAAATACATCAACCAGAGGAACGATTTATATAGTTACATCTCAAAAAAATCTGTTCCCCGCTGGAAGTGATCCTGATATAATTTTACGAAAATCTACGAATGGCGGACAAACCTGGTCTGAAGGAATCAGGGTAAATCAGGATGCACTTAATAACGGTAAGATTCAATTTTTTACAGGGATTACCGTAGATGAGTTTGGCGGAGTAAATATAATTTTTTACGATGACCGGAATACAACCAGTGATTCTACTGGAGTCTTTCTCGCAAGATCAACTGATGCAGGAAACTCCTGGATCGAATATAAAATTAGCGATCACAATTTTAAACCTGCTGCAATCGGCGGCTTAGGGCAGGGTTATATGGGTGATAATATCGATATCACTTCTGTTGGAAATAAACTTTTTCCGGTATGGATGGATAACTCAACAGGCACTTACCAAATTTGGAGTGTTCCGATAGTCATTCCATCCGTTGGTGTAGAAGAAGAAAATTCTATCTCAGTTCCTAATGAATTTGATTTAAAGCAGAACTATCCTAATCCATTCAATCCAGGCACAACAATAGAATTTGATTTGCCAAAAAGCGCTAATGTTTTAGTAAAGATTTATGATGTAACCGGAAAAGAAATTGTGTCACTTATTAATGAATTTAGACAATCAGGAAATCATAAAATAATTTTTGATGCATCCAGATATGGATTATCAAGCGGGGTTTATTTTTATACCTTAGCAGCAGAAGGAATAACTAAAACAAAATCCATGATAATGTTAAAGTAATTTTTATTTGAGGAGCAGCATTTTTTTTGTCTCGATGTAACTTTCAATTTTTACCTGGTAAAAATAAATCCCGCTTGCAATTTCAGGACCAGAGTCCTGACCTACGACAAAATTAACTTCATAATTTCCAGCAGGTTTATATTCATCAACAAGAACGGCAATTTCATTTCCAAGTACATCGTAAACTTTTAATGTCTGCCAACCGCTTACAGGAGATTTCCAACGAATTTTTGTTGATGGATTAAATGGATTTGGATAATTTTGTTCAAGTGCAAAATTAGCAGGAATGAATTGCGTGATATTTTCAACTGCGACGGGAGATTCAGGAATATACCGGAAAATGTAACCACTATTCGCTACTACAATACCATGATTGGAATCTGAAAATGCAATTGAATTAAAACATATTGAATCTTTAGTGGGAAAAAATTCCCAGGTTTTACCCATATCTTTGCTGATAATAAAACTTGTGTCACAACCTAGTGAACACCAAAATTCAGATTCGGTTCTTTTTGCTACACCAGTCACTCTACCATATTTATCAAGTTCGTCATAAATAAATTTACTTTGGCTGATATCAAAAGCTAGTACACCAATAGGATAATAACGTTCTCTATCCGCTGAAAGAGAAAGTGCCGTTAGAGAATCAACAAATATAAAGTCATCAAATTTATCCGGTGCAATTCCGTATGCTTTCCAAAATTGCCCTGCATTACTAGTTCGCCATACTACTCCGGCTACATCAATAGCTCCACCAACGGCAAAACCATATTGCGCTGAAGAAAATTTTAATTTGTTTACAGGGAAATTTGAAAAGGCACCGGTATCAACATTGGCTGGATTCCAATTTAATCCGCCATCTTCAGAAAACGAAAGATCGAAAGGTTCTCCGCCAATCCAGCCATGCAATGAATCTTGAAAAAATATTGTTGTCAAAATTATATTCAGATGTCTATAATTAAAACGATCCCAATTATTCCCACCGTTAGTCGTCTTTAATATCTTACTTCTTATGTTAAAATTTTCTAGTTCAAATGTAACTGCCCAACCGAGTGAATCGTTTAAGAAAAATAAATCACTAATATAATTTGAGACTCCCGAATTCTGTAATTGCCAGCTTTTCCCCTGATCACCGGAAAACATAATTACACCGCTATCCCCTGCTGCCCAGCAATGTAATGAATCTAAATAAAACACTTTAAGAAGATTAAAATCTGTAGGGGTTTTTATTTTTTCCCAGGTTGGTTGTCCGTAATTAAATGGAATTTGAAAAGCGGTTACTAATAAAATATAAATAATTTTTTGGATCATATTTCTATATAAAATTTTACAAAAATTAGTCAAGATTGATGCAATATACAATTGTAATTTTATCTGAAGATTTGGATTATTATCACTATTATTTCCGCTGTTATCTTAAAAGAAGTTTATTATCTTTAGCCACAATTTTCTAATAATTAAGGTGAAAGAATGCGTAAAACAATAATTAATTTCTTATTTATTTCTACGATAGCAATTATGATAGCTTGTGGAGAAAAAGAACAGCCTCAGGTTGATAATCAAACTCAAATGAATGATAAATCAATGTCAACTACAGTTCATAATGTTCTTGTTGAAGAAAAGTTAGATGCGGGCAATTATACTTATCTAAAAGTGAATGAAAATGGAAATTCATACTGGATTGCAGTTAATAAAATGGATATTAATCCTAATGAATATGTTATCTTCTCCAAGTCTATGGAGATGAAAAATTTTAAAAGTGAAGTATTAAATCGCACTTTTGATTCAGTTTTGTTTGTTGATGATGCGGCAAAAAGCACCAGTGAAGAACAATTAAAATCACCTCATCAAAATATTGCTACAAGCAAAGACGGTTCTATTTCAGTTAACCCGGTTGATGGTGGTTACACGATTGAACAGATTTATGCAAAAAAATCTTCACTGGAATCAAAAACAATTAAGGTTCGTGGTAAGGTTGTAAAGGTGAATGAAAATATCATGGGAACAAACTGGATTCATATACAGGATGGTACAGGCAGTCAGGGCACACACGATTTATTAGTGACTTCTAATGAGTCTGCTAAAGTGGGATCAGTTATTGTTGCTGAAGGAAAAGTTATTTTAGATAAAGATTTCGGTTCCGGATATTTTTATAATGTTCTTTTAGAGAACTCAAAAATTAAAGTAGAATAGTTTTATACCCCGGAGTTTAGTTGAACTTCGGGGTTTTTTATTTTAAAAGATTCGATATTTTTTTTGAATTGGATAGAATAAGAGAAGTTAAAAATCAATGAGCAGATTGTTCTTCAAGTTTTTTTAATTTTTGTTCTAATCGATCTTGATTATGATTTTTTTGAATTTCAAATTCTCTTTTAGCATAATCAGTGTAATATTTATGCTTCTTAAAAAAATCTAATGACATTTTAATCCATTCCATATCAGAAAGTTTTTTAATTCCTTTCATCTCAAATTCCTTACGTAATAATTCACTACGTTTTTCACCATCTTTCATTCCCAGATTTTGCAAATCTGCGTCACAAATTATTTCCTCAAGTTTACTTTTTGGTGCATGAGGAATTTTAGTTGCTGTGATGCATTCCTTAACTTTCTCAATTTTTTCAGAAGGGTAATTATTCTTTTGAAGGAAATCTCTTGCGTATTCAGAACTCTGATCTTCGTGTCCGTGACAGCAGTGAAAATACCCTGTATCATGAAACCACGCTGCAATCAATAAAATTTCAGTTTCATCGGACGACAAATTTTCTAATTGAGCAATTTTGTACGAAACGTTCACAACTTCAGAAGTATGCACAATATTATGATAAATATTTTCAGCAGCGGATCTTTGCTTAAATAATTCTCTAACATGATTCTCAACATCTATTAGTATTTTACTCTCAAACATTATTTTACCTTACACAACATTATTTTTGAACTGAGTTTTTTTAATATTTTATCAGACATTTTTTAAAATTATTTATAATCATTTCGATGCGAAATTATGTTAATTATATTGAAGCAATGGTGACAATTATCACAGTTGTGATCTTAAAAACAATAGAGAAATAATGAAGAATATTGTTCTATTACGACACGCAAAATCAAGCTGGAAAGACGCATCATTGGATGATTCTGATAGACCATTAAATAAAAGAGGGAAACTTGATTCCAGGAAAATGGCTGATAGATTTTGTAAGCGGGGAATTATAATTGATCTGATAATTTCGAGCACCTCAAAAAGAACAATGGATACAATAAAAATATTTATTAAATCTTTTGATTATAAACCTAAAATCATTTTTGATGATAGTTTATACCTGGCGGATAAAGAGCAAATACTAAAAGTTTTAACTTCTCTTGATGAACAGTACAAAAATGTCATGATTGTCGGACATAATCCCGGAATTACAAATACCGCAAATTTGCTTTCAGAATTTTCTATCGAAAATATTCCGACCACAGGCATTATTGGATTTTTGTATGAAGGTAACTGGAAAGACATCAAAGAAAAAAAGTGCACATTTCTTTTTTTTGATTATCCAAAAAAGAAAGATTCTATCATTTAACTTAATTGTAGTTTAAAGTGGTTAAGAGAATTGCAATTTAATCTAATGGCAGATTCATTTTGCCAAGTAATTTCCTATATCTTGGATCATCCTGAATCTCTTTCCAATATCGTCCTTTAATAAAAATAAGTCCGCCAATCTTTTCATCAAATGCTTTATTCAAATATTCGAATACTTTATCAAAATCTTTTAATCCTAAATTTATAATTGCATAATCAAAAAGAAATGAAATGTCTTTTTCATTTTTTTCTCTCTGAGAAAGTTTTGCCAGACAATTTTCCAATTCATTATTCATACCAAGTCTGGCATACATAAAACCCAGCGCCGCGTTTGATTTTAATGGATCGCCCAATAAATCCTGTGAATGCTCTAATAGTTTGATCGCTTCATCATATTCACCCAGAAAATAATACACCCATCCTAAACCATTTAACGCAGATCTAAATGTATTGTCTAATTCCAGAGTTTTAAGATATTGATCTTTAGCTTGTTCAAAAAATCCACAGTGTGCATATGTATCAGCAAGCGATGCATTAATGGGTAAAGACAACGGATCAATTTCTAAAGCTTTTTCAGATTCAGTAACTGCTTTTTTAATATTTCCGAAAGCGCGCAAATAATATGAAAAATACTGATGAGCCTCAGCGCTGTTTGGATTTAATTCAAGAGTCTTTATAAATGATTTGTATGCAGCATCCCAATTCCAATCAAAAAAATCTACCATTGCTATGGATAAATGAGATGCAGGTAATGAATTATCAATCTGCAATGCCCGCTGAGCATATTCTTTGGCTTTAGGATAAGCGATAGAAGTCGGCATCTGACCAAATGCGCCAAGGTAAACATAGCATCCCGAAAGTGCTGAAAATGCCTGCGCAAAATTTTCATCAAGTTGAATGGCTTGCTCTAAATACTCCAGTGATTTTCTTATATCAAGCGGAGTCCATTTTTTCCAAAAGTGCGATGATTTTAAATATAGATTATAAGCCTCCATATTTCCGGTGGAGGATTTTACAAAAGTTTTTCTTTGATCGGATAACGTTAAGTTTTCGATAAGCGTGGAAGAAATTGTTCTCGCAATTTCATCCTGCACAGCAAAAATGTCCTCAATATCACGATCATAAATTTCAGACCATCTGTGATAACCGTTCTTTGTTTCAATAAGCTGAGCTGAAACTCTGACTCTGTTTCCAATCCTTCTAACGCTACCTTCTAAAACCGATTTTACAGAAAGCTGTTTACCAATTTCCCGTATATCAACTTTTTTATCTTTAAATGCAAAGGAAGAAGTTCTGGAGGTTACTTGCAATTTATCAACTTTAGCAAGAGCGTTTAAAATTTCTTCGGTAATTCCATCTGAAAAATATTCATTATCTGCATTAGAACTTAAATTAACAAAAGGTAAAACTGCAATTGATTCTTTTTTTAATCCGACTAAAGTTTCAATGGAAGATGTGGCAGGAATAACAAGATTATTATTTTTTATCGCATAAACTTCAATTGGGGTTTTAACATTTTTAAATTCGTGGTAACCAAGCGAAACCGCCTGAATCTCTTTATGATTGCTTAATTCATCATAAACTTTTCTTGATATTAATATTGAACCTCCTACTGCAGAAGCCTCTATTCTTGCTGCAACATTCACACAGTCTCCAAAAACACCATCATCATCATAAACAATATCGCCTGAATGGATTCCAATTCTCAGGTTTACAACGGGTTCTTTTTTTAACTCATTCTGAATATCAATTGCACAAAGTACAGCTTCCACTACACTTCCGAAAATCGTTAGTGTACCATCACCAAAATACTGGATTACTTTTCCCTGATGTTGAAGCGATAAATCTTCGAGGACATTCCGATGCCTGTCACGCAGTACTTTTGCACGCTTTTCATCTTCCTGCATCATTGCCGTATAGCCCACCATATCTGTGAACATCACAGCTGCTAACATTCTAATTCCGTTAAATTGCACTCTTGGTTTCTCGCAGAAAGTATTATAAAAATTCAAGTAAAATTAGTTGAAGACTTTACAAAAGGCAATTGTTCAGTTTTATTGGAATGTAAACGGACTCAAAAAAGTTAGCAGCAGAATATTAATTTTGTATTAAATAATCATTTATGGCTTTTGCTGCTTTTCTTCCGGCTCCCATCGCTAATATTACTGTGGCGCCACCAGTAACAATATCACCACCGGCAAATACACCTTTTTTTGAGGTTGCCATTGTTTCATCATTGACGAGAATGTTACCCCATTTATTAAATTGAAGTTCAGGGGTAGTTTGTTGAATAATTGGATTAGATCCGTTTCCAATAGCGATTACGGCCATATCAATATCAAGTATATAATTTGAATTTTCTACGGGAACAGGTTTTCTTCTGCCGGAAGAATCGGGTTCGCCAAGTTCCATTTTTAACAACTCGACTCCGGTTAACCATCCCTGTGCATCGCCAATAAACTTTAAAGGATTTGAGAGCAGAATAAATTCAATACCTTCTTCTTTAGCATGATGTATCTCTTCTTTTCGGGCGGGCATTTCAATATCAGAACGACGATAAACAATGTATGCATTTTTTGCACCGAGTCTTTTTGAAGTTCTAACCGCATCCATCGCTGTATTTCCACCGCCGAATACTGCAACATTTTTATCTTTAACATTAAAAACCGGAGTATCATAATCAGGGAACTTATATGCTTTCATCAAATTTACTCTGGTTAAAAATTCATTTGATGAATATACACCATTTAAATTTTCGCCTTCAATATTCAGAAAATATGGTAATCCTGCACCAACTGCTATAAATACAGCATCATAACCATTTTGCATTAATTCATCTATAGTATCTGTAAAGCCAATAACGGCATTTGTTTGAAAATCTACTCCGAGTTGTTTTAAAGATTCTATTTCAGTTTTTACAATGTCCTTTGGCAAACGGAATTCAGGAATTCCATAGATCAGCACACCGCCAAGTTCGTGCAGTGCTTCAAATACGGTTACATCATGACCCATCTGAATAAGATCACCTGCACAACTCAGTCCCGATGGACCGCTTCCAATAATTGCAACTTTTTTACCGGTTTTAGTTTTTATTTCCGGATTCCTTAATCCACCGTGCTCCCGCTCAAAATCTGCAACAAATCTTTCTAACCGACCAATTGCTATTGACTCGCCTTTTATCCCGACAACACATTGAGCTTCACATTGTTCTTCCTGAGGACAAACACGCCCACAAATTGCCGGAAGCATATTATCTTCTTTAATCTTTGAAGCAGCTCCAAGATAATCACCTGCTGCCACCAACGTAATAAAGTCTTTTATCTTAACTTCTACCGGACATCCCTCTATACAAACTGGTTTTGGACATTGGAGACATCTTAGTGCTTCCATCTTAGCAAGTTCTTCAGTAAAACCTAAATTAACCTCCTTAAAATTTTTGCTTCTTTCAAAACCATCCTGCTCGGGCATCGGTTGTCTTGGTATTTTCATTCGTTCTTTTTTGCTAAGATCAGCCATTAATATTTCTCCGTTTTTTTATCTAAAAATTGTTCGGTCAGATTTTTGAAAGTAAGCCTTCGTCAAAAGCTTTATCAAAGTGGCATAAATAGTTATGAAGTGATTCTGTTTCGTGTTCTCTGTAGGTTTTGTTTCTTCTCTCAAGTGTTTGAAAATCAACCAGGTGTGCATCAAATTCAGGACCATCAACACAGACAAAGACTGTTTTGTTATCAACTATCGCTCTGCATCCACCACACATTCCGGTTCCATCAACCATAACCGGATTTAAACTTACAACAGTTTTAATTCCATATGGTCGCGTTGTTTCTGCAACTGCTTTCATCATTGGAATAGGTCCAATTGCAAGTACAAAATCTATTTTTGTACCATTGTCAATTAACTCTTTTAATTTTTGAGTAACAAAACCATGAAATCCATAACTTCCATCATCAGTTGTAGGATAAACTTCATTACAAACTTGTCTAAGTTCGTCTTCAAGGATAACAAGGTCTTTGGTTCTTCCACCAATAATTGCGATTGTATGGTTACCTGCATTTTTTAAAGCAACAGCCGTTGGATATGCAATAGCAGTTCCAACACCCCCGCCAATGCTTACTGCCGTTCCAAAATTTTCTATATGTGATGCTTTACCTAATGGCCCGACCACATCTAAAATAAAATCTCCTGCAACAAATGTGTTTAATTCTTTGGTAGTTTTTCCAATTCCCTGGACAATAATAGTAATTGTTCCATTAGTAATATCGGAATCAGCGATGGTGAGAGGTATTCTCTCACCACCATCTTTTAACCTTATAATAACAAACTGACCGGCCTTACGTTTAGCTGCAATTTTGGGTGCTTCGATAACAAATCGTTTAATATTATCCGCAAGAAAATCTGCATTAATTATTTTGTACATTTATTTCCTTTGACTGCATTTATCAAATTACCCGATTATTTATTTTGATTTACTTCAACTACAGCAATTGCAGTCATATTGTATATATCATCTACGGTTGCGTCGCGTTGTAAAACGTGAACCGGTTTTCTCATTCCCATAAGAATAGGTCCGATTACTGTTGCCTGCCCGATTCTTGCCATAAGTTTATAAGCTATGTTTGCCGAATTTAAATCAGGAAATACGAGAACATTGGCTCCGCCTTTTATTTTTGTAAAAGGGAAAGTTTTCTCTAATATTTCAGGAACAACTGCTGTATCAGCTTGCATTTCTCCGTCCACAATGAGGTCAGGTCTCTTAGATTTGACTATTTTAACAGCCTCTTTAACCTTAAGTGATTCCGGATAATCAGCACTACCAAAATTACTGAATGAAAGCATTGCGATCTTTGGAACAACCTCAAAAGCTTTTACTGTCTCTGCTGCCGATATTGCAATTTCAGCTAATTGTTCAGCACTTGGATTAACGTTAACAGTACAATCCGTAAAAAAGTAAGTCTCTTTTTTTGCAATAACAATATACAATCCAGAAACAATTTTAAATCCGTCCTTCACTCCAATACACTGCAATGCTGGTTTAATTGTATTAGGATAACTTGTTGTATATCCACTAATTAAGGCATCAGCTTCACCAACTTCCACCATCATAGAACCAAAATAATTTGGTGTGCGCATCAATTTTTTGGCATCCCATATAGTTGCACCTCTTCTTTGTCTCTTGCTGAAGAAAGATTCAGCATAAGCATCACATTTTTCACTATTAGCAGGATCAATTATCTGGAATTCATTAACATCATAACCGATTCGATCTATTTCGCTTTTGATAATATTTTCATTACCTAACAAAACAGGGTTAGCTACACCATCACTATAAACTGCGTGTGCTGCACGAATAATATTCTCCGCTTCACCTTCAGGATATACAACTTTTTTAGGATGCTTCATTGCTTTGTGAATCATCACTCTAATTATTTCTTTTGATAGGCCTAATCTTTCTTTCAATTTTTCTTCATATGCAACCCAATCCATTTCTTTTACTTTGGCTACTCCGGTTTCAATTGCGGCTTTTGCCACAGCCGGAGCAACGTACCATAAAACTCTGGGATCAAATGGTTTTGGAATTATATATTCTCTGCCGAATTCAAAATCTTCACCACCGTAAGCTTTCAGTACCATTTCAGGCACTTTTTCTTTTGCTAATCTGGCAAGCGCCAATGTAGCAGCCATTTTCATTTCATCATTTATGCTTGTTGCTCTAACATCTAAGGCACCACGAAAAATAAATGGGAATCCTAAAACATTATTTACCTGATTCGGAAAATCGCTTCTTCCGGTCGCCATAATCAAATCTTTTCTAACAGATACTGCATCATCATACATAATTTCCGGATCAGGATTTGCCATTGCAAAGATGATCGGATTCGGGGCCATCGTTTTAACCCATTCTTTATTTACAACGTTGCCAACTGAAAGTCCAATAAAAACATCTGCATCTTTAAACGCAGCTTCCAAAGATGGGAATCCTTTTTCCTGAGCGAATCCATCTTTGTACTTATTTAAATCTTTTCTATCCTTTGTAATGCATCCTTTGGAATCAAACATATAAATATTTTCTTTTTTGACTCCAGCACGTACATAATGTTTACAACAGGAAATTGCTGAGGCTCCCGCTCCATTAACAATAATTCTTACTTTATCTAATTGTTTCCCTGCAACTTCAACAGCGTTAATAAGCGCTGCACACGAGATAATCGCCGTACCGTGTTGATCGTCATGAAAAACGGGAATATTCATTGTTGCTTTAAGTGTTTCTTCAATCTCAAAACATTCCGGAGCCTTAATATCTTCAAGATTTATTCCGCCAAAAGTTGGTTCCAGCATTTGTGTCATTCTAATTATTTCTTTTGGATCGTGAGAATTGACCTCGATATCAAAGACATCGATATCAGCAAATCTTTTGAATAGAACTCCTTTTCCTTCCATAACAGGTTTTCCTGCTTCAGGACCTATATCACCTAAACCCAGTACCGCAGTGCCGTTTGAAATTACAGCAACCAGGTTTCCTTTTGCTGTATATTTATATACATCCTCAACGTTATTATGAATTTCACGGCAAGGTTCTGCAACACCGGGAGTGTAAGCCATTGAGAGATCTCTTGCTGTTAAACAAGGTTTTGTTGCTATTACTTCTATTTTACCTTTGCGTTCGCTGCTATGGTAATACAGAGCATCTTCTTTAGTCATTTTCATTATTGACTCCTTTATAGAAGGATAATTGATAATTTGAAAATTGGTTAATTACTACTTTGTGATGATTGAATGGATTTTGAAAAATTGAGAAGGTATTGATTAAATAATATTCTGATAACTTTACATATGTTACCAATTTATTGCTTCCCGTAAAAAACTCTAAGTGGATCAAAATATTCATCAAATTTGCGAAAAAAGGACACTTGAATTAATTAGTAAAAATTAATCTTACCAATATTTGTTGCTCCAAAATTAAGAAAATTTTAATTGCTGTGCTACACAAAAATTTGATGATTGTTGAATTAAAACGCTATTTATTCATTGCTTCTGATTGAAGTTGTTCTGATAGTTCTTTTCCCAAATATTTATCGATTATAGAATGCAGAATGTAAAGAGCTGGAGTTACGATTATAGCTATGATGAATTTGTAGATATAGTTTACAATTCCGATCACCAAAACTAGTTTCAAGTCCCATCCGGCACCAATGTAAAAAGCAATAAACAATACAACAAAACTATCAACTAACTGAGAAACTAAAGTTGATCCTGTTGCACGAAGCCAGATTTTGGATGAACCGGTAAAAGCTTTGAAGTAATGAAATACTGTCACATCTACCAGTTGTCCAACTAAAAACGCAGTAAGAGAGCCGATAATTATCCATAAACCCTGACCGAAAATAGTATTGAATGCCAGGTGCATATTTACTTTACCAAATGGTGTTACTCTTTCAACCCAAAATGAAGCCGGTGATAAATTCATTGCAAAGAAGACCATCAAAAATGCATAAGCAATTAAAATTGCTGCCGTAAACGAAAGAAATTTTACACCTTTCCTGCCGAAGTATTCGTTAATGATATCAGTCATAACAAAGACGATTGGCCACAGTACAACCCCTGCAGTTAAATTAAACGATAGATTTTCAATTCCGAGGATTGTAAGATTTAATGGTTTAAATCCAAATGTAGATTCTAATGAAAATATTTTGACACCGATAAATTCTGCAAGGATTGCGTTTGCGATAAAAAACGAACCAAGCAAATAGAAAAGGATTGATGATTTGTCTTTCATACTTTTCTCAAATTTTTGCGGAAAATTATTCTAATTACAACTTAAAACAAAAAAAAGGTTCCGGAAATTCCGGAACCTTTTTTATAGAGAGAGTTGAATTGAGGTTATCTTGTACGCGATCTATTGTTTTGATCATTACTTCGGGAATTCTGTTTAGTCTCAGTTTTGTTATTAGAACTATTTCTTTTTACTTCAGTATTTCTATTAATATTTGAGTTCTGATTTCTCTGTTCAACTTTCTGAGTTTCTTGTCTTTGTTGAATTTTTCTGTCATTATTTTGTTTGAAAACTTCAGTATTAGATTTCTGTTCTTCACGCTTTTGAATTGTCACATCATTTTTTCTATTTGACTCTTCATTCGCTTTTCTCTGAATCTGAACTTCTTCATTTCTTCTATTCTGCTCTGTTCTTTTGATCTCTTCAGTCCGCTTAATTTCTTCGTTCCTTCTTATCTGATCATTATTCCTTTTTTCAATTTCAGAGTTTCGTTTTTCTATATCGTTTCTTTCCTGAAGTTTTCTATCGTTTTCCATCTTACGGCGATTGATATTATTATCTATTCTTTTCGAGTCATCAACACTTTCGCGTGTATTCAAATTACTCATATTTTCTCTGGTTTCAACTTTCCTATTATCATCTATTTTTCTCGTATCACTTCTATCAATCGTTCTGTCTCGACCTAATTCAACTTTATCAAGATTCAGGGAAGTTTTCCTATCGGTTCTTTCCATTTTAACATCTCTCAAATTATCTCGAGAAATATCATCCCGATTGGCAATATAAGTTCTGATTTCTTTATTACGATTGTTTGAGTCTCTTTCTTTTGTTAGTTCTCTAGGATCATTTACGGTAACCAGATTTCTCTTTTCAATCATCCTTCCGCTTCTTTCTCTGATTCTATCATAATCGACACCGTTATTTCTAACTCTACCATCGTAATAAGAGTAATTGGTTCTCATCTTGGTTCTGCTGTGTACCCGGTACTTATATTTAGGTGCAACGTAATAATTGTACACATTATTATCACAGAAATGATTATACTGAACATAATTCCAGTAAGTGTATGGAACGTAATAGTCATAAGTATAGTGTATCCCGATATTTACTGAGAATAATGCATAAGGAGATAAAGGAGCCCAGCCGATATAATCATCATCATATCTCCAATCAACCCATGCAGGTGCCCATTCATAATCAGGAATCCAAATCCAACCATAGTAATCATCGAAGTACCATCTTCCATAATGATAAACAACTTCACCAAAAGGTTCATATGAATTCCAGTACCATCCATAATCTGTGTATATCCATTGTCCCTGAGTATAAGGTGACCAGTTTCTTTTCATATGTGTAGGACGCCAAACCGGCGTACCGAAACCTATCTCAATCCAGGTTCCGTAAGGTGAGAGTGAAGTATAAAAATATCCTCCGACTCTTTTTGCATAGTTCGTGTTTGCATCAGCATTTACTGATAAACCGAGAACTATTAAGACTGCTGCGATTATTAACTTTTTCATGACATACTCCTTTGTGTCTTGCTTCTGTTAGCCAAGGTTTGTGCCATCAAAAAATTGTTATTTTGAGCTTAAAATTAGATAAGTCAGTAGAGATTGTACATTTAAGTAAACAGTAATGTATTTCAGATTAACAGAAAATTTGATTAGCGTCTAATTTTTCGATCTTTCCAAACAAAATTGCCAAACATTCCCATAAAACCCGATACAAGAATGTATGGAATTTGAAGTGTCTCGGTTATAAAAAATGGTTTTATCATTTTTAAATCAAATAATAATCCTATGCCTTTTTTAAGTACTGAATATTCAATCGATATTTTAACTAACACCGAAAAGAGAAATGTTAGAAAAAATTTTGCTGATAAAATAAACCCAAGTAAGGGCTGGATTATTAAAGACAAATAAAATAAAAATATAATTATAAGCTTTAGCAGAAGTAAATTATCACCATAGAAAAGTCCTTTGCTGGCCCAACGCTTCCGTTGATGATAAAAATCTTTTAGCGTTGGGTTAGTTGTTGTTAAAACAATTGCGTTTTTATCCAGCGCAAATTTAATCTTATAACCGGTATCACTATGAATCTTTTGCATAAGCAACTCATCATCACCAGAAGATAGACTCATTTGATATGTAAATCCGCCGACATCCAAAAACGCTTTTTTACGATAAGCTATATTTGCTGCATTACAAATGATCGGTTTACCGGTTCCAATCAATCCTGCTCCTGTAATTACTAAACCGGCAAACTCAAGCCTCTGCATTTTACCGAAATAGTTTGAGGACTCAATGAATTCAACCGGACCTGAAATAAATCCGGTTTCACCATCCATAAACTTTAACAGATTTTTAAGCCAATCCTTTGAATGAATACAATCTGCATCCGTTGTAACAATTATTTCCCCTCTTGATTTTTCTATTCCAAATCTAATTGCTCTTTTTTTATGAGCATTAATTGAATACTCTTTCGGAACTGAAAAAACAGATACGTTTTCTTTCCTGATCGCGTGCTCCAATAGGTGCAATGAATTATCGGTTGAAGAATCATCTACAAAAATTATTTCATATTTACCGGGTGGATAATTCTGGTTTGATAGATTACTTAAGGTAGTTAAAATATTTTTAGCTTCATTTCTGAAAGGAACAATTATGGAAATAAATTCTGACGGGGTGTTATTTACTAAGGATTGCGGGAGTTTATTCAATCCTAAATAAATTTTAATTAAAAAAAACCCGTAATAAAAAGCGAGAAGAAGAAAAATCGTTAAAAAAATGTTTTCAATCATTATTTTTTTTAAGCAGCAAAGCCAAACCGATTAAAGATGGGATTAATACATTTATCAAAAAAAGAAAGATTGAAGAATTAAATCCTGCCGGGGCGGATTCTCCAAATTGAGTTATAAAAAAAACTGATGCACCTTCTCTAATTCCCAACTCCCCTAATGAAACCGGTGGAATTATTGTTTTGGCAAACATCATCAGGTTGCCTGCCCAAAAGTAATTTAAAAATTGATTATGATTTGAAAATGCTCCGACCAGTAGAGCGTACTGCAGTAGAAAACAGAAATAAAATAGCCCGGATACCACAAACATTTTGGTTGCATACTTTTTATCAAGCTTCCTGAATATTTTTATTTTTTCAAACAGCCAATGGAGTTTTATTGAATTTCTTAGTTTGGTAAATAAAATATTATCCCAGAATTTATCATTAAACATTAAAAGCAGTAAAAAATAAAAAGCTACAAACAGAATAATAAATAAACCAGCAGTTAAGTAATTTGTAACGTGATAATAGTAGTGAAGAAAAATTATACTGGAAATCGAACCTAAAAATGCAACTATTATTAATAGAAATATTTTATCCACCAATGTTGCAAGCGTAACGCGTAAAACGGAATTATTTTTAAATACAATTGCCCGTCCAAAATATTCTCCAATTCTTGCAGGAGTAAATATGCCAGCAGAAAATCCATAAAAAAGTGAAAGCCAAATTTTTGAACTGTGATTTTCAAGTAAAATAACTTTTGCAGTAATTTTCCATTTATAATATTGTAAATAGATGTTGAGAACACTTAGCATTAGTGCGGCAGCAATAAGATAGAGATTTGCATTTTGAATAGCGGTTAATATTTCATCAAAATTAACACTAAGGATTAAATAGACTAACAATCCAATCGCGATAAAGACTTTTGCAAAAATTAAGATAGTACTTTTATAATTTCGTATAAAAGTATTTTGATCAAAATAATTTTTTATCTCTTTAGTTGACACTTTTATTGCTCTATTTCAAGGATATTAATTTTTAATCCTTCGGTGCAATTTGTACACATATCAATTATTTTTCGATCTGCAAGGACTAAACTCCTGAATTTTTGATATTCTTCTGACACCCAAATATCGGAAAATCTTTTACCATTTAGTACTCCTAGCGTGTATTCCGCATCCTTATCAAAACAGCATGGTACAACTTTTCCATCCCACGTAATAACTGACGTACGCCACAAAGCAAAACAATGATTTTGTAATTTATTCTTTATAGAAAATTGTCCATCTTTAACAAAATATCTTCTGTACAATGGATTTTTAGGAAGAAATTTTACAGCATTTTCATAAGATGATATTTGCATGGTTTTAAAAACAAGTTTGTCTACACCAACTTCATTACAATATTTTCTAACCTCATCAAGCTGATGTTCATTTTGTTTCATAACAATAAATTGAAATTCTACATAAGGCTTATTTTTCTTTAATTCACGCTTTCGATTTATTAAACACCTTAAACCTTCATCTGCTTGTTTAAATGTACCGCCTACTCTATACTTCTGATAGCTTTCTTCATCAAGCCCATCAACTGAATAAATAATTTTATCCGGTGCATTTTCAAGAACATGATCAACATTTTTATCATTTAAAAAATGCCCGTTTGTAGAGATGGATATGTAAACATTATTTATTTGTGCATACTTTATCATTTCGGGAAGATGTTTATTGATGTATGGTTCGCCTTGAAAAAATAATTGCACATAAAATCCAGTGCCCTTAATCTGATCAATCCAATCTTTGAAATCATTAAAATTTAATAATCCAAGTGGGCGGGTTAAAATTCCCAATCCTGAAGGACATTCCGGACATTTTAAGTTACAATGATTTGTCGGTTCGATAGAAAAAGAGATTGGCATTCCCCAAACAATAGGTTTTCTTAACACCCGGGATATTGTGAATGAACTGACAATTTTAAAAACATTTACAGCTCTTCTGATCGTGAAATATTTTAAAAGATTTATTTCCAATTTACTCTTAATTTTTAGATGTGAAGATAAGTAACTGAATCTAATTGTAAAAGATTAGATTGCCGTTACATTAAAAATCCACGTACAACAATATTAAATCAGAATTGAAGGACGATGAACTAATTTTGTGATGAATACGGCTTTTTCTTACTTTTGCTTATTCCTTTTCAACATTTGAGGTAAGAATGTTTATAAATTTCAGTGATATTCCTAAGAATCAAAATCTATTTCTCGATTATTTATATGAATTTGAGAATGTGATGGAATTCTATAAACACGACTTCAGAAATAAAGAGATTTACGTACAGATATTTAAAAACATTTGCGAGTCGAGAAAAGCCAGACAATTAAATTTATCTTCAATCATTAAAGAACAATACTCTGCTTTTTCAAATTTATCCGGTAAAACGGTCAGGAATATCGATTTACTTGAGAAAGAGAAAACCATTGCCGTGGTCACCGGTCAGCAGCTTGGAATATTTGGCGGACCGCTTTATACCATTTACAAAATCATCACAACAATCAGATTGGCAAATCAGCTATCAGAAAGATATGATAATTTTAAATTCGTTCCGGTATTCTGGTTAGAAGGAGATGATCATGATTTTAATGAAGTACGATCGATAAATTTATTTGATACTGAAAATCAGGTAATAAATATTGGCTATAAAGAAGAAATAGCTGATGATGATGCTAAACAAAGTATCGGACATCTTGTTTTTGACAGCGGATTAGATGTATTATTTAATCATTTTGAAAGTAGTTTAAGAGATACCGAATTCAAAAATGAATTAGTTGGAAAATTAAAAGAGTGCTATAAAACCGGTAAAACATTTAAACAAAGTTTTAAAGAACTTATCTATTGGTTGTTTGATGAATACGGTCTTATAATTTTTGATCCGCAGGATCCAAAGGTAAAAGCATTATTAAAACCAATCTTTAAAAAAGAGGTCAATGATTTTGCACAGCACACTCAAAAGTTAATTCAAGTAAGTGCACGATTAGAAGAGATTTATCACGCTCAGGTAAAAGTTAAACCTGTTAATTTGTTTTATCATACCGATGACGGAAGATATTCAGTTGAACCTGTTGAAGAAGTCTTTAAACTACGGAGAAAACGCAAGCAGTTTACCAAAGATGAAATCCTCTTAGAGATTGATAATGCACCCGAAAGATTTAGTCCAAATGTTTTACTTCGACCTATCTGTCAGGATTATCTATTACCAACCGGATTCTATATTGGCGGACCAAGTGAAATTTCATATTTTGCTCAGGTTACTCCTCTTTATGATTTTTACGATATTGAAACACCAATAGTATTTCCCAGATCTTCCCTCACAATACTTGAGAAAAATGTCTCTTCAGGATTAGACAAATATGATCTTACAATGAATGATATTTTTCTTGGATTGGATGAATTAAAGGAAAAAGTGATTGCCGGTTTATCGGAAAATAATATTGAACGTTCCTTTGATGAAGCTTCAAAAGATATAGAACTTATTTTTGATAAAATAAAAGAAAATCTTTTTGCTATTGATAAAACATTAGTTGATTCAAGTGGACGCTACAAAGAAAAAATAATATCTTCTATAATGGAACTAAGATCAAAGGCAATTAAAGCACAGGAAACAAAACACGAGACAACGATAAGACAGTTAACAAGATTATCAAACTTACTTTATCCGTTAGGAAACCTGCAGGAAAGAGAAATTAATTTTACGTACTTTTATAACAAATATGGAAAGGATTTTATTCGTAAGATTTATGACGATATTTCGGTAAATGAATTTGAACATCAGATACTTTCACTCTAATTGAGCAAAATTAAAATTTTATTCACCCGGTTTGACGAAGTATCTTTTCATTTAATGTAGTCATATGTCATCCTGAGCGAAGTCGAAAGACGACCTTCTAAGATTTTATCACTATGGATCTTACTTGCTCTTCAAATCGAGGATTCGAAATATCAACAGATTCAAATCCATTCACTTCTCCCCCTTTATCTAAAAGCATACTTAATATTCCAAACGCCATAGCAATTCTATGATCACCATAACTTTCAAATATTGGATTGAAATTTTTAATTGATCCATCTACAGAAAAACCGTCTTGCTTTTCTTCAACATTCAGACCAAGATGTTTGAAGTTTAAACAGATGCTGTGTATTCTATCTGATTCTTTTACTCTAAGTTCTTTCGCGTTATCTATCAAAAAATCGCCTTCAGCAAATATCCCTGCTATTGCTAATGCAGGTATTTCATCAATTATGTTTGGAATAATCTGTGAATTGATCGTTATATTTTTTAACGAAGAGGATCTAACCAAAACATTACCGAATTCTTCATTGCTTGAAGTTCTTATATCTTCAAAAGAAATATCAGCTCCCATTTTTTTTAATACTTCAATAAATCCGGTTCGTGTCGGGTTTAATGAAACGTCTCTAATTAATAATTCTGAGTTTGGGGTTAATAGAGTAAGCACAATATGAAAAGCTGACGTTGATATATCACCCGGAACAAAATATTCCCCTGGTTTTGGATAATATTTTTTAGAAGAAGCCGAAATTATTTTTCCGTTTTCATATTTGATTGGCAAGCCGAGCATTTTTTCTGTGTGATTTCTGGTTTGAAATGATTCAATTATTTTAGTTTCACTTTCAGCGTGTAACCCGGCGAGTAATACAGAACTTTTAACCTGCGCACTGGCTAATGGCATTTCATAATTTATTGGAACTATTTCTGACTTTGGGTTAATTGTTAATGGCAGTGTCAAATTTGCTGTGGCATTAAAATGAGTACCCATCCTGGTCAATGGTTCAATTACCCTTTTCATTGGCCGCATGGATAGTGATTCATCCCCAATCAGAGTAGATTTAAATTTCTGAGCAGCTAATAATCCCGCAATCAATCTTGCTGAAGTTCCGGAATTACCGCAGTCTAAATAAGAAACTGATTTTTTAAATCCTTTAAATCCACAACCTTCAACAACAATCTTTTCCGAATCGTTCATAAAACTTGCACCCAGCTGCTGCATAATTTTCATTGTTGACCTTACGTCTTCAGCCTCAGAAAGATTTTTTATTGTAGATCTACCCTGAGACATAGAAGAAAATATCACAGCTCGATGCGAAATAGATTTATCACCTGTTAAACTTAATTCACCACCAACTTTATTTATTTTCTCAAATCGTTTCTTCAATTATTTTTCACACCAACTATCAATTAATTCATCGAGAGCTTTCTCATCAAGTTCACTTTTTTTATACTTACCTTTTTTAATTCGTTGTCGCATAGCTTCATAAAGAATTACTGCAGTTGCAACGGAAACGTTAAGACTTTGCACCATCCCAAACTGAGGGATTAAAAACACCTCATCCGCTAATTCTGCTGATGCTTCCGAAACTCCCCGATGTTCGTTGCCAACTACAATCGCAACTTTTTGAGTTAAATCGAGATCGTAAAGATTCCTTGAATTTTCGGTTAAAGATGACGCAAATATTTTGAAGCCATCTCTTTTTAAAACGGTATAACATTCTTCAATAGCTTTGTACTTTTCTTTATCAACCCATTTAAATGCGGAAGCAGAAGATTTTTTACCAATCCGGGGAAATGATTCGAAGTTATAAACTAAATTTACTTTTGGAATTCCTACTGCATCGCAGGTTCTAAATATTGCAGAAACATTATGCGGATCATGAATATTTTCCATCACAACAGTTAAAGAATGCTGGCGCGCCTTAATCACTCTGGTTATTTTTTCTAATCTTTTTTCAGTTTTAGTATTTCTCACAAGAATTACTTATGGAAAATTAGTTTGTAAATAGTTTTATTTTCTTCTCTGCGGGCTTTATCTAGTTTAATCTCTTTTGCAGATAATCTTAAATAAAATGATGTCAGTTCAACAATTTTTTCTAGAACAGTATCTTCATCATGAGCCCAGCTTTCACACCCTTTTATGGATGGAACTTCAGCAGTATAGCCATCATTGGTATTTGTTACTATTAAATCGATAACCATAAAATATTTTTAAAATGTAGTGTAATTGCGAGTGAAACGAAGCAATCCATAATTTTACAGATTGCTTCATCCCAACAAGTTCGGATTCGCAATAACGAGTTTATTAAATAAGTCACCTTACGCAAAAAGTTATTTCATATACTGTTTCCGTAGCACAGACTTAAGTCTGTGCTACGATTTTACAATATTTATTTAAATGCTGCCTAAGGTGACTTAATAATTACTTTCAGATTTTTGTCCGGCAATAATTTTAACACCAGCGCTTGCACCTAATCGTGTTGCACCGGCATTTATCATTGCAATTGCATCTTCATAAGAACGTATACCGCCTGAAGCTTTAACTTGCAAATTATCTCCAACTACAAACTTCATTAATGATACGTCTTTAACTGTAGCTCCTCCCTTTGAAAATCCGGTTGATGTTTTTACAAAATTAACACCTGCAGCTTTGGATAATAAACAGGCGTAAACTTTTTCTTCATCAGAAAGTAGACAGGTTTCTAAAATTACTTTTGAAGTACAAAGATGTTTTTTGGATAAATCAGCAATAGATTTTATTTCGTTTAAAACAAACTCATAATCTTTATTTTTTAATTTGCCGATATTAATAACCATATCAAGTTCTTCAGCACCGTTTTTTATTGCTTCTTCAGCCTCAAGAAATTTAGATTGAGTTGTGGTTGCACCCAGCGGAAAACCTATCACTGTACAAACTTTTACGTTAGAAGATTTGACTAGATCAAAACAAGTTTCAACATAAGATGGATTTATACAAACAGAGGCAAAATTATTTTGTATCGCTTCTTCACATAGTTGTTTGATTTCAGATAAAGTTGCATCAGGCTTTAGCAAAGTATGATCTATCATTCCAGCTAACTCATTCGCTGATAATTTTAAATCAGATGCTTTCTTCGATTTTTCAAATTCTAAAAATTCATTTAATATTTTTTTTACATTTTCTTCTGTAACCAAATTTTTCCAACTCATTTATTCACCATATAATTTGTAAGCTTTGAAAGTATTGCTTAGCAGCATTGCAATAGTCATTGGTCCAACTCCGCCCGGAACCGGAGTTATGAAAGAAGCTTTTTTAGAAACATTTTCAAAATCAACATCACCAACTATTCTGTAACCTTTAGCTTTTGTTGGATCATGGATTCGATTAATTCCTACATCGATTACCACAACTCCATCTTTAACCATATCTGCCTTTATCATTTCTGCTTTACCAATTGCGGCTATCAAAATATCAGCTTGCTTAGTGTAATAAGAAATGTCATTCGCAGCCGAGTGAACAATCGTTACTATTGAATTCGCTCCATCAGCTTTTTGCAGCATAATGTTAGCAATCGGTTTGCCAACGATGTTGCTTCTTCCTACAACAACAACGTGCTTGCCTTTGGTTTCTATTTTATAACGCATCAGTAATTCCTGAATTCCCGCTGGTGTGCATGATGCAAACGTATCTTTTCCGATAACAAGATTTCCGACGGATATGGGATGAAAACCATCAACATCCTTTTTTGGTGAGATTGTCTCAATTACTCTATCTTCATCAATATGTTTTGGTAATGGAAGTTGAACAAGAATTCCATGGTAATCTTTATTTTGATTGTAAGATTGAATAAGTGTCAAAAGTTCTGCTTCAGAAATATCGGCACTTAACTTTTCTGTTTTTGTTCGCATTCCAATTTCTTCGCAGGCTTTACCTTTGCTTGCAACATAAATTTGTGAAGCCGGATCATCGCCAACTATTATTGCAACAAGCCCGGGTACATTCTTTCCTTCAGCTTTAAGCTGAGATATTTTATCTTTAAGTTCGCTGCGAATATCTGCTGCAACTTTTTTACCATCAATTATAATCATTATTAACTCAACTGTAAGTTATGTTATATTTTTTCCTTAAGTGACTTAAAATTTTTTTGTCCTGAATTATTTCTTCAAAAAATGGATTTGAATTTTGCCAGCCTGTTTTTTTTGTCTCTCTGTAATTCTCTAATCGTCTCAAAGAAATTTCACAATAAACAGGATCGTAATCAAATGTATAACATTTTCTGCCAAGTAATTCACAGGCGATCAATGTTGTCCCTGAATGTGAAAAAAAATCTGTAACAAGTTCATTCTTCGTTGTTGAAGCTTCAATAATTCTTTTTATTGCTTTTAGTGGTTTTTGAGCATAACATCCGTTTACGTTTTCTTCCATTCTGTAAAATACTTGCTGCACATCAATCCAAACATTGCCGGCACGAATGAAATGGGATTTGCTGCGTTCAAGGTTTTCAGTTTTGTCCCCACCTATTTCTTTATAGTAACCCTTTAAGACTTTCGGGATATCTGTGTACTCAGATTTTATATTAAACTTTGGTTTCCCTTGTGTGTAAAACAATAGTTCTTGTCTAATTGCCATCCAATTATATTGTGTTCCATATCCGCGCTGATTTCTCATGGTTATAAAACTTCTTGAATTCAATCCTGATAATTTCATCATTTCAATAAATCCGCCGAACGGTTCAAAATGATTAGATTGATCAGCCCCAAGCCAAAAATAGAATGATGAATTTTTATTTGATACTTCAATGTTTAATGCTATCCATTCTTTACACCACTTAATAAAATCTGCATCCTGTTTTTCTTTAAAGGCTATAAAATTATAAGGTGGATCCTGAACCGAAAGTTTTGCTTTTAATTTTCCAAAAACTTTTTTTACATCATTCTTATTGCTTATATCAATACAAGCTATTTTGTGTCCAATAGTTTTATCATTCCAGACTGTTCCCTCATTAAACCTGCAATAAGGTAAAAGTAACTTCCTAAGAGTTTCATCTTTATCAATTCGGGGCAGCGGATGATTGAGCATCTTTATCAACAATTAGTTTATCAAATTCAGGAAAGAAAATTCTTTCAAGTTCTAAAGTTTTTCCTGATTCATTATCAATTTTAAAAAACATTCCGGTCAAATGAACATTATCTTTTGCAGTTTCATATTTTTGCGGCGTTGCAAATAAAAATCGGTTAACTGCGGCGGAGGTTTTCATACCTATAACTGAATCATAAGGTCCTGTCATCCCGACATCTGTGATGTAACCTGTTCCGTTTGGTAAAATTCTTTCATCAGAAGTTTGTATATGCGTATGAGTTCCAACCATTGCACTAACTTTACCATCCAGATGATGACCCATAGCCATTTTTTCTGCAGTCGCTTCAGCATGAAAATCAACAAATACGACTTTTGTTTCTTGCTTTATCCGGGTCAAAACCCAGTCCATCGTCCTGAACGGGCAATCAATCGCTGTCATAAAAGTTCTGCCTTGCAAGTTTACAACAGCAACCTTCCCTTTTTTTGTATCGGCGATATGATAACCGTTACCGTGAGTTCCTTTGGGATAGTTCAACGGCCGTAATGATCGCGGTTCCGCTTTTAAATAATCCTGTGATTGATGTTTATCCCATGTGTGATTGCCGCCTGTGATTACGTTTACACCTATGTTAAAAAGTTTTGGACCTTCTTTATCTGTACATCCTTTACCATCGGAAAGATTTTCTCCGTTAACAATAACAAAATCAGCTTTGTATTTCTGTATTAGTCCTGGCAGCCAGGTTTGTACGATATCCATCCCGGGTTGACCGATAATATCACCGACGAAAAGTAAATTAATTGAAGACATGTTTTCCTAAATTGTTTAAAGAAATATATCTAAAATGGGAGTAATTGAGAAATAAAGAATGAATGATTGCTTTGATTGATTTGAAATATTGCGTTAGATTTATATATGCAAAATAAAGATGTATTAAATCTTTCATTAGAAAAAGCAACTTTTAGCGTAGTAGATGTTGAGACTACAGGTTTATCCGCAAACAAAAACAGAATTATAGAGATTGCCCTTGTAAAGATTGAAAATTTAAAAATAACTGACAGACTTCATTACCTGATTAATCCTCAGACTTATATTCCACCATTTATAACATCTTTAACAGGAATAAGTAATGACGATATAGTTGGCGCACCTGTTTTTGCAAACATAGTTGATGAGATAATTAATTTTACTGATAATACAATTTTAGCGGCTCACAATTTCCCTTTTGATTCATCTTTTCTAAACTCTGAATTTATGATTAGTGGAAGAGAATTTATAAATGAGCACTCCTGCTGTACTTTAAAGCTTGCAAGAAATATTTATCCAAACTTAAAAAGCAAATCTCTTTCCTCCGTTGCTCAATCATTAAATTTAAGGAATAATAATGCTCATCGCGCTTTAGGAGATGCAGAAATAACTGCTAAAGTACTGTTAAAGATGATAAAAGAACTTCAAAACAGTGATAAAATTAAGACTGTTGGAGAATTACTTTCTTATCAAAAAGGAATTTCTGAATCACCTTTAATAAATGTTAAGAAAGAGCTGCAGGAGGATTTTAGGGCATTGCCTCATGCTTCCGGAATTTATTATTTCACAAATAAAAAAGATGAAATAATTTATGTTGGTAAAGCAAAATCAATCCGAGAAAGAGTTAAAACTTATTTTTCTCCCTCAGCTCCGCGAAAAGCACAAAAGATTATTAAGCAAGCAGCAAGGCTAAAACATGTAATAACAAACAGTGAATTAACAGCTTTACTTACTGAGGCTGAGACTATAAAACTTTTAGAACCGAAACATAATTCGCAGTTAAAAAAATTTGGCAATAAATATTTTATAAAAATTACAAAAACTCACGAAGCACCCAGAATTGAACTTACCAATCATTTTGATTTTGATGGCAATGACTATTTCGGTTTGTTTATTTCAAGAAGAAAAGCAGATGAGATTATTGAGTTTATAAATAAAGCTTTTGGTGTCAGAGAATGTTCAGATAAAGATTTTAATAAAGGCAAAACGTGCTTTTTGTATGATATTCATAGATGTACTGGTCCATGCGTAAACGAACCACTTAATAAAAGTAAGCATAATAGTGAACTGGAAAAAGTTTATGAGTTTCTTTATGGAAAAAATCAATTTGCCCTGGATAGATTGTTAAATAAAATGAAAGAATTTTCTGCTAAAGAAAAATATGAACAGGCTGCTGAAGTAAAATTACTGATCGATTTTATTTTAGATCAAACTCATAAATCTTCAATATTAGCTGAACCTGTAAATAGTGCGAATGTGCTTTTTGAAATAAATTCAAGATTTGAAAATGATTATGTCTTAATGATTGAGGGAAAGTTTTATATTAAAAAATATTTGCATAATCATAAGGATACTTTTGAGCAGGCATTGGATGATTTCTATAACAATACAATTAATAATGAATCAAATCCTACGGATGAAGATCTTGAGAAAATGAAGATTACTCTAAATTGGTTGGTAAAAAACAGGAATCAGGTTAGAAGTTTTTATCTAAAGGAATATTTATCAAAAGCAGAATTGTATGAAAACGTTTCTAAGTATTCTGATAATATCTATTCCACCAGAGAAAATGTAATTCAGGTTAAAGAAGATCCCAAATATGATTATGATTTTTAGTATATGAGTAGAAATGACATAGAAATAGAAGCGATTCTTCAGGATAGAGTTCACGGTTCAACTGAACTGTTAAATTTAATATACAAGCACTTCTTAAAACATCAGAACAATATTGAACAAATCAAAAAAGACTTGATCAGATTTCAAAAACAATTTTCACACTTTCCTGTTATAGTTAACTTTACAAAAGATATTGAAAAGATTGTAAATGGTAAGAAACGAATTTCTCTACATCAATATCTTATGAGTTTTTGGGAACAGGTTGAACTAGTATATCAAAGAATTTTCGATTCAGGCAGAAGTCAATTATTGGGCTGCAATACAGTTCTAACTATTTCACATAGTAAAACACTTATTAAAATATTTGCAATCTGGAAAAAATTATCACCAAATTTAAAAGTTATTATAAGCGAATCACGTCCTGAAAATGAAGGCATCCTGATGGCAAAAGAACTTTTAAAATTAGGGATTGATTGTGAGATTATTACTGAAGCAATGACCGGATCAGTAATTAAGGTGGTCGATGCCGTTATCCTGGGTGCTGATCAGATTTTGGAAAATGGTAACATTGTAAATAAAACAGGAAGCAGATTACTGGCAGTTTTAGCAAAACATCACCACCTTCCCGTCTATGTATTAGCTTCTTCCGTTAAAAGATTGAAGAAAAAAAGAGTACCTGCAGAAAAAATAAAAATTAAAAAAAATAATAAATCAAGAAATAAATTAATAAAGTTCAGATTTGATGTATTTGAAGAAGTTGAAAAAAATTTAATTACAAAAGTATTTACCGATTAAATTTCAATTATGTGTTTACTTTTATAATTAAATCTTAAAGTCAATAGAATCGCAGATGCCGTAAGTCCAATTAGTAATCCAATCCATACTCCTTGCACACCAAGTTTAAAAATAAATGCCAGCACGTATGCAATGGGAAGACTTATCACCCAGTAAGCGATAAAAGTAATTATTGTAGGACCTTTAACATCCGTTAATCCTCTTAAAACGCCAATACCAACAGCCTGAGTTCCATCGGATAATTGAAACAGCGCTGCAATGATGATTAACCGGGAAGCTATTGATATTACTGCCTCATCATCAATATATAATCTGGGTAAAAAATTATTTAATAGGATAAATGTCAATCCTGCAAGCGACATAATTGAAGCACCTAATACAATTCCGGTAAATCCGGCTTTTCGGATTTTGGAGATGTTTTTTTCACCCATTGCATTGCCAACCCTTATACTTGCGGCTTGCGAAATACCCAACACACCCATAAAAGAAATAGACGCAAGATTTATTGCAATTTGATGCGCAGCCAGCTCATTCGCACCAATCCAGCCAATCATTATAACGGCAAAAGAAAATGCACCCACTTCAAAGAAGTACTGGAAACCGCTTGGCAGACCTAAACGCAGTATTTTTTTAATTACAGGGAAATTTATTCCGCGAAAATTAAAAGTCACATCATACTGTTTAAACTTTTCATTTTTCATAACATAAAACATAATTACCATTGCCATAAAAACACGTGAACAAAAAGTTGCCCATGCTGCACCGGCAAGACCAAGTTTCGGGAATCCGAGTTCACCAAATATCAACACCCAATTTGCAAATCCGTTTATTATGTTAGCTAGAATTGCAATAACCATAGCGGGTTTCATTACTGATAATCCCTCGATAAATTGTTTATAGGTTTGATAAATCATTAGAGGCAGGGCTGATAATCCTACAATACTCATATAAACAATTGTAAGGTCAATTACTTCGGGTGGTTGATTAAGATTGTGAATGAAGTTAACGCCTAAGAGAATTATTCCTATCATAATAACTGACAGAAAAACATTAACCATTAAGGATTGTCTGAAATAAATTCCACATTCAGAATAACGCTTTCCGCCAACTAGTATGGCAACAAGCGGACTTATGACGATTGAACAACCAATTCCAATAATTAGTATAATAAAAATTAAACTGTTGCCAAGTGATGCTGCAGCAAGCGGAACAGAACCTAACCTGCCTACCATAACACTATCTACAACTCCCATCATAATTATTCCAAGCTGACCTATTATGACAGGATATGCAAGGGTCAAAGTCTTGACCATTTCTTGTTTAATTGATATAAAATTTCGTGTTAGCATTATTTTTTAAATTTAATTTTATAAAATAGTTTGATCAGCTTACTTATGAAACATTATTCCAAAATAAAACCCGATCTTTCGACCGGGCTTTCAACCAACCAGGAGTAACTATGAGGACGTAGAAAATAGCAGTTTAGAAATTATTTTTAGATAAATAATCCTGATAAAATATTGCACACATTTTTTTTACACGATCACTTTTATCAAATTTTATTGCCTGTTTGACAGCAAAAATTCCTCGTGCATCTTTGATTTTTGATAATGATAACGCAGCCATAATCCTTGCTTCATCATTTTTATCATTATGTAGAATCCTTAATAAAGGAATTACCGACTCTTTAGATTTTAGATCACCTAAAAAGTAAGCGGAACTGTATTTCAAACCTTCATTATTGGAATTGATTCCATTTAAAAGATTAGTAACAATCAAATCTCGTTTTAAAGCTGCCTTCTTAGCAGGGAAAGGATTTCCAAAAGAAATTGAAGAAAGTAATAAAACCAATAATACTAATGCACTAACAATTGATCTGTTTTTCATTGTGTTGCCTCCTCAATAAAAATAATTTTTGCCTCTGATCGAATTATAGCATTTAAAGTAAGGCTTGTAAAACTAATATGGATGGATGGCTAGTTAAGGTGATAAGTAGAAGACAATTGTAAATAAATAGTTTGCCTTAAAATTATCTTAAAGCGTTAAACTGGGTGAAGTTGTAATTGTTTGTGGCAGTAATTGATTCAATCTCTTTAATAGAGAGTCTTGTATCTTTTTTCTCGTATACTTGAGCTATTACATTTTGATCGCTAGAATTTGAGGAACTAAATAAAACATTTGCTGTTCCTGCTAGTCCTGCAAATAAAAATATTGTTAGAATAAATGTTATTATAATTCGAAACATAGTTAACTTTTCTTTATTGTTGTTTTGCTCTGCTGCCAAATTGATCAATATTATTCATAAATGCAACAGCTACTTCAAAGAATTATTGATCAATCTGGTTACATATTCTAAATTAATGTTAAATATTTAGATTTGTTAAGTAATTTTGTTCAATAAATTTCTATTTTTTAATAAGAATTGCCAAATGAAAAATAAATATTCTCCAAACATAGATGCGTTTTTAAGCACGCTGCAAAATAATAATGCAAATTATTTCCCACTTGCCGAACTTGGAGTGCACCCAAAAATTAAGGAACAATTCTTATCAAATAAAATTACTGCTCTGGATGATGAAATTGAATTTTGGTACAAAGCAGGATACGACTACATAAAGCTTCAACCAATTGCTGATTTTAATCCAATGAAAATTGGTCTGGGTGAAAATGTTTCTTATAATGATGATGGAACAATTTTCAGAAAATGGGCTTCAGAAAACAATGGAGTGATATCAAATTTTGATGATTTTGAAAAGTATAAATTCCCATCTGCAAAGGATTTTGATTACTCTAATTTTGAAAAGGTAAAAGCATTATTACCGGACGGGATGGGTGTTGTAGGTCAGTATGGCGATATTTTTACAATGACATGGGAGATGATGGGATTTGAATCATTCTCTATGGCCTTGTTTGAAAATGAAGAGCTGATAAAAGTACTGAATGATAAATTAGGCAATCTTGTTTTAAGTATGTTTGAGTATCTTTCTGATTCAGATGCGGTGGATGCGATTTGGTACAGCGATGACATTGCGTATACAAATAGTCTTTTGGTTTCGCCTGATGTACTTGATAAATATTTTTTCCCGTGGTTAAAAAAAATTGGTGAAATGGCTAAAAGAAAAAATAAACCATTTATTTATCACACAGATGGAATTCTGTATGACGTAATGGAAAAAATTATTTCTTGTGGCGTTAATGCTATTCATCCTATCGAACCAAAAGCGATGGACATTGGAGAAGTGAAGCAGAGATTTGGGAATCAATTATGCCTTATTGGAAATATTGACGTCGATTTACTTTCCAGAGGATCTGTTGATGAAATCAGAAAAAATGTAATTGATAATATTGAGAAAGCCGGTTACAATGGCGGCTATTGCGTTGGATCTGGCAACTCAATTCCGGAATATGTAAAGCTAGAAAATTATATTTCGATGATTGAGACAGTAAAAGAAATTAATTCCAAACTATAACTATATTTTTTAGTTACTAATTTTCCTTTGATTGTAAGCGGTTACAATTTCTGAAATAACTTTAATATGTTCAGGTGTTGTTCCACAGCAGCCTCCAATAATATTAGCACCTGCCTCGATTATTTTGGGAATGATCGATTTAATTTTTTCAGGAGTTTGAGAATAAATTAACTCATCATTTTCAAAAACGGGTAGTCCGGCATTTGCCTGGATAATAATCGGGATGGTAGCAGAAACACTCCTGATATTTTGAACAATTTTAGGCATATCCTCATAACCAAATCCACAATTTGCTCCAACGATATCAGCTCCATAATTTATAAGGGATTCGGTCATTTGTTGAGGAGCAACTCCCATCAATGATTTAAATTCGTCCCCCGATTTATCAAAAGTAAATGTACAAATAATTTCCAGTGATGTGTTTTCTTTTACCGCTTTTATCGCCAGTTCAGCTTCATCTAAAGCATAAAATGTTTCGATGCAAACTGCATCAGCTCCGCCTTTTTCAAAAGCTATAGATTGCTGTTTAAATGTATTGTATAACTCTTCTTCAGTAACATCACCCATAATTAAAAATTTACCCGTTGGTCCGATAGAAGCCATCACCAGTTTATCTAAGCCTGCAGCTCTTCTGGAAATCTCTGCCGCTGTCTGACAAATTTCAGAAAGCTTTTCTTGAAAATCGTACATCTTTAACTTAAAATAATTTGCACCGAAACTATTAGTAGAAATAATATCCGAACCAGCCAGGACATAACTTTTTGCGATCTCAAATACATCTTCCTGATGAGTAAGATTCCACTCTTCCGGGCAGGAGCCGGTTATTAAACCTTTCTTAAATAGATACGTACCCCACGCACCGTCTGAAGTGAGTATTCTTCCATTCTTAACTAGATCTGAAATTTTATGCATTTCTTTCCCGCTTGTAACAAAAATCAATATCGCAGATTGAACATTGATAATCTTTTTTTTCAACCTGCTTCCCTACTCCAATAACAGCACTAACTGATTTAATTGGTGTCATAAGCGAATCCGAATTAACCGAGACACCGCAAAACATTGAAGGAAGAAGTGAAAACAAATTCTGCTGATCAGACACACTCCATCCGCAATAACCCGGACTGTATCGGTTAGTAGCCTTAAGCTCAATTTCTTCCAAATCATCTTCCAAAAATTTTTCCGTTTTATCGGCAAGCTGCTCAACTAACTCTGATGCTATTTTGTCAATTAAGTATCCTTTAAGCATTTCATTATTATCCATAAAATGTCTTGACCAGTTTTCAATCTCTTTGCCGATAGAAGCGACAAGAAAAGATATTGATTCAGATTTTTTTAAGGATGAATAAATAATTTTTCCGCAATTAAATAACCTGTTATCAATTATAAATTTATTGTTATCCAATATTACTTTTCTGGGATTAAATATTTTGTAACCGCTGTGTAATTTAACTTTACCGGGTAATTCATTTAAAATATATTTTACAGATTCTTCAACCGTTTCGGGAACAGTATCATCATTATATCCCAACAACTCAATTATCTTATTTTCATTGATTGAACAATCGTTATAATCGATTTGAAAATCTTTCAGGATTGATTGTTTTAAAGAGATAATACTATCCATAAAAATCACAAAATAATTTTTTGATTTAAAAAATCAAGCATTCCCTGTGGATCTGAAAAATACGCATCTGCATTTATAGAATCCGCAAATTCCTTTGTAAGTGGAGCACCTCCAACAATAACTATCACATCGTTTGTTTCTGTTTTTATTCGATGGACTATCTCTTTCATATTTTGCATAGTAGTAGTTAATAAAGCACTTAATCCAACAACCTTTACAGATTCAGAATTAATTGAATTAATAAATTTTTCAGCAGAAACATTAGTACCTAAATCTATCACCTGCCATCCTCCGCCTTCTAATACCATCTTTACAATATTTTTACCAATATCGTGCAGGTCGCCGGATACTGTACCCATTATTACTTTACCCTTGTAAGAAATTTCACCGGAATGGAAATACGGTTTGAGCAGTTCCATTGCACTGCTCATTGCTTTAGCAGAGATAAGAACTTCAGGAAGAAAAATTTTTCCATTTTTAAATTTTTCACCAACTATCTTCATCCCGGGTAAGAACCCGGAATTTAAAACATCTTTAGCAGAAATGCCCTGATCCAGAGCCTGCCGGGTCAGTTCAATTGCACCCGGTAAATCCTTCATATCTGCGGGGTAGTTTGAAACTTTGTTTACCTTACCTCTTTCGATGCATAGACTGAGTTGTTGAAGAATATTTTCCATTTAAAATTTATCTGATAAATGTGGTTTTTATACAAAGTAAAAATAAACATTAGCTGTGATATACAGAATTATTTATCGGGATAATTGTTCCTTTTAAAAAACTTATTTATGTTCACTCATAAATTATTCTTTAGATTTTATTCTTAGGTAAAACTATTTTCATCATAAATAAAATCCTGCCTTATGATTAAACCAAAAACTGAATTAGTGCGCGGTCTGACACTTACTGCTGCTGTTATGATCGCTGCAGGCTCTATGATTGGTTCCGGAATTTTCAGAAAACCTGCTACGATGGCGGATCAACTGATGTCTCCAGAATTACTTTTAATTGTATGGCTTGTAGCCGGAATAGTTACTTTTATTGGGGCACTGTGTAACGCAGAGATAAGCGGAATGATTGATGCTACCGGTGGTCAATATATTTACTTTGAAAAAATGTATGGAAATTTTACTTCCTATTTATATGGCTGGTCAGTATTCTCAGTTATTCAAACCGGAAGTCAGGCCGCAATAGCTTATGTATTTGGAGAATATCTCGGATACTTTATTAAGTTTCCGGAACTTCCTCAGGCATTACAGAATTTTTCATTTTATATACCTGTTGTGGGTCATATTTTTCCCTTTGCTGAATTTGGTGCCAAAGCTGCCGCTATTCTCTGTATTTTATTTCTTACCGGTATTAATTATACAGGAGTTGTATTCGGTGGAGCAGTTCAATCAATAATTACTTTTATCAAGATTGCAAGTATAATTTTATTATCAATCTTTTTGTTTGCCAGTGGTACAGGTAGTTTTGCAAACATATCTACGGGATTCGCAATTCCTGAAGCTACCTCGGCAAACATAATTTCTCTTTTAGGATTGGCACTGGCTGGTGCATTTTGGGCTTACGATGGATGGAATAATGTTACGTTTGTAGCGGGTGAAATCAAAGACCCGCAGCGCAATGTTCCACTTGGATTATTATTTGGAACACTTATAGTAATTTTTGTTTATTTATTAGTCAACGCAGCTTACCTTTATGTATTACCGGTTTATAAAATGGCAAATTCTCCTTTAGTTGCAGCAACCGCAGCAGAAATTATTTTTGGACACTCAGGTGCTTCAATAATATCAATCGCAGTAATAGTATCAACATTTGGAGCGCTTAACGGAAGCATTTTATCAACTGCCAGAGTCTGTTTTGCGATGTCCAGGAATAGCATGTTTTTTAAAAAGCTTGGAGAAATTCATCCAAATTTTGGAACACCGCATACTTCGCTTATTGCACAAGGTTTATGGTCCTGCATATTAGTGATGTCCGGTACTTTTGATACGATTACTGATTATGTGATATTTGCTGCCTGGTTATTCTATATGTTGGGTGCTTATGGAGTAATTGTTTTAAGGAAAAAAATGCCTGATGCTCCCCGCCCATACAAAGTGTGGGGTTACCCGTACACTCCCATTATTTTTGTTATTTTTTCACTGTTGTTTTTGATTAATACGGTTATCTCTGATCTGGGAAATGCGGCAATGGGCTCGATACTAATATTATCGGGTTTGCCATTATATTTCTGGCGTTCATCCAGAAATAAAAAATTAGTTAAATAACTTTAAACATTTTTAGGATTTTAAAATGCCAAAAGAGATTTTATTTATTGTTCTTGGGCTGGCTGCCGGTACATTCAGCGGTTTAATAGGCTTAGGTGGAGGAATTATAATTGTGCCCGCATTGGTCTTTTTATTTGGTTTATCCCAGCAGCAAGCTCAGGGAACAACCCTGGCATTAATGGTACCGCCGATTGGAATACTTGCTGCTTATGCTTATTACCAGCAAGGATATGTTGATCTTAAAATTGCTGCGCTTATATGTTTAGGATTTATTATCGGCGGATGGTTTGGAGCTAAAATTGCGGTTAATCTTTCTCAAAATATGCTTCAGAAGATATTTGCGGTTTCATTATTCTTAATTTCTATTAAAATGTTTTTCTCTAAATAATTTTATTAGTTTAATCCAGAATAGATTATTAAACATAATCGATCACATATTTGCACTTTCACAGATTATTCTTTCTTCTTTAGAAAGTACTAATTTTTCTTCAGTCTTTTTTTTGCCATAGATTTGATCATTACCTTTAAACTGGTTCGTATTAACAGTCAAAATAGTCATAAAAATGATTATGGGTTTAGTTAACTTTAAATAACAAATTATTAAGATATTGATGATAGTCATAGATCTGATATATAACCTATCTGTATTAATTGCACTGAGTGTACTATCCGGATTTATTGACTTAAGATTCAACCGTTCACAGCTCAAAGGAAAAATTTTCCAGGGATTACTTTTCGGATTAACATCAATCGTAGGGATGCTCTATCCTTTTAGATTAGCTGAAGGAATTATATTTGATGGTAGATCAATAATAATAGGCTTATGTACACTTTTCTTTGGCCCGGTTTCAGGATCAATAGCATCAGTATTAGCAATACTTTTTAGAAATTATCTTGGCGGTGCGGGTGCACTTACAGGATCCCTTGTAATCATTTCCTCTTTTCTCTTCGGATACTATTTCTATTTCCGAAGAAGCAAATCACCCGAAAAAAATCTTTCCAAAATGGAACTCTATGTTTTTGGAGTGGTTATAAATACTGTAATGCTATTGTTGTTTTTAAATATTCCTTATCACGATAAACTTGAAATGTTTAAAATTCTGACTCCAACAATTCTTGGCATCTACCCCTTTGCAACATTATTAATCGGAAAAATATTACTTGATCAGGAAGAAAATCAAAGTGTTTTAAAAAAGTTAAAAGAAAGTGAAGAATTCTTCCGTACTACTCTTTACAGTATTGGTGATGCAGTAATTACAACAGATATTTCCGGCAATGTTAAACAAATGAATTCGGTTGCAGAAAAATTAACTGGCTGGAATGAATCTGAATCTAAAGGAAAACCACTTGAAAGAATATTTAATGTTGTTGATGAGATTACTAAAATTAAAGTTGAAAGTCCTTTATCCAAAATATTAAGAGAAGGAACCGTTGTTGGATTGAGCAACCACTCTCTCCTTATTTCTAAAGAGAATAAACTAACTCCCATTTCTGATAGTGGTGCTCCGATTAAGAACCAGAATAATGAGACAATAGGTGCTGTAATAGTTTTTCGTGATCAGACACAGGAACGGATTAAACAAAAAGAATTAAAGGATCGCGAATATTGGTTAAGAGAATCTCAAAGAGTCGGCAGAATTGGCTCTTATGAATTAAATATTAAGGAGCAAAAATGGATTGCTTCAGAAGTGTTGAATGAAATTTTTGGTATTAGTACAGCAACCGAAAAAAATGTTTCTGATTGGTATTCCATCATACATCCTGATCAACAGGAAGAAATGATGAATTACTTTTTAACTCACGTTGTATCCGGAAAAAATGTTTTTGATAAAGTTTACAAAATTGTGAGAGTAAATGATGGTCAGGAACGCTGGGTTTGGGGACGCGGTGAATTAAAATTGGATGAGGATGGATCACCTATTATTATGATCGGTACTATACAGGATATAACTGAAAACAAAAAAGCTCAGGAATTATTATTTAAGAGTGAAGAAAAATTTAGAACGGTTTTTGAAACTGCAAATGAGGGTATATGCATTGTAAATGTTAGCGATGAGATTACGACGGTTAATGCCAAGTTTGAAGAGATGGTCGGGTATGAGAATTCGGAATTGATAGGAAAAAAATTTCAAATGCTAATATCAGAGAATGATCTCGAAAATTACAGGATAAGGCAATTGAAAAGGGACCATAATCTTAAAGAAAACTATGAAAGACAGCTTCTGCGCAAAGATGGATCGATTATCTGGACATTGGTAACAGTTTCCCATCTGCTGGATGAGTCTAATTTATTTACAGGATCTTTTGGAATGTTCACTGATTTTACAATCCGTAAAAAAATGGAAGAAGATTTACTGTCAGCAAAAATAAAAGCAGAAGAAAGCAACAAACTGAAATCAAATTTTCTGGCAAGTATGAGTCACGAACTTAGAACTCCAATGGTAGGCATATTGGGATTTGCAGAAATTCTGGAAAATGATATACCAAACAAAGAACAAAAAGCGATGGCTGCTACAGTTTTGAAAAGCGGAAAACGTCTGCTTGATACATTAACCTCCATTTTAGATCTATCAAGAATTGAATCAGGTAAAGAACAAATTGAAAGTAAAATAGTTGATGTTAATTTAATCTTAAAAGATTTATTGAACCTGTTTTCAGCCGCTGCCATAAAATCCAAGTTGTTTATTAAAACACAACTCGAAGATAATATTCGCCTTGAATTAGACGAAAGACTTTTTAGGGATATTATCACCAATCTGTTAAATAATGCAATTAAGTTCACAAATACCGGCGGAATTTTTTTAAGATCTTTTCATCAGATTGAAAATTCTATGAATTGTGTAATAATAGAAATTGAAGATACGGGAATTGGAATTCCGCACGACAAAATCGATTTAATCTTTGACGAATTCAGACAGGTTAGCGAAGGGATCGGAAGAAATTATGAAGGAACAGGTTTGGGTCTTACTCTTACCAAAAAATATGTAGAATTGATGAATGGAAATATTTCTGTAAAATCTAAGGTAGACCAAGGCACCACATTTCGTATTGCTTTCCCATCAACGGTAACTAATCTGAACAATACAAAGAATGAATCACTTGTAACTGAAAAAAATATTTCTTCTGAAAATGTCAAGAATTTTAAAAATATAGGATCAAAAGAAGTTCTTGTTGTAGAAAATGATGAAGTAAGTATTAAGTTTTTATTAAGATGTCTGAATAACATTGCAATTTGTAAAGTTGCAACCGATGGTGATGAAGCAATCAAACTTGCATCGGAAAAAATATTTGATGCCATATTTATGGATATCAATCTGGGTGGCAGACTTGATGGAATTGAAACAACAAAGGAAATTAGAAAGCTTGGCGGGTATTCAGAAACTCCAATCGTTGCAGTCACAGCTTTCGCGGCTGAAAAAGATAAAACGTATTTTCTTGAAAATGGCTGCACACATTATATTTCAAAACCATACTTTACAAACGACCTGATAAATTTATTTCATAGTCTTTTCAGCAACTGAATTAATTATATAATCTGGTATAATGGGCTTTGTCATTTATTTCCAAACTCCGCATTGAATTAATTGCTTTACATGAGTACTTACAATTTTATGTATATATCGTAATTAATATTAATTCGACTAAAAATATCCATAACTTTTTATCGGTAAAACTTCATTAGATGCGCTAATTTATTATTTTTAAATGTTCATTCTTCATCTATTTTTCAATTCTGAAATAATGTGGAGCAAATATGAAAATCAGGATTTTACTTTTCTCAATTTTTCTAATCACAGTATCTATTTATGCAGGTTCACTGGACAGTGTTCTGGTTGGACCGGGAGTAATTCAATATCATCACGTCATTGATTCAGGTCCCTGGAATATTAATGTGATAAAAATTAATATTCAAAATCCATGGTTAATATTTCAATCGGTTAAAGCTGGTGATAAACTTATGGCTTTTGAAAAAACATCTTCAATGGCTGGCCGTAATAGTTATGAAACGCATCGAGTTGTTGCAGCCATCAATGGTGATTTTTATAACACGAGCACAGGTGAACAGATCGGATCTCAGGTTGCAAATGGTCAACTTTTAAAAACGACAAATGATTGGCTTAATGTGGCATTCGATATGGATAAAAATCCAATCATCGGGCTGCAGAGTTTTTCAGGTCTTATAATTAAAGAGGACAGTATAAAAAGTGTATCCGGTGTAAATAGAATTCGTAACACAGATGAATTGATTTTTTATAATTCATTTAATGGTATCAGCACTTCAACAAATCAATATGGAACTGAAGTAAGGCTTACGCCCATTGATAGCTGGTTTGTTAATGACACTGTCAGATGCATCGTTGATACGGTGGTAGCGGGTGTTGGAAATATGATAATAGGTTCTAATAAGGCTGTGCTTTCTGGTCATGGAGTATCCGGTGCATTTTTACTTAATAATCTTTTTAAAGACGATACAATAAATATTGTATTAAATTTAACCCCTGCCCTTTCCAGAATTGAGCAGCTTATCGGAGGAAATACCTGGCTTGTGCATAATGGAATTGTTAACCCGGATAATGGAGATCGTCATCCCCGCACATCTGTAGGATTCAATGAGGATTCAACAAAATTTTTTATGTTTGTTGTTGATGGAAGACAACCCGGATTAAGTGTGGGGATGTCTTACAAAGAGCTTGGTGATTATATGAAAACGTGGGGAGTTCATAATGGATTAAATCTGGATGGTGGCGGCTCATCCACAATGGTTGTAAGAGGAGCAATTGTAAATAGCCCATCTGATATCGGAGGCGAAAGATCTGTAGCGAATAGTTTACTATTAATCAGCACTGCACCAACCGGACCATTGGAATATATTAGAATCAATCCTAATGAAATATTTGCACTTGGTGGATCCAATGTAAATCTTGCTGCTTCCGGATTTGATCAGTATTATAATCCGGTAAACATTTCTTCGGGCAGCCTTATTTGGAGTTGTGATCCTGAAATTGGTATCATTAATCAGAATGGTATATTTACAGCGGCATTCGATACTATATCAGGTTACATTTACGCTGCAGTTGGAAACATTAGAGATTCAGCATTTGTACATCTTACAAAAATTTCACAAATTTTTTTAGAACCAGATCCCGTAATCCTGCAGCCTGGGCAGTCACAGCAAATGTCAGCAACTGCATATGATAATTATAACAATCAAATTCTTCTTCAGCAGACTGATTTTCAGTGGACAGTAACAGGTAACCTGGGAACTATATCTTCGGGAGGTTATTTTACTGCGACTAACACCGGCAATGGAGAAATAATCGCTGAGATTGATTCGATCAGCGGTTCAGTACCTCTTACAGTCGGCACATCAGCTACAATAATAATAGATGAATTTTCTGATCTTTCCGGTTACACCTTAACGGGCACAAGAGTTAATCTTGCACAATGCAGTTTTGTTTATGATAGCGCAAATTTTATTTCAGCTCCGGTTTCAGGCAAGCTTAATTACAGTCTGACTACAGGTGGTACAAGTGCGCTATACTTAAATAAAGAAATTCAAATTTCAGGTGCGCCGGAAAAACTTAGCATACAGATTTATGGGGATGGCAAAAAGCATTGGCTTCGTGGTGAATTCAAGGATGTTGATAATGAAATATTTTTAATCAATTTCACAAATGGGGATCCCGGAATTGATTGGGTAAATATGTGGAAATATATTGAGGTTGATTTGAGTGATGCTGTTCCAAGCTGGATAAATCCAAGTGCAGTTCTTACTTTTCCAATTACCTGGACCCGCACTTATCTGGCTGAAACAAATGATGCTAAAAAAGATAATGGCGCGATTAATTTAGATGATTTTCGAGCGCATTTTATTTCTACCGAAGTTGAAGAATCGGCTTCAATCCCATTAGAGTTTAATCTATTTCAGAATTATCCAAACCCGTTTAATCCTAGTACAAAAATTAGCTGGCAGTCACCAGTCAGCAGTTATCAAACATTAAAAATATTTGATGTATTAGGAAACGAAATTGCAAAACTTGTTGATGAATACAAACCGGCAGGCAGTTATGAAATTGAATTCAATACATTAAACATTAAACCTCAACTATCTTCCGGCATTTATTTTTACAGATTCCAGGCCGATAATCCTTCGACGAGCTCAGGACAAGTTTTTGTGCAAACTCGCAAGATGATTTTGCTGAAGTAATTATCAGGGGAGGCAGCGCCCCTTTTAATTTATCGGTTTATTCCGCCAAATTAATTTTTTGTATAATGAGTTATCCAACTAAATCTTATTTAATCAAACTGGCGTACGCCACCAGTTTATCTTCGTCATACTCAATTTTAATTTGAGGAAAACCATCGAGAAAATGTGAAAGTTTTTCAAATCCAAATTCTTTGTGATTGAATGTAGGATGTTCTTTCTTAATCATTATCCCGATTGTTGCAACATTTATTCTGCGGTTTTCTTTTTTTAGTAAAGCCAAAACTCTGTCCTGTATTTGGTCACTCACCTTCTTTTGTGGAGTCTGCAATGATTTCGATTCCTGATGTTTAATTTTTTCCGGGCGATATTCTATTATTCCATCTGCAACATTGACCAGATCCCTTGATATTGAACCTGTTACACCCATCAGATAGGTATTTTTCCCGAGTGATCTTAGTTCATTCAATAGCGGTATAAAATCACGATCTCCTGAAACAAGTATTAAAGTGTTTATGTTCTGGTTCTGCATAAATAATTTCATCGCGTGAACACAAATAAAGGTATCAGCACTGCTTTTTTCTGTACGTGATAAAGGCGTAAACACCGGTTGTATACCGCTGGTCTGAAGATTATTAATTTGTTCATTAAACCGAACCCAATCACCAAAAGCTTGTATTGAAGCGATCCCGCCTTTCTTCTCACAGAGTTTTCGGATGATCATTAAGTCAGGCTCTTCACCATAATTATTTACTGAAGAGTAGTACAAATTTTCAAAGTCAATAAAAACTGCAATTGTATTTTGCAATGGTGTTTCATCTTGTGTTTTCACTGATATTTTCCTTTAGCAGCAATTTCAATTAATATTTAGTACGAATTTATATTAAAATATACTCATAATTCTTCCCACCCGTTCAAACTTCTTAAAATATTTCTAAGTGATAAAGGTTTTTGACACTCTAAAAAGATATTGCATCCACTCATTTTTAGATGAAGCATAATTGAGTCAAGCTTAACTCTTCTTTCCGATTAAAGGATTAATTAAATTTAAGTTATATCATAAATAATCATACTCTAATCATGAAGACACTTTTACTTCTTTTGATTTTGATAACTGGTAATTCTTTTGCTCAGGAACAGGTAATTAATATTTTAAACAGAAACATTATATCTCTTAATGGTGATTGGTCTGTAATAATAGATCCCTATCAAAATGGGTACAATGATTACAGATATCAGGAAAATCCAAATGGTTATTTTAAAAATGCAAAACCAAAATCAAAATCAGATCTTGTGGAATATGACTTTGACTCTTCAGATAAATTAAAAGTACCCAGCGACTGGAATACGCAGAGAAAGGATCTTTTCCCTATGAAGGAACTGTCTGGTATAAAAAATCTTTTGAGTATTACCCGAAACCAGAAACAAGAGTGTTTATTTATTTTGGCGCAGTAAATTACGATGCCAAAGTATACTTAAATGACGAAAAGATTGGTGAACATAAGGGAGGATTTACAGCATTTAATTTTGAGATTACCTCCTTAATAAAAATGGAGATAACTTTATTGTGTAAAGGTAGATAATAAATGACTCCATGAAACCGTACCAACTTTAAACACCGATTGGTAGAATTATGGTGAAATTATGTTGGAATTACTAGCGACGTAAATATTGTTGAAATTCCCAGAACATTTATTCAGGATTACTTTAATCGTACAGGATTAATTTCTAACGATGGGAATAAGAAAGAAGCTTTTTATACTTTATAGAAATTCTATAAAGAAATAATTTTTGACCATTTAAAAATATTTTTATTATTCAAATGATATCACAGGATTTTATATGATGAGATGTTTATCAGTTTTGATTTTGCTTTTGGCGCCGATTACTTTTTCGCAAAGCCAATCTAATCTGCCGATACCAACAGATTGCAAACAAATGATTTTAGTACTAACAGATTCGATCACTGCCACTAAGGGAACTCTTGTTCGTTTTGAAAGATCAGGAGAAAAAAATAAATGGCAGCAAATAGAGAAAATGATCCCTGTGGTTCTTGGGAGAAATGGATTAGGATGGGGAAAAAGTTTAAATGGAATAGATTCAGCAATACTGCCGATTAAAACTGAAGGCGATGGAAGAAGTCCTGCAGGAGTTTTTAAATTAGGTGCAGCTTTTGGTTATGCAGGTGCCGATAAAATGAAAGATTTGAAAATCCCCTACATTCCAGTTTCAGAAATGGTTGAATGCATAGATGACATTAAATCAAACTATTATAATCAGATTATTATTCGTGATAAAATTAAAGAAGTAGATTGGAATTCATCAGAGAAAATGTATTTTGCTGATATTTGGTACGAACAAGGTATTGTTGTTGAACAAAATACAAGTCCGGTTGTGAATGGCTCAGGCTCCTGTATTTTTATACATAATTGGTCAAAGCCCGATGAAACATCTGCTGGCTGCACTGAATTGGAACCTGCAAGATTAACAGAAATAATTAATTGGCTAGATGCTTCCGCTAATCCTGTTCTTGTTCAATTAACAAAAGGACTATATGAGTTGTATCAGAAAACCTGGCAGCTACCCTTTCCGGAATAGCTTCATCAAAATTAAAAAAACACTAAATCGAAAGCTCCAAGATCATGCGTATCAAAATCCTTGAAACGATTTTTTCAGTTTACATTCCAGGCCATTTTTTATATGCGGAGAGGGTGGGAAACCCTGTGAGCATAAAAACAACTAATTTATAGACTAAAATCGCATCTTTTCTAAAATGTCTTCTAAATGTCTTCTATGTGAAATACCTCGTTTATCGTAATCAAAAAAACCTTTGTTTCAGTATTCAATTGTAGTGAAGTTGTGTTCAATTATTTTCACTATTCCATAAACCTTTACTTTCTCGGAAAGAAAACCACAAGCATTCACATCTGATTAAATTTCTATCATATTAGATAAAAACCCGTCATAAAATGCCGG
>DPRR01000012.1 GCA_003538625.1 Ignavibacteriales bacterium
AATTGGGCGGAAGATATGGTTGGACAAGATAGTGTTTGACTAAAATATTATTTAAAAGCCTTCAATGATTTGAAGGCTTTTTTTTTAAATTAAGCAAGTAATAATAATTTTATTGATAATCCATATTCTCATATAATTTCATGAAATTGATTCCATTACTTGTTGTATTTTTTATTTTCCAATCTTTAAGCTTCGCACAAAACAAAACCAAGATTGCTCTGATCCAGGAGAATACTTACAGTTTAATCGATGCTGAAAATCAGGCTGGAGTAATTTACATTTCTGTTATTGATTTAGCCGAATCACTTGAAATCCCTTCTAAATTTGACGTTATGACCGGAGTTATTACAATATCAATTGATAGTACTAAACTTCAATTCAAATCAAATATTTATTTTGTTTCTATATTCAGCCTAAAAGATAGTTCTGTTAAAACATTGCAATTACCAGGTTCACCTTATATAGATAATTCAAAGATTTTTGTTTCTCTAAATGCAATTTCTGATTTAATCAATCAGTTTTGGAATAAGGAATTAGTGCTGTTGGCTGCAAACAGAGTAAAAGTTGTAGAGAAAGCAAAAATAAATAATGTGGTACAAGTTGATAAAAACATAACGCTTTCAAGCATTACGATAGAAACTGGTTCTGATAATGTCTCGGTTAAATTTAAAACAAGCGACAAAGTAGAAAACTTTTATAATTTTTATCGTTCGCAAAATTTGCATCTGATTTTATGGAATACATCAATATCGGTTGATTCTTCTATTCTGGTTCAATCATCGGACATTCTTAATAAACTCGAGATTGCAAACGGAACGCAATTCCTGGAATGCAAATTTATACTTAATGAGAAAGAAACTATAGCTGAAGTATTTAAAGGGAAAGAAGATAATGAGTTAGTTATCAGAATTAGTAAAAGAGATTTTGGGGATTGGTACAGCAGAGAAAGTGAACATTTTAAAGTCATCTATCGCGATTCACATTCTCATTTAATTAATCATATTTTATCCTCGGCAGAAAATTCCTTAGCACAATTAAAAAAACTTTTTAATTATCAACCAAAAGAAAAAATAATAATAAATACTTATGATGCAAGCGATTTTGGTTTTGGAGCCACCACAACAATTCCTGAAAATTATATAAGACTTGAGATCGAACCGCTGGAGCCTGGATATGAGATGGTACCGTATTCAGAAAGATTTCAATGGTTATTAAGTCATGAACTGGTACATATTATTGTCAATGATATGGCTTCAAATTTTGAATCATCATTAAGAAGTGTGATGGGAAAAGTTAATCCGGATAAACTTCAGCCAATAACTGTGCTTTACAGTTTGCTTACAAATCATAACAGATATACACCCAGATGGTATCAGGAAGCTATTGCAGTTTTTATAGAAACATGGTTTAGCGGTGGTTATGGAAGAATTCTTGGAAATTTTGATGAGATGTATTTTAGAACTTTAGTAAACACAAATCAAAAATTTCCCGGTGTTTCTGAAATTGAAAATGTTACATCTCATACAAGCATATTGCTTGAAAATATATTGTACTTATATGGAACAAGATTTGTCGCTCATTTAGCTAAAAAATACGGAGTTCAAAAATTGTACGATTGGTTTACGCTTAAACCAGATGAATTCTATCCAGGATTAGAATCAAAGTTTGAAAAAGTTTATGGCGTGGATTTTAATTTTGCCTGGAAAAATTTTATCTCTGATGAAAAAGAATTTCAACAAACGAACATATCACTCATTCAAAAATATCCGGTAACAGAAATAAAAAAACTTTCTGGCAAGGCCTTCGGTTGGGTAACACATTCCACTTATGACTTAAGTGACAATTCGTTGATATTTGGATATCATCGGAAGGGTGAGTTGGCTGAAATTCAAAAGTTTGATTTAAATTCAAAGACATCTGAATATATTGCGACGCTTCCAACACCCAGCCTGGTGCAGGTAGCTGCTGTGGCATATGATGAATCATATAAAAACCTGTTCTATACAACTAACAATAATCAACTTTACCGAGATGTTTGGCAATTAGATTTAAATAATGACAAAGAAATCTTACTCTTCAGGGATTCAAGAATCGGGCAGTTAACCATTTCTCAAACTACACACGAGCTTTGGGGTATACAACATCAAAGCGGTAAGGCAATTTTGGTAAAATCAAAATATCCTTATTCAGAAGTAAGATCAGTGGCAGTTTTTAATGTTGGAGATGAGTTTTCTGATTTATCAATTAATAGAAAAGGAAATTTATTAGCAGCAGTTTTGCACAGATCGAATGGGCAGCAATCAGTAATTATTTCAGATATTACCGGTTTGGAAAGTGGTGAACCATTTTTATTTAAAACGGTTAGTTCAAATGGATCACCCGAAAATCCTTCATGGTCGATCGATGGTAAATATTTATACTGGAATGCCTACACTAATGGTGTTTCAAACATTTATAAGTTCGATCTTCAAACAGATGAAATAGTGCCATTAACAAACACTGTAAATGGATTATTTAAGCCCGTAGAAATTTCATCCGATTCAATGATTGCAATGGAGTTTAGTCTTGAAGGATTTACTCCGGTTGTTTTTAAAATAGCAAAGACTGAGAAATTGCCGGCAATAAATTATTTTGGACAAAAGCTGTTAGAAAAATCACCTGAGCTGGTTGATCTTAATCTTAAACCTGCAAATGAAGTTGTAGATAAAAGCTCATTCACGGAAGAGAGTTCCTATTCGTCAATTAGTAATCTTTCTATTAAAACATTTATTCCTGTGGTATCAGGATTTCAATCCCGAATTGTTCTAGGTCTGTTTGCACAATTTAATGATCCATTACTTATTCATGATCTTAATGTTGAGACCGGATTTTCTCCCTTTAAAGAAACAACCAAAGATGTAAAATTTCACTTGCGTTTAAAATACAGTTACAAACAAAAATTAGTTATTAGCATTGAGCAAAATGCCCCTGACTTTTTCGATATTTTCAATTCGAGAAAGAGAGGAATGCTTGGCGGAAGATATTCACTTGGATATAACCATTATTGGTTGTTTGATAACCCGCTTAAAATTAAACAAAGCACAGAGTTATCGGTTTATCGTGGAATAAAATTTATTAACGATAACCTTACTGAGGTAAGGCAGCCTGATTTTGCAATTTTAAAATCAGAACTTGATATCAGAGATTTACGAAAAACTATCGGAAGCATCGATTGGGAATCGGGTGATGTTTTTAAATTTACCGGACTTGCTTATGCTTCCAATCCGAAAGAACCGAAATATTCCGGGCAATTGATGGGAGAATGGGATAAGTATTTTATGTTATTAACTGCACACAATGTTCTTCATTTTAAAGTTGCAACCGGATATCATATTACAGATGAATTTTTACCTGAAACAATGTTTTTCTTTGGTGGATTTGGAAACAGAGAAATAGAGAATGAACCGGTAAAGCAGTTTGAAAAAATGTTTAGATTTCCAGGAGTTCCGATTTATACAATTGTAGCTGATAAATTTTTTAAAATTATGATTGAAAATTCACTTCCTCCTATTCGCATTCCTAATTTATCAATTGGGAGTCATGATTTTAAAAATATTAATTTATCAATCTTCACTCAGGGATTAATAACAGATTCCCCGGAAATGGATAAAATTATTGATTTCGGTTTACAAATTAATATTATGTTTCAGCATTGGTTTAACCTTGAGTCCACAGTTTCAGCAGGGTTCGCAAAAGCCTGGTGGAATTCAGGTAATGATACAGAATGGTTCATTTCCTGGAAACTTCTTAAAGATTAGAAACTTCATTAAGTATTATTTACTTCTTTTGTCATTTTCTTCAATTATTTATGTACCGTAAAGCGGTATAATTATTGCTCAAATTATTTGTTCTATAATAACCTTTTAACCTTTTAAGCTTTTTAGTTTCAAATGAAATTTTCTGAATTCAAAAAAAATATAGATAGTGGAATTAAGGCAAGTTTAGATGCCGAAATTACTTCAGAAAAAGCTAAGAACCTTGAAGTAATCCTTAATATTCTCAACAGCATAAATCGTTCACTGATACTGGAAGATGTTCTTGAACTTGTTTTAAAGAATGCAATTAGACTTACAAGCTCCGAACGTGGTTTTATTGTATTAAAAAATAATTCCGGTAAACTGGAATTTAAACTAGGTTTAGATTCAAATGGGAAAGAACTTCCTGAAAGTCTTTTCCAGATAAGTAACTCTGTTGTTGAAGATGTTTTTTATAACGGGCAATCCAGATTTATAGAAGGCGCCCAAAGTGATGTTACACTGGAGTCGAGTAAAAGTATCTTAAGATTAGATCTGCAGACGATTCTGTGCTCACCATTAATAACAGATGGAAATAAAATCGGCGTTATATATGTTGATAGTAAGCATCTGCATAAAATAAAAGAAAAAGAAACTACAAGTACATTTGAAATACTAGCCGGGCAGGCGGCGGCAGCAATCCGCAATGCTCAATTATATCACAGCCAGATTACTGCTAACTCTGCCTTACAAGAAGCAAATACTCAACTTATACAAGCAGAAAGAAAAGCTCTGAAAGCAGGAATCGATTCTGAAATCGGACAATCATTGCAGGGACTGGTACACTTAGCATTATTAGAAAACGAAAGTTTATTAAGAATGTTAGAGAAGTTAAAAAAAGAATCCGATGATTCCGGTATTGGCAAAGAAACACTTTTGTATGATCGTCTTAAATTAAAATCCAAAGTGGCAATTGACAGTATAAGAAGTATTCAAAAGTTTGCGCAGGTTCTTATGGAAACTGCAATAATGAATCTTAACAAAGACAGCGGAGATTTAAACAGAACAATACAATCGGTTATTAAATATATCTCACCGATGAAGAAATATCAGTTTGCAACGTTCAAAACACAGCTTAATAACATACCTTTGTGCAATTATGATTCCGAGCAAATACAACATCTGCTCGTTCATCTGCTTACAAATTCTATAAATGCAAAAAAAGATGCTACTATTAATATTCACTCATCTGCAGATGAAAAATTTATTAATCTTATTATAGAAGATAACGGACCCGGAATTTCTGAAGATTTAAGAAAAGATTTGTTTGTATCTTATATTCCAAAGAAAAACAGTTATGGTTTGTTTTTATGCAAGAGCATTGTTGATAGACATAATGGCGAAATAAAATTGCTTGATTCTGACAGTGGAACAAAAATACAAATATCATTGCCAATTGAATAATATGGTAACTACAGATTTTCTAAAATACGTTAGCCTTATGTATGATAAAGTCAGATTTCCTGTTCAGGTTGTTGAACAAACCGGAAAAATAGTTTATCTGAATGAAGCATTTAAAATTTTATGGGGTTACCATCTTGAGGAACTTGCTGAGTATTCATTATTCAATGATAATGTTCTAAAAGAAAACAATGTTATTGAAAAAATAAATGATGTACTTAACGGAAAAAGTTATACTTCTGTTGATTACTATGAAGACTCTCTGCTTCGTTCCCGCGATTACGCCATTCCAATTTTACGGACAAATATATTTGCTATAAAAGATGAAGATGAACCTTACATAGTAATGTATCATGAAGATCAGACAGAAATGCTTTTAACAGAGGAGGAAGTTAAAAAAGCCCGCGATGCGAGTTATGAATCTGAAAGATTAAAAAATACTTTTCTAAATGTATTATCCCATGAGCTTAGAACACCGCTAAATATCATATTAGGTTACTCATCTTTAATTAAAGAAAATTTAAGCGATAAAATTAGTGCCGAGGACAATATCTATTTGGATAACCTTCACAGCGGTAGTGAAAGATTATTTAAAAGTATAACTCAAATGCTGGAGTTTGCTCAGATTGAAGCCGGTAATTATGCGCTTAATATCGAGACAACAGATATCATTAATATTATCCAAAACTGTCTGCCTGAACATCAAAAACATGCCAAAGAAAAAAATCTTGAGGTAAGAACTAACTTTTCGCATAAAAAAATTTTTGTTGATGCGGACATACAATGTGTTGAAAATGCTCTTAATAGTTTAATTGGCAATGCCGTTAAATTTACACATCAAGGTTATGTAGAAATAGATGTTAATATTTTAAAAGAAAAAGGATTGGCAATTTGTAAGGTTAGAGATACTGGAATTGGAATTTCAACAAAATATCTTGATCATCTTTATCAACCATTTAGCCAGGAAGATCTGAACGTTGGACGAAACTTTGAAGGTAACGGACTTGGACTGGCATTGGCTAAAAGGTACATAGAAAAACTTGGCGGTTCTTTGCTGGTGGATAGCATAAAGGGTGTTGGCTCTACATTTACTTTTACTCTGCCTTTAAATCAGTCAAAAGCTTTTTCAACAGTTAGCGATGCTGAAGAGGTTAGAGCATCTAATAAAATATTAATGATTGATAACTCCGGTGAAACATTTGAACTTGTTAAGGCTTTCTTAAAAAATTCATTCGAACTTTCTAATTATAATATAAGAGAATTTAAACTTGAGTTAGTTCAGGATAGCTCTTATAGTCATTTTGTTTTTGATGTTGATAAGAATTATTGGCAGCAGGGAATATTTATTTGTAAAGATATAAAACGACACGATCCTTTTAAGAGACCGATAATTATAATTTCAAGCGAATATATTGAAGATAAGATTAAAGAGTTTTATCATGCAGGCGCTACTAAATTTTTAGTTAAACCTTTTGGTAAATCAGATCTTACAAAAATTATAAACGAAACTATCAACTCTTAATATCTGAATTACCTTCTTTCAACTTATACAACTTCCACCATGGTGTTCGGGGTGATTCATGGTGTTCATAATGATATCCAAAAAAGTAACAAGTTAACATAGCCCACAAGTGATTTCGTTTTTGTGTGCGTGCTTTGTGCGGCTGCATTTTATCTGTGTGCGGATATTTGTGCGGCAAATATGTTCCAAAGAAAAATAATTGAAATGTTCCAAGAAAAGCAGGAACTATCCAAAATACAATTATAGATATTTCATCAAACCAGATTTTTAAAACGTTAAACACTACAGCCATAATTACTAATTGTGTAATGGTAGTATAACGCCAAAGAAAAGTTCCCCCCCAAATAAAAAAATTTTGAGATTTTGTATAAAAATCAGGATCCTCTTCTTCTCCTGGGTTTTTATGATGCTTAAAATGATTTTTAATCAATTTATTATATGATAATCCGGCAAATAGTAATGTTGAAATTGAACCGATACTTTTATTAATAAATTTATTTTTTGATACCGTTCCGTGCATTGCATCGTGCGCAGTGATAAATAATCCCGTATAAAGATATCCTTGTAAAAGAATGTGTAAATAAAAAACCGGATTTGTAAAATCAACATTCACATATAATAATGAGTAAAAAAGATGTGATGCCCAAATGCTAATTATTATAAACGCAATAATTATTCCCATAAAAATCTCATCGATAAAAAATTAATAGTATTACAAAAAACACAAATTGAACTAAAATATAGTGTAAAGATATTTTTGAATTTACTTTAACTTTTAGATAATTAAATCCTAAAGCAGAAATTAAAGCAATAACAAACCATGCCAAATAATTTTGTATTGGAATTATACCTTCAGACCATGACCAGTAATCAAGCTTGATTGCAATTGGCTCGAGTATCAGATCAAAAATAAAAGCAATGAAAGCAGAAATTATTGAGGAAAGAAAAAAATTACCAGTCATTAATCTTGAAATTGAAATTGAGCCTAGAATTACAAAAACCCAGTTAAACCCAATTATTAAAGGTACATCAAATAATTTTATTCCTAAAGTTGAACCATAATTATATTCGCCAAATATCAATCCGGTTTTAACTCCGATTACTTCAAGTATAAAAGTAATTATGTAAGTAAAAGCAGCCCATAATAAAAAATTATTGGTGGAAGATTTGTAGGAATAAAATAAAACGATTAGTCCAGTAAGAAGTAATGTTGCCGGAGTTAATAACAACATAAGATTCCGCAATGGATCATATAGATGACCAACGATTCCTACAAAGAAAATAATATAAAGGAAAGCGATTTCTTTATTTGATACTATAATTTTCTTTGCTTCCATACTATCTTTTTTGTTTTAAACTTAATTAAAGAATTTATTCCTATCCAAAACATAAACAGCATTTGAACTGGATGAAGTAAAACATTAATAAATAAGTTTTGATTACTCACAATAGAAACAGATATTCTCGTTATCAAAATTAATGCGATCAGGATGAATGAATAAACAGGCGGCATTAAAAATAAAAATGGCAATACAAAAGCAATCAGTAAAAACAGAATAATAACCAAGAATGAAAATGGAGGCAGCAAGAATCCAGCAAAAAAGTTTTTCGTAAATCCATTATAAGCTTGATTAAATGATTCATACATTCTGCAAAAAACTAATTTACCACCTAACATTGTTTTAATTTTTAATTTATTCTGCTTTGTTAATCTTGAAAGCTCCATATCTTCAACAACTTTGTTTTTTACTTTTTCGTGCCCGCCGATTTTAAAATAATCATCTTTTTTCCAAAGCATAAACTGTCCGTTTGCCGCAACGAAGGCTTTACCGGAACAACTATAAACAAATCTTAATGGAAGAAAAGTTAAAAGCAGCCAGTTCATAAGCGGAACAATAAGATACTCGCCAAATGATTTAATTATTTGCGTTGGAAAAATTGAAAGTAATGCTGCATTTGATTTCTCTAATTCATATACAGCAGAGGAAATAACTTCAGGTTTAAGTTCAACATCCGCATCTACAAAAAGTAAATATTCACCTTTAGCCTCTTGTGCAAGCTGATGACAAGCCCAATTTTTACCAAACCAGTCTGTGGGAAGTGCTTTACCTTTTAAAGCTTTTACATTGCTCGTACTAAAAGATGAAACCAGCCGGTATGTATTATCTGTCGAATTATCATCAAGCACAATAATTTCTTTGTTCTGATAATCTTGTGCCAATACTCTTTTTAGACATTTCTCAATATTCTTTTCTTCATTTCTTGCCGGAATTAAAACTGAGACAAAATTTCGATTGTCTGAGGGTTGAGACACTCTTTTTAATACTGGAGCTGTGAAAAGATTATAGATTGAGATAACACTAAAGACACTCAACGATATTAGTAATACTATAAACATTGTTTACAAAATACTTTTAAATTTTGATGTGGAGTATTCAGAATTAATTAGATTAAGATTATTTATAAACTCATCTTTAAATAATTGTGGATTTTCAGCAACATCTTTTGAGTTTAATAATTTTCCAAATCGCGCATATACAATTGGCAATCTTTCATTTGTATAATGGATTTTGAATGTAATCGGAAGAATCTGAAAATCAACCGTACTTTTCTTTATTATAAAATCGATTCCATCTTTTAATATAATATGTTTTTCATCGTAAGCTTGTATTTCACCCTGAGGATAAATAGTAACAAGATTATTTGGCTTTAAAAGCAAATCCATTGTGTATTTTAGAGAGACAATCATTTTGCGGCTATCATTTAAATCAATTGAATAACATCCAAGTTTCTTAAAGAACCAATATCGCTTTAGCTGTTCTTCAAGCATAAGCACATAAAGTTTTCTGCTAAATAGTTTTTTGTTAGTCCAATAAATAAAAAAACCATCCCACCAGGAAAAATGATTTGGAGTTACAATAATACTTTTGGAGTCATCTAACGCAGGTAGTTCATTAATTACTCTAAAATCATAGAATGATTTTTTTAATAGTTTTCTAAGATAAATGTCAAAAACAAACTCCGCCCATTTTTTATGATCAGCTTGAATCATTATTGATTTTCACTTTCGATTATATCAGAAACAATTTTGCCTGATAAGATAACCAGAGGAATGCCGCCGCCAGGATGCGCGCTTCCACCGCAGAAATATAAGTTCTTAACGGTTTTAGATTTATTTGATTGCCTCATAAATGCTGCAAACTTATCATTTGATGAAATGCCATATATGCTGCCGAGATAACTGCCAGTTCTGTTTTGAATATCGACTGGAGACATAATTTTTTCAAACTCTATTAAACTCTCAATATCTGTGTTAAGAAAATTATTTATTTTTTTTATAACATTCTTTCGTGCAGACTTAACTTCGCTTTCCCAATTCTGATTTTGAATGTGTGGAGCATTAACCATTACAAACCAGTTTTCTTTTCCTGCTGGTGCATCGTCTTTGTTAAGCTTTGATGAAATATAAATATACACTGTGGGATCATTGTGAATCTTTTTATTATCAAATAAATCATCAAACTCTTTTCTATAATCTTTGGAAAAAAGGATGTTGTGTGTTTCAAGTTCCGGAAATTCCTTTTTGATTCCCCAATAAAATACTAAACCTGAAAATGATGGGAGTTTCTTTTCATATCTTCTAGATTCACGACTATTGAAATTCTTTATCAGATTTTTAAAGGTAAAATTCACATCAACATTAGAAATTATCTTATCATACTTTATAATCTTATCATTAACCTTGATTGCCTTTGCTTCTCTATTTTCAAGAATGATTTCATCAACTTTTTGATTTAGGAAAATGTTAACACCTTTCTTCTCAGCTAATTTATTAAGTGCCTTTGATATTGAATAAATTCCACCAACAGGAATAAAACTTCCCTGGTTATATTCAACATGAGGAATAATATTTAATGTTGCGGGAGCTAAATATGGATTTGAACCATTATATGTTGCATATCGATTAAACAGTTGAACAAGTCGTTGATCTTTAAAGAAACTTTCATTCGCTTCATTTATGGTTCGGAACGGATCAATCTTACCAACGTTTAATAAAGTTTTTAGCGCTTTGGAATTTAAATAAGTTGAAATACTTGAAGGGTCCTTAGTTAGAAATAAATCACCGGCTAAGTCATAAATAGTTTTGCAGTAAGTAAGGTATTTATTTAAAGATTCAGAATTGTCGGCAGTATTTTCTTCAATTTCTTTTCCAAACTTATCTTGATCGGAGTAGGCATTTATGATTGAGCCATCTGGGAAAAAGTATTTACAAATTAATTCTAATCTGTTAATCCTCAGATAATCATCAATATTTTCTCCGCATTCAGAAAACAAATCCTTTATAACATGCGGCATTGTTAAGAGAGATGGACCGGTGTCAAATCGATATCCTCTTTCTTTTATTTCACCAGCTTTACCGCCTGAGGTAATGTTCTGTTCATACAGATCCACTTCAAAACCTCTGTTTGCAAGTCGTATAGCTGCGGATAGTCCGCCAAGCCCTGCACCAATAACACAGATTTTCTTTTTCACTTTTTCTTTTCTCTGGCTAACTCATAAAAAAGAATCCACAACGAAATCATTGAGAAGGAATAAAGAAAATCTTCATAAGGAATTGTTATAAATCTTTTTCCGCTGAAAGCAGTTTCATTATAAGTAACAACAGGAATTGAAGTGAGGAAATAATTAACAATCAGAAATGGAAGAAAACTGATCAGTATTGTTATCCAAAAATTTCTGGAAGCAAGCAGTTGTTCATTAAACAAAACTGCGCCAATAAAAAAAGCTGCAACAAATATAGAAACCGTAAATGTGTAGTTCTGATCGTAGAAAATGATTCCGAGCACTATTAATATTACTGCGGGAATTATAGATAGTTTTTTGTTAAAATTTAATTTCTTTTCCTTAACGTAAAAAGAAACTGTCTCGAAAATAAAAATACAGGCATACGGGACAGTTATAAAAAACAGAATCTCTTCAAGTGGTAGCCCTAAAATGTAAAAGCCAATCAAATGCTCAGGACTAAAAGCCCAATCACCGCGTTCCGTAGCAATCACATCCCAGACAATATAAGCAGTGCTTATGAATGCAATTGACTGCAAAACATAAGGAACCTTTTTATAGAACTTTAAATTCTTATCGAATGATAAAATCAGAGGAAAGAAAATTATTAATATGTTTATCAGTAAGTATGTGCTCATATAAAACAAAAGCCGGTAATTATACCGGCAACTTAATTAAAATTTAATTTTGTTTCAGGTTAACTTAAAAACTTTTATTTCAAGCAAACCTCTAATTAACAAAGCAAGCTTGGTTGTGTTGGAAACTCTCACTCGTTGTTTCATCAATTCTTTAACTTTTAATTTTTTAATTTTCTTAAATAAGCCCTGGTAATAAAGATATGCCGAGTAAACTCCGAGTTTTACTCCAACCGGTAATTTCTTTATTCCTTCCAAAGCATTTTTAAATTCGAGTGCGATTTCTTTTTCTAAATCTTGTTTATGCACGTCATCAATCTTAATAGCGTGATTAACTCCAGGCAGATAAATTCTTTCTCTTTCTTCCATATCGCTTTTTATATCTCTTAAGAAGTTTACTTTCTGGAAAGCTGAACCCAAACTTCTAGCGGGTGCAACAAGATCGTTAAATAATTTATTATCATTTCCAGCAAAAATTTGTAAGCACATTAATCCAACAACCTCTGCTGAACCATAAATGTATTCATTGTATTGCTGTGGTTCGTAGTAAGAGTTTGTTAAATCCATTTCCATGCTGTTTAAGAATGCATCAATGTAATGATAATCTATTTTGTATTCTTTAACTGTGTGAATAAAAGCTTGTAATATTGGGTTTGTTGATATTCCAGTTTTTAAAGCTTCTTCAGTTTCCTTGCGGAAGTTTTCCATTAATTGTTTTTGATCGAACTCGTTAAAGGTATCAACAATCTCATCAGCAATTCTTACAAATCCGTAAATACCGTAAATAGCATCTCGGTATTGTGGTGCAAATGCAGCAATGCCAAGGCTGAAGGAAGTGCTGTAACTTTTAGTTACCACTTTACTAATCGCATACGAAGTCTTATTATATAGATCCATAATCACTCCTTATTCTATCTGTTACAAGTTTTGAACTTATGATAACCATTGGTAATCCCGTGCCTGGCGTTGTTGAAGCGCCTACGTAATACAAGTTTGGAAATTCTTCGTCTTTATTTTTTGGTCTGAATGCACCAACCTGATTGATACCGTGTGCTAATCCTAAACCGGAACCTTTATATAGATTGAACATATTTTCCCACTCTACCGGAGAATAAATTTGTTTAACTAATGTGTTGGATTGAATATCAAACCCTGTGCGTTCGGATAAATCTTTTATGATGTTGTTTGCAATTTCTTCTTTGTCATCCCAATCTTTTTTAAATCTTCTATCAGGAACAGGGCAAAGAATAAAAACATTTTCGCATCCTTCAGGCGCACATTCCGGAGTAGTTTTGGATGAAACATTTACATAGTAATAAGGTTTTTGCGGAATGATTGAAGATGTAAAAATCTTATCTGCATAACCTCTAAAATTGCTTCCAAGAAAATAATTGTGATGCTGAAGCGAATCTATTTTACCTTTTAAGCCAAGATAAATTGTAAATGGAGCAAGTGTCCAATCCATATTATCTAGTTTTTGCTCAGTGAATTTTTTTCTCCCAAGTATTTGTCCTCTAAAAGAAGCAGCATCAGAATTGGAAATGAAAATGTCTGCACTCCAGGTTTTACCGTTTTTATCAAGCAAAGAATTTAATTTGCCATTTGAATTTGCAACTCCAACAATTTCTGTATTAAAAACAAATTTTACTCCTCGAGCCTCTAAAATCTTCATCAACTCTTCAACAATTTTGTACATTCCGCCTTTAACTTTCCAGTAACCATCGTGCTTCATTTCTGTATAGTTAAGAAGGGAATAAATTGCCGGTGTATGAAATGGTGTTGATCCAAGGAAGAAAGCAACCAATGAAAATATCACACGCACTTGTTCTGATTCAAAATTCTTTTCAACTTCACTCCACATATTTCTGAATAAGTAGGGAAGATGTTTTTTTGGAACACGTGTTAACTTTAAAATATAATCAACAACATTTTTATAATTTGATTTTACAACTTTGTCTTCTGTATCATGAAAAAACTCACCGGCTCGAGCTAAATATTTTTCAACTTTTGCGGCAAGATTTGGTTCGATATCTTTAAATTCTTCTTCAAGATTGTTAAGAGATTTAAATATGCGATAAGGTTTTTTCTCACCTTCAAAATAAACCTGATAAAGCGGATCAAGTTCTTCAAGTTCTATCGGATTTTTTAATCCATTACTTTTAAATAACTCTTCAAGCTCCCAGCTCATACTCATAAAAGAAGGACCAACATCAAAAGTAAATCCATCCATTTTAAGTTGATTTAATCTTCCGCCTGGTTTTGAGTGTTTCTCAATTACGGTTACGTCATAACCTTCGGTAGATAAACGTAAAGCGGTTGATAATCCACCAAGTCCGCTGCCGATAATTATTGCTGATTTTGTTTGTTTGTTTGTCATACTTATCCAAACTAATTTAAATTATATTTAGTTCCATAATCGGAGATTATTTTGTTTGAATATAGAATTGCTCACCTTTAAGAAGGAATTTCCGGTTTTATGTTACTCTATTTTAGCTTTGAGAACAACAATCTGGATGAAATAATATGATTGGTGCAGGCATAATACTTCTTAATAACAACAATGAAGTGCTGTTAATTTTGCGTGATAATAAACTATCTATTCCGTTCCCGAATATGTGGGATATTCCTGGTGGAAAAGTTGAAATTGGAGAAACACCGGAAGAAGCCATTAGGAGAGAAATGAATGAAGAAATGGGTTTAGTTAATCTAGGAGAAATTAATTTGTTTGGAATTTTTACATCAGAAAATATTACTGACAATGTTTTTTGGAAAAGATTGGATATCAATCCTGCAGAAATTGAACTCAAAGAGGGACAAAGAATTGAATACTTTGATTTGAAACGAATAAAAAAAACTAAGCTGGCATTTAATTATAATTTTATATTAGAAAAATTCTATAGCGAAATTTTATAAATGAACGGAACTCAAAAAATATTAATCGCCGCAGGAATAATTCTTTTAATTGCCGGATTAACCTGGCCATGGCTTTCTAAACTTCCATTCGGCAAATTACCCGGGGATATTGTAATTGATAGACCGGGCTTTAAATTTTATTTTCCAATAGTAACAATGATAATTATTAGTGCAGTTATCTCATTCGTACTATGGCTGATAAAAAAAATGTAGCCCCATAAAAGTTTTTCAATAGATTAAAATATCGTACCACCAGGAAAAATATTGTATTAAAGAAAATCTATTAAGTAAATTTTGTAAGCAAATAAAAAAACTTTATAAGATTAAAGGAATTGTAATGAAAAATATTAATGTGTTCTTGATGATCCTGTTTTTAACAATGCAAATATCGGCGCAACAAAAAGATCTAAGCGGTATCTGGAGTGGAAAACTTGAACTACCGAATACCGTTAAGCTTACAGTCGTATTTAATTTGGCTCAGGATTCTGCTGGAAATTATTCATCAACACTGGACAGTCCGGATCAGGGGGCAAAAGGTATTCCAACTGAAAGCACTATTATAAAAGACGATTCGATAACTATTCAAATACCGGTTATTAAAGGATTCTTTACCGGTAAAATATTTTATGATGAAATGAAAATTGTCGGTAAATGGAATCAGGGTGGAATGGTTTTGGATTTGGTTGTTAAGAAAGTTGATAAGCTTGAAGAAGTAAGAAGACCGCAGGAACCAAAGGAACCATTTCCGTATAAATCAGAAGATATAAAATTTGAAAATAAAGTTGATAACATAACCCTTGCAGGAACTTTAACGTTGCCGGAAAACGGTAACAATTTTCCTGCTGTTGTAATGATAACCGGATCCGGCGGTGAGGATAGAAATGAAGAAGTTTTTGGTCATAAACCTTTTTTGGTAATTGCAGATTATCTTACAAGAAACGGCATTGCTGTATTAAGGTTTGATGACAGGGGAATCGGTCAATCAACCGGAAATCAGGCAACCGGTACAAGTGAAGATTTTGTCAGAGATGTTTTAGCAGGTGTGGATTACCTGAAAAGTCGTACTGAAATTAATCATTCTAAAATTGGTTTGATTGGACATAGCGAGGGAGGAATGATTGCGCCAATGGCGGCTGTTAAATCAGATGATGTGGATTTCATCATTCTGATGGCTGGAACAGGAATTTCCGGTGATTCAATTTTAATTCTTCAAAGTGAACTAATACAAAGAGCAGAAGGAATGCCGGAAGAAGAAATTCAGAAATCTTTAAAGGAGCAAAGGGAAATTTATTCAATGATTGTTAGTAGTGATGATAAGACGACATTAGAAAAACAACTACGTGATAAATTTAATTCCGAGTACTCTGCGATGAGTGATGATGAAAAAAGCAAGCTTGGTGATCCTGAAGTTTATTTAAATATGCAGATAAAAACTTTAACCAGTCCATGGTTTAACTATTTTATCAAGTATAATCCACAACCGACGCTTGAAAAAGTTAAATGTCCGGTTCTCGCTATAAACGGCGGGAATGATTTACAGGTACCGCCTGAACAGAATTTATCTGCCATTGAGTCCGCATTGAAAAAGGGAGGTAATAAAAATTATGAAATTAGATTGCTTCCCGGATTGAATCATCTTTTCCAGACATCAGCTACAGGTGCTGTTTCAGAATATGCAACAATTGAAGAAACAGTTGCTCCGATTGCTTTGGAAACAATGGCGGACTGGATAAAGAAAATAACTGATTAAATAACTACTAAATGTTTTTGACTATTATGCCCATCCTGAGCCCTTCGCTAAACTCAGGGGGACAAACCATGTCATCCTGAGCTTGTCGAAGGATGACCTACGTATTACAATTTTCCAATCCATTGTCACACTTCGACAGGCTCAGTGTGACACTAATTATTATTAGTAAATTTTATAACTATGAGTTTAATAGAAATAAGAAAAGCAATATTAAAACAAAGAAACACCGCTCAAGCGATTGTTCTTCAGAGATTTTTTAAAACCGGTAAAGGTGAATATGGCGAAGGCGATATTTTTTATGGGATTAAAGTTCCTGAACAAAGAATTATTGCTAAGCAGTTTAAAGATTTGCCTCTAGATGATCTGAAAATTTTACTTCTTTCTAAAGTTCATGAAGAAAGATTAATCTCGGCATTCATTCTTGTCGATCAATACGAAAAAGGAGATGACAAAAAGAAAAAATCTATTTTTGATTTTTATCTTAAGAATAGAAAAGGAATTAATAACTGGGATTTAGTTGATCTTTCATCTCCAAAAATTATTGGAGCATATTTGATTGATAAAGAAAAAGATTTGCTTTATAAATTTGCACATTCTAAAGATCTTTGGGAAAAACGAATTGCTATTCTTTCTACTTTTACGTTTATAAGACATGGATGGTTTGACGACACCTTAAATATTTCCGGGATTTTATTAAATGATAAACATGATTTAATTCATAAAGCTGTTGGCTGGATGTTAAGGGAAATTGGTAATCGTGATATTCAAAGCGAAGAAGAGTTTTTAATAAAGCATTATAAAACAATGCCAAGAACTATGCTTAGATATGCTATTGAAAAATTTCCTGAACAAAAACGCAAAGCTTATTTAAAAGGAACTATATGAAAAGAATAAATATATCATCCGGTGCAAAGTGGGAAGAAATTGTAGGCTATTCCCGCGCAGTAAGAATTGACAATATAATTGAAGTATCAGGAACAGCACCAGTAACTGACGGAAAGGTTGTTGGAATTGGTGATGCTTACGCTCAGACTAACACATGTCTTCAAATAATTGAAAGAACAATAACTAAAGCCGGTGGAAGTTTACAAGATGTTGTTAGAACAAGAATGTTTGTTACAGATATTAGCCGTTGGGAAGAGTATGGCAGGGCCCACGGTGAATATTTTAAAGATATAAAACCTGTAACCTCAATGATAGAGATAAAATCTTTAATTGATCCGGATATGCTGATAGAGATAGAAGCTACAGCGGTAGTTGAACCTAAAAATTAATTAAAAATTTTACCTTGATAAGTTGTTCATTTAGTCCCACTTTATTTATAATTATTTAAAAGTTTAAGAATGAATAAAATATTTTTACTTATTTCTGTTTTAATTTCTTTTAATTTACCAGCGCAGGTTAGAGTAAATAGGGAAGCTATTGAATTTCCCCAGATCTATACTAGTACGATAGAAAGCGCTTCATTTTATTTAATTAATGAAAATGAACAATCTGTAAATGTGGAGTTGTATAATCTGAAAAATGTTTACACTTTATCGGATACAGTTTTAACCATTCCGGCTAATGACAGCATAATGGTTTGGATTAAATATCATCCGAATCAAAATGTAATTGATAAAGATATAATTTTTATAACAGGTGATGACAGTACAATTGGCTGCGTCTTAAGTGTGGATGGATCAGGAAAGTTTGGTGACAGCTATGATACATCAACATTTAATCTTTACGACACACAGTTAAAGAGCGCATTAACTCTGCTTGTGTCTAATCATACTTCTTTAGGATATAATCTTGCCCGCGATAAAATGTTTATGGAGATTGATAATCAAAAAGTTAATGGACAGGGAGCAACAGACAATACACTTGAATGCGTTTACACCGGAAGACTTGCCGTTGGTTATACCAGCCGAACTGTGGCGCAAAATCCGCCATATAATTTTAACACAGAACATACATGGCCACAATCAAATTTTAATGAAGCAGAACCGATGAAATCGGATCTGTATCATCTGTATCCAACAGACATAACAGCAAACAGCATCCGTTCAAATTATCCTTTCGGTAAAGTTGTATCCAATGTTACGTGGCAAAATGGAGGTAGTAAACTTGGAACAAATAGTTTAGGACAAATAGTTTTTGAGCCGAGAGATGTTCATAAAGGTGATGTAAGCAGATCTATGTTTTATTTTATTACCCGTTATCCAACAAACTACGGCGGCTTCTTCACACAAACCCAGGAAAATGTTTTTAGAGAATGGAATAAGCTTGATAGTGTGGGAACAGTTGAAGCAGCAAGAAACAATGCGATAGCTTTATTGCAGATGAAAAGAAATCCATATATAGATCATCCGGAATTTGTGGATAGAATTTATAGTTTTGCAACGAATAATGTACGTCCTGTTTTTGCAGAATTGAATGCGCTTCCGCTTAAAGTTAGATTTGATTCCACTTTGATAAACAGTTCAACCACTGAAACGATATTTATCTCAAATAGCGGCAGTGCCGAATTAATAGTTGATTCAATTAAGATTTCTGATTCAAGATTTTTATTAGATATAAATAATTTTTCTCTAAGTCCTTATTCTTCAATACAGGGATATTTGCAATTTAATCCTGACAGCACAATTGCCTATAACGCATCGCTCACTATTTACTCAAATGCCGGTGCAAAGGAAATTGAGTTAACCGGAGCAGGGAAAGACAATCCTGTAAATGTTGAAGATGATTATATTGTTCCAATAATTTTTTCGTTAGAACAAAATTATCCCAATCCATTTAATCCAGGTACAAAAATAAGCTGGCAAACGCCAATAAGCGGCTGGCAGACTTTAAAGGTTTATGATGTTTTAGGGAATGAGGTTGCAACACTTGTAAATGAGTTTAAAACCTCCGGTAATTTTACAACCGAGTTTAATGCATCAAATCTTTCTTCGGGAATTTATTTTTACCAGTTAAGATCAGGAAATTTTATTGCGACTAAGAAGATGACGCTGCTAAAATGATTTTCATCATTATTTACATGTTAATGCGGTGATTAAATTTATTTGATGTTTATGAACTTTTAATGTGCCGCAATCGATAATTCTTGCTTCTTAATATTTTCTGAATTACGTTTCCTGCAGAAAAGCAGAAAGAATCTTACCATTGAGAGAAGATTTGATTTCAGACTTTTCATCCCTGCAGAATACAGTACCAAACCTTTTCCCAAATATTTTCAAGATAAATTAATTCTCAGTACAGAGTTAATTCTATGCTAATGAATTTATTTATCCCACATATCTTATTAACTATTTTATAATTTTTAAGGAGGGCAGGGATATGGCACACTCTATTACATTATTGCATAGCACAGAGGGTAACGACCAGATTATGTACAATGGTCAAATTCTGAGTGCAAACGATTCTATTCTAGTTTCATCGGGCGACACTTTAATTTTTGCTGCAGTTGGAGCCGATTGGAAACTCAATTTGTTATTAGTTGATGGTGACTATGACCACTCTGATGTTTTAATTGAAGCCGGTACTAAAATAATAATTACTGTTATCTCAGCACCAAAGGAAATTACTGTAATTGAAGTTGAGTGTCAGATATGTAAAGCACTTCCACTCGAAGCTCCAAAGAGAATAATAATTTCTAGCACAAAGATGGATCAAAATATTGCCCAAAATATTATCAGAGCCAGGTTAAAGAGAATTGATGTACTTTTACACGATTTGATAAATATGTAGAATTATGAAAAATTTAGTTCTAATATTTATTGCGATAAACTATAATCTTTATGCTCAGCTCAATTTCGAATTCCAGCACATTAATTCTGAGCAGGGCCTTTCAACCAATACATCATTATGCATTTCACAGGATAGTAAAGGATATTTATGGATTGGCACCTTTGAAGGTCTTAACAGATACGATGGTTACAATTTTAAAGTGTTCAAGCATAATCCCGATGATTCTACCAGCATTGGTGCCAATCCTGTTTACTCAATATTTGAAGATAAATCCGGCAACCTCTGGATTGGCACTTTTGAAGGCGGACTTAACAAGTATGATAAAGATCTGGAAACCTTTAAAGTATATTTGGCTAATGAGAAAAATCAGAATTCAATAAGCAATAATAAAGTATATGCAATCTGTGAAGATAATGATGGTTATTTGTGGGTTGGTACCGCAAACGGGTTAAACAAATTTGATAAAAAATCCGGAAAGTTTACCAGCTACTTTAATAATCCATCAAATAAAAATTCATTAAGCTCAAGCACAATTTCTTCTTTAGTTTATGATAGCACAGCAAATGTCTTGTGGATCGGAACTAAAAACGGCGGTTTAAACAGATTGGATATTTCTAAAAATCAATTCACTAGTTTTCAAAATGATCCTGATAACCCAATCAGTTTAAGTGAAGATTTTATAAATACACTTTATAAGGATACTGACGGCAATTTATGGATTGGCACTTATGGTGGTGGATTAAACCAATTCATTGAAAAAGAAAACAGATTTAAAGTCTTTAAAAAAAGTGGTGGTTACTATTCCATTCCAACAGATTTTGTACTTTCAATAGATGTAGATAATAACGGTAACCTGCTCCTCGGTACATACGAAGATGGTTTAATTGTAATGGATAAAAAATCCTTCAAGACCACTGTCTATCAGCACAATCCTTCAGAGATTGAAAGCATCGGTGATAATTTAATATACGATATTTACAGAGATAAAAGAGGAATAATATGGCTCGGTACATGGACAAACGGAGTAAATAAATTAGTCACTAACAAAAAGTTTAAACATTATAAACATAATCCGTTAGATGAAAATAGTTTAAGCGGCAATGGTGTTACCGCTATCTGTGAGGATAGTGATGGTATTGTATGGATAGGAACTGAATTAAATGGATTAAACAGATTAGATATGGAAAGTGGAGTTTTCAAGAATTATTTACATAACCCAAATGATAAATATAGTTTAGCATCGAATGGCATTTCTGATATCAAGGAAGACAGAGATGGCAATTTATGGATAGTAACTGATGGAACAGGTTTCTGCAAGTTTGAAAGAAAAAGTAATCGCTTTATTCGTTATCAGAATAATCCGCATAACAGCAGCAGCCTGCCAAATGATCAGATATCAGTTTTAATTGAAGAAAAATATGGGGAACTGCTAATCGGAACTTTTGGATCAGGATTACTCAAATTCGATAAAAAGAAAAATACTTTTGCAAGAATCATTTATAATCCTGATGAACCGGATGATATGACAGCCACAGGAGTGTATGTACTTAATGAGGATAGCAATGGAAATATTTGGATAGGAACATACAGCAATGGGTTATTTGTTTATAATATTAAGTCAGGTAAATCAAAATGGTATTACAATATTCCTGGTAAAGCGGAAAGTCTTAGTGACAATATAGTTTCATCAATCACATTCAGCCGTGATGGTTCTATCTGGATAGGCACTTCAAACGGATTAAATAAGTTTGATATTGCTTCTGAAAAATTTGAAAGGATTACTGAGTCCGATGGATTACCAAATAATACAATTTATGGTCTGCTTGAGGATAAAAATGGTAATCTGTGGATAAGTACTAGTAAAGGTTTATCAATGTATAACCCTAAATCAAAATCATTTAGAAATTATTCAAGAGCAGATGGACTTCAATCGGAAGAGTTTAATCAGTGGGCTTGCTGCAAAGGAAAAACCCATCTGTACTTTGGAGGTATAAATGGATTTAATGTTTTTAATCCGGATGAATTAACAGATTCCGAGTATAAACCCCCCTTAATTTTTACTGACCTGCTCTTATTTAATAAGAGAGTTCCAGTTGGTTTTGATAAAAAATTAAATCGAGTGGTAATAAACAAATCTATTGATGATTTGGAAAAACTTGACTTACTATATGAGGATAATGTTTTATCCTTTGAGTTTGTGGCAATTGACTTTGAATCCCCAAATCAAATTGTATATGCTTATAAAATGATGGGCTTTGAAAATCAATGGATTTATACAAACTCTGACAAGAGGTTTGCTACTTACACAAATCTTGATCCCGGAGAATATACCTTTATAGTTAAAAATACTAATTCTGATGGTATGTGGAATGAACCCGGTCGATCGATTGCTATAATTATCCATCCCCCATGGTGGAAAACAGGCTGGGCGTATTCTGCTTACGGTTTAGTCGCTTTAGTTTTATTGTATTCAGTAAGAAGATATGATTTAAAGAGACAGCGTCTAAAACATCAATTGGAACTCGAGCATGAACATGCAGAAAAACTGGAGGAAGTTGATAGAATAAAATCAAGATTTTTTGCAAACATCTCTCATGAATTTCGCACACCTTTAACTTTAATACTTGGACCTACCGAACAAATTTTATCATTTAACCCGAGTGAAGTTATAAAGAAAAATATCATAATGATTAAAAAGAATGCGCACAATATGCTTAATCTGATTAATCAGCTGCTGGATCTTTCTAAAATAGATTCAGGAAGACTTCTATTAAAAGCATCAAAACATAATATTGTACCTTTTCTAAAAGGGATGGTAATGTCCTTCGAATCATTAGCTAACATCAAATCTATAAAACTAAGATTGGATATACAGACAGAAGAAGTAATGGTTTATTTTGATAGAGAAAAAATGGAGACTATTCTGAAAAATCTTCTATCCAATGCTTTCAAGTTTACTCCGGATGGTAATGAAATAACAGTATCAATTTTAGAAATAAATAACAGCAGTATTGAAATTAAAATTAGAGACACCGGAATTGGAATTGCCGAAAAACATTTAACTAAGATTTTTGACCGCTTCTATCAGGTTAATGATGCGCATACGCGGGAACACGAAGGAACAGGTATCGGTTTATCTTTAGTAAAAGAGCTTGTTGAACTACATTACGGTACTGTTTCTGTTGACAGCAAGATTGGTGAGTGGACAGAATTTAAAATCACTCTGCCTCTCGGCAGCAAACATCTTTCATCCGATGAAATTATAGATGCAGACGACCAATTGTTTATTGAAAAAGTATTAATTGATAATTCTGAATTTATGAAGGCAGCAGATCATAAAACGCGTCTTGAAAATCTACCCACAGACAAAAATATTATTCTGATTGTTGAAGACAATAACGATGTAAGAAATTTTATTATGGATTCGCTTGGTGATAATTATCATTTTGAGGAAGCTGAAAATGGTGATGAAGGAATAAAGAAAGCTGAAGCAATAATTCCTGATTTAATTATAAGTGATATAATGATGCCGAAAATGGATGGCTATGATATGACCCGGCTACTTAAAACAGATCAAAAAACCAGTCATATTCCGATCATTTTGTTAACAGCTAAATCGGAACCGGAAAACAAATTAGAGGGATTGGAAACAGGTGCCGATGATTATCTTACCAAACCTTTTGATTCAAGAGAATTACATATAAGGATCGACAACCTTATAAAGCTTAGAAAAAAACTGCAGGAGATTTACGGTCCGGATAATTTAACTCCTCTTCCAATAGCAAAACTAAAATTAAAAAGAATTGATATTCAATTTATGGAACGTATTTTAAAAGTAATTCACGAACACATATCTGAAGAAGAATTTTCAATCGAAAGTATTGGCAATGAAATTGGAATGAGCCGTTCTCAAATGTTTAGAAAAATAAAAGCATTAACGGGTAAATCCTGCAGTGTTTATTTAAGATCTGTAAGATTGGCAAAAGCTAAAATTATGATTAAAAATAAAGACGCAAATATATCCGAGATAGCTTATTCTGTAGGTTTTGGAAGTCCCTCATATTTTGCGCATTGTTTTAAGGAAGAATTTGGATACTCACCAAGTGATTTTGCAAAGTAAAATTTTCCATTGCAAAAATTCTTTCCAATTAGAGTAAGAATTTTAATAAAATTTTCTGCGTTCAAAAACTTGCAACATAGTTAATACTATTTGAAACATACCTGATAGGCATCCCCCTGCATTATTTTGTTTATTTGCGCTGGTTCTTTTTTAATCATCAATAAACAATAACAAAAGGAGCGTGCCATGAAAAACTTAATTTTATCTCTGTTTATAATCATTTCGTTTTTTTTTACATCCTGCCAAAATGATTCGATTGTTGACCCCGTTACAAACAATGATCAGGACAAAAGCATAGCTTATTATCTAAATATTGGCAGTAATTCAATCAAACTGGATGCACAGTTGCTTGATCCTCGCCATGGATTTACTGAACCTTTGAGTATTCAAGGGAAAATTGATTATGGTGTAAGTTTTCTTGGATTTAATCAAACTCAGTCGGATGCAAACTACAATACAATTGTAAAGTTGAAAATTGATGCAGTACTAATACCATCAATTCCTACGGAAACAAATTCTTGTCGTACAATTTACAAAGAGACAGTAGACAACTTTAAAATTAATCGCCTTGGATCAAGGGATTATAGTTTAACCAAAAGGTATGAGATTACCGGATGCGCAAATAGCATGGTACTGGAATGTAATTATGCTGTAACAACAAATAAGGTTACTCTTAAAAGTATGAGATTAGTTTGCTGTAACCAATATGTAATCCAGGATCCAACAACCGAGTAACATATATCTCAATTAATCTGATGATGAAGAAATATAATTTCATAATCATAAGGATAAAGGAGTATTCCATGAAAAATTTATTTGAGTTGTTAGCAGCCTTTACTTTAATGCTTTTAATTGGATGCAGTGAAAGTTTACCAAAAGATTCAAATGCAATAAATAAAAGCATTAAGACTTCGGTGATAAAAGAAAGGATAAATCTTTGTTGTATGATTCATGATCCATACAGCGGGGATTGCCATTTAAATGGTACTGTAGCATATACTCACCAGGTATTAGAAAATCAATTAGATCTAAATAATTTGAAGCAGATTAAAGTTATGCTGGAAGTAAATGCAAACCTTTGCGACAGACTCGGTTTGAATCACTTGAATTGGGGATTAAGAGATGTGAGTGAAGATATTGTTTTTGTAAACGATGGAGGAAAAGTCGTTATTGAAAAAAAATATCCGATAAAAAACCGTGATGATATTGAAATTGTTATTGAATACATAATAACGACTGAAGGTGTTCGACTAGGGACAGTAAATATTGGATTGTTGTTCAACACTTATTGTCCTGCCAGTAATTAAAAATGAAAAAAAATAAATCACCGGTTATGGTAACCGATGAAAAATAAACATTCATTAAATCATTCAGGAGGTTCTATGAAAACTTTATTTGAAAGACTTGTTGTAATTCTTGTGTTAGTTGTGCTTAGCGAAAGTGTTAATGCTCAGTGGAAATTACTAAAAGTGGGCGGCGAAGATTTAAACGCAGCAGTACAACTAACAGACGATAAAGCATTTGTTATTGGTGATAACGGGGTTATGCTGGCCACAAATAACAGAGGCTCCACGTGGGTACCTTTTCACCTGGGAGTCAGATCCCATTTGAACTCAATAAAATTTATTGATGATTATACCGGATTTGTAGTTGGAGATAGGGGAGTGATATTAAAAACTGATTCACGCTGGAGAAGCTGGGACGTATTATCCATCGCCACAAATTATTACAATACTGATGTATCATTTATCAATGAATTAAACGGAGTAGTAGTTGGATACAAGTACCTTTATAATGGCGATATGCCTCAATCATACGCAACAATTCTTGTTACTAATAATGGCGGATTAAGATGGGTTGAAAAAACCATTCCAATAATCGGCAAATTTAATTCTGTCGATTTTTATGATAAGGATCATGCTATTGCAGTTGGGGATGCAGGTCTTATTGCGTATACGGATGATGGAGGTGAAAGTTGGTATATGCATAGAATAACAGCAAGAAATCTTAATGAAATAAAAGTCTGCCACTCGGGCTTAAAAGTTATTGTTGGTGACGAAGGAGCATTGTATGTTGCAAAAGACCGATATAACCAATGGGCAAACTATTCCATTAATCGTGCATACAATTTGCAAAGCATTTGTTTGAGGGGAAGTGACACTTATGTTCTTGCCGGTGAAAAGATATGTTTTCAAAATGATGGCCCGGTTTATTTATCTGTAATTCTTGAATCCAAAGAATTAAATGATAACTGGAAACTGGTATTTTGTGATATGGCAGGAAGATTTAATGCGATAAACTTCTGCAATTTTAAAACAGGTATAGCAGTTGGAGAGAGAGGCACCGTAGCAGTTCACAGTATTCTCTATATACAGGATCCTGTTGTAATAAGTGATAAACCTGAAAAAGTTGAAATACAGAATTATCCCAATCCATTTAATCCCGCAACAACAATTAGTTATAATATACCTGAATTGAGCGATGTTGATCTGAGGATTTATGATATACTTGGAAATGAAATTGCGGTTTTGGTTAATGAAGAAAAACCTGCAGGCAAGTATGAAGTAAACTGGAACGCTTCAAATTTGCCAAGCGGAATTTATGTCTATCAGTTAAGAGCCGGCTCTATTGTTCAGATGAAAAAAATGATGCTGCTCAAATAAAGCATGCTCCTCCTAACTTTTCTCCCCTCTGTAATGGAGGGGGGGAAAGCTGCATTACGTATAAGAAGCAATCAAAAATATTTTGCCGGGCGCAATAGGCTTTTACTTAAAATAATTTTAATATTTACTGCAATTTATTTTTTAAGCATTTCTTTTTTTAATTCATCAATTCTGTTTGTAAAGTCTGAGAGCATATCTACAGGTATGTCTTTGAATATTTCATTTACTTTTTTTGCTTCCTGATTGCGGATGAGTGTTGTTAAAGGGTGGTTTAATGTTTTGATTTTGTCATCGGGGATGTATTCGATTAAATCGTTGGGGGTGCAGTTGAAGGCGATGCAAAGTTTTTCAATTTGTGATAGTTTAAGCGATGAGAAATGACCGCCGTATATTCTTGAAGCGGTATATTTGGTGAATCCGAATTTTTGGAGATAGCCAACGGGCTGGAAAACTGCACGATTGTTAATGAGGCGTTTGAGATTGTACTTTAGCATTAAGGGTACTCCAATAATTATTATTTAGGGTTAAATTAAAACAATAGAAGGTAAGTTGCAAAAGATGAGACTGTAATTTTGTGCAATACAACTGTATTTGCGTATAATGCAACTGTAATTTAGTACAATGCAACTATAAT